>NC_017093.1:2924488-5848977 GCF_000284295.1 Actinoplanes missouriensis 431 | reverse complement strand
CCACGATGTCCGCGACGTGGTTGCCGACCATGCCGCCGAACCAGCGCGTCTGTTCCCGCTGGTGGTCCAGGTCGTCGCCGACGTAGGCCGGCGCCGCGACGCAGAACTTGATCGCGTCGGGGTCCCGTCCCGCGCGCTTCGCGGCCTTGCGGACCGTGCCGATCATCCACTCGGCGATGTCCGGGTCGGCGAGCTGCAGGATGTACCCGTCGCCCACCTCACCGGTGATCGCCAGGGCCTTGGGGCCGTACGCGGCGACCCAGACCTCCAGGCGGCTGTCCGCCGCCCACGCGAACTGGATCTCGTTGCCCCGGACGGTCACCTTCGCGCCGTTGCCGAGACCCTTGATCACCTGCACGCTCTCGCGCAGCTGGCCGAGGGTCTGCGGGGTCAGCCCGAGCACCCGCAGCGCGGAGTCGCCGCGGCCGATGCCGCAGACCGTCCGGTTGCCGTACATCTCGTTGAGCGTGGCGAAGAGCGAGGCGGTGACCGTCCAGTCCCGGGTGCCGGGGTTGGTCACCATCGGGCCGACCACGATCCGCTCGGTGGCGCCGAGGATGGCCGAGTAGACCACGTACGGCTCCTGCCAGAGCACGTGCGAGTCGAAGGTCCAGAAGTGGCTGAACCCGGCCGCCTCGGCCTTCTTCGCCCAGTCCACCAGCGCGAGGGCCGGTGGATCGTTCTGTAATACCACTCCGATGTCCACGTTCAACTCCGGTTTTCCATGGGTTTTCCGCCGCGGGGCAAGCAGAGCCTCCTTCAGACCAGGTAGTCGCTGAGGCCGCGCTTGACGTACCGGCCGCGGCCGGCCCGGCCGGTGTACTCGCCGCCGGCGGAGATCACCGCGCCGCGGGAGATGACCGTGTCGACCTTGCCGTCGATCTCCCAGCCCTCCCAGGCGGAGTGGTCCATGTTCATGTGGTGCGTCTCGACGCTGATCCGGGTCCGCCCGTTCGGGTCGTAGAGCACGATGTCGGCGTCCGAGCCGGGCGCGATCACGCCCTTCCTCGGGTAGAGGCCGAACATCCGGGCCGGGGTGGTCGCGATCGTCTCCACCCAGCGGGCCAGCGACAGCTTGCCGTCGACCACGCCCTGGTAGATCAGGTCGACCCGGTGCTCGACGGTGCCGATCCCGTTCGGGATCTTGGAGAAGTCGCCGAGGCCGAGCTCCTTCTGATCCTTGAAGCAGAACGGGCAGTGGTCGGTCGAGACCACCGACAGGTCGTTGGTGCGCAGGCCCTGCCAGAGGTCGGCCCGGTGGCTCTCGTGCTTGCTGCGCAGCGGCGTCGAGCAGACCCACTTGGCGCCCTCGAATCCGGGCGCGCCGAGCTGGTCCTCCAGGGTCAGGTAGAGGTACTGCGGGCAGGTCTCGGCGAACACGTTGCGTCCGCGGTCGCGGGCCTCGGCCACCTGCTCCAGGGCCTTCGACGCGGAGAGGTGCACGATGTAGAGCGGGCAGTCCGCCGCGACGCTGGCCAGCCAGATCGCCCGGCTGGTCGCCTCCGCCTCGAGCTCCTGCGGCCGGGTCAGGCCGTGGTGGACCGGGTCGGTCTCGCCGCGTTCCAGGGCCTGCTTGACCAGCACGTCGATGGCCGGCCCGTTCTCCGCGTGCATCATGATCATGGCGCCGTTGTCGCGGGCCTTCTGCATGGCGCGCAGGATCTGGCCGTCGTCCGAATAAAACACGCCGGGGTACGCCATGAACAGCTTGAAGCTGCTGATGCCCTCGTTGGTGACCAGGTGGTCCATCGCCTTGAGCGACTCGTCGTCCACCCCGCCGAGGATCATGTGGAACGCGTAGTCGATGTGGCAGTTGCCGTCCGCCTTGCCGTGCCAGGCGGCGAGCCCGTCCTGCACCACCTCGCCGTAGCGCTGCACCGCGAAGTCCACGATCGTCGTGGTCCCGCCGATGGCAGCCGCCCGGGTGCCGGTGTCGAAGGTGTCGCTCGCCGCGGTGCCGCCGAACGGCAGCTGCATGTGGGTGTGCGCGTCGACCGCTCCGGGGATCACGTACTTCCCGGTCGCGTCGATCGTCTCCACCCCCTCGGGGCCGCGGCCCGGCGCGTAGATCGCCGCGATCGTCTCGCCGTCGATCAGCACGTCGGCCAGGATCGCGCCGGTCGGCCCGACGACCGTCCCGCCCTTGATCAGCTTGCTCATGGCCGCACCAGGTCCCCGTAGGCGTCCGGCCGGCGGTCCCGGTAGAACTGCCAGCGGTCGCGGACCGTTTCGAGGAGGCTCAGGTCCAGGTCACGGACGATCAGCTCCGGGTTGTGGGTGTCGCCGACGTCGCCGACGAACTTGCCCTCCGGGTCCACGAAGTAGGTCTGGCCGTAGAAGTCGTTGTCACCGAGGTCCTCGACGCCGACCCGGTTGATCGCGCCGACGAAGTACTCGTTCGCCACCGCGCTCGCCGGTTGTTCCAACTGCCAGAGGTACGAGGAAAGGCCCCGGCTCGTGGCCGACGGATTGAAGACGATCTGTGCGCCGTTCAGGCCCAGCGCCCGCCATCCCTCCGGGAAATGCCTGTCGTAACAGATGTAGACGCCGACCTTGCCGACCGCGGTGTCGAATACCGGATAACCGAGGTTGCCGGGCCGGAAGTAGAACTTCTCCCAGAATCCCTTGACCTGGGGAATGTGGTTCTTGCGGTATTTGCCAAGATACTTTCCATCGGCGTCGACAACCGCCGCGGTGTTGTAGAGGACGCCGGGCTGCTCCTGCTCGTACATCGGCAGGACCATCACCATGCCGAGTTCGGCGGCGAGGGCCTGGAACCGCTCGGTGGTGGGACCGGGGATGGACTCCGCGTACTCGTAGTACGCCGCGTCCTGCACCTGGCAGAAGTACGGGCCGTAGAAGAGCTCCTGGAAGCAGATCACTTTCGCGCCCTGGGCGGCGGCTTCACGAGCGTAATCCTCGTGCGCCTTGATCATGGATTCCTTGTCGCCCGTCCAGGTGGTCTGGACGAGGGCGGCGCGGACGAATCCGGTCGTCATGGCGGCCCCTCTCATATTGATCTTTGGCACGCGCAGTGCGCCAGGAAAAGCGCCTGTGATCGTGTGTTTACTCCTCGTTTGGTGTCCGGCGCCAGGGGTTGCTCTTCAGTGCCGGATGCCGTAGGACACTAACGACACACATTGAGGCGAACAATTGCCCGAACGTTACGGAATGTTTCGGAGAGGATAATTTGCTGACTCTGATCAGCGGGGCGGTTCAGGACCGCAGCGCGCGCGGCATCGCGGCGGCCGTGAGCCGGCTGATCACCGCCGGCCGGCTGCCGGCCGGGATCCGGTTGCCCACCGTGCGCTCGGTCGCCACCGAGCTCGGGGTCAGCCCCACCACCGTGAGCGAGGCGTGGCGCAACCTGATCCTGGCCGGGGCGATACAGACCCGCGGGCGGTCGGGCACGTTCGTCTCGGGTCCGCTCCCGCCGCGGGAGCGCCTGCGGTACACCCAGCTCAGCGGGGTGAACGTGACCCTGCCGAAGGATCTCTCCACCGGCGTGCCGGACCCGGCGCTGCTGCCCGACCTGAGCGGCGCGCTGCGCCGGATCGGCGACGGGCGGTGGGCCGGCAGCTATCTCGACGACCCGGTCCTGCCGGAGCTGGAATCGGTGCTGCGGGAGCGCTGGCCGTACCCTCCGGAGCGCCTCACCGTGGTGGACGGGGCGATGGACGCCCTGGACCGGATCGCCGGCGCGACGCTGCGGTTCGGCGACCACGTGCTCGTCGAGAACCCCGCGTTCGCGCCGCTGCTCGACCTGCTCCAGGCGGTCGGCGCCACCGTGATCGGTGTGCCGCTGGACGCCGCCGGACTTGACCCGGGAGCGCTGCGGCAGATGCTGCGCGAGTACCGGCCGGTCGCGCTCTTCCTCCAGCCCCGCGCCCAGAACCCGACCGGCACGAGCATGGATCCGGACCGGGCGCGGGCGCTCGCCGAGATCCTGCTGCACGCGCCGAGTCTCCTGGTCGTCGAGGACGACCATGCCGGCGACATCGCCACCGCGCCGCCGGTCAGCATCGGCACACACCTGCCCGGCCGGACCGTGCACGTCGCCAGCTTCTCCAAGAGTCACGGCCCCGACCTGCGGCTCGCGGCGGTCGGCGGGCCGGCGCACGTGATCGACGCGGTCTGCGACCGGCGGCTGCTCGGTCCCGGGTGGTCCAGCCGGCTGCTCCAGGGCGTACTGCTGGATCTGCTCACCGACCGGCGGGTGATCGCCCAGGTCGCCGCCGCCCGGGAGACCTACGCGGCGCGGCGCGCCGCGCTGCTCGCGGTGCTGCACGCCCGCGGCGTCCAGGCCACCGCGGCCGACGGAATCAACATGTGGATGACCGTTCCTGATCAGCAGAACGCGATGGTGGCGCTGGCCGCGCACGGGGTCGCGGCGGCGCCCGGCGCGCCGTTCTGTGTCGGCCCGCTTCCCGACGACCACCTGCGGATCACCGCCGGCCTGGTCGCCGGCGGCTACGACGACCTGGCCGGGGTGCTCGCCTCGGCCGCCTACCAGGCCAGCCGCGGCAGCGGCCGGCGCGGCCAGGGGCACCCCCGCGGCTGGCGCTGAGAACTCGTGAAAAGGAGCCCTCGATGAGTCTGCTGGATCGGCACCGAGCGGTCATGCCCGGCTGGATGCCGGTGTACTACGGCGACGACGCGATCGAGATCGTGTCCGGAAGTGGTCGTCACGTCACGGGAGCTGACGGGCGCACGTACCTGGACTTCTTCGGCGGGGTCCTGACCACGATGATCGGTTACGACATCGCCGAGATCAGCGACGCGGTCCGCCGCCAGATCGGCACCGGCGTCGCGCACACCTCCACGCTCTACCTGATCCGCCAGCAGGTCGAGCTCGCCGAGAAGATCGCCCGGGTCTCCGGCATCCCGGACGCGCGGGTCTTCTTCACCAACTCCGGGTCCGAGGCGAACGAGTCGGCGCTGCTCTTCGCCGCGAACGTGCGCCGCTCCAACCAGATCCTGGCGATCAAGAACAGCTATCACGGCCGGACGTTCGCCACGATGGCGGTGACCGGCCACCGGAGCTGGTCGTCGAGCTCGCTCAGCCCGCTCACGGTGAACTGGCTGTCGTCCGCCGACCGGCTGCGCGGTCGGATGGCCGGGCTCGGCGCCGAGGACCTGCTCGACGCGGCCGTCGACGACCTGCGCGAGGTGCTCGCCACGGTCACCGCCGGGGACGTGGCGGCGCTGATCGCCGAGCCGATCCAGGGTGTCGGCGGGTTCGTCCACGGGCCGGACGGGCTGCTCGGCGCGTACCAGAAGGTCCTCGCCGAATCCGGCATCCTGCTGATCGCCGATGAGGTGCAGACCGGCTGGGGCCGCACCGGCGAGCACTTCTGGGGGTACCAGGCGCACGGCGTCACCCCGGATCTGATCACGTTCGCCAAGGGGATCGGCAACGGGTTCGCGCTCGGCGGCGTGGTCGGCCGGGCCGAGGTGATGAACGCGGTGCCGGCGATCAGCTTCTCCACGTTCGGCGGCAACCCGGTCAGCGCGGCGGCCGGCAACGCGGTGCTCGACTACGTCCTCGACCACGACCTGCAGGGCAACGCGCAGCGGGTCGGATCGATCCTGCTCGGCGGGCTGCGCTCGCTGGACGCGGCGATCGTGGGCGAGGTGCGCGGGCGCGGGCTGATGATCGGCATCGAGTTCGTCCGTCCCGGCACCACCGAGCCGGACCCGGCCGCCACGTTGCGGGTCTTCGATCGGTGCCGGGAGGGCGGTCTGCTGGTCGGCAAGGGCGGCCTCCACGGCAACGTGATCCGGATCGGCCCGCCACTCACTCTGACCGAGGAGGAGGCCCGCACGGGCCTTTCCGTGCTGACCGACGCGATCACCGCGACCGACGCGGAAGCGCATATCTCCTGATCAGAGACGGTGAACCCCGCAGCGGCGCTGCGGGGTTTTGCTGTGTGTGCGGGAACTTTTGCTTGATCTGAAGAAACTTAGCTTCACTGTGGACGAAACACCTCGGTAACCTCTCGATTCATGTAGATGGATCGATTAGAGGGGGACCGCAATGCCGCAGTCACTCAGTCGTCGCGGGCTGCTCGGCGCCGCCGCGGCGGCCGGCGCCGCCGGTGCGCTCGCCGCACCCGCGGCCGCTGCCACGGCCGGTTCCGGGGGACACGGACGGCTCAGCCGCGTACCACGTGACCAGATCAGCGTGCAGCTCTACACGCTGCGCAACCAGCTCGCCATCGACCTGGAGGGGAGCCTCGCCGAGCTCGCCGAGATCGGGTACACCCGCATCGAGCACGCCGGCTTCGTCGGCCGCACCGCCGCGCAGTTCCGCGCCGCCCTCGACAACGCCGGCATCCGGGCCACCTCCGGGCACGTCGGCATCCCGCAGCCGTTCGACGCCGACACCTGGAAGCGTGCCCTCGAGGACGCCGCGATCGTCGGCAACAAGTTCATCGTCCACCCGTTCTTCGGCCAGGGCCCGAACGGCCCGATCCGGGACGCCGCGGTCTACCGGGCGTTCGCCGCCGACCTCAACAAGGCCGGCGCGCTGGCCCGCCGGGCCGGGCTGAGCTTCGGCTACCACAACCACCACGCGGAGTTCTTCCCGCAGACCCAGAACGTCAGGCCGGGCACCCGGGTGACCGGTTTCGACATCCTCACCGGCGAGACCGACCCGCGTCTCGTGCACCTGGAGGTCGACCTGTTCTGGGCGTACCGGGGCGCCAGCGACCCGGTCGACCTGATCAGGGAGCATCGCGGCCGGATCCGCCAGGTCCACGTCAAGGACCTGGACGCCAACGCCAGCTTCGCCGACCCCGGTGACGGCCTGATCGACTTCGGCCGGATCTTCGAGCATTCCCGTGAGGCGGGGCTGGTCGAGTACATCGTGGAGCGCGACGACGCCGGCTCGCCGCCCCGGACCCCGGCCGACGCCCTGGTCACCGCTGAGCGCGGATACGCGTACCTGAAGGGGCTTCGTTTCTGATGTTGCGCCGACTCGCAGTTCTCACCATCGCCGGAGCGGCCGCCCTGGTCGCCCCGTCCGTGGCCGCCGCCCATCCCGGGCACGACCTCCCGCCGTCCTCCGACTTCCAGAAGGTCACCCTCGACGACTTCCCGGGCGAGCCGATCGCGCTCGCCGTGCTGCCGGACCGGCGGGTGCTGCACACCGCCCGCACCGGCGAGGTGCGCATCCACGAGCCCTCCACCGGCCGCAACGTCCTCGCCGCGAAGATCCCGGTCTACCTGCACGACGAGGAGGGCGTGCAGGGCATCGCGATCGACCCGGACTTCCAGCACAACAGGTGGGTCTACGTCTACTACTCGCCGGTGCTGAACACGCCGACCGACGACCCGGCCACCCCCGGCGTCAACGAGGGCGACGCGCCGTCGGAGGGCACCGCCGCCGACTTCGCGCCGTTCAAGGGTCACCTCCAGCTGTCCCGGTTCAAGCTGTACGGCAACACGCTGAAGCTGAACACCGAGCAGAAGATCCTCCAGGTGCCGACCGACCGCGGCCAGTGCTGTCACGTCGGTGGCAAGATCGATTTCGACCGGGCGGGCAACCTGCTGCTCTCCACCGGTGACGACAGCAACCCGTTCTTCTCCAGCGGATACACGCCGATCGACGAGCGGGCGAACCGCAACCCGGTCTTCGACGCCCAGCGCAGCTCCGGCAACACCAACGACCTGCGCGGCAAGCTGCTGCGGATCAAGGTCGGTCACAACGGTCGCTACACCGTGCCGAAGGGCAACCTGTTCAGGCCGGGCACGCCGAAGACCAAGCCCGAGATCTACGCGATGGGCCTGCGCAACCCGTTCCGGTTCACCGTCGACCCGGACACGAACGTGATCTACATGGCCGACTACTCGCCGGACGCGCAGAACCCCAACCCGGCGCGCGGACCGGCCGGCCACGGGCGGTGGATGGCGATCGACAAGCCGGCGAACTACGGCTGGCCGTACTGCGTGGCGCCGGACATGCCCTACGTCGACTTCGACTTCGCCACCGAGGTCTCCGGCGCGCCGTTCAACTGCGCGGCGCCGGTCAACGAGTCGCCGAACAACACCGGGCTGCGCAACCTGCCTCCGGTGGAGCGGGCCGAGGTCATCTACTCGTACGGGGCCAGCGCGCAGTGGCCGGAGCTCGGCACCGGTGGCATCGGCCCGATGGGCGGGCCGGCCTACGACTACAACAGGTGGTCGCGGTCGCCGATCAAGTGGCCTGCCGAATATGACGGGCTGCCGCTGTTCGCCGAGTGGACCCGTGACTACGTGAAGGCGTTCCACCTGGACCGCCGGAACCAGGTCACCCAGATCGACCCGGTCCTGCCGGAGCTGGTCTTCGACAACCCGATGGACCTGGAGTTCGGCCCGGACGGCGCGCTCTACGTCCTGGAGTACGGCGACGGGTACTTCGCCGAGAACCCGGACGCCCAGCTCTCCCGGTTCGACTTCGTGCGCGGCAACCGGACGCCGATCCCGCGGATCACCGCCACGCCCGCCTCGGGGGAGGCGCCGCTGACCGTCTCCTTCTCCAGCGCCGGCACCGTCGACCCGGACGGCGACGCCCTGCGGTACGCGTGGGACTTCGACGCCGACGGCCGGGTCGACTCGCGGCAGCCGAACGGCACGTACACTTTCACCGAGAACGGCAACTACCGGCCGGTTCTCAAGGTCACCGACAGCACCGGGCGGTCCGCGTCCGCCGAGGTGATCCTGCCGGTCGGCACGCTCGCCCCGGCCGTCGAGTTCGTGACGCCGGTCGAGGGGCAGCCGTTCCAGTTCGGTGACACGGTGAACTACGAGGTCCAGGTCACCGACGACCAGCCGGTGGACTGCGCGCGGGTGACCGTGACGTACATCCTGGGCCATGCCGAGCACGGGCACCCGCTCTCCACGTCGGCCGGCTGCACCGGATCGATCACCACGTTCGTGGACCCGGGTCACGCCGGGGCGGAGGGACTGACGGCGGTCTTCGTGGCCTCGTACACGGACACCGGCACCCCGCCGCAGACCGGCACCGCGGAGGTGGTCCTGGAACCCACTGAGTGATCGCTGCTCGTCGATGCCGGCCGGACCGTGAGGTCCGGCCGGTGTTGCGTTGCTGTCCGAACGTACATAAAGAAATGTTCATGCGTCGTGCGTTGACATCACAGAGCGCTGCCCATTCGCTCACTCTGTGTCCATGTTTGGAAAACGAGAGGTAAACGCGAGCGGAACCTTGTACATGTGACGCTCACCCTCTGGCCGCCGCCCAGGTGCGTCGGTCACGATCACGGCGTGACAGAAACATCCGTGATCTTGGCGCTGGTGGTCCTCACGGCACTGGCCTTTGATTTCACCAACGGGTTCCATGACACCGCGAACGCGATGGCCACCTCCATCGCGACGAAGGCGCTACGGCCCAAAACCGCCGTCGCGCTCTCCGGCATCCTGAACCTGGTCGGCGCCTTCCTCTCCGTCGAGGTCGCGCTCACCGTCACCAACGCCGTAGTGAAGATCCAGGACAAGACCGGCGCGCCGAAGACCGAGCTCCTCGCCGACGGCGGCAGCGGCCTCCTGCTGATCATCCTGGCCGGTCTGGTCGGTGGCATCGTCTGGAACCTGCTGACCTGGCTGGTCGGCCTCCCCTCCAGCTCCTCGCACGCGCTCTTCGGCGGCCTGGTCGGCGCGACCATCGCCGGCCTCGGCTGGGGCGGCGTGAACTGGAACGGCGACGGCTCGAAGCTGGACGGCGTGGTCGGCAAGGTGCTCCTGCCGGCGGTGCTGTCCCCGGTCATCGCGGCCCTCGTCGCCGCCGTCGGCACCTGGATCATCTTCAAGATCACGGCGGGTGTGGCGGCGCGTTTCACCGACAAGGGCTTCAAGTGGGGCCAGATCGGCAGCGCCTCGCTCGTCTCGCTGGCGCACGGCACCAACGACGCGCAGAAGACGATGGGCGTGATCACCCTCGCCCTGATCGCCAGCGGCCACTGGAGCGACACCGACAACATCCCGCTCTGGGTCAAGGTGTCCGCCGCCCTCGCCATCGCGCTCGGCACCTACCTCGGCGGGTGGCGGATCATCCGTACCCTCGGCAAGGGTCTGACCGACATCAGCCCGCCGCAGGGCACCGCCGCGCAGTCCGGCGCCGCCGCCGTCATCCTGGCGTCCAGCCACCTCGGGTTCGCGCTCTCCACCACGCACGTCGCCACCGGCTCGGTGCTCGGCTCCGGCCTCGGCCGCCCCGGCGCCACGGTCCGCTGGGCGGTCGCCGGACGCATGGTCGCCGCCTGGATGATCACGCTGCCCGCGGCCGGCCTGGTCGGCGCGCTGATGTGGTGGATCGGTGACGCGGTCGGCGGGATGGCCGGCGCGCTCGTGGTGTTCACCCTGCTCGTCCTGGTCTCCGTCGCGATGTGGATGCGCTCGCGGTCCGGCCGGGTCGACGCCGACAACGTCAACGACGAGTGGGACAGCAGCGAGATCCCCGCGATCTCCGAGAAGCCCGTCCCGGCTCCGGCCAGCTGAGAGAGGCGACCATGCACAACCTCGGATTCGCCCTCGACGGCGCCTGGCGGGTACTCCTCGCCGGTCTGGTCCTCGGCGCCGGCCTGCCGGTGCTCTTCGCCCTCGGCATCCGCTCGCTCGCCTGGGGCGCCGGCGAGGCCAGGGTCAGCGAGAGCGGCGTCACCGTGGCGGGTAGCCGCCGCCCGCTCGGCACCGTGATCGGGTACCTGCTCTTCGCCGTCGTGGTGCTGGGCGTGCTGCTCGGCCTGCTCTTCATCGTGTCGAGCGGTTTCGGCTACAAGCTCGACTTCTCGGGATTCTTCCCGACATTAGTGGCTAAATAACTCGGAAAGGGCCCGGCATTGCCGGGCCCTTTCTCTTACACCAGGGTGCGAGCCAGGACGCCCACGTCCGGGTTGTCGGTGAAAAGGCCGTCGATTCCGGTACGCAGGAACGTCACCTGCTCGTCGATCGCCTTGCCGTAGGCGCTCGGGTCGGCACCCACCCGCAGCTCCGCCGGCAGGAACGAGTTCTCCGCCCGGAACGTGTAGGGGATGACCTTCAGCCCCGCCCTGTGCGCGTCCCGGACCAGGCTGGTCGGCGTGCCGAGCGTGCCGTCCGCCTTCCGCGGGATGATCTGACCCTTCTCCGGGCCGAGGCCGCTCACGTAGTCGTTGAGCTCCCGCAGCCCGGCCGGGGTCAGGTAGTCCGCGTAGCTGCGCGGGTCGTTGAACGGCCCGCCGGACGCGCCGGTCAGGAACACCAGCGGAACCTGGATGCGGTACCGGTCGGCCAGCTCCCGCAGGTTCGTCGCCTCGAACGACTGCACGAACACCTTCGCGCCCCGCCGGTCCAGGCCGTTGCGGCGCAGCGTGCGCACCAGCGGCCCCTCCAGAGCAAGACCCAGATTCTTGAAGTACGTCGGGTGCTTCGTCTCCGGGAACACGCCCAGCTCCCGGTCGAGCTCCTTCGACAGCCGCTTGCGCAGGTCCAGGACCTCCTGGAACGTCGGCACCTCGAACCGGCCGTCGTACAGCGTGTTCTGCTGCCGGATCGCCGGGATCCGCTCGGTCGCCCGCAGCGTCTTCAGCTCGGGCAGGGTGAAGTCGTGCGTCCACCAGCCGGTGACGCTGACCCCGTCGAGCACCACAGTCCGCTTGCGGTCGGCGAACTCCGGCCGCGACGCCACGTCGGTGGTCCCGCCGATCTCCGGCTCGTGCCGGCAGACCAGCACGCCGTCCTTCGTGATGACCAGGTCGGGTTCCATGTAGTCGGCGCCCATCCGGGCGGCCAGCTCGTAGGACGCGAGCGTGTGCTCCGGCCGGTAGCCGGAGGCGCCCCGGTGCCCGACGATCAGCAGCGCGGCCTTCCGGCCGTTGCCGGCCGGCGTGGTCGCGGTCTGCGCGGCCCCGGTCTGCGCGGCCTTCTCACCGGGTCCGGCCAGCGCGGGTGCGGCCACGGTGCCGGCGAGCGCGGGAGCGGCGGCGGCCGCGACTCCGATGCGCAGCACCTGACGGCGATCTGCCACGTTCTCCTCCACGAAGTTCTCCGGTCCGGCGCGTGCCGCCGAACTGTCCGCCGAAAGTCCAGGTGACCGATTCGTCGGGAGAGAGAAGCCCTCATGAACGAGGAGAATCATTTGCGGTACGGGTAACCGCCCCTCTCGCCCTCCTGAACTCGTCCCGCGGAGCCTACGCAGACGCCCGTCCCCACGTGGGGATGCAAACCGGGATGAATCAGGCGATCAGCTGCGGCGATCCGCATGGGCGTCGCGCCCGTCAGCGTGGTCCGGCGTCCCGCTCCGCGGCGTCGCGGCCTGCGGCGTCCCGCTCCCGCTCCGCGGCGTCGCGGCCTGGGGCGCCCCGCTCCCGCTCCGCGGCGTCGCGGCCTGGCGCGTCCCGCTCTGCGGCGTCGCGGCCTGGCGCGTCCCGCTCTGCGGCGTCGCGGCCTGGCGCGTCCCGCTCTGCGGCGGTCAGTCGCCCCCCGGCGGCCGCGCGACGGTTGTCAGGTCTTGCCGAGCGCTGCGACCAGACGTCTTGCTTCGCGAAGCAAGCGAGAGCCTCCTGAACGCCGGGCGAGTTCTTCCAGCCCCGGAATGTCCGCAGCAGTGGCGCCACCGCCGGTCTCCGCGGCCCCGGCGGTAACGGTGAGGGTGGCCAGTTGCAGCATGTCAGGCAGCCCGCGCGGGCCGGCGGGCAGCAACCGGGGCAGGGCCGCCGTCAAGAGCTGCCAGACCGCTCCGGTGGCACCCGCGACCTGGGCGTCGGTCAGGGCCTCGACCACGCGGGCGAGCTTGACCGTCCCGTCCGAGCACAGATCACCCAGCTCCGCGCCGACAGCCGCCGCGAATCCCGCAGCGGATGGGCCGGTGGACGGCAGAACGTCGCCGGCTGCCACCGTGACGGCGCCGGGCCGTTCGGTCAGCGCCAGGAAGGCGTCGATCGCCGCGACGCGGTCCGCCGCGTGGCGGGCGCCCAGTCCGTACGCGACGGCCAGCGCCACGGCCGGGCCGGGCGGACCTCCCGCGTCGGCCAGCAGCGGAAGCAGGCTGGCGTCGCGGTCGTCCTGGTCGGCCAGGGCGGCCAGGTCCGGCAGTGCCCAGGCCGCGGCGGCCTCCCGATGGTGGGGGAGCACCATCGCGAGGACGTCCGGCCGGTAGGTGAGCCATCCCTGGTAATCCGGCTCGGCCGCCCTGGACAGGCTCACCACGGCGTCCTCCAGATCGAGATCCTCGAGCCCGCCGGGAACCTCTGGGTCTCCGCGATCGCCGTCCTCCGGGAAGTCACCGGCTCGCCCGAGGCCGCCGAGGCCGCCGAAAGTCGGGCGACCGCTGAGACCGCTGAGCCCGGTGAGGTCGCCCAGGCCGCTCAGATCGCCCGGGCCGGGCTGCAGGTTCACCACCACGCGACGGTCGGGGCTGAGCGGATGGCGCTGCTCGAAGCGGATGCTGATCGGCTGGGGGAGGCCGCCGGCACGTAGCCAGGCGGCGAGCCGGCGGCCGTGCGGGCCGGTCAGCGCGTCGGCGCGGGCGAGGATCCCGGCATCCTCCGCCGGCCGCTCCGGCTGCGGAACGGCCACCCGGAGCAGCGCCTGCTGGAAGTCCAGCGGCCACGGCTCGGCCCCGGCCGCCTCCAGCCGGGTCAGCCTGTCGATCAGCACGCCGGCGTCGAGGCTGCCGGTCAGGTGGGTGGGCGTCGCCAGCAGCTCGGGAATCGGTGACCGGGTCACCCGGACGGCGATCTCGGCGAGCCGGAGATCGAGGAGGTCGGCCGGGGTGTGGACGAGGGACCTCGGATGCTGGACCACGTCGTGCAGGCGTTGCTGCTCGTGCGGGTCGAACGGCAGCCCGGCGCGCGCCCGGATCGCCGCGTCGAGGGCCCGGATCGCCGCGTCGAGGGCCCGGATCGCCGCGTCGAGGGCCGTGAAGCGGGTGCGTCCGGTGCGGTCGTTGCGGTTCAGCACCGGCTCCAGCGCCTCGCCGAGCCCCTCCGCGGGCAGGCCGACCAGCGCCGCCATCACCCGCTCCCAGCGCACCGCCGTCCGCTCCCGCAGCAGCGCCACGAACTCCTCCGCCAGCTCAGCAGCACTCCCGATCGCCGCAGGGATCACCGCGGCGGGCGAACTGCGGTGGACATCGGACACGAGGGGCGTGGCGGACGAAGCCGGCTGCGCCTCGCCCGCGACCGGTGCGCGAAGGGCGGGACTGGCCGCCGTCGGCGCGGGACGGTGACGCTCGGCCACCGCGCGGGCCAGCTCCCGGATGTCCAGAACGGGACTCTCCGACGCCGCCTCCACCACCGCCACCACATCACCCGCTGCTGCCGGATCGCGCCGCGCCACCCTGTCCAGCCAGGACAGCTGCGCTTTCACCAGCGCCTTCTCCGGGCGGGCCAGCACCTCCCCGCTGACCTCCAGCACCCGCTCCCACTCCAGCTCCCCGGACTCCCACGCACTGCGCGACGCCCGCTGCGCGAGACCGGCGACCGGCGACGGCGCGGCGGCCAGCAGCCGCAGGTAGGACGTCGCGAGCGGAACCATCTCGGACGGCGCCGGCGCCAGCTCCTCATGCAGGCGGGCGAACGGGCGCAGGGCGGCCGGGCGGTCGCCGCGCAGCAGACGGTCCACCGTGGCGGCCAGGATCGACGTGCGGTCCAGGCGGCCCTCGGCGCAGAGCCGGGCCACGGCGACGGAGAAGACCGATGCGGGCTCGCCGTCCCACGGGGTGAGCCGCACGTGGGCGCCCAGGCCGTCGATCGCGAAGACGCCGGGGAGCAGCCGGTCCAGGAACGGGGAGGCGCGCAGGTTCCTCAGCAGCGCGGCGGGCCGGCCGGTGTGCATCTGCCGGAGCCAGCTGGCGACCACGGCCTCGGTCACCGGGGGGTCGGCCTTGCCCTCGTCGAACAGGGCGGCCAGGAACTCCCACTCGGTCACCAGCCGGATGTCGCCGGGACGTGACCGCTGGGCCAGCCGCACGCCGAGCTCGCCGACCCAGGGCAGCTGCCGGGCCCGGGCCAGCTCCAGGAACCGGTCGACGTGGATGGTGTGCCACTGCCGCATCTCGCGCCGGCTCAGCAGCGCGGCGGCGCGGGCCGCCGTGGGGGCGCACGCGATGACGGCGAGCGCATAGGACGCGGGGGACCAGCCCGGTTCCTGCCGGCCCCAGCCGCGCCCGGCGGGCGCGGCCGAGCGGATCCGCGACTCCAGCTCGGCCCCGAACGCGCGGCGCTGCGCCTCGTCCGCCTCGAGCAGCATCGTGAACACGCCACGCGTGTCCCCCTCGTGCACGAGCCTGTCGAACCCCGCCCAGGTGAGAGCCATGCCCGACAACCTAGAGCGGGGGTACGACACTTACTGAAGGCGCAGGTGGGACCAGTCGAGCAGCCCGTCACCGAGATCCCGGACGGTGGCCAGCAGGCCCAGCCGGGCGGCCCGCAGCTCGGGGTCGTCGGCCATCACGAACACCTCGTCGAAGAACGTGTTCAGCGGCGCGACGAGCCCCCGCGTCGCCCCGACGAATCCGGAGATGTCCGTGAAAGCGGAGACCTCACCCACCGCCGCGTGCAACGCCAGCTCAGCCGGCTCCTTCAACGCCGCAGCCGGGTACGACGCCTCGGTGCCCGCCGGGACGATCCGCCGGGCACGCTGAATCGCCGCCGCCACCGCCCGGAAACCCGGGTCGCCGACCGCCGTGTTCAACTGCGCCAGCAGGAGGTCCACCCGCGCCGGCCGACTCTCCGCGGAGAGCACCGCCCGGACCCGGTCCACCGGCTGGCCCTCCTCGGTGAGCACCTGCTCGAGCCGCTTCGCGAGGAACTCCGCACACGCCGGCACCACGTCGTCCGCCACCGGAACCGGCTGCGCCGCCGTGGCCATCCGCAGCGCCTCCACCAGGTCCAGCCCGGCCAGCGCCGGCGTCGCCCGGTGCACGGCGATCAGCCCGAGGAACGCGCGGCGCAGCGCGAACGGGTCGCTGCTGCCGGTGGGCAGCCCGACGGTGGCGGCCAGCCCGGCGATCACGTCGAGCCGGTCGGCCACCGAGAGCAGGGCGCCCGCGACGGTACGCGGCAACTCGTCCCCGGTGTTGCGGGGCAGCTCCGCCTCGTACACGGCCTGGGCGACCGCCCGGTCCTCACCGGCGCGCAGCGCGTAGTCCCGCGCCATCACCCCGGCCAGGCTGGTCATCTCGGTGACCAGCTGCGACCCGAGGTCGAACTTCACCAGCGCCGCGGCCCGCTCCAGCACACCCGACGAGATTCCGCGATCCGCAGCCAGGGCATGCGCGAGAGAGGAGATCCGTGCGGCCCGATCCGCCATCGACCCCAGCTTGTCGGTGAACGTCAGCCGATCCAGCCGCGCCCGCATGTCCGCCGGCGAGGTCGCGAGGTCGGCGCGGTAGAAGAAGGCCGCGTCCTCGTACCGTGCGCGCAGCACCGCCTCGTTGCCGGCCCGGACCAGCTCGACGTCGACCGGCCCGTTCGCCACGGTCACGAACATCGGCAGCAGCGCGCCGTCCGCGTCCCGCACCGGCAGGTAGCGCTGGTGCTTGCGCATCACCGTGGTGAGCACCGCGTCCGGCAGGTCCAGGTATCCCTCGTCGAACGTCCCGAGCAGCGGCAACGGCTGCTCCACCAGGTCGGTGACCTGGTCGATCAGCGACGACTCGCCCTTCACGTCGATCTTCCCGTCCGGGTAGACGAGATCCTGCGCGCCGATCACGATGAGTTCCCGGCGGTCCTCGTGGTCGGCGACGATGCCGTTCACCCCGAGCGTCTCCAGGAACGTCTCGGCCGACTCGATGGCGATCACCGGTTCGGCGGCGGTGCGCAGCAGCCGGGTGGTGCGCCCGGCCGCGAGCGTGGAGACGGTCACCGGCACCACGTCGTCGCCCCAGAGCGCCGTCAGCCAGCGGATCGGCCGGCTGAACGAGAGCTTCGGGTCGTTCCACCGCATGTTCTTGGCGGCCCGCAGCCCGGTGACCACCTGCGCGAGCACGGTGGCGAGCACGGCGGGCGCCGCGCCGCCGGCTTCGTGCTTTTCGACGACCACATGGGGTACGCCCCCGAGCTCCACGGTCGTGACCGCGTCGACGGAAACCCCCTGAGAACGGGCGAAGCCCTCGAGTGCCTTCGTCGGTGCGCCGTCACCGCCGTACGCGGCGGTGGTCTTGGGTCCTTTCACCAGGCGCACGTGATCGTCCTCGCGTGCCCCGACGCCGGGAACGACGGCGATGAGCCGGCGTGGCGTCCCGTAGACCCGGATCTCGCCGTGGGCCAGCCGGGTGCCGGCCAGACCCTCGGTGACCAGCCGCAACAGCTGTGCCCGGGCGGACCGGAGCTCGCCCGGCGGCAGCTCCTCGGTGCCGATCTCGAAGACCAGGGTGCGCGCGTCGTCGCTGGTCTGCGTGCTCGCCGCCGGCCGGGCGGGGTCGAGGGCCGGCGTCGTGCCGAGGGGAAGGCCGAGTTCGGCGCGGCGGGCCACCCAGAGTTTCGCGACGTCGCCGGCGAGGCGGCGCATCCGGGCGAACTCGGCGGCCCGCTCGGCGGTGGAGACGGCCCCGCGCGCGTCGAGGACGTTGAACGCCTGCGAGCACTTCAGGACGAAGGTGTGCGCCGGGACGGGCAGACCGGCGTCGATCATCCGCTGCGCCTCGCCGGCGTAGAGGTCGAGCAGCCTCCGGTTGGCCTCGATGTCGGCGTCGTCGAGGTAGTAGCGCGACATCTCGTACTCGGACTGGCCGAACACCTCGCCGTAGCTGACGCCCGTCGCGTACTCGATCTCCTTGAAGTGGGTCTTGTCCTGCAGCGCCATGATGATGCGCTCGATGCCGTAGGTGATCTCGACGCTGACCGGGTCGAGGTTCAGCCCGCCGGCCTGCTGGAAGTAGGTGAACTGGGTGATCTCCAGGCCGTCCAGCCAGACCTCCCAGCCCAGGCCCCAGGCGCCGAGCGCGGGGGAGGCCCAGTTGTCCTCCACGAACCGCACGTCGTGCGCGGCCACGTCGATGCCGATCGCGCGGAGGCTGCCGAGGTAGAGCTCCTGCGGGTTGCCGGGGTCGGGCTTGAGGATGACCTGCAGCTGGGTGTGCGTCTGGAGGCGGTTCGGGTTCTCGCCGTACCGGGAGTCGTCGGGGCGCACCGACGGCTCGACGTAGACGACCTTCCACGGTTCCGGGCCGAGCACGCGCAGGAACGTCGCCGGGTTCAGGGTGCCGGCGCCGACCTCGGTGTTCATCGGCTGGACGACGAGCGCGCCCTGATCTGTCCAATACGCCGTCAACCGGGCCAGCGCGTCCTGCATGGTGAGCATGGGACCGAAGTCTAGGTGCGGCGTCGCGGGGGTACGAACCGAACATGCTTGCCGGAGATCTTTACGCCTTTCAGGGCCTTCTGACGGACGACGAGTCCGCAATCGTTCAGCGCGTGCGGGACTTCCTGGCGTCCGAGGTGACGCCGATCGCGAACGAATACTGGTCCAGAGCCGAGTTCCCGACCCACCTGGTCAAGCGGTTCGCCGGGCTCGGGTTGGCCGGGGTGGAACGGTCCTCGCTGCTCAACGGATGGCTCGCGCTGGAGATGGGGCACGCGGACGCGTCGATGGCGACGTTCTACGGCGTGCACGCCGGCCTCGCCATGGGCAGCATCCAGACCTGCGGGTCGCCCGAGCAGCAGGAACGGTGGCTGCCGGCAATGACCGCGTTTGATCAGATCGGGGCGTTCGCGCTGACCGAGCCGACGGGTGGTTCCGACGTGGCCGCCGGATTGCGCACGACCTGCGCGCGCGACGGGGACACCTGGGTGCTGAACGGCGCGAAGCGCTGGATCGGCAACGCCACGTTCGCCGACCTGATCGTGGTCTGGGCCCGCGATACTTCGGACAATCAGGTCAAGGGGTTCGTGGTGCCCGGTGACGCGCCGGGTCTCACCGCCACCAAGATCGAGAACAAGATCGCGCTGCGCATCGTGCAGAACGCCGACATCACCCTCGACGGGGTACGGGTACCGGAAGCCGACCGTCTGCAGCGGGCGAACTCGTTCAAGGACACCGCGAAGGTCCTCCGGCAGACCCGCGCGGGCGTCGCGTGGCAGGCGGTCGGCGTGATGCTGGCGGCCTACGAGATCGCCCTCGACTACGCCAAGGAACGGGAGCAGTTCGGCCGCCCGATCGCCAAGTTCCAGCTGGTCCAGGACCTGCTGGTGCGCATGGTCGGCAACGTGACCGCGTCGCTCGGGATGTGCGTGCGGCTGGCCCAGCTGCAGGACGAGGGCGTCTACAAGGACGAGCACTCGGCGCTGGCGAAGGCGTACTGCACCACCCGGATGCGCGAGGTCGTCGGCTGGGCGCGGGAGCTGCTCGCCGGCAACGGCATCGTCCTCGACTACGACATCGGCCGGTTCGTCGCGGACGCCGAGGCGCTCTACTCGTACGAGGGCACCCGCGAGATCAACTCGCTGATCGTGGGCCGGGCGGTGACCGGCCACGGCGCGTTCGTCTGAGCCCGCTCAGACGTAGGTGATCTCGTTGGCCGTCTGCGTGGCGGTGAACCTGAGGTCGCAGAGGGTGGCCTGCCCGCGCGCGCGCTGCACGCTGGACCAGGTCAGATAGAAGTGCCCGTTCCGCTCGGGCGGCGCCAGGTCGAACTCGACCGGCCCGGCGCCGTCCTTGAAGTCGCGCCAGCCCGGGTCACCGGCCGCGTGCTTGTTCCACGGGTCCCGGGTGAAGCCGAGGCTGCCGCCGGACCGGGTCGGCCCGCAGTCCCGCTGGAAGCTGAGATGCACCGGCCCGGTGCCGAGCGTCAGCTCCGGGCCGTGCGTCCGGCAGACCGGGTGGCACTGCAGCCGGGTAGCGGTCCAGGCATAGACCAGCCGCGTCACGGTACGGGTCGTGTAGACCGCCAGGTAGTCGCTCGCGGAGGCCGGGCCGCGCCGCTTGTTGCCCCGGTAGAGCACCTCGTAGTCACCGGACGCCACCGCCGTCACCGTGGTGCTGAACCGTCCCGAACTGGCCGCGGCCGTGCGCGCGATCCGGACGTACGGATCGTTCTCGGTCTTGCGGAAGTAGACGTCGACCGGGGCCGCGTTGCCGCTGTCCCCGGAGCCGGCGTAACCGGCAAGGACGACCCGGGACCCCTGGGTGACCTGATCCGGCGAGATCGCGAAGGCGATCTCGGTGAGCGGCCCGCGCGACGCCGGAGCCGTCAGCGGGCCCAGCGGCGCCGGGGCGGTCAGTGGGCCCAGCGGCGCCGGGGCGGTCAGTGGGCCGCGCGGTGCCGGGGCCGGCGCTCCGGTGGCCAGCACGGTGGCGGCCACTAACAGGTGGGTCCCGAACATCTCGCGGTCCTTCCGGGTCGGTTGCCGCCCGAAGTTATCACCCTCAACCTGATTTATCCGGATTTGTTGGTCATGATCGGCGCGTCACCGGGCCGCGACGCGCACCCCGCCGCCGCCGCGCTTGGCCTCGTACATGGCCGCGTCGGCGTCGCGCATCAGGGCCCCGAAATCGGTCGCGTGGTCCGGGCAGAGGGCCACCCCGAGGCTCGCCCCGATGCGCACCTCCTGGCCCTCGATGTCGAACGGCTCGCGCAGCCGCTCGCAGATCCGCTCACCGGCGGCGACCGCGGCGTGCTCGTCCGGGCCGCCGGTGAGCAGGACCGCGAACTCGTCGCCGCCGAGGCGCGCCACCAGGTCCGGACCGCGGACGGAGTCCTGCAGCCGCTTGCCGACCAGCTGCAGCAGCACGTCGCCGGCGTGGTGCCCGACGGTGTCGTTGACCTGTTTGAAGCCGTTCAGGTCGAGCAGCAGCAGTGCGATCCGGGTGCCCGTCGTGCAGGCGGCCTCCACCGCCTGCTCGGCCCGGTCCAGCAGGTGCTTGCGGTTGGGCAGGCCGGTCAGCGAGTCGTGGAAGGCGTGGTGGGTGAGCTCGTCGACGTGCACCTGGGCGGCCTGCCGCATCCGGGCGCTGTCCATGATCAGTGCGCCTTCGGCGGCCAGCTGCTGCGCGAGGATCCGGTCCCGGGCGCTCCACTCCCGGCTGGTGCTGGAGTCGCCGCACACCACGATGCCGACCGCGCCGGTCCGTGACATCAGCGGCATCGCGATGAACGACCGGATGCCGATCGACTGCACGAACCCGTTGGACCGGGTCTTGGAACCGGCTGCGTCGGCGACCAGCAGCGGCTCGCCCGCCTCGGCGGCCGCGCGCCACAGCGGGGAGTCGGTGGCCGCCTTGCCGAGCAGGCTGTCGACCAGGCCCTCGCGGATCTCGGGCGTGAAGCCGACGCCGTGCACGTACCGGATCCGGCCCTCGCCGTCGATCAGGTGCATCCCGGCGTGCTCGGTGCGGAACGCGGCCGTGGCGGCGCGGGCCAGCAGCTCGGCGGCGGCCTCCACGCTGCCGGCCGTCATGCCCTGCTCGAACAGCCCCTGGATGGTGGCGCTGCTGTGCGCGACGAACTGCCGCTCCTTCTCCGCGGCCAGTCCCTGCAGGGTGGTGGCGAAGTGCAGCGCCATCGTCGCGATGGTGTCCTGCTGCAGCTCGCCGAGTGCCGAACCGGTGAGCAGCAGGACGCCCACGGTCTGGCCGCCGATGCGCAGCCGGATCGCCATCTGCTCGCCGCTGACCACCGGCTTGCCGCCGGCCGGGGTGCGGAACACCTTGCCGGCGACCATCTGGTCACGCCGGCCGGGCTCGCCGACCTGCGCGGTCGCGGTCATCATGCCGGTCTCCGAGTCCAGCTCGTAGACGGTGGCCGCGGTCAGCCCGGCGATCTCCCGCAGGTGCGGTTCGGTCAGGTCGAGCACGTGCTGGACCGAGGGGGTGTCCCTGGTCATGAACGCGACGAGTTCGGCGAGCAGGAGGCTCTGCCGGTCCGGGGTCATGGCCGCTTCGCCGGGGATCCCCATCGGGAGTCCGGCTGTGTCCACTGCGCTGCCTGCGGTCATGGTCCTAGGGTCGGCACCGCGCCGCGCCGGTTGAGCCGCCGGCCGCGCCGCGGGGTCGCAATTCAGGTGCGGCCCGGTTGATGTTTCCCGCGACCCCGGGCCGTCGGCGGGGCGGTGATGACGGCCGCGAAATCCGGCGTGAACTGCCTATTGCCGCTCTGTTTCCGGATCATTGCGCTGGGAGCGCTCCCATGTAATGCTGTCCCCATCGGCCAGCGATCCCCACCGATGTGTTGGCCGCCGTTCCCTGGCGCGCTTGCGCCGCCCCCGTCTCGAGGAGTCCTCATGAGACCCATCCCCACCCGTGCCCGGGCTCTCACGGCGGCCGCTGCCGTGAGCATCGTGGCCGGCGCCGGTGCCGTCGCAGTGGCCGGTAGCGCCAGTGCGGCGGCCGGTTGTCGCGTCGATTATTCGGTGAACCAGTGGAACTCCGGGTTCACCGCCAACGTCACCGTCACCAACCTGGGCGACCCGATCAGCGGCGGCTGGAACCTGAAGTGGGCCTACGCCGGCAACCAGACGGTCACCCAGGGCTGGAGCGCGACGATCACCCAGTCCGGGCAGAACGTCACGGCCACCAACCCGACGTGGGCCGCGTCGCTCGCCACGAACGGCACCGCCAACTTCGGCTTCAACGCCAACTACTCGGGTACGAACACCGCGCCTGCCTCCTTCGCCCTGAACGGCACGGTCTGCACCGGCAACGTGCCGACCAGCCCGTCGAGCAGCCCGTCGTCGTCGCCGTCCAGCTCCCCGTCCACGTCCCCGTCGACCTCCCAGTCCCCGCAGCAGCCGGGCACCAAGGCCGACAACCCGTACGCCGGGGCGAAGGGCTACGTGAACCCGGAGTGGAAGGCGAAGGCCGAGTCGGTGACCGGTGGCAGCCGGGTCTCCAACAACCCGACCGCCGTCTGGATCGACCGGATCGCCGCCATCAACGGCACCACGGGCAGCAGCTCGAACGGTTCCATGGGCGTGCGTGACCACCTGGACGCGGCTCTCGCGCAGGGCGCCGGTTACATCCAGTTCGTCGTCTACAACCTGCCCGGCCGGGACTGCGCCGCGCTCGCCTCCAACGGTGAGCTCGGCCCGAACGACCTGCCGAAGTACAAGACCGACTACATCGACCCGATCGCGGCGATCCAGGGCGACCCGAAGTACGCCAGCCTGCGGATCATCAACATCGTCGAGATCGACTCGCTGCCGAACCTGGTCACCAACACCTCCGGCCAGGCCGGCGGCACCGCGATGTGCGACACGATGAAGGCCAACGGCGGATACGTCCAGGGCATCGGGTACGCGCTGCAGAAGCTGGGCGCGCTCGGCAACGTCTACAACTACGTGGACGCGGCGCACCACGGCTGGATCGGCTGGGACTCCAACTTCGGCCCGTCCGCGGACATCATGCTGGAGGCCGCCAAGGCGTCCGGCAACGTGAAGAACGTGCACGGCTTCATCACCAACACCGCGAACTACTCGGCGCTGCGGGAGCCGTTCGTGCAGCCGACCACCACGGTGGGCGGCCAGAGCGTGCGGCAGTCGAAGTGGGTGGACTGGAACCAGTACACCGATGAGCTCTCCTTCGCTCAGGCGTTCCGGAACAAGCTGGTCTCGATCGGCTTCGACTCCGGCATCGGCATGCTGATCGACACCTCCCGCAACGGCTGGGGCGGCTCGGCCCGGCCCACCGCGGCGAGCACCTCGACCGACGTCAACACCTTCGTCAACCAGTCCCGCGTCGACCGGCGGATCCACGCCGGCAACTGGTGCAACCAGGCCGGCGCCGGCCTCGGTGAGCGTCCGACCGCGGCTCCGGCCTCCGGTATCGACGCCTACGTCTGGGTGAAGCCCCCGGGCGAGTCGGACGGCTCGTCCACGCTGATCCCGAACGACGAGGGCAAGGGCTTCGACCGGATGTGCGACCCGACCTACACGGGCAACGCCCGTAACGGCAACAGCATGTCGGGTGCGCTGGCCGGCGCGCCGATCTCCGGCGCCTGGTTCCCGGCGCAGTTCGCCGAGCTGATGGCGAACGCCTACCCGGCTCTCTGATCCACGTTCCCCATCCGGCAACCGGCCGGCGTCATCTCGGGCGCCGGCCGGTTGCTCTGTGTCCGCCGGGTTCTACTTTCTCGCGACGAAGAACCGATAGACCGCCCGGTACGGTACGGCCGTGGTCGCGCTGCCGGAGCAGGAGCCGGCCGGCGCGATCCCGCCGACGGTGTCCAGCCGCTGGATGTAGGTCACCGCGCCGAACACGCCGTCGCCGCGGGTCGACTTCGCGGTGATCCGCAGCTGCGGGATGCTGTCCGGGTGCGTCGACGGCGCCCGGACCGCGGACGCGCCGTCACCCTCGACGAGCGAGCCGTCCTGGTCCGACTGCCAGCTCGGCCCGCGGTAGTGCAGGGCGGTCACCTTCTTCTGCGGCTGCAGCCGCATCCCGGTCAGCGTGGCGGCCGGTTCGATGAGCGTCCACGCTCCCGCCGTACACCCGTAGATCTGCACGCCCCGGGCCTTGAGGACCGCGTTGACGACGTGGCCGGCCGGCGGTGCCAGCTCGGGCGGGACCCGTGGCGCGGCGGGAACGCCACCGGCGGAGACCTGACCGGCCCGGACGGCCGTGGCCGGCGCCGCCGCGGGCAGGCCCTCGGTCGCGGCGAACGAGACGCTGGCCGGCGCCGCTACCGCGACGAGCGCGATGGCGCCGAACGCGCCGAAGATTTTCACAGAACGGCTGGTCACGAGGCCCTCCCCAGTGGACGGTGTCACCGGGCCTCACCGTAACGGGCCGCCTGCGGGTACCGGCCCGTTCAGTCGGGAAATCACCCGCAGGAAGTCACCTACCGGGGCGATCCGGGCATCGTGTAGAAGCCGGTCGGCACCTGCTGGGCCCGCAGCCGGGCGGCCCGCGACCGGGACCGGATGCGCAGGAGCAGGAGCACGCCGAGGAAGACGAAGACGCCGCCGACGATCAGGCCGGGGCCGAGCAGGAACGAGTCCTCGGAGACCAGGGCGGCCTGCGGATCGCCGGACTCGGTGCCGTCCGCGCCGGCGGCCGGGGCCTCGGTGACCGGCGCTTCGGTGGACTCCTCGTCCTGTTCCGGCTGCGGCGCCGGGGACGCGGATCGCGACGGTGGCGGTGCGGGCGACTCGGGCGTGTCGCTCTCCACCTGCGTGGTGGCGCCACCGGCGGTGAGCAGGGTGTCCCGGGCGTCGAAGGCCCGCGCCTCGAACTGCACCGGGCCGGCGTCCGGGCCGGTGAAGGCGATCTGCCAGCGGCCGGTGACGGTCCGCCCCCGGCACAGCGTGCCGGGGTCGAGCTGGGCGTCGAGGATCGTGGTGGTGACGCCCTCGGTGCTGGTGGTCGTCCGGAACGCGCCGTCCTCCTCGACCCGGACCACCCGGAGCTGGTCGTCCTGCAGGCCGGAGTGCACGAGCAGCGCCCAGCGGACCTTCCGGCAGCGGCGGTTCTCCGAGGTGACGACGGCGGTGACGGTCTGCGCCGAGCGCCCGGCGGTGAACGTGTCCGGCGCTGTCACCCGTACGCTGAATCCCGGCTCGTCGGCGCGGACCGGCGCTTCGAGGCTGGTACTCAGCGCGGCGCCGGCCAGCACCGCACCGACGAGGCTGGCACCTCTCCGTGCAGTCCAGTGACGCATGGGTGACCCCTTTCCCGGCAGGGCGGGCTCCGCGCCCGCACTACTTAGTTCGCCCGCGGCGCCGGAATGGTTCATCCGGTGTCCCGGGTCACCCGCACGAGATTCCTTAAATCTTCCTTAACAGAGCAACCTTCTCGCCGTTTCGGCAGCTCAGCTGCCGTGTGCGAAGGGTAGCGGGGTGACTACGGAAAAAATTCCGACGGTGTTCATCCGAACCCTGGCCGCCCACGTAATCCGGGGAGGACACGGACCGGGGCACGGCAGGGGAAAGCACGGCCACGGATCGGGTCCGGCAGAGCTTGAGCGCGGGGCGTCCCCCACGGACGCCGCGTCCCACCGCCCACGGGACGTGCCCGCACGCAAGGAAAACGAGGAGTCAATGGCCCGGTCGAAGAACAATCAGCGAGCTGCCAGTCGGGTGGCGGTCGACGTCGGATCCACCGGCACGCGACCGGCCTCGAGAACCGCGATCGTCTTGCTCGTCCTCAGCGTCCTGGCCGCACTCTGGTCCGTCGCCATGATGACGAAGCCCGGCCGAGTCGGCTACTACTACTTCTTCATCTACGCCGAGTTCTACATGGGCGTGATCAGCCTGGTGTCGCTCTCGGTCACGATCATGGTCGGCCTGGTGGCGACCGACCGGCTGGTGCTCAGCATCCGCCAGCGGGTTCTGCTCCAGTCCACCCACCGGACCACCGGCCTGATCGCGGTGACCGCTCTCGTCGTGCACGTCTGGACGAAGTACGCCGAGGAGCACATCCGGCTCATCGACATCGCGATCCCGTTCCTGCTGCCCGGGAACAACCTCTACGTCGGCCTCGGCACCATCTCCGGCTGGATCATGATGCTGGTGATGTGGACCGGCATCGCCCGGTCGAAGTTCATCGGCCGCGGCAAGCCGTGGATGTGGCGCGGTATCCACTCGATCTCGTACCTGATGTGGCCGATCGCCCTGGTCCACGGCCTGTCGGCGGGCCGCCCGGCGGCCACCTGGGTCACCGTCAGCTACGTCGTCTGCGTGCTCGGCGTGCTGGTCGGCCTGGCCGTGCGCCTCACGGTCAGCCTCAACCGCAAGAAGGACTTCTCGTCGGCGGCCGGCACCGGCCTGAAGCCGGTCGGCCAGCTGGTGCCCACCGGCTCGCCGGCGCCCAAGCGGCGTCCCGGCCGGCGTGGTGAGCCCGCCGTGGACCTGATGGCCCCGGCCGCCCCGGTCACCCAGTCCTGGACGCCGGCCGCTCCGCCGGCGCCGCCCGCCCCGCCGGTGTCCCGCCCGGTCAGCCCGGCCCCGGCCGCTCCGGTGAGCCCGGCCCCGGCCGGTTACCCGGTGAGCCCGGCGCCGACCGGTTACCCGGTCAGCCCGGCGCCGATGGGATACCCGCAGGCCGAGCTGGAGGCCCCGGCCCCGCGGCAGCGGCGCGCCGTCGAGGACGACGACCGCTACGACACGTCGACACGGGCGATGTCGCGGCGCGACATCGAGGACGAGCGTTACCGGTACGACGACGAGCCCGCCCCGCGCTCCCGGGGTGGACGGTCGCAGGAGATCTACGACGAGAGCCCGCGCCGTGGCCGCCGGTTCGAGGACGACGAGCCGGCGCCCCGCTCCCGCCGCGACGACCCGGCCGCGACCGGCACGCGGATGCGCCGCGACGAGCTTGAGTCCACCGGCACGCGGATGCGCCGCGACGACATCGAGTCCACGGGCACGCGGATGCGCCGCGACGACCCGGCCTCGACCGGGACCCGGATGCGGCGGGACGACCTGGAGGACACCGGAACCCGGATGCGGCGTCACGCCGACGACGAGCCGCCGGTGCGCCGCCGCGAGCCCGAGTACGACGACCGTCCGCGCCGCCGCCGCGACGACGACTACGACGAGGTGCCCCGTCAGCGCTCCGCCCGCTACGAGGAGGAGCCGCGCGGCCGGTACGCCGACGAGGAGCCGCCGCGCCGCCGCGCCGACGGCCGGCACAGCAGCCGCAGCGGATTCGTCGACGTCGCCGACGGCGAGTGGGGCGAGCCCGACGACTCGCCCACCCTCGTCGACATGGCGTCCCGCCGGTCCCGCCGCGCCGCCCCGCTGGAGCGGGAGAGCCGTGGCAGCCGCCGGGGACGCGACGACGACGAGTCCTACTTCTCCCAGCTCCGTGGTGACGTCAGGGAAGCGAATTGAGTACCGCACAGGTTCCACCGGTCACGGCGATCGGAACGCCACGCATCACGGCGGGGTTCGACGAGTACGGCCGCCTCGACCTCATCGCGCATCAGGAGGTGCACGGCGGATTCGCCGCGCTCTCCTCCGGTGAGCTGGTCGGGCTCGCCGACCGGATCGAGCTCCGCGGCCGGGGCGGCGCGGGCTTCCCGTTCGCCCGCAAGGTCCGCGCGGTGATCGACTCCTGCCGCCGGCAGGAGCTGCCGCCGGTCATCGTGGTCAACGCGACCGAGGGTGAGCCGCCGTCCTGGAAGGACAAGGCCGTGCTCACCCGCGGCCCGCACCTCATCCTCGACGGCGCGGCGCTCGCGGCGGCCGCCCTGGACGCCGAGGAGATCGTGATCGGCGTCGCCGACGACGGCGTCGGCCTGAACTCGATCACCGAGGCGCTGGCCGAGCGGAAGATGCCGTGCCCCACCCGGATCGTCACGGTGCCGCACCGGTTCATCTCCGGTGAGGGCGGCGCGCTGGTCCGCGGCATCAACGGCGAGGCGCACATCCCGCCCGGGCGCAAGGTCCGGTCCAGCGACAACGGCGTGATGGGCCTGCCCACCCTGCTCTCCAACGCCGAGACCTATTCGCAGCTGGCGATCGCCGCCCGGATCGGGCCGTGGGAGTACAACTCGGTCGGCATCCCGGAGGAGCCCGGCACGGTCATGCTCACCGTCGGCGGCTCGGCCACCGCGCCCGCCGTGGTGGAGGCGCCGAGCGGCACCCCGCTCATGGACGTGCTGAACATGTGCGGCGCCGACCTCGGCCCCGGCCTGCTGGTCGGCGGTTACCACGGCAAGTGGGTGAGCGCCGAGGCCGCGCAGAACATCACCATCTCCCGCAAGGGGTTCGCCAAGGTCGGCGGCACCCTGGGCGCCGGCATGCTGATCCCGATCGGCTCCAAGACCTGCCCTCTCGGCGAGGTCGCCCAGGTCGTGCAGTACCTGGCCGGCGAGTCCGCCGGTCAGTGCGGCCCGTGCCGGATCGGCCTGCCGGACCTGGCCCGCGCGGTCACCCTGGTGTCGCTCGGCGGCAACGCGGTGGAGAACGTGCGCCAGGCGGCCGGCCTGGTCAAGGGCCGGGGCGCGTGCAGCCACCCGGACGGCACCTCCCGGTTCGCGCTCTCCGCGCTGGAGGTCTTCGCCGAGGACGTGCGGGCGCACACCAACGGCGAGGGCTGCGGCAAACAGGTACGGGGCATCCTGCCGCTGCCGTACACGGCCGAGAAGGGCGCCCGGAAACTGGCGCTCGACTGGTCCCGGTGCGACGGGCACGGGCTCTGCTCCGCGGTCGCCCCGGAGATCATCCGGTTGGACCACAACGGTTTCCCGGCGTTCCCGCAGACACCGCTGCCGCCGTGGCTCGAGGACGGCGCCCGCAAGGCCGTCAACGTCTGCCCGGCACTGGCGCTGCGACTGACCGAGCCGACAGCTGTCAAGTGAGACGGGAGCGGGCTTTGCGCGTACCCACGCTGGTTCTTGCCATGATCGTGGCGCTTGCCGCCGCGGCCGGCTGTTCCACCGCGAAGACCGCGTTGCCGAAGGCGGGCGCGCCGGCGCCGTCCGCCGCCGCGAGCGTCCCGCAGGCGCTGGCCTTCACCGGAACCACGCTCGGCGGCGTCGCGTTCGACGCCGCGAGCCTGGCCGGCAAGCCCGCGCTGCTCTGGTTCTGGGCGCCCTGGTGCGCCACCTGCGCGAGTGAGGCCCAGTCGGTCGCCGACCTGCACGAGGAGTACGGCGACCGGCTGGGCATGCTCGGCATCGGCGGGCTCGGCACGACCGAGGCGATGCAGGAGTTCGTGGACGAGATGCAGGTCGGGGCGGTGACCCACCTCAGCGACCCGGCCGGGAAGATCTGGCAGCGGTTCGGGATCGCGCAGCAGAGCTGGTACGTCTTCGTCGACCCGGACGGCACCATCGTGCACCGCGGTTACCTCGACGACCTGCAGCTCACCGCGAAGGTCCGCGAGATCACTGGTCTTCCCGGCTGAGGGCACCCGGCGCCTTCGCCCGCAGCACGGTCAGGAACTCGCGCATCCACGCCGGGTGGTCCGGCCAGGCGCGCCCGGTGACCAGGACGCCGTCCACCTGCGCCTCGCTGTCCGCGAACGTGGCGCCGGCGGCACGCACATCAGGGGCACAGGCCGGGTACGCGCTCACGGTGCGTCCCGCCAGCACCCCCGAGGCGGCCAGCACCAGCGGACCGTGGCAGAGCGCCGCCACCGGTTTGTCGCCGTCGAAGAAGTGCCGCACGATCCGCCGGCAGTGCTCGTCGTTGCGGATGTACTCCGGGGCGCGCCCGCCGGGCAGCACCAGCGCGGCGTAGGAGGCCGGGTCGACGTCCGCGAACGCGACGTCGGCGGGCCAGGTGTGTCCCGGCTTCTCCGTGTACGTGTCGAAGCCGTCCACGAAGTCGTGCACCACGAACTGCAGTTTCCGGGCCGCCGGCGCGGCGATGTCCACCTCGTACCCCTCCTCGAGGAGCCGCTGGTAGGGGTACATCACCTCCAGGTCCTCCGCCGCGTCACCGGTCAGAATCAGAATCTTGGCCATCGCCGCCTCCGTGCGTCCGGTCTTTCCCGTCATTCTGATGCGGCGGCTCCGGGATCGGCGAGACTCGGCGAGCGATTCAGCCTCGGCGGAGCCGTTGTGCGATATGACGTACAAATGGGGAGGGGCCATGAAGGTGATCACCGCTTCTGACCTGCGGGCGAACCTCGCGAACGTGTTCGACGCCATCGAGAATGACGCGGAACACCTGGTCGTCACACGCAGCGGACACGAACCGATGGTCGTGATGCCCAAGAGCGACTACGACGCATGGCGCGAGACGGAGTATCTCTCCCGCGGCGCCAACGGCCGAGAACTACGCCGCCGCATCACGGAGATGGAGGAGGGCACGCACGTCCAGCACGATCTGGTGGAACCGGAAGAGCAAGGCGCCGCGTGAAGCTCGTCTGGCACCCGGATGCGCGGGACGAGTACGTGGGCTGGCAGTCCGGCGACCGGAAGGTCCTCAAAAGGATCAACACGCTGATCAGGGACATCCAGCGGGGTGATGGCGGTGGCATCGGCAAGCCGGAGCTGATCGAGGGGGACCTGTCCGGCTGGGCGTCACGGCGTATCACCGATGAGCACCGGCTCGTGTATCGCGTGACCGACTCCCGCGGCCAGATCGAGATCCTGTCCTGTCGTCACCACTACGGGGACCGCTAGCGGCGGCTCATTCCTCCGCCTGCCGCTGCCGGCCCTGCTGATCCGATGTGCCGGGCGGGTCGTCCGCGCTGCGCCCGGCAAGGAGATCGCGGAGGTACACGACTACCACGACCCGGAGCTCCGATCCTCGCCGTCTCGTGGCAGCGCCGGATGCCTGGATATCGGGCGCTCGGGTTCGCCCGGCCGCCGCTGGGGGCGGGCCGGGCAACGTCGGGCCTGGGGTCAGAAGGAGGCGGGCGGGGTGGGTGTGGGGGACCAGGCGGGCTTCTCGGCCGGCATCAGGAGCCAGAGGACCGGGTAGATCAGGATCTGGCTGCCCGGGATCACGAAGAGGATCAGTACGAAGAGGAGCCGGGCGATCCACGGGTCCAGGCCGAACCGGCGGGCCAGACCTGCGCAGACACCGCCGATCATCCGGCCGTCCTGCGGGCGGACCAGGCCCTGGCGGGCCATCGAGTCGTGCACGGCGTTCATGGTGGGTCTCGCTTTCCGGTAGTGGCTTGTGCACCAAGCGTGCGCCCCGCCGGCCGCCGTAACCATCCGGCGATGCCCGGATCCGACCCTGAGAGACTGCTCCGGGACACCGGGGAGAGGGCTCCGGGAGGAACGCGGGAGATCCCGCCCTATACAGTGCAGCCGGCGACAAAGAGCGGCCGGGGGGCGTTTGCGATGGTCGATGGAACACTGCCGGGGGAACGGACCGCGCCGCTGCGGCCGAGGGATCCGAAAAGCCTCGGCGACTACCAGCTGGTGGGTCGCCTGGGCGAGGGCGGGATGGGCACGGTCTACCTGGCGAAGACCGCCGCCGGTGTGCTCGTCGCGGTCAAGATGGTGCGTGCCGACCTGGCGCACGACGACGAGTTCCGGCGCCGGTTCCGCAGCGAGGTGAACCGGGCCCGGCAGGTGCCGCCGTTCTGCACCGCCGAGGTGCTCGACGCCGACCCCGACCACGAGCACCCCTATCTCGTCGTGGAGTATGTGGACGGTCCCACCCTGGCCGAGGTGGTCGAGGAGCGCGGGCCGCTGACCAGCGCCAACCTGCACGGCGTCGCGATCGGGGTGGCCACCGCGCTGACCGCCATCCACGGCGCCGGGGTGATCCACCGGGACCTGAAGCCGCGCAACGTGCTGCTGGCGCCGGGCAGCCCCAAGGTGATCGACTTCGGGATCGCCCGGGCCATGGAGGCGACGAGCGCGAACACCCGTACCGACCAGATGGTGGGCACGGTGGCGTACATGGCGCCGGAGCGGTTCGGCACCGACGCGGACGCCCCGGTCACCCCGGCCGCGGACGTGTTCGCGTGGGGGAGCGTGGTGGCGTACGCGGGCACCGGGCGGACGCCGTTCTCCGCGGACTCGCCGCCGGCCACCGCGGCCCGGATCCTCACCCAGCCGCCGCGGCTGGACGGCCTCAGCGGACCCCTGCGGGACCTGGTGGCACACGCCCTGGAGAAGGATCCGGCGAACCGGCCGAGCGCCCGGGAGCTGCTGGACCTGCTGGTCTCCTCCGGTGAGCGGCCGGCCGCCACCGCGGCCGCCTTCGCCGACCAGCCGGACCTGAAGGCCGCGGCGGTCGAGGCGCAGTCGGTGACCGGGTACGCGCCGCTGCTCAGCATCCCGCCCGGGATGGTCGGCTACGACGAGAACTCGATCGTCACGGTGCCGATCTCGGAGGCGCCGACCATGGTGGGCGCGCCGGCCGGGCCGAAGCCGCCGCCGCGGGCCGGCCGCCGCTGGGCGCTGCCCGTCGGTGTCGCCGTGCTGGTCGCCGCGGTGGTGGCCGGCGCGGTGATGCTGGCCCTGTCGCTGCGCCACCCGGGCGGCGACGGCGACGGCGCCACCCCGGGCGGCGGGATCACGCCGGGGCAGGCGCTGATCGACGACGGGTTGCGCAGCCAGCTGTTCTGGCGGCCGACCACGATGCCGAGCGAGACGGCGAGCTGCTCGTTCGACGACGCCCTGGTGGTGCACCGGGAGATCGAGGGCACCTACCGGTGCAGCGGCCCGCTCGACGCGATGCCCGCCGACCTGCGCGCCGAGGTGGGGGTGCGGCTGGTCACCAAGGACAGCTGCGCGGCGATCTGGTTCCGCTTCCAGGACTACGTGGGGTACCAGCTGCGGATCTGCGAGCGGAACGTCTATCTCGGGGTGCACCGGGACGGCAAGATCAAGGTGCTGAAGACGTTCCCGATCGCGGACGCGCGGATCCAGCTGGGCGCCGCGCCGACCCGGATCGGGATCTCCTACACCGGGGACTACTTCGAGGTGTTCCGCGACGGCACGCTGCTCGGCTCGGCCACGCTGACCGACAAGAAGATCACCGGCGGTCAGGTGGTGCTGGGCATCTTCACCGAGCGCGACGCCGCGCGGAAGGGCCCCTACGAGGTGGCGTTCACCGATGTGAAGATCTGGGCCGCCGGCTGACGGCCCCGATCGTCACCGCTTCCTAGTCGCGGGTCAGCCCGGCCCGGCGCAGCGCGTCGGCCATGGCGCTGTTGCCGAAGCTGTTCCCGCCGCCCTGACGTCCACCCTGACCGCCGCGCTGGCCGCCCTGCTGGCGTGGCTGCCCACCACGCTGCTGACCGCCCTGACGGCCGCCCTGACCGCCCTGCCGGTCACCCTGACCACCCTGACCGCCCTGCCGGTCACCTCGGCTGCCCTGGCCGCCGCGCTGGCCGCCCCGGTCCTCGCGCGGGCCCCGGGCCTTCGCCGGGTCGTCCTGCAGACGCATGGAGAGCGAGATCCGCTTGCGGACCGGGTCGACCTCCAGGACGCGGACCTTCACCACGTCACCGGACTTGACCACCTCGCGCGGGTCCTGGACGAACTTGTCGGAGAGCGCCGAGACGTGCACGAGACCGTCCTGGTGCACGCCGATGTCGACGAACGCGCCGAACGCCGCCACGTTGGTGACCTGACCCTCCAGGATCATGCCGGGTGAAAGATCCGCGATCTTCTCGACGCCCTCGGCGAAGGTCGCCGTGGTGAACGCCGGGCGCGGGTCGCGGCCGGGCTTCTCCAGCTCCTTGAGGATGTCCGTGACGGTCGGCAGGCCGACGGTGTCGGTCACGAACTTCTCCGGCCGGATCGCCTTCAGCAGCGGGCTGTTGCCGATCAGCGTCGCGATGTCGGCGCCGGCGTCGGCCGCGATGGTCCGGACCACCGGGTACGACTCCGGGTGCACGCTGGAGAAGTCGAGCGGGTCCTCGCCGCCCGAGATCCGCAGGAAGCCCGCGCACTGCTCGAACGCCTTCGGGCCGAGCCGCTGCACCTTGCGGATCTCCTGGCGGCTCTTGAAGGGCCCGTTCTGGTCGCGGTGCAGCACGATGTTCTCGGCGAGGCCCGCGGTGATCCCGGAGACCCGGGTGAGCAGTGGCGCGGAGGCGGTGTTGACGTCCACGCCGACGCCGTTCACACAGTCCTCGACGACCGCGTCCAGCGACCGGGCCAGCTTCACCTCGGAGATGTCGTGCTGGTACTGCCCGACGCCGATCGACTTCGGGTCGATCTTGACGAGCTCGGCCAGCGGGTCCTGCAGGCGGCGGGCGATCGAGACGGCGCCGCGCAGCGACACGTCCATGCCGGGCAGCTCCTGCGAGGCGTACGCCGACGCCGAGTAGACCGACGCGCCGGCCTCGGAGACGACCACCTTGGTCAGGTTCGCCTCCGGGTGCCGCTTGATCAGGTCGGCGGCGAGCTTGTCGGTCTCCCGGGACGCGGTGCCGTTGCCGATCGCGATCAGCTCGACGTTGTGCTTCGAGGCGAGCGCGGCCAGCCGGTGGATCGACTCGTCCCACTTGTTCTGCGGCACGTGCGGGTAGATCGTGTCGGTGGCGACCACCTTGCCTGTCGCGTCGACCACGGCCACCTTCACGCCGGTCCGGAAGCCCGGGTCCAGGCCCATCGTGGCGCGGGTGCCGGCCGGTGCGGCGAGCAGCAGGTCCCGCAGGTTCGCCGCGAAGACCCGGACCGCCTCGTCCTCGGCCGCCTCGCGCAGCCGCACCCGCAGGTCGGCGCCGAGGTGGATCAGGATCCGGGTACGCCACGCCCACCGCACCGTGTCGACCAGCCACTTGTCGCCGGGCCGGCCGTGGTCGCTGATGCCGTTGCGGCCGGCGATGCGGCCCTCGAAGTAGCCCTCGTCCTCCTCCGGGTGCGGCTCCATGGTGAGCTCGAGGACGTCCTCCTTCTCGCCGCGCAGCATCGCCAGGATGCGGTGCGAGGGAAGCTTCGCGTACGGCTCGGCGAAGTCGAAGTAGTCGGAGAACTTCGCGCCGTCGGTCTCCTTGCCGGCCCGCACCTTGGCGACCAGGCGGCCGCGTCGCCACATCTGCTCGCGCAGGTCACCGATCAGGTCGGCGTCCTCGGCGAACCGCTCGATCAGGATGGCCCGGGCGCCGTCCAGGGCGGCCTGTGCGTCGGCGACGCCCTTCTCGGCGTCCACGAACGCCGCGGCGGCCGCGCGCGGGTCGACCGAGGGGTCGCCCAGCAGGCCCTCGGCGAGCGGCTCCAGGCCGGCCTCCCGGGCGATCTGCGCCTTGGTCCGCCGCTTCGGCTTGAACGGCAGGTAGATGTCCTCCAGGCGGGCCTTCGTGTCGGCCTCGAGGATCTGCTGCTCGAGCGCGTCGTCGAGCTTGCCCTGGGAGCGGATCGACTCCAGCACCGCGGCCCGCCGGTCCTCCAGCTCCCGCAGGTAACCGAGGCGCTCCTCGAGCGTGCGCAGCTGCGCGTCGTCGAGGGTGCCGGTCACCTCCTTGCGGTAGCGGGCGATGAACGGCACCGTGGCGCCGCCGTCGAGCAGCTCGACGGCCGCGGTGACCTGTCCTTCCCGGACCCCGAGTTCCGAGGCGATGCGCTGATGGATAGCTGTCGTCACGCCGACGATTGTTACCGAGGCCGCTGTGCGTTGTCGCGCCGCCCCGCGCGGAGGGCTCTCGAGGGTCACCGCGCGGACGACGCCGCCAGGGTCCGGGAGCCCGGCGCGCCCGGATGTGGTAGAGCGTCGTGGCGGATCGCGCGGGGCGCCACCCCGGTGCGCGGCCGCACCGGCGTGTACCGCTCGCGGGGGACGCCGGGATCGGGTTCGAACCGGGCGGGAGCGTCCTCGCGTACCCCGATGTCGCGAATGTCACGATCGGCCGGGGCCGCGCCCGGCCCCGTCGCCGGGCGCCGGTGGACGCGCCCGTGCCCCGCCGGACAGCGGCCCGATCGGCTCCCCGGCGCGCGGGAAAGCCCCCGCCGACGCGCTACTCCCGGTCCCCTGATCGCCTCTGACCAGCACGATCACCGGTGTCACCCGGGTGCGCACGCGGGCACCGGCGCGCCGGCGCCCGTCCGGCGGCGGTGCGCGACCCACCAGTGTCACCGCCGTCATCAGCGCACACTACGTAGGAGGTACTAGAGACAACGGAATTGGGCTTTGGCACTCTTAGCACCATGACGCTTGCTGTCCGGGCGGTCGCCGCCACTGATCAGGGCCTGGTCCGGTCCAACAACGAAGACGCCGTCTTCGTCGGTAATCGACTCTTCGTGGTGGCGGACGGCATGGGCGGGCTCCCCGCCGGCGAGCTGGCGAGCGACATCCTCGTGCAGACGCTCAGCACCGTCGACACCTCGCCGGACACCGGCGAGCCGCTGCAGGATCTGATCGCCGCGCTGCAGACCGCGAACCAGCGCATCGAGGCCGCCGTCGCCGACGACGACGCGCGCGACGGCATGGGTACGACGGTGACCGCCCTGCTGCTCTCCGGCGACCGCCTGGCCGCCCTGAACGTCGGCGACTCCCGCTGCTACCTGCTGCGCGACGGCGAATTCCAGCAGCTCACCCGGGACGACACCTACGTCCAGGCGCTTGTCGACCAGGGCGTGCTCACCCCGGACGACGCCCGCCGCCACCCGCAGCGCGCCCTCGTGACGCAGGCCGTGCAGGGCGGTCCGTTCCGCCCGGCCGGCCGGATGATCCCGGCCCGGGTGGGTGACCGCTATCTGCTCTGCAGCGACGGCCTGTCCGATTACGTGGAGGACGCGGTGATCGCCCAGACGCTGCGCGAGGTGGCCGACCGCAAGGAGTGCGCGGGCCGGCTGGTGCAGCGGACGCTGGACAACGGCGCCCCGGACAACGTGACGGTCATCGTCGCCGACGTCGTCGAGGCCTGACTCACTGCTGCGAGGTCTCCTCCAGGCGGGTGACCAGGGACTTCGGGGCCACGGTGCGGAAGGCGTCGGTGCAGAGCTCGGCGATCTCGGTCCAGTCCGGGCCGGCGTCGAGGCGGACGCCGAGCCAGCCGCGGTGGCCGACGTAGGGCGGGCGGAAGAAGCGGGCCGGGTCGGCGGCGATCAGCTCCTCCTGGGCGCCGGGCGGGGCCGCGCACCACAGGTGGGGGAAGTCGTGGTCGTGGTGGCCGTCCGGCCAGAGCATGACGAACTGCCTGCGGTCGCGGACGAAGAAGGCCGGGGCGCCGTGGCTGGGGCGCTCGGCGGCCTCGGGCAGGCGCAGGCAGATCGCCCGCACCCGGTCGGTCACTGTCGGCATGCCGCTATTGTCGTGCCCGTGCTGATGGCGACGGAACGGCTCACCCTGCGGCGTTTCCGGGCGTCCGACGCGCCGCGGCTGGCGGAGTACCGGTCGGATCCGCTCGTGGCCCGCTATCAGTCGTGGGACGCGCCGTTCCCCCTCGACCGGGCGGAGGTCGCGGTGCGCAACTTCGCCGCCGGCTCACCGGACGAGGCCGGCCATTTCCAGTACGCGGTGGAGCTCACCGCCGAACGGGTGCTCATCGGGGACGTCTACGTGCGCCTGCACGACAACCTCAGACAGGCCGAGATCGGCTTCACGGTCGACACCCCGTACCAGAGGAGGGGTTTCGGTGTTGAGGCCGTCAGCGCGGTGCTGGACCGGCTCTTCCGGCAGCAGGGCCTGCACCGGGTGATGGGGGAGTGCGACGCGCGGAACACGGCGTCGGCGGCGCTGCTGGAGCGGCTGGGTTTCCAGCGGGAGGGGCGGCTGCGCCAGCAGACGTTCATCAAGGGGGAGTGGACCGACGACCTGCTCTACGGCCTGCTCGCCCCCGAGTGGCTCGGGGGCGAGCAGAAGGAACCTCAGCCCTCGTAGCGCAGCCAGAGCGCGCCGAGCGGCGGCACGCGCAGCGCGGCCGAGGCGTCGAAGCCGTGCCACGGCACGTGCTCGGCCTCCACGGCGCCCATGTTGCCGACGCCGGAGCCGCCGTAGATCTCACTGTCCGTGTTGATCACCTCGGTCCAGCGGCCGGCCCGGGGCAGGCCGATCCGGTAGCCCTCGTGCGGGACCGCGGCGAAGTTGACGATGCAGGCCAGGGTGTCGCCGTTCGGCGTGAAGCGGACGAACGAGAACGTGTTGTGCTGTGAGTCCTCGCTGGTGATCCACCGGAAGCCGGCCGGGTTGGTGTCCTGGCTCCACAGCGCGGGCGACTCACGGTAGACCCGGTTCAGGTCGCTCACCAGCGTCTTCACGCCGGCCCGCTGCGGGTCCTCGAGCAGGTCCCAGTGCAGGCCGCCGCTCTCGTTCCACTCCTTCTCGTCGCCCATCTCGGCGCCCATGAAGAGCAGCTGCTTGCCGGTGAACGCCCACATGAAGCCGAGCAGGGCGCGGGTGTTGGCCAGCTTCTGCCAGGTGTCGCCGGGCATCTTGCCGGTGAGCGAGCCCTTGCCGTGCACCACCTCGTCGTGGCTGATCGGCAGGATGTAGTTCTCGCTCCACGCGTAGACCGTCGCGAACGTCATCTGGTGGTGGTGCCACTGCCGGTAGATCGGCTCCTTCTCGATGTACGAGAGGGTGTCGTTCATCCAGCCCATGTTCCACTTGAAGCCGAACCCGAGGCCGCCCAGGTGGGTGGGGCGGGTGACGCCCGGCCACGCGGTGGACTCCTCGGCGATCGTCATGACCCCGGGGTGGTGCTTGTAGACGGTCGCGTTCATCTCCTGCAGGAAGCTGATCGCGTCCAGGTTCTCCCGGCCGCCGTACTGGTTCGGGGTCCACTCGCCGTCCTTGCGGGAGTAGTCCAGGTAGAGCATCGAGGCGACCGCGTCGACCCGCAGGCCGTCGGCGTGGAACTCCTCGCACCAGTAGAGGGCGTTCGCCACCAGGAAGTTGCGGACCTCCTTGCGGCCGAAGTCGAAGACGTAGGTGCCCCAGTCCGGCTGCTCGCCGCGCCGCCAGTCGCCGTGCTCGTAGAGCGGGGTGCCGTCGAAGCGGGCCAGCGCCCACTCGTCTTTCGGGAAGTGCGCCGGCACCCAGTCGAGGATCACGCCGATGCCGGCCTGGTGCAATTTATCCACCAAGAACCGGAATTCATCCGGGCTGCCGAAGCGCGACGTCGGCGCGTAGTAGCCGGTGACCTGGTAACCCCACGAGCCGCCGAACGGGTGTTCCATGACGGGCATCAGCTCGACGTGCGTGAAGCCGATCTCCAGCACGTACTCCACCAGCTGCTCGGCCAGCTCGGTGTAGGTCAGGCCGGGCCGCCACGAGCCCAGGTGCACCTCGTAGCAGCTGATCGGCTCCTGGTGCCAGGACTTGCGGGCGCGCTCGCGCATCCACTGCTCGTCGTGCCAGGAGTAGGACGACTGGTAGACCACCGACGCGGTGGCCGGCGGCACCTCGGTGTGCTGGGCGACCGGGTCGGCGTGCTCGCGCCACACCCCGTCCCGGCCGAGGATCTTGAACTTGTACTTGGAGCCGATGTGCGCGCTCGGGACGTACAGCTCCCAGACGCCGCTGGAGCCGAGCGAGCGCATCGGCCACCCGTCGTACGGCCCCCAGCCGGAGAAGTCACCGATCACCTGGACGCCCTGCGCGCTCGGCGCCCAGACCGCGAACGCCACGCCGGTGCCGCGCGGCTGCGCGCCGAGCACCTTCCAGAGCTTCTCGTGCCGGCCCTCGCCGATCAGGTGCAGGTCCAGCTCACCGAGGGTGGGCAGGTGCCGGTACGGGTCGTCGCACTGGGTCCCGTCCACGTCCAGCCGGTAGTCCAGCACGGTGCCGGCCAGCTCGGCCGCGAAGATGCCGTCCGGGTGCACCGCGGTCATCTCGGTGCGCTCGCCGTCGTGCAGGACCGCCACCGTCGTCGCTCCCTTGCGCAGGGCCCGGATCACGGTGTGCCCGCCGTGCGGGTGGGCGCCGAGGATGGCGTGCGGATCGTGGGTCGCCCCGGAGATCACGCTGTCCATGGCGCGCTGGTCGGCGGCGAGGCGCGAGGTGGTGTTCCCGATCATGGTGGTTCTGTCCTCCGGGGTGGTCATCCGACGAGCCGGGTGATGGAGCGCAGGGGGATCCGCAGCCATCCCGGGCGGTGCCGGGCTTCGTAAGCGGCCTCGTAGACCGCCTTGTCCAGCTCGTACGCCGACAGCAGCGCCCCCTGCTCGCGGGGGTCGGCGCCGGCCACGTTGGTGTACCCGTCGCAGAACGCGGCCCGGTTGCGGTCCACCCACTCGCGGGCGCGGGCCGCCAGGTGCTCGTCGTCGTCCTGGTCGACGAGCAACTGGTAGGCCGCGTACTCGTAGGAGCGCAGCACGCCGGCGACGTCGCGCAGCGGCGAGTCCGGCATCCGGCGCTCGTCGAGCGGCTGGCCCGGCTCGCCCTCGAAGTCGATCAGCAGCCAGGCCTCCGGGGTGCGCAGCACCTGGCCGAGGTGCAGGTCGCCGTGCACCCGCTGGACGACCACCTCCGCGCCGGTCAGCGCCTCGAACCGCGCGGTGATCGCCGGGACGAACTGCTGCAGCTCCGGCACCGCGGCGGCGGCGGTGCGCAGCCGGGCCAGGACGGCGTCCAGCGGGAACGGCGCTGGACCGGTGCCGAGCTCCTCGGCGAGGGTCCGGTGCACCGAGGCGACCGCCTCGCCGAGCCGGTACGACTCGCCCTGGAAGTCCCCGCCCACCTCGTCGGCGCGCATCTCCGCGTCGGCGAACAGGTCCCGCGCGGACGCGGTCGCCATCGCCCAGCCCTCGGCCGAGTTCGCCGCGTACTCGGTGACCATGCCGAGCGAGCACGGGCCGCTGTCGTCGGCCGACTGCAGCGAGCCGAGCAGCCGGGCCACGTGCGGGTTGCCGGCCCGGCCGAGCACCCGGTTGAGCTCGATGTCCGGGTTGACGCCGCAGGTGACCCGCCGGAACAGCTTGAGGATCGCGTCCTCGTCGAAGATCACGCTGGTGTTGCTCTGCTCGGCGTCGAAGACCCGCGGCCACGCCTCCAGGGGCAGCTCGACGCCGGGCTCCTTCTCGAACGTCACGTCGCCGGCGGTGGCCGAGGTGTCGACCAGCCCGAGCAGGTGGCGGGTGGCCCGTGGGTCGTAGAGCGCGTCGTAGCCGTCCCGGCCGTCGTCGGCCGTGCCGATCGAGGCGATCGTGCTGTACTCGGGCAGCGGGCCGTCACCCCAGCCGACCATCACCTGGTAGCGCTCGGAGCTGCCGTCGGTGTACTCCACGTCGACGAGGACCAGGTCCAGCTCCTCGCCCAGCGGCGTCGCGGACGCCTCCTTGACGGACGCGAGCACCCGGCTGCGCCCCGCGTACCAGCGTTGTTTCGGCAACCACTCGGCGAAAGGCAGCGTCATTGCTTCTCCTCCGACCCGCACAACTGGAACCAGTAGAAGCCGTGTCCCGGAAGGGTCAGAAGGTACGGCAACTGCCCGATCCGCGGGAAGTTGACGTGCCCGGTGAGCTCGACCGGTGTGTACCCGTTCCAGTGCTGCAGGTTCAGCTCGATCGGCTGGGGGAAGCGGGACAGGTTGTTCACGCAGAGCACGACGTCGTCGCCGTACTCGCGCAGGTACGCCAGGACCGACGGGTTGGAGCCGCCCAGCTCGCGGAACGTGCCCACGGCGAACGCCTCGTGCCGGCGGCGGACCGCCAGCATGGTCCGGGTCCAGTTCAGCAACGACGTGGCGCTGTCCCGCTGGGCCTCCACGTTGACCGCCTGGTACCCGTACACCGGGTCCTGGTTGACCGGCAGGTAGAGCCGGCCCGGTGTGGCGGTGGAGAAGCCGGCGTTGCGGTCCGGCGTCCACTGCATCGGGGTACGCACACCGTCGCGGTCGCCCAGCCAGATGTTGTCGCCCATGCCGATCTCGTCGCCGTAGTAGAGCACCGGCGAGCCGGGCAGCGACAGCAGCATGGCGGTGAACAGCTCGATCTGGTTGCGGTCGTTCTCCAGCAGCGGGGCGAGCCGGCGGCGGATGCCGACGTTCGCCTTCATCCGCGGGTCCTTGGCGTACTCCGAGTACATGTAGTCGCGCTCTTCGTCGGTGACCATCTCGAGCGTCAGCTCGTCGTGGTTACGCAGGAAGATGCCCCACTGGCAGTTGTCCGGGATGGCCGGCGTGTTCGCCAGGATCTCCGAGATCGGGAACCGCGACTCGCGCCGGACCGCCATGAAGATGCGCGGCATCAGCGGGAAGTGGAACGCCATGTGGCACTCGTCGCCGCCGCTGCGCGGATCGCCGAAGTACTCCACCACGTCGGCCGGCCACTGGTTCGCCTCGGCCAGCAGCACCCGGCCGGGGAACTCGTCGTCGATCACCTTGCGGCAGTGCTTGAGGAACGCGTGGGTGGCCGGCAGGTTCTCGCAGTTGGTGCCCTCCTCCTCGAAGAGGTAGGGCACCGCGTCCAGCCGGAAACCGTCGATGCCGAGGTCCAGCCAGAACCGCAGGACGTCCATCATGGCCTCCTGCACCTTGGGGTTCTCGTAGTTGAGATCCGGCTGGTGCGAGAAGAACCGGTGCCAGTAGAACTGCCGCCGGACCGGGTCGAACGTCCAGTTCGACTCCTCGGTGTCGACGAAGATGATCCGGGCGTCCTTGTACTTGTCGCTGGTGTCGTTCCAGACGTAGAAGTCGCCGTACGGGCCGTCGGGGTCGTGCCGCGACGCCTGGAACCACGGGTGCGAGTCCGAGGTGTGGTTCATGACCAGGTCGGTGATCACGCGGATGCCGCGCTTGTGCGCCGCGTCCAGCAGCGCCACGAAGTCCTCGACCGTGCCGAACTCGGGCAGCACCTTGTAGAAGTCACGGATGTCGTACCCGCCGTCGCGCAGCGGCGAGTCGTAGAACGGCGGCAGCCAGAGGCAGTCCACGCCGAGCCACTGCAGGTAGTCCAGCCGCTCGATCAGGCCGCGCAGGTCGCCGCCGCCGTCCGAGCCCGAGTCGTAGAACGCGCGCACCAGCACTTCGTAGAAGACCGCGCGCTGGAACCAGGTGCGGTCGGCGGGGAGCGCCCGGGCGTGGCCGAAGTCGTCGGAGGTCGGGTGCTCGACCACACCGTCCTCGGTGTGGCTCCCCTCGACCGGATCGTGCTCGCTCGTCAACTCCATCGTGTTCCCCCTACCCCGTCTGCACGACGAAGATGTGTGCCGGCTCGACGTACGGGTCGATCCGGACCGCGTTGAACTGACCCCACTCGTACGTCGCCCCGGTGATCTGGTCGACCACGGTGAACCGGTCGTGCCAGCCGAGGCCGAGCGCCGCCATGTCGAGTGTGGTGTTGCCCCATTGCACGTTGCTGGAATCGAACGAGACGATCACCAGAATCGTGTTCCCGGTCTCGTCGTCCCGCTTCGAGAAGCAGAGCATCGCGCCGTTGTCGACCTCGTGGAAGCGCAGGTTGCGCAGCCAGTGCAGGGCGGGGTTCTCGTCCCGGATCCGGTTGAGCCGGGTCAGGTACGGCGCGAGCGACCGTCCCGCCCGCTCGGCCCCGGCCCAGTCGCGGGGCTTCAGCTCGAACTTCTCGTTGTCGATGTACTCCTCGGCGCCGGGGCGGGCGACGTGCTCGAACAGTTCGTATCCCGAGTACATGCCCCAGGACGGGGTCAGCATCGTCGCCAGCACCGCGCGGATCTTGAACATCGGCGGGCCGCCGTGCTGCAGGGACTCGTGCAGGATGTCGGGGGTGTTCGGCCAGAAGTTCGGCCGCATCCAGTCGAGCGTGGTGAGCAGCTGCTCCATGTACTCCCGCATCTCCCAGGCGGTGGTGCGCCAGGTGAAGTACGTGTAGGACTGCGTGAAGCCGATCTTGCCGAGCCCGTTCATCATGGCCGGGCGGGTGAACGCCTCGGCCAGGAAGAGCACGTCCGGGTCGCTCTCCTTGACCTTGGGGATCAGCCACTGCCAGAAGTTGACCGCCTTGGTGTGCGGGTTGTCGACGCGGAAGATCTTCACGCCGTTGTTCACCCAGTGCATCACCACGCGGTAGACCTCGTCGCGCAGCGTGCGGTAGTCGTTGTCCCAGTTGATCGGGTAGATGTCCTGGTACTTCTTGGGCGGGTTCTCGGCGAACGCGATGGTGCCGTCGGCGCGGGTGGTGAAGAACTGCGGGTACTGCTTGACCCACGGGTGGTCCGGCGCGGCCTGCAGCGCCAGGTCGAGCGCCACCTCCATGCCCAGTTCCTCGGTGCGCTCCCGGAAGTACCGGAAGTCGTCGAGCGTGCCGAGCTGCGGGTGGATCGCGTCGTGGCCGCCCTCGTCCGAGCCGATCGCCCACGGCGAGCCGACGTCCTCCGGGCGGGCCACCAGGGTGTTGTTCCGGCCCTTGCGGTTGATCTTGCCGATCGGGTGGATCGGCGGCAGGTAGACCACGTTGAAGCCCATCGCCGCGACCGCCGGCAGGCGCTCGGCCGCGGTCCGGAAGGTGCCGTGCTTGATCGGCGTGGCGTCCGGGCCGATCTCGGCGCCTTCGGAGCGCGGGAAGAACTCGTACCACGAGGAGTAGAGGGCGCGCTTGCGGTCCACCCAGAGCGCGAACGAGCGGGTCGTGGTGACCAGCTGCCGCACCGGGTTGTGCCAGAGCAGCTCCTCCAGCTCCACGCCGGGCGTCACCCGGGCGAAGAGCGACCGCTGCTCGTCACGGAGCGCGGCGGCCGCCTCGCGGACCCGCTCCTCGTCCTCGGCCGGCACGATCTTCACGGCGAGGTCCAGGATCTCGGCGCCCTCGGCCAGGTCGTTCGCCAGGTCCTCCAGGCCCTGCCCGGCCTCGATCTTCTTGACCACGGCGTTGCGCCAGGTCCGGTACGGATCGTCGAACGCCTCCACCGTGAACGTCCACCGGCCCACCTGGTCCGGGCGGATCGTGGCGTGCCACTGGTCCAGGCCCGGCGCGCCCGGGGCCATCCGGGTGAACGGCTTGGTCTCGCCGTCCGGGCCGCGCCATACCACGTTCACGCCGAGCGCGTGGTGTCCTTCCCGATAGGACACGGCGGAAACCGGGACCACTTCGCCGACCACCGCCTTCGCGGGGTAGCGGCCACCGGAAACGGCCGGTGTCACGTCTTCGATCGGGAAGCGTCCGGTCATGATCTCCACCGTAGTCAGAGGGGCGCGGGAGGACTCGGCGACCGGGAAAACCACCGCCGGCGTCTCTATGACTTCTCCGCAGTGGAGGAGATGAAACCGGCCGATCGCCGATGCGTCTCAACCTACCGGAGCACACCTACCGCGGCGCATCCAGACGCGGCCGCGCGCCGCCGGAAAACACGACAAGTTCACCTGCTCGCAACAGGCGCTCGTCACGCTCGGTAGGCACCCGGGGGACAGCGCCGGCCAGCAGCACCACGTTGCCGGCCCGCCGTCCGCGCAGCACAGCGGCCGGTCCGAGCAGTCCGGCCCGGTCGAACGCCGCGCGCACGGTCGCCACCTGGATCCGCGTCCACGCCAGAGGTGGGACATCCGTCACGTTCATGATCAGAAGTCCGCCGGGGCGCAGCGCGCGGGCCGCCGCGGACGCGAATCCGAGCGTCGCCACGGAGACCGGCGTGGCGGCGCCGTCGAACACGTCCGCGACGATCAGGTCGTACCCCCGCGGGTCCTCGGTCTCCAGGATCGCGCGCGCGTCGCCCACCTCGATCTCCACCCCTGGAGGCGGCGGAAGTTCCCGCCGGACCAGATCGACGAGCAGGGGATCGAGCTCCACCACCTTCTGCGCGACGCCCGGCCACCACCGGGCCGCCAGGCGCGGCACGGTCAGCGCACCCCCACCCAGATGCAGGATCCGATTGGGTACGCCTGAAGCAGTCCCGCCGGAAGCAGTCCGGCCCGAGGCGCTCCACGCCCGCAGCGCGCGACCGATCTGACGCACGTAGGGGAACTCCAGGCGCTCCGGGTCAGCAAGATCGACATACGACTGCGGCACGTCGTTGACCAGCAGCGTCCAGCCCTGCGGACGCGCCGGATCGGGCCGCAGCTCGGCCTGCCCGGACGCCACCGTCACGACCAGGGGAGCGCCTCGGTTGCCGTGCGTTGCCATCGAGGAACCTTACTCAAGAGCGGGCCCGGGCACCCGAGCTATACCCCTGACGCCAGCCGGACCCGGCAGGCGCCTGAGGGAGGAGAGCAACACGTGGCCGGACCGTCGACCGCACTGTCCCCGGTGATCGCCGCCAGCACCCACTGGCTGGCCCGCGCCTACCCCGGCGGTGAGTCAAACACGGTCGCCTGCACCCTCGCCGAGCTCCAGGCCCGCCAGGCCGTCACGGTCGCCGCGTGGCTGCGCTACCCCACCGAGATCGACGCCGCGCTGGTCGCGATCGCCGGCCCCGGTGGCTCCGCCCTGCTCGACTGGAAGGCCGGCAGCGAGCCCGAGGACGAGTACGCCGACGGCGAGGGCTGGCGCACCTGGGTCGACGAGGTCGTCGTCAGCTGGGCCGCCTGCCTGCTCGCCGACCCGATGCTGGCCCGCCGCGGCGTCGACTCGGTGATCGCCGCGCTGCCCGCCATCCCCGACCCGCGGCCCCGCCCGCACGCCCGGCGCGGCGGCGGCCTGCCCAACGAGTTCCGCCGGTTGCTGCAGCCCGACGCCCGCGACCGCGAGGCCGCCGTGCTGCTGCGCCACCCCGACCTGCTGGAGCCGATCGCGGCGATGCACCGCGACTCGCTGCTGTACCTGCTCGACGCTGAGCCTGCTGGCCTCGCTCCGCTCGGCGGGGATCGCGCCCTCTGACGCCGGTGTCGAGGGCGCCGAAATCGACCACGGCTCCGCCTCGCCGATTTCGGAGCCCTCGACACCGGCGGGCGCGATCCGACTCGGGTTGCGCTGACCCCATGAACGAGCAAGGCCGGCATCCTCCTGTCCTCCTGGGGTGCCGGCCTTGCTTGGTTGTCTCAGTCGTCGGCCAGGCGGGGCGGGAAGCCGCCGGTGGCGATCGGGCCCCACGACTCGATCGTCACGCGGATCAGGCACTTGCCCTGGTCGCGCATGGCCTGGCGGTACTCGTCCCAATCCGGGTGCTCGCCGGAGATGACCCGGAAGTACTCCACCAGCGGCTCGACCGCGTCCGGCAGGTCGATCACCTCGGCCACCCCGTCGACCTGCACCCACGCGCCGTTCCACTCGTCCGACAGCACGCAGACGCTGACCCGCGGGTCGCGGCGGACGTTCGCCACCTTGGCCCGCTCCGGGTAGCTGGAGATGACGATCCGGCCCTCGGTGTCCACGCCGCACGTGTTCGGCGACGACTGTGGGCGGCCGTCCTTGCGGGTGGTCATCAGGATCGCGTGGTGCCGATGCCGCAGAAATGCGAGCAGCTCGTCCCGGCCGACCCGGTTGTTCGTCGCGATGGTGCGCGCCATTACCCCGTACCCCCTCGGTTTGTCAGCTCTTGGCGGCCTGCGCCGCCGCATCCACCTGGATCGCACCGGGGTCCTGCCCGCCGGGACCGGCTGCGGCCTGCTCGGCGCTGACCGCCGCGCCGATGATGCCGGCGTTGTTCAGCAGGGTGGCCGCGACCATCGGGGTCCGGATGTCGATCAGCGGGAAGAACTTCTCCGACTTCTTGCTCACGCCGCCGCCGATCACGAAGAGCCGGGGCGAGAGCAGCATCTCGACGTGCCGCAGGTACTTCTCCACCCGCGGCGCCCAGTGCTCCCAGGACAGCTCCTTCTGCTCCCGGATCCGGTCCGAGGCGAGCAGCTCCGCGTCCTTGCCGTCGATCTCCAGGTGGCCCAGCTCGGTGTTCGGGATCAGCACGCCGTCCAGGAACAGCGCGCTGCCGATGCCGGTGCCCAGCGTGACCATCATGATCAGGCCGGACTGGTCACGCCCCGCGCCGAACGCCACCTCGGCGGCGCCCGCCGCGTCCGCGTCGTTGAGCACGGTGGCCGGCTTGCCCAGCCGCTCGGTGAAGAGCTTGGCGGCGGGCGCGTCGAGCCACGACTTGTCCACGTTCGCCGCGCTGCGGGTCACCCCGTCGACGACGACGCCGGGGAAGGTGATGCCGACCCGCTCGAAGTCGCCGAACCTCTCGGCGACCTCGGCCACCGCTTCCACGACGCTCTCCACGGTCGCCGGCTGGGGGGTGGGCACGCGGAACCGCTCAGCGAGCAGCTCACCGCGCACCGTGTCGACCGGGGCGCCTTTCACGCCGGAGCCGCCGATGTCGATGCCGAGGATGGTCATCCGTCTTCCTTCTCCCGCTCAGGTGCTTGCCGTTGCGTGTCTACCACGCGGATTCCGGGTGAGCTTTCCGGGCTCGTCCGGATGAATTCGTTCCGGTGTTCCCGCATTCACGCAACGTCACTCATCCTTTCGGCTAGGCGCGAGTAGGCTTCTCGGATAGCGTTGCACTTCAGAACGGTCGCCGCTCGCGGGCACGGCTCTCTGCCCGCTGTGATGGAGGACCTGACATGACAGTTCTGGACACCGCGCCGACCAGCGCGGCCGACCGGCTCGCCGCCCTCGCGGCCGTGCCGGCCGGCGATCCGGCCCGAGCGGCTCTGCGGGACCGGGCCATCGAGGCCTGGCTTCCGCTCGCCCGCCATCTCGCCCATCGGTACTCCGGTCGCGGCGAGCCCACCGACGACCTGATCCAGACCGCGACCGTCGGCCTGATCAAGGCGGTCGACAAGTTCGACCCGGAGCGTGGGGTCGACTTCGCCGGCTACGCGATCCCGACGATCATCGGGGAGATCAAGCGGCACTTCCGGGACCGGACCTGGTCCGTGCGGGTGCCGCGCCGGTTGCAGGAGCTGCGGCTGGCGATAACCGAGGCGAACAGCACGCTCACCCACACTCTCGGACGCTCGCCGACCGTGCCGGACATAGCCGGCCATCTCGGGATCAGCGAGGAGGACGTGCTCGAAGGGCTGGAGGGCGCCCGCGCCTACAACGCCACCAGCCTGTCCACGCCGATCTCCGCCGACGGGAACACCGAGCTGGGGGACACCCTCGGGTGCGAGGACCACGAGTACGAGATCGCGGAGACGCGGGTCGCGCTCGGGCCGGCGCTGGCGATGCTTGACGAGCGGGAGCAGCGGATCCTGACGCTGCGGTTCTACGGCAATCTCACCCAGTCGCAGATCGCCGACCAGGTGGGGATCTCGCAGATGCACGTGTCGCGGTTGCTGACCAAGGCGCTGACGAAGCTGCGGCGTCAGCTGGACGGCGAGATCTAGTGTGCCGGGCCGCTCAGGCCCGGCAACCCCGATGACTCACTGCGCCCCGCTGGCCCGCCAGTTCAGCTGCACCAGCAGGTGCCGTGCCTCGTCCGCCACCTCGGCGTCGGCGATCACCGCGTACTGCGCCGCCTGCAGCGAGCTCCGCGACGAGAAGTCGCGCCGCCCACCGGTGGCCGCGTGCGCGATGGCGCCGAAGATCGCGCCCCAGATCGCGCCGATGATCACCGTGGTGAGGATGACGCCCAGCCAGCCGCTGTCGCTGAAGATCCCGAAGAGCAGGCCGATGAAGAGGCCGAACCAGGCGCCGCTGGCCGCGCCGGCCGCCGCCGCCCGGGCCGTGGTGAGCCGTCCCAGCACGGTCTCGACGAGGCGCAGGTCGGTGCCGACGATGGAGACCCGCTCGACCGGGAACTTGTTGTCCGACAGGTGGTCGACGGCCTGCTGGGCCTGCGCGTACTCCGGGTAGGTGCCGACCACCACGGTGGGACCGGCCGGCGCCGCGGCGGCCGGGGTCTGTGCGGGCAGCGTCGGCACACCGGCCGGCCCGGGCGGAACCGAGCCGCCGGCGGGCGCGCCCGGACCGGGAACGCCGGGTGCGGGTGTGGTCGGATCGTTCGACGGCAGTGTCATTTGGTGCCTCCCAGGTTGGGCCGGCCGGCCGGCGGTTCGTCCGCCGTGAGCCGCACCCAGAGAATGAACGTACCGGCGACGCAGGCCACGATGCCCGCACTGCCGGTGAGAAACGCGAACCGCTCGGACACGAAGCCGGGGGAGCCGCGTTCGGCCAGGGCCACGGCGAGCAGGCCGAGGAGGCCGGCCGCGGCGGTCACCGCTCCGGTCACCGCGAGGACCGCCATGACCAGCATGTTCGGCAGCTGGAGCGGGCGGGGCGCGCCGGCCCGCCGCATCCGGACGGCCCAGACGGCCACGCCGCCGCAGGCGAGGACGATCAGCAGCGCGGCGACGGCGTCGCTCGGGCGGTGCCACTCGGCCCAGACGGTGGCGATCGCGACGAGCGTGACGTAGCCGGCGCCGATCAGGCCGATGGTGCCGCGCAGCGCCCGGGGGAAGACCAGCACCAGCACGAACGCGACCGAGGCGGCGGCGGTGACGTGGCCGCTGGGGAACGAGTTCGGCATCGCCAGGCCGTCCAGGTCGGGCCGGGTCAGGTGCGACTTGAGGTACTGGGTCGTCAGATTCGCGGCACCCACCACGAACGCGGCGCCGATCGACAGGTCGAGGCGGCGCCGGAGCACACCGAACGCGGCGGCCAGCACGCAGACCAGGGCGAGCAGCGTGAGGTGGGTGTACTGCAGGGCCTTGCTCAGCACGTCGGCCACCCGCGGGTGGTCGACGTCGCCGCCGGACATCACGGCGGTGTCGACGGCCTGGCCGAGCGGGGTCCGGACGAACGTGTAGTAGGTGACCGCGACCCCGGCGGCGGCGAGCACGCTGACGAGCAGCGGCGTGACCGTGTGCCGGAGGCTGCGGGAGGGCGCGGCCACGGCGGTCCGTGCCGGCTGCGGCGCGACGGTCGTCAACGGGACCTCCAAGTGCGGCGGGTGATGCCGACACGGCTTTCCCCGTCGCGCGGGTTCTCAAGCACACCTGTCACCCCGGCCACAGAGGACTCACGGCACATCACGGCAACGCAGCCGCACCCTGATGGAATCCGGGCCCGCACCACGAGGCCGGGACCTTCGTACGGACGCCGCCCGCTACGAAGGAGACGTTTCCATGAGGCACACGACCCGACGACTGCTCACCGGCGCCGCGCTGGTGCTCGCCGCCGGGACCGGGCTCGGCATGGCGCCCGGCGCCGCGTACGCGGGCGGGCTCCCGGCGACCGTCGACGTGAGCAGCACCCTGAAGACCCGGTCGGCACCGAGCACCGCCGCGACGATCGTCGGAACGGTCAAGGACGGCGCGAAGATCTCGGTTGCCTGCGCGGTGAACGGGACGACCGTACGCGGGAAGGTCCGCACCACCAAGGTGTGGGACAGGCTGACCAGCGGCGCCTACATCTCGCACAGCTACGTGCGGACCAGCGCCAAGATCCCGGCGTGCCCGCCGTCGGCTCAAAAGCCGAAGACGCCGAAGACGCCGAAGACCGTCACCGGCACGGTCCGCACCACCGACGGCCCGGTGAACACCCGCAGCGGCCCCTTCACCTCGTACGCCACGGCCGGCATGCTGGCCAACAACACCGTCGTGCAGCTGGTCTGCTCCGCGCAGGGCACCCAGGTCACCGGGACGGTCCGGACCACCGCGCAGTGGGACAGGCTGTCCGACGGGCGGTACATCTCGCATGCGTACATGCTGTCCGGAACGCTGACGGCGTGCCCGGACGCGCCCGCTCCGATCCTGACGCCCGCCGAGTTCATCGCGGCCGCGGCGCCCGGCGCGCAGCAGGGCTGGCGCGACTACGGCGTGCCGCCGTCGGTGACCATCGCGCAGTCGATCCTGGAGTCCGGCTGGGGCCGCAGCGGCCTGTCGTCGGCCGACAAGAACTTCTTCGGGATCAAGTGCCAGAACGGCGCGTACGGCCCGCACGCCACCGGCTGCCACGTCTACACGACGACCGAGTGCACCAAGGCCGGCAAGTGCTTCCAGACCGCCGACGCGTTCCGCACCTACAGCACGATGGCCCGCTCGTTCCGCGACCACGGCCACTTCCTGAAGGTCAACAAGCGGTACACCCCGGCGTTCGCCCACACCCGGAACGCCGACAAGTTCATCGAGCAGATCTGGAAGGCCGGGTACGCGACCGACCCGAAGTACGTCGCCAAGGTCACCGGCATCATGAAGACCTACGACCTCTACCGGTACGACACCTGGAAGTAGGCACCGAACCCCGGCCCGCGTCCTACGCTTTTCCTGGTGGGGCGACGTTGGGGTTCAGAACGCCGGGTGGCCGGCCCGCTCCTCGCCACCGGCATGCTGCTCACGGGACTGCTGGTCACCGTGCTGGTGGCGGCCGGGCTCCACGCGGCGCAGCGGGACCGGGCCGAACGCGTGATGGATCAGCGGCACGCGATGGCCCTCGCGGCGGTGCGGACCGAGATCGGGCGGTACCGCCAGCTGCTGGAGGCGCTCGCCGCCGGCGTCGCCACCCAGAACGAGCTCACCTGGGAGGACTTCGACGTCGCCAGCGCGCCGCTGGAGGACGCCGAGCTGTTCGGCGCGGCGGCGATGGCGTTCGTCGCGCCGGTCCGCACCGCCGACATCGCCACCGCGCAGCGCCTCTGGCGCGCGCGGGGAGCGGACGGGCTCACCCTGCATCCGGAGAGCGGCGGCCCCGAGCACTTCTTCTCGATCTTCGTACGCCCTCTCGCGGACGCCACGGCGACGCCGGGTGGCGTGGACCTTCGCAACGCTCCGGAGCTGATGGACGCCCTCGAGGAGTCGCGCCGCATCCACGCCACCACGGTCTCCGACACGTACGTCCTGCTCCGTGACCGGGACAAGCCGGTCTCCGCCCAGCAGCAGTCGTTCGTCTTCGTGGCCCCGATCTGGACCCGCGCCAACACGCCGGAGTTCCGCGGCTGGATGGTGCTCGGCCTGCGCGGGCGCAACTTCCTCTCCGGTGTGCTGAACACGATCAGCCAGGGCCAGATCTCCGGGGATCTGATCGCCACCGACAGCGACGGATCGCAGGTCACCATCGCCGACTGGTCGGTGCCGGGCGATCCGGACCTGCGGCGCAGCTCCGGGTTCCCGGTCGGCGACCGGACGTGGACGCTCGTCACCCGGGCCGACTACGGGCGGCTGCCGGGCGCCGGCGGCCAGCTTCCGGTCCTCATCCTGGTCGGCGGGCTGGTGCTCACCTCGCTGCTGTCCTGGCTGGTCCACGTGCTGGCCACCGGCCGTGCCCGGGCCCGGCACCAGGTCGCGGTCGCCACCGCGGAGCTGAGCGCGGCCGAGGCGGAGAGCCGCCGCCAGGCCGGGCTGCTCGGCGCGGTGCTGGCCAGCATCAGCGACGGGGTCAGCGTGGTCGACGAGAACGGGAGGAACCTGCTGGAGAACCCGGCCGGCAAGCGGCTGATGGGCACCACCGAGGCGAACGACCATCCGCAGCAGTGGCAGCAGCACTACGGCGCCTTCCGGCCGGACGGGACCACGCCGCTGCCGGTCGAGGAGATGCCGCTGATCCGCGCCCTGAACGGCGAGTCCTCCGACGGCGTGGAGATCGTCATCCGGAACGCCCAGCGGCCCGAAGGGGTGCTGATCAGCGTGGACGGTCGGCCGCTCGACCCGAGCGCCGGTCTGCGCGGCGCGGTCGCCGTGTTCCGGGACATCACCGATCTGCGCCGCTACGAGACGGATCTGCGGGTCTTCGCCGGCGTGGTGGCGCACGACCTGAAGGCGCCGCTGGCGGCGGCTCGCGGGCACGCCGAGCTGGCGCTCGACGAGCTGCCCGCCGACAGCCCGGCCCGGTCCCGCCTGGAACGCATGGTGCAGGCCGCGGACCGGATGGACACCATGATCGAGACGCTGCTCGCGTACACCACGGCCCGCAACGCGCCACTGCGGCTCGCCGCCGTCGACCTCGAGCCGCTGGCCCGCGAGGTGATCGAGGAACGGGCCGGGAATCGGGAGGTGCGCTGGTCGGTCGGATCGCTGCCGTGCGTCCGGGCCGACGCCCGGATGGTCCGGCACGTGCTGGACAACCTGGTGGGCAACGCGATCAAGTACGTCCGTCCCGGCACGGTGCCGCGCGTCGACGTCACCGGTTCCCTCACCCCCGGCCATTGGGTACGGGTGGAGGTCGCCGACGACGGCATCGGCATCCCGGAGGAGGACCGGGCGGAGGTCTTCGAGACGTTCCACCGGACCGAGGAGGCGGCCGGATACGCCGGCACCGGCCTCGGCCTGGCGATCTGCCGCCGCATCGTGGAGCGGCACGGCGGCGAGATCGGTGTCACCGACAACCCGGGCGGGGGGAGTCGTTTCTACTTCACCCTGCCGCACGCCGAGGAGGCGGACATGACCGATACATCTCACCACGACGACGGCGATGACGCCGCCGTGCGCGCGGCTCTGGAGCGGGCTCTCGCCGAACGCGCCGCGATCATCGAGGCCGCGCAGCTGCCCGGCCTCGGACTGGCGCCGCACCCGGCTGAGGAACGCCCGCGGCGCGCCCCGCGCCAGGAGCGCCAGCACCAGGACTGAACGGCAGCGCTCAGGTCGCGCGGTGGTGCTCAGGTCGCTCGGCGGTCCCGGGTTGCGCGGCAGCGCTCAGGTCGCGCGGTGGTGCTCAGGTCGCGCGGTGGTGCTCAGGTCGCGCGGGGTCAGGCCCTCGGGGCGGGATCGAGCAGCCTGGCGATCAGGGCGAGCAGCTGGGCCGGCACGAACGGCTTGAGCAGCGTCGCCGAAGCGCCCGCGGCCTCGGCGGACTCGTCGCCGGGCAGCAGCGACCCGCTGGCCACCACCACCGGGATGTGCCGCAGGTCGTCGTCGGCCCGGATCGCCCGGCACAGGTCGAGGCCGGTCATCCGGGGCATGTCCACGTCGGTGACGACCAGGTCGGGCCGATGCTCGCGGACCGCTTCCAGGGCGGCGGCGCCGTCGGCGGCCGCGACGACCCGGTGACCGGCACGCTCCAGGGACCGTTTGAGCACGTACCGGATGTCCTCGTGATCCTCCGCGACTACGATCACAGCGCGCCTCGTTCCCTGTTCACCCGCGTAGGGGCCGACTTCGTTGTCGGTGGGGATACCGAGCCAGGGCGCGCCGGGAAACGGCGATTTCCACCGCTTCTTGGCGAGTTCCACCTGAACGGTTGATGACCTTCGCTCAGCCCTTCGGTTGGGTGTCCTGGTGGACGCAGAGAACGATCTTGAGCCGGTGAAGCCCCGCCGATTCGCGGGTTTCCGCAAGCTGGCCGGCTGGCAGAAGGCGCTGATCGTTCTGGGGGTGCTGCTGCTCGTGATCGCCGGCGGCCTGACCGGCACCGGCTTCTACCTCTACGAGCGGTACGACAACAAGGTCTCCCGTGAGTCGCTGCTGCCCTCCCGGTCGGCCGAGGACGTCGCCAGGTCCGAGGAGAACTGGGACTCCGGCCCGCTCAACCTGCTGCTGCTCGGCTCCGACTCGCGGGCCGAGGAGCCGGACGAGACCAGCCCGATCGGCGAGCGCTCGGACACCATCATGCTGCTGCACATCTCGAAGAACCGGGACCACGCGACGCTCATGTCGATCCCGCGGGACAGCTACGTGGAGGTGCCGGCCGGCGGCTCGTGGAAGGGCGGCAAGAACAAGATCAACTCTGCGTTCGCCTTCGGCGGGGCGCCGCTCACCGCGGAGACGGTGACGAAGCTGACCGGCATCACGCTGGACGGCGCGATGATCGCCGACTTCGCCAGCATCCGCGAGATGGTCGACGCCGTGAACGGGGTGAACGTCTGCACCTACGCCAAGGTGACGTCGCTGCACACCGGCCGGGTCTGGGAGCCGGGCTGCCACGACATGAACGGCGAGGTGGCCCTCGACTTCGTCCGCCAGCGTTACAGCGTCGAGGGCGGCGACTTCGGCCGGATGCGCAACCAGCAGCTCGTGGTGAAGGCGCTGGTCGCCAAGGTGCAGTCCAGCGGTGCGATGACCAACCCGCTCAAGCTGGACAGCCTGCTCGGCATCGCGGCCGAGGCGCTCACCGTGGACGACCGCCTCGACCTGCGGGACCTGGCCTTCAAGGTCCGCGACCTGCGGCCGGACAACATCGACTACCTGACCGTCCCGGACACCGGCGCGAGCCTGGACACCCCGGCCGGCAGCGCGGTCGAGCTCGACCCGGACCTGTCGGTGTCGCTGTTCAAGGCGGTCGCCGACGACACCGTGCAGCAGTGGCTGGCCGAGAACCCCGGACAGGCGGCGCCGGGCTCCTGAAGGCGGCGTTAATCACCGGGCGTTCGGCACCGGTACCGCCTATTCTTGCCACGCCATGTCGATTTCGCCTGCCACTCCGGCCGTAGCCGAGCTGCGTTCCCGGATCTCCGAGCTCCTTCCCCGCGACGAACACCGCCTTGGGCGCCGGCTGGAGGGGACCAGGCGGATCCGCGACGACGCCGCCCGATCCGGCGCGCTCGCCGAGATCGCCGCCGAGGTGGATCAGGCCCGGCTGCGCCTGGAGGCCCGGATCGCGCGGGTGCCCCGGGTGACGTACCCGGAGGCGCTGCCGGTCAGCGGCCGCAAGGACGACATCGCCGCGGCGATCCGCGACCACCAGGTCGTGGTGGTGGCCGGTGAGACCGGCTCCGGCAAGACCACGCAGATCCCCAAGATCTGCCTGGAGCTGGGCCGGGGCCTGCGCGGGCAGATCGGCCACACCCAGCCGCGCCGGATCGCGGCGCGCACCGTGGCCGAGCGGATCGCCGAGGAGCTGGACCGGCCGCTCGGCGCCACCGTCGGTTACAAGGTGCGGTTCACCGACCAGGTGAGCGACGACACCATGATCAAGGTGATGACCGACGGCATCCTGCTCGCCGAGATCCAGAACGACCGGATGCTGCGCCGCTACGACACGCTCATCATCGACGAGGCGCACGAGCGTAGCCTCAACATCGACTTCATCCTCGGGTACCTGCGGGAGCTGCTCCCGAAGCGCCCCGACCTCAAGCTGATCATCACCTCGGCGACGATCGAGACCGAGCGGTTCGCCGCGCACTTCGCGGACGCCGCGGGGACGCCGGCCCCGGTCATCGAGGTTTCCGGCCGCACCTACCCGGTCGAGGTGCGGTACCGGCCGCTGGTCACCACCCGGCTGATCGGGGACGACGAGGAGATCCGCGAAGAGCCGATCGACCAGATCGACGGCATCGCGGCGGCCGTCGACGAGCTCCCCACCGACGGCGACATCCTGGTCTTCCTCTCCGGCGAGCGCGACATCCGGGACACCGCGGACGCGCTGACCAAGCGGGACCTGCGCAACACCGAGATCGTCCCGCTCTACGGCCGGCTCTCCGCGGCCGAGCAGCACAAGGTCTTCGAGCGGCACACCGGGCGCCGGGTGGTGCTCGCCACCAACGTCGCCGAGACGTCGCTGACCGTTCCCGGCATCCGATACGTGATCGACCCCGGCACCGCCCGGATCAGCCGGTACTCGAACCGGCTCAAGGTGCAGCGGCTGCCGATCGAGCCGGTCTCCCAGGCGTCGGCGAACCAGCGGAAGGGCCGCTGCGGGCGGACCTCCGACGGCATCTGCATCCGGCTCTACTCCGAGGAGGACTTCGAGCAGCGCCCGGAGTTCACCGAGCCGGAGATCCTGCGGACCAACCTGGCCAGCGTCATCCTGCAGATGACCAATCTCGGTCTCGGTGACCTCGCCAAGTTCCCGTTCATCGACCCGCCGGACCGGCGCAACATCACCGACGGCGTGAAACTCCTCGAGGAGCTCGGCGCCCTCACCGACCGCAAACTCACCCCGCTGGGCCGCCAGCTCGCCCAGCTGCCGGTCGACCCCCGGCTGGCCCGCATGGTGATCGAGGCGGACCGGCAGGAGTGCGTCGCCGAGGTGATGGTGATCGCCGCCGCCCTGTCGATCCAGGATCCGCGTGAGCGCCCGGCCGACAAACAGCAGCAGGCCGACGAGAAACACGCCCGGTTCACCGACAAGGAATCGGACTTCTTCAGCTACCTGAACCTGTGGCGTTATCTGCGCGAGAAACAGCAGGAACTGTCCGGCAATCAGTTCCGGCGGCTCTGTCGCAGCGAATTCCTGAACTATCTGCGGGTCCGGGAATGGCAGGACATCTACGCGCAGCTGAAGCAGGTCACCCGTACCCTCGGATTGTCGGTGAAAGAGGACTGGGAAGCGGGGGTCGCGGCACAGCCGGTGCACACCGCCCTGCTCGCGGGCCTGCTCAGCCATATCGGATTCAAGGATCCGGAGAAACGGGAGTACCTCGGTGCCCGGGGCGCCAAGTTCGCCGTCTTCCCGGGATCGGCGCTGTTCAAGCGGCAGCCGCGCTGGGTGATGTCCGCGGAGCTCGTGGAGACCAGCCGGCTCTGGGGCCGGGTGAACGCGCGGATCGAGCCGGAATGGGCCGAGAAACTCGCTCCGCACCTGGTCAAGCGCACCTATTCGGAACCGCACTGGGACCGCAAGATGGGCGCGGTGATGGCCTTCGAGAAGGTGACCCTCTACGGGTTGCCGATCGTGCCGCGCCGCCGCGTCGGTTACGGAAAAGTGGATCCGGTCGTCTCCCGGGAACTGTTCATCAGGCACGCCCTGGTCGAGGGCGACTGGGAGACCCACCACAAGTTCTACGCCGAGAACAACCGGCTGCTGAAACAGATCACCGAGATCGAGAATCGCGCCCGGCGGCGGGACATCGCGGTCGACGACGAGACGGTCTACGCGCTGTACGACGCGCGTATCCCGGCCGACGTGGTGTCGTCGCGCCATTTCGACGGCTGGTGGAAGAAGGCGCGGCGGGACGATCCCGATCTGCTGACGTTCACCCGCGAGGACGTCGTCAACGCGGGCCGGGACACCGTCGACCCGAACGCGTTCCCGGACGCCTGGCTGGCCGGCGGGGTGAAACTCCCGCTGCACTACGAGTTCAATCCCGACTCGCACGCCGACGGCGTCACGGTGAAGGTGCCGCTCGACCTGATCAACAAGATCGACGCCGACGACTTCGGCTGGTCGGTGCCGGGCTTCCGCAAGGACGTCGTGATCGCGCTGATCCGGGCGCTGCCCAAGCAGCTGCGCACGTCGTTCGTCCCGGTGCCGGACTGGGCCGAAGCGGTCCTCGACCGGGTGCCGGCCCGGCGCGGCCCGCTGCCCGACGCGATCGGCGCCGAGCTGCGCCGGCTCAGCGGGACCGTGGTGCCCGCCGACGCGTGGCGCCCCGACCAGGTGCCCGAGCACCTGCGGATGAACTTCCGGGTGGTGAACGAGGCCGGCGAGGTGGTCGCCGAGGGCCGTGACGTCGACGTGCTGCGCCGGCAACTCGCCCCCAAGGTGCAGGCCACCATCTCCCGGGCGGCCGGCAACCTGGAACGCCGCGGCATCACCACGAACGACTTCGGCGCGCTGCCCCGCAAGGTCGCGCAGACCCGCGGCGGGTACGAGGTGAACGTCTGGCCGGCGCTCGTCGACGAGGGCACCTCGATCGCCGTGAAGGTTTTCGAGACCGAGCCGGAACAGCGCGTCGCGATGATCGCCGGCACCCGCCGCCTGCTGCTGCTCACGCTGCCCCCGGCCGCGAAGTACCTGGGCGGCCGGCTCGACAACAAGGCGAAGCTGGAGCTGTCCCGCGCCAACCCGTACCGGTCGATCGCGGATCTGCTCGACGACTGCGCGGGCGCCGCCGTCGACCGGCTGGTCGCCGACAACGGCGGCCCGGTCTGGTCGTCGGTCGAGTTCGCGTCGCTGCGCGACCACGTCCGGCAGGACCTGGTCGACGCGGTCGCCAACGTGGTGACCCAGGTGCAGGCGGTGCTGGCCACCGCGTACGACGTCGAGCAGCGGGTGCGCACGCTGCGCGACCCGGCCCTGCTGCCCGCGCTCGCCGACATCCGGCAGCAGCTCAAGGGCCTGGTGCATCCGGGGTTCGTGACCGAGACCGGGTGGCGGCAGCTGCACCACATGCCGCGGTACCTGCGGGGCATCGTCTACCGGCTGGACCGGCTCGGCGGCGGGCTCGGGCGGGACCGGCAGCTGACCACGCAGATCCACGAGATCGAGTCGGAGTACCGCGAGCTGCGGGCCGAGGCGCATCCGGGTGGACCGGCCGAGGAGGGGCTGCGCGAGATCCGCTGGATGATCGAGGAGCTGCGGATCAACTACTTCGCGCAGACGCTCGGCACCGCGTACCCGATATCGGACAAACGGATCTACAAGGCGATGGACGCGCTGCCTCTCTAGCAGGGTCGGTGCGCACCGGGTGCGGTTCGGTTACCCACCTGTCCTTGCTGGTCACGGGGCCCTAGTGTCCTCCGCATGACGAACGAGAACCTCGCTGTCGCCCCGCTCGCCGCCGCTGTCGCCGTCCGCCCGGCCGGTGTCCACCTCGACGAGATGATGGCCCGGATCGGTGTCGACGGCCTTGCCGCCGCGTTCGCCTCGCCTGCCCTGCTGGCCCGGGTCGACCAGCACGCCGCCGCGGTCCGCGACGCCCTCGCCGGCGCCGACCGGGAGGTGGACGCGGAGGGGCTGGCCGCGTACGCCCGGTCGATCGCGGCCGGCGTCGCCCGGATGGGCCGGACCCTGCCGGCGCCGGGGGAGGCCCCGGTCACCGCCGCCGCGTGGCTGGACGCGGAGTGGTCGCTGCTGCGGCTGCTCGGCGTCTGCCTGATCGCGGTCGAGGCCGCAGTGCTCTGACCCCCGAACGGTCGACTTCACCGGGGTGTTATGCCGTATTCCGGTGGGAATGAGCGATCTTTTTCTGCATGAGGATCCTCAACTACTCGATTCTGGCCCTGCTGGCCGTGCCGGCTTCCGTCGCGGCCCTCGCCGCCCCGGCCGCGGTCGCCGCGCCGGGTGAGGTGCCCCCGGCCGGCCTGGTGGCCCGGTACAACTTCGACGGCGGCGCCACCGGCGGCCGGGTCTCCGACCTGTCCGGGCGTGGCGGCCCGCTGACCGTGCGCGGCGCCAACAACGGGCTCGTCGCGTTCACCACGATCGGCGCGGGACGGGTCGCCTCGTTCCCGGGCACCTGCGCGGCCACGTCCCCCACCTGCCCGAAGGCGCTCCTCGAGGCCGCCGACGACGCCGACCTCGACCCGGGGGCCCGTAACTTCAAGTGGGCGGCCAGCGTGCGGATCACGCAGGCCCAGCTCAGCGGCAACGCCAACGTCATGCAGAAGGGCGTCGCCAGCTCGGCTAGCCAGTGGAAGATGCAGATCAGCGGCAAGGCCGGCCGGGCGCAGTGCGTGATGGTGGCGCAGGGCACCGGGCAGAAGTTCACCGCGACGTCGGCGCGGCCGGTCGCGGACGGCAACTGGCACCGCGTTGTGTGTGAGCGGTCCGGGACCGCGCTGAGCGTGTCGGTGGACGGCGCGGCGGGCACTCGGGTGACGGTGCCGTCGACCCTCGCCGTGGACAACGCGATGCCGCTGCGGATCGGCGGGCCGAACCTGCAGAACGGCGGCGACATGTACCACGGCCAGATCGACGACGTGTACGTCCAGCTGGGCTGAGCGTGCGGCGGCCCGCCCGTTTGGATGGCGTGAGCGGCGGCCCGCCCGTTTGGATGGCGTGAGCGGCGACCCGCCCGTTTGGATGGCGTGAGCGGCGACCCGCCCGGGTCCGGCACGGCGTCCGGCGCGGGGTCCGGCACGGAAAAGGCGAAGGCAGCCGAGGCCGCCTTCGCCTTTTTGTTCGCGTGTTTCCTAGCTGCGCCGGAAGGCGTAGCTGCGGCCACCGGACGCGCCGGCGGCACGGCCGGCGCGGTCCCGGCCGGACCTGTCGCGGGCGGCCTGACGCGGATCCCGGGCGCCGTGGTGCGCGATCTCCGCGGCGGAGTGGTCCTCCCCGGCGGCAGTCGTCGTCCGCTGCACCGCGGCGGCGATCTCCGCGTGGGCTAGCTCATCGACATTCATCGATACAGAAAAGGGCTTTGCAGGCATGAAGCGGCTCCTGGAGAAAGAAGAGAAGACGTCAAGCCGCAGTCGGCAACGCTGTGGCCGGCCGGGGCTCCGGACTTCAGGCAGCCCGCGCACACAGAGGGCGCGACAGGGGCTGACCGGTTCTCATCACAGCATGCGCCGACGGTAATCCGCCCGGCCGCGCCGCCGCAATCGATTTATCGCGGGAGGCCCGCCACCGCGGAATCGATCATCTTGATCGCCATCGGGAAGTCCACGAGCTGGTCCCGGACCAGCCGCAACCCGACCCGCAACGCGCCCGGCGGGACACCCCGGCTGGAGAGCACCTCGGCCGTCCACTCCACGAAGTCCGTGAAGATCGCCTCGTCGCCGACGTAGAGGGCGGCGGCCAGGAAGTCCGCGATGTGGCCGATGTCCTCGGCGGTGGCGTCGATCTGGGCCTGGTCGTAGTGGTGGGCCTCCGGGTAGACCGCCGGCAGCCGGTCCATCGCGCAGGTGATCAGCTGAGGGCGGGAGCGGACCAGATGGGTGTACTCCTCGTCACCGAGGAACGTGCCCGGGTGATCCGCGACGTACGGCGGCGGCCAGTCGTCGGCCAGTCGGGCCACCGCCTCCTCCCCGGTGGCGGCCCACGCGTCCGCGCCGAGCAGTCGCGCGTACCGCCCGTCCGGACCGAAGCCCCGGCCCCCGGCGATCACCGGGATCCCGGCGGCGCGGCACGCGGTGATCGCGGCGTGCGCGCGGGGCAGCCGGGTCGGGATCATGCAGCTCAGCGCGACCGCGTCCGGCCCGGTCTGGTGCAGGTGGGTGATCAGATGACGGCCGGGGACGCTGGCGCCGAGGAAGTCGACCCGCCAGCCGTCGAGGCGCAGCATCTCGGCGAGCATCCGGGCGGGCAGCCCGTGCCACTCGCCGTCCACGCAGGCCAGGGTGATCCGGCCGCGGGTCGCCGGCACGGCGGTGCGGGCGCCGACGGCGGCCAGCACCCGCTCGCTCACCGCCGTCGCGGCGTGCTCCCGCGCCACGCCCCACTCGTTGGACGCCCAGAGCTCGCCGACCCGCCGCTGAGCCGCGCCGATCAGATCGCTGATCACCTGCTGGGCGGGCATGCCGGAGTCCAGCAGCGCGGCGGCGACGTCGATGGCGCCCTGCTCGTCGCCGTCGCCGATCAGCTCCAGGTAGTGGTCGAGCGCCACGTGCACGGCGACCCCGCTCATGACCGGGCCCGGCTGCGCCGGTCGCCGCGCCGCGCGGAGACCAGGTACGGCGACGCGTTCGGCGCCCCGCCGCCCCGCAGGCTCAGCGGTGGCCGGGTGTGCGCGCGGACGGCCATGATCGCGATGTCGTCGCTGGGCCCGCCGTGCAGCCAGTCGGAGACCAGCTGGCGCAGCCGCTCCACCACCACCGCGCCGGGCATGCCGAGGCAACCGGCGAGCTGCCGGTGCAGCCGCTCCTCGCCGAACTGCTCGTCGCCGCTCGGACCGCCGCGCGCCTCGGTGAGGCCGTCGCTGTAGAGCAGGCACAGCTCGCCCGGCGAGAGCTCGACCGTGGCCGGGGTGACGACCGTTTCCGGGAGGACGCCGATCAGCGTCCCCCTGGTGGGCACGACGTCGACCGTACCGTCGGTGCGCAGGACCAGCGGCGGAGGGTGACCGCCGCTCGCCAGCCGGAGCCGCACCCGGCCGTGCTCGACCCGCTGGACCGAGCCGACCACCAGCGTGACGAAACGGGAGCGGCGCCCGGACTGCAGCAGCGCCTGGTTGAGCACGGTCAGCATCGACTCGGGGGCGACGTCGACCAGCCGCAGCGCGCGCAGCGTCTGGCGCACCTTGCCGGTCAGCACCGCGGCCTCCGGGCCGGTGCCGCAGACGTCGCCGAGCGCGATCACGGTGTCGCTGCCACCGGGCGTCGGTCCGAGCACGTCGTAGAAGTCGCCGCCGACCCGCAGCGAGTCACGGGCGGCCTGGTAGGAGGCGGCCAGCTCGAAGCCCTCGGGCTGGGGCAGCTCCGGCGGCAGCAGGTCGGCCTGCAGGACCGCGGTGGTGTCGACCTGCTCCTGGTAGAGCATGGCGGCGGCGAGCGCGGCGCCGGCCCGTGCCGCGAAGACCCGGGCGAGCAACTCGTCGCCGGCGTCGAACGCGCTCTGCGGCCCCAGCCGGGCCAGGATCAGCGCGCCGGCCGTCTCGGCGTTGCCGGGCAGCGGCGTGACCAGCAGCGCGCCGACCGGCCCCAGGTCGGCCGGGAAGAGCCAGCCGGGCGTCTGGCCGGGGTCGAGCCAGCGGCTCGGGATCGGCGGGAACCCGTCGAGCGCCTCGGAGAGGCCGGGCACCTCGGTGAGCATCCGGGCGGCGAGCGTGCCCTCCTCGGGCGCGTGGCCGGGGGAGAGGCGGATCCAGGAGCACTGCCCGCCGGTCCCGCCGGGCATGACCACGATCGCGGCGTCGGCCAGGTGGGTCACCGCCAGCTCCGCCGTGGTCCGCGCACACCGCCGCACGTGCAGTGACGCGGAGAGCCGCTGTCCCGCCTCGGCGAGGAACGCCGACCGGGCCCGCTCCACCTCCAGCGCCGCCGCGTGCTCGGTCTCCTCGGTGTGGTCGCGCAGGAACCAGGCGTCGTGGCCGTCGTCCAGCCGGCGCCGCATCCCGTACACATGACGGCCGCCGGCCGTGGTGCGGAACGAGTCGCCGGTGAACGGGACGGCCTGCCCCGGCGTGAGCTCCGGTGCCAGGTCGCGGGCCGCGGCGTTGGCGAACAGCACGATGCCGTCCGCGGCGGTGCAGAGCACCACGCCCTCGGTCGTGGCCTCCAGGGCCGCCCGGATCAGAACCGGGGCCGGAATCTGCAGCGATTCACCGGTCCCGGCCGGCGTGAGCGCTGACATCCATCCCTCCCGTCTCTCCCCGTTGAGCCTCGCAGTATCGACTCCAGCCTACGTGCTTCCCGGCTCAGTCCTTCAGGTCGACCACGATCGGGGCATGGTCGGAAGGTCCCTTGCCCTTGCGCGCATCCCGGTCCACCAGGGCATCCTCGACGCGCCCGGCGACGTCGGCGCTCGCGTAGACGAGGTCGATCCGCATGCCTTTGTTCTGATGAAACATACCGGCGCGGTAGTCCCAGTAGGTGAACGGGTGATCACCCTTGAGGGCCCGCGCCGGCACGTCGGTGAGCCCCAGCTCCCGCAACCGCGCCAGGGCGGCCCGTTCCGGCGCTGTCACGTGGGTCGAGCCGGCGAAGACCCCGATGTCCCAGACGTCCGCGTCGGTCGGCGCAACGTTGTAGTCGCCGGCCACCACGACCGGCCCGGCCGCCAGGTCCGGCACGAGCGCTTGGCGCAGCGCGGCCAGCCACTCCAGCTTGTACGCGTAGTGCGGGTCGTCCGGGGTGCGCCCGTTCGGCACGTACACCGAGGTGAACCGGATGCCGCCGCAGACCGCGCTGATCGCCCGGGCCTCGGCCACGCCCCCGAACTGCGGCTCGCCGTCGAACCCGCGGCGCACACCGTCCAGCCCGATCCGGGAGAGCAGGGCGACGCCGTTCCATCGGCCCTGCCCGTACGCCGCGGTCTCGTACCCCAGTTCGGCGACCTCGCCGGCCGGGAACCCGTCGCCGGCGACCTTGGTCTCCTGGAGGCAGACGACGTCCGGGGCGGTGGTGCCGAGCCAGTCGAGCAGGCGGGGAAGGCGGGCCTTGACCGAGTTCACGTTCCAGGTGGCGAAGCGCATCCACCCAGCCTGCCCTATTCCAGGGTCCGTCCGCGCGTCGCGGTGAACAGAGCGGCGGCGAGCCCGGCCATCAGCACGAGCAGCAGCACAGCGAGCATGTCCCCTCCCCGGCGACCGAAGCATGTGCCCGGAAGATCGGCAGTGACCTGGCGCACATCAGATTTCCGCAGGCGAATAATGCCGGAGTTGCCCGCACGGCACCAGTCCTCCTGACAGGTTTGTCATCGGAAGAGGCATCTGCCGACGACGGGGGAGATCATGGAAGTGCGCGTGTTGCCGGAGTTACCGGCGGAGATGTCCGACGAGGCCTGGGACTTCTACCGGGACACCTTCGCCGACCTCGCGGTTCTCGCGGTCAACCGGCACCTGATGTACCGCGGCGAGTTCGACGCCCTGATGGCCGACAAGCGCGCCGACAAGTACGTGGCGGTCGACGCCGACGGCGGCATCGTCGGGCTGGGCGTGATGACCAACGAGCTGGACGCGGTCTCGCTGATCTCGCCGGACTACTTCGAGTACCACTGGCCGGACCTGTTCGAGCAGCGCCGGCTCTTCTACGTGGTCTTCGTCGGCGCCAAGGCGGGCGCCCGGGGCACCGGGGTCTTCATCAGCCTGCTGCGGTCGATGTACGGCGCGATCGGCGCGGTCGACGGCAAGGTTTTCGTCGACATCTGCGCCTTCAACGAGGAGCGCAACTCGCTGCCCCGGATGATCTCGATGATCCTGGGCCGGGTCGCCGGGCGGGCCCAGCCGACCCGCCTGGACTCCCAGTCGTTCTGGATGTACGAGTTCCCGCCGCCCGGCACCCCGGTCCGCCCGGAGCGCCGCAGCGGCTTCCGCGAGCGCGGCAACCTGCCGGAACGCCGCGGCGGGCGGGGCTAGGAGGCCCTCACTCCGTCCGGCGGTGGCGGCCGTACAGGGCCGCCATGGCCGGCATCTCCGGTGTGGCGACCGCGGCGTGGTGCCAGCGCTCGGCGAACTCGGCGGCCGGCACCGCCGCGCCCCAGAGCCAGCCCTGGCCGTTGACCACGCCGATCGCGTAGAGGGCCTCGCGCTGCAGCGGGGTCTCCACGCCCTCGGCGATCACGCTGAGGCCGAGCGCGTGGCTCATCGCCACCACGGCCCGGACGATCTCGTCGTCCTCCACGTTGGCGCCCAGACCGATCACGAACGAGCGGTCGATCTTGACGCCGGTGACCGGGAAGCGGCGCAGGTAGCCGAGCGCCGAGAAGCCGGTGCCGAAGTCGTCGATGAGCAGCTTGACGCCGAGCTCGCGCAGCTCGAACAGCACCCGCGCGGTGACGCTGGAGCCGTCCACCATCACCGACTCGGTCATCTCCAGGGCGACGCAGTGCGCCGGCACTCCGTACCGGAGCATCTCGCCGGAGACGATGAGCGGCAGCTCCGGCTCGCTGAGCTGGCGCGGCGACACGTTGATGGAGAGGTAGAAGTCCTCGCCGACCACGCCCTCGGACCGCCACACGCCGAGCTGGCGCAGCGCCTCCTGGCGTACCCAGGTGCCGATGCTGCCGATCAGGCCGGCGTCCTCGGCGATCGGGATGAACGTCATCGGCGGGATCGCGCCGCGCTCCGGGTGCTCCCAGCGGACCAGCGCCTCGGCGCCGACCGGGACGCCGGTCTCCAGCCGGACCAGCGGCTGGTAGTGCACGCGCAGCTGGTCCTCGGCGAGCGCCTGTCGCAGCGCCACCTCCAGCTCGATCCGCTCCCGGACCTGGTCGTGCATCGAGGTGTCGAAGATGGAGGAGCGGCCCGGCCCCTCGCTCTTCGCGCGGTACATCGCGGTGTCCGCGTCGCGCATCAGCGCCTCGGCGGTGACCGCGGCGCGGGCGGCGTCCCCGGCGGCGTGCGAGATGCCGATCGACGCGCTGATCACCACCTCGGTGTCGCGAACCGGGAACGGCCGGGCGAAGCAGCCGCGGATGTCGTCGACCAGGTGCAGGGCGCCGCCCTTCTCACCGACGTAGGCGAGCAGGAACTCGTCGCCGCCGACCCGGGCCACCGGGACCCCGGCCGCCACCGCGGCCCGGAGCCGCCGGCCGACCTCGATGACCAGCTGGTCGCCGGTGTCGTGCCCCCAGGAGTCGTTGACCCACTTGAAGCCGTCCAGGTCGAGCATGTAGACCCAGACCCGGTCGTGGCCCTCCGGGTCGACGACGGTGACCAGGCGCTCGATCTCGGCCGAGATGGAGACCCGGTTCGGCAGCGAGGTGAGCGGGTCGTGGCTGGCCTGGTGCTCGGAGCGCAGCTGGGCCGCGACCTGGGCCTCCACCGCGGAGGTGGCCCGGAACAGCAGCAGCCCGAAGACGGCCGCCCCGATCACGGCGACCAGGATCCGCGCCTCCGGGTCGCGGGTCCGGTTGGTCAGCAGCATCACCGACGGCAGCAGCAGGGCGGGCGCCAGCATGGTGAGGCGCTGCCAGCCCCACTCCTGGACCGGCGCCTTCGCGGCCCGGCTCAGCTCGACCACCGAGGGGTGCAGGGCGGCGACGCCGAGCGCGGTGTAGGCGATCAGGAACGGCACGTTGAACAGCGGCGAGGCGTAGATCTGCCCGCTCACCCCGACGATCGCGTACGCGGCGTCGCCGACGAACATCCCCAGCATCGTGACCGTGATCGCGACCAGGCTGAACGGCCACGTCTTCGCGGTGAAGGTCAGGTTGATGATCAGCAGCAGGATCATCACGTCGAAGAGCGGATAGGTCCCCTGGATCACCGAGAGCACGGCGGACCGGTCGGTGATCGCCGCGGCGGGCAGGGCCAGGAGCAGCGTCGTGGTCATGCCGACCGAGAGCGTGACGATCAGGCCGTCCAGCACGGCGTGCCGGTCGACGCTCTGCCGCTGGCGCAGCAGCATCGCCAGGAAGATGCCGAGCAGCACGTATCCGCTGAAGCTGAAGACGTCGGCGAGCAGCGGCCACGGCATGTGCCATTCGGTGACCGTGGGCCGGATCAGCACCCCGATCAGGAAGGTGATCGCGGCCGTGCCCATCAGCAGCCAGGCGATGCGCGGCTCGGCGCCCCAGCGGCGCGGGCCGAAGAAGCAGGCCGCGAGGCTCCCGATGCCGAGCAGGATGAAGCTGAGGACGCTGATCAGCGTGTCGGGGAAGAGCGCGTAGAGCGCCGTGGCGAGGATGCCGAAGGCGGCCATCACCTGCCAGAGCCGCCGGACGATCAGGGGCGGGAGTGCGGGTTGCACCGGGCATTCCTCCCGAAGAGCACCGGGCGTTCCTCCCGAAGACCAATGTTGGGATCAACGGTAGCAATCCGGGCTATTCGCCAACCAAGGTTTGCTGAACTGCCGGCGGCTCCGGAGACGGTGCCGGAGCCTTCGCCCGGAGACCGTGCGCGAAGACCACCGGGCAGCCGCCGCGGCGCAGCACCTCGCCGGCGACCGCGCCGATCCGCCGGGCGCCACCCGCGCCGCGCGGGGCGAGCACCAGCAGCCCGGCCCGGCGGGTGGCCCGGACCAGGGCGGCCCCGGGCGGGCCGATCAGAACCCGCCGCTGCTCCGCGGGCACCGCCGCGAGCAGCCGGTCGGCCCGCTCCCGCAGCCCGAGCGCGCCGACCACGTGCACCACCCGCAGCGGACAGCCGCGCAGCTCCGCCTCCTCGATCGCGAACCGCAGCCCCAGCAGGGAGAACTCCGAGCCGTCGACGGCCGCGACCACCGGCCCGGTCGGCGGCCGGTGCCCGCGGGCCAGGGCCACCGGGCACCAGGAGCGCGTGACCAGGTCACGCACCACCGAGCCGGCGCCCAGTCGGTCCAGCCCGTCACCGCCGGCCACCAGCAGGCGGGCGGCGCGGCTCTGCGTGATCAGCACGCGTCCGGGTGGTCCATCCAGCAGTTGTCCCCGCGCGTCGAGGCCGGGTGTGGAACGCTTGGCGAAAGCGACCGCCTCCTCGACGAAGCGGGAGGCGGCGCCACGAGCCGAGGCGTAACCGCCGCCCGGATCGGCCCAGGTGAAAGCATGGACGACCTTCAGCAGGCACCCGCGGGAGACGGCCTCCCGCGCGGCCAGCCGGACCGCGGCGCGACCGGACGCGGTGCCGTCGACGCCTACCACGACAGGATCTGGCATCGGTCCTCCCGTAACAAAGCCGCAATATACCGACCATTGTCTATGGTGCAACGACCCATACGTACTGGTGACCAATGCCTCAACAGATGGCTACCTGATGACCCATTCAGGTTGAGGGTTTACGGTGAACGGCAAAATCTTTGGGACATCTGCCGGTGAAGTGAGGGAAATACATGACGGATGTCAAGCTCGACCACCCTGGTGGCCAGCTGTCGATGTCGGTACGCGAGGCCGTCGACGGGCCGGGCGGCATCGACGTCAGTGCTCTGCTTAAGGAGACCGGCTACGTCACTCTCGACCAGGGGTTCGTGAACACGGCGTCGACCACGTCGAAGATCACGTACATCGACGGTGACCAGGGCATCCTGCGGTACCGGGGTTACCCGATCGAACAGCTGGCGGAGAAGTCCACCTTCCTCGAGGTGTCCTACCTGCTGATGAACGGCGAGCTCCCGAGCGCCGCCGAGCTGCGCGACTTCGCGGACAAGATTCGCGTGCACACGCTCCTGCAGGAGGAGATGCGCACGTTCTTCTCCAGCTTCCCGCGGGACGCGCACCCGATGTCGGTGCTCTCCTCGGCGGTCACCGCGCTCTCGACCTTCTACCAGGACTCGCTCGACCCGCTCGATTCCGAGCAGGTTGATATCTCCGCAATCCGCCTGATGGCGAAACTTCCGACGATTGCGGCGTACGCCTACAAGAAGTCGATCGGCCACCCGCTGCCGTACCCGGACAACTCGCTGGACTACGTCGAGAACTTCCTGCGGCTCACCTTCGGCCTCCCCACGCTGCCCTACGACGTGGACCCGAAGGTCGCCAAGATCCTCGACATGCTCTTCATCCTGCACGCCGACCACGAGCAGAACTGCTCCACGTCGTCGGTGCGGCTGGTCGGCTCCGCGCAGGCGAACCTGTTCGCTTCCGTCTCGGCCGGCATCAACGCGCTCTCCGGCCCGCTGCACGGCGGGGCGAACGCGGCGGTGCTGGAGATGCTGGAGCAGATCCGCAAGGACGGTGGAGACGTCAACTCGTTCGTCACGCGAGTGAAGAACAAGGAAAAAGGCGTCAAGCTGATGGGCTTCGGCCACCGGGTCTACAAGAACTACGACCCGCGCGCCGCGATCGTGAAGAAGGCCGCCCAGGAGGTCCTGGCCACCCTCGACACGCCGGACCCGCTGCTGGAGATCGCGTTCAAGCTCGAGGAGATCGCTCTCTCCGACGAGTACTTCATCTCCCGCAAGCTCTACCCGAACGTCGACTTCTACACCGGCCTGATCTACAAGGCCATGGGCTTCCCCACCAAGATGTTCACGGTGCTGTTCGCGATCGGCCGCCTGCCCGGCTGGATCGCCCAGTGGCGCGAGATGATGGTGGACCCGGCCAACAAGATCGGCCGTCCGCGGCAGATCTACACCGGCTCCCCGGTCCGCGACTTCGTCCCGCTCGACAAGCGCTGACCCACCGAGCGACAACGCCCTGCCGGTCCCTTCCGGCAGGGCGTTTCTCCTTCCCGGTACGCGTTCGGGCTCCCCGCACGCCGACGGTCCCCGGCAGGCCGCGCGGCCGTCTGCCCGCTCCCGGCCGTCCGGCGTCTTTCGCTACGGCCGCGTGGTCACCCCGCGACCGCCCGCCGGGTCAGGCGCCGACCGCCTTCTCCGTGCCCGGCAGCGGCTCCGGCGCGAGCCGGTCCAGCTCGGCCACCACGTCGAGCACGGCCAGGGCCGACTCCTCCACGAGCGGACGCAGCCGCCGGTAGAGCTCCGCGTCCTCCGGCTCCGGCCGGGTGTGCCGGCTGATCGGGACCAGAGCGGCCGCCTCGGCCAGGTCGGGGAACTCGCCGAGGGCGTGCCGGGCCAGCAGGCAGGCCCCGAGCGCGGTGCCCTCCGGGGTGTCCGCGACCGCGACCGGCAGATCGAGCGCCGAGGCCAGCACGCTCACCCACAGCTCGGACGCGGCCGCCCCGCCGGTGGCCCGGATCTCGGTGACCGGGTACCCCTCCGCCTCGAACGAGTCCCGCACCAGCGCGAGCTGCTGGCACACCCCCTCCACGGCGGCGCGGACCAGATGCGGGCGCTTGTGCTCGCGGCGCAGCCCCAGGTACGCGCCGCGCAGACCGGGACGCCACCACGGCGCCCGCTCACCCAGCAGGTAGGGCAGGCAGAGCAGGCCCTCGCTGCCGGCCCGGACCCCGGCCGCCTCCTCCAGCAGCGCCGCGTCCCGTTCGTCGGCGTCCTCGCCCTCGGCGCCCGGCCGCTCGAACCCGGCCGCGAAACTCTCGCCGGCCCACCGGACCACCGAGCCGGCGTTGTTCACCGCGCCGCCGATCACCCAGCGGTCCTCGGTGAGCGCGTAGCAGAACAGCCGGCCCGCCTCGTCGCTGGCCGGCCGGTCGACGACCGTGCGCAGCGCGCCGCTGGTGCCGAGCGAGACGGCCGCGATCCCGGCCGGGGTTGCGCCCACGCCGAGGTTGGCGAGCGGACCGTCGGCGGCCCCGATGATCAGCGGAACGGCCTCGTCGAGCCCGGCCGCCCGCGCCACCTCGGGCCGCAGCCGCAGCCGGGTCGTCGTCGGCACCACCTCGGCGAGCTGCTCCGCGCGCACCCCGGCGATCCCGAGCGCCTCGTCGTCCCACTTGCGCGAGTGGATGTCGTAGAGGCCGGTGCCGGAGGCGAGCGACAGGTCCACCTGGAACGGCCCGCCGGTGAGCGCCGCGACGATCAGCTCCTTCACCCCGCCCCACCGGGGCGTGCCCCGCAGGGTGTCCGGGTCGGTCGCCTCCCACCAGGCCAGTTTGGTCAGTGGCGACATCGGGTGCACCGGGGTGCCGGTGCGCGCCTGCAGGACCTTGGCCCGCCCGGCCGCGACGATCTGCTCGCACTGCCCGGCCGAGCGCCCGTCCGCCCAGGTGATCAGCGGGCCCAGCGGCTCGCCGTCCGCGGACATCGGCACGAGCGCGTGCAGGAACGCGCTGAGTCCGATCGCGATCACCCGGTCGCCGTTTTCCCGGCACGCGGCGGCGACGTCGGTGAGCGCCTTCACCGCGGCGTCGACCAGCTGCGCCGGGTCGAGCTCGGCGCGACCCGGCCCGGGCACCGACAGCGGGTAGTGCACGCTGGTCAGCGCGCGTATCTCCCCGCGCGGCCCGGCGGCGACGCCCTTGGTGGCGGTGGTACCGGTGTCGATGCCGATCACAACGTCCATGCGTGGCCTCCCTCGTCCTGCCCTTCGCCTTACCCGGCGGACATCCTTTCGTACCGGCCCGGCGCGCCGCTCGTCATCGCCCCGGTGACCGCTGCCCGCGGGGCCGCCCGGGACGCCGGAGCGATCGTTGTCACCGGTGCTCGCGTTGACGCGTACCCCGCCGGTGAGAAAGAGTGACCGGCGAGCGGTAGCGGAGGAACCCGGTGCGAATCCGGGACGGTCCCGCCACTGTGACCGGGGAGCGACCCGCAGCACAGCCACGGCTTCGACAGGGGCCGGAAGGCGCGGTGATCGCCGATCCGGGAGTCAGGAGACTCCGGCCGCTCGTTCGTGGCTGACGTGCGGGCGTGGACACCCGCGCAGAAGGGGACCCTCGTGACAACTCCCTACCCGTTCTCGGCCGTCGTCGGCCTCGATGACCTGCGCCTCGCGCTGCTGCTGACAGCGGTCTCACCCGCCGTCGGCGGCGTGCTGGTGCGCGGCGAGAAGGGCACCGCGAAGAGCACCGTCGTGCGTGCGCTGGCCGGCCTGCTGCCGGGCATCGCGACGGTACGCGGCTGCCGGTTCGCCTGTGACCCGGACGCCCCGGATCCGGGCTGCCCGGACGGCCCGCACCCGATCGGCGGCCCCGCCGACGCCCGCCCGGCCCGGCTCGTCGAGCTGCCGGTCGGCGCCACCGAGGACCGCGTGGTGGGCACGCTGGACCTGCAGCGGGCGCTCAGCGACGGGGTGAAGGCGTACGAGCCGGGCCTGCTCGCCGCCGCCCACCGGGGCGTGCTCTACGTCGACGAGGTGAACCTGCTCCCGGACCACCTGGTCGACCTGCTGCTGGACGCCGCCGCGATGGGCCGCGCGCACGTCGAGCGCGACGGCGTGTCGGTGAAGCACGCGGCACGGTTCCTGCTGGTCGGCACGATGAACCCGGAGGAGGGTGAGCCGCGCCCGCAGCTGGTCGACCGCTTCGGCCTGGTCGTCACCGTGGCGGCGCCCCGCGACGCGGCGCAGCGGGCCGAGGTGGTGCGCCGCAGGCTGGCCTACGAGGCCGGCCCGGACGGGTTCGCCGCCCGGTTCGCCGAGGCCGAGCGGGAGTACGCGGCCCGCATCGCCGCCGCCCGCGCCCAGCTCCCCGGCGTGCGGCTCCCCGACACGGAGCTGGACCGGATCGCCCGGGTCTGCCTCGCTTACGGGGTGGACGGCATGCGCGCCGACATCGTGGTGGCCCGCTGCGCCGTCGCCCTGGCCGCCTGGCACGGCCGCGACCGGGTGACCGCCGACGACGTCCGCGACGCTGCCCGGCTGGCCCTGCCGCACCGGCGGCGCACCGATCCGCTCGACCCGCCGGGCACCGACGAGGAGAAGCTCGAACAGGCCCTGGCCGAGGCCGAGCAGGAGGCCCTCCGTGAGGCCGAGGCCGAGCGTCAGGCGGCGGAGTCGTCCGCCGGTGAGGCTTCCGGGCCGGCCGATGACGACGGCGACGACCCGGACGGCGACGGCCCACCCAGCGGCGGTGGCGGTGGCGGACCGGAGGGCCCGCGGGACGGCGGCGGTCCGGCGAGCGGCTCCGGGGCGGCGGCGGACGGCTCCGGGGCGGCGGCGGACGGCTCCGGGCAGGCAGGGGACGACTCAGGGCAGCAGGAGCAGGCCGCGCAGGGGGACAAAGCGGGCGCGGCGGCGACCGCTGGGCCGGCCTACCGAACGCGGACACTGCGCATCTCGGCCCGGGGTGAGGGTGGTCATGCCGGGCGGCGCTCTCCGGCCTACGCCCGTCGCGGGCGGGTGGTCGGCAGCCGTACCCCGATCGGCAAGCTCGCCGGCGCCCCGCACCTTCCGGCGACGCTCCGTGCCGCCCTGGACCGAGCCGGCGCGGAGGCGGCCTCCCGGGCGCCCTCCGACTTCTCCGAAATGTCGGGAAAGCGGGTCCGGGTGGCGCCTCGGGATCTGCGGGAGTCGGTGCACGTGGGGCGGGAGGCGAACCTCGTGCTCTTCGTCGTGGACGCGTCCGGATCGATGGCGGCCCGGAAGCGGATGACGCTCGTGAAGACGGCGGTGCTGTCGTTGCTGCGGGACGCCTACCAGCGGCGGGACCGGATCGGGATGATCACGTTTCGGGGCGCGGACGCGGAGGTGGTGCTGCCGCCCACGTCCAGCCATGAGGTCGGCGTGATGCGGCTGGCGGCGCTACGGACCGGTGGGCGGACCCCGATCGCGGCCGGGTTGCGCGCCGCGGCGGCGACCATCGCGACCGAACGCCGCCGTGATCCGCGCCGGCGGCCGTTGCTGGTGTTTGTCACGGACGGGCGGGCCACCAGCGGCCCGGATCCGCTGCGGCTCGCGCCGATGCTGAACGGGGTCGCGACCGTGGTCGTCGACTGCGAGTCCGGTCCGATCCGTCTCGGTCTTGCGGGACGGCTTGCCACGGCGCTGAAGGCCGAGCTGATGCCGCTCGAACGGTTGCAGGCAGCGGTCGTGCCCGGCTCCGCGGCGGCGCCCGCCCCGGCGGACCGCGCGTATCGCCGGGCGGCCTGAACCCCGCACGCAGGCGGGGAGCGGCACGCGGGAAGCGGGACCACTGACGGTGGGTGAGGGGAGCGAGCCGGCCCGCGCCGGGTCGCCGGGTTGTCGGGGACGGCTTGGGGTGGCGGGACGGCGTCGCCCGTACAGAGAAAAGGGTTGAAGAATGCCTCAAGGCAAAGTCGCGGTGACTCCGGACGACGGGCTGACCACGCGGCAGCGGCGGCGGCAGGCGGTGTTCGCCGTGCACACCGGGGCGGGCAAGGGGAAGTCGACGGCGGCGTTCGGGATGGCGCTGCGGGCGTGGAGCGCGGGATGGCCGATCGGCGTGTTCCAGTTCGTGAAGTCGCAGAAGTGGAAGGTCGGCGAGGAGTCGGCGCTGAAGGCCCTCGACGGTGTCAACGGCACGCCGGTGACCTGGCACAAAATGGGTGAGGGATGGTCCTGGATCCAGCGGGCCGGCACCGAGCGTGACCACGCCGCCGAGGCCGCCGAGGGCTGGGCGCAGATCAAGCGCGATCTCGAGAAGGAGAGCTACAAGTTCTACGTGCTGGACGAGTTCACCTACCCGATGAAATGGGGCTGGGTGGACGTGGCCGACGTGATCGCGACGATCAAGGACCGCCCCGGTACGCAGCACATCGTGATCACCGGGCGGGACGCGCACCCGGATCTGATCGCCGCGGCTGACCTGGTCACCGAGATGACCAAGGTGAAGCACCCGATGGACGCGGGACGCAAGGGACAGCAGGGCATCGAATGGTGAACCGGGTCGTGATCGCGGCGCCGGCGTCCGGGCACGGCAAGACGACCGTGGCGACCGGGCTGCTGGCGGCGTTCCGCAAGCGTGGCCTCACGACGGCGCCGTTCAAGGTCGGCCCGGACTACATCGATCCGGGCTATCACGCGCTCGCGGCCGGGCGTCCGGGGCGCAACCTGGACCCGGTCCTGGTCGGCGAGGACATGATCGGGCCGCTCTTCGCGCACGGGTCGGCGGGCGCCGAGATCGCGATCGTGGAGGGGGTGATGGGTCTCTACGACGGCCGGATCGGCGCCGGCGAGACCGGATCCACCGCCCAGGTCGCGGAACTGCTGCAAGCCCCGGTGATCCTGGTCGTGGACGCCGCCGCGCAGGGCCGTTCGGTGGCCGCGCTGGTGCACGGTTTCCGCAGCTTCGGGACGGTACGGCTGGCCGGGGTGATCCTCAACCGGGTCGGCTCGGACCGGCACGAGCAGATCCTCCGGGACGCCTGCGAGGAGGTCGGCACGCCGGTGCTGGGCGCGTTGCGCCGTGCCGAGGCGGTCGCCGCACCGTCCCGGCACCTCGGGCTGGTCCCCGCCGCGGAACGCCGCGCGGAGGCCCTGGCCTCGGTCGACGCGCTCGCCACGCTGATCGCCGCCTCGGTCGACCTGGACGCGGTCGCGGCGGTCGCCCGTTCCGCGCCGCCGCTCACGGTCCCCGCGTGGAGCCCGCTCGCCGCGGATCCGGTTCCGGGCCGTCCGATCGTCGCGGTCGCCGGTGGTCCGGCTTTCTCCTTCGGGTACACGGAGACGACCGAGCTGCTGGCCGGGGCCGGCGCCGAGGTGGTGACCGTCGACCCGTTGCGCGACGAGTCGCTGCCGGCCGGGACCCGGGCCCTCGTGGTCGGCGGCGGGTTCCCCGAGGTGTACGCGGCCGAGCTGTCCGCGAACGCCCCGCTGCGCGCCTCGGTCGCCGCGCTGGCCGCCGCCGGGGGGCCGATCGCCGCCGAGTGCGCGGGTCTGCTGTGGCTGTGCGAGTCGCTGGACGGCAAGCCGATGTGCGGGGTGATCGACGCCGAGGCCGCGATGACGCCGTCGCTGACGCTGGGCTACCGGGACGCTGTCGCGCTGTCGGACAGCCCTCTGGCGGCGGCCGGGACGCGGGTCACCGGGCACGAGTTCCACCGGACCGTGGTGCATCCGCGATCCGGGGTGCTGCTGTCGCCGGCCGGGGGAGCGGCGTGGGCGTGGCGGGGCGCGGACCCGGAGGGGTTCGCCGGGCCGGCGTTGCACGCGTCGTACCTGCACCTGCACTGGGCCGGGCACCGGGGGATCGCGGAGCGGCTGGTGCGGGCGGCGGCGTGATCGTCGTGGGATTCGGCGCCCGGTCCGGGGTGGGCGCGCCGGAGCTGTCGGCCGCGGTGCGGTCGGTGCTGGCCGCCTGCGGCATCCCGCCGGACCGGGTCGGCGTGCTCGCCTCCCTGGACCGGCGGGTTGCCGAACGCGCTGCTCAGGAGCTGGCCGCGTCGGCCGGGTGGCGGCTGCTCGGGTTCCCGGCCGCCGCGCTGGCCGCGGTGCCGGTGCCGAACCCCAGTGCGGCGGCCGAGGCGGCCACCGGCACGGCGGGTGTGGCGGAGGCGGCGGCGCTGCTGGCCGCCGGTCCGGGCGGCGTGCTGCTGGCGCCGAAGCGGATCCGCGGCAGGACCACGGTGGCGCTCGCCGAGTCGCCCACCGGGCGACTCGCCGGCGGGGCCGCCTATTTCGTCACGGGCCATTCGTGAACGGGAATGTTCTCGTGCATCAGCGGAAGGTATCTGCGAAGCATCTCGTGCAGGGCGTGCTGCCGGTCGTGACCCTGCGCCTCCAGCCCGTGCAGCGTGTTCACCTGCCACGACGCGCCGTTGCGATGGGTCAGGCAGCGTTGCTCGATGATGCCGAGAAGCCGGTCCCGCTGTGCCGGTGAGACACCCCACCGGTCCAGCCCCTCGGACGCCTGCGGCAACAACCGGCGCAGCACCAGCTCGGTGACCGGCAGCGTGCCGTGCCCCGGCCAGAAAACGGTGGCGTCGATCCCGTGCCGGGCGCAATTGTGGAAGTTCTCCTCGGCCGCGCGGAAACTCATCTGGGTCCACAACGGGCGTTCCGCCTCGGCGAGCGAGCGGGTCAGACCGTAATAGAACGCCGCGTTCGCCATCGTGTCGGCGACCGTCGGGCCGGCCGGCAGCACCCGGTTCTCCACCCGCAGGTGCGGGCGCCCGTTGACCACCGCGTAGATCGGCCGGTTCCAGCGGTACACCGTGCCGTTGTGCAGCCGCAGCTCGGAGAGCTCGGGGATGTCGCCGCGCTCCAGGATGTCGGCCGGGTCGTCGACGTCGCAGATCGGCAGCAGGGCCGGGAAGTAGCGGACGTTCTCCTCGAACAGGTCGAAGACGCTGGTGATCCAGCGTTCCCCGAACCAGACACGCGGCCGTACGCCCTGGGCCTGGATCTCCTCCGACCTGGTGTCGGTGGCCTGCTCGAAGAGCGGGATCCGGGTTTCCCGCCACAGCTCCCGGCCGAGCAGCAGGGGCGAGTTGGCGCCGAGCGCGAGCTGCACGCCGGCGATCGCCTGCGCGGCGTTCCAGTACGCGGCGAACTCCGCCGGGCTGACCTGGAGATGGAACTGGGTGCTGGTGCACGCCGCCTCGGGCGCGATCGTGTCGGTGGTGACGGCGAGCCGGTCCACCCCGTCGATGCGGATGTCCAGGTCCTCGCCGCGGGCCGCGAAGATCTGCTCGTTGAGCAGCTGATACCGCGGGTTGACGGTGAGCGCCTCGCCGGTGAGGTGCTCGCGCCGCAGGGTGGGCAGGATCCCGATCGTCACCATGTGCGCGCCGGCCGCCCGGGCCCGCCGCTCGGCCTGGTTGAGGCTGGCCCGCAAGCCCCGTTCCAGCTCGGCGAAGTCGTCACCGGCGAGCCGGCGCGGCGGGAGGTTTATCTCGATGTTGAACTGGCCCAGCTCGGTCTGGAAGTCCGGATCGGCGATCGCGCCGAGAACCTCGGCGTTGCGCATCGCCGGGTCGGCGTTGTCGTCGATGAGATTGAGCTCGATCTCCATCCCGGTCAGTGGCCGTTCGAACTCGAACCGGGCCTCCCGCAGCATCGTCGCGAAGACGTCCAGGCTTCGGCGGATCTTCTGCCGATAGCGGGTCCGGTCCTCACGGGAGAATTCGGTCTGTTCGACTTTCTCGCCCATGGCGCACCACCCTTCAGCCGATGACGGCGTCGGCCTCATGATGACGGTTGTCTATCGACGTTCTCATCGGGAGAGCCGGGCATTGTCGCCAGATGGCCAAGGTGTCCACTGACATTGACGAGGATGAAGTTCCGACGAGCATGGACGGAGCGTTACCCGTTCAGCGCGGAATTCTCACCTGGGCCTCACCGCAGCAGCGCGGCCAGGACCACGCCGAAGATCGTCAACCCGGCCGCGGCCTGCAGCAGCATCGCCGGGCCGAGGTGTGACCAGCGGGTCGGGATGCGCGGGGTGAGCGGCTGCATCGTCGTCAGGTTCACCACCTGCATCAGCTTCACCGGCAGCGTCGGGTCGGCCTGCGGCTGGGTGCGCACCTGGACCAGGTCGCCGCGGTGCAGCGCCGACTGCGGGAGCTGCCCGTGCATCTCGATCTCGTAGGTCTGCCCGAGGTCGTCCCGCAGCCGGACCGGGGTCACCAGGAACTCCGGACCCTTGCGGAGGTCCTTCAGTGAGCGCCGGGCGGGCCGCATCCGCATCAGCGAGCCGATCATCTGCGCGATCCCCGCGGTGACGAAGACGGCGATGGCGAGGGCTCGGCCCACCCGTACCTCGCGGGTGTACGAGGCCTGGAAGCCGACGAAGCGGCCGGTGATGATCGGGCTGACGTGCCGGAGGATTCGCTCACGGTGCAGTTCGGTGTCGTCCATGGGGGGTCACCTCCTGGATATTCCTTCATGTTACGGAGAGAGCGCGCTTAAGCACCGTGAGTGAATGCCGGATTCCTCAACACCTCTGCTTACCTCCGGTACGAGGTACTTCGCTGCGATTTGCGGCGATCTGCGGAAACCGGCCCTGCCGCGACGCCCGGCGGGGTGAACTGGACTTCGGGCCGCGTGCACCCCGGCGCGACCCGCCGATGGGGGGCGGAGTCCAGTGGCGACCACGAAGGCGTACGTGAAACCGGAGAGCGTGCTGGCACGCACCGCGCGCGAGATGGTCGAGGCGCACACCGGCGATCCGGGCGCCACGGAATGCCCGGCCTGCGGCGAGCGCCTGCCCTGCCGGACCGCCCAGTCGGCAGCCGAGGTGCTGGTGGCCGCCGGGCTGGCCGAGGAGTCGGGTCTGTCCGCGGCGGCCCGCCCGGTCACATTGTCGTCCGCGCCCGCACCGATGCCGGGTCCGCTGCCGACGCCGGGCCCCGCGCCGGTGCCGGCATCTTCCCCGGTGCCCGCGCCGTCGCCGCCCTCCCCGTCGCCCGTGCCTCAGTCGCCGGTGCCTTCGTCGCTCCTGTCCCCCTCGTTCGTGCCCCCGTCGCCGGATCTCGGAGCGTCGGTGACGCCGCCCTGGGCGGTGCCCGGCCTCGCGGAGCCCCCGGTCTGGAGTCCGCCCACCTCCCCGGCCGCCGCCGGTCCGGGCCTCACCTGGCCCCCGCCCGCCCCGCCGTCGTCGTCCGGCATCATTGCGCCCGCGCCGAATCCGGCGTCCCCGCCGTGGCTTCCGCAAACCACCACGGAGGGTACGGGGGAGAACACCACCAGCCGCCCCCCGTGGAACCCGGCAGCCGACTCACCCGAGCGCCTCCCCGCCTCGGAGAACGAGCCCTCGGGCACGGTGGTCGGCCACAGTGAGCCGGCCTCACCGCCCAGCCCAGCGGTCCCGCCCGGATCCGCCGCTCAGGCCGGTTCAACCGAATCCGCTGCCGGGGGCCGGTTCGACGCTGGAGTCTCGCTGCCCCGGACGCCGGTCGGCCCATCGCAGGCGCAGCCCAGCCATCACGTGGGCGTCTCCGCGTCCTATTCCGGCATTTCGGAGACCGAGTCCTCCCTCTCCGGCCTGCCGCCGGTCATCTCGCCGTCCGGTGTATCCCTGCCGGGTGAATCCTCGTCCGGTCCGTCGCTGTCCGGCTCTTCCGTGGCGGGTCCCGCCCAGTCCGGGCCTGGCGTGCCGGGTCCGGCCATGTCTGCGGGTGGTCCGATCCTGGGGTCCGGCATCAGCACCGGGGCCGGCGGCAATCAGCTGCGGGAGCCCGCGAACGTCCCCGCCGCCCACCCGGCTCCCGAAACCGCCCCCGCCGCCGTGCCTCCGCTCGACGACCTGGATGAGCTGATGCGGCAGCCCCCGCTCTACAGTCAGCAGAACAGCCCTCTCGACGCCCCGAGATTCCCGCGCTCGCCCCGGCCGGCAGGCGCGTTACCGGCCGGCCAGTCCGGCGTCGGCCTCCCTGCCGAACCGCGCGGCATCCCGGCCGCGGCAGGGTCCGCCCCCTTCGCCGAACCCGAACCCTCATCCTTCCTCCCCTCCGCCGCCATACTGGGCCGCGAAGCCGACCGCCAGCACCCCGGTGCCGCCCCCATGCCCGGCCCAGCCCCTTTGTCCGGCCCGCCCCCTTTGCCGGGCGCAGCGCCTTTGTCTGGCCCGGCCCCTTTGCCGGGCCGCGCGCCCATGGCCGGCGACCCACAGATCCCTGCAACGCCGGCCAAGCCCTCGGCGCCCGATGTGCCGCCGTCCGGTTTGCCGGTTGCTGGCCTCCCTCGGAGCTCCACAACCCCCGGCTCCCCGGCGACCACCCCCAAGCGTCCGCCGCTGCAGGCCCCTGACATGGGCCAGCACCAGCCGCCAGGCGCACCTCCGGCCGCATCCCCAGCGCCGGCCGCGGCCTCCCAGGGTTTGCCGTCGCCCGCTGCCGGGCCTGGAGCACCCGCCGTTCCCGGACCGCCTGCCGGGCTCGGCGCCGGCGCCGGTGCTTCCGCTAAGCGGCCCCCGCTTCAAGCTCCCGACATGGGCCAGCACAACCCCGCCGGCCGCCCGCCGCTGCAGGCGCCCGACATGGGGCAGCACAACCCCCCGTCGGCCCCGGAATCCCCGTCCGGGCTGCCGGGCCGGGCCGCCGCGCCGGTCGGGAACGCCGGACCGGGACGGGGCGCTGCGAGTCCCGGGCCGGGGCGGGACGCTGCGGGCCCCGGGCCGGGACGAGACGCTGCGGGCCCCGGACCGGGACCGGACGCCGCGGGTGCCGGCCCGGGTGACGAGGGCCCGGACGAGGCGCCGTCCGGGCTGCCCTCCCGGCGGAACCGGCAGCGATGACACGCCGGTGGACGACCTGCGGCGCACCGTCGGCGGATGGTGTTTGGATCGCATATGGGCAGGGCACTAGCGTGCCGATGAGGAGACGCACGCCGCGCTGCCCCGGATTATGTCCTGGAAAGGCCTGATATGACCTCGCGCAATATCGTCGGCGAAGCCGCGGACAACACGCTCGAGGATCTCGACGCCGCCGCGGCGCGGTACGCGGAGTGCCGTGACACGGCGACCTCTGCGGAGCGGGACTCCCTGCGGGAGACCCTGATCCGGTACTGCCTGCCGTTCGCCGGCCGGCTCGCCCGCCGTTACCGCGGCCGCGGCGAGTACCTGGAGGACCTGGAGCAGGTGGCCCGGCTCGGCCTGGTGAAGGCGATCGACAGGTACGACCCGGAGCGCGGCTCCTTCACGGCCTACGCGGTGATCACCATTTCGGGGGAGTTGAAGCGCCACTTCCGGGACCGCACCTGGGGCGTCCACGTGCCGCGCCGGGTGCAGGATCTCAGCCTCGAGGTCGGGCACGCGTCGACGGTCCTGACCAGCACTCTCGCCCGTACCCCCAGCATCGCCGAGCTTGCCGCCCACCTGAGGGTGACCGAGGCCGCCGTGCTGGAGGCGGTGGAGTCGGCCGCCGGATACTCGCCGGCGTCGCTGAACGCCCCGGTCACCGGCGACGGCCTCGCCGAGTTCGGTGACCTGCTCGGCGACGTGGACGACGACCTGGAGTCGATCACCGACAAGCTCACCGTGACGGACCTGCTGATGCGCCTGCCGGCCCGGGAGCGCCGGATGCTGGCGATGCGCTTCTACGGCAACCGGACCCAGGCGGAGATCGCCGCCGAGCTCGGCATCTCCCAGATGCACGTGTCCCGGCTGCTCAGCCGGGCGCTGGCGTGGTTGCGCGAGGCGATGCTCAGTGACACCACGCCGCGCTGGGAGGGCGCCGAGTCCCGCACCGGACAGCATCACGGCATGCAGGTGCTCGTGGACGCCGAGGACGCGGCGGCCGTGGTGCGGGTCCGCGGCGAGGTTGACCGGGACACCGTGGAGCGACTGCGGATCGGGCTGCGGCATGCGATCGGCTCGGGTTCGGGCGCGGTCGTGGTGGACTTCTCCGGTGTGCCGCTCGTCGACGCGGCGGGTGTCGCGGTGCTGGTGGAGGCGGTGCGGGCGGCCGGTGAGGCGCGGGTGGATCTCTGCGTGAGCGGGGCTCAGCCGTACGTCGCCCGGGTTTTGGCGGTCTCCGGCCTGGAGGCCGTGCTGCGCCGCTGCTGACCGCGCTGGCAAGGACCGGCGGCGAAGGCGCCGCAGCGAAGGGCCGGCGGCGCGGCTGAAGAGAGCCGAGGATTACGGCTCGCGCCGGAGGGCGGCCCAGACCACCTTGCCGCCCTCGGACGGCAGCCAGCCCCAATGATCGGCGACCGAGCTGACCAGCAACAGCCCGCGGCCGCGAGCCACATCCGGCTGATCCGAGCCCTCCGGCACCGGTGGATCGGTCGAGCCGTCCCGGACCGCGATGCTCAGGTACCGGGTCCGCAGGGAGACCCGCAGCGCCATCATGGTGTGCGCGTGGTCGATGGCGTTGGCGACGAGCTCGGTGACGATCAGGCTGGCCGGCGCCACCAGGTCCGGCAGGTCCCAGCAGAGGCAGGCGTCGGTGACGACGTCCCGGGCGTGCCGGGTGGAGCCGGTCGCCGGCAGCAGGTCCTCCCGGATCACGGGTATGACGCGGCGGCCGTCGCTGAGCCGGGCGCGGGCCGACGCCAGATCGGCGGCGAGCGGTAGCTGCTGATAAGCGCCGCTGATCAGCAGGTCCCGGGTTCGCGGCGGCGGGCCGAAGAGCAACACCGGCGTGCCCGGCCAGCGGGCGGCCTGCCGCAGTGTCGTGGTGAAGACGGCGAGTGCGAGCGGCTGTTCGACGTGGAGCCGGGCGAGGTCGATGAGGAGCGCCTCGGGCTGCTCGGCGAGACACTTGAGCAGGCTGTCCCGCAGCGGCACCACGTCGGTGAGCTGGAGCCGGCCGATCGGGGACGCGACAAGGGTGTGACCGTCGGAGCGCACGTCGCAGTGGACCGCCATGATTTCCGCCTTCTCTCCGAGGACCGCCGCATACCCTCGCCGGGACGGAACAAAACTGTCAGGCGGTCTCCATCACGACGATGGCCCCGTCGCCCTCGCCCGGAGCGCCGCCGGGACGGCTCAACGGCGTGCACGCTACCCGCACCATGATCGCCCGGCCACGCCGGTTCACCGCGTCGAGTTCGGTGCCCGCGGAGATGCCGTCCGGGCCGAGCACGCCGCGCAGCAGCGGCCGGAGCTGGTCGATCGGCAGGCCGATGTCGAGATTCAGGAAGTGCTGGCCGATCACCTCGCTGGAGCGCAGCCCCCACAGGTCCTCGGCCCGCCGGTTCCACATCCGGATCCGCAGGTCCGGGTCGACCACGGCGACGCCGGCCTGGAGGTTGGTCAGCACGGTCTCCAGGAACACGTTCGCCTCGTCCAGCTGGCTGGTGCTGATCCGCAGCTGGTCGTTGATGCTCTGCAGCTCGTCGTTGGTGGACTGGAGCTCCTCGTTGGTGGTCTCCAGCTCCTCGTTGGTGGACTGGAGCTCCTCGTTCGTCGTCTCCAGCTCCTCGACCGTCGACTGGAGCTCCTCGTTGGTGGTCTCCAGCTCCTCGTTGGTCGCCTGGAGTTCCTCGTACGCCGCTTCGAGCTGCTGGTTGGCGTGTTCCAGATCGTCCTGGAGGCGGCGAGCCGACGTCACGTCGTGGAAGATCAGGTTGACCCCGAGCAGGTTGCCGTCGGCGCCGCTCAGCGGGCTGATCTGCAATTCGAGGTAGGTGACCTCGGTGCCCCGGTGGAATTCGACGTCGCTGACCCGCAGCGTGCGCCGTTCCAGCTGCGCCTGCTCGATGAAGCGCCGCAGCTCCACCGGCCGGTACGACAGGTCCAGGTCGCGGAACGGCCGGCCGATGTCCCGCGAGGAGACGCCGAACAGGTTCTCCAGCTGCCGGTTGGAGAGCGCGACCATGCCGTCGGAGGTGAGCGCGAGCTGTGCCAGCGGGCTGGACGCGAACACCTCGTTGCGCAGCTCGTCCAGGCCGGTGGCCCCGACGGCCGGCACCGCCGGCGGGTCGGTGAAGACCACGCCGGGCGGGGCGTAGAGGCGGGGCACCCGGCGAAAGACGCGGCGTTTCAGGTCGATCGGCGTGAACAGGCTGGAGTGGCTGAGCAGCATCTCCGCCTTGCCGAGGAAGAGCACGCCGGTGTCGGCCAGGGCGAAGTGGAACCGGCCGAGGATCTTCGCCTGTGTTCCGGCGTTGAAGTACATCAGCGTGTTGCGGCAGGTGAGCAGGTCGATCCGGGAGATCGGGGCGTCCTGCACCAGGTCGTTGCGCCCGAAGATCACCGAGCGCCGCAGGTCCTTGCGGAAGACGAACCGCCCGTTGATCGGCTCGAAGTACTTCTCCACCAGCTCCGGGGGCAGGGCCTGCACGTCGCGCTTGCCGTACGCCGCCTGCCGCGCCTCGTTGAGCTGCTCCGCGTCCACATCGGTGGCGTAGATCTTCACGCGTTCCCGGAACTGGTCCAGCCCGACCACCTCGGCGAGCGCCATCGCGAGCGTGTAGGCCTCCTCGCCTGAGGCGCACCCGGCCGACCAGATCCGGATCGTGGAGTCCGCCGGCCGGGACGCGATCATCGGCTCGAGCACGTCGGATCGCAGATAGTCCCAGGCGTCGGCATCCCGGAAGAAGGCCGTCACGTTGATCAGGATGGTGTTGAAGAGGGCGGTGAACTCGTCCGGATGGACCTGGAGGTAGTCCAGGTACTCCTGGTAGTCCCGCGCCTGCACCTGCCCCATCCGGCGGGACACCCGGCGCATCAGGCTGGAGCGCTTGTAGCCGGTGAAGTCGAAACCCCGGGACTCCTTGAGGTAGGCGAGCAGCGCCTCGAAGTTCGGGTCGATCCCTTGCACGGCTGGCAACGCTACCGTACGTCAGGCCGGTTTCGCCGCGCTGGACGCGGGCGAGCCGAGCCGGCCGATCAGCTCCCGCAGGGTGGCGCCGGCGGCGCTGGCGTCCTCGGCCATCGCCAGGAAGCGGGCGCCGCTGCCGCGGGCCGGCCGGGTCGCCGCCATCCGGCGGCTCAGCGCGTGCCCGGGCACCATCGGCTCGCCGTCGCTCGCCGAGAGCGTCGGCAGCGGGCCGCTGCGGGTGAGGATCCGGGGGAGCGCGCTCGGCGCGTCCCGCGGGACGTGCAGGACGACCAGCAGCGTGCCGGGGTAATCGGGTGGCAGCCCGGCGACCAGCGCGCGGAGGGCCTCGACGCCGCCGGTGGAGGCGCCGACCGCGACCACGTCCCGGTGTTCTCCCGTCACGCCGCCGCTCCCGCGGTGAGCTGGGTCCAGACCACCTTCCCGTCAGCCGTGGGCAGGACGCCCCAGGCGTCGGTGAGGTCCCGGACCAGGCGCAACCCGCGCCCGCCGGCGTCGGTGATCGACGGATCGAGGGCGCGCGGCATGCGCCGGCTGCCGTCCCGGACCGCCATGGTGAGTCTCCCGTCCCGCAGGCCCAGGGTGAACTGCATGGTGGTGTGCGCGTGCCGGACCACGTTGGCGACGAGTTCGGTGGCGACCAGGGTGGCGGTCGCGGTGGCGTCCGAGCGCTGCCACGCGGCACAGGCCTGGGTGACCAGCTGACGGACCTGGCGACAGGCCTCCGGGACGGGCCGCAGCCGGACCCGGATGCCGGGCGGGTGCGGCGCCGCGTCGGCCGCGGCGAGGGCGGCGGCGCAGTCGCCGGCCATCTCCAGTCCGGCGCAGTCCGGGGCGGCGGCCAGTGCGTCCCGGGTGGCCGCGTCGGCCCCGCACACCACGATCGGCACCGCGGGGAACTCTGCCGTCTGACAGACCACGGTGCCGAGCGTGGCGAGGGCGAGCGGGTCGGCGACGCGCAGTCGCGCCACGTCGAGCAGCAGCCGCTCCGGCACCCGGGCGAGACTGCGCCGGACCGCGGTGCTCAGCGCGTCACCGGTGACCCGGTCGAGGGTCCCGCTGACGGTGAGCACCGCCACCGGCAGATCCCGCTCCGGCCGGCACACGAGCTGGCTGAGCATAGGGGTCCCGCCTCCTCACCACGTACGTCGTGGTGGGAGGTGCCCGGCGTCCGGGTCCGGCAAACGTCAGGACCGGTTCCGGATCTGCTCGTAGAGGGACAGATAACCCTCCGCCATCACCGCCGGGGTGAACCGGCGCTCGGCCTCGGCCCGGCACGCCCGCGAATCGATGGTGACGGCCTTGCCGGTCAGCTCGCCGAGCGCCTCCTCGGAATCGGTGAGCAGCCCGGTCACCCCGTCCTCGATCAGCTCCGGCAGGCAGCCCCGCGCGATGCCGACGACGGGGGTGCCGAGCGCGAGCGACTCCACCACCGCGGTGCCGCCGGGCTCCTCCCAGCGCAGCGGGAAGAGCGCCGCGCGGGCCCCGGCCACCAGCAGGTCCCGGTCCCGGCCGGTCACCGTGCCGATCCAGCGAACCCGCACGCCGTCCACGTGCGGGGCGACCTTCTCCCGCCAGAAGATCACGTCGGGGTTGAGCTGGGCGGCCGGGTCACTCTCGGCGGCGGCGAGCTCCGAGGCGTTCCGGTACGGCCCGACTGGTCCCGCCAGCACGAGATCGAACCCGTGCTCGTGCGCGAGCCGGGCCGCCAGATCCTGTCCCTTGCCCGGGTTGATCCGGCCGAGGACGACCGCGTAGGAGCCCTTGTTCACCTCGATCGGCGGCTCCGCGGCGAGCGGCGTGGCGAGGTGGACGTGCCCGACCGCGTGGTCCCGCAGCGCCTGCGGGGCCCGGGCCAGCTGGGCCGCGGAGACGCCGTTGACGAACACCCGCCCGCCGCCGTCGAAGCTCCCGTAGAGCTCGGGGTGCTTGTGCAGGTCCCAGTGCAGGGTCTGCAGGCCGGGCGGCGCGTCGCCGCCGAGGGTGGCGAGCGTGACCAGCCCGGCCGCCTCGACGTGGTCGTGGATCAGGTCGACGTCGCCGTGCTCGCGCAGCGCCCGGACCACCGCGTGCTGGTGTGCCTGCACCACGCCGACGGCCTGGTTGTACGGCCGCTGGATCGCCGGGAACTGTCCCCGGTCGAAGACCGCGACGTGCGCGTCCGCCTCGAGGGTGCTCTCGCCGACGCTGGCGAGCACCACCGTGACGCCGAGCCGCCGCAGCTCCGGCACGAGCGCGGCGACGATGTTCTCGATGCCGCCGTAACCCGGTGGCGGAACCGGCAGCCACGGGCCGGCGTTCATCAGCACCTTCACGCGGCCACCGCCCGGTCCAGCGAGGCCAGCGGGGGACGCTCGGTCACGCCGGTGTCGGTGACCGCGATCTGCCGGTCCAGGTTGGGCAGGGCGTCGCCGACGCCGCGGCGGAACTGGGTGAGCAGCGTGGAGGGCGGCATCGGATCGGCGACCAGGCCGCGGCGGTGCATCCGGGACCAGGCGGTCACCATGATCTGCGCGGCCATCCGGCCGAGCGCCTCGGTGCCCTGGTGGCGGTGCTTGCGCTCGCCGAGGTCCACCTGGGCGAGCGCGTCCAGGCCGACCAGGTCGACGAGGTCGATCAGCATGCCGACCTCGACGCCGTAGCCGGAGACGAACGGGATGCGTTCCAGGGTGCGGCGGCGGCCCGCGTACTCGCCGGCGAGCGGCTGGACGAATCCGGCCAGTTCCGGGAAGAAGAGGTTGAGCAGCGGCCGCGCGGCCAGTTCGGTGACCCGTCCGCCGCCGTCGGTCTCGACGCTGGCCGGGCCGATCAGCGGGCGGTGGTAGAAGCCCTTCACGAACTCCACGTCCGCCTCGGTGAGCAACGGCCCGAGCAGCCCGGTGACGAAGTGCGCGGAGAATTCCCGCAGGTCGCCGTCGACGAACGCCACGACGTCCCCGGTACTGGCGGCCAGCCCGGCCCAGAGCGCGTCGCCCTTGCCCTCCATCCGGGGCAGGCCACGGGTGAGCCGGTCCTGGCTGACCACCCGGGCGCCGGCCCGGCGGGCGATGGTGGCGGTGGCGTCGGTGGAGCGCGAGTCGACGACCACGATCTCGTCGACCAGCGGAACCTTCTCGATCAGCTCACGGCGGATCGTGGCGACGATCGCGCCGATGGTGGCCTGCTCGTCACGGGCCGGGATGACGACGCTCACCCCCGTGCCGCCCTTCGCGGCGGCCAGCTGCCGGGCTGTCCACTGTGTTGCCCGGCCGGTCCGGTATGTCGTCCATGCCTCGACGATCGGTGAGGCGGTCTCGTGCGAATGCCACATCAGCGTTCCCCCCAAGTTCGCGATCTTCCGCGGGGCCAGCCTTTCCCAGTTCGCGGCTTTACCAATCTTTCCGGTTGGTTACCGGTTGAATGCGTACAGGTGCACTCCTCCGTGGAGAGTTTGGGATCCGGGCGTCGGGATATCCATCGGTCCGCAACTGACGGGTATGACGGACGGGGAGCACGTGACGATGACGCGAATCGGTCTGATCGGCGCCGGAGGTGTGGCGCAGCGGCACGCCCGGGTGTTGTCCGGGCTGCCGGACACGCAGGTCACCGGAGTGACCGACGTGGTGCCGGAGGCCGCGGCGCGCCTGGCCGGCGAGGTCGGCGCACAGGTGTACGGCAGCGTCGAGGACCTGATCGGATCCGGACCGGACGCCGTTTACGTCTGCGTGCCGCCGTTCGCGCACGGTGACGCTGAGCGTGCGGTGGTCGCGGCAGGACTGCCGATGTTCGTGGAAAAGCCCATTTCGATCAATAGAGACACCGCCGTGGAAATCGCCGGTCTCATCTCTGACCGTGACCTCCTGACAGCGGTCGGTCACCACTGGCGGTACCTCCCGGTCGTCGAGCGCGCCCGGGAACTGCTCGCCGGCCGGCCGATCCGGCTGATCAGCGGCGCCTGGCTCGACAAGGTGCCGCCGGTGGCCTGGTGGGCGCGCGCCGAGAAGTCCGGCGGCCCGGTCGTCGAGCAGGCGGCCCACGTCATCGACCTGGCCCGGCACCTGGGCGGCGAGGTGGACGAGGTGTTCGCCTACGGCAACGGGACGCCACCGGACGCCCCGGATGCCGACGTGGACGGCGCCACCACCGCGGTGCTGCGGTTCGCCTCCGGCGCGGTCGGCACCCTGGCGGCCACCTGCGTGCTGGGCTGGAAGCAGCGGGCCGGTCTGGAGGTGTACGCGGACGGGCTCGCCCTCGCGCTGACCGAGAGCGAGCTGGTGGTCCGGGACGCGGGCGGCGCCGAGGTGATCACCTGTGACCCGGTGAGCGCGCACACCGCCGTCGACCGGGCGTTCGTCGCTGCGGTGCGGGGCGAGGCCGAGGACGTGCGTGTCCCGTACGGCGAGGCCCTGCGTACCCATGAGGTGGCCCTGGCCGTGGCCGAGTCGGTGGCCGCCGGCCGCCCGATCGCCGTGCCCCGCGCGGAGGCCGCGCGTGTCTGACACCGAGCAGAACCTGATCGTCGCCGGACCCGGCCGCCTCGAGATCGCCGAGGTTCCCCACGAGGAGGTGCCGGACGGCGGATTCCGGGCCCGCACCCTGTTCAGCGGCATCTCGGCCGGCACCGAGCTGACGTTCCTGAAGGGCACCAACCCGGCCCTGCACGCCGGCTTCGACACCGCGCTCGGGCTCTTCGGCGCACCGCCCGAGCAGGCCTACCCGGTGAACCGGCTGGGGTACATGGAGGTGGCCCGGATCGAGGAGAGCCGCACGCCCGCCTACCGGGACGGGACGGTGGTGGCGATGACCTACGGCCACCGCACCGCCTACATCGGTGACCCGCTGCGCGACCGGGTGGTGGTGCTGCCCGAGGATCTGGACCCGGTGCTCGGCATCTACGCCGCGCACATGGGCCCGATCTGCGCGAACGGCCTGCTGCACGCGGCCGCCGACCGGTTCGGCCCGGCGGTGCGCTCGCTCGGCGACGGCGTCCTCGGCGCCCGGGTCGCGGTCGTCGGCGCCGGCGTGGTCGGCCTGCTCACCGCGCTCCTCGCCCGGCAGCACGGCGCCGCCTCGGTGGTGATCCTGGACCCGACGCCGCAGCGCCGCGCGATCGCCGAGGCCCTCGGCATCGAGACGCTGGACAGCGGCCCGGACGCGGATGATCCGGCGGTCGTCCTGAAGACCCGCTGGCGGCACGCCGACGGCGACCGCGGCGCCGACGTGGTCTTCCAGTGCCGGGGCCAGGCCGCCGCGCTGCACCTCGGGCTGCGCCTGCTCCGCCCGCAGGGCACCGTGATCGACCTGGCCTTCTATCCGGGCGGCGCGGACGAGGTCCGGCTCGGCGAGGAGTTCCACCACAACGGCCTCGGCGTGCGCTGCGCGCAGATCGGCCGGGTGCCGCGCGGGCTGGCGCACTCCTGGGACCGGGAACGGCTCTCCGCCGCGACCCTCGACCTGCTCCGGGCCGACGGCGGCGCGATCCGCGACCATCTGGTGACAGCGGTCGTGCCGTTCGCCGAGGGGCCCGCGGTCCTCGCCGGCCTCGCCGACCGGACGCGGCAGGAGTTGCAGGTGGTGCTCTCCTTCTGACGGCCCGGCGGAGGTCCGCCGCCTGAGAAGGGCGGAAATGAAGTACCGTTGCGCGCCATGGGAGTGTCGCAGCGGTTGAAGAGCCGTGTCCGTAAGTTTCTGCAGCGCCCGGGCACGACGGTGGACCTCGCGCCGTTGTCGAAGCGGCTCGGCGCGATCGAGGCGCGCGAGGACGCGCTGAAGGAACTGGACGACGCGGCGCTGACCGAGGCGGCACGCGAGGCGAACGACTACGCGGAGATCTGCGCGATCGGCCGCGAGGCGGCCCGGCGGGCGATCGGTCAGCGGCCGTACGACGTCCAGCTCCTCGGCGCGATGGCGCTGCTCGACGGCCGGGTCGCCGAGATGGCCACCGGTGAGGGCAAGACGCTCACCGCGACCCTCGCGGCGTACGGGCACACCCGCCTCGGGCACGGCCCGGTGCACGTGCTCACGGTCAACGACTACCTCGCCAAGCGCGACGCCACCTGGATGGAGCCGATCTACACGCTCCTCGGCCTGACCGTGGGCTGGGTGACCGAGCTGATGACGCCGGAGGAGCGCCGCGAGGCGTACGCGGCGGACGTCACCTACGTCTCGGTCAGCGAGGCCGGCTTCGACTACCTGCGTGACCAGCTGGTCACCGACGTGGCCGACCGGGTGCAGCGCGACCTGGCGACCGCCATCGTCGACGAGGCCGACTCGATCCTGATCGACGAGGCCCGGGTGCCGATGGTCCTGGCCGGCAGCACCGCGGTGGAGAGCGACCCGGTGCACGAGGCCGCAGCCCTGATGCGGGGGCTGCGTGCCGGCAAGCACTACGAGGCCGCCGACGACGGCCGCAGCGTGGCCTTCACCGACGAGGGGCTCAAGCACCTCGAGGAGGAGCTCGGCGGCATCGATCTGTACGCCGACGAGCAGGTCGCGCACCTCTCCGCGCTGAACGTAGCGCTGCACGCGCACGCGCTGCTGCGCCGCGACGTCGACTACATCGTCCGCAACGGCGGCGTCGAGCTGATCGACGAGATGCGCGGCCGGGTGGCTCAGCGCCGCCGCTGGCCGGACGGGCTGCAGGCGGCCGTGGAGGCCAAGGAGGGCCTGTCCGCGACCGCCGAGGGCGAGGTCCTCGACACGATCACCGTGCAGGCCTTCATCGCGCTCTACACGACGGTCTGCGGCATGACCGCGACCGCGGTGCACGTCGGTGAGCAGCTCCGGGAGTACTTCAAGCTCGAGGTGGCGGTCATCCCGCCGAACACGCCGAACATCCGCGAGGACGACCCGGACCGGATCTACTCGGCGCACGACACGCGCGACGAGGCCCTGGTCGAGGAAATCAAGATCGCGCACGAGAAGGGCCGTCCGGTGCTGATCGGCACCCTGGACGTGCAGGCCTCGGAGACGCTGGCCCGCCAGCTGGCCGAGGCCGGGGTGCCCGCGAACGTGCTGAACGCGAAGAACGACGCCGAGGAGGCCGCGATCATCGCGGAGGCCGGCGCGCTCGGCGCGGTCACCGTCTCCACCCAGATGGCCGGGCGTGGTGTCGACATCCGCCTCGGCGGCAGCGACGAGGCCGGCCGCGACCGGGTGGTCGAGCTCGGCGGTCTCTACGTGATCGGCGCCGGCCGGCACGACAGCCGCCGGGTCGACGACCAGCTCCGTGGCCGGGCCGGCCGGCAGGGTGACCCGGGCGCCTCGGTCTTCTTCGTGAGTCTCGAGGACGAGCTGGTCAGCCGGCACGCGGGTGACATCGTCCCGTCCTCGCCGCGGATGGACATGGACGGCGTCGTGCACGACCCGCAGGTGGACTACGCGGTCGAGCACGCCCAGCGGGTCGCCGAGGGCGTCAACTACGAGATCCACCGCAACACCTGGCGGTACAGCCAGATCATCGAGCAGCAGCGCCTGCTGCTGGCCGAGCGCCGGGAGCGGCTGCTCACCTCCGAGGTCGCCGCGATCATGCTGCTGGAGAAATCGGCGGAGAAGGCGAAGGAGACCGACGAGGACGTCCTCTCCGACGCGGCCCGCGCGATCGCCCTCTTCCACCTGGACCGGCTCTGGGCCGACCACCTCGCGTTCCTCTCCGAGGTCCGGGAGGGCGTGCACCTGCGGGCCCTGGGCAAGCTGGACCCGCTCGACGAGTTCCACCGGGCCGCCGTGCCGGCGTTCCAGGAACTGCTCACCCAGGTCGAGGCGCGCACCATCGAGACGTTCGAGGAGGTCGACCTCGCCGACGGCTGGCAGCCCGAGCGTGCCGAGATCGTCCGGCCCAGCGCCACCTGGACGTACCTGGTGCACGACAACCCGTTCGGCAGCGAGCTGGACCGGCTCATCGCCGCGGTGGGGCGCCGCCTCACGTCCGGAGGCTGACCTCCGGCAGTTTGAAGTACTCAGCCAGTTCCACCGCTGAGGGCCGTCCGGCGTGGGGATCCGCGCCGGCGGCCAGCAGCGCGTTCACCGTCTCCTGGTTCTTCCGGAACACCGCCGCGCCGAGCGCGGTCTGCCCGCGGTCGTTGACCCGGTCCGGGTCCGCTCCCAGCTGGAGCAGGGCCGTCACGATGCCCGGATGCTGGTGGTACGCCGCCAGGATCAGCAGGGTGTCGCCCTTGTCGTTGGTCAGGTTCACCGGGAGTCCAGCCGCCACCTGGGCGGGCAGCTCCGGGTCCCCGGAACGTGCCAGATCGAACATGCGGTGCGCGAACGCCAGGGTCTCTTCGTCAAGCTCAGCCACGCCGGTGTGCGTACCCGTGCATGCCGTTCGGCAATCTTTAATGAGGTTGAAAGAAAGCGTTACTCGAATGCGTTTCTGCGCACGCGAACAATATGGAACGTCTTTCCCACACTGTGGTTGGCGACTTGACCCGCGAACCGGCGGGCGGGAAATATCGTCCGCGTTTACGCACAGTGATCACTTGTATTCGCTTGCCGCAGCAAATTCTGGGGGATGAATCAATGCCGGGCAGCGCATTGTCGCCGCGTGCCGATCGCCGTTCCGCCGGACCGGGCCGTGGCCCCGGCCGCCGACCCGCCGAGCCGGCGCTGACCGTGACCTTGGCCATTCCGCTGACCGGCGACACCGTCTCGCCACAGGCGCACAAACTGCTCAGCGCCGTCCGTGAACTGGTGGAGCTGAGCAAGGGCACCGTCACCGTGGAACAGGCCGCCGCCGAGCCGGTCGAGCCGCCACTCGTCTCCGGGCCCGAGGTGCGGCTGCTGACCGGCTCCCGGCAGGCGCTGCTCGACGGCGCCGCGCTGCCGCTCACCCGGCTCGAGTTCGATCTCCTGCTGTACCTCGCCGAGCGGCCCCGGCGGGTGTTCTCCCGCGCGCAGCTGCTCGCCGCCGTCTGGGGCTACGAGCGGGCCGGTGAGCGGACCGTGGACGTGCACGTGCGGCGGCTGCGGCTGAAGCTGGGGGCGAACGTCCCGGCGATCACGACGGTCTACGGTGTCGGGTACCGGCTGGCCGACGACGCGCACATCGCGGTCCTGCCCCACGACTGAGCCCGCCGCGCCGTGTGACGTGCGCGACGTCCGGCGTGCCGCTGCGCGGTGTGACGTCCGGCGAGCCGCTGGGCGGTGTGACGTCGGGCGTGCCGCTGCGCCGTGTGACGTCGGACGTGCCGCTGCGGCCCGGACTGCGGCCTGGTCCCGTCGAGGCCGATCATGGACGCATGCGCGTCGTTCCGGTCTCGTTCGAGAGCCTTGTGGAAGATCTGGCGGATCGGCTCGCCAGTCGGGAATCCGACACTAGGATTCGGGTGGCCGTGGACGGCCCCGACGCCGCTGATCCGGCGCGTCTCGCCGACGCGCTGGCTGATCCGCTGCGGGTCCGCGGGCGGCCCGTGGTCCGCGTCGCCACCAGCGATTTCCTGCGGCCCGCGTCGTTGCGGCTGGAGTTCGGGCGGACCAATCCGGACTCGTTCTACAACGGCTGGTTCGACGAGGCCGGCCTGACCCGGGAGCTGCTGGTCCCGGCCGCGCCGGAGGGGTCCGGGCGGGTGCTCACCCGGCTCTGGGACGCGGGCCGGGACAGGTCCGCGCGGCAGCCCTACGAGGAGCTGCCCGCCTGCGCGATCGTGCTGGTCAGCGGCCCGCTGCTGCTCGGATCGGGGCTGCCGTTCGACGTCACCGTCCACCTTGAGTTGTCCGCCGCGGCCCTGGAGCGCCGCACCGCCGAGGATCAGCGCTGGACCCTGCCCGCCTTCCGCCGGTACGCCGACGAGGTCGCCCCGGAGACGTTCGCCGACGTCGTCGTGCGTGTGGACGACCCGCGCCGCCCCGCCATCGTCCTGGAGAGATGAATCAGGGTGAGGCTCGGCACAAGACCCGCTTGCCGAGTCCGTGGCGGATTCAACCACTGACAGTTATGCTCCGGTTACTTTTTCGCGGGGGTCCCGTTTGGGATCTCCGGCGGTGGGTATCGTCCGGCTCCACCGAGCCGGACCCGGGTCGAGGACGACGCGGGGCCGATACCACCGGCTGGGGCTGAGGGAAGGCAGGGGGACTGCATGCTCGTCAACGGAGCGATTGTTGCGGGTAAGGGCGCGGGCGCGGTCAAGGCGCGTTCGTCCGAGGAGATCGAGCAGATCCGGGTGATCCTGCGCAGCCGGTTCGACGAACTCAATGCCGAGTACGAGGAAGCCGCAGCGCAGAACCATCGACTCAGGCTCGTCGAGATCGGCGACGCGGCCGGCGACGACCAGGCCGACAGTGGATCCAAGACGGCGGAGCGCGACGCGGCCACGTCGCTGCTGCGGACCCTGCTGGAGCGGCGCACCCAGGCGGAGCACGCCATGGCGCGCCTGGAGGACGGCACCTACGGCAACTGTGAGGGCTGCTCGCACCCGATCCCGGTGGAGCGGCTGGAGGTCTTCCCGTCCGCCACCACGTGTGTGAACTGCAAGGCGGTGCGCGAACGCCGCGCGAGCTGATTCCGGTCCCGGAGCCGGCACGAACTCGGCCGGCTCCGGGAAATGGGATTCCCGCCATTTCTCAAGAATGGGACCGCTGCTTCATCGGCGGCACCCGGCTGAATTTCCGGCCGCTTCGCGCGGCCAGGCGGGCGAGCACGGCAGCGTCGACCACCGCCGCGCCGCCGGGGTCATTGTTGAAAAAGACGAAGACCTCCGGGGGTACGGTCATCCGCTCCAGCCACGATTGCAACGCCTGCCGTCCATATCGGGGCCAGGGCCGTCCGCCTCCCTCGTGGAATCGCAGATAACCCCAGTCCGCCGTCTGCCACAGTGGCGTGACCGGGCGACCGCGCCGATCCGCCCAGCAGAGCGCCGCGCCGTGCCGGCGCAGCAGATCCTCGCAGTCGCGGGTGAACCAGGTCTCGTGCCGCGGCTCCACCGCGACCCGCACGTCGGGCGGGAACCGGCTCAGCGTCTCGTCCAGGGCCTCCAGGTTCGCCTGCAGCGTCGGCGGCAGCTGCAGCAGCACCGGGCCGAGCTTGTCGCCGAGCGCGCTCGCCCGGTCCAGGAACCGGGCCACCGGTTCGGCCGGCTCCTTCAGGCGTTTGATGTGGGTCAGGTACCGGCTCATCTTCACCGCGAACCGGAAGCCGTCCGGGGTGGTGTCCCGCCACTTCGCGAACGTGTCCCGCTCCGGCAGCCGGTAGAACGCGTTGTTGACCTCCACCACGTCGAACCGGCCGGCGTAGTGCTCCAGCCAGAGCCGCTGCGGCAGGCCGCCCGGGTAGAGGTAGCCGGTGTCGTCCGCACCCCTGGCGGGCCGCCAGTCCTGGTACTGCCACCCCGAGGTCCCGATCCAGAGCATGACGCCCGGATACCCGCTGCTCCGGCAGATTAGACCTGATCATCTCGGGTACACCAGTTGTCCTGGTATTTCGGTTATGAGGGGGCAGTCATGGGGCTCAGCGATCAGGAAATCATCAGCTCGGATCCGGCCGGCCACGACGGTGAGGGACCGGCCGACGGCGGCGCCAACCCGACCGGCCGCGACGGTGGCGCGGACGGCGGCGCCGGGGGCGAGGGACCGGCCGACGGCGGGGCGAACCCGTCCGGCCGCGACGGTGGCGCGGACGGCGGCGCGGGCGGCGAGGGACCGGCCGACGGGGGAGCGAACCCGTCCGGCCAGGACGGCGGCGCCGACGGAACCGCCGGATGACCGCACTCTCCCGGGTCGTCGCCCTCGACGAGGGCAAGTTCGCCGACACCGTGTGGGGCCGTGAACCCCTGCTGTCCCGGGCCGCCGACCTCGGCGGCCCGGACGGTTTCACCGACCTGCTCTCCCCGGCCGCCGTCGACGAGCTGCTCAGCCGGCGCGGCCTGCGCACCCCGTTCCTGCGGGTGGCGCGCGACGGCGAGGTGCTGCCACCGGCCCGTTTCACCGGCGGTGGCGGCGCCGGCGCGGAGGTCACCGACCAGGTCCTCGACGACCGGGCCATGCACCTGTACGCCACCGGCGCCACCCTGGTCCTGCAGGGCCTGCACCGGCTCTGGCCGCCACTGATCGCCTTCGCCGGCGAGCTGGGCGCGGCGTTGAACCGGCCGGTGCAGCTCAACGCGTACCTGACCCCGCCGGGCAGTCAGGGCTTCGCCACCCACTACGACACCCACGACGTCTTCGTGCTGCAGGCCGACGGCGCCAAGCGGTGGTGCGTGCACCCGCCGGTGCTGCCCGACCCGCTGGAACGCCAGCCGTGGGGTGGCCGGGCCGACGAGGTGGCCGCCACCGCCGCGGGCGAACCGGCCCTCGACGTCGTCCTGGAACCCGGTGACGCCCTCTACCTCCCGCGCGGCTGGCTGCACTCCGCGCGGTCGCTGGGCGGCCGCTCGCTGCACATCACCGCCGGGGTACGGGGTCTGACCCGTTACGCCCTGGTCGAGGAGCTGCTGGCCCTCGCGTCCGCCGACCCGGCCCTGCGCGCCACCCTGCCGTACGGCCTGGAGATGTCCGACCCGGACGCGATAGCGCCGGAGCTGACCGCCACCGTGGCCGCCCTGCGGGACTGGCTCGCCACGGCCGACCCGGCCGCCGTCGCCGACCGGCTGCGCGCCCGCTCCTGGTCGTCCGCCCGGCCCGCCCCGATCAGCCCGCTGGCCCAGCTGGACGCGGCGGCCGCGCTCACCCCGGCCGGTGCCATCGCCGTCCGGCCCGGGCTGCGCTGGACCCTGACCGCGGACGGGGAGCTGCGCTCACCGGTCCGGACCGTGACCTTCCCGGCCTCGTGCGTGCCGGCCGTCCGGCTGGCCCTGGACGGCGCCCCGCACCGGGTCGGCGACCTGCCGCTGGACGACGACACGGACCGCCTCGTCCTGGCCCGCCGCCTGCTGACCGAGGCCCTGGCCGTGACAGTGCAGCCGTGACAGTGCAGCCGTGACAGTGCAGCCGTGACAGTGCAGCCGTGACAGTGGAGCCCCGCGGCCTCACGCCGACGACTGGCTGAACTGCACCGCCGTGAACAGCAACCCCGCCGTCACCAGCCCGGTGGTCAGCACGGTGGCGACCGCCGCCGTGTCCAGCCCCACCCCGCGCCGGTCGGCGACCAGTTTCGCGGCGACCACCGCGAGCACCGGGCAGACCAGCAGCACCAGCAGCGCCACCACCGGCGCGGCCTGCTGCCAGTCCCCGCCGGCCGCCGCGCCGGTCTGCCGCAGCAGGGTGTTCCCGATCACCCCGAGCACACCGCCGGAGAACCCGAGGAGCCCGAAGAACACCTGGGTGCCCGCGGTCAGCGGCCGGGCCGGGGCGGTGTACTTCACCCGGGTCTCCACCTCGTCCAGGTAGTCCTGGGCGTCCCGCTCGGAGCGCTGCCGGGGGATGCTGGCCGGCGGCAGGGTCCGGCCCCAGCGCTCGGCGGCCGGGCCGACCCGGTGCACGAACTCCGACCAGAGCCCGGCCGCGCGGGCGTCCACCGCCTCCAGGTCCCGCTGCGCGTCACGGACGGCGGCACGCGCCTCGCGTACCTCGTCCTCGGCGGCCCGGACCGCCTCGGACGCCGAAGCGGCCCGCTCGGCGTGCCACCGCTCGGCCTCCTCGCGCAGCGCGGAAGCGCGCTGGTCCAGCGTGGTGAGACGGCGCAGGACGGTACGGTAGTCGGCCCGCTCGAAGTCGGACGGCTGCAGTTCGCTCATGAGGTTCCGTAAGGGATGATCACCTCGGCGCCGCGGTGCACCGAGCGGTCGAAGTGCAGGGCCCGCCACGGACGGGGGTACCAGTGCGGCGCCCCGGCACCCGGGTAGTACGGCGCGAGCTCGCTGCCGTGCACGTCCAGCGCCACCCAGGCGCCGATCGGGTCGGTCCGGGAGGCCTGCCCGCCCAAGCTGTCCCGCAGCAGACCCGCCCCGCGCCACCAGCCCAGCACGTGCAGGCGCCGTTCCGGGCCCTGCCGCAGCACCGTCCGCAACTGGTCGGCGGCGGCCCGGCCGCCGGGCAGCGCGTCCGCCGCGTAGATCAGGATGAAGTGCGGGCGGTCCGCCGGCCACGCCGCGGTCGCCTCGGCGGCGGCGTCCTCCAGCAGCCAGTCCACGTTCTCGGTGTCGTACCACCCGCACTCCGGCAGCCGGGCGTGCAGCGCCTCGGCGGCGGCCCGGGCGTCCTGGTCCAGGCAGACCACCGAGAACCGGGCGCCCTCCGGGGGGAACTGCGCCGCCAGCGAGCGCCCGGCCGTGGCGAGCACCGCGCACGCCTCGTCCACCCGGGTGCCGAGCACGGCCAGGTTGCGGCCCGGCGCGCGGCGCAGCACGGTACGCGCCGAGCGTGCCGTCACGTCGATGGTCTCGCCGAGCAGGGCGATCGGCGCCGCCGGCGACGCGGACGGCCGCAGCCCGCGGAAGTCCGGGCTCTCCGCGAGCCGCGGCACCACGTCACCGTCGAAGAGCCGGGGCGGGCCCATCTCGGCCGGCCGCCGGCGCCACAGCCGGTGCTGCAGCGCGCTCCACTGGTCCCGGTCGCCGGCCGCGGGCACCCGCACCACCCGGTTCGCCTCGGCGGCGCCGGAGTCCGCGTTCACCACCGCGTGGTAGCGGGCCAGCGAGTCGGCGGCGTTGTTCTGCTCGGCCAGCACCCGGCGGGCCTTGGGCAGGGCGATCCGCAGCGAGAACTGGGCGACAAGCGCGGGACGGCCCCAGAGCGCCTCGATCCCGGAGATGTCCTGGCTGGCCAGGACCAGGTGGATGCCCTGCGAACGGCCGCGCCGGGCCAGGTCCTCGAGCAGGTCGACGGCCTCCGCGGCGACCGCGTCCCGGCCGGCGAGCAGCACCTGGAACTCGTCGACCACCGCGACGATGCGCGGCCACGAGCCCTCCGGATCCTCGGCGCGCAGCTCGGCCAGGTTCGTCACCTCGTGCTGTTTCGCCGCGTCGGCCCGGCGGCGCAGCTCAGCGCTGAGGAACCGGAGCAGCGCCAGCCCGAACTCCCGGTCGGTGTTGACGTTCACCCCGACCAGCCGGACGTGCGGCAGCCAGCTCGGGTCCCGCCGGCCCGGCGCGAACCGGGCGAACGACACGCCCTCCTTGAAGTCGAGCAGATAGAACGCCAGCTCCTCCGGGGAGTACCGGGCGGCGAGCGCGCCCAGCCAGGCGTAGATGAAGTTGGTCTTGCCGGTGCCGGACGGCCCGGCGATCAGCGCGTGCGGCGGGTAGTCGCTCAGCGTCACCAGCACCGGGGACCCCTGCGGGCTGTCGCCGAGCGGCGCGGTCAGCGCGGCCGCCGAGCTCTGCTGCCACTCGTCGCCGGGATCCGGCAGCAGGCTCTCCAGCGCGACCGGCGCGGGACCGGCGGCGACCGTCTCGGCGATCTGCCGGCAGGTCGCGGTGACCAGCTCCGGCCAGGGGCCGCGGTCGAGGCGGACCGGCAGGTCACCGGCCCCGGAGACGCGCGTGTCGTCACCGGTGGCCGCGTGCACGAACTCGATGCCCGGTCCCGGCTCGACGGCGAGCCCGCGGATCACCAGGTGCACCCCGCAGGCGGCGCCGGAGCGCAGCAACCGGTCCAGCTGCGAGCGCTCGTGCCGGGACAGCTCCGGCGCGCCGAGCAGCACGGCGACCCGCCACGGCTCGGGCCGGCGTTTGGTCGCGGCGTGCAGCTCGCGCAACGACGTGTACTCACCGGCGAGGACCTTCTCGTTGATCCGGCGGACGTGCCCGACCAGGTCCTCCAGCAGACCGGGCAGCTCGCTCGGCCCGGCGAACGTCAGCACGCCCGCACCGGCCAGGGGAGCGAAGCCGGCCAGTCCGCCGCCGAGGTGCTCGGGGTCGTACCCGATGATCTGCACCCGGCCCGGTTCGCTGGTCCCCAGCGCGCGCAGCAGCAAGCTCGCGACCAGCTCGTCGGCGAGCCGGTCGTCGCCACCGATCACGATGTGCCCGTGATCGAGCAGCGGCACCAGCGCCGGCACCTCCGGCGGGTCCGCGTCGTCCGCCGGGCCCTCGGTCACCGGCTCCCGCGGGGTGCCCGGCGCGGTCGCCCATGGACCGGTCTCGGCCCGCCGGGTGCGCTCCGGGTGCGGTATCGGCGCCTCCGGCAGCAGCAGCCGGCCCACCCGCAGCTCGGCGGCCCTGGCCAGCGGCGTGGGCTCCCAGCTGTGCCAGGGCTCGCCGGCCGCTCCGGGCGCGGCCCGGTCCGCCGACGCGGCGGCCGCCCCGGCGAGCGCCGCCAGCTCGGTGTCGTGCCACTCGTCGATCTCGGAGATCCGCTCGTCCCGCGCCGCCGCGAGCTTGCGCCGCCGGGCCGTCACGGCGGCGGTGACCCGCCGCCGGCGCTCGTCCGCCGCGGCAGCGGCCTGCTGGGCGAGCTCCAGCGCGGTCTGGGCGGCCCCGAGGGCGTGCGAGAGGCCGGCCCGGATCTCCATGACCCGCTGTTTGGTGGATTCAGCCATTTCCTGCCCATGGGGGAAGCGGGGCTGTGGTCATCGGCGGTCCTCGTCCGCCTCGGGTTGCCGGCGCACCGGCTCCGGCGCGTCCGGGTTCAGCGACGCGGCGTCCCGGCCGAGGCGCGCGAGCAGCACCCCGGTCAGCACGCTCGCCGTCACCGCGTTGTCCGCGGGGTGAGTGCTGGTGTCCTGCGCCTCGCCGGCCTGCGGCGGCGGCTCCTTGACCGGCGCCCGGCAGATCCGGCTGATCAGCGTCTCCAGCACCGCCGGGGAGGTGCCCGGCAGCAGCGCCTTCACCCGGGACTCGGCCGCGCTGCGCAGCCGGGGCACATCCTCCGGGCGGGGATCGTGGCCGAGCAGATCGCCGGCGAGGCGGTGCAGCACCGGCGCGGTCACCGCGGACAGGCCCAGCCCGGTCGAGGCGGTCACCGCGTGCAGCTCCCGGCCGAGACGGGCGCGGTCGCCGGCACGCACCCCGGCGGCCACCCGGCGCAACAGCTCGGGGGTGCCGGTCTTCTCCGGCGGCTGCTGTTTCTCCGGGGCCGGCTCACCGGTCAGCTGGGCGACGCGCTGCTGCCACCAGGGACCGAGCGCCTCCGGTTTCTCCGCGGGGCCGGGCGCCTCCGCCCGCGGGGTCTCGTCCTCCCGCAGGGCGGCCCGCCACTCCTGACCGGGCGCGGCCCCGGGCGTCCCGGCCAGCCCGATCGCCGCCAGGTAGGCCTCGATCGCGTCCTGCGCGGCCCGCACGGCCGCTGCCGCGCGCTCCGCGTGCTCGGTGGCATTTCCCAGCATGGGTACGCCCAAGTCGTCGACGGACTGCTCGCGAACCCAATTCAAGATCTCGGTGGCGTTGCGCAGCCGCTCCATCGCGGCCGTGACGAGGCCGGTGGGTAGCTCGTCCGACGTGGCGCGAAGCTGGGCGCCGAGCTCCTGCAGCAGCGACATCGCGTCAGAGCTGCGCCGTGTAGGTCTGTGCCTGCTCGACTGCCACGAACGTCGCGCCCAGACACTCCTCCAACTGCTGATCCGCTTGTGAGAGCGAGGCGTGCGCCGCGCCGACCAGGTCGCTGGCGCTGCCGTCGAGGGCCGCCGCGAGGCTCTGCTGCGCCTCACCGATCCGCTGCCGCGCCGCCTCGATCGCCGCCTGCCCCTCGGAAACCTGCTGAAGTGCGGCGTCCACGGCAGCTCTGACTTCGGCGACACTGGCCACCCGTGCAGCCTCCTGTACGAAACTCTTGCTTGCCCTGAAGCCTACCGCCCGGTTGTCGCCCGGCCGTCCTCGGATGCCCCAATTTGGCAGAGCCCGGGGTATCCGAGGTTCGGTGTGGACGCAGCGCCGAACAAGCGATCCGCCCAGGTGATCGCCATGTCCATTGTGGATCATGGCCGGTTCGGTGGCGTCGCCGGGGGCCGCTAGATCCACTCGCCAGTGGCACACGCTGGGCGAGTCGGGGGTGGCTTCCCACATTTCCCACACTCCAGTGCTAAAACCCCGCGCCGCTCGGCTGGGCTTCGTCGCTGTGCCGTGCTGTGCCGTCTCGCTCCGCCGCTGTTCCGCTCCGGCCCGCCATTCGTGGCTGCGCCGGCCCGGACAGCGGCCCACGGTGACCCCATGACAACCCGGCCCGAGGCCCACGGTGACCCCATCCCGACCCGGCCCCAGGCCCACGGTGCGTCCTGATCCGGGCTGGACGAGGGCCCACGGTGTGCCCTGATCCGGGCTGGACGAGGGCCCACGGTGCGTCCTGATCCGCCGGACGAGGGCTCACGGTGATCGCGGGTTTGGGCCACAACGCCCGTTCGCATGATCGAAGCCGCCGGGCCGACACTGAGAGCCAGCTGGTCCAGCTGGCTCTCAGAGCTGTCCGAGCGCGCTCCCGGCAGCACTGTTAGCCAGCTCGTCTCGCTCGGCTGGTCACCAGTGCTGCCTGCCGTCCGGATTGTCCGCACTGGGCGCCAGCCGGGACCGGCGTTTCCAAGATCTGTGAGCCTGGGGACCGCGAGACGCCGCTAACGGTCGCGCGACGGCCTGGCGGTTGCGCGACGGCCTTGCGGCCGCGAGGTGCGACGCACGGCATGCATCCGGATCAGGCGCGTGAGCTGGGCAGCGTGCAGCGTTCCAAGATCGCCGGTGCCGGTGCCGGTGCCGGTGCCGGCGTGGGCAGGGGCAGGGGCAGGGCACACGCAACGGCTGTGTGTGTCCTTAGCACCGCTAGAGCGAGGACGCCGGCACACGGAGAGCCATTGTGTGACTTCATCCGGGCCGGCGCGGGTTTCGGTGTGACTTCGTCCGGGCCGGCGCGGGTTTCGGTGTGACTTCATCCCGGCTGGCGTGGGCTTTGGTGTGACTTCGTCTTTGCCGGGGCGGGCTCCGGTGTGCCCTCGTCCCCTGCGGGCCGGACTCTCGTGCTGCGCGGCGGGTGACGCCTGCGTGCGCCGGGAGGGCGGGGCGCGGGCCGGTCAGCGGGGGACTGCGGACGGACCGCGCACCTCGGCACCGACGGCTGTCACCCGCTGGCGCAGGCCGCGGTCGGCGGTGACCACGACGACTCTCCTGCCGGGCGCCGCGGCGGCCAGCTCGACGATCGTGTCGTCGCCGGAGCCGGGGGCGCGGACGACCCGGACGGCGCCGGAACCCGCCGGGATGTCCCGCGCGCGGCCCTCGACGACGAGCGCCACCTCCACCGGGCCCGGCAGGCCGGCCAGGCCGGTCGCCGGCACGGTGGCCAGGCTGTCGCGGAGCCGGATCGCCGCGCCCGCCCGGTCGCGCCACCAGCCGTCCGGGACGGAGCCCACCACGTTCGCCCCGTCGACGACGACCAGCGGGACTCCGATCTCGTGGGATATGGGCTCGCGCTCGCCCGGCTCCTGGAACGCTGGTGTCAGAGACCCTGCCGAGGAGGGTGCGGGCTCCGGTGAACTCATGAAGTTGAGCGTACTCCAGTCAACTTTTTCGCCGAATCGGGAATCAGGAGGGCGGCGGAAGCGCTGTGATCCCCGGCAACGTCCGTTTGTTGCCTGGATGGGCCGGGTAGGCCGACATCCGCCTGAGTGAGGTACCAGAGAGAAGAGACCCTGATGAGCATCGGACCGTTCGGACCAGCTGGGTCCGGTAGTTGGGACGACCTGTTCGCACGCTTCTTCGGCGCCACCGGAGGCGCCGCCGGCCCGCAGCGGCCGTCGCAGCGTTTCGACATCGCGCGATACATGAGCAACGACGCCCGGCAGGTTCTCGCGGACGCCGCCCGGCGGGCCGCCGAGCTTTCCGGCGGGGGCAACGCGCTGGCCGACCTGGACACCGATCACCTGCTCTGGGCCGTGCTCCAGCAGGAGCCGATGAAGCAGACCGTGCGCCGCGCCGGCACCGACCCGGTCGCGCTCCTCGCCGAACTCGACGCGCAGGCCGACAACGAGGTCGCGCGCACCGCCGCCGCGAACCGTCTCGCCGACATGGGCGCGGCCGCCCGTGAACTCCCCGAGCAGGTCGCGCTGACCCCGGCCGCCAAGCGCGCGCTGCTGGACAGCCTGCAGATCTCCCGGGCCGTCGGCGCCTCCTACATCGGGCCGGAGCACATCCTGATGGCGCTCGGCCTGAACACCGACTCCGCGGCGGGACGGCTGCTCGCCGGCCGGCTCGACCCGCGCAACATGCCGCACCCGGAGGCCGCCTCGGGCACCGGCGGCGGCTCTCACCAGCCGCACCCGAGCAACCCGAACACCCCGACGCTGGAGCAGTTCGGCGTGGACCTCACCGAGTCCGCCCGCCGTGGCGAGATCGACCCGGTGGTCGGGCGCGCCGACGAGATCGAGCAGGCCGTGGAGATCCTCTCCCGCCGTACCAAGAACAACCCGGTCCTGATCGGTGAGGCCGGCGTCGGCAAGACCGCGATCGTCGAGGGCCTGGCCCAGCGGATCGTGGACGGCGACGTCCCGCTCACCCTGCAGGACAAGCGGGTCATCCAGCTCGACCTGGCCGGCCTGGTCGCGGGTACGCGTTACCGGGGCGACTTCGAGGAGCGCCTGCGCAAGGTGATCGAGGAGATCCAGTCGTCCGGTGACGGTCTGATCGTCTTCCTCGACGAGATCCACACCCTGGTCGGCGCCGGTGGTGGCGGCGGGGAGGGTGGCGGCATGGACGCGAGCAACATGCTCAAGCCGGCGCTCGCCCGCGGCAAGCTGCGCGTGATCGGCGCGACCACCCTCGACGAGTACCGCAAGAACATCGAGAAGGACGCCGCCCTGGCGCGCCGGTTCCAGCCGGTCCTGGTCGGCGAGCCGTCGGTCGAGGACACCGTGGCGATCCTGCGCGGGCTGCGGGACAACTACGAGGCCCACCACCAGGTACGGATCACCGACGAGGCGCTCGACGCGGCGGCGGTGCTGTCCGACCGCTACATCACCGACCGGTTCCTGCCGGACAAGGCGATCGACCTGATCGACCAGGCCGGCGCGCGGGTCCGCCTGCGCGTGAAGACGCCGGACGCCGGCCTGCGCGAGCGGGAGCGCCGCCTCGAGGAGCTGTCCCGGGACCGGGACCAGGCGGTCGCTGCCGAGAAGTACGAGAAGGCGTCCGAACTGCGCGACGAGATCAACCAGCTCAAGGAGCAGATCGCCAGCGCCGGCGTCGGCGCGGACGGCATCCCGCAGGTGACCCAGGACGACATCGCCGAGGTGGTGTCGCGCTCCACCGGCGTGCCCGTCGCGCAGCTGACCGAGGCCGAGCGGGACCGCCTGCTCCGGCTGGAGCAGCACCTGCACGAGCACGTCATCGGCCAGGAGGACGCGGTCGAGGCGGTCGCCGAGGCGGTCCGCCGCTCGCGGGCCGGATTGGGTGACGAGGATCGGCCGGTCGGCAGCTTCCTCTTCCTCGGCCCGACCGGTGTCGGCAAGACCGAGCTGGCACGGTCGCTCGCCGAGGCGCTGTTCGGCGAGCCGGACCGGATGATCCGGCTGGACATGAGCGAGTTCCAGGAGCGGCACACCGTGTCGCGGCTGGTCGGCGCCCCTCCCGGCTACGTCGGCTACGACGAGGCGGGACAGCTGACCGAGGCGGTGCGGCGGCGTCCGTACAGCGTGGTGCTGCTCGACGAGATCGAGAAGGCCCACCCGGACGTCTTCAACATCCTGCTCCAGGTGCTCGACGACGGCCGTCTCACCGACAGCCAGGGCCGGACGGTCAGCTTCAAGAACACCGTCCTGATCATGACGTCGAACCTGGGTTCGGATCTGATCACCGGCTCGACCCGCAGTGTCGGCTTCGGCGCGGCGGCGGGTGGCCGGTCGGCCGACGACGAGCTGCGTGACCGCCTCGACCGCCGGCTCAAGGAGTCGCTGCGGCCGGAGTTCATCAACCGGATCGACGAGATCATCATCTTCCGCCAGCTGGAGACGGATCAGCTCCACAAGATCACGTCGATGCTGCTGGAGGAGACGCGGCGCCGCCTGCACGCGCAGGACGTCGAGATGGAGATCACCGACGCGGCCGTGGACTGGCTCGCCGACCGTGGTTTCCAGCCGGAGTTCGGCGCGCGGCCGCTGCGCCGGACCATCCAGCGGGAGCTCGACAACCGTCTGTCGAAGATGCTCCTCGCCGCCGACCTGGCGCCGGGCCGCAAGGTCCACGTCGACGTCGCCGACGACAAGCTGACCTTCGAGGTGCAGTCCTCGGTGGCGGCTCGCTGATCCTGAGCAGCACAACGGGCGCCGGAGCGGAAGCTCCGGCGCCCTTTTGGCGATCGTGGAACCCGGCGCGACCTCTGAACGGCGGAACGGCCGAAGGGGCCGTGCGGGGACGCCGGGGCCGGCGGCGGGATGCGCCGGCGGAGGGTGCGTCAGTCAGGGGAAGGGGCGGGACGGGGCTGGGTGCGGGGGCGGCGGGCCGCGTACCCGATCATGCTGCTGCCAATTGGGGTGGGACCGCTCCGATGCCGTTGAGGTCGGGGTGGTCGGCGACCCACTTGACGTAGTTCTCGTTGCGGGCGATGACGTCCTGGTACGCCTCGTTGGCCATCTGCATGAGCTTGGGCGCGCTGCGGGCCGCGGGGGAGTCGGGGTGCCAGCCGACCGCGATGCGCCAGCGCAGGGGCGCGCCCTTGAGCGGGCGTGAGGTGAGGCCGACCGGTGGGCGGAACGTGGGCTGGCAGAGGCCGACCGAGAGGCCCAGTTCGACCATGTCGACGCAGGCGCGGGGGTCGGTCTCCAGGACCTTCCTGGGCGCGAAGCCGGCCCGGGCGCAGGCCGCGGCGAAGCAGTCGGCGAAGCAGCCGTCGCCGGCGCCGGCCACCCACTGCTCCTCGGAGAGGTCGGCCAGGTCCACCTCGGTCGCGGCCGCCTGGGGGTGGTCCTCGCGCAGCAGGGCGCAGACCGCGTCGACCGCGATGGTGTGCCAGACCAGGCCGTACTCCGCCGACGGCAGGGCGTCGCCGCAGACGCCGACCTGGGCGTAGTCCAGCTTGCCGGCGAGGACCATGGTGGCCAGCTCGTCCACGTAGTACGACGCGTGGGTGGAGATCTGGGCCTCCGGCTGGGTCGCCGAGAGGCGGTGCAGCAGGTGGGCGACGACCGGGCCGCCGATCGCGCCGATACGGTACCGGGTCATCAGCATGTCGTCGCCGCCTGCTGCCAGGCGTGCGGCCTCGTCCTGCAGGCCTTTCATCGCGGGCAGCAGCACCCGGGCGCGGGAGAGCACCAACTCGCCCAGCGCGGTCGGGCGCGCGCCGCGACGGTCCCGGTCGAAGAGCGGCCCGCCGAGGGTCCGCTCGATGCGCTGCAGTTGCGCGGTGAGCGCCGGCTGGGCGAGGCCCAGTTGCGACGCGGCCTTGGTGACGCTGCCGGTCTCCGCGATGGCGCAGACCACCTTCAGATGCCGCAGCTCCAGGTTCATAGCGTGACGTTAGGACCAAGACACGATTTAACGCTAGCCCTGTGAGCGGGGGAAAGATCGGCAACACGTGACAAACATATTAACGAACATGACAAACTGTACGTATCGGCCGCTCGTTACAGATCGCGCGTATATGTCGTACGCGCCGTGACGACATCGCGGACTTTGTCGACCACGCCGACGAGCGGGTCGACGACCTTGTTCCACGGTGGCGTCGACGGGGTGGCCGGGTGCGGACGGGTCGGCGCGGCCTCCGCGGCGGTCTCCATCCGGTTGCCGAGCCGGATCAGATCCTCCGGCGGCACCATCTGCTCCAGCATCGGCAGCAGCTCCTCGGCGTCGGCCGCGACGTGCCGGCGGATCGCCTCGGCGGCGGAGTCCAGGTCCTCCTCGCCGAGCAGGCGCAGGAGGGCCTGATCCTCGGCGAGCTCGCGGTCGGCCAGTTCCTCGCCGCCGGGTACCGCCGCGCGGATGGCGGGGTAGAGGTACTGCTCCTCGGCGCAGAGGTGGCGCGAGGTGGCGGCGACGATCACCGACTTGACCTTGTCGTCGGACCTGTCGAGTTCGAGGAGGGCGAGCAGCTCCCGGTGCTGCCTGTTGACGAGATCGACGATGCTGCGCCCGGGAGTCTCACCGCCGGTCGGCGGCAGCGGGGGAAGATTCACTTCAGACACGGCCGCCAAGTTCCCCGTCGGGCTGGTTGTTACACCTTGCTGGTATGAAGGGCGGATGGACACCACCGCCGTGGACGAGGTCGTCGGCCTCTGCCGTGACCTGCTGCGTATCGACACCACCAACACCGGGGACCCGCGGACGACCGTCGGCGAACGCGTCGCCGCCGAGTACGTCGCCGAGCGCCTGGACGAGGTCGGCGTCGAGATCCGGCTGCTGGAGTCCGCGCCGAACCGGGCCAACCTGATCGCCCGGATCCCCGGCGCCGACAGCTCCCGCGGCGCGCTGCTCGTGCACGGCCACCTCGACGTGGTGCCGGCCGACGCCAGCGAGTGGTCGGTCCCGCCGTTCGCCGGCGAGGAGAAGGACGGGTACCTCTGGGGCCGCGGCGCGGTCGACATGAAGGACTTCGACGCGATGGCGCTCGCGGTGGTCCGCGAGTGGAAGCGGACCGGGTACGTCCCGCCCCGCGACATCGTGCTCTGCTACACGGCCGACGAAGAGGCCGGCATGGAGTACGGCTCGCAGTGGCTGGTGCGTAACCACGCCGACGCGTTCGAGGGCGTGACCGAGGCGATCGGCGAGGTCGGCGGGTACTCGTACACCGTCAACGACGACCTGCGCCTCTACCTCGTGCAGACCGCCGAGAAAGGCCTTGACTGGCTGCGCCTGCACGCGCACGGTCGGCCCGGCCACGGCTCGTTCATCCACGACGACAACGCGGTCACCGCGCTCGCCGAGGCGGTCGCCGCGGTCGGCAGGCACCGGTTCCCGACGGTCGTCACGCCGACCGTGCGGCAGTTCCTGGAGCAGGTCAGCGAGGCGCTGCACATCGACCTGGACCCGGACGAGCCGGAGCTGGCCATCGCGAAACTCGGCCCGATCGCCAACCTGATCGGCGCGACCATCCGCAACACCGCGAACCCGACCCGCCTGGAAGCCGGCTACAAGGACAACGTGATCCCCGGCAAGGCGTCCGCCACCATCGACTGCCGGACCCTGCCCGGGCAGGCCGACTCGTTCCTCGCCGAGCTGCGGGAGATCATCGGGCCGGACATCGAGATCGAGCACGTGCACCAGCAGTCGGCCGTCGAGACCAGCTTCGACGGTGACCTGGTCGACGCGATGGGTGCCGCACTGCGCGCCGAGGACCCGGGTGCGCGTACCGTGCCCTACCTGATGTCCGGTGGCACCGACGCCAAGGCCTTCGCCACCCTCGGGATCCGCTGCTTCGGCTTCGCGCCGTTGCGGCTGCCACCCGACCTCAACTTCAGTGCACTGTTCCACGGCATCGACGAGCGGGTTCCCACCGAGGGGCTAAAGTTCGGCGTGCGTGTGCTGGACCGACTGCTTCGAAACAGCTGAATCCGGAAGGAACCAATTTCGATGACCGACCAGAATGCGGAGCTCGACGCCGCCCTCGAAGCTGTGATCGAGGCGGCCCGGGCGCACCTCGCGGCCGTCAAGGCAGCCGCCGGCCGCATTGACGACGACGACGTCTGGCAGGCGTACGTCCACCTGAACAACACCTCGTACGCGTACGACGAGAAGCTGCTCGACGCGTTCGGCGAAGTCACGCCGTGGGACGTCGAGTCGATCGACCCGGACGAGGCGGACCAGCGGTTCGGGATGGCCGGCGCGGGGGCGGACGGCGCGGCCGACGACCCGTACGACCAGGTGATCTCGGTCCGGCAGCGCCGCGACTACCGGGTGCCGAGCGTGGCCGCCCTGCTCAAGGTCGCCGAGACCGCCCGCCGCGGCTCGGTGCCGGAGGACGAGGACGCCGGACCGGTCGAGTCCGTCGGCGAGGCCGTGCTCGAGCTTCTCCAGGCCGGCGACGGCTCACTCGCGTCGCTGGACGTGCCCGAGCTGGAGCCGCTCGACGGCCTGCTCACGGTCACCGAGGTGACCGCGCCGCTGGACCTCGAGGCGTTCGACGACGCGGACGGGGCCGGCCCGTTCGCCCCCGCCGAGGGCGACCAGCTGGTGGGGCGGCTCGACGAGCACCCGTTCCTGCCGGACGACGAGGACGACCACGCGGGTCACCAGCACTGAGCCTATGGCCTCGCTTCGCTCGGCGGGCATTTCGCCCCTGAGAGTCGATGACGAGAGCACCGAAAACGACCACGCTTCGCTAGTCGTTTTCGGCACTCTCGTCATCGACGGGCGAAATGCGACTTGGGCGGCGCAAGAAGCCCGGCCTCAGTAACTGAGGCCGGGCTGCGGTGTCGGTGCGAGCCGCCGGCGGAGCATGACCTTGCGGGTCCCGTCGGCGAAGAGCTGGACGCGGGCCAGCTCCCACCCGGAGAACTCCGCCTGAATGGCGAGCTGCGCCGCCGCGGTCAACCTGTCGACATTTGAGGGCAACCGCAGCGGCGCGTATTCGTAGTCCATGCGGTCTAATATGCGCCGCGATCAGGCCATCCTCAAGCTTCGGGATAGCCTGTTCCCTCACGTTCCGGGTAGCCGACGTCGATCGCTGACACGTCGTCCAGCGCGATCGCTATCTCGGCCGGCAGCACCAGCTGCTCGCTGCGCAGCGCGCCCTGCAGTTGCCCCGCGGTGCGGGCGCCGAGGATCGCCGAGGCCACACCGGGCCGGTCCCGGATCCAGGCCAGCGCCACCTCCAGCGGGGAGACGCCCAGCCCGCCGGCCGCGATCACCACCGCCTCCACGATGCTGGAGCTGCGCGGTTCCAGGTAGGTCTGCACGAACGGCGCCATGTGCTCGGAGGCGGCCCGGGAGTCGAGCGGCCGGCCGTTGCGGTACTTGCCGGTGAGCACGCCCCGGCCCAGCGGCGACCAGGCGAGCACCCCGAACCCGAGCGCCGCGGCGGCCGGCAGCAGCTCACGCTCGATGCCGCGCTCCAGCAGCGAGTACTCCATCTGGGCGGCCACGATCGGGGCGCGTCCCGGGTACGCCGACTGCCACGTCGCCGCCCGCGCGGTCTGCCAGGCCGCGAAGTTGGAGACCCCGACGTAGCGCACCCGGCCGCTGGTTACCGCGTGATCGAGCGCGGCCAGGGTCTCCTCGAACGGGGTCTGGCCGTCGTAGCCGTGCACCTGCCACAGGTCCACGTAGTCGGTGCCGAGCCGGCGCAGCGACGCGTCGAGCGAGCGCAGCAGGTTGCCTCGCGAGCCGTCCCGCGCCCGCCAGCCGCGCGGGGTCAGCCCGGCCTTGGTGGCGATCACCACCTGGTCACGGGGCACGAGGTGGTCGAGCAGTGAGCCGATCACGGACTCGGCGTCGCCGTCGCCGTACACATCGGCGGTGTCGATCAGCGTGCCGCCGGTCTCGAGGAACAGCTTCAGCTGGGCGGCCGCGTCATCGGGGTCGGTGTCACGGCCCCAGGTCATGGTGCCGAGCGCGAGCCGCGAAACCGCTAGCCCGCTTCGGCCGAGCGGTCGCTGATGCATGAGTGAACCTTATTCAGACCTCGCACTTCGCGAAACGGCCGAGCACCCGCGTGGCGCGTCGGTTACCGGACGGAAATATGCTTTGCGGCGAAGACCACCATCTCGGGAGGGCATGTGCGGCTCGGACTCAGCCTCGGCTATCAGACGGCGTGGAGCACACCCGCTGACCATCTCGCGATGGCGCAGGAGGCGGACCGGCTCGGTTACGCCGTGGTGTGGGCCGCCGAGGCGTACGGATCGGACGCCGTCAGCATGCTGGCCTGGATGGCCGGGCAGACGCAGCGGATCGATCTGGGCGCCGCGGTCATGCAGATCCCGGCCCGGACGCCGGCGATGACCGCGATGACCGCCGCCACCCTGGACACGCTCTCCGGCGGCCGGTTCCGGCTCGGCCTCGGCGTGAGCGGCCCGCAGGTCTCCGAGGGGTGGCACGGCGTGCGGTTCGCCAAACCGCTGGCCCGGACCCGGGAGTATGTGGACATCGTCCGGATGGCCCTGGCGCGGGAGCGGGTCGCCTACGACGGCGAGCACTACCGGCTGCCCCTGCCGGACGGCGCGGGCAAGGCGATCAAGCTGGGCTTCCACCCGCACCGCTCGGAGATCCCGCTCTACCTGGCCGCGGTCGGCCCGAAGAACCTGAAGCTCGCCGGCGAGATCGCGGACGGCTGGCTGGCGATCTTCTTCGCCCCGGACATGGCGGGGGAGTACGTCGCGCAGATCGGCCCGAAGCCCGGCTTCGACATCGCACCGACCGTGCCCGTCGTGGTCGGTGACGATCTCGCCGCCTGCGCCGACGTGATCCGCTGGTACGCCGCCCTCTACATCGGTGGCATGGGCAGCCGCGAGCAGAACTTCTACAACCAGCTCGCGGTCCGGATGGGCTACGAGAAGGAGGCGAAGCTCGTCCAGGACCTCTACCTGAGCAAGCAGGTCGCCGAGGCGGCCGCCGCGGTCCCGCAGGAGTTCATCGAGCGCACCTCGCTGATCGGCACCAAGGACCGGATCCGCGACCGGATCCGCGAGTACGCGGCGGCCGGTGTCGGGACGCTCTCGGTCAGCCCGTACGTGGGTGACCTGGAGGACGGCATCGCGACGCTGCGCACGGTCGCCGAGGCGTTCGAGGAGTCCGGCGTCTGATGGCCACCGTTCTGCTGCTCCGGCACGGCCGGACCACCGCCAACGCGGCCGGAGGACTGGCCGGCCGCCAGCCCGTCGAGCTCGACGACACCGGCCGTGACCAGGCGGCCCGGGTCGGCGAGCGGCTGCGGAAACTTCCGCTGGCCGAGGTCGTCACCAGCCCGCTGATCCGGTGCCGGCAGACCTTGGAGATCGCGCTGCCCGACCTGGCGCACCAGCCGGACGAGGGCCTGATCGAGTGCGGCTACGGCGACTGGGAGGGCCGGCCGCTGAAGGAGCTGGCCAAGGATCCCCTCTGGCCGGTCGTCCAGCAGCACCCGAGCGCGGTGGTGTTCCCGAACGGCGAGGCCATGGCCGAGATGTCCGCCAGGGCCGTCAAGACCATCAGGAAATGGGATGACCTGATCACGAAGGAGCACGGGCCGGAAGCGGTCTGGGTGGCGTGCAGCCACGGCGATGTGATCAAGGCCATCGTGGCCGACGCGCTCGGCTTGCACCTGGACCAGTTCCAGCGGATCGTGGCCGATCCGGCGTCGATCACCGCGATCCGCTACACCCCGACCCGCCCGTTCGTGGTGCGGCTCAACGAGACCGGTGACCTGGCCTCCGTCGTACCCCCGAAGCAGGCCGACAGCGACGCGGCCGTCGGCGGCGGCGCGGGAGGCGGAGCCGTTTGACGACGCTGCGTGACCGCCGGATAGTCGCAGCGTGCAGGGCGTTGCGCCCTCGGCGAACCGGCCGCGACGACCCGCGCGGTTACCGTCGCGGATGGCTAGGGTTGTCGGTATGACCCACCAAGTGCATGCCTTCGAGCCGCCGGAGCGGTTCGTCGCCGGGACGGTGGGCGAGCCGGGGGACCGCACGTTCTTCCTCCAGGCCCGCGGTGGCGGCCGGGTGATCAGCGTGGCGCTGGAGAAGGTCCAGGTGTCACTGCTCGCCGAGAAACTCGAGGAGCTGCTCCTCGAGGCCAACAAGCGCTTCGGCGTGAGCCTCCCGGACGGCGTCCTGCCGGCCGTGCACGACAACGAGCCGCTGGACACCCCGGTCGACGAGGAGTTCCGCGTCGGCACGCTGGGGCTGGCGTTCGACGTCGACACCAGCACCGTCGTGATCGAGGCGATCGAGGCCGGTGAGCCGGAGGCCGATCTCTCCGGCGGCCCGCTCGACGACGAGACCGACGAGGACGACGACGACGCCGATGAGGACGACGACGAGCCGGACGACGACCTCGACCGCCTGCGGGTGCGGCTGACCCCGGAGGCGACCCGGGCGTTCATCGACCGCGCGCGCCGGGTGGTCGCGGCCGGACGGCCGCCGTGCCCGCTCTGCGGCCAGCCGCTCGACCCGGCCGGTCATCTCTGTCCCCGGCACAACGGTTACCACCGGTGACGGCGGAGCCCACGGCGGTGCTGGCCGAGGCCGACGCCCTTGAACTGCTCGGCCGGGGCGCCATCGAGATCGAGGGGCGTCTCGTCGACGCCTCCAACACCACGCTGCGTGCCGAGATCAGCCTGGGCGGGCTGACCCGGCGCTGCGTCTACAAGCCGGTCCGCGGTGAGCGCCCGCTCTGGGACTTCCCGGACGGGACGCTCGCCGGCCGGGAGGTCTCGGCGTACCTGGTGTCCCGCGCGACCGGCTGGGACCTGGTTCCGCCGACGATCCTGCGGGACGGCCCGCTCGGCCCGGGCGCGCTGCAGCTCTGGATCGACGAGCCGTCCGAGGCCGAGGGGCTGATCGGTTTCGTCCCGGCCTACGACGTGCCCGAGGGCTGGCTCCCGGTCGCCGCGGCCCGTGACGACGACGGCGACGCCTACGCCCTCGCGCACGCCGACGACCCCCGCCTGGCCCGCCTCGCGATCTTCGACGCGGTGATCAACAACGCTGACCGCAAGGGCGGCCACGTGCTCTACCCGTCCACCGGCGGCGTGCACGGCGTCGACCACGGCGTCAGTTTCCACGTGGAGAACAAGCTGCGCACCGTCCTCTGGGGCTGGACCGGCAAGCCCCTGCCGGGCGAGGCCGTCGAGGTGCTCACCAAGCTCGGCGCCGACCTGGCCGGCCCGCTCGGCGAGGCCCTCGACGAGCACCTGACCATCTCCGAGGTGCAGCATGTCGGCCTGCGGGTGAAAAGGTTGCTGCGCGCGGCACGTTTCCCCCAGCCCCCCACGGACTGGCCGGCCATCCCCTGGCCACCCATGTGAGACCCCATCGGGTACGCCCCGGAGAGAGTCCCCGCCCCACCCGTGCCTGACGTCCGTTCCCCCGGCGCTTCCCGCCGCCGGCCCCGGCGTGCCGCCGAGCCCCGGCGTGTCGACCTCGGGCGCGCTGCGCACCTGAAGTGCACAACGCGGGCCCAACCGCCGTGAGCGTGGTGATCTCGGGCGTGTCCGGCGGGCGGCACCAACGGGGGCGCTCTCCGGCCGTACTCGATCAGTGGTTGACGTTGTTTAGGTCACGCGGTGAGCCATGTCGGTCATGGCCTGGATAGGCTCCGGGGATGGATGCTTGGACCGGCCATGACGTGCCCCGCCTGCCGGACACCCAGGGGCGGCCGCCGCTGCGGCTTTACGACACGGCGCGCGGCTCCGTCGAGCCGAGCACGCCCGCGGGAACCGCCACCATGTATGTCTGCGGGATCACCCCCTACGACGCCACGCATCTCGGGCACGCCGCCACGATGATCGCGTTCGACCTGGTGAACCGGATGTGGCGGGACGCGGGCAACGAGGTCAACTACGTGCAGAACGTGACCGACATCGACGACCCGCTGCTGGAGCGCGCCGCCCGCGACGGCGAGGACTGGATCGTCCTGGCGATGCGGGAGACCGCGCTGTTCCGCGAGGACATGGAGGCGCTGCGGATCATCCCGCCGGCGCACTACGTCGGCGCCGTCGAGTCGATCCCGAGCATCGTCGAGCACGTCGTGGAGCTGATGGGCAAGGGCGCGGCCTACCGTCTCGAGGACGGCACCGGTGACGTGTACTTCGACATCACCTCCGCCCCGAACTGGGGTTACGAGTCGCACCTCTCGCCCGGCGAGATGCGCGTGCTCTCCGCCGAGCGTGGCGGCGACCCGGACCGGGCCGGCAAGCGTGACCCGCTCGACCCGCTGCTGTGGCGCGGCGCCCGCGAGGGCGAGCCGGTCTGGGACGGCGGCGAGCTGGGCCCGGGACGCCCCGGCTGGCACATCGAGTGCGCGACGATCGCGCTGGGCCTGCTCGGCGACACGATCGACGTGCAGGGTGGCGGCAACGACCTGCTCTACCCGCATCACGAGTGTTCGGCAGCGCACGCCGAGGTGCTCACCGGCGCCGCGCCGTTCGCCCGGCACTACGCGCACGCCGGCATGATCGGCCTGCAGGGCGAGAAGATGTCGAAGTCCAAGGGCAACCTGGTCTTCGTGTCCCGGCTGCGCGGTGACGGCGTCGACCCGATGGCGGTGCGGCTCGGGTTGCTCGCCGGGCACTACCGCAGTGACCGGGAGTGGACCGACGAGGTGCTCAAGGAGGGCTTCGAGCGCCTGGCCCGCTGGCGTCGCGCGGCGGCCGCCGCGTCCGGCCCGTCCGGCGCCGGCCTGCTCGGCGCGGTCCGCGAGGCCGTCGCCGACGACCTGGACGCTCCGGCCGCTCTCGCCGTGGTGGACGCGTGGGCCGAGGCCGCCCTGGCCGGCGCGGGTGACGACACCGAGGCGCCGGCCCTGATGGCCCGGACCGTGGATGCTCTGCTCGGTATCCGCCTGTAGGCGCGCGTTTTCGGAAAAGCCCCCGTTCGCGGGGGCTTTTTCTTTTTCCGGCCCCTTCCGGCCACAGAGTGTGCTGTCCCCGCGGCGACCCTAGACGCCTCTGACCTGCTACGTAGCAGGAATCAATAAAAAATGCACCATTGTTCTTTTGTCACGGAAAATTACCTCAATGCGGATCGAGAGGGGCAAGACTGAGTCCGGTCATAACATCTCTGAAGGGAAGAATCATGCGTCGTACGGCTCTGTTCCTCGGGGGTCTCGTCCTGGCCACCGGCGCGAGCCTCGCGGTGTCCGGCCCGGCCCTCGCGACCGACGGCACGGCCCAGCGGGACGCCGGTGCCACCGCCGCGGTCGCCAACCTCGACTGGCCCTACCCTGGCCCCTACGCCTACTACTACCCGGGCTACGGCTACACGGGGTACAGCTCCAGCTACTGGCTCGGACTGGGCTTCGACTTCCGCCTCGGCGTCGGCGGCCACTACTACCCGGGCTACGGCTACGGCTACTGGTACTGGTAGAGATCAAGCTCCGACAGGTACATCACAGGCCCGGAACGCCGCCGCGTTCCGGGCCTGACCCGTTCCCGGCCCGGACCAGCCCGGACTCGTACGCGTAGACGACCGCCTGCACCCGGTCCCGCAAACCCAGTTTCATCAGCACCCGCGCCACGTGGGTCTTCACGGTTGCCTCGCCCACGGTGAGGGCCGCGGCGATCTCCCCGTTCGACATGCCCCGGGCGATCAGCCGCAGCACGTCCGTCTCCCGCGGGGTCAGATCACCCAGCTCCGGCGGCGGCACCGGCCCCGGCCGCCCCGCGAACGCCGCGATGACCCGCGTCGTGACCGCCGGATCGAGCAGCGAGTCGCCGGCCGCCACCACCCGGATCGCGGTGATCAGATGCTCCGGTGAAGACACCTTCAGCAGGAAACCGCTCGCGCCGGCCCGCAGCGCCCGATGCAGGTTCTCGTCGGTGTCGAACGTGGTCAGCACGATGATCCGGGGCGGGTCGGCGCCCGCGAGCAGGGTCCCGGTGGCGGTGAGGCCGTCCTGGCGGGGCATCGCGATGTCCATCAGGACCACGTCGGGACGCATCCGCCGGGTGAGGGCCACCGCCTCGGCGCCGTCGCCGGCCTCGCCGATGACCGTCATGTCGGGCTCGGTCTCGATCACCATGCGCAGGCCGGCACGCACCATCCGCTGATCGTCGGCGATCACCACCGTGATGCTCATCGGGCGGGCCCGCCGCCGTGATTTGCCGGGGTGTGCCCGCGGTGCCGGCTCGCCGGGGCGTCCGCGGGTTGCCGGCTCGCCGGGGCGTCCGCGCGTCGGGGGCTCGCCGGGGCGTCCGCGCGTCGGCGGCTCATCGGGGCGTCGGCGCGTCGGCGGCTCATCGGGGGAGCCGTGCCGTGATCGCGAAGCCGCCGCCCGGGCACGGTCCCGCCGTCAGCTCCCCGCCGAAGAGGGCGGCCCGTTCCCGCATCCCGATCAGCCCCTGCCCGCCACCCGCCGGCGCCGCCGCGACCGGACCGTCGTTGACCACCGAGAGATGCACCCCGTCCCCGCGATAGGCGATGCCGACCGTCACCCGCACCGGCCCGGCGTGTTTCAGCACGTTGGTGAGCGCCTCCTGAACGATCCGGTACGCCGACAGGTCCACCGCGGGCAGCAGCGGCGCCGGCGTGCCCTCCCGGCGCACCGTCACGGTCAGCCCCGCCTCCCGGACCTGGGCTATCAGCTCGTCCAGACGATCCATCCCGGCCGGCGGCAGCACCGTGACGCCGCTCTCCTCGCCGCTCTCCTCACCGCGGAGCAGGCCCAGCGTGCGGCGCAGCTCGCCGACCGCGTCCCGGCCGCCGGACTCGATGCTGCGCAGCAGGTCGTGGTCGACGTCGAGCCCGGCCTCCATCCGGCGGCGCACCACGCCCGCCTGGATCACCATGACGGTCACGCTGTGCGCCACCATGTCGTGCAGCTCGCGGGCGATCCGGACCCGTTCCTCCATGACCGCGTCGTGCGCCTGCTGCCCGCGGAGGTCGGCGAGCACCCGCGCCGACTCCGCGCTGCGCCGGGCCTGCGCCGCCACCCCCAGCCCCAGTAGGTAGGGCGCGATCGGGAAGAAGATGTCGGCCATCGGATCGCCGGGGTTGAACCCGAAATACATGGCGAAGGTGAACGCGACGGCCGCGATGCCACGCTTGTCGGACGGCCGCTCGCGGCCCACCGTGTAAGAGATGATCATCATGGAGACGACCTGCCACAGCCGGAAATTCACGGTCCTCTCGTCGGCGATGGTCGCCTCGACGTAGAACACCTGCGTCGCGGCCAGGGCGTTCGCGACCATCGCGAGCACCGGGATCCGCCGGCGGAACAGGATCAGCAGGGTGAAGCCGGCCAGCGCATAGGGCCACCAGCCCCCGGGCATCCGGATGGTGAACTCCTCGAAGAGCGCGAAGACGGCGAACGCCACCGCCACCGCCACATCCGACCGCTTCACGCTCACGCCACGACCGTAGGGGTTGGACTGTGCGGGGCGGACCCACCTCGGGGATGACTTCCGCATCCCCCGTGAGGGGGAGAACCGATCATCCCGGGTACGGGCGACGCCGGGCCCCGCGGTTCCTAGCGTCCGATGACATGTCTACCAAGGATGTTTTCGGCGCCGCCTGCCTCGTCACGGCGCCCGTGCTGCTGGCCGTGGCCACCGGGGTCGACCCGGCGCTGGGGCTCACCGAGGGCTACGGGATCTATCGTCAGCACCCGGACGGCGTACTGGCCCATTCGATCCTGCTGCACTGGGCGTGGGTCCTGTTCGTACCCGGTCTGCTCGCTCTCCTCGCACCCGTCCGCCGGCGCGGCGCCGTGCTCGCGCGGATCGCCTGGATCGCGGTCATTCTCGGACTGACCACGTTCTCCGCGCTGATGGCGAACGACTTCGTGCTCCTCGCCCTGGAGCAGACCCTGCCGGACGCCCAGGTGGCGGCGGTCGACGAGCGGTTCCAGTCGCTCGCCGTGACGATCGCCGGCTGGCAGTGGCCCGGCCTGATCGGCTGGGGACTCGCCCTGGTGCTCACCCCGATCGCGGCGGCACGCGGCCGCGTGATCAGCTGGTGGATCGCCGGGGCCGCGCTGCTCGGCACCGCCCTGTACTTCGCGTTCGCCATCTCCCCGGTGCCGCTCTGCCTGCTCGGGCCGCTGGTCATGACCGGCGCCTACGGAACAGCCGCCGCCCGCCTGCTGCGCCCGGCCACTCCCGCACCCGGCAGCATCGCGGCGGAGCCGGCCCTCCGCTCGCCCGCGGGCTCCATGGCGGAGCCGGCCCTCCGCTCGCCCGCGGGCTCCATGGCGGAGCCGGACCTTCGCTCGCCCGGCGGCCTCGCGGCGGAGCCGGACACCTTCGGGGCCTTCCGGCGCCGGTTCGGCCTCTTCTCCCTGTACGCGGCCCCGCTCACGTTCGCCGCCGGAATGGCCACCGTCCCGGACCACACCGGCGACATGGCCGACTCCCTGGCGTCGCCGGTGCAGACCCAGATCAGCGCGCTGCTCCTGCACCTGGGCTGGCTGCTGTTCATCCCCGCGGTCCTGCTGCTCGCCTCCGCCCGCCCCGGAAGGCGCACGCGGGCCGGAACGTTCACCAGGGTGGCCGCCGCGATCACCGTCCTCGCCTTGATCAACTTCAGCGGCCTGATGGTGGGCGACAGCGCCGACCTGGCCGCCCACCAGGTCCTGGACGAGGCGACCGCGACCCGGGTGAACGACGCTCTGGGCGGATACGCGGCGTTCACGTTCGGCTGGGCGCTCCCCGGCATGGTCTTCAGCCTGCTCGGCCTGATCGCGGTGGCCGCCGGCGCCGCAGCGAGCCGAACGGTCCGCTGGCCGGCGGCGGCCCTGGTGGCGGCCGGCATCGTGGCGTTCCTGTTCCTGGGCCTGGGCCCGATAGGCGTGACCGGCCCGCTCCTGCTGCTGGCCGGCTGCGCCCTGATGGCCCACGACCTGAACCGTCCCGCAGCCCTGCCCGTCCCGGCCCCCGCAGTCCCGGCCTGACCGGCCCCGGCGCCCGCGAGAGGGACGCCCGTCCGGGCACAGCAGCGCGGACGGGCCGGCCCGCCCGCGCGGCCCGGCACCGGCGGCCCGGCCCGGCCCGCTCGCGCGGCAGGCACAGCCCGACATCGGCGGCCCGGCGCCAGCGGCCCGGCGTTGGCGGGCTAGCTGTGATGTCCAGGGACGTTGGTCGAGGAAGTGCGACCACTCGATCTGACGATCAAGACCTGATCTTGTGAACAGATGAAGGCCTCCAACGGTGCAGTGGAGCTGTCACGGAACCACTCTCACCAGGCTGGAGGCCTTCATGTCCCACGCTAACGCCGCGCTGACCCCACGAGCGCGATTGCGGCTGGCGCGTCTGATCGTGGACCACGGCTGGTCACCCGCACGAGCAGCCGAACGCTACGACGTGTCCTGGCGCACCGCCGCGAAATGGGCCGGCCGCTACCGCGCTGAAGGCGAAGCCGGCATGCACGACCGCTCGTCACGACCCCACCGACAGCCGAACCGGACCCCGGCACCGGTGGTACGCAAGATTCTGCACCTACGCCGTAAACGACGCTGGGGTCCGGTCCCGATCGCCGATGAGATCGGCCTGGCAGCTTCCACCGTGCACGCCGTCCTGCTCCGCCAGCGAGCGAACCGGCTGTCTCACCTCGACCGTGCCACCGGCGAACCGATCCGCCGCTACGAACACGCCCAGCCCGGCGACCTGCTGCATGTCGACGTCAAGAAACTCGGCAACGTGCCTGATGGAGGCGGCTGGCGCTACCTCGGCCGTCAGCAAGGCAAGAAGAACCGGGCCACCACGATCGGCAAGCCACGCAACAAGCACTACAACCCCATGATCGGCACCGCGTTCGTGCACACCGTCATCGACGACCACTCCCGCGTGGCCTACGCCGAAATCCACGACGACGAAACCGCGGTCACCGCCACCGCAGTCCTACGCCGCGCGACCACCTGGTTCGCCGAACGCGGCGTCACCACCCGGCGAGTGCTGTCGGACAACGGCTCCGCCTACAAATCACACCTCTGGCGAGACACCTGCGCCGAACTGGGCATCACGGTGAAGAAGACGCGCCCTTACCGGCCTCAGACAAACGGCAAGATCGAGCGTTTCCACCGCACCCTGGCCGACGGCTGGGCCTTCGCCAAGCTCTACACCTCGGAGAAAGCCCGCCGCGCCGCACTACCCGCATTCCTGCACGACTACAACCACCACAGACCCCACACCGCCATCGGCAAACTGGCACCCATCACCCGGTTGAACAACCTGGCTGGACATCACAGCTAGCACCGGCGGGTCGGCGCCAGCGTGCCGGCGCCAGCGGCCGGGAGCCAGCGGCCCGGCGCGTCAGAGCAGCTCGGCGTCGTGGACCAGCAGGGCGATCTGGACACGGTTGTTCAGGTCGAGTTTCGTCAGCAGCCGCGACACGTGGCCCTTCACGGTCGGCACGCCCATCCCCAGATCGCCCGCGATCTCGGCGTTCGAGCGGCCGTGCCCGACCAGCACCGCGACCTCGGTCTCCCGGCCGGTCAACGCGGCGAGCCGGGCCCGCGCCAGGGCCCGCCGGTTGCCGGCCGCCGGGTCGGCCACGTGGTCGATCAGCCGGCGGATCGCCGTGGGGGAGAGGGTGGCGGCCCCCGACGCCACGGTGCGCACCGCCTCCAGGATCTCCCGGGGCGGCGTGTCCTTCAGCAGGAACCCGCCGGCCCCGCCGCGGAGGGCCTCCAGCACGTACTCGTCCACGTCGAACGTCGTCAGCACGATCACCTGCGGCGCGTTCGGCCGGCCCCGGATGCGCCGGGTGGCGACCAGGCCGTCGACGCGCGGCATCCGGATGTCCATCAGGATCACGTCGGGCCAGTGCGCCTCGGCGGCGGTCACGGCCTGCGCCCCGTCGCCGGCCTCACCGACGACTTCGATGTCATCGGACCCGCCCACCAGAATCCGCAGACCGGCCCGCACCAGCGGATCGTCATCCACCAGAAGCAGCCGGATCGGCCGGACCCCGCCGCCGGCCCCGGGCGTCAGACCGGTGGTCACGCCGGCCACGGCAGCTCCGCCTCCAGCCGGAACTCCTCACGTTCCGGCCCGAACCGGACGGTCCCGCCGGCGAGCGCCACCCGCTCCGCGATGCCGATGAGGCCGAGGCCGTCTCGTGGGGCCGCTGCTCCACCCGTACCCCCGAGGGGGTTGATGATCGTGATGCGCAGACCGTGCCCGGCGGCACCCCGCACGCGCACCGACGCGGCCGGCCCGGACCCGTGCCGGTGGGCGTTGGTGAGGCCCTCCTGGATGATCCGGTAGGCGGTGCGGCCGAGCACGACCGGCGGACCGTCGGCGGGCACCACGCTCGTGAAGTCGACGCTCATCCCGGCCTCGCGCACGCCCGCCACCAGCTCCGGAAGGTCGCCGAGACCGGGCTGCGGCGGCTCCGGCCGGGTGCGCGCCACCCCGACGACCGCCCGCAGCTCGTCGAGGGCATCGTGCGCGCCGGTCCGGATCGCCCCGGCCGCGATCGACAACTCCTCCGCCGAGACCGTCCCGCGCACCTCGAGGGCGCCCGCATGCAGGCTGATCAGCGACATCCGGTGCGCGAGAACGTCGTGCATCTCCCGCGCGATCCGGGCCCGCTCGGTGAGTCTCGCCTGGTCGGCGCGGAGCTGCTGCTCGGACTCCAGACGGGCGGCCTGATCGCGCAGCGAGGCGGTGAGCCGCCGGTACGCCTGAGTGAACAGTCCCCACCCGAGCGCCGCCGCGGTGACCACGCCGCGCATCGCGAAATCCACCCAGATGTCGGCGGCCGGTCTGTCGTGCAGCAGGAAGTAGAGGCCCGCGGTGGCCACGTTGAGCGCGCCGAGCAGGATCGGCACCCGTGCGGGCAGGCGGATCGCCGCGGTGAAGAGGGCGATCAGAATCGGACCGGTGGCCATCACCGAGATCGCGCCGAGCGGCAGCAGCGCCACCGTGACCCCGAGCGGATGTCGTCGCCGGACCAGCAACGCGGCCGCCGCGGCGACCCCGGCCGCCACGTCGGCAGGCAGGGGCAGGAAGGCGCCCGGATCGGCCGCGTCACCCAGCACCACCATGACCGACCCGTAGGCCAGCGCCAGGACGATCGCGATGCCGTCGGCGAGCCGGTCACGAGGACCGGTGTCGCCGGAATCCGGCACCAGCAGGGCGAAGAACATGTCCGAAGCCTAGAAGCCGGGGCCGCCGCCGAACACCTACCAAAGTATCGCCGGCGGTATATCCCCCGGCCGGTGTGCGCTGACCAGGGCCGTCGCCATCGTATTCACCATGATCTGGATGCTTCCCGCCGTGCTCTGGGGCGCGGTCTCCGCCTGGTGGATGCCGCGCGGCCCTCTCACCTCCGCCGACGCCCTCCTGACGATCGCGATCAGCTTCGCCGTGGGCCTGCTCGCGGCCCGCTCCCGCCGGGCGTTCCTGGCAACCCCTTTCCTGTACGCCGTGACCTGCGAACTCGTCCGACTCCGCACCTCCGGCCCGTCCGTCGACGCGCCGCACCTCAGCCCGTTCGGCGTGATCGCGCTGGTCACCGGACGCGGCGTGCACGGGGTGCTGGCGCTGCTGCCGATGATGCTCGGCGCGCTGGCGCCCCGTCTGCTCCGGCGCCGGATCCTCGGCGGGACGGCGGCCGCTCTGCTGGCGACACTCACCGTGGCCGTCGCGATCCCGGCCCGCACCCCGCCGATCCCCGGTGGCATCGCGGAACTGACCAGCGTGGACGGCCTGAGCGTGCTGATCCGGGGCCGGGACGCCGCGCGGCCGGTCCTGCTGTTCGTGCCGGGCACGCCGGGCGGCTCGGAGCAGGGCACCATGCGGACCCGGCTGTCCGGTCTGGAGGAGACGTTCGTGGTGGCGACCATGGACCGGCGCGCGTATCCGTCCCCGGACGTGACGGTCGACGACGAGGTGTCCGACGTCCTGTCCGTCACCGACTACCTGCGTGACCGCTTCCACCAGTCGAAGATCTACCTGCTCGCCTTCTCCGGCGGGTCGATCCCGGGAGCGCTGGCGGCCCACCGGGAGCCGTCCCGCTATCACGCCTACATCGGGACCGGCCAGGCCGTGGACCTGCTGGCCAGCGATCGGATCTTCTACACGGACATCCTGGCGTGGGCGCGCTCCACCGGTCGCCGGGACGTGGCCGATCGGCTGGAGCGTCAGGGCGTACCCCCGTACCGGGATTTCTGGGGTTACGAACCTTTTCTTCAGTACGAGAACGCGGCCTACGGACTGCCCACGCCGGATCTGGATCTCGGAGCGTCCGAGTACACGCCCCTGCGGAAGGCGCACACGATGACGGCAATCATGGACACCTGGCACACGCTGTATCCCCGGATGCAGGAGGTGGACCTGCGCCGGGACGTGCCCGACCTGGCGGTGCCCGCCTACTTCGTCCAGGGTGAGCGAGAGATGCGCGGGCTGGCCGAGCTGTTCCAGCCGTGGTACGACGCGTTGCGGGCGCCGTCCAAGCGGCTCTTCGTGCTGCCCGGCGGGGGACACCGGGCGATGTTCGAGGACCCGGACGGCTTCACCGCCGTCATGGCCGGGATATCACGCTAAGGTCAGGCCCGGATCGGGGTCGGGTTCCGGAGCCGGCGCCGGGATCCGGTACTCCTCGGTCAGCGTGGTCATCGGGCCCGGCCAGGTCGCCTGCGCCACCTCGATCGGCTTGCGGGTCTCGTCGAACGCGACGTGCAGCAGGTGCAGCACCGGGGTGTCCGGCCGGATCTGGAGGATCTCCGCCTCCTCCCGGCTGGGCTGCCGGGCGCTGATCGTGTCGGTGGCCTGGGCGTACCGGCGGCCGATCGCCTCCTCGGCCTCCTGGTAGAGAGGGCGGCCGAACGCCTCCAGGCGTTCCAGCGAGGTGCCGCTCGCGTCGGTGACCCGGAACCAGGACGCGCCGAGCTCGACCGTCGCGTCGTCGGTGCGGACCACGTGCCGGCGGACCAGCAGCTCGGTGCCGTCCCGCACCCCGAACGCGTCGGCGACCTCCGGCGGGGCGGGCTCGCGGCCGACCCGGACGAGCTGCTGGCGGTACCGGGCGGCGAGGTCGGCGTGGTATCCCCGGTGGGCGCCGTACCGGCCACGGGAGAGACGGTTCAGACGGCGGCGGGTGCCCCGGACATACGTACCGGATCCGGGTTTGGTGATCAGGATGCCCTCGACCCGCAGCTGGTCGACGGCGCGCTGGACGGTCTGTTTCGCCACCCCGAACATCTCGGCCATGGCCGGGATCGAGGGGAGCCGCTCGCCGGGCTGCCAGTCGCCGCGCCGGACCCGCTCCTTGAGCTGGTTGGAGATCTGCCGATGGGGAAACTCCGGGTTGCCCGGATTGATCGTCATCTTCCCTCCCGCGCCTTTGGCTAGGTTCCTAGGATGCCCTATCCAGGGTGCGCTGGGGCGCAGTGACACGCGGGAAAGACTTGAATGAATGCGTTTAACGGCTACATAGCTGTTAGGTATCTAGCGCTCGCGGGTAGTTGCACCCCATACTGAACGCAGATTAAGTGGGGAGGCCCACATGAGGAGAGGCGCTCAGGGCCAACTGAGCGCCTCTTCGGGCTCTCCGTCACATGTCCGGAGGGAGTGCCCCTGTGTCCCCTGCCATCTTGGAGCACCCTCCTTTCTCGTGCAAGCCCCTGGGAGGAGGGATGGAGATGCCGGTCTTCTATCGAGGTCCGCGGGCCTACATCACGCATCGGGTCATCGAGGTTCCCGAGTGTGGCCGCCGGCGGTATCCGGTCGACGGTCTGTCCGACGTCCGGGTCGTCGTGGACGAGGTGGTGCCGGCGGCTCCCGGCAGTCGCGTCTCGGGCGTGTCCGCGCTGGTCGCCGCCGTGGTTCAGCTGAGGGTGGTGGGCCCTTCGTCGGTGCCTGTCGCGGCCATGTTGTTCCTGGTCCTGGGCGCCTGCGCCGTGTTCTGCCTCGTCCGCCGGCCGCGGCGCCGGTGGCGGCTGCGTGCCGGCTACCAGGGCCGAGCCGTGGAGATCTTCACCTCCGAGGACTCGCGTGAGTTCGCGGAGGTGCGCCGGGGCCTCGTGCGCGCTCTCGAGTACCACGACTCGTGACCCCCGGTGTGTGTCCGTTTTGCCGGAAGGAGTAATCTGCGGTGCTATCGAAGCAACATAGCTGTTGGCGATGTTGCTCTTGCGCCCTTTACGTACTGCTTTGTTGGGGAGCGGCATGTCAGACTCGCAGGGTGAACTGCCTGCCGTCTCGCGACGGCGGGTCCGGTTGGCCCTGCGGGCGGCTCGCGAAGCCACCGGCTTGAGCCAAGGCGCGGTGGTCAAGGAACTCGGCTGGTCGCTGTCGAAGCTCCAGCGGGTGGAGATCGGTGAGGTGGCGATCTCGCCGACCGACCTGCGCGCGCTGCTCGACCACTACGGGGTTGCCGACGAGGGACGCATCGCGCGGCTGACCGATGACGCGCGGGTCGCGCGGCGCGAGCGGTACTGGACCGAGCAGGACGACCGCCAGTCGCTGCCGGCGGGCCTGCGCCAGCTCATTCAGTTCGAGGAAGCCGCCTCGATCATCCGGATCTATCAGATCGGTGTGGTGCCGGGCCTGCTGCAGACCGCGGAGTTCGCCGGCGCCATCCTGGGCTGGTGGGATCAGAGCCTGAGCGAGGAGGATCGCCGCATCCGGTACGAGCATCGGCTGGCCCGGCGTGAGCGGGTGATCGACCGGGACGGTGCTCCGCGGCTCCAGCTCGTGATCTCCGAGTCCGTGCTCCAGCACGAGGTCGGCGGATTCGAGGTGACGGCCCGGCAGTTCGAGGAGCTGGTGCGGGTCGCCGATCGCCCCGGTGTCCAGGTGCGGGTGCTGCCGTTCAACGTCGGGGCGTACACGAGTTCGTACGGGTCGTTCACGATCGCCCAGTTGGACGACGCCGACGCGGAGGACGCGGTCCTCTACCGCGAGGTCTACCTTCAGGACGAGCTGATCCAGGACCCGGACGTGGTCAGCGACCATCAGAAGGCCTTCGAGCGCTTCTGGGGAAAGCTGGCCTACGACGAAGAGGTCAGCCGGGCGATGATCGTGGCCCGCATCTACGAGTTGAAAGCCTGGGAGGCGCGGGCCAAGGCTGCCGGCGCCGACAGTCCGTAGAAGACGTACGTGGGGTTCTGCGACGTCTTCGGTGCCCCACGTCCTTTGATGATGATGAAGACGAAGGATTGGGGCGGCAGCACCATGCACGACACCACGACGGAGTGGCGGCGTAGTTCCTTTTGTGCGGACACCTCCTGTGTAGAGGTCGCCGGGTCCGGAGACAGTGTGCTGATCCGGGACGGCAAGCGTCGTGACCAGGGCGAACATCTGGAGTTTTCCAAGGAGGACTGGGCCGGATTCCTCCGTGACATCGAAGGCGGGCGATACGCTGGGCTGTGAGGCGCCGTCCCGCCGGACAAGACACGGAGTGCATGGAGCCGTACCCTAGGTAGTCACCGTGTGGGGAGTGAGCCATGAGCGAAACGTCCGATCGGGAGCTCGTCTGGCACCGGCCATGTGCCGACAGCAGTTGCGCCGAAGTCGCAGTTCAGGACAACGACGTCCTCCTCCGCAGTTCCGAGCGCCCCGCAGAGATCATCACGTTGTCCGCATCCGAGTGGTCAGCGCTCAAGGAGAGCATCCGGCGAGGAGACTTTCCGGTGTGAGAGCACGGCGGTCCCGGTGTGAGAGCACGGCGGTCGCGGTGTGAGAGCACGGCGGTCCCGGTCGACACCCGGGACCGCCGTCTCGTCTCACCAGGACCCGGCCGTCGGTCCCGCCGACCCGCCCCGCCGGCGCAGGTACTTCTCGAACTCGCTGGCGATCTCGTCCCCGGTCAGCGGCTGGATCCCCGCGTCCCCCACGCGCTCCTCCAGCTCCCGCACGTACTCCCCGAGCTCCGCGTCCTGCTCCGCCGCGGCCCGCACCCGCTTCTCCCACTCGTCGGCCTGCTCGGCGAGATCCGCCATCGGCACCGGCAGGTCGAGCACGTCCTCGATCCGGCTGAGCAGCGCCAGCGTCGCCTTCGGGCACGGGGGGTTGTTCGCGTAGTGCGGCACGTGCACCCAGAAGGACAGCGCGTCCACGTCGGCGCGGGTGGCCGCCTCCTGCAGGACGCCGACGATGCCGGTGGGCCCGTCGTACCGGGTGGGGACCACGTTGTACTTCTCCGCGACCTCGCTGTGCGAGGCGCTCCCGCTGATCGGGAGCGGCCGGGTGTACGGAACGTCCGCCAGCAGCGCGCCGAGCAGCACGATCCGGTTCACCTCGAGGCTGTGGCAGATCTCCAGGACGGACTCGCAGAACGTGCGCCACCGCATGCTCGGCTCGATGCCCCGGATCAGGACCACGTCGCGGTCGCTGCCGGGCGGGCTCGCCACGGTGAACCGGGTGGTCGGCCACTCGATCTTGCGGGTTTCGCCCTCGGCCATGGTGATGGTGGGGCGGCTGACCTGGAAGTCGTAGAAGTCCTCCGGGTCGATGCTGGTGATCTCCTTGGCCTGCCACACCTGTTCGAGGTGTTCCACGGCCGCGGTCGAGGCGTCCGCCGCGTCGTTCCAGCCCTCGAAGGCGGCGATAGCCACAGGCGAGCGGAGGATCGGGAGGCCGTCGAACTCAGTCATGCAACACAGCCTACGTGCGGCTTCGCGGAGGCACCCGGCGGCCGCGCCGTGGATCCGGCCACCCGGAGTCCGTCATCTATCGGATCAACCGGGTGAAATCCGCGCATAATCGCACCATGACCGACCACGTGGATCAGGTGCTCGGACCCACCGACGACACCGTGAGCTTCGTCCAGGCACGCGGCATGTTCTTCGTGACAGCCCTCTGGGTGCTCGCCGCCACCTGGGCGCCGATGCTCGCCCTGTACCTGCTCATCAAGATCGCGGCGGGCCACCGCCCGGAGCCCGCGGACATCGTGATCTACGTCGAGGCGGCCCTGATCGTGCCGGCCGTCTCCGCGGCCGTGGTGATGCTGATCGTCTGGCGCCGGCTCGGCTGGCTGCACACGTCCGTGCACGGGCTGGACTTCGCCGCGACCGGCCGCCGCCCGGTGCACATCCCCTGGTCCGGCATCGCCTCGGTGGCTCTGCACGGCCGGGGCGCCTTCACCGAGTTGATCGTCACGCCGGTGAGCGACGACTACGCGACGGAGTTGTCCGGAAAAGGCGGGCATCCCCGCATCCGCCGCCGCGGCTCCGAAACGGCCTATGTCGTGGACGTCGGACTGATGTCGCCGGGTCCGGAGGTGCTCCTCGCCGAGCTGCATCGGCGCGTACCCAGCAAGGTTTGACGTCGTTCCGCCGAGGGCGAGGCGACCGTGTCCCTGAGAAGCAGTCACCTGCCGGTCCAAGCCCCGGCGCATCCCACCGCCGCCCCCGCCGCCCTGCCGAAGCCGTCACGTTCGCCGCCGGCACACCGCCCGGTCACCCTGCCGAAGCCGTCACGTTCCCCGCCGGCGCACCGCCCGGTCACCCTGCCGAAGCCGTCACGTTCCCCGCCGGCGCACCGCCCGCGACCGCCGCTGAGCGCCGGCTCGACCGGCCGGCGCTCAGGGCTGTCGTGAGGGTCAGTCGTGGGCTATGGCGTTCAGGATGTTCAGGCGGGCTGCGCGGATCGCCGGCGCCACCGCGGCGACGACGCCGACCAGGGCGGCCAGCGCCAGGTAGGTGCCCATCCGGCCCCAGGGAAGGACGATTTCGCTGATCCCGTCGTTCTCCAGGGCGCGGGCGACAGCGCTGCCCATGCCGGCGCCGACGGCGACGCCGAGCAGCGCGCCGAAGACCGAGATGACGACGGCCTCCACGGTGACCATCCGCATGGTCTGCGCCCGGCCCAGCCCGACCGCGCGGAGCAGGCCGAGTTCGCGGGTGCGTTCCAGGACGGAGAGGGCCAGGGTGTTCACCACGCCCAGGACGGCGATCAGGATGGCCAGTCCGAGCAGGATCTGGATCATCGTGATGATCTGGTCGAACTGTGCCGCCTGCCCGTCGACCCACGTCTGCTGGTCGGTCGCGGACACCTCGGGACTGTCCGCCAGCAGGGCCTTGACCTGCGGCAGAACGGCCGAGACCGGCACCCCGTCGTCGAGCCGCACGAAACCGAAGACCGGCTGCGTGATGCCGAAGTCCTTGATCGCGGCGCCCGGCATGATGATGCTGCCCGGCAGGGTGTTCTCCGCGAAGATCAACGACACCGTGTACGTGCGTTCCGCGCCCCGCGACGTCTGGATCGTCACCGGCGTGCCGACCTGCCAGCCGCTCTCGGTGGCCTGCGGCGCGCTCACCGCGATCTGGTCGTCGCGCAGCGTGGCGGCGCTCGACCCGTACGCCTGGGCCAGGGTCGCCAGGTCCTCGCTGGCGGCGACGTACTCCCGCTCGCCACCCACGGCGACGAGGTCGTTGTAGAGGCCGGCCGCCGCGCGTACCCCCGGGATCGTGGCGGTGTCGGTGATGACCGCAGGGTCGTAGGTCGGCGGCCGGGGACCGTTCTGGTCGCCGCTGATCATGATCTGGGCCTTCAGGATGCGCGCGGCCTCGGCCTTGAGGCTGCTCTTCGCCGAGTCCATGACGACCGTGACGCCGGTGACCAGGGCGATGCCGACCATCAGGGCGGCGGCCGTGATCGCGGTGCGGCGCGGGTTGCGCCCGGAGTTGAGCCGGCCCAGCCGGCCCGGCACCGACCAGGAGAAGATCCGGCCGAGCAGCGACACCACCGGCTTGCTGATCAGCGGGGTGAGCAGGGCGACCCCGATGAACGTGACGAGCACGCCCCCGAAGATCAGCCAGAGGTCGGCGTCACCCGCGTCGGCGAAGAGGCCGACGCCGAGCGCGGCCGCGCCCGCCGCGGTGACCAGCCCGCCGGACACGCTGATCCGGGTGAGCGGGCGGTCCGGGGTGGCGACGTCCTGCATCGCGGCGACCGGGGCGATCCGGGACGCGCGCAGCGCCGGCAGCACCGCCGCCACCACCGTCACGACCAGGCCGACCACGAACGAGGCGATCACCGCGGACGGCGGCACGCCGACCGGGGCCAGATCGAGCCCGCCGCCCATCGAGCCGAACAGGGCGCCGAGGCCCGCGCCGGCGCCGATCCCGGCGGCCAGGCCGAGTATCGAGGCGATCAGACCGACCACCACGGCCTCCACCAGCACCGAGTTGATCACCTGGCGGCGGCTGGCGCCGATCGCGCGCAGCAGGGCCAGCTCGCGGGTGCGCTGGGCCACCACGATCGAGAAGGTGTTGAGGATCAGGAAGATGCCGACGAACAGCGCGATGCCGGCGAAACCCAGCAGGATCTGGTTGAAGAAGCCGAGACCCTCCTTGATGCTCTCCGAGCTCTCCTTCGCCAGGTCGTCGCCGGTCTTCACGACGTAGTCCGCGCCGAGCGCGGGCGCGAGCGAGTCCCGCAGCTCCGCCGGGCTGACCCCGTCGGCGGACTCGACGGTCACCGAGGTGAAGACGTCCTTCTCGCCGAGCATCAGCTCCTGCGCCACCGGCGTGGTGAACGCGACCTCCTGGGTGCCGCCGATGCTGTCCCGGTCACCGGTGTAACCCCAGATGCCGACCAGCGTGAACTCACGCTTGGGTTTCTGGGTGAGCACCGGGACGGTGTCGCCGATCCGGTAACCGGACAGCTCGGCGGTGGTCGCGTTCATCGCGATCTCGCCGGCGCTCTCCGGGCCGCGGCCCTCGCGCATCTCCATGACGCCGTCGGCGCCGGTCCAGTTCCCCCCGAGCCGGGGCGGCCCCATCGAGGTGAGCACCTTGCCGTCGGAGCCGATCACCCGGGCGCCGTCGGTGTCGACACGGCCGACCGCCGACCGTACTCCCGGTTGGTCCTTGATCTTGTCCACCGTCGCGGCCGGCAGCGGCGCGGCGACCTCTTCCCCCTCGAACTCCGACACCTCGACCTTGGGCTTCGCGGTGACCGAGACGTCGGTCGCCGAGTACGCGTCGGCGAAGATCGAATCGAAGGTCCGGTTCAGCGTGTCGGTGAGCACCAGCGCGCCCGACACGAACATCACCCCGAGCACCACGGCCAGCCCGGACAGGACCAGCCGCAGCTTGCGGGCGAGCAGGCTCTTCAGCGTCGCGCGCAGCATCAGAGCGTCACCGGCTCGGTGTACGTGTCCAGCCGCTTCATGGTGTCCAGCACGGTCTCCGCGGTCGGGTCCGCCAGCTCGTCGACGATCGCGCCGTCGGCCAGGAACACCACCCGGTCCGCGTAGCTCGCCGCGACCGGGTCGTGGGTGACCATCACGATGGTCTGCTCGTGCTCGCGCACGCTGTCCCGCAGGAAGCCCAGCACCTCGGCGCCGGACCGGGAGTCCAGGTTGCCGGTCGGCTCGTCCGCGAAGATCACGTCGGGACGGCCGACCAGGGCCCGCGCGCAGGCGACCCGCTGCTGCTGGCCGCCGGAGAGCTGGTTCGGCCGGTGGCTCAGCCGGTCCCGCAGGCCGACCGTGTCGATCACGGTGTCCCACCAGGCCTGGTCCGGCTTGCGGCCGGCGATGTCCAGCGGCAGCCGGATGTTCTCCGCGGCGCTCAGCGTCGGCAGCAGGTTGAACTGCTGGAAGATGAAGCCGATCCGGTCACGGCGCAGACGCGTCAGCGCCTTGTCGCCCAGCTTGCTGATCTCGGTGCCGCCGATGTGGACGGTGCCCTTGTCCACCGTGTCCAGACCGGCGAGGCAGTGCATCAGCGTCGACTTGCCGCTGCCCGACGGACCCATGATCGCCGTGAACCGGCCCCGGCCGAACTCGGCGCTGACCCCCCGCAGTGCCACGACCTGGGCCTCGCCCGTGCCGTAGACCTTCCAGATCTCGTCCGCTCGCGCCGCCACCGGCCCGCCGGCATTCGTCGCTGCCACTGTCATCCCCCTGGTTTCGACCGACTGTGGTCCTGGTCCTCTGTGGTCCGGCCGGGGCAGCCTGCCCCGGCCGGCCAACTCAGTGTGTCGGCGGAATCGGCGGGCGGCGTCCGCCCGGGGGAGTACTTGGCGCGGAGAGTTCGATGGGGGAGTCACCCAGGGAACTCTCAGGGTGGTCCCTGACTGCTACCGTCGGACGGCACTCATGTCGGCGTAGCGCGCACCGGCCGGCGGGGTGATCGCGGTGAGCCGGGCCAGCTGGTCCCCGGTGAGCCGCAGGTCCGCGGCAGCGGCGTTCTCCTCCACCCGGGACACCCGTTTCGTGCCGGGAATCGGGGCGATGTCGTCGCCCTGCGCGAGCACCCAGGCGAGCGCCACCTGCGCCGGGGTCGCGCCGGCCTCGGCCGCCACCGCCCGGACCTCGTCGACGATCCGCAGGTTCGCGTCGAAATTACCGCCGGCGAACCGGGGCAGCCCGCGGCGGAAGTCGTCGTCGGCGAGATCGGCCGTCGAGGTGAGCGCCCCGGTGAGGAAGCCCCGGCCCAGCGGCGAGAACGGGACCAGCCCGACGCCCAGCTCCCGGATCGTGTCCAGCACGCCGTCCTCCGGGTCACGGGTCCACAGGGAGTACTCCGACTGCAGCGCGGCGACCGGGTGCGTGGCGTGCGCCCGGCGGATCGTCCCGGGTGCCGCCTCGGAGAGTCCGATGTGGCCGATCTTGCCCTCGGCGACCAGCTCGGCGAGCACCCCCACGGTCTCCTCCACCGGCACCGCCGGGTCCATCCGATGCTGGTAGTAGAGGTGGATGTGGTCGGTGCCGAGCCGGCGCAGCGAGCCTTCCACGGCCGGCCGCACGTTGTCCGGGTGGCCGTCGACGGTCATCTGTTCCGGGCCGCCCGCCCGATGCGACAGCAGGCCGAACTTCGAGGCCACCACCACGCCGTCCCAGCGTCCGGCGAGCGCCCGCCCGACGAGCTCCTCGTTCGTGTACGGCCCGTACACCTCCGCGGTGTCCAGGAACGTGACACCCAGGTCGAGGGCCCGGTGGATGGCCCGGATCGACTCGTCGTCGTCCCTGCCGTGGCCGGTGTAGGCGTGCGACATCCCCATGCACCCGAGCCCGATCGCCGAAACCGCGAGCCCGCCCAGTGAAATCGTCCTCATGCTCGCCGAACCTACGCGCCGCGCGGATCCGGTGCGGCGCGTCTACGGTGGATTCATGCGCGCACGTGCGGCACTCGTACCCCTGATGGTCTTGATCCTCACCGCCGGTTGCGTGGTCGGGGAACCGCTCGGCAGCGGCCCCGAACCGGCCCCGACCGGCGCCGGGGGCTCCGTCGATCCGGACGGCACCGACACCCCCGAGGAGTTCGCCCGCGACATCGAGGCCGCCCAGCAGATCGCCGAGGAATACTGGGGACAGCGGCTCGGCGCCGGCTTCTCGCCGGTCCGGCAACTGATCGCGTACGAGCAGGAGGGCGAGGTGGCCTGCGCGCGGGAGCCGCTTCCCCGCAACAACGCGGTCTACTGCTCCGCCGGTGACTTCATCGCCTACGACGTGAACTGGGCGTTCGCCGCGTTCCGGCAGATCGGTGACGCGTTCCTGTTCTACCTGCTCGGTCATGAGTACGCGCACGGCATCCAGGCCCGGCTCGGCATCCGGAAACAGTTCACCATCGAGCAGGAGCTGCAGGCCGACTGCATGGCGGGCGCGTTCATCGGCGACAAGGCCCGCGACGGCCGGCTACGGATGCAGGACGGCGACACCCGGGAACTCGCCGACGGGCTGGAGGCGGTCGGCGACGAGCCCGGCCAGCCGTGGTTCGCCGAAGGGTCGCACGGCACCGCCGGGCAGCGGATGGACGCGTTCGCGGGCGGGTACGAGAACTCCCTGGACGCCTGCGGGCTGTAGGGGTCGTCACGTTCGCTGGGGATCCTCGTCCGGGCCCCGCAGAATTGCCGCGATGGACGCCGTACTTTTCGACATGGACGGGACCCTCGTCGACAGCGAGCGGCTCTGGGGCATCGCGCTGGCCGAACTGGCCGTCCGGGCCGGTGGGACGCTCTCCGGCGCCGCGCGCCTGGCCATGGTCGGCAGCAGCATGAGCCGCAGCATGCGGATCTTCCGGGAGGACCTGGGCCAGCCGGACCGGCCGGAGGCGCCCGACGTGGCGTGGCTGACCGACCGGGTCGGCGAGCTGTTCGCCGACGGCCTGGTCTGGCGGCCCGGCGCGATGGAGCTGCTGCTCGCCGTCCGCGACGCCGGCATCCGCACGGCGCTCGTCACCTCCACCGGGCGGCGGCTCGTCGAGGTCGCCCTCAAGACGCTCGGCGCGGAGAACTTCGACGTGGTCGTCTGCGGCGACGAGGTGACGACGCCGAAACCGGACCCGGAGCCGTACCGGACCGCGGCGGCGCTGCTCGGCGTGCCGATCTCCCGCTGCGTCGCGATCGAGGACTCGCCGAGCGGCCTGGCCAGCGCGGTCGCGGCCGGCGCGGCGGTGCTCGCGGTCCCGGCGGAACTGGATCTCCCCCCGGTCGACGGCGTGCACCTGCGGTCGTCGCTGGTCGGGGTCGATCCCGCTTTCCTGGCCGGTCTGATTCGCCGCTGAGGCACGATGGGTCACGTGGACCACCATGTCGCCCCGCCGGTGGACGAGGACGCGGACCTGGCTCAGATCATGCTGCAGCTGCCGGAGTCGCTGCGCACGCACGTCGAGCAGATAGCCGCGGTCGAGGGCATCTCGGTCAACGCGTGGCTGGTCCGGGCCGTGACCGTGGCGGTCGGCCAGCAGCACGGCCCGCCGCCGGCCGCCCACGGCGCGTGGTCCGGCAAGCGGGTCACCGGTTACCTCCCGTCCTGAGGGCCGCCGGGCTTGACGAGGCCGGTCTCGTAGGCGAGGACGACCGCCTGGGTACGGTCGCGCAGCCGCAGTTTCGTCAGGACGTGCCCGACGTGGGTCTTCACCGTGGTCTCGCTGACCTGCAGCACCTCGGCGATCTCGGTGTTGGTGAGACCCCGGGCGACGTGGACGAGCACTTCGCGTTCCCGGCTGGTCAGCGCGTCCAGGGCGGCGGCGCCGCTGCCGGACCGGGCGGGCAGCGACTCGGTCAGCCTGCGCAGAACGCGGGCCAGCAGCTGCGGGGCGATCACCGCGCCACCGGCCGCGACGGCACGGACGGCGGCGGTCAGCTGGTCGTGGGGCGCGTCCTTGCAGAGGTACCCGGTGGCGCCCGCCCCGGCGGCGGCCACGATCCGGTCGTCGGTGTCCTCGTCGGTGACGACCAGGATCCGCACCGGCAGGCGGGCCTCGGTGATCGCCCGGATCACGGCGAGGCCGTCGAGCCGGGGCAGGGCCAGCTCGGTGACCAGCACGTCGGGCAGGAGCCGGCGGGCCAGATCGAGGGCGTCCACGCCGTCCGCGGCCTCCCCGGCGATCACGATCTCAGCGGCACCGGCACCGGCACCGGCACCGGTCGCGGTCGCGGTCGAGCCGGTGTCGGCCGAGGCGGCTGAGGTCGCTGCCGGCGCTGGGCCCGCGCCGGCGTCCGGGGCTGTCAGGAGCGCCCGCAGGCCCGCCCGCTGCAGTGGCGCCGGGTCGGCCAGCAGCACCCGCACCGGCGGCCGCCGCCCGGCCGCGCCCACCGGACCGGCCGCGCCGGGCGGTTCGGCGGGGTCGCCGGGAGGCTGGTCAGCCAAGGGGATCGTCTCGCAGGAGGGCGCCGACGCGGTCCGGCTCGACGTCGGGGGTGGCGGGCTGGACGATGGTCAGCGGGAGCTCGGGGAACGGCGGCGGGGTGCCGCCGAACTCGGGGCAGAGCTGCTGATGGCGGCACCAGCCGCAGAGGCGGCTCGGCTTGGGGCGGAAGTCGCGCTCGCGTTTGGCGCGCTCGATGGCGGCCGAGAGCGCGGTCAGGGTGCGCTCGAAACGCTCCAGCTCGCCGGCCTCGGGGCTGTAGTCGCAGACCTCGGCGTCCTTCAGGTAGAGCAGGCGGAGGACGCGGGGCACGATGCCGCGGGTGCGCCACAGGACCAGGGCGTAGAACTTGAGCTGGAACAGGGCCCGCCCCTCGAACGCCTCGCGCGGGGCGCCGCCGGTCTTGTAGTCGACCACGCGCATGTCGCCGGCCGGGGAGACGTCGAGGCGGTCGATGTAGCCCCGGAGCAGGAGGTCGTCGCCGATCACCGTGGAGATCAGGGTCTCCCGCTCGGCGGGCTGGAGACGCTGCGGGTCCTCCACCGCGAAGTAGCCGCTGAGCAGCGCGGTCGCGCTGGACAGGAACGCCGCGACGCGGGCCGCCTCGGCGTCGTCGGCGGGCACGTCGATCAGGGCGGCCTGGCCGGTCGCGTCGGCCTCGGCGGCCACCGCGGCGGGGTCGACGGCGACCGCCGCCGGGTCCACGGCGGGCGGCAGCGCCCCGGCCGCGCCGGTCTCCCCGGCCGCGCCGGTCTCCCCGGCTGCGCCGGTCTCCCCGGCCGCGCCGGCCGTGCCGGCCGCGACCGGCGGGGGCGTGGTGAAGATCTCGGCCAGGGACGGGTCCTGGGTGAGCAATTTGTCCCACTCGGGGGCGACCAGGGCGGCTGCGGCCTCCGGAGTGCGCCCGGCGGCCGGCAGGTCGAAGAGGCGCTCCAGCACCGCGTGCACCAGCGTGCCGCGGATCTGGTCGGCCGAGGGCAGCTCGGGCAGCTTGTCGATGGTCCGGAAACGGAACAGCAGCGGGCAGGTCTTGAAGTCGGCGGCCCGGGACGGCGACAGCGACGGCCCGGCGGGCGCCTCCGGTCGCCGCCCACGGCCCAGGGCCACCGCATCCGCGCTGGTCACCGCATCCGCGCTGGTCACCGCATCCGCGCTGGTCACCGCATCCGCGCTGGTCACCGCATCCGCGCTGGTCACCCCATCCGCGCTGGTCACCGCATCGCCGGCACCCGAGACGCCGGCGCCGGAAGCGCCGCTCGTGGTGAGCGCCGGGCCGGCCGGCGGGAGGGGGTCGCCGGGCTGGGGCGGGATCGGACCCGCCGGTGCCGTCGTGGGGGGGTGCGCCGTCATGTCCAAGAGGCTAGGCCAGGGGTATGACGAAAACGCCGGGGTGGGTCCGGCGGCGGCGTGTCCGTAGCATCAGTCGCGTGGAGGACCAGGGACGCGCGACCCGTAATCCGCCGCCGGCCGGCCGGCCGGTCGGGCACGTGCTCGGCATCCCGGTGCACGCCAACGCGTCGATGCTGCTGCTCGCCGTCCTGGTCACCGTGGTCTACGGGAACTACGCGCAGTCCGAGCTCGGACTGGGCGCGCCATGGTCGTACCTGGTGGGGCTGGGTTTCGTGGTGTGTCTGCTCGGCTCGGTGCTGCTGCACGAGCTGGGGCACGCGGTGACCGCCCGCCGGCACGGGATCGGCGTGCGGCGGATCACCCTCGAGCTGCTCAGCGGCTGGACCGAGATGGAGCGGGACGCGCCGACGCCGCGGGTGGACGCGCTGGTCTCGCTCGCCGGGCCGCTGGTGTCGCTGCTGCTCGGAGGGATCGCCACGGTGGCGGCGCTGCTGCTGCCGGCGGACACCGTGCCCGGGCAGATCGCGTTCCAGCTGGCGGTCAGCAACGTGCTCGTCGCGGTCTTCAACGTGTTGCCGGGGCTGCCGCTGGACGGCGGGCGGGCGCTGCGGGCCGGGGTGTGGGCGCTGCTGAAGGACCGGAACCGGGCGACGGTGGTGGCCGGCTGGGCGGGCCGGATCCTCGCGCTGCTGACCGTGGTGGTGGTGTTCGGGCTCTACCGGTTCGGGTTCCTCACCGTGTTCGGGCTGGTCTTCGTGCTGCTGGTGGTGCTGACCCTGTGGCAGGGCGCCGGCCAGTCGATCCGGCTGGGGCGGATGACCGGCCGGTTCCCGCTGATCGACCTGGGCGCCCTGGCCCGGCCGGTGCTCGCGGTGCCGGCCGGGACGCCGCTCGGTGAGGCGCAGCGCCGCCGTGCCGAGGATCCGCGGCCGGACGTGGTGCTGGCCGTCGCCGACGCGGCGGGTAGCCTCACCGCCGTGGTCGACCCGGTCGCCGCCGAGCGGATCCCGGTCGACCGGCGGCCGTGGGTGAGCGTGGAGAGCGTCGCGCGGTCCCGTGACGCGCTGACCACCCTGCCGCTCGGGCTCACCGGCGAGCAGGTGGTCCGCGCCCTGCAGGCTCACCCGGGTGCGCAGTACCTGGTGACGGCAGGGGAGGATGTCGTCGGCGTCCTGCGGGTCGCCGACGTCGCCGCGGTCCTGGAGCCGCGCCGGACGGTACCGAGCCCCAGACGAGCCAACCCGGCCCCGAGAAAAGACAGCTGAGAGTAGATCTGTGACGACAACCCCGACCACCGCCGCCGACGAGCAGGTGCCCGCGCACCGCGGACCGTTCCGGGTGGGTGACCGCGTGCAGCTCACCGACCCCAAGGGGCGGATGCACACCATCGTGCTGGAGCCCGGCAAGGAGTTCCACACCCACCGCGGCGCGCTGGCGCACGACGCCCTGATCGGGCTGCCGGACGGCAGCGTCGTCACCTCGGCGGGCAACACCGCGTACCTGGCGCTGCGGCCGCTGCTCAGCGACTACGTGCTCTCCATGCCGCGCGGCGCGCAGGTGATCTATCCGAAGGACGCGGCGCAGATCGTCGCGATGGGCGACGTCTTCCCCGGCGCGAAGGTGCTGGAGGCGGGCGCCGGCTCGGGCGCGCTCACCTGCTCGCTGCTGCGGGCCGTGGGCAGCACCGGCGAGGTGCACAGCTACGAGCTGCGCGACGACTTCGCCGCGGTCGCCCGCAAGAACGTGGAGGCGTTCTTCGGCGGCCCGCACCCGGCGTGGCATCTGCACAACGGTGACGTGGCGGGCAACGACATCACCGGTTTCGACCGGATCGTGCTGGACATGCTGACCCCGTGGGAGGCGCTCGACATGGTCGAGAAGTCGCTCGTGCCGGGCGGCGTCTTCATCGGGTACGTGGCGACCACCCCCCAGCTCTCCGAGCTCGTCGAGGCGCTGCGCGAGCGGGGCGGCTGGACCGAGCCGCGGGCCTGGGAGTCGCTGGTGCGTGACTGGCACGCCGACGGCCTCGCGGTCCGCCCGGACCACCGGATGATCGCGCACACCGCGTTCCTGGTCTCCGCCCGTAAGCTCGCGCCCGGCGTGATCGCGCCGCCGCGGCGCCGCAAGCCGAGCAAGGGCGCCGAGGCGTACGCGCTGCGCAAGGCCACCCAGGCGGCGCTGCACGCGCAGCAGGCCGGAGCCGCCCCGGAGGACCCCACCGGGGAGTGACCGGCGTCGTCACCTCGGGTAGGTTTCCGAACGGATCCGACAACCGCCGGGAAGGGGCACCATGAGCTCACCGCCGTTCGGGGGCAGCAACGAGATGCCGGCGGTCTTCCCCGACTGGTCGCCCTACCCCGACCTGGACTCGGCGGCCCGGGCCTACCTGCGCGACCCCGACGTGGCCCTGGAGGCGCTGTTCGGCGTGCTGCGCGGCGCGTCGGTGCTCTGCTTCACCCTGGAACGCTTCGTCAACGAGGTGAACGGGGTGTGGCAGGAGGTGGTGGTCTGCGACGGCAGCCGCCTGGTGCTCTGGCACGGCGAGGACGTGGCGCCCGGCGACGGGCCGGCCGGGTCGATGACGTCGTCGCTGCGGGTGGTGCCGCTCTCCACGGTCACCGAGGTGGGCTGCCGGCGGCGGCTCACCCGCACGCCGAACGGTCAGGCCCGGGTCGACAGCATCGACGTCTACCTGCTGCTCAGCTCGGTGGACGACGCGGTGCCGCCGCCCGGCGTCGGCGAGGACGAGGGCCGGGCGCCGCTGCGGCACGACGCGCTGCGCTTCGGCAAGACCATCGACGACGGCGGCGCCGGCCAGATCGCCCGCCTGGAGGAGTTCTCCCGGGTCGTGGCGTCTCTGGTGGGCCGGCCCACTCTCTAGGCGGCGTCCGGGCCGGCCACGGCGACGCCGTCGGCCCGGCGCACCACGTGGATGCAGTCGCCGGGGCACTCCTTCGCGGAGTCGATCACCTCTAGCAGCAACCGGGCCGGCACGTCCGCCCGCACGCCCGGTTCCTGCAAAAGATCACCCGTGTCGTTCTTCACGTAGGCGAGTCCGTCGATGTCGAGCTCGAAGACCTCCGGCGCGTACTGCGCGCAGAGCCCGTCACCCGTGCACAAGTCCTGATCGATCCAGACCCGCAGGTCATCCGCAGTCTCCGCCGACACCCATACCTCCCGCAACGTGCCCGCTCCGACCGTACCCGAAGATCCGATACACCCATCGGCCGCGGGTTGATCAATCGATCAAGAGTCGGTGACGAGGGTGTTGCATGGGTCGAAAATCGGTTCGCAACGGCTAGTGTTATCCCAAGACGTTCGAGCCCCCCGGGGAGGTGGGACGTGGCACGTAGCGACGAAGCGGACTCCCGCGCCGCACGATGGGAGAAGGAAGCCAACGATCTCTCCAGCCAGGTTGCGTTCCTGCAAGAGGAACTCGCCCTGGTCAGGCGGAAGTTGACGGAAAGCCCCCGACACGTCCGGCAGCTCGAGGAACGGCTCGCGGCAACGCAGGCGCAGCTGGCCCGAGTGACCGAGAACAACGAGCGGCTCGTGGCGACCCTCAAGGAAGCCCGGACCCAGATCGTCACTCTCAAGGAAGAGATTGACCGGCTCGCCCAGCCGCCCAGCGGTTACGGCGTTTTCCTGGCGGCACACTCCGACGGCACGGTGGACGTGTTCACCGGAGGCCGCAAGCTCCGGGTGGCGGTCTCACCGTCCCTGGAGACCGAGGAACTGAAGCGGGGCCAGGAAGTCCTGCTCAACGACGCGCTCAACGTGGTCGACGCGTTCGGCTACGAGCGCACCGGTGAGGTCGTCCTGCTCAAGGAGGTCCTCGACAATCCGGCCGGCGGCCTCGCCGACCGGGCGCTGGTGGTCTCGCACGCCGACGAGGAGCGGATCGTCTTCCTCGCCGACTCGCTCGAGATCAGCAAGCTGCGCGCCGGTGACTCGCTCATGATCGAGCCCCGTTCGGCGTACGCGTACGAGCGGATCCCGAAGAGCGAGGTCGAGGAGCTCGTCCTCGAGGAGGTCCCCGACGTCGACTACACCGACATCGGTGGCCTGCACGCGCAGATCGAGCAGATCCGCGACGCCGTGGAGCTGCCGTTCCTGCATGCCGACCTGTTCCGGGAGCACCAGCTGCGCCCGCCGAAGGGCATCCTGCTCTACGGCCCGCCCGGCTGCGGCAAGACCCTGATCGCCAAGGCGGTCGCCAACTCGCTGGCGAAGAAGATCGCCGAGCGGCGCGGCGAGGAGAAGCACACCAGCTACTTCCTCAACATCAAGGGTCCGGAACTGCTGAACAAGTACGTGGGTGAGACCGAGCGGCACATCCGCCTGGTCTTCCAGCGGGCCCGGGAGAAGGCCGGCGAGGGCACGCCGGTGATCGTGTTCTTCGACGAGATGGACTCGATCTTCCGTACCCGTGGCTCCGGTGTCTCCTCCGACGTGGAGAACACCATCGTTCCCCAGCTGCTCAGCGAGATCGACGGCGTCGAGGGCCTGGAGAACGTGATCGTCATCGGCGCGTCGAACCGGGAAGACATGATCGACCCGGCGATCCTGCGCCCCGGCCGTCTCGACGTGAAGATCAAGATCGAGCGTCCGGACGCCGAGGCCGCGAAGGACATCTTCGCCAAGTACATCCTCTCCGACCTGCCGCTCAGCTCGGACGACCTGACCGAGCACGGTGGCAACCGGGACGCCACGGTCGCCGCGATGATCGAGGCGGTCGTGCTCCGGATGTACACGGAGACCGAGGAGAACCGCTTCCTCGAGGTCACCTACGCCAACGGTGACAAGGAGGTCCTGTACTTCAAGGACTTCAACTCCGGCGCGATGATCCAGAACATCGTGGACCGCGGCAAGAAGATGGCGATCAAGGAGTTCCTCACCTCCGGCAAGAAGGGTCTGCGGCTGCAGCACCTGCTCGACAGCTGCGTCGACGAGTTCCGGGAGAACGAGGACCTGCCGAACACGACGAACCCCGACGACTGGGCCCGGATCTCCGGCAAGAAGGGCGAGCGGATCGTCTACATCCGCACGCTCGTCTCCGGCGGCAAGGGCGCGGAGGCCGGCCGTTCCATCGAGACGGCGTCCAACACCGGTCAGTACCTGTAGAACGCGATGTGAGCCGGGCCGGAGGGGGCAACCCTCCGGCCCGGCTGTCGTTCAACCCGTGTGACAGCACCCCGACTCGCGTGGCTCGACGCGCTCCGCGGCTACGCGGCCGTCGTGGTCGCCCTCTTCCACCTCAGCCCGGTCGTCCTCGGCGCCGGCCTGCACCTGCAGATCTACCGCGCCTTCGACCTCGGCAAATACGCTGTTCTGCTGTTCTTCCTGGTCAGCGGATACGTCATCCCGATGTCCCTGGAACGGCACGGCTCGCTGCGCCGGTTCTGGGCCGGGCGGCTGTGCCGGATCTACCCGGCGTACCTGGTCACCGTCGTCCTCGCCGCCGGCCTGGCGGCCGCCGGGCTCCATCGCCTGCCGGGCCAGCTGCGGACCGAGACCTCGGCGAGCGTGCTGGCGCACGCCACCATGCTGCAAGACCTTCTGGGGGTACGAGGGCTCGTCCGGCCGTTCTGGACCCTCAGTTACGAGATGCTGTTCTACCTGCTGGTCGCCGGGCTGTTCGCGTGGCGGCTGCACCGGTTCAGCGCATGCTGGGCGGCCGGGCTCACGGGCGTCGCCCTGGCCGGCGGGACGAGGCTGCCGGACGACCTGTTCGGCGGCAGCGGCGCGGCCCGGGCGGTGACGGCGGGCGGGGTGCTGCTGGTGGTCGCGGGAGTGCTCGGGGCGTACCGGACGGGGGGTGTGACGGCCCGCGTCGCCGGTGTCGCGGCACTCGGCCTGCTCGCGCTGCCGCTCGCGAACGGCCATGCCACGACGTGGGTGACGAGCGCGTCCTCGGCGCAGGCGCTGACCATGCTGGCGGTGATGTTCGCGGGGACCGTGATCTACCGCGCGCAACAGCGGCAAACCGGGCTAATCGCCACGATCGGCGGACTTGCCGCGGTTCTCGCCGGAGTGACGGCGCAGTTCGGCGCGCCGTGCGCGGTCGCGGTGGCCGGAACTTTCGGGATCGCTTTCGCCCTCCGCCGGCGTGCGGTGCCCGGCATCCTGACCTGGCTCGGCACCGTCAGCTACTCGCTCTACCTGCTGCACCTGCTGGTTCTCGGCGTGCTGGTCCGGCTCACCGACAACCGGCCGCTGATCGTTTTCGGTTTCGTGGCCGGAACTCTGCTCGCCGCGCACGCCGGTCATCGCCTGATCGAGCGACCCGGTCAGCGGCTCGCGGTGATCTTTGACGCCACGGAAGGTGAAACGCCGCGCACTCCCCGCTTCGGGAAGCGCCGCCAGAGCGTCTAGGCTCAATGAATGAGCACGCTTGGCTTCGTGGCGGACAGGGTGGTCGCATGAGCGTTCGACGGATTATGGGAACCGAGGTCGAATACGGCATTTCGGTGCCCGGACAGCCCGGAGCCAACCCGATGGTGACCTCCTCGCAGGTGGTCAACGCCTACGGCGCCCGGCCCGAGCTCAACCGCGGCGGCCGGGCCCGCTGGGACTACGAGGAGGAGTCGCCGCTGCGCGACGCGCGCGGCTTCACCTACTCCGGCGCCGCCTACGACCCCGCCGAGGCCCTCGCGGACGAGGACCTCGGCCTGGCCAACGTGATACTGACCAACGGCGCCCGGCTCTACGTCGACCACGCGCACCCGGAGTACTCGACACCCGAGTGCACCAACCCGCTCGACGTCGTCAAGTGGGACAAGGCCGGCGAACGGGTCATGGCCGAGGCCTCGCGCCGCGCCGCCACCATCCCCGGCACCCACCGCATCCAGCTCTACAAGAACAACACCGACAACAAGGGCGCCTCGTACGGGTCCCACGAGAACTACCTGATGCGCCGGCAGACCCCGTTCGCCGACATCGTCGCGCACCTCACGCCGTTCTTCGTCACCCGGCAGATCTTCACCGGCGTGGGCCGGGTCGGCATCGGGCAGGACGGCAGCGGCGCCGGCTTCCAGATCTCCTCCCGTGCCGACTTCTTCGAGGTCGAGGTCGGTCTGGAGACGACACTCAAGCGGCCGATCATCAACACCCGGGACGAGCCGCACGCCGATGCCGACAAGTACCGCCGGCTGCACGTCATCATCGGCGACGCGAACCTCTCCGAGATCGCGTCGTACCTGAAGATGGGCACCACCTCGCTGGTCCTCAACATGATCGAGGAGAAGGTGTTCACCGGGGAGCTCGGCATCGCCGACCCGGTCAGCGAGCTCAAGGCCGTCTCGCACGACCCCTCGCTGAAGCATCTGATGCGGCTGCGCGACGGCCGCCGGCTCACCGCGCTCGACCTGCAGTGGGCGTACTACGAGCGGGCCCGAGCGTTCGTCGACGAGCGGTACGGCACCGACGCCGACGAGCAGACCGCCGACGTGCTCGACCGGTGGGAATCGGTGCTCGACGGCCTGGGCCGCGACCCGTTCGAGCTGTCCGACAGCCTCGACTGGGTCGCCAAACTGCGCCTGCTCGAGGGTTACCGGGAACGCGAGAACCTCGGCTGGAACTCGCCGAAACTCCAGCTCGTCGACCTGCAGTACGCCGACGTGCGCCCGGAGAAGGGCCTCTACCACCGCCTCGTCGCCCGCGGGTCGATGAAGACCCTGCTCGAGGCGGACGAGACCCAGCGCGCCATGTACGAGCCGCCGGACGACACCCGGGCCTACTTCCGCGGCCGCTGCCTCGCGCAGTACGCCTCCGAAGTGGTCGCCGCCAGCTGGGACTCGGTGATCTTCGATGTCGGGCGGGAGTCTCTGGTGCGGGTGCCGATGATGGAACCCGAGCGTGGCACCAAGAAGCATGTCGGCGCGCTCTTCGACACGTGCGAGAGCGCCAAGGACCTGCTCGAGGTGATCACCAGCCGGTGATGTGTTTTGTCACAGGCGCGAGGTAGGTTTTTTCCAACCCGATGTTGCAGGACTTCGGGCGGCTGAGAAGGGGGACATCCATGGCAACCCGAGACACAGGTGGTCAGTCGCAGTCCGAGCGCGGGCGCAGCGGCGAAGAAGTCGAGGACGTCACCGTCGAGGCCAATCCTGAGGTAGCCGAGCGGCACGCGGAGATCACCGAGGACGTCGACGACCTGCTGGACGAAATCGACAGCGTTCTCGAGGAGAACGCGGAAGAGTTTGTCCGCGGATACGTCCAAAAAGGCGGCCAGTGAGTTAATTGTCCGTTTATGCCGGGCGTCGGCGATGGCTCACGGCCGTCGCGGCGTCCGGCGCGCCATTCCTGTGGCGCGGGCTACTCACAACACGTCGATGATGTTCATCGCTCCTGGTCGGTGAGCGCGATAGTGTGCTTCAACTGCAACGGCGGCCATTCTCGCGCCGATGCGATCACGTATCTGAAAGGAACCACGTGGCGACGGGCTTTGATCCATCCGGGCGTCTACCGGATTTCTTCACCAACACGGGGACGTCCTCCTTCACGCAGTTCCTGAGTCAGGCCGCTCCGGAGATGCTGCCGGGGCGGCGGCCGCTTCCGCCCGGGCTCTCCGGCGACGTCGCGCCGCACGGCACCACGATCGTCGCGATCGCGACGGCCGACGGTGTGGTGATGGCAGGTGACCGGCGCGCGACCATGGGGAACCTGATCGCGAGCCGCGACATCAGGAAGGTCCACCCGGCGGACTCGTACTCGCTGATCGGCATCGCGGGTACGGCCGGCATCGGCATCGAGCTGATCCGGCTGTTCCAGGTGGAGCTGGAGCACTACGAGAAGATCGAGGGAGCGATGCTCTCCCTCGACGGTAAGGCGAACCGCCTGGCCGCGATGGTCCGCGGCAACCTGGGCGCGGCGATGCAGGGCCTCGCGGTCGTGCCGCTGTTCGCCGGGTTCGACCTGTCGCCGGCCGACCCGGCGCGGGCCGGCCGGATCTTCAGCTTCGACGTGGCCGGCGGTCTCTACGAGGAGACCGGCTACGAGGCGATCGGCTCGGGTTCGCTGTTCGCGAAGTCGGCGCTGAAGAAGCGGTACCGGGCGGGTGTGAGCACCGCGGACGCGATCACGCTGGCGGTCGAGGCGCTCTACGACGCGGCCGACGACGACACCGCGACCGGCGGGCCGGACGTGACCCGCAAGATCTACCCGGTGGTCATGACGGCGACCGCGAACGGCACGCAGCGGCTCAGCGACGAGGAGATCACCACGGTGGCCGAGCGGGTCGTCCAGGGACGTATGGAGAACCCGGGCGGCTGATCCGCTCTCTTTCACCAGATAGGAGAAGCCACCCGTGGCCATGCAGTTCTACGCTTCGCCCGAGCAGGTCCAGCGGGACCGCTCGGAGTACGCCCGTAAGGGCATCGCCCGCGGCCGGTCGGCCGTGGTGCTCACCTACGAGGGCGGCATCCTGCTGGTCGCCGAGAACATCACCACCCTGCGCAAGATCAGCGAGATCTACGACAAGATCGCGTTCGCGGCGGTGGGGCGGTACAACGAGTTCGAGAGCCTGCGCCGGGCCGGTGTCCGGATGGCCGACATGCTCGGTCTCAGCTACGACCGGCGGGACGTGACCGGGCGGGCGCTCGCGAACGCGTACACCCAGACGCTCGGCGCGATCTTCTCGGAGACGCAGAAGCCGTACGAGGTGGAGCTCTGCGTCGCCCAGGTCGGCGCCACGCCCGAGGCCGACGAGCTGTACCGGGTGACCTACGACGGCTCGGTCATGGACGAGCCCGGCTTCATGGCGATGGGCGGCCAGGCCGAGGCGATCTCGAACGTGCTGCGCGAGCGGCACGACACCGCCGCGGACCTGCAGACCGCGCTGGCGCTCGCCGCGGAGGCGCTGGGCAGCGTCGGCGGGGAGAACGGGCAGACCCGCACCCTTACGGCCAAGCAGCTCGAGGTGGCGGTGCTGGACCGGCGCCGGCAGGGCCGGGCGTTCCGGCGGCTCACCGGGACGGCGCTGACCACGCTGCTCGGTCACGAGTCGGTGCCGGAGGCGGAGCTCGGCGACGTGGACGCGGCGCCGCCCGCGCCGGGCGAGGCGAAGCCGACGATCTCGGCGGCGTCGTCGGACACTGAGGAGACTCCTGACGAGAAGTCCTGAGCGGTTCAGGCGTTTGAGGGCACCTTCCGTCCGGTGGGGATGGGACGTGCCCTTACGCGTACCCATGAACGGGGTGTGTGCGGGAAAGAGCGAGTTGTGACTGCCGCTGAACCGTTTCTTGCGGCTAGTGTTCTGTCATGGAACGGCGAATTTTCGGCCTCGAGACCGAGTACGGAGTCACGTGCACCTATCGGGGGCAGCGGCGGCTGTCTCCGGACGAGGTGGCCCGCTACCTGTTCCGCCGAGTGGTCTCCTGGGGACGCAGCAGCAACGTGTTCCTTCGCAACGGCGCACGCCTTTACCTCGATGTCGGTTCCCACCCTGAGTACGCGACCCCCGAATGCGACTCCGTCACCGATCTGGTCGCCCACGACCGGGCCGGCGAGCGGATCCTGGAAGGCCTGCTCGTCGACGCGGAGAAGCGTCTGCACGACGAGGGCATCGCGGGGGAGATCTACCTCTTCAAGAACAACACCGACTCGGCCGGCAACTCCTACGGCTGCCACGAGAACTATCTCGTCAGCCGGCACGGCGAGTTCGGCCGTCTCGCCGACGTCCTGATCCCGTTCCTGGTCACCCGCCAGCTGATCTGCGGGGCCGGCAAGGTGCTGCAGACGCCGCGCGGCGCGGTGTTCTGCCTGTCGCAGCGCGCCGAGCACATCTGGGAGGGCGTCTCCAGCGCGACGACGCGCAGCCGCCCGATCATCAACACCCGTGACGAGCCGCACGCGGACGCCGAGCGCTACCGCCGCCTGCACGTGATCGTCGGCGACTCGAACATGAACGAGGTCACCACGCTGCTGAAGGTCGGCAGCGCGGACATCGTCCTTCGCATGATCGAGGCGGGCGTGGTGATGCGGGACCTGACCCTGGAGAACCCGATCCGGGCGATCCGCGAGGTCAGCCACGACGTCACCGGCCGCCGCAAGATCCGTCTGGCGAACAACAAAGAGGTCTCCGCCCTGGAGATCCAGCAGGAGTACCTGGCGAAGGCCACCGAGTTCGTCGAGCGGCGCGGCGGCGACCCGGTCGCCAAGCGGGTCGTGGAGCTGTGGGGGCGGGTCCTCAACGCGATCGAGAGCGGTGACCTCGACCCGGTGGCCCGCGAGATCGACTGGGTCTCGAAGTACAAGCTGATCGAGCGCTACCAGGCCAAGCACGAGATCCCGATGTCGCATCCGCGGATCGCGCAGCTCGACCTGGCGTACCACGACGTCCGTCGCGGCCGGGGCCTCTACGCGCTCATGGAGAAGCGCAAGCAGGTCGACCGGATCGCCAACGACCTGCAGATCTACGAGGCCAAGGAGACGCCGCCGCAGACCACGCGGGCCCGGTTGCGCGGCGAGTTCATCAAGCACGCGCAGGAGAAGCGCCGCGACTTCACGGTCGACTGGGTGCATCTGAAGCTGAACGACCAGGCGCAGCGGACGGTGCTCTGCAAGGACCCGTTCCGCGCCTACGACGAGCGGGTGGAGCGCCTGATCGCGAGCATGTGAGAGTGGCGGCGCTCACCGGGTACCAGGCGAGCGCCAGCGGAGCGAAGCGGAGCCAGACGGCTCAGCTAGGCTGGTCGGGTTATGCCTGACCAGCCTTCTCCCCCTGAGCCCCCGGAGCGTACCGAGCATGAGGTGCGCTGGAACCGGATCGAGCGCCGCCGTGAGCGGATCTACCGCCAGATCCAGAAGGATCGGGCCGGCAATCACAAGATCCCGACGTGGCTCTACGCCACGATCCTGGGGCTGCTGCTGGCCGGCTGGCTGTACCTGATCATCACCTCCTGAGGGCTTGTCGGCGCGGCCTCGATCGTGTGGGGTCGGGGTATGGCAGACATCGTTGATCCGGCCGTCGCCGATTACGTGCGGGCGCACGCCACCCCCGCGGACGACCTGCTGCGGGGGCTGGCGGCGGAGACTTCCACGAGATATCCGCCCGACGCCGGGATGCAGATCTCCGCGGACGAGGGCGCCCTGCTGACGATGCTGACCCGGCTGACCGGGGTCTTGATGGCGGTCGAGATCGGCACGTTCACCGGGTACTCGTCGATCTGCATCGCCCGCGGCCTGCGTCCCGGCGGGCGGTTGATCGCCTGCGACGTCTCCGAGGAGTGGACGTCGATCGCCCGCACCTACTGGGCGAAGGCCGGCCTCGCCGACCGCATCGAGCTGCGGCTCGGCCCGGCGATCGAGACGGTCCGCGCGCTGCCGGCCGACCCGGTGATCGACTTCGTGTTCCTGGACGCGGACAAGACCGGGTACCCGGCGTACTACGAGGAGATCGTGCCCCGGCTACGACCGGGCGGACTGCTGGTGGTCGACAACGTGCTGCGGCACGGGCAGGTCCTCGATCCCCGGGATGCGTCGTCGGCGGCGGTGGCCGGCCTCAACGACCGGATCGTGGGTGACGAGCGGGTGGAGTCGGTGATGCTGCCGGTCCGTGACGGCGTGACGCTGGTCCGCCGTCGCGCTTGATCGCCGTCGCGCCTGATCGTCGCGCCTGATCGCCGCGCCTGATCGCCGCGCCTGATCGCCGCGCCTGATCGCCGCGCCTGACCGCCGCCCGCCGCTCGCCGCCCGCCGGAATGAGCAGCGGGGTGGGCGGTCAGGGGAGCAGGGTGGCGGCGTGGCGGCCGGCGGCGGCCGCTGCCAGGAAGTAGCTGTGGTCCTGGTCCAGCTTGCGGCCCATCGTGGAGAGCCCGACCGGCGACGCCCGCAGCGCCGCGTCCAGGCCCTCGCTGGCGACGCTGACCAGGCTGTGCCGGGCGCCGAGGGGGGCCAGCGCGCCCTCCACCTCCGCGGCCAGGCGGGGGTCCAGGCCGCGGGGCACGACCAGGTCGGCGCGGGCCAGAGCGACCTTCCCGTACGCGGTGAGACTGTGATGGGAGATGCCCCGATGCCTGTCACGCCCGTCGGCGTCGGAGATCCGCAGCGAGCCGATCGGCCGGCCGCCCAGCACCGCGATCGCGTTGATCGCCTCGCCGAGCGCCACCCCGGAGAACCCCCAGGTGGTGCCGGTGCCGAGGTTGCCGGGGCCCTGGGCGACGATCGCGACGTCAGCGCCGAGCACGTGCCGGGCCGCGAGCAGGCCGGTGTGCACGGTGCTGGCCTCCAGGTCACCGCCGAACGACTGGCCGGTGGTGACGGTCCCGGCCAGGTGACCGCGCAGGTCGTCCAGGGTGCGGGAGAACCAGGCCGGCAGGGCGCCGCCGTCGGTCATCACGTAGGCGACGGTGGCCTCCGGCCGGTCGGCGTGGATGCCGGCCAGGATCGCGGGCAGCGCCGAGTGCAGGTCGGCGGTGACCACCGGCATGCCGTCGAGCGAGGTGGCGGCGGCCATCACGTCGCGGTGCGGTGAGGCCTCCTCGTCGACGCCGAGCAGGATCGCCTGCAGCGGGGTGTACCGCGCCTTGACCAGGTGACCGCTGTCGCGGGTGGCGCCGTCGGCGGGCGGGTCGGCGGGCAGCCGGTCGGGCAGGGCGACGACCAGGGCGTACCCCCCGGTGCCGAGGCCCATGACCAGGGCGCCGACGTTGAGCAGCACCCGGTCTCCGGGTTCCGGTGTGCCGACCAGATGCGGGTAGGCGAGGGCGCGCAGCGGGCCGTCCGGCGTCTCGACGTCCAGCTCGCACGCGCCCCGCCAGCCGCCCCGCACCGACCGAACCGTCCCGGACCGCCACCGCACCATGCCGGGACCCTACAAGGGCCGGGCGTCGAGTCCGCCATCGAGGTGGTTGCGGCCGGGCTCGCCACGGGTCGGGTCGAGGAAGACGTACCGGATCTCGGGGAATCTGGCGCGCAAGCGCCGCTCGGCCTCGTCGGAGGCCCTTTCGATCTCGCCGCCGGGCGCGTCGTCGGCGAAGTCGACCTTGGCGGCGACCAGGATGCCGTCCGGGCCGAGCTGCATGGTGAAGAGGGTGGGCACGGCGGTCACGACCGGCAGCGCGGCGATCTCGGCGGCGATCGCGGTGTGCACCCGGCGGGGGACGGAGCGCCCGACCAGCAGGGACACGTTGCTGCTGGCGAGGACGGTGGCGACCACGAGCAGGAGCAGGCCGATCACGATCGACGAGACGCCGTCCCAGACACTGTTGCCGGTCAGCTCGGTCAGCCCGAGCCCGGCGGCGGCCAGGACCAGGCCGATCAGCGCGGCGGAGTCCTCGAAGTAGACCGCCTTGACCGTGGTGTCCGGGGTGAGGCGCAGGAACCGGCGGGTCGTCACGTTCCAGCGGCTGGACTCGGTGCGGATCTGCCGGCGGGCCTTCAGGAACGACACGCCCTCGGCCGCGAACGAGACGGCCAGGACGATGTACGACGCGAGGAACGGGCCGGACTCCTCGCCCTCGACGATGGTCTCGATGCCGTGGTAGATGGAGAACCCGGCGCCGGCCACGAACGTGAACAGCGCCGCGATGAACGCCCAGACCCAGCTCTCCTTGCCGTACCCGAACGGGTGTTCCTCGTCGGCGGGTTTGGCGCCGCGCCGCAACGCCACGAAGAGGAACACCTCGGTCACCGTGTCGGCGAAGGAGTGCGCGGCCTCGGAGAGCATCGCGGCGGAGCCGGAGGTGACGCCGGCCACCAGTTTCGCGGCGGCGATCGCCAGGTTGGCGGCGCCCGCCACCACGACGGTGCCGACGCTCTCGGATTCCTGGGGTTCTGTCACGGACGCCATCTTCCCCCGGCCCCGCGCGGATAACCGTCCGTGTGACGAGGCTGCTAGCGTTGCCTCTCGTGTCGCGCACTCGCACCGAGCGCCTGGTAAACCTGGTGATCTGTCTCCTGTCGACGCGCCGGTTCCTGACCGCCGCGCAGATCGCCGCGACCGTGCCCGGTTACGAGCACGACCCGTCCGATCCGCGTGACCACGAGGCGTTCCAGCGCAAGTTCGAGCGGGACAAGGCGGAGCTGCGCGAGCTGGGCGTCCCGCTGGAGACCGGCACGGCGAGCATCTTCGACCAGGAGCCGGGTTACCGCGTCGCCCAGCGGGAGTACGCGCTGCCCGACATCCATCTGGAACCCGACGAGGCGGCCGCGGTGGGCATCGCGGCGCGGCTCTGGCAGCACGCCGGGCTCGCCGCCGCGGCGAGCAGCGGCCTGGCCAAGCTGCGGGCCGCCGGTGTCGAGGTGGACCCGCAGGCCACCCTCGGCATGGAGCCGGTGGTGACGGTCGACCCGGCGTTCGGGCCGCTGACCGTGGCGGCACGGCAGCGCCGCGCGGTGAGCTTCAAGTACCGGGTGCCCGAGGTCGACGAGCCGAGCACCCGCCGCCTCGAGCCGTGGGGCGTGGTCTGCTGGCGCGGCCGGTGGTACGTGGTCGGCCACGACCGGGACCGGGACGCCACCCGCTGTTTCCGGCTGTCCCGGATCACCGGCGAGGTGAAGGGCACCGGCAAGCCGGACGCGTTCACGCCGCCCGCCGACGCCGACCTGATCAGCCACGTGGCACGCTCGTCCGGGCCGGTCGCGCGGGACGGCCGGGCCGTGGTGACGGTGCGGACGGGGCGGGCGGCGGGGCTGCGCCGGATGGCCTCCGCCTCGGTCAGCCTGCCCGAGGGCGACCGGCTGACCATCGCGTACGGGGATGTCGAGTGGCTGGCCGCCAGGATCGCCGGGTACGGGCCGGACGTGCGGGCCGAGGGCCCGCCCGAGCTGCGCAGCGCGGTGATCCAGAACCTGAAGGAGCTGGCCGCCCGGCACGAGCAGGTGGCGCTGTGACCGGGCCACGGACCTCGGCGGACCGGCTCGGCCGGCTGCTCAACCTGGTGCCGTACCTGCTGGCCCGGCCGGGGATCCTGATCGCCGAGGCGGCGGCGGACCTGGGCGTCACGGCGAAGCAGTTGCGCGAGGACCTGGAGCTGCTCTGGGTGTGCGGCCTGCCCGGGTACGGCCCGGGCGACCTGATCGACATGGCGTTCGACGGCGACCGGGTGACGATCAGCCACGACGCCGGCATCGACAAGCCGCTGCGCCTCAACCAGGACGAGGCTCTCGCGCTGGTGGTGGCGCTGCGGATGCTCGCCGAGACGCCCGGGATCGGCACCCGGGACGCGATCGAGCGGGCCCTTGCCAAGATCGAGAGCGCGGCCGGCGACCTGGCCGACGCGCCGGTCACGGTCAAGCTGCCGGCGAACCAGAAGAAGCTGGAGGCGGTGCGGGCCGCCGTCGACTCCGGGCACGCGCTGCGGCTCACCTATTACACGGCCGCCCGGGACGAGACCACCGAACGGGTCGTCGACCCGATGCGGATGCTGATGGTGGGCGGGTTCGCGTACCTGGAGGCGTGGTGCCGCCGGGCCGAGGGCACCCGGATGTTCCGGGTGGACCGGATCGACGCGTTCACCGAGCTGCCGGAGCCGTCCGTGCCGCCGGTCGGCGCGGTGCCGCACGACGTCAGCGACGGCGTCTTCCGGCCCGGGCCCGAGCTGCCGCTGGTCACCCTGCGGGTCGGCCGGGGCAGCCGGTGGATCACCGAGTACTACCCGGTCGAGCAGGTGCAGCGCGACGGCGCGGAGTGGCTGGTCACCATGCGGGTCACCGATCTGGGCTGGGCGCAGCGGCTGCTCGCCGGGCTGGGCCGCGACGTCACCGTGCTCGGGCCGCCCGAGCTGATCGACCGGATCCACGCGCAGGCCACCGCGGCCCTGGAACAGTACGCCGCGCCGCACGCGCTCGACGCCGGCGAACCGGCCGGCCGGTAGGGTGGCCGGGTGCTGATGTGGGTCTGGATCGCCGTCGGGGCGATCGCGCTGATCGTCCTGATTTTCGCCGCTACGCGCCTTCTGGGCCGGTTGCCGGATCTTCGGCGGGCGGCCGTGAAGCTGCAGCGCCGTCAGGAGGAGGCGATGCGGCTGCAGGTGGCCGGCGAGGAGCTGCAGCGGACCGTGCTCGTGGTGCAGCAGAAGGCCGAGCGGGCCCAGGACGCGGTCACCCAGATCAAGGCTAATCTCGGTCGATGATCCCGGGGTGTTCCGCCCCCGTTGTCCGAGACTTAGCAAGATCTTGAGAATCCCAGGGCATCCGGAAAGCGATATCCCAGGAATCCACACGTACGATGGACCCCGCAACCTGATCCGACCGACTGGAGTCATTCCATGGGCGCCCTCAAGCCATGGCACATCATCGTTCTCGTCGTCGTGCTCGTGCTGCTGTTCGGCGCGAAACGGCTGCCGGACGCGGCGCGTTCCCTCGGGCGCTCGCTGCGGATCATCAAGGCCGAGACCAAGGGCCTCGTCGATGACGACAACAACGTCGCGGAGAAGGCGGAGCCGCAGCACAGCCGCAGCCCGCTGCAGGGCGAGGTGCAGCAGCCCTATCAGCAGCAGCCCTATCAGCAGCCCGGTTACCAGCAGGCGCCGCCGCCGCAGGGCTACCAGCAGCCGCAGCCTGGCTACCAGCAGCAGCCACCGGCTCAGCCCTTCGTCGACCCGGTGCAGCGCACCAACGACCGCTGATCCGATCCGATGGCACTGAGCCTGCGCCGGGGGCCCAAGAAGCCGAGCAAGTTCGAGCAGGCCTCCGACGGCTCGATGACCCTCATCGAGCATGTCCGGGAGCTGCGTAACCGGCTGTTCGTCGCGTCGATCGGCGTGGTCGTCGGCCTGATCATCGGCTTCGTCATCTCGCAGTGGGTCTTCGGGATCCTGAAGGCGCCCTACTGCAATCTGCCGACGTCGGTCGACTCGACCGGCAGCTGTGAGTTCATCACGCTCGCCGTGACCGACCAGCTGATGCTGCGACTGAAGATCGCGCTGTGGGTCGGCCTGATCATCGGTGCGCCGGTCTGGCTGTACCAGCTGTGGGCGTTCGTCGCGCCCGGCCTGCACCGCCACGAGCGCAAGTGGGCGTACGTCTTCGTCGCCCTCGCCACGCCGCTGTTCCTCGCCGGCGCGACCCTGGCCTACTTCGTGATCGGCCACAGCCTGGCGTTCATCATGGAAGCCGGTGTGATCGGCGAGCCGACGAAGCTCGAGGTCACGTCGTACGTCGGCTTCGTGATGAACATGCTGCTGCTGTTCGGCGGGGCGTTCGAGTTCCCGCTGCTGCTGCTCATGCTGAACTTCACCGGCGTGGTCTCGGCCCGCAGGCTGCTCAGCTGGTGGCGCGCGGTGGTGTTCCTGTCGTTCGCGTTCGCCGCGATCGCCACCCCCGACCCGGGGCCGTTCGGGATGACGCTGCTCGCGGCGTGCATCACCCTGCTGTACTTCATCGCGGTCGGTGTGGCGTTCCTGAACGACAAGCGCAAGGGCCGTGGCAAGGAGCTCTACGAGGGCCTGGACGACGACGCGATCTCGGAGCTGCCGGAGGAGCGGGTGCCGGTCGGTGCCTCCGATCCGATCGAGTCCCCCACGTCGATCGAGTCTCCGGCGCCCGTCGAGAAGCCCGCGCCGCTGGAGCGTCGTTTCGACGACATGACGTAGCCGTCTGGCTCCGCTTCGCTCCGCAGGCGATCACCTGGTTCGCCGGTGAGGGGGCAGGTGGATTCCCGCCACCCGCAAACCCCGCGGGCGTCGAGAAACCACGTGCCCCCTCACCGGCGGCGATCGCGGGAGTGGGGTATAGCCTCCTCCGCCATGACGGGCGATTTTGTCGCGGTGCTGGCCAACCCCTTCGCGGGGCGGGGCCGGCACCGCGGTCTGCTTCCGGGGGTGGTGGACGCGCTCGGCGTCGGCGGGCGGCCGGTGCGGATCCTGGAGGCGCACAGCGGCGCGGAGGCGGAAGCGGTCTGTCACGCGGCGGTCGCCGAGGGGGCAGCCGCGGTGGTTGCCGTCGGCGGGGACGGGACCGTGCACCGGGCACTGCAGGCGGTGGCGGGCACCGAGGCCGGCTTCGGGGTGGTGCCGGCCGGGACGGGTAACGATTTCGCGAGTGCGGTGGGCGTACCCTCGCAGGCTCTGCGGGCCGCGGAGGCGATCGGGCTGGCGCTGCGCGATCAGCGTGCCCACCGCGTCGATCTGGCCCTGGCCCGGACCGCGCGGGGTGACCGGCGATGGTTCTGCGCGGTGCTCGCCGCCGGATTCGACGCGCTCGTCAACGAACGCGCGAACCGGATGCGGCGGCCGCGCGGTCCCCGGCGCTACGACCTGGCGATCGTCCTGGAACTGGCCCGGCTGCGGGCCCGCGATTACGTCCTGCGCCTGGACGGGGTGGAACACCGGCTCACCGCGGAGATCGTCGCGGTCGGCAACTGCGCCAGTTACGGCGGTGGCATGCGGATCCTGCCGGACGCCGACCCCACCGACGGGATGCTCGACGTGATCTTCGCGTCGCGGCTGGGGCGGGCGCATCTGACCCGTCTCAAACCGCGGCTGCGGCTCGGCACCCACGTCAGCGATCCGCGGGTCACCGTGCTGCGGGCCCGCGAGGTGCGGATCGAGGCGGAGGGGATCATCGGGTACGCGGACGGGGAGCGGCTCGCGGCGCTGCCGCTCGACGTGACGTGCGTTCCGGGTGCGATCCGGTTGCTGCGGTGAGCCGGGGGTCAGATTTCCGAGGGCGGGCCGAAGTGTCTGGCATGACGAACACGATCGGCACCAAGAGCTCGATGTCCGCCATGTTCGGCTCCATGATCTTCGGCAATGCCAAGCAGATGTTCAAGGCGGTGGCCGAGGCGGCGACCGCTCCCGCCGAGCCCGCGCCGGCCCCGGCCGAGACCGCCGCGAAGAAGGGCCGTCGCGGCACCCTGCTCGACAGTTACGCCTGACCCCGGGGAAACGGGAAGCGCTAGGCGCAGCCGGTCAGGGAGAGGGTCGCGGTCAGGCCGTTGGCCCGACCGGCCTCGGCGGCCGGCAGGACCAGCACCGAGCAGCCGGCGTTGACCGCGCCCGCGTCGGCCGGGGTGTCGCCGACCATCAGGGTGCGCTCCGGGTCCACGCCGAGCATCCCGCACGCGCGCAGGAAGATCGCCGGGTCCGGTTTGGTGCGGCCCACCTCGAGGCTCAGCACGAACGCGTCCACCAGTGAGTCCAGCCCCCAGGCCGCGAAGTGCGGGCGGATGTCGAAGCCGACGTTGCTCACCACCGCGGTCTTGATCCCGGCGTCGTGCAGCTTGCGCAGGGTCGGCTCGGTGTCCGGGTAGGGCAGCCAGCCGTCCGGTGTGAGCAGCCGGTCGTAGAGCGCGTCCGCGAGCCCCTCCACGTCGGTGTGCACGGTCGCGGCCAGGCCGGTGTAGGCGGCGCGGTGACTGTGCGCGTAGAGATCCCGGTCGGCCCAGTGCTCGGCCAGCTGCGGCGGCACCCGGTGCGGCAGCGGCCCACCGGCCCGGCCCGCCGTCAGCAGCCGATCGGCGAGGATCGTCGCCTTCCCCCGGTCCAGCTCCCGGCCACAGGCCGCGGCCGCCGCGATCACCCAGGTCAGCGGATCCTCCACCTGGGCCAGCGTGCCGTGGAAGTCGAAGAGGACGGCCTCCACCGGCCGTGCGGTATGGGGAGGGTGGTTGGCATCCGGCACGTGGAGCACCATACCGATGCCCCCTGACGCTTCCGACGCCACCACCGTGCTGCGTTTTGTCATACACCGCGACTAGCCTTGTGTTCATGACTAGTCCCGCCGAGAGGTACGCGGCTTCCCAGAGGCGGGCGGCGCGAGTCGCCGAGTTCCCCGCGCTCGAGGACTTCATGCTCGACGTCGGCTTCGACCTCGACGATTTCCAGCGCGAGGCCTGTGAGGTGCTGGAGCGGGGCAACGGCGTGCTGGTCTGCGCCCCGACCGGCGCCGGCAAGACCGTCGTCGGCGAGTTCGCGGTGCACCTGGCGTTGCGCTCGGGGGAGCGCAAGTGTTTCTACACCACGCCGATCAAGGCCCTTTCCAACCAGAAGTACAACGACCTCGTCGCGCGGTACGGCGCTGACAAGGTCGGCCTGCTCACCGGCGACAACGCGATCAACGGCGACGCCCCGGTGGTGGTGATGACCACCGAGGTGCTGCGCAACATGCTCTACTCCGGCTCCGACCAGCTGCGCAACCTGGCCTATGTGGTGATGGACGAGGTGCACTACCTCGCCGACCGGTTCCGCGGCGCGGTCTGGGAAGAGGTGATCATCCACCTGCCGGCCTCGGTGACGCTGGTGTCGCTGTCGGCGACGGTCAGCAACTACGAGGAGTTCGCCGACTGGCTGGTCACGGTCCGCGGCAAGACCGAGGTGGTGGTCAGCGAGCACCGGCCGGTGCCGCTCTGGCAGCACATGCTGGTCGGCCGGCGGATGTTCGACCTGTTCCACGACGCCGACGCGGCGAAGAAACACGACGTCCACCCCGAGCTGCTGCGCTACACGCGGGAGATGGACCGCCGGCTCGACCTGACCGACCGGGCCGGCTCCGGCTGGTCCGGGCGGGGCGGGCGGTCCCGGCGCTGGCAGCCGCCGCCGCGCGCCGAGGTGGTGGAGCGGCTGGAGCGGGCCGGCCTGCTGCCCGCGATCCTGTTCATCTTCAGCCGGGCCGCCTGTGACGCGGCGGTGCAGCAGTGCCTCGCCGCCGGGCTGCGGCTCACGGGCCCCGACGAGCGGGCCCAGATCCGCGAGATCGCCCAGGCCAAGGTGGCGAACATCCCGGCCGAGGACCTGTCGGTGCTGGGCTACTGGGAGTGGCTCGACGGTCTGGAGCGCGGCGTCGCGGCGCACCACGCCGGCATGCTGCCCGCCTTCAAGGAGGCGGTCGAGGAGTGCTTCGTCCGGGGCCTGGTCAAGGCGGTCTTCGCCACCGAGACCCTGGCGCTGGGCATCAACATGCCGGCCCGCTGTGTCGTGCTGGAGCGACTGGTCAAGTTCAACGGCGAGGCGCACGTCGACCTGACCCCGGGGGAGTACACGCAGCTCACCGGCCGGGCCGGGCGGCGCGGCATCGACGTCGAGGGGCACGCGGTGGTGCTCTGGAGCCCGGATGTCGACCCCCGGCACGTCGCCGGCCTGGCGTCCACCCGCACCTATCCGCTGCGCTCGTCGTTCCGGCCGTCCTACAACATGGCGGTCAACCTGGTCGGCACGGTCGGCGCCGAGCGGTCCCGCGCGCTGCTGGAGTCCTCGTTCGCGCAGTTCCAGGCGGACCGGTCGGTGGTCGGCCTGGCCCGGCAGGTGCAGCGCAACGAGGAGACGATGCAGACCTACTCGGAGGACGCCACCTGCCACCACGGCGACTTCGAGGAGTATTTCGGGATCCGGGTGGCGATCGCCGACCGGGAGAAATCGCTGTCCCGGCAGGGCGTGCAGCAGCGCCGCTCGGCCGCGGTCGCCGCGCTGGAGAAACTGCGGATCGGCGACGTGATCCGGGTGCCGAACGGCAAGCGGGCCGGGCTGGCCGTCGTGCTGGAGCCGGTGACCGGCGGGTTCGGCGAGCCGCGGCCCCTGGTGCTCACCCAGGACCGGTGGGCCGGGCGGGTCAGCCCCGCCGACTTCGGCGGCCCGGTCGACGTGCTGGCGCGCGTGCGTGTACCGAAGAATTTCAACCACCGGTCGCCGGCGGCGCGCCGCGACCTGGCCGCGCAGGTGAGCGGGACCGGGCTGGACCGGCATCCGGACCGGCGGCGGCGCAGCCGTCAGTCGCCCGGCGAGGACGCCGAGATCGCCCTGCTCAAGGTGCGGATGCGGCAGCACCCCTGCCATGCCTGCCCGGAGCGGGAGGACCACGCCCGCTGGGCCGAGCGCCGGCACCGGCTGCTGCGCGACACCGACGCGCTGCGCGACAAGGTGGCCGGGCGCACCGGTTCGCTGGCCCGGACGTTCGACCAGGTCTGCGCGGTGCTCACCACCCGGGGTTACCTCTCCGCCGACGGCGAGGTGACCGACGCCGGGCGCACGCTGGGGCGGATCTGGTCGGAGGCCGACCTGCTGGTCGCCGAGTGCCTGCGCCAGGGCGTCTGGGACGGCCTGGCGCCGGACGAGCTGGCCGCGGCGGTCAGCATGGTGCTCTACGAGTCGCGCCGGGAGAGCGAGGACCGGGCGTCGGTGCCGAAGGGCCCGATCACCGCGGCGGTGGACGCCTGCGCCAAGCTGTGGGGCGAGATCGCCGCCGACGAGGCCGAGCACGGTCTGACGCTGACCCGCGAGCCCGACCCGGGGTTCGTCTGGCCGATGTACCGGTGGGCCCGCGGCGAGCCGCTGGCCCGGGTCCTGGCGAGCGGCCATCAGTACGACGCGGACATGCCGGCCGGTGACTTCGTGCGCTGGGCCCGGCAGGTGCTCGACCTGCTCGGCCAGATCAGGGAGGCGGGCTCGGCGTCGCCCAGCGTGAAGGAGACCGCCCGCAAGGCGATCTCGGCGGTGAACCGGGGGGTGCTGGCGCTGCAGCGCGGGCTGTGAGTGTGATCGGCTGCCGAGGGGGTACTGCTCGGACTGCGGCCGTGTGACGGTCGGATCGGTCGGGCAGCCGGGGGTGCCACACGCTCCCGGCTGCCGCCGTCGTCGCGGATGGTGAATCTCCGTTGACGCTGTCTCGCGCGGAAACCAAGAATTGCGGCGGCAGTATTGACACAGCTGATTGCATTTTGCCGGGAGTAGTGCCCATGAGCGCGGGCTCACCGCATCTGATCGGTTGGTCCGGTGACTCCGTGGCGGACTCCGTGCTGGCGGTCATCGACACCGACACGGCAGTCATCGAGTTCTCGGTCTGGGGCCATTGGGACCGGGGACTCTCCACGCAGGCGCGCACGGTGCTCGACAAGTGCCTCGCCGAGCATCCCACCGGCGTGATCGTGGACCTGCACGAGCTGAGCGACCCGCACGCGGTCAGCGCCCCGCTCTGGCTGACCGCCTGCGCGCAGGGCGCCGCGATGCAGCCGCCGGTCGCCGTGGCGGTCTGCGCGAAGCCGAACGCCCCGCTCACCCGCCGGCTGCGGCGTCTCGGCGCCCGGGACTGGCTGGTGCTTTACGCGACCGTCGCGCAGGCCCGGGCCGCGATGGCCGGCCGGCACCCGCTCGCCGACCGGATGCACCTGGCGCTGCCGCCGGACCCGGCGGCCGCGGTGCTGGCCCGCGGGCTGGTCAACGACGCCTGCCGGGCCTGGGACGTGGGGCATCTCGGCCAGCGCGCCCGGCTGGTCGTCTCCGAGCTGGTGGTGAACGCCGCCGAGCACGCCGGCACCGACGTCGAGGTGATCGTGTCGCTGCGCGGCTCGGGCACGGGCGCGGCGCTGCATCTGGCCGTCTACGACGGGGACGCGATCCTGCCGCAGGTCCGCGACCCGGTCCCGGGGCGGCTCGGCCCGTCCCTGGTCGACCGGGGCCTGGGTCTGCGGATCGTGAACGCGGCGGCCTCCGCGTGGGGCGCGTTGCCGGCCCGCAGCGGCAAGCTGGTGTGGGCGATCGTCCGAGCCCGGCCGGAGGAGATGACGTGAGCGGTTCAGACACCGGTGGCACGCGGATCGCGGGGGAGCGGGACGGCGACCGGCTTCTGATCACGTTGCAGGGCAGCCTGGACGCGATCTCGGCGTCCGCGTTGCAGACCCAGCTCTACGACCTCACCCAGGTGCACGACCTGCTCGGGCTGGGCGTGCCGGTCCGGCACATCCACATCGACCTGGCCGGGGTGGATTTCTGCGACGCGGCCGGCCTGCGGATGCTGGTGGCGGCCCGCCGGGTCGCGGAGTCCCGGCAGGCCAGCTGCCACCTGCACGATCCCCAGCCGCACCTGCGGTGGCTGCTGCGCGCCACCCGCGCCGGCGACCTGTTCCAGGTGCATTTCTGACGGGTGCTCAGTCCCAGGCGCGCGCCTCGCGGGCGAACAGGTCGCCCTCGCTCTGGATCGGGACCACGCAGAGCAGGTGGCCGCCCGGCGCGCGCAGGGTCTGGTGGCCGCCGCCCGCGACCACCACCTCGGCGCCGAGCCGGACCAGCCGGGCGGTCTCGGCCGCGACGTCGTCGGTCTCGATGTCCACGTGGTAGCGCGGCGCGTCGTCGACCGCCTGCACGTCCACGGCCAGGCCGGGGAACGCGCCGAGCAGGGCGGTGAACTCCTCCTCGCCGGGCACGGGCTTGGCGGTCGAGCCGAGCGCCGCCGACCAAAACGTGGCGGCGGCGCCGGCCTCGGCGAGCGGGGTGTCGATGAAGATGCCGAAGAGGCGGCTGCGATGCATACCGCGAGCCTAGGCGTACAGATCGTCCAATTGCGACTGATAGCGCTGCTCGACCACCCGGCGGCGCAGCTTGAGCGAGGGCGTGAGGTCGCCGCCCTCGACGTCCAGGTTCTCCTCCAGGATCACGAATTTCTTGATCGTCTCCCAGGAGTTGAGCGTCTTGTTCAGCTCGTCGAGGCAGCGGGCGATCTCGTTGCGCATCTGGTCCGAGCGGGCGATCTCCGCGTGTGACGCGCGGGGGAGATGGACCGACGCCCACTTGCGCGTCTCGTCCGGGTCCAGGTCGATCAGCGCGGTGACGAATTTGCGGTTCTCCCCGTGCACGAGGATCTGGCCGGCGAGTGGGCAGATCCCCTTGAACCGGGCCTCGATGGCCTGCGGCGCCACGTACTTGCCGTTCGACGTCTTGATCAGGTCCTTCTTGCGGTCGGTGATCCGCAGCGATCCGCGCTCGGTGATCTCGCCGATGTCGCCGGTGTGCAGCCAGCCGTCGGTCAGGGCGGCGGCGGTCTCCTCCGGCATGCCGTGGTAGCCCTGCATCAGGCCGGGACCCTTCAGCAGGATCTCGCCGTCGTCGCCGAGCCGCACCCGGGTGCCGGGCAGCGGGACCCCGACCGTGCCGTACTCCGCGTCGAACGGGCGGTTGAAGATCGTGGTGGCGCAGGACTCGGTGAGACCGTACCCCTCGGCGATCGGCAACCGGATCGCGTCGAACCACTCGGCGATCTCCGGGGAGAGCGCGGACGCGCCGGAGATGAAGAACCGCATCCGCCCGCCGAACCGGTCCCGGACCCTGGCGAGGACCAGGCGGTCGGCGATCGGCCGGAGGACCCCGCGGCGCAGCGCGACACCGATCGCCCAGCGGTAGAGGCGGGCTTTGAGGCCACCCTCGCGCTCCATCGTGGCGGCGACCCCGGCGTAGACCTTCTCGAAGATCCGGGGGACGGCCGGCATGATCGTCGGGCGGACCTCGGCGAGCCGCTGGACGATCTTGCTGACGTCGCCGTCGACCGCGAACTCGAATCCCACCGACAGCTGGCAGGAGAGCAGCGCCTTGCCGAACGCGTGGGAGAGCGGCAGCCAGAGGTAGCCCAGGTCGTCCGGGTGCACGATGCCCATCGCCTGGATCGCCAGGCCCTGGTAGATCCAGGCGTCGTGGCCGACCCGCACGCCCTTGGGCAGGCCGGTCGTGCCGGAGGTGTAGATGAGGGTGGCGAGGTCGTCCGGCCCGATCCCCGCGACGACGTCGGTCACCGCGTCGGGGTTCGCCGCCAGCGTCGTCCGGCCGAGCTCGCGCAGGTCGTCCCAGGAGAGCGCCCGCTCGTCGGACCCGTCGATCAGGATCGCCTTCTCGATCAGCGGCGAGGCGAGGATCTTGGAGAGGTGGCCGGCGTTCTCGACGACCGCGAACCGGCTGCCCGAGTCGGTGAGGATGTGCAGCACCTCCTCCGGCGACGAGCTCGGGTAGACCGTGGTGGTCGCGCCGCCCGCGCACATCACCCCGAAGTCCGCCTCGATCCACTCCACCCGGGTGGCCGAGCAGATCGCCACCCGGTCCTGCGGGCGCAGTCCGATCGCGATCAGGCCGGCGGCGATCTCGGTGACCGCTTGCGCGGTCATGGCCCAGGTGCGCGAGACCCAGCTGCCGTCGGCGCCGGGTGCACGATAGGCAGGAGCATCAGGGGTACGGGCGGAGCGCTCCAGGAACATCGCGCCGAACGATCGCGGGCTGTCCTGCCGCAGCCGTGCGACGAGAGCCTCCTCGGCCGCCGGGGCGGCGCACTCCTCTGCCATCAGGACTCCTCGGTCTTCGGGGTGTGCGGGGTGTGCGGGGGGTGCGGGGTGTGCGGGGCCTCGACCATCCGGCACAGCCACGGGGTCAGCTCGTCGGCCAGGGCCGACAGGTCCGGTTCGGGTTCCGCGTCCAGGGCGTCCGAGGCGGCCTGCCGCAACGCGTGGATCGCGCCCAGGTAGGCGCTGAACGGGACGGCTCCGGCCGTACCCGGAAAGCGGTGGAAGCGCAGGTCGCGCACGAAGCCGGCCAGTTCGGTGAGGGCCGCGCGGCGGCGCTCGCGCGCCGCGCGGCCCAGGGCGTCCATCTCCACCTGGAAGGCGCGGGCCGCGACCAGGTCGCGTTGCAGGGTGGTGAGGTAGGAGGCGACGAAGCCGTGGACGCAGCCGGCCCAGTCGGAGCCGGACGCCCTGCTGTCGGCGAGGTGACCGAGAAAGACCGCGATGAATCGGTCGTAGGCGGCGTAGACGCAGGCGTCCTTGTCGGCGAAGCAGGCGTAGAACGCGGCCCGCGACACGGCGGCCCGGGAACAGATCTCGCGCACCCCGAAACCGCGGTAACCCGCGCCGGCCAGCAGCTCGGTCGCGGCGATCAGCATCCGCTCCCGCTGCGCCGCGGTGACCTCGTCGCGGCTGAGTACGTGCCGGCCGCGGGGCAGCGACGGTGGCGTGGTGAAGACGACGCCGCTGGTGATCCGGTCCGGCACGCGGGCTTCCTATCGGGGTACGTGATGTTACTTCAACCTTTGCATGCCGTTGTCGCGTCACTCGACAAGCCCTCCGGTCGCTCCGGGCAGGATGGGAACCGTGACCGACCACCTGAGAAGCCCAGACCACCTGAGAAGCCCAGACCACCTGAGAAGCCCAGACCATCTGAAAAGCGCAGACGACCTGGAAATCGCACAAGCCGCGGCGCTCGCCGGGGCCGAGGAGGCACTCCGGCACTTCGCGGTGGTGGCAGAGCTGCCCCGCGAGCTCAAATCCGACGGATCGGTGGTGACCGCCGCGGACCGGGCCGTCGAGACCGCGATCCGGGCCGTGCTCGGCGCGGCGCGTCCCGGCGACGCGGTGCTCGGCGAGGAGCACGGCGCGACGGGCGGGGACGCCGGCCGCCGCTGGATCATCGACCCCATCGACGGGACGGCGCTGTTCGTCGAGGGCGACGACAGGTGGCTCGTGCTGGTGGCCCTCGAGGACCAGGGCGCGATCACGGCGGCGGTCGCGGTGGTGCCGGCGCAGGCGCGCCTGTGGTGGGCCGGGCTCGGGACCGGGGCGTACGAGGGGAGCGTGCGGGACGGCCGGATCGCGGACGCCACCCGGATCCGCGTGGCGGACGGGCCGTCGCCGGCGCTCGGCGCCTGCACGCTCGGGGTGGTGCCCGACTGGGGGCGCGCGCCGGCCGCCGCGCTGATCGAGCGCGCGCAGGAGCGTCCCTGGGCGCTGCACCCGCCGCTGCTGGTGGCCCGCGGTGACCTCGACCTGGGCGCGCAGACCAGCGGGCAGATCTGGGACTTCGCGGCGACCTCGCTGATCGTGACCGAGGCGGGCGGGTGTTATGCCCGGTTCGACGGCGGGGACCGGCCGGGGCCGGGCGCCTCGATCTACGCGCGCAGCCCGGAACTGCGCGATGAGGCGTTGAAGATGGTAAACGCCGTATAAAAGCATAAAAAAGCTGTAACGTCCGATTGGTGAAACAACTACTGCGTCTCGCCGTCACGGCGGTCCTGCTGCTCCCGGTCGCCGGGTGCGGCGGGGACGACGAGGAGACGGCCACCACCACCGCGACCACCGCGCCGGCCGTGAAGTCGTACGACAAGTCGGTGGCCGGCGTCGTCGAGGCGGCCGAGGCCTTCCTCGCCACCCTCGACGACGACCAGAAGACCGAGGCTCAGCTGGAGCTCACCGAGGAGAACGCGGTCAGCTGGTCGAACCTGCCGTGCGGCTCCACCTGCCGCCCCGGGATCAGCTTCGGCGACCTCGACGCGAGCCAGCTCGCCGCCGCGAAGAGCGTGCTGAAGACGGCGCTCGGCGCGCAGACCGGCAGCGGGTACGAGCGGGTGGAGCAGCTGCTGCTCGCCGACGACTACCTGGCCGACGCGCAGGGGAGCAGCAGCGGCAGCAGTGCCGGCAGCAGCGGCGGGCCCGGTGGGGGCATGATGTCCGGCGGGCCGCCGGCCGGGATGTCCGGTGGCCCCGGCGGCATGATGTCGGGCGGGCCGGACGGTGGCGGCATGATGTCCGGTGGACCCGGCGGCGGCACCGGCGGCACCGGCGGGTACGGCAGCGGCCTCTACTACCTGGCGTTCCTGGGCACGCCGAGCACGACCGGCACCTGGGAGCTGAACTTCGGCGGGCACCACCTCGCCGTCCACATGTCGTACAAGTCGGGGGAGGTCGTCGGGGCCTCGCCGTACTTCGTCGGCGTCGAGCCGACCAGCTGGACCGACGACAGCAACGCCACGCACACCCCGCTCGGCGACATGAAGGACGCGATGCTGGCCATGCTCGACGGCCTCAGCGACGCCGAGCAGAGCGAGGCGAAGCTCAGCCAGAGCTTCTCCGACGTGCTGGTCGGCCCGCAGGAGGACGGCCAGTTCCCGGCGACCAAGCAGGGGCTGGCGGTCAGCTCGCTCACCGACGACCAGAAGGACCTGGTCCTCGCCGCGATCAAACCGTGGGTCGCGGGCGCCGACGACGCGACCGCCACCTCACTGCTCGCCACGTACGAGGGGGAGCTGGACAAGACGTACGTCGGCTGGTCCGGCACCACCGGGCTGGACACGCACGCCGACTACGTCCGCATCGACGGGCCGAGCGTGTGGGTGGAGTTCGTCTGCCAGAACGGCGTGGTCATCCAGAACAAGATCCACTACCACACGGTGTACCGGGACCACACCCGCGACTACGGTGGCGAGTTCTCCTTCTCATGATCGTGCTGGTGGCACTGGCGGCGGCGCTCCTGCTCGGGGCGCCGCCGCCCGCCTATGCCCACCCGATGCCGGACTCCACCGTCGTCCTCGACGTGCGGCCCGGCGAGGTCCGCGCCGACCTGCGGCTGCCGGCCGAGGAGCTGATGCTGGCCAGCGGGCCGGACGTGCGCGGATATCTCGCCGCGCACCTGCGTCCCGCCACGGCCGCGGGTGAGCCGTGGCGGGTGACCCTGGACGCGGTGGAGACCGAGCAGTCCGGGGCGTACCGGGAGGTGGTCGCGCACGCGGTGCTGACCCCGCCGGAGTCGGCGGGCACGCGGCGGTTCGTGCTCGGGTACGACGCCGTGGTGCACCAGGTCGCGACCCACCGGGCGCTGATCTCGGTACGCGAGGACGGCGGCCCGGGCCGGCAGGTGGCGGTCCTCGCGACGGACAACCGGACGATGACGGTCCCGCCGGTGACGATCGACCTCGGGCCGGCCGCCGGGCCGGGTGTCTCCGTGGCGGCCGGCGTCGCCGTGCCGACGCTCCTGGCCGCGGTCCTCGTCATGATCGCGCTCCGGCGGGCGGGCCGGTCCCGCCGTGCCGCCGGCCGGCTTCGGCGAGCGGTCGCCACGCGACTGCCAGGATGACGGCCATCGCGGCGGCCGCCGCCCAGAACGGCGTCGTCAGCCCCAGCGCCGCGGCGAGCAGCCCGCCGATCAGGGTGCCGGCCGCCGCGCCGCCGGTCTCCAGGAGCGCGTAGACACTGCCCACCCGGCCCAGCAGCCGGTCCGGGACCAGGCGCTGCCGCAGCGACGCGGTGATCACGCCCCACACCACGGTCTGCACGCCGAACAGCACCAGCACCGCGCCGGCGACCAGGGCGTTCGTCGTCGACGCCAGGGTCAGATGGGTGATCACCTCGACCAGCAGACCGGCGCGCAGGACCGCCGGGCTGCCGAACCGTACGGTCACCCGGGCCGCCACCGCGGCGCCGATCAGGCCGCCGGCCGCGAACGTGGTCAGCAGGACGCCGTAGCCGGCGCCGGAGAGGCCCAGGCGCTGCTGGGCGTAGAGGACGAAGACGGCGAACGCCGAGCAGAACGCGACGTTGCCCAGGCCCATGGCGGCGGCGAGGGTGCGGAGCAGGCGGTGGCCGCGCAGCCAGCGCACGCCTTCGGCGATGTCCGCGCGCAACGTCGCCGGGCCGTCGCCGGGTGGCGGAAGCGCGGTTTCCGACGCTGCGGTTTCCGGCGGCGCGGTTTTCGACGGCGCGGTTTCCGGCGGGGCGGGTTCCGACGGCGCGGTTTCCGGCGGCGTGGCGGGGTAGGTGGCTTGTGACGCGGCGGCAGGGAGGGCGGCGATCAGTGCCGCGGAGACCACGAAGCTCAGCGCGTCCGCGGCGAACGGCGCGGCGGCCGCGATGCCGAACAGCCACGCCCCGAGCGGCTTCGCCGCGAACTGGTTGGCGATCGTGAACGTGGCGCTGAGCCGGGCGTTCGCCCGCGGCAGCAGGTCCGGCGCGACCAGCCGGGGCAGCAGCGCGCCGCCCGCCGTGTCGACGATCGTCTCGCCCGTGCCGAGGACGAACAGCACCAGGTAGACCAGCGCCACCGGCACCTGCCCGGTGGCGACGGCCAGGGTCAGCACGGCCAGCGCGGCGGCCCGGACCAGGTTGGACACCACGATCAGCCGGCGACGGTCCAGCCGATCCGCGAAGACGCCGCTGACCAGGGAGAACAGTAGCCACGGCAGTTGCTGGGCGAAGACCCCGCCGGCGATCAGGGCAGGGTTCGCGGTGATCGAGGCGAGCAGGAGCGGGCCGGCCACCATGGTGATGCCGTCGCCCGTGTTGGAGACCGCCGCAGCGGCCCAGAGACGGTTGAAGCCCGCGCCGAGGCGCGGGAGGAGGGTACGCAAAGGAGCTCCTCGAGCCTGGAGGGAAACGGTCGGGAAGGACCGCTCCGGCCTGAGGAGTCGCCGCCGCGCGGCTGTCAGCGGGCGGCCGGCTCCGGCAGGACCGCAGCGGTGACCGTGACCGGGCGCAGGCGCATCAGACGCTCCTTTGCGGACGGGTGGTCCCGGCAGGCGCCGGGACCACCCATGAAATCACGCGTTGTAGCTGTTGAGGAACTCCAGCAGGTCGTTGTTGAGCTGCTCCTTGTGGGTGTCGGTGATGCCGTGCGGCCCACCGGCGTACACCTTGAGCTCGGCGCCCTTGACCAGCGCCGCCGACGCCTTGCCGCCGACCTCGAACGGGACGACCTGGTCGTCGTCGCCGTGGATGACGAGCGTCGGCACGTCGAACTTGGCGAGGTCGCCGCGGAAGTCGGTGGCCGAGAACGCGGCGATCGACTCGTACGCGTTGCGGTGCCCGGCCGCCATGCCCTGCAGCCAGAACGCGTCACGCGGACCACGGGCGATGGTGACGCCGTCGCGGTTGTTGCCGAAGAACGGGCCGTCGGCGAGGTCCTTGTACAGCTGCGAGCGGTCCGCGAGGGAACCGGCGCGCAGGCCGTCGAAGACCTCGATCGGCACGCCGCCCGGGTTGTCGTCGGTCTTCAGCATGAGCGGCGGCACCGCGGAGACCAGCACGGCCTGCGCGATGCGGGCGGTGCCGTAGTTGCCGATGTAGCGGCTGATCTCGCCGCCGCCGGTGGAGAAGCCGATCAGCGTGACGTCGCGCAGGTCCAGGTGGTCGATCACGGCGGCCAGGTCCGCGGCGTACGTGTCCATCTCGTTGCCGTGCCAGGTCTGCGTCGACCTGCCGTGACCGCGGCGGTCGTGCGCGATGACGCGGTAGCCGTGCTCGGCCAGGAACAGCTGCTGAGCCTCCCAGCTGTCCGAGTTCAGCGGCCAGCCGTGGCTGAGCACGACCGGGCGGCCGGTGCCCCAGTCCTTGTAGAAGATCTGGGTGCCGTCGGAGGTCGTGACGAAGCTCATGGGTTTCCTTTCGATGGGCGGCGGCGCCGCCTTCTACCAGAGATCTCATCAGTCCACGGCCCGCCGGACCACGCAGGAAAATACGCAGAAGTCGGATTACTGCATGAGCAGCGCGCGAGCCAGCTCGACACCTTTCCGGAAGTGCGTCTCCTCCAGCAGCTCCAGCGCCCGGATCAGCTCCGCCCGAGCCTCTTCCGGCTCGCCCAGCGCGCCCCGGGCCCGGCCCAGCGTGAGGTGGACCTGCCCGACCAGGCTGTTGTCCCCGGTCCGCTGGACCAGCGGCAGCGCCAGCTCGGCCTGTCGCCGCGCCTCCGGCCATCTGCCCAGGTCGGCGAGGACCTCCGCGGCGAACGTGTGCGCGCCGGCCCGGGCGCTCGCGGCCGGCCGGGGCGACACCGGCCGGACGTCCAGCTCGCGGAGCGTCGCAGCGAACATCTCCAGGGACTCCTCGCGCCGGCCCATCGCGGCCAGCAGCAGGCCCAGGCCCTGGAAGTGCTGCACGTACGCGTCGTGGTCACCGGCGTCGGCGGCGAGTTGCTGCGCCCGCAGGTACAGCGGCAGCGCCCGGTCCAGCTGCCCGGCGAACCGGGACGCGGTCCCGGCGTAGGTCAGCGCCCAGCCCTGCTCCTTCACGTCACCGATTGCTGCCGCCAGCTCGTACGCGGCCATCGCGATGTCGGCGCCCTCCTCCGGCCGGCGCGCCGCGTGGGTGGCCGCCCAGGAGTGGTAGTTCAGGTGGGTGACCTCCTGGTGCCGGTCGGGCAGCTCGGCGGCGGCGGCACGGGACAGGCCGTACACCTCGTACCAGCCCTCCCAGAAGACCATCGAGTCGGAGAACCAGTGCAGCGCCTCGGCCACGTCGACGACCAGTTGGTGCCGGCCGTCCGCGGCCGCCTGTCGCAGCGCGCCGAGCCAGTTCTCCGCCTCGGCCTGCAGCCACTCGGCGGCCTCCTTCTCGGTGGCGAGCGGAATCAGGCCGTCGTAGTCGTCGGGGAGTTTGCCATAACCCGGCTCGAACCAGCGGCCGGCCACGATCGCGGTCTCCAGCAGCCACCGGGTGAGGCGCTGGTCGGTCTCGGCGCGGACGCCGGGCGGCTCCTCGATGCCGAGCCGCTGCGCGGCGTAGAGCCGGATCAGGTCGTGGAAGCGGTAGCGCACCCAGCCGTCCGGCTCGGGCATCAGCAGGCCGAGCTCGACCAGCTCCTCCAGCCCGTCGACGGCGTCGTCCGCCCCGATCCCGGCGAGCACCGCCGCGATCTCCGGGGAGAAGCGGACACCCGGCACGTGCGCGAGGCGCCGGAACAGGGTGCGGGCCGGCCCGGAGAGCTGGGCGTGCGACAGCGCGAATGCGGTCGCCACCCCGGTGTCGCCGAGCGCGAGCAGCGCGAGCCGGCGGTCCGCGTCGGCGAGCCGGGTCACCAGGTGATCGACGGTCCAGGCGGGCCGGGTGGCGAGGCGGGTGCCGGCGATCCGCAGCGCGAGCGGGAGGTGGCCGCAGAGGTCGGCGACCTGGCCGACGCCGGGGCCGACCGCCTGGGCGGCGATGGTGGCGAGCAGCTCCGCCGACTCGGCCGCGGCGAACGGCGGCAGCGGGATCCGGAGCACCCCTTCCAGGCCGCCGAGAACCCGCCGGCTGGTCACCACGGCGACGCCGGCGCCGTCGGCGGGCAGCAGGGGGCGTACCTGTGCCTCGCCGGCGGCGTTGTCCAGCACCAGCAGGCAGCGGCGGTCGCGCAGGACGGACCGCAGCTGGCTGGAGCGTTCCTCGTCGGTCTCGGCGATCCGGCGCGGGCTCATCTCCAGGGCCCGCAGCAGCCGGACCAGGGCCTCGCCGACCGTCATCGGCTCGGCGTCGGTGCCCCGCAGGTCGAGGTAGAACCGCCCGTCCGGGAACCGGTCGCCCAGATCGCCGGCGACCCGCAGGGCGAACGCGGTCTTGCCGAGCCCGGCCTGCCCGTGCACCACCACGACCGGCGCCGGGCCGCGCTCGCCCTCGGCGGAAAGGTGCGAGCGGACCAGGTGCCGGCGGACCAGGTCCAGCTCGGCGGCACGGCCGACGAAGTCCGCCACCGCGCGCGGCAGCTCGCAGACCCGCGGCCGGTCGCCGGTGTTGCGGGCCCGCTGCTCCCGGGCCGCGTCCTCCAGCACGGCCAGCCGGTCGTCGCCCAGGCCCAGGCCTTTCGCCAGAGCCGCGAGGGTACGGGTCTGCGGCGCCCGGCTGTGCCCGCGCTCCATGTCGCTGATCGCCCGGCCGCTCACCCCGGACGCCTCGGCGAGCTGCTCGATGGTCAGGCCGGCGGACCGGCGGAGGGAGCGAAGGGAGGCACCGAACGACGACACGGCACCAGTGAACCAGACGAGATCACGAAGGGGCGTGCAGTGTGATCGTCGTCCAGATCCCCACGTGCACCTGGTCACCGTCCTTGAGGGTGCGGCTCTGTCCGGCGGTCAGCGGAGTGTCCTCGGCGTTCAGATATGTCCCGTTGGTCGATCCCAGGTCGGAGAGCAGCCACTGCCCGTCGATCGTGAGGGTGAGCAGGGCGTGGTTGTGCGAGACCCCCGGGTCGCCGGTGAGGTCCAGGTCGGGCGCGGTTCCGTGGGACGAGCTGCGGCGCCCGATCCGGACCTGCGGTGCCGGCAACGTGACGGTCTGCTCCGGCGCGTCCTGCGGGAACGTCACGCCGTCGACCTCGTTGGCGTCGAAGTAGACCCGGTCGGCGAAGACGGTCGCGGTCCAGGCGGCGGGCGCGGCGGCGTCCATCGCGGGGAGGCGGCCGGTCTCGTGGTCGTACCCGCAGTCCTCGCAGAAGCGGGCGCTGCCGCCCCGCGGCGCGCCGCAGTGCGGGCAGGTCTCCGCGCTCTCCGTGCCGGCGGGCGCCGCCGGCGGGGCGACCGCCACGACCGTCGGATCGGCGCCGGTGATCTTCACCCCGCAGGTGTCGCAGAAGTCGCTCTCCGCCGATTGATGGCCCTTCGGGCAGGTGTACGCCGTCACTGCGCCCGCCCCACCCGGACCGTCTTCGTGGAGCGGGTGTCCAGCGCCATCTCGTCCTCCGCGTTGACCCGGCGCCGGAGCCGCACCGTGCCCGTCACCGGGTCCTCGATCTCGACCACCTTCGCCAGCAGCTCGGACGTGGCGGTGTTCCCGCTGGCGTGGGCGAGCTGGGCGGCCCGACCGAACTTCAGCGTCGCGGTCCGGTCGTCCCCGGACTCGCGGGCGGCCAGGCCCTCCTGGATCGCGGACGCCAGCTCGGCCTGCCCGGTGTAGTGCGCCACCTGCCGGTTGATCCGGGTGGAGAGCGCGGTGTCGTCGGTCCAGACGGCCCGGACCAGCGCCTGCGCGTGCACGGTGTCACCCTCGACCACCGAGACCCGGGCGGCCAGCATCTCGTCGCCGGCTGCTCCCGGCGTCACCTGCACGCAGACGTGGTAGTCCCGGCTCTCCTGGCCCCAGGAGCCCAGCGGGTACCGCCCGGCGCGCGGCCCGTCCTCGACCCGTTTGCCGGTCAGGTCGGTGACCTGCGGCTCGACCTGTTTGACGAACCGGACCGTGGTGTTCACCGGCGTCCAGATCTTGAGCTGCACGTCGGCGCTGGTCTTGCCCATCGCGGTCGTCATCATCTGCTGGAACGCGGCGGTCAGCTCGATCGGCCGGGCCACGATGTCGACCGTGCCCAGCATCGCCGTGGCGATCTTGCGGAGTTCGGAGACCTTCCAGTTGGTGCCGACGCCCCGGCAGTCCACGGTGAACCGGCCGGTGATCGACTCCAGGACCTGTTCGAGATAGCCGAACCGTTCCCCGTTGTCGCCGTCGGTGAGCAGGATGGCGTGCGCGATGTCGCCGGGACGCTGCGCGAACAGTTGCGCCGCGAGCAGCAGCCACGCGCCCATCGCGGTGCCGCCGCTGGCCTGCAGCCGGTCGATCGACCGGGACGCGGCCGCGCGGGTCTCCGGCGACGCGACGGCGAGCCGGCCGGGCTCCGGGAAGAGCTGCTGCGCCGTGCTCACCCCCGCGATGATCGCGAAGTGGACGCCGTCGTCGATGCACTCGACGGCGGCCTTCGCGGCCTGCCGGGCGGCGCCGATCCGGCCCTCGGCCTGCATCGATCCGGACGCGTCCACGATGATGATCTCGGTGGCCCCGGCGGTGCGGACGCCGCCCGCCGCGCCGGTCGACGTGACCGTGACGATCGCGTTGACCTCGCTCGCGCCCAGGGCGAGGTACTCGTTCTGGAACGCCTCAGCGGTGTACGACACTCGATCTCCTCAGTTGTCCTCGGCGGCGGGCGAGTCGGCGGGATCCGGGCCGGCAGCGGGGGAGCCCGCGGCCGGCGGGCCGGCGGCGAGTTGACCGGCGGCGGGCTGGCCCGCGTGCTGGCCGGCGGCGGGCTGGCCCGCGTGCTGGCCGGCGGCGGGCGGCGCCGGCGCGTGCACCGGGACCAGCGCGACAGTGATGTTGTCCGCGCCGCCGGCCCGGTTCGCGAACGAGACGAGCGCCCGCGCGGCCTCCAGCAGCGACCGGCCGGCCGCGCAGTCCCGGACCGTCGCGGCGAACGCCTCCGGGTCGGGCAGGTAGTTCCAGAGCCCGTCGCTGCAGAGCACCAGCAACCCGTCGTGCGTCGCGGTGAACGCGCCCACCCGCGGCATGATCGGCCCGGCGTCCGCGCCCAGCCAGGCGGTGATCGCGTGGGCCCGCGGGTCGTCCATCGCCTCGATCGGGTCGGCGCCCAGCTTCACCATGTGGGCGGCCCACGAGTCGTCCTCGGTGAGCTGCTCGGCGGGGCCGTCCGCGTTCAGCCAGTAGGCCCGGCTGTCACCCACCCAGCCGAACCCGACGTGCGGCCCGCGCACCGCCGCGGCGACGATCGTGCAGGCCGGGTTGGACGCCGCCCGCCGCGGATCCCCGGTGTGCGCGAGCGACACCACCGCCTCCGCCGCTCCGGCGATGGCGGCGGCGACGACCCCGGCGATCGCGACGGCCGGCGTGGCGTCCCCGTCGGCGACGGCCTCATCCGCGTCGTGCCGGGCGCCCTCGGCGCTTTCACCGGCCGAGTCCTCGTGCCGGGCTTCCTCGGCACCTTTACCGGCCGGGCCCTCGTGCCGGGCGCCCTCGGCACCGCCGCGGGCCTGGCCGTCGCCGTGCGCTGAGCTCTCGCTGCGGTCCCGCACCGCGGTGCCGGACATTTCGGGTTTGTCGCCCGGTGACAGCAGCGCCGCGAGCCCGTCACCGCTCGCCCCACCGGCGACCTCGTCCTCCGGGTGCTGGGCGGCGGCCAGCAGTTCCCCCGCCGTGCGCGCCGCGATGTCCGACGCCGCGTCCGGGTCGAAGGACGCCGACACCCCGTCACAGACCACCACGTCGGCGGCCGCCTCACCGACGGCCAGCCACATGGCGTCCTCGTTGCGGTGATGCCGCCGCCCGCGGTCGCTCACCGCGGCGGCCACCGCGCCGCCGTCCGCCTCGATATGGTCCCGCGGCCGACCGGCCAGCATGCCGCACTCCTCGCAGTAGCCGTCCGCGCCGACCGCGCGGGCCGCCCGGCAGTGCGGGCACGCCCGCCGGCGTGCGGACGACGGATCAGGATCGTCCCCCGCCCCCAGCCTGCCGCCACCCTCGCCCGCTCCGGAAGGGGCCGAACCCCCGATTTCCAGCGCCCGCCCGCATGCCTCGCAGAACGCCGCGCCGGCGTCCCGCTCGTCGCCGCACGAGGCACAGTCCACCACGATCATCGTTGCCTCTTTCACGTCCGCGTCCGGGGCCGGGCCGCGTTGGCCCGGTCGACCAGGCGGATCTTCTCCGGGCCGTGTGCGGCCCGGGCCATCTCCCGGTACGCGGCCTCCAGCGCGAACCGCACATCCCGCTCGCCGGCGAACCCGCCGGTGGACCGCCCGAGCACCGCGACCGGCACCGCCGTGCCCCGGCCGAGCGCGCTCAGCGCCTGCTCCAGGAGTTCCGCGCGGAGCGCCGCCAGCTGGGCCGCCTCCATCGTGAGCCGGTCGATCAGCTGCGCGGCGGTGGTCAGCGCGTCCACGTCGACGGCGGCCGACGGGTGCGCCCGGACCAGCGCGCGGATCGCCCCGACCTGGGAGCCGGAGAACGCCGACGAGGTGCCCGGCACCCGGTTGTACGCCTCCACCGCCCCGGCCCGGTCCCCGGCGGCCAGCCGGCAGCGGGCCAGCCCGGCGGCGGCCGTGGTGTACGCCGGATCGGTCCGGCTCACCACGTCGTAGTGCTCGCAGGCGGCGTCCAGATCACCGGCCAGCTCGGCGGTGAAACCGAGCGCCAGCTGCGGCGCCAGCTCACCGGGCAGCGCCGACCAGACCGCGTCGAACCGGGCGCGGGCCTGGGCGTGGTCGCCGGTGGCGAGCGCGAGCAGGCCGTCGTACCAGGCGACCCGCCAGTCGGGGCCGGCCGACTCGGCGAGCAGCGCCCGGAACGTGGCGGCCTCGGTGAACCGGCCGGTCCGCGCGCCGAGGTCGATGTGCGCCCGCAGTTCCCGCAGCCGCACCTCCAGGGTGTACTGCGGTGACTTGCCGAGCAGCGTGAGCACCTCGGCCGGGTCGGTCACGGTGACCGAGGCGAGGAACGCGGCGGCCGGGTCGCCGAGGTCGATCAGCGGGGTGGGCAGGTCCTGCCAGCGCACGCCGTCCGAGTGCGGGTCGGTGCGCATCTCCCCGGTGAACAGCTTGGACGGCGCCGGCCGGGGCTCACCGCCGGCCGCGAGCACCTGGCGCAGCACGCCGAGCATCTGGTCGGCCATCTCGCCGGCGTCCTCGAACCGCTCGGCCGGGTCGGTCCGGGTGGCCCGGTCGATCAGCCGGTAGAACGACTCGTGCCGCATGTAGACGTCGAACGAGCCGCGGTCCGGCAGGCTCTCCTTGAACGTGCTCTGATAGCCCCGGAAGTCGGTGGTCAGAACCGCGAGGGTACGGCCGATCGTGTAGAGGTCCGAGGCGATGGACGGCCCGGCGACGGCCATCTCGGGCGCCTGGTAGCCCACGGTCCCGTAGATCGCGGCCTCCTGGTCGTCGACGTGCACGACCCCGCCGAGGTCGATGAGCCGCATCTGGTCGCCGGACTGGATCACGTTGTCCGGCTTGAAGTCGCAGAAGATCAGTCCCCGGTCGTGCAGGTAGGCGAACGCCGGCATGATCTCCAGGACGTACGCCAGCGCCTGGTCCACCGGCAGCGGCGCGGCGGCCGCCTTGAGCAGGTCCTTGAGGGATTTGCCGCCGACGTACTCCATCACGATGTACCCGGCGCCGTCGTGCTCCACGAAGTTGTAGATCTTGACGATGTTCGGGTGCTCGACCTCGGCCAGGAACCGGCGCTCGGCGACCGCGGCGGCGAGCGCGTCCTCGTCACCGGAGTTCAGCAGGCCCTTGAGCACCACCCAGCGGTCCGAGACGTTCTTGTCGACGGCCAGGTAGATCCAGCCGAGACCGCCGTGGGCGAGCGGGCCGGCCACCTCGTACTGGCCGGCGACCAGGTCGCCCTTGACGAGTTTCGGGGTGAAGTTGAACGGCTCGCCGCAGGAGGCGCAGAACCCGGAGGTACGGCCGGGACGGTCGCCCCGGCTGCGGCCCACCGCGGTGCCGCACTTCGCGCAGTACCGTTTTGATTCCGGCACCTCGCCGGCCACCATGACGGCGGTCGCCGGGTCCGCCTGGACCAGCGGCGCGATCTCCACGAGCCCGCCGCCGAAGCGCCGCCGGGACTGGGCGCGCGAGCTGGTCCGGCTGCCACCGGTGCGGGTGGAGAGCGCCGACGAGGACGACCGCAGCGAGGCCGACCCGTTCACCCGGGGCCGGGGCGTGGTCGGCTCCGAGAACGGCGCGGCGACGACCATCGGTGTGGCGGCCGGCGCGGCGGCGACCGGCGCGGCGGCCGGAACAGCCGCTGGGGCCATGCCGCACGTGTCGCAGTACCCGTCCTCGATCGTGCCGGGGCAGTTCCGCTGGCATCTGGTCACCGGGCATCCCTCGCAGCGATCGTGGTGGACAGCGCCTCCTGGTACGCGCCGACGGCCGCCCGCGCCGCGTTCAGGTCACAGGGCGCCTGGTAGAGCGCGGTCCGGGCGGCGTCGGCGAGCGGCGTCAGCGTGCCGTCCTCGCCGAGCCCGCGGCGCAGCGCCTTCGCCCGGTACGCGTCCAGCCGCCCGCGCAGCTCGTTGCGCTCGGCCAGCAGCCCGGCGTTGTGGGCGGCCGCGGCGCGCAGGGCGGTCAGGCGCTCGGTGGCCCGGCGGTTCCACGTCGTGAGCCGCGGCGCGATCAGCGGCCACTGTCCGGCGGCCGCGAGCGCGTCGATGCCGGCCAGTTCGGTGCGCGGGTCCTCACCCCGTACCCGGGAGAGGGTGTGCTCGGGGAAACGCCCGGCCGCCGCCGACCGCGCAGCGTCCGCCGCGCGGGCGGCGGTCTCGATCTCGGCGCAGAGCTGCCTGGCGTCGCGCAGCCGCTGCTCCAGCCAGGCGCGCAGCTCGGAGGCGGAGGTGCGTTCCGCGTCGGCGCGCGCGATCAGCTCCCGGGCCCGGGCCAGCACCGAGGGGTCGGCGCTGAGCGGATCGGAGGCGAGGGCACCGGTGAACGCGGTGAGCAGGCGGTCCGCGTCGTCCAGCAGCGCGCTCCCGCTCAGCGCCCGGGCGTGGGCGAGCGCGGCCGCGGCGTCGGCGGCGCCCGGCAGCAGCGTGCGCCACCGCTCGCCCGCGGTGGCGACCACGTCGACCGCAGTGGCGAACGCGGACTCCATCACCGCGAGCAGATCGGCGGGGGAGCAGACCGTGCTGACCTGGCCGGCGCCGAGCAGCCCGCGCTGCGCCAGCGGAACCGTGCTGGTGGAGAGCGTGATCGAGCCGCCCAGCACGAGCCGGGTGTAGGCCTGCGCGTCCACCCGGCGCTGCCCGCGCAGCGCCCGGGCCTGCGCGATCACCTCACCGAGCTGCCGGTGCCCCTGCCAGAGCCGGGCCAGGGCGTCCTCGGCGTCCGCCCACGCGGTAGCGGTCCGGCCGGTCAGCGCGGTGGCGCCCAGCTCCTTGCGGTCCGGGTTCTCGTCGAGCTCGACGAGGTTCGCGGCCATCGCGGTGAGGGCGTTCTCCAGGCGCTCGAGCTCGGTGTCGGCCCGGGTCAGTGCGGGGTCGGTCATCGGTATCGCGCCGCCGGTGGCTGCGGGGCCGGGCCCAGCGCGCCCAGCCAGCGGTCATAGATGGTCTTCCAGGTGCCGTCGCGGCGGCTCTGCTCCAGGACGGCGTTGACGAAGCGGGTCAGATCGGGGTGTCTCTTCGAGACGGCGACAGCGTACGGCTCCTCGGTGAACCGTTCGCCGACGACCTTGGCGAACGGGTCCTGAGCAGCCAGTCCGGCCAGGATCGTGTCGTCGGTGGAGATCGCGGCGACCTCGTTCTGCTGGAACGCGACGAGGCACTCGCCCCAGCCGTTGCGAGCCACCGGGACCGGGTCCGACGCGGCGTTCTCCAGGTTCTGCAGGGAGGTGGAGCCGACCGCGGCGCAGACCTTCTGCTTGGCGAGGTCGTCCAGGCCGTCCACCGCCGAGTCCTTGGCGACCAGCAGTTTCTGCCCGGTCTCCAGGTAGACCGTGGAGAAGTCGACCTCCTGCCAGCGCGCGCAGTTCGCGGTCATCGTGTTGATCACCAGGTCGACCGCGTCCGGCTGGCCCTCCTCGCCCTCGTCTCCGGAGAGCACCGCGGTGCGGTCGGCGTGCGGGATGACCTTGATCTGCAGCTTCCCCGGATCGCCGAAGATCGCCGCGGCGATCAGCCGGCCCATGTCGATGTCGAAGCCCTCGACCCGGCCGGTGAACGCGTTGCGCGAGCTGAACAGCGGGCTGTCCTGGCTGGTGCCGAGGACCAGCCGGCCGCGTTTCTGGATGGCGGCCAGATAGCCGCCGGCCGGCATCTTCCCCGGCGCGGGCAGGGCGCCCGCGGGCCGGAGGCTGGCGCGGGCGTCGCACGCCGGTTTCGCCGGCGCGGACCGGGGCGTGGACCCGGCGGCCGGTGGCGGCGGGGGAGCGGCGTCCGGTCCGGGGTCCGGGTCCGTGCAGCCGGCGGCGGCCAGGATCATGGTCAAGCCCGCGGCCACGGCGAGGGTACGCCTCCGCGCTGCTCCGTCTCGTCTCACCGGCACTCCCCGTCGCATCACCGGTACTCCTCCAGGCGGGCGCGCAGTCCCAGCGCGGCCAGCACGCAGACCGTCAGCGCGAGCAGCGGCGCCAGCACGGTCAGCGCGCCGAGGCCGCGCCCGGCGTGCTGGATCTCGGCGTCGAAGATCGCCCGGCGCGCCGTGAGCGCCTGATCCAGGGTCTCGGTGAGCGCCGCGAACGCCTCGGTCGACTCCGTGCCGACGGCCAGTTTCACCGCCGCGTCGTAGTCGCCGTTGTCGTCCAGCTCCCGCACCTTCTCGTGCAGCCGCAGATAGGCGTCGTGCTGCGCGCGGGCCTGGTGCATCAGCGCCGCCTCGGTGAGCAGCTCCCGGTCGTCGAAGGTGAGCCGGGACTGCGCCTCGCGGAAGTCGTCCTCGTGCATGTCGTCGCCGCCCCGCGCGGCCAGGGTCAGCGCCTCCGAGGCGCGCTCCCGCAACGCCAGGATGCGCCGCTCGGCGAGCGCGGTCACCGGGGCCGAGCCGTCCTCACCGGCGGCCCGCAGGTGGTCGCGCTGCAGCGCGAAGAGCACGCCGGTGGCGGCCATCAGCAGCACGGTCAGCGCCGTCGCGGCGACCAGCGGCACGTTGAATGTGCGGCGGGTGGCGTGACTCAGGTAGACCTGCGTGCCGACCAGCGCGAGGGTCAGCCCGACGACCAGGACCAGGAGCAGGATCAGCCACCAGGAGCTGCGTGCCTGCTCGTACCCCGCGTCGAGCTCGCGGCTCGCGAACTGGAACAGCGCCTGCGCCTGTGGTTGCAGCGTCCGCTGGTTCAGCTCCGACGCGGTGGTCAGGTAGGACGCGCCGACCGGCAGTCCCTGCCGGTTGGCGGCGCGCGCGGTGGCGACGAGCGCGGCGTAGCGGGTGGTCCCGGCCGCGAGGGCGTGCACCGCTTCGGCGGCGGCACTTCCCTCCGGGGTACGCCGTGAGGCCGCCGTGAGAGCCGTGGTCGCCTGGGCGAGGCGCTCCTCGTACCTCTGTGTGAGCTCGCGTGGCTCCAAGCCGCCGGCGAGGAACGCCTGCGCCGCGATGGTGTCCGCCTCGGCCAGGGCGGAGTAGACCGTCTCCGCCTCGGCGAGCAGCGGCTGGGCCCGGTCACGCAGATCCGCGGTGCCGCCCGCGGCGGACTGCGCGGTGACCCCGGCGACCAGGCCGGTCAGCGCGCCGAGCACCAGCAGGACGACGAGCAGCAGTTGCAGGCGGCCGGGCGAGGTGTGCCGGAGCTGACCGACCCGGCGCAGGACTCCACGGCCGCCCGCGGTGGGGCGTTGCGCCAGTGCTGTGGTCAAGCGGACCTCCGTAACATCCACCCTCCACTGTGCGACACCGGCGCAACCTCCCGTTACTTCAGTTCACGCTTGAGCAGTTTGCCGGTCGCCGTCATCGGCAGCGAGTCGACGATGCTCACCACCCGCGGGTACTTGTAGCTCGCCATCTGCTCCCTGCTCCAGGCCACGATCTCCTCCTCGGTGGCCGACGCGTCCGGCTTGAGGATCACGAACGCCTTGACCTCCTCGCCGTGGCTCGGGTGCGGCACGCCGATCACCGCGGCCAGGGAGACCGCCTCGTGGGTGAGCAGGACCTCCTCGATCTCCCGCGGGTAGACGTTGAAGCCACCCCGGATGATCATGTCCTTGGCCCGGTCGACGATGTAGTAGAAGCCGTCCTTGTCACGGCGGGCCAGGTCACCGGTGCGGAACCACCCGTTGTTCATCACCTCGGCGGTGGCCTCGGGGCGGTTGTAGTACCCCCGCATGATGTTGTGGCCGCGGATCGCGATCTCACCGATCTCGTCGATGCCGTCGACGGTGTTCCAGTCGGCGTCGATCAGCTTCACCTCGACACCCCAGATCGGGATGCCGATCGAGCCCGGCCGGGGATCGCTGTGCGGGTCGCTGAACGTGGCGACCGGCGACGTCTCGGAGAGGCCGTAGCCCTCCAGGATCGTCACGCCGAACCGCTCCTTGACCGCCTTGATGATCTCCACCGGGAGGCTGGACCCGCCGGAGACCGCGACCCGCATGTTGCCGGCGATCCGGTCGACGTCCACGCCCTCCTTCAGCGCGTTCAGCAGGCCCCAGTACATCGTCGGCACGCCCGCGAAGAACGTCACGTTCTCGCTCTGCAGGAGCGCGACCGCCTGGTCGGCGTCGAAGCGGGGCAGCAGCACCAGCGTCGAGGCGGTGGCGAAACCGGCGTTCATGTTCACCGTGCTGCCGAACGAGTGGAACAGCGGGAGCACCAGCAGGTGGGTGTCGGTGGCCGGCTGCGTGCCGAAGAGGCGGTTACAGGTCAGCGCGTTGAACACCAGGTTCGCGTGGGACAGCTCGGCGCCCTTGGCCTGCCCGGTGGTGCCGCTGGTGTAGAGGATGACCGCGGGGTCGGTCTCGGCCCGCTGCACGGTCTCGAAGACCGGGCTCTGGCCGGCCAGGGCCTGCCCGAGCGTCTCGGCGCCCTCGACCGTCGAGGCGGCCGCCGGGTCCGCGGTGATCAGGAAGAAGTGCTCGGCGCCCTCGGTCTCGCCGAAACCGGCCCAGCCCTCGGCGCCCATCGGCAGCTCCGGGGTGCCCTGGAAGCAGAAGTACGCCTTCGCCTCGGAGTCCCTCAGGTGGTAGGCGATCTCGCGGCCCTTGAGCAGCACGTTCAGCGGCACGACGACCGCGCCCGCCTTCAGGATCCCGTAGTAGACGATCGGGAAGTACGGCAGGTTGGGGCAGGAGAGCGCCACCTTGTCACCGGGTCGGATACCGCGAGCGGCGAGCAGACCGGCGACCTGGTTGGCCGCGGCGTTCACCTGCGCATACGTCAGCCGCTGCGGACCGAGCACCACGGCGGCGCGGTCCGGGTGGTGGCGGGCGCTGTCCTCCAGGAGTACGGAGAGGTTGAGCATCCGGTGGATCCTTTGCATCAGTGTGTGACGGCCGTCTCAGCCGAGCCGTCTCATCTGAGCACGGGAGCGGCCGGGTGAGGAACCCTCCGTTTCGACTTTGTTTCCTGCGCTGGTTTCTCAACTGGGTCGTTTTGCTGCCGATGGCCTCGACGTGGGAATCCCGACGTTGGACGCCGTGCACGTAGGCCGTCAGCCGATCTTCGACGCCAAGGGCGTCGTGGCGGCTTACGAGCTGCTCTTCCGCGGTCGCATGGACGCCGTCGAGTCGGGGCGGCAGGACACCTACGCCACCAGCACGGTGATGGTGAACGCGTTCACCGAGTTCGGCATCGCCGAGGTGGCCGGCAACCGGCCGTGCTTCATCAACCTCACCCGCGAGTTCGTGACCGGGCGGCTCCCCCTGCCGTTCGGCCCCGAACAGGTCGTCCTGGAGATCCTGGAGACCGTGGAGATCGACGAGGAGGTGATCGCCGGGATCACCGCGCTCGCCGAGGCCGGGTACCGGATCGCCCTCGACGACTTCGTCTGGGGCTCCGGGCACGAACAGTTGCTCGGCATCGCCTCGTACGTGAAACTCGACCTCCTCGACGGCGACCTGAGCAACCTCGACCGGCTCGTCGCCGAGATCCGGCGGCACCCCGGCCTGCAGATCGTCGCCGAACGCCTGGAGACCGCCGAACAGGTCGCCATCGCCGACCGCTACGGCATGGAACTGCGCCAGGGGTACGCGTTGAGCCGTCCCCAGGTGCTCAGCACGCCCAGCCTCTCCCCGTCCCGGATGCGCCGCCTCGAACTGGTGGCCGCCCTGATGCACCCCGACGTGCGCCTCGACAAGGTCACCGCGATCATCGCCAGCGACCCGGCCCTGGCCATGCGCGTCCTGCGGGTCAGCAACTCGGTCGCGGCCGGCGTCGTCAGCCGGGTCTCCTCGGTCCGCCAGGCGATCATGCTGATCGGCCTGACCCACATCCGCCGCTGGGCCACGCTGATGGTCGTCGACGACGTCGGTGGCGAGGCCCCGGAGGAGCAGCTGCTGACCGCGCTCACCCAGGCCCGCCTCTGCGAGACCGTCGCCCCCCGCTTCGGCGCCGACCCGGCCGCCGCGTTCGTGGCCGGCCTGATCAACGGGATGGCCGAGCTGATGGCGATGACGCCGGCCGCCATGGTGGAGCAGCTGCCGCTGTCGGAGGATGTGTCGGACGCGCTGACCACGGGCGCGGGCCGGTTGGGCGAGGTGCTGCGCGCGGTCCGTGCCTACGGTGCCGGCGAGTGGGGGGCCGGGGACCTGGCCGGGCCGTTCCTGGACGCCATGCGGTGGTCGACGAGGACGTTGTCAGCAGCACAGCGCTTCGCTCCGGTGACGGCGGCCCCTCGCCCGTGATGGGGGATGGCGGCGCTTTCGTCCCGGGGGCATTCTGAACGCGTGCCCGTTCTCGGGCCCCGCCCCGGCCTCGCTCTGCCTCGTCCTGCCTCGCTTCGCCCAGCCCCGCCTCGCTTCGCCCCGCCTCGCTTCGCCCAGCCCCGCCTCGCCCCGCCTCGCCCCGCCTCGCCCCGCCCCGCCTCGCCCCGCCTCGCCCCGCCTTGCTTCGCCTCGCGTCGCGTCGCTCTGTGCCGCCCCGCGTCGCTTTGCGTCGACTATCCGGCGAGCGAGGCGCTCAGCGCGACGGCAGTTGTTTCGGGTGTTCGGTTACGAAGGCCCTGCCTGTGGCCCGCAAAGGACACACGGCAACAAATATCTCAAAACAGCTTTTTCGCGTAGTTTCCCTGCGAAGATCAACTGCGGTCCTGTGATCGACAGCGGGGGAAGTGACCGAAGTGCGGAGCGACGAAGACGGCGGCACGCCAGTAGTCAGCCAGAAAGACAACGCGACGGCATTGCCAGGCGCCCGCCGAGCCGAAGCGCCGCCAGGCCACGAGCCCACCCAGCCGGTCCCGCAGGGATCGCAGGCCGCGCAAGCGTCGTCCGATGTACAAGCTGCGGTGCCCGTGGCAGCCCAGACGAGCCCGACGGCCGTACCGGCGATGCCGCCGGCCGCGCGAACCGCGCCGCCCGCCGGCGGCGCACCCGCCGATCAAGCGAGCGTCACCCGCACTGCGCCGGCGCGCCCGGTGAACGCCTCGCCGACACCCACCATCCCCGGAGCCGGCGGAACCACTCGCCCGAACCGCTCGGTACCCGGCACGGCGTGGATGGCGGGCCCGACCCCGGCGCTGTCCGGCGCCACCGGCCCGAGCTCGGGGAACCCGACCCCGGCGCCGTCCAGTGCGACCGCCCCGAATTCGGGAATGCCGGCCCCGATGATCCCGAGCGCGGCGCGCTCGACCGAGGACCTCGGCGTCACCGCGCGCCCGCACAACACCGGCCTCCAGCGCGCCACCATCCAGCTGGACAGCGCCACCCTCCACCGCTCCACCACACGGCCGGGCAGGAGCGCCACCACCAGGCTTTCGGCGCTTTCCCTCACCCCGGATCTAGAGAAGAAGGCTCACCACCTCCCCCTGGAACTCGTCCGCCGCGACATCGCCGGTGATCACCCCGGCGTTCCGCTCATGCTGCGCATCCGGGTACTCGAGGAGAGTTCCGGCGACCCGGTCACCGGCGCGGTCATCGACATCCGGCACTGCGACGCGCTCGCGCGGACCCAGGTCCGAGGAGCGCAACTGACCGACCGGAACGGTTACGCCGAGTTCCGCACCGTCCACCCCGGATGGCATCCGAACGAACCCGTCCACATCGCCGTCGAGGTGCACGTAGGCGGTTACCTGGCGGGCGGCCGCTCGCTCGCGCACACCGGCCGCCTCGGCTTCCCCGAGCCGCTGACGGCGGAGGTGGCCCAGCTCGCGCCGTACCGGGCCATCCGCACCCCGCGAGCGGTGAGCCAGGAACACGCCGGCACGCTCACCGTCGTACCCCGGGACCGCTTCCACCTCGCGTCCGGCCTTCTGGCGTCGATCGTCGTCGCGGTGACCCGCTGATCGTGGCGGCACCCGGCGTGTCACGTCAGCCCCGCAGGTAGGCGAGAACGGCCCGGACCCGGCGATGATCGTCGGAGTCGGGTGGCAGATCGAGCTTGGAGAGCAGGCTGCCGATGTGCTTGGCGACGGCCGCCTCGGTGACGACGAGCGTCCGGGCGATCGCCGCGTTCGAGCGCCCCTCGGCCATCAGCGCGAGCACTTCGCGTTCCCTGCCGGTGAGCCGGTGCAGCGGGTCACGGCGACGCCCGAGCAGCTGCCGGACGACCTCCGGGTCGACGACGGTCCGCCCGGCCGCCACCGCCTGCAGCGCGTCCACGAACTCGGTCACCTCGCCGATCCGGTCCTTGAGCAGGTACCCCACTCCGGCGGCGTGCCCCGAGTCGAGCAGCTCGGCCGCGTAGGTCTGCTCGACATACTGACTGAGCACCAGCACCGCCAGCTCGGGATCGGCGGCCCGCAGCGTGATGGCCGCCTGCAGCCCCTCGTCACTGAACCCGGGTGGCATCCGCACGTCGGTGACGACGACGTCCGGCCGATGCCTGCCGACCGCGTCGACGAGTTCGTCCGCGTCACCGACCGCGGCGACGACGTCGTGCCCGAAGCGCCGCAGCATTCCGGCGACGCCCTCCCGCACGATCAGCCCGTCCTCCGCGATGACGACGCGTAAACCGGTCATGAACGCTCCTCTCCAAGCTTCGAGACAAGGCCGTGGGAAGGCTGCGGCTGGGCGCGGGGAGACGCACGAGCCCGCGAGGGTACGGGTGATGCCCCCGCACCCGGCTGCCTGTCCGCGGGCAGCGGGATCTCCGCTCGCAACATCGTCGGCCCACCGGGCGGGCTGGAGACCGTCACGGCGCCGTCCAGGACCGCCACCCGGTCGGCCAGCCCGACCAGCCCCGAACCGGAGCCCGGATCGGCCCCGCCGCGCCCGTCGTCCCGCACCTGAAGGATCAGCTGCTCCCGCTCCAGCCAGGCGGAGACCACGGCGCGCGACGCTCCGCTGTGCTTGGCCACGTTGGTCAGCGCCTCCACGGTGACGAAGTACGCCGTCACCTCCACCGCGGGCGGCAGCCGGCCGGGTAGCGTGAAGTCGAGCTCGACCGGCAGCGGCGCCGTCGACGCGACCTCCCCGACGGCGGCCTCCAGGCCCCGGCCGGTGAGCACTTGCGGGTGCACGCCCCGGATCAGCTCGCGCAGCTCGGTCAGCGCCTGTTTGGCCAGCTCGTGGGCGGCAGCGACGGACTCGGCCGCCGGCGAGCCTGGCGGCAGCTCCAGGCGGGCGAGGCCGAGCTGCATGCTGAGCGCGACGAGTCGCTGCTGGGCGCCGTCGTGCAGGTCGCGCTCGATCCTGCGGCGCTCGACCTCGAAGGCGTCGACCAGGCGGGCCCGGGATCGGGTGACCTCGACGAGGCGCTCGTCGGTGCGTGGCTCGAGAAGGGCGCGCGCCATCGCGGCGCGGGCGCCGGCCCAGGCGGTCACCGGGTACGCCAGGACGACCGTCAGCGGGATCCCCACCAGGGCGATCAGGAACGTGTTCTGCAGCGGCTCGTCGCTGATGTAGTACGGCGCGCCGAGCGTGGCGAGCACCGTGTAGCCGACGCCGCCGAGGACGAGCGCGTCCATCCAGCACAACAGGCCCGCGGAGAGCGCCGCGTAACCCAGCTCCCGCCAGGTCACCTCCTCCCGCAGCCGCACGCCGAGCCAGGCGCGCAACCCCGGCTCGGTGATCGGATGATGCGGATCCGGCAGGTCGGCGAAGTCCACCAGCTGCAGCCGCCATCGCTCGACGCGCGCCACCACGATCCCGGAGAGGACCGTGGCCACGAACCCGGCGAAGCCCACCACCAGCACGGACAGCAGCGTCCCGGCGACCAGGAGGGCGAGCACCACGAGGATGGTGGCCCAGCCGACCAGCGCGCCGCCCAGGAGATAGGCCAGGGAGCGCCACGGCCACGCCGACCGCAGGAACACGGTCGGCCGCAGCGTGAGCGACTCGAGGGCGTTGCGGACCGGCATGCCACGCAACGCTACCGAGCGCAGGCCGCGTTGTCGGTAGTGCAGGCTATACCTCCAGAAGTACCCCCTGCTTGAATGCGCCCGGCCGCTCGGCCGAGCAAGCTCGACGGCATGACGACGAACTCCACCCACGCTGTCGAGCTCACGGCGGTGACCAGGAGGTATGGCGCCGGCGAGCGGGCCGTGACCGCCCTGGACGCCATCGACGCCACCTTCCGCGCCGGCACGTTCACCGCCGTGATGGGCCCTTCCGGATCCGGCAAGTCCACATTGCTGCACTGCGCCGCCGGGCTGGACCGCGTCACGTCCGGTGACGTCCGCATCGACGGGACGACGGTGACCGGCCTGAGCGAGCGGGCCCTCACCCGGCTGCGCCGCGACCGCGTCGGGTTCGTGTTCCAGGCCTTCAACCTGGTCCCCGCGCTGACCGCCGCGCAGAACGTGGCACTGCCGCTGCGTCTGGCCGGCCGGCGCCCGGCAGCGGGCGAGGTGACCGCTGCCCTCGCCGAGGTCGGTCTGGACGGCCGAGCCGGTCACCGGCCGTCCGAGCTCTCCGGCGGTCAGCAGCAGCGGGTGGCGATCGCTCGCGCGCTGGTCACCCGCCCGGCCGTGCTGTTCGCGGACGAGCCGACCGGGGCGCTCGACGCCACGTCGGGCGCCGAGGTGCTGCGCCTGCTGCGATCCGCCGTGGACCGGCATGGCCGGACCGTCGTGATGGTCACCCACGATCCCTATGCGGCGGCCCACGCCGACCGGGTGCTGTTCCTGGCCGATGGCCGGGTGGTCGACGAGCTGACCGGCCCGGCGGATGCGGAGGTCATCGCGGTCCGCACCGCTCGCCTGGAGTCCGCCCACCGCTCCAGTCGTGGCGGTGGCCGTGCTGATCACGGCAGCGTGGTGGGTCACGGCGCCGGCTTCGGTCACGGAAACGGCTTCGGCCCGCTCACCGATGAGGTGGCGCGATGAGCACGGTCTGGGCGACGGTCCGGCACCGGTTCGCGAGCTTCGCCGGCACGTTCGTCGCGGTTGCGCTGGGGGTGGCGATCCTGGCCGCCGCGGGGACGCTGCAGCTCAGCTCGCTTCCGCAGGCTCCGGCCCGGCTCGCGAGCTCGCCGGTGCTGGTCCAGCCGCCATCGACCGGGACGAACGACTACGGCGAACCGGAACGCCCGGCGTGGACCGCCGACGAGGCGACAGCGCTGGCCCGTGAGCTGGCTGCCCTGCCGGGCGTCCAGGCCGCCGTCCCGGATCCGTCCTTCTACGTCCAGCGGCTGCGTGACGGCACAGCGGTGGACGACCCGGACGCCGCCCGGTCCGATGGGCACGCCTGGTCGTCGGCGGTTCTCGGTGGCTACCGGCTCGAGCGTGGCCGGGCCCCGGCGAGAGCCGGCGAGGTCGCGATGGCGGGGGCCGCACCGGGCGAGAGGATCGAGGTGCTCACGGCCCGGGGCCCGGAGACGTGGACGGTCACCGGGACCGTGATCGACGGCGGTCGCTTCACCGGCGCCGGCTCGATGGCCGGATACTTCGTGGCGGACGCCGAGGCTCTGGGGCGCGCTTCCGGCGTACCGCTGATCGGCCTGACTTTGACCGGCAGCGAAGAGCGGGTGGCGGCAGCGGCGCAGGCGCTGGTCGGGCCGGCCGGCAGTGTCCTGACCGGCCGAGATCGTGATCAGCTGGAGCCGGCCAGTGTCAGCCGGATCCGGTGGATCGGCGCACAGTTGCTGATCGCGCTCGTCACGCTCGGTGCGTTCGCGACGATCTTCGTGGTCTCCTCGACATGTGCGCTGAGCGCCGCGCAGCGGCGGCGCGAGCTGGGACTTCTGCGCGCGGTCGGCGCGACGCCGGGCCAGGTGCGCCGGATGATGTACGCGGAGACCACCCTGATCGCCCTGGCTGCCGGCGTCGTCGGCGCCCCGCTCGGTGCGCTCGGCGCGCCACTGCTGGCCGGGCCGATGGTCGAGAACGGTCTTGAGCCGGCGGGTTTCACGGCGACCCAGCAGCCCCTGGCGATGACCGGCGCCGCTCTCGTCGGCGTCCTCGCCGCGCTGGCGGGTGTGATCGTGGCAGCCCGCCGAGCGTCCACGATCCCGCCGCTGGACGCGCTGCGGGAAGCCGCCGTCGATCCCCGTCCGATGCCGGTGTCCCGGTGGGTGGCCGGCCTTCTGAGCGCGGCGGGCGGTGGCGCGGTGCTGGCGGTGATGCCGTCCCTGCCCGACGAGACGAAGACGACTGCCGGGCTGGGTGCCGCGATGCTGCTGATCACCGCGGGTGCGATGCTGTCCCCGGTGGTGATCGGACCGCTGGTGCGGGTGGTCGCGGCGCCGTGGCGGCGGTCAGCGACAGGCATGCTGGTTCGCGAGGGCACGCTCACCGGAGTACGCCGCGTCGCCTCCACGGCCGCGCCCGTGCTCGCCACCGTCGGGTTGACCGTGCTGCTCACCGGCATGATCGCGACGATCGAGGAGGCGGCCGGCATCGACGCGGCCGCGGAGTACCCGGCAGCCGACCTGCTGGTGCCGAGCGGCACACCGGGGCTCTCCGAGGCCGCGGTCGCGGCTCACCCGGGGTCGTCCCGCCTGGAGACGCGCGTGCTGGTCACCGTGGGCACGACCACGACCGGGTACGACGCCGTGGGCCTCACCCGCACCGAGCGAGATCACACGGGTGAGGCCGCTGATCCCGCCGGGGCCGTCGTGCTGAACCCCGAGACCGCCTCCGAGCTGGGCGTCACGACGGGCCGCACGGTCGCCCTGCGCCTGGCCGACGGCACCCGTGCCGAGCTGCCGGTCCGCGCCGTCGACCCGGAGGCCGAAGCGCCCGTGGTCCTGCCGCACGAGCTGGTCCGCGCGCACGATCCCGACGCTCTCACCAACCTGGTCGTCCTGGACGGGACGGCGACGGCGGCGGCCGGGGGAGAGGTGTTGCCGGTCGAGGAGTACGCGCAACGGGAGGTCGACGAGGAGGGGCGACTGGTGGATCTGTTCCTGTGGGCGCTGATCGGCCTGAGTGCCGGATACACCGGCATCGCGGTCGGCAACACCCTGCTGATGGCGACCGCGGCCCGTCGTGCCGAGCTACGGGTGCTCCGGCTGACCGGTGCCGGGCGCGGCCAGGTGCTCGGTGTGCTCTCCGCCGAGGCGCTGCTCGCGGTCGGGGTCGGTGCCCTGCTCGGCGCTGCGGTCGCGGGGCTCTCCATGTTCGGGATCCGCGCGGCCCTCGAGTCCGAGCTGGGGCACGACATCGCGCTGGTCATCCCGTGGGGCGCCGGGACCGCGGTGACCGTCGGATGCGCCGTCGTCGCCGTCCTTGCCACCGCTGTCCCGGCGCCGCGCCGCGGGCGGGCCGCCTGATGACGAGCCGCCAGGCAGTCCGCCGGCCGGCCGTGCGTCCCGGTCACCCGGGCGCGAGTCCGGGCCTGAGCGCCGGCTCGTTACGCCGATGCCCGCAGATGAGCCAGCACCAGCGGGTCGATAGCGCCGGTCACCACGCGCATCTCCAGGTTCTCCACGCCGGCCCAGGAGGCCAGTTCCTCATCGAGGTCGGCTCCGGTGAACCCGGCTGCTGCGAGCCGCGACCGCACCTCCTCGGCCACCTCACCCTCCAGGGTCAGGAGCGTCGCGGGATCCGGGGACTCGAAATACAGACTGTGCATCTCGAGCAGCCGGCCGAGCTCGGCGACCGGATCCGTGTGGTCGTCCACGCGCAGATCGGCCCAGACGTCGCTGGTCCCGCCGTACCCCCGGCCCTCGGAAACCACCAGCAAGGCCGCGCTCTGCCGCCCACGCCGGTCCCCGCCTGCCTGATCGCCGGCGCGAAGCGCGGCGAGCAGCCGCTGAGGCAGCGCGCCCGACGAGTTCAGCCATGCGCGCTCCATCGACGCGATCACCTCCGGACCGGCGAGCATGTTGCCCTGTGCGGCGTAACCCTCTCCGGCTACGCCCCCTGCCCAGGCATGACAGTCCGTGCCGGTGAAGGTCGCGCCCGGCCCGGAGGCTCCGACGACGCCGAGCTGGCGGTGCGAGACCGGCCCGGAGTCCGCGGCGATCAGTGCTTTCACCGCCGACTCGGCGTCCACACCGGTGCCGAGGAGGGCGAGCGCCTGCGGGCGGTAAGCGAGGTTCGCGTAGGACTGGGTGGCGACCGCGCCCACATTGACCAGCGCGGCCGGCACCGCCGCGCCGACGCCGAGGAATTTGCTGGCCACGGCCACGCCGATGGCCGCGCCGTCGTCGGACCGGCCCACGATCGAAAATGTCATGGGCGCACGGTATCCGCCGGAAACACGCGAGGCGCAGGATGTGCTCGGACTGAGTTTGCGCGGAGCGCCTTCCGGGTTCAAGACTGCGGACAGGACTTCCGGTCGCGCCCGTTCCCCGCAGGGGCGCGGCCGGTCATGGACCGCTCTGGCCGGAGCGCGGTCCACGGCTGGAGGGGCGCTTTCCGCCCGAAGCGTCCCCCGGCCGGCGGCGCTGCGGGCGGGACCGGTCGTTGCCGCGACCCCGCCCGCGGCGCCGCGCGCCGCCGCCGCGATGCCGCGCTGCTGCCCCGATGCCGCGCCGCCACTTGGGGTCGCGCCCCCGCTCGGGGCCGACGCCGCCGGTCCGCGTCACCACACCAGGCCCGCGCCGCGGTCCCTCGCGCGGGCCCCGCGTCGCAAGCCCCGCTACGGAGCGCCGGCGTGGTCAGCTGCCGAGGCGGCGGTAACGGTGGACGGCCAGGGGTGCGAACACCGCGATCAGCGCGATCGGCCACGCCACCGCCAGGAACAACGCGTGCTGAGTAGCCCACGAATCCCCGCCCAGCCCGGGATTGCCGAACAGCTCCCGGATCGCCGTCGTGGTCGCCGAGATCGGGTTCCAGGCGGCGACGGCGCCGAGCCAGCCGGGCATCAGTTCCGGAGCCACGAAGATGTTCGACACGGCGCTCAGCGGAAAGGCGAGCGGGAAGACGATCGTCGCGACGGTGTCCGGGTTCGGGGCGACCAGACCGAGGAACATGCCCGCCCAGCTCAGCGCGAGCCGCAGGAGTAGGAGGAGTCCGATGGCGAGCAGCGCGTTGCCGATACCGCGATGCCAGTCCCAGCCGACCAGCAGACCGCACACCACGAGCACCGTGACTTCGAGCAGCGCCCGCACCTGGTCCGCGGCGGCACGTCCGGTCATCAGAGCGGACCGTGCCACCGGCATCGACCGGAAGCGATCGACTACGCCCCGCCCCACGTCGGTGGCGATGCCGGTCGCGGTGGCGCCGATGCCGTACAGCATGGTCATCACGAAGACGCCGGGCAGCAGGAACTCCCGGTATCCACCCCCGCCCGGCACCTGCATGCCGCTGCCGAACACATAGCCGAAGACCAGCACGAACATGATGGGCAAGGAGAAGTAGATGACGATCTCTTCGGGCGCGCGCACCACATGCCGCAGGTACCGCCCGGTCATCACCCAGCCATCCGCGACGGCGCGGCCGCGGTGGGTGGTCGGGCTCACCACTTCCTCGGTACGGGTCGGTGCCAGCGTGGTCATCGGGTTGCTCCCGTCAGCTGAAGGAATACCTCGTCCAGAGTGGGCCGGTGCACCCCGACGTCGGCCACGACGATCCCGGCGTCCTGCAACGCCCGTACCGTCTCGACGAGCGTGCCCACCCGATCCGTGACAGGTACGCGCACCCGGCGCTGATCGGTGTCGGTGTCCGGGTTCGTGCCGGTGAGCCGGGCCACGACGGAGGCCGCGTCGGCGAGCCGGTCGGCGCTCTCGACCACGATCTCCAGACGGTCCGCACCGATCGTCGCCTTCAGTTGCGCCGGGGTGCCTTCGGCGATCACCCGGCCGGCGTCGACCACCGCGATCCGTGCGGCGAGCTGATCGGCCTCGTCCAGGTACTGCGTGGTGAGCAGGACCGTGGTGCCGTCCGCGACGAGGGCCCGGACGGCGTCCCACACCTGGTTGCGGCTGCGCGGGTCGAGTCCGGTGGTCGGCTCGTCGAGGAAGAGCACGCGTGGCCGCCGGATCATGCTGGCGGCCAGGTCGAGGCGGCGGCGCATGCCGCCGGAGTACTCGGCGGCGGAGCGGCCCTTCGCCTCGGTGAGCCCGAACTGTTCCAGCAATTCGTCGGCGCGGCGTCGTGCGTCACGGGGAGTGAGATGGTGAAGACGTCCGAAGAGGATCAGATTCTGCCGGCCGCTGAGGATCTCGTCGACGGCGGCGTACTGGCCGGTCATCGCGATCCGGTCGCGCACCAGGCCGGGGTTGTCCCGGACGTCGGCGCCGGCCACCTCCGCACGGCCGGCGTCGAAGCGCAGCAGCGTCGACAGGACGCGGACCGCCGTGGTCTTGCCGGCGCCGTTCGGGCCGAGCAGGCCGTAGACACCGCCGGCCGGGGCGTTCAGGTCGAACCCGTCGAGCGCGGTCGTACCGCCCCGATACCGTTTCAGCAGCCCGTCGGCCGCAACCGCATAAGTCATGCCGGAAGACTGGCCGCTCCCGCTGACCGGCCACGCACCGCGCACGCACGGCCGCCCTGGGCCGCACGCACCGCTGTTCTGGTCGGACGCAGGGCCGTTCTGGCCGCACGCGCGGCGGTTCTGGCCGCACGCGCGGCGGTGCGTGGATCAGGAGCGGAGCAGCGCCAACGCGTCCTCCGGGAACAGCGACTCACCCCGGGAGAGCGCCGCCGCGTACCCCTGCTCGCCGAGCTCGGCCACCACCCCGGCCGCCACCCGCGCGGCGAGCTCGCTCTCCGCCGAGCCGGCGCGCAGTTGCAGCGCGACCACCGTCCCCAGCGTCTCGGCCGCCCGGGACGGCTCGCCGGCGGTGAGAGCCAGCCCGGCGAGCCGGTCGATCGCCTCGGCCGTCGTCTGGGCGCCGAGAAGCCCGCCCCGGACCGTCAGGACCGATCGATAGTGTTCAGCCGCCTCGGCCGTGCTGCCGCGGGCTTCGGCGATCCGGCCGAGCATCACGAAGATCGACATCCGGGTGCCGTCGGCGCCGAACCAGCCGGCCGGGCACGCCGCGAGAGCTGCCGCACAGCGACGGCTGGCCTCGTCCAGGTCTCCGGTACGCAGTGCGATCGCACCCTCTCCGAGACGGGCCGCGGCGAGGAGTTCCAGCGCGCCGCAGTCGCGGGCCAGCTCGGCGGAACGGGCGAAGTCCTCGGCCGCGCCGCCGAGATCCCCGGCACTGAGCCGGCCTTCGCCGCGGCCGCGCAGCAGGTCGGCGACGTCGACGGTGGAACCGAGTTCGGTCGCCAGCCGCAACGCCTCACCGATGGGTTCGATCGCGGCCGCCGGGTTGCCCCGCCAGATCTCCAGCTCGGCGATGCCGGACAGGGCCAGCATGGCGCCCCAGCGTTCGCCGATCGCCCGGAACCCGGCGAGTGCCACGGCGAAGTCCGATTCCGCCGCGTCCGGTCCGGCACCGGCGAAGAGCAGCATCCAGCCGCCGCCGATGGCGCCGAGCGCGGCGCACCACGGTTCGCCGCCGAGGCGTTCGCGCAGGTGCTTGTTGAGGGCGACCACGTCGCCGGGCGGAGATTCAGGTGGGCCCACCGCCATGGCCGACAGGTAGAGGAGGAACGGTTGAGTGGGCGGCGCTTCCAGGCTCATGAGGTAGGAGTCCCACGGTTCGGCCGGCCGTGTTCCGCCGAGGGCGGCGTTGAGCACGCAGAGCGCGTACTCCTCGGTCATGCCCGGCGGCGGTTCGGCGCCGGCGCGTTGCAGCAGACGCTCGCTGAGCGCGGTGGCCTCGGCCCGCAGCCCGCGCAGCCACCAGTAGAAGGAGAGCGCTGCGGCCAGCCGCAACGAGGTCCGGACATCACCGTGGCGCAGCGCCGCATGCAGGTTGTCGCGGTCCGCGTCGAGGCGGTCCAGCCAGGTGAGCTGGCCGGCGGTACGCAGCCAGGGGTCCGCGGTGACGGCCAGATCCCGGAAGTATGCGGCGTGCGCGGCCACCATCCGCGGCCGCTCCCCGGATTCGGTGAGCCGTTCCGCGCAGAATGCCCGAATGGTGGCGAGCATTCGGTAGCGGCCGCCGTCCCGCTCGATCAGCGACTTACCGACCAGCCCGGCGAGTATGTCGACTATTTCCGACTTGTCCCACCCCGCATCCGAATGAGCCAGGGCACCCATGGAAACGCCGGCCGCCTCACCGCAGACCGCCTCGATCGCCCGCAGGTCGGCGCCGCCCGCGAAGATCGTGAACCGCCGGGCGAGCACCCGTTCCGGCTCGGCCAGCAGATCCCAGCTCCAGGCCACCACCGCATGCAACGTCCGATGCCGGCTCGCGGCGGTGCGGCTGCCCCGCGAGAGCAGCCGGAACCGGTCGTCGAGCCGCGCCGCTACCTCGTCGACCGAGAGCCCGTGCAGGCGGGCGGCGGCGAGTTCGACGGCGAGCGGCTGGCCGTCCAGCATCCGGCAAATCCGGCCGACGGATGCCGCGTTCTCACTGGTCACCGCGAACCCCGGGGAGACGTCGGCGGCCCGGTCGGCGAAGAGTCGCACCGCGGGGTACGTCATCAGGTCGTCCACGCCGGGAACCACGCCGACCTCGGGAACCACGCCCGCCGGCGGCGGAACCGGGAGACCGCCGACCGGATGCAGGGCCTCACCGGTGATGCCGAGCGGCTCCCGGCTGGTGGCGAGCACGCGCAACCCGGGCGCGGCGGCCAGCAGTCGTCCGGTCAGCGCGGCGGCCTCCTCGACGACGTGCTCGCAGTTGTCCAGCACCAGCAGCATCCGCCGGTCGGCGAGCGCGGCGACCATGCGGTCGATTGCGGCAGGTGCTTCGGCGCCGGCATGGGTACGGTCACTGAGGCCGGCCTCCCGCAGGCCGAGCGCTTCAAGTACTGCGCGGGGCACGTCGTCACCGGTCGCGGCGGCCAGCTCCACGAAACAGCAGTCCCCGTCGTGCCGGGCCGCGGTCTCGGTGGCGAGCCGCGTCTTGCCGGCGCCGCCCGGCCCGTGCAGGGTGACCAGCCGCGCCGAGGTGAGGGCCTTGGTGACACGGCTGAGGTCGGAGTCCCGCCCGACGAAGCTGGTCAGCGCCACCGGAACTCCGCGCCGGGCGGGACCGCCCCGGGAACCGGCGATCAGCGGCCCACCCGCCGCGCCGGCGAGCGGCGAGCCACCCGCCGATGGAGCGGCGCCCAGGGAGGCGGCCCCCGTTGGAGCGGTGCGCGTTGGTGCGGTGCCCGATGGGGTGGCGCCCGGGGAGGCGGCGCCCATGGAAGCGCTGCCCGTTGGAGCGCAGCCCGTTGGGGCGGTGCCCGTTGGGGCGGTGACCGGGGGAGCGGCGCCTCCCGGGGCAGGGGTTCGGGGGCGAGTGGTCCGGCGCAGGAGCGCTGTGTGGATCTCGGTGAGTTCCGGCGAGGGGTCCGCACCGAGTTCCTCGGCGAAGGTGTGGCGCGCGTCCGCGTACACGGAAAGGGCCTCGGTGGACCGCCCGGCCGCCGCCAGAGCGCGCATGAGCAAGCCCCACGGCCTTTCCCGCAGCGGGTGCGCGGCAACCAGCGCGCGCAGCTCCGTGATCGCGTCCCCGGAGAGTTCGCTGCCGAGCTCGGCCTCGAAGAGATCCTCGGTGGCGGTCAGCCGCAGTTCGGCCAGGCGATCGGCGTGCGCGGCGGCGAACGGCGCGTCTCGCACATCGGCCAGTGCCTCGCCCCGCCACAGGGCTGTCGCCTCACGCAGGATCTTCGCGGCCCGGTGCGGCTCGCCGGCGGTCAGGGCGCGGCGGCCCTCCGCGGCGTGAACGGTGAAGCGGTGGGCGTCCACCTCGGACGGATCGATCGCGAGGCGGTAACCGGCGGGCTCGCGTTCGACCGGGAGGCTCTGCCGCAGGCGCGACACCTGGGACTGCAGTGCGTTCGCGGCGCCGGTCGGCGGGTGCTCCCCGTAGAGGCCGTCGATCAGCCGCTCGATCCCGACCGGGCGGCCCGCGTCGATCAGCAGCATCACCAGCAGGGCACGCAGCCGCGGACCGCCGGGCGGGATCGGACTCCCGTCGGGCTGTTCCGCCCGGAGTGGACCGAGGATGCCGAACCGCATGGCGACGATTCTTACGGTTCCGCCGCCGGTTGTCCCACCCGGCTCGCCCGCCGCCGCCCGCAAGCCGTCCCACCGAACCTCGGCCACCGAGCCGGTCCGCTCTCCGCGCCGCGTTCCAAGATCGGCAGCGGAGAGGCGAACCAGTACGGAGGGCGGAAGGCGGCGAGGGGAACCCCGAACGGGGGCGGAAGGGGGAGAGGGCAACCCCGAACGGAGGGCGGAAGGCAAAGAGGGAGAGCGCCACATGGGGAGTAGGCGGCGGGCGAGGTTGCAAGGAGCAGGAGGGCGGCGGCGTGAGCAGGGGAAGGCGGACGGGAATCAGGCGGCTGGGCCGGGTCAGGCGGCTCCTGGGTAGGAGTCGGCGGCGCTTGTCACCCGGTTGCGGCCGGCGTTCTTCGCGGCGTAGAGGGCGCGGTCCGCCGTCAGCACCAGCTCGGCGGTCGTGGCGACGGCGGGCATGCCGGCGACGCCTACCGAGACCGTGACCCGGACCAGGCGGGAATCGCTGACCGCGATCGGCGCCGCGCCCACGCCGCGGCGGATCCGCTCGGCGATCTCGCGGGCCTGCTCCGGGCCGGTCGCCGGCAGCAGCACCGCGAACTCCTCGCCGCCGTAACGGGCCACCACGTCGCCGGGGCGGACCAGCTCGCGCAGGCGGTGCGTGACCTCCACGAGGACGCGGTCGCCGCCGTTGTGGCCGTACGTGTCGTTGACGTTCTTGAAGTGGTCGATGTCGAGAAGCAGCATGCTCAGGGGGAGGTGGTAGCGCTCGGCGCGGGCGCTCTCGTTGCCGAGGGACTCCTCGAAGTAGCGACGGCTGCGCAGGCCGGTCAGACCGTCGGTGATCGCGGCCAGACGCTGGGCCCGGACCAGGCCGGTCATCCGGACCAGGACCAGCAGGAACAGCAGGTTGCAGACGATCGCGGCGGCGATCGTGTCCGGGGTCTGGCCGAGCGCCTCCTGGATCAGGATCGACGTGGGCGCGGTCATCGCACCGATCGCGAGGATGATCAGGCGGCCGGTGGTGGCGTCCGGGGTGGCCGCGTTCGAGCGGGTCACCAGCGTCGGTGCGGACGGGTGCAGGACCGCGGCGGCGAAGACGAAGCCGGAGGTCATCCAGAACGCGTCGAGGACGTTGCCGGCCTGGAAGATGTCGTTGACCGACTGGTAGCTGTAGACCGTGTCGGCGAACAGCACCAGGCCGAGGTAGGCGCCGATCATCCGCAGTGCGGTGCCGCGCGGCCCGGCGCCGAGCATGAGGCGGGAGCCCACGACGATCAGCATGAGGTCGCCGACCGGGTACGCGACGGAGACGAACTGGTCCGCCGAGGTCAGGTCCGTGGCCTGCCGGGGCGATCAGGAACTGGTACACCAGGAAACCGGTGCCGATCGCCACGATCGACGCGTCGATGATGCTCGCGCCGTCCCAGCCCGGGGTGCGGCGCCGCACGATGAGCAGCAGGCCGAGCGCCATCAACGGGTACGCCGCCAGGTAGAAGACGTCGGCGATGCTCGGGTAGACCTCTTCGCCGCTGACCAGCGCCACGAAGTAGTAGGTGACGTCACCGATCACGCTGCTGACCGCGGAGGCGGTGATCAGCAGCATCGGGCCACGCAGCGACGGGTGCTGCCGCGCCGAGACGATCGCGGCGACGGCGAGGGCGCCGTTCGCGCTGCAGTAGAGGGCTACCTGGGTGCCGGGCAGCACGCCGAGGTGGCCGAGGCCGAAATAAGCGATCATGGCAAGCGCGCCCACGCCGAGGCAGAGCTGCCAGACCTGGACGCGACGCGTGGTGGTGGCCGTGCTGACCACAGAACTCATGGCGCAAGAGTGAGCGGACCGGGGTGCCGGACGGCTGCACCCCGGTTGCGGATCAGGTGCGGAGCACGGCCCGCGCGCGTGTGACGGCTCTTGCCCGGTGACCGGGCGTCGTGCAAATCTACCGGTGTGCCTCCGGCGCAGTGCCGCCGGGAACATCGGCCGCCGATCCGGGCCCACGGGAGTGTGATGCCGACGAAGCGAAAGCCGACGGCGGCGGAGAAAGCCGGTGATCAAAGCCTCCGCATCCTTCTGGGCTGGGTGGACGGCGTCCCCTGGCACGCAGAGCCATTCGGACCGATCCTGGTTCTCGGCCCGCACCGCAGCAGACGCACGACGGGAGTGGTGATCCCGGCGCTGCGGGACTGGCCCGGCCCGGCACTCGTCACGTCGCTCGGCGGTGACGTCGCCGGGCCGACGATTCCGGACAGGGCTGCTCTCGGCGGTGTCGTGGCCTTCGACCCCGGCGGCCTGCTGGGCGACGTGGTCGAGCGAACGCGATGGACGCCGATGGAACAGGCGAGGGAGTGGGACCAGGCGCAGGTGACGGCGCGTATTCTCGCGGACTCGGCGCCGCTGGTGCCCAACGGCGATCAACGCTGGCACGCCGCCGGCGTCGCGCTGCTGGCCACCCATCTGTTCGCAGCCGCGGCCAACGGTTACGGATGGGCGGACGTCCTGCGCTGGATCGACACTGAAGAGGAGTTCGAGGTCCGCAGCCTGCTGCAGGCGACCGGGATGGAGACGGCCATAATGGTGGCCGAGTCTGCTTGGCAGCGGGAGGCGAAGAGCCGCAGCGAGATTTACGCCGAACTCCAGGTCAGTCTCGGGCTCGGCTGGCGGCCTGGCAGGGATGAACCGGAGAATCGAGATCTGATCCAGAACTTCTGGGAAGGCTCGGCCGGCACGCTCTACCTGTGCGCGCCACTGGACGCCCGCCACGACTACCGGCCGTACAGCACCGCGTTCGCCTGGACGGCGATTCGTTCGGGCTACCTGAACAACCGAGGTTTCGCAGCGTCGAAACTGGACCGGCACGGTCCGGAGGCGGCCATCGCGGCGTCGCCACCGCGGGTGAAACCGTTCCTCGTGGTCCTCGACGACGCGGCCGACGTCGCGCCGATCCCGGACCTGAACGACCTGGTCAGCACCGCCGGCAAGGCAGCCGTGCAGGTGATCTCGGTCTTCACGGACGTCGCACAGATGCAGTCCGTGTACGGGGGGGAGGCGGCGCTGTCGCTGGTGAACAACCACGCGACGGTCGTGATCCTGCCGGGCAGCCGTGATCCGGCGACCGCTGATCTCGTGAATCGGCTGCTGCGCCACCAGAACCCGTTCGGCGAGGCGGACGGGCTGCCACCCGCGGAGATGGTGCGGCGCCTGCCCCGGGGGCGGGCGCTCGCCGTCTCCCGGCAGGGTCCCCCGGTGATCCTCGACCTGGACCGGTCGCCGGCGGCCGCCGCCTGGCAGGGGATCGCGGGACTGCCCAGCGGCCGGCCGGGCCGGGCGGCGGAGCGCTGATGACAACCGGCGGATGGGGGCCGGCGGCCCGGAGAACAGGTGGTGGCTGATGAGGGGCGACGACGAGACTTTCCGGATCTCGCTGGGCGACCGGGAGGGTGAGCGGGTGCGGGCGGAGCCGTTCGGGCCGGCCCTGGTGCTCGGTCCGCACCGGAGCCGGAAGACCACCGGCGTGGTGGTCCCGGCGCTGCTCGAATGGCCCGGTCCGGCCCTGGTGACCTCGATCCGCGAGGATGTGATCGAGCAGACCCTGGAGGCCCGGCGCCGCCACGGCGAAGTCATGATCATCGACCCCGGCGGGGTGCTGGAGGAGTGGCCGGACCGGGTCGGCTGGAGCCCGCTGGACTTCATCGCCTCGTGGGACGACGCGATGCTGACCGCCCGGATCATGGTGGACGCCGGCCACCGGCGGGGCGGCGTGAACGAGAACCACTGGACCGAGGCGGCGATTCGGCTCCTCGCCCCGTTCCTGTACGCGGCGGCGCGCGGCGACCGCACGATGGCCGACGTGATGAGGTGGATCGGCACGCAGGCCGAGGACGAGGCCGCCGCGATCATCGAGGGCCTGGGCGACGACGAGGGCGCCGAGGTGGCGAAGGTGACGCTGACCAGGGACGAGCAGCAGCGGGCCGTCGTCTACCTCTCGCTGGAGGTCGCCATCGCGGTCTGGCATTTCTCGTCGGTGCAGAACCTGGCGGACGCGGAACCCCGGTTCCAGATGAGCAAGTTCCTGAACGGCCGGAACAACACGGTGTACGTCTGTGCCCCGCCCAACGCGCAACACGAGTTCCGGCCGTACTTCACCACGTTCATCCCGCTCTTCGTGCGCAGCGTCTACCGGGCGAACCGTGGTTTCGCCAGCTCCCTGCTCGACCTGCGGGGCCCGGTCGCCGCACTGGAGGAGTCGGAGAGCCCGGTGAAGCCGTTGCTGATGGCGCTCGACGACGCGGGTTCGGTGGCGCCGATCCCGGACCTGGGCGGCCTGGTCAGCACCGCCTCCAAGGCCGCGATTCAGCTGATCACCGTGTGCACCGACGTGTCACAGCTGCGATCGGTCTACGGCGAGAACCTCGCCCGTTCGATCGTGAACAACCACTCGTCGGTGCTGGTGCTCCCCGGCGGGCACGACACGGCCACGGCCGAGCTCAGCGAGCAGCTGCTCGGCTCGGCCCGGCCGGCGGGGCTGCCGGCCGCGCGGACGAGCGCCGAAGCGCTGCGGATCCTGCCGCGCGGCAGGGCGCTCTGCGTCACCGGCACCGCGCCGCCGGAGATCATCGAGTTGCGCTCGTCGGTCGCGGACCCCGACCTGCTGGCGCTGCGCGGGGTGACCGACGGCGATTACTGATCGGCCGGTTCAGATCCACTCCGGCGGCCCGATCCGGCCGGCGTCCGCGTTCGGGCCGGGTTGGTCCGCGCGGAGCAGCACGACCGGTACGGGCGGAACGGCCCGCACGTACCCGGTGCTCGCCACGTGGATCCGGACGGCCGGGTCGCCCGCGTCCGGGTACGCCACGATCGACCGCAGATCGAGCGCCGGCAGCCGCCGGGTGGTGTGCCCGTGCAGCACCGCCGCGCCGCTCCACTCGGCGACCGTCGCGCCCCGGCCGTCGGTGGCGTCCACCACCCGCCACTCGTTGCCGGTGGCGTCGAACTCCCGGTCGAAGTAGAGGCCGTCGAGGCGTACCTGAACGGTGATCTGATGTGCCGGGTGCTCGCTGACGTTGTTCAGCCGCAGGTGCAGCCGGGACTGCCCGGTGACGCCGACCGAGCGCAGCAGGCCGCCGGGCGCCGGTTCGGCGACGAGGACCAGCCGGTTCGGCGGGTCGCCGCCGAACCACACCTGCGCCTTGATCACCGGTGAACCGGTCGCGGCGGCGTAGGTCTGCAGGGCGATCCCGCCGGCGGTCAGCGCCACGAACAGGGCGGCGCCGGCGAAGACGTCGTTGACCGCGGCCAGCCGGTCGGACAGGTCCAGGTCGTCGCGGGCCACGACGATCAGCGCGAGAACGACGGTGAGCAGCACGGCGACGGCACCCGCGGCCCCGTACAGAAGAAGTTGGAGCCGGCGGCGGACCGCCCGCCCGGCGCCGGGCGTCTCAGGCATCCGTGTCGTCCAGCAGGCCGGCACCGGAGGCCTTGCGCTGGACCCAGAGGCGGATCAGGTCGCGCAGCTTGGAGGCCATCGCGGCGTCGATCTCGGCGGTCGCCAGGGTGGCCCGGGCCAGAGCCGCGGCGACGGCGGGACGGCTGAGGCAACTGTCGAGATAGTCCCAGTGCAGGGGTTCCTCGGTGCTGCTGGTCATCGCTTGCGTCAGGAAGGCCTTCGCGGTGGCGTCATCCGGTACGGAGAGATGCGAGTCCCGCAGCGAGCGGTCCCAGGCATCGGTGATCCGCCGGGTGACGGCCTCACCGGTGAGCCGGCTCGGATCGGTCTCCCGTTCCAGGGCCCGCAGCCGCTGGCGGAGCTTCAACGCCAGCGGCGTGGCGCGCTGACCGGCCAGCCGGAGCACGGCGTGCGCCGCCTCGACCTGTGCCGGCGTGCCGCCGGCGGCCTGCGCGATCGCCTGGTCCAGCTTGACCGCCAGGTAGTCGGCGTCGGCGAGGGCGGCCTGCTGGAACAGCACCGGCGCGCGGCGGCGCAGGTCGTGGTCCGGCGGGTACTTGAGCAGTTCCAGGGCCCGGTCGAAGAGGAGGCGCTGGAGGACCGGCACGTTGTTCGCCACCTCGTCGTCGAGCAGGTCGAAGGCCAGGTCGGCGCCGGGCGACACCAGCATCCGGACCAGGTCCCGGCTGTCGATGTCGGTGAGCAGCGTGACGATGTCGCGGCGGATGTGCTCGCGTTCGCTGAACGCCTTGCCGGCCGCGAAGAGCCAGGTGTTGCGCCAGTGCGCCGGTTCGATGATCTGGCCCATCCGGTGCAGCACGGCGGTGTCCGACCCGGAGACGATCGCCCGTGCCGCGAAGAACTCCTGGATGCTGCGGACCTCGAACCCGTACTCCCGGTCGCGCTTCGGCACGATCAGCACCAGGCGTTCGATCAAGGCTTCGATGATCTGCTGGGCCAGTTTGGTGGCCTTGGCCTGGTCGTACCCCTCGTCCCGCAGCCTCTGCACGACCTTGAGGCGCAGGTCGTCGGCCGGGATGGAGGCGTCCAGGTCGCCGGCCTGCTCGGATTTCACCTGGAGCATCAGCCCGAGCCAGTTGTGCAGCTCGTGGATGTCCCGGTCACGGTTCTCGAGGAGCTCGCGGAAGCTGTCCTTCTTCGTCGTCTCACGGGCGTAGATCGTCTCGTAGTACCCGTTGAACAGCGCGTAGCGCGCCCGCGGCACCCGTTCCCGGGCCTCCAGCAGGATGGACATGATGGTCACCTGCAGCGGTGACCGCATCAGGCGCGCGGTGAACTTGTCGTTGGCCGCCACGTTGATCCGCTCGGAGACCTTCTTGCGCATCTCGGGATCGTCGCTGTGCCGTGCCTGCGCGAGCTTGAGCCCGTAGTCCACCGCCTGCTGCCGCTCCAGCGAGGCGAGCTCGACGCTCTGGTAGCCGTGCTGGGAGAACTCGCCGGCGTAACCCTGCGGCCGGGTGGTCGCCAGCACGAAGACGTCACCGCCGAGGCTCTCGGACTCGTTCATGAAGTTGCGCAGCTGCTGCATCAGGGTGTCCCGGTCGTGTGCCGAGGCGACCTCGTCGAATCCGTCCAGGATCAGCAGCCAGGGCCAAGCTTTGAGCCAGGACCGCAGTTTCCGACCGGTCATGCCCTCCACGAACGGCGTGGCGGCCTCGGCGATGTACGTGATCAGCGACTGGTGGTGCCGGGCCGCCCAGTCGACGTACTCCGCGAGGTTGACCCGGACCGGCCAGCGCCGCAGCCGGGGCCGGGGGATCCGCGCCTCCTGCAGACCTTTCTGCAGGGAGACGAGCAGCGCGTGGCTGGTGCGCTGCGGGCTCAGCGAGCCGTCCAGCAGGGCGGTCCGGTAGCACTGGCCGATCAGCTGCGCGATCGTGCTCTTGCCCTGGCCCGGTCCACCCAGCAGCAGGACGTTCGGGACCGGCCCGGACCGGTGGAACGGCGACGCCGTGTCGGCGGCCTCGATGATCAGGCGGGCGGCCATCTTCGCCTCGCCCTTGACCGGGAGGTCGACGCCCACCTGGCTCAGCGGGATCTTGCCGGCCGTCGCGTCGCCGGCCTGGGACAGGCGCACGTACTTCTCGCCGTCCAGCTCGTTCGTCGCCTGCGTCATGAACAGGTCGAGGACCGGTTTCGTGACGCCCAGGTCGTACTCGTGGAGGCGGCTGAACACGTCGTCCGGCGCGATCTCGGAGAGGTACTTCCGGCGGACCGGCTCGGCCTGCGCCAGCATCGTCGTGAGGGTGGTGAGGTCCCAGATCTTCCAGCCCTTCAGGCCGAGCGCCTCGGCGTGCTCCGCGAGCAGCCGGGAACAGTCGGGCGGGGAGATCACCGATGCCGGCAGGTTCGTCGCGATGACGAGATAGTCCGTGAAGACCGGGGAAGGCTCGGGCGGGAGCGGCGGCGCGGCGCCGGACGAGTAATCCGGCGGACGGTAGTCCGGCGGACGGTAGTCGAACGGGTTCGGAGGGAACCCGTCCCCGTCCTGCACGGCACGCGCCCGTTCCCGTGTCTGGAACTCCTTGTCGAGCCGCTGGGCCAGCGCCGCGCGGAACTCGGCTGCGGTCCAGGAACTGCGGCTCTCCTTCGGCACGTAAAGGCAATCGATCACGGTGTGGCCGGTCCACACCCCGCCCTGGAGGAACGACGGCCACCGCACGGTCGTGGGAGGCGTGTCCGCGGGGAAGTGCAGAGTCCCCGTGTCGATGACCTTGAGGGAAAGTTTGGTCAGCTCTCTGGTCAGATCCGCGACGAGCACCTTGAAGGAGTTGGGCCCGATCCGGTCCAGCACGAACTCCATCGACACATTCTAGGCCGGTGTGCACACCGGACGCCCGGCGAGAAGCGGATGTCAACCTGATGGGAGTCCCGTTCCGGCCATCGGTCGTGGCGCGATCGCCGTCCGGACCCGGTTGCGGCTGAAGACGAACGCCCTCTGGATCACGAAGCCGGCGGTGAACAACGACACCTCCGTCACCAGCTTCGCGACCGGAAGTGATCCGGACAGTCCGGCCAGCGCCCGCAGCAGCGCCACATTGGCCGCGAGGGAGAGGAGCGCGAGCGCCGCGTACCGGGGCGCCGCCTTGCGGTGCGGCGCGACCGGACCGAAGACGGTACGCCGGTTGACCGTGTAGTTCAGCGTCGCGCTCACCAGCCGGGCCGCGATCGCGGAGGCGATCAGGTGCCCGCTCGCCGTGACGAGGACGGCCAGCAGCGCGGCGTCCACCGCGAACGCCAGCAGCGACGACCCGGCGAAGGCGAAGACCGAGCCGAGCAGCGGTCGGTAGATGCGGACCGAGTCCTGCAGCGGCCGGAAATGCGATGACCGGTTGCCGTCCAGGTACACCGTGGCGATCTCCAGCTCCTCGATCGCCAGGTCCTCCCGGGCGGCCCGCAGCAACAGCCGCAGCTCGTACTCGAACCTGTCGCCCGGCGTGTCCCCGAGCCACTTCAGCACCCACGACGGATATCCCCGCAACCCGGTCTGCGTGTCCGACACCGATCGGCCGGTGACGAGCCGGAACAGTCCCCGGGTGACGGTGTTGCCGAACCGGCTGCGGGCCGGCACGGTCCCGGTGAAGCGCCGCACGCCGAGCACCATCGCCGCCTCGGTGACCGCGACCCGCCCGGCGACCGCCGCGATGTCGTCCGGGCGATGCTGGCCGTCACTGTCCGCACACACGACGTCCTGGCCGGGGTGCCGTGCCGCGATATGGGCAAAACCGGTCTTCAGGGCGAACCCCTTGCCCCGGTTGTGGTCCAGCGTGAGCACGTCGGCGCCGGCCGCGCGAGCGGCGTTGAAGACGGCGGTGTACGCGCTGCCGCTCCCGTCGTCCACGACGACGATCCGATAGTGCCCGAGGCTCCGGCAGAGTTCGACGAGCCGCTGATCCGGCTGATAGGCCGGGATGAGGACGATCATCGCGCTCAGCCCGCGACGTACAGGATGTCGCTGGTGCCCCGCTCCTGGCCCTTGCCGAGGGGGTTGTTGACCAGCTCGTCCCGGAAGATCATCGCCGAGGAGCCGCCGCCGTCCAGGTTGTACGCCACGGTCGCGCCCCGGTCCGCGAAGATCTGTGCGAACTCCGGCATCGTGACGCCCCGGCTGTACCCCTGGCTGCGTCCGTCGACCACGATGAAGAGCAGGTGGTTCTCGTCGATCAGCCCGACGCCGGTGCGCGGCTGCTGCCCCTGGATCGAGTGGTTGCCGAAGTTGGTGTCCACCTCGATCCCGTCGATCCCGTCGATCACCCGGCCGCCGTCGACGAGTCCCGGACCGAACGACACGGTGTTCCACACGCCGGCCGCGAGCAGCTCGTCGGCGCTGGTGGCGGTCTCGTCGTAGAGCTTCATCGACCCGTCGGCGTAGAACGCGAGCCCCTGCCGGGCGCCCGCGTCGCGGAACTTCACCCCGTTGCGGATCACGATCCCGGTGTCCCGGAACCCGTAGTAGTCCCCGTTGATCGCGAGGACCGCGTTCACCGAGGCGGCGATCGCCGACGGGTTCGCGACGATGTTCTCGCCGAACTGGTCGTTGGCGAACGCCGACCGGACGATCGTCGCGTCGCTGACCTTGACGTCCGCCACGAAGTAGGTGATCTTGCCGGTGCCCGAGCCGGTCGCCACCGTCTCGATCGCGATCGTCGACGTGTCGCTGGTCCAGGTCGTCGCGGTCGCCGTGCCGGTGCCGGCCGCCTCCGCGACGGAGACGTTCTGGGCGGCTATCGCGGAGGCGCCGGACACCTCGACGTGATCGAGGACGTACCTGTCGAGGGCCCAGGCGCCGCCGCCGGCGGCAGCCGCCAGCACACCGAGGCCGCCGGCCAGGAAACCACGCCGGCCGAACCGGCGAGCAGGACGCTGAGCTGCGGGATTGGCTGTCACGCGGCCCAGTGAAACGGGCTACCTTGTGGCGGGTCTGTGCGTGACCCTAGGAGTCGATGTCGGCCAGCATGGCGCGCAGCAGATCCGGGGTACGGCTCGGGTGCTCCGCCTCGATCGAGAGCCGGCCGAACGCCGCCGCGTAGTGGTCGACCTCTTCCCGCCGCTCCAGGTAGAGCCCGCTGGTGAGGTGTTCGATGTAGACCACGTCGGGCAGTTTCTCGTGCGGGAACCGCAGGATGGTGAAGGCGCCGCCGGCGGCCGCGTGCCCACCGGAGGCGAACGGCATCACCTGCAGCCGTACGGCGGGGGAGTCGCAGACGTCGAGCAGCGACTGGATCTGCTCGCGCAGCACCTCGGGGCCGCCGATCGGCCGGCGCAGCACCGCCTCGTCGAGAACCGCCCAGAGCCGCGGCGCGTCCGGCCGTGCGAGGACCTGCTTGCGGGCCATCCGGAGCCGGGCCCGGCGGTCGATCTCGCCGGGGTCGGCGTGGTCGTGCCCGAGGCGGATCACCGCGCGGGCGTAGGCGTCGGTCTGCAGCAGACCGGGGACGAACTGGACCTCGTAGGTGCGGATCAGTTCGGCGGCCTGTTCCAGGTCGAGGTAGTTCTGGAACCAGGTGTCGAGGACGTCCCCGTACGCGTGCCACCAGCTGGGCGTGTTCGCCTCCCGGGCCAGGGCCAGGACCCGCTGGTGCTCGGCCGGGTCCTCCACGCCGTACAGCTTGAGGAGGTCGGTGACGTCGCGTTCCTTGAAGCTGACCTTGCCCAGCTCCATCCGGCTGATCTTCGACTCGGAGCCGCGTATTCGGTACCCGGCCTCGTCACGGGTCACCCCTTTGGCGCGGCGCAGGGCACGCAGATGTGCGCCCAGCTGCAACCGGCGCACGGTTGCCCCGCCGTTGTCGTTCTCGGTCACCCCGGCCAACCCTTCAGGGGTCGTCGGCGCCCACGCGCCGGGCTGCGCCGATCGTACTGCGACAGGCGTCTCTTCTCCAGAACTCAGGTAATCCTATGTGGACACGCAGAGTGACGAGAAGGCCCCCGGTGATCTTCCCGGGGGCCTGTGATCCTAGCGCCGGCGACCGAAGCCCCCCGCCGGGGCCTCGCCCGCGGTCACCGTGGCGACCGTGCCGGCCGAGCCGAGCGACCCGGAGGCGGCCAGCCCGCCGATGCTGTCCCCGCTCGCGGTCCCGCCGACGGAGACCGTGTACTTCTCGCCGGACGTGATCGCCGGCGACGAGTAGACGATGTTCTGCACAGCCTTACTGGTCACGTAGGAGGCGACGACCGTACCCGCGCTGTCGGTGATCTGAATGGTCGTGCCGGCCGCGACCGCGTCGTCCAGGGTGGCGGACAGCCAGCCCTGCGCCGAGTCGGTACCGGGCGTGACCACCATGCCGGCGCTGCCGGCCGCGAGCAGGACACCGCCGCTGATCGTGAAGCTGCCGTTGACGTCGAGCGCGCCGTTGCCGTTGCCCTGCGGCCCGTTCACCACCACGGTCCCGCCGGTGATCGCGGCGGTGCCGTTGGAGTCGAGCCCGTCGCCCTCGGCGTCGATCACCAGGGTGCCACCGTTGATGGTGACGGAGAAGTCGCCGACGGTCTCGCCGCCGCCCGGCCCGCCGCCGAAGCCCTGGTCGGGCGTGGAGGTGCCCCCGGCGCCGTTGATGCCGTCGTCGCTGGAGACCACGTGCACATCGCCCGCGTTCAGCACGAACTCCGCCGCCTCCAGGCCCTCGACGGCCGCCGTGACCTCGAGGCTGCCGCCGTCGATCACCTGCGCGCCCTCCGCGTGCACCCCGTCGTCGCCGCTCGCCACGCTGACCGTCGCGCCGGCGAAGTGGACCGCGCCGTCGCTGTGCACCGCGTCGTCGGCGGCGTCGACCGTGGCCGTGCCACCCTCGAGGACCGTGATGACGCCGGACTTGAGCCCCTTCGCCGAGGCGTCGCCGGCCACCTGCGCGGTGTGCCCGCCGCCGGAGCTGATCGTGATCGCCCCGTCGGTGACCACGATGTCGGTGGCCGCGTCCACGCCGTCGCCGCCCGCGGTCACCGTGAGCGTGCCCGACGAGATCGCGACATAGCCGGAGTCGGCGTCGGTGTCGTTGTCGGCCTTGATCCCGTCGCCGCCCGCCTCGACCGTGATCGTCCCGCCGCCGACCACCACGTAGTCCTTGCCGCGGATGCCGTCGTCCTTCGCGGTCACGGTGATGGTCCCGGACCGGATCAGCAGCCCGTCCTTGCTCGCGATCGCGTCGTTGCCGTTGCCGGTCACGGTGAGCGCGCCGCTGCCGGTGATCGTCAGGTCACCGGCGCTGAACAGGGCAGCGTTCACGTCGGCGTCCTCGGCGTAGGTGGAAGTGTCGGCGAGCGTGTTGGTGCTGCCGCCGGCAAGCTCGATCACCAGTTGCTCGGCCTCGGTGGCGGCGATCGCGGCGGTGGTCGAGCTGGTGATCGAGGCGTTGTCGAGGATCAGCGTGACGGTGGCGTCCGGGGCGTTCACCACGATCTGCCCGTCCGTCAGGGAGCCCGATATCCGATATGTGCCCGCGGCCGTGATCGTCACGGTGGAGCCGTCGATCGTGACACCGGAGGCCGTGGACGAAGCCGACGATCCGGAGAGGCTGATCTCGGAGGCTGAGCCGGCCGAAGCGGCGGTGTGCACGGCCTTGTTCGCCGCGAGCACCACCGCGGCGCCCTGCGTGCCGTCCACCGTGGACGCCACCACGGCGGCGGTGGTGCCGGTCGTGTCCGCCGCGGCGGAGGACGACGAGGAGTTCGAACAACCGGCCATCATGGCGGCGGCCAGCACGGCCGAGCTCACCGCGGCGACGATCTTCTTACGCAGGCGCATGGGGAACCCCTCAGGAGGTGAAGTGACGTCGCAGGACGCCGTGCCACTTGTTGGCGGGCAGATCGGGACGCAGGGCGGCGAGGCCGGTGGCGTACTTGGAGATGCGGCACGGGCGGTGCCCGAGCGACCGGAGCAGGCGGTCGACGTCCGAGGCGGCGCGCGCCGATTTCGTCTCCACCACGACCGAGTCCGGCATCCGGGTGGTCGAGCCGTCCGGGAGCTGCCAGGCCAGGTCACTGTCGAGGGTCACCCGGCTGCCGGTCTCCGGGACGTAGAGCGTGGTCCGCCGGTAGTAGGTGGCCATCACCGCGTGGAAGTCCAGCCCTTCGGCGGGGATCCCGGCGTCGGCGAGCACGGTGTGCGCGTACCGGTGGCCGGCCGGGCCGAGACGGGACCCGTCACCCTCGTACGGAATGCGCTCCTTGACCGTGACCCCCCGCGCGCCGCGCGTCTTCACCTCGACGAAGTCGAGTCCGGTGTCCAAATAGGTGCGGATGCGTACCTTGAAGCGCCGCCGGCGCCCGTGCGCCGCCGCGAGATAGCTGTCCAGGCCGGCGGTGTCGAAGTAGACCGACCGGTAGCCGAACGAGCGCTGCCCGCCGATCTCCAGCATCCGCACCGAGGACGGCATCCGGTTGAGCAGTTCCGGCAGCCCGGCCGCCGGGAGCAGGTACTTGCGGTCCAGGCGGGTGAGCAGCGCCGCCTCGCCGACCAGCTCGTCCAGGGAGATCGGGGCGAAGGCGATCATGCGGCGTTCACCCGCTGACGCAGTCCCGGCTCCTGCGGCGCGCGGCCGGCCGCCGGCGCCACATACCGGACGTCGACGAGCGTGCTGTCGTTGACCATGTCGACCTGGCGCACCACCATGCTCGTCACCCGGCCGCCGAGCAGCGTCTCCAGGTGCGTGCGCAGCGCGTCCTCGTCGGTGTACGCGACGTCGAGCCGCAGTTGCTGATTGCGGTACCGCCGGAACAGCGCCGGGTGATCACCGATCCAGAGCCCCACGATGATCAGCAGCATCAGGCCGGCGGTGGTCGAGTCCGGCGTGCCGCCGAGTCCCGCGATCAGGCCCAGGCCGAGCGCCGCGAAGTAGTACGCGATCTCGTGCTGGGAGATCTCGTCGGACCGCAGCCGGATGATCGACAGGACACCGAAGAGACCCAGGCCGAGGCCGGCGCCGACGGTCGTCGAACCGAGCACGATCGCGACCGCGAGGACGCCGATGTTGATGCCGAGGAAGGCGGTCACCAGGTCGCGCCGGCGATGCCGGGGGAAATAGACGCCGAACGTCAGGAGGGCGATCGCGGCGAGGTCCACCGCGGCGGCTAGCAACGTGGTCACAGTCTGTCCTTCAGGCTCTGTTCATCGGGTGTTCCCCATTGCGCACCAGAGAGCTGTAGGGACCCTGTGAGGGGCGTAAGGCGTTGGTGAAAGGTGTTCTTAGGCAACCCTTAGGTTCGCCCTGACCACCTCTTATCCGGTCCGGTCAGGGTTGGCGCATGACCACCACCGCCGTACCCGGAAATGCTCGAAGCGCTGCCCATCGCCGGCCTCGCGCCGCGCCGCGATGGTGGAAGGACGCCGGTGGCGTCGCCGCCGGGCTGAGCCTGCTGATCGTGACCGCGCTCTGGGTCAGCAACGGCGGGGTGCGGGAGATCACCGGTGGTGGCTCCGCCGCGATCACCGCGGTCGCCCGGCTCGCCGGTCTCTGGGCCTCCGACCTGCTGCTGATCCAGGTGCTGCTGATGGCCCGGATCCCGATGGTGGAGCGCGCGTTCGGGCAGGACCGGCTCGCCCGCTGGCACCGGTGGACCGGTTTCACGTCGTTCTGGTTGATGCTGGCGCACATCGTCACGGTCACCATCGGGTACGCGGCCGGCACCACGAACGTTGTCACCCAGTTCTGGGACCTGGTACGGACGTACCCCGGCATGCTGCTCGCCGCTGCCGGGACGCTGCTGCTCCTGCTGGTGGTCGCCACCTCGATCCGTAAGGCGCGCCGCAGGCTGCGGTACGAGTCCTGGCACCTCCTGCACCTCTACGCCTACCTCGGCGTCGGGCTGGCCCTGCCGCACCAGATCTGGACCGGCTCCGACTTCACCGGCTCGGCGCTCGCCCGCGCGTACTGGTGGACGCTGTACGCGGTGGCGCTCGTCGCCGTCGTCGTCCACCGCCTCGGCGTGCCGGCCTGGCGCAACTGGTGGCACCGCCTGGTGGTCACCCGGGTCGTGCCGGAGGGGCCCGGTCTGACCTCGGTCTACCTGACCGGCGAGAACCTGACCGGCCTGACGGTGCGGGCCGGGCAGTTCTTCCACTGGCGGTTCCTGGACGGGCCCGGCTGGACCCGGTCGAACCCCTTCTCGCTCTCGGCCGCACCGCAGCCGGACTCGTTGCGGATCACCGTGAAGAACTCCGGGGACGGCAGCGGGCGGATCGCCTCCCTGAAGCCCGGCACCCGGGTGCTGGTCGAGGGGCCGTACGGGAAGCTGACCGGGGAGTCCTACTCCGGCGGGCCGGTCGTGCTGATGGCCTGCGGGATCGGGATCACGCCCCTGTTGTCGCTGCTCGGGGAGCTGCCGTACCGCAGTGGCGAGGCGACGCTCATCTACCGGGCCCGCAGCGAGGAGGACCTGGCGTTCCGCGGCGAGCTGGAGTGGTTCGCGGCGCAGCGCGGGGTGCGGGTCGTCCCGCTGACCGGGCGCCGGGCGGACCGCGACTCGTGGCTGCCGGCGAACCTGGCCGGCCAGCCGGACGCCGCCGTGCTGCGGCAGGTGGCGCCGCAGGTCGCGGCCGCGCACGTCTACATCTGCGGGCCGGAGCAGTGGGCCGGGACGGCACGGGCGGCGGCGGTCGAGGCGGGGGTCAAGCCGGCTCGCGTGCACACCGAGCTCTTCAGCTGGTAGAACAGGGAATTCGAGGAAAAATGCGACGTATCACTCTGTGGCTTCTGTCGACCGTGGCGGCTCTCGTGCTGCTGTTCAGCTATCGGACCAGCACCGGCGCGTCCATCACCCCCGAGGTGGTGGCCGTCGGGACGGCGGCGCCGGCCGGGGACACCTACGCCGGCGACGTCGTGCAGACGCAGGAGGGCGACGTCCAGGTGACCATCACGGTCACCGACGGGAAGATCACCGCGGTCACGGTGCCGGTCCACCCGAGCGGCAGCTCCCGGCACGACGAGATCAGCGCCCGGGCCATCCCGGTGCTCGTGCAGGAGACCCTGGACGCGCAGAGCGCCGACATCGACTCCGTCTCCGGCGCCACGTTCACCAGCGGCGGATACAAGGAGTCGCTGCAATCCGCGCTCGACGCGGCCCAGCTGTGAGAACTGTCGTACCCGGCTGGCAGGGTGGAGGGCATGCGGATCCTGGTGGTCGAGGACGATGCGGCGGTGCGTGACTCGCTGGCGCGGACCCTGCGCTTCGAGGGTTACCAGGTGGAGAGCGCCGGTGACGGCCATGCCGCGCTCGACGCGGTCCGTGCCGGCGAGCCCGACGCGGTGATCCTCGACGTGAACATGCCGGGCATGGACGGCTTGGAGGCGTGCCGGCGGATGCGCGCCGACGGGGTGGTGCTGCCGGTCCTCATGCTCACCGCCCGCGACACGGTCGGTGACCGGGTGGCCGGCCTCGACGCGGGCGCCGACGACTACCTGGTGAAACCGTTCGCCCTGCAGGAGTTGCTCGCCCGCATCCGAGCGCTGCTGCGCCGGTCCGCGCTGACCGCCCCGGCCGCGGCCGCCGAGCCGGACGATCTGCTCGCCTTCGCCGACATCCGGCTCGACCCGCGCACCCGCGAGGTGTGGCGCGGTGCCCGCGCGCTGCGCCTGACCCGCACCGAGTTCACCATCCTGGAGGCGTTCCTCCGTCATCCCCGGCAGGTGCTGTCCCGGGCCGCGCTCTTCGAGCAGGTCTGGGGTTACGACTTCGGCGAGCAGTCCAACAGCCTGCATGTCTACCTGGGCTATCTGCGCCGCAAGCTGGAGGCCGACGGCGAGACCCGGCTGCTGCACACGGTCCGGGGCGTGGGTTTCGTGCTGAGGGAGGAGCCCCTGTGACCCTCTGGTGGCGTGAGCGCACCCTGCACGCCCGGCTCGCCCTGCTGGTGGCCGGCGCGGTGGCCGCCGCCGTCCTGGTCGTCTCGGCCGGCGCCTGGTTCACCGTGCGGGAGATCCAGCAGGACAAGGTCGCCGCCGAGCTGGCGTCGGACGCGAGCACGATCGCGGCGAACCCGGCGTACTGGCTGGCGATGGAGGGCAAGCGGGAGGCCTCGGGTTACCGGCACGGCAAGGAGATCGGCCCCTGCTGGCAGATCATCGACGCGTCCGGCACGGTCGTCGGCGGCACCGCCACCCCGCTGCCGGTCACCGACGCGGCCGTCGCGGTCGCCGCCGGCAGCAGCGAGCCGGTCCGGGAGGAGGTGACCCTCGGCCCCGGGGAGTACCTCATGTTCACCAAGCCGCTGCCCGGCGGCGGAGCGGTCCAGGTGGCCCTCGACAGGCGCCCCGACGACCGCGTCCTGATGACGTTCGCCCTGCTCCTCGCGGTGGGCTGCGCGGCCGGCATCGGTGGCGCCGCCCTGCTCGGCCGCACCGTCTCGCGCGCCGGCCTGGCCCCGGTCGACCGTCTCACCGGTGCCGTCGAGGACGTCGCCGTCACGATGGACCTTTCCCGGTGGGCACAGGCCCGCCCGATCGAGGTGGCCGGCAACGACGAGATAGCCCGCCTCGGCCGCTCGGTCAACACGATGCTCTCCACGCTCGACGCGTCCCGCCGCGCCCAGCGAGCCCTGGTCGAGGACGCCGGCCACGAGCTGCGCACCCCGCTGACCAGCATCCGGACGAACGTCGAGCTCCTGCTCACCGTGGAGCGCAACCCCGAGCTGGCCCACCGCCTCACCACCGAGGACCGCACCAGCCTCCTCGAGGATCTGGACGCCCAGGTCCGCGAGCTGGCCACGCTCACCACCGAGCTGGTCGAGCTCTCCCGCGAGGAGGCCAGCCGCGAGGCCGTCGAGCCGCTGGACCTGGCCGAGGTGGTCACCGCCGCGGTCAGCCGCGTCCAGCTGCGCGCCCCCGCCCTGACCTTCGACACCGCCCTCACCCCGGCAACCGTCCTCGGTCGCCCCGGCGAGCTGGAGCGCATGGTCGTCAACGTCCTCGACAACGCCGCGAAATGGAGCCCACCCGCGGGCAAGGTCCAGGTCCGCCTCATCCCCGACGGCCCCGGCGCCTGCCTGCTCACGGTCACCGACACCGGCCCCGGCATAGCCGACGAGGACCGCCCCCACGTCTTCGACCGCTTCTATCGATCAGCCGCCGCCCGCGCCATGCCAGGCTCGGGCCTGGGCTTGGCGATAGTGGCCCAAACCGCCACAAATCACGGCGGCACAGTGCAGGCCCTCCCCAACAGCCCCACCGGGACGATCCTGACGATCCGCCTTCCCGGGACCCCTGCGTGAGGCCTTTCCGGGTACGCCGCGCGCCGTTCCCCCCACGGCCGACCGGTCCCCTGACACGCCACCCCTGACGCCCCTTCCGCCGGCGCATCCCGCCGCCGGCCCCGGCCACCCGTCCCGCTCACCCCAGGTCGCCGCCCGAGAGGGCGAGCCCCAAGCCTGAGCCGTAGCCCACGCAGGTCCGTGGGCGTTTCACCGCGCCCGAGCGACGGTCAATGCCACTCAGCTCAGGTTGATCATCTCGGTGACGTGCTGCTTCGCCCACCCGGGCGGAGCGCCTGGACCGTTACATCGACCGGCCACGCCGCAGTCGTGTGGCCCGGCCCGAGACGCCGTGGCACCACCGGTGACGGCGGTGACGGCGGTGACGGCGGTGACGGCGGCCTGGATCAGGCCACGCAACCCCGGCGCCGCATGGACAAGGCCACACACAACGCCGGCACCGCGGGGACGAGGTCACACGCAGCGCGGGCGCCGCATGGACAAGGCCACACGCAACGCCGGCGCCGCGGGGATCAGGTCACACGCAACGCTTGCGTGGCGATCCATCAACGGCAGGGCAGGGATGGAAGCACACGAACCGTTTCCGTGCGACCCCATCGCGGCCGGCATGAACATCGGTGCGCCGCCCCCGCACCGTGAGCCGCCACCCCCGCGCGAGGCCCGGGCCCGCGACATGATCGTGGACCCGCCCGTGAGCCGCTACCCGCGCACGAGCCCACAGTGAGCCGCTACCCGCGCACGAGCCCACCGTGAGCCGCGCGGTCGTTCACCGCCCGAGATGGAGATCAACTGAGGCTGGCGGTGCCGAGCCGTAGTCGGCGCAGGTCCTCGGCGCGTTGTTACCGGTCCGGGCTACGGCTGGCGCATGCGAGCCGTAGGTGGGGCAGGTTATCGCCGCGTCGGGCATGCCTGGGCTACGGCTCGCTCGGCTGCGGGCGCTGCCTGCCCTCCGCGGGGTGAGCGGAACGCCGACGGGTCGCGTCAGTGCGAGAGGGCTCTTCAAGCAGCATCGTCAACAATTGCCGCGTTGCCCGCTCGCGCCTATGGCCGGCGCGGGCTTCCGGACCGGGGCGCGTGATCGGATCACTGTGGACCGTGGGCTGGGCATGCTCGCCGCCGCCGCGATCGGCGCCGCGGCGACGACGCCCGGCAGCGACGCCCGGCAGCGACGCCCGGCAGCGACGCCCGGCGGCGACGCCCGGCGGCGACGCCCGGCGGCGACGCCCGGCAACGTGGCCGCCGACATGGCCCATCGCTTGCCGACAGCCCTGCGTTTGGAGCACCCCTCCGGCTGGGTCGGCGTCACGCCCGCCCCGCGATCCGGCCACCCGCCGGCTCTCGACCGGGTGCGGACCGGCACCACCTGACGGCTGAGCGCCGGCTCCCGACCGGACCCGGGCCCCGGCCGGATCGCTGTCACGACCGGGACATCCGGGTGGGGCGGGCACCGGCCGTTCGGCGGGTTCCGGGCCCGCTCCGCCCCTCCGAGGACCACGGGGCGGAGGCGTTGCGGTTCTATACCTCTGTCACAACTTTCGCCATCGCTTCCGGTGGGCAGCAGCAGAGAGGCAACACACGTGGCCGACGAGACCATCGCGATCATCGGGGCCGGCATCGTCGGCCTGGCGATCGGGCGGGAGATCACCCTGCGCCGGCCGGGCGCCCGTGTCGTGCTCCTGGAGAAGGAGGCGGAGGTCGCCCAGCATCAGACCGGCCACAACTCGGGGGTCGTGCATGCCGGGATCTACTACACGCCGGGCAGCCTGAAGGCGGAGCTCTGCACCCGGGGCCGGCTGCTGCTGCGGGAGTACTGCGCGGAGCGGGGGATCGCGTACGACGAGTGCGGCAAGCTGGTCGTGGCGGTGCGCGCGGACGAGCTGGGCCGGTTGGACAACCTGGAGAAGCGGGCGCGGGAGAACGGCGTACCCGGTCTGCGGCGGGTCGACCCGGCCGGGATCCGCGAGATCGAGCCGCATGCGGCCGGTCTGGCCGCGCTGCATTCGCCGGAGACGGCGATCACCGACTTCCCGGGTGTGGCCAGGGCGTTCGCGGCGGACATCGGGGCGGCCGGGGGAGAGGTGCGCACCGGCTTCGCGGTGGACCGGCTCACCCCGCAGGGGGCGCGCATCGAGATCGCCGCGGGGGAGCGGCGGCTGCTCGCCGACCGGGTGATCGTCTGCGCCGGCATCCAGTCGGACAGGGTGGCGAAGCTGGCCGGCGACGCGCCCGGCCCGCGGATCATCCCGTTCCGCGGGGAGTACATGCGGGTCAAGCCGGCCAAGGCGGACCTGGTGCGGGGCATGATCTATCCGGTTCCGGATCCGCGCTACCCGTTCCTGGGGGTGCATTTCACCCGGCGCGTGACGGGTGTGGTGGAGGTGGGGCCGAACGCGGTGCTCGCCACGGCGAAGGAGGGCTACCGCCGTACCCAGGTGAATGTTTTTGATCTGGCCGGGATCGCGGCGTGGCCGGGGACGTGGAGGATGGCGCGGCAGCACTGGCGGACCGGGGTGAAGGAGGTCCTCGGGTCGCTGTCCCAGCGGCGTTACATGGCCGAGGCGATGCGGTACGTGCCGGAGATCGGCGCGGCCGACGTCGAGCGTGCCGGGGCGGGGGTGCGCGCGCAGGCGCTGGACCGCGACGGCAGCCTGGTCGACGACTTCCGGATCCACCGGCTGGGTCCCGTGACGGCCGTGCGCAATGCCCCGTCACCCGCGGCGACGTCCTCACTGGCGATCGCCGAGCACGTGGTCGGACAGATCTTCGAGTAGGAGATGAGTACGTGGTGGGACAGATCTTCGAGTAGGGAGATGAGCACGGGGTGGGACAGGTCGTCGAGTAAAGAAATGCCCGGCCCCGAAGGGCCGGGCATCCCCACGAAGGGCGGTCAGCGGTACTGGAACCGGCCCACCAGATCGTTCAGGTCCCCGGCGAGAGCTGCCAGCTCCGCGGCCGCCTGCTGACCCGACGCCACGGCGGCCCGGCTCTGCTCGGCCGCGCTCGACACGTGGCTCACGTTCGACGCGATCTCCGCGCTGCCGGCCGCGGCGGTCGCCACGTTGCGGTTCATCTCCGCGGTCGTCGCGGTCTGTTCCTCGACGGCGGCCGAGATGGTGGTCTGGAACTGGTTGATCCGCTCGATCACCTCGCCGATCCGGGTGATCGCGGCGACCGCGCTCTCGGTGTCGGCCTGGATCGCCTGGACCCGCTGGGAGATGTCCTCGGTGGCCTTCGCGGTCTCCTGGGCGAGCTCCTTGACCTCCCCGGCCACCACGGCGAAGCCCTTGCCGGACTCGCCGGCGCGGGCCGCCTCGATCGTCGCGTTCAGAGCCAGCAGGTTGGTCTGCTCGGCGATCGAGGTGATCACCTTGACCACCGCGCCGATCTCCTGCGAGCTGGCGCCGAGCTTGCTCACCGTCTCGGTGGTCTCGGAGACCACGGAGACCGCTTCGAGGGTGACCCCGGCGCTGGCCGCGGCGCTCTGCGCGATCTCCTGGATGGCCATCGCCATCTCGTCGGCGCCGGTCGCGACGGTCCGCAGGTTGCGGGAGACCTCCTCGGCCGAGGCGTTCGCCGAACCGGCCCGCTCGGAGACCGACTGCGAGCCGGCGACGGTCTGGTCGTTGACCCGGTTCAGCTCGCCCGTGCTCGCGGCGAGCATCTCGGCGCTGTGCGCCAGCGCGCCGACGGTCTCCCGGACGCTCTCGGTGGCCCGGTTGACCGAGCGCGCCATCGCGCCGATCTCGTCGGAGCCGGTGGCCGGGATGGTCCGGGTCAGGTCGCCGGTCGCGACCGCCTCCATCGCCTCGGCGACGGGCTGCAGGCGGCGGGTGATCGAGCGGGCGACGAGCATCGCGAAGCCGATGCCGAGCACCAGCGCGGCGGCGAGGCTGAGCAGCACGTCGCGGTTGGCGGCCTGGTAGGCGGAGTGCGCCTTGTCGGCCGCTTCCGCCGCGCTCGCGCCCTCCTCGATCACCAGGTCGTCGACCGACGCCGACATGCCGGTGATGACCTCGTCGAAGTCGATGCCGGAGTCCTTGCCGGCCTGAGCCGCGGCCATCGCCGTGTTGAACTGCTCCCAGTAGCCGGTGAACGCGGTCAGCGTGGTGGCGGCCGCCGTGGTCTTGGGCTGCGCGGTGTACTCGGCCAGTGCCTCGTCGAGCTCCTGCACCGCCGCGGCCTGGCCCTTGCCGGCGGCGGCCCGGTCGGCAGCCGACGTGCCGGCCGAGACCAGCGACGTGGAGTAGTGGTTGATGTCGGACTGCGCGCCACGGATGTGGCCGAGCAGCGTGAGGTTCTGCACGTGGATGTTCCGCATCTCGTTCATGCGGTCGTCCATCTCGCTCATCCGGACGGTCGCGAACGACGTGGCCGCGGTCATCATGACCGCCACCAGCACCACCGCGGCGAGAATCTTGGTCCTGACCCGGAGGTTCGTGAACCACCGGGCCAGGGCGGAATCAGGGGACATGTCCCCCTTATCGTCAGACAGATTCCGATGTTGAGGCCAACCGGCGACGGGCGGCCGGGACCACCAGCGGGGTGCCGGTCTCCGGGTCGTCGATCACCCGGCAGGGCAGGCCGAAGACCTCCTCGACCAGATCCGCGGTGAGCACGTCGGCGGGACTGCCGGACTTCGCGACCTTGCCGCCCCGCATGGCGATCAGGTGGGTGGCGTACCGGGCGGCGTGGTTCAGGTCGTGCAGCACCGCCACCAGGGTCCGGCCCTGGGTCTCGTGCAGCTCGGCGCAGAGGTCGAGCACCTCGATCTGGTGCGCGATGTCCAGGTACGTGGTCGGCTCGTCGAGCAGCAGCAGCGGCGTCTGCTGGGCGAGCGCCATGGCGAGCCAGACCCGCTGGCGCTGGCCGCCGGAGAGCTCGTCGACGTTGCGGTCGGCCAGGTCGGCGACCCCGGTCGCGGTCATCGACTCGGTCACCACCTGCTCGTCCGCGGTCGACCAGCGGCGCAGCAGGCTCTGGTGCGGGTACCGGCCGCGGGCCACCAGCTCGGAGACGGTGATGCCGTCCGGCGCGGTCGACGACTGCGGCAGCAGGCCGAGCGTCTTGGCGACCTGGCGGGTGGGCTGGGACTGCAGGTCCTGCCCGTCCAGCAGCACGGTCCCGGCGGCCGGCTTGAGCAGCCGCGCGAGGGCCCGCAGCAGCGTGGACTTGCCGCACGCGTTCGGGCCGATGATCACGGTGAACGAGTCGTCCGGGATGTCGACGCTCAGCTGCTCGGCGATGACTCGCTTGTCGTAGGCCAGAGTCATTCCGGTACCGCTGAGGCGACTCATCTCTTCTCTCCTGTGTTCGTCATGTCGATCAGATCCGGCCTGCTCGGCGTTCCATGGTGAGCAGCCAGACGAGGTAGGCGCCGCCGACGATGCCGGTCACCACGCCCACCGGGAGCGCCCGGGGAGCGTGCTGCGCGAGCCAGTCCGCGCCGACCAGCAGCAGCGCGCCCATGGCGAGGGACGGGATCAGGTTCGGCCCGGGCGCCCGGGTGAGTTTCTTCGCCAGGTGCGGCGCGATGAGCGCGACGAAGGCGACGGGTCCGGCCGCTGCCGCGGCACACGCCACCAGCAGGGCGGCCACGAAGAGAGCAGACGTACGAAGAACCTTCACCGGTACGCCCAGAGCCGCTGCCGCGTCGTCGCCCATCTCCAGGATCTTGAGGCCGGGACCGCATGCCAGCAGCAGGATCGGCAGCGTCACGGCGAGCACACCGAGCAGCGGCCCGGCCTGCTCCCAGTCCCGGCCGTCCAGGCTGCCGGTGAGCCAGAGCAGGGCGCGCGCGTTCTCCATCTGCACACCACGGGTCAGCAGGTATCCGCTGATGCCGGTGAAGATGGCGGACAGGCCGATGCCGACCAGGATGAACCGGAAGCCGTGCAGGCCGTGCTTGCCGCCGATCAGCTGGATGAGCAGGGCCGCGCCGAGACCACCGGCGACCGCCGCGAGCGACAGCTGGGTGCTGCTGCCGCCGAGGATCACCACGACCAGCGCGGCGGTGCTCGCGCCGTTCGTGACGCCGAGGACGTCCGGACTGCCGAGCGGGTTGCGGACCAGCGACTGGAAGACCGCGCCGCCGGCCGCGAGGGCCATGCCGACCAGGATCGCGGTGATCAGCCGGGGCAGGCGCAGCTCGTTGACGATGAAGTCCTGGGCGGCGGTGCCCTGGCCGAACAGGGTTTTCACCACGTCAGCGGGCGCGATCGGGAACTCGCCGGTGCCCAGCGTGATCACGCTGATCGCGGCGGTGAGCAGCACGGCGACCACGCCGACCACGACGGCGCGCGGGCGGACCCCCACGCGGTTGCCGGTCGGGGTGGCCGGCTTCTCGATTACGGCGGTGGTCATCGGGCGGCTCGCACGAGGTAGAGGAAGAGGGGACCGCCGAGGACGGCGGTGACCGTGCCGACCTGGAGCTCGCCGGGGCTGCCGAGGATCCGGCCCAGCACGTCCGAGCCGAGCAGGAGCACCGGCGCGAGCACCGCGGTGTACGGCAGCAGCCAGCGCAGGTCCGGCCCGGTGAACGGGCGGACCATGTGCGGGACGAGCAGCCCGACGAAGACGATCGGGCCGCAGGCGGCGGTGGCGCCGCCGCAGAGCAGGGTGACCGCGATGATGACGGCGGTGCGGATCACCGCGGGCCGGGCGCCGAGCGCGCGGGCCGCGTCGTCACCGAGCGACAGCGCGTTCAGCGGGCGGGCCGCCAGCAGCGCCACCACCAGGCCGGCCGCGAAGAACGGCAGCAGCCGGGTCACTGTGGCGAAGTCGGCGCTGGCCAGCGAGCCGGCCGTCCAGAACTTGACCTTCTCGATCGCCTGCGAGTCGGAGAGCAGCGCGGCGCTCACATAGGAGTAGAGCGTCGCGTTGAGGGCGGCGCCCGCGAGAGCGAGCCGGGCCGGGGTCGCCGAGCGTCCACCACCGACCGCGTAGACCATGGCGGTGACGGCCGCGGCGCCGGCCAGGGCGAACCAGATGTAGCCGTAGAACGAGCCGATGCCGAGGAACACGGCGGCCGAGGCGACACCGGCCGACGCGCCGGCGTTGATGCCGAGCAGGCCGGGGTCGGCGAGCGGGTTGCGGGTCAGCGCCTGCATGATCGCGCCGGCCAGGCCGAGCGCCATCCCGACCATCAGGCCGAGCAGGGTACGCGGGAGCCGCATCTCGTGGACGATCCGGTAGTACTCCGACGCCGGGTCGGTGAGTCCGGCCCAGACCTCGCCGATGCTGAGGAACCGGGCGCCGAACCCGATGCTGAGCACCAGGACCAGGGCCAGGAGGGCGAACGAGATCAGCAGGCCGGCGAGCCGGACCGAGGCACGTCTGGCCGCGGGCGCGGCCGCTGCCGGAGCCGTGGTGCGAACCCCCTGATCCGTGGGGGTGTCATAGGTGGACAGTTGATGCTCCCGTCACGCTTCGGCGGATCCTGTTGACGCGCGTTCGGTTCGTTAGGTTAGCCTAACCATTCACGCGGTCGAGTGACCGGTCGTACCCATGAGAAAGACTTGAAGATGTCGTACTCGAACCTTTCTTTGTCCCGTCGTGGCCTGCTGGCCGCCGGCGGCGCCGCCGGTCTCGGCGCGCTGCTCAGCGCGTGCGGCAGCAACGAGGAGACCGGGTCCTCCTCCTCCGCCGCCTCCGCCCCCGCCGCGGCCGCCGGTCCCTGGTCGTTCACCGACGACCAGCCCAAGGACCTGAAGGCCGACAAGACCCCCAGCAAGATCGTCGCGTTCACCGGCACCGCCGCCGCGCTGGTCGACCTGGGCCTCCAGGACAAGATCGTCGGCGTGTTCGGTGAGACCAAGAAGGCCGACGGCACCGCCGAGGACCAGGCCGGCGACCTCGACATCAGCAAGGTCGAGATCATCGGTAACGCCTGGGGCGAGTTCTCCGTCGAGAAGTACGCGGCGCTCAGCCCCGAGCTGCTGATCACCCACATGTTCGACCCGGGCGCGTACTGGTACATCCCGGACGAGAGCAAGGACAAGATCCTCGGCCTCGCCCCGACCGCCACGATCACCGTCGGCCGCGTCCCGCTGACCAAGCCGATCGAGCGGTACGCCGCGCTTGCCGCCTCCCTCGGCGCCGACCTCAACGCCCCGAAGGTCGCCGAGGCCAAGGCCCGATTCGAGAAGGCCGCCGCCGACCTCTCCGCCGCCGCCAAGGCGAGCGGTGGCATCAAGGTGCTCGCCGGCTCCGGCGCGGCCGACATCTTCTACGTGTCGAACCCCAAGGTGTCGTCCGACATCATGTACTTCAAGGAGCTCGGCGTCGACATCATCGTCCCGGAGAAGACCGACGGCGGTGACTACTACGAGTCGCTGAGCTGGGAGAACGCCGACAAGTACCACGCGGACATCATCTTCCTGGACTCGCGGACCGGCACCCTGCAGCCCAAGGACCTGGCGTCGAAGCCGGCCTGGAACGCGCTGCCCGCCGTCAAGGCGAACCAGGTCTTCCCGTGGCAGGCCGTCCCGATCTACTCCTGGAACGGCGCGGCCCCGCTGCTCGAGGCGCTCACCGCCGCGATCAAGAAGTCGAAGAAGCTCGCCTGATTCTCCTCGGTGAATCCCCGTCGCCTCCGCGGTGGCGGGGATTCGCCCTCTGGGAAGCGAAGTGTTGCGTTGAACCGTGTTCTCACCTCCCTTCTAGCCCTCACTCTCACCGCCGGCGCGCTGGCCGCCTGCGGATCCTCCGATGACGAGACCGCCACACCGGATGCCGGATCGTCCGGGGCCGCCGCGGGGGCGTTCCCGGTGACGGTCACCCACAAGCTCGGCACCACCACCCTGGAGAAGTCGCCCGAGCGCATCGTCGCGCTCTCCGACGCCGACATCGACGCGCTGCTGCTGCTCGGCATCCAGCCGGTCGGGATCGCCCAGTCGGTCGCCGAGGGCGGCATCAACCCGTGGGCCAAGCCGAAGATCACCGGCACGCCCGTGCAGCTGGTCATGGGCGAGACCGGGGTCGACCCGGAGGAGGTCGCCAAGCTCAACCCGGACCTGGTGCTGGCCGGTGGCGACTACTACATCGACCAGGAGTACAAGGCGCTGTCGCCGCTCGTGCCGACCACCGCGTACGAGACCGGGCCGTTCGAGGACCCGTGGCAGACCACCCTGCGCCAGGTCGCCAAGCTCGTCGGCAAGGTGGACCAGGGCGAGCAGATCATCACCGACGTCCAGGCCAAGGTGGACGGGGTGAAGACACAACACCCGGCCCTGGCGGGCAAGACCTTCACCATCTCCCAGGTGTTCGAAGCCGGCACGATCGGTGTGCTGCGGTCCGGCTCCGACGTCACGGTCAAGGCCTTCAACGACCTCGGGATGAAGCTGGCGCCCGCCGTCGCGGCGCTGCCCGGCGACGAGTTCGCGGTCACGCTCAGCCTCGAGAAGATCGCCACGATCGACGCCGACGTGATGCTGATCTACTACACCGAGCCGCAGCTGAAGACCGCCCTCGAGGCGAACACGCTGTTCAAGAACCTGCCGGCGGTCAAGGGCGGTAAGTACATCGCGCTCGGCGCCGACGAGTTCATGGCGCTGCGCAACCCGAGCCCGCTGTCGGTGCCGTACTTCATCGACAACACCGTCCCGGCCGTCGCCAAGGCGGCCGGAGCCTGATGTGACAGCCGGGGCACTCACCCGCACCGGGCGAGGATCCCGGCTCACCGCTCTCGCCGGGCTGCTGCTTCTCGCCGGCGTCGCGGTGCTGCTCAGCCTCGGGCTCGGCGCGCAGACCCTGCACCCGTCCGACGTGTGGCAGGCGCTCGTCCACCCGGACGGCTCGGACGCCACCGCCGTGGTGCGGGAGCTGCGCGGGCCCCGTACCCTGTTGGGGGTCTTGGTGGGGTTGGCCCTCGGCGCGGCCGGTGCGCTGATGCAGGGGCACACGCGCAACCCGATCGCCGACCCCGGCCTGCTCGGCGTCTCGGCGGGCGCCTCCTTCGCCGTCGTCGTCGCCATCGCTTTCCTGGGCATAACCCACTTCCAGGGGTACGTGTATTTCGCGTTCGCTGGTTCGCTGGGAGCGAGCGTGCTCGTCTTCGCCCTCGGCAGAGCCGGCGCGGGCGGCCCGACCCCGGTGACCCTCGCGCTGGCCGGCATGGCGCTCAGCGCGCTGCTCGCCTCGTTCACCTCCTCGATCCTGATCAGTGACCCGGAGACGCTGTCGGTGTTCCGGTTCTGGGTGGTCGGCTCGCTCGCCGGGCGTGACTGGGCGACGGCCTGGGCGGTGCTGCCGTTCATCGCCGCCGGACTCGTGGTCGCGGCCGTCAACGCCCCGGCCCTGAACGCCCTCGGGCTCGGCGAGGACGTGGCCCGCGCGCTCGGGCAGAACGTCGCCGCCGCCCGTACCGTCGGGGTCGCGGCCATCGTGCTCCTGGCCGGCGCCGCCACCGCCGCGGCGGGACCCCTCGCGTTCGCCGGCCTGATCGTCCCGCACATCGCACGCCTGATCACCGGGCCTGACCACCGCTGGCTGATCCCGTTCTCGGCGCTGCTCGGCGTGAGCCTGATCCTGGTCGCGGACGTGGTGGGGCGGCTCATCGCGAGCCCGGCGGAGTTGCAGACCGGGATCGTGCTGGCGTTCGTGGGTGCGCCGTTCTTCATCTGGCTGGTCCGGCGGATCCGGATGGTGCGGTTGTGAGTTCGCTGCTTCTTCCCGGCCGGCGCGTGCTCCGGGCCGGGCCGGTCTCGGCGTCGGTGCCGATCCGGACCGTCGCCGTCACGCTGCTGGCGCTGGTCGCCACCGTCGCGGCCGGGGTCGCCGCGGTCGGGCACGGCGACTTCCCGATCAGCCCGGAGACCGTCTGGCAGGTCGCCACCGGCGGCGGCACCCGCATCGAACGGCACATCCTGCTCAACCTGCGACTGCCGCGGGTGCTCTGCGGCCTGCTCGCCGGCGCCGCCCTCGCGGTCGCCGGAGCGCTCACCCAGACGTTCGCCCGCAACCCCCTGGCCAGCCCGGACGTCCTCGGCGTCACGTTCGGCGCGTCCGCCGGGGCGGTCACCGCGATCGTGCTCGGCATCGGTGCCGTCCCGTTCGCCGCGCTCGGCGGGGCGCTGCTCAGCGCGGCCGGCATCTACCTGCTCGCCTGGAAGCAGGGCATCGACGGCTATCGCCTGGTGCTGATCGGGCTCGGCGCCGGACAGCTGCTCGCCGCGGTCACCTCCTGGCTGCTGCTCCGCGCCGACCAGACCGACCTGACCCGGGCGAGCATCTGGCTGACCGGCTCGCTCGCCGGTCGTGACTGGTCACAGGTCCGGCCGCTCGCCCTTGCCCTGCTCGTGCTGCTGCCGGCGGCGCTCGCCACCGGCCTGGCGCTGCGGGTGCTGCAGTTCGGCGACGACACGGCGCGGGGATTGGGATTACGGCTGCCGAGCGCCCAGCTCGCCGTGGTGGTGGTCGCGGCCGCGCTAGCCGCCGCGGCGGTGGCGGCCGCCGGGCCGATCGAGTTCGTCGCGTTCGTGGTGCCGCAGATAGCGTTGCGGCTCTGCGGCGGGAGCCGGCCGCCGCTCGTCGCGTCGGCGGTGCTCGGTGCGCTGCTCGTGGTGGGGTGCGACCTGCTGGCGCGGATCGTGGTGGCGCCGGCGGAGTTGCCGGTCGGGCTGGTCACGGCGATCGTGGGGACGCCGTACTTGTTGTGGTTGTTGGTGCGAGGCTCGCGGAGGATCAGCGCGTGAACGGGAGGCTTCGCGGGGCGAACCTCGACCTGTCATACGGCGATGTCCAAGTCACGAAAAATCTGGACATACCCGTGGCGGATGGTCGGATCTCGGTGATCATCGGGCCGAACGGCTGCGGGAAGTCGACGGTGCTGCGCGCCCTCGGCCGCCTGCTGCGACCCGGCGGGGGAGAGGTCCTCCTCGACGGCCGCCGCATCGACCGGACGCCCACCCGCGACGTGGCCCGCGTCCTCGGCGTCCTGCCGCAGTCCCCGGCCGCCCCCGACGGACTCACCGTCGCCGACCTGGTGATGCGCGGCCGCCATCCGCACCAGTCGTGGTTCCGCCAGTGGTCCGGCGACGACGAGAGCCTGGTAGCCGACGCGCTGCGCTGGACCGGCATGCTGGAGTACGCCTCCCGCCCGGTCGACGCCCTCTCCGGCGGCCAGCGCCAGCGCGCCTGGATCAGCATGGCGCTCGCCCAGGGCACCGACCTGCTGCTGCTCGACGAGCCGACCACGTTCCTCGACCTCGCCCACCAGATCGACGTCCTCGACCTGATCCGCCGCCTGCACCGGGAGAAGGGGCGCACGGTCGTGATGGTCCTGCATGATCTGTCACTGGCCGCCCGATATGCCGACGTCCTGATAGCGATGAAGGACGGCCGGATCGTCGCCTCGGGCGCGCCGGAGGAGGTGCTGACCCCCGAACTGCTGGACGAGGTCTTCGGCCTCCACGCGATGGTCGTCCCCGATCCGGCCACGGGCACTCCACTGGTGGTCCCCATCCCCCGGACCACCTGACCGAGCCCGCTATCTGGCCCCGCCCAGCCCCGCCTCCCGCGCCCGGACGATCACCTGCGACCGGTCGGCCACCCGCAGCTTCGCCAGGATCGCGGACAGGTAGTTGCGCACCGTCTTGTCGCTGAGGGACAACCGCCGCGCCACCGCCAGGTTGTCCAGCCCGCGCGCCACCAGATCCAGCACGTCCAGTTCCCGCGACGTCAGTTCCGGGAACGGCGACCCGCCCACCCGCGCCCCGGTCAGGAACCCGAGCGCCCGCTGCGCGACCGGCCCGGACAGGATCACGTCACCGTTCGCGACCGCGTGCACGGCTCGTTCCAGTTCCTCCGGGGACGCGTTCTTCAGCAGGTAGCCCCGCGCCCCGGCCCGCATCGCCGCGAACACCGAGTCGTCGTCGTCCAGCATGGTCAGCACCAGCACCCGGGCGCCCGGATCGCGGCGCAGCAGGTCGGCGGTCGCGTCCACCCCGGAGTCGCCGCCGAGGTGCAGGTCCATCAGCACCACGTCGGGCCGGGTCGCCGCCACCACCTCGAGGGCGGCCGCGTGCCCGGCGGCCTCACCGGCCACCTCCAGGCCGTTCAGGGAGAGGATCAGCGAGCGTACGCCCATCCGGAACATCGGATGATCATCAACGATCACCACCCGGAGACTCATCGGGGCAGCACCACCCGGACGACGGTCCCGGTCCGCACCAGCGTCCGGGCACCCGAACCGGCCGGCGACGAGCCGCGGGACACCGGCCCGGCGGTCAGCGTCCCGCCCAGCTCCTCCGCCCGCTCCCGCATCGACCGCAACCCCACGCCCGGCTCGGCGTCCTCCGCGATGCCCCGCCCGTCGTCCACGATCTCCAGAACCACGCCCGACGCGTCCACCGCCACACCGACCCGGACCGCCGACGCCCCCGCATGCCGCCGCGCGTTGACGAGCGCCTCCGCCGCGATCCCGTACAGCCCGGCCGCCACCTCCGGCGTCAACCCCGCCACCTCTCCGGTGATCTCCGCACGGACGGCCGGGTCCGGTTCGGGCCCGCTGAGCCGTTCGGCGAGCTCGGTCAGCGCCACCCCGAGCCCGTGCCGTTCCAGCGAGGGCGGCAGCAGCGCCCGCGCCAGGGTCCGCACGTCCTCCGCGCTGCGATCCAGTTCGACGCGCAGAAGGTCCAGCGTCTCCGCGGCCTCGGCGGTCCGCCCGGCATCGACGAGGTTGCGCGCGCCCTGCACGGTGAGTCCGATTCCGACCAGGGTGGGCCCGAGCCGATCGTGGAGTTCCCGGCGCAGCAGCCGGCGTTCCTCGACGCGCGCCGCGGTGGTCCGGGCGCGGGCCGACGCGAGCTCGCCGGTGCGCACGGCCAGCTGCGCGACCGCGGCCACCGGTCCGGCCAGCATTCCCAGATCCTTCCGGGTACGGTCATCCAGCCGCTCCCCGGGCGCCCCGGTGACGGTGAGCCGTCCCGCCGGAACCCCACCGAGACTGAGCCCCACCGTCAGCGCGGGCCCGCCGGACACCCCGATCTCCTGCACGACCTCGCCGGTTTCGAGCCGCACCGAGTGCAGCCGCAGCGACTCCCGGATCGCCTCCAGCGCGCCCGCCACCGGGCCCGCCGCGTCCGTCCCGATCCGCTGGGCGAGCCGCTCCGCCGCGGCTCCCGGGCGTGCGGACGGTCCCCGTACCAGATGGTCGATCCTGGTTTGAAGCCATGCCCGGGCCGGGAAGACGGCCACCGCCAGGACGCCCGCCGCGACCGCGCCCGCGGTGCCTCCGGGCAGCGGCGCGAGCAGCACGACGGCCTGCGTGATCAGCACGTAGGCGGTGATCGCCCCGGCCGTCAGCAGCGACCAGACAAGCGTCCGGCTGACCGCCACGTCGACACCCCAGAGCCGCTGCCGGAGCACCACGGCGAGGATCGCGGCCGGGAAGAACGCCTGCGCGGTCAGCTGCAGCACCGGGGTGACCGACGCGTACGTGATCGACTGAGCCATCTCCATCGGCAGCGCCATCGGCACGAAGGAGAGCGCCATCAGCGCCGACCCCACGGTCAGCCAGCCGAGGCCGCGCCGCCGCTCGCCGGGCAGCCGCCGCCATCGCCGGGCCGCGTCCGCAGTGGTGAGGAGTCCGAGAACGACCACCACGCTCATCTGCACGGCAAGGGTCTCGTCGAGGATGTCGCTCCACCGCTGGCTCACCGCGCGGCACGCCCGCATCGCGGTGAGCACGGCGCTGCAGACCACCCCGGTGGCGACCGCGATCCGGGCGTGCGGCGGGAGCGGGTCGTCGCGGACCAGCCACGGCAGCACCGTGATCAGCGCGAGCGTGCCCGGCACCCAGGCCGTCCCGACCAGGTCGGGGAGCAGCTCCGGGACCCGCTGCCCGATCGCCGCGAGCCCGCCGCCGATCGCGGCCAGCCCGGCGAGCGCGCCGACCGCCCGGGCGCCGCGGCTGAGCAGCAGGTACGCCAGGAGGCCGTAGACCACGGCGACGGTCAGGTCGGTGAGGTAGAACCACTCGGTCCACGCCTCGTCGGCCCGCGAGAACGGGAGCAGGACGACGGCCGTGACCGCGGTGAGGAGCGCGACGGCGGCGACCGGAGCCGCCGCCGTCCGATGTATCGCTGTCGGCACGCGGCCACTATGTCAGCCGGTGACGCCCTGGCCAGTCAGGTGCGAGACAGTGGACGGGTTCGCGGCCCGGCGGAACGCGAACGCGGCGCCCGCCACGATCAGCCAGAGCCCGCCGAGATAGCCGCTGAGGTACTGCTGCGGGAACACGTTGACCGCCACCATCAGCACGCTGACCACCGCGCTGACCCAGCCCAGCCAGCGCGGCGCGGCGCCGTGCCGCAGCGCCGCCACGGTGATCGCGCCGGTGGTCAGCAGCAGCCCGGTCCAGACCCACGGGAGCGTGTCCATCAGTCGCTGCAGGGTCATCGCGATGTCCGGGTCGGCCGGGTTGTACGCGTGGATCACCTGGAAATACACCTCGGTGACCGGGCCGGAGCCGACCAGGCTGAGCGCCGCGACGAGCAGCGTGCCCCAGCCGGCCAGCTCGGGGAGCAGGCTCCCGGCCGGCGACTGGGCGGCCAGCCAGCGCCGCAGCCCGGCGCCGAAGATCGCGGCGCCCAGCCCGGCGAGGACCATCAGGGGCAGGAACGCCGCGATGATCAGCCGGCGGTCGTAGGTCTCGGCGTACATGAGCGCCGCGTCGGCGTACACCCGCTCCTCGCTGAACATCGCCAGGCCGGACTCGAGCACCAGGGCGCCGAAGCCGGCGCAGCCGGCGAGAAGGCCGGTGATCGCCCAGCCGCGGCCGGTCGTGTGGGTCATGCGGAACTCCTTCGTCGCGTCGCTGTCGCCGCAACGGTGTCCCGCCCGCCGTCCCGGGTTCCACGGGCTGCGGTCCCGAGAACCAAGGATCCGACCTCTAGGGACGTTCCCGCTTGGGCAGCCCCGCCACCACCATCTCGTAGGACGCGTCCACGGCCTCCAGGATCTCCTCGTCCGGGATGGCCCCGCCGAAGCGCAGCGAGTTCCATCCGTGCCGGCCGATGTAGGCGGTCGCGGACGCGTCCTGCGGGTACCGCGCCAGCCACTCGTCGGCGGCGTCGCGTCCCGTGCCGCATTTGAGGCCGACGCTCGTCCCGTGCGCGACGTCGCCGAGGAAAGCGAAGATCTTGCTTCCGACCTTCACCACGACGTCGCCCTCCCAGGGCTCGTCCTGCCAGGCGCCGGGCTTGGCGAGACAGTGGCTCAACAGCTCAGATCCGGTCATGGGATCGGCTTATCACACCCATGCGCCTCCATATAGATGGTACGTTCTTTGCAAATCGGACAAAAACTACTTTACGGTCTACGCCATGTCCAGTGATCGCCCGATCTTCGTCGTCGGCTGCCCCCGCTCCGGCACCACGATGCTTCAGCTGATGCTGCACGCCCATCCGCGGATCGCGCTGCCGCCGGAGAACCGCTTCCTGCTCCCCGGTTACGAGCGCCGCCACGAGTACGGCGATCTCAGCAGCCCGGAGCAGCGGCGCGCCCTCGCCGAGTGGATCGTCGCGTCCCCGCACTTCGGCGACCTGGGCCTGTCCGGCGAGGCGGTGGTCGAGGCCGTCGTCGCGGCCCCGCCCACCCTCGGCTCCGCCTTCGGGACGATCTTCCAGATGTACGCGCAGCGCTTCGGTAAACCGCGCTGGGGCGACAAGCGGCCCTCGTACCTGCGGAATCTTCCCGTGATTCTGCGGCTCTTCCCGGACGCCCAGATCATCAACATCGTGCGCGACGGCCGGGACTGCGTGGCGTCGCTCAAGGAGACGCCCTGGGGCCCGGCCGACTTCGGCAAGCTCGTCGACACCTGGGCGCGGTCCGCGGACGCCTCGGTGCGCGCCTCCCGGGAGTACCCGTCCGACGTCTACCAGCAGGTCCGCTACGAGGACCTGGTCGCCGATCCGGAGCCGCACCTGCGGGCGATCTGCACGTTCCTCGGCGAGGACTACGACCCGGCGATGGCCCGCCCGTCCGAGGTGGCCCCGGTGGCGGTGCCGGAGTACAAGACCTGGCACTCGCTCACCCACTCCGCGGTGACCACGGCCCGGGTGGCGAGCTGGCAGCACCGGCTCACGGTGGACGAGATCGACAGGTGCGAGGCGGTCTTCGGCGATCGGCTCCGGCACTTCGGGTACCAGCTGGCCACGACGGCGAACCCGACGCCCCGGGCCCGCGCGACCCGCACCTGGCTGGCGGTCCGCGACCGGCTCGGCCCGGCCCGGCTGCGCGCCGACGACGTCCGGGGACGCCTGCGCACCCGCCGGCGGGGTCCGGCCCTGCCCGCCCGCCTGACCGCGGCCGAGCAGTCCCGCACCCGCTGACCCCGCGCAGCGGGCCCGCCCTCCGGTCCGGTAGGTGCCTGTGGATTCCGGGCGCGCTGTTGCGCACCCGGAATCCACACCTCCGGGCGCCGGGCCCTTACCCCCGGCGCCCGGAGCGTCCTACGCGCGGATCCGGTTCCGCAGCAGCGCGCCCGACTCGGTGAGCGAGCCGGTCCCGGCGAACGAGCCGGCGTTGCACGTGCCCGGACGGAACGCGGCGCTGCCCTCGCTCGCGTCCGAGTAGGTCCAGTTCGCGTACGAGATCTTCAACCGGTCCAGCAGGTCGAACCAGGCGTTGGTGCTGGCCACGTCGACCGCGCCGTCCCCGGTGTAGCTGACCGTGCCGAACTCGGTGACGAACAGCGGGATCGACGCGGCGGCCCGCTCCACCTCGGCGCGGTAGTTCGCCTGGTGCGACGCCGCGTAGAAGTGGAACGCGTACATCACGTTCGACGCGTTCACCGGGTTGCTGATGATCTCCGACGACGACCCGCCCTCGGAGACGCCCAGCGACGACCAGCCCCGGCTGCCGACGACCACGACCGCGTCCGGGTCGTTCGCCCGGATGATCGGGATGACCTGCTCGGCGTAGCTCGTGATCTGCGCCCAGCTCACGCCGTTCGGCTCGTTGGCGATCTCGTAGATCACGTTCTTCTTGGACGCGTGCCGCGCGGACACCTCGCGGAAGAACGTCTTGGCCCGCTCCAGGTTGAAGTTCGGGTCACCCGGCGTGAGGATGTGGAAGTCGACGAGCGCGTAGAGGCCGCGCGCCGTGGCCTTCTCGACCAGGTTGTTGACCTGCGCCGTGAACCCGCTCGGGTTGGTCTCGTAACCGCCCTCCTGGACGTACATGGAGATCCGGAAGAGGTCGGCGTTCCAATCGTTCGCGAGGACGTCGAGCGAGGCGTCGGTGTAGCAGCTGGGGAACCACTGCAGGCCGTGCGTGCTCATGCCCTTGAGCTGGACCGCGCTGCCGCTCTCGTTGCACAGCTTGGTGCCGCAGACGCGCAGCTGCCCGTTGACCCCGACCGGGGTGCCCGAGGTGGGCGTGCTGGGCGAGGCGCTGGGGGAGGCGCTCGCGCCGGGTGATGAGGCGGCGGGTGACGAGGGTGTTGTCACACCGGTGCACGCCTTCCCGTTGACGAGGCAGCTCGTGGGGCGCCCGGACCCGTTGGCGATGAAGCCGAAACTGGTCGAGGCCCCGGCCGCGATCGTCGCGTTCCAGCCGGCCGGCGTGAAGGTCACGGTGTTCCCGGCCGAGCTGATCGTAGCGTTCCAGGCCTGGCCCACGGTGGTTCCGGCCGGTAACGTCAGCTCGACCTTCCAGGTGCTGATCGCCGACGACGTGTCGTTGCCGACCGTCACCTGACCTTGGTAACCGTTGTTCCAGGAGTTCGTGACGGTGAACGTCGCGGTCTCCGCGCCGGCCGGCAGCGCGAAGAACGCGGTGGCCGTCGCGGCGGCCACGGCGAGCGCCGCGGCCAGGAGGACTTTCGGTCTGCGTTTCATGACAAGTCGGGTCACGGCAACACCTCGGGGATGGGGTGGGGATAAACCGCTGGGAGCGCTCCCAGGGAGCTCCGACTCTAACCCGAGCATCGAGGCGTGTAAAACCGGTGATGCCCGGCCGCGGTGTGCGGCCGGGCATCACGAGGCGGTGGCCGGTGTGGACGGCTCGCTCAGCTGGGGGATCAGGAGGCCAGCGCCACCGCCACCGGCTGGAAGTCCAGCCGCACCGCGGTCCCCGGCGTCAGCGACGCCAACTCCCCACTCGGCACCTGGGCGATCACGAGCTGATCACCCGACGCCACCGTGACCCGGCTGGTCGGGCCGAGGAAGCTCGCGCCCACCACGGTGGCACCGCCGGAGGCATCAGGCGTCACCGTGATCGTCTCCGGGCGGACCAGCGCGGTCACCGCCGCCCCGCCGGTGTGCGGCGCGACCAGCGGCAGCCGGGCGCCGAGCACCTCGACCACGTCCCCGGAGACGGTCCCGGACAGCCGGTTGCTCAGCCCCACGAAGTCCGCCACGAACGCGGTCGCCGGACGCCGGTAGATCTCGGCCGGCGGGGCCAGCTGCTCCAGCTTCCCGGCCCGCATCACGCCCACCCGGTCGGCGACCGCGAGCGCCTCCTCCTGGTCGTGCGTCACGAACAGCGTCGTGGTGCCGACCTCGGTCTGGATCCGGCGGATCTCGTCGCGCAGCTGCACCCGTACCTTGGCGTCCAGAGCCGACAGCGGCTCGTCCAGCAGGAGCACGGTGGGCTCGATGGCGAGCGCGCGGGCGAGCGCGACGCGCTGCTGCTGCCCGCCGGAGAGCTGGTGCGGGAACCGCTTCGCGAACGCGCCGAGCCCGACCAGCTCCAGCATCTCGGACGCCCTCTTGGAAGCGTCGCGAGCGCCGCGCAGCCGGAGGCCGAACTCCACGTTGCGCTGGGCGTCCAGGTGCGGGAAGAGACTGTACGCCTGGAACACCATCCCCATCCCGCGCTTGTTGGCGCCGAGCGCGGTGACGTCCTTGCCACCGACCAGGACCCGTCCGGCGTCCGCGTCGTCCAGGCCGGCGAGGATCCGCAGCGCCGTGGTCTTGCCGCAGCCGGACGGCCCGAGCAGCGCGATCAGCTCGCCCGGCTCGATCCGCAGGTCCAGGTTGTCGAGGGCGTGTGTGGCGCCGAAGGTCCGGCGCAGCCCGTCGAGGTGTACAGCGACACCGGTCATCGGGTCTCCTTGGAGGTACGGCGGTCGCCGAACAGGGACAGGACCATCAGCAGCACGAACGCCAGCAGCAGCGCGGCGAGCGAGACCGCGACCGACATGGTGGCGCTGCTCTTGCCGAGGTAGTCGATGGCGACCTGCAGGTTGGTGCGGTGCAGCAGGGACGCGATGGTGAACTCGCCGAGCACCAGCGCCACGGTGAGGAACGCCGCGGAGAGCACCGCCGAGCGGATGTTCGGCAGCACCACCCGCCAGATCACCGTCATCCAGCCCGAGCCGAGACTCCGGGACGCCTCGGCCAGGGTCTTCACGTCGATCGCCGAGAGCCCCGCGTCGATCGCGCGATAGGCGTAGGGCAGAACCAGGATGGTGTACGCGAAGACGAGGGTCAGCGAGGATCCGCCGAGGAAGTAGTTGACCCACGCGTAGACCGGCGCCAGTCCGACCACCAGCACGATCGCCGGGATGGTGAGCGGCAGCAGACAGAGGAACTCCACGACGGGTCGCAGCCTCGGCAGCCGCAGCCGTACCCAGATGGCGGTCGGCACGAGCAGCGCCAGCATCAGCAGCGCGGTGAGCGCGGCCTGACCGAGCGAGGAGAGGATGCCTTCCGCCAGGTCGGGGTAGGTCTCGCTCAGCTCCGGCCAGTTCACCAGCAGCGGCCACGTCTGCGCGTCCCGGGTGCTGAACTCGACCATGGCGGCGAGCGGGAACGCGAAGAACGCGCCGAGCACGACCAGCACGGTCCAGCGGAACGCCCGCTGTTTACGCGCTTTCCTGACGGCTAACCCAGCCACGTGGCCGTCCTCTTCTGGAGCAGGGCGTACAGGGCCATCACGACCGCCACCACGATCACCATGCCGAGCGCCATCGCCTTGCCGAGGTTCGCCTGACCCAGCACCACCTCGCTGGTCAGGGCGCCGCGGATCTGCAGCGGCACGATCGGGCTGCCCTGGCTGACCAGGGCGGCCGCGGTCGCGTACGCGGAGAAGGCGTTGGCGAAGAGCAGCAGCGCCGAACCGAGGAACGCCGGCGCGAGCAGCGGCCCGGCCACCCGGGTCCAGTACTGCCAGGTGGTGCCGCCCAGGCTCTCGGCGGCCTCCCGCCACTGCGGCCGGATGCCGTCCAGGGCGGGCAGGAAGACGATCACCATGAGGGGGATCTGGAAGTAGGTGTAGACGAGCGTGAGGCCGGGCAGCTCGAAGAGCCAGACGCCGTTCCCGTACAGGTCGATGCCGTGGTCGGACAACCAGAGGGTGAGAAAGCCGGAGAGGCCGATGGTCGCCAGGAAGGCGAACGCCAGGGTGACGCCGCCGAACTGGGCCAGCACGCCGGCCGCCGCCGTGACCACCCGCCGCAGCAGGCCGTCCTTGCGGGCGGTGACCAGGGCGTAGGCGAGCACGGCGCCGAGCACCGCGCCGATCAGCGCGCTCATCGCGGAGAGCGCGATGCTGCGGCCGAAGGCCTCCACGATGTACGCGTCGCCGAGCGCGCGCACGTTGGACAGGGTGAACCCGCCCTCGTCTCCGGCGAACGCCCCGATCACCACGACCAGCGTCGGGATGATCAGGAAGATCGCCACGTAGGCGAAGAACGGCGCCGTCCCGAACAGTGCGGCGCCCCGCAGGCGCGGCCGGGAGGCCACGCGCTGCGGGACTGCCGAGACGACCTCAGCCAATGGCCTTGGCCCAGTTCGCGGTCAGGTACTCCTTGGCCTTGGTGCTCTGCGCCTCGGTCGGGATCACCGGGGTGCCCTCGACCTTGGGCAGCGCGGCGGCCGTGGCGGCGTCGATCGTGCCGGCCTTGGTCATGGCGTCCGCGCGGACCGGGCGGGCGCCGCCGGAGAGCCACAGGTTCTGGCCCTCGTCGGAGTAGAGGAACTCCTGCCACAGGCGCGCGGCGGCCGGGTGCGGAGCGTCGGAGTTGATCGCCTGGGTGTAGTACGACCCCAGCACGGCGTTCGACGGGACGAAGACCTTCCAGGTCGGGGTCTTCTTCGCCTGCGCGGCGTTCAGGTAGTCCCAGTCGAAGACGACCGGGGTCTGGCCGGACTCGATGGTGGTCGGGGACGGGTCGACCGGCAGGAAGTTGCCGGCCTTCTTCAGCTGGCCGAAGAAGTCGACGCCCTTGGTGATGTCCTCGGCGGTGCCGCCGTTCGCGATCGACGCCATCTGCACGCCGCCGAACGCGGAGCCGGCCTGGGTCGGGTCGCCGTTCAGCGCGACCTTGCCCTTGTACTCGGCCTTGAGCAGGTCGGCCACGCTGGTCGGGGCCGGGACCTTGGCGCTGTCGTACCCGATCGACATGTAGCCGCCGTAGTCGTTGACGTAGGCGCCGTTCGCCTCCTTGAGGTCCGCCGGGATCTCGTCGAAGGTCGACACCTTGTACGGCGCGAACATCGCGGTGTTGGCGGTGGCGACCGACATGCCGAGGTCGAACACGTCCGGGGCGGAGTCCTGGCCCTTGAGCTGGGTCGCCGCGTTGATCTCGTCCTGGCTCGACCCGTCCGGCTGAGCCGAGTTGACCTTGATGCCGTACTTGTCGCCGAACGCCTTGATGATCTCGCCGTAGTTCGCCCAGTCCGGCGGGAGGGCGATCACGTTGAGCGCGCCCTCCTTCTTCGCCTCGGCGACCAGAGCGTCCAGCCCGCCGAGGTCGGCCGCGCTGGTGGCGGTCGCCGCCTTGCTGCCGGAGGCCTCGGCCTTCTTCTCCGGCGGGGAGCAGGCGGTGCCGAGCGAAATGATGGTCGCGGCAGCGAGGGTCACCGCTGCCGGGCGGGAAAGCTTGCGCACGTCGTTCTCCTCGTCCTGCGCCGCCGGGATCCGGCGGACGCAGGTGGATCATGAGAGCGCTTGGTTGATCAAAAACGTACGGAATACGGCTCGCGGCTAAACCGGGGTGAAGGCCTTGGGCCCGGCTGAGACGCCTGTCACACCGGAGCAACGCGCCGGGCCCGCCCGGCCACTGATCGGATGGACCCGGCCGGACTTGTCCCCAGCAATCATCGGCCGGGCTTCCGGGGCCCGCCCGGTAGTCCGCTCCCTCCCGCCAGAGGGGGTGCGGGCGGGCCCTTCACTCTTGTCTGGAGTGGACCTTGGTTGGCATAGTCAGCCGGGTGACTTCTCCGGGGAGGCTGGCCGCCCTGATCGGCGCCGGCGGCATCGCCGTGCACCTGGCGCTGGCCGGGGAGCATGCCGGGCACGCGCCCGCCGCGCTCGCGGCGCTGGCCGTGCTCGCGCTGATCTGCCTGCCGTGCGGGCTGCGGCTGTGGCGCCGGCCGTCGGACCGGGCGGCGTGGGTCAGCCTGCTGGCGCTGAGCGGGCTGATGATGCTGCTGCACCTGGGGATGCGTCCGCAGGGCGCGATGCTGGTCACCGTCCTGGCGGTGCCCGCCGCCCAGCTGCTGCTCGGCGCGCTGGTCCTGATCAGGCTCCGGCCGCGATCGGCCGTGCCCGATCGGTCGCCAGTTTGACGGCGATCACGCCGAGGACCGTGCCCATCAGGTAGCGCTGCGCCCGCAGCCAGGACGGCCGGCGCGCCAGGAACACCGCGATCGTCCCGGCGGCGAGCACGATCGCGAGGTTCACCGCCAGGCTGACGGTCATCTGCACCCCGCCGAGCAGGAAGCCCTGCACGATCGCGTGCCCCTCCTCCGGCCGGACGAACTGGGGGATCAGCGACACGTACAGGATCGCGGCCTTGGGGTTGAGCAGGTTGGTCAGCAAGCCCATGGTGAATAGGCGGCCAGGTGAGTCGGGGGCCACCGGCTGGGGATCGAAAACGGACATGCCGCCGGGCTTGAGGGTCTTCCAGGCTAGCCAGCCCAGATAGCCGGCGCCGGCCAGCTTGATCGCCAGATAGAGCTCGGGCACCGCCGCGAAGAGGACCGAGAGCCCCAGGTTGGTGGCGGTCAGGTAGATCAGGAACCCGAGGGCGACGCCGCCGAGCGAGACGATTCCGGCGCGGCGGCCCTGGGTGATGCTGCGCGACACCAGGTACATCATGTTCGGTCCCGGGGTGAGGACCATGCCGAGTGCCACGGCGGAGACGGCGAGAACCGAGGAGATCGTGACCACCCGGTCAGCCTTTCGCGTGGCCGGCATGTCCGCGACGACCAATCAGCGCCTCGTGGCCCTCTTGACGGCGCACCGATCGATCGACATAGTCCGTATCCATGAATGTGACGTTGTTCCGTTCTTGGAAACAGCGGGCCGCGGTGCTCTCGGCTGCCCTGCTCGCTGCGACGTTCGCCGCCGCGCCCGCGGCCGCCGCGACCAGCACGGTCGCCAGCTACACGACGACCATCAACGGCGACAGTGCCGACGTGTATTACCCGACGACCGGGAACCGGTTGCCGGTGGCGCTCTTCCTCCAGGGCGCGAACGTCGACAAGTCCCACTACTCCACCTACGCGTCGACGGTCGCCTCGTACGGCTTCGTCGTCGCCGTCCCCAACCACACCCGGTCCCTGTTCGGCGTGAACGGCCTCTACCCCGAGGGCGCGCAGGCCGGCTGGACCGCCGACTGGGCCGAGGCCGAGGACGACAACCCGGCGTCCCCGCTCTTCGACCGCATCAACGAGAACGACCTGGTCCTGGCCGGGCACTCGTTCGGCGCGGCGACGGCGCTCAGCATCAGCGCCGGCCTCTGCGTCATCCCGTTCTGCGCGATCGCGAACCTCGCGCCGAGCGAGCTGGAAGCCGTCGTCACCTACGGCGGCAACAACGTCCTCTACGGCACCGACCTGGTGCTGCCGGTGCTCAACACGGTGCCGGTCGGCTACATCCAGGGCACGGCGGACGGCGTGGCCACCCCGGACGAGGGGCAGACCACGTACCACCTGACCGCCGGCACGCCGAAGGCCTACATCACGGTCGCCGGCGCCAACCACTACGGCATCACGAACGGTCAGAACCCGGCCGGCGCGCTGCCCGACCCGTCGGCGCAGACGCTGAACCAGGCGACCGGCGTGGAGACGACCGCCCGCTGGTCCGCGCAGTGGCTGCTCGCGCAGCTGGGCAGCAGCGCGGCCCGCAAATACGTCTACACCACCGGGGACGCGGCGGACCCCAACGTCACGGTCACCTACGTGAAGTAACCGGGTTGCCCCGGCGGCACCGGTTTTTCGGCCGGCACCGGTTTTTCGGGCGGCACCGGTTTTCGGGCGGCACCGGTTTGTCGGGCGGCACCGGTTTGTCGGGCGGCACCGGTTTGTCGGGCGGCGCGGGCGCACGCTAGGTGCGCCCGCGCCTGCCTCTCTTCACCCCATGGGGTACGGGCATCGGCGCGACCAGGTCGTCCGGCCACATCGCCTTGACAACGCCGAGCGCCTCCCACTCCGCGGCCAGCTCCGCGAGCGTGACCGCGGCCTCGGTCACCTGCTCGTCGGACCACGGGAAGTCGGACCCGTCGAACGAGATCCAGGCGTCCCGCACCAGAGCCGTGACCCGATCCGTCTCGTCCTCCTCGACCGCCCGGTGCACCACACCGGCCACCAGCTCCGCCATGGTGAGCGCGCGTTTGTTCGCGTCCAGCAGCCGGCGGCTGCGCTGGGCGGCGTCGTGGCGCGGCTTGCCGCTGACCAGCCGCATATTGGAGAAGACGCCCCCGGCCGCGATCGCCCCGAAGACGCCGGCGCTGATCCCGAGCGCCCGCTCGGTGGCGAAGTGGGCGAGGTCGTGCGGGACCCGATACTTCCGGTCATAGCCGGGTAGTTGAAGGACCACGCCGTCACCGCGATGCACCGTGGCGACTGTCGAACCGGTACCGCTGTGCGCGAACAAGACCAACATTGCGTCATGTTGCCATCGGGTCGCCGCCCAGGTCATCGCACGGAACTGACTATTGCGTCCCTCGCGGAAATCTGCGCCTAGTCTCGTACCCGATGGGGATCTTGCTGCTCAAGGACGTGCCGGCCGCCCTGCGCGCCGGGGTCAGCGTGGCGACGCCGCTGCTGGCCGTGCTGCTGATCGATCGCCCGCACTGGTCGATGTACGCGGCGTTCGGCGCGTTCACCTCCCTCTACGGCCGGACCCGCACCGGCCGCGCCCGCCTGGCGATGCAGTCCGGGGCGGCGCTGGCCCTGGTGCTGGCGGTCCTGGTGGGCGTGCTGGTCAGCGTCCTGCAGGCCCGAACCTGGCTGGCCGTCGTGATCGCCGCGCTGATCGGCGGGGCGGGCAGCGCTCTGGCCTCGGTCGCCGAGTGGCATCCGCCGGGCGCGCTGTTCCTGGTGTTCGCGTTCGGCGCGGTGGCGTCGGTGCACCACGAGCTCGCCGACGTGCCGGCGGCCGTGGCGGTGGCCGTGGCGAGCGCGGCGTTCTCCCTGCTGGTGGGCAGTGTTCCCACGTTGCTCCGCCCCAGACGCCCCACCCCACCGGGCCCGGCCCCGGCCGCAGGCGGTCCGCCCTCTCCGCCCGCGCCGTCCGTGCCGCCCGCGCCGCTTGCGCCGTCCGTGCCGCCCTCTCCACCCGTGCCGCCCTCTCCACCCGTGCCGTCCGTGCCGTCCATGCCGTCCGCGCCGCCCGTCCCGTCCGCGCCGCCGGTCCCGTCCGTGCCGCCCGTGCCGCTCGCGCCCCCTCCGCCTGCGTCAGCGCCCACTCCTCCTGCGCCCGCGTCGCCCGCGGATGTTCCGGTCGCGGTCCCGCCGCGTGCCGATCTTGGAGAGTTGCCTCGCGTGAATGTGCCGGGCAGGCTCCGGCACGCCCTGCCCGGTTCGGCGGCCGCTGCCTCGTCCGCGCTGGTGGCCGGCGCGGTGGCGACGGGTTTCGGGATCGGACATCCCTACTGGGCGACGGTCGCCGCCGTAGCCCCGCTTGCCGCCCGCGGCCGCTCCGCCCAGCTGGTCCGCGCCGCCCACCGGATAGCCGGAACCCTCGGCGGACTCCTGGTGGCCGCACTGGTCCTGGCACCCGGGTTCGGCCCCTACCCGGCGGTGGCGATCCTCGCCGTTCTGCAGATCGCCGCCGAACTCGTGGTGGGCCGCAACTACGGCGTCGCGATGCTCTTCATCACCCCGCTGGCCCTGCTGATGAACCAGGTGGCCGCGCCCCGCCCGATGGCCGACCTCCTGTGGGACCGAGGCCTGGAAACCGTGATCGGCGGCGCCATAGCCTGCCTGATCATCATCCTGACCCACAGCCTCACCACCCGGACGCCGCAGGCCGAGCCGTAGCTCACGCAGCTTCCCGGCCGTGATTCGTGCGCGAACTACGGCTCAGGAGGCCCCATGCCACTTAGCTGAAGTCGATCAGGGTGGCGGCTCACGGTGGGCTCGTGCGTGGGCGGCGGCTCACGGTGAGCTTGCGCGTGGGTGGCGGCTCACGGTGAGCTCAGGCGTGGGTGGCGGCTCACGGTGCGGCGACGTTCACGCCGACCGCGATGAGGTCGCACGGAAACGGTTCGTGTGCTTCCATCCCGGCCCTGGCGTTGATGGATCGCCACACAAGCGTTGCGTGTGACCTGATCCCCGTGGCACGGGCGTTGCGTGTGACCTCGTCCCTGCGGCGCCGGCGTTGCGTGTGGTCTCATCCACGCCGCCGCGCCGTAGCGCAGGCCACCATCCGGCCCGTGATCACATGCGTGGACGACGGCTGAGCTGTCGGAGCCGTAGCTGACGCCGCCTTCCCGGTCGTGATCACATGCGTGGGCGACGGCTGCGCCGCGCGGGATGCCATCCGGCCCGCACCGGGGCCAGAACGCCGGCGATGTCCCGGTTCCCCGCTGTTCGTCACGGCGGGTCATCAGCATCAGCGAAGCGCTGTGGCTCTGCGGGGCATCCAGCGTCCGCGGATTTCCGCAAAGCGCGACCTTCCCCCGGACGCCGGCGCGATCCGGACGCCGGCGCGATGCGGACGCTGGCGCGATGCGGACGCTGGCGCGATGCGGACGCCGGTGCGATGCGGGACGATCAAGGGCGCGGACCGCGTGCTGACCCGCTCCCGTGACTCGGGGCACCGCCATCCAGCGGCGCCCCGATCAAGCACGTGCGGAAGGATCAGCTGGCCGGGTGGCCGTGGGACCCACCACTACTCGCCCCACCCGCGCCCCCGGCCGGCGCCGCCGCGCCCGCCAGGTCGCCCTTCAGCCGGCCCACCGTGTAGACCGCGTGCGCCGCCGCGTCGCCCAGCTCGCTGAGTGACCGGTTGTTCAGGTTGCTGATGTCGTCGCAGGCCTCGTGGTAGCACGGGTCGTACGGCTCACCTGCCGTCCCGCCGTACTCCGCGGCCTGCTCCTCCGTCTTGACGCCCTCGGCGCCGCTGAACAGGCCGCCGGCCGGGATGCCGACCGCGATGAACGGCCCGTAGTCGGAGCGCCCGTCGAACGCCGTCGGGTCGCTGGCCAGGCCCTGCGCCGCGAAGTAGTCGGTGAAGACCGCCTCGATCTCGCCGGAGCCGTCGGGGCCGGCGGTGCCGGTGTCCGACCCGTCGCCGTCGTAGACGAACCGCACGTAGTTCGGCGAGCCGACCATGTCGAAGTTCAGGTTCGCGTAGATCTTGGACTGTTCCGCGGCCGACAGATTGGCCACGTAGTGCTCGGAGCCGAGCAGCCCGGCCTCCTCCGCGCCCCAGAACGCGAACCGCAGCCGCTGCGAAGTCTTGATCTTCAAGCGGGAGACCTGCTCGGCGATCTCCAGGATCGTGGCGGAGCCGCTGCCGTTGTCGTTGATGCCCGGACCGGCGGTGACCGAGTCGAGGTGCGCGCCGACCACGAGGACCCGGTTCGGGTCGCCGCCGCGGCTGTCCGCGATGATGTTGCTGGTGGTCGCGTTCGGGTCGGTGAACGTGCTGGTCACCACCCGCAGCGTGACGGCACCGGCGGCGGCGGCCGTCGCCAGGGCGCTGCCGTCGGCGAAGCTCAGTCCGACCACCGGCAGGTCGAACGGGCCGCCCAGGGTGCCGGTGAGCAGTGTGTCCCGGCCCGGCTGGCCCTCGTTGAAGATGATCACCGCGTCGTACCCTGCGGTCTTCGCGTTCGCCGCCTTCACGGCGAAGTCGCAGCCGCCGCGCTGGACCAGCGCGATCTGCGGCGCGGTCGCCGACGCCGGAGCGAAGTCGGCGGCGGCGCAACCGGCCGTGGAACTCGGCTCGGGGGTGGGCGGGAGCACGTTGTTCAGCGCCGGCACGACCTGGCCGGTGACGTCACCGGAGCCGGAGAAGTCGAACGTGTGGGTCTCGTAGGCCGGTCCGGCCGGGGAGACCCGGGTGAGCTGGGCGGGCGCCAGCTCGTCGAAGAACGGGAAGACGAACTTCTGCTCGGTGACCTTGTATCCGGCCCGCTGCAGCTTCTTCTTGACGTAGGCGGCGCTGGCTTCGAAGCCGGGGGTGCCGGAGGCACGGGTGTCGTCGTTCCGGTCGGCGATCTTCTGGAACGCCTTCAGATGGTCCCGGACGCCGGAGACGGTGACCGCCTCGCGCAGCCGCTTGGAGCTCTCCGAATGGTGCCCGTGGCCGGCCGCGGCGGGTTGGGCGGCGCCGGCGACGAGCAGTGTCGCGATGACGGGGATGGCCAGTTTGCGCAACGAAACTCTCCTCCGAGCGACAGTCGCGATCCGCCGCCGGAAGCCGGCGCCATCCCGCGACATCGAGGGTTGTCAGCGTCGCTGAGATTAACCCGGCTGGATGCCTTCCGGAAGCGGAACGGTCACGTGAATGCACGGCCGTGTCACTGTTGGTGGAACGAGACCATCGCGGAGGCCAGCATGTCGCAGGCACGACCCAACACCGAGACCTTCGAGTACGGGGGAGCGACCGTCCAGCTGGTCGACGCCGTCACGCTGCTCGCCGCGGCCCGGGTGAACCCGGTCGAGCTGCTGCGCCGGTCGGCGTGGCCGGCCCCGGTGCAGCGGGTCGACCTGACGGTGGCGGCGGACGGGGCGAACCACGTCTTCACCGCCCGGATCGCCGCCGGTGAGGAGCCGATGTCGACCGAGCGGATGCGCCGGCTGGTGCTCGGCAACGATCCGATCGGACTCCTGCTCTCGAAACGCATCGCCGCCGGTGATCCGGTCGCGACGCGCATCGTGGACGGGGTCGGGACGGCGGCCGCTGCCGCGTACCGGAAATTGGGTCTTGATCGGCCCACCGGGCCGGCGGCCGAGCGCGAACCGGGAGTCCTCGCCGACGCCGCGGTGGGTCTGCAGGCGAGCGTGACCTACGAGGAGAGCGGGTCGGTCGCCCGGCTGGAGGCCCTGGTGCCGCGGGACGAGGTCGGCCCGGAGCACCTGCGCGCGTTCGTCACGCTGACCCTGCAGGCGGTGCTGGAGCTGACCGAGCCGGACGCGCTGCGCGGGCGTACCTACGTGGTGAGCCGGGAGAGCGTCCAGAAGACACCTGTCACCACGCAGGCGGTCACCCTCGACATGGTGGGCGGCCTCGCCGACGTGGTCGCCGAACTACGCCAGGTCGCGGTCTCCTTCCGGCACCCGGAGGCGATGGCGCGCTGGGGGGCCCGCCGCCCTCAGGGCATCCTGATGTACGGGCCGCCGGGCACCGGCAAGACGATGCTGTCCCGGGCCCTGGCCAACGAGATCGGCGCCGATTTCCGGGAGATCCGCACGCCGGAGATCCTCGACAAGTGGCTGGGCGGCTCGGAGCGCAACATCAAGCAGATCTTCCGGGACGCCCGGCGGTACCGGGTGCCGACGCTGATGCTCTTCGACGAGTTCGACTCGATCGTCAGTTACGCGGGTGCGGGCGGCGACGCGGCCAGCCAGGCGCTGAACGCGGTCGCCGGCATCTTCAAGCAGGAGATGAACGACCTCATCGAGGCGAACCCGAACGTCCTGGTCGTGGCGACCACGAACTTCCCGGGCCGGGTCGACGAGTCGCTGATCAGATCCGGTCGCTTCGACATCAAGGTGAGCGTCCCGAAACCGGACGAGACGGCCCGCGCCGAGATCTTCCGCAAGATGGTCCGGTCGCTGATCACGGTGCACGAGACGCCCGGTTTCCGGATGTTCGCCGACGACCTGGACTTCGGCGCGCTCGGCGTGGCGAGCACCGGCATGACCGGCGCCGACATCAAGGAGGTGCTGCGCCGGGTGCAGCTTTCCAAGGCGATGCAGGACGCCCGCGCCGGGGGAGCGGAGCCGATCACCCAGGAGGAGCTCCTGACGGCGGTCCGCGCGCTGCGCGGCGCCCCCTGACCGCTCAGGGCTCCCACACCCGGACATCGGCGAAGTACGCCAGTCCGTGCTCGTTCAGCGGGTCCGAGCCGTCCGGCACACTCGTCGAGGCGTCGTCCCGCACGACACCGAGGGCGAGCCGCCCGTCGTCGGGCCCACCGGCCGGGATCCGGGTGCGCAGCTTGCCCGAGCCCTCCAGCTCGACGTCGATGTAGGAGCCCCGCGCGACGATGGTCAGCGTGGTCCACTGGTACCAGAATCCCGGGTTCACCGGTGCGCTGCCGAGCGTGGTGACCCCGTCCCGGTTCTCGGCGGCCACCGTCACACGCTCGGCGCAGGCCGCCACCCGGTGCGCCCGGCTGGCGCTGATGCGCAGCCAGACCGCGGCGCAGTCGCCCTCCTCGGCGACCAGGAACCGCACCGTGATGATCGGGCCGGCAAACGACCGCTCCGGCCCCGCACAGCGGTGATCAGCGGCGGCCCGCCGCACAGCGGTCAGCCCGTCCGGTGAGAAGTCGCAGGTGCCACCGGCCTGGTGCCGGCCGGCCGCCGGCATCCAGGTTCCCGGGCCGCGCAGCGGGTCGGCGATGGCGACGGTGCGGAACGAGTCCTCCACCGGGCGGGTCACCCGCCAGTCCATCGCCGCCGTACCGACCCCGGCCACCGCCAGCACGAAGGCGGTGAGACCGAGGAAGACCACGGTGTTCCGCAATCCCTGCCGCACGCGCCTGCGGCGGGCCACCCAGGCCCATGCCTCGGCCGCCTCCTCGGCTCTCTCGGTCGCGGCGTCGGCGTTGTTGCGCATCGCGAGGGCCGCCCACTGCAGCTGCGGTTCGACCGGCCCGGCCTGATCCGCGGCGCCCGCGGCCAGCAGCCGGCTGAGCAGCTCGTGGGCGCTCGGGCGCTGATCCGGGTCCTTCGCCAGGGCGGCCGCCACCAGCTCGCGGATCGGACCGCCGAGGCCGTCCAGTTCGGGCGGCTGGGTGAGGATCCGGGCGGCGGTGGCGACCGGCGAGTCGGCCGCGAACGGCGTGCGCCCGGTCGCCGCGAACGCCACCAGCACGCCCCACGCGAACACGTCCATGGCCGGCTCGGGCGGGCGGCGGCCGGCGCCTGTCGCGAACCGTTCCGGCGCCATGTACGCGATCGTGCCGACCATCTGGTCCGGCCGGGTGTGCTCGGTCGGCGCCTCGGCCGCCCGGGCGATCCCGAAGTCGATCACGTTTGGGGGTGCCGAGGGGAAGCAGCACGTTCGCCGGTTTCAGGTCACGGTGGATCACCCCGGCGCTGTGGATCGCGGCGAGCGCGGTGGCCACCCCGATCGCCACGCTGTGCAGGGCGCCGCCGCGCAGCGGGCCGTCCCGGCGGACCATCTCCTCCAGGCTGGCGCCCTCCACGTACTCGACCACCAGGTACGGCGTGGGGTGCTCGGGGTCGGCGTCGAGCACGGCGGCGGTGCAGAACGGCGGCACCTGCCGGGCCCGCCGCACCTCGCTGCGGAAGCGTGCCCGGAACGCCGGGTCGGCCGCGAGCTCCGGGCGGATCAGCTTGATCGCCACCCGCCGGTCGTCGGCGTCGTGCGCCAGGAACACCGTGCCCATGCCGCCCGCGCCGAGCCGCGCGCGCAGGTGGTACTCGCCGAGCCGGCGCGGATCGTCCGGCCTCAGGGGTGTCGTCACGCGCGGCACGCTACAAACCACCGCCCAGCGGCAAACGGGTACATATACCGCCTTGTCGCGACCCGTGAGAAGTACCGCTCAGCGAGCGGCGGCGGCTGCCGAACGGGCAGGTGTGGGGTTCCGGCCGGTGGCGGCGCTGCGGCGTGGTGAGCTGCCGCCGACCCTGGTGCTCGTCGCGCTGATGCTCGTGGTGCTCGGCGTGCCGGTCTACCTGATCACCCTGCGCGCCTTCGACCAGCTGGAACGCAGCGAGCTGGGCCGGGAGGCCGAGGAGTTGCGGGTGGCGATCGGCGCGCACGCGCAGCGGCTGCGCGACTTCGGCGTCACCAACTCGATCTGGACCGGGCTCTACGACGACATCGCGGCCGGCGACGACGCCCAGTTCGCGATCGACCTGCCGCCGGCCGTGCTGAGCGAGGACTACGGCATCACCGCGGCGGTCGGGGTGGCCGCGGACGGGTCGATCCGGGTGGGCGGGACGATGCGGGACGGCCGGTACGCGCCGATGCCGCCACCGTTCGACGACCCGGCCACGATGCGCGACTACATCCGCCCGGACGCCGAGGCCGGGGACGGGTACTGCGGTATCACCAGCGTCACGGGCGAGCCGGCCGAGTTCTGCAGTTTCGCCGTCTACCACGACATGGGCACCGGCGACCCGGCCGGCGCGCTGCTGGTGGTGCGGGCCCTCGACGACGCCGGGGTGGCCTCGCTCGCGGGCCAGACCGACGACGTGATCGACCTGCGCGCCGCGCCCCGGGCCGGCGCTCAGGCGCTGCGGGAGCTGGACAGCGCGTTCGGCACGATCGCGGTGACCACCGCGGCGGCCGGCGACACGATGGCGGTGGCCTGCACGATCACCGGCGTGGACGGCGTCGCGGTGACGCTGGAGTCGGTCAACGAGCGGGCCATCCACAGCCTGGCCCGGTCGACGCTGTGGCGGCTCGGACTGGTGGTGCTGGCGACCGTGGCGCTGGCCGGTGCGATGATCGCGATGGCGCAGCTGCGGGCGGTCCGGAACCAGGTGCGGCCGTTACGCCGTACCGTTGAAAAGATCATGAAATCCGGGAACCTGGGGCTGCGCGTGCCGCCGGCCGGCAGCCCGGACATCGACGCGCTGAGCGGCGCGATCAACGACATGCTCACCTCGATCGACCGGAACACGGCGGAGATCGACGCCATGCGGGCCGGTCAGGAGCAGGACCGCGAGGCGCGGCTGCGCGAGCAGGAGGACCATCGGCGGGAGACGGCCGAGCGGGTCCGCGCCGAGTCCGAGCAGATCATCAGCGGGGTGTCCGGCCGGCTCGGCGACGCGGTGCGCGGCGTGGACGCGGTCCGGGCCTCGGTCGCCGACATCACCGCGGGCTCGGTGGCCGCGCACGCCGCGACCGAGGAGATGGCCGGCAACGCGGCGCAGGCCGACCGGGCGGTCGAGGCGCTCACCGTGAGCCTGCCCGCCACCCGGGACCTGGTGGCGCTGATCGCCTCGATCGCCGGGCAGACCCGGATGCTCGCGCTCAACGCCACGATCGAGGCGGCCCGCGCCGGACCCGCCGGCCTGGGCTTCGCGGTCGTCGCCGAGGAGGTCCGCAAGCTCGCCGACGACACCGCCGAGTCCGCCGAGCGGATCACCGCGACGCTCGGCACGCTGACCACGACCGCCACCGACGTCTCCGGCGCGGTCGCCACGATGACCGAGGCGATCGACAGCGTCCGGGTGGCGATCGGCCAGGTCCGGTCGGTCGCCGACGACCAGCAGCGGACCATCAGCGTGCTCGTCGACCAGGTGCGCGACGCGATCGGCGGGATCGACGAACTGGCCGCCGGTCCGGCCCCCCAGGTGCTTCGCAGCTGACGTATGGGGTAATCGGTCGTCATGCGCCAGGATCACCACACCGCCTTGGAGGTACGGACCAGCGCGGCAGCCGTGGCTACCCCCGTGCTGCTGGTCCCGTTCGCCCTGCTCGCCGCCCTGGTCATGGGCCGGTGGGCGCCCCTGCACGACCTCGACCGCTCGGTGTCCGACCGGTTGCACGAGGTCGCGCGGGCGAATCCCGGCGTGGTGGACGTCCTGACCTGGCTGACCCATCTGCTCAGCCCGACCGCCTGGCGGCTCGCCGTGCTCGCCCTGGTGATCTGGCTGGTCCGGCGCGGGTCGCGGGCCGTCGCGTTCTGGGCGGCGGTCACGATGATCGCCGGGGGAGTGCTCGGCGCCGTGCTGAAACTGCTGGTGAGCCGCCATCGGCCGGAGTTCCTCGAGCCGGTCGCTCAGGCCTCCGGGTACGCGTTCCCGTCGGGTCACGCGCTCAACGCCGCGCTCGGCGCCACGATCTTCCTGCTGGTCCTGCTCCCGATGACCCGGGGCCGGCCGCTCGCCCGGGCCGCGCTGTGGACCGGAGTGGTCGTGTTGCCGCTGCTCACCGCGCTGACCCGGGTCGTCCTCGGGGTGCACTGGCTCAGCGACGTGGTGGCCGGGCTGGTCCTCGGGGCGGCCGTGGCGGTGGCGACGGCTGCCGCATTCTCCCGCCGAGGTGTTCCGGAGCCGGTGTCCGGGTAAACGCAGCGACCATGTTCGCTGTCGCCGTGCAGGCCGTCAAACGGATCGTGCTGCCGATCGGCGCCCTGCTGCTCTTCCTCATCGGGCTCGGGCTGCTGCTCACCCATCAGGCCGCGCACTGGTGGCCGCTGACCGTCGAGGACGGGGTGAACCGGGAGTTCGCCGCGGACCGCACCGAACCCCTCACCGCGGTCTCCGGCTGGGTCAGCGCGGTCGCCAACACCGGCTGGATCATCGCGGTCACCGCGGTCGTCGCGCTGATCCTGCGGCTGGTGCTGCGCCGCTGGCGTGAGCCGATCTTCCTCTGTCTCGCGGTCACCGCGCAGGCGCTCGTCTTCTTCTTCACCACGAAGGCGATCGACCGGCCCCGCCCGGACGTGCACCGCCTCGACGCGTCGCCGCCGACCAGCAGTTTCCCGTCCGGGCACACCTCCGCCTCGGTCGCGCTCTACCTCGGCCTGGCGCTGCTGCTCGCCGGGCTGGCCCGGCACACCTGGCTCAAGGCGCTCTGCTGGGCGCTGGTCCTGGTGCCGATCGGGGTGGCGTTCTCCCGGATGTACCGGGGCATGCACCACCCGAGCGACGTCGTCGCCGCCTTCCTCAACGGCATCACCTGCGTGATCGTGATGGCGCGGGCGATACTCGATCGCGCGGTGTCGTGGCGGCTGCCTAAGGTGAGCGGATGGCCACGCTCGATTTCCCTTCCCCGCCCACGCCGAACGGGTTCAGCCACGTCGTCGCCGTCGCGCCGGGCAGCCGTCTGATCGTCACGTCCGGCCAGGTGCCGATCGCCGCCGACGGCAGCGTGCCGTCCGGCTGGGCGGATCAGACCCGGCTGGTCTTCGAGAACCTCGCCGAGGCGCTGAAATCAGCCGGGGCCGGCTGGTCCGACGTGGTGAAGCTGACGTTCTTCGTGACCGATGTCGATCACCTGGTCACGGTGCGGGCGGTCCGGGACGAGTTCGTCGACGTGGCGCGGCCGCCGGCCAGCTCGCTGGTCCAGGTCGCCGGGCTGTTCCGGCCGGACCTGCTGATCGAGGTGGAGGCGCTGGCCGCGGTGGCGTCATGAGCGACCGGAGAGAGCTCATGAGCGGGGCGTCGATGCGGTTCACCAAGTGGGGCGGGAAGCTGCACTGGCACTTCCCGCTGGAGCCGCTCGGCTCCGACGAGCACGGCTGGTGGTTCGGCACGCGCGCCGGGGCGGTCCTGCAGCGGGGGTACGAGGAACCGGTCGTCCAGAAACACGACTTCGTCACGCTGGTGCCGCGGGAGGGTGACTGGATCGCCAGCTTCAACCCGTTCTCCACGGAGCATCAGGTGGCGCTCTACATCGACGTGACGACGCGTCCCGCGTACACCGGTGGTGTGGTCTCTGCCGTTGATCTCGACCTGGATGTGATCCGGCTCTTCGACGGCTCGGTGCGGGTGCTCGACGAGGACGAGTTCGCCGAGCACCAGGTGCTCTACGGCTACCCGGAGCCGGTGGTCGCGCGAGCGATCGCGACCACCGGCGACCTGGTCGAGCGGCTCACCAGCGGGGTCCAGCCGTTCGAGAGCGCGGCGGCTTCCCGGTTGGCTGCCTATCTCAGTAGCTCAGCAGCCCCGCGTTGATCTGCTCCCACTTCGCCCGGAGCTCGGCGACGATCTGCGGGTGCTTGGCGGCGAGGTTGGCCTGCTCGCGCGGGTCGGCCTCGACGTCGTAGAGCGCGTCGCTGGTGGACAGCCGCAGGTACTTCCACTTACCGCGGCGCAACGCCCGATTGGCACGGGTACGCCAGAAGATGTCCCGCTCCGGAGCGTCCGCGCCGCGCAGCAGGTACCCGGCGAAGCTCGCGCCGTCGAGCGGGTGGTCCGGGCTCGGCGCCGCGCCGGCGATCTCCAGCAGCGTGGCCGTCCAGTCGTGCGTGACCACCGGCTCGTGGCTGACCTGCCCGCTGCGGATCCGGGCCGGCCAGCGCAGGATCGTCGGCACCCGGATCCCGCCCTCGGACAGGCTGCCCTTGTTGCCGGTGAGCGGCCAGTTGTAGGAGAAGCGCTCGCCGCCGTTGTCGCTGGCGAAGACGACCAGGGTGTTCTCCTCCTGGCCGCTGCGGCGCAGCGCGTTCAGCACCTGGCCGATCCGCGCGTCGAGATTTTCCACCATCTTCGTGTACGTCTCGAGCGAGCCGCCGTCGTTGTGGAAGATCGCCTGTGTGTTACCCGCCTTGATCTTGGCGGTGATCTCCTCGCTGATTTTGCGGTCGCCGGGCGCCTCCCACGGCCAGTGCGGGCTGGTGAAGTTGAGGTTCAGCAGCCACGGCTTGCCCTGCTTCTTCGCCTTGGTGATCCAGTCCTCGGCCTTGTCGGCGATCACGTCGGTGTAGTACCGGCCGTCGTCCGGGACCTCGGTCTCGCCCTCGAAGAGGTCGTATTTGCCGGTGTGGCTGTACTTCGAGTAGTAGTCGACGCCACCGGAGTAATTGCCGAAGAAGTAGTCCCAGCCGGTGCGCAGCGGGCTGAAGTTCGGCAGGAAGCCGCCGTGCCACTTGCCGATCAGCGCGGTGGCGTACCCGGTCTTCTTCAGCAGCGAGGCGAGCGTCGGGTGGGTGGCCGGGATGCCGTCCCGCTCGTTGACGCTGCCGATCGGCTCGGGCAGGCCGCCCGGGGTGCGGCCGGGGAGGCGGCCGGTGTAGAGCGCGACGCGGGTGGGCGAGCAGACTGCGCCGGCCGAGTACCCCTGGGTGAACCGCACGCCGCTGCGCGCCAGGCGGTCCAGGTTCGGCGTCCTGATCTCCGGTGAGCCGTAACTGCTCAGGTCGGCCCAGCCGAGGTCGTCGGCGAGGATGAACAGGATGTTCGGGCGTTTCGAGGAGCCCGGCCTGGCCCGGAACGGGGTCTCTTTCGTCACCGCGGCTTCTGTCTCCGCGGCTTTTGTCCCAGCAGTGGCGGACTCGGCGGGCAGCGCGGTCACGGCGGCGGCGCCGGCGAGCGCGCCGATCATTCCACGGCGGGTGGTTCCGGAATTCGTCACATCGTCTCCAGGGGATCGCGGAAGGCGATGGCGACATTATCTATCGGCTCGATAGGAGTAAAGGTCTATCCCATTTCTGTCGTACCGGTGTGCGAGGCTGCGGGGATGCGAGTCGAGTTCGAGGCGGAGTTGTGGATCTGGGAGGCGCGGCGTGGTGAGGGCTGGACGTTCGTGAGCCTGCCGGTGGAGCAGTCGGAGCTGATCCGGGAGGTGACGGAGGGGGTGGTCCGGCGCGGGTTCGGGTCGCTGCGGGTGCGGGCCACGGTGGGCGCGAGCACGTGGACGACGTCGATCTTCCCGGGGAGCGGGGAGGGCGCTTACGTGCTGCCGATCAAGCGGAAGATCCGCACGGCGGAGTCCCTCGAGGCAGGCGACGCCACGAGCGTGACCGTCGAGCTGCTCGACCTGTAGGCCCCGCCCTCCCGCGGTGTGCCTCGCGCTGCCGGCTCCGCGCGGTGTGCCTCGCGCTGCCGGCACCGGCCGTAGCTCAGCCCTGTGATCAAGCGCGGATGACAAGCGTGGTCTACGGCTCGGGAGGCCGGGCCGTAGCGCACGCCTGTCACCAAGCCCCGGAAGCCCGCGAGGGCTACGGCCGGTGTCCGGGAAACCTGTGTGGGCTACGGCTCGGGGCCGGGGCCGGGGCCGGGGCCGAGGTCGGGGCCGGGGCTACGGCTCGGCCGGGGACTGGGACTGGGACTGGGGGGTTGGGAGCTTGCGGGGGCGCCGGGGGCGGCGGCGAAGGGCGCCGGGGGGAGGGGCGTCAGGGGTTGCGGGGGTGGGACGGGTCGGGGGGGTGGGGACGGCTGTGGGGCGTACCGGCGGAGGAGAGTGACGCCGAATGCCTGGCTGGACCGGCGGGGGTGGGCGAGCATGAGGGGCATGACGAAGCTGACGGCACGGGACATCGTGGAGCGGGCGCCGGACGGGTGGGTCTATCTGCTCGGGGTGCTGCGGACGCGGCTGCGGACCGGGGATTTCGCCACCGGGCTGGGGCTGGTGACCGCGATCGGGGCGGCGGCCGAGGCGGCTGATCACCATCCGGATCTGGATCTGCGGTATTCGTGGGTGGACGTCGCGCTGGTCAGTCACGACGTGGGTGCGGTGACCGAGCGGGATCTACGGATGGCCCGGACCATCGCTGACCTGGCCGGGCAGGCCGGGGTGGCGCTGCAGCGGGACGGGCTGAGCGCGCTGGAGCTGGCTCTGGACAGCCCGGAGATCGGTGCGGTGCTGCCGTTCTGGACCGCGGTGCTCGGCGGGACGGCCGGCGAGGACGACCTGAAGGATCCGAGCGGGGTGCTGCCGACGGTGTGGTTCCAGAAGTCCGGGCACCAGGAGCCGCGGCAGCGCTGGCACCCCGATCTCTGGGTGGACCCGTCGGAGGTGCGCGGGCGGATCGAGGCGGCCGTGCGGGCCGGGGGGACGCTGGTCAGTGACGAGCAGGCGCCGAGTTTCTGGGTTCTCGCCGACCCGGAGGGCAACAAGGTGTGCCTCTGCACCTGGCAGGACCGGGCATAGAGCAGCAAAGAGGCGGGGTGGCTCGAGCCACCCCGCCTCCCCTTCACCGCGTCAGGCCGCGACAGGAGCCTGAGTGGTGACCGGAGCCGTCGCCCCACCGGACAGGTGCCGAAGATAGGCCGGCAGGGTGAGGAACTCCGGGCAGGTCCGCTCGGTGAGCAGGACGGTCAGCAGCGTCCGGGCCTGGCCGAAACACCGGGCCGCGTCCTCGTCCAGCGCGCCGGTCTCGCTGAGCACGTCCAGTTCCTCGCGGAGCATTCTGGTGACCAGGGCGGCCGTGACCGGCACGCCGTAGTCGGTGAGCGTTCCCGAGGAGATCCACTGCCAGAGCTGCGCGCGGCAGATCTCCGCGGTGGCGGCGTCCTCCATGAGCCCGCCGAGAGCGACCGCGCCGCGGCCGCCGAGCCACGCCGCGATGTAGCGCAGCGCGACGCTCGCGTTCGTCCGCAGCGCGACCTCGCTGACGGTGACGTCCGAGTTCCGCACGTCCAGCAGGTCGGCCGCGGTGACCCGCACGTCCTCGCGCTTGCGCACGATCTGGTGCGGCTCGTCGCCGAGCCACTGGTCGAACACCTCGCGGCAGGTCTCGACGAGACCCGGGTGCGCCACCCAGGAGCCGTCGAAGCCGTCGCCGACCTCCCGGCGCTTGTCCTGGCGGACCTGGTTCAGCGCCCGCTTCGCGGCGACCGGGTCACGGCTCGGGACGACCGCGGCCATCCCGCCGATCGCGTGGGCGCCGCGCTTGTGGCAGGTGCGGACCAGCAGTTCGGTGTACGCCCGCATGAACGGCGCCGTCATGGTGACCTGGGAACGCTCGGGCAGGACCACGTCCGGACGGTTCTTGATCATGCTGAACAGGTAGTCCCAGCGGCCCGCGTTCAGGCCGGCCGAGTGCTCGCGCAGCTCGTACAGGATCTCTTCCATCTCGAACGCCGCGTTGATCGTCTCGATCAGCACGGTGGCCCGGATCGTGCCGCGCGGGATGCCGAGGTACTCACTCGCGTAGAGGAAGACGTCGTTCCAGAGGCGGGCCTCCAGGTGCGACTCCATCTTCGGCAGGTAGAAGTACGGCCCGCTGCCCCGGTCGATCTGCTTCTGCCCGCAGTGGTAGAGGTACAGGCCGAAGTCGAACAGGGACGCGGAGACGGCCCGGCCGCCGATCCGCAGGTGACACTCGGGCAGGTGCCAGCCGCGCGGCCGGACCATGATCGTCGGCATCGTCGCGCCGATCTCGTACTTCTTGCCGTCGGCCGCCGTGAAGCCCAGCGTCCCGTCCAGCGCGTCGCGCAGGTTGGCCTGGCCGAGGACGACGTTCTCCCAGGTGGGAGCGGTGGCGTCCTCGAAGTCGGCCATCCACACGCGAGCGCCCGAGTTCAGCGCGTTGATGGTCATCTTCCGTTCCGGCGGGCCGGTGATCTCGACCCGCCGGTCGGTGAGGTCCGGCGCGGCCGGGGCGACCTGCCAGGACAGGTCGTCCCGGATGTGCCGGGTGGAGATCAGGAAGTCCAGGTCGGTGGTCCGGGTGGCCCGGCGGCGCCGGCGGCGCTCCAGCAGCTGCACCCGGCGGGCGCCGAACTCGCGGTCCAGCGCCACGATGAAGGCGACGGCCTCGGGGGTGAGGATCTCGGAGTAGCGGCCGTCGGTGGTGCCCGTGATGGTGACCTCTTCGCCGCCCATGTCAGAACTGCTCCGCCTCGGTGCTGCCGGACAGGGCGGTGGTGGAGCTCTGCGGGTTCAGCGCGGTGGAGACGGCGTCGAAGTACCCGGTGCCGACCTCGGCCTGGTGCTTGGTCGCGGTGTAGCCGTCGGTCTCGGCCGCGAACTCGGCCTCCTGCAGCTTCACGTACGCGGTCATGCCGGTCTCGGCGTAGCCCTTGGCGAGCTCGAACATCGAGTGGTTGAGCGCGTGGAAGCCGGCGAGGGTGACGAACTGGAACTTGTAGCCCATCGCGCCGAGCTCCTTCTGGAAGCGGGCGATGTCGGCGTCGTCCAGGTTCTTCTTCCAGTTGAACGACGGCGAGCAGTTGTAGGCCAGCATCTTGCCCGGGTGCTTGGCGTGCACCGCCTCGGCGAACTTCTTCGCGAACGCCAGGTCGGGCTTGCCGGTCTCCACCCAGAGCAGGTCCGAGTAGTCGGCGTAGGCGACACCGCGGGCGATCGCCGCGTCGTCACCGGGACGCACCCGGAAGAAGCCCTCGCTGGTGCGCTCACCGGTCAGGAACGGCTTGTCGCGCTCGTCCACATCGGTGGTCAGCAGGTCCGCCGCGAGCGCGTCGGTGCGGGCGATGACCAGGGTGGGCACGCCGGCGACGTCCGCCGCGAGACGGGCGGCGTTGAGGGTACGGATGTGCTGCTGCGTGGGGATGAGAACCTTGCCGCCGAGGTGGCCGCACTTCTTCTCGCTGGCCAGCTGGTCCTCCCAGTGCACGCCCGCCGCGCCCGCCGCGATCATGGCCTTCATCAGCTCGAACGCGTTGAGCGGGCCACCGAAGCCGGCCTCCGCGTCGGCGACGATCGGGGCGAACCAGTCACGCTCGTACCGGCCGGCCGCGGTGTCGATCTGGTCGGCGCGCAGCAGCGCGTTGTTGATCCGGCGGACCACCGCGGGAACCGAGTTCGCCGGGTAGAGCGACTGGTCCGGGTAGGTGTGGCCGGAGAGGTTCGCGTCGGCCGCGACCTGCCAGCCGGAGAGGTAGATCGCCTTCAGGCCGGCGCGCACCATCTGGGTCGCCTGGCCGCCGGTCAGCGAGCCGAGGGCGTTGATGTAGTCCTCGGTGTTCAGCAGGCTCCACAGCTTCGCGGCGCCGCGCTCGGCGAGGGTGTGCCGCTCCTGCAGGGTGCCCCGCAGCTTCACGACGTCCTGAGCGGTGTAGTCGCGCTTGACGCCGGTCCAGCGGGGATCACTGGCCCATTCCCGAGTGAGGTCCTCTGCGGTACCGCCACGGTTGTCGGTCAGCTCAGTCATGACGAAGTCCCTTTCCTGCCCTGTCGCGTTCTTCCGGCGTGTCCCGGGTGTTCCGGGTGTTCCGGGGGAAGAACTTCACTCTCGGGGATGCGGACCAGGGTCTTGAAGGCCTTTCTCGTGGAAAGAAACGCAGAATTTCTGTTACGGTCAAACACGTGACCGCTTCATCTTCTGCCGAGCCCTCCGTCGATCTGGTGACCCTCGGGCAGCGGCTCCGTCACCTGCGGCGCTCCAAGGGCCTGACCCTCGACCAGCTCAGTGACGCGGTCGGACGGGCCCCGTCACAGCTGTCGCTGATCGAGAACGGCAAACGGGAGCCGAAGCTCTCGGTGCTCCAGGCGATCGCGGGCGCCCTGGGCGTACCGCTGCAGGATCTTCTCCGCCCGGAGGCGCCGAGCCGCCGCGCCGGGCTGGAGATCGAGCTGGCGCACTTCCAGCAGAACCCGGCCTACCAGGCGCTCGGCCTGCCGGTCGTGCGCGCCGGGCGGCGGCTGCCGGCCGACGCGCTGGAGGCGCTGATCGGGATGCACCGCGAGCTCAACCGGGTGCTCACCGAGCAGAGCGCCACCCCCGAGGTGGCTCGCCGGGCGAACGCGCAGCTGCGCGCGGAGATGCGCAAGCGGAACAACTACTTCGCCGAGATCGAGCAGGCTGCGGCAAACGTCCTTCGATCGGTACGGCACACCACCGGTCCCCTGTCGCAGCGCGGCATCCTCGACATCGCCGCCCAGATCGGCTTCACGCTGCACTACGTGAACGACCTGCCCAGCTCCACCCGCAGCGTCACCGACCTGAAAAATCGCCGGATCTTCCTCCCACAGGTGGCCAGCGGCAAGGGGCACGACCCGCGAGCCGTGGTGCTGCAGACGCTCGGGCACTTCGTGCTCGGCCACAACGACCCGGCCGACTACGGCGACTTCCTGCGCCAGCGGGTCGAGGTCAACTACTTCGCGGCGGCGCTGCTCATGCCGGAGAAGTTCGCGGCCGAGTTCCTCAGCGCGGCGAAGGCGGACAAGGCGCTCGCCATCGACGACTTCCGGGACGCGTTCGGTGTCTCCTACGAGACCGCGGCGCACCGGTTCACCAATCTGGCGACGCACCACTTCGGGATCCCGGTGCACTTCGCGCGGGTGCACGAGAGCGGGATCGTGTACAAGGCGTACGAGAACGACAACGTGCGCTTCCCGTCCGACGTGACCGGGGCGATCGAGGGTCAGCCGGTGTGCCGCAAGTGGGCGTCCCGGACGGTGTTCGAGGCGGACGACCCGTACTCGTCGTTCTATCAGTTCACCGACACGACGGCCGGGACGTACTGGTGCACGGTCCACGTGGAGTCGACGAGCGCCGGGTTGTTCTCGGTGACGGTGGGGACGCCGTACGAGCATGCGCGGTGGTTCCGGGGCGGAGACGTCACCGGGCGTACCGTGTCGAACTGCCCGGATCCGGACTGCTGCCGGCGGCCGCCGGCCGAGCTGGTGGACCGGTGGGCGGGGAACGCGTGGCCGAGCGCGCGGGTGCACTCGCATCTGCTGGCGGCGTTGCCGCCGGGGACGTTCCCGGGTGTGGACAACCGCGACGTGTACGACTTCCTGGAGAGGCGCGCCTGAGCCGCCGGCGTGCGGGCGGCTGAAGATCCTAAAGAATCCTTAACAGTCTTTACTGTTAACAAGACTTAATTTACGTTGATGAACACGCTCCCCAACGATCCCCGAGCTAGGAGCAGTTCATGAAGCGTAGATTCACCCTGCCCGCCCTGACCGTCGCCGCCGTCACCGGATCGATGTTCGTCGCGGTCTCTCCGGCCTCCGCCCACGGATACATCTCGTCCCCGCCCAGCCGCCAGGCCAACTGCGCGAGCGGCGCCGTCTCCGGCTGCGGCGACATCGTCTACGAACCCCAGAGCGTGGAGAACCCCAAGGGCTCGACGCAGTGCAACGGAGGCGGCAGCCGTTTCACTGTGCTCAACGACAACAGCAAGGCCTGGCCGGCCGCGAACGTCGGCTCCAGCGTCACCTTCAACTGGGTGATCACGGCACGGCACGCGACGTCGACCTGGGAGTACTTCATCGGCAACAAGCTGGTGGCGTCCTTCAACGACAACGGCGCGCAGCCGGGGGCCAGCAAGTCGCACACGGTGAACTTCTCCGGCTACTCCGGCCGGCAGACGGTGCTCGCCCGCTGGAACGTCGCCGACACGATCAACGCGTTCTACTCGTGTGTGGACCTGAACTTCGGCGGCGGGACCAGCAACCCGACGCCCACCCCCACCACGCCTACCCCTACTCCCACCACGCCTGGTCCCACCAGCAGCCCCACGCCTGGTCCCACGGCGACCAGCAACCCCGGCGCGACCACGTGGGCGGCCGGCACGGCGTACAAGGTCGGTGACCGCGTGACGTACTCCGGCAAGAGCTACCAGTGCCGTCAGGCGCACACCGCGATCACCGGGTGGGAGCCTCCGTACGTCGCGGCGCTGTGGACCGCCGTCTGAGGCAGGCTCGGCGAGCAGCGGGAGGCCTCCTCCTGCTGCTCGCGCTGCTGCTCTCCGGGTGCGGCGCGGAGCCCGCCGCGCACAACGACACCGACGTGATGTTCCTGCAGATGAGCGTGGCCCAGATCGCCGAGGGCGAGCAGGTCGCGGCGGTGGCCGAGCGGTCCGCCGTCAATCCCGGCCTGCGTGCGCTGGCCGCCGAGCTGCGCGGTCAGTGGCAGTCCGAGACCGCCACGATGAAGCAGTGGCTGACCGATTGGGATCAGCCGATGACGGCGCCCTCCGGGTCGTCCCCGCACGCCGGTCACGGTGATCTGCACGCGCTCCAGCCCGGTGACGTCGAAGGGCTGCGGGCGGCGACGGGCACGGATCTCGATCGGATCGCTGTCGCGCTCCTGCTCGGCAACCTGCACAACGCCATGGAGACGCTGCGCCTGGAGACGGACGGCGGCGCGCACCCGGACGCGAAGAGCCTCGCCGGGACCATGACCACCACCCGGCAGGCGCAGATCCAGAGGCTGCTCGCCATGGCCGCCGGTTAAGACCATCATTGGGTACGGTCGGAGCATGCCTGACCTGATCAGCCCGACGGTCCGCCTCCACTCGTCCTGGCTGGCATCCCGGGACGAGTGGGGGCACGGGGTGCACCAGCCGGGCTCCGGTCTGCGCCCGAAGGACGACGTGGTGTCCCCGGCCGGGTTCGCCGCCTGGGTGAGCCGGCTGCTGGCCGAGGGGGACACATCGATCCCGCCGGCCGAGGGGCTGGTGCACTGCACGTACCGGTGGATCGTGGACGGCGACGACTACCTGGGCGCGATCTCGCTGCGGCACACGCTCAACGACTTCCTGTTCCGGGCCGGCGGCCACATCGGGTACGGTATTCGCCCCTCGGCGCGCCGGCGGCGCCTGGTGACCTGGGCGCTCGGCGAGATGCTCGGCGAGGCCGGCAAGCTCGGCATCGACCGGGTGATGATCAGCTGCGACCTGACGAACGAGGCGTCGGCGCGGGTCATCGAGCGGGCGGGCGGCGTCCTCGAGGACATCCGCGACTCCGAGATCGGCCGGGTCAAGCGGTACTGGATCACGCTCTGACGCCGAGCGCGCTCACGGTGTCCCGCAGCAGCCGCGTCACCTCGGTGACCAGGGGGTTGGGGGAGCGGCGACGGGGTGTGGCGATGCCGACGAACCGGCACGGGCCGGGCGGGGCGAGCCGGATCGCGGTCAGCCCGCTGCGGTCCGCGGTGAGCGCCACCTCCGGGATCATGCTGATCCCGACGCCGGCCCGGACCAGCGACTGGGCGAACTGGTAATCGGTGCCCCGGCAGGCGGCGCGGACCTCGAACCCGGCCATCGCCGCGTAGTGGTCCAGCATGTCGCCGACGACGAGGCAGCCGTGCACCCAGCGCTCGCCGGCGAGCTCGGCGATGGTGATCGACGACCGGTCGGCGAGCGGGTGCCCGTCCGGGAAGACGATCCACATCGGGTCCTCGACCAGCGGCGTCCAGACCAGGCCCGGCGGCATCGGTGGAGGCCCGTCGTAGTGGTAGGCGAGCGCCATGTCGGCGGCCCCGGTCCGGACCAGCCCGAGGCTCTCCTGCGGCTCGCTCTCGATCACGGTGAGGTCGGCGCCGGGATGCTCCGCGGTGAACCGGGTGAGCGCCGGCGGCAGCAGCCGCTGGCCGCCGCTGGTGAAGGTGGCCACGGTGAGCCGCGCGGTCCGTGCCGCCGCGATCCTCTCGATCTCGGCCTGCGCGCAGAGCAGCTCGGCGGCGATCGACTCGGCCGTCTCGACGAGGACCCGGCCGGCGTCGGTCAGCTCGACGCCCCGGGTGCTGCGCCGCACCACGGGCGTGCCGACGGCCCGTTCCAGGGCGCTGATCTGCTGGGACACCGCGGACGGGGTGAGCCGCAGCTCAGCGGCGGCCCGGTTGAAGCTGCCGTGCCGGGCGACCTCGGCCAGCATCTGGAGGCGACGCGCGTCGATCATCAGTTTTCCTTAAAACGCCAACAGCAGGTTGTCACTACCGCTTATCACCGTACGGGGTGAGGCTCAGGTCGTGAATCGTCTCGCCTGGTTGCTCTTCGTCCTGGTCTCCGTCCTCTGGGGAATCCCGTACTTCCTCATCAAGATCGCGATCGAGGACCTCTCGCCCGTTCTCGTGGTCGCCGGGCGCACCGCCATCGCGGCGGCCGTGCTCATCCCGATCGCCCTGGCTCGCGGCACGCTCGGGGCGCTGCGCGGCCGGCTGGGGGTGGTCACGCTGATCGCGATGGTGCACATCGTCGTGCCGTTCACCCTCCTCACGTACGGGGAACAGCACATCTCCTCGTCGCTCACCGGCATCCTGATCGCCGTCGAGCCGGTCGTGATCGCGCTGCTGCTGTCCCGCGCCGAACCCCTCACCCCGCTCCGGGCCGCCGGCCTGGCGATCGGCTTCACCGGCGTGGTGGTGCTCGTCGGACTGGACGTCTCCGGCGACGGGTACGGCCTGCTCGGCACCGGGATGGTGCTGCTCGCCGCGATCAGCTACGCGGTCGCGACGATACTGGTGCAGCGGACGGCCTCGGACATCCCGCCGGAGGCGCTGACCGTGGGCACCACGGTCATCACCACGGTGGTGCTGCTGCCGTTCGCCCTGCTCCGGCTCCCCTCCGAGCCGGTCAGCACCGACGCGTGGTCCGCGCTGGTGGCGCTCGGCGTGCTGTGCACCGCGGTGGCGCTGCTCGCCTTCTACCGGCTGATCGTCCTCGCCGGGTCGAGTCGGGCGGGCCTCGTCACGTACGTCAATCCGGTTGTCGCTCTTCTCCTCGGCGTGGTCCTGCTGAACGAGGAGATCGGTGCCGCGACAATGGCCGGCTTCGCCCTGATCGTGGCCGGCTGCTGGCTCTCCACCCGCCCGGCGCGCGTCCCGGCCGGGGAACTTCACCTCGTGGGTCAAGATTGACAGGTAACTCTCAGCGTCACGACAGCGTGTGCATCCGCCCTGCACAGAGACTTTGCGAAATCTTTTCCTGGTATCCAAGATCGCCGGGGAGATCGCGAAAGGAGCGTCATGGCGTCGCGGGGTATTTACGGTGGTCGTCATGTCCAGTGATCGCCCGGTCTTCGTGGTCGGCTGCCCCCGCTCGGGCACCACCATGCTCCAGCTGATGCTGCACGCGCACTCCCGGATCGCGATCCCGCCGGAGACCCGGTTCCTGCTGGCCGGGTACGGCAAGCGCGCCGAGTTCGGCGACCTGACCGACGAGACCCGCCGCCGCGCGCTCGCCGACTGGATCGTGGGGACGTCGCAGTTCGGCGACCTGGGCCTGGACCCGGACGCGGTGGTGGACGCCGTCGTGGCCGCCCCGCCGACGCTCGGCTCCGCGTTCGGCACCGTCTTCACGATGTACGCGGACCGGTTCGGCAAGCCCCGCTGGGGCGACAAGCGCCCGCTCTACCTGCGCCACCTGCCGACCATCCTGCGGCTCTTCCCGGACGCCCAGATCATCAACATCATGCGCGACGGCCGGGACTGCGTCTCCTCCCTCAAGGAGACCCCCTGGAAACCGGCCGACTTCGACACGCTGATCGACTACTGGTCGCAGTCCGCCGACGCGTCCCTGCTCGCCGCCCGGCGCTACCCGGCGGACGTCTTCCACCAGGTCCGCTACGAGGACCTGGTCGCCGACCCGGAACCGCACCTGCGGAAGATCTGCGCGTTCCTGGAGGAGGAGTTCGAGCCGGCGATGACCCGGCCGAACCAGCTCGCCTCGGTCGCCGTCCCGGAGTGGAAGACCTGGCACACGATGACCCACAAGGCGCCGACCACCGAGCGGGTGGCGAGCTGGCGGTCCCGGCTCACCGAGGAGGAGGTGCGCCGCTGCGAGACCGCGTTCGGCGACCGTCTCGCGAAGTTCGGCTACCTGCCGTCGCTGCCGGTGCCCCGCAGCGCCCGGATGCGCGCCGACGCGCGGCTGATCGCCCGGCACCGGCTGGCCCCGGCCCGCAACGTGGCGAAGGACCTGTGGACCCAGGTCCGAACCGGCCACGGCGAGCCCCCGGTGGCAGCCCGCCTCACCACCCGCCAGCGCTCGGCCTGACCCCACCGCCGCGCCGCGGGCGGCGCGGCGGTGAGGGAGAGGGTCAGCCCAGGAGGCGGCGCTCCCAGGCCCACGCCGCGATCTCCACGCGGTTGCGGGTGCCGAGCTTCGCGTGGACGCTGCCGAGGTGCGTCTTCACCGTGCCGATCGAGATGAACAGCTCATTGGCGATCTCGGCGTTGGTGGCGCCGCGCGCGGTCAGCCGCACCACGTCCAGCTCGCGCGGGGAGAGGCCGCTGTCGTCCGCCGGCTGCGCCGGGGTGGCGAGGTGCTTGAGCAGGCGCACGGTCACCGACGGGCTGATCAGCGCGTCGCCCGAGACGGCCGCCCGCACCGCCTCGACCAGCAGCGCCGGGCCGGAGTCCTTGAGCAGGAAGCCGGCCGCGCCGCCGCGGAGCGCCGCATGCACGTACTCGTCGAGGTCGAACGTGGTGACCACGACGACCTTGACCGGATCGGCGACACCCGGCCCGGCGAGGAGTTTCAGTGCCTGCAGGCCGTCCATCTTCGGCATCCGGATGTCGAGCAGCGCCACGTCCGGCCGGAGCCGGCGGGCCGCCGCGACCGCCTCCACGCCGTCGGACGCCTCGCCGACCACCTCCATGTCCGGCTGCGCCCCGATGATCATGCCGAAGCCGGTCCGGACCATCGCCTGGTCGTCAGCGATGAGCACACGGATCGGCGAGCCGCCACCGGCAGAGGGGACAGCCCCCGACGAGGACGCCGCACCAGGTTGAAGGTCGCTCACCAATCGCTCTTTCCGTTCAGCGGCAGCGCCACGTCGACGACCCATCCGCCGTCCACTCCCGGCCCGGCCGAGATCTGCCCGCCGACCGCGCGCACCCGCTCGGTCAGCCCGGCAAGACCGTACCCCGGACGATCACGCGGGCCCGCCGGACGCGGCGGGGGACCGTCATTCGCCACCCGGACCAGCAGCTGGGAGTCGGTGCGGCGCAGCCAGACGTCGATCACGGTGGCGTGCCGCGCGTGCTGGCGGGCGTTGGTGAGGGCCTCCATCACCACCCGGTACGCCGAGGTGGACACCTCCACCGGCAACCCGGCGCCGTCGTCGCCCCCGGTGTCGAGCCGGGCCGGCAGTCCGCCCGCCGCGGTGAACTGCTCCACCAGCGCGTGCAGGTCACCGACGCCGGCGACCGGGGCGAGCGGCGCGTCCGGCTCGGAGGCCGGGTCGCGGAGCACGCCGACCATCCGCCGCATCGACGCCATCGTCTCGGCGCCGGCCCGTTCGATCTGCTCGAGCGCGAGCATCGCCCGTTTCGGGTCCTGCTCGGCGATGAATCGGGCGCCCTGCGCCTGCACCACGATCCCGGTGACGTGGTGGGCGATGAAGTCGTGCAGGTCGCGGGCGAACTCGGCGCGCTGCTCCGACCGTACCGTGTCCAATGCTCGTGTCCGGTTGCCCTCCATGGTGCGCAGCGTGACGCCGGCGCCGATCGCGCCGGCGATCCCGAGCGCCTGGACCAGGCCGAACGTGACGTAGATGCTGGACTGCCCTGAGCGCAGCGGCATGAGGCCGACGGCCAGGCCGACGGCCGCGCAGGCGAGGACCGCCCACCGCGGCGGCGCGTGCCGGGCGACGACGGCGGCCACCCCGAGGAACGCGGCCGACTCGGCGAGGCCCCAGACGCCGCCGTAGAGGTCGCGGTGCATCAGCAGCGCGGTGAAGCTCAGCGAGAGGCCGGCGGCGAGCAGCGCGGCGACCGGGAGGGTCCGGGAGCCGTGCCGGTGCCGGGGCAGCCACACCGCGGCCACCGCCATCGCGATCAGCACCTGGACCGGCACCAGCGCGGTGTCGAACCGGCCGCTGGTGATGTCGACGACGCCGAGCAGGGCCAGCAGGCCGAGGGCGGCGATCTGGCCGGCACGGACGAGGAACGTGTTCAGCATCGTGACCCAGCGTAAGCGCTGGGCAGGGCGTCCCCATCGGCCGAAAGGCAGACCCGGGCCCGGCCGGAACCCGGTCCGCGGGCCGATGCCGCAGCCGAACGGATCGAACAGGCTGCCTCGCATGCAGATGAAGGTGGTAGGACACACGGCGGTCGCGGCCGTGGACCTGGTCAAGGTGTACGGCGAGGGCGACACGGCGGTGCGCGCGCTGGACGGGGTCACGGTGGGTTTCGACAGGGGCCGCTTCACCGCGATCATGGGCCCGTCCGGGTCCGGCAAGTCGACGCTCATGCACTGCCTGGCAGGGCTGGACACCGCCTCCTCCGGGCAGGTGCTGCTCGGTGAGACCGACCTGACCCGCCAGCCGGACCGGGTGCTGACCCGCGCCCGCCGGGAGCGGATCGGCTTCGTGTTCCAGTCGTTCAACCTGTTGCCGCAGCTCACCGCCGCCGCGAACATCACGCTGCCGCTGGACCTGGCCGGGCGGACTCCCGACCCGCAGCTGTTCGACCGCCTGGTGACCTCGCTCGGCCTGGCCGGCCGGCTCACCCACCGGCCCAGCGAGCTCTCCGGCGGCCAGCAGCAGCGGGTCGCGCTGGCCCGCGCGCTGGTGTCGCGTCCGGAGGTGCTCTTCGCCGACGAGCCGACCGGCAACCTGGACTCCCGCTCCGGCGCCGAGGTGCTGCACCTGCTGCGTGACTCGGTGCGGGATCTGGGCCAGACCATCGTGATGGTCACCCACGATCCGGGCGCGGCGGCGTACGCGGACCGGGTCGTGCTGCTCGCCGACGGCCGGCTGGCGGGCGAGATCGACCGCCCGGACATCGCCTCGGTCACCGACGCGCTGCAGAACCTGGCGGCCGCCCGATGAACGCGGTGCTGCGTACCCAGCTCGCCGGGGTGGCCCGCCGACCGGCGCGGATGCTGCTCACCGGCCTGGCGGTGCTGGTCGCCGCGTTCGTGGTCTACGCGACGGTGCTCGCCCAGCAGATCACCGAGCGCAGCGTGCTGAACGGCCTGAGCGGCACCCCGGAGGCGGTCGGCCTGGTGGTTCGCAACGGCACGATCACCACCGGGCAGCTGGACCGGATCGCGGCGCTGCCGGGTGTCGCGGAGGCGACCGGCCGGGCCGAGGCCGGACTCGAGGTGAACGGCGACTACCTCGGCCTGATCTCGGATCCCGGCAGCGGCCCGCTCAGCGTGCTCACGGTTGAGAAGGGGACGTTCCCGGACCGCCCCGGCCAGATCGCCGTCACGCCGCGCACCGCCGAGCGGCTCGGCCTCGCGCTCGGCGCGAGCGTGCGCGCCGGCACCGGCGAGGGCAGGACGGCGCCACTCACGGTGGTCGGGATCGTCGCTGTTCGCGACGATTTCGGATCCCAGGGGTACGCATCGACGAGCACCGTGGCCACGCTGGCCGGGAGCGATCTCCTCAACCAGATCGACCTGCGCCTGGACGGCGGGGCCGACGAGGGCGCCGTCGCCGGCGCGGTGACCAGGCTGGTCGCCGCCGGCAAGGGTCAGGAGGTGCAGCCGGAGGTGGTCACGGGGGCCGACGTCCGGCTGGACGAGGCCCGCACGGCGGCGAGCGAGGTGGACCAGGTCTTCGCCGTGGTCGGCGCGTTCGTCGCGGTCGCGGTGATCGCGGCCGGTCTGATCGCCGCGTCCACGTTCCGGATCGTGTTCGCCCAGCGGATGCGCCAGCTGGCCCTGCTCCGCGCGGTCGGCGCCGGCCGGTCCGCGCTGGCCCGCGCGCTGGCCGCCGAGGGGCTGCTGACCGGCCTGATCGCCGGCGTCACCGGTGTGCTCGCCGCGCTCGCGGCCGGCCACGGGCTCCCGGCCCTGCTCGGCGTGTTCGGCTGGACCGTGTCGGCGCCGGGCTTCCCGATCGCCGCCGCCCTCGGCACCGTCGCCCTCGCCGTGCTGATCACCCTGGTGGCCGTCGGCGCGCCGGCGATCTCCGCGTCCCGGGTCGCGCCGCTGGAGGCGCTGCGCAGCGCCGCCACCACCGGCGCCCGGAGCGGCATCGGCGGTTCGCGCTGGGTGACCGGCCTGCTGCTGGCGCTCGTCGCGGCGGCCGTGGCCGGGCTGGTGGTGGTCAACCTGCCGGGCCCGGATCCGGAGGACTACAACCCGCTGCCGCTGCTGCTGGCCGTGGTCGGCTCCGGCGGACTCGCGTTCCTCGCGCTGATCGCGCTCGGACCGGCGCTGGTCCGGCCGGTGCTGGCGGTCGCCGGCTGGCCGCTGCGCCGGCTCGGCCCGGTCGGCCGGCTCGCTGTCGGTGGTGTCGGTGGCAGCGCCCGGCGGGCCGCCGCGGTCGCGGTGGTGGTGGCGCTCGGCGTCACGATGATCGCCGGAGTGCTGGTCGGCGGCGCGTCGGTGCGTACCCTCGCGGAACGGGAGCTGGCCGCCTCCGCGCCGGCCGACTTCGAGCTCACCGCGGGTGAGGGGGCGTCGCTGCCGGCCGGGATCGCCGACCGGTTGCGGACCAGCGCCGATCTGACCCACGTCACCCCGTACCGGCGGGTCCCCGCGGTCCGGGTCGCCGGCGCCTCCGCTCGGGACGACGCGTCCGCTCGGGACGACACCTCCGCTCTGGACGACGTCGCGGCCACCGACGTGGCGGCGAGCGCGCTGCCCCGGATGGCCGAGCTCTCCTCGGCGTCCGGCTCGGTCGGCGACCTGCGGCCGGGCAGCGTGGTGATCGCCCGGTTCGTCGCCGATCTGGCCGGGCTCTCCACCGGTGACACGCTGGTGGCCTCGGCCGGCGGCCGGGAGGTCCGGCTGCGGGTCGCCGCGGTGCTCACCGACATGGCGCCGCTGCACGCGGGCCTGCTGCTGGACCCGGCCGACCTGACCGGGCTGGGCGCCTCGGCGGCACCGACCGGGATCCTCGCCGACGCCGCCCGCGACGGTGAACAGGCGCGGACCGCGGGGTTGCGGGCGCTGCGCCAGACCTCGGCGGGACAGAGCGGCGCCGGCGTCACGGTGCTCGCCGACGAACGGGACCAGGTCACCAGCGCGCTCACCGTGCTGCTGGCGATCGCGCTGGTCCTGATCGGGCTGACCGTGCTGATCGCGATCGTCGGGGTCGGCGCCACCACGGCGCTGTCGGTGGTGGAACGGGTCCGCGAGTCCGGCCTGCTGCGTGCCGTCGGGATGTCCCGTGCCGGACTGCGCACCATGCTGACCACCGAGTCGGCACTGTACGGGGTGATCGGCGCGTCCCTCGGGATCCTGCTCGGTGTCCCGTACGCGTGGCTGGCCCTGAAGACCACCGGCGTGACCGTGCCGCTGACGCTGCCGGTGTGGCAGCTGGCCGCGGTGTTCCTCGTGCTGGTGGCGCTGACCGCGCTGGCCGGGATGCTGCCGGCCCGCCGTGCCGCGCGGGTGAGCCCGGTGGCGGCGCTCGGCACGGAGTGAGCGTGAAGTCACAGATAACGATCCTTCGATCCGGGGAGGTGCGCGAGCGGACGGTCCGGTAGCGTTCACGCCCGCAAGATCTTCAACTGCATGGGGGACCGCGCTGATGAATCGACGGCTCGCTATCGGAGTGGGCGCCGCGGCAGCGGTGCTCGCGGCCGGCGGAGGAGTGGCCGTGCTGGCCTGGCCGGACAGCGGCGACGCGGGTGCGTCGGTCGTGGCGGAGCAGGTCACGGTGCTGCCGCCGGACCCGTCCGCGGCCCCTCCGAAGATCAAGACGGCCTTCAACACCGTCGAGATCGCGGCGTCGTCCGGTGGCGGCGACGTGGACCTGCCGGAGCGCAAGACCAAGCGGTTCAGCATGGTCGGCGTCAGCTGGTCGGACCCGGCCGCGGTGCCGCAGGGCGAGATCCAGGTGAAGACCCGCAGCGCCGCCTCCGGCAGGTGGAGCGTCTGGAAGACGCTGCAGCGCGAGGCCGACGGCCCGGACGGTCTGGAGGCCGGGAACCCGGGGCTCCGCGGGGGAACCGTGCCGCTCTGGGCCGGTCTGTCCGACGGCGTGGCGGCGCGGGTCGTCGGCGGCGGGTCGGGTCTGCCGGCGGGCCTGCGCCTGGACCTGACCGATCCGGGTGAGGAGAGCGGCGGCCGGGGCGGCGGCGCGGCGGTGACCGAGAGCCCGTCCGCCGAGCCGAGCGACACCCCCACCGTGGATCCCACCACGACGGCGCCGGGGGCCGAGCCGACCACGGGTGCCACCACCACGACCCCGGCGGCCGTGCCGGCCACGACGACCGCGCCGGTCGCCACCACGACCCCCGCGCCGGCGGCGACCACCGCCACCACGGCGCCGGCCGCGACGAGCGCGAAGCCGTCGTCGGCCGGGGTCACGGCGAACGCCGTGCCGACCTCCACCACGCCGGTGAAGGCGCAGTTCCCGTCGTACGTCAACCGGGCGGGCTGGCAGGCCGACGAGTCGATCGTCAAGTCGATCGAGGTGGCCAAGGAGGTCCGGGTGCTCTGGGTGCACCACACCGCGACCGGCAACGACTACAACTGCGCCGACTCCTGGAAGATCGTCAAGAGCATCCAGAGCAACGACGTGAACGGCAAGGGCTTTTCCGACATCGGCTACAACTACCTGGTCGACAAGTGCGGCAAGCTCTTCGAGGGCCGCAAGGGCGGCGTGGAGAACCCGGTCGTCGGCGCGCAGACCAAGGGCTTCAACACCAACTACGCGGGCATCGCGGTGATCGGCGACTTCGAGGGCGACGTGAAGACCGGCAAGGTCCCGCTGCAGTCGAACGCCGCGATCGAGAAGACCCTCGCGCAGGTGGCGGCCGCCCGGCTCGGCAAGTACAACTACAGCCCGACCAGCACTGCCAAGGTTCAGGCCGGCGCCACGAACGGCAAGTTCGCCGAGGGCGCCTGGGTGACGCTGAACCGGATCGCCGGGCACATGGACGGCGACGCCACGGCCTGCCCCGGCAAGAATCTCTACCCGCGCCTGCCGGCCATCCGGGCCCTCGCGTCCGAGCAGATCACCGGCCTCGCGCTGAGCCGGATCACCGGCGCCACCAAGCAGGGCAGCGTCTACTACACGAAGAAGACCGCGACCGTGTCCTGGGCGGTGACCACCCCGACCGCGAAGATCGCGCGCTTCGAGATCTACGTCGACAACAAGAAGGTCGCCTCCCCGGCCGGCTCGGCCCGGTCCGCCACGGTCACCCTGGCCGCCGGCAGGCACAGCGTGATCGTCCGGGGCGTGCACGCCACCGGCGGCACCGCGCAGTTCGGCGTCACCGTCATCGGTGACCCGACCGCGCCGGCCTGGACCGCGGGCATGGCGGTCAACCTGCGTCCCGGAACGTACAACGCCACGTCGGTGCCGGTCACCCTGACGCTGTCGGCGAAGGACAACGCGGCGTTCGCCGGGTTCACCGTGACCAAGCCGCGGGCCGCGACCCTCGGCGCGTCCGCCAAGGGCTGGAACGTCAACGTCAAACCCGGCACGACCACGTACGCGGTGACGGCCCGCGACGTCGCCGGCAACACCAGGACCGCGCAGATCGGGCGCAAGCTGGCGATCGTCCCGGAGACCTCGGCGAAGAAGACCGGCACGTGGACCACCGTGAAGAACAAGGCCCACCTGAGCGGCAAGGCGCTCTCCGCGTCGAGCAAGGGGCGGAAGCTGACCTGGTCGTTCACCGGCCGTACCGCGGCGCTGACCTTCATGAAGACCCCGAAGTCCGGCAAGGTGGCGATCTACGTCGACGGCAAGAAGGTGAGCACGCTGGACCTGAAGTCCGCCAAGAACGCCTACCGCCAGGCGGTCTGGACCCGCAACCTCACCAGCGGCAAGCACAAGATCATGATCGAGGTCCTGGGCACCAAGGGCCGCCCCACCGTGATCTCCGACGGCCTGGTCGTCGGCAACTGAGTCAGGAGCGGCGCGGGGCGGGGTGCTCCGGGGGCAGGGTGAACCAGAACGTGGCGCCCTTGCCCTCGGTGCTCTCCGCCCAGATCTCCCCGCCGTGCCGCTCGACCGCCCGGTGCACCGTCGTCAGCCCGATGCCGGTGCCCGGGAAGTCGCGGGCGTCGTGCAGCCGGGCGAACGGCCGGAACAGCTGCCCGGCCTGCTCGGACGGGAAACCGGCGCCGTTGTCGCGGACGTAGAACCGGTCCTCCTCGGCGCCCACCTCGACCACCGGGTTCTCCACCTTGCGGCTGAACTTCACCGCGTTGTTGATCAGGTTCTCCAGGATGACCCGGACCAGGCCCTCGTCGCCGTCGGCGGTCATCCCCTCGACCACCGTGAACGCGACCGTCCGGTCCGGGTCGCGGGCCGCCACCTCGCCGATCACCTGACGGGCCGTCGCGGTCATGTCGAAGGTCTCCCGCCGCAGGTCGCCCCGGCTCGCCCGGGCCAGGATCAGCAGCGACTCCACCAGATCGGCCATCCGCAGCGCGGCCGCGTGGATCCGGGTGATCCGGTGCCGGGTCGCCTCGCCGAGCGGCTCGCCGTCCTCCTCGTCCAGCACGTGCTCGGCGAAGCTGCTGATCACCTGGAGCGGCCCGCGCAGATCGTGCGAGACCGACCCGGAGAACGCCTCCAGCTCCCGGTTGCGCCACTCCAGCTCCTCGACCAGCGCGGCGCGGGTCTCGGCCAGGTGCCGGGCCGCGCGCTCCTCGGCGGCGTCCAGCTCGCGGCGCATCAGCTCCTCCCGGATCCGCCGGGCCTCGTCGTGCGACTGCTTGCGGCGGATCTGCGCCCGGACGTGCACCCGCAGGCCCTCCGGCACGTCGCTGTCCCGGACGTAGTCGTCGGCGCCCGCGGCCAGGCAGTCGAGCATCCGGTCCTCCGGCCCGGTCATGATCATCGGGAGCTCGCCGACCTGCGGCACCTCGCGGAAGCGCCGGCAGGTCGCCTTCGCCAGCTCCAGGTCGCCGTCGAGGCCCAGCACGATGCAGTCCACCGGCTGGGCGGCCAGCAGCTCCAGGGCGTCGTCGATGCCGCCGGCCTGCACGATGTCGTACGCCTCGGTGCGCAGCGACTCCGCCCACCGCTCCCGCTCGGTCCGCTCCGGGCTGACCGTCAGCACCTTGCCCGGACCGTGCAGGCTGCCGATCGACTCGATCGGCAGCTGTTCCGCGCTCTGCCGCAGCACCGCGGCCAGCTTCGCGAGGACCACCGCGAGATCCTGCTGCTTGCGGACGAACGCGTCGGCGCCGGCCTCCAGCATCTGCATCTCGGTGGCGTAGTCGTCGGCGGCCGTCATCAGGATGCACGGGGTGTCCCGCAGCGCCGGGTCCAGCCGGATCCGGCGGATCACCGTCGCGCCGTCGATGCCCGGCATCACGCCGTCCACGATCACCGCGTTCGGCCGCCGGTCGGCCGCCATCCGCAGGCCGTCCTCGCCGCTGGCCGCGGTCAGCACCGCGTACCCCTCCGGCTCCAGCAGGTCACGCAGCTGCTCGCGGAACGTCACGCTGTCGTCGATCACCAGCACGGTGGTGTGCCCGGCGGCCTGCGGCGCCTCACCCAGCAATTGACGGGTACGCGCGACCACGTACCCGGCGTCGTAGGGCTTGCCCACGTACTCGTCGGCGCCGATCCGCAGCCCGGCCAGCCGGTCCGCCACCTCGTGCTCGCTGGAGAGCAGCATGGTGACCACGCCGGCCCGGCAGCCGCGCAGCTCGGTGAGCAGTTCCAGGCCGTCCGCGTCGGGCAGGACCACGTCGAGCACCGCCGCGTCGAAGACCGACGCCGCGAACGCGGCCCGTGCCTCCGCGCCGGTGGCGCAGAGGATGGTGGTGAAGCCGTCGTCGGAGAACGCGTCGTTCAGGTCCATCCGCACGGTGAGGCTGTCGTCGACGATCAGCACGGTCGGTGTCATCGCCGGGACACCGCCGGATGCAGTTCGGCGAGCCGGGCGGCCATCCGCCCCGGCGGCAGCACGTGCACGGCCGCGCCGATCAGCGCCGCCTCCCGCGGCATGCCGTAGACGACGCAGCTCCCCTCGTCCTGGGCGAACGTGATCGCGCCCCGGTTGCGCATCTGCAGCAGCCCGGCCGCGCCGTCCCGGCCCATCCCGGTGAGCAGGCAGCCGGCCGCGGTCGAGCCGAACTCGGCGGCCACCGACTCGAAGAGCACGTCCACGGCGGGCCGGCAGGAGTGCCGGGGCGGCCCGTCGCTGAGCCGCAGCAGTTTGTCCCGGACGTACAGGTGGCGGTCCGGGGGAGCGAGCAGCACCTGGCCGCCGATCCGGCTGATCGGGGTGCCGTCGGTCGCGTAGCGCACGTTGCGGCCGGTCTGCCCGGCGAGCCAGTCGGAGAACGCCACCGCGAACTGCTCGCTCGCCGCGATGTGCTGCACCACCAGGACCGGGGTGCCGAAGTTCGGCGGCAGCTCGCGGATCAGCGTGGTGAGCGCGCCCGGGCCACCGGTGGACGCGCCGATCGCGACCACGCTGAGCGCCGCCGCGGCGGCCGGCGCCGTGGACGCGGACGTCACCGCCACCGGCGCGGGCCGGGCCCGGCCGCCCAGCCGGGCCCGCGGATGGGTGATCACCCGGATCCGGGAGACCATCCGCAGGGTGGTGCGCAGCCGCTGGCCCCAGTCCGCGTCCGAGTCGTCGCCGCGCGGCTTCTCCAGCACGTCCACCGCCCCGGCGGCGAGCGCGTTGTACGTGCTGAACAGCTCCTGCCGGTCCGCCGACGAGACGACCAGGATCGGCGTCGGATGCTCGGCCATGATGTGCTCGGTGGCATCCAGCCCGCTGATGCCGGGCAGCATCATGTCCATCGTGATCACGTCGGGGCGCAGCCGGCCGGCCAGCTCGACGGCCCGCTCGCCGTCCACCGCCTCGCCGACGACCTGCAGCTCCGGGTCCGGGGCGAGCGCCTCCCGCAGGTGGTGGCGCATGGTGAGGGAGTCCTCGACGATCAGAACCCGGATCATGAGCGCACCACCAGTCGACGGATGTGGGCCAGCAGCTCTTCCTGGTCGAACTCGCCCTTGACCACGTACGCGTCGGCGCCCGCCTCCCGGCCGCGTTCCCGGTCCTCGGCGCCGGCCCGCGAGCTGACCAGCACGCACGGGACGGCCGCCAGCCGCGGGTCGGCCCGGATCCGCTCGACCAGCGTGAAGCCGTCGATGCCGGGCATGTCGATGTCGGAGAGGATCAGCCCGTACCGGCCGCCGCGGGCCTTCTCCAGGCCCTCCTCGCCGGAGGCGGCGAGCTCGACCTCGTACCCGGCCGACTCCAGGATGCTGCGCTCCAGCATCCGGGTGGTGAGCGAGTCGTCCACCACCAGGATCGGCAGCGGCGTGGCCGAGGCGCCCGCCGTCCGGGGGTTGGTGTGGTGCCCGCGCAGCACCACCGAGGCCAGCCCTTCCGGGTCCAGCACGAGCCGGGGGCGGCCGTCCGCCTCGATCGAGACGCTGCTGATCACCGGGGAGGCCGGGGCGAGCTCCGGGAGCGGCCGGGCCACCAGGGCCGAGGTCCCGCAGAGCCGGTCCGCCCCGACCGCGAACGTGCCGGTCGAGCAGTCGACCACGATCGCGGCGCCGGTGCCCGGGGTGTCGGGGACCGTGTCACCGGTGTAGAGCACCTCGGCGAGGGGGAGGAAGGGGGCGGCGCTCCCGTCGTACAGGATCTGCCCGCTCGCGGCGGCGGCGGCCGCCTCCGCGGCACTCAGCCGCAGGCATCCGCGGACCGCGTCCAGGGGGACCGTCGCGCTGGAGCCACCCGCCTCGACCATCAGCCCGGTCATGCTGAGCAGGGTGAGCGGGATGGTCAGCTCGACCGTGGCGCCCTCGCCGGGCCTGCTGCGGACGTCGACCTCACCGTGCAGCTGCGCCGCGACGTCGCGGACCGCGTCCATCCCGATGCCGCGCCCGGCCACCTCGGTGACCTGCGCCGAGGTGCTGATGCCGCCGCGCAGCACCAGATCGAGGAGCTCCTGGTCGGCGGGCGCCTGCTCGCTCTCGCCCAGCATCCCGCGCTCGGTGGCGGTCCGCCGCAGCGCCGCGAGATCGAAGCCGCGCCCGTCGTCCACGCAGCGGAACACCGCCCACCGGCCGCGCCGCTCCACCGTGACCGTGACCGTGCCCTCGGCCGGTTTGCCGGCGGCGAGCCGCACCTCCTCCGGTTCCATGCCGTGCGCCACGGCGTTGCGCACCACGTGCAGGAACGCCCCGCTGACCGGGCCGAGCAGGTGGGCGCCCATCCGGATGTCGGCGCCGTGGGTGACGAACCGTACCTTCCGGCCCTCGGTGTCCGCCGCGTCGCGCACCGCCCGGCGCAGCGCCGTGAAGATGGTGCCGGCCGGCACCAGCCGCAGAGCCTCGGCCTTGGCCCGGACGTCGTCGAGTCCGCGCTCGATTTGATCGGCTGCGTCGGTGAACCGGCGGCTCGCCGTGCCGATCTCGCCGGCGAGCCGGACCGCGGAGGTCCGTGCCGCGGCGGGATCGCCGGTGCGCAGCTGGTCGGCGAGCGTCTCGGCGAAGCGGTGCAGGCGCTCGATCGTGCCGCAGCCCTCGCGCATCGGGGCCATCTGGGCGCTGGTCTCGCTGATCGCGTCGAGCAACTCGTCCAGGTCGCTGGAGGACGCCCGGCTGGGCACGACGGCCTCCGGTTCCGGCATGGCCGGCGCGACCGGCGGGGCGGGGGCGTCCGGGACGGCCGGCGGTTCGTCCGGCGGTCCGGGCGTCTCCATCTCGGCGACGTGCGCCAGGATCTCGTCGTTGAGGCGGAGCAGCTCCCGCATCTCCTCGGCCGCCAGGGGACTGTCGCCCGTCCGGTGCGGCACCAGGATCTCCTCGAACGCGTGCGCCCGGTCGGCGATCTCCTTCTGCTTCACCACCCGGGCCGCGCCCTTGAGGGTGTGCGCCACGCGCAGCAGCCGGCCCACCGGCTCGGGGCCGGGCCGCTGGTCCAGGTCGAGGACGCCGGCGCTGATCTGGTCGATCAGTTCCCGGGCCTCGAGCCGGAAGTAGCGCAGCGGGTCGCGAGCCATCAGTGCTTTCCGGACCCGACGAGTTCGAGCAGATCACCGGAGAGTGCGGTGAGATGCGCCGCGGTCTGTTTCGTCTGCACCGCGCTGCTCTCGGTCTCCCGGGACACCCGGGCGGTGTCGCCGGCCGCGACGTTCACCTGTTCCACCGCGGTGGTCTGCTGTTTCGTCGAGAGCTCGATCTCCCGGGTGGCGTCGTTGGTGGTGGCGACCAGCTTGACGATCTCGCGGAACGAGTTGGTGGCCTCGTTGAACTGCCGGGCGCCGGAGTCCACCGCCTTCGCCCCGATCTCGGTGGCCATCACCGTGGTGTTGACCGCCCCGCGCACGTCCTCGATCAGCGCCCGGATCTCCTTGGCCGACGCCGCCGTCCGGTCCGCCAGCTTGCGGATCTCCTCGGCGACCACGGCGAACCGCCGGCCCCACTCGCCCGCGCCGCTCGCCTCGATGGTGGCGTTGATGGCCAGGATGTTGGTCTGCTCGGCCAGCTCCGAGACCAGGTCGACGACCGAACCGATCTGCTGCGACTTCTCGCCGAGCGACAGCATGTGCTGCACGATCTGGTCCACCTGGGTACGGATCGCCGTGATCGACGCGCGGGTCTGATCGATCGTCGCGTCACCGGCCCGGGCCGCCGCCTCGGTCTCCTCCGCGATCTTGGACACCCGTTGGGCGGAGTCGGCGATCTGCCGCGAGGTGATCAGCAGCTCGCTGATCGTGGTGGTGATCTCGCTCATCGCGCTGGCCTGGTCCCGGCCGCCGCTGACCTGCTGCGACGCGGCCGCCTCCAGCTGCGCCGAGGAGCTCTGGATGTGCCCGACCGCGGCGCCCACCTCCCGCTTGAGGTCCCGGCTCAGCCGCCAGGCCACCGCGGCGGCACAGGCCGTGGCCAGCGCCCCCAGGGCGATGATCGCGGTGATCGCCAGGTTGGCCCGCTCGGAGGACTCCCGGCGATCGGTCTCCAGGTCGGATCGGACGCGGGCGATCAGGTCCGCGAGCGCGGACTGCAACTGCTCCCGCAACGGCACGGACTGGTTGTCGTTGACCCGGATGATCTCGTCGACGGTCGCCCCGGCGGCCCGCTGCGCCATCACCCGGGCGACCGCCGCGGCGTGCTCGGCCTCGAGCTGCTCCACCTCGTCGAGCATGGTCTGCAGCGCGGTCTCCGGCATCGCGGCGCGCAGGGCCGTCAGCTGGGTCGCGAACGTCTTGCGGTCGGCCTCGGCCGCGTCCGAGAAATCCTGGGTCCGGTAGAGCAGGTAACCGCGGAAGTCGGCGAGCCGGGTCTCCAGCGTGCGCCCGAGCGTCTCCGCGCCGACCAGGTTCGTGGTGGCGTTCGTGATGACCCGGTCCTTGTAGTTCACCACGAAGATCAGGGCCCCGACCGCGGTGCCGATGGAGAGCAGGGTCAGGGCGATGGTGATGGCGACGCCGAAGGCCAGCTTCCGGCCGTAGGTGCTTCCGGCCATCATGACGACTCCTCAGAATCAGGCCGGTGCCCGGCCAGCTGATGGACGAGCGCGCGGGTCGCCGGCACGTCCACGATCGGCCGGTTGCCGTCCGGCAGCCGGACCAGTCCCTGCAGGTACGCCTGTGGCCCGCCGTCACCGATCGAACCCGCCACCACGTCGGTCACCGGCACCCGCAGGTGGTGGTCGAGCTGGTGGAAGGCGAGCGCCAGCGGTGGCGTGCCGCTGGTCAGAACCAGCCAGCGGGGCCGTTCCGGGATCGGGTGGCCGAGCAGGGCGGCCAGGTCGTAGACCGGCACCACGGTGCCGGCGAACCCGGCCACGCCGAGCAGCGCGGGCACCGGGGTGGGCAGCGCGGTCACCGGCCGGTCCGGGTGCACGCCGGAGGCCTGGGCGAGACGGAGGGCGTACGGCCGGCCGCCCACCCCGATCGCGAGCAGCTCCACGCTGTCCGCGCCGACGGTCCGGGCCGGCTCGGCGAACGACCTGTCGAACTCGGTGCGGAGCCGGCTCACCCGGTCGGCCACCGACGGCCCGGTCACCGCCGCACCCCACAGGCCTCCAGTTCGGTACGGCAGAGCGTGGTCAGCGCGAGCCGCCCGAATCCGCCGCCGAACAGCACGATCCGCTCCTCGTCCTCGGCCGCCAGCAACCCGAGGGCCGGTTCCAGGTGGGCGACCGCGCCCCGGCCGTCGCCACGCCGCCGGGCCAGCAGGCCGAGCCGCAGCCGGGGCATCGCGAACCCCGGATCCAGGTACGCGGCCAGCCGGTACTGCCCGACCGCCTGATCCGCGCAGTCCAGCTCGTGGCAGACGCCGAGCAGGTGATGCGCGTCCGGGTGCGGCCCGCCGATCTCCATCAGCCGGTGTGCGGCGTCCCGGGCCTCGTCGATCCGGCCGGACTGGGCCAGCAGCACGCCGCTCAGCAGCAGCTCGCGGATCCCGGCCGGGTCGCCGAGTGCGTCCAGCGCGTCGCTGAACAGGTCGTCGCGGAGCAGTCCGAGCGCCCGGTCGTAGGCCGGTGTCCCGGTCGGCTCCACCCGGCGAACCGGTGTCTCCATCCGGCGCGGTGCCGGCGGCGTCCGCTGCGGCGGCGAGGCCGCGTCCGATCCCGGTCCCGATTCCGCCGGCCGCCCGGATTCCGCCGGCCGCCCGGATTCCGCCGGCCGCCCGGATTCCGGCGGCCGCGCCGGCCGGTCCGGCTCGGCCTCCTCGCGCCGGTAGAAGACGGTTCCGCCGTCGTGGCACAGCCGCAGGCCGTCCGGATCGCTGCCGAGCGAGTCGGTGTGCCCGAGGAAGAGGTAGCCGCCGGGCGCGAGCGCGTCGGTGAGCCACCGGATCAGCCGGCCCGCGATGGCCGGGGTCAGGTACATCAGCACGTTGCGGCAGAAGATCACGTCGTACCGGCCGGTCTGCCAGAGGTCCGGCGCCTCCTCGGCCAGGTTCTGCTCGGCGAACCGGACCGTGGACACCACCTCCGGCGCCACCCGGAAATCGTCGCCGGACCGGCGGAACCAGCGCTGCCGCACGTCGTCCGGGGTCTCCCGCAGCGACCACTCGGGATATGTCGCGTCGCGCGCCTTCGCCAGCATCCGCCGGCTGGCGTCGACCCCGGTCACCGCGACGATCCAGTCGCTGCCCGGCCGGGCCCGGTACGCCTCGATGGCCAGCGAGTACGCCTCCTCGCCGGACGAACACCCCACCGAGATGAGCCGGAGCACCCGCTGTCCCGCGCGGGCCGCCAGCCGCTGGGGGAGGGCCTGCTCACGCAGGATCCGGAACTGGTCGCTGTGCCGGAAGAAGTAGGTCTCGGTGATGCTGAGCGCGTCGGCGAGCGCGGTGGTCTCGCTCTCCCAGCCGGCCCGGGTCAGCCGGGCCAGGTAGGCGCGCTCGCTCAGCCCGTGCGCGGCGGCCCGCTCGGCGAGCACGGTCGTGGTCTGCGTCCCGTCCTGGTCGGTGTGCGTCCACCCGAGGCGCCGCTCGAGGATCTCCCAGAACCGGCTCAGGTCCGTCGCGCGCGTCATGCGGCGGCCCCCGTGCTGCCGGCGGCCTCCCACACCTCGTCGGGGACGGTCCGGATCCCGCGCAGCAGGACCAGCGGCTCGGTCTCCATCCGCCCGACCGCGGCGATCAGCGCCTTGGACACCACGCCGCTGAGCGCGGCGGTGGGCCCCTCGGCCGGTTCCACCTCGACCTCCTGCACGCCGAGGACCGGCCCGGTCGCGCAGGCCACCACGCCCCGGCCGGCCCGGACCGCGACGTACCGGCTGATCTCGCCGGGCTCCCCGGTGAGCAGGTGGGTGACGTCGACGACGGGTGACGGCATGCCGCGCAGGATGGACAGGCCGCGGACGTAGGGCGGCGTCCCGGCGAGCGGCCGGGTCTGCAGCGGCCGCATCGTCTCGACCACCTCGTCCAGGGGGAACGCGCAGTACAGCGGCCCAGCGTGGAACACCAGCGCTGTCACCCGAGCGCCGACCACTGCCTCCCCCTGCAGCCCTCCCACAAAGCTCAGACTAGCGACCGTATTGCCAGCTTCAGTGAGCTTCGCTCGCTTTCAGGTGGCGTGCTTTCCCGGCCGGGGACGGGCCGGTCCCGGCGCGTGGCCGCCCTCCTCGCGCCGGGACCGGGCTTTCAGGGGGCGCCGTCGTCCCCGGAGTGACCGGTCCACGGCACGCCGCCGTACCCGGCCTGGTGCTGCGGCGCGGCCTCGTCGAACCCGTACCCCGGCACCGGGCGCCCGGCCACCGGCATGTCGGTCCCGCCCGGCGTCAGCCGCAGCCCCGGTGTTGCCTGGAAACCGAGCGTGACCGGCTCGGACGGGTGGACGACGGGCGAGCCGGCCGGCGCCGGTCCGGCGGGACTCCGCGAGCCGGCCGGTGCCGAGGAGCCGGCCGGACCAGCCGGGCCAGCCGGGCCAACCGGCTGCGGCGGCGCGGGGCGGACCGCCGTCGGGTCGGCCGGCCACAGCCGCGGCCGGCGTCTCGCGGCCAGATCCTCGGCCCAGCCGAACGCCACCACGGCGAGCGCGGTCACCCCGAACGTGATCCCCAGCGTCACCGGAGCCTCGAACGATCCGAGATCCTCCATCGCGATCGCGGCGAGGATCGGCCAGACCGCGGCGATCGCGGCGCCGTGCCAGAGGTAGACCGTGACGGCCCGCGCGTTGAGCAGGTTCACCAGCCGGTCCACGGCCGGGACCGCGACCAGCTTCTCGATCGGCGGCTGCCAGCGCAGCACCAGCAGGACGAACGCCAGCGAGTAGACCGCCTGCGCCTCGGAGACCTCGTTCAGGTCCCAGCCGGTCTCCTCGTGACCCTGGACGAGCCACGTCAGGCCGAGGCCGGCGAGCGCGGCGAAGGCGCTGAGGACCAGGACCGGATGGGTACGGCCGAGCCGCCCGTCCCGGTGTGCGAAACCGGCCAGCCAGCACGCGCCGTACGTGGCGAGGTCCCACAGCGCCGACTCGACCGGCGCCGGCATCCCGAACGAGCCGCGCTCCAGCACGACCATGAGCAGCAGCGGCAGGGCGAGCAGCGGCCAGCCCACCCGGCGGAACAGCGGGAAGAGCACGGGGGAGAGCAGAACCAGCCAGAGGTACGTCCGGACGTACCAGAGCGCGTCCCAGACGAAGGCCCCCGCGTCGCTGCCCGGCGGGTCGCCGAGCGGGAGCAGCCAGAAGACCAGTGTGGACGGCTGGAACGGGTGCTCGCCGCCGGTCTCGCCCCGCCATCCGGCGTAGAGCATGGCGGGCACCGCGACCAGGCCGAGGAGCCAGACCGGGGGGAGCAGGCGGCGCATCCGGGAGGTCACCACGCTCCCGGCGGACCGCTTCGCCAGGGACGCCGCGGTGAGCGAGCCGGCCACCGCGAACATCACGCCCATGGCCGGGAACACGATGGACAGGATCGGCCATCCGAAGTGGTGATAGACGATCACCCGGATGATCGCGGCGGCGCGGAGAAGATCCAGGTATCGATTTCGCACCGCGAAAAAGTAGCGGCGGCGGGGGAGGGATCGGGACCGGCCGGGCGGCCGTCAATAACGCCTGAGCGGATTACCCCGATAGACGGAATGATCCGGTTTTCCGGTGCGATTGTGCGACGCGTGTGCTGCCGGGAAACGACGTTCGCGCAGCTCACCCCGTACCAGAGAAGGGTGTTGATCTTCAGGGGCCGGAAAGCGGCGAGTGTCCGGCGCGAATCAGCGGCCGTTGGTCAACCGGCGTGCGTCGCGGAACGGCCGGGACGCCCTGATCGACGGGATCGACAACGTTATGCGGAGACTTCTGACGGTGGCCTGCGCGGCCGCCGCGATGCTGGCCGCGGGTGGGATACCAGTGCAGGCGCGGCAGCCGGGCGGGATGGTGCTGGAGCGGACGGCGCGTGACGCGGTGTCGGCGCGGGACATCTCGGACAGCCCCACCGCCCCGGTCCAGCAGGAGGTCCTCGCACTCGTCAACCAGAACCGGCGCGGGCACGGCTGTGACGCGCTGACCGCGGACCGGCGGCTGATCGAGGCCGCGAACCGGCACGCCGCGGACATGGCGCGCCGCAACTACTTCGACCACGAGGACGGGCGCGGCGACCGGGCCGGCGAGCGGGTCAGTCACGCGGGGTACTCGTGGCGCCGCTACGGCGAGAACATCGCCCGGGGGCAGAAGTCGCCGTTCGAGGTGGTCGGCGACTGGATGGCCAGCCCGAGTCATCGGGAGAACATCCTGGACTGCCGGCTGGAGCAGATGGGTGTCGGATTGGCGATCGCCGGCGGTGACACTCCGTACTGGGTTCAGGACTTCGCCACTCCGCGTTGACGGTCTGACAACTCCCCGGATTCTCAAGCGCGTCACCGGCGTGCCGATGGCATACCGGTTTCGTGTCACGGCCCTTCCCCGTACGCCGGAAGTGGGACGGCTGTGCTTCGATGTGCGGACAGAAACTCCTGGGGAGGATGCAGATTTGGCAGTGAGACGGGTTTCCGCCCGCCTCATCGGCGCCGCGATGGCGGCGCTGGTGGGCGGTGGTCTCGGCGCGTTCGCGCTGACGCCGGCGGGCGCCGGTGCGGCAGCGCCGGTGACCACGTCCGTGGCCACCGCGGTGGTCACCAAGGCGGCTGCCGCGTCGTGCGCGACCGGCAAGTACCAGAAGCAGGTCGAGGGCTACCTCAAGAAGCTGGGCGGGTACGGGACGCTCACGGTCGACGGCAAGCAGTCCGCCGCCGACTGTGCCGCGATCGTCAAGTTCCAGAAGCGGTTCGGCATCCAGCCGGCCAAGGGTCTTGCGGGCCCGACAACCTACGACGTCGCCAAGCGACTGGCGTCGACGAAGACGTCGGCCTGCAAGGCGAAGAAGAAGGGCATCACGTTCTGCGTCGATCTGAAGAATCAGACGACGTACGTGATGAAGAACGGCAAGGTGCACGTCAAGCCGACGATCACCCGGACCGGCATGAAGGGCTACCGGACCCCGGCCGGCACCTTCAAGATCAACAAGCGGACCAAGAAGGAGTGGTCGGACCCGTACGAGGTGTGGCTGCCGTACTGGCAGCGTTTCATCGGCGGACGTGGCTTCCACCAGACCACCACCTACATCCACGACATGTGGCGCGGTTCGCACGGTTGCGTCAACCTGCTCCCGCAGGATGCCAAGAAGTACTGGAGCCTCGGCAAGATCGGCTCCACGGTGAAGGTCTACGGGCGCCGTCCCGGCACCTGATCCACACGGGCCGCCCCCGCATCGGGGGCGGCCCGTTCCGTCGATGAGGACATAGAGTGGCCTCTGTGTCCCGACGCTCACCCATCGTGATCATCGCCGCCGCCGCCCTCCTGCTCCTTCCCCTGACCGCCGCCTCCTGTGACGACGAGCCCAGCGCGATCCGGCTCGGCACGGCCGCCGTCGGCGACGTCGAGGAGATCGTCGAGGCGCCCGGGACGGTGACCGCCCGGACCGCCGCCACCCTGACCGCGCCGGCCGCCGGGACCCTCACCGAGCTGCGCGTCGAGTCCGGCGACCGGGTCGACAAGGGCGACCTCCTCGCCGTGATCGACTCACCCGAGCTGGAGCAGCGGCGCGATCTCGCCGAGCGGAGTCTTGACGAGTCGGAGGTCGTCACCGTCCCCCGTGGGACGTCGGGCTTCGCCGCGGTGCGGCACCGCACCGACGAGCAGGCGGCCGACGCGTTCGAGCACGCCTCCGCGGCGGCCGACAAGATCGCCGATCCGGAGCTGAAGAAGGCGCTGAAACACCAGATCACCGCGGCGAGGCAGCAGTACGCGGCGGCGTCCGAGGCGGCCGGCGAGGCGGTCCGGTCGGTGCAGCGCGGCGTCGCCTCGCTGAGCCGGGCGGTGGGCGCGCTGAGCGCGGCGCAACGACTGCAGGCCGAGCAGGCGTACGCCCTGGCGGACGCGGCCGTCCAGGCCCTGTCGCTGCGCGCCCCGATCGGCGGGACGGTCCAGTTCGGCGGCGTCTCGCAGCCGTCCACCCCGGATCTCTCGACGATCTTGGAAGGCGGAGGCGGCGGGGTCACACAGCCGGCCGGTGTGGACAGCGCCGTCCCGGAGGGCGCCTACGTCACCGCCGGCACCCCCATCCTCACCGTCGTCGACACCAGCGAACTGGGACTCTCCGCCGACGTGGACGAGACCGACGTGCTGCTCGTCGAGCCGGGCGTGCGGGCGGAGGCCGAACTCGACGCGGCGCCCGGCGTGGTCTACCCGGCGACCGTCCGCTCCGCCGACCTGCTGCCGACCACCTCGGCGCGCGGCGGGGTGTCGTACACGGTGCGCCTCTCCGTCGGCGCCGCCGGCGACGACGCGCCACGACCGCTGCCCGGGATGAGCGCGGTGATCCGCCTGAAGGTCCGCGAGGCCGGCGACGCGGTCACCGTCCCCGCCTCCGCGGTGATCAGCGTGGACGGCCGGGACACCGTCTGGGCGGTCCGCCGCGACCGCTACGAGTCCGTCCCGGTGACCCTGGGCGTGCAGGGCGACGAGACCGTCCAGGTGGTCCGCGGCGTCGGCGCGGGGGAGCGGATCGTGGTCGCCGGCGCCGACCAGGTGACCGCCGGCGACGAGGTGCCGTGACCGCCACCACCGCCGCGATCGTGGCCGAGGACGTGACCCGCACCTACCAGCTGGACGGCCTCGAGGTACCGGCCCTGCGCGGCGTCTCGCTGACCGTCGGGGCCGGCGACTACCTGGCGATCGTCGGCACCTCGGGCAGCGGCAAGTCCACCCTGATGCACCTGCTCGGCGGGCTGGACCGGCCGACCGGCGGCACCCTGCTGATCGGCGGGCGGGACGTGTCGACGCTCAGCCCGAACGAGATGGCGGAGCTGCGCAACACCACGATCGGATTCGTCTTCCAGTCCTTCCACCTGCTCTCCCGGACGACCGCGCAGGACAACGTCGGCCTGCCGCTGGTCTACCGGGGCGTCGGGCGGCGGGAGCGGCGGGCACGGGCCGCCGCGATGCTGGAACGGGTCGGGCTGGCGCACCGGATGACCCACCGGCCCAACCAGATGTCCGGCGGGGAGCAGCAGCGGGTGGCGATCGCCCGGGCCCTGGTCACCGGGCCGTCGGTGCTGCTCGCCGACGAGCCCACCGGCAACCTGGACTCGGCGACCGGGCAGTCGGTGCTGGCGCTGCTGGAGTCGCTCAACGCCGACGGGGTGGCGCTGGTCCTGGTCACCCACGACCAGTCGGTGGCGGCTCGGGCGCAGCGGCAGATCGTCATGCGGGACGGCCTGATCGCATGAGACTCGCGGAGGCGTGGCGGGTGGCCCTCGACGCGCTGCGGGCGAACCGGCTGCGCAGCCTGCTCACCATGCTCGGCGTGATCATCGGGGTGGCCGCCGTGGTGGCGCTGGTCGGCATCGGCACCGGCACGAAGGAGCAGATCGAACGGCAGGTCGAAGGACTCGGCTCCAACCTGCTGATCGTCGTCCCCGGACGGCTCGAAGCCGGCGCCGCGCCCACCTCCTCGCCGCTCACCCTGGACGACGTGGACGCGGTGACCCGGGTGGTCGGCGACAGGTCCCGGGTCGCCGTGACGATCAGCTCCGGCGAGACCGTCCGGGCCGGGAAGAATTCCGGGTTCGCCAGCATGCAGGGCGTCCTCGAGACCACCCCCGGTGTCTTCGTCCGCCGCCTCGACCGGGGCGCCTACCTGACCAGGACCGACGTGAGCACCGGCCGCCGGGTCGCGGTCCTCGGCGCCGGGCTGGCCCGGAACCTGTTCGGCGAGCGTGACCCGATCGGCCGGCAGATCACCATCGGCGGCGTGCGGTTCCGGGTGATCGGCACGTTCGAGCCGCTCGGGCAGAGCCTCGGCGTGGACCGGGACGGTGAGGTGCACGTACCGGTCACCGCCGCGCAGCGGCTCCTCGGCACCGAACGCATCGACGGCCTCGCGATCCGCGCCCCGGACCGGGACCGGATCGACGAGCTCAGCGCGGCGGTCACCCGGACACTCGCCGAACGCCACCCGGACACCGACTTCTCCGCGGTCACCCAGGAGCAGATCCTCGGCGTGCTCGGCGACATCCTCGGGGTGCTGACCGGGGTGCTCGCCGCGATCGCCGGGATCAGCCTGCTCGTCGGCGGCGTCGGCGTCTCCAACATCATGCTGGTGTCGGTGCGCGAGCGGACCCGGGAGATCGGCCTGCGCAAGGCGGTCGGCGCGCGTCCCCGCGACATCGGCGTGCAGTTCCTGCTGGAGGCGGTCCTGCTGACCACGACCGGCGGCGTGCTCGGGATGCTGCTGGGCGGTTCGGCCGCGCTCCTGGTCGACCGGCTCTCCCCGGTTCCGGCCGCGCTGACCTGGTGGTCGATGGCCCTCGCGTTCGGGGTGTCCGCCGTGGTAGGCATCGTTTTCGGGGTGGTGCCGGCGCAGCGGGCCGGCCGCCTCGACCCGGTGGTGGCGCTGCGGACCGAGTGACGGCTCAGATCCGGCCCGCCCGCGCCGAAAGAGGGAACGCCGGCCTGCGAGGAGATGACGTGCCGTTCCAGATCCGCGACACGTACGCGGCTGCCCGTGCCGTCGCCTATCTGATGCTGGCCGCCGGCGCCTACAACCTGATCACCGGCGTCCTGATGAAGCTCGGCGACCCGGTCTCCCAGCTGATCGCGGTCGGCGTCGCCTCGGCCGCCTTCCTGATCGTCGGCGTGCTCTGCCTGCGCCGCCCGCAGTCGCTGCCCCGGGCGTTCTGGCCGGTGGTGCCGCTGCTCTCGGCCGTCGTCATCACCGGGCTGAACTACGCCACCCACGACACCACGATGGGCCCGCAGCTGTTCTACCTCTGGCCGCTGCTCTTCTCCGCGTCGTTCCAGAGCCGCCGGCTGGTCGGCGCCACCGTCGCCGCGATCTCCGCGGGCCACGCCCTGGTGGCGTTCACCTTCGCCCCGGAGACCCGGCACGCCCTCAACGACTCGATCGCGATCACCGTCGCCATGGCGATGACCGCGATCGTGGTGACCGGCCTGCGCGAACGCAACGACCGGCTCCGCGAGGTCCTCGAGGCGCAGGCCGCCTCGGACTCGCTGACCGAGGTGGCGAACCGGCGCGCCTTCGATCGGGAGCTGGCCCGCGCGGTGAGCGGCCCGGCGCCGGTCGCCCTCGTGATGGTCGACGTCGACCACTTCAAGAACATCAACGACACCTGGGGCCACGCCGCCGGCGACCGCGCCCTGCAGGCCGTCGCCGGCGCGCTGCGCGACACCGGTGACGGCGACCGGTTCGTCGCCCGGCTCGGCGGCGACGAGTTCGCGGTGCTGTTGCGGGCCGGTCCGGCCGAGGCCCTCCGGTACGCCGAACACGCCCGCTCCGAGATAGCCGCGCTCGACGGCCTCGCCTCCGGCCCGCCGCAGCTCAGCATCGGCGTCGCCGTCCTGCCCGACCACGCGCAGTCCGCCGAGGACCTGCAACGGGTCGCCGACGCCGCCCTCTACCAGGCGAAGCAGCGCGGGCGAGGGCAGAGCGCCCTGGCCGTCACCGCGGCGTGACGACCTCCTGCTCGGCGGTCGTCTCGTCGAGTGCCCCCGGCTTGCGGACCACACCCTGGATCTCACCGCCACCCCGCGGGTACGGGCCCCACCCGTCCCGCAGCACGTGGATGTAGACCGACTCGAGGCACACCCCGATCCGCTCCACCAGATCGGTGTCCTCCGGCGCGCCGAGCCGTACCGCCCGGGCGAAGTGGTCGAGCGCCTCCATCTGCCGCCCCTGGTCGAAGCAGCACCGCCCGGCGTTCTCGTGCACCACGCTGCGCACCGCGGCCGGCACGTCGGCCTCGAGGGCCCGCTGGAAGAGCCGGTCCGCCTCGATGAAGTCCCCGCGCAGCCGCAGCACGTGCGCCAGCTCCGCCTGCGCGATCACGATCGACTGCAGGTCCTGCGCCGACTCCGCGTGCGCCAGCGCCAGCCGGCTCGCCGCCGCGGCCATCCCCAGCTCGCCGAGGAGCCGGTACACCTCGGCCCGCACACTGAGCAGCCCCGCCTTGACGATGTTGTCGGCCTCGTCGGCGAGCGGCCCGTCGAGCCGTTCCCCGAGCTCCCGCAGCGCGTCCCGGTTGTCGACGACCTCCCGCAGCGTCGCCCCGTCCAGCCGCCACCGGATCGCTGACAGGTCAGCGGCGGTGAGCGGCAGATGCCGAGCCCCTTCGACCTTGTCGTCTTCCCTGTCCGCTTCCGGCTTGTCGTCCGTTTCCGGCTTCTTATCCGTTTCCGGCTTCTTATCCGTTTCCGGCTTCTTGTTCGTTTCTGGCTTCTTGTCCGCTTGCGGTTTCTTGTCCGCTTCCGGGGCGGCACCCGTCCTGCTCGCGAACCACCCACCTCCGAACGCGGTGTCCGCATAGCGCCGGGGCTCGGTGTCCGGCCCGCTCAGCTCCAGCTTCGCGATCGGCTTGAGGTTGTGCCAGGTCCCGTCCGCGTCCATGTAGGGCGCGTCCGCCCCCTCGGCCTCCGTCGTGGTCGAGCCGGGCGGCGAGGTCCAGGCATTGCCCGGTCCTTCCCCCTTGCCCGGTACGGCCGGAGCCCCACTCCCGTCGCCGCCGGCCCTCCCCGCCGTCCCGCCCGCATCGGCCGGAGCCGCCCCCGTCGCCCCGGAGTCCGCAGCCGCCCGAGCCTGTTCGCCCGTCCCACCAGGTCGAGCCTCGCCGCGCCCACTCCCACCGTGCCCGGCGTCGCCCAGTCCCGTGCCGCCGTGCCTGGCGTCGCCCGGTCCCGTGCCGCCGTGCCCGGCGTCGCCGCGCGCGGCATCGCCCAGTCCGGTGCGCCCATCTCCGGTGCCGCCGTCCTGGCCGTCACCGTGCCCGGTCCCGTTCCGCCCGTGGTCACGCGGCCCGGGCTGCACCGGAACCGCGATCCGCCGATCCCCGAGCGGAACCGTGGGCCCTTCCGCAGCCCGAGCCTCCCCACCGGCCGCAGCCGGATCGGCGGGCGGCTGCCACCCGGGAGGCGGGGGCTGCACCACCGGCTGCGAACGAGCCGTCTGCGCAGGCTCCTGCCGCACGACCTCCGGTTGCTTGGGTACCGCCTGCGTCGGCACCTGCGGCACCACCGGCACCTGCGGCGCCACCGGCACCTGCGAGGGTGCCGGCCGTGCAGCGGGCGGCCATGCCGTGGCCGCAGCGGGCTGCCGGGCCCCACCCGCAGGAGCCCCGGATCCCGGCTGGCCCGCAGCCTGCGCTGGCGCGCCGTGCCCAGGCACACTATGACCCGGCGCAGCGTGACCCGGCGCAGCGTGACCCGGCACGGCCTGACCCGGTGCAGCGTGACCCGGCACGGCCTGACCCGGCGCGGCCGGATTGGGCGCGGCGTGACCCGGCACGGCCGGACTCGGCTCGGCGGGCTGGCGGACCGGCGGCGGCCACGCGGTCGCCGCCGCCGGCACGGTTGCGTCCTGCGGACGGTCCCAGCCCGCAGGCGACACCGGCCGCGACCCGGCAGGCGGCTGGTGCGCCTCATCCGGAACGATCGACCACGGACCGTCCCCTGCGGAGAGGACCACATGCGCGGTCCGCGGCGACTTCCGCGAACGCTGCTGCGGCACATCCATCTCCCCGCCCCCGAAGGGCGCCGGGACGGTCGGCCGCCCGGCAGCGGACGGTGCCGCCGGGACGGCCGGACCGGCCGGGTGAGCCGGCACAGCCGGCCCACCCTGGAAAGCCGCTGCCTGCGGAAACGACGGCCCAGCCGGCGAGGAGGGAACCGCTTGAGCATCCGGCCCGGCCGGCGATACCGGCCGCTCCCACCCGGACAAATCCGATGAATAAGACGTCCCGGCCGACGCGTCAGGCCGCGGCTGCGGCCATGGCTGGTGCGGTGACGATGTCGGCTGTGCCGGTCCGGGTTGTGCCGAGCCCGACTGCGTCGGTCCGGGTTGTGCCGAGCCCGACTGCGTCGGTCCGGGCTGTGCCGGCCCGGGCTGTGCGGGAACGGTGGGGCGCCCATGGGCGGCGGGCACCGGCTCGGGCGCGGCCACGACCCGCGGCGTGACCGGCGGGTCCGCCTTGATCACGCGAGGCGCCGGCGGGGGAGTGGCCCGGCTCAGAACCTTCGGGGGTACGGGCATCGCCGCCCGCCGCAGAACCCGCGGCCCAGTACCGTCGTCGTCCTCCCGGCCACTGCCGGAAGCCCCCGTGGCCTCACCGGAGCCGGTCGCACCGGAGCCGGTCGCACCGGAGCCGGTTGCACCGGAGCCGGTCCCAGCCGATCCAGGCCCGCGGGAATCAGCCTCGCCGTTACCCTCCGGCCCGCGCTCCGCCCGAACCGGCCCGGCCCACGACTCCTCGCGAACCTCCTCAGCCCGGACATCCTCACGACCCGCCCCGGCCCGGCCGTCCTCGCCGGCCCGCGACTCCTCACGTGCGTGCCCGGCCCGCGACTCCTCACGCGGCGAACCCGAAGTCCCCACGCCGTCCCGCTCCGGCCGGGGAACCTCCGCCTCGTGACCGTCTCCGCGCACACCGTCCGGCCGCCGGACCCCGATGGTCGGCCCTTCGAAGAGCTCGCCCCCGTCCGTCGCCGGCACCTGCGCCCGCCCCTCGGCCGGAACCGCGGCACGTCCCTCGGCAGGCGCCGGGATCCGCCCGTCAGCCGGCTCCCGCGACTCATAGGGGGCAGGCTCCGACCGGTACAGCTCATGGTCCGGCACCTGCGCCCGCCCGGCCACCGCAGCCTCGTCCCGCCGGCCCGGCGCAGCGCCCCGGCTCTCCCCGGCGTCGTCCCGGCGGATCGGCCCGGACCCGCGGCTCTCCACCGGCTCGTCCCGGCGGGGCCGGCGTCCACCGGCCGGCCGGATCGGCCCGAAGTCCGCGTCGTCCCAGGCACGGCCACGCCCGTCGAGCCGCTCGCCGTCCTCCCACGCGGAACCACGGCCACGCCCGTCGCCCCGCTCACCGCCCTGCCACTCGAAGTCCCGCTCCGAGCCACGAACCGGACCGTCCGACCCCCGAACCGGACCGTCCGACCCCCGAACCGGACCGCGGCCCGGCCCCTCGGAACCGCGAACAGGACCGTCGAAGCGCTCGTCATGGGCGGCGACCCGGCGGCGACCGTCGGCGTCCGGTCCGCTCCGGCCGCGGCGGTCGTCCTGCTCGTAGCGGCCGGCCCGGCGCCCGTACCCGTCGATGTCGTCGTAGGACCCGGGAGCGCGACGCGCCCCGCGGTGGTCTCCGTCGCGGACCCGGCGTCGCGCGGCGTCGAAGTCGACGATGTCGCGTCCGGCGTCGCGGCGGCGCTCGTCCTCCCAGTATTCGTCGGAGCGCAGCTCGATGGTGCGGCCGTTCGGGGGCACGCGCCGGTCCGGGTCCTCCCAGCTGTCCCAGGATCCGTCGGGCCGGGCCGCCGGACCGGGCCGGCGCTCGCGGCCGCCGGGCGTGCCGCGCCGCAGGTCGGGCCGGGCGTCCGGGTCCTGGATCGGGAAGTCGGGTTTGTCGAAGTCGACGCCGAGTTCGGGACGGTTGAAGTCCACGTCGTCGAAGTCGTTGCCGGCCAGGTTCGGCTTGGAGGTGTCGATCGGCTCGAAGTCGGGATCGTCCAGCCAGCTGGGGCGCTGCTCGTCGAAGGCGGCGCGGCGAGCCGACGGCGCCTCGCCGTCACCGCGGGTGCGCCGGGTCGGGATGACCGGGTCCGGCGCGGTACGCCGGGCGTAGTGCTTCTCCTGGACCACCGCGGACTGCGGCATGAAGGAGTACTCGTCGTACTCGTCCGCCCAGTATTCGTCGTCTTCGAAGCTCATGAGGAGGCCCCGATCCGGCTCGGGGTTGTCCCGCTGCCCCAATGCCGCATCCGCGCCACCGTCCTCACGCTGTTCCACCTCCGGGCTCCGGTGCCCGCCCCTCGCGCCCCGGATTGATGCCTGCCACGTGGTGGATGTGGAAGGTTAATCACGGATTTGCGTAGTGCGCTACCGCGCTGCGGACCTCGGCCAGGGGACCCACGGGGGGCCCGCGGGGACCGATCGTCCCGGCGCCGCAGCCCGCCGAGAGTCGTCGATCATCGGGGTATACGTCCGGGAGGCCCTCCCGGTTCAACATGCTCAGCAGTGATAACGCCGGGGATCCGCCGGACCGGGACGGTGGGCGGCGGCGCTACACAGCATCAACGATGATCATTGGTTAGCGGTGACGGGGGCGGTTACGGCTTAAAAGCTTTTTAAGGTTCCCTTCAGGACAGCTAAGGACTTGCGGGCGACCCTGAACAGGTGACAGGCGAGGGTGGTGAAGGACACTCACGTTATTCGCGGATCAAGGGGGGTCCGCCTGGCACGGTTGGTGAGGCGCCTGATGACGGGCGCCGCGAGTGAGCAGGACTCCCCGGCCGGCGGCCGCCGCCCCCCCAGTTCAGCGGCCGTCACGCGCCCGAGACAACCCGTGGGGAACGACGCCCCCCGATGTTTCCTCATGGGTGTGCGGCAAAGGCGCTATGCCGGGACGAGAGACGGCGGCGGGACACCGGTCCCGCCGCCGTTTCCCTGTGCGCGAAACATTAACCGTGTCTCAGAGCCGGCCGTCCGGGGTGAACTGCCCGAACCGGCCGGGCAGCGCGAGCCCCGCCGCGGCCACTTCGGCGAGCAGCACGGACAGTTCGGCCGGGGTCAGCGCCGCGGCCCGGGACGGCGGCGGGTGGCGCACGCCGAGGGCGATGGCCGCCTCGATCGCGCGGGTTCCGATCGCGGCCTCGACCGCCCACAGCCGGTGCGCGCACAGGGCGGCGTGCGCCGACGCGGCGAGCTCTCCGTGCAGGCGGAGCAGCCGGCGCAGGTCAGCGGCGAGTCTCTCGATCGGAAGCCCGGCGGGTTGCGGCGTGGGCCTCCGGCGCCACCAGCGGATCATGGCACACCTCACGACCAGGTCTACCCCGACGATCCGCCGCGCCGCGCGAGGCGTCAAGCGGCGTCAGCGGGTCCGGCCGTGCCGATCGCGGGCCTTGAGCCGTACCGTCGGCAGTTCCGGCGCCGGCAGCGGCGCCGCCTCGCAGCCGCCCACCGTGCCGAACCGCTCCCCGGCCATCCACTGCTCGCGCGCCCGGACGATGTCCTCGTGCGAGCGGCCCACGAAGTTCCACCACATGACCAGCGGCTCCTCGAACGGCTCGCCGCCGAGCAGGAACACCCGGGCCGCCCCGCCGCCGTCGACGGTGACGCTGTCCCGCCCGTCACCGAGGTAGAGCAGCGACCCGGGGGTCAGCGGGGTGCCCTCCACGGCAGCGTCCCCGGACATCACCAGGATCCCGTGCTCGAACCCCGGCTCCAGCGGCAGCGTGGCCCGGCCGGCGCCGGCGAAGAGGATCTCCGCGCCGACCAGCGGGGAGTGCGCGGTCGCCGGCGACGACAGCTCCCCGAGACGTCCGATCACGACTGTCACGCCGGCGTCGCCCGCCCGGTACGACGGCAGGTCCGCGTGATGCTCGAACCCGGGCGGCCCGCCGCGCGCCGCGTCCGGCAGCGCCAGCCAGAGCTGGAGCCCGTGCATGCCGTCGGGGTGGTCCGGCGGCGTGTACTCCGAGTGCGCGATCCCGTGCCCGGAGGTCATCAGGTTGAGCTGCCCCGGCGCGATCAGCTGGTGGCTGCCGAGGCTGTCCCGGTGTTCGATGATTCCGTCCACCAGCCACGTCACGGTCTGCAGCCCGGTGTGCGGGTGCGGCGGCACCTGCATGCCGGGCCGCCCGCGCACGTCGTCCGGCCCGAAGTGGTCGACGAAGCACCAGGCGCCGACCATCCGCCGCTCCCGGTGCGGCAACAGGCGGCGCACGGTCGTGTACCGCCCGAGCGGCACGTCATGGCCGGGCAGCAGCACGTTGCTCGGCACGATCTCGGTGCTCATGCCTTCACCCTATTGCCGCGACCCGGCCCCGGCTGCCTCGCCGGAGAGCGCGCCCGGCGCGCAGGGGTGATCCGGCGGGGATTTCCGGCCGGGACCGGAGACGCCTTGCGACCGTGGCGGAAACGATCACTGACGAAGGAGGACGACATGCCGGATGTGATCCGGCGGCGGCCGTACTGCTCGCAGCCGCCGCGGCGCCTGCCCGTTCTGCCGCCCGACATGCCGATGGCCCGGCAGCACGCGATCGTGGTGGGGCGCGCCAAGTGGGTGAACGGCACGCCGCTGCGCTACGCCTTCCTGGCGGACACTCGCGACCACGCGCAGGAGGAGGTGGTCCGGGAGGCCTTCGACGAATGGAAGGACCTCGGCATCGGCCTGGACTTCTGGGAGGTGCAGGATCCGGGCGAGGCGCAGGTGCGGATCGGGTTCCGCCCGGGCCGGTCGTGGTCGTGCGTCGGGCGCGAGCTTCTCGCCGTGCCGGCGGACCGGCCGACCATGAACTTCGGGTGGGATCTGCGGACCGAGTACGGCCGGACCACCGCCCTGCACGAGATCGGCCACACCCTCGGCCTGCCGCACGAGCACCAGAACCCGGACGCCGGCCTGATCTGGGACGAGCCCGCCGTGCACCGTTTCCTGGCCGGCCCGCCGAACTTCTGGGAGCCGGCCGACGTGCGCCGCAACGTGCTGAGCCCGCTGGAGCCGGCCGAGGCCGAGGGCGGCCGCTGGGACCCGGACTCGATCATGGGGTTCGAGTTCCCGCCCGGCCTGGTGATCGCCCCGGAGGAGTACCGGGCGGGCATCGAGCCGCCCGGCACGATCTCCAAGGTGGACGCCGAGCGGATCCTGTTCTGGTACCCGCCCTGTCTCCAGGAGTGGCTGCCCCGGCTGGAGGAGTTCGAGTCCCGCCCGCTGTCCCTCGCCCCCGGCGAGCAGTACGACGCCGAGCTGCTGCCCGAGCAGAGCCGGACCTACCGGATCGGCATGTTCGGCGCCGCCGACGTGGTGCTGGTGCTCTTCGAGGACGTCGACGGCGAGTTGCGCCGGATCGGCGCGGATGACGACAGCGGCGAGGACCGCAACGCCGTGATCGAGGCCGAGCTGCGGGCCGGGTGCCGGTACGTGGTCCGGGCCCGGATGTACCACGCCTGGCAGAACGGCACCACGGCCGTCATGTACTGGTGAGCGACGCCGAGCCGAGGATCCGGGTGATCGACACCTCGATCACCACGCGGGCCGGGTTGGGGCGGGGCGTGCGGTACCGCTTCGCGTAACGCTGCTCCGCCTCGGTGACCTCCTCGGGCGACGACCGGATCACCGCGAGCCCTTCCACGGTGCTCCACCGCGGCCCGTCGACCTGGCAGATCGCGACCCGCTGCTGGTGGCGGATGTGCCGGACGTGCGCCGAGGTGCTGGACGAGATCACCCGGGCCAGCCCGGCCTCCGGGTCGAGGGTGGCGCCGACCGCGACCACGTGCGGTGATCCGTCGGCCCGCAGGGTGGTCAGGGTGCACAGGTGGCGCTCGGTCCAGAATCCGGCCAGGGCCGGGGAGTCGATGGGAATTCTGCCGCTCATGACCCCGTACCCTATTGATCTGCCGGAAGGTCGCCGCGCCGCACCGCCGCGACCAGCGCGGCATGGTCGCGTTCCACCTGGTCGGCGTAGGCCCGGGCGAACCGGCAGAGCGAGTCGTCCAGCTTGTCGCTGCCGCCGACGTAACCCGCGATGATGGACGCCCCGCTGGTCCGCGCGTGCGACTTGGCCAGCAGGTAACCGCAGATCCCGGCGTAGTCGGCGAGCGCGCCCGCGTTGAGGTCGTCGACCAGGATCGCGCCCTTCATGTCGCGGAACTGGCGCACGTAGAACTGCTGGTCGCCGACCGTGGTCCAGCCGAGCAGCGGATCGCTCACGGTCTGCAGCGCCTGCTGGTACTCGACGACCCGCTGACCCTGGTGCCGGTGCCAGGCCAGCGCGCCGTGCTGGTGTTTCGCGACGACCGAGCGGCGGGCCTGCTTGAGCTGCAGGAACACCACGTCGTCGGGGCTGCTGCCCTCGCAGAGCGCGACGTAGGCCCGCAGGCCCACCGACCCGACGCCGACCACCTTGTGGGCGATGTCGACGATCCGGTAGCCGCCGAGGATCCGGGCCCAGTGCGGCTTGAGGGTGTTCAGGTACCCGTCCAGGGCTTCGGCGAGCTGCTCGCGCTCCTGGTCGTCGATCCGGGTGATCAGCGGCGGCTCCTCGACCAGGCGGGCGGTGCCGTCGCGGCGCTCGGTGAAGCGGGGGAGCGCCCGGTCGCTGGTGCGGCGGCGGGCCCGGCGGGCGGCCCGCTCGATCTCGTCGCGGAAGCTGGCCCGGCTGGCCGCGGAGCGCATCGCCTCGACGTTGAGCTGGTCGAAGGAGCGGGCCAGCAGCGGCTGGTCGGCCAGGAAGGAGAGCTGTTCCCGGTACTCCTCGGCGCAGTGTCGCACCGCGTCGCCGCAGGCGCTCTCCCGGAACCCGTTGACCCGGCCGGCGACGTAGACGCTGACCACCAGCCGGCGCAGGTCCCACTCCCACGGCCCGGTGTGCGCCTCGTCGAAGTCGTTGAGGTCGAAGACCAGCTCGCGCTCCGGGGAGGCGTAGAAGCCGAAGTTGCCGAGGTGTGCGTCGCCGCAGATCACCGGGGTGATGCCGGTGTGCGGCAGGCCCGCGAAGTCGTCCGCCATCAGGCCGGCGGTGCCGCGCAGGAACGCGTACGGCGAGGCGATCATCCGGCCGATCCGGACCGGGATGAGGCGCGGCACCCGGCCGGCGTGGGACTCGGTCACCGTCGTGACCGGATCGGGCCGGTCGGCGGGCGGGCGCCAGTGCGCCATCTCCGAACGGGGGGAGCGGTCGCGCAGCGCGCGGCCCGCCTCGTAACGTTGCGCGCGAGGAGCTGCGGCGCGGCGCAGCGAGGTGAAGCCTTCGTCGTTTACGCTGCCGAGCACGACGGGGCCGCTGAGTGTTGGTGACGCGTCCATCGCGCTTGAGGGTACGTCCTCGTCAACGAGGGCTCGTTAAGACCGGGTGTTATCGATAACATTCCCGTTACGTGGCGGCTACCCACCAGCCTCCAACCGGACCGACGAGGTGCGCAAGTGGACAGAATATCCCGTAGCCCGGCGATGACCGACGTGGCCCGGCTGGCCGGCGTCTCCCACCAAACCGTATCTCGCGTCCTCAACGACCATCCGAACGTCAAGGAGCAGACCCGCAACCGGGTGCGCGCCGCGATCGCCGAGCTCAACTACCGGCCGAACCGGGCGGCCCGCGCGCTGGTCACCGGCCGGTCCCAGCTGATCGGCGTGGTCGCCCGCAACAGCACGCTCTACGGCCCGGCCTCGATGCTCACCGAGTTCGAGCAGGCGGCCGCGGACGCCGGCTTCGCGGTGAGCGTCGGCAGCGTCCGGGAGCTGGACCGGTCCACCATCTCCGCGGTGGTGGACCGGCACCTCGACCAGCGGGTGGCCGGCCTGGTCGTGATCGCGAACGTGGCGTCGGCGGCCGAGGCGCTCGCCGAGATCCCGTCCGACGTGCCGGTGGTCTTCATCGACGGCGACCCGGCCGGCGGCCGGCCGGTGGTCACGGTGGACCAGGTGGCCGGCGCCCGGGCGGCGACCCGGCACCTGCTGGACGCCGGGCACGAGACGGTCTGGCACGTCTCCGGGCCGACCGACTGGTTCGACTCGGCGGGCCGCATCCAGGGTTGGCGGCAGACCCTGGAGGAGGCGGGCGCCGAGGTCCCGCCGCTGCTCTCCGCGGACTGGTCGGCCGCCGAGGGGTACCGCGCCGGTCAGATGCTGGCCCGGATGCCCGAGGTGACGGCCATCTTCACCGCCAACGACCACCTGGCGCTGGGCATCCTGCGGGCGCTCTGGGAGCGGGGCCGGCGGGTGCCGCACGACGTGAGCCTCGTGGGTTTCGACGACGTGCCCGAGGCGGCGTTCTTCATCCCGCCGCTGACCACGGTCCGCCAGGCCTTCGGCGACGTGGCGCGGGCGGCGCTGAGCCTGCTGCTGGGTCAGATGCGTGACGAGCCGGGCACAGCCGATCACATCGTGGTGCCGCCGCAACTGGTGGTCCGGGAGAGCGTCGGAAGGCCTTTATCGTCGGCGGGTTAAACGGCCGTTACCTCGTTGTTGCCAAGGGGCGTTGACACAGGTTTTGTTAGCGATAACACTAGGGCCTGCTCCGCCGGGGTGTGGCCGTCGCCACCCTCCGGCCCCCCTTCGGAGGTACACCCCCAATGTCGAAACCGCAGATCTGGTTTCTCACCGGCAGCCAGCACCTCTATGGCCCGGAGACCCTCCAGCAGGTGGCCGACCAGTCCGCTGAGATCCAGCGGACCCTGGCCGCCGGCGGCCTGCCCGCCGAGATCGTCGGCAAGCCGGTCCTGACCGACTCGGCCGCGATCAAGCGCCTGATGCTGGAGGCGAACGCCGACCCGAACTGCATCGGCATCATCGCCTGGATGCACACGTTCTCGCCGGCCAAGATGTGGATCGGCGGCCTGGACGCGCTGCGCAAGCCGCTGCTGCACCTGCACACCCAGCACAACGTGTCGCTGCCCTGGTCGTCCATCGACATGGACTTCATGAACCTGAACCAGGCCGCCCACGGCGACCGGGAGTTCGGCTTCATCCAGGCCCGCCTCGGCGTGCCGCGCAAGGTGGTCGCCGGTCACGCCTCCGACCCGGCGATCGTGGCCCGGGTCGAGTCGTGGACCCGCGCCGCCATGGGCTGGCAGCACCTGCGCACGCTGCGGGTGGCGCGCTTCGGCGACAACATGCGCGACGTCGCGGTCACCGAGGGCGACAAGGTCGAGGCCGAGCTGAAGTTCGGCGTCTCGGTCAACACGTACGGTGTGAACGACCTCGTGGCCTATGTCGACGCGACCGACGAGGCCGAGATCGACAAGCTCGTCTCCGAGATCTCCGACATCTACGAGATCTCGAGCGAGCTGCGCGAGCGCAACGACTCCCTGCGCTACGCCGCCAAGATCGAAGCCGGGCTCCGCCGCTTCCTCACCGAGGGCGGCTTCGGCGCCTTCACCACCAACTTCGAGGACCTCGGCGGCCTGCGCCAGCTGCCCGGCCTGGCCGTGCAGCGGCTGATGGCCGACGGCTACGGGTTCGGCGGCGAGGGCGACTGGAAGACCTCGGTGCTCGTCGCCACCGTGAAGGCGATGGGTTCCGGAACCGGGCGTGGCACCTCGTTCATGGAGGACTACACCTACCACTTCGGGCCGGGCGAGCCTAAGATCCTCGGCGCGCACATGCTCGAGGTCTGCCCGTCCATCGCGTCCGCCAAGCCCCGCGCCGAGATCCACCCGCTCGGCATCGGCGGCCGTGAGGACCCGGTCCGGCTGGTCTTCGACGCCGCGTCCGGACCCGCCGTGGTCATGGGCATGGCCGACATGGGCGACCGGTTCCGCCTGGTCGCCAACGAGATCGAGGTGATTCAGCCGGACGAGCCGCTGCCGAACCTGCCCGTGGCCCGGGCGGTCTGGAAGCCGGCGCCGTCGCTCTCCACCTCGGCCGAGTGCTGGATCACGGCGGGCGGCCCGCACCACACGGTTCTGACCCAGGCGGTCGGCGCGGAGACCCTGCGCGACTTCGCCGAGATGGCGCAGACCGAGCTACTTCTGATCGATGACCGCACCACCCCGGCCGACTTCGCCGACCGGGTCCGCTGGAACCAGGCGTACTACCGCCTCAACCGGCCTCTGTAACACCGTTTCTCAAAGAGGAGATCCACAGTGAAATACCCCCGGCTCGCGGCGGTGCTGACCGCTGCCTCCCTGGTCGCCACGATGGCTGCCTGCGGCTCGGCTGAGAAGACCGTCGACAAGGAGGCCTCCGGTGGCGACACCGCGGGCGCTCTGATCGGCATCACCATGCCGACCCGTTCCTCGGAGCGGTGGATCGCCGACGGCGACAACCTGAAGAAGCAGCTGGAAGGCCTCGGCTACAAGGTCGACCTGCAGTACGCCGAGGACAGCATCCCCACGCAGACCCAGCAGCTGGACAACCAGATCACCAAGGGCGCCAAGCTGCTGATCGTCGCGTCGATCGACGGCACCGCGATCACCACCCAGCTGGAGAACGCGAAGGCCAACAACATCCCGGTCATCGCGTACGACCGGCTGATCCGCAACAGCCCGAACGTGGACTACTACGCCACCTTCGACAACTTCAAGGTCGGCGTCCAGCAGGCCACCTCGCTGCTGACCGGCCTCAAGGTCCTCAACGCCGACGGCAGCAAGGGCAGCGCGAAGGGCCCGTTCAACGTCGAGCTGTTCGCCGGCTCGCCGGACGACAACAACGCGACCTTCTTCTTCAACGGCGCGATGAGCATCCTGGACCCGTTCATCAAGGACGGCACCATCGTCGTCAAGAGCGGCCAGACCAAGTTCGAGACCGTCGCGACGCTGCGCTGGGACCCGGCCACCGCGCAGAAGCGCATGGAGAACGTCCTCACCTCCACCTACAAGGGTGGCGTCAAGGTCGATGGCGTGCTGTCCCCCTACGACGGCATCTCGATCGGTATCCTCTCCGCGCTGAAGTCGAACGGCTACGGCACCGGCGCCCAGGCGTACCCGATCGTCACCGGCCAGGACGCCGAGGTCGCGTCGGTCAAGTCGATCATCGCGGGTGAGCAGTACTCCACCATCTACAAGGACACCCGCCAGCTGGCGAAGGTGACCGGCGAGATGGCCGACGCGGTGCTCAAGGGCCAGACCCCGGCCACCAACAACAACAAGGACTACGACAACGGCAACAAGGTCGTCCCGGCCCAGCTGCTCGAGTCGGTCATCGTCGACAAGGCCAACTACAAGGCCCAGCTCGTCGACTCGGGTTACTACACCGAGGCTGACCTGAAGTAATCGGGCTCCGCGCCCCGCCCGACCCCAGCGGGCGGGGCGCGGCCTCCACGGCTGGACAGCAACAAAGGCCCAGAGGAGGGTCCATGACCGACACCATCCTGCGGATGAGCGGCATCACCAAGACGTTCCCGGGCGTCAAGGCGCTGCAGGACGTCAACCTGGAAGTCCGCCGAGGAGAGATCCACTCCATCTGCGGCGAGAACGGGGCCGGAAAGTCGACCCTGATGAAGGTGCTGTCGGGTGTCTACCCGCACGGGACCTATGAGGGTGACATCGAGTTCGACGGCGAGACCTGCGAATTCTCCGGCATCCGGGACAGTGAGCACCGCGGCATCGTCATCATCCATCAGGAGCTGGCGCTCGCGTCCAACCTGTCGATCGCCGAGAACATCTTCCTCGGCAACGAGCAGAGCAAGCGCGGCTGGATCGACTGGAACCGGACCAACCACGCGGCCGACGAGCTGCTGCGGCGGGTCGGCCTGGCGGAGAGCGCGGTGACACCGGTCATCGACCTGGGTGTCGGCAAGCAGCAGCTGGTGGAGATCGCCAAGGCGCTCTCCAAGAAGGTGAAGCTGCTGATCCTCGACGAGCCGACCGCGGCGCTCAACGACGAGGACTCCGAGCACCTGCTCGGTCTGCTGCGCGGCCTGCGTGACGAGGGCATCACCTGCGTGATCATCTCGCACAAGCTGAACGAGGTCATGAGCATCTCGGACCGGGTCACCATCCTGCGGGACGGCAAGACCATCTGGACCGAGGAGACCGCCGACCTCACCGAAGACAAGATCATTTCGGGCATGGTGGGCCGCGACCTCGAGCACCGCTACCCGGAGCACACGCCGAACATCGGCGAGGAGGCTCTGCGGATCGAGGACTGGACGGTCTACAGCCCGACCCAGCCCGACCGCGCGCTGGTCCGCGACGTCAACCTGAGCCTGCGCCGGGGCGAGATCGTCGGCCTGGCCGGGCTGATGGGCGCCGGCCGCACCGAGCTGGCGATGAGCGTGTTCGGCCGCTCCTACGGCGTCAACATCAGCGGCAAGCTGATCAAGGACGGCAAGGAGATCAAGGCGCGGAACGTCCGTGAGGCGATCGAGAACGGTCTGGCGTACGCCACCGAGGACCGCAAGCGCTACGGCCTCAACCTGATCGAGGACATCAAGCGCAACATCTCGGCCGCCGGCCTCACCAAGCTCGCCAAGGGCGGCTGGGTGGACGGCAACGAGGAGCACAAGGTCGCCGACGAGTTCCGCGCCAGCATGAACATCAAGGCGCCGACCGTCGAGTCGATCGTGGGCAAGCTGTCCGGCGGCAACCAGCAGAAGGTCGTGCTCTCGAAGTGGATCTTCACTGACCCGGACGTGCTGATCCTCGACGAGCCGACCCGCGGTATCGACGTCGGCGCGAAGTACGAGATCTACACGATCATCAACCGGCTTGCCGACGAGGGCAAAGCCGTCCTGGTCATCTCGTCCGAGCTGCCCGAGCTGCTCGGCATCTGTGACCGCATCTACACACTCTCGGCCGGCCGGATCACCGGCGAGGTGGCCCGGGCCGAGGCAACGCAGGAGGGTCTGATGACCCTCATGACGAAGGAAGAACAGGAGGTAGCGCCGTGACGGTCGCACCTACCAACGCCGACCTGACCGTCGGTAAGGGGCCGGCCGGTGCCGCTGGTGGCAAGGCGCCCTTCAAGCTCAACTTCGACCTGAAGCAGAGCGGCATCTACATCGCGTTCGCGCTGATCATCTTGCTGTTCACGGTGCTCACCGGCGGTGACCTGCTGGCGCCGCAGAACATCAGCAACATCATCGTTCAGAACTCGTACATCCTTGTTCTGGCGATCGGCATGATCCTGATCATCATCGCCGGGCACATCGACCTCTCGGTCGGCTCGGTGGTGGCCGCGTGTGGCGCGTTCTCCGCGGTCATGATGGTCAACTGGGATCTGCCCTGGCCGATCGCGGTCATCGGCACGCTCGCCTTCGGCGCCATCATCGGTGCCTGGCAGGGGTACTGGGTCGCCTACTTCGGCATCCCCGCGTTCATCGTGACCCTGGCCGGCATGCTGCTGTTCCGCGCGATCACGCTGATGATCCTGGGCAACAAGGGCATCGGCCCGTTCCCGGAGGAGGTCCGCACCCTCGCGAACGGCTTCACCGACGGCTTCCTCGGCAACATCGCGCTCGGCCCGCTGGGTGGCGCCGACCTGTTCAGCGTCCTGGTCGGCCTCGCCGTCGTCGCCGCGATGGCGTTCGTGCAGTACCGCGCCCGGGCTGCCCGGATCAAGTACAACCAGGTCGTCGACCCGCTGTGGCTGTTCATCACGAAGGTCGCGGTCCCGGCCGTCCTGATCATGTTCGTGATCATCCAGCTGGCCCGCTTCCGCAACCTGCCGTGGGTGCTCGTGCTGCTCGCGGTCCTGGTGGTCGGCTACACCGTGGTCACCAACCGGGCCGTCTTCGGCCGCCAGATCTACGCGGTCGGTGGCAACCTGCAGGCCGCCACGCTCTCCGGCGTCAAGGTCAAGTCGGTCGTCTTCTGGCTTTTCGTCAACATGGGCGTGCTCTCCGCGCTCGCCGGCATCATCTTCGCCGGCCGCCTCAACCAGGCGAACCCGACCGCCGGTAACAGCTTCGAGCTGGACGCCATCGCGGCCGCCTTCATCGGTGGCGCCGCCGTCCAGGGCGGCGTCGGCAAGGTCGTCGGCGCCATCACCGGCGGTCTGATCATGGGTGTCATCAACAACGGCATGAGCCTCCTCGGCCGCACCAGCGAGGAAGTCATGCTCGTCAAGGGCGCGGTGCTCCTCGCCGCGGTCGCCTTCGACGTCTGGTCCAAGCGGCGGACCTCGACCGCCCGCTGACCGGCATGCCGTCCTGACCGGGCCTTGGCGGGACGGCGCGTGAGGGCCGGCGCTTCTCCAGAAGCGCCGGCCCTTTCTCTTTTTCCGGGTACGCCCGACAGGTCCCCACAAGCACCGACCGGTCCCCGAGAAGCCGCGCGGCCGTGTGCCCGCTCCAGGCCGTCCGGCGTCTTTCGCTACCGCTGCATGGTCACCCTCAGACTCGCGTGTGGGTTTCGGGTGGAGCGTGCCGCTACGTCACACGCGGCGGCGGGCTCACGGGAGTGTGTGGAGCTCGGCCGAGATCGGCACGCGGTCGCGGGACCGCCGGCCGGAGGGGACGCGCCGGGGCCGGCGGCGGGAGGGGACGCGCCGGGGCCGGCGGCGGGAGGGGACGCGCCGGGGCCGGCGGCGGCGGGCGCCGGCGGAAGGGGCCGTCAGGTGGCGGCTGCTGCGGGACGGTCGCGGTGCGGCGGGGACGGCGATCCGCGTACCCGTGGAGGAAGGTTGTCAGCGGGCGGCGGCCAGGCCGAAGCGGGACGGTTTGACGCCGGGGAAGATCGTGGAGAGATCGCCCAGGCCGCAGCGTTTCTGGAGGATCTCGCCGATCACCGAGCGGTAGTCGGTGGTGGCGGCCAGATCGCCGTCGACCAGGGCGGACGCGGCGAGCGTGGGCCAGTGGGTGTAGACCCTGCCGCCGCGGATGCCGCCGCCGAGCAGGAGCATCGCGTTGCCGTGGCCGTGGTCCGCGCCGTGCGAGCCGTTCTCGGCCACCCGCCGCCCGAACTCGCTGATCGTCAGCACCGTGACCCGTTTCATCGCCTGCGGGCCGAGGTCGGCGGTGAACGCGGCGAGCGCCTTGGCGAAATCGGTCAGGTTGTCGAACATCCGCTCGCCCTTGACGGCCGGGCCGAGCGCCTCGTGCATGTCCCAGTCGCCGCAGTCGACGGTCGCCGTGACCAGTCCGGCGTTCGATGTGATCAGCCGGGCCACGTCGCGCAGGGCGCCGCCCAGGTCGGTGTCCGGGTAGCCGGAGCCGCCCTTGGCCGATCGCGGCTTGTCCATCGCCGCCAGCGCCCGGTCGGCGGCCTTCGCCGGGGCGGCGAGATGGGCCGGGGCGTCGGCGTACATCGCCCGCAGCGCGGCGGCGATCGGGCGTTTGCCGTCACCGGCCAGCGTGAGGTCGTCGACGGAGAGCATCGCGATGTCGCTGGTGGGACCCGCGAGCAGGCGCGACGGGCGGGAGCTGCCCATCGCGACGCCGGCCAGGGGAGCGGTGGCCCCGGTGCCGCCGAGCATCCGGTCCAGCCAGCCGCTGCGGACCGAGGTGCCGGGCGCGGCGTTCTCCATCGCCTCCATCGCGGCGAAGTGCGAGCGCGTCGGGTTGGGCTGGCCGACGGCGTGCACGGCGGCGAGGGAACCGGCCTTCCACTGCGGGAGCAGCGGGGCGAGGGCGGGGTGCAGGCCGAACGTGCCGTCCCCGGCGATGACCCGGCTCTTCGGCACGGCGATGCCGGGACGGGCCCGGTAATAGTCCGGGTCGCCGATCGGGATGATCGTGGAGAGCCCGTCGAATCCGCCGTGCATCGAGATCACGACGAGCGTGTCGCCGGAGTATTTTCCGTCCGCGAATGCGAAATCCACGGAAACAGTGGAAGCGGCGGCGACGCCGGCGGCCATCCCGCCCAGGATCGTCCGGCGGTTGATCAGATTCGAGTGCTCGGCGCAGGAGTTCATGATCACCTCAGCTGGAACGACGGCGCGTCGAGGACGAGCGCGATCAGGTACGGCGCGGCGCCGGCCAGCGACTTGTCCCGACTGTTCAGCGGAGTGTTCGGCAGTTTCGACGCGACACTGAGCACGGCGGCGGTGTGCGCGGCCGGGAGCCTGGTCCCGATCAGGCGGGTGGCCAGCGCGTCGACCAGCCCGCCGTACGTGGCCGGCAGCGCCGGGACCAGCGACTTCAGCAGGTCGGCCGGCCGGGCCAGCTGCTTCGGGTACCAGCCGGTCGCCAGGTTCAGGTGCAGGTTGCACCGCTGAACAAAACCGGACGGCGACGCCCAGGCCGCCGCGACGTCCGGAAAGCCGTTCGGCGCGCTCCAGCGGAACGGCGCGTTGCCGGCGTCGACCATCGCGTTGTGCAGCGCGTCCAGCGCCGCGGTGCCGCTGCTCTCCGGCTGCAGGCCGAGCACGCGGATCGTGGCGATCATGTCCTCGAACGGCGTGCGGGTCTTCTGCCCGGTGGCGGCGGCGAACTCGGCGGAGGTGAAGAGCGCGCGCAGCACCGGCACGATCGCGGTGTCGTTCTTCAGGTAGACGTCGGCCAGCCGGGTGACCAGCGACGCGGGCGCCTCGTCGGCGACGAACCGCACGCAGAGCTTCTCGGCGATCCGGGTCGCGGTGGCGCGGTGCCGGGCCAGGTGGTCGATGAAGGCGAGGGCGGCGGACTCGCCGTCGGCCTTGGCGTTGGCGTGCCGGAAACCGAGGATGCCGACGGCGCCGGTGGCGTGCTTCGAGGCGTCGTAGGCGTAGCCGCCGGAGGCGCCCACGGTCATGCCGGTAAGCAGCCGGGACGCCGCCTTCACGTCGGCCTCGGAGTACTCCAGGCCAACCGTGTGCAGCTCCATCAGCTCACGGGCGTAGTTCTCGTTCGGGTGCGCCTTCGTCGACGACCGCTGGTCCAGGTAAGTCAGCATGGCCGGGTGCCGGGCGCTGGCCTTGAGCATGTCCGCGAACCTGCCGAGCGCGTGCTTGCGGATCACCTGGACGTCGTAGTCGGCACGGGTGTCCCAGACGCCGCTGGACGGCGCCGCGATGTGCAGGTGGTTCGCCCAGAACATCACGACCGACTCGAACAGCTGCCGGTTGCTCCATGCGGCCCGGGCGATCGCGGCCCGGCTCAGCTGGCCGAACGCCTCGTAGGAGTGGGTCTTCACGGCGGCCCGGACGGCCGCCGGGGTGGCGCCGGCGAGCGGCAGGCGGCGCAGCAGCTTGTCGCAGACCGGGTCGGCGATCGAGGCCGGGTCGAGCTGCCGGTCCAGCCAGCCGCTGACGCCGAGCTCGCGGGCCAGCGCCAGGTCGGCCGGGGTCGCGCCGAAGGTGGCGCGGCGCAGCAGGTGGGCGATCGGGTCGGTGGCCAGCAGCGTCGTCGTGGCCGCCGCGGGCGCGGCGTGGGCCGGCGCCTCGACGAGGAGCGCGGCGGGCGCGGCGGCGGCAGCGGCGAGAAGGGTACGGCGGCTGGTCATGCCAGACGGTTCGGCCCGCACTTGAGGATTCCGCGCGGCCGCACCGAGGACTAACGGTTCCGCAATCCGTCTGCACCCGTGTCCCCGGCGGGCCCCACGTCGTAGGCTCAAGCCCGTGGATCGAGCTGAAACGGTACGGACCCCGTCCTCCTGGGTCGTCGTCGGCCTGGACAACGGCGGCACCTGCAACAACGCCACGGTTCTCGACGCGACCGGGCAGTTCCTCGTCAGCAACCTCGTGGAGAACCCGAGCCGGGTGCTGGACGGGCCGGAGTCCGCCGTCGAAGCCCTCGCCGAGGCGTTCACCGGCATCCTGGAACTGACCAGCACCCCGCTCTCGCTGGTCCGCGCGGTCGGTCTGGACACCCCGGGCCCGGCCAGCGCCAACGGCGTCATCTCGTCGAAGGGCGCCACCAACTTCAACATGGCGGCCTGGCACGGCTTCGACATCCGCGGCGCCCTGGAGAAACGGCTCGGCCTCTCCGTCGTCTACCACAACGACGCCAACGCGGCGGCTCTCTACGCGCATCACCGGCACTTCGGCGCCGAGGCGCTGGAGAAGGGCTCGGTCTCCGCGATCGTCGGCACCGGCCTCGGCGGCGGGGTGGTCGAGAACGGCAAGGTGATCCGTGGCGCCGCCGGGATGGCGGGCGAGCTCGGCCACGTCCAGATCCCGCTGCACGGCGTCCTCGACGACGGCCAGCCGGTGCCGGTGTGCAACTGCGGCTTCGAGGGTGACGTGGAGAGCATCGCGTCGCTGACCGGCATCAAGAAAAACCTTCTGCCGTACTGGCTGACCCGGTTCCCGGACCACCCGCTGGCCGGCGAGCCGATCGAACGGGCCGCGAAACTGCTCCGTGGCTACGGGGAGAAGGACGATCCGCTCGCGATCGCGGTCTTCAGCCAGCAGGCCCGGGCGATCGGCAAGCTGTTCACCATCGCCGCCAACTTCACCGACCCGGACGCGTACTTCCTGGGCGGCGGCGTGGTCGAGGCCGCGCCGCACTTCCGCCAGTGGTTCCTCAACACGGTCCGGGAGAGCACCCAGCTGCGCGACGAGCAGGCCCGGGCGGCGACCTTCGCCCTGGTCCCCGACCTGGACATGGCCGGCGCCCGGGGCGCGGCGGTGGCGGCCCTCGACGCGGTGGCCGCCGGCACCCGCTAGCTAGCTAGCCGGTCGGAGGCTCGTCCTTCATCGCGGTCGCCAGGTCCGGGAACATCGGGAGGTACTCGGTGAGGCCGAGCGTGTCGAAGAGGCGCCGCAGGAAGCCGGACGGGGCGGCGAGACGGACCCAGCCGCCCCGCTCGGTGGCCCGGCCGTGCGCGGTGACCAGCACGCCGACACCCATCGAGTCACAGAAGTCCAGGCCTGACACGTCGACGACGACGCGCGGTGCCGGGCGTTCGACGAGGCGGCCGAGGTTGGCCTTGAGAGCGGGCGCGGTGTCGATGTCGAGGGATCCGCGCAGGACGAGAACGGCCGTGTTCGGTGGATGATGGGCGACCGAGACCTGCATATGTGTGACTTTCGTGAACGGGGCCGGGGTGGGCTCGCGGGGATCGAGACTGATGACCACCCTATGCGAGCCCACCTCCGGTTGCTCGTTTGACGCGTGAAGGTCAGGCGGCGTTTCGCCACTTGCGGCCGTTACGGCCGATCAGGCGGTCGGCGTCGGTCGGACCCCACGAGGCCGCTTCGTACGTCGGGATCGGCGACCGGTCGTTCGCCCAGTGCTCGATGATCGGGTCGACGACCCGCCAGGACTGCTGCACCTCGTCGCTGCGGATGAAGAGCGACGCGTCGCCGATCAGGGCGTCCAGGAGCAGCCGCTCGTACGCCTCCGGGGACTCCTCGACGAACGTGTTCTCGTAGGAGAAGTCCATCGACGCGGTCCGCACCCGGAACGAGTGGCCCGGCACCTTGGCGCCGAACCGCAGCGAGATGCCCTCGTTCGGCTGGATGCGCAGGACCAGCGCGTCCGCGTCCAGCTCGGTGAGCTGGCTGGTCGGGATCGGCAGGTGCGGCGGCCGCTGGAACTGCAGGGCCACCTCGGTGACGCGGGCCGGCAGGCGCTTGCCGGTGCGCACGTAGAACGGGACGCCGGCCCAGCGCCAGTTGTCCACGTTGAGCCGCATCGCCGCGTACGTCTCGGTGCGTGACAGCGGGTCGACGCCGACCTCCTCGCGGTAGCCGGCCATCAGCTCCTCACGGGTGCCGCCGCGGGTGTACTGGCCGCGCACCGCCGCGTCGGCGATGTCCCGGTCGGTGGGCAGCCGGATCGCCTGGAGCAGCTTCACCTTCTCGTTGCGCAGGTTCTCGCCCTCGAACGAGACGGGCGGCTCCATCAGCGCGAGCGCGAGGACCTGGAGCACGTGGTTCTGCACGATGTCGCGCATCGCGCCGGCGTGCTCGTAGAAGCCGCCGCGGGTGCCGACGCCGAGCGTCTCGGCCACCGTGATCTGCACGTGGTCGACCCAGGACCGGTCCCAGATGGGCTGGAAGATCGAGTTGGCGAACCGCAGCGCGAGCACGTTCTGGACGGTGTCCTTGCCCAGGTAGTGGTCGATGCGGAAGACCTGCGACTCCTCGAACGCCTGGTGCACGACGCCGTCGAGCTCGCGGGCCGTGGCCAGGTCCCGCCCGTACGGCTTCTCGATGACCAGCCGCGAGAAGGTGTTCTCGGACTCCTGGTTGAGACCGGCGCCGGCCAGGCCGCAGATCACCGGCTCGAACGCGCCGGCCGGGGTGGAGAGGTAGAACAAACGGTTCCCGGACGTGCCACGCTGCGCGTCCAGTTCGTCGAGCACCTCGGCGAGGCGCTTGAAGGTCTCCGGGTCGTCGTAGCCACCCGCGACGTAGCGGATGCCACCGTTGAGCTGGCGCTTCTCGGCCAGGCTGCGGCCGCCCAGCGCGCTCTCCGCGAACTGCTCGTCGCTCATCGGCGTCCGGGCGACGCCGACCAGCGCGAACTGGTCGGGAAGGCGGTTGTGCCGGGCCAGGCTCTCGACGGCCGGGAGCAGCTTACGGCGGGTCAGGTCACCCGAAGCGCCGAAGATCACCAGCGTGGCTGGCGGGGCGCTGCGCTCCTGGATGAGCTGAGGTGCGTGGTCCATGGTCTGCGTGTCCTCCGACCGGGTCGTTACCGTCCGTTCGACCTTACGGCGCGGCAGGGTCCGGTGGTTCACATCCATACCGCGATGCGACCAGGGCCATACCGAAAAAAGTGGCAAACTGGGCTCAAAGGTCTGGCATCCGAGGGGGACCCGTGAAGTACCGGCTCGTGACCCGCAGCGACTTCGACGGCCTGGTCTGCGCCGTCCTACTGCGGCTGCTCGACCTCATCGACGACATCAAGTTCGTGCACCCCAAAGATGTGCAGGACGGCGTCGAGGAGATCACCGACCGGGACATCCTGACCAACCTGCCGTACGCGCCGGGCGCGCACATGGTCTTCGACCATCACCACTCCGAGACGCTGCGCAACTCCGGCGACCTGCCGAACCACATCATCGACCCGGACGCGCCCTCGGCCGCCCGGGTGATCTACGACCACTACGGTGGCAGGGAGCGTTTCCCGGGCGTCTCCGACGACCTGATGCGGGCCGTCGACCAGGCCGACTCGGCGAACTACACGCTCACCGACATCCTCAGCCCGACCGGCTGGACGCTGCTGAACTTCCTGATGGACAGCCGCACCGGGCTGGGCCGGTTCCGCAATTTCCGGATCTCCAACTACCAGCTGATGATGAAGCTCATCGACGCCTGCATCGAGCACCAGGACGTGCACGAGATCCTGGCCCTGCCGGACGTCGCGGAGCGCGCCCAGCTCTTCCACGACTGCTCGGCCCGGTTCGTCGAGCAGCTGCACCGGGTCTGCCGGCTCGACGGCGACGTGGTCGTCGTCGACCTGCGCAACGAGGAGCTGATCGAGGCCGGGAACCGCTTCATGGTGTACGCGCTCTTCCCGGAGGCCCGCGTCTCGGTGCACATCATCTGGGGCCGGCAGAAACTCAACACCGTCTTCGCCTGCGGCAAGTCGATCCTCGACCGGGGATCCCCGGTCGACATCGGCGAGGTGATGCTGCGCTACGGCGGCGGCGGACACATCGCGGCCGGCACCTGCCAGGTCCCGCACGACGAGGCGGACCGGGTGGAGCGCGAGATCATCGACGCGCTGCGCACCGAACGGGTCGCGGCGGTCTAGAACCCTTCGTGCGGACGTGAATAGGGCGGGCGGGTTTCCCCGCCCGCCCTGCGCGCGGATCACGGGCCTTGCCCGGGGCCCCACCCGCCGGTCGTGGCTCACGCCCCACGCGCTCGCCACGACGTCCTCACGCCCACCCGCGTGAGGTTTCCCGCTCGCAGGCCGGGCCTGCGTCGGAGTCTCAGCCCTTGAAGGCCCACTTGCTCGTGCCCGCCGTGACCGGCTCCCGGCCGGTCTCGGCCGGGTCCGTCTCGTTCTCGCCGGGCTCCTCACCGCCCGGCTCCTCCTCGGCGCGGTGCCGGTCCTCCGGCTCGCCGGGACGCCGCCGGTTGCGCAGGAGGGCCCCGCCCGCGCCGGCCAGCGCCAGCGCCGCGACCACCCAGCCGGCGATCGACATCACCGACGGGCCGTTGTTCTCGTCGAGGATCTCGTCGAACGCGGCCTGTTCCGCGGGCGACAGCCCGGCCGTCTGATCCGTCCCGGTCGCGCCACCGCCCGTGCTGCCACCGTGGTGACCGGCCGCAGCCGTGCCGTCGGACGGGGTGAGCGTCAGCGCGGCGGGCGGCATGGCCGGCGCCGCCGAGCCGTCGGCGTACCGGGCGTCGACCGTGAAGCCCATCGAGCTCAGGGTCGGCAGCGGGCCCACCGCGACGGTCAGATCCGCGGATCTGCCGGGCGCGATCGTGGTGCCGTTCACCGCGATCCAGGTGACCGCGCTCGGCACCTGGTCGACGGGCGTCGCGCCGTGGATCTGCTCGATCGGCCGGCTCAGCTTCTGCCAGCTGATCCTCGGCGCCCAGTCGTCCACCGACAGCGGATAGACCTCGGCGATCGGCGTGTCCGCCGGGATCCGCAGCGTCACCTCGGTGATCGGCGCCTTGCCGTCGTTGGTGACGTGGAACGTCAGATTGGCTCCACTGCCCTGCGGCGCGCTCGCCGGGCTCACCGTCACATCAGCCGCGGCCGGGCCGGCCGCGACGAACACGGCGGCAGCGGAAACCGCGGTCAGCACGCCCGCACGGCGGGCCATCCCCAGATGCCTCACGACATGTAGTTCGGATCACCGGCCCGGATGGTTCAACGACGGCCCGGAAGTTTTCGAGATCCTTTCTCATGCCGGATGATGAGCGGATGCGAGACGTTTCCATCGGCGGCGACATGATCCGGCTGGGCCAGTTCCTCAAACTGGCGGACCTCATCGACACCGGCGGCGAGGGCAAGATCCTGATCGCCTCCGGCGACGTGGCCGTGAACGGCGAGGTCGACACCCGCCGGGGCCGCCAGCTGCACCCGGGCGACGTCGTCGAGGTTCAGGGCCGCAGCGCGCGGGTGGCCGTTTAGCGGCGGAACCCCCGATCAGGGGAAAACCTGAATGCGGACGGAACCGGCGTGACGGCGGGGTCGTCGTACCGGTCATGACCCGAACCCGCGGCCTCCTGACCGCCGCCGCCATCCCCATGCTCCTGCTGGGCGCCTGCGCCCGGCCCGGCGCCGCCGGTGAGGCCGGCGCGCCAGGCCCGGTGACCGGGAGCCCGGTCACCGAGAGCGCGGCCGTGCCCGCCGACGACGCCGTGGTGCTGCGTGTGCATCACCGGGGCGGTTTCGTTCCCCCGCAGTTCCTGGTCGGCCGGCTGCCGCTGGTCAGCGTCTACGCCGACGGCCGGGTGATCACCGAGGGGCCGACCACGCTCATCTATCCCGGCCCGGCGCTGCCCAACCTCCAGGTCGCCCGGATCTCCCCGCAGCAGGTCAAGCAACTGGCCGCCGAGGCGGAGAAGGCCGGCGTGAAGACCGGCGCCGACTTCGGCACGCCCGGCGTCGCCGACATCCCGAGCACCGTGGTCACGGTCGTCACCGGGTACGGCACGCAGACCGTCGACGTGGTCGCCCTCAACGAGGCGCAGCCGGACGACAGCGCGCTGACCGCCGCGAACCGGGCGGACCGCAAGAAGCTGAAGGCGTTCGTCGACAAGCTGACCGGTCTGGGCGGGACCGGCGCCGAGCCGTACCGGCCGCGGGAGCTCGCCGCGATCGCCCAGCCGTGGACCGACCCCGGTGACGGCCTCGGCGGCGAGCCGGTCGCGTGGCCCGGCCCGCAACTGCCGGGCGAGGCGCTGAACAAGGCAGCAGGGATCCACTGCGTGGCCGTCTCCGGCGCACAGAAGGACGCCGTCTGGGCCGCCGCGAGCACGGCGAACCAGCGGACGGCGTGGACGTCCGGGGACAAGCAGTGGTCGGTGCTGTTCCGCCCGCTGCTGCCGGACGAGTCCGGGTGCGGGTCGCTGCGGAGCGCCGAGTGAGCCCGTTCGGCGACTTCTCCGAGGAGTTCCCCGCTCCCGCCGGGGAATCGGAGCCGATGCCGGCCCGGCCGCGTTGCTGCCGGGCCCGGACGGTCATCCCCCGCGGCCGCCGCCGCCCTCGCCGCTGATCATCGCGCCGGTCCTTCCACTGACGGGCACGCCGGTCAGTCGTGCGGGATCCGGCGTGTCACCCGACGTGGTTGATGACGCCAGCGCGCACGCCGGAGGAGGTCGGCGCGGCCTGCGGCGCCGCCGGGTGGCGGGACGGCAGCCGGTCGCGCGGGTGCTCGGGGAGCACCGGCGCGTCGACCAGGTGCGCCTGGATGAACGCCTCGGCCAGCTTGTCGCCGTGGACCTTCAGAGGTTCCTCGGTGTGATGTTCTTCTGCCATGGGCTCATGATCGACCCATCCGGTTGCATCGGGGCCGATTTGCCGCAAGCCCCGCCACACCGCAGCCCGGCCGCCGCGTGCCGGGTCGGGCCGCGTGCCGGGTCAGGCCACGTGCCGGGTCAGGCCACGTGCCGGGTCAAGCCGCGTGGCCGCTCTGGGCCGCGTGGGCGATCGCCCGGCGCAGCACCGCGACCGACACCGTGAGGTCCCCGGCCATGTCGGTCAGGCCCAGCTCGATCCACTCGCGGACCAGCTGGGAGTAGGGCACCCCGGCCTGGTCGGCGGCGGCCCGGACGCGCTGGGCGAGCGCCGGCGGGACCCGGACGCCGAGCGGCACCATCGGCTCGGTCTCCGGGATCGGCGGCAGACTGACCCGCGCGGTCTCGTCGTAGGTGACAGTGCCGGCGGCGAAGGCGGCCGCCGCCGCACCGAGCTGATCGTCGGAGTACTGCTGCTGCCTGCTCATGACGCCTCCCAAGCCTCGAACCGCGCGAGTTCGTCCGGTGTCATCTCCCGGGCGCCGATGATCTGCTGCTGGTGCCCGCCGAGAAGACGGACCGCGACCACCAGGGGCCGGCCGGACTCGGTCCGCCCGCTGATCGTCAGGAAGTGGACCCCGGCGCTCTCCGCGGCGAGCGGGAGCCGCTGCTTGGCGGAGAGCACCTGGGTCACTTCCCACGTCTCGACGTTGCGCAGGGCAGCCAGTGCCGCTGTCAGCCACTCGTACCCCACGTACCCAGCGTAAGACGTTCGTTTGACAGCGTCGAGGCCCGGTCGGTCGAACCGGCCGGGCCCCACGGGCGAACGAGCTGTCAGTGAACCTCGAGCAGGTCCACCACGAAGATCAGGGTCTCGTTCGGCTTGATGGCGCCGGCCGCGCCCCGGGCTCCGTAGCCCATGTGCGGCGGGATGACGAGACGGCGGCGGCCACCGACCTTCATGCCGGCCACGCCCTGGTCCCAGCCGGCGATGACCTGCTGGCCGCCGACCCGGAAGCCGAACGGCTCGCCGCGGTTGTAGGAGGCGTCGAACTCCTTGCCCGTGGACTGGGCGACACCGACGTAGTGGACGCTGACGTACTCGCCGGGCTTCGCCTCCTGGCCGTCACCCTCGACGATGTCCTCGATCAGCAGCTCGCTGGCGGGGGAGTCGGGGATGGGGCCGACGTCAGGCTTGTTCATGAATCCTCCAGAATTTCTTACCGGACATCGGCCATGCAATCACAGCTTCTCGCCCGCTGAACGAGCGGTGCCCGAAGTACGTACCTCCGGGTGGCCGGGAACCGCCCGGCCCCGCCGTGTCCTGGAGTGTCCCGTGTTCCTCCGCCGTCTCGCCGTCGCCGGTCTCGTCGCCGCCGCCGCGGTGCCCGCCGTTCCCACTGCCGCGCTCGCGCATGGCGCGCCGGTCACGCCGATCAGCCGGAGCGCCGCCTGCGGCGGTAACGGCAGCAGGACCGGTGCGGCGGCCTGCGTCGCCGCGCGCAAGGCCACCGGGGGACGATTGGGGGCGTACGACAACGTGCGGCTCGCCGGCGTGAACGGCGCGGACCGGGAGCGGGTGCCCGACGGGCAGCTGTGCAGCGCCGGGATCGCCCTGTACGAAGGGCTGGACCTGCCCCGCGACGACTTCCCGGCGACCGGGGTGAGATCCGGGCAGCGGCTCGCGGTCTCCTATCGCGGGACGATCCCGCACCGGGGCAGCTTCCGGATCTACCTGACGAAGAAGGGTTACGACCCGGGCGAGAAGCTGACCTGGGACGATCTCGGCGCCGAGCCGCTCGCCGAGATCACCGACCCGCCGCTGACCGGCGGCGCGTACCGGATGCGGGTGACGCTGCCCCAGCGGACCGGGAGGCACCTGCTCTACGTGGTGTGGGAGACGTCGAGCACACCTGACACGTACTACTCCTGCTCGGATCTGACGTTCCCGGTGCCGGCGGTGAAGAAGGCGGCCGCCACCAAGAAGCCGTCGCCGTCACCCTCGAAGACCGAGGACGTGAAGGAGCCGGTCACCGAGGAACCGGAGGAGCCCCAGGAGACCACCGCGGCGCCGGAGTCGTCCGGCACCCCCACTCTCGCCGCGATCGGGGCGAGCGACGACGGAACGATCACTCTCGGACACTGGCTGATTGTGGGAGCGCTCACAACAGCGGCCCTGGTCACGGCCGGTGCGGGCGTCACCCGGATGCGCCGGCTTAAAAAAGGTTGAACCGCGGCTGTGTGGATCTCGTACTGACGGGCGTCGACAATGCACCGCCCGTCCGGCCCCCCAAGTGACGACGAAAGGCCCAGCATGAGTCGTGTTCGTTACCGCGCACAGAGCCGCGGATGGCTGTCCCGCCGCCGGGTTCTCGCCCTCGCCGCGACAGGCGTCGGCGTCTCGGCCGTCTCCATCACCGGCCTGAGCCTGGCCGGCGAGAACGGCGACGCGAAGAACGACGGCCAGCCACTGGTGCTCTCCCTGCGGGACGCGGCCAAGGGAACGTTCGACGTGTTCTCCGGTGACCAGAAGGTCACCATCACCGACAAGAAGCTCGCCGCCCGGCTGCTCAAGGCCACCGGCCGCTAACGGACTCAAGGAGAACACCGAATGTCTTCCCACCGCGAAGCACCGGAGATCAGCAAAGACCCGGTGGCCGACAGCTCCGACCTGTACGCGTTCGTCAGTCCCGACGACCCGGACACGGTCACGCTGATCGCCAACTACGTCCCGCTGCAGCTCCCGGCGAGCGGCCCGAACTTCTTCGAGTTCGGCGACGACGTGCTCTACGAGATCCACATCGACGCGAACGGCGACGCCCGCCCCGACGTCACGTACCAGTTCCGGTTCCGCACCGAGCTGCGCAACGACCGGACGTTCCTCTACAACACCGGCCCGATCGAGTCGCTGGACAGTGAGAACTGGAACCGGCGGCAGTTCTACTCGGTCACCAAGGTCGACGCGCACGGCAAGAGCACGGTTCTCGCGAAGAGCCTGCCCTGCCCGCCCTGCAACGTCGGCCCGCTCTCGATCCCCGATTACGAGAAGCTCGCCGAGGACGCGGTGCACAAGCTGAAGAGCGGCGAGAAGGTCTTCGCCGGCCAGCGCGCCGACGCGTTCTTCGTCGACCTCGGCGCGATCTTCGACCTGGGCGCCCTGCGGCCGTTCCAGGACAAGCACCTGGTCGGGCAGAACCTGTTCAACTACGCCGGCAAGGCGGTCAACGCCACCGACAAGACGAACGTGCACAGCATCGCGATCCAGATCCCGCTGCACATGGTCCGCCGGGACGGCAAGAAGCGGGTACGCGGCCGCGACGCCGGAGCGGTCATCGGGGTGTGGACGTCGGCGAGCCGCCGGCAGGTCGAGGTCCGGAACAACTCCGCCGGCAACGACGTGGTCGTCGGGCCGCAGGTGCAGGTGTCCCGGCTCGGCAATCCGCTGTTCAACGAGGTCATCGTCCCGATGGCGGAGAAGGACAAGTGGAACAGCCTGCCGCCGAGTGAGGACAAGCGGTTCGCCGAGTTCGTCGCCACCCCGGAGCTCGGTGCGCTGCTGCCCGTGCTCTACCCGGGTCTCTTCGACAACCTGGCCGCGCTGAACAAGACCAAGGAGCCGCGCGCCGACCTGCTCGCGATCCTGCTCACCGGCATCCCGGACGGCCTGATCGACGGCTTCCAGAACAACACCGGCACGCTGCAGGCGGACATGCTGCGGCTGAACACGGCGATCCCGCCGGCCGAGAAGGAGAACAAGTTCGGCGTGGTCGGCGGCGACCTGGCCGGTTTCCCGAACGGGCGGCGCATCGCCGACGACGTGGTCTCGATCTCGCTGCGGGCCATCGCCGGCGCCACCGTGCCGCTGGTGAACGCCGACTTCGAGCCGGACGCCGCGGCTGCCCTGGTCGAGCAGGGCCTGAGCATCAAGGACGCCAGCGCCGGGCTGCTGAAGAAGTTCCCCTTCCTGGGCACCCCCTTCGACGGATTCGGAAACCCCTCGTGACCCACAGCCACGGACACGGCCACCACCATCACCACACGCTCGCGCCCTCCGGGCAGGGCACGGTGATGCTGAACATCGGCGGTGACATCGGCGCGCTGATCATCGATACTCCCGGCCACCTGCACGGTCACGAGATCGAGGTCAGCCCGGTGGGCACGCCGGGCGAGCGGACCCATGCGGCGGTCCGGGCCCGGTACGTCCGGGGCGGCGTCACGTTCTGCGTGGTCCTCGACGCGCTGCCGCGGGGCCGGTACCTGATCTGGCAGGAGGGCGACGACCCGCTCGCCGAGATCGAGGTACGCGGTGGCGCGGTCGCCGAGTTCACCTGGCCCGCCACTGCTGTCCCCAGCAGGACACTGCTTTCCGTCTAGTCTGGACGCCATCTACCCTGACGACATGGCGAGCGGCCCCGTCACCCCGGGGGCGGACACCCCGGTCCACGTCGCCCTGCGCACCACCGACGTGGACGAGGCGCGGGCGTTCTGCCGCCGGCTCTACTACGGCCCGATGCGGATCGAGCCGGTCGGCGACCCGGCCCGCCTGGAGTTCAGCGCGGACGTGGTGCTGCTCGGCCCGATCACCATCGGCGAGGTGGGGTACGGGACGGACATCCGGCTGACGATCGGCGAGCTGGAGACCTCGTACCACGTGTTGCTGCCGCTCACCGGGATGCTGCGGTCCCGGCACCGGGGAGCGGTGGTCTACGCCGACCCGACCCGCGCCGCCGTCTACCGCCCGAGCGGCGACATCGAGCTGGACTGGCCGGGCACCTGCCGGCTGATCAGCGTCAAGGTGGAGCGGGGGGCGCTGGAACGGGAGCTGGACGCCGGCCTGGACCAGCGGGTCATCTCGCCGATGCCGCTCGGGGCCAGTTTCGACCTGGTCGACGGTCCCGGGCGGACCTGGGCGGCGCTGGTCCGGCTGCTGCTCAGCGAGCTGCGCGGACCGGACGCCCTGGCCAGCCGGCCCCGGATGGCGGCCCGCTGGCGGGACATGGTGGTCAGCGGGCTGGCGCTGAGCGTCGAGCATCCGTACGGGCAGGAGCCGGCCGGGCTGCAGGGCCCGTACCGGCCGCGGACCGTGAAGCGGGCGCTCGACGTGATGCACGCCGAGCCGTGGCGGCCGTACACGATCACAGATCTGGCGACCGTGGCCGGCGTCGGGGTGCGGGTGCTCCAGGAGTCGTTCCGGCAGCATGTCGGGATGCCGCCGCTGACCTATCTGCGGCGGCTGCGCCTGGACGGGGTGCACGCCGAGTTGTCCCGCGCCGATCCGGGGCGGGCCAGCGTCAGCGAGGTCGCGTACCGGTGGGGGTTCACCCATCTCGGCCGGTTCGCCGGGGCCTACCGGGAGCGGTTCGGCGTCTCCCCGTCACACACGCTGCGGCACCGGGGATAGACGCCCGCCGGTCAGCTCGCTCGACGGCTCCACGCCTCGGGCGGCGAGGAAGTCGCGGATCGCGGCCAGCACCCGGTGCTCTATCAACCGCTGGTGCTTGCGGACGTCCGGGTGGCTGCCGAGGTCGCCGGATCCGGGCGGGGAGGTGAGTTCCCGTACCCCCAATCGGGCGCCGTGGTCGAAGCCCGGCGTGAGCTGCTCGCCGGAGCCGGACCGGACGCAGTGCCCGAGCACCGGGCCGAGTGTGAACCCGTAGGACGGGGCGACGGCCCGGTGCGGCTGCCGGTAGACCTCGCGGATCGCGGTGTCCCGGAAGTCCTCGTCGAGGTACGCCGCCGCGCAGAGGTGCCGGGTGGTGGCGGTGAAGTCCTCCGGGTACGGCACGACCTCAGATTACGAAGACCTAATGGCAGGCGTAAATGTGCCTATGGGGTGATATCAGAGCTCGACCCGCTGGCCCTTGCCGATGACGACCACGCCGTTGTCGCTGACCGTGTAGAGCTTGCGGTCCCGGTCGAGGTCGACGCCGATCTGGGCGCCCTCGGGGATCACCACGTTCTTGTCGATGATGGCGTTGCGGATCACCGCGCGGCGGCCCACCGACACGCCCTCCATGATCACCGCGCCGTCCACATGGGCCCACGAGTTCACCCGCACATTTGGCGAGATCACCGAGCGTTCCACGAGCGCGCCGGAGACGACCACGCCGGGGGAGATCATCGAATCGATGGCGCGGCCCTGGCGGTCGTCGTACCCATGCACGAATTTGGCCGGCGGCCAGGAACCGTAGTTCGTGAAGATCGGCCACTCGTGGTTGTAGAGATTGAAGATCGGCAGGGTGGCGATCAGGTCCATGTGGGCCTCGTAGAACGAGTCCAGCGTCCCCACGTCACGCCAGTAACCGCGGTCGCGGTCGGTGCTGCCGGGCACGTCGTTGTCGCGGAAGTCGTAGACGTTCGCCTCGCCGCGCTCCACCAGCATCGGGATGATGTTGCCGCCCATGTCGTGCTTGCTGTCCGGGTTCTGCGCGTCGGCGGAGACCGCCTCGCAGAGCGCGCGGGTGGTGAAGACGTAGTTGCCCATCGAGGCGTAGACCTCCTCGGGCGAGTCGGGCAGGCCCGTCGCGTCCTTCGGCTTCTCCCGGAACGCCTTGATCTTCTTGCCGTCCTCGGCCACGTCGATCACGCCGAACTGGTCGGCCATCGAGAGTGGCTGCCGGATGCCGGCCACCGTCACCGCGGCGCCCGAGGCGATGTGGTCGTTGACCATCTGCTTCGGGTCCATCCGGTAGATGTGGTCGGCGCCGAAGACGATCACGTAGTCCGGAGCCTCGTCGTTGATCAGGTTGAGGCTCTGGTAGATCGCGTCGGCCGAGCCGGCGAACCAGCGCGGGCCGAGCCGCTGCTGTGCCGGGACCGGTGTCACGTAGTTGCCGAGGAGCGTGGACATCCGCCAGGTCTTGGAGATGTGCCGGTCCAGCGAGTGCGACTTGTACTGCGTCAGAACAACGATCTTGAGATACCCCGCGTTCGCGAGGTTGGACAACACGAAATCGATCATGCGGTAGATGCCGCCGAACGGCACGCCGGGTTTGGCCCGGTCCGCCGTCAAGGGCATCAGGCGCTTGCCTTCCCCACCAGCCAGAACGATCGCAAGCACCTTGACAGCCATGGGAAGGACGCTAGTGTTCCGGCTGCCCGTCCGCCACCCGAAGGGGTGGTTCGAAATATCTTGCTTGGGCTGTCGTCCTCTTGCGGATCCGGCATGATCATCCTAGCGGTCGGCCCGGCCGGTGATCGCGGCGGCCAGCTATCCTGCGACTCGTGACCGATTCGGGAACCCGACGACTGCGAGCCGACCTGATCACCCGTGAGTACCCGCCGGAGGTCTACGGCGGCGCCGGGGTGCATCTCGAGTACCTGAGCCGTGACCTGCGGCGACTCGCCGACGTGCGGGTGCACTGCTTCGGCGCGCCGCGCGACGAGCCGGGCGTCACGGCGTACCCGGAGATCGCCGAGCTGGCCGGGGCGAACGCGGCCCTGCGCACGATGGGTGTGAACCTCGCGATGGCGAACGGCGCGGCCGGCGCCGACGTGGTGCACAGCCACACCTGGTACGCGAACTTCGCCGGGCACACCGCGAAGATGCTGCACGGCATCCCGCACGTGATGACCACGCACAGCCTGGAGCCGCTGCGCCCGTGGAAGGCCGAGCAGCTCGGCGGGGGGTACGCGCTCTCCTCGTTCTGCGAGCGGACCGCCGCGGAGAACGCCGACGCGATCATCGCGGTCTCCGGCGGGATGCGGCGGGACGTGCTCCGGGCGTACCCGTCGGTGGATCCGGACCGGATCCGGGTGGTCTACAACGGCATCGACACCGAGCTGTACTCGCCGGACCACGGGACGGACGTGGTGGACCGGCTCGGCATCGACCGCAACCGGCCCAGCGTCGTCTTCGTCGGCCGGATCACGCGGCAGAAAGGCCTGCCGTACCTGATGCGGGCCTGTCACGACCTGCCCGCCGAGGCGCAGATCATCCTGCTCGCCGGCGCGCCCGACACCCCGGAGATCGCGGCCGAGGTCGCCGGGCTCGCCCGGGAGCTGCGCGAGGCCCGCGACCCGCAGGGCGTGATCTGGGTGCAGGAGATGCTGCCCAAGCAGGAGGTCATCCAGGTGCTCACCCACGCGACGGTCTTCGTCTGCCCGTCGATCTACGAGCCGATGGGCATCGTGAACCTGGAGGCGATGGCCTGCGAGACAGCCGTGGTCGCCACCGCGACCGGCGGCATCCCCGAGGTGGTCGCGGACGGCGAGACCGGCCTGCTGGTGCCGATCGAGCAGGTCCAGGACGGTACGGGCACGCCGGTGCACCCGGAGAAGTTCGTGGCCGACCTGTCCGCGGCGCTGACCCGGGTGCTGCGCGACCCGCAGCTCGCCGAGACGATGGGCAGGGCCGGTCGCCGCCGTGCGGTGGACCACTTCAGCTGGGCGCGGATCGCCGAGGACACCCTCGAGGTCTATCGTTCGGTGCTCTGATGGCTCGCCACTCCCAGCTCAGCCGATCCGTCCTCCGCCGCCCCCCGCTGCGCCTGGCCCTGCTGCTCGCCGTCGTGCTGTTCACCGTCGGCGTCCTCGGCGTCGGACTGGTCCGGGCCGCCTTCCACTCGCCGCTCGCCACCGATCCGGCCGGGGGTGATCCGGCCGAGGGCGATCCGGTGCCGGTGGTGGCCGCGCCGGCGCCGACGTCGGCCGGGCGCTGCGGCACGACGCCCGTGAAAGCTCCCCGCGAGCTGCGCGGGATGTGGCTCACCACGGTCTACAACATCGACTTCCCGTCGAAGCCGGGCCTGTCCGAGGCGCAGGTGAAGGCGGAGTACCTGAGGTGGCTCGACCTCGCCGTCGCGCAGAACCACAACGCGATCTTCGTGCACGTCCGGCCCAGCGGCGACGCGTTCTGGAAGTCCGCGTACGCGCCCTGGTCGAACTGGCTGACCGGCAAGCTGGACGGCACCGACCCCGGCTGGGACCCGATGGCGTTCATGGTCGAGCAGGCGCACGCGCGCAACCTGGAGTTCCACGCCTGGTTCAACCCGTACCGGGGCACCCAGCCGGCGCCCAGCGGGGCCGGCACCGATCTGGCGAAACTGGCGGCGAACCATCCGCTGCGCGCGCATCCGGACTGGCGGATCGCCTACCCCACGGGGAAGACCGGACGGCTCTACTTCGATCCGGGCAACCCGGAGGCGCGGCGGTTCGTCGAGGACGCGATGCTGGAGGCGGTCACGAAGTACGACATCGACGGCGTGCACTTCGATGACTTCTTCTACCCGTACCCGGAAAAGGGTGAGGATTTCCCCGACGACGCGTCCTACGCGAAGCACGGTGGCGGCGCGTCGCGGGCGAGCTGGCGCCGGCAGAACGTCGACACCCTGGTCCGGGAGATGCACGAGCGCATCGCCGCGGTGAAACCGTGGGTCAAGTTCGGGATCAGCCCGTTCGGCATCTGGCGCAACGGCGGCGAGGGCTCCGACACCAACGGCCTGGAGAGCTACAGCGCCATCTACGCCGACACCCGCAAGTGGGTGCGCGAGGGCTGGCTCGACTACATCGTCCCGCAGCTCTACTGGACGATCGGCTTCGGCAAGGCGGACTACGCGAAGGTGCTGCCCTGGTGGGCGAAAACGGTCAAGGGCACCGGCGTGCAGCTCTACATCGGGATGGCCGACTACCGGGTCGGTGAGGACGGCGATTGGAGCGACCCGGCCGAGCTCGACCGGCAGATGCGGCTCAACGACAAGTACGGCGTGCAGGGGCAGGTCCACTACAGCGCCAAGATGATCCGGGAGAACAAGCTCGGCTCGGTCACCCGGTACCGCAACGCGCACTACGCGACGCCGGCGCTGCAACCCCGGATGGACCGGCTGCCGTCCGCGCCACCCGCCGCGCCGCGGCTGGTCGCGGCGGAACGCGACGGTAACGGGAAGCTTCGGTTCGAGGCGGCGGCCGGCGGGGTGAGCTGGGCGCTCTACCGCGGCGGGGACCTCGTCGCCACCGGGCGGGCCGGCACGCCGGTGGCCGACCCGTCGCCACCGTCGGGCGCCGCGGCGTACTGCCTGTCGGCCCTGGACCGATCCGGGAACGAGAGCCCGCTCAGCGCTCCGCTCACGGTGGCCGCCGGATGATCGCGCACCCGGGACTCCGCTTCACCGACCACACCGTCACCGTGCCGCTCGACCACCGACGGCCCGGTGCCGCCGGGATCGAGGTCTTCGCGCGGGAGGTCGTCGCCGCCGACCGGGCCGGTGACGACCTGCCCTGGCTGCTCTACCTGGAGGGTGGCCCCGGCGGCCGGGCGCCCCGGCCGCTGCGGGCCGACTCCTGGCTGGCCCGGGCGGTGCGGACGCACCGGGTGCTGCTGATGGACCAGCGGGGGACCGGGCGCAGCACGCCGATCACCGCGCGGACCGTGCGGGACATGCCGGCCGACCGGCTCGCGGCGTTCGTCACACTGTTCCGGGCGGACAGCATCGTGGCCGACGCGGAGATCCTGCGGGAGCGGGTGGCCGGTGGGTCGAAGTGGGACACGCTCGGGCAGAGCTACGGCGGGTTCATCACGATGGCCTATCTGTCGGCGGCGCCGCAGGGGTTGCGGACCTGCTTCGTGACGGGTGGGTTGCCGGGGCTGTCGGTGACCGCTGACGAGGTGTACGCGCGTACCTATCCGCGGGTCGCCGCCAAGAACGCGGAGTTCTACCGGGCGTTCCCGGAGGATGCGGGGCTGGTGCGCGGGCTTGCCGATCACCTGGCGGAGAACGTGGTGCTGCTGCCGGACTCCGATCGGCTGACGCCCCGGCGGCTGCGGGTTCTGGGCAGCGTGTTCGGGATGAGTTACGGGTACGCGCAGGTGCACTGGTTGCTGGAGCAGGCGTGGCTGCCCGGCGGGTCCGAGCTTTCGGATGCGTTCCTCCATGACGTGATGAGACTGACCGGGTTCGTCGACGCGCCGATCTTCGCTCTGCAGGAGTTCACCTACGGGCAGGGGGCGGTGGCGACCGGGTGGGCCGCGTCACGGGCGATCCAGAGATATCCCGATTTCGCGGAGGACGCCGACCCGCTGCTGTTCACCGGCGAGATGATGTACCCCTGGATGTTCCGGGAGATCGCCGCGCTCCGCCCGTTCGCCGGCGCCGCCGACCTGCTCGCCGCCGGCGAGGACTGGCCGATTCTGTACGACACCGCCCGTCTCGCCGCCAACGAGGTCCCGGTCCTGGCCGCCGTCTACGCCGACGACATGTACGTCGACGCCGGCCTGTCGATGCGGACGGCGGCCGAGGTGGGGAACGTGCGGACCTGGCTGACCAGTGAGCACGAGCACGACGGCCTGCGTACCTCGGGGGACGCCGTGCTCGGTCACCTCTTCGCGATGGCCGCCGGTCTGCGCTGAGCCGGGACCGGCTCACCCGGCCCGAGCGGCGTGGGCGGTGACCGCCGCGCCACGCCGCTGCGTAGTTTTCGTCCCAAATGTCCTATTCTGTGGGGGTAAATCAGGCAACTACGCACTTGGGGGATCACCCATGTCTCGTCTTCTGTGCGCCGGCGCTGTCGCCGCCGTCTCGGTGGCCTGCCTCGCCACGCCCGCCGCGGCCGCGCCGCCGACCACGATGGACTGCAGCATCCAGACCCGCAGCGGCCACTACGTGACGGCGGTTGACGGCGGCGGCCGGGCGGCCGACGTGGTGCGCACCGACGCCACCACGGTCGGCCCCACCGAACGGTTCCAGCTCATCGCGCTGACCACCACCACGTTCGCGGTCCGCACCCCGAAGAAGAACTACATCAGCGTCGTCGGCGGCGGTGGCCGCACCGCCGACGTGATCCGCTCGAACGCCACCACCGTCGGCGCCAACGAGAAGCTCACGGTCGTGCCGATCGCCGACGGCTGGGCCGCGATCCGCACCCCGAGCGGCAACTACCTGACCGCTGTGGGTGGCGGCGGCCGCCGTGCCGACGTGGTCCGCTCCACCGCCACGAAGATCGGCCCGGACGAGCGCTTCAAGTTCAACTGCTGATCTCCCGGTGGTGAGCGGCTCGGAGCGCCGGCCGGACCGGCCGGCGCTCCGAGCCGTGCTCTTCAGGCGGTCACCTTGCCGTCCGCCACCTCCAGGTGACGGTTCGTCGCCACCGCCTCCAGCATCCGGCGGTCGTGTGTCACCAGCAGCAGCGTCCCCGTGTACCCGCCCAGCGCCGCCTCCAGCTGCTCGATGGCCGGCAGGTCCAGATGGTTCGTCGGCTCATCCAGGACCAGCAGATTCACCCCGCGCGCCTGCAACAGCGCCAGCGCCGCCCGGGTCCGCTCGCCCGGCGACAGCGTCCCCGCCGGCCGCATCACTTGGTCGGACCGCAGACCGAACTTGGCGAGCAGCGTGCGCACGTCGGCGTCCGCCCAGGCCGGGACGGCCGCGCCGAACGCCCGCATCAGCGGCTCCTCGCCGAGGAACAGCCCGCGCGCCTGGTCGACCTCGCCGACCACCACACCGGGGCCGAGGTGCTGCGTCCCGGAGCCGAGCGGGATCCGGCCGAGCAGCGCGTCGAGCAGCGTCGACTTGCCCGCGCCGTTGCCGCCGGTGATCGCCACCCGGTCGGCCCAGTCGATCTGCAGGGTCACCGGGCCGAGCGTGAACGAGCCGCGCGTGACCACCGCATCGCGCAGGGTCGCCACCACCGCGCCGGACCGGGGCGCCGCGGCGATCTCCATGCGCAGCTCCCACTCCTTGCGGGGCTCCTCGACGACCTCCAGCCGCTCGATCATCTTCTCGGTCTGCCGGGCCTTGGCGGCCTGCTTCTCGCTGGTCTCCCCGCGCTGGCTCTTCGCGATCTTGTCGTTGTCGGGCGCCTTGCGGCGGGCGTTGCGGACGCCCTTGTCCATCCAGGCGCGCTGCATCCGGGCCCGTTCGAGCAGGTCGTCCTTCTTGTCGGCGTACGACTCGAAGGCGGCGCGCGCGTGGGCCCGGGCCAGTTCCCGTTCGGCGAGGTAGGAGGCGTAGCCACCGCCGTACAGGTGCACCTGTTGCTGGGCGAGGTCCAGTTCGAGGACCTTGGTGACGGTCCGGGTCAGGAACTCACGGTCGTGGCTGACCACGACGGCGCCGGCCCGCAGACCCGAGACGAACGCCTCGATCCGCTCCAGCCCGTCCAGGTCCAGGTCGTTCGTCGGCTCGTCGAGCAGGTAGATGTCGTAGCGGCTGAGCAGCAGCGACGCCAGCCCGGCGCGGGCCGCCTGCCCGCCGGAGAGCGAGGTCATCAGCGCGTCGAGGTCCATGGTCAGCGCCTCGGCCCGTTCCTCCAGGTCGGCGCCGCCCAGGTCGAGCCAGCGTTCCAGGGCGGCCGCGTACCTGTCGTCGGCGTCCGGCGCCCCGTCCGCGAGCGCCTGCGCGGCGGCGTCCATGGCCTCCTGCGCGGCGGCCACCCCGGTGCGGCGCGCCAGGAAGTCACGGACGGTCTCGCCGGTTCGCCGCTCCCGTTCCTGCGGCAGATATCCGACGTTGGCGGTGGGCGGGCTGAGCGCGACGCTTCCGCCCTCGGTGGGGATCAGACCGGCGAGGGTACGCAGGAGAGTCGTCTTGCCCGCCCCGTTCACGCCGACCAGACCGATCACGTCGCCCGGCGCGACGACGAGGTCGAGTCCGGCGAAGAGGGTGCGGTCGCCGTGCCCCGCGGCGAGATCCCGGGCAATCATCGTGGCGCTCATCAAGCGCCATCCTAGATTTACCGCAGGCCCTTACCGCAGGCTGGCTCCGTAGACGTGGTCCACGGTCATCGTCATGAGCACCCGCCGGTCGGCCACCATCACCGACCGGTACTCGTCCCAGTCCGGATGCTCGCCGGCGGCCCGCCGGTAGTAGTCGACGAGCGCCTCCACCTCCGGCCCGGCCGGGTCGTCACCCGGGCCGGTGAGGGTGGCGACGCCCTCGGCGGTCGCCCACGACCAGCCGTCCGCGCTCGTCACCTCGAGGGTGGCCCGCGGGTCGCGGCGCAGGTTGATGGTCTTGGCCCGCCCCTCGGTCATCGAGACCAGGATGACGTCGGCCTCGGCGTCGTAGTAGGGCGTGACCGGGGAGAGCTGCGGCCGGCCGTCCGCCTTGATCGTGGCGAGGACACCGAGCCGGCTCTCCGCGAGCAGCGTGCGCGGGTCGAACAGGGTTGCCGTCATGACAGGGGCAGCCTCCCGCCCGCGGAACTTATTCCGTGATCGGGGCGGCGTTCCCGCTGACCCGCACGCCGGGGGAGCCGGCGACGAGCCGGACCGTGATCCGGCTGGGCCGGCCCATGTCGTCGCCCTGGCGCAGGGCGACGGTCGCCTCCTGCGGCACGATCCCCAGCTCACGCAGGTACCCGCCGAGCGCCGCGGCCGCCGCGCCGGTCGCCGGGTCCTCGTAGACGCCGCCGATCGGGAACGGGTTGCGCACGTCGAAGGTGTCCGCCGAGGCGCGGGACACCAGCTGCACGGTGGTCCAGCCGTGCGCCTCCATCAGCGCTTTCAGCGCCGGCACGTCGTAGTCCAGCTCGGCGAGGCGCCGGCGGCTGGTCACGGCCAGGATCGGGTGGTACGCCCCGGCGTACGCCACCCGGGGCGGCAGCTGCTCGTCGAGGTCGCCGGTGTCCCAGCGCAGCGCCGCGAGCAGCTCCGCCAGCTGGTCCGCGGGGAGGTCCGTCACGCGCGGGTCCACGCTGGTCAGTGTCGCCACCCCGGCCGCGACCGTGACCGGGACCGGCCCCGCGTTGGTGACGAACAGGTGGTCGCCGTCGCCGAGCGCGACCGCCGTGGCGACCGTCGCGTGCCCGCAGAACGGGACCTCGGCGAGCGGGCTGAAGTAGCGCACCCGGATCCCGTCGCCGTCGGGGCCGGTCACGAACGCGGTCTCCGAGTACCCCACCTCGGCCGCGATCTTCTGCATCTGCTGGTCGTCGAGCCCGGAGGCGTCCAGGACCACGCCGGCCGGGTTGCCTCCCGCCGGATCCGAGCTGAACGCCACGTACCGTGCGATGTCTGTCATGCCGCTGAGCCTGCGCCGCGCCGACCGGGGTGAGCCAGAGCCAATCTCGCGGGTCTGGATGCGTCGCCCATCACATTCGTGGATTGTCGCAGCGACAGGAGTAGCGTTCTTGCGGTGACAGAGGCTCCTTCCGCGATCACACCCATTCCCCCCGCCGACCTGCCGCGCACTCTGGGCGAGCTGCGTGCGAGCGGGCACGAGTTCCGCACCGTCAAACAGGAGTTGCGCGACAATCTCCTGGACCGCATGCGCACCGGGCAGCCGCGTTTCCCCGGCATCGTGGGGTACGACGACACGGTGCTCCCCGAGGTCGAGCGGGCCCTGCTCGCCGGCCACGACATGGTGCTGCTCGGCGAGCGCGGCCAGGGCAAGACCCGTCTGATCCGGTCGCTGACCGGCCTGCTCGACGAGTGGACGCCGTTCATCACCGGCTCGGAGCTGCACGAGCACCCGTACCATCCGCTGACGCCGGGGAGCCGGCGGCTGGCCGCCGAGGCCGGCGACCTCCTGCCGGTCTCCTGGCTGCACCGCTCCGAGCGGTACGGCGAGAAGCTCGCCACCCCGGACACCAGCGTCGGCGACCTGGTCGGCGACGTCGACCCGATCAAGGTGGCCGAGGGCCGCGCCCTCGGTGACCCGGAGACCATCCACTTCGGCCTGGTGCCCCGGACCAACCGGGGCATCTTCGCGGTGAACGAGCTGCCCGACCTGGCCGAGCGGATCCAGGTGTCGCTGCTCAACGTGCTGGAGGAGCGGGACATCCAGGTCCGCGGCTACCAGCTGCGCCTGCCGCTCGACCTGCTGCTGGTCGCCTCCGCGAACCCGGAGGACTACACCAACCGGGGCCGGATCATCACCCCGCTGAAGGACCGCTTCGGCGCCGAGATCCGCACCCACTACCCGGTCGACCTGGAGCTGGAGACCGCCCTGATCCGTCAGGAGGCCGCCCTGGTCGCGGCCGTCCCCGAGCACCTGGTGGACGTCCTGGCGCGGTACACGCGCGGCGTCCGCGAGTCGCCGTCGGTGGACGCCCGGTCCGGCGTCTCCGCCCGGTTCGCGATCGCCGCCGCCGAGACCGTCGCCGCGTCCGCGCTGCGCCGGGCCGGCCTGCGCGGCGAGCGGGAGGCGGTGGCCCGGATCTGCGACGCGGTCTCGGTCACGTCCACGCTGCGCGGCAAGGTCGAGTTCGAGAGCGGCGAGGAGGGCCGGGAGACCGAGATCCTCGGGCACCTGCTGCGGGTTGCGACGGCCGAGACGTTCCGGGCCCGGCTCGCCGGCCTGGACCTCTCCGGCTTCACCGACCTGGTCGCCGACGGCGCGATCGTGCAGACCGGCGACCTGGTCAGCGCCGAGGAGCTGCTCGGGCAGATCGGCACCGTGCCGGGCCTGTCCAAGGTGCTCGACCGGCTCGGGTTCGGTGACGCGCCGAGCTCCGGCCAGGCGGCGTCCGGTGTGGAGTTCGTGCTGGAGGGGCTGCACCTGACCCGGCGGCTGGCCAAGGAGCTGACCGACGACGGCCGCACCCTGTACGGGAGCTGATCATGCCGGTCTTCCGCTATGGGGAGTGGCAGAACGGTCCTGATCCGCTCGCACCCCCCTACGACGTGCGGGCCGCCGTCGACGAGATGGGCGACCGGGTCATGCAGGGCGACAGCCTGCGCGACGCGCTGCGTGACCTGATCCGGCGCGGCCCGCGGGACGGCCGCGGGCTCGACGAGCTGCGGGCCCGGGCGCAGCGGCTGCGGCGCGACGCGCTGCGCCGGGGCAACCTGGACGGCGCGGTCACTAGGGCCCGGCAGATGCTGGACCAGGCCCTGGCCGCCGAGCGGGACGCGCTGGCAGCCCGCGAGGACGATGACGCGCGGTTCGCCGAGGCGCAGCTCGACAGCCTGCCCCGGTCGGTCTCGCAGGCCGTCGGGGAGCTGTCCGAATACCGCTGGGCGTCCGAGGACGCCCGGCAGATCTACCAGCAGATCCTGGACGGTTTGCGCCAGGAGGTTGTCGAGCAGCGCTTCGCCGGCATGAAGCAGGCGCTGCGGCAGGGCGACCTGACCGACGTCTCGGCGATGGTGTCGGACCTCAACGACCTGCTCGGCAAGCACGCTCGCGGGGAGGACACCGACGACGCCTTCCGCGAGTTCATGGACAAGCACGGGCAGTTCTTCCCGGACAACCCGCGCACCGTCGACGAGCTGATCGACTCGCTGGCCCGCCAGGCGGCCGCCGCCGAGCGGCTGATGCGCTCACTCAGCCCGCAGCAGCGCGAGGAGCTGCAGAACCTGATGGCCCAGGCGCTCGGCGACGGCCCCCTCGCGGAGCAGCTGGCCGAGCTCACCGACAACCTGAAGGCGCTGCGCCCCGGCATGAACTGGGGTCGCGGCGAGCGGATGCGCGGTCCGAACGACCTGGGGTACGGCGACGCCGCGTCCGCGCTCGGTGAGATCGCCGACCTGGACGAGCTGATCGACCAGCTCGGCCAGGAGCATCCGGGCGCCACCCTGGACGACGTGGACGTCGAGGCCGTGGAGCGCCAGCTCGGCCGGGGCGCCGCCGACGACGTGCGCCGGCTGCGCGAGCTGGAACGGGAACTGCGCCGCCAGGGCTGGGTGCAGCGCGACACCGAGGGCCTCACCCTCTCGCCGAAAGCGCTGCGCCGGCTCGGCCACACCGCCCTGGCACGGATCTTCCAGGACATCGCCGGGGGCAAGCGGGGCGAGCACGACATGCGCGACGCGGGCGCGGCCGGTGATCTGATCGGCTCGTCGCGACGCTGGGAGTTCGGCGACGACCAGCCGCTCGACGTGGTGCGCACGATCGGCAACGCGGTCCGCCGCCGGGCCGCTTCCCGAGACCTTCAGACCCTTCCGGTACGCCTGGAGCCGGATGACTTCGAGGTGGCCGAGACCGAGCGGCGCGCGTCCGCGGCGGTGGCTCTCTGCGTCGACCTGTCGTACTCGATGTACGCGGACGGCCGCTGGGGCCCGATGAAACAGACCGCCCTGGCGCTGTCCCACCTGGTCGCCACGAAGTACCCGCAGGACTCGCTGCAGATCATCGGCTTCGGCCTGCACGCGCAGACCCTCGGCCAGGGCGAGCTCGCGGCGATCGAGCCGACCATCGAGAAAGGCACCAACCTGCAGCACGCGCTGATGCTGGCCGGCCGGCACCTGCGCCGGCATCCGGGCGCCGAGCCGGTCGTGCTGGTGGTGACCGACGGCGAGCCGACCGCGCACCTGGAGGAGGACGGCGAGGCGGTCTTCTGGTGGCCGCCGACGCCGGAGACCGTGCGGGCGACGGTGCGCGAGGTGGACCAGCTCACCCGGTACGGCGCCACGCTCAACGTCTTCATGCTGGGTGACGATCCGGGGTTGCAGCGCTTCATCGGCAAGGTGGCCGAGCGCAACGGCGGCCGGGTCTTCAGCCCGGACGCCGAGGAGCTGGGCCGTTACGTCATCGACGACTACGTCCGGGCCCGCCGCGGCCGCCGCTGACGGCCACCGGATCAACAGTGAAGGGTGTGCGAGGGGGTGACGCCGTAGCGCCGGCGGTAGGCGGCGGCGAAGCGGCTGTGATGGGTGAAGCCGTAGCGGTAGGCGACCTGGGCCACCGTCGTCCCGGGCGCGGCCCGGCGGAGCTCCTCGTGGACCAGGCCCAGCCGCAGTTGCCGGAGATACGTCATCGGCGGCATCCCCGCGTACCTCTGGAAGCCCAGCTGCAGTGACCGTACGCCCACGCCGGCGATGGCGGCGAGATCGGCCACGGTGAACGGACGGCCCGGCTGCGCGCGCATCGCCTCGGCCACCCGCCGGATCGCCCCGGGCGCCGCCAGGGCCGGCCGGTGGCGCTCCATGGCGTCCCGGTACCGATGGCCGCTCGCCGTCAGCAGGCCGCTGACCAGTGTCTCGCGCAGCCGGGCGCCGATCACCGGATGACCGGTGAGCCCGGCGTCGGCGGTGTCGGCGGCGATCATCCGGGCCAGCCGGGCCCAGGCGGCGCCGGCGCCGCGGCTGACGTCGAGCTGGGGTGTCAGGTCGATCGGGCCGCGGACCGGCGCGTCCAGGATCAGCGACAGGTGGTTCTCCAGCTCGGCGCGGCTGATCTTCACGGCGATGATCCGGCAGTCGCCGGACCAGCGGTCCACGACGGTGTGCCCGGTCGGCAGGTAGACCCCGGCGCGCGTGGTGGAGGCGAGCCACGGGCCGGAGCGGCCCTGCCGGAAGACCATCTGGCCGGAGAGCGGCAGGTTCACGTGGTACGCCCCGAGCTCGCCGGCGTCGACCCGCACGTCCACGCCGAGGTGCAGGTCGCCGATCATGACCGTGTCGTCGCCGCCGACGGCGAACGAGGCGGTCCAGTCCGGCCGGGGGGCGAGCACCTCGACGTCCATCGCGTAGAACGACTCGTTGAGCACCTGCTGCGCCTGATCCACGCTGTGGATCTCATGTTTCACCGACAACACGCCTTCAGCTTGAACCTGCGGTGACGGATTGCCAACCGCCGATCACCGGGTGTGTTCGCGTGGCTGTCCGGCGTGACCTGGGCGAACGGAGATCGCCGGGCGAGGATGTGAAAGCAGACACTGGTATACCACTCGGGTGACGCCCAGGCTCGGCCATTGGTCTAGCCTCCTAGGATGCATTAGAGGGTGTGGCACCTGTGACTGCGCGTCGGGCACGGGAACGCGGCTGGTTATAGTTGCTCGGCGAGTGGGCGGAGCCGTGAGGCCCGGCCACGAGTCAGGCGCCGAGCGGGGGCCCGGGCCGAGGGGGAGAGGAAGTCGTGATGTCGCAGCGACCTGCGCCGTCCATCGAGACCTCCAACCGCATCTTCACCCTTCCCAACGTGATCAGCTTTCTCCGGCTCGCCGGCGTCCCGCTCTTCCTCTACCTGCTGCTCGTCGCGAAGCACGACGTCGCCGCGGTGATCGTGCTGGCGATCGGCGGCTCGACCGACTGGGTCGACGGTTACCTGGCCCGCCGGATGAACTCGGTGAGCCGCCTCGGTGAGCTGCTCGACCCGTTCGCGGACCGGCTCTACATCCTGGCCACGCTGATCGGCTTCACCGTGCGGGACGTGGTCCCGTGGTGGTTCACCGGCGCGCTGCTGCTCCGCGAAGCGGTGATGGGCGTGGCGCTGATGGTGCTGCGCCGGCATGGGTACGGTCCGCTCCCCGTCCACTACGTCGGCAAGACCGGCACGTTCCTGCTGCTCGCCGCGTTCCCGATCATCCTGCTGGCGAAAGCCGTTCCGGCGTGGGAGTCGTGGGCGTACCCGACCGGCTGGGGGCTGGCCTGGTGGGCGCTGGCGCTGTACTGGGCGGCCGCGGTGCTCTACCTGATCCAGGTGACGCAGCTGCTGCGGGCCGACCGGGCAGAGCCGCGGACCGCGCCGCCGCGGACGGTCGAGCCGTGACGGTTCCGGATCCGGACGGCGGCTCGGGCAAGCGGACGTACGGCCCGGACTTCCTGACCGCCCTCTTCCAGAACCCGCTCGACCCCGGTTACGCCGACGCCGCCGCCCGTAAGGCCGAGGGCCGGGGCCGCACCGGCGCCGCCCGGCGGACGGCGGCCGCCTCGACAGCCGTCGTCCTGCTGGTGATCGGTTTCCTGCTGGTGGTCGCCTACCAGCAGACGGTCGCCGAGGAGCCGGCCCGCACCCAGGCCCGTGACGAGCTGGTCGACCAGGTGGAGAACCGGCGCGGCGAGACCGCCGAGCTGCAGAGCCGGGCGGACGCGCTGGCCGAGGAGGTCGCCGCGCTGCGCGAGCGGGAACTCAGCGGCGCCGCACTGGCGCGCCTGCGCGACCTGGAGGCGGCCACCGGGTTCGAGACCGTGCACGGCTCCGGGGCGAAGGTGACCCTGGCGGACGGCCCGACGACGGTGGACCCGGTGACCGGGGAACGGCGCACCGAGAGCCGGGTGAAGGACACCGACCTGCAACTCGCCACGAACGCGCTGTGGAGCGCGGGCGCCGAGGCGATCTCCATCAACGGGCAGCGCCTCACCGCCACGTCGACGATCCGGCAGGCGGGCGAGGCGATCCTGGTCAACGTGCAACCGGTCGCCTCGCCGTACGAGGTGGTGGCGATCGGTCCCGGTGACCTGGCCGGCGACTTCCGCAAGGGTTACGCCGGGCATTTCTTCGAGACCCTCGTCGGGCGGTACGGCATGTCGTTCGAGGCGACCGAGGTGAAAGACGTGACGCTCGAGGCGGCGACCGAGCTGAAGCTGCGGGTCGCCACCCCGAGCACCCCACCGCCCGCGCCGTCGGGCTCCTCCTCTTCGTCGCCGGACGGCTCCGGATCCCCCGCGCCGTCCGGCTCTGCGTCGGAAGGCGGCCGATGATCGCCGTACTCGCTCTGCTCGCCGGTGTCCTGCTGGGCATCGTGTTCCACCCGGCCGTGCCGCCGGAGCTGGTGCCCTATCTACCGATCGCGGTGGTGGCGGCGCTGGACGCGGTGTTCGGCGGGGTGCGGGCCAAACTGGACGGCATATTCGACGACAAGCAGTTCGTCGTGTCGTTCATATCGAACGTGCTGGTGTCGGCGCTGATCGTCTATGTCGGCGACCAGCTCGGCGTGGGCGGTCAGCTCTCCACGGGTGTCGTGGTCGTGCTCGGTGTGCGCATCTTCGGTAATGTCGCGGCGATCCGCCGGCACCTGTTCCGGGCGTAGGACGGGATGGGGACTGGACGGGATGGGACTGCGATGACCGACCGAGACGAGACCGGCGACGAGCGGCCGGCGACGGTGGCCGCACCGGGGCCTGATCTTCCGCGGCCTGATCTTCCGGGGCCTGATCTTCCCGAGAGGGATCTTCCGGAGGCTGTTCCGCCGGCGGGCGAGATTCCTCCATCGGGTGAAAAGCGGGACGATGCCGAACCCGTACCCCCGGAAAGTGATCTTGTTAACGCTTCGCCGCGGCGCCTGCGCCGCCCGGCCCCCGCCGGAACCCTGATCTGGGTGCTCCTCGCGCTGCTCGGGTTCACGCTGGTGGTGCAGCTGCGCAGCAACGACGCGGACGACGGGCTGGCGACCGCGCGGCAGGAGGACCTGGTCCGGATCCTGAGCGATCTGGAGGCGCAGGACAGCCGCCTGCTCTCCGAGATCCAGGCCCTCGAGACGACCCGTCAGCAGCTCTCCTCGGGTGTCGAGGGGCGGGAGGCGGCGCTCGCCGAGGCGAGCAAGCGCAGCGTGGAGCTGGGCCTGCTGGCCGGCACCCTGCCCGGCCGCGGTCCCGGTCTGGAGATCACGCTGGAGAAGGTGAAGGCGTCCGGGATCCTCAACGCCGTTCAGGAGCTGCGCGGCTCGGGTGGCGAGGTCATGCAGCTGAACGGGGAGAACGGCGCGGCCGTGCGCATTGTGGCGTCGACCTATTTCGTCGACGCCCAAGGTGGCGGAATTCTCGCTGATGGCGTGCATCTGACCGGTAAGTTCCGGCTTCTGGTGATCGGTCCGGCGGGAACGATGAGCACCGCGCTGCAAATCCCGGGCGGGGTGGTCGCGTCGGTGAAGAACGACGGCGGTAGCGTGACCATGGACTCGCGTCCCATGGTCGAGGTGACCGAGGTACGCAAGGCGACAGCCTTGCAGTACGCGCGTCCGGTTTCGTGATAAACGGAGGAAGCGTTGATTCCTGAGGATCTGCGGTACACCGCGGAGCACGAGTGGGTCGCCGGTGACGGCAGCGGCCCTGTGCGGGTGGGCATCACCCATTTCGCGCAGGACGCGCTGGGTGACATCGTCTTCGTGCAGCTGCCCGACGAGGGCACCGTGGTGCAGGCGGGTGACTCGCTCGGTGAGATCGAGTCGACGAAGAGCGTCTCGGAGATCTACGCGCCGATAGCCGGCACGGTGGTTGCCAGGAACGCCACCCTCGCCGACGAGCCGGAAATCATCAACGGCGAGCCGTACGCGGCGGGCTGGCTGGTGGAGATCGCGCCGGACGATCCGGACGCGCTCGATTCTCTGCTCGACGCCGCGGCGTATCGCGCTCTGACCGAGAGCTGATAAAGCGCATATCGGCCTCCGCGAGTCTTGTTGCTCAGCGATATTGAGGCTGACTAGGCTCGCCAAGCACACGAAGAACTGTTATTCCTTTGAAACCGATAGTCGTGCGTCGGGCCAGCAATTGGCCTCGGCGGGGACCGCAGTGCTGCGAGCCTCGCCGGGAGGCGACGACCAACTGATCCGTGAGGTGGTCCGATGACGCGCCCAGACGACGAGTTCCCCCCACTCGACGTCACGTCCACGCTGAACCTTGGCGCCCTTGACGAGGTGCTCGAGGGACCCGAGACCGACGTGGTGCCGAGCCGGATGTCCGGTTCGCTGCCGCCCGGTATGGCGCTGCTGGTGGTCCGCCGTGGCCCGAACGCGGGTGCCCGGTTCCTGCTCGACCACGACGTGACGACCAGTGGACGGCACCCGGACAGTGACATTTTCCTCGACGACGTGACGGTTTCGCGCCGCCACGCCGAGTTCCACCGTGACGGCGGCACGTTCACCGTCCGCGACGTCGGCTCGCTCAACGGCACCTACGTGAACCGTGAGCGCGTCGAGGCCGCGACGCTGAGCAACGGCGACGAGGTCCAGATCGGCAAGTTCCGTCTGGTGTTCATCGCCGGCCCGCGACCGGAGGGCGAGGGCGGCCGGGCGTGAACGCGTCGGGGGCGGCCGCGCGTGACCCGGGAGCTTCCGGCTCCGCGGGCGGGCGTGAGAGTGCGCTGATGAGCATCGGGGAGGTGCTGGCCCATTTGCGCACCGAGTTCCCCGACACCACGATCTCGAAGTTGCGGTTCCTGGAGGCGGAGGGTCTGGTCGACCCGCAACGCACCGCCTCCGGGTACCGCAAGTACTCCTGGAACGACGTGGCCCGGCTGCGTTTCGTGCTGACCGCGCAGCGGGATCAATACCTCCCGCTGCGGGTCATCCGCGAGCAGCTGGACCGCCTCGAACAGGAGCCGGCGGTGCCGCAGCGGCCCACCCTGGTGGCCGTGGGCAACCAGCGGCAGGCGGATCCGGCGGACACCCGGATCCCCAAGGCCGACCTGATCGAGCGCACCGGCGTGGACGAGGCGGTGCTGGCCGAGCTGGAGCAGATCGGCCTGGTCATCGCCCGGCCGCCGGGGTGGTACGACGCCGACGCGGTGATCATCGTGGAGGCCGTGGTCGGGCTCGGCCGGTACGGGCTGGAGGCCCGTCACCTGCGTGCGTTCCGCAACTCCGCGGACCGCGAAGTGGGCCTGTTCACACAACTGCTGGCCCCGCTGGCCCGCCAGCAGGATCCCGCGGCCCGGGCCCGGGCCGCGGAGACCGCCCGTGAGCTGCAGGCGCTCTCGCAGCGGCTGCACGCGGCTCTGGTTCGCTCCGGCCTGCGCGGCGAACTCGGCCGCTGACCGCGTTCGGCCTACCCTGGACAGGGGTATCCCGCACCGGGAGGAACGGCGTCGCGTGCGTGTACCGTGCAGGTTAGGGGCGGCTGGACCGACAGCGGCGACAAAACAACGACACGGAGGCATGCGGTGCGCGAGCTGAGCGTGGTCGGGGTCCGGGTGGAGCTGCCGAGCAACCAGCCGATCGTCCTGCTGCGGGAGGTCGACGGCGATCGGTACCTCCCGATCTGGATCGGTGCGGTGGAGGCGACCGCGATCGCGTACGAGCAGCAGGGCGTCAAACCGGCTCGCCCGCTGACGCACGATCTGCTGCGTGACATCCTCACCGCGCTCGACGCGCCGCTGAAGGCCGTCGAGATCACCGAGCTGAAGGACAACGTCTTCTACGCCGACCTGCTGATCGGCGACGAGCTGCGGGTCTCCGCGCGGCCGAGCGACTCGATCGCGCTGGCGCTGCGGGTCGGCGCGCCGATCCGCTGCGCCGACCAGGTGCTCACCGAGGCCGGCATCGTGATCCCGGACGAGCAGGAGGACGAGGTGGAGAAATTCCGCGAGTTCCTCGACCAGGTCCGGCCGGAGGACTTCGCGGGCTGAAGCGTCCGACTTATCGACGCTCGCCGAAGGAATCCCTCGCCCGGACGCGGCGTGTCGTGCGGTTACCTCCATGTTTCCGCCGGGCCTGAGATATACGCTCGTGAAGTCCAGGTGAACCGGCACACCGCCTAGATTCGTTCATGGGCAGGGGGAGGTATTCGCGTGCACGAGCAGCCTCTTGAAGGCCCACTCGTCGGCGAGGACGGCTCGGTCGGCTACCGCGGGGTGACGGCCTGTCAGGCCGTGGGCATCAGTTACCGGCAGCTCGACTACTGGGCACGGACCACACTCGTCGTGCCGAGCGTGCGCGACGCGTCCGGCTCCGGGACCCAGCGGCTCTACTCCTTCCGCGACCTGGTGGTCCTCAAGGTCGTCAAGCGGTTGCTGGACGCCGGTGTCTCCCTGCAGAACATCCGCCGGGCGATCGAGACGCTGCGGTCACGCGGGGTGGACGACCTGGCCGAGATCACCCTGATCTCGGACGGGACGACCGTCTACGAGTGCCGGTCGCCGGAGGAGGTCGTCGATCTGCTGCAGGGCGGCCAGGGCGTGTTCGGCATCGCGATCGGCGGCGCGTTCAAGGAGATCCAGGGCTCGCTGTCGCACCTGCCGGCCGAGCCGGCCACCCCGGCGCCGGTGGGCCTGCCCGAGGAGCCGGCCGAGGGCGACGAGCTGGCGGCCCGCCGGGCGCGGCGCCGGGCGGGATAACGGACAGCATCTGACCGCAACGGGCGATAGCGTCGCCGGGTGACTGACGCCATTCAGGTTCGCGGTGCCCGGGAGAACAACCTCCTCAACGTCTCCGTCGACATTCCCAAACGGTTGCTGACCGTCTTCACCGGAGTCTCCGGATCCGGCAAGTCGTCGCTGGTGTTCGGCACGATCGCGGCCGAGTCCCAGCGGTTGATCAACGAGACCTATTCGGCGTTCCTGCAGTCCTTCATGGGCAGCCCGGCGCGGCCGGACGTCGACGCGCTGCACCACCTGAGCGCCGCGATCGTGGTGGACCAGGAGCGGATGGGGGCGAACGCCCGCTCCACTCTGGGGACCGCGACCGACGCGTACACGATGCTCCGGATCGTCTTCTCCCGGCTCGGCGAGCCGGGCGCGGGCAGCGCCCTGGCCTACTCGTTCAACGCCGAGGGCATGTGCCCGGGCTGCGAGGGCATCGGCAAGGTGTCCACGATCGACGTGGATCAGCTCGTGGACCGATCCAAGTCGGTCAACGAGGGTGCGATAACGGTGCCCGGCTACACCGTCGGCGGCTGGTACGTGAAGAACTTCGCCGAGTCCGGGTTCCTGGACCCGGACAAGCCGGTGCGCGACTTCACCGAGCAGGAGCTGCAGGACTTCCTGTACCGCGAGGCCACCAAGGTGAAGATCGCCGGGATCAACACGAACTACGAGGGCCTGGTCGTGAAGGTGCAGCGGTCCTTCCTGAGCAAGGACCGGGAGGCGCAGCAGCCGCACGTCCGGGCGTTCATCGACCGGGCCGTCACGTTCGCCGCGTGCCCGGAGTGCGGCGGCGCCCGCCTGCGCCGGGAGGTCCTCGCGTCCCGGATCGACGGGCGCAACATCGCCGAGTGCTCGGCGATGCAGGTCAGTGACCTCGCCGAGTTCATCGGCGGGATCACCGCGCCGTCCGTCGCGCCGGTCGTGGCGAGCCTGCGGCAGACCCTGGACTCGCTCGTCGAGATCGGACTCGGGTACCTGTCGCTGGACCGCGAGTCGGGCACCCTCTCCGGCGGGGAGGCGCAGCGGGTCAAGATGGTGCGCCACCTCGGCTCGCCGCTCACCGACATCACGTACGTCTTCGACGAGCCCACGGTCGGCCTGCACCCGCACGACATCGAGCGGATGAACGGGCTGCTGCTGCGGCTGCGCGACAAGGGCAACACGGTCCTCGTGGTGGAGCACAAGCCGGAGACCATCGCGATCGCCGATCATGTGATCGATCTCGGACCCGGGGCGGGCCCGGCCGGCGGCCGGATCCAGTACGAGGGCACCGTGGCGGGGCTGCGGGCCTCGGACACCGTCACCGGGCGCCACCTCGGTCACCGGGTCGGGCTCAAGGACACGTTCCGCCCGCACACCGGCGAGATCCCGATCCGCAACGCCACCCGGCACAACCTGCGCGACGTGTCGGTGGACATCCCCACCGGCGTGCTGACCGTGGTCACCGGCGTGGCCGGCTCGGGCAAGAGCTCACTGATCTACGGGTCGCTGCCGCAGCGCGAGGGCGTCATCGTGGTCGACCAGTCGGCGATCCGCGGCTCCCGGCGCAGCAACCCGGGGACGTACACCGGCCTGCTCGACCCGGTCCGTACCGCGTTCGCCAAGGCCAACGGGGTGAAACCGGCGCTGTTCAGCGCGAACTCCGCGGGCGCCTGCCCGAACTGCAAGGGCATCGGCCTGGTCTACATGGACCTGGCGATGATGGCCGGCGTCGCGACCGTCTGCGAGGAGTGCGAGGGCAAGCGGTTCACCGCCGAGGTGCTCGGCTACAAGCTGCGCGGCCGCGACATCAGCGAGGTCCTGGCCATGCCGGTCATCGACGCCCTCGACTTCTTCACCGAGCGGCCCGCGCGGGTGATCCTGGACCGGCTGGCCGCGGTCGGCCTCGGCTATCTCACCCTCGGGCAGCCGCTGAACACCCTGTCCGGCGGCGAGCGGCAGCGCCTCAAACTGGCCGTGCACATGGGCGGCGGCACCGCGACGTACCTGCTGGACGAGCCGACCAGCGGGCTGCACCTGGCCGACGTCGACCAGCTGCTGGCCCTGCTGGACCGGCTGGTCGACGCCGGGAACACGGTGGTGGTGATCGAGCATCATCTCGCGGTGATGGCCCGCGCGGACTGGATCGTCGACCTGGGGCCGGGCGCCGGGCACGACGGGGGACGGGTGGTCTTCACCGGCACCCCCGCCGACCTGGTCGCCGCGGACACCCTGACGGCCCGGCACCTGCGCGACTACTGCGCGGTCTGATCAGGCCCGGGCTGATCCAGGAAGGCCAGCGCCGTCGTCGCGAAGAGGGGGGAGTCGACCACGTTGTAGTGGGTGAGGCCGGGCAGGATGGCGAGGGCGTGGCCGCCCTTCGGCCGGCCCTCACCCATCCAGCCGCCGTCCCGCCGGCCGCCGTCGAGCAGGGCGAAGACCTCGACGAAGTGGCTGGGCGGGCACATGTCCGCGTCGGCCGCCATGATCAGCGTGGGCACCTGCAGGCCCCGGACCTCCTCGGTGTGGTCGTAGTCCTTCGCCATCAACTCGCCGATCTTGTCGAGCAGCCGGGGGAAGTGCTCCGGGTGCGGCGCGACCCGCTGGTACAGCTCGTACATCGGGGTGTCCCTCATGAACTCGGCGGCCGCGCCGGAGACCTGGCCCTGCTGCTCCAGGATCTCCGGGTACGTGGCGTCGCGCCGGATCCCGGCCGACACCACCACGGCCCGGCCGACCCGCTCGGGGTGCCGGATCGCGACCTGCAGGGCCACCCCGCCGCCGAGCGAGTACCCCACCAGGTCCGGCTTCTCCAGGCCCAGGTGCCCGATCAGCGCGGCGATGTCGTCGCCCATCGTCACGTAGTCGATCGGCCGGTCCACGTCCGCGGTGCGCCCGTGTCCCTGCAGGTCGGGGAGGATGACCTGGTGGTCCGCGGCGAGGCGGTCCAGGTTGTCGCCGAACATCTCGCCCGAGCCGAGGCCGCCGTGCAGCAGCACCAGCGGTCGTCCGGCGCCGTGGATCTCGTAGTAGAGGTTGATGCCGTTCACGTCTGCGTAAGCCATGTCGGGTAGACCGGGCGGGTGGCGCGAACTCATCGCGGGTGGCCAAAGGATTTTCGATTCGGCTAGGTTCGCCCCTGTGACCGACATCGCGACGCAGCTCGAGCCGTTCCGCCCGGAGCTCACCGGGTACTGCTATCGGATGCTCGGATCGATGTTCGAGGCCGAGGACGCCGTGCAGGACACGATGATCCGCGCCTGGAAGGGCTTCGACAGGTTCGAGGGACGCTCCGCGCTGCGCTCCTGGCTCTACCGGATCGCCACGAACGTCTGTCTCACCATGCTCGGCTCGGCGCAGCGCCGGGTGCGGCCGATGGATCTCGGCCCGGCCGGTTCCGGTCACGCGACGAACCCCGGCGAGCCCCGGCCGGAGGAGATCTGGGTGGGGCCGGTTCCGGACGGCAGGCTTTTCGAGGGTACGGACCCCGCGCACCTGATCGCCGAGCGGGAATCCGTGCGGCTCGCGTTCGTGGCCGCGCTCCAGCACCTGCCGGCCAAGCAGCGGGCGGTCCTGCTGCTGCGCGAGGTGCTGGCCTGGTCCGCGCAGGAGGTGGCCGATCTGCTCGGCACCTCGGTCGCCGGGGTGAACAGCGCGCTGCAGCGGGCCCGCGCCACGATCGCCGCCGCCGACCTGTCCGCCGACGTCTACCAGCCGCTCGACACCGGCCAGCGGGCCCTGCTCGCGCGGTACGTGAAGGCGTTCGAGGAGTACGACCTGGCCGCGCTGACCACCCTGCTGCACGAGGACGCCACGCTGTCGATGCCGCCGCTGCCGCTCTGGCTGCGCGGCCACGACGACATCACCGCGTGGATGTCCGGCACCGGCAGCGGATGCCGGGGCTCCCGGCTGGTGCCGACGGTGGCGAACGGGCTGCCCGCGTTCGGGCAGTACCGGCCGGCGGCGTCCGGCGACGGGCACGAGCCGTGGTCGCTGATCGTCCTGGAGATCTCCGGCGGCCGGATCGCCTCGGTCACCAACTTCCTCGACACCGGCCGCCTGTTCCCGCTCTTCGACCTGCCGCCCCGGCTGGGCTGAGTGACGAGGGCCTCCTCGTCGAGGTCCTTGCCGCGGATGCCGCTGTGGTGCCGGTCGTGTCAGGGGTGGATGTCGCCGTCGGCGGGCAGGACGGCGGTCAGCCCGAGCAGGCCGATCAGCCGGTGCAGCTCGGTGGTCATGCCACGGACGCGCAGCTGCCACCCGTACCGCTGGGCGGTGAGCCGCAGCCGGGCGAGGGCCTCGACCGTCGCGATGCCGGGCCGTCCCGGCCCGGCCATCTCGCAGAGCACCACGCCCGGCTCCCGGCCGTGCAGCAGCGCGGCGAGCGCGGCGCAGAGCGCCGGGATCTCGGCGCGGCCCACCCCGGTGCCGACGGGGAAAATCGTCGCCATGCCGGTACGACCCGAGCCGCGCCGGAAAGTCATCGGCCCGGTGGTCTTCGGCCCGGCGGCGCGGCGGCGCGGCGGCCCGGCGGCGTGGCGGCCCGGCGGCGTGGCGGCGCGGCGGCCCGGCGGCGCGGCGGCCCGGCGGCCCGGCGGCCCGCAGAGGCCAAGCCGCCGAAACTGGTAAATTGCCTCATTTACCGCCGATACGCTGCAATTCTCACGTAAGGAGAACAGCATGCTCTTTCGGCGCATCGCCACCAGCCTCGGACTGGCTGGGGCCCTGCTCGCCGCGGCCGCACCCGCTCCGGCCGCCTCCGCCCCGACCACCGCTCCCGCCGTCACCGAGCGCGACGCCGCGTTCCTCATGGCGGCCCACCAGGCCCACCTCGCCGAGATCGCGGCGGGCCGCCTGGCCTGGCTCAAGACCACCGACAAGGCGGTGAAGGGGCTGGCCGGCGTTCTCATGGGCGACCACATCCGGCTCGACGCCGCGCTCTACGGGGTGGCCCGTAAACTGCGGGTCTTCCTGCCCGGCAAGCCCACCGCCGAGCAACAGGCCCTGGCCGCGCGGTACGAGGCGGCCGGCGCCGACACCTTCGACGAGTACTTCGTCTCCACCCAGCTCGTCGCGCACCGGGCGTCCCTCGCGATGGTCAAGAAGGCGGCCGCGGAGAGCGACGCCCCGATCGTCAGGGACCTGGCCGAGGACGCCGTCCCGATCATCGAGAAGCACCGCGACCACCTGCGCGCGGTGGCCGCCGCGACGGACATGGTCGGGTACTCCGAGCCGGGTGGGCGTTCCTAGGGCGTACCCGGGAGGCGGACCGTGACCAGCAGGCCGCCGCCGGCGCGCGGGCACAGCCCGAGGGTCCCGCCGTGGGCGCGGACGACGCTGTGCACGATGGCGAGGCCCAGGCCGACACCGGGGTGCTCGTCGCCGCGGACCCGGTCGGTCCCGCGGTGGAACGGCTCGGTGAGGGTCGGCACGAGGTCGGGCGCGAGCGTGCTGCCGGTGTTCTCCACCCGCAGCACGCTCGTGCCGGCGTCGTCGCCGGTGTGGACGGTCACCGCGCCACCGGCGGGGAGGTTGTGGACTATCGCGTTCTGGACGAGGTTCGTCACCATCCGCAGCAGCAGCTCGGCCGAGCCGCTGGCCGGAGCCACCCCGCCGGTGACCTCCAGGGTGATCCCGCGCTGCTCGGCGAGGGGGAGCAGCGTCTCGGCGGCCTCCTCGGCGATCAGCGAGAGGTCGACCGGCTCCCGGCTGACCGTGCCGCGGCTGAGCAGCAGCAGCGCCTCGGTGAGGTCGATCGCCCGGGTGTTGGCGGCGTGCAGGCGGTCCAGGAGCTCGGCGTGGTCGTGCCGGGGGTCCCGGCGGGCCACGTCGAGCAGCGCGCGCGAGATGGCCAGCGGCGTGCGCAGCTCGTGCGAGGCGTTCGCGGCGAACCGCTGCTGCTCGGCGACGTGCGACTCGAGCCGCCCGAGCATCGTGTCGACGGTGTCGGACAGCTCCCGGAACTCGTCCTGACGGCCGGTCATCCGGATCCGGTGGGACAGCGAGCCCTGCCCGGCGGCCCGCGCCGCGTCCGCGATCCGGGTCAGCGGGGCGAGCATCCGGCCGGCCAGGAACCAGCCGGCCAGCAGGCCGAGGACCAGCAGGAACCCGAGCAGCGCGGCGGCCCTGGGCGCGAACACGCGCAGCAGGGTGGAGCGGACCGGGAAGACGCCGTGCAGCGGGGTGTCGGCGCGCACGATCAGCGCCTGGTCCGGGACGTAGCGCAGCAGGAACAGCCACACGGCGGCGAGCAGCAGGGCGCCGGTGACCAGGATGACCGCGGCGTAGCTGAGGGTGAGCCGCAGGCGGACGCTGAGGCCGGGGCGTCTAGTCATGCGTGTCGATCCGGTAGCCGACGCCCGGCACGGTGGCGATCAGCCACGGCTCGCCGAGGCGTTTGCGCAGCGCGGAGACGGTGATCCGCACGGCGTTGGTGAGCGGGTTCGCGTTCTCGTCCCAGGAGCGCTCCAGCAGCTCCTCGGCGCTGACGACGCCACCCTCGGCGGCGACCAGCACCTCCAGCACCGCGAACTGCTTGCGGGTCAGCGCGACGTAACGGCCGTCGCGGAAGACCTCCCGGCGGAACGGGTCGACCCGCAGGCCGGCGATCTCGCGGACCGGCGGGCGGGCGTGCCCGCGCCGGCGGTCCAGCGCGCGCAGCCGCAGGACCAGCTCGCGCATGTCGAACGGCTTGGTCAGGTAGTCGTCGGCGCCGAGGGAGAACCCGGAGGCCTTGTCGTCGATCCGGCCGGCCGCGGTGAGCATCAGGATCGGGATGCCGAGGCCCGCGGCCACGATGTGCCGGGCCACCTCGTCGCCGGACGGGCCGGGGATGTCGCGGTCCAGCACCGCGAGGTCGTAGGAGTTGACGGCGAGCAGCTCCAGCGCGGTGCCGCCGTCGCCGGCGATGTCCGCGGCGATCGCCTCCAGCCGCAGGCCGTCGCGCACCGCCTCGGCCAGGTGGGGCTCGTCCTCCACGATCAGCACCCGCATCAGTACGACGGTACCCGCGCGCTGCCACGCCACCAGCGCCGTGACGCCAGCCCGGCGAGCATCGCGCCGGCCGCGTTGACCAGCACGTCGTCGACCGAGGAGACCCGGTCCAGGCGCAGCGCGTACTGGGCGGTCTCGACCAGCAGCGAGCAGCCCGCGCCGAGCGCGAGGATCCGCGGCGCCGACGCCAGCGCCGCGAACCGGATCGGGGCGAAGAACCCCAGCGCCGCGAAGATCAGCAGGTTGCCGCCGATCCCGATCGGGCCCATCGTGGCCAGGTCGCGCAGCGGCACCAGGCTGACCCGGCCGTCGACCAGCCCGGCGGCCGGCCCCGGCATCAGGGTCAGCCACACCAGCGGCACGGTGCCGTAGACCATGCCGACCCCGGCCAGCGACAGCCGGCCGTCGCCGCGCAGGCGGGCCAGGGCCCACGCCGCCAGCGCGGCCAGTGGCAGCCCGGCCAGCATCATCAGCAGCACGCCGTTCTCGGTGTCGTAGCAGCCGTGCCAGTGCCCGGCCAGGCAGCGCGGCGCCGCCATCAGCAGCGGCCGCCGCACAACGTAGAGGACGGCCGCCACCACGGGCAGCGCCAGCCCGGCAACCAGGAACCTGTGCATGCCTCCTAGGGGATCAGGGCGGCTGTTGCGGCGGCGTATCCGGATTTCGATACGCCCGCGATATCCGGCCGGGACGGCTCGACCGTGATCGACCGCTCCACGGCGATGGCGTGCCAGAGGCAGAACATCGTCACCGTCCAGACCTTGCGGGAGCGGTCCGCCTCGCCGCGCCGGTGCTCGGCCAGCAGCCCGCGCGCGTAGTTCAGGTCGATCAGGTGACCGGCCTGCGAGGACGACATCAGCCAGTCGGCCCAGTCGCCGATCGGGCCTTTCAGCCAGAGCCGGGTCGGGGTGGGGAAGCCCAGCTTGGCCCGGTCCCGGACCGACTCCGGGACGATCCCCTTCATCGCCTCCCGGAACGCGTGCTTGGTCGACTTCGAGCCGGCCGGCAGCTTCAGCTCGGTGGGCAGGCCGGCGGCGGCCGCATAGACCTGCTGGTCCAGGAACGGCACCCGCAGCTCCAGGCTGTGCGCCATCGACATCCGGTCGGCCTTCACCAGGATGTCGCCGGGCAGCCAGGTGTGCAGGTCCACGTACTGCATGGAGGCCACGTCGTCCACGTCGGCGGTCTCGGCGTACAGATGGGCGGTGATGTCGGTGTGGGGCTGGGCGGTGTACCGCAGGATCCGGGCCTTCTCCTCGGGCGTGAAGATCCGGGCGTTGCCGTAGTAGCGCTGCTCGATCGGGGTCGTCCCGCGCTCGATGAACGAGCGCCCGCGGACGCCCTCGGGGAGCACGTCGGCGAGGTGCCGCAGGCCGCGCTTCATGCCGGGCGGCAGCTTGTCGACACCGGCCAGCGACAGCGGCTCCCGGTAGATCCGGTAGCCGCCGAACAGCTCGTCCGAGCCCTCGCCGGAGAGGACCACGGTGACGTGCCGGGCGGCGGTCCCGGCCAGGAAGTAGAGCGGGATCAGCGACGGGTCGGCGACCGGGTCGTCGAGGAGCTGGACGATCCGCGGCAGGGCGGCGAGCACGTCCTCGTCGGACACCACGGTGGGCGTCAGGCGTACCCCCAATTGGTGTGCCGTGTCCGCGGCCACCTCGATCTCGCTGTACCCACCGGCCGCGAAGCCGGCGGTGAACGCGTGGATGTCGGGCTTCTCGCGCGCGGCGAGGGCCACGATCGCCGAGGAGTCGACGCCGCTGGAGAGGAACGTGCCGACGCCGACGTCGGCGTGCAGGTGGCGGCGCACGCTGGCGGTCAGCGCGTCCTGGATCGCCTGGTACGCCGCCTCCGGCTGCAGGTGCAGCGGGCGCAGCGACGGCTTGAACCAGCGGTGCTGGCGCACGCCGCCGCCCGGCGTCCAGACGATCCGGTGGCCCGGCGGGAGGCGGCGGATGTGCCGGTGCAGGGTGAGCGGGTCGGGCACGAACTGGAAGGTGAGGTAGTGCGCGAGCGCGTCGGTGTCGATCGCGCCCCCGGCCGGCGCGGCGAAGGGGTCGAGAGCCTTGCGCTCGCTGGCCAGGTGCAGCCCGTCGGCCGTCTCCAGCAGGTAGAGCGGCTTGATCCCGAAGGCGTCCCGGGCCGCGTGCAGGGTGCCGGTCCGGTGGTCGTAGGCGACGAACGCGAACATGCCCCGCAGCCGGGGGAGCGCGGCCTCACCCCAGTGGTGGAAGGCCGCGGCGAGCACCTCGGCGTCGCCCTCGGTCTCGAAGGTGGCGCCGTGCGAGCGGATCAGGTCGGCGCGCAGCTCCCGGTAGTTGTAGATCTCCCCGTTGAAGACCACGGTCCACCGGCCGGCGTAGCGCAGCGGCTGGGCGGACAGCTCCCGGTCGATGATGGCGAGCCGGTTGAAGCCGAACGCGTACCCGTCGCCGTACTCGATCCGGGTGTCGTCCGGCCCGCGGTGCCGCATGGTCGCCAGCGCGGCGCCGAAGGCGGCAGCGGTGTCCGCGTCCGGCGGACCCGCATCGGGCCGGCTGCTGACGAAAGCGCTCAGACCACACATGGATGCCTCCTTCATGAATTCCGGAGGCGACCGTAGGGCGGCGGTGATGAAGAACCTGTGCGGTTCCGGCGCGGATCCGCGACCGCACCGGAACTCGGGCGGTTCTTCACCGGAACCTGACATTTCTTGGGCTTCGGCGCAGCGCTGCGCCACAATGCGAGCCGTGACAGCCCGCATTCTCGTTGCCGACGACGACCCGAAGCATGCCCAGCTGATCCGTCTCTACCTGGAGCGGGAGGGGCACCAGGTGCTCACGGTCGGTGACGGTCGGGCGGCGCTGGAGCAGGCCCGGGCGCGCCGGCCCGACCTGATCGTCCTGGACGTGATGATGCCGCTCGTGGACGGCCTGGACGTCTGCCGGATCCTGCGCGCGAACCCGGACGCGGCGCTGTCGGACGTGGCGATCGTGATGGTGACCGCCCGGTCGGCGGAGAACGACATGCTGCTCGGGCTCGACATCGGCGCCGACGACTACCTGAGCAAGCCGGTCAGCCCGCGGGAGCTGACCGCGCGGATCCGGGCGCTGCTGCGCCGCACCCGCGGCGGCGGCGACGCCGAGGTGCTGCGGGTCGGCGGTCTGGAGGTGGACGGGCCGCGCTTCGAGGTCCGCGTCGACGGCGCCGGGGTCCGGCTGACCGCCAAGGAGTTCGGCATCCTGGAGCTGCTCGCCCGCGAGCCCGGCCGGGTCTTCACCCGCGCGCAGATCCTGGACAAGACGTTCGGCTTCGAGAACGACGTGTCGGACCGGACCGTCGACGCCCACGTGGTCAACCTGCGTCGCAAGATCGAGAAAGACCCGGCCGAGCCCCGGTACGTGCAGACCGTCTACGGCCGTGGCTACCGGCTGGCCGAGCAGTGAGCTTCCGGCTCCGGATCTTCCTGCTGGTCCTCGTCGTGGCGGTCACCGCGATCGGCGCCACCGCCTACCTGACGATCAGCCTGACCTACCGGGAGGCGGCCCGGGTCGACGCCGCCCGCGACCGGCACGAGGCGGCGATCGTCGACACGATCCGCGCGTTCGGCATCCGCAACGGCCAGTGGATCGGCATCGACGGCGTGGTGAGCGAGCTCTCCGCCTCGACCGGCCTGCACATCCGGGTGGAGACCCCGGACCGGCTCGTGGTGGTCGCCGACTCGGACGTCCTGGACAAGCGCAAGGTCGGGCCGGTGCAGCTGCTCTCCCGCCAGGTCGAGCCGGCGCCGGACCTGGACCGGCTGATCACCGCGGCCGCCGACCAGGTGTCGATGGCCGCGGCCCTCGCCGCCGGTCCGCAGGACCCGCTCCTGCGGAAGATCAGGGGGGCGCGGGCCCCGGTCGCGACCCCGGCCATGCCCGGCCTCCCGGACGACCTGTTCGGGCCGATCCCGCGCGGCGAGCCCGACGCGCAGGCGCTCTACCAGCTCGCCCAGTACCGGGCCGCCCTGACCACGACGCGATGCATGGCCGATCGGGGAGCAGTGTCGCCGGCGCTGGCCCTGACCACCCCGCCCTACCTCGACGCCGGGCAGCTCGCCGCCGAGCCGTCGTGCGCCACGTCCGCGACCGGCGAGGTCCTCGGCGACCGGGCATGGCTGGCCCAGCGCTGGCGGGACCTGTCCCGCTGCCGGCTGGCGGCGGCCGCGTTCGACGAGTGCCTGGCGAACGAGTTCGCGCAGGCGGCGCTGGAGGTCTCGGCGGTGCCCGTGGAGGTCTACTTCGGCGCCCCGGAGAGCCCGGGGATCGGCGAGCTGAGCCGGCCGGCCGGTTACGCGGTGGCCGGCGTGATCGTGGTGGCCGCCCTCGGGACGGCCTGGATCGCCCGCCGGGTGAGCCGCCCGGTGCGCCTGCTGACCGGCGCGTCGCTGCAGCTGGCCGCGGGCCGGCTGGACGTGCGGGTGCCGCACGGCAACGTCGCCGACGAGCTGGCCGCGCTCTCCGCGTCGTTCAACTCAATGGCCGAGGCGTTGCAGCGCAGCGAGGAACGCCAGCGCCGGCTGATCGCCGACGTCGCCCACGAGCTGCGCACCCCGCTGTCCAACCTGCGCGGCTACCTGGAAGGCCTGGCCGACGGGGTGATCGAGCCGAGCCCCGAGCTGTTCGCCTCGCTGCACGAGGAGACCCTGCTGCAGCGGCGCATCCTCGACGACCTGCAGGTGCTCGCCCTCGCCGAGGCCGGCGACCTGGATTACGCTCCCGCGCCGGCCGACCTCGCCGAGCTGACCGAGGCGGCGGCGACCGCGCACCGGGCGGTGGCCGCGAACGCCGGCGTCGAGCTCGTCGTGGACGCCCCGGAGCCGGTCGTGGTGCACGCCGACCCGGATCGCACCCGTCAGGTGATCGGCAACCTGCTGAGCAACGCGATCCGCTACACCGACGCCGGCGGCCGGGTGGAGATGCGGGTGCGGCGCGACGCGCAGGGCGCGCTGCTGACGGTACGCGACACCGGCGTCGGCATGAGTCCGGCGGAGGTCGCCCGCGTCTTCGACCGTTTCTGGCGGGCCGACCCGGCCCGGCAGCGCGCGACCGGCGGCTCCGGGCTCGGCCTGACGATCGCCCACCGCATCGTCGCCGACCAGGGCGGCACGCTCTCGGTGGAGAGCACCCCGGGACTGGGCACCACGTTCACCGTGCGGCTGCCGTCGTTCTGAGACGCGGGCACCCCGCCGTCGCCCGCCCGCGGCCACCGGGCACGATCTTGTCCGACCCAGGAAACACCGGAAGGACCTGACGATCGTGTCTCTGACCCAGCACGCTCCCGCGCTGCCCACGCCCGTGCCCGCCGTCGCCGACCAGGCCGTCCTGATCGTGCACGGCCGGGACCGGACCGGGATCGTCGCGGCGATCAGCGCGGTGCTCGGCAAGCACGAGGCGAACATCGTGCAGCTCGACCAGCACTCGGACAACCCGCACGGGGGCGCCTTCTTCCAGCGGACCGTCTTCAGCCGGCCCGGCCTGAAGGCGGCCCTCCCGGCGATCGAGCGTGACCTGCGGGAACGGCTCGCCGACGGGTTCGAGCTGGAGTACACGCTGCGGGATCTGTCGGTACCCAAGCGGGTGGCGATCTTCGCCTCCAAGGACGGCCACTGCCTGCTCGACCTGCTGTGGCGGCACCGCCGGGGCGACCTGCCGATCAACGTGTCGATGGTGATCTCGAACCACCCGGACATGGCCGAGGAGGTGCGCTCGTTCGGCATCCCGTTCTTTCACGTGCCGTCGCAGGGGCCGGACAAGTCGGCCGCCGAGGCGCAGCACCTGCGGCTGCTCGCCGGGAACGTGGACTTCATCATCCTGGCCCGCTACATGCAGATCCTCTCCGGGGACTTCATCGAGCGGGCCGGTGTGCCGATCATCAACATCCATCACAGCTTCCTGCCGGCGTTCATCGGGGCCGGGCCGTACGCGAAGGCGAAGCAGCGCGGCGTGAAGCTGGTCGGCGCGACCGCCCACTACGTGACCGAGGACCTGGACGAGGGCCCGATCATCGAGCAGGACGTGGTCCGGGTGAACCACGGGCACACCGTCGCGGAGCTGCAGCGGCACGGCGCGGACGTGGAGCGGGCCGTGCTGTCGCGGGCGGTTCACTGGCACGCCGAGGACCGGGTGATCCGGCACGGCAACCACACGATCGTCTTCCCCTAGCGGCTTTCCCGGCGGGTGTCGCCGCCGCCGTCGTCGCTCAGCCCGGCAGCAGGGCGGCGATCATCACCCGCAGCGGCTCGGTCAGCTGGTCCTGGTCGGCGGCGGCGAGCGGCTGCAGGGCCGCCGAGCGCAGGATCAGCACGCCGAGCGCGGCGGAGAGCACGACCTGGGCGTTGAGCAGGACGCCCGGGTCGTCCGGGTCGGCGCCGGCCGCCGTGGCCACGCGCCGCGATATCGATTCCAGGGTCTCCCGGCGGATCCGCTCGGCGGTCTCGTCACCGGACGTGCGGAGCAGGAGCTGCAGCCGGTGGGGCTCCTTGGTCTGCGGCCCGGCCAGTTTCTCGGCGATCTGCCGGGGCGGGTCGGTCAGCGGCAGGTTCTCCAGGACACTCTGCTTGATCTCGTCGACGGTGCCGCGCAGGCAGGCCCGGAACAGTCCTTCCTTGGACTCGAAGTACCGGCTGATCAGCGCCACGTTCACCCCCGCGTCGGACGCGATGTCGCGCACCGAGGTGGAGGCGTAGCCGTCCGCCGCGAACCGCCGGCGCGCGGCGTCGAGCAACGCCTTCCGGGTGGCGGCCGCGTCCCGGCGGCGCACGGGTGTCGTCATGCGCTCATCCTAACGATCACCCGTCATGGGGTAAGCGCTTGTTGACTTGGTCGGTCAGCCAGGCCAGCAGGTGAACCACCCAGCGTTCGTGGTTGTCGGTGTTCGCTCGTAGGTACGAGACGGCCTCACGGATCCGTCCCCGGCGCACCAGCAGCCGGGCCAGCCGGCGTGCCTCGAATGGCTTCAGCCGGAGTCCGAGGCTGACCGCCTCCCGGAGCCGGTCGATCTGGTGTTCGTCCGGATGTACTTTGCTCCGGTAGGCCATTACGTCGACCTTGGCGAACTCGCTGCCCGCGTCGGCGCGCGCCCGGAGAAGCCGGACCGCTTCGTCGTAGTCGCCCTGACCCGCGAGCAGATCTGCGGTGTGACGTGCCTCGTTCCGATGTCCAGCGTCGACCCACGGCCGCAATACCTGGATCGCCTCGGCAGTGCGATCGTGGCGAGCGAGCAGATCGGCGAGGATATCGGCAGCCCAGCGATCCCCGCCAGAGGTCCGCGTGCGCAGCAGATCAACCGCGTCGTCGATGTCGCCCTGGATCTCCAGCCAGAAGGCCAGTGCCTCGGTGGCTTCGTTACTTCCGGCGCGGAACCAGGCTTTCAGCGGTTCCAGATCACCGAATTCGGCGGCGAGGACGGGATAGAGATCGGGAATGGCCGTCAGCTGCCGCGCGAAACGCATCGCCACCTCGGTGGAATCCTCCGCGAGGATTCGAGAGATGACACGAAGGGCAGCTGCTCGTTCGCCGAGGAAGGCTCTACGGCGCAGTTCGTCGATGCGCCCCTGGTCGTACAGATTCTCCGCCAGCCGCTGCTGGGCGTCTTTGTCGCCATTCGCCGCCCAGATCTCCAGGATTCGGTTCGCCCGATGGGTCATGCCGCTCGCGATGAGCCGTTCGATCAAGTGGCCGATCAAGGAGTGATCAGGAGAGGAGAAGTCAGGGGGCAGTGACTCGAACGCCTCGCTTAGCCGGCCCGAATCGATGAGCGCGCTGAGACGGTCGCGTTCGTCCATCCGGAGCCGGATTTCCGGCGGTACCTCAGGGCCAAGCGGCGGTCTTGTGGCGAACGCCGAATCCGGTGTGTAGTCGCCTCCTTCGTGATCCGGCATCGTGCGCTCTTTCGGCGGACTGGGCACATGGCCGACGACCGCCCGGTCTCCAGTGCCAGTGCGGGTTGCCAGGTGCTCGACGCGTGTGGCCTGCGCCAGGTGATCCTGAAGAAGCGCATGTCGGAACTGATAGGCCGGCCCGGCCTTTCGCAGCACACCATGCCGGTAGGCCTCATTCAGGAAGGCATTCAGCCTCCAGGGGAGGCGGCCGATCACGGCGAGTCGCAGGTGAGTAAGCCGGAATCGTAGCCATACCCACCCGCTGGATACGAGCACCACTGTGCCACCGTGGACGAGCGCCGCTCTCACACCGAGGGAGAGTGCCGCGGCATCTGTCAACACGGCAACCGTGGCGTACGAAACGCCACTGAGCAGCGCGATCGGCGCCGCCACGCCGGCAACGGCGCGCCAGCCATGCCGGGACGACGATTCCACGGGGGCTCGCATCCAGAACCCTGCCGTGGCCGGCATGCTTACTAGGCCGCCGAGCAGCGACGCTGTCCAGTACCCCGTCATCGCCGCGACCGCCGTGGCACACCCGAAGGTATAACCCAGCCCGAGTCCGGCAGTGCGCAGAGCCCGCTGCTGTGTCGTCAGGAAGCGTGCCGGCAGATAGGGCCGGCCGTCGTGCGGCCAGAGCGGACGTAACCACCCCCGGGCTGCCAGCAGCACGGCGACGATCCCGGTGACGAAGCCGGGTCCGCCCCCGCCGGCCACAGCCGTGCACGATCCGACGAGGAGTGCGCCGGCTGCGACGGTGCCGAGTTGTGTCAGGCGCTGCCGTGCCGCCAGGATGCCGGCCGGAATCTGCCACCAGTGCAGATCTCGCGTTCCCCGCAAGTAGAGGTGATAGGCGAGGGTGCCGAGCCAGCGCCGCCCGCGTCCTGGATATAGCGACGTCACATAGGCGTCCATCAGCCGTCCGCTGACCGCCTCTCGGTCAGGTAGTTCGAGTAGTTCGGCAGGGTCCGTGCCGGCCTCCCGGTAGGCGGTGCGGGCCAGCGCAACCATCAGAGGCGTCGACAGTGTCGCCGCGAGCGGACCGTCCGGCTGGTCGCGTAGGTGTGTGAACACCGGCTCCCAGCGTGTGCGCGCCATTTCGGGGTACGACAGGAAGCGCACCGCCGCGTCCATGGTCACAGGGTCGAGTTCGACGACTGCTGCCGTGATGAGTACGGTTTCGCTGCGAATCACTGCCTGCTCGTACTCGTGAGCCCGACACGTCACCACCAGCGGCCGTCGCCCGGCTGCGTAGACATCGAGCGCCTCGAGCGCTGTCCCGGACGCGCCGGCTGCCAACTCGTCCAACCCGTCGAGCACCGGAAAGATCAATCCGTGCTCGAGAAGGCGTGCGGCGAGGACGCGGGGTTCACCGTGGTGTGCCAACACGGCGGCGTAGTCCTCGGACACCCGGCGGGAGATGAACGCATCGACCGGTTCGGTTGGATCCCATTCGCTGATGGCGAGCAGTACAGGCACCGGCTCACTGGTTTCACGCGTACCCGATAGGGCAAGCGTGAGCAGCACCGCGAAGCCGGACTTCCCCGCGCCGGGCGCTCCCAGAACGATGAGCTGACGGTGCCGAAGACCTCGGAAAGCAGCAAGAATCTCTTCGTTGAGACTATCCGTCGATCCGCGCAGCGGGAATTGCTGCCAGTCACCGCCGGTGGTGGCGCCGAGCACCGCGTTTCGGCTCGCGGCCGGACGACCGGTGGACGACCAGGAAACCAACAGCGGATCAGGGCGGGTGATCTCACGGCGTACCGCCTCAGCCGACCAGTCCCGGCTCACCCGCGCGGCGAGGTCGGCGGCTACTTCCGTCAGGGAGCCAGCGGGTGGCGCCGGACGGCTCCGGTACTCCAGCCAAATCGTGGCGGCCAGCAGGATAGTGAAAGCCGCCCACGCGATGCCTGGCTGCGGCACTCGAACTGTGCTCGTAGCCAAATTGATGATCAAGGCGAGTGCAGCGCTGACCATCGGAACCGTCGCCCAGCGGTGCATCTCACCTCTTCAGGGGATTGATGGTCCACAGTGTGGCAGGCTGTGACGCACCGATGGAAGAAGGGAACCTCGCACCCATGCAGCAGGTGAAAGCGGTCATCGCACGGGCCAAGGGCGCTCCGGTCGAGCTCGTGACGATCAACGTTCCCGACCCCGGGCCCGGTGAGGCCGTGGTGAAGATCCAGTCGTGCGGGGTGTGTCACACCGACCTGCACTACCGCGAGGGCGGCATCAACGACGAGTTCCCGTTCCTGCTCGGTCACGAGGCGGCCGGGATCGTGGAGGCGGTCGGTGACGGTGTCACCGGTGTCGCGCCGGGCGACTTCGTGGTGCTGAACTGGCGTGCCGTCTGCGGTGAGTGCCGGGCCTGCAAGCGCGGTGACCTGCACTACTGCTTCAACACGCACAACGCGAAGCAGAAGATGACCCTCGAGGACGGCACCGAGCTGTCGCCGGCGCTGGGTATCGGCGCGTTCGCCGAGAAGACCCTGGTCGCGGCCGGCCAGTGCACGAAGGTCGACCCTTCCGCGCGGCCCGCCGCCGTCGGCCTGCTGGGCTGCGGCGTGATGGCCGGCATCGGCGCGGCGATCAACACCGGCGGGGTGACCCGCGGCAAGTCGGTCGCGGTGATCGGCTGCGGTGGCGTGGGTGTCGCGGCGGTCGCGGGCGCGGCCCTCGCGGGCGCCTCGCCGATCATCGCGGTGGACATCGACCCGGCGAAGCTGGAGGCGGCCCGCAAGCTGGGCGCCACGCACCTGGTGGACTCGTCGAAGACGGATCCGGTCGCCGAGATCAAACGGATCTGCGCCGAGACCTACCCGGGCGCCGAGGGCGCCGACGTGGTGATCGAGGCGGTCGGCCGGCCGGAGACGTGGAAGCAGGCGTTCTACGCCCGTGACCTCGCCGGTGTTCTGGTGCTGGTCGGGGTGCCGACGCCGGACATGAAGACGCCGGACCTGCCGCTGATCGACGTGTTCGGCCGCGGCGGCGCGCTCAAATCCTCCTGGTACGGCGACTGCCTGCCGTCCCGGGACTTCCCGATGCTCGTCGACCTGTACCGGCAGGGCCGTCTCGACCTGGACGCGTTCGTCACCGAGGAGGTCGGCATCGAGGACGTGGAGGCCGCGTTCGCGAAGATGCACGGTCCGGCTGCTGCGGGCGAGGCGCCGGTGCTGCGTTCGGTGGTCGTCCTGTGAGCACCCGGGTGGATCACGCCGTCGTCGCCGGCACGTTCAGCCTGGACGGGCAGACCTACGACGTCGACAACAACATCTGGGTGGTCGGTGACGACAACGACTGCGTGGTGATCGACGCCCCGCACGACGTCGACGCGATCCTGCGGGTGGTCGGCGGCCGGAAGATCGTGGCGATCGTCTGCACGCACGCGCACGACGACCACGTCCGGGTCGCGCCCGCCCTGCGCGAGCGCACCGGCGCGCCGATCTTCCTGCACCCGGCGGACCGGCCGCTGTGGGAACTCACCCACGGCACGGACGAGGTGTGGGACGCGGACCTGACCGACGGCGCGGAGATCGCGGTCGGCGGGACGACGCTGACCGTGCTGCACACGCCCGGTCACGCGCCGGGTGCGGTCTGCCTGTACGCGCCGGCGCTGGGCTGCGTCTTCACCGGTGACACCCTGTTCCAGGGGGGTCCGGGGGCGACCGGCCGGTCGTACTCGGACGCGGGTTTGATCGTCGAATCGATCAAGGCGAAGTTGCTCGCCCTGCCCGAGGAGACGGTCGTGCACACCGGCCACGGCGCCGACACCACGATCGCCGCCGAACGCGACGGCCTGGCCTGACCGGCGACGGGCGCCGGGTCTACGCCGCCGCGTAGACCTGGTACCCGTCGACGGTGCCGGTGTACGCGTAGCCGTGCGGCTCGATCCGCGCCTGCCCGCTGCCGTCGATCCGCATCAGCAGCGGCAGCAGGGCGATCGCGTTCTCCGGCAGGCTGATGTCGATCGGGACGTCGAACTGGACCAGGATCCAGCGGACCCGGCCGCCACCGGCACGGTCGGCGAGGACGATCGCGAGCAACGGGCGGGACGGGCCGGGTCTCTCGCGTACGAAGAGAAGGCGACCCGGCGGCGGAACGATCAGCTGGTCCATGATTCGCGCGGCGCCCGCCGCGGCCGGCGGCGAACGGCGTGCCGGCAGCGGCTCCTCCACCTGCGGGAACCGGCCGGCGCGGGGCGGGGAGTAGCGGTCGAGCAGCCGCTTGGTGATGTGGCTGAGGATCTGGGTCTGCCCCAGCATCCAGGTGAGGGCGATCAGGATGGGTTCCATCGCGGCTCAGCGCGCTCGCCGGGCGGCCTGGTCCAAGGCCTTCGCCAGGGACTGTACGGTCTCGGCCAGGTCCCGGCTCAGGTCGACGGCGGTCCGGGACAGCGGGACCGCGTCCAGCGTCAGCTCGGCCGATCCGGTGCGCAGGGTGATCGAGACAGCGGGCGAGGTCGGGTCACCCGGGGTGTGCATGACGACCGCCCGGCGTTCCGGATGCCGGGGCCAGGAGACCGTCCAGCTGCTGCCGGCCTTGTCGGCGTTGCGGACGAGCTCGGTGCCGGAGGTGTCCCGGAGCGCCTTGTCGATGGCCTCCGCCAGCGGATCGGCCGCTGGCTCCCCGCCGCGGAGGCCGGCCTCCGCCGCGGCGATGATGCGTTGCAGCGACGGGATCGACTCCACGGCCTGCAGTTCGGCGCCGCTGCGCAGCCGTCGCGGTGAGCCCGGGTCGGCCCGGGTGTACATGTCGAACAGCCCGGCGGCCAGCCCGCGCTCCTCGAAGCAGAGCCCGGCGATGAAGACGTCCTCGTTGTAGCGCCGGTCGGCGATCGTGGCGGCGTACCCCCGCACGTCGCCGTCGCTGAACTCGCGCAGCCGGTTCGGGTGGTGGCTGTGCCAGGTGCCGATGTGCTCCAGATCCGGTTCGACGGCCTCGAGCTTGCGGTACACGCTCTCCTGGAATCTGCCGTCGGGATGCAGGGAGGTGGCGCTCGCCTCGGCGCGCGGCCCGGAGCCGATGCTGCCGGCCACCAGGATCACCTCGTCCGCGGCCGCCCTGCGCCAGAACCCGGCGATCACCTCGCCGTACGGGGTGGCCGGCGCGGCGGACCCGCGGCGGATGCGGTAGCCGACGAGTTTGCCGCCGACCTCGACCGACGGGTTCTCCCGCACCAGGCGCGCGGACTCGACCAGCACGTCGCGATGAATGTAGACCCGGGCCGGGATGTCGCGCCCGGTGTTCTTCCGGCGGCCCAGCATGTCTCAGCCCTCCGTGGCCTTGTCCGTGACCTTGTCTGTGGCCCTGTCCGTGACCGTTTCCGTGGCGGCTTCGGTGATCGGCCCGCAGGACGGGCACTTGTCGATGGCGGGAAGCGTCAGGCGATGCGCCTCGGGCGCGAGGCCCGCGTCGTCGCGGATCCGCATCGAGATCCAGTTCGGGCTCTCGGCGCGCTGATCCCGGCTCAGCAGCTCGCTGATGGTCAGCCGGGCGTGCAGAGCGGCGATCATGGCGATGTCGCTCGACAGACCGGCGGCCGCGACGTCGCGCAGGTTGTGCCCGTAATGCGTCTCGGCCTCCTCCTCGGTGATCGGCAGCTCGTCGTCGTCCGGCAGATGCCCGAGACCCTCCGCGACCGTCTCCATGCAGGCGTAGCAGCCGGTGACCCCGGGCCGGTACGCGAGGACCGTCCCGCCGATGCCGCCCCGGTGCACCAGCCCGACCGTCATCGGGGTCGCGTGCCGCACGCACTGGTCGTTGAGGAAGTGCCGGACCGGGTTGGAGTCGGTCGCCGAGACCACCATGGCGGCCCCGCCGATCAGCTCGGCCAGCTCCGGCTCCGGCAGCCGGAGCACGTCCGCCTCGACCGTCGCGCAGCGCACCCCGGGATTGCGGTCGAGCAGCCAGCGGCGGGCGATCGCGGTCTTCGGCCGGCCGAGCTCGGCCCGGAGCGCGGGGTGTTTGACGAGGTTGGGCTCGTCGAGCGTGTCCGGGTCGACGAGCGTGAAGTTCGCCCAGCCGGACATCGCGAGGTGCTGGAGCACCGGGAAGCCGCCGGAGCCGACGCCGACCACGACGATGTGATCCGCCGCGTTCCGGTTCGCCAGCAGGTAATCGATCCGCGAAGTGTCGACCTGGCTCAATGTGCCTGCCCCTTACCGGGCCAGAGGTTCGTGAAGATGTACACGTCGTGCTTGTGTATCCAGGTGAACGCCTTGCCGACGGCGTACGCCAGGGTGTGGCGCGGACTCCACTGCCCGGGCCGCCACAGGCAGAGCTCGCTGCCCTCGTACGTGTGCATGCTGCCCGGATTCCAGCCGACCGCGTACGCTCGCGGGCCGTCGTACGGGTACGTCCCGGGCACGTCGATCCGGAAGTCCCGGATGTACCCGGAGGCGGTCCGCACCGATCCGCCGATCCCGGAGATGATGCCGTTGTACTGCCGGACGGCCACCGTGGACCAGGCGGTGTTCAGCTTGGTCAGCTCGATCTGGTGGCGATGCCAGACGGAGAGGGTCCGCTCGGTCATCGTGAACTCCGGCGAGTTGCTGATCTGCAGCCACTGCTCCCAGGGCGCGGTCATGCGTATTCGCCGTACGGGTCGTGCAGGACGGTGCTCTTCTGCGCCAGCGGCGAATGCGCCTTGCTCATCTTCAGCGAGCCGTCGCTGTTGAGCTCGATGACCTGAGCACCGGAGGTCTGCTGCTGGAGAACCTGTTCCGCGCGCCGGCGCGCCTCTTGCGGAGTCATATGGGCCCGCCCTTCGTGACGAGACCCACAGGCTACTGATGATCACTATCGATCGGTACGCGCCGGACGGCCGGGAACCGGCGGGATGATCAGGGCCGGGGGACGCCGATCTACGTGTGGGAACGCGACGATCGGCCTCCCCCGTACGGGTGGCGGCGGTCAGCTGTCGAAGCCGAAACCGACCGCGTCCATCGCCTTCAGCCACAGGTTGCGGCGGCCGCCGTTCGCGTCCGCGTGGGCGAGCGACCGCCGGGTCAGTTCCACCCCGGCCCAGCGCACCGGCTCCGGCGGGAACGGCAGCGGCTTCGAGCGGACCATCCGGGTCCGGGTGCGGGCCGTCCGGGCGCCGGACAGCAGGTCCAGCATCACGTCCGCGCCGAACCGGGTGGCCGCGACGCCCAGACCCGTGTACCCGGCCGCGTAGGCGACCCGGCCGCCGTACGCCGCTCCGAAGAACGCCGAGAACCGCGTGCAGGTGTCGATCGCCCCGCCCCACGCGTGGCTGAACCGCAGCCCCTCGAGCTGCGGGAACGTGTCGAAGAAGTGGTCCGACAGCCGGTGGTACGTCTCCTGCCGGTGCTCGTGCGACGGGTCCAGCTTGCCGCCGAAGTGGTAGATCGCGTCGTAGCCGCCCCAGAGGATGCGGTTGTCGGCGGTCTGCCGGAAGTAGTGGAACTGGTTGCCGGAGTCGGACAGCCCCTGCCGGCTGCGCCAGCCGACCGACGCCATCTGCGCGGCGGTGAGCGGCTCGGTCATCAGCGCGTAGTCGTACACCGGGATGGTGTAGAGCCGGGTGCGCCTCACCAGCGACGGGAAGACGTTGGTGCCGAGCGCGACGTGCCGGGCGCGGACCCGGCCGAGCGGCGTGCGGACCGCCATGCCGGCGCCGTCGCGAGCCATCTCGGTCGCGAACGTGCCCTCGAAGATGCGCACGCCGAGCCGCTCGGCCACCTCGGCGAGGCCCCAGGCGAGCTTCGCCGGGTTGACCATCGCGGTGCCGCGCCTGTCGTACGCCCCGGCCAGGAACCGCGGCGACGCCACCTCGGCCTGCACCGCCTCGTGGTCCAGGAACTCGACGCCGACGCCGTGACCCCGCGCCAGCTCGACGCCCTGGCGCAGCGCCTCGACCTCGTGCGGCGCGGTCGCCACGTCCAGGGCGCCGGTCCGTTCCCATTCGCAGTCGATGCCGTACCGGTTGATGGTGTCCTCGATGCCCTGGAGGTTCTCCAGGCCGAGCCGTTCCAGCTCGGCGATCTCCTCCGGCCAGCGGCTGTAGCCGTTCGCGAAGCCGTGGGTGAGGCTCGCCGCCACGAATCCGCCGTTGCGCCCGGACGCCGCGTGCCCGATCCGGCCGCCCTCGATCAGGACGACGTCACGCTCCGGGTTCCGCTCCTTCGCGATGATCGCGGTCCACAACCCGGTGTAGCCGCCACCGACGACGACGAGGTCCGTGGAGAGCTCACCGGTGAGCGGTCCGCGCACGGCGGGCCGTCCGGGGTCCGCCAGCCAATAGGTGGAGTAACTCACGTCGCTCAATGACTGTCGGTTCATGGGTTGCACCTCGGTGCGCAAGTTGGGGGGAGCACTAACATTGGTCGGTTGCCCGAGCCGAAGACTGGAGAGAAATTGCGAGCCCGAGTCGCGCTGACCCCGGAGCTGATCGTTGACGCGGCGAGCCGGCTGGCGGAGAACGCCGGCGCCGACGCGCTCAGCATCCGGGCCCTCGGTAAGGAACTGGGGGTTGATCCGACCGCGGTCTACCGGCATTTCCGGGACCGGGATCAGATCGTGCTGGAGGTCGCGGACCGCCTGCTCAGCGGCATCGTCGACGGTCTCCCGGCGGACCTGGCGTGGCGCGCCCGGCTCGAGTGGCTGGCCCAGGAGGTGGTCCGGTCGTTCGTGGCGCACCCGGCGATCGCCCCGATCCTGGCGCTGCGGACGACCCGCCGCCAGGGCGAGTTCCGCCTGGCCGAGGCGATCCTCGGAGCGCTCCGCGACGCGGGACTCTCCGACGAGCGCGCGGCCGTGCAGCACCGCGTCTTCGACGACACCGTGATGTCCTACGCCGCGATGATCAGCGCCTACACCGCGATGGACGAGTCGAGCCGGGAGGGCGACGAGTCGGCGTGGTCCCGCGAGTACCGCGCGCTGCCGGTCCGCCGTTACCCCAACATCGCCGCGGTGGCGCAGCACTTCTCCGGCATCGAGGACGAAACGGTCCTCCAGGAGCTGGTGGGCGCCCTCCTCGATCGCGTCGAGAAGCTCGCCGCCGCCGAGTAACCCCGCGCTGCCGGCACGCACCGTTCCGCCGCCCGCGTCACGCAGGGCGTGGACAGCGGTCGAGCCGGCCGGCTCGCACTCACCGACCACGACGCCGGAAGGCATGAGACACCCCGTTCTCCGGCCGCGCCACTCGCGGCCGCGCCCCAAGCATCGCAGTTGTCAGCGGTGTTGACAACACCAATTAACCAGGTCGTTCGGGTACGGGGGGAGAGCGCGCGCCCGGAGAATCCGGTGTCAGGCGGGGTGGATCCCATCGTCGGCCAGCGATTCGTGCGCCTCCAGGCGCTCCCGGGTCCGCTGCGGATCAGTGGCCGCGATCGCGTCCAGGAGGCTGACCGACAGCACCACCGCGGCGGCGTGCGAGTCGGCGACCAGCCCGGTGGCGACCGGGGCGGCCAGCAGCACGTCGGCCTCGGCGGCGAACGGGACCAGCGCGGTGTCGGCGACCACGACCGTGGACATGCCGAGGCGGCGGGACAGCCGGAGCGCGGCGACCGTGGCGGCCGGGTACCGGGGCATCGCGAAGGCGAGCATCGCGGTCGCGTCCCGCCGGCTCAGCTGCACGACGGTGTCGGACACCGTGGCCCCGTTGGTGCACACCTCCACGGACGGCAGGATCCGCCGCGCGAAGTAGCCGAAATAGTCGGCCAGGGCGGCCGACGCGCGCAGTCCGATCACCCCGAGCGGCGTGGACCCGGCGAGAAGGCGTACCGCGTCGGTCATGGCGTCCCCGGTGACCACCCGGCGCAGGCCCGCCAGGTTCTCCCGTTCCCGCTCGATCGTCGCGGCGCCGGCGTCCAGGCGCTCCGGCGCCCGCTGTGACGGCACCCCGGAGATCACCGCCTCGCGCAGCGCGGCCCGGAACTCGCCGAACCCGGCGAAGCCCAGCGCCGTGGCGAGCCGGGTCACGGTCGGCTGGCTGACGCCGGTCAGTTCGGCGATCTCGATCGTCGACAGGAACGCCACCTCGGGGAACATCCGGAGCATCCGCTGCACGATCTGCCGCTGGGCAGGGGAGAGGCGGTGCTGCCGCGCGCGATCGACCAGCCAGTCCTCAGGCGCCATGACCGAATATCCTAAAACACAAATCCTATAGGGTGTATGTGTTGATTCAGCATGTCGAGAGGACGTCTCCCCGTGACCGAGGTCCGCACCGCAGCGATGACCGCCGTCGGCGCGAAGCACCTCGCCACCGGCGCCGGCACGATGCTGAAGTACCGATGACCGCCTCCGCTGCCGAGCGGGTGATGATCAGCTCCCCGGCGGACCTCGGCCCGGACCTGATCGCCGCGGTCGCGGGCGGGACGGTCCGTGCCGGCCTCGCCCCCGGGCTTCTCGCCGCCCTCGCGGAGAACCGTGCGGCGGTGCTCGCCGCCCTCGACGGGGATCAGCCCGTCTACGGGGTCAACACCGGGATGGGCGCGCTCGCCGGTGTGCGGCTCGACGCCGGCGCCCAGACCCGCCATCAGAACACCCTGATGGCGGGACGCTCGGTCGGCTCGGCGCCGTGGCTGAGCCGGGCGCGGGCGCGCGCGCTTCTCGCCGTACGCCTGCGGGATCTCCTGCATCCGGCCGCCGGCGCCTCACCGGAGCTGTGCTCGAACGTGGCCGCGCTGCTCGACGCCGACGTGATCCCGGCGATCCCGGCGCGCGGCTCCGGCGCCGCCGGCGAGATCATCCCCCTCGCCCACGCCGGCGCCGCCCTGATCGGCATCGGACAAGTGCTGGACGAGGCGGGGCGGGCCGCCGACGCCGGGCCGGCGCTGGAGACCGCCGGGCTGCGACCGTATTCGTTCGGCGCCAAGGAGGGCGTCGCGTTCCTCGAGGGCGTTCCCGGCCTGACCGGGCTGGCGGTGCTGTCGGCGCGGGCGGCGCGCACGCTGATCGACCAGGTCACCGCGGTGGTGGCGGCCGAGCACGTGGTGGCGCGCGCGAGCCGCGACCCGTGGCACCCGGCGTTCGCGGCGGCCGACCCGGAGCTGAGGTCCGTCCTCGACACCCTGCGCGGACCGGGCGGGCCGGCGGTGCCCGGCGCGTTGCAGGCGCCGGTGTCGTTCCGGGTGAGCGCGCCCGCCCTGGCCGTCGCCCTGCGCGCGGCCGGGGAACTGGAGGCGGCGATCGGCCGGGCGCTCGATGGGGTCACCGACTCGCCGGCGTTCCTGGAGGGGCGATTCGTCGGGAGCGCCGGTTTCGCCGGGACGGATCTCGTGGCCGCGGCGGGAACGCTCACGGCCGCTTTGGTTCACCTCGCCGAGCTGGGGGTGGCCCGCCTGCACCGCCTGCTGGACGCCGACGTCACCGGGCTGACGCGGCAGCTTTCGGACACGCCCGGCGTGCACGCCGGGATGGTCGCGGTGCACAAACGGGCGGCGGGGGTGGCGCATCGGCTGCGGCGGTTCGCGGGCGCCGCGCTGATCGGGCCGGTGGAGACGTCGGCGGGTCAGGAGGATGTGCAGAGCTTCGGCTTCGAGGCGGCGGAGTGCCTGGACGAGGTGATCAGCGGTCTGCGCGACGTGCTGGCCTGCGAGATCCTGGCGTTGCACCAGGCGTCGCTGCTCGGCGCGTCCGCCGCGGCGCCGGCGGCCGGGATCACCGGACTGACCGGGGACGCCGGACTGGCTGAGTTCGCCGGGGTCGCGGGGCTGGCCGGGCTTGCCGGCAGGCTGCCGGCAAGCACGCGGGATCGGCCGTTCGGCCGCGACCTCGACGTGATCATCCAGATCTTGGAAACCGGCTAGAGAGCGGCGCAGCTGCCGGTCAGCGAGGGCTCGCCGTGGAGCCGCGGACCACCAGGACCGGGCGGAACGTCGGCGCGCCCGGTGCCTCGTCCCGCAGCAGGCCGACCAGCTGGCCCACCGCCGCGTCCACGATCGCGTCCTCGTCCCAGGCCATCGTGGTCAACCCGGGATCGACCAGACCGGCCAGCTGGTGGTCGTCGTAGCCGATCACCGACAGCTCGTCCGGGATCCGGACGCCGACGTCGCGGGCCGCCCGGTACGCCGCGAACGCCAGCGAGTCGCTCAGGCAGAACACCGCTGTCGGGCGGGCCGGATCGGACAGCAGCGCGGCGGCGACGGCCACCGCCTCGGCGGTCGCGGCAGGCGCGGCGACGGCGACCAGGTCCAGTCCGAGCCGGCCCGCCACCTCGACGGCCAGGACCTCGGCCGGGCGGCCCGGAGTGGACGTCAGCGCGGGAGCGAGCAGGCCGACGCGGCGATGGCCGAACGAGGCGAGATGGGCGAGGGCGGTGTGCACCCCGTACCGGTTGTCGAACAGCACGCTGCCGGTGCCGGGACGGCTGGTCAGCGCGTCACCGATCGCGACGACCGCCACCGCCGGGTCGAGCAGCCGCCAGTACGCCGCGGACGGGTCGACGGGTGAGACCACGGCGCCGTCGACGCGCTGCGCGACGAACTGCTCGACGATCGTGCGTTCCTGCGACGGGTCGGCGTCGGCGTCGGCGATCATCGCGTACCGGCCGTGCCGGCGCAGCGCCTGCGTCAGCATCACCGACAGGTCCTGCTGCCACAGGTCGCGCAGCGAGCCGCTGACGCCGACCGAACCGGTGCGGCCGCTGGCCAGGGCGCGGGCGATCGGGTCCACGGTGTATCCGAGCTCGTCGGCGAGCTGCCGGACCCGCAGGATGGTGGCGGGGGAGCCGCGGACACCGCGCAGCGCGTACGACGTGGCGGCGAGCGAGAGACCGGCGGCGTCCGCCAGGTCCTGCAGGGTACGTCGCCGTGACATCGACAGAGAGTAACACCGCTCGTTGTCCGAGATCACGTTGCTTTACCGGGGCGGAAGCGCTTCACTTCTTCCATGAGTGAAGCGCTTCCCCCACACGGTGGGATCGACTGCCATCAGCACCTGTGGCCGTCCCGCTTCCTCGACGCGCTCCGGCGCCGCGACACCTACCCCTATCTACGGGAGTGGACGCTGCACCTGGCGGGCGAGGACCCGTACCCCATCGATCCGGACGACCACGACGTGAGCGCGCGGCGCGCGATCGAGCTCGCGGAGGGCAGGGAACTCGCGCTGGTGTCGCTGTCGAGCCCGCTCGGCATCGAGCATCTGCCGGCCGGTGAGGGCGCCGAGCTGATCGACGTCTGGCACGAGAGCGCCCTCGAGCTGCCCGACCCGTTCCGGGTGTGGGCCGCCGCCTCGGTCACCGACATCCGGCCCGGCCCGCTCGCGAAGATCCTTGCCGAGCAGCGGGTGGTGGGCCTGCAGCTGCCCGCGACCGCGTTCACCGACCCGGCCGCGATCGCCCGGCTGCGGCCGCTGCTCGCCGAGCTCGAGGCCACCGGAAAACCGCTGCTCGTGCACCCCGGCCCGGCACCCGCCTGCCCGCCGGACCTGCCGTCGTGGTGGCCGGCGCTGGTGCCCTACGTCGCCCAGCTGCACCAGGCCTGGCTGGCCTGGCACGTCTGCGGCCGGGAGCAGCATCCGGCGCTGCGGATCGCCTTCGTCGCCCTCGCCGGGCTGGCGCCGCTGCACCACGAACGCCTCGCCGCCCGCGGTGGAGCGCTCGGGGCCGTCGATCCGTACGTCTACTACGAGACCTCCTCCTACGGCATCCGCGCGATCGACGCGATGGTCCGGGTGGTCGGCGTCGACGGGATCGTGAACGGGTCCGACCGGCCCTACGCGCGGTCCGGCGACCCAGGTCTCGGCGACGCGTTCCGGCACGCCATGTTCCGCACCAATCCCCGCCACCTGCTCACCGGAGAACCACGATGACGATCGACACCGTCGCGGTCACCGACCCGGCCGACCTGCCCGACCTGCCCGGCCGCGTCCTCACCCCCCAGGAGCTGCGGCTCTGGGTGACCGAGCTGGCCGCCCGGACGGCGCTGTGGGAGCCACTCGTCCGGCACGACACCGGGAAACGGCACTACGCGTCGCTGTACCGGGACGGCGACATCGACGTCTGGGTGCTCTGCTGGAACGTGGCCGACGACACCGGCTGGCACGATCACGACACCTCCTCGGGCGCGGTGGCGGTGACGCGGGGCGCGGTCAGCGAGGCCAACCCACGGATGGGCGGGGAACCGGTCACGCGGGTGGTGCCGGCGGGGCGGGCGTTCGCGTTCGGGCCGGACCACATCCACCGGATGGCGGGCGCTGTCGACGGGTCGGTGTCGATTCATGCGTATTCGCCGCCGCTGTGGCGGATGGGGCAGTATTCGATCAGCCCGGCGGGGGTGCTGCGCCGGCATGCCGTTTCGTACGCCGACGAGTTGCGGCCGCTGGACGCCCCGGTTCCGTAGGGCCGCCGCGTCTCCGGGGCCGCCCGGGGTCAGAGGTCGGCCAGCTGGGGCAGCAGCGCCGCCGCCTGCTCCAGGCTCGCGCCCAGCGGGATGTCGTCCTCGTCGGCTTCGAGGGCCTTGTCCGCCATCGCGAACGCCCGCAGCGCCAGCCCCTCCGTCAACCGCCCCGGCGCCATCCGCAGCGCCCGGACCGCGGCCACCAGCTCGGCCGCCAGCATCATCGGGGCGAGCGCGGTCATCGTCCGCAGCGCCCGGGCGCCCTGAGTGGCGAAACTCGCATGTTCCTCCAGCCCGAGCGAGATCGACAGCGTGCCGGCCGCGGTCGGCTGCATGCCGACACGGATCTGGGTGAGCACGTCCTGGACCACGTATTCGCTGATCATCATGCCCGAGCTGCCGGGTGGGCCGGAGGCGAGGAAGGCCCGCAGACCGGTCAGGTCGGGGCGCATCAGCAGGCCGAGCCGCGCCGAGGAAAGAGATAGAACTGGTAGGAAAGCGGACCGCATCGCGTCGAGTGCGGTGGCTAGGGTGGCGGTGTGGAACTGCCCGTGATGGAGGACGCCGTCGTCGGTCACCAGCGGGTTTTCGACGGCTGCGTTGAGTTCCGCGGTGAGCACTCCCTGCAACTCCCGGGCGGCGTGGACCGCCGGGGCGGTGACCTGTGGCACGACCCGCAGGCCGAACGGGTCCTGGATCCGGACGGCCGGGCCGCACCCCGCGACGAGCGCCTGCAGGCTCGCCGCGACCTTCGCCTGCTGGGGGTGCGCCCGAGCCCGGTGCACCGCCGGGTCGTAAGCCTCGGGGTTGCCGCGCAGCGCGAGGAACGACAGGGCGGCGACCACGATCGAGGCGCGCAGCTGAGCCTGGACGCTGGTCAGGGCGAGCGCGGCGGTGGCCACGGTCAGCGCGCTGGAGCTGATCATCGGCAGCGCGTCGGTGGCGTCGATCGTGGTGGTCGGGCCGGCGCCGTGCCGCCAGGGGCGTTCGCCGGCGAGGGTGAGCCCGAGCTCGGCGAGCGCGGAGAGGTCGGCGGTGCCGATCGCTCCCCACGGGTGCAGCGTGGGCACGGCGCCGTCGTGCACGGCGGCGGCGAGGGCCTCGGCGATGTGCCGGGAGACACCCGACCCTCCGGCCAGGATCTGATTCAGGCGTACGATCATGGCTGCTCGCGCCGTGACGTCGTCCTCCACCGGGCCGACGCCGGCGCAGTGGCTGCGCAGCAGTCGCAAGCCGTGATCCACGGAGTCGCCGGTGCTCTCGTGACGGTTGGCGCCGACACCGGTGTTCGCGCCGTACACCGCGCCGTGCTCCCGGGCGGCCCGCAGCACGGCGTGCCGCGCGCCGACGCGGGCCAGGGCCGCGGGGTCCACGGTGATGTTCGCCATGCCGGTGGCGATCGCCACAAGACTCTCGATGGCCAGCGTCCGTCCATCCAGCGGGATCGGCGGAACACCGTCTTGTGCCTGCATAGCGGCCCTCACGCACCTGTTGATGGACGGTAAAGGCGTGACCTCTGCCGTTGACATCCAATTCACTACAACGCAAGTATGAATAGCAGTATTCACGAGCTACCGCCAGGAGCGCCATGATCACATTCGACGACGTCGTGAAGGTCTATCCCGGTGGCAGTACGGCAGTCGACCACCTCTCTGTCGAGCTGCCCACCGGGAAACTGACCGCCCTGGTCGGACCGTCCGGCTGCGGGAAGACCACGTCGCTTCGCATGATCAACCGGATGGTCAGCCCGACCTCCGGCCGGGTGCTCGTCGACGGGCAGGACATCGCGACGCAGGACGAGGCCACGCTGCGGCGCGGCATCGGCTACGTGATCCAGAGCGCCGGGCTCTTCCCGCACCGGACCGTGCTGGACAACGTCGCCACCGTGCCGGTGCTGCTGGGCAAGAGCCGCAAGGAGGCGCGCACCGCGGCGCTCGGGCTGCTGGAGCGGGTCGGCCTCGCGCCCGAGTTCGCGAAGCGGTACCCGGCGCAGCTCTCCGGCGGCCAGCAGCAGCGTGTCGGCGTGGCCCGGGCGCTCGCCGCCGACCCGCCGATCATGCTGATGGACGAGCCGTTCAGCGCCGTCGACCCGGTGGTCCGCGGTCAGCTGCACGCCGAGTTCCTCCGCCTGCAGCAGGACCTCGGCAAGACGATCGCGCTCGTCACGCACGACATCGACGAGGCGATCAAGCTGGGTGACCGGGTCGCGGTCTTCCGGCAGGGCGGGGTCCTGGCCCAGTTCGGCACGCCGCAGGAACTGCTGGAGAAGCCGGCCGACGACTTCGTGGCCGAGTTCGTGGGCCGCGACCGCGGTCTGCGCAGCCTGTCGTTCGACTCGGCGGCCGCGCTGCCGGTCCGCCCGGTCGCCGAGGAGCCGTCGCTGCTCCTGGACGACGCGGGCCGCCCGGTCGGCTGGAAGGACGCGGGCGACCTCGGCGGCGTCTTCCGGGTCACCGACTCGCTGCGGGTCGTCACCGACCTGGCGATCACCTCGCCGGTCGGCATCGCGGTCCGGGTCGACGAGTCCGGCCGGGCCGACGGCGTGGTGCGGCACCACGACCTGGTCGATCACCTGCTGGAGCGCCGGCGTTGATCCAGTACCTGCAGAACAACCACGAGGTCGTGCTGACCGCGCTGCGCCAGCACGTGTGGCTCGCGCTGGTCCCGGTGGTGCTCGGGTTCGTGATCGCGCTGCCGCTGGGTTACCTCGCGGTGCGGTTCACCTGGCTCTACCACCCGCTGGTCAACGTGTGCGGCGTGCTCTACTCGATCCCGTCGCTGGCGCTGTTCGTGTTCCTGCCGGTGCTGCTCGGCACGAAGGTGCTCTCCCCGATCAACATCGTGGTGGCGCTCACCATCTACACCGTGGCGCTGCTGGCGCGGACCGTCGCCGACGGCCTGCGCGCGGTCGACCCGACGATCGTGCAGGCCGCGACCGCGATGGGGTACCGCCCGCTGCGCCGGCTGGCCGACGTCGAGCTGCCGGTCGCGCTCCCGGTCATCCTGGCCGGCCTGCGGGTCGCCACCGTCGCCAACATCAGCCTGGTCAGCGTCGGCGCCCTGATCGGCGTCGGCGGTCTCGGTCAGCTCTTCACCCGGGGGTTCCAGCTGTTCTACCTGGAGCCGATCCTGGTCGGCATCATCCTGTCGGTGCTGCTCGCCGGCCTGTGCGACCTGATCATCGTGCTCATCCAGCGCGCGGTCACCCCGTGGGCCCGGTTCCAGCGAGGCGGCGCGGCATGAACTTCTCCTACCTGACCGACCCGGAGAACTGGCAGTTCGGCGAGCCGGGGAGCTTCCCGCAGCTGATCCTCTCCCACCTGGGGTACTCCGCGCTGGCCCTGCTGCTCGGCGTGCTCATCGCGCTGCCGGTCGGCCTCTACATCGGGCACACCGGCCGCGGCTCGTTCCTGGCCATCAACGCCGGCAACGCGGGCCGCTCGCTGCCCACGCTGGGCCTGCTGATGCTCATGGTCACGCTGCTCGGGCTCGGCCTGCTGCCGGTGCTGATCGCGCTGACCGTGCTGGTCATCCCGCCGATCCTCACCTCGACCTACGCCGGGATGCGCAACGTCGACCACGCGGTGGTGGACGCCGCGCGCGGCATGGGCATGCGCCCCTGGCAGGTGCTCACCCGGGTCGAGTTCCCGATGGCGCTCCCGGTGATCATGGGCGGGTTCCGCAGCGCGGCCCTCCAGGTCATCGCGACCGCCACCGTGGCGGCCTCGGTCGGGCTCGGCGGTCTCGGCCGCCTGCTGATCGACGGGCTCGCCGTCAACGACTACTCCCGTGTGCTGGCCGGCGCCGTCGTCGTCGCCGTGCTCGCCGTCGTCCTCGACCTCCTCCTGGCGCTCGTGCAGCGCTGGGTCGTCTCACCCGGCCTGTCCGGCCGGGTCGTCCGAACCACCGTGTGAATCTCCTCCCACTGGAAGGTCCCTCATGTCTCGCATAAGAATGGTCGGCGCCGCGGTCACCGGCCTCGCCCTCGCTCTCTCCCTCGCGGCCTGTGGCGCCGACGAGGACCCGCTGGCCCAGGAGACCGGCGGCGCCTCCTCCGGCGGCGCGGTCACCGTCGGCTCGGCGAACTTCGCCGAGTCCGAGCTGCTCGCCGAGATCTACTCGCAGGCCCTGGAGTCCAAGGGCGTCGAGGTCAAGCGGTCGTTCAACATCGGCGCCCGTGAGCTCTACCTGAAGGCGCTGCAGGACGGCTCGATCGACCTGCTGCCGGAGTACAACGGCGCGCTGCTCGCCGCGCTCTCCTCCGGTGGCGCGCCGGAGGGCGTCAGCAAGCCCGAGGACGTGCTCGGCGCGCTGAAGAAGGTGCTGCCGGCCGGCACCGAGGTCCTCGAGCAGTCCAGCGCCGAGGACAAGGACACCCTGACGGTCACCGCGGAGACCGCCGCGAAGCACAACCTCAAGACCATCGAGGACCTCAAGCCGGTGGCCGGCCAGCTCACCATCGGCGCCGGGCCGGAGTGGGGCGAGCGGTACCAGGGTCTCAAGGGCCTCAAGGAGGTCTACGGGCTCGAGTTCAAGGAGTTCAAGCCGCTGGACGCCGGTGGCCCGCTGACCGTGAACGCGCTCAAGGGCGGCCAGATCGACGTGGCGAACATCTTCTCCACCGACTCGTCGATCGTGCAGAACAAGTTCGTGGTGCTCGACGACCCGAAGAGCCTCTACCTCGCGGAGAACATCCTCCCGCTGATCCGCACCGAGGCGAAGAACGACACGGTGGCGGGCGCGCTGAACGCGGTGTCGGCGAAGCTGACCACCGAGAACCTCACCCAGTACCTGGCCAAGGTGCAGGTGGACAAGCAGGACACGGCCACCGTCGCGAAGGCGTTCCTGAGCGAGAACGGCCTCGTCTGACCGATCGACGAGAACGGCCCGGCCTCGGCGAGGCCGGGCCGTTTCCCTGTGCGCGGGGCCGCGGGAAGCCGCCGGCGCCCTGTCACCGTCGTGTCACCGTCGTGTCGAGGACACCCGCTTGAGGGTGCGACGCAGCCGCCGGGTCGCCTGGTCCCGGAGCAGCGACAGGGCGCGGATCCCGTCCGCGTCCGGCTGCCGGGTCAGCGCGTCGGCGTGCTCCAGCATCCCCACGATGGTCTCGATCGCGGTCTCCAGGATCCGGGAGTCGTCCAGGTCGTCCGGGCTGGAGGTCGCCGTCATGTTCGACGGGCGCAGCTCGTCGAGGTCGCCGGCGATCTGGCACGGGTAGTCGCGGAGCTCCTTGATCTGCTGCTCGGCCATCTCCGCGACCCAGCCGGCGCGGTCCAGCCCGACGCCGAACCGCACGTCGTTGCGCCCGTTCTTGAGCACCGCGTTGACCAGGTGCCTCTGCACCACCCGCTGGTACGGCGTCCGGTGCGGGAAACGGTCGCCGAGAGCCGCGTTGACCCGGCGCAGCACCTCGATCTCGGCGGCGCCGAGCGACGGGTTCGCGGTGGGGTCCCGCAGGTCGCAGACGCCGTCCGGGATGCCGGTGATGCCGGCGAACCGGTGCCAGAGCGTGTCGCGCGGCGCGCCCGGCGTGGGGATGGTGATCAGGTGGCGCTGCTCGGCGGGGACCAGGTCGCCCCACCTCTTCAGCATCCGGTTGGGGGTGTGCATCTCCCAGAACGTCTCGAACCGGCCCTGCTCGACGGCGGTCAGGAACTCGGTGAAGCTCCACTTGTTGCGGGCCCGGACGCTCTGCTGCCACATCGACGGGAACGTGCGCCACAGGTCCCGGCCGGTGACGATGACGTGCACCTCGGCGGGGGCGAACGCCGCGACGCCACGGGCGGCCTGTGCCGGGGTGGCGCCGCCGAGTGCCTCATTGCTGACGATCGCGTCGCCGTGCCATTTCCGGGTCTCCTTGGCGAGCCTCTCCCACGTCCAGGACGCCCGGGGATCGCGCCATTCCACCTCGCGGAGATCGGTCATCGCCTGGTCCTGCGCCCAGGAGGCGCCGGGCAGCAGAATGCCGGCTCTTTTCAGCGCGTCCGCGTTGTTCCAGAGCACATTCTGTACGTAGGTGCTGCCCGTCTTGGGTGCGCCGACGTGCAGGAACACGCGTCGCGCCATGATGCCTCCCGTGCCTTTCACGCTCTGCTGCCAGACAGGGTGACATACGAGTGCGGAAAATGAGCTGTGCCGGAGCGGGGAAGAATTCCGTTCATTCCCCGGACATTTCCCGATAACCATTTTCGTCAAATCCTATGGGTTATAAAGGAAATGCTATCTCTCCTGGATCTTGGTGAGGCCGGTGGACGGCGCGACTATCGCGTTCCACTTCTGCAGCAGGCTGCCGTCGCACGGGGCCACCGTGATCCGGCCGATCCGGTCGCCGAGCCGGGTGTAGAGCTCGGTCTCGCTCGGCTGCAGGCAGAGCCCGGCCGTGTCGACGATCGTGTACGCCTTCGTGGCGTCGGTGTGCGCCACGTACCGGGTCCAGGTGACCTCGGCCGCGATCGAGGTCGAGCAGCCGACCACCGTCACGTATCGGCCGGTCGCCGCCGAGCGGGGGCTGCGCAGGCAGTAGGTGAGCGTGTCCTTCGTCGACGTGGTGGTGATCCGCCCCGTACCGCCGATGGTCTTGTCGCCGACCGCGGGCAGGGAGAAGCGCTGATTCCAGGAGACGTTCGCGGCCACCGGATTGGCGGTGCACGGCCAGGCGATCAGGTACCCGTAGTCGACGTTTCCCTCGGTGACGTCCAGGCATCGGCCGAACTGCTGGTAGTTGACCAGTTGCTGGGTGCTCTCCCCGGCGGCGCCGGCCCCGACGCTCGGCTCCGGCTGCATCGTCGACGTCGCGTTGTACTGACCGCTCGTGCACGGCCCGTAGACCAGCCGGCTCTGCTTGGCGGCCGGGTTCTCCAGGTTGACGCACCAGCCGTTCAGCGACTGCGCGTCGTCGGTGCCGGCGAAACTGGCGTGCCCGGCGTGCAGCGTCCACAGCTGACGCGGCGGGGACTGGGTGGTGGTGTCGTCCAGCGGCACCACACACGGCTGGAACGTCACCACGACCGGCTTGCCGGACGCCGGACGGGTCGCGTCCAGGCACATGTCGCCGCCCGGCGACGGGGCGGGTCTCGGGTGCGCGAGGGCCATGCTCTTCACGTACGCGAACATCTGCCGGTGCGGCCGCTGCGGGTCGCACGGCATCATCCACACCTCGTCGCCGGCCGCCGGCTGGTCCGTGCGGGCGTCCATGCAGAGCGCGCCGCTCGGGTAGTTGTGGATCAGTCCCATCGGCACCTGCGCGGTCGGCACCCGGAACGGATAGGTGGCCTCCAGCACCCGCGGCGTCACGGTGGAGGTCCGCGCGGTCCCGCCCGCGGTGCCGTCGGTCACCTCCCAGGACCGCAGCTTCGCGGCGGCCGGCGCGTAGGCCGGCGGACAGCTGAGCCGGCTGCCGGCCGCGTTCAGATAAACCACTTCCACCCGGTACGCGTTACCGGCCGACGGCGACACCGTGCCCTGCAGCGTCCCGCAGGGCAGGGCGGACGGCTTGCCCTTGCCGTCGGCGTCCACCGCGGCGCGGATGTAGCCGAGCGCCACCTGCAGCCCGGCCTCCGCGGCGCCGAGCGACAACCCGCGATCGGCGACCCGGCGGACGTCCCTGACCTGGCTGAGCAGGGCGGAGCTGAGCAGCCCGCTGATCGACAGCGCCAGCACCGTGATCAGCACGGCGACCGGAAGGGATCCCCGATCGTCTCTCCTGGGCCGGACTCTCCAGGGCCGGTCTCTCATGGGCTCGTTCGTCCCTCCGTGCACACCGTGGCGTTCGAGGTGGTCGCCGAGGCGTCCGAGTTGAGCGCCGTGAAGAGGAACTCGGTGGTGTGGCTGCCGGCCGCCGGCCCCGCCGCGGCGAACGTCGCGGTCAAGGTCAGGCGCAGCTGCTGGCGCACGTTGCCGTTGCTGGACACGGTGAACGGCGTGCTGCTGGTGATCTCCCCGGCCAGGGTGCTCCAGCCGCCGGACGGTGTCTCGCCGCTGGTCCAGGCGCGGCGCTGGAGAACGCCGCCGCGGAGCCGGAGCTCGGTGCAGAGCTGAGCGCCGCCGTTGACGTTCAGATACTCGACGTAGGCGTCCCGCCCGTCGCCGCCGGGGCCCGGCCGGCTGATCGCCGCCGCGTACCGGATCTCGGTGTCCAGGCGCTCGAAGACCACGTTGAGCCTGCTCTGCAACGACTGGACGGCCTCGGCCTGGTTCGCGGTGTGGTACATCTGCGCGATCGCGGTGGCGACGATCGCGGTGAAGAAGCCCATCACCGACATGGCCACGGCCAGCTCGATCAGGGTGAACCCCGCGTCGTCCCGGCTTCTCACGCCCGGCCCCCTCATCATGAGCAGGTCCCGGTGATGGTGAGGTCCGCGCCGCGCACCTGCACGGTGTCGCCGATGATCCCGCACGCGAAGACGCTGTACGACCCGAGCAGCCAGACGCCACCGGCGAGCGCCTGGACCGCGCCGTGGACCGTCGCGTACGAGCCGGAGATGGAGATCGCCGGGGTGGCCGCCGAGCCGCTCAGCAGGCCGGTGGTGGCCGGTCGGCTCGCGCTGCCGATGGTCACCTTCGCGGTGGCGACGGTGATCGTGCCGGTGGCGACCAGCAGCGGGGCCACGTCGGTGGTGACGTTCACCGAGCACGGGACGTAGACGACGGTGGCGGCCGGCGGGACCGAGCCGGCCGCGTACGTCCAGGTGCCGGAGGCGCAGGCCGAGGCGGGCACCGCGGAGTAACCGGCGCCGGCCGCGATCGCCCCGGCGCCGCCCGGCGCGTAGTCGGCGACCACCCGGACGCCGGTCGGCGCGGACGGCGACACCCGCACCGGTACGGGGGCGGCGCCGATCACCGACTGGCTGGTGACGTACTCGATCCGGGGTGAGACCGTGACGCCGGAGCCCTCGATGCGCAGGTCGGCATTGGTGTGCACCAGGCCGGTGACGGTCAGCGTCGACGAGGCGATCCAGAGGGCGGCCGGGTTGGTGTAACCGCTGCTGCGGTTCGCCCAGATGGCGGTGCCCCCGCCGGTCGCGGACGGGCTGGGCGACGGACTCGGTGACGGGCTCGGCGATGGCGACGGGCTTGGTGACGGGCTCGGTGACGGCGACGGGCTCGGCGATGGTGAATAGGTTGGCGCGGTGGGGAAGACCGGGTCCTCGCCGGCGTTCAGCAGCGTGGCCAGGAAGTACGCGCACGCGCCGCTCGGGCACTCCCGGTCCGGCCATTCGACGGCCACCACCACCCGGAGAAACGCGACCCCCGAACCACCGCCCGCGCAGGCGCTCGTGTCCGCCGATCGCCAGCACTTCACCACGTACCAGTTCTGCCGGTAGGTGATGCCGTTGAGCGGGACGCCGACCGGTGCGGTGGGCAGCGACGCGGTGGCGCCGTCGCCGGTCGCCGCGCCGGGGTCCCAGACCGCGACCGCGTCGGCCAGGTACTGCTCGACGCCGGGGACCCGCGCCTGCCCGGCGACGGAGACGCGGTCCCGGCGGGTCAGCACCGCCTCGCCGCCGAGACCGGTCGCCACCTCCAACGCGGAGGTGGCGACCCGGACCGCGTCCTCCCGGCCGGCGTAGTGATGGCCGAGCGCGAGGCTGCGGACGAAGAACACGGTCGTCGCGGTGAGCACGGAACTCACCAGAGCGATGGCGATGACCACCTCGACGAGCGTGAAACCGCCCTGGTCGATGGACCGCCGCACGGTCTGCGCCCCTTCGCGAACGACTCTTTACCGCTGCATCGTCCGGAACGGCGCAAACCTGAGGATCAAGCCTGCTTGGTCTCCCAGAAGATGGTGGAGATCTCCTCGATCTTCTCCAGCAGCCGACCGGCCACCTCCGGGTCGGCCGAGCCCTTCGCGCCGCTCGCGCCGGCCAGCTTGGTGGCCTCGTTGAAGAGCGCGTGCAGCTGCGGGTACTTCTCGAAGTGCGGCGCCTTGAAGTAGTCGGTCCAGAGCACCCAGAGGTGGTGCTTGACCAGCTCGGACCGCTGCTCCTTGATGATCAGCGCGCGGGTGCGGAACTCCGGGTCCGTGCTGGCCTGGTACTTCTCCGCAATCGCCTTGACCGACTCGGCCTCGATCCGGGCCTGGGCCGGGTCGTAGACGCCACAGGGCAGGTCGCAGTCGGCGCTCACCGTGACGGACGGGGTGAGGAAGCGGGGCAGACGCATCAGTGGGGTCCTTCGGTGTCATGGGATTCGTTGTCAGGGGTTTCGGTTTCATGGGGTTTCGTCGGCATGGGCTATGAACTCGCGGTCGTGATAGACCAGCCGGCCGCTCCCCGCGCCGAGGATCACCTCGTGCACCGCGGCGACCACGACCGTCGCGTCGCCGACGCCGACCAGATGCAGCGGGGTGCCGCGCAGCGAGGCCAGGGCGCCGGCCAGCACCGGCTCACCGGTGGGCAGGACGTCCCAGCCCTGCTCGGGCGTGAACCGGGGCCGGCCCGGGCGCGCGAAGTCGTGCGCCAGCACGGCATGGTGCGGCCCGAGCAGGTTCACGACGAAGCTGGGCGCCTCGACGATCGCGCGGGCCGACCTCGTGCCCATCACCGAGAAGGACAGGGCGGGCGGTGTCACGGAGACCGACGCCACGCTGGACGCGGTCAGGCCCACCGGCCCGTCCGGCCCGGTCGCGGTGATCACGGCGACGCCCGTGGGGTACCGGCGGAACGCCGCTGTGAACTGGTCGCCCAGATCGATCTCGGTGTGGATCACGGGCAAACGCTAAAACCTCAAGTGAGGTTGAGGTCAAGCCGGCCCGTCCGGTTACCAGTGTCCAGTTTGCCTGTGTCCGGTTGCCCGTGTCCGGTTACCGGGGGAAGGCCCGTTCGTAGAGGTCGCGCAGGCCGGGAGCGGTCGCCTCGCCGCTGTAGCCACAGGTCATCACGGTGCCGTCATAGGAGGCCACGAGGTAATCCTTTCCGGTCTCGAACTTCCCGGTGCCCATCAACTGCTCCGAGATCTCTCCGGCCTGGTCGACCTCGACCCGATCCGCGTCGGCGCCGTGGAAGACACGTGTCACATCGATGGTCACCGTGGAGTCGGAGACGGCTTCGACCGTACCCTCCATGGCGAAATCGGCGGAGGCCGCAAGACGCTCCACCGAGGGCTCCAGGCACTTGGCCGCGAAACCACCCGGAGCGTTCAGCCGCACGGTGACCGGGTCCGGGCCCCGCTGCGTGATGAGCCAGCCGGCACCCGCCGCCGCGACCAGGACCAGCGCCGCCGCGGCCAGGGCGTAGTGGCGCATCTTCGGAACCACCGGCGTAGTGCTATCGATCATCGTCTTCTCCAGGAGCCGCGCCACCTCGTCGGGAGACGCCGGTTCCCAGGCCGCCGCCGGGTCGGCCCGGCGGATCCGGGCTCGCAGGTCGTCGTCGGTCATCGCCGTCTCCCTTCCGTCGAACCTTCATGTCCGGCCGGGCCCGCAGGCTTTCCCGGTTGGTCCCCGAGTTGGTCGCGCAGCCTGCCCTTCGCCCGGTGCAGGCGGATGTTCGCGGCGTTCACCGAGATCCCGAGAACCACCGCGATCTGCGCGGGGGAGAGGTCCTCCCACGCCCACAGGCGCAGCAACTCGGCGTCCTCGGCCCGCAGACCCGCGAAGATCTCGAGATCGCCGGGCTGGTCGATCTCGGTCACAACGGGCGGGGGATCCAACCGGGCGATCTTCGCGGTGAGTCGCTCTCGGCGGCGCCGCCCACGCTCCGCGTTGGCCAGGGTCAGACGCGCGATCCCGTACGCCCAGAGCACGTGCTCCTCGGGCATGTCCTCGAGGCGCCGCCAGCACGTCAGCAGGGTCTCGGAGAGCACGTCGTCGGCGGTCGCCGGATCGGTGCGCCGGGCGAGATACCGGCGCACCGCGTCGATCACCGCGGGCGCCACCGCCTCGAACCGCGCCCGTCGCGCGTCCGCGTTCATGAAGTCCACCTCCGCACATGTCCGGCAGCAGCCCCGAACTTTCCCGGAAAGCCGCTGAATCTCATGTCCCGCAGGGGCCGGTTCGCCCTCAGCGGCGCCGGCATCCGGCCGAATGTGGGTAGGACAACTTTTCTGCGTCAAGGAGCTCGGGATGAGCGACGCTCAGGGTGGAGCGGGCAAGAGCGGCTGGCTGGCCGACATCCGGGTCAACACGAAGATCCAGGCGGGGATCGGCGTGGCCGCGATCGCGGCCATCGCGGTCGGTATCACCGGCCTCCTCGCCATCTCCGATCTCGGTGAGCGGAACGAGTCGCTCTACGCCGACAACGTCGCCCCGCTCACCTCGCTCTCCGTGGTGCAGCGCAACCTGCAGGGCATCCGGGCGCGATACCTGGAGTACGGCGTCGCCTCGGCGGCCACCCGGGAGACGCTCGCCGACGAGATCGACGAGCGGAAGGGCAAGGTCGACACGGCGCTCGCGGAGTACCGGAAGGGCGCGGTGAACGCCGCCACCGTCGACACGTTCGCCGAGGCGTACCAGAAGCTCGTCACCGACAGCGAGCAGATCCTCGTGCCGCTCGCCGAGAAGGGCGACACCGCCGGGTTCGCCACGCAGTACCGGGAGACGATCCTCCCCACGATGAACAACGCCTCGGATGCGATCGAGGAGGAGAACAACGCGCAGATGGAGCAGGCCGCGGCCAGCGCCGCGGCCAGCGCCGACTCCGCCGCCACCGCCAAACGCCTGCAGATCGGCGTGCTGGTCGCCGGTGTGCTCGCCGCGATCATCCTCGGCTTCTTCGTCGCCGGGTACATCGTCAAACGCCTCGACCGGGTAAAGCGGTCGCTCACCTCGATGGCCGACGGTGACCTCACCGACACCGTCGACGTGGCCGGCCGCGACGAGGTCGGGCAGATGGCGCAGATGCTGTCGCGCGCGCAGACGCAGACCCGTGACGTGGTCGCGTCCGTCGGCGCCGCCGCGCACAGCCTCGCGGCCGCCGCCGAGGAGACCTCGACCATCGCGAACCAGATCAGCGAGGGCGCCGCGACCGCCTCCGAGCAGGCCCGCCGGGTATCCGCGGCCTCCGCCGACGTGTCGCTGAGCGTGACCACTGTCGCCGCCGGCTCCGACGAGATGGGCGCGGCCATCGCCGAGATCGCGCAGAGCGCCAACGCCGCCGCCGAAGTCGTCAGCAAGGCCGTTAACGTGGCGGCCACCGCGAACCAGACCATCGCCACCCTCGGCGAGTCCAGCCGCGAGATCGGCGACGTCATCCGGGTGATCACGGCGATCGCCGAGCAGACCAACCTGCTCGCCCTGAACGCCACCATCGAGGCGGCACGTGCCGGCGAGACCGGCAAGGGCTTCGCCGTCGTCGCCGGCGAGGTGAAGGACCTGGCCCAGGAGACCGCGCGGGCCACCGAGGACATCGCCCGGCGGGTCGAGGCGATCCAGAACGACAGCAACGACGCGGTCGCGGCGATCGGCGAGATCAGCGAGATCATCGGCCACATCAGCGACTACACGACCACGATCGCGTCGGCGGTCGAGGAACAGAGCGCGACCACCGCCGAGATGAACCGGAACGTGACCGAGGCGGCCAGCGCCACCGAGCAGATCAACACCGGCATCACCAGCGTCGCGGACAACGCCCGAACCACCTCGGAATCGGTGGGGGACGCGCAGCGGTCGGCGGCGGAACTGTCCCGGATGTCGAGCGAGCTCCAGGCGGCGGTGTCCCGGTTCGTCTACTGATCCCCGTACCCCTTTGTTTCCGGTTGTTTCCAGCGGCCGTTCCGGAAACCTCCTCGAAGATCCGTCTGAGTAGAATCCCCGGCTGCGGCGCCCGCGCGGCGGCAGAGGGGGAGAACGTCACATGAGCATGCCGCTACGGCCTCAGGATGCGACCCGGCTCGGGCGGTACGAGCTCGTCGGCCGGCTCGGCGAAGGCGGCATGGGAACCGTCTTCCTCGGCCGGGACCCGGACGGGCGTCCGGTGGCGATCAAGACGGTGCGCCCGGAGTACGCGGCCGAGGCGGAGTTCCGGGGACGTTTCCGCAGCGAGGTGAACCGGGCCCAGCAGGTGCCGCCGTTCTCCACCGCCGAAGTGCTGGACGCCGACCCCGATCACGAGCCGCCGTACCTCGTCGTCGAGTACGTCGACGGGCCCAGCCTGGCCGCCGAGATCCGCGACCGGGGACCGCTCACCGGGGCGGCGCTGCAGAGCGTCGCCGTCGGCGTGGCCACCGCGCTCACCGCCATCCACGGCGCCGGCGTGATCCACCGCGACCTGAAACCGGGCAACGTCCTCTTCGCCCGCGGCGGCATCAAGGTGATCGACTTCGGCATCGCCCGCGCCTTCGAGGCGACCAGCCAGCACACCCGCACCGACCAGATGGTCGGCACCGTCGCCTACATGGCGCCGGAACGCTTCGACCCGGCCGGTGGCCGCCCGGTCACCGCCGCGGCGGACATCTTCGCGTGGGGCGCCGTGGTCGTGTACACGGCCACCGGCCGCACCCCGTTCGCGGCCGAGTCGGCCGCCGCCACCGCGATGCGGATCCTCACCCAGCAGCCGGATCTCACCGGCGTGCCGGAGGCCCTGGTGCCGGTGGTGGAGCGGGCACTCGCCAAGGACCCGGTCGAGCGACCCAGCGCACGGGAGCTGCTGGACCTCCTGCTGGCGTCGTCGTCCGCGGGCGCCCCCTCCGCGCCCCCGTCCGTGCCCTCGTCCGCGGTGTCGTCCCCGTCCGCCTTCTCGTCCGTGCCCCTGTCCGCGGCGTCTTCGTCGTCTGCTTCCCGGTCCTCGTCCGGCGGGTCCCCGTTCTCTGGCGGGGCGGCCGCTGCCGGTGCGGGGGCTTTCGGTGCGGGGCAGGATGCCGCGGCCTCCTCGTTCTCTGGTGGGCTTGCGACTGCGCCCGGTGATGACCGATTGGTCGCACCGCGCCAGGCGGACACGGCGCACCAGGCCGTGGCGCCGCGCCGGTCGCGGCGGCGTGTTGCCGTCGGGCTGGGTGTTGTCGCCGTCGTGCTGGCCGGTGGGGTCGGTGCCGGCGTGCGCTATCTGGCCGATGGCCCGGTCGCGGACGTCGCCTCGGACGCCGCTTCGCCCCAGCCCGGCGAGATCACGTCGTCCGGCGCGGCAAACCCCGGCGCAGCCTCTCCCGGCGATTCGGCGCCGGCCGAGCCGGAACCGGCCACCGCCGCGGAGAAACTGGCAGCGATCCTGCGCGGTAACCGGCAAACCCTGATCCACGTGGCGGAGATCAATCGCGATCTCGCTCTGGAGAAGAACGACTACGAGGTGCTGGCCGGCGACGGTACGGGCGCGAAGTCCCTGTTCGCGCTCGAGTCACTCGGCGTCGACTACATGATCCGGTCGATGGGGGACCCCGCCGACGACCGCTGCATCGGCGTGAAGATCATCCCGGACAAGGACTCCCAGCTGGTCCCCGCCGAGTGCAACGCCACCAAGGCCACGGTGTTCTCGCTGATCAAGACGAAGGAGACCGACGACCAGGGGCGGCCCACCTACTGGATCTACAACGACTCTTATGGGTACGTGCAATGGAACCCGGACACCGAGGCCCTCTTCGTGGAAGAGGTGGGCGACGCCTATCCACTGTCGACATTCAGTTTCGTTGATCGTGGTCCGGTTCCCTCCTGATCTCGTCAGCCCGCGTGCCTGATCTCGTCAGCCCGCGTGCCTGATCTCGTCAGCCCGCGTGCCTGATCTCGTCAGCCCGCGTGCCTGATCTCGTCAGCCCGCGTGCCTGATCTCGTCAGCTCACGTGCCTGATCTAGTCAGCTCACGTGCCTGATCCCGTCAGGCCACGTGCCTGATCTCGTCAGCCCACGTGGATGTGGGGACGGCGTTTGCGGTCCGGCTCGGCCTGCCGGATGATCTCGCGCGTCACCGGTGCCACCTCGCCCTGGCCGAAGATCAGGTAGCGGGCGAAGTTCGCCACCGGATTGCCCTCGGTCCACTCGAAGTAGATGTGTGGCCGCCGGTGCGTGGTGTCGCGCACCCAGAGCAGGAGCGCCGCCAGAGCGCTCGGCACCGACGAACTCTCCAAGGTCAGCACCCGGTAGCGCCCGTGTCGCAGCTCACCGCGTACATGCAGGGCGGTTTCGAAGTCTGACGCGTCCCGCACGGTGACCTCGACGAAAAGCACGTCCCGCTGATCCGTCATGTCGTTGTCGGCGATGATCTGGGTCAGCTTCGCGGAGTACTCCCGGGCGTCCCGCTCCTCCGGCTCGTTCGCGATCAGCCGGATCTGCCGGTTGCCCGCCTCGGTCAGGAACCCCTCCGCCACCGGGTCGGCGTCGATCGACGTGACCCGCAGCTCGAACGCCCGGAACACCCGGGACAGCAGCGACACCACGAGAATCGCCGCGATGAAGCAGGCTGCGATCTTCACGCCGTCCGGCCGCTCGATCACGTTCGTCACCGTGGTGTAGGTGAAGATCACGGTGATCATGCCGAAGGCCCAGGTCCGCTTGCGCTGCCCCCGGTGATGGGCGGACAGGGTCACGGCCGTCGCGGCCGAGGTGATCAGCACGAGCACACCCGTCGCGTACGCGCCGCCCTGCGCGTCCACGTCCGCGTCGAAGATCCACGTGATCAGGAACGCCGCGCCGGTGAAGACCAGCACCAGCGGCCGCACCGCCCGCGCCCACGACGGCGCCATGCCGAATCTCGGCAGGTAACGCGGGACCAGGTTGAGCAGCCCCGCCATCGCCGACGCCCCGGCGAACCAGAGGATCGCGATCGTGGAGATGTCGTAGACGCTGCCGAACACGGTGCCCAGGTTCTCGTGCGCGAGATACGCCAGGGCCCGCCCGTTCGCCTCACCACCCGGCTGGAACTCCGCAGCCGGGATCAGCACCGTCGTGGCGACACTGCTGGTCAGCAGGAACACGCTCATGATGACCGCGGCCGTGGTCAGCAGCCGCTTGCCGCCCCGGACACGTTCCCGCAGGTCACCCTTGATGTGCGGCATCACCGCGACACCTGTCTCGAAGCCGGAGAGCCCGAGCGCGAGTTTCGGGAAGACCAGCAGCGCGATGCCGACCATGGCGAGCGGGCTGCCGTGCGACGTGGTCATCGCGTGCGTCCAGTCGGTGACGGCGTGCGGGTGCGTCACCACCTCCCACAGCGCGTCACCGATCACCACCACGTTCAGTGCGAGGTAGACACCGACCAGCGCGACCGCGATGCCGATGGCCTCGGTGAACCCCTTCAGGAACACGGCCCCGAGCAGCGCGATCAGCAGCAGCGTCACGATCACGTGCTGGTCCCGCAGCGACTCGGGCCAGAACGGGTTCTCGTCGATGTGCGCGGTGGCGTCGGCGGCCGACAGCGTGATGGTGATGATGAAGTCGGTCGCCGCGAACCCGAGCAGCACCAGGACGAAGAGCTTGCCCTTCCAGAACGACAGCAGCCGCACCAGCATGGCGATCGAGCCCTCGCCGTGCGGGCTGTCCGCCGCCACGCGCCGGTAGACCGGCAGCGCGCCGAGCAGCGTCACGAGCACGAGCACGAGCGTGGCCAGCGGCGACAGCACGCCGGCGGCCAGGGCCGCGATGCCGGGCTGGTACCCCAGCGTGGAGAAGTAGTCGACGCCGGTGAGGCACATGACTTTCCACCAGCTGTGCGGCTTGTCGGAGTGTTGCTCCTCGGAGCGCTCTTCCAGCCCTTCGAGCATCCATCCCCGTACCGTGGTCATGCCTGTCCTTCCCCCGCCTCCCCAAGATCATTGCCCGCGCGAGGCGGCGGATGCTCGCGCGCGGCCGTTAATAAAACGTGAAAGTCCGCGTGTCCGCGCCGCGCGTCCGTGCCGCGCGCGAAGTCCGCGCGGGCGCAGCGCGGGGAAGCCCGCGCGCTCGCACCGCGCGTGAAGTCCGCGCGCTCGCGCCGCGCGTGAAGTCCGCGCGTCCGTGCCGCGCGTGAAGTCCGCGCGTCCGTGCCGCGTGAAGTCCGCGCGTCCGTGCCGCGCGTGAAAGTCCCGCGCCCGCGCGGCGCGAGGAAGCCGGCGTGCCTGCGCCGCCACGGGCGAGCGGTGTGCCTCCGTGCGGTCGTCCGCCGGGGTCGCCGTGTCAGGCGACGCGGTCGCGGACGCCCTGCCGGACGACAGCGGCGGTGAGGTCAGGCGACCCGATAGCCGACGCCCGGGAGCGTCGACAACAGCGGCGGATCGCCGAGTTTTCGGCGCACCCGGCCGATCGTGACCGCGACGGTGTTGGTGAACTGATCGGCGTTCTCGTCCCAGACCTTCTCCAGCAGCACCTCCGCGCTGATGAACCCCGGGCTGGCCCGCAGCAGCTCCTCCAGCACCGCGAACTCCTTGACCGAGAGACCGAGGTTCCGCCCGTCCCGGACCGCCGTGCGGCGCACCGGATCCAGCTCGATGCCGGCCACTCGCAAAACCCGCGGGCGTACGTCGGGCCGGCGGCGGGCGAGAGCCCGGATCCGCAGGATGAGCTCGGGAAAGTGGAACGGCTTGGACAGGTAGTCGTCAGCGCCCACCGTGAGCCCGCTGACCCGGTCGCCGGGTGCGCTCGCTGCCGTCAGCATCAGCACCATCGGCCGGTCCGTGCGCTCGGTGATCTGCAGACAGAGCGTGTCACCGGACAGTCCGGGCAGGTCACGATCGAGCACGACGACGTCGTAGGGCGCGAGGTCCAGTTTCGCCGCCGCCACCAGCCCGTCATGAGCGACGTCGACAGCCATCCCGCTGTCGGTGAGCCCCTCCGTGACGACCTCGGCGAGCGCGTGATCGTCCTCGACGACGAGCACCCTCATGAGATCGCCGCCAGGGTGACCGTGACCCGCAGCCCACCGCCGGAACGGGCGGCCAGCCGCAGTCTGCCACCATGCGCCGTGGCCACGGCAGCGACAATGGACAGTCCCAGCCCGGAGGAGCCGCCGATCCGTTCGGCGGGTCCGTCAGACGTCCCCGGTGCGCCGGGTCTCAGCCGCTCGAACGGCTGCGCCAGCCGGTCGACGTCGCGCTGATCGAGCAGCGGGCCACCGGTCTCGACGGTCAGCACGATCTCCTCCGGGCCCGGCACCGCGGTGATGCTCATCCAGCCCTCGTCGTGGTTGTGCCGCACCGCGTTGTCCACCACGTTCTCCACGAGGCGGGCGAGCAGAGCGGGACTGCCGCGTGTGGTGACGGCCTCCTGCGGGGGCACGCCGGTGGTGACCGTCAGCTGCTTGGCGTCGATCTCGTGAGCCCGCTGCCGCACGGCCGTGGCGATCAGGGCACCCAGGTCCACGGTGTCGGCGTCCGCCAGGATGCCGTGTTGCGCCCTGGCGAGCACGAGGAACCCGTCGAGCAGGTGGTCGACCCGGTCCAGCTGGGCGCGTAGCCGGTCGGCGAGCGCCACGGTCGACGGCGCGGGATCCGGCTTGGCCACCGCGACGTCGAGCGCGGCGCGCATCGTCGCCAGCGGAGTACGCAACTCGTGCGAGGCGTTGGCGACGAACCGGCGCTGCGCCCCGAACGACGCCTCGAGCCGCTCCAGCAGGTCGTCGATGGTGTCGGCGAGTGCTTTGACCTCGTCGGCGGGCCCGGCCACGGCCAGCCGGCGGTCGAGGCTCTCCGCCGTGATGCGCCGTGTGGCGGAGGTGATCGACCGCAGCGGCCGCAACACGCGCCCGGCCAGGACCCGGCCCATCACCAGCGAGACCAGCGCCATCATGAACAGCGCGGTCGCCGAGCTGGTCATCAGCTGCCGGTCCTGCTGGACGGTGACTGCCGGGCCGGCGCCGACGGGGGCGACGCTGGTGACCTGACTGCCGGAGAGCAGGAAGGCCAGCGCCAGCAGCGTGGCGCCGGAGCCCAGGAAGACACTGGCGTAAAGGATGGTGAACCGTGCGCTCACGGTCCCGCGGCGAAGCCCGAACATGGCAACAGCATGCCCGGCGGGACTTAACAACGGCATGACAGGAACGCTTCGGCTGGTGTCATGCCGGGGTGCGTAGAACCGACGGCATGAGAAAGAGGAGCATCGTCGCGCTAGCCGTCGCGGTCCTCGCCGTCGTCGTGCCGGGCCTGCTGCTCGCGGGCAGTCAGGGCCCCGCGGGCCGGGGCGATTCCGGCATCGAGGTCGCTGACCGGTTCTGGTTCCTGCATCGTGATCTCGGCCCGGAGGGAAGCCTCACGGTGCGGCTGACCGCGATGACCGGGACGATCACTTATCCACCTCCGGACCACGACGAGATCGTGTCCGGGCTGGTGCCCTGGGCCAAGGCCGGGATCATCGTGAAGGACGGCCTGCAGCGCGGGTCGCCGTATGCGGCCGTGATGATGACCGGTGATCACGGCGTCCGGTTCCAACACCACTACCGACACGACGTCGCCGGCAATCCCGGCGGCGTCTCCGAGCAGACCCCTCGCTGGCTGCGTCTGACCCGCTCGGGCGACACGGTGACGGGGTTCGAGTCGGCCGACGGCACCCATTGGCAGACGGTGGGGGTGGCACGGCTCGACGGGCTGCCGGAGACCGTTCAGATCGGGCTGTTCGCCACATCGCCCGGCGATCTCACCCTTCGCGAGGTCGCCCTGGGCGGCGCTGTGGAGGAGGTGCGATTCACCCAGGCGGTCGGCGTCTTCGACAACGTCAGCGCTGGCGGCCCGTGGCGGAGTGAGCCGATCGGCGAGATGAACAGAACCGACTGGGAGAAACGGCATCAGGCCTCCGGCGCGGTCGAGAAAGACGGCGTCATCACGGTCAGCGGCACCGGTGACATCGGTCCGCTCAGTGAGGAAGGCAGCCCCGCCACATCCGGCGCGGTGCTGGTCGGGCTGCCCATCGCGCTGATCATCGTGCTGGTCGTAGCTGCCGTGGAGATGCTCGCTTCGGGGGTGCGGACCCTGCTGACGATCGGCGCAGCGAGCTGGGTGACCGGGCTGATCGCCGTGGGTGTCGTCGTTCCGGTGCCGCGGGTGGCGCTGGGGGTGGGGGCGGCTCTGGCACTGTGCGCGGTCATGACCGCTCAGCTGCGCCAGCTGCTGCGGCGGCGGTGGGCGGCGGTTCTGGCCTCGTCGCTGCTGATCGTGCTGCCCTACGTCGTGACGTCGGTGCCGCTGTTGCCGGACCCGGTCGCGCAGTGGCTGTTGCGCGTCACTCCCGCTGCCGGGTTCGCAGCACGTCAGACGGCCGTGGAGTACCCGCAGGTGGTCGCGCACTATGCACCTTCCACCGGCTACTTCCCACTGTCCTGGTGGGCCGGGCTGCTGGTCCTCGCGGCGTACCCGGCTGTCCTGGCCTTGATGCTCCGCCGGCGCCCGGCACGCCGGCCGGTGGGCGCCGGTAAACCTCAATTCCACCGCGCTCCGAAACGCACAGCGGATGTGTGAGACCCCGCGACCGGCAGCCGGACGTGGTGGCGACCATCGCCATCCGTGACCCTTGACCCCACGAGGACGCCGGTTTCCGGCGCGGGCGGCGCTGCCGAGCGGCCGCGGGTACGCCCCGGTCCGCTCGGCACGTTGCCGCAACAAATTGACCATGATCGAATCCCGGGCGGTGATGCCCGGACTCCGCCGACCCCCTTCACATCGGTGGTGGTTGATGGCAGCGTGTCCACATGAGAAGGAGAAGCCCGTTCGTGATAGCTCTCGTCGCGGCTCTCGTAGCGGCATCGGCGGGACCCGCCGGCGCTCATGGGAAGCAGCCGAACCTGTCCTACCTGGACCCCGGCGGTCAGCCCCGTCTCGTCGAGAAGGTGCCGGTCAACGTCGTCTTCGTCGGCTACGAGCCGGCACAGGTCGCCAAGAGCGCCTTCCTGGGCGAGCTGGCGCCGTCCTACGAGCCGGTGGTGCGCTCGCGGCTTTCCTACGGGGTGACCGAAAAGCTGGGCATCACCTACAAGTACGACTACAAGGTCAGCTATGCAGATTCCTCGTACGAGAATCGGTTCTTCGGAAAGCTGAAGCAGCTCGCCAAACCCGCGCCGCTCACCGACTTCCAGGAGGCCTACAACGAGCAGGCCAACAACGTCCTGGACATCCCGGACAACACCGCGATCGATGCGCCGAGCGTGGAGAAGTGGCTCGCCTTCAACCCGCCGCGGGGCGTCGACACCAGGCGTAACACGGTCTTCTTCGTCAACTGGTACGGGCGCTCCGACTTCCAGCACCACGTCTACACGAAGACCGGCGAGCCGGACCCGGACACCGGCTACGACTTCGGCGCGAACCGTGACTCCCGCAAGATGATCGCGTGGGGTGGCACGACCGCCGACGACGAGGAGACCGGTCTCGGCGCGACCCGGCGGGTCTGGTTCCAAGACCTGTCGGCCGGCCCCGAGTCGTGGACCAGCAACTACGACGTCGACAACCCGGACCTCGACGGCGACGGCGTCGTCGACTACCGGATGCCGCCGACCTGGGAGTATGCGGCGAACGGCTTCCGTTCCCCGGCCGCGCTCGCCGGCGACCTCGGCAAGATCACCCGCTACGTGGCGCTGAACCTGCTGTTCACGTCCTCACCGCTCTACCCGGTGGAACTGCCCACGCCCGAGCCGCCGAAGTCGCTGAACCTGGACAGCAACACGTACGAGGGCTGGCCGGGCGTCGACGCCTCCGAGCAGTACGTGACGCCGAGCCTGCTGAAAGCCGAGCTGTCCGAGCTGCGCTGGCGAAACCGGTTGAGCTACGACTCGCAGGATCTGCCCTACGACGCGCGGGCCGAACAGTGCTACCTGGGCCTGCTCACCGACGAGACCTGCTATCCGGGCAGCGGATATCCGGCGTTCGCGAACCTCTACCTCTACAACCGGGAGAACCTGGACCGGGCGCTCGACGACGAGGGCAAGGTCGACTACGAGATCCCGATGTTCAACTACGCCGTCGGTGAGGGTGTCGGCGTGCCGGCGCTCGGGTTCGCCGACGACGACTATGTGACCGGCGACCAGAGTTACGTCTTCTCGTTCATCTCGCCGGAGGTGGTGGAGAGCGGCTACGGACTGACCACCACGCAGATCCACGAGGTCGGTCACCACCTGGGCATGAGTCACCCGCATGACGGCTACGACAGCGCGACGGGCGTCGACTACGGTCCCAGCGGTGAGTTCTTCTTCGTCAACGCCGGCGACGAGAACAACTCGATGATGAGCTACATCGACGTGAACTGGGACTTCAGCCAGTTCGATCGGGACAACAGCGACCGGTTCCTGACCGCCGCCTACTGGGAGGCCGCCAACCGGCTGGCTGCCACGGTTCCGGCGGGCAAGGGCACCACCGCGCTGCGCGCGGCCGACGGGCTGCTGGGCCTGGCGAAGAAGGCGTTCGCGGTCCACGAGTACCGGGCGGCCTACGCTCTCGCGGAGAAGGCCTACGGCACCGTGGCCTCGATTCCGGGCGCCGACCGGGCGTCGGTCGCGAGCACGCTGAAGGCTGAGGCGGATGAGGCGCGGCGCACCACCGAGCTGCACGAGCCGCACGAGTTCATCGACACGCTGGCACCGGACAGTCCGCGCAGCCAGCCTTAAGTAAGCCAGCCTTAAGTGAAGCCAGCTCTAAGTAAGCCAGCCACTTCAAACAGGTCAGCCCCACAGGTCAAGCCGGTCGCCCTGTAGCCGGCTGAATCGAGCTAGGAGGCACACAAAAGTCAGACAGCGGGCCGGTTGGGGCACACCGGCCCGCTTCCCATATGGCAAGATCCGTGCCCATGCTCCTCCCCGGTCACCCTGGGCCCTCCGCGGGTCGTTTCCTGCTGACGGGCAGCCCATGGCCCTGATCGTCCGGCGTGCCGCTGCGGCCAAAGGGCTTCTCGCGGCCGGCGCGGCGGTCATGTTCATCGCCGTGTTGCTGCTCGCCGGTTTGACTGCCTATGTCGGCGCGGCCGCCGAAACCGGCGTGCGAGCAGCGGTCGAGTCCGCCGCCCCGGCGGAGCGATCCGTGCTGATCCGGGGCGCTGCCGCCGAGGGGCGCGACGCGGCGGTGCGAGCCGCGTACGCGGACGGGCTTCCCGGATCCGTTGTCAGCGGCGCGCTTTACGGTTCCGGCTGGGCCGTCGACGATCCGGCGAACAGCGCTACGCCGGATGCGAACGGTGTGGTCTACGCGAGCGTGGTCACGCTCGGCGACCTGCCGGAGCACGCCACCCTGACGTCCGGCACCTGGCCGCCGGGATTCCCCGTCGGATCCGCCTCCGGCGGCGAGCCCGCGGACTCCGGCGGGGGACACACGGACTCCGGCGAGAAACCCACGGATCCCGGCTCCGAGCCCGCGGGCTCCGGCGGCACGCCCCAGCGCGCGGCGGCGCTCGCCGAGCCGGCCGCGCAGCTGCTCGGGCTCAAGGCCGGTGACACGCTCCGGCTCCTGGATCGGCGGAGCGACCGCGTCGTGCCGGTGACGATCTCCGGCCTGTGGCGGCCCCGGGACAGCGCCGATCCGTATTGGCTGCTGCTGCCCGACGTGAACTCCGGCCGGCTGCCGCAAACCGCCACCCACGGCCCGATCGTGGTCAGCGGGGCGGTGTTCGCGGACGTGTTCGCCGAGGGCGCCTCGGCCGGATGGGTGGTCCAGCCCGATCTGACCGGTGGCCGCCTCGTCGCCGGCGCGCCCCTCCCCGCCGGTGAGGCCCTCCCCGAGGACAGGGACGAGGACGAGGACAGGGCCGGGGACGAGGACAGGGCCGGGGACGAGGACAGGGCCGGGGACGAGGACAGGGCCGGGGACGAGGACAGGGCCGGGGACGAGGACAGGGCCGGGGACGCGGACGGGGCCGGGGAGGCGGACGGGGCCGGGGAGGCGGACGGGGGCGGGGCCGGGGACAGAGACGGAGACGGAGACGGGACGTCCGGGGCGAGCTTGGAGCACGTCGCGCGTACCGCTGATGATGCCGCCGCCGTGGGCGCGCGGCTGCCGGAAGTGTCCGGCCTGGGCTCGTCCGCCACCATCAGCACCGGTCTGGGGACGCTCTCCGAGCGCCTGGAACGAGCCGATCTGGTACGCCGGTCCGCGCTCGTCACCCCGGTGCTGCTGCTCGCGGTGCTGGGCGGGTACGCGCTCACCCTTGTCGCGCTGCTGCTCGGCGAGTCCCGCAAGGGCGAGACCGCGCTGCTGCGGGCACGTGGTGCTTCGCGGCGACAGCTGGCCCGGTACGCGGCGGTCGAGGCGATCGTGCTCGTGCTTCCGGCCGCGCTGCTGGCCCCGCCGCTCGCCGTTCTGCTGGTCGGCCGGATTCCGCTGCCCGGTGGTCTTCCGCTCGAACCGGCGCTGACCGGCTCGGTCTGGCTGATCGCGGTGCTCGGAGCGGTCGGCGGCGTCGTGGCGGTGACCGTGCCGGCGTTGCGGCGTGCCGGAACCTATGTGGCGGAGACGGCCGGTCGGTCGCGGTTGCCGATGTTCCGCCGGGCCGGGCTGGACCTGGTCGTGGTCGCCCTGGCGGTGCTCGGCTGGGTGCAGCTGCGTCAATACGCGTCGCCGACGGCCGCGGGCAGCGCTGGACCCGGCAGCGCTGGAGCCGGGAGCGCGGGTGCCGGCGGCTCGGGTCTGGGTGGCTCGGGTCTGGGTGGCTCGGGTCTGGGTGGCTCGGGTTTGGGTGGCTCGGGGATCGCCGGCATCGACCCGCTTCTCGCGGCGGCGCCCACGCTCGGTGTGTTGACCGGAGCGGTTCTCGCGGTACGCCTTCTGCCCCCGATCGCACGGTTCGCGGCCTCCCGGCTGAACCGTGGCGTGAGCCGGTCCCCGCTGCTCGGCACGTGGCAGGCCGGCCGCCGGGCACACGCCGGCCCGATGGTCATGCTCGCGCTCGCGGTCGCCGCCGCGACGGTGTCGTGGGCGCTGGCCGGCACCGCCGACGGCTCCCTGAACGATCAGGCGGAGCAGCAGGTGGGCGCCGACCTGCGGCTGGTGGAGGAGGCCGGCGGCGCCCCGGACGATCGTCTCGAGCAACTGACGGCGTTGCTCGGAGCGCAGCCCCACGCGCAACCGGAGTCGCCGCGGATCATTCCGGCCTGGCGGGAGTCCGTGGCGCTCACCGCGGGCCGGGAACCGGGTGAGCTGATCGCCCTCGACACGGCGAAGGCTGCCGGCGTGGTGCTCGCCCGCGATGACGCCACCGGCGGCGACCCCAGCGAGCTGCTGGCGAAACTCTCCGCCGAACGGCGATCTGAAATTCCGGAGAGATCCCTCGCCCCCGGCCAGATCATCACGAGAGGCGGCCCGCTCCGCACCGTCGCCGTGTTCAAGGACGGCCACCGCATCGACCTCGGCGTCAGCACCGACGGCGAACCCGTGACCGTCACCGCCACCGGCGACGGCCTGGCCGGTTTCCTGGTGGCCCCCGTGGGTGAACTCACCGAATCCTCACCCACCGACCCCAAACCCGAAGGCCGCCTCCGAAACTGGCGGATAACGGGCCAGCCGGGCCAGCCGGGCGAGACGGGCCAGACGGGCCAGCCGGGCGAGACGGGCCAGCCGGGCGAGACGGGCCAGCCGGGCGAGACGGGCCAGCCGGGCGAGACGGGCCAGCCGGGCGAGACGGGCACGGCCCGTGACGGCTGGCGGGTCACCGACCGCTCCGGCACCGGCGAGGACGCCGGCCCCGACGGCTCCGTGAGCTTCACCGGCCGCGCCGCGATCACCCCGCAACTCGTCCGCCAGCCGGTCCCGGTGGCTTTGACCGCGAGCGCCCTGTCCCAGCTCAACGCCAAGGCCGGCGACAACACTTTCCTCACGGTCAGCGGCGCCGGCGTACCGGTGAAGATCGTCGCGGTCATCGACCGGGTGCCGGGCACCGGCGGGGGACCGGCCATCCTCGCCGACCGCCCCGCGCTCGACGCCGCGCTCTTCACGAACTACGGCATCGCCCCGCGAACCTCGGAGTGGTGGGTTAGCAAAGGAGTAAGCAACTGGACCGGACAGTCCGGAATCGATCAGCTTTCCGGACTGCGGATCCTGGACCGCGGCGAGCTCGCGGCGGCCGCCGCCCGTGACCCCTTCGGCGCCGGATCGCGGGTGGCGCTCTTCCTCGCCGCGTTCGGTGCGGTCCTGCTCGCCGCCGCCGGTGTCGCCGTGGACGCACGGGCCACCGCGCGGCGCCGGTCCGGTGAGCTCGCCGTGCTGCACACGCTCGGCGCCGGTACGCGGCTGCTGGCCCGGTCCCTCGTGATCGAGCAGGCGTTCCTGGCCGGCGTCGGCGCGATCACCGGACTGCTGGTGGGCCTGCTTGTCGCCGGCGCGATGGCGCCACTGCTGGTGCTCACCCCGGCCGCGGTCCGCCCGGTGCCGGAACCGGTCCTCGAGGTCGGCTGGCTGCCCGCCGCCGGCAGCGTGATCCTGCTGGTCGCCATCGCGATGGGCCTCAGCGCCGGCACCGCGGCCTCGGCGACGCGCAGGCTGCCTGCGGCGCGATTGCGCTTGGGAGCAGATCGATGATCATGACGAGGGTACGGGCCTACGCCGCTCAACTGGGTCTCCTGGCGGCACTCGTCGCGCTCGCCGCGTTCCTCTCCACCGGTCCGGGCCGCCTGGCCAACGGCACCACGGACGAGGGCCTGCGCTCCGATATCGGCGCGCTGCTGTCCAGCTCACGGGACCTGACGTTCAGCCTGGACGGCAACCGGCTGCCCGGTGTCGATCTGCTGCGTGACGATCGCTCGGTGCGCCTGGACCAGATCCGCGACGGCCTGCCCGGACCGCTGCCCGGCCTGATCGAGGACAGCTGGTTCGTGGCCGAGGCCGGCCCGGTCGACGCGGCCGTCGCCGGGGTGTTCCTGAAGAGCTGCCCGACCCGGGTCGGCGTCCGCCGTCAGACCGGTTCGGATCAGGCCACCCGGATGGTGGAGGGCCGCCGCCCGAAGTCCGAGAACGTCTCCAGCTCCAGCAAAATGATCATCGAGGCGATCGTCGGCACCGTCGAGGCGAAGGCGCTCGGCCTGCGGGTCGGCGACACGGTCACCCTCATCGGCCGGTCCGGGAAGGCCACGGTACGCGTCGTCGGCCGGTACGAGCCGGTGGACGCCGCCGCGCCGTTCTGGGACGACATGCGGCTGGCCCGGGAGGCCTGCGACCGGGCCGACGAGGACACCCGCTACCGGGCCACCCTGCTGACCGACATGGTCGGCGTCGACCTGGCCGGCGCGCTGACCGGCGAGTACGAGGAACGCTGGCGGTACCGGCTGGACGCCGCGAAACTCACCGCCGACCAGGTGCCCGCGATGACCCTCGCGATCGGTGAGATCCGCCGCCATCCGCCGGAGCAGACCGCGGTGCGCAGCGCGGTGGACACTACGCTCGCCGAGTTCGAGAAACGGTTGCGGGCCGTGCAGGCGGTGCTGGCCGTGGTGCGGACCGGCATCCTCGCCACCGTGGCCGGGCTGATCCTGCTCGCCGCCCGGCTGGCCGCCGACCGCCGCCGCGCCGAGTACGCCCTGATCCGCGCCCGTGGCGGCGCGGTCCGCAGAATCGCCGGCCGAGTGATCGCCGAGACCGCGGTGGTGGTGCTGCCCGCGGCGCTCCTCGGCTGGCTGGCCGGGCTGCTCGTGCCCGGGCGGCCCGCCGTCGAGGAGCCGGCGCTTGTCGCCGGGTTCGCCCTGTTCGGCTTGCTGGCCCCGGCCGTCATCGCGGCCGCCGCCGCCCGCCGCCCCGACTTCACCGGCCACCGGGGTGACCTGGTCGCCGGGACCACCTCGCCCCGCCGGATCACCGCGGAACTGTTCGTGATCGGGCTCGCGGCCGGCGGGGCGTACCTGCTGCGGAGCCGGGGGATCGGTTCGGGCGCGTCCTCCCGCAGTGGCACGTCAGGGGCCGGTGGGGGAGTGGGCGTCGACCCGTACCTGATCGCGGTCCCCGTTCTTCTCGCCGTCGCCGCATCCCTGATCGCGCTGCGCCTCGTGCCGTTCCCGCTGCGCGTGGCGAGCCGGATCGCCGCCCGCGGGCGTGGCGCCCTGGCCTTCCTCGGGTTGGCCGGGGCGGGACGGTCCGGCGGTGGGAGTACCGCACTGCGCTCCTGGCCGCTCAGCGTCCTCGTGGTCGCGATCGCCACCGGGATCTTCACCGGGACGGTGGCCTCCACGGTCGGGAACGGCCGGGACCGGGCCACCGACGTCGCCGTCCCGGCGGACGCGATGGTGACCGGTTTCTCGTTCGCGGTGGAGACGCCGGAGCGGATCGCCGCCCTCGACGGGGTCACGGCCGCCGTCCCGATGCTGCTGGCCTCGGCGGCCGAGGTGCGCAGCGACGCCAGCCCGCTGATCAGCCAGGTGCAGGCGATGGTCGTGGACGCGTCGGTGCCCCAGTTCCGTGTTCCGGGTCGTGAGCTCCCCGCAGCCCTGACCGAAGCGAGCAAGACGGAAGCGAGCAAGACGGAAGCGAGCAAGACGGAATCGAGCAAGACGGAAGCAAGCAAGACGGACGTGGTCCCCGCCCTCGCCTCGCCGCGGCTCGCGCAGCGCATCGGGTCGTCCGGGCAGGTCGACATCCAGGGGCGCCGGTACGCGTTCCGGGTCGCCGCCGTCCGTGACACCGCGCCCGGGCTCGGCACCAGCGTGCGGGAGTTCCTGGTCCTGCCCAGCCAGGCCATGCCGATCCCGGACTTCCAGCCGCTCGTCCCGAACCGCATCCTGATCGACGGGAGCGGCTGGGACCCGGACGCCGTCCGTACCGTCGCCGACGAGGGCCAGCGGGCACAGACCCGGAAGGCCACCGGCGCCGACGTCGACCCCAGCGCTGTCGGGGGCACCGGGCTGGCCTATCCGGCGACCGTCACCACCCACGCCGGGTATCGGGCGAGCCTCGACGAGCAGGGCGTCGACGGGGTGCTGAGCTTCACGTTCACCGCCGGGGTGGTGGCCGCGGCCGCCCTCGCGCTGCTCGCGGTGGCGCTGATCGTGCTGGCCGGGGCGCCGGCCCGCGGGCAGACCCTGTCACGTCTGCGGACCCTGGGACTGTCCACCGGGCAGGGGCGCGGGCTGCTCGTGTTCGAACTCGTACCCCTGCTGGGTGTCGCCATCCTGGCCGGCGCCGCCATCGGCGCCGCGCTTCCCGCGCTGATCGCGCCCGCCCTCGGCCTCGACGACTTCACCGCCGGGGTGCCCGCGGAGATCAGCACCGACCCGTTCCTCGTCGCCGGGGTGCTGGCGGTCACGGTTCTCGCCGTGACCGCCGCGCTGGTGGTCGAGGACGCCGCCAACCGCCGCCTGCGCCTCGGCACGGTGCTGCGGCTCGGAGAGGACCAGCCGTGAGTGACCCAGCTGTCAGTGATGGAGCCGTAGAGCTTGGTGGGCGCGGCAGTGCTCAGAGCGACCTCGCGGAGCTGGAACTGCGGGCCGCCGCGAAGGCCGCCGCCCGGGCCGGTGGTGAGGACCGGCTCAGCGGGCACATCGTCTGTGACGGCCTGGTCCGGATCTTCCGTACCGAAGGGGTCGAGGTGGTGGCCCTGCAGGGGCTGGACCTGGTCGTCGACCGGGGTGAGCTGCTCGCCGTCGTGGGGGCCTCCGGTTCCGGCAAGTCCACGATGCTGAACATCCTCTCCGGCCTGGACGAGCCGACCGCCGGCGTGGCGAAGGTGGCCGGCTACGACCTGCTCGGCATGTCCGCCCGCAAGCGCCTCGAATACCGCCGCACGATCGTCGGGTTCGTCTGGCAGCAGACGGCGCGGAACCTGCTGCCCTATCTGAGCGCCCGGGAGAACGTGGAGCTGCCGGCCCGGCTGGCGAGCGGCCGCCGCCTGCGCGCAAAGAACAAGGCTGGTGAGCGGACCATGGAGCTGCTCGACATGGTGGGGCTCGCCGACAAGGCGGGTCGCCGGCCCGGGGAGATGAGCGGTGGCGAGCAGCAGCGGTGCGCGGTGGCGGTGGCGCTTGCCAACGATCCGGAAGTGCTCTTCGCCGACGAACCCACCGGCGAACTCGACGAGGCCACCGCCGACGAGGTGTTCGGGGCGCTGCGCACCGTCAACGCCGAGCTGGGCGTCACCGTCGTCGTGGTGACGCACGACATGACGGTGGCCGGCCAGGTGCGGCGAGCCGTCGCTATTCGCGACGGAAAAACCGCTTCCGAGGTACGGAGATCGGCCCGTATCGCCTCGGACGGGACCGAGGAGCACGTCAGTGAGGAATACGCGGTCCTCGACCGGGCGGGGCGTCTGCAGCTGCCGGCGGCGTTCGTGGAGGCGCTCAGTCTGCGGGATCGGGTGCGCCTGAACCTGGAGCAGGACCACGTGGAGGTCCGTCCGGGCAGTGATGCTCGTCCGGGCAGTGATGCTCGTCCGGCCGGTGGTGGGGGGAGTGCGCGGTGACCGCGGTTGTTGGTGACGCCGGTGGCTCGGTTGTCGAGGTTTCCGGGCTGGGGCGGGACTACGGCTCGGGTGATCGGGTCGTGCACGCGCTCACCGACGTCTCGTTCTCGGTCGCCAAGGGGGAGCTGGTCGCGGTTCGCGGGCGGTCCGGGGCCGGCAAGACGACCCTGCTCAACCTGATCGGCGGGCTGGACCGGCCGGACCGGGGGACGATCACGGTGGCCGACCGTGCCGTGACCGGGGCCGGCGAACCGGAACTGCTGGAGCTGCGCCGCGACGTGATCGGGTTCGTCTTCCAGTCGTTCGGGCTGATCCCGATCCTGACCGCCGCCGAGAACGTCAGCATCCCGATGCGCCTGTCCCGCCGCAAACCCGCCGAACGCGACGAACGGGTCGCCGTGCTGCTGGAGCTCGTCGGGCTCGGCGGGCAGGCGGCGCAGCGGCCCGGCGAGCTCTCCGGCGGTCAGCAGCAGCGGGTCGCCGTGGCGCGGGCCCTCGCGAACGACCCGGACCTGCTGATCGCCGACGAGCCGACCGGGCAGCTCGACTCGGACACCGGGCGCTCGATCATGGACCTGTTGCGCGCCGTGGTCGACGCCCGTGGCATGACCGCCCTGGTCGCTACGCACGATCCGGCCCTGATCGACCGCGCCGACCGGGTGATCACGCTGCGGGACGGTCGTCTCGCGTGAGCCGGTTCGGGGCCTCTCCGGGGTGACGGCGCACCGATAGCGAAAGACGCGCAACGGCCGGGACGTCAGGCCCGGGTCGCGGGGCAGTCCGGGGACGGGCTGGTGCTTGTGGGGAGTTTCGGGCCGTACCGGAAAAGGGTGAAGGCCGCGCCCTTGATGCTGGCGCGGCCCTCACGGGTCTGGTGCGGGGGCGTGAGCTTGAGGCTAGCCCTTGACGCTGCCGGCGAGGAGGCCTCGCACGAAGTAGCGCTGGAGCAGCAGGAACACCGTCACCGGGACGATGATCGAGACGAAGGCGCCGGCGGAGAGCAGGTGCCAGGCCGTGCCTCGGGTGCCGCTCAGGTTCGACAGCTGGACGGTGATCGGGGAGATCTCCGGCGCGCCGGCGAACGTGAGTGAGATCAGCAGGTCGTTCCAGACCCAGAGGAACTGGAAGATGCCGAACGCGGCGAGGGCCGGGGTGAGCAGCGGCAGCAGCACCCGGAAGAAGATCGCCACGTGGCCTGCGCCGTCCATCCGCGCCGCCTCGATCAGGCTGGACGGCACCTCCTTGATGAAGTTGTGCAGGATGTAGATCGCCAGCGGCAGCGCGAACGCCGAGTGGGACAGCCAGAGCGTCCAGAAGGTGTTCGCGATACCCAGGTCGACGTAGAGCGTCAGCAGCGGGATCAGGGTGACCTGCAGCGGCACGATCTGCAGGGCGAAGATCGCGATGAACAGGACGTTCTTGCCGGGGAACTTCATCCACGCGAACGCGTACGCCGCGAGCGACGCCAGGCAGAGCGGGATGATCACCGAGGGCAGCGTGATGACGATCGTGTTCAGGAAGAAGTCGGCCAGGTTGATGCCGTCCGGGTCGAAGACGGCCTGGTAGTTCTCGAACGTGACCTTGGGGTCGGAGAAGAACGTCCACCAGCCGGACGTCTTGATCGCCCGCTCCGGGCGGAACGAGGAGACCAGCAGGCCGAACGTCGGCAGCGTCCAGAGCACCGCGATGACGAGGGCGACGAGCGAGGCCCACGGCGAGGTGAGCTTCTTCTTCGCCTTCTCCGACGCGGAGACCTTCTCCGGGGTGATCGGTGGCGTGGTGGTAACAGGTGTCGCGGTGCTCATCACGCCTCCGAACGGCGAAGCTGGCGGATGTTGTAGACGACGATCGGGATCACGAGGACGAACAGCACGACCGCGAGCGCGGCGCCGAGACCCTGGTTGGCGCTGCGGAAGCTCTGGCTGTAGAACTCGTTGGCGATCACGCTCGTGTCGAAGCGGCCACCGGTCATCGTCTGCACGATGTCGAAGACCTTCAGCGTGGCGATCGCGATGGTGGTCAGCACGACGACCACCGCCGGGCGGATCGCGGGCAGCGTCACGAAACGGAACATGCCCCACGGGGTGACGCCGTCGAGGCGGGCCGCCTCCACGATGTCGTCCGGGATCGCCTTGATGGCCGCCGAGAGGACGGTCATCGCGAAGCCGGCCTGGACCCAGATCATCACGATGATCAGCAGGAAGGTGTTCAGCGGCGAGTCGATCAGCAGCTGAACCGGCTTGCCGCCGAGCCAGACGATGACCTGGTTGATCAGGCCGATCTGCTTCACGTTGCCCTGGTCGGGGCGGTACTCGTACATGAACTTCCAGATCACCGAGGCCGCGACGAACGAGATCGACATGGGCAGGAAGATCAGCGCCTTGGCGAACGACTCGATCCGTGCCTTGTCGACCAGGATGGCGTAGAGCAGGCCCACGCCGGTCGCGACGAACGGCGTCAGGAGCACCCAGAACGCCGTGTTCCGGAGCACGACGAGCTGCTCCGAGTCGGTGAAGATGGTCTTGTAGTTGTCGATCCCGATGAACGCATCACCTGCGGCGTTGAAGAACGACTCGTAGATGGTGCGAAGACCGGGGTAGAGGAGACCCACGCTGAGCATCAGCACGACGGGGGCCAGGTACAGGTACGCGACGACGCGGTCGCGTTTGCCGGTGAAACGACCGGCGATGAACAGGATCACCCCGACGACGGCGGCGAACAAAAGGATCGCCGCGAACATCTGAATCAGCTTGTCGGCGGTGGTGGAGGCGGTGTTGAACACGCTGCCCGTTCCTCCTTGGGCGGATTTACCAAGACTCTAAAGGAAAGTGGTGCCTGTGCTGCCCGCTAATGAGCCCGGGTGGAGACTGAGACCGGGTTGGAGACTGGTAGGGCCGGTCGGGCGTTTGCCCGACCGGCCCCGGTGTCGCCTCAGCTCATTACTGCGGCCAAGCCTTCTCGATGTTGTCCACCGTCGTCTTGGTGTCCTGGCCGGTGATCCAGTTGGTCGCCTGCTTCCAGAACGCGTTCGAGCCGACCGCGGCGGGCATCATGTCCGAGCCGTCGAAGCGGAAGGTCGCGTTCGGGTCGAGCAGAATGGTCGCCGACAGCTGGTCGATCGGGTTCTTCAGGTTCTCCACCTTCAGGCCCTTGTTGGCGCTGACCCAGCCGGAGGAGACCTTCGCCTTGGTGTTCGCCCACACGTCGCTCGACAGGTACGTCTGGAAGGCCTTGACCTCCGGACGGTCCGCGAACGCCAGGACGAACTCGCCGCCGCCGAGAACCGGCTTGGCGGTGGCGTCCTGGCCCGGGAGGTAGAACGCGTAGATGTCGCCGTCCTCAGCGATCTTCGTGTCCGCCGGGAAGTTGGCGGCGTAGAAGCTGGCCTGGCGGTGCAGCGAGCACTGGCCGTCCAGGATCGGGAGACCCGCGTCCTGGAAGGTGGTGCTGGCGATGCTCTTGACGTCGCCGAGACCGCCGTTGACGTACTTGTCGTTCTTCAGGTAGTTGCCGACCGCGTCGAACGCCGTGGCGATCTTCGGGTCGTTGAAGGGGATCTCGTGCTTGACCCACTGGTCGTAGGCCTCGGGGCCCGCGGTGCGGAGCACGAAGTCCTCGACCCAGTCGGTGACCGGCCAGCCGGTGGCCTCACCGGAGCTGATGCCGGCACACCACGGCTTGCCGCCGTCCGTGACGATCTTGTCGGTCAGGGTCTGCAGCTCCGCCAGCGTGGTGGGGACGGTGTAGCCCTTGTCCTTGAACTCCTGCGGCGAGTACCACACGAGCGACTTCACGTTGGCGCCCAGCGGCGCGGCGTAGAACTTGCCGTCGACCGTGCCGTACGCCTTCCAGTCCTCGCCGAACCACTTGTCGACGTTGGCGGACGTCTCGGCCGGAGCCTCGACCGCCTTGCCGGTCGCGACGAGCTGCTGGAGCAGACCCGGCTGCGGCACGAACGCGAGGTCCGGCGGGTTGCCGGCCTTGGCGCGAACCAGGACCTGGGTCTCGAACGCCTTGTCGCCCTCATACTTGATGGTGGCGCCGGTGCACTGCTCGAAGGGCTTGTAGGACTCCTTGTGCGGGGTGTCCTCCGGGGTCACGATGCCGGTGTAGATCGTGACCTGCTTGCCCTTGATGTCGCCGAACTTGGTGTAAGGCGAGCAGTCGATCGCTGCTGCCGAACTGTCGGTGGTACCGCTCTCGGAATCGTCGCTGTCGCCGCAGGCAGCCAGGCTGAAAGCCAGGCCGACGCTGAGGGCACCGGCGAGCGCGACCCGGGATCGCGAACTCCCACGTTGACCGAACATACCGCTCCCTATGTCATATAGAGCGCCTCCGGCGTCGACCACCCTGATCCTGGTGACGACACCGCCGTCCGAAGCGCTTCTTGACCAACAGTCAAGAGGTAACCAGCAAGTTGCGCAATGATTTCGTCGTGATCGAGTCGGTAACGATATCGCTGCGACGCCCTGGCACCTTAACCGGTTAAGGAGATTGGCGAAAGAGCCTATCGGACCGTGGTTCTTTGATACGCCTTTATCCAGATTTTTCCCCCGCATGCTGGACTTCGGGGGAACGTGCTGTAGCCGCAAAAGGGAACCGCCGCAGTGGCTATGGGCCGCTGCGGCGGTTCGGGGTGCGTGGGCGGATTTGCACCGGCTTGCCGGTGATTCCGTGCCGGCTTGCGGGCGGATTGTGTGATGCTGCCGGGAGCTCGCCCGCTGGCTCAGCTCGACGGCTCGGCTCGCTGGCTCGGCTCGCTGGCTCGGCTCGCTGGCTCGGCTCGCTGGCTCAGCCTGCTACCGCGATGTACTTGTACCCGATGCGCCGCATCCGTTCCGCGTCGAGCACGTGGCGGCCGTCCAGGATGATCGGCGTGCGCATCAACCCGATGAACTTCGACCAGTCCAGTTCGAGGTACTGGCCCCACTCGGTGACCAGCACGACCGCGTCGCAGTCGGCGAACACCTCGTCGATGGTCTGGCTCAGGTAGGGCGCCAGCTCCGGCTGCTCGATGCGGAACCGCTCGGTCGCCACCGGGTCGTGCAGCTTCACCCGGGCACCCCGGGCGATCAGCGAGTTCGCGATGTCCAGCGCCGGCGCGTCCCGCAGGTCGTCGGTGTTCGGCTTGAACGCCAGGCCCAGCAGGCCGATCTTGCGGCCCTTGAGGATGCGCAGCTCGTCCTGCAGGCGCTCCACCGCGATGGCGCGCTGCCGCTGGTTGACGTCGCGCGCCGCCTTCACGATCGGCATCTCGAGGTTGTACTCGGCGGCGGTCGCGATCAGGGCCTTGGTGTCCTTGCCGAAGCAGGAGCCGCCCCAGCCGACGCCGGGCTGCAGGAAGCGCGAGCCGATCCGCTGGTCCAGGCCCATGCCGCGGGCGACCTCGGTGATGTCGGCACCGACCTTCGCGGCGAGCTGGCCGATCTCGTTCGCGTAGCTGATCTTGAGAGCCAGGAACGCGTTGGCCGCGTACTTGATCAGCTCCGCGGAGGCCAGGTCGGTGGAGACCAGCGGGACCGCGTTGGCGTCCTCGGGACGCGGCAGGAACGTGGGCGGCGTGAACGTCTGGTTGATGATCGGGCGGTAGAGGCGGTTGAGCACCTCGAGGCTGCGCGGGTTGTCCGAGCCGATCACGATGCGGTCGGGGTAGAGGGTGTCGGCGATCGCGTTGCCCTCACGCAGGAACTCCGGGTTCGAGGCGACCGCGAACTCGGTGTCGTTGCGGCCGGTGCCCTCGGACCCGTTCTCCCGCTGCTGGAACGAGTCCCGCAGGATCGCGTCGACCCAGTTGCCGCTGCCGATCGGGACCGTCGACTTGTTCACCACGACGGTGAAATCGTGGTCGAGGGCCTGCGCCACGCTCTCCGCCGCGCTGCGCAGGTACCGCAGGTCCGGGCTGCCGTCGGCGGCCGAGGGCGTCTGCACGGCGACGAAGACCACGTCGGCGCCGGGGACGGCGTCAGCGTAGGAGGTGGTGAACGTCAGGTTCGGCGCGGCCTCGGCGAGCAGGTCCTCCATGCCGGGCTCGTAGATCGGACAGCGGCCCGCGGCCAGCATGTCGACCTTCGCCTGGTCGAGGTCGACACAGGTCACCTCGTGCCCCAGGAACGCGAGACTGACACCGGTGGTCAGGCCGACATAGCCGGTTCCGACAACGCAAACCTTCATGCAATCTCCTCCGCCGCCTTCTCCGCGGTTCTCCGCCGGCTCGCCGGGCGCCCGTCTCGGCCACCTGTGTGGGGCGTCCGTTCTAGTTGCCCGTCTTGCTTAGTTGCCCGTCTTGCTCGCCCGGTTGGCCGGTCCGCGGTTACGCGGCGTGTCGGCCTCGTGGCGTGCCTTTCATTTCCGTCCGGCGGGCCGGCCGGCGTCCTGGCTGGCGCCGCCCTGCGTGTTCCGCCGAATGATACACAGGCAGTTGATCCGTGATTTGTCCATGGATGAGCCGTTCATCCCGCTGAACGTCCCGGGTGGACAGGTCGAATTCCCCGATCTCGTACCGGCGAACCGGTTGGTGACGTAGAAGAGGGCGCCATTGTCGCGGCGGCGGGGCCTGTTGTCGCTGGTAAATGGCTCATGGTGGCGGCATGGTCGCGTGCGGTCGCTGTCCGTAGCGGGGCTGAGGGGTCGGGCGATGCGCCGGCGGGGAGCCGGCGGCTTTCTCGCGCCGTCGCACCCGGCGCGCCATTTTGCGCCATGTCAACGCGAGGTTTCCGGCTCTTGACACGACGGTGACATGGTTCCACGCTGCTGGGAGCGCTCCCACATGAATGCTCATCGATGGAAGGGTGTTGCATGCGAAGGTCCCCCGGCGGTGCGCCCCTCGCCGCCCTCGCGCTCGTGGCTGCGCCCGGCGCCGGCTACAACGGCGCGCTCACGTCCGGGGCTTCCGCGACGTTCGGATTCCTCGGCGGCACGACCAGCACGACCAGCACGACCAGCACCACCGGCACCACCAGCACCACCGGCACCACCAGCACCACCGGCACCACCAGCACCATCGGCACCACCGGCACCGGCGGCACCATCGGCACCACCAACCCCGTCCCATCCCCGATCAACTGCTCCACCACCCCGTAGCCCGGGTCACCGTGACGTCCGGGCCTGCGCGCCGGACGCCACCCCGTACCCGGGGCAGAAAGGATCCCCGTGAGGTCTAGATCCCCAAGCGCCCGAATCACGCCTCCAAGCACCAGCTCGAATCTCAGGCGAAGAGTGGCCCTCGCCGGCGTCGCCGTTCTCGGCGCCGGCGCGGCCCTGGTGGCCGGCACCCCGGCGTACGCCGCGGCCGGCTGCACCGTCGTCTACAAGGTGCAGAGCCAATGGCCGGGCGGCTTCACCGGCGACATCCAGATCAAGAACACCGGCGACCCGCTGAGCAGCTGGAAGCTGGAGTTCGACTTCCCCGACGCGGGACAGAAGGCGGTGCAGGGCTGGAGCGGCGTCTACAGCCAGAGCGGCCAGCACGTGACGGTCAACAACGCGTCCTGGAACGGCAGCCTGGGCACCAACGCCACGATCAGCTCCGGGTTCAACGGCACGTTCACCGGCTCCGCGAACCCGGTGCCGACCGCGTTCACCCTCAACGGCACCGCCTGCAACCAGACCGCGAACGTGCCGACCGTGCAGATCACCGGCCCGGCCGCGAACACCAGGTACACCGCCCCGGCGTCGATCCCGATCGCGGCGACCGCCACCGCGGCGAGCGGGCAGACCATCAGCCGGGTCGAGTTCTACCACGACGGACTGCTGCTGGGTTCGGACACGACCGCCCCGTACGCGTACACCTGGAGCGGTGTCCCCGCGCAGTCGGCGGCGTACCACGTGCAGGCCGTCGCGTTCGACGGCGCGGGCGTCAAGAGCAGCACCGCCGACGTGCCGGTCTTCGTCGACGCGGCGACCACCCCGTCGATCGTCGCCGACGCCACCTCCCTGTCGATCTCGCCCGGGAGCAGCGGCTCCTTCAAGCTCGCGCTGAGCGCCGCGCCCACGGCGAACGTCAGCGTGGCGGTCGCGCGCAGCGCCGGGACCACCGCCATTACCGCGACGCCGGCGACGCTCACGTTCACCCCGTCGAACTGGAACACCGGCCAGGCCGTCACGGTCGCGGCCGCCACGTCGGCGACAGCCGGGTCCACCGCCACGATCGCGGCGACGTCCAGCGGCTACACCGCGGCGCAGCTCGGCGTCACGGTCGTCGAGGAGGGCTCCGTCGACGCCCGGTTCACGCAGCTCTACAACGACCTGAAGAACCCCGCCAACGGGTACTTCAGCCCGGAGGGCGTGCCGTACCACTCGATCGAGACGCTGATCAACGAAGCGCCCGACCACGGCCACGAGACCACCAGTGAGGCGTTCAGCTACTGGCTGTGGCTGGAGGCCGAGCACGGTCAGGTCAGCGGCGACTGGGCGCCGTTCAACAACGCCTGGGCGACGATGGAGAAGTACATCATCCCGTCGCACGCGGACCAGCCGACCAACGCGAACTACAACGCGCAGAAGCCGGCCACGTACGCGGCCGAGTACCCGCTGCCGTCGCAGTACCCGTCCCAGCTCGACAGCGGCGTCTCCGTCGGCCAGGACCCCCTGGCAGCCGAGCTGAAGGCGGCGTACGGCACCGACGACATCTACGGCATGCACTGGCTGCTCGACGTCGACAACACGTACGGCTTCGGGCACTGCGGCGACGGCACCAGCCGCGTCGTCTACATCAACACCTTCCAGCGGGGACCGCAGGAGTCGACGTTCGAGACGGTGCCGCAGCCGTCCTGCGACACGTTCGCGCACGGCGGCCCGAACGGCTACCTCGACCTGTTCACCAAGGACGCGTCGTACGCCAAGCAGTGGAAGTACACCAACGCGCCGGACGCGGACGCCCGCGCCGTGCAGGTGGCGTACTGGGCGTACACCTGGGCCACCCAGCAGGGCAAGGCGTCGCAGATCTCGGACGCCGTGGCCAAGGCCGCCAAGATGGGTGACTACCTGCGGTACTCGTTCTACGACAAGTACTTCAAGAACCCGGGCTGCGCCTCCACGTCCTGCACCGCGGGCACCGGCAAGAGCAGCTCGAACAACCTGATGTCCTGGTACTACGCCTGGGGCGGCGCGTACGACACGAACGCCGGCTGGGCGTGGCGGATCGGCTCCAGCACCAGCCACTTCGGGTACCAGAACCCGATGGCGGCCTACATCCTGTCCAACGTCGGGGCGTTCGCGCCGAAGTCGCCGACGGCGAAGGCGGACTGGCAGGCCAGCCTCGACCGCCAGCTCGAGTTCTACCAGTGGCTGCAGTCCGCCGAGGGCGCCATCGCCGGCGGCGCGACGAACAGCTGGAACGGCAACTACTCGGCACGTCCGGCCGGCACGCCGACCTTCTACGGTCTCGCGTACGTCGAAGCGCCGGTCTACGCCGACCCGCCGTCCAACCGCTGGTTCGGCATGCAGACCTGGTCCCTGGAGCGGCTCGCCGAGCTCTACTACGTGACCGGGAACGCCAAGGCGAAGGCGGTGCTCGACAAGTGGGTGCCGTGGGCGCTCGCGAACAGCACCATCGAGGCGGACAGCTTCAGCATCCCGTCCGAGATGGCCTGGACCGGCGCGCCGAACACCTGGAACGCGTCGAGCCCGCAGGCGAACACCAACCTGCACGTCGAGGTCACCGCGCACGGTCAGGACCTCGGTGTGGCCGGCTCGTTCGCGAAGCTGCTCACCTACTACGCCGCGAAGTCCGGCAACACGCAGGCGAAGACGGCCGCCAAGGGGCTGCTCGACGCGATCTGGGCGTACAAGGACGACAAGGGCGTCTCGGTGACCGAGACCCGCGCCGACTACAACCGGATGGACGACACCTACAACGCCTCCACCGGCCAGGGCGTCTACATCCCGCCGGGCTGGTCGGGTGAGATGCCGAACGGTGACGTGATCAAGCCGGGTGTCTCGTTCCTCGACATTCGCTCGTTCTACCGCAGCGACCCGGACTTCCCGAAGGTTCAGGCGTACCTGAACGGCGGCCCCGCGCCGACCTTCAACTACCACCGATTCTGGGCCCAGGTCGACGTGGCAACCGGCTACGCCGACTACGCCCGGCTGTTCCCGGAGGGCTGATCGATGACGCAAACACCGATCAAGCAGGGGCCGATCCAGCACGGGTCGATCCAGCGCGGGCCGATCAAGCACGGGTCGATCCAGCACGGGTCGATCCAGCACGGGCCGATCCAGCACGGGTCGACCAAGCAGGGGTCGATGCGGCAGGGATGGATGCGGTCGCTGAGACTGCTCGCCGTGGTGATCGTTGCCGCCGCGGCCGGGGTTCTGGCGGTTCAGGGCCCGGCCCAGGCGCACGGCGCCATCCAGGTCCCGGGCAGCCGTACCTGGTTCTGCTACCAGGACGGCCGCAACCCGCAGACCGGCGCGATCGAACCCAAGAACGCCGCCTGCGCCGCCGCGGTCGCGCAGAGCGGGGTGACCTCGCTCTACAACTGGTTCGCCGTGCTCCGCTCGGACGGCGCCGGCCGGGTCAGCGGGTTCCTGCCGGACGGCCAGCTGTGCAGTGGCGGAACCGGCGGTCCGTACAACTTCACCGGTTTCAACCTGGCCCGGACCGACTGGCCGCTGACCCACCTGACCGCCGGAGCGAACGTCCAGTTCAAGTACAACAACTGGGCCAAGCACCCGGGAACCTTCTACCTCTACATCACCAAGGACGGGTACGACCCGACCAAACCGCTCGCCTGGAGCGACCTGGAGCCGACCCCGTTCGACCAGGTCACCAACCCGCCCGCGAACGGCGGGCCGGGCACCGACGACGGCCACTACTACTGGAACGGCAACCTGCCCGCGGGCAAAACCGGCCGGCACCTGATCTACTCGGTGTGGTCGCGCTCGGACAGCCAGGAGACGTTCTACGGCTGCTCGGACGTGGTCTTCGACGGTGGCAACGGTGAGGTGACCGGCATCGGGAACGGCGGAACAGCCTCGCCGTCCCCGAGCACCCCGCCGTCGCCCAGCACCCCGCCCTCGCCCAGCACCCCGCCCTCGCCCAGCAACTCGCCCAGCACCCCGCCCTCGCCCAGCAATTCGAACTCGCCGAACCCCACCGGGGGTTGCACCGCGATGTACTCGGTGGTGTCGGCCTGGTCGGGCGGATTCCAGGGTGAGGTGATGGTTCACGCCGGGGACACCGCGGTGAACGGCTGGACCGTCTCGTGGACGTTCCCGGGCAGCCAGACGCTGGCACAGGCGTGGAGCGGGCGTGCCACGTCGAGCGGGTCGCTGGCGACCGTGAAGAACGAGACGTGGAACGCCGCGGTCCCGGCTGGCGGACATGTCACGTTCGGGTTCCTCGCCTCAGGGACGGCCGCCGCGCAGGTGCAGAATCTGACCTGCACGACCGGCTAGCAACCCTGCCTGCTAGCAACCCTGCCTGCTAGCAACCCTGCCTGCTAGCAACCCTGCCTGCCTGGAGACTCAGCGGGCATGAGGACCCGGCCACCCGGCGGTGTGATTGCTTTCGCACCGCCGGGTGGCTTTCTCGGGAAAGACGGCTTGACGCCGCCGACGTCGATTATTTAGCGTACCGGGATAAAGCGGAAAAACTTTCTCCTCAACACGGCCCGGGCGACCTCCCGCCGCGCACTCCTGCTCGGTGGCGCCGGCGTGGCCGTGCTCGCGGCTACCCCAGGCACGGCAGGACAGCGCAACCCCACGGTGCGGGAACCGATCCGGGCCGGCACCTGGGCCGCCCCGGTCACCGCCCAGCCCGCCGAACAGGTCCAGACCCTCGCCGACCAGACGGTACGACAGGTCGTTCACGCCAGTATCGGCGGCGACCAGCCGCAGGTCCGGTTCAGCAACGAGTTCGGCGCCCAGCCGGTACGCATCGGCGCCGCGAGCCTCGGACTACGGTCCGGCACCGGCGCCAGCACCGACCTCGTCCCCGGCACCGGCCAGCCGCTCACCTTCGCCGGTCGCCCCGACGCGGTCATCCCGGCCGGCGGCACGCTGATCAGCGACTCCGCCGATCTCGTCGTCCCGCCCGGCGGCGACCTGGTGATCAGCCTGTACCTGCCGGATCGCACCCAGGTCGGCACGGTCACCCCGCTGGCGTACCAGATGAACATGGTCGCACCCGGCAACCTCACTGCAGCGGACCGGATCAGCAGCGGGGGAGACGGGGGCCGCCCGGCGATCGAGACGATCCCCACGTACCTGTTCCTGTCCGGCGTCAGCGTTCGCGCGCGCCGCTCCACATCCTCGATCGTCGCGTTCGGCGACTCGATCACGAGAGGTGCGAAAACCGCGCAGAACGCCAACCACCGCTGGCCCGACCTCCTGGCCGCCCGGCTGCGTGACGGTGACATCGACCGTGGTGTGCTCAACACCGGCATCAGCAGGAACCGCCTGCTCAGCGGCCCGATCGGACGGACCGGGCGTGCCGGTTCCAGAGCCTGGGCCGGAGAGTCCGGGCTGCGCCGGTTCGAACGCGACGTCCTGGCTCAGCCCGCGGTCAGTCACGCGATAGTCCTGCTCGGCGTGAACGACCTCGGCCTCGTCACGCCGCCCACCATCGACGAGCTGATCGTCGGGCACCGCGAGCTGATCAAACGGGGCCGGGCCGCGGGCGTGGAGATGATCGGCGGGACGTTGCTGCCGTTCGGCGGGTACCGGGGCCGGCTCGACAGCCCGGAGACCCGCGCCAAGCGGGATGCGTTCAACGCGTGGGTCCGCAGGTCGGGCGAGTACGACGCGGTCGTCGACTTCGACGCGGCCGTGCGCGACCCGGCAGCGCCGGATCGGATGCTTGCCGCCTACGACAGCGGTGACCATCTGCATCCGAGTGACGAGGGCATGGCGGCGATGGCCGCGGCGGTCCCGCTGAATCTGTTCGCATAGGCGGCGCGGCCGGTCGGTGTAATCCGATGCGATGTGATGCGGTGCGGTGTGATGCGGTGCGGTGTGGGCCGGCGCGGTGTGGGCCGGTGCGAACGGGGCCCTACTCGAACAGCGACGGGTCGCCCGCCCCCACCCGCAGGATCTCCGGAACCCCGTCGGAGAGGTCGATCACCGTGGTCGGCTCGGTGCCGCATTCGCCGGAGTCGACGACCGCATCGACGCTGTGATCGAGCGCTTCCTTGATCTCCCAGCCGTGGATCATCGGCTCCGCCTCGCCGGGCAGCAGCAGAGTGCTGGAGACGAGAGGCTCACCCAGTTCGGCGAGGATGGCCTGGGCGGTGACGTGACTGGTGATCCGTACCCCGACGGTCTTCTTCTTGGGGTGCAACAGCCGGCGCGGAACCTCCTTGGTGGCGGGCAGGATGAACGTGTACGGCCCCGGCGTGGACGCCTTCACCGCCCGGAACAGCGAGTTGTTGATCTGCACGAACTGGCCCAGCTGCGCGAAGTCGTGACACATCAGGGTGAAGTGATGGCGGTCGTCGAGGTGCCGGATGGCGCGGATCCGGTCCAGGCCGTCCTTGTTGCCCATCCGGCAGCCGAGCGCGAAGCACGAGTCGGTCGGGTAGGCGATCAACCCGTCCTGGCGGAGCAGATCGACGATCTGATGGATGCTGCGCTGCTGCGGATTGTCCGGGTGCACGTCGAAGTACTTGGCCACTCCGGTAAGCCTAGTCCGCGCAGCTCCGTGACCTGATCAGCGGGCAACTGATCAGCGGGAACCTGATGAACCGGCAACCTGATGAACCGGCAACCGGCAACTCACGTCCGCCGGTGATATTGGTTCTGCCGTGGCACTCGCTGCGGATCCAACGACGGCGGCGGCAGGAACTCCGGCCGGCCATCGGGTCCCGGCCTGATCTGCCAGCCCGATTCACCGTGAATGACCTGATGATGGAACCCGCAGAGCAGCGCCAGCTCCCGTAGATCGGTGTTGCCGCCCTCGGACCAGGGGTTCATGTGGTGTGCTTCGCACCAGCGCCCCGGCCTGTCGCAACCGGGGAAGGTGCATCCTCGGTCCCGCACCATCAGCGCGCGCCGCTGCACACCGCTGACCAGCCGGCGGGTACGCCCGGCGTCCAGCACCTGGCTCTCGCCTCCGAAGATCAGCGGCAGGATCCGGGAGTCGCAGGCCAGCCGGCGAACCGTCTCGGCCGACACCGGTTCGCCGTCCTCGAGCACGCCGGGGCCGAGCTCACCGCGCAGCACGTCATAGGAGGCGGTGACCGCGAGCTGTGGGCGGGCGCCGCTCTGCTCGGGCAGGCTGCCGCCGCTCAGCGCGACGCGGCACACGTCCACCAGGGCGTCCGCCCGTCGCTGCCCGGGCGTCCGGGTCTCGCCTGTCTCCGCCAGTTCGGTCCGGGTGGCGGCGGGCCGGCACAGCGGATCCAGCGCGGCGGTGATCACGGCGGCGCTCTCGCTGTCGAGAAGCCCGCGCACCCGCACGCGCCCGTCACCGTCCGAGGTCATCGTGAGGAACCGTTGCTCCCGAGCCTGCTGTTCCGCCCGCCGGAGCCTTGCCTCCTCCCGGCCCTCGGCGACTTCGGGAGAGACGTGTTCGAGAATCCGGCGGGCCGCCATCCGCAGCTGCCGCGGGTCGAGGTGTTGTGCCCAGTCGAGCAGAACCGTCCGTGCCCGGGCCAGCGTCGGCGCATCCAGATCCTTCGGCAGCTGAGCCAGCTCGGTGGTGATGACGGCGAGTTGCTCGGCGTTGACGGCGCCTGCGGTCACCGCGGCGTCCAGGTCCTGGTGGGCGTCGAGCATCCGTGCCTGCGCCAGCCACATGCCGGCGGTCGAGGACGAGATCCGCAGTCGCTCCCGCAACCACATGTTCGCCGTGGCGGCCTGCTGACCGGCCGGAATGCCTCGCCCCTCGACCTCGCGCACCGCGTGCAGCAGGGCGGCCTGCACCATCTGCTGAGCGCGGAAGACCTCGTCGAGGAAGATCAGGAGCTCCGTCTCGGACAGCCCGAACATCGGCGTCCGGGCGCATTCGCCCGCCGCCGTCGTCAACTGCCCCACTGCCTGTCGCACCCGCAAATCTTCGAACATGCGTACGACAAAACCCCGCGCCTCCATGCCCACGGTCCGCCATCTGCACACCGTGACACTTGACCCGAGCCGGACAGCTGAAAAACTACTGCCGGTAGCAGCTCGGCCCTCGCCCGTTCGTCCCGTCAGCTGCCGTGGCCGACAGATTCCGATCCGGTACGAACCCAAGCCGCCGCGTCAGCCGGCAGACGACCGTCCCCCGTGAGCGGATCGCTGCTGATCAGCACCTCGCCGTCCGGCAGCTCAACCGGGCCGGCACCCATGGCGACCACCAGCGCAAAGCCCAGACTGGCGCGGGTCACATGAGTGGGGAGTCCAGGAGTGTCCAGCCCAGGAGTGTCCAGCCCATGAGTGTCCAGCCCATGAGTGTCCAGCCCATGAGAGTCCAGCCCACGAGCAGCGATCAACCGCCCATCGCCGTCCACCGACCACTCCACCGCATCGTCGGCCGAGAGCAGCCCCTCCGCATGCAACCGCCGCCGCAGCGCGATCGCCTCCCGGCACAACTCCAGCGACGGCGACTCCAGGTATCGCTCCCAGCCCTCCGGCGCCGGCAGCCACGGCGCCGCGGATCCGGGCGGCGAGAAGCCGTCGGCCCACGGCAGCGGCACTCGGCATCCGTCACGGGTCATGCCGGACCGCTTCCACGCCGGGTCCTGCCGATCCTTCTCGGGCACCGTCACCTCCGGCAGCCCGTACTCCTGACCCTGGAACAGGTACGCGGCGCCGGGCAGCTCCAGAATCGTGAGCAGGGCGGCTCGTGCGCGCGCCGGATTGCCGTACCGGGTGGGGGTCCGCACCACGTCGTGGTTCTCGGTGACCCAGGTGACCGGCGGATGGCGGAGCAGTTGCTCGCCGGTCTCCCGCCAGGCGTGCGCGTCCCAGGGCGCGATCACGAACCCGAACGCGAACGCCTGGTGCAGCCGTTCCGGTCCGGTGTAGCGCGCGGCCCGCTCGGGTTCCAGGTTGACCTCGCCGATCAGCACCCGCGGCGGATCGTACGAATCGGCGATCTCCCGCCACCGCCGGTAGACCAGCGGGGTCTCGGGCTGATCGCAGGCGAGCGGATTGGACCGGAGCCTCCCCGGCGTCGGCGTGACACCCGGCGGGAGTGTCACGGACGTGAGCGGTGGCAGGCCGGGCGCCTTGAACAGCCCGTGGGCCACGTCCACCCGCAGCCCGTCGACGCCCCGGTCGAACCAGAACCGGAGCACGTCGTCGAAGAACGGCGCGGTCCTCGGGTCGCGCCAGTTCCAGTCCGGCTGCTCCGGCGCGTACAGGTGGAGGTACCACGTCCCGTCGCCGACCGGTTCCCACGCGGGACCGCCGAACACGCTGGGCCAGTCGTTCGGCGTCCGGGTGAAGTGGAACCGCTGCCGCGCCGACTCGTCGCCGGTCAGCGCCGCCCGGAAGATCGGGTGTTCCGCCGAGCAGTGATTCGGGACGATGTCGATGATCACGCGCAGGCCCAGGTCATGCGCGCGGCCGAGCATGGTGTCGAACGCGGGGAGATCACCGAAGAGCGGATCGACCCCGGTGTAGTCGCTGACGTCGTACCCATGATCTTTCTGGGGTGAGGTCTGGAACGGGGTGAGCCAGATGGCGTCCGCGCCGAGCTCGGCGATGTGTCCGAGGCGGGCCGTGAGGCCCGCGAGGTCGCCGACGCCGTCCCCGGAGGCGTCCGCGAACGATCGCAGGTAGACCTGATAGACGACACCGTCTCTCCACCACACCCCCGCCGGCATGGGTCCAAGTGTGCGGGGAGGCAGGGTTGTGGGCGAAGCAGGGCTGTCGGCTAAGCAGGGCTGTCGGCTAAGCAGGGCTGTCGGCTAAGCAGGGTTGTAGGAAGCAGGGTTGTAGGAAGCAGGGTTGCAGGGGAAGCATGGCGAGCCGCAGCGATCGAGAGCAAGCTAGGCGAGTCAGCGGGGCACAGGCACTTGCGGCACAGGTAATGGCATTGAGTTAAGGAGCCGTTGTGGAAACCGAACTGTTCATCGGCGGCAAGTGGGTGCCGGCCTCCTCGTCGAGCCGTTTCGACGTGCTCGACCCGGCGACCGGCGACACCATCGCCTCGGTTGCGGACGGCAGCGAGGCGGACGCGATCGCCGCGGTGGATGCGGCGGCTGCGGCGGGGCCGGCCTGGGCGGCGACACCCCCGAGGGTACGGGCGGAGGTGTTGCGCAAAGCGTTCACGCTCATGACCGAGCGGGCGGACGAGCTCGCGAAGCTGATCAGCCTGGAGAACGGCAAGGCGCTCGTGGACGCGAAGGGCGAGGTCACCTACGCGGCCGAGTTCTTCCGGTGGTACTCGGAGGAGGCGGTCCGCGCCGAGGGCGCCCTGGCGACCGCGCCGTCCGGCGCCAACCGGATCCTGGTGACGCGCCAGCCGGTCGGGGTGTGCGTGCTGGTGACGCCGTGGAACTTCCCGGCCGCCATGGCCACCCGCAAGATCGGCCCCGCGCTGGCGGCCGGCTGCACGATGATCCTCAAGCCGGCCAGCGACACCCCGCTGACCGCCCTGGCCATGGCCGCGATCCTCGCCGAGGCGGGCGTGCCGGACGGCGTGGTCAACGTGCTGCCGTCGCGCAGCTCCGGCAAGGTGGTCTCGCAGATGCTGCGCGACTCACGGGTGCGCAAGCTGTCGTTCACGGGCTCCACCGAGGTCGGCCGGATCCTGCTGGCGCAGGCCGCCGAGAACGTCGTGAACACGTCGATGGAGCTGGGCGGCAACGCGCCGTTCCTGGTCTTCGCGGACGCCGACCTGGACGCCGCGATCGAGGGCGCGATGATCGCGAAGATGCGCAACGGTGGTGAGGCGTGCACCGCGGCGAACCGCTTCTTCGTCGAGTCGTCGATCGCCGACGAGTTCTCCCGCCGGCTCGCCCAGCGCATGTCCGCGCTGGTCGTCGGCCCGGGCACCGATGAGAAGACGCAGGTGGGCCCGCTGGTCAACGAGGACACGGTGGCGAAGGTGGACGGTCTGGTCCGTTCCGCCCTGGACGCCGGCGCGGAGGCGGTCACCGGTGGCAGCCGTCCCGAGGGTCCCGGCTTCTACTACCCGCCGACCGTGCTGACCGGTGTCGCCCCCGACTCGGCGATCCTCCGCGAGGAGATCTTCGGCCCGGTCGCGCCGATCGTGACGTTCACCAGCGAGGACGAGGCGGTCCGGCTCGCCAACGACACCGAGTACGGCCTGGTGGCGTACGTCTACACCGGTGACCTGGCCCGCGGCCTGCGGGTGAGCGAGGCGATCGAGGCCGGCATGGTGGGCCTCAACCGGGGCTTGGTGAGCGACCCGGCCGCGCCGTTCGGCGGCGTGAAGCAAAGCGGCATCGGCCGGGAGGGCGGTCACGAGGGGCTGCTGGAGTACCTGGAGTCCAAGTACATCGCTGTCAGTTGGTAAGAGCCGTCAGTTGGTAGGAGCCGTCAGTTGGTAAGAGCTGTCAGTTGGTGAGGGTTTTACCCATTCGAACCAACGGCACGGGTACGCCCCCACGGCCGTCCTCGAGTGTCTCGATGACTTCGAAACCCGCCGCCGCGTAGAGCGGCTGCCCGGAGAGCGTCCCCATCAGTTCCAGCCTGGTGAACCCCTCCGCGGCAGCCGCCCTCTCGCACTCGGCGAGGATCATCCGGCCGATGCCGCGTCGCGCGTACCCGGGGTGGGTGTACATGGCTCTGACCTTCGCCGGCTCCCGCCGCGGATCCAGCAGCGCCGCGTCCCGCCCCGGCGTATGGTCCCCGCCGTAGAGCGTCGCCCGCCGGCTCCACCCACCACACCCGCAGACCGTCCCGGATCTGTCCCCGGCAACCTCCACCAGGAAATACGTCCCGTCGTCGACAAGCTGCGTGTCGAGACCCATGATCTCGTGGCTGGCCGCGATCTGCGCCTCGTCGAGAAACCCGCGCTGCAGCTCCCCGATCGCCCGTGCCATCACGTCCCGCAGAGCGGGCAGGTCCTCCCGCGTAGCGACCCTGATCCTGAGCGTCATGCCCCCATTGTGATGACTCTCCACCTCCCGGAAGCCCTCCCGGAAGCCCTCCCGGAAGTCCTCCCGGAAGTCCTCCTGGAAGTCCCGCCGGATTCTCTGATGACCTCTCCGGTCGCGGAACTCCAGCCACGGGCTTACCGTCAGGACAGGTTCTCCGTCATCGATGCGTAACGGGGAGGACATCATGACGACGAAGTCAGCTCGTGCCGGATCTAAGAGCAGGTCCCGCTGGAGCACAGCCGGAGCGGCCCTTCTGCTGCTCGCCACCACAGCCCTCTCCGGCTGCGGCGACGACGGAGGTGACGACGGCGGCGGCACCTTGACGGTCTGGAGCCTGGAGAACCTCACCGACCGGGTGCAGGCCACCCAGAAGATCGCCGACGAGTTCACCAAGTCCACCGGCATCCCGGTGAAGATCGTCGCGACCGACGAGAACCAGTTCAGCAGCCTGATCACCTCAGCGGCCGCGGCGGGAACGCTGCCCGACGTGGTCGGCGCGCTCCCGCTGGCCGCCGTGGCGCAGATGGCCTCCAACCAGCTGCTCGACACGGACGCCACGAAGGCCGTCGTCGACCAGCTCGGCACCGGCACGTTCTCCGCCCCGGCGCTGCAGCTGACCAGCCAGGACGGCGTCCAGTGGTCAGTCCCGTCGGACGGCTGGGCGCAACTGCTCTTCTACCGCAAGGACCTGTTCCAGAAGGCGGGTCTGGCCGTGCCGGACACCTACGCCGCGATCCGCGCCGCTGCCGAGAAGCTGAACTCCCCGCAGGTCGCCGGCGCCGTGCTCGCCACCGTCGGGAACGACGCGTTCACCCAGCAGACGTTCGAGAACCTGGCTCTCGGCAACAACTGCCAGATGGTCGACGACGCGAAGTCGGTGCTGCTGGACTCGCCGCAGTGCGTGGAGACGTTCCAGCTCTACTCGGACCTGGTGAAGAACTGGTCGGTGCCGGGCGCGCAGGACGTCGACACCACCCGCGCCACGTACTTCGCGGGCAAGGCGTCCATGGTCGTCTGGTCGTCGTTCCTGCTGGACGAGCTGGCCGGGTTGCGCAACGACGCCCTGCCGACCTGCGCCGAGTGCAAGGGTGACCCGGCCTGGCTGGCGAAGAACACCGGCGTGGTCACCGCGGTCGCCGGCCCGCAGGGCAAACCCGCCCAGTTCGGCGAGATCACCAGCTGGACGATCACGGCGGACGGCGCCAACACCGACAACGCGAAGCGGTTCGTGGCGTACATGATGAACGAGGGCTACACGGACTGGCTGGGTATCGCCCCGGAAGGCAAAATCCCGGTGCGCAAGGGTACGGCCGACGACGCCACGAAATTCACCACTGCCTGGAACACCCTGCCGGCCGGGGTGGACACCAAGAAGCCGCTCGCGGAGCTCTACCCCGAGGACGTGCTGACGGCCCTGCAGAAGAGTCCGGACACGTTCCAGCGCTGGGGCTTCCCGCAGAACCAGGGCGCCCTGGTCGGCGCGAGTCTCGGCGAGCTCCCGGTGCCCAAGGCGATCAACAGCCTGACCACCGGCGAACTCGACGCGCAGGAGGCCGCCCAGCGCGCAGCCGAGGACGTCAAGACGATCCAGAAGTCCCTTGAGTAAGCGGCCGCTGACCCTGCGCCAGCGCGAAAGCAGAGCCGGCCTGGCGTACCTGTCACCGACTTTGATCGTGGTCCTGGTCGTGGTCGTCCTGCCGATCCTCTGGACGATCATGCTCGCCTTCCAGCGGATCCGGCTGATCAATCTGCGCCGCGCCGGTGTCTTCGGCGAGTACACGCTGTCGAACATCGAGCTGGTGCTCACCTCGCCCGGCTTCTGGTCGTCGCTCTGGACCACCGTGGTGTACACGGTCGGCTCCACCGTCGGATCCATCGCTATCGGCCTGGTCGCGGCGCTGGCTCTCCGGGGCCGCTTCCGCGGCCGGACCCTGGTCCGGGCTTCGGTCCTTCTTCCGTACGTGGCGCCGGTGGTGTCCGTGACTTTCGTCTGGACGATCCTGCTCAGCCCGCAATTCGGTCTCGCCAACAACTGGGGTGCGCGCTTCCTCGGCTGGGACCGGCCGATCGCCTTCCTGAGCCAGCGCGAGTACGCCTTCGACCTGAGCTTCTTCGGCCTGTTCAGCTGGCACCTGGAGATCCCGCTCGCGCTGCTCACGGTGATCGCGTTCGAGTCGTGGCGGTACTTCCCGTTCGCGTTCCTCTTCCTGCTGGCCCGCCTTCAGGCCGTACCGCAGGACCTGGAGGAGGCGGCCCGGGTCGACGGCGCCGCGCCCACTCAGATCTTCCGGCACATCCTGCTGCCGCAGCTCTCCGCGGTGATCGCGCTGCTCTGCGTGCTGCGGTTCATCATGACGTTCAACAAGTTCGACGACGTCTACCTGCTGACCGGCGGCGGGGCCGGCACCGAGGTGGTCAGCGTCCGGGTCTACGAGTTCCTCACCGCGCGCTTCGACGTCGGGGCCGCGGCCGCGCAGGCGCTGGTCCTGGCCACCGGTCTGATCGTCCTGCTCGCGATCTACCTGCGTTTCCTGGCTCCTCGCGTAGAGGGGGAGGAGTAGGTCCCATGAAAGACAGAGCCTCCCTGAAAGACAGAGCCTCCCTGAAAGACAGAGCCCTCCTGAAAGACAGAGCCCCCCTGAAAGACAGAGCCCCCCTGAAAGACAGAGCGACCATTGAGGCGCGGGTCCTCTCCGTCCTCCGGCCGATCGTGATCATCGTCCTCCTGATCGCGACCCTCTTCCCGTTCCTCTACATGCTGCTGCTGTCGGTACGCCCGATCGAACAGCTCCTCCAGGACCCGGGCCAACTCTGGATCGCCCCGTCCGAGTGGACGCTCAGCACCTACCGTGAGGTGCTCACCTCGGTCGACAACGGTGGCCAGGGCTTCCTGCGTTTCCTCGCGAACTCCGCGATGGTCTCGCTGGCCGCGACGGCTCTGACGCTGCTGGTGGCGATTCCCGGCGCGTACGCGGTCAGCCGCCTGCGATTCACCGGCCGCCGGCAGGTGCATTTCCTGTTCCTGTCGGTCTACCTGTTCCCGTCGATCCTGCTGGCGATCCCGCTCTTCGTGCTCTTCACCCGGCTCGGCCTGCGCGGTTCCCTGGGCGGACTGATCCTGGTGTACATCGCGCAGACCGTCCCCGTCTCGATCTACATGCTGCGCAACTACCTCTCCACGATCCCGGAGAGCCTGGAGGAGGCGGCCGCCGTCGACGGCTACAGCCGGTTGCAGACGCTGCGCAAGGTAGTCCTTCCGCTGGCAGCTCCGGCCGTCATGGCGAACGCGCTGTACGTCTTCATGATTGCCTGGAACGAATTCCTGTTCGCGCTGCTCTTCCTGGTGGAGGATCGCGCCGACTGGACGGTGTCGCTGGGCCTGGCGCAGCTCTCCGGTGGCATCGAGGTCAGCAAAACGGTCCTGATGGCGGGTTCCGTCGTGCTGACGCTGCCGATTGTGATCATCTTCTTCGCGGCGGAACGCCTCCTGACCGAAGGACTCACCGCCGGAGCCGAAAAAGGCTAAGACCAGCACATAACTACGGGACCAGAGCACATAACCACGGGTACGGAGAATGAGCCGCCAGTCACACAAAGTGATTGTTTGGCAGTAACCCGTGGAAAATGAATAATCTTGTTGCTCTGGCCCCCTCCCGATGTTGCCCCCGTGACGCGCTGGCCGATACTAGGCGGGCCGTTCAGCGCCCCCACCGCAGCTCGGGACCCCCTGAGAGGACATATATCGCCATGCGCAAGTCTCTGCTCGCCCTGGTTGCCGCAGGCCTGTTGACCACAGTCACGCTCACGGCCTGTGACGACGGCACCGACCCCGGTGACTCCGGCGACAGTGGCTCGGCGACCACCAGCAACGGTGGCCAATCGTCCGGCAAGGCGGGAATCGGCGTGATTCTGCCGGACACCAAGAGCTCCCAGCGCTGGAGTCAGGACGACCCGAAGTACCTGAAGGCCGCGTTCGAGGCCGGCAAGGTGCCCTACCAGATCGAGAACGCCGAGGGCGACAAGGAGCAGTTCAAGCGCCTCGCGGACAAGATGCTGGACGAGGGCGCCAAGGTTCTGATCATCGCGAACCTGGACTCGGCGAGCGGCAAGGCCGTGATCGAGGACGCCCACTCCCGCAGCGTCCCCGTCATCGACTACGACCGGCTCACCCTCAACGGCGGCGCTGACTACTACGTCAGCTTCGACAACGAGCGGGTCGGCGAGCTGCAGGCGCAGACCCTGGTCAGCTGCCTGAAGCAGAAGAAGGTCGACAACCCGATCGTCGCCGAGCTCAACGGTTCGCCGACCGACAACAACGCGACCCTGTTCAAGAACGGTTACGACCGGATCCTGGACCAGTACTACAACGACGCCGAGTTCACCAAGGGCCCGGACCAGTACGTGCCGGACTGGGACAACGACGAGGGCCGCGAGATCTTCTCCCAGATGCTCAAGCAGTACCCGAAGATCGGCGGCGTGCTCGCCGCCAACGACGGCCTCGGCAACGCGGCCATCGAGGTGCTGCGCGAGAAGAAGCTGAACGGCAAGGTCCCGGTCACCGGCCAGGACGCCACCGTTCAGGGCCTGCAGAACATCCTCGCCGGCGACCAGTGCATGACCGTGTACAAGGAGATCAAGCTGGAGGCCGACGCCGCCGCCAAGCTCGCGATCAACCTGTACAAGAACGTCAAGCCGCCGGTCGACGACAAGCTGAAGGACCCGGAGTCGGGCGCCTACGTCCCGTTCGTGAAGCTGGACCCCGAGCCGATCACTGTGAAGAACGTCAAGGCCGTCGTCGAGAGCGGCTTCGTCACGGCGAAGAGCCTCTGCACCGCGAAGTACAAGGCCGCCTGCACCCGGGCCGGCATCAAGTAACGCAACGGCTACGGCAAAGGCCGGCGGGTGATCCCGCCGGCCTTTCGCGTTCTCTGGTCCACGGTCCGTTCCACGCCCAGTTCACGGCCCAGTCCATGGCCCAATCCACGGCTCAGTCCATGGCCCAGTCCACGGCTCAGTCCACGACGCGGATACGCACGCGCCGGTTCTGCCGCCCCTTGCTCTCCACCTTCACGACCTCGACGCGGCCCACCTGCGCGGTGCTCGCCACATGCGTGCCGCCGTCCGCCTGCACGTCCAGCCCGACGATGTCGATGACCCGGATCTCCGGGTTCTCCAGCGGCGGCAGCGCGTCCTGCGTCCGCACCAGTGTCGGAATCGCCAGGGCCTCCTCCCGAGGCAGCACCCGCGCAACGATCTTCCGATCCGCCGTGATCTCCGCGTTCACGGCGTCCTCGAGCGCCTGCTTGAAGCTGGTGCCACCCACCGAGGACGGCAGCTCCGGCAGGTTGAAGTCCATCCGCGCTTCGCCGGGCTGCATGTTCCCGCCGGTGACGAGCGCCCCGAAGTCCCGGAACACGATGCCGCAGAGAATGTGCAACCCGGAGTGGGTACGCATGAGGCTGCTCCGCCGAGCGTCGTCCAGCGCCCCGCGCACCGTGGTCCCGGCCGCCGGCACCGGATCGCCCGGCGCCGGCAGCAGGTAGAGCTCCCCACCCGGAATGGCCCCGCCCTTCCGCGTGTCCACGATCCGCGTCTGAACACCCTCCCAGAGCAGCACTCCATGGTCCGGTGGCTGCCCGCCGCCGCCTGGATAGAACGCCGACCGATCCAGAACGATCCCCGCCTCCGGATCAGCGGGATCCGACCAGACAACCGTGCAGTCCCACTCCCGAACCGTTGGGTCAGCCCAATCCAGACGCTCAGTCATGAGCCGACTGTAGGCCACGAACAGGCACAGAAGGCCCCACGCCGGCGCCGGCTCAGTCAGCTGGCTCAGTCAGCCGGATCAGTCGGCTGGCTCAATCGCTGACTCAGTCGGCCGGATCAGTCGGCCAGCAGCTCGCGGACGCGCGGAATGACCTGCGACCCGTACAGCTCCACGCACGTCATCAGCCGATCGTGCGGCAGCGTCCCGTGCGAGTACTTCAGGTCGAACCGCTGAATCCCCAGCGCCCGCACCGTAGCCGCGATCTTCTGCGCCACGGTCTCCGGCGAACCGACGTGCCAGGCGCCCTCGGTCACGTCCGCCACGAAGCGGTCCTTGGTGGTGCGCGGCCATCCGCGTTCCCGCCCGAGCCGGTCCAGCATCCGCCGCGCGTGCGGCCAGAGCACATCGATGGCCTCGTCGTCGGTCTCGGCCACGAACCCGGGGCAGTGCACCGCGACCGGCTGCTCCGGCTGCTCCAGCTCCTTGAGCGCCCGGTGGTAGAGATCGACGTACGGCGCGAATCGGGCCGGCTCCCCGCCGATGATCGCCAGCACCAGCGGCAGACCGTACTGAGCCGTGCGCACGACCGACTCCGGGCTGCCGCCCACACCGATCGACGCCCGGATCCGGCCGGACTCCGTCTTCGGGTAGACCTGCTGGTCGGCCAGCGGCGGCCGCACCGAGCCGGACCAGGTGATCGGCCCCTCGGTGAGCAGGTGCGACATCAGGTCGAGCTTCTCCGAGAACAACCGGTCGTAGTCCGCCAGGTCGAACCCGAACAGCGGGAACGACTCGGTGAACGAACCCCGGCCCAGAATGATCTCGGACCGCCCGCCCGAGATCGCGTCCAGGGTGGCGAAGCGCTCGTACACCCGTACCGGATCGTCTGAACTCAGAACCGTGACCGCCGTCCCCAGCTTGATCCGCTCGGTCTTCGCGGCGATGGCCGCGAGCACGATCTCGGGGGAGGAGATGGCGTAGTCGTCACGGTGGTGCTCACCCACGCCGAAAGCGTCGACACCGAGCCGGTCGGCCAGCACCGCCTGCTCCACGACGTTCCGGATGACCTGCGCGTAGGGAAGTGCCGTCCCGTCCTCGCCGACTGTCACATCGCCGAACGTGTCCAGGCCGAACTCAACTGCTTCTGGATCTTTCACTCGTAGATCCTAGCTACTGCTCAGACCTAGCGACGCCCTCCTCTCACCGACGGTGACCTGCCCTTCAATCGGCGCCCCATCTCCCTGGCGATCTCCTTCTTCGCGTCTCGCTCCGCCATGACCTGCCGCTTGTCATAGGACTTGAGACCCTGCGCCAGGCCGAGCTCGACTTTCGCCCAGCCGTCCTTGAAGTAGAGCGAGAGCGGCACCAGGGTGAGGCCGGAGCTCTCATTCAGCTTGTTGAGGATCTTGATGATCTCGTCTTTGTGCAGCAGCAGTTTGCGGGTGCGGCGCGGAGCGTGGTTCGTCCAGCTGCCGAAGCCATACTCCGCGATGTGCAGGCCGTAGAGCATGATCTCGCCGTTGTGCTCCTGGGCGAACGTGTCCACGAGTGACACGCGGCCCAGGCGCAGCGATTTCACCTCGGTCCCGGCCAGCACGAGACCCGCCTCGTACGTCTTCAGGATCGCGTAGTCGTGACGCGCCTTCTTGTTCGAGGCGATCAGTTTGGTCCCGGTCTCCTTGGCCACGAAGAAACCCTATGCCACCCCGCCTAACACCACCGTGACAGCCACTGTCACGCCCTTGTTAGGTCAAAGGGGAGAGGATGGGCGCAGCAGTGGCGCGGAAGGGAGGGTCAGGACACGCCGGGAACGGCCGGCGGCGCGGTCGGGATCGGGCGGCGCATCGAGTACGTCACGCTGCTCAGCCGGTGCGGCTCGCCCATCACGTGGATGACCGCGCGATCATAGGCCTGCCACCCCGCCGCACCCGCGCGATTGAGATGCCGGATGTCGTCGAAGCGCTCGTCGGTGCCCCAGCGCAGCACCCCGCCGGGATGGTGGAACGTCGCCGTCCAGTCCATGAAGCGGTCGGATCCCAGCGTGCCCGCCGCGCGGTACTCGAGCCGCGCGTATTCCCAATTGTCCACCGGATGATTATGCCGTCCGTTTCGGACAGCTACACCCTCTCGGAGATCACCGTTTCCGGGTCGGGTGCTCCGCGGCGCGCTCTGAAAGCGGCTCCGATGGGCTCTCCTGACGCGATACAGGGCTCGGGGCGGGGCAGGATGGGCCAGGGTAGGCCAGGATGGGCATCACGGACGAAAGGTGATCAATGATGATCTTCATTACTGCGAAGTTCCTGGTCAAGCCGGAGCACGCCGAGGACTGGCCGCGTCTGGCGGCCGCGTTCACCGAGGCGACCCGCGCGGAACCGGGCTGCCTCTGGTACGACTGGTCCCGCAGCCTGGACAACCCGCATGAGTACGTCCTGGTCGAAGGGTTCCGTGACGGGGAGGCGGGCGCCGCCCATGTGAACTCCGCCCACTTCAAGCAGGCTCAGCAGGAGCTTCCGCAGTACCTGGTCGCCACCCCCAAGATCATCAGCCAGATGATCGACCAATCCGACTGGTCCGAGCTGGGCGAGATGGCCGTCAAGTAAAGCTGGGCGTCAAGGAGGGCTGGGCGTCAAGGAGGGCTGGGCGTCAAGGAGGGCTGGGCGTCAAGGAGGGCTGGGCGTCACATAGAGCCGGTCGGCAGGCGGAGAAGGGGTCGGGAACGCTCGTCCCCGACCCCCAACCCCCGAAACTCGTCAGGAGATCGCCGCGGCCACCGCCGGATACCACCGATTAGCGATCTTGGCGTTGCCGTCGTCGTCCGGGTGAACTCCGTCGTACGTATCGACGGCCGTGTCGAACCCGGTCCACTGATCAACCACGGTGATCGGTGACGCCGCCGTGCTCAGCGACGCCGCCCACGCCGGGATCGCCGCGTTCAGCGTGACCACCCGCTGCCCGCAGTCGGCGCACGTCGGCGGATTCAGCGGGATGATCTGCGCGACCAGGATCTTCATGTAGGGGTTGGCGGCGCGCATCTGACCGACCAGTTTCGTGTAGGCCGCCAGGATCGTGGCCGCCGGGATGTTGCTCCACGCGTCGTTGGTCCCGAAGTGCATCATCACGACGTCCGGGTCGGTGGCGGAGAGCCATCCGGGCAGCAGGTTCTGGTTGGCCACGTTGGTGACCAGGTAACCGCCGTGCCCCTCGTTCTCACCGTCGTAGGCGAATCCGCACCCCTGTCCGGGCAGCGTCCCGACGAAGTCGACCTCGGCGGCCGGCAGTTTCTGCCAGAGCAGCGCCCGCCAGCACCCCGGCGAACCCGTGATCGAGTCACCGAGCGCCATGATCTTGGTCGGCCCATCCCCGGAGGGCTGGGACGGAGACACCGAAACGGAGGGAGACGGGGACACCGGAACCGAGGGAGACGGCGAGGTTGAAACGGAAGGCGACGGGGACGGGGGCGTCGAAACGGACGGGGACGCCGACGGCACGACCCCGCCGGTGCAGGCCACGCCGTTCAGGCTGAACGACGCGGGAACCGGGTTCGACCCGGTCCACGATCCGTTGAAGCCGAACGACGCGGTCCCGCCGCTTGCCACGTTCCCGTTCCAGCCGGCGTTGCGCACGGTGACCGCCGACCCGGACTGCGTGACGTCCCCGTTCCAGAGCTGGCTGATCGTCTGCCCGGCGGTGAACGACCAGGTCAGCGCCCAGGACGTGATCGGATCGCCGAGGTTCGTGACGGTGACGGCAGCCCCGAAACCGCCCGGCCACTGGCTGGAGACGGCATACGAGACGGAACAGCCCGCCGCGGTGTTCACCCGGGCAGCGAGGGGGAGCGAGTCGGCGGCAGCGAGGGCGGGGGAGCCGGCGGCGAGGGGAAGTGAGTCAGCAGCGAGGGCGGCGGAGCCGGCAGCGCGGGGAGGTGAGCCGGCGGCGGCGAGGGGGAGCGAGCCGGCTGCGGCGGGGGGAAGTGAGCCGGCGACGGCAAATGCGGAGAGAGCGAGGACGGAGGCGCTGGCGATGACTGCCAGTCGTCGTCGGTGCATGGGGGATCTCCAATCCGCTGGGAGCGCTCCCATTAACGCACATCAATGACCAACGGGAAACATCACGGCGCGAACGGTCAGAGGAGCGCCGAAACGCCCAGCCCGCGGATCGACGCGTCGAGCACCTGTGCGGTGTGCGCCAGCGCGATCGACCCGCCCCGCCGCCGGATCGCCGCCGCCACCTGCATCAGGCATCCCGGGTTGGCGGTGACCAGCAGCTGCGCCCCTGTGGCGAGCACCGCTGACGCTTTTCGATCACCGAGTTCGGCCGCCGGCACCGGGTTCAGCACGTTCCACACCCCGGCCGACCCGCAGCAGATCTCCGGTTCGCTGATCGGCCGCACGGTGAGTTCCGGGATGCCGGCCAGCAGCGCGCGGGGCTGAGCGGTGATCCCCTGGGCATGCCCGAGATGGCAGGCGTCGTGATAGGCCACCGAGATCGGCAGCGGATGCCGCTTCGCCACCGGACCCAGCTCCACCAGCAGTTCCGCGAGATCACGCACCTTGGCGGCGAACGCTGCGGCCCGCGATGCGTAGGCCGGATCGTCCGCGAGCAGCTCCCCGTACTCCTTCAGCGACGACCCGCAGCCCGCCGCGTTCACGACGAAATAGTCCATGCCGGTCGTCTCGAAGAGCCGGATCAGCTTCCGAGCGAACCGCTGCGCCTCGGCACGGCGGCCGTTGTGCACGCTCAGGGCGCCACAGCATCCCTGTCCGGAAGGGATCAGCACGTTACATCCTTCGGCGGCCAATACCCGTACCGTGGCTGAATTGACCTCGGGGAAGAACGCGGACTGCACGCACCCGGTCAGCATGCCCACGACGGCCCGTCGCGGACCGCGTGCCTGCACGCGGGCAGGAGGCCGCGGAACCGAGACCAGCCGCGGCGCCAGGCTTTCCAAGGTCGCAAGCGTGGGCGCCAGCCGGTCCAGGAGGCCGGTCCGGCCCACCAGCTTCTGCAAACCCGATTTCTGGTACGCACGGAGCGGTCCCCGCAGCAGCCGAAGCCGCCGTGGATAGGGGAAGAGCGCGAAGATCGCCGTTCGCAGTGCCCGGTCCCGCCCTGTCCGGTCGTGCCGCCGCTCCACCTGCGCACGCGTGTCCTCGATGAGCCGGTCGTATTGCACGCCCGACGGGCACGCGGTCACGCACGCCATGCAGCCGAGGCAGTTGTCGAAGTGGGTGACCATCGAGTCGCTGAGCGGCTCACCGGAAAGTCCCTGGCCGATCAGGTGGATCCGGCCGCGGGGCGAGTCCATCTCCTCGCCCCACAGCGTGTAGGTCGGGCAGGTGGTCAGGCAGAACCCGCAGTGCACACAGTCCGACACCAGGTCGGCGCTGGGCGGGCGATCCGCGTCGAAGGCGGTGCGCCCGCCGTCGCCGGATGCCCGGCCCTCCTCGACGGCACGCAGCACGTCCGGGGGAGGGTTGCCCGTCCCGTGGGTGGCGTCCACATCAGCCATGAGCAGACCTCCCGAGCATCTCAGATCCCAGCCAATTCAGATCCAGCCAACTCAGATCCCGTACAAACTCAGATCCCGCCCACGAACCGGCCGGGTGCGAACCGGTGGTCCGGGTCGAACTGCGCCTTCACCCGGCGCATCAGGGCGAGCCCCGGCACCGGCCCCCACATGTCCAGGGTGTCCCGCAGGCCGTCCGGCGCGGTCAGCACCACGGCATGCCCGCCGGCCCGGATCGCGGCCGCCCGCATCAGCTCCACCCGCCCGTGCGGCTCGGGGCAGTCCGCCGGGAACGCCGCGTAGAGCACCCCGGCGCCGGCCGAGCCGGTCACCGTCGCCCCGGCGCCGACGGCCGTCGCGACCAGGGCCGGGACCTGCGACAGCACGCCGGTCAGCTTGACCAGGACGTCACCCGGCGGCATCGCGCCCCACCACGGCGGCGGATCGGTCCCGATGTCGACGCTCCCCGAGCCCGGCCGCGCGCCGGCCTCGCCAGTGGTTCCGGCATGGGCTCCCGCGCTGGTGCCCGCCCCGAGCATCCGGGCCACCTCGGCGGCCCGGTCGCGCACCCCGGCGGCCGTTCCCTCGATCAGCACCGCGATCTCCGGGTCGGCGCCCGGCGCGGCGTGCACCTCGAGAGCGCTCGGCGCCACCTGGGCGGCCAGGATGCGCGCCGCGTGGCCGGGAGGCGCGACGGCCCGTACGAAAGCGATCGCCGCCGGTGCCGGATGCAGCCGGAACACACACTCGGTGATCAGCCCCAGGGTTCCGAAGGAACCGGTGTAAAGCTTGCCCAGGTCGTAGCCGGCGACGTTCTTCACCACCTTGCCGCCGGCCCGCGTGATCCGGCCGTCGGGCCGGACCACGGTGATGCCGATCAGCAGGTCCCGCGCCGTCCCGTAGCGCAGCCGGCGCGGCCCGCTGGCGTTCGCCGCGACGGTCCCGCCCGCAGTGCCGCCCGCAGTGCCGCCCGCAGTGTCGCCCGCAGTGTCGCCCGCAGTGTCGCCCGCAGTGTCGCCCGCAGTGCCGCCCTCAGCCCCACCCGAAGAGCCGCCGGAAAGACCGGCCGCAGCGCTGCTGGCAGCGCCGCCCGCAGTGCCGGGCGAGGGCCGCATCGCGTCGAGCGCCAGCTGCTGACCGGGGAGGGCGTGCAGGTCCGCCATCGGCGTGCCGGCCCGGACCACCGTGATCAGATCGCCGGCCGCGTGCTCGACCACACCGGTCAGCCGCCGGGTGTCGATGATCAGGTCGAGTGCGCGGGGCGGCGGACCCCAGGCGAGTTTCGTGCCGCTGCCGCGGATCGCCACGGTCAGGTCCGAGGAGGCGGCGATCAGCGCCGCCGCCTCCTCGGTGCTGGCCGGTGCCGCGACCAGCCGGGCCGGCACGCCGCCGACCACGTCGTCCGGGCCTGCCTCGACGGCGCCCGCCGCGAAGAGCTCTTCGAGATCCGCCACTCAGAACACCTCCGCGCCCTCGTGATCGAGCGCGCCCCGGTGACGGCCGGGACGTTCGCCGCAGAGGCGTGGGGTGGGGAAGATCTTGCCGGGGTTCGCCAGGTTCTCCGGATCGAACGCGCAGCGCACCAGGTGCATGGTCTCCAGATCGGTGTCGCTGAACATCCGGGGCATGTACCGGGCCTTGTCGACGCCGACGCCGTGTTCACCGGTGATCGAGCCGCCGTGCTCGATGCAGAGGTCGATGATCGCGCCGGAGACGGTCTCGGCGCGTTCCGCCTCGCCCGGCACGCCGTCGTCGAAGAGCACCAGCGGGTGCAGGTTGCCGTCGCCGGCGTGGAACACGTTCGCGACCCGCACGCCGTGCTCGTCGGCCACCTCGTTGATCCGGCGGAGGACCTCGGGCAGCGCGGTCCGCGGGATCACTCCGTCCTGGACGATGTAGTCCGGGCTGATCCGTCCGACCGCCGCGAACGCCGACTTGCGCCCCCGCCAGATCAGCTGCCGCTCGGCGTCGTCGGCGGCCACCCGGATCTCGAACGCGCCGGCCTGCTCACAGAGCGCGGTCACCTCGGTGAACTGGGCCTCGACCTCGGCTGAGGGACCGTCCAACTCCACGATCAGCACCGCGCCGGCGCCGGCCGGATAGTTGCAGTGGACCGCGGACTCGGCGGCCTCGATGGAGAGCGCGTCCATCATCTCGATCGCCGCCGGCACCACGCCGGCCGCGATGATCGCCGAGGTGGCGGCGCCGGCCTGGTCGGTGGAGGCGAAGGCGGCCAGCAGGGTACGGACGGTCTCCGGCAACCGGGTCAGCTTCACCGTCACCTCGGTGGCGATCCCGAGCGTGCCCTCCGATCCGACGAACGCGCCGAGCAGGTCGTAACCGGGCGTATCCGGGGCCAAGCCCCCCAGCTCGACCAGGTCACCGTCCGGGGCGACCACGCGCAGCCCCGTCACATGGTTGGTGGTGAAGCCGTACTTCAGGCAGTGGGCGCCGCCGGAGTTCTCCGCCACGTTGCCGCCGATCGAGCAGATCTGCTGGCTGGACGGGTCCGGCGCGTAGTAGTGGCCGAACGGCGTGGCAGCCTTCGTCACCTGCAGGTTGATCACGCCGGGCTGGACCACCGCGCGCTCGTCCTCCGGCCGCAGCTCCACGATCGTCCGCAGTTGCGACGTCACGATCAGCACGCCGTCCGCATGGGGGAGCGCGCCGCCGCTGAGCCCCGTCCCGGAACCGCGCGCCACGAACGGGACGTGTGCCTCGGCGCAGGCCCGCACGGTCGCCACCACGTCCTCCTCGGAGCCGGCGAGGACGACGAGCGCGGGGATGACCTTGTAGTGGGCGAGCCCGTCGCACTCGTAGGTCCGCAGCTGCTGCCGGTCGCTGAGCACCCGGTCCGCGCCGATCTCCGCCCGCAGGCGAGCGGCGATGGCATCGATGCGCATGAGGGCCTCCTCGGCGGCGAGTCGCCAGTGACACCGCTATCCGTCACGCTAACCGTGATCCACGCTGGGCGCGACGGGTGAGTTCGAGCCGTGGGACGGCTAGCCGGTTGTGGTGGATCGTTCACGCGTTGTCGAGCTTTTCCCAGGATCGGCCGGGTCTGTCAAGATGGCCCGATGTTCGCCCCCCGCTTTGCTGCCGGAGCCCTTCGCGTTGCTGCCCGAGCCCCTCGCTTGGCTGCCGGAGCCTCCCGTTCCGCTGCCGGCAGGGCCGTCTCGTTCGCCGCTGTCTGCGCGCTGAGCCTCGCCGGCAGCAGCCTCGTCGCCGGCTGCAGCTCGTCGGACGAGCCGGACCCCGGGCCCGACGGTGGCCTGGTCAGCGTGACCACGATGCGCGGCGCCTTCCTGCAGGCCTCCGAGATCGGGCCGACCTGGGCCGCTCCCGAGGAGAGCGCGGCGCCCGCGCAGACGCTCGTCAGCTTCTGCGGGGCCACGAGCACGCCGCCCGAGGTGCCGCCCGGCGCCGAGCTGGTCTCGTCGTCGCTCGCCGACGAGGGGCAGACCGGCGCGCAGACCCTGCACCAGACCGCCCTGGTCTACCCGGACGCCGCGTCCGCGCAGGCCGGTCTGGCGCTGCTGCGCACCGTGGCCGGCCAGTGCCCGCCGTCGGCCGAGGTGCCGGCCACGGTCACCGCGGACCGCAACGAGCCGGCCTTCACCGAGACCGCCGAGGTCCGCGAGCTTAACGAGGGCGGCTGGACCGGCTTCGTGATCGTCCGGCACAAGAACTACGAGGCCGCCCATCCGGGCACCGCTGACACCGCGGTAGCCGTGCTGACCAGCCGGAACGTGGTGATCGTCGATACCTACGCGATCTACCGCCTGGACAGCGCGAGCGCCTCGCCGAACTTCGAGGCGGACTGGCAGCGGCTCGTCGGCTCGGTCGTCCAGCGGGTCGGCTAGAAGCCGGGCCAGTTAGAAGACGGGTCGGCCAGAAGCCGGGCCGGCCAGAAGACGGGTCCGGCTAGAACGAGCCGACCTGTGGGATGGACAACGTGACCTCAGTGGTCTATTGTTCGCCATGCGCCGTTGCGAGTTCTTCCCCCGTGGAATTCGCAGCGGCGCCCTTATTTTCCGGCCCTCCTCACCGGCCTCACCCGACTGTCCGATGCGGACTCCACCGTCCTGGTGAACTTTGTTGAGCGCTGTTCAGCGTTCCCCTAGGCTTCGGGTTGGCTCATCAACCTCAGTTTGTGGTCAGCCGGCATCGGGGGATGCGCATCGGCGTTCCTGCTGCTCCTGGCGGCGTTCTGCTGCTCCTGGGCACTTGTCGCTGCTCATGGTTGCCAGAGGTGATTCATGGTGGCCAGAGGTGGGTCACGGGTCCAGCAGAGGGCCGGCGGGGTGTGGCGCGGAGTGCCCGGTTCGTGAGGGGGCAGTCCCGTTCGCCGGGAGGCTGGACCGGCTTCTCCGTGCCATCCCGGTGCCATCCCGGTGTCCACGCCCGGGCCGCTGCCTCTTCCGTCGCCCGCGACCACCCGTCTGTTCAGCATCTGAGGGCCCCGCTTTCTCGGGCTCTGCGCATTACTGCGCGGAGAGAGCGTGATCCGATCAGGCTTCTCCGTCACGGTGTGAAAAAGTCATCGGAGTGTTAACTATTCGCTTCTGGCGTGCTTAGCCTTACGAATCCCGGGGCAGAAACCATCGTCGGCCGCGGATTCTTAACCGGAGGTGGGTGCGGCATGAAGTTCGTCTACGACTTCCATGAGGGAAACAAGGACCTCAAAGATCTGCTCGGTGGCAAGGGCGCCAATCTCGCGGAGATGACGAACCTCGGCCTGCCCGTCCCACCCGGATTCACGATCACCGCTGAGGCTTGCAAGGAATTCCTCAAGAACGGCACGCAGGTGGACGGGCTCGGCGCGGAGATCGACGAGCACCTCGCCACCCTGGAACGCGACATGGGCCGGCGTCTCGGCGACGCGAACGACCCGCTGCTCGTCTCGGTCCGCTCAGGCGCCAAGTTCTCGATGCCGGGGATGATGGAGACCGTCCTCAACGTCGGGCTCAACGACGCGTCGGTGGACAGGCTGTCCCGGCAGGCCGGTGGCAACGACAGGTTCGCGTGGGACTCGTACCGGCGGCTCATCCAGATGTTCGGCAAGACCGTCTGCGAGGTGCCGGGGCACGAGTTCGAGGACGCGCTGCACGAGGCGAAGGTGGCGAAGGGCGTCAAGGACGACGTCCAGCTCGACGCCGACGACCTGCGCGCGCTGGTCACCGCGTACAAGAAGGTGTTCGTCAAACACACCGGACACGAGTTCCCGCAGGATCCGCGGGAGCAGCTCGACCTGGCGATCGCGGCGGTCTTCCGATCGTGGAACGCGGACCGTGCCGTGCTCTACCGCCGCCAGGAGCGCATCCCGGCCGACCTGGGCACCGCGGTCAACGTGGTCGCGATGGTCTTCGGCAACCTGGGATCGGACTCCGGCACCGGCGTCGCGTTCACCCGCGACCCGGCCACCGGTGAGCAGGGCGTCTACGGCGACTACCTGTCCAACGCGCAGGGCGAGGACGTGGTCGCCGGCATCCGCAACACGCTGTCCCTCGCGGACCTGGAACGGCTCGACAAGAAGTCCTACGACGAGCTGATGCAGATCATGGCGACGCTGGAAGGGCACTACCGGGACCTCTGCGACATCGAGTTCACCATCGAGCGCGGCAAGCTCTGGATGCTGCAGACCCGGGTCGGCAAGCGCACCGCGGCCGCCGCGTTCACCATCGCCAGCCAGCTCGTCGACGAGGGCGTGATCGACCTCGACGAGGCGCTGATCCGGGTCAGCGGCGCCCAGCTCGGGCAGCTGATGTTCCCCCGGTTCGACCTCTCCGGCGACCCGTCCCCGATCACCCGGGGCGTGGGCGCCTCGCCGGGCGCCGCCTACGGCGAGGTGGTGTTCACCGCGCAGCGGGCCGTCGAGGTGGCCGCCCAGGGCAAGCAGGTGATCCTGGTCCGGCGGGAGACGAACCCGGACGACCTGCCCGGCATGATCGCCGCGCAGGGCATCCTGACCAGCCGCGGCGGCAAGACCTCGCACGCCGCCGTCGTGGCCCGCGGCATGGGCAAGACGTGCGTCTGCGGCGCCGACGAGATGGAGGTCGGGCCGGCTTCCTTCACGGTGGGCTCGCACACCGTCAACGAGGGTGACGTGGTCTCGATCGACGGCACGACCGGCCGGGTCTACCTCGGTGAGGTGCCGGTCCGGCCGAGCGAGGTCGTGCAGTACTTCGAGGGGGACCTCGACCCGGCCCAGGCCAACGATCCGCTGGTCTACGCCGTGCACCGGATCATCACGCACGCCGACGAGAAGCGCCGCCTCACCGTCCGCACGAACGCGGACACCGGCGCCGACGCGGCCCGGGCACGGCGGTTCGGCGCCCAGGGCATCGGGCTGTGCCGCACCGAGCACATGTTCCTCGGCGACCGCCGTGAGCTGGTGGAACGGCTCATCCTGGCGCGTACCGAGGCGGAGCGCGACGACGCCCTCGCGACCCTGCTGCCGCTGCAGCGGGCGGACTTCCTGGACATCTTCCGGGAGATGAACGGCCTGCCCGTGACGGTCCGGCTGATCGACCCGCCGCTGCACGAGTTCCTGCCGTCGCTGGAGGAGCTGGCGGTCAAGGTCGCCGTCGCGCACGAGCACGGCCAGCGGGTCGAGCACGACGAGCAGATGCTCGCGGCGGTGCGCCGGATGCACGAGCAGAACCCGATGCTCGGGCTTCGTGGCGTACGGCTCGGCCTGGTCATTCCCGGTCTTTTCGCGATGCAGGTGCGGGCGATCGCCGAGGCGGCCGCCGCGCTCGCCGCCGAGGGCGGCAAGCCGCGGCCGGAGATCATGGTCCCTCTGGTCGGTGCGGTTCAAGAGCTTGAGACGGTACGGGCGGAGGCTGAGAAGATCATCGCGGAGGTGCTCGGGTCGTCCGGCTCCGCAGGCAGCTCCGCTTCTCCGGGCGGCTCCGCCGTCGAGATCCTCATCGGCACGATGATCGAGGTGCCGCGGGCCGCTCTGACCGCCGGGCAGATCGCCGAGGCCGCCGAGTTCTTCTCGTTCGGCACCAACGACCTGACCCAGATGGGCTGGGGCTTCTCCCGGGACGACGTCGAGGGCGCGTTCTTCTGGCGGTACCTGGAACTCGGCATCTTCGGCATCTCGCCGTTCGAGTCGATCGACACCGACGGCGTGGGCCGGCTCGTGCGGATCGCCGCGGAGGAGGGCCGGGCCGCCCGTCCCGGTCTGAAGCTCGGTGTCTGCGGCGAGCACGGCGGCGACCCGGACTCGGTGCACTTCTTCCACGAGGTGGGCCTGGACTACGTGTCGTGCTCACCGTTCCGGGTGCCGATCGCCCGTCTCGAAGCGGGCCGGGCGGCTGTCGAATCCGAGGGCTCGGATCACCGTTGATCCGATAGCGGCGGGTACGGGGTGATGCGCCTCGTACCCGCCTGCTTTCCTATTGACCATCGTCTTATCCCGCCGGTATTTACTCGAGCGCCACGCAAAATGGTGACGGTGGGCCGCGCGGTATCGAGCGGGTGGACGCGCGTCGATCGCGCGGAAAGTGTCGGAGGGCCGGTCTAGCGTGCGGGCATGACTTCTCGACTGAACCCCTACATCTCGTTCAACGGCAACGCCCGCGAGGCCATGGAGTTCTACCGCGGCGTTTTCGGCGGTGAGCTGTCCATGTCGACGTTCGGTGAGTTCGGCATGCCCGATCCCGCGTTCCAGGACAAACTCATGCATGCCCGGCTGGACACGCCGCAGGGCTACACGCTGATGGCGTCGGACACCCCGCCGGGCATGGGGTGGAACCCGGGCGACACCATGACGGTCAGCCTGAGCGGCCACAGCGACGACGGATTGCGCGAGGTGTGGGCCGAGCTCGCCGAGGGCGGCGAGGTGACGCTGCCGCTGGAGAAACAGATGTGGGGCGACGAGTTCGGGCAGCTCGTCGACCGGTTCGGCGTGCCCTGGATGGTGAATGTGGCGCAGCCCGAGTAGGCGCGGCCCTCAGCCGGAGGCCGCGAGTCGCCGGGAGCCCGGCCCTGCGCGGTCCTGCTCTCCCCAAGCGGTGCCCTGCCTTGGCCGGGCGGCCGTGCCCTGCCCGGGCGGCCCTCCCAGCGCGGGCGGCCCTGCCCTGCCGGGGCGGCCCTCCCCAGCCCGGGCGGCCCGGGTTGATCTGGCCGACCGTGTTTCAGGCCGCGGCTTCCTCCAGGACCTCGCGGACCGGGCGGAGGGCGGTGAGCGCCTTCGGCAGGCTGTCCTCCCAGAGGTCGCGCCACTCCGAGTCGTCGCCGGCCACCCGGTCCAGCGCGCGCAACGCCAGGGCGGGCAGGTCGGCGGGGATCTCCAGGCTGCCGCCCCCGGTCAGGAAGTCCGGGGCGTACGCGGAGGTGAGCGGCGAACCGCCGGGCAGCTGGGAGGCGATGACCGCGGCGGCTGCGACGGCTGCCGCGCCCTCGTCGCTGTCCAGGTACTCGCCCTCGTGCAGCACCTCGCTGAGGGTCTCCCGGATCATCGCGACGCGGCGGGACGGCTCGGTGTCCTGCAGGTCGCCGCACCAGTCGGCGGCGCTGTCGTTGTCGAACGGCCCGAAGTCCCAGGTTCCCATCGGAGAATGATCACATGCCGGGCCCGGCGGGACACCGGTGGCCGCGGAAGTTCACAGGGGACGATCCTCCGGCACGCCGAGGAATCGTTGTGTAGTCACGCGAATTCGCAACGTATTCAATTCTGTGAAGTCATTGCGAGTCGTTTGGTTGTCGAACGAGACGATCCTCACGTTTGCCTACGCAGAGTGGTTGCCGACTCGGTGTCGAGCTTCCGACAAAAGCAGGGGGATTCGGTCCTCCGCTCATCTGAGATGACCGACCCTTCGAGCGTTTGGGCAGCTCAAGGCCGTTGTTGAGCACTGATCTGTAACGTGACCAAATCGGACCAAAACCCGGATCTTGGGCACTCCGGTGACTGTGGCGGCCGACACGAAAGGTAATCCTCGGGGGCGCGGTTCGAGCACCGCGGTGCCTAGAATCGCGACTAATTCACGATTCAACAAGTGCGCGGTCAACAAAGTTCAGGTCCGAGCAAGCACAGGTCCGAGCAAGCACAGGTCCGAGCAAGCACAGGTCCGAGCAAGCACAGGTCCGAACGAGTGCATGTCCGAACGAGTGCATGTCCGAACGAGTGCAGGGTCAACAGGCGCGAAGTGCCGAGGGGGAGGGGCTACGTGAACGTCGACCGGCCGATCCGGGAGTGGAACGGCCTGATGATTCCGGATCCGGGTGTGTACACACTGGATGAAGCCCACAAGAGGATCGGGTTCGTCGCCCAGCACATGATGGTCAGCCCGATCCGCGGCGAGTTCGCGCAGGGCAACGCCTCGATCCTGGTGGCCGAGGACCCGCTCCAGTCCCAGGTCAGCGCGACCATCCGGGCGGACAGCATCAACACGCACAACCCGGAGCGGGACACGCACCTCTCCAGCCCGGACTTCCTCGACGTCGAGCGCTACAAGACGCTGGAGTTCCGTAGCACCGGCATCACGTGGGAGGCGGACAGCGACCCGATCTTCCAGTGGGCCCGGCTCCGCAACAACCCGCTCGCCCGGCGGGGTGCCCCGTCCGACCTCCCGGCGGCGGCCACCCGGGCGTCCGGGCGGTTCGTGGTGAGCGGCATTCTGACGATCAAGGACGTGACCCGGCCGATCAGCCTGCACATGGAGTTCGGCGGGGCACGGCGGGACCCGTACGGGCGGGACATCTTCGGGTTCAGCGCGACGGCCGAGTTCGAACGCGAGGACTACGGCCTGGTCTGGAACGTGCTGCTGGAGAGCGGTGGCGTCCTGGTCGGCAAGAAGGTGCGCATCGAGATCGCCGGTGAGGCGATCCGCGAGAGCTGAGCGATGGTTCCGGGGCAATGGTTCCCGGGGGCCGCCGCTGCGGCCCCCGGGGATCACTCATCGTGCCCCTGCGCATCGGCGGGTTCAGAACCGACGACCTCCAGCACCTGCTCGCCGAACTTCGCCAGCTTGCTCTGGCCGACACCGGTCACCGTGCCGAGCTGATCGAGGCTGGCCGGCGCCAGCGCCGCGATCGCCCGCAGCGTCGCGTCGTGGAAGATCACGTAGGCGGGAACGCCCTGCTCCTTCGCCACCGACCCGCGCCACGCGCGCAGCCGCTCGAACAGCGGGGCCGCCGACTCGGGGAAGTCCGCCGGCGCCGCGGCGGGCTGGCGCGACGATGACGATGACCCGGACGAGGATCGGGACGGCCGGGTCGCCACCTCCCGGCGCATCATCAGCTTGCGCTCGCCGCGCAGCACCTCGCCGCTGCGCTCGGTCAGGGCCAGGGTTCCGTATTCACCCTCGACCGCGAGGAAACCACCGGCCAGCAGCTGCCGCACCACGCCACGCCACTCCGCCTCGCGCAGGTCGGCGCCGATGCCGAACACGGTCAGCTCGTCGTGGCGGAACTGGCTGACCTTCTCGGTCCGTTTGCCGAGCAGGATGTCGATCGACTGCCCGGCGCCGAACTTCTGCCCGCGCTCCTTCTGCAGCCGGAAGACGGTGGAGAGCAGTTTCTGCGCCGGCACCGTGCCGTCCCACGACTCCGGCGGCGTCAGGCAGGTGTCGCAGTTGCCGCATTTCTCGGCGTTGCCGGTCTGTCCGAAGTACTCGAGGAGCTGACCCCGCCGGCACGTCACGCTCTCGCAGAGCGCCAGCATCGCGTCCAGGTGACGGTTCGCGTTGCGCCGGAACGCCACGTCGCCGTCCGAGCCGTCGATCAGCTTGCGCTGCTGCACCACGTCCTGCAGCCCGTACGCCAGCCAGGCCGTCGAGGGCAGCCCGTCACGTCCGGCGCGGCCGGTCTCCTGGTAGTACCCCTCCACCGATTTCGGCAGGTCCAGGTGCGCGACGAACCGTACATCCGGCTTGTCGATCCCCATCCCGAACGCGATCGTCGCGACCATCACGAGACCGTCCTCGCGGAGGAACCGGGCCTGGTTCTGGAACCGGGTCCGCGAGTCCAGACCGGCGTGGTACGGCAGGGCCGGAATCCCGTTCTGGCTGAGGAACTCCGCGTGCTTCTCCACCGAGGCGCGCGACAGGCAGTAGACGATGCCGGAGTGCCCGGCGTGCTCGGTGCGCAACAGGTCGAGAAGCTGCTTGCTGGGCGAGTTCTTGGGGACGATCCGGTATTGGATGTTGGGCCGGTCGAAGCTCGCGGTGAAGTGCCGCGCCTCGGTGAGCCGCAGCCGGGTCGCGATCTCGTCACGGGTGGCGGGCGTCGCGGTGGCGGTCAGCGCGATCCGGGGAACGTCCGGCCAGCGCTCGTGCAGCATCGACAGGTTCAGGTAGTCGGGCCGGAAGTCGTGGCCCCACTGCGCCACACAGTGCGCCTCGTCGATCGCGAACAGCGAGATCTTGCCCCGGTCGAGCAGGCGCTGCACCCCGGCCGTACCCAATCCTTCGGGTGCGACGTAGAGCAGGTCGAGCTCGCCGGCGACGAACTCGGCCTCGACGATCCGCCGCTCGTCCAGGTCCTGCGAGGAGTTCAGGAAGTTCGCCCGCACCCCGAGCGTGCGCAGCGCGTTCACCTGGTCCTGCATGAGCGCGATCAGCGGCGAGATCACCACGCCGGTGCCCGGCCGGACCAGCGCCGGAATCTGGTAGCAGAGCGACTTGCCGCCACCGGTCGGCATCAGCACCAGCGCGTCACCGCCGGCGATCACATGCTCGACGATGTCGCCCTGCTCACCGCGGAACGACGGGTAGCCGAAGATCCGGTTGAGGGCGTCGGTGGCGCTGTCCGCGGGATCGGGGTTAACGGGCACTGCGGGAGCCGAAGTCACCCAGCGATAGTAGAGAGCGGGACCGACAGCAACGAGCGCCTGTGGATAACTATGGGGTGACTCCGGAGAGGCCGACCATCTCCAGGACCTGCCGCGCGGGGCTGCCCGGCAGCGCGACGAGCGTGAGCGGCGCCTCGCCCCGGTGGCTGTCCGCGACCATGTGCAGGGCTGACACGCCGGCGCTGGCCAGGTGCGTCACCCCGGAGAGGTCCACGGTCATCGGGACGGTTCCGCCCCGGCTGCGGCGCAGCAGCTCCTGGCGGGCGAGCGCGGCGGAGGCGGCGTCGACGGGACCGTCCAGGCGCACCCGGGCCTCGTCCCCACCGGGCAACTCCGTGATCGTGAACTCCGTGATCGCCGGATCATCGAGGTCCGCAGGCACGACGAGCGGCTCGTCGAAACCGGTCAGCAGCCGGGCCGGGCGACTCAGCGGATGCCGCACGGTCGCCACCGTCCCGTCCGGTCCGGGCTCCACCCGCAGGCTCTCGACCAGCTGCGCGGTGAGCGCGAGACCCCGGCCGCGGGTCGGTTGCCGTTCCGGGATTCGCCAGCCCCCGTGATCGGTCACGGTCGCTTCCACGTGCCCGGTGGGGGTGAGCGTCGCCCGTACCCGAATGACGTCCTTGCCGAAGGCGCCCCCGAAAGCGTGCTCGATCGCATTGGTGGCGAGTTCGCCCAGCGCGTGCTGCAGCACGAAGACGTCATGCTCGGCGGCGCCCTGAGCGGCCAGCCAACCCCCGATCCGGGCACGCGCTCCGCGTAACGCCGCCGGCTCAGCCGGCAGATCGACAACCAGATCCGGTACGGGCGGAGTGCGCTGCGCCGCGAGAAGGGTGATGTCGTCGGAGTGCCCGCCGGCCCGCACCAGGAGCTCGACGGTCTGCGTGCAGACCCGTTCGGCGGCGGTCGCGGCCGGGTCGTGCAGGGCTCGCCCGGCCGCCGCGTCCGAGGCGACCGACGCGAGATCGCCGGCGTTGTCCGTCGCGCCGGGGCGTTCCACGATCCCGTCGCTGTAGAGAAGCAGCAGGTCACCGATGTCGAGATGAGCGGTCCGGGTCGGGAACGCGCCGCCGGTGCCGAGCGGCGTCCCACCGGTCGCGGGCAGGTAGCGGGCCGGTCCCGTACCCGGAACGGGTGGTCCTGAACGGTTTTGACCTTTGATGAGAAGTGGTGGGGGGTGACCGGCGGTGCAGTAGGACAGCTCGCCGGTCTGCGGATCGAGCAGGGCGAGACAGACCGTGGACGCGTAGGCGGCGCGCACCCGCCGGGCCAGACGGTCCGCGGCGGCCAGGGCCTCGGCGATGCTCGCGCCGGCGTCGAGACGCTCCTGGAGCACGGCCCGGAGCTGCCCCATCACGCCGGACGCGGTGACGCCGTGCCCCACCACGTCACCGACCACCAGGGCCACCGTGCCGTCCGGCCGGGACACCGCGTCGAACCAGTCACCACCCGCCCCGGTCTCCGCCTCGGCGAGCAGATAACTCGCCGCCACCTGCAACCCCGGAAGCACCGGCAGGCCGGACGGCAGCAACTCCCGCTGCAACGCCGTGATCACGTCCCGGCTCTGCTCATAGCGACGACGCAACCGGTCCGCCTCGGCCTCCGCGGCCTGCCGGGTGCGGGCCAGCTCGGTGACGTCGAACGCGGCCCCGATCACCCCGCGCAAGCTGCCGTCGTCGTCACGCCAGGGCACGATCGTGAAGGTCGCGAACATCTCGTGGACCGAGCCGTCCGGCTGCGTGATGTGCGCCCGCCACTGCCGTCCGGCGATCGGCTCGCCGGTCCGATACACCTCGTAGTACGCGTCGACGAACTGCTGACCCGAGAGATCGCTGATCACCTCCCGGATCGGGCGGCCGATCACCTCCCGGCCGGGCAGGACCGCGCGGGTCGCCGCGTTGCACGCGACCACGAGCAGGTCCGGCCCCTCACAGACGACGACGATGAAGGGCAGCTGATCGACAGCGCCGAGCATCGCGCCGAGTTCGCCCGCTCCCGGAAGGTTCACGCCCGTCACCCTCCCATCGTGACGGAGCGAGCGCCAGAAGGCGCTGAAGGTCACCCGCCCAGGGTCGCCGCTTCTGGTCCGCCTATTACGGTCTACTGTGCCTGGTTCGTTCCCTCTCGCGCTGTGGTATCGCGCGCTGTCTGTCTCGTTGTATTTCGCGCTATTCCGCGTATTTCGCGCTATTCCGCCAGCGGGAGGTCGATCGTGTGTGCCGTGTGGGAGGCCTTGACGCTGAGGTAGCGCACGTTGGCCGCGGACAGGTGCACGCCGGTCGGGATCCGCTGCGTCACGTCGATGCCGAGCGCGTCCAGCTGGGCGGCCTTGTCCGGGTTGTTGCTGAGCAGCCGGACCCGTTCCACACCGAGGGCGAGGAGCATCTGCGCCGCGGCCGTGTAGTCACGCTCGTCCTCGCCCCGGCCCAGAGCCACATTCGCCTGGTACGTGTCGAGGCCGTCGTCCTGCAGCGCGTAGGCGTCCAATTTGGCGTAGAGGCCGATGCCGCGGCCCTCCTGGCGCAGGTAGAGCAGGAACCCGCCCTGATCGGCGATCCGCTCGACGGCCTCCCGCAGCTGCGGCCCGCAGTCGCAGCGCTGGCTGCCGAAGACATCGCCGGTCAGGCACTCGCTGTGCGGCCGCACCAGGGGAGCCCGCCCGCCGGCAGCCGCCTTGGTCAGGGACCGCTGCCAGTCACCGAGGCCGAGTGCCAGGTGCTCCTTGCCGTCGACCAGGCCGTTGAAGGTCATCACCCGCGCGCTCGTGGCGTACCCGTCCGGGAATCGCAGCGGCACGGTGACCTGCCGCCGGATGGTCGCCTTCTCCCAACCTGCCGGGGCTTCGAACATCGGTCCTCCTCGTTGGTTCCCGCCGTGCCTGTTTCCGCCGTGCCTGATTCCCGCGCGTGCTGTTTGCCGCCGTGCCTGGATCAGGCCCTCCATCTGCCCGAAGATCGTCCGCGGCATGCCCCGGATAATCGTGATGAACATCGTCGACCTAGGGTGACGAAGGTGGCTGACCGTCCTTACACCTTGCTGAGCTGTGGCATGTCGATCGACGGCTACCTGGACGACGCCTCCGACAAACGACTGCTCCTCTCGAACGACGCGGACTTCGACCGGGTCGACGAGGTCCGCGCCGGCTGCGACGCGATCCTGGTCGGCGCCTCGACGATCCGCCAGGACAACCCGCGCCTGCTGGTGCGTTCGGCGGAACGCCGGGTCGCCAGGATCGCTCGCGGCGAGGATCCCAACCCGGTCAAGGTCACCGTAACCAGCACCTGCCACCTCGATCCACAAGCATCGTTCTTCACGGCGGGGGACGCGAGGAAGCTGGTGTACTGCGCGACGCCGGCGCTGGCCCAGGCCAGGGCGCTGTTCGAGAAGTCGGCCGGGCCGGGTTCCGCTCAGGTCCCCGATGAGCACTCCGCCGGCGGTCCTGCTGGCGGCGGGTCTGCTAGCGGCGGGCCTGGCGGCGGCGGACCTGCCGGCGGTAGGCCCTCTGCCGGCGGTAGGCCCTCTGCCGGCGGTGGGCCCTCTGCCGGCGGGCTTCCTCGTCGTGGGCTGACGGCCGTTGTGGACGGCGGTGACCCGGTCGACGTCCGCCGGATCGTGGACGACCTCGGCGAGCGCGGCATCAGGCGTCTGATGGTCGAGGGCGGCGGCCGGATGCACACCCAGTTCCTCACGGCAGGTCTCGCCGACGAGCTGCAGCTGGTCATCGCCCCGTTCTTCGTAGGGGACTCCCAAGCACCCCGTTTCGTGCACGACGGCGCCTTCCCCTGGGGGCCGGACAACCGCGCCGGACTTGCCGAGGTCCGTCAGATCGGTGACGTGGTGCTGCTGAGGTATGCGCTTTCGGACCGCTTCCACGCCCGATAGCGAACGAGCCCCGGACAAGCCCTGCGCGGGCCGCTCGTCCGTGGGCTGCCGGTCCGTGCGGTGCTTGTCCGCAGGCTGTTCGTCTGCGGGCTGTCCGTCCGTGCGGTGCTCTCGCGTGCGGTGCTTTTCCGCGCGCTGCTCGTCCGCGTGGCGCTCGTTCGCGGGTGGGGTGACGCGCCCTAACGGCAGGATCAAGCGGCGACACCGCCGGAGTAGGCCGGCTGCCGAACAACGGTGCGCCGGGGCGCAGGATGCTGAGCAGTCGGATGCAACGTCCCCGCAAGCTGATCGGCCGGGAGCCGGGCATCCTGGGGTTGAGCGCTGCTGAGCTGGACTGTCTGATGTTGTCCGACAGAAAGCTGAGGGACCGGAAGCTGGGTGACCGGAAGCTCGGTGAGGGGCAGCTGACCAACGGGCAGCTGACCACCGGGCAGCTGGACGCCGGGCAAGTGGGCCGCGGGCAGCTGGACGCCGAGCGAGTGGGCCGCGGGCAGCTGGGCCACAAGCGAGTGGGCCGCAGGCAGCTGGGCGACGGGCAGCAGCGCCGGGACGATGACCGGGCGTGCGGCCATGACGGGCGCCGGCGAGACCGGGGCCACAAGCCGTACCGAAGAGGTCTTGATCGTCTGTTGTGCCCTGGGGCGGGCCACCACTCGGAGCAGGACGATGGCTGCTCCCGGCGCTGCCGCCACGAAGGCCAGGATGCCGTAGGCGACCGCGATCGTCAGACCCTGCGCCGCGCTCAGACCCGCCGCGCCGAACGCCCACGCCATCACGCCCTCGCGCGGACCCCAGCCGCCCACGTTCACCGGCAGGCCCATCGCGATCAGCGCCAGCAGCAGCAGCGGTGCCAGCTGCAGCAGCGAGGCGGCGCTCCCGGCTGCCCGCGCCGCCACCATGAACGTGGCGAGATGCCCGGCGAGCACCGCGGCCGACGCGATCAGCACGCCGGGACCGTTGCGCCGCGAGAGGAGGCCGACGCGGATCTCGGAGATCCCTGTGCGTGCCACCGAGGCCGTGCGAGACGCGCCGCGCCGCAGTCGCCGCAACGCGAGCAGGGCGAACCCGCCGGCCAGGACCACGGTGACGCTCACCGCGGCAACCCCGGCTGCGTGCTCCTTCAGCAGGGACAGGACCGGCGACGGCACGAGCACCAGCACGATCCCGCCCACGACGAGCAGAACCAGCTGTCCGGCGGTCCGCTCGAGCACCACCGCCCGAACCCCGCGGCCCACGTCGCCCTCCTCACGGCCGTGCTGCACCGCACGCCCGACGTCGCCGAGCACCCCGCCCGGCAGCGCCGCGTTCAGAAAGAGCGCCTGGTAATAGTCGGCGGTCGCGGCCCGCAGCGAGAGCTTCAGGCCGAGGCCCCGGGCAACCAGGCACCAGCGCCACGCGCTGACCAACGTCGTCGCGGCGCCGATGACGAGCGCTGCGGCGAGGGCACCTGCGTCGAGCACTCGCAGCCCGTCCAGGAACGCGCCGGTGCCCAGCCGCCACAGCACCAGAGCCAGAATGCCGGCGCCGCCCAGCAGGCGCGCCCAGGCCCAGATCGATCGCGTCACGTCCTCGTCCCCTCGTCGCTCTCGAGGACTAGTACGCCGGATCGTTGCGCCCCGGTTCAGATGAAGATCGCTAAAACATCCTGATGCCCCACGGAGACGTGCGGAACTGCTGCCAGCCGTCGATCCAGATAGGGGCCCACCGGCAGGTCGGGATGCTGCTCGGCAGCCGCACCGGTCCAGCCCCGCAGCCACTCGGCGGTCAGCGCGGGCCGAGCCGGGCCGAGCCGCCACGGGCTCGCTCCGGTCACAACCCGGGCACCCGCCTTTTCGAACGCGGCCGCCGCGAACGCAGCCGCCCCCGGCCCGAGCAGCCGGCGGCCACCGACCTCGCGGCGCTGGTGCGCGTTGAAAGCAGCCTCCACCTCACCATCCAGCGGGTCCTCGGGGACGATCCGCACCTCACCGGTCACCGAGAGGGTGAACAGCGCGCTGACCCGGGCCTCGGCGCACGTCTTCACGAGGCCGTCGACCTCGTCCTCGGTGAGCACGTCGAGCAGTGCGGAACAGGTGACGAGGTCGACGCCGTCCAGGTCGGCAGCTGTCAGCTCGGTGACGTCACGCAGGTGGGTGCTGACCGTGACCTGCGGCGGCATCCCGTCGGCGGCGAGTTGCAGCAGCGCCGGGTCGCGGTCCGTCATGATCCATTTCTGCGGCATCGGAAGACGGGGCGCCAGCCAGCGGCCCATCGAGCCCGTGCCGCAGCCCAGGTCGCGAACGACGCGTATGCCGGCCGGCAGCTCCTGCAGCAGCTGTCCGTCGCGTGCATCAGCGTCGGCGGGCTCGCGCAGGGCGAGCCAGTCAGGGCTGAACTCTCCGGTCATGGGTCTCTCCGTCCGTTGTTGCCGGTTCGAGGCTTGCCAGTTTGCCCGTGGCGGCCTAACAGGGCCGTGTCAGTTCTTGTTAGGCCGGTGTTAGGCCGTGCTGGATAGCGTTCGTCGTGTCAGGGCAGGTCTGCGGCGGCGCCGATTCTGCCGACCGGCCGTTGGTCGGCCGGCTGAGGCGGTGGCGTGGCCGGCCAGGGTGGTGGTGTGGCCGCCGATCCGAGCGGCGCTGGGTGTCAGCGGGCGCGCGGGGTGTCAGCGGGTGTGGCTTGTCCGTGGGTGTGGTTTGTCAGTGGGTGCGGAGGATTTGGGTCAGGCGTGCGGCGGTGTCCTCCCACCCGGTGAGGTCAGCGCGGCGGGTCAGGGCAGTGGCGCGCCAGCGGGCTCTAAGTGCGGGGTCGGTGAGCCACTCGCGAAGGGCGGCGGACAAGGCGTCCGCGTCGTCCGGAGGCACGAGACGACCGGGCAGGAGGCTGTCGGGTTCGAAGCGATCGAGCAGGAGGTGGTCACGCTCGTGGCGATCGGGCAGGAGGTTGTCGGGCTCGAAGCGATCGGGCTGGGTGGGATCAGGATGGAGAGGGCCGGCTTGGAGATGGTCGAGCCCGTGGTGGTGGGCGGCGTCCGTTGGGGTGCCGAGCGTAAGAGCTGCGGGGGCGACGGTTCCTAGGGCTTCCGGGACGCCGCCGACGGCGGTTGCGATCACTGGAAGGCCGCGGGCGAGTGCCTCGGTGACGACCATGCCGTAGGTCTCGGCGCGGGAGGGGAGGACGAAGAGGTCCGCGTCGGCGTAGGCGGCGTCGAGGGCCGTTCCGGTCAGAGGGCCGGCCAGGTGGACGTTCGGGATGAGCTCCGGGACGGCGGGGCCGGTGCCGACCAGGGTGCAGGTCCACTCCAGGTCGGGGAGCTGCTTCAGGGCCGCGATCAGGACGTCCTGGCCTTTGCGGTGGGTCAGCGACGCCACGGTGAGCAGGCGGGCCCCCGACGGGGAAGGCTCGGTGAGCGGGGCGGGGTCGACGCCGGGCGGGGCCACGTGCACGGCGAACGACTCGTTCGCGGGGGCGGGCTCTCCCGTCTGCCGGGCGATCGCCTGGCCACTGCTGGTCTGGGCGGTGCTGGCTGGGGTGGTGCTGGTCTGGGGAGTGCTGGCTTGGGGGGTGCTGGCCTGGGCGGTGCCGGTTGGGACGGTGCCCGGTCGGCGGGTGCTTGGTTGGCCGGCGCCTGGGTGGCTTGTGGCCGGCTGGGGGACGCCTGCTCGTGCGGTGCGGTTCCTCGGGGACAGGCCGTGCATCTGCTCCAGGCGGCGGGCGGCTTCGGTGCTGGTGGCTATCACCGTCGCGGCCAGGTGGAGGGAGCGTTTCTCGAGGGCTTGTAGTTCGGCTGCTTCCGGTGTGGAGAGGCCGGTTTCGTCGGAGAGGGGGAGGTGGACCAGGATGGCCAGACGCAGGCGGGTCGCGTGCGGCTCGAGGACGTCCGGGATCGCGCAGGCCACGAGACCGTCCAGGAGAACGGTCTCGCCGTCCGGGACCGTGGACAGGGCCTCGGCGACGGCCTGGCGGGCGGCGGGCTCGGGGCGGGGCCAGGTTCCGGGGACGGCTGTCTCCCGTACCGTGAAAGGGCCTTTTGCCAGGCGGTTGAGGACCTCGCGGTCGTATCGGTTGCCGCCACTCGGCGCTGCCGGGTCGTCGATGCCACCCGGCAGCACCGCGTGCAGAATCACAGGTCGCGCTCGTAGCTTGCCCAGGCGATGTGCGACTCGTGCAAGGTCACCGTGAGGCCGGTCAGGCCGGTTGCTCCGGGGCCCAGCTCGCCGGCCTGGATGCGGACCGCGAGGCGGTCGGCGATCACTTTCGCCAGGAACTCGGTGGAGGTGTTGACGCCGGAGAACTCCGGGTCGTCGTCGAGGTTGCGGTAGCTGAGCGTGGAGCAGATGGTGTGCAGCTGCTCGCTGGCGCGCCCGATGTCCACGACGATGTTGTCATCGTCCAGCTCGGGGCGGCGGAACGTCGCGTCCACGACGAAGGTGGCTCCGTGCAGGCGCTGGGCCGGTCCGAAGACCTCGCCGGAGAAGCTGTGCGCGATCATGATGTGGTCGCGGACGGTGACGCTGAACAAGGGATCGTCTCCTCGGGTCGCTGGTTTGCGGGACTACGGTTACCCGTACCAGAAAGATCAATTCGTGGTTGCGTAGTCGATCACGTGGCAGAGCGCGGGCAGTGAGCCGTCGGCCAGTTGGGGGAGGGTTTTGGGGAGGTCGTCGAAGGGTGACCGTCCGGTGATCAGCGCCGCGAAGCGGGGGTCCTCCAGCAGGGACAGAGCCAGCGTGAGGCGGTCGGCGTAGGTTCGATGGCGGTCGGGGCGGATCGCGCCCACCTGGCTGCTGCGGATCGTCAGGCGGCGGGAGTGGAAGAACTCGCCGAGGGGCACGCTCACCGGCTGGTCGCCGTGCCAGCTGAGTTCGACCACGGTGCCTTCGGGACGCAGCAGTTCCAGGGACCTCGTCAAGCCGGCTGATGTCGCGCTCGCGTGGATCACCAGGTCACGGTCCTCGGCGGCGTTCTCCGGGGTGGCGAAGCCGGCCTTCAGGGATCGCGCGATGTCGTTCCGGCTGACGTCGGTGTCGACCAGCTGGACGTCGGTGGCGGGGAAACCGGCCAGCACCGCCGCCACGGACAGGCCCACCATGCCGCCGCCGACCACGGTGATCCGGTCGCCGAGCTGCGGGCGGGCGTCCCAGACGGCGTTCACCGCGGTCTCGACCGTGCCGGCGAGCACGGCACGGTCCGGCGGCACGCTGTCCGGCACCACTGTCACGTTCGCGGCGGGGACCACGTACCGGGTCTGGTGCGGGAAGAGGCAGAAGACGGTCTTGCCGACGAGGCCGGGGACGCCTGCCTCGACCACGCCGACGTTGAGGTAGCCGTACTTCACCGGGGCGGGGAAATCGCCGGCCTGGAACGGTGCTCGCATCGTCGCCCACTGGCTCTCCGGCACCCGGCCCTGGAAGACCAGCGTCTCGGTGCCGCGGCTCACTCCCGAGTGCAGAGTCCGGACGAGAACCTCACCCGGACCGGGATCGGGCACCTCCTCGGTGCGTATCTCGCCCGATCCCGGGCAAGCCAACCAGAAGGCACGGGCCGATGTCGACAAAGGGGGCGTCCTCTCTCCGTGGTTCCGCTCCCTCGGTCGCTCGGCTCCGCCAGAGGTTCTGGTCTGTCGGATGTCGCCTGGAGCGGCTTCGAAGAACGGATCGGGCTTTACGTGAACCGAACATCCCCGGAGAGCGTGTCAATCGGGGACAGCGGCTAAACCCTACGTCCAGGAGGAACGGTGACCATCAGTACCGCCACGACCACGACGAGTCCGTCCCGGGCTCCGCTGGCCGGGTTCGCCGCCCAGCTGCTCCTGCTGACCGGACTCGCGGTCACCTCCGGCCTGAGCAGCTGGGGATGGGTCGCGGGGGTTGTGTTCGGAGCTGTTCTCTGCGGACTTCTGCACCGCGCCGCTCTGCCGTCCCTGGGCTGGGCCAACCTGATCACTTTCGGACGCGCGATCCTCACCGGCGGCGTGACCGCGCTTGTCGCCTCGGCGGCGTCCGGGGTGACCGTGCCGGCCGCGCTCCTGGTCACGATCGCCGCGATCGCGCTCGCCATGGACGGCGTCGACGGGCAGGTGGCCCGCCGCACCGGAACCAGCACGGCGTTCGGCGCGCGGTTCGACATGGAGGTCGACGCGTTCCTCATCCTGGTGCTGAGCGTGTCAGCAGCCCTCGAGTACGGCTGGTGGGCGATCGCCATCGGCGCTTTCCGGTACGTGTTCGTGGCCGCGTCCTGGGCGCTGCCCTGGCTGACCGCGCCGCTACCGCCCCGATTCGGCCGCAAGGTCGTCGCCGCGCAGCAGGGAGTCATGCTGGCGGTCGTGGTGAGCGGCCTGCTCCCGGGCTGGCTCGCGGTCGCCGCTCTGATCATGGCGCTGGGGTCGCTGGCGTGGTCGTTCGGGCGGGACGTGATCTGGCTCCACCAGGCGTCCCGGGTGCGGCACACCGCCCGCAGCCGCTGGTCCGCGACCCTGGTGACGCAGTAACGCGGCGCTCTGAGCGCCGGTGACAGGGCAGGGTCAGGCAGGCGCTCGGGGTTGTGGTCAGGCGACTCGGGCCACGGCGCCGGTGGGGGCGGGCGGGACGGCGCCGGGATGCAGGATGGCGGCCATCGCCTCGACGCCGTCGATCAGGCGCGGGCCCGGCCGGACCACCAGGCCGTCGCCGTCCATCGCCCACACCTGCGCGCCCGGGAAGTGCGCCGTCACCGCCTCGGCCTGCCGGACCGCGCCGTCCAGGTGGTACCCGCACGGCGTGACCAGCACGATCTCCGGCTCCGGTGCGGTCAGCTCGGCCCACGACACCTGCACCGACCGCTGACCCGGCCGGGCCGCCACCGGCTCACCGCCCGCCGCCACGACCAGGTCCGGCACCCAGTGCCCCGCACCGAACGGCGGATCCACCCACTCGACGACCGTCACCCTCGGGCGCGGGCGGCCCTCGACCGCCGCCGCCACCCGGTCCAGGCGTTGCTTCAGCCGGGCGGTCAGGTCACGACCCCTTTCCGGTACGCCCACCGCGCCCGCCACCTCCTCGAAAGTGTCCAGCACCTCGGGGAGGGTGTGCGGGTCCAGCGACAACACGTCCGCCCGGCAGCCGAGGTGTGCGAGGGCGTCGTCGACGTGACCGGACGGCAGCGCGCACACCCGGCACAGGTCCTGCGTGAGGATCAGGTCGGGGGCCAGGCCCGCCAGCGCGTCGGCGTGCAGCGTGTAGAGGTCGCCGCCGGCCGCCATCTGGGTACGGACGTAGTCGTCGATCTCCGCGGGTGTCATGGCCCGCGTGTCCCGGCCGCCGACCACGACAGTCTTCGTGGAGCGGGCAGCCGGCGGCTCGTCGCACTCGAACGTCACGCCGACCAGGTCGTCGCCCAAACCCAGGGCGTACACGATCTCGGTGGCGGAGGGCAGCAGGGAAACCAGACGCATGGTCCCATCCTGCCCCTTTTCGAGCCCGGCGAGCGGCCGTGCGCGCGGCTGGCACCATGTGCCGGTGCCGATCATCGTCGCGGCCCTGCTCCTGTTCCATCGGGCAGTGCCGAACGCCAGCCTCCTCGAGACGTTCCTGCCGTGGCTGGGGGTGGCGATTCCGATCCTGCTCGTGCGGGCCTGGTTCCGGTCGCTGCGCGCGGTGATCATCGCCGTCCTGCCGCTCATGGTCTGGCTCGGCGTCTTCGGGGAACGGTTGCTGCCGGCGTCGGGCGGCACCCACCAGCTCGTCGCGGTGCAGCACAACGTCAGCGACGAGAATCCCGACCCGGCCGGAACCGCGCGCACGCTGGTGGAGCCGCGGCCGGACTTCGTCGGGCTCGAAGAGGTGACGCCGGAGGCGCTGCCCGCCTATACGGCGGCGTTCGGGCGTGACTATCCGCACGTCATCGTGCAGGGGACGGTGGCGCTCTGGTCGCGGCATCCGCTCACCGAGGCGCGGCTGCTGGACATCCGGCCGAGCACCCAGGGCCCCGACTGGAACCGGGCGCTGCGGGCCGTGGCGCACACGCCGCACGGCGACATCGCGGTCTACGTGGCGCATCTGTCGTCGGTGCGGCTCGGGCTGGGCGGGTTCGACTCGGCGAACCGGGACGAGAGCGCCCGCAAGCTGGCCGCGGCCGTAGCCACCGAGCCGCTCGATCGGGTGCTGCTGCTCGGTGACCTGAACAGCACCGTCGACGATCGGGTGCTCGACCCGGTCCTGGAGCGGGTGCACACCGCGGGGGGCGGGTTCGCGTTCAGCTGGCCGGTGCGCATGCCGGTCGCGCGGATCGATCACGTGATGGCGGACGGGATGGCGGTGGTCGATGTTCGGACGTTGCCGCGGACCGGCAGTGATCACCTCCCGGTGGTGGCGCGGTTGCGGCTCTAGGAGCGCGTTGCCCGGGAGCCCGTGGTCGGGTGGTTTGGGCGGTCAGGGGCGTTTCAGGCCGGTCAGCAGGGCCAGGCCGGCTGTCACCGAGCCGGCGCAGGCGCCCAGGTAGAGGATCAGGAGGGCCAGGCCGCTCGAGGCGCCGGCCAAGACCAGGGCGGTGAGCAGGGCGCCTGCGGCGGAGCCGGTGGTGAGGATCCAGGCTGCCGCTTTCTGCATCGGGGTCCAGCTCGGGGAGCCGGTGGCGATCAGCATGCCGGCGCCGGGGGCCAGGACGGGCAGGACGAAGCTGCCGGCTATCAGCAGGGCCACCGCGGTGTGGTCGGCGCCGCTGCCGCCGGCCGGAGCGGGCGCCGGTGGGGCCGGGACGGGAGTGGGCAGGCGCAGGTGGGTCGCCATGCCGCCGCGGCGGACGGCGTCGGCCAGCTGCTCGGGAGGACCCAGGCGGCTGATCACCCGGGACGGGTCGTCGGCGAGGTCACGGCGGAGGGCGATGTAGCCGGTGACGGTGCTCATCAGCTCGTCGCGGGCCTCCGGGGAGAGGTCGTCGCTCGCCGCCCAGAGCGCGGCCAGGTAGTCCAGGACAAGCGTGTCGGCGTGGGCCAGTGGAGCCGCGGTCATTATTACCCTCCAGCGTGGGATGCCAGGTCGGCGATGCCCGTCAGCATCTCGCCCGAGGGCCGTCCCGCGCATCGGACCAGGGTGGTATCCGCCGGCTCCGAAGTAGAACTTTCGGCCTACGACGGAAGGCGCATGCGGGGTGCGGCGGGACTCCGGGTCAGGCGTTGTGGAGGATCTCGTCGAGGACCCGGTCCCAGACGGCGCGGGGCGGGAGCTCGTGACCCACGCCCTCCAGCCAGACCAGGCGGGACTTCGGGATCGCGTCGGCCAGCTCCCGGGGGTGCTCGGCGGGGAAGCGCTGGTCGAGGGTGCCGTGGAGGATCACGGTGGGCGCGACGATCGTTCCGAGGCGGTCGCGGACGGGTGGGCCGTAGCCGGCCAGGCGGTGGTTGCGGCGTCCCGCGGCCAGGTCGGCGCTGCGGTCGAAGATGCGCTCGGCCAGGCGTCGCAGGTGGGGCTCGGCCGCGGTGAACGGGCCGCCCCGGTCGCGGATCTCGGTGATCAGCCTGGCGACGGCGGCCTTGCGGTCGGTCCAGTCGATCTCCGGGAGAGGGCGGGTCGCTACGGACACCGGGGCCGGAGGTGGTGGGAGGGCGGGGTCGGGGTCGCCGGAGCGGGCGCTTGTGGAGATCAGGGTGAGAGAGAGGACTCGGCCGGGATGGTCGGCCGCTATGCGCTGAGCTATGCCGCCGCCCAGGGAGAAGCCGACCAGGTGGGCCGAGGGGAGGCCGAGGACGTCGAGCACGCCCAGGGCGTCGTTCATCAGGTCCTCCCCGGAGTAGGCCGGGGAACCGATGGGGAAGCACGTGGAACGGCCGGTGTCCCGGTGGTCGTAGCGCACCACCAGCCGGCCGCCGGCAGCCAGGCGCCGGCAGAACTCGTCGTCCCACCAGTCCATCGAGCCGCCGTCCCCGGAGAGGAGCAGCAGCGGGGGATCGGCCGGCTCGCCGAACGTCTCGACACACACCTGGATGCCGTTGACCGGCATCATCGTCTCGGTCACCACGAGAACATTGTGTCGAGACTCACTTGCGGGCACGTTAAATGGACATCACATCGCGGGTCCGCGTGACGTGCTCGATCAGGGCAGAGCTCATGGGAGAGCGGCGTTCATCGGGAAGCAGAGACGGCCAGGCCGTTGCCGGCCTGGCCGTTCCGGTCGCCGGGGCTAGCGGCGACTGGGTGCGGGTACGGCGGTAGCCCGTGCCTGGCTACGGACCACCCGCAGGCTGACGGCCGTGAGGCCGAGGGCGACGGCGAACAGGGTCAGGTGCAGGTACGGGTCGACGATCGGCACGAATCCGATGATCGCGACGGGCACCTGGACGACGGCGATGAGCGCGGCCAGCAGCCAGCGGCGGCCACCGCTCCAGAGCAGGGCGGTCCACACCGGCGCCGAGGCAACCAGCAGGGTCAGGCCGTCCAGCAGGGCATGCAGGGCCGGGCTTTGCACTCTGTTGTGCGCGAACGCGTTAGCGGGCGCGGCGATCCAGAGGCCGGCGAGGACGAGGGCGAGAACGACAGCGGCACGACGCATGGGTTCCTCCAGCGTGACTAGACCGTTGCTCCGAGTAATCAAGCTACCGAACCCCGGTGGGGCAGGTAAAGGCTCACGTGGATTCATTCGCCTCGGCGTGATGTCACTCTCCGTTGCACTCTGGGTCCGTGATCTCGCCCGATCGGTTGGTTGGATACTTTCCGTGACGGTCGCTAGGCTGCTGTCATGCGTTTGATGGAGACGGTGGTGACGGCGGCGCTCACGGTGAGTATTGCCGGTGTTTCTTACGCTGCGTTCATCCCGGAGAAGCTGGAGAGCGACGTGCGGGTGGTTCCGGAGGCTGCCACGTGCCGGACGGTGGACACGGCGATCGTGGGATACCTGAGCGTGAACGGGGTGGCGCCGACGTCGACCGAGCAGCTGGCCGGCTGGGTGAAGGGCGATATCTCGGCGTACAGCATCGAGAACGGTGTCGCGGCGGGGCCCGGCTGTTGACTCTGACGGTGCACCGGTAGCCGTCGGCCGCGCAGCGGCCGGGACGGCGCAGCGAGATCGCGCGGACTCTCGGGGGCGTGAACGTGCGGTTGGGGGCTGGTCGGGCGTACCGGAAAGGGTGTGGGGTTTCGGAACGTCATACGATCGGGCTGGAGTACCCACGGATATGACGGAAACGGGTGACGATGGAGACGTTGGAGTTCCAAGCAGAGGCGCGCCAGCTGCTGCAGCTGATGGTCCACTCGATCTATTCGAACAAGGACATCTTCCTGCGTGAGCTGATCTCCAATGCGTCCGATGCGCTGGACAAACTGCGCCTCGCCAAGCTGCAGGACGGCCTGGAAGCGGACACCTCCGACCTGCACATCGAGATCGAGGCGGACCCTGAATCCCGGACGCTGACCGTTCGTGACAACGGCATCGGCATGACCCGGGAAGAGGTCGTCGAGCTGATCGGCACGATCGCGAAGTCCGGCACGGCCGAGCTGCTCACCAAGCTCAAGGAGGCCAAGGAGAGTCCGGAACTGATCGGTCAGTTCGGTGTCGGGTTCTACTCGACCTTCATGGTGGCGGACAAGGTCACGCTGGTGACCCGCAAGGCCGGGACCGACGGTCACGGCACGCGCTGGGAGTCGGCCGGCGAGGGCACCTACTCGATCGACGACGCGCCGGACACGCCGGTCGGGACCACGGTGACGCTGCACCTGCGCCCGAAGGACGAGGAAGACGCGCTCTACGACTACGCCGAAGAGTGGAAGATCAAGGAGATCGTCAAGAAGTACTCCGACTTCATCTCCTTCCCCATCCGGTACGTCTCCGCCGCCGGTGAAGAGGGCGAGACGCTGAACTCGATGAAGGCGCTGTGGGCGCGGCCGCGCAGCGAGGTCACCGACGAGGAGTACCACCAGTTCTACCGGCACATCAGCCACGACTGGACCGATCCGCTCGAGATCATCAACATGAAGGCGGAGGGCACCTTCGAGTACGAGGCGCTGCTCTTCATCCCGGCCCGCGCGCCGTTCGACCTCTTCCAGCGGGATGCCCGCCGGGGCCTGCAGCTCTACGTCAAGCGCGTCTTCATCATGGACGACAGCAAGGAGCTGATCCCCGACTACCTGCGCTTCGTCAAGGGTGTCGTGGACGCGGCCGACCTGTCGCTGAACATCTCCCGGGAGATCCTGCAGCAGGACCGCCACATCCAGATGATCCGGCGGCGGCTCACCAAGAAGGTCCTCTCCACGATCAAGGAGATGATGACCGGCAGCCCGGAGAAGTACGCGACGTTCTGGCGCGAATTCGGCCGGGCAATCAAGGAAGGCCTGCTCAGCGAGCCGGACAACCACAAGCCGATCCTGGAGATCGCGTCGTTCGGCACGACCCACGGCGAGGAGCCGACCACCCTCGCGGCGTACGTCGAGCGGATGAAGGAGGGTCAGGAGGAGATCTACTTCCTGACCGGTGAGAGCCGCTCCCAGGTGGAGAACTCGCCGCACATGGAGGCCTTCCGCGAGCAGGGCTACGAGGTGCTGGTCCTCACCGACCCGGTCGACGAGATCTGGGTCGACGCGGTGACCGAATTCGACGGCAGGAAGCTGCGGTCGATCGCGCGTGGCTCGGTCGACCTGAAGAAGGACGCCTCGGAGGGGGACGAGGCGGCGGAGGGCGACTTCGCGCCGCTGCTCACCTTCCTCAAGGAGAAGCTGGACGACCAGGTGAAGGAGGTCCGGCTGTCGCACCGGCTGACCACCTCGGCGGCCTGCCTGGTCAGCGACGCGGACGACATCACGCCGGCGCTGGAGAAGATGTATCGCGCGATGGGCCAGGAGGGGCCGCGGGTCAAGCGGATCCTCGAGCTCAACCCCGGTCACCCGCTGGTCTCCGGGCTGCGGGCGGCGTTCGAGCGGGGCGCCGACGACGCGACCCTGCCGGACACCGCGGAGCTTCTGTACGGGACGGCGCTGCTCGCCGAGGGTGGCGATCTGGAGGATCCGGCCCGGTTCGCGAAGTTGCTGGCGGACCGGCTGGCTCGGACGGTTTAAGTGCGTGTTTGAGAGTGCTGTTATCCGGGCGTGCTCAATGTCCGGCGGCCCTGGCGGATGGCGGGTCGGCCGCGGTCGAGACGGCGGACCATGGTGTTGATCGCGGCCCAGCGGATCAATGCCTCAGAAACCGCGGGGTCGCGTTCATAGTCACGGGCCAGCCGGCGGTGCGCGGTCAGCCACGCGAGGCTGCGCTCGACCACCCACCGCCGGGGATGGACCACGAACCCACGCTGGTCGGCGGGCTTACGGACGATCTCGATGGTGGTCTTGAGCGTTTCGGCAGCCCAGTCGACCAACCGGCCGGCGAAGCCCTGATCGGCGAACACGTGCCGGATCGACGTGGTCAGGTACGTCGACAGCAAGGTCGTCTTCGCGCCGTCGCGGTCCTGCCAGGACGCTGACATCACGCAGACTACGACCAGCAGGCCAAGAGTGTCAGTGACGATGAACCGCTTACGTCCGTTGATCTTCTTCCCGGCGTCGTAGCCGCGGCTGTCGCTGCCGACGGTGTCGGCGGCCTTGACCGACTGCGAGTCGATGACACCGGCCGACGGCTCGGCTTCGCGGCCCTCGGCCAGGCGGACCTGCTCCCGCAACTCTTCCAGGATGCGCTCGGTGACCTGGCGTTTCTCCCACTGCTGGAACTGCCAGTACACGGTCTGCCAAGGCGGGAAGTCGACCGGTAGCTGCCGCCACGAGCAACCGCTGCGGACCACGTACAAGATCGCATCAACGATCGTCCTGCGCGGATGCTTCGGGATCCGGCCCGGCGACTTGATCAACGGGAGCATCGGCTCCACGATCTCCCACTGCTCGTCAGTCAGGTCAGACGGGTACCGACGCTCACGCTCCACCACGCCAGCTTCAGACCACTCTCGCCGCACCCAGGGACACGCCGTGCGACACCACACTCAAACACTCACTAAGGCTTTTCAGAGGTAGTTGAGCCAGGTCCTGGGGCCGGCGTGCGCGACGCGTACGCCGGCCACTTTTATCGCCTCGTGGATGGCGGTGGGGAGGGGCTCGCCGCGGACCAGGCTCACCGCCAGCGCGCCGTGGAAGGCGTCGCCGGCTCCGGCGGTGTCGACGGCGCGGACCGGGGGAACCGGGATGTCGCGGGCCTTCTGCCCGCGGGTGATCCACTGGACCGGTGCCGGGCCGTGCGTGACGATCACGTGCGGCGCGTCGACAGCGCCCGCGGGGTGGCGGAAGCTGGCGGAGCAGGCCACCACCTCGGCGTACGGCAGGATGTCGGCGAAGACCGGGCGCCAGCTGCCGGCGTCGACCAGCAGGCGGCGTGCGGACCGGGCGGCGGCCACGGCCAGGGCGGGATGGTGACCGTCGACCAGGGTCAGGTCCGCGTCGGGCAGGCCGCCCGCCGGGACCGGGGTCGTGCGGTTGCCGGCGTTGCGGCTCACGATCGAGCGCTCGCCGGTGCCGGACAGGACGGTGACCGCGGAGACCGGTGGCGGATCGGTGCGTTCGGGTGCGGCGTCGATCAGGGTTACCCCGTGTGCGGCGAGGTCGGTGCGGATCAGATCGCCCAGCGGGTGCGCGCCCACCGCGCTGACCAGGGTGACCTCGATGCCGAGCGGGGCGCCGAGGACGGCCGCGGTGACGGCGGCGTTAGCTGCGGGCCCGCCGGCCGCGACGTCGACCGACTCGGACTGGACCTTCTCGTCGGGGCCGGGGAGGTGGGCGACGCGTTGCACGAGGTCGACCGTGGTCAGCCCGACACAGAGGATCCGCATCTTCTTCGAGGGCGGGCGCTGGTCAGCCGTTCGCCAGCTCGGAGAAGAACGTGCCGATGTTGCGGAAGATCTCGGCTATGCCGTCGCCGATGCTGCGGGCCACGTCGGCGGCCGGGCTCGGGTTCGTGCCGATCCAGAAGATCAGCAGGAACAGCAGGATCCAGCCGATGACCTTCTTCATCGTGCCCTCCGCTTTCCCCGGGAATCGCCAGGCGAGATCGTGACACACCCTCGCAACGGCGTGCGGGCGGCGCGCCGTCGGCTGAGGGGCATCTCAGGAAACGGTACCCCCTTTCTTTTGAGAGTTACTGTCAAAAGATGACTACTCTCATGACGCGCTGGTACGCGCTCGCCGCCCTCGCTCTCTGCACCCTCGCCGTCGGGCTCGACGGCACCGTGCTCAGCGTCGCCCTGCCGACGCTCGCCGGGGACCTCGGCGCCTCGACCAGCGACCTTCAGTGGTTCACCACCTCCTACCTGCTGGTTCTCGCCGCGGCGCTGCTGCCCGCCGGGATGCTCGGGGACCGGTTCGGCCGTAAACGGTTCCTGCTCGGGGCGCTGGCCTTGTTCGGGCTCGCGTCGGCGGCCTGCGCGTACGCGTCCACGACCGGCCAGCTGATCGCGGCCCGGTCGGTGCTCGGCCTCGCCTCCGCGGTGATCATGGCGTTGATGGGCGCCGTCGTGACGGTTCTCTTCGACGAGCGGGAGCGGCCCAGGGCGCTCGCCGTGTGGGTCACCGCCAACGCGCTCGGCGTGCCGCTCGGACCGCTGCTCGGCGGGTGGCTGCTCGACCATTTCCACTGGGGCTCGGTCTTCCTGATCAACCTGCCGCTGGTGGTGGGCGGGCTGATCGCCGTCGCCGCCTGGGTGCCCGAGTCGCACGGTGACCGGGGACGCGGCGCCGACCCGGCCGGGATCCTGCTGGTGGTGGCGGGACTGGTCGCGGTGACGTACGGGATCATCGAAGCCGGTGAACGTGGCTGGGGTGACGGACGCACCCGGGTCCTCATCGCCTCCGGCGTGTTGTCCTTGATCCTGCTCGCGTTCTGGGAGCGGCGGGCCGCGACGCCGCTCATCGATCTCGCGCTGTTCCGCAACCGGGCGTTCACCGGTGGCACGCTCTTCGCCACGATCGCCGGATTCGCCTTCTTCGGGCTGCTCTTCGCGCTGCCGCAGCTTTACCAGGCGGTCGGAGGGCAGGACGCGTTCGGGACCGGCCTGCGCCTGCTCCCGGTGATCGGCGGTCTCGTCGTCGGCGCCCGGATCGCCGGGACGCTCGCCGGGCGGCTCGGCGCCCGCGTGGTCATCGCGGCCGGGCTGGCGCTGATGGCGGCGGGACTGTTCACGGGAGCGCTCACCTCGGCGGCCTCCTCCTACGGCTATGTGGCCTTCTGGATCACGCTGACCGGGATCGGGCTCGGGTTCACCATGCCGTCGTCGATGAACGCCGCGCTCGGCGCGCTCACCCCGGAACGCAGCGGCGTGGGGAACGGCCTGATCCAGGCGCTGCGGCAGGTCGGCAGCGCGATCGGGGTGGCGGTGCTCGGGATGATCCTCAACTCCGGGTACCGCGAGGCGGTCGGCACGGCCGGACTGCCGGAGCCGGCGGCGGACGCCGTCCGGGACAGCGCCGCGTCCGGTGTCGCGGTCGCCGGGCAGCTCGGCGATCCGGCGCTGCTCGCCTCGGTACGCGCCGCGTTCGTCTCCGGCATGGACCTCTCGCTGCTGGTCGCGGGCGCCGTGGCCGCGGTGGGCGCGGTGCTGGCGCTGATCGTCATGCCGGCGCACGGAACCGGGAGCACGCCCGTGGTGCTGGCAGAATCGGAGGCATGACAGCCCCGCCCACCGGATTGCGCGAACGCAAGAAGGCGAAGACCCGGGCCGCGATCCGCGAACACGCGATGCGGTTGTTCGAGGAGCAGGGATACGCGGCGACGACCGTGGACCAGATCGCGGACGCGGCCGAGGTCTCGCCCAGCACGTTCTTCCGCTACTTCCCGTCCAAGGAAGATGTCGTTCTGGTCGACGACGTCGACGCGGTGCTGCTCGGCGCGATCCGCGCGCAGCCCGCCGCCGTCCCGCCGGTCGAGGCTATCCTGCGCGGGATCCGTGGCGTGTTCGACGGGATGAGCCCGGAGACCTGGGAGTTCGAGCGGCGCCGGCAGCGGCTCGTGCTCGGTGTGCCCGAGCTGCGGGCGCGGATGCTGCACCAGATGACCGACGCGATCGACATGGTGGCCGGGGTGATCGCCGAGCGGGCCGGGTTGCCGGCGGACGACTTCTCGGCCCGGGTGATCGCGGGGGCGGCGGTGGGGGCGATGGTCGCGGTGCTGCCGCCGGAGGGGGCGGAGAAGACCGACGGGGTCACGCCCGCGGACTATCACCGGTTGGAGAAGGCGCTGGTGTTGTTGCAGGAAGGGCTTCCACTGGGCTGACACGGCGGGCCAGTGCCTTTCCGGGCGTCGCGGACTGGCGACGTAGGGACCGTACCAAGATTGAACGGTGTTTCAGGTGGGTAACGCGGGCGCATGACGCCCCTTGCCGCCGAGGCCATCACCGATGCCGGTACCGGCCAGCTCATCCTGGCGGCGGTGCTCGGCATCGCCGCCGTCGTCCTGCTGATCGCCTGGGCGAAATGGCATCCGTTCCTCGCCCTGATCACCGGTTCCGGAGTGCTCGGCCTGGTCGCGGGCGCCTCGCCGGGAGCGGCGATCGACTCGTTCACCACCGGCCTCGGGAACACGGTCGGCAGCGTGGGCGTGCTGATCGCGCTCGGCTCGATGATCGGCGCGCTGCTCGCCGAGTCCGGTGGCGCCGACGGCATCGTCAACCGGATCGTCAACGGGGTCTCCGGCGCGGCGCTGCCGTGGGCCATGGCCGGTGTCGCCGCGCTGATCGGGTTGCCACTGTTCTTCGAGGTCGGCGTGGTGCTGCTGGTGCCAATCGTGCTGCTGGTGGTTCAGCGGACCGACATCGGGCTGCTCCGCCTCGGCATCCCGGCGCTGGCCGGCCTGTCCGTGCTGCACGGTCTCGTCCCGCCGCACCCCGGCCCGCTGGTCGCCATCTCCAGCCTCAACGCGGACCTGGGCATGACGCTGCTGTTCGGCCTGATCTGCGCGATCCCGACAGTGATCATCGCGGGACCGGTGTTCGGCAACTTCATCGCGAAGCGGGTGCCGCTGGCGAAGCCGACCCTGCTGGCGACGGCCGCAGCCGGCGGCGGCGCCACCACCGAGCGGAGCGGCGCCGGCACCGCCCGGCCCGGCTCGGGTCCGGCCGGCGGCCAGGACTTCGTCGACCGCTCCGACCTGGCGAACCCGAGCGAGCCCGGCGAGCTCGTCGACGACCAGGTGCGCGGGCGTCGCAACCCGGGCTTCTGGGCGGCCGTGCTGACCGTGCTGCTGCCGGTCGTCCTGATGCTGGCGCGCGGCGTCGCCGAGGTCGTCCTGCCCGAGGGCGACAGCGTGCGCAACGCCTTCGAGATCATCGGTGAGCCGGTCGTGGCGCTGCTCGCCGGCGTGTTCGTGGCGATGTGGGCGCTCGGGTACCGGGCCGGCTTCGACCGCAAGGAGACCTCGGCGGTGCTCGGTGGCGCGCTGCCCCCGATCGCCGGCATCCTGCTGATCGTGGCGGCCGGCGGCGGCTTCAAGCAGGTCCTGGTGGACGCCGGGGTGGGCAACGTGATCGCCGACGCCGCGCAGGACGCGAACATCAACGCGCTGCTGCTCGGCTGGCTCGTCGCGGTCGGCATCCGGGTCGCGACCGGCTCGGCCACCGTCGCCACGATCACCGCGGCCGGCATCGTGGCACCGCTGGCCACCACGCTCGACTCGCCGACGGTGGCGCTGCTGGCGCTGGCGATCGGGTCCGGGTCGCTCTTCTTCTCGCACGTCAACGACGCCGGGTTCTGGCTGGTCAAGGAGTACTTCGGGATGACCGTCGGACAGACCATCAAGACCTGGTCGGTGATGGAGACGATCATCTCGGTGGTCGGGTTCGCCTGCGTGATGCTGCTCAGCCTGGTCGTCTGACCGGCAGGGAGAGTAGCGACTGTCACTTTGACCTGTTCGGGGGCCCGATGGGCCGGGTGGCGCCGCTGGCGACGGTGGTCACCGCCCTGCGGCCGGTGCTCGGCCAGGACTGGACGCCGCCGGCGATTTATGGGTAGGGAGCCGTATGCATGATGTGATGACCATTCATCCGGCCGCGGACGGCGGCAGCGGACCGCGCCCGGCCGTGCTGGTGCTGCCCGGCGGAGCGTTCCGGTTCCACGCCGCTCACGAGGGCGACGGGTACGCGCGCTGGCTCAGCGGGCTCGGGCTCCACGCCTTCGTCTTCCGGTACCCGCTGCTGCCCGGCCATCCGCTGCCGGAGCCGCTGCTGGCCTGCCGGGAGGCCCTCGACTGGATCCGATCCGGCCCGCACGGGCTGGATGTGGACACCACCCGGCTCGGGGTGATCGGATCCAGCGCCGGCGGCCTGCTGGCGGGTCTGCTGTCGGCCGGCGCGGTGCTCTCCACCGACGAGCCCGGCGCGGTCCGGCGCCGGCCGGACTTCACCATCCTCGCCTACGCACCGGCCGATCTGCGGCTGCTTCCCGACGAAGCGGTGTCCGGCCTGCTGGACGGGCGGATGGACCGGCGCGACGAGTTCTCGCCCGTCCGGCACATCGACGGCGACGTCGGTCCCACCTTCCTGTGGGCGACCGCCGAGGATCCGCCCGGTTTTCCCAACGCGCTGGCGTACGCCGCCGCGCTGCAGCAAGCGGGTGTCCCCGTCGAGCTGCACATCTATCCGCACGGCGGGCACGGCCTGGGCCTCGCCGACGGGGTCGTGTACGACGGGCAGGGGGAGACCCGGGTGCCGCACACCGCGGAGTGGGCGGACGCCTGCGCGAAGTGGCTGCGTTCCGAGGGTCTGCTGCCGGAGCCGGCCGCGCCGCGGGGCGAGCCGGGTTCGACCGGCGGTCCACCGCGCGGCTCTAGCGTCATCTCGGAACGCCCGCCGGGACGGGCGCCGGCGCGCTGACGGCGCGGGCGGACGCCACCGGCTGCCGTGGCGTCCGCCCTGTTCCCGCGCACCGGAGGTGTCCGCAACGATGACCACCCCCCTCGTCGTCATGGTCAGCGGCTCCCTGCGGCCAGGCTCCACCTCCGACCGGGTGGCGGAGTGGTGCGCGCGGCAGTGTGCCGAGGAGGGCGTCCGGCCGGTGGTCCTGCCCGGGGCCGCGCTGGAGTTCCCCTTCTACCGTCCCGGCCTGTCCGCGGGGCACGACGGCGTCCGCGGCTTCCTCGCCACCATGGCGGCCGCCGACGGCCTGGTGCTGATCTCACCGGCGTACCACGGCACGGTGACCGGCCTGCTGAAGAACGCGCTCGACTATCTCAACGACCTCGACGGCCCGCTGCCGTTCCTGGACGGCCGCCCGGTCGGCTGCGTGGCGGTCGGCGCCGGCGTCCAGGGCGCGGTGTCCACCCTGGCCACGCTGCGCACGGTGAGCCACGCGCTGCGCGCCTGGCCGACACCCCTGGGCGTGACCGTCACCGAGTCCGGCGCGTTCGGTGTCACGGCGACGTCGGCCGCGGAACGCCAGTGCCGTACCCGGATGGCCGCGCTTGTCGGCCAGGTCGCGTCGATGAGCCGGCACCTGGCTGCGCGCCGCGCCCCGCTGGCCGCCGGCCGGTGACGTGACGGACGGCCCGCGCGGAGCGATCCGCGCGGGCCGTCCTGTGCACGACGTCAGGCCGGTCGTTGTCGGGCCGGTCGTTGTCGGGCCGGTGTTGTCACTCCGGCCGATGGCCGGCCATGGCGGCGCGGGCGGTGTCCATCACGTACTGCGAGTACGTCGAATGCCCGGCCCCCGCACCGAGCCTGTAGCACTGCTCCGGGGTGATCAGGCCCATCCGCATCGCGATCTCCTCGAGACAGGCGATCTGGATGCCCTGCCGCTCCTCCAGGGTCCGCACGTACTGGCCGGCGTCCAGCAGCGACGCGTGGGTGCCGGTGTCCAGCCAGGCGAAGCCCCGGCCCAGATCGACCACCCGCGCCTGGCCGCGTTCCATGTACGCCCGGCTCACGTCGGTGATCTCCAGCTCGCCGCGCGCCGACGGGGTGACTCGCCCGGCGATCTCCACGACGTCGTTGTCGTAGAAGTACAGCCCGGTGATGGCCCGGTTGCTGCGGGGATGTTCCGGCTTCTCCTCGATGGAGACCAGGCGGCCACCGGCATCCGTCTCGCCGATGCCGTGCCGGTGCGGGTCGGCGACCTCGTAGCCGAACAGCACGGCGCCCTTCACATCGGCGGCGAGGCTCTGCAGCAGCCCGGAGAAGCCGTGCCCGTGGAAGATGTTGTCGCCGAGGACCAGCGCGACCGTGTCGTCGCCGATGTGGCTCGCGCCGATCAGGAACGCCTCGGCGAGCCCGTTGGGCTGCGGCTGCTCGGCGTAGGTCAGCGTCAGGCCCAGCCGGCTGCCGTCGCCGAGCAGCCGGGTGAAGGCGGGCCGGTCGGCGGGCGTGCAGATGATCAGGATGTCGGTGATCCCGGCCAGCATCAGCGTCGACAGCGGGTAGTAGATCATCGGTTTGTTGTAGACCGGCGCCAATTGTTTGCAGATGCCGATGGTGACCGGATGCAGACGGCTGCCGGTGCCACCGGCCAGGACGATTCCCTTCATGCCGCACACTCCTTCTCGACCCGGGGGAGAGGTTCGGATGCCGGCCGGGCGGTCACCGGCCGAGCTCCTGATAACGCCGTTCGGCGCGTTCCTTGTGCGCTGTCCACCACCATTCGTTGGCGCGGTACCAGCCGGCCGTCGCGGACAGCCCGGCGGCGATGTCGTCGTAGACCGGCCGCCAGCCCAGCTCGGTACGGATCTTCGAGGTGTCGTTGGCGTACCGCAGGTCATGTCCGGGCCGGTCGGGGACGTGGTCGTAGGCGTCCACCGGCCGGCCCATCGTGTCCAGGATCAGCTCGACGATCTCCCGGTTGCTGCGCTCGTCGCCGGAGCCGATGAGGTAGGTCTCGCCGATCCGCCCCGCCTCGAGGATCAGGTGCACCGCGGCGTTGTGGTCGTCCACGTGGGTCCACTCCCGGACGTTGACGCCGGCGCCGTAGAGCCGCGGGCGCTCGCCGCGCAGCACGTTGGTGATCTGGCGCGGGATGAACTTCTCCACGTGTTGATAGGGCCCGTAGTTGTTCGCGCAGTTCGACAGCGTGGCCCTGATCCCGTACGACCGCGCCCAGGCCCGCACCAGCATGTCCGAGGCCGCCTTGGTCGCCGAGTACGGGCTGGACGGGTCGTACGCGGTGGCCTCGGTGAACCGCTGCGCGGAGTCCAGCGGCAGGTCGCCGAAGACCTCGTCGGTCGAGACGTGGTGAAGCCGCGTGCCGTGCCGGCGGACCGCTTCGAGCAGGCGGAACGTGCCCACGACGTTGGTCCGCAGGAACGGCTCCGGATCGTGCAGCGAGTTGTCGACGTGCGACTCGGCGGCGAAGTGGACCACCACATCGGCCTCGGCGGTCAGCCGGTCGACCAGATCCGCGTCGCAGATGTCACCGCGTACGAACGTGATGTCGCCGGCCACCGGGCCGAGGCTGGCGCGGTCACCGGCGTACGTCAGCGCGTCGAGCACGACGACGCGCCAGCGGGGATGGTGGCGGACGGTGTAGTGGGTGAAGTTGGCGCCGATGAAGCCGGCGCCCCCGGTCACGAGCATGGTGGGCATGGCGTCGACCCGATCCTCGGTGGTGGGCGGCGGAACGCGCGCCGGCTCCGTCCGGCGGTCGCCGGCCCAGCCTGCGGCCGCCGTCTCGGGCCACGCTGGAGCGCCGATCGAGGGCGTTTGACTGCGTCGCCGACACGGGATTCGGTAGGAAAATGCCTTTCACCGAAACCGGTCCTGCCCTGCCCCGGCTACGTCTGCTTCTGACTTTCATGGCGCCGCACCGCCGTACGATGGTGCTCGGTCTCGTTCTCGGCCTGCTGGCCAACGCGGCCGGCCTCGCCACTCCGCTCGTCACCAAATGGGTGCTCGACACCCTGGAGGACCGCGAGCCGATGTCCGAGCCGCTGAGTGCCCTGATCCTGCTGGTCTTCCTCGGCGCCGGGATCTCGCTGTGGCAGTGGCGGCTGCTCGGCACCCTGGCCGAGCGCATCGTGCTGGACGCCCGGACCTCCATGATCAGTCGCTATCTCCGGGCCCGCGTCGGGGAGCTGCAACGCCGGTCCAGCGGTGAGCTGGTCACCCGCGTAACCTCGGACACCGGCCTGCTGCACGAGGCCTCCGGCAGCATCGTGGGGCTGATCAACAGCGGCGTCGCGCTCGCCGGGACGCTCCTGCTGATGGGTGTGCTCGACGTCGTGCTGCTCGCCTGCACGGCCGGCGCGGTTCTCGTCGTCGGCGCGGTGATGGCCGCGCTGATGCCGTCGATCGCGAAGGCGCAGGCGTCCGCCCAGGAGTCGGTGGGGCAGCTCGGTGGCTCTCTCGAAGCGGCGCTGCGGGCCATCCGCACGGTGAAGGCCAGCCGCGCGGAGGACCGGCTCGGCGCGTCCGTCACGGCTGACGCGCGCGACGCCGCGGCCCACAGTGTGCGGGCGGCGCGCATCACCGCCTCGGTGTGGACGATCGCGTGGACCGGCATCCAGCTCTCGGTGATCGTGGTGCTCGGCATCGGCGCCTGGCGCGCGCAACTGGGCCTGCTGGAGGTGTCCGGCCTGATCGCCTTCCTGCTGTACGCGTTCCAGTTGCTCGGCCCGATCACCGAGCTGACCCAGAACGTCACGGCGTTGCAGGCCGGCATCGCCGCGGCCGGGCGGATCCGCGAGATCGAGGCGATCGAGGTGGAGCCGGCGGCGCCGCTGCTCGCCGCGGACCCGGCGCCCGGCCCGCCGGACGGACCGGTGCTGCGGCTGCGCGGGATCACCGCCGGCTACGACCCGGACGCGCTGCCGGCCGTCGCCGGCATCGACCTGGACATCCCCCGGCGCGGGCACATCGCGCTGGTCGGGCCGTCGGGCGCCGGCAAGACCACGCTGTTCTCCCTGTTGCTGCGCTTCCTGGAGCCGTCCGAGGGGGAGTTGCTGCTGGACGGCCGGCCGTATCGGGCGTACACGCACGAGGAGGTGCGGTCCCGGTTCGCCTACGTCGAACAGGAGGCGCCGGTGGTGCCCGGCACGATCCGCGACAACCTGCTCTTCACCCATCCGGAAGCCACCGATGAGGAGCTGCACGCGGCGCTGGCCGCGGTGCGGCTGAGCGCCAAGGTGGCCGCCCTGCCCGACGGTGTCGACACGCGGGTGGGGCCGACCGATCTCTCCGGTGGGCAGCGGCAGCGCCTCGCGGTGGCCCGGGCACTCCTGCGCGAACCCGAGGTGCTGCTGCTGGACGAGGCGACCGCGCAGGTGGACGGCCTGCTGGAGGCCACCGTGCAGGAGACGGTACGCCGCCGCGGCGAGACCGGCGCGGTGGTGACCATCGCGCACCGGCTGTCGACCGTCCTGGACGCCGACCGGATCGTCGTGATGGACGAGGGGCGGGTCCGGGCGGCGGGCACACACGCCGAGCTGATGAGCTCCGACGAGCTGTACCGCGGGCTGGTGGAATCGCTGCGGATCGCCGGAGACGGGGTCGTCGACCGGCCCTCCAGTGAGCTTGTAGGGCCCTGAGCGAGAGTAGTTCTCGAGCCCGGTGATCCCGGCAGCGAACGAGAGAGGTGCCCGGTCCACGAGACCGGGCACCTCTCTCGTGTACCGGGTTGCCCGGAATGCCCCCGGGGGACAGCGAAGCAGGTCCCGGCCGGCGGCCGGGACCTGCTTGTACGTGCGGCGCGGGTCAGTAGTTGCCGAGACCACCGCAGACGTTCATGGCCTGTGCGGTCACCGCGTCGGCCGCCGGGGACACCAGATAGCCGACCATGGCGGCCACCTCGGACGGCTGCACGTAACGGCCGAGCGGCACCCGCGCGTTGACCCGGGTGCGCACCTCCTCGGTGGAGACGTCCCACATCGCGGCGTAGACGTCCCGGACCCGCTCGGCCATCGGCGTCTCCACGAAGCCCGGGCAGACCGCGTTGACTGTCACGCCGGTCTTGGCCAGCTCCAGGCCGAGCGCCTTGGTCAGCCCCACCACACCGTGCTTCGAGGCCGAGTACGGCGCGCCGTGCACCACGCCTTGCTTGCCGCCGGTGGACGCGATGTTGACGATCCGGCCCCAGCCACGGTCCAGCATGCCGCCGTGGTTGAGCACCTCCCGGGTCACCAGGAACACGCCGTGCAGGTTGGTGTTGATCACGTCGTACCAGAGCTCGTCACTGATCTCCCGGGTGACGCCGCCGCCGGAGCGGCCGGCGTTGTTCACCAGCGCCGCGAGCGGGCCGAAACGCGCGGTCGCGGCCCGGACCAGGGCGCGCACGTCGGCGGGAGAGGTGACGTCACAGGTCTGGCCGTCCACGGTGAGGCCCTCGTCCGTCAGGCTCTTCACCGTCTCGGCCAGCACGTCCGGGCGCCGGGCGCCGATGTAGACCTGCCAGCCGGCGCCGGCCAGATGCCGGGTGACCTCCAGGCCGATGCCGCTCGTCGCACCGGTCACCAGCGCGACCTTGTTCTCTCCGGTCATCTCGGTCGTACCTCTCTGTCGTGGTCGCCGGTGTCGGCACCGGCACTGGCATAGACGGCCTCGACCAGGCGGCGGGCCCGGTCGCTGATCCGGCCGACGGTCGCGGACCCGGCGTTGCGCACGTACGCGAACGCCAGCTCGTGATCGGGGTCGGCGAAGGTGAACACGCCGTTGGCGCCGTCGAACCCGAACGCGCCGCCCAGGCCGGCCGCCGCCGGGAAGACCGGGCTGTCGGCCACCTGCATGCCGAGACCCCAGGCGGCCGGCAGCCGGGTGATCAGGCAGGTGCCCTGCGAGTGGACCCGGCGGATCCGCGCCACCGTGGCCGGCCCGACCAGGCGGAAGCCGCCGACCGGGCCGAGGAACGACGCGAAGTAACGGGCCAGGGACTGCGCGCTCGCCAGGCCACCGTACGAGGGGTCCTCGACGGACGGGTCCAACGCGTCCGGCAGCGCCATCGTGCCCACCGACGCCCGGTAGGTCAGCGACGACTTGTCGCCGAGCGCCACCAGCAGCGGGTTCTCGTCGCCGGGCGCGGCGCCGTCCATCAGCTGCTCGGCGCGGGACTCGAGCATCGCGGCGAGATGCGCGGCACCCGGGTCGGGCAGGCCGATGTGGCAGTCCAGGCCGAGCGGCGCGGCTATCTCGCGGGCGAAGTACTCGCCGACGGTCCGGCCGGTGCGCCGCCGGATAATCTCGCTGACCAGATGGCCGTACGTGGCGGCGTGGTAGGCGAACGCGGTGTCCGGCTCCCACTCCGGGCGGGCCGCGGCGAGCGCCCGGGCGATCGGTGTGTGCGCGCGCAGGTGCTCCGGAGTGATCGGATCGTGGTCCAGGCACACCACCCCGGACCGCTGGGCGAGCACCATCCGTGCGGTGACGCGGTCCTTGCCGTGCGCCGCGAACTCCGGCCAGTACCGGGCGATCGGGGCGTCCAGGTCCACCACACCCCGTTCGGCGAGGTGCAGCAGCGCCCCGGTGACCAGCGCCTTGGTCGGGGAGGCCAGCACCGCGAGGGTGTCCGGCCGCCACGGGTCGGTGCGCTCGGCGTCGGCGTGGCCGTCCCACAGGTCCACCACCGGCCGGCCGCGGTGGTAGACGCAGACCGCGGCGCCCACCTCGTCGCCGGCGGCGAAGTTCTCATCGAACGCGCGCCGCACCCCGGCGAACGCCGGCTCGGTGATCACCGAGCCGCCGCGGCGTGGGCGAGCGTGCTGCGGCTGTTGCGGCTCAGCGCCTCCCGGATGTGGTTCCGCGCGTCGGCCAGCGTGGCGTCCGCGCCGAGGAGCTCGGGCACCGCCGCCGGGTTCAGCGCGACGGTGTGTTCCGCGGCGATCCGGGTGCCGCCGTCGTGCTCGGTGAACTCCCACCGGCCACTGTGCCCGAGCAGCATCTTCGGTGGCAGCAACTGCTTGTAGACGATGCGCCGGCCCGGCGTGCAAACCCGGACCGACCGGGTGGTGTGCGCCGAGCCGTCGGCGGTCACGGTGTCCATCTCCATCACCTGGATGCCCGGCTCGTCCTCGGTCAGCAGCACCCGGCCGACGTGCGGCAGCCGTTGCGGCCACAGGTCGCTGCGGTTGACGAAGTCGTACGCGTCCGCCGCGGGTGCGGCCGTGTCCACCGTGTCGGTGAACGAGAACACCAGCTCGTCGACGGGGTGCCCGAGTTCGGCGATCCGGGCCAGCGCGGCCAGCTCCTTCTCGCTGTTGGTGTCCAGCGCCCGGTCCGCCCACTCCAGCGTGGCCGGCGTGTCGTCGGTGAGGGCGAAGTCGTGGCGCAGCACGATCCGGGTCCCGCCGGTGGGCAGCGACTGGAACTCCCAGCCGCCGCGCATTGCGGTGAACGGCGCGGTGGTGTGCTCCTGGGCGAAGCCGATCCGCCGTCGCCGGGGATCCAGTTCGCGGCGGGACTGCCAGGTGCGTACCCCGGCGCCGACGGTGGCCCAGATCTGGAAGCGCTCGGTGTGCTCACCGTGTTCGAGCTGCCCGTGTTCCAGCAGCCGTACGTACACGGTGGGTTCGAAGACCGCCGGCCAGCGCCGCACGTCGGCGGCGAGCGAGTACAGCGCGTCCGCGGAGGCGGTCGAGATCAGGGTGTGCTCGCGGTGGTGCCGCGGTGTCCGGGGCTGGGTCATCTGCCCGTCCTCTCTGCTCATGCTCGGTACGTACGGATGACGACCGCCGCGTTGAAGCCCCACCGGCCGCGGGCCAGCACCAGGGCCGTGGAGACCGGCCCGGTCCGCGGCTCGCCGACCAGGTCGATGCCGTGCGCCGGGTCCAGGCCGGCGATGTCCGGGCTGCCCGGCACCACACCGTCGCGGATGCTGAGCAGGGCGGCGGCCACGTCGAGCGGCCCACCGCCGGAGAACAGCCGTCCGGTCAGCGATTTGGGGGCGGTCACCGGCACGCCGCGGTCGCCGAAGACGCCGCGGATCGCTGCCGCCTCCTGCCGGTCCAGTTCCGGCACGCCGGCCGCGTCGGCGAAGACCACGTCGACGTCGCGGGGAGCGACACCGGCGTCGGCGAGCGCCATCTCCGCGGCCCGGCGCAGGCCCGGTGGACGGCCGGCGCCGGGGGGCGGGTCGAACGTGGACGCGTATCCGGCGATCATCCCGTACGCGGCGCCCCCGCCTCTGCGCTGGAAGGCCGCGGCGTCCTCGATGATCAGGATGGCGCCGCCCTCGCCGGGCACGTGCCCGTCAGCGTCGGTGTGGAACGGGCGGTAGCCGGAGGCGCTGACCCGACCGCTGGACAGGTGCGACGACCAGCCCCACGAGTCGAGCGCCGAATCCACCCCGCCCGCCACCGCCATCGCCGACCCGGACCGGATGGTGCGCCGGGCGTGCCCGACGGCGTCCAGGCCGCCGGCCTGCTCGGCGACCAGCGCGCAACTCGGCCCGCGCATGCCGTAGCGGATCGAGATCTGGCCGGTGTTCACGGCGTAGAACCAGGCGAAGGACTCGTAGACGCTGACGTACCCGGGGCCCTTGGACCACAGGTTCCGCAGCTCGTCGTGGGTGTAGCCGAATCCGCCGAGCGCGTTGGCGGTGACCACGCTCATCTCGTAGTCGACCAGCTCGGCGGGATCCAGGGCGGCGTCGGCCAGGGCCCAGCCGGCCGCGGCCAGTGCGTACCGGGTCGAGATGTCGGTCTGCGGCAGCAGCCGGGCCGGCAGGTGCTGCCGCGGGTCGAAGTCACGGACCTGCCCGGCGAGGCGGGCGCGGAGCCGGGTGCTGTCGAAACCGGTCAGCTCCGCGATCCCGCTGCGTCCCTCCAGAGTCGCCTTCCAGAACTCGCCGGCGCCGAGGCCGTTGGGGGCCACCACCCCGATTCCGGTCACCACCGCGGTCATCGGTCTCCTCCGGTACGTGTCAGCACCACCGCGCTCTGGAATCCGCCGAACCCGCTGCCCACGCTGAGCACGGTGTCCACCCGTTGCTCACGGGCGGTGAGCGGCACGTAGTCGAGGTCGCACTCCGGATCGCGTTCGTGCAGATTCGCGGTGGGCGGCACCACCTGGTGCTCGATCGCCAGGGCGCAGGCGGCCAGTTCGATCGCGCCGACCGCGCCGAGCGAGTGCCCGACCATCGACTTGATCGAGCTGACCGGCGTCCGGTACGCGTGCTCGCCCAGCGCGCGTTTGAAGGCGGCGGTCTCGTGCCTGTCGTTCTGCTTGGTGGCCGAGCCGTGCGCGTTGACGTAGTGCACGTCGGTGGGGTCGTGCCGGCCGTCGTCGAGGGCGGCGGTGATCGCGGCCGCCATCTCCCGGCCGTCGGGCTTGAGGCCGGTCATGTGGTACGCGTTCGACCGGGTGGCGTACCCGCTCAGCTCGGCGTAGACGTGGGCGCCGCGGGCCAGCGCGTGCGCGCGCTCCTCCAGCACGAACATCGCCGAGCCCTCGGCCAGCACGAACCCGTTGCGGGTGGCGTCGAACGGACGGGAGGCGTGCTCCGGGTCGTCGTTGCGGGGCGTGGTCGCCCGGATAGCGTCGAAGCTGGCCACCACGATGGGCGTGATCGGCGCGTCGGTGGCGCCGGTGACCATGACGTCGGCCGCGCCCTCGCGGATGAGCTGGGCGGCGTGTCCCACCGCGTCCAGCCCCGAGGTGCAGCCGTTGGAGATCATGGTGACCGGGCCCTCGGCGCCGACCGTCCAGGCCACCTCGGCCGGCATGATCCCGGGCGTCATGTGGTCGAACATGTGCGGGGACAGATAATCGGGGTCGACCTCGCGGGCACGGCCGGAGTCCGACATCACCACGTACTCGTTGTCGAGGCTGGTGGCGGCGGCGACCGCACTGCCCAGAACCACCCCGATCCGGTACGGGTCGAGCCGGTCCACGGCGAGACCGCTGGCGGCGACCGCGGACCTGGCACAGACGACGGCGAGCTGGGCCGCCCGGTCCATCCGCCGGATCTCGCGGGCGGAGAGCCCCTCGGCCGCCGGGTCGAAGTCACACTCCCCGGCGATCTGGGACCGGAACGGCGCGGGGTCGAAGAAGCTGATACGGCGGGTGGCGCTGCGGCCGGAGGTCAGCAGGTCCCAGAATTCTCCGGTTCCGGCTCCGCCCGGTGCGCGAACCCCGATTCCGGTCAGCACGACACGACGGGACATCGCAATCCTTCCTGGAAGGTGCTGCCCAGGGTGTGCCGGTCGGCTGGAGGACAACTCGAAGGCCGCTATGGGACGCCATCTCCGGGGCGGTTCCGCCCGGACTCCAGCCCGGGCGGCGAAGCTCGGCGGATCCGCCGGACCGCCCGGCGGTCCCCGCGAGGAGATCGGATGACCGGATGAGGGTTCTGTTCCTGACCGGCGGCAGCCCGGCGACCGTGTTCGCCGTGGCGCCGCTGGCCGCCGCCACCCGGCTGGCCGGCCACGACGTGCTGGTGGCCGCGCCGGCAGACATGACGCCGATGGTCACCGGCGTCGGCCTGCCGGCCGTGGCGATCACCGGCGGCGCCATGCTCGACTTCATGTTCATCGACCGTTCCGGGCGCCGGCTGACGCTGCCGGCGGACCCGGCCGAGCGGGTGGTGTTCAACGGCCACGGATTCGGCCGGCTGGCCGCCGCGAGCCTGCCCGCGCTCGAGGAGCTCGCCGCCTCCTGGCGTCCGGACCTGGTCGTCGGCGGCTCGCTCTGCTACGCGGCCGGGCTGCTCGCGGCCAAGCTGGGCGTGCCGTACGTGCGGCACACCTGGGATCTGGGTGAGCCTCCCGAGATGGACCGGGGCGCCGCCGCCGAGCTCGCCACCGAGCTGGCCGCGCTGGGCCGCACCGAGCTGAGCGTCCCGGACCTGTGGGTGGACATCTGCCCGCCGGCTCTGCGGGCGCCCGGCCTGCCCGGCCCCCGGCAGAACATGCGGTTCACCCCGGTCAACCTGCAGCGTCCGCTCGAACCGTGGATGTACCGGGCCGCCCGGCGCCGGGTGTGCGTCACCCTGGGCAGCCGGGTCACGGGGGCGGACGAGATCGCGCACCTGACCGAGCTGATCACCATGGTCGGCAGCCTGGACGTGGAGATCGTCGTGGCGGCGCCGGAGCCGGTCGCCGCCGCCCTGCGCGAGGGGGGCGTCCCGGCGGCGCACGCCGGATGGCTGCCGCTGGACGTCATCCTGCCGACCTGCCGGGTGCTGGTGCACCACGGCGGCGGGCAGAGCGCGCTGAACGCGCTGCGGGCCGGCGTCGCGCAACTGCTGCTCCCGGACATCCCGAAGATGGTCGAGCCGTGCGAGCGAATCGCGCGGCACGGCTCGGCGGTCGTGCTGGTGGGGGAGGAGCAGAGCGCCGGGCGGATCACGGCGGCCGTGGCGGACCTGGTGAGCGCGGACTCCTACACGCGGCGGGCGCGGGACGTGCGGGCCGAGATGGCGGCGCAGCCGGCGGCGGCCGAGGTGGTCGGAGTCCTGGAGCGTCTGGTGCGATGAGCCGGTCCGGCCCGGCCGGGCGCCCACCCAGCGGTTCAGGGTGGGCGCCCGGCCTCTGTCTCGGTCTCTGTCTCGGCCTCTGTCTCAGTCTCGGTCTCGGTCTCGGCCGGCAAGGGCTTCGACGGTACGGTCGAGAGCGTCCTCGATCGGAACGGTGCACCGCCATCCGGTGGCTTTCATGAACGCGGCCGGATCGATGTCGACGCTGCGGAAGTCCGACTCCTCCGCATGCGCCGGCGGTGGCACCGACCGCACCGGTACCGGCGGCCGCCCGGTGCGCCGGGCGACGGACGCGGCGATCGACCGGAACACCTCGCCGAGCGGCCGGGCCTGTCCGGTGCCGATCAGATAGTGCCGCCCGGCCAGCGCGTCGGCGTGGCCGATCGCGGCGCGGAAGGCCCGGACGGCGTCGTCGACGAAGAGCAGGTCCCGCCGCACGGTGCCGTCGTGCCACATGGTCAGCGGCTCCCCGGCCAGCGCCCGCCGCGCCATCGTGCTCACGATCCCCCGGTCGTCGGCGGTGGACGCTGCGGCCGGCCCGAACACCGGTGGCAGCCGCACGCTGACCGCCCGCAGCCGGCCGGCCGCGGTGGCCTGCTTGAGGATCAGCTCGGCGGCGTGCTTCTGCCGGTCGTAGACGCCTTGCGGGTGGTCCGGCTCGGTGCCGTCGAGCGGGCGGTCACCGATCTTGCCGACCTGCGTGTTGCTGCCCGGGAACACCACGACCGGCGGCCGGCCCCGGACCGGGCCGAGCGCGCCGGCCAGCTCGTCGATCAGATCCACGTTGGTGCGCCGGGCGGGCTCGTCGTCCTCGGTGATCCGCCACCCCGACGCGCCACGGATCCGGGCCGCGAAGGGCAGCACCACGTCCGCGCCGGCCACCGCGCCGGCCAGGACGCCCGGCGCGAGGAGGTCCGCGCGCCGGGTCTCGACGATCGCGGACCCGCCGGCCGGCACGGCGACCGGCCGGCGGGCCACCACCCGCAGCCGGACGGGCTGCCGGGCCAGGGCGGCGGTCACCGCGGAGCCGAGGAAGCCGGTCGCGCCCAGCACCACGATCAGCGGACGGTCGGCGGCGGTCACGCCGCGTCCGCCAGCAGGCAGTCCCGGTACGCCGGCAGCAGGTCACGCTCGCGAGCCTGCGCCAGCGTCGGCGCGGTCCGGTCCCGTTCCGACAGCACCGGGACCAGGCCGGGCGGCAGCTCCAGGCCCAGCTCCGGGTCGAGGGGGTGCACCGCCCGCTCCTTGTCGGCGGTGTACGCCGCCGACAGCAGGTAGGTCATCGTGGTGTCGTCGCGCAGCGACACGAACAGGTGGCCCACCCCGGACGGCAGGTACACGGCGGTCCCGTTCTCCGGGTCCAGCGGGATGACGTCCGTCCGGCCGAACGTCGGGGAGCCGCGCCGCAGGTCGATGACGTAATCCAGGGCCATGCCGCGCGTGCAGAACACGTACTTCGCCATCGACACCGGCAGGGCGGTGAAGTGCACGCCGCGTACGACACCGCGACGGGACCGGCTGACGCTGGACTGCCGGACTCCGAAGAGCGGGCGGCCCAGCACCTCGGCCACGGAGTCCTCCTGCAGCGGCGAGCAGAACGTGCCGCGGTCGTCGGCGAACACCTCCGGCGTGAACGCGAAGGCGCCCGCGACGGCGAGCTCGCGCGCCTTCATCGCCGGACCCCGGCGAACAGGCCCGGTCCGGCGGCGTCCGGCCGCAGGTAGTCGGCCCGGAACCCGGCGGCGTGGAACGCCCGTTCGTAGTCGGCCCGGTCGAAGAGCGACATCACATGGGTGTCGGTGAAGTGCTCGATACCGGCGCCGGAAGCGGCGACGACGTAGTGGACGTCCATCCGGCTGGTGCCGCCCCGGCGCACCGTGTGCGAGACCCGGGAGATCCGGCGCTCGCCGGCGGTGACGACGTCCGCGCCGACCCAGCCGTCCCGGAAGGTGTCCGGGAACCACCACGGCTCGATGATCAGCACACCGTCCGGCGCCACGTGGGCGGCCAGGTTCGTGACGGCTCGGTCCAGTTCGGTGCGGCCGCACACGTACCCGATGGAGCTGAACATGCAGATCACCGCGTCGAACGTGCGGTCCAGCCGGAAGTCGCGCATGTCGCCGCGGTGCAGCTCGACGCCGGGCGCGTGCCGCGCCGCGACCGCCAGCATCTCGGCCGACAGGTCGACGCCGACGACCTCGCCGAAGGACGCCGCCAGCTCCCGCAGGTGCGAGCCGGTGCCGCAGGCCACGTCGAGCAGGGAGGTGGCGCCCGGCGCGTGGCCGGCGATCAGGGCGCGGACCGCGTCGGCCTCGGCGCGGTAGTCCTTGCCCCGGGCGTGGTAGAAGTCGTGGTAGACGTCGGCGCGCTGGTAGATCCCGGTGTCGGTGTCGGTGTGAGTGTCGGTGCTGGTCTGGTCGGTGGTGGCCGGCATGGCGGCTCCCTTCGTCGCGGTGGTGGGTACGCCGATGGTTGTCACAGCGTGCGGATCACGTCGTGGAGGGCGTCGATAACCCGGTCCTGCAGCGCGGGCTCCAGCGACGGGTACATCGGCAGCGAGAAGATCTGCCCGGCGAGCCGCTCGGTGACCGGCAGCGCGCCGCGCGGCACGCCCAGGTGGGCGAACCCGCTCATGGTGTGCACCGGCCACGGGTAGCTGATGTTGAGCGAGATGTCGTGCCGCTCGGCGAGGGCCTCGATGATCCGGTCACGCTGCGAGTGACGCACGACGTAGACGTAGTAGACGTGCTCGTTGCCCGGGGCGACGACCGGAAGCTCCAGCCCGCCGTCGCCGCACAGGCCGGCCAGACCCTCGGCGTACCGCCGGGCCACCTCCCGGCGCTGCTTGACGTAACCGTCGAGCCGGGTCAGTTTGCGGCGCAGGATCTCGGCCTGCACCTCGTCGAGGCGGCTGTTGTGCCCGGGCGTCCGCACCACGTAGTAGGTCTTCTCCATGCCGTAGTAGCGCAGCCGCCGCAGCGCGGCCTCCACACCGGCGTCCGCGGTGACCACGGCGCCGCCGTCGCCGTACGCACCGAGCACCTTGGTGGGGTAGAAGGAGAACGCCGCGGCGTCGCCGAACGTGCCGGCCGTCCGCCCACCGGCACGTGCCCCGTGTGCCTGCGCGCAGTCCTCGACGATCCGCAGGTCGTGTTTCGCGGCGATGCGGAGCAGGGGCGCCATGTCCACGCACTGCCCGTACAGATGCACCGGCACGATGGCCCGGGTGCGCGGCGTGATCGCGGCCTCGACCTGACCGACGTCCATGAGATAGTCGTCGGCGCGCACGTCGACGAAGACCGGGACGGCGCCGATCTCGTCGATGGCCACGACGGTCGGGGCCGCGGTGTTGGACACGGTGATGACCTCGTCGCCGCGGGTGACGCCGACGGCTTCCAGGGCGAGCTTCACCGCGTTGGTGCCGTTGTCCACTCCCACGCAGTGCCCGGCGCCGAGATAGGCGGCGAACTCGCGCTCGAACCCCTGCACGCTGTCACCGAGCACCAGCCGCCCGGAGCGGAAGACCTGGTCGACCGCCTCCAGGATGTCCTCCCGTTCCGACTCGTACTCCGCGAGGTAGTTCCATACGTAGGTGGTCACGGGGCGTCCTCCTGGTAGAAGCCGAAGATGGTGAGAAGGCACCTGGCCTCGACGTTGAGCAGGTTGCCGTAGCGGACGAACTCGGTGAGCTGCCGCAGCGTGATCCAGGCGAAGGTGGGCGGCGGGTCCAGCGGCACGTCGTCGCCGGCCTCGACCACGAGGTACCGGTTCTGTGCCTGATGGAACCGCCCGCCCTCCTCCGACAGCAGCCCGTCGAAGCGGACCCGCTCGGGTGGGGCGCCGAGCACGGCGTCCAGGAACATCGGGGCCCGCCCGGGCATCAGCCGGTAGCTGTCGGGCTGACACTGCACCGTCGGGGCGATCTCCACGCCGTCCAGCGCGCCGGTCTCCACCCGGGCCTGCACGAGCACGTGCAGCAGGCCGCCGATCCGGCGGACGAGGAACGCGATGACGCCCCGGCTGCGCGGCTCGAACATCGGCTGGTGCCAGCTGGTCACCTCGCGGCTGCTCGCCTGCACCGCGACGCCGATCACGTCGAAGTGCTGGCCGTGCTCGTGGGTGAGGATGCCGTCGCGGCGTGACCACCCGGACACCTGGGACAGCGGGATCCGGCGGCGGCGCAGGGTGCACCGGTTCTTCGCCTCGGTGAACCAGCTCAGCACCTCCTCGGTGGTGTGCCGGGCGCCGGTCTCCGCCGATTGGGAGCGAGCCACGGCGCCACGGAACGTCGCCGGGTCCGGGTCCGCACCCCGCAGGCTGGGGCCCACCGCGCCGGCCAGCACGCTGCGGGTGTCCATGTTGATCAGATTGGGCTCGCGCATCAGCGCGCTGATCTGGTCGAAGCTCAGCCAGCAGAAGTCGTCCAGCAGTGGCGGCTCGGCGCCGACCTGCACGATCATGTTGCGGTTGCGTTTGGACAGGAACCAGGACGCCTGCTCGGACTGGAGCGCGTCGTAGATCAGCCGGCCGGTGCGCGGCGCCAGGAAATGCTCCAGGTAGTCGACCGGCCGGCCGCCGTGCGCGCCGGTGAAGTTGCTCCGCGTGGCCTGCACGGTCGGCGACAACTGCAGGCCGTTGACGTTGCCCGGCTCCATCTTGGCCTGCAGCAGGCAGTGCGGTACGCCGTCGAACTCGCGGACCAGGATGCCCAGCACACCCTGCTCGGCCTGGTTGATGATCGGCTGCTGCCACGCGTCCACCTCCCGGCCGGAGGAGGTGACGTCGAGCCCTTCCACGGTGAAGAAGCGCCCGGTGTGATGGCCGAGGTCCCCGGTCTCCGGATCGGCGTGCCAGCCGTCGAGATCGTCGAGCGGGATCCGGGTGACGTCGAATTTCTGCGCCCGGCGCCGTTCGGCGAACCAGTCGCCGAACTCCACGAGATCGGAGAAAACCATGTGCCGGCCTTTCCTGACGAATTCATCCTCGCGGGGAAAAGAATGGGGAGACGGCGATGTGGCCGTATGCCGGCGATCGTGCCAGAGGAATCCATTTCCGGTAAGCGCGCTGCACCCCGCTCCTGGCTGTCCACGAGCGCGCCGCGACCGGTTCTCCAGTCCGACCCGGCTGCGGGCGGCGATGTTCGGGAGGCAATGGAGAAACTGTGCGCCCGTCCGGGCGGAAAGGTTGGCATGATGAATCCGATACCGCACGGCGGTACCGTCGAATTTCCCTTCGCTCCGGTGGCGCGCGCATTCGAGAGCAATTTCGCCGCCGGTGCCGAACACGGCGCCGCGGTCTGCGTCTATCACCGGGGCGTGCCGGTCGTCGACCTGTGGGGCGGCTGGGCGGACGAGGCCGGGACCGACCCGTGGCGCCCGGACACCCTCGGCGTGCTGGCCTCACCCACCAAGGCGCTGGTGACCGGCGCGGCGCTCCTGCTGGTCGAGCGCGGCCTGCTCGGCCTGGACACGCCGATGTCCGAGGTCTGGCCGGAGTTCGGCTCCCGCGGCAAGGAGAACGTCACGCTGCGGATGGTGCTCAGCCACCGCTCCGGCGTGGTCTGCCTGGACCACGACCCGATCACCGCGTACGGCCTGCGCACCCACACGCCGATCGTCGACGCGCTGGTCACCGCCCGGGCGGAGTGGGAGCCGGACACCGATTTCGGCTACCACGCCACCACCTTCGGGCACCTGATCAGCGAGCTGGTCCGGCGCCGTACCGGGCTGACCGTGGGCCGGTTCTTCGCCCGGGAGATCGCCGCGCCGCTCGACCTGAACTGCCACATCGGACTCACCGACCCGGCGTCGGCGCACCTGGCCCACATGATCGAGTCGAAGGCCGAGGAGCTGATGCGCGGCGAGGACCCCGGGGAGATCGAGGAGCTGCGCGATCCGGGCACCCTCACCTACCGGGCCACCCTGGCGAGCATGTCGCAGGAGCCGGCCGACCCCACCGTCGAGGACCCGTCGTACGGCGGGCTCGCCAGCGCGCGGTCGCTGGCCCGGTACTTCGCCTCGCTGATCGGCGAGGTCGACGGGTTCCGGCTGCTCAGCGCCGCCACCGTCGACGAAATGCGCAAGGTCCGCTCGAGCGGCATGTGCCAGGTGATGATGTCGCCGTGCTCCTGGGGGCTGGGCGTGCAGGTCCCGGACAGCCCGGTGTTCCCGGTGGACGCCGGGCTGAGCGGCGCCTTCGGGCTCAGCGGCGCCAACGGCGTGTTCACGTTCGCCGACCCGGAGCACGAGCTGGCCTTCGCCTACATACCGAACGCCGGGTCGGAGGCGATGGGCAGCATGGATCCGCGCAACCGCCGGCTCGTCGAGGCCGTCTACCGCTGCGTGCGCTGACGCGGCTCCCGACCGAAAGGAACGATCATGCGAATCCTGTTCCCGGCGGCGCCCGGCTACGGCCTGATGCTGCCCCTGGTGCCGCTCGTGCACGCGGCCCGCGCCGCCGGACACGAGGTGCTGGTTGCCACGACCGCGCACATGACGAGGGTGGCGGCCGACTCGGGCCTGCTGGTCACCGACGTCTTCCCGTCCCGCGACGTCGGCGAGGACCTGGTCGCCGGCAGCGCCGAGGGTGACCTGCCGGGCGGTTATCCGGAGCTGGTCCGCGAGATGCGCCCGTTCGAGCTGTTCACCCTGGCGATGACCGAGGGCACGATCGCGGCCGGCCGGGACTTCCGCGCGGACCTGGTGATCTACTGCTCGGACCACATGGCCGGCAAGCTGGCGAGCACGGCACTGGGCGTGCCGGCCGTCGAGGTCGGCAACCGGGTGTCCTGGTCGATGCGCGACCCCGAGTTCCGCGACGGCCGCGAGCACAACGCCCGGATGGGCGTGGTCTCCGAGCATGCGCCGGTGGTGCGTGACCTGCGCGCCCGGCTCGGGCTCGGCGACCGGGGACCGGACGTGGTGGCGCGCATCGATCCGCGTGCCCCGAGCTTCGGCGGCCTGACCGGCGAGGAGCCCGACGCGCGCGACGGCGTGCCGTGGCTGCCGATGCGCTACGTGCCGTACAACGGCGGAGGGGTGCTGCCGCCGTGGGCGATGCGGCCGCCGCGCCGGCCGCGGATCTGCCTCACCCTCGGCACCGTCGCGCCGCTGCTGCCCGGCGGTGGCGGCCTCGGCGTGCTGCTGGACGCGCTGGGCGGGCTGGACGCCGAGGTGATCCTCGCCGACGACGAGTCCGACCTGTCGGCGCACCGGCTGCCGGGCAACGTGCTGCCGGCCGGGTTCGTCCCGCTCAACGGCATCCTGCGCGACTGCGCGCTGGTGGTGCACCACGGTGGCTCCGGCACCACGGCCACCGCCCTGCACCACGGTGTTCCGCAACTGGTCGTCCCGGGCGGCGCGGACAACGAGCTGTGCGCCCGCAAGGTGGCCGAGAGCAAGGTGGGGCTGGCCCTGGCCCCGGCGGACGCCGACGCCGGCACGGTACGGGCGACGGCCGAGCAGATCCTGCGGGACGAGGCGTTCCGCTCCGCGGCGTCGGCCGTCCAAGCCGAGATCGCCGGGCAGCCGGCGCCCGCCGAGGTGCTGCGGCGGATCCTGCACGGCCGCTGACCACGTCCGGCCGTACGCGGGCGGAAAGGGGTGCCGTGCCGGACCGGCACGGCACCCCTTTAGCGCGTGGGCGATCACCAGGTGACCATCAGCCTCCGCGGCCCGCGGACCATGCTGCCGGTCCGCCACGGCACGTCGGCCTCGTCGACGGCGAGCCGCAGCGTGGGGAACTCCGCGAGCAGCCGCCCCAGCGCCACCCGCAGCTCCATCAGCGCCAGCTGGGCGCCGAGGCAGACGTGCGGGCCGAAGCCGAACGCCAAGTGCGGATTCGGCGAGCGGTGCAGGTCCAGCTTGTCCGGCTCGGCGAACACCGACTCGTCGAAGTTGGCCGACAGCATCACCGGGAAGACCGCTTCGCCCTCGCGCACCACGGTGCCGGCGACCGTCACGTCCTCGGTCGCCATCCGCGGCATGGTCTCCGCGCCGCCGATCGGCACCGCCCGCAGCAGTTCCTCAAGAGCGGTGTCCAGCTGCTCGGGCCGGGCCGCCAGATCGCGCCACAGCCCCTGGGTGAGCAACGTGTACACGTAGTTGCCGACCGCGGCGGCGGTCGTCTCGTGCCCGGAGACCAGGATCGTCACGCCGAGCGTCACCAGCTCCTCCTCGGAGAGCCGGGCGCCGTCGGCGTCCCGGGCCGCGACCATCTCGGACAGCAGGTCGTCGCGGGGTTCGGCGCGCCGCTGCGCCACCAGGCCGGCGAGGAAGGTGTCCAGCTCCGCGGCGGCCCGTTCCGCCTCCTCCGCGGATCCGCTGGCGTCGCCGAACACCTTCTCCGAGAAGTCCCGGAACAGGTGCCACCGGTCCGCCGGCACCCCGAGGAGCTCACAGATCACGGTGACCGGCAGCGGCATGGCGAACGCCTCGACGAAGTCCACCGGCCCGCCGGCGCGGCGCAGGCCGGCGATCAGTTCGCCCACGATCTCCTCGGTACGCGGCCGGAGCCGCTCCGCGCCACGCCGGGAGAACACCGGCGCCACGAGACGGCGGGTCCGGGTGTGCTCCGGCGGGTCCATCGCCATCAGATTGCCGGCCTGAGTGCGCCACGGGGTGGTGCGCGGCACGTCGGCGTCGACGGTCGCGGCCCGGGAGAAGCGCGGGTCGCCGAGCACCGCCTTGACGTCGGCGTGCCGGGACACCAGCCAGCCCTGCCCGCCGAACGGCAGCTCGACGCGCTGCACCGGGCAGCGGGCCCGAAGATCGGCGAACTGCTCCGGGATCGCCAGCCGTCCGTCGTCGGGGAAGGGGAAGGCCGGCACCTCGTCCGGCGTGCTCATCGGGACTCCTGGAGACCGGCCGGGGACGGCCGCTCGGTGTCCGGGTCGGCCTGCGGTCCCGGTACGCGTGCTCCGGTCCCCGGCCGGGAGCGGCGCGGGTTGGCGAAGCGCCTCATCAGCGGCTGCTCCACGCCGAGGAAGAGCGCGGCGCCGGCGGCCTGCGTGACGATGAACAGCACCACCACGATCAGCGTGCCGGTGAAGAACCCGAACGTGTTGTTCTCGCCGACCATCCACCGGGTCAGGCCGAGCAGCGGGAAGTGCACCAGGTAGGCGGCGTACGAGGTGTTGCCGAAGAAGACCATCACCTTGTTGTTCATCCAGCTGGACCGGCCGGACAGGTCACGGGCGGCAAGCACCGGGACGAAGAAGCAGATGCCGATGGTGAGCAGGCCGCTGATCCGGAAGGTGCCGGGCAGGACGACCATCAGCGCACACAGGATCAGCGAGAGCAGGGCGTACCACCAGCCGTTGATCGACGGCCACCGTCCGGTCTGCACGATCCGGGCCAGGAAGACTCCGAGCAGGAACTCGGGCAGCCGGGCCAGCGGGAAGAAGTTGGTGTAGTAGACCTGGGCGAACGACATGTCGCCGCCGCCCCACGGCTCCCCGCCGACGAAGAAGTGGGTGATGACCGGGACCGCGACGATGGCGGCGACGACCGCTGCGAACCAGTACCACAGCCGGTTGTCCCGGATCTTCAGGATCGGCTTGATGAGCAGCGGCAGCAGCAGATAGAAGAGCACCTCGTTGGAGACCGACCAGTTCACGCCGTACACGCTGAACAGGTAACTCTCCTCCGGGATCCAGGCCTGCACCAGGAAGAGGTTGGCGAGGATCTGACCCGGCCCGTTGGCGTCCAGGGAGCCGAGCATCGTGGTCGGCCCGAGGGCGAAGAGCAGGAACAAAGTGAACGCCCACGCCACGATGTGCCCGGGCCAGATCTTGACGGCCCGGCGGCGCCAGAACCGGCGCACCGGGGTCCGCCACGGCTCACCCCAGGTCAGGACGAAACCGCTGAGGACGAAGAAGGTGGCGAGGGCGGCCGTGCCGTACGGCAGGATCGTGCCGGCCCAGTTGACCGCCTCGTTCGCGAAGAACATCCCGGCGCCGAGCGCGTGGGTGAGGAAGACGGCGACGAACAGCAGAGAGCGGTACCCGGTCAGCGAGGGCAGCTGACGTACCGGAGGCGCAGCGGAGGTCATGGATGCTCCAGGCTCTGTCGGAAGACTTGTGCCCGAACGCTAGGAACGGCCGCTAGGGCGGCGCTGGAACATCGGGAGGGTGCCGGTACGGCGCGGTACGGATCCGGCGCGGGACGGAGGCAGCACAGGACGGGGGCGGCGCGGGACGGGGACGGCACAGGGCCGGTCCGGGTGCCGGACCGGCCCTGCGGGGCGGGGAGGTGCCGGTTCAGTCGATGTCCGGCGCCGGTCCCACCGAGTTGAGCGCGCTCACCACGGTCTGCTCCTCGTACCGGTAGTGGCTCTCCAACCGGGTCGCCAGGCTCTCCAGCTCGGCGCGCAGCTTGGCGAGGTCGGTGCGGCCCGGCTCGTAGGCGTCGACCAGGGCCCGCAGCTCCTCATGCAGCCGGGCGACCACCACGTGCTCCTCGCCGAGGCGTTCGAGCACCGGCGCGAGCCCGGGGAAGCGCTGCGCCAGCATCGGGAACGCGCCCTGGTCCTCCCCGGTGTGGTGCTGCTTGAGCGCGGCGCAGAACTCCAGGCAGTGCCGGCGCATCTCGTGGCCGAGCCCGGGCCGGCCGGCCTGCAACGGCTCGTCCCCGCCGGCGATCAGCTCGTCGACCTGCCGGCGCAGGCCGTTGAGCTCGTCCCGAAGCCAGTCGTGGCTCTCCACCAGGAAGTCACCGAGACCGCGGGTCCAGTCCGCCCGGCTGGTGTCGATCCGGGTGAGCGTGACAACCGGGATCCGGCGCTCGGTCTTCTTCTGGTAGTCGCCGAAGCCCGGGTCCTGCTCGACCACCTTGGCGAAGAGCGCGTCACGCTCCGCGCCGCCCGGCGCCTGGGCGACCGCCTCGTAGGTCTCGGTGCCGACCTCGACGGTCACCACCGGGTTGCGGCGAATGTTGTGGTACCAGTCCGGGTGCTTGTCGGCGCCCATCGCAGAGGCCACCACCACGGGCGTCCCGTCGATGGTCAGGTAACCCAGCGGGCTGGTGCGCCGCTTGCCGCTGCGGGCCCCGATGGTGGTGATCAGGGCGAGGGTGGAACCTTCGAAGGGACCGCCCACGCGTCCCTCGTTGGCGCGGAATTCCTCGATCACCTGTCGCTGGAAGGCGTTGAAGTCCCAACCTGTGTCGCTCATGCGTTCCTTTCCGTCCGGTCATGGACCGGAGGAGCGACCGCACCGCGGAGGACAGCACTGAACCGTATGTCGAACCACACCTCGACGGAGACGCACCACAATGCACCGCCGGGCAGCGGTGAAAGGATCAAGCATTGGGGCGAGGGTAAGAGACGGAACTGTGCCGATCTCTCAACGGCGAAGCCATTACCTCCGGGGTAGGCCCATACGGGGCACGAAGCCACTTTAGCCGCGAACCGTGGCCGGGGGCAATCTGATCAGGCGGGCGCCGCCGCGCCGAAGAGCTGATCGTGATCGACCCGGCGGGACCTGTTGAACAGCCGGCCGTCCTGCCACACCAGGATGTCGTTCACCACGCAGTGCGGGCCGACCACCGGCTCCTTGACCCCGGGGCGGGTGGTCAGCACCAGGGCGTAGTAGTTCGCCGCGACGGTGCCGTCCGGCAGCTCCTCGACGTCGAGCATGGTGAACAGGTGCCTGCGCTGCACCGGGTCGCCGTCGAAGCGGGAGTTGAACCGCTTCAGCTCGGCGACGATCCCGGCACGGGTACGGGCGGGGGGCACGCCGGGCGTGTGCTGGAACTCACCGTCCGCGGTGTACGTGTCGGCGTACTCCTCGAATCGTCCGGTGTCGAGCAGCTTGACCTGGCGGCCGTAGAACTGCGACACCGCGGCATACAGTTCGGTGAAGGTGATGGCGCCGAGCATCGGATCTCCTTGGTGGTCGTGGGTGACGGGGTGGACACGGTGACGAGGGGAGAGGGGGAGAGGACTCAGGCGTGGCAGACGACCGGGCCGCCGCGGTACTCGACCATCTCGCGGAACACGACGCTCATCTCGGCCATCGCGGCAGTCATGTCCAGCGCCCCGCCGTGTGCGGCGTCGCGCTCCTCGGCGAACGCCCGGTGCAGGTTCGGCACCAGCCGCTCGGGGTCGCGCAGCTCCGCGAACTCGCCCAGGTCCGCGTCGCGCGCCACCGCGGCGGGCGTGCTGCCGGCGGCCGAACCGGCGCGGGCCAGGTCCTGCACCCAGCGCAGGTAGCGCTCGGTGCCGTCGAGCACCTCCGGCCCGCCGACCAGCCCGTGCCCAGCGACCACGGTCAGCGGAGCCAGGTCCCGCAGCCGCTGGATCGCGGCGATCGAGCCGGCCACCGAGCCGAGCGGGCAGAACGGGGTGACGCCGGCCATGACGATGTCGCCGGTGAAGAGCACCCGCTGCTCGGGCAGCCACACCACGGTGTCGTTCGTGGAGTGCGCGACCCCCATGTGGATCAGCTCGGCGCGCAGGTCGCCGACGTGCAGGGTGAGGCCTCCGGCGTACGTCACCGCGGGCGGCACGAGAGTGATGTCACCCCACTCCACGTCCGGCCACAGCTCGGTGAGGTGCAGGCCGGCCGCCCGCATCTCGGCCCGAGTCTGGTGATGGGCGTACATGGTGGCCTCGGGGAAGACGAAGTTGCCGAAGGTGTGGTCCCCGTGCGAATGCGTGTTGATCACGGCGAACGGCGTGGCGTGGGTGGCGGCCAGCACGCGTTCGCGTAGCCGGCGTGCCCGCGCCTCGGTCGCCACGGTGTCGATCAGGGCGACCGAGCCGCCGGAGACCAGCACGCCGGCGTTGTTGACGCACCAGCCGCCGTCGCGCTGGACGTAGGCGAGCACTCCGTCGCCCACCTCGGTCAAACTCTCCGTACCGTTCATCTCTGCGCCTCTCGAGGGATGGTCAGATCGGGGGATGGTCAGATCAGGGGCGGGTGCGAGCGCGTGAAGCGCAGGCCGGCGATCGCCGGCAGCTCGGGAGCCTGCGTCAGCAGCGCCTGGTGCAGCTTCTGGAGATGGTGCGACGGCTCGACACCGAGCTCGGAGCTCAGTGCCTGACGCAGGTTGCGGAACACCTCGAGGGCTCGCCACTCGGCGCCCATCCGCTGAAAGGCGATCATGAGCAGCGCGCTGAGGTTCTCGTTCATCGGGTGCTGCGCCACCAGCATCCGCAGGTCCGGGATGAGCTGCGCGTGCCGGCCCATCACCAGCTCGCTGACGATCCGCTGCTCCTCGACGCGCATCCGGGCCTCGTCCATGCCGATGATCTCCAGCGAGAGGACCCGGCCGACCGGCACGTCGATCAGCGCCGGGCCACGCCACAGGGCCAGCGCGTCGCGCAGGTGCCCCGAGGCCTCGGCGGCCCGGCCACGTTCCAGCTCGCGGTCGCCGGCCGCGGCGAGCCGCTCGAACTCGCGCAGGTCGAAGGTGCCGGCGCGCAGGTTGAGCTGATAGCCGTTGAAACTGGTGGCGAGGACGTCCTTGGCGGTCGTTCCGGAGGAATTCAGGCTCGTCCCGATCAACCGGCGTAATTGCATGATGTACGTCTGCAGCGTGGTGAGGCCGCTGCGCGGGATGGCGTCTCCCCAGATCTCCTCCATCAGTGTCGAGACGGGCAGAATCTGCCCGTGGCGCAAGGTCAGCAGCGCGAGCAACTGCCGGGGCTTGCCCGCGGTGGGCACCAGGGACGTGCCTCCGACGGTGACCCGCAACGGGCCCAATACGCCGATGTTAGTCATTTCTTCATGGGTGTTGGAATCCGTGGAACGCATGCGGCTGCTCAACCCTTACTTGAGGTGATTGTCGACGGTTCTTCAGATATTCGCGATGAGTCGGCCCGAGAAGAAATCGCTTCCATTACCATTCGGAAGCCCCGTTTTTCGGGTACGAAAATGCGCCCGCCGAGTGTCGGGCCGCAGTTCCATGCGGCGCCGGCGGCGAGTCCCGATGAGGGTCGGTGGGCCGTGGCTGGGGTGGCTAAGCCGCTCCTACCTGCGAGAACGCGACTCCGTGCGGACGCTCGGTGTGTCGCTCACCCGAGTCTGCGATGTCGCCCAGTCTCCCACTTGTGCTCCCGATCAATGTCACAAAACTGCTGGATGACAGCATTTCCGTCCGTTCCGCCGGCCGGATGCTCACATCAGGCAGCACCATTTGGCGGTGACTCGGAGTCTACACAAGATCGCACTGTGTGTCTGCTCTGATCGTGACCAATGTGAACTTCACGATGCGTGAAGGCGTAAACAAGCCATCCTCCAGTGGCAATGTATTCCGGCTGTACCGGGGAGCTGAGAATTGGCAGTGAGGAATCGAGGAGGTTCGTCTTGTCAATCCAGCCAGCACCGGCCACTGGCCTTGCCCGCGCCGCCCGGGATGTCGCCGCCCTCGCCGCCGGCCACGCCGATCAGGGAGAACGGGACCGTCGCCTCGCCGTACCGGTGATGCGGGCGCTCGTGGCGGCCGGCTTCGCCCGGCACTTCGTCCCGGCCGGTCTCGGTGGCGCCGCCGGCACGTTCGCCGAGCTGACCGAGGCGGTGACAGTGCTCGGCGCCGCCTGCCCGGCCACCGCCTGGTGCGCCTCCGTGGTCGCCAACCTGGCCCGGATGGCCGCCTACCTGCCCGGCGAAGGACGCAAGGAGATCTGGCGCGACGGACCGGACACGGTCGTGGTCGGCGCGGTGTCGCCGAAGGGACGGGCGCGGCGGGACGGCTCCGGGTGGCGGTTGTCGGGTGCCTGGCCGTACGTCAGCGCGGTCGACCTCTCCGACTGGGCGCTGGTGCTCGGCACCGGCAAGGGCGACGGGGAGGATCCGTGCACGCTGATGTTCGCGGTGCCCCGCGACCGGTACCGGGTCGAGCGCACCTGGTCGGACGTCGGCATGCGGGCGAGCGGCAGCAACACCCTGGTGGTCGAGGACGTGCACGTGCCCGGCCTGCTGACGTTCAACGCCGCCGACCTCTTCGGCGGCCAGGCACCGGGACTCGAATCACCGTGCCACCGGGTGCCGCTCACGGCCACGAGCGGGCTGTCCTTCAGCGCGCCGATCCTCGGCGCCGCCGAGGGCGCCCTCGCGCACTGGTCCGGCCATGCGGCCGAGCGGATCCGGGCTGCGGAGCGTCCCGGACCGGGACCCGGCCGCGGCTACTACGAGGAGGTCCTGGCGCGCAGCTCGGGCGAGATCGACGCCGCGCGGCTGCTGCTGGAACGCGCCGCAGGGGTGGCCGACCGGGGCCCGCTGGTCACTCCGGCCGAGGCCACCCGCAACCAGCGCGACTGTGCCCTCGCCACGGATCTGCTCGTCACCGCGGTGGATCGGTTGTTCCGGGCGTCCGGCACCGCGGGGCACAGCACGGACCACCCGCTGCAACGGCTCTGGCGCGACGTGCACTCGGCCGCCGGGCACGTCGTCCTGCAGTTCGGGCCCAGCGCGGCGGCGTACGCCGGCCGGGCTCTCGACCTGGACGGGTGAGCGTCGGGCCCGGTCGTTGTGTCGGGCCCGGTCGTTGTGTCAGGCCCGGTCGTTGTGTCAGGACTCGGCGTCGTGGCGCAGGAAGGCGGGCGGATCGGCCCGCCATTCGGGCACGTCCATCCCGTTGAGCACCGAGATGAGCTTCTTCTCCTCGTAGATGAAGTGGGTCTGGAGGATGGCCGACAGGGCCTCCAGCTCGGCGCGCACCGGCGCCGCGGCCGCCGGGTCCGGTTTCTCCGGCAGGCTGCCGAGCAGCTTGCGCAGGTTCCCCAGGATCCACTCGATCTGGTTGTGGTCGGTCCGCAGCTCCGACAGCACCTTGCGCAGCTCGGGGAACTCCTCCGCGATGGCCGGGAACGCCACACGGTCCTCGCCGGTGTGGTGCCGGGTCAGGGCGGAACAGAACGCCAGGCAGTGTGCCCGCAGGTCGATCGGGGGCAGCCCGCGGCCGTCGAAGTAGTCGTCGACACCGTCGCGCAGATCCTCCATGAACTCGCGCAACCAGACGTGCACCTCGATCAGCTGATTGCCGAACGCCGCCAGCCTGCTGTGTGCCTCGTACTCCGAACTCATGATCCTCCAATGACGACGTGATGATGACGACGTGACGGTGACGCGTGCAGACGACTACGGGAAACGGCCGTCCGTCCGGGATGGACGGACGGCCATTATCCCGTGCGGCCGCTCGCGGCTCAGATTCCGGCCAGCTCCGCGGCTCGCGCGGCGTGCCGCAGGACCCGTACCCGGCCCTCCAGCGAGGTGTCGTTCGCCGACACCAGCACGCTCAGCGTCGTCACGCCCGCCTTGGCGAACGCCGTCATCCCCTCCGCGACCCGCTCGACCGGACCGAGTAGCGCGGTCCGGTCGATGAACTCGGTGGGAATGGCGGCCACCGCGCCCCGGCGGTCGCCGGCCGCCAGCCGCTCACGGAACGTGGCGATCTGCTCCGCGTATCCCAGCCGGGCGGCGAACCGGCAGTAGAAGTTGTCCTCGGCGGCGCCGATGCCGAGCAGGAACGCGTAGTGGGCGCGCAACTCGTCGGCCACCTCGGCGAGATCCTGGCCCGGTTCGCCGACCGCGACACCGACGAACGGGATCACTTCGAAGCCGGCCAGCGGCTTGCCGGCGCGTTCCCGGCCGGCCTGGATCTCGGTCAGCGCGTCACCGACCGCCTCGACGGTCGTGAACCCGCTCACCCAGCCGTCCGCGATCTCGCCGGCCAGCCGCAGGCTCCCGGGGCCGACGGCGCCCAGGTAGATCGGCAGGTCGCCGCCGGGCCGCTCGGTGAACAACTGCAGCGGCGCATCGTCGTTGCCCCACGCCGGCAGGGAGACGTGAGCGCCCTGGTAGCGCACCGGTCCGCCGCTCAGCGCGGCCCGCACCACCTCGACGTACTCGCGGGTGCGCGACAACGGCTTGTCGAACCGGACGCCGTACCAGCCGTCCGAGACGTGCGGGTTGGACACGCCCAGGCCGAGCCGGAACCGGCCGTTGCTGAGGGCATCGAGAGTGGCGGCGGTGAGCGCGGTGGCGCCGGGCGGGCGGGCCGGGATCTGCATCACGCCGGAGGCCAGCCCGATCCGCGTGGTCTGCCCGGCCACCAGGCCGAGCACGGTCGCCGCGTCGTTGCGGTAACCCTCCGGTGCGAGCACCAGGTCGTAGCCGAGGCTCTCGGCCTCGCGGGCCAGCGGGCCCGCACTGTGATACACGAGGTTCGCGGCCAGGCGCATGACGAACATCCTTTCGAGGCGGTGGGGACCAGGGCGGTTCTCCGGCGACCCGGGCGGGCCGGTCAGGTACCTCAGGCGAGGTGCACGCCGTCGACGAGCAGTCAGGCGAGGTGCACGCCGCCGTCGACGAGCAGCACCTGCCCGGTCGTGTAGGACGCGCCGATCAGCGCGGCGACCGCGTCCGCCACGTCGGCGGGCTGCCCGACCCGGCGCAGCGGGGCGATCGCGCTGACCTGTTCGGCGATCGGGGTGAAGAAGTCGCTGCCGGTCACCCAGGGCGTCTCGACCAGTCCGGGCGCGACCGCGTTGACCCGGACCTCGGGACCCGCGACCCGGGCGAGGAGCCGGGTCATGTGCTCGACGGCGGCCTTGCTCACGGCGTACGGGATGGAACTTCCGGCCGGGCGGCTACCGGCGATCGACGAGATGTTGACGACGCAGCCCGCACCGGACTTCCGCAACGCCGGCATGGCCGCAACGGTGGTCTGCCAGGTGCCGATCACGTTGAGGTCGAAGATCTCCCGCCAGATCGCGGGGGTCGCGGCGGTCAGGTCGGGATGCGGGATCGGTACGGTCCGGCCGGCGTTGTTGACCAGCACGTCGAGCCGACCGAACCGTTCGAGCACGGTCTCCACCAGCCGGGCCGACTCCTGCTCGTCCGCCACATCGGCTGGGACATAGCCGGCGCCCGGCAGTTCGGCGGCGAGCGCCGCACCGGCCCCGGCGGACGACGCCCGCGAGTTGACCACCACCCGCCAGCCGTCCCCGGCCAGGCGCCGGGCGATCCCGGCACCGATGCCGGAAGAGGATCCGGTTACGAGGGCCACCTTGTCGTCCGGCATCGCCGACCTCCGTCACTCGTCGCGCACGCCCGCCGATCGGGCTGCGTGCGACGGTCCGCCCAGCGGCTCGACAGCGGGTCGAGCGAGCCTGGAACCGGGTGCCGGCGCCGGGGTCGCCCGGTTCTCCAGCCCGGCCCGCCCGGTTCTCCAGCCCGGCCCGCCCGGTTCTCCAGCCCGGCCCGCCCGGTTCTCCAGCCCGGCCCTCCAGGGTGGACGGGCGGATGACAGGGGGACAGAGGGTGCGCTGGGACGAGATCTACCTGCAGAGTTGCGCCACCTGGTTGCCGCCGGTGATGCCGGCGGACGAAGCGGTCGGCCGGGGCCTGGTCGACGCCGTCACGGTGCGGCGGGCCCAGGTTACCGGTGTGACAGTCGGCGAGCAGTCGCCGCCGGACATGGCGGTGGCGGCCGCCCGCGCCGCGCTGGCCCGGGCCGGGCGCGCGCCCGGCGGCCTCACGACGATCCTGCACGCCTCCTCCTACCACCAGGGCCACGATCTGTGGGCGCCCGCCTCGTACGTGCAGCGCCGGGCGGCGCCCGGCAGCCGCTGCCCGGCGCTGGAGATCCGGCAGACCTCCAACGGCGGCCTGGCCTGCCTGCAACTGGCCGCCGCCACGCTGACCGCTGTTCCCCCGGACGCTGACCACCCGGACACTGCCCACCCGGACGCTGACCACCCGGACGCTGACCACCCGGACACTGTTTCTCCGGCCGCCGGGGGCGCCGTCCTGATCACCACGGCCGACCGGTTCTGCCTGCCGGGCATCGACCGGTGGCGCTCCGACCCGGGCACCGTGCTGGCCGACGGCGCCACCGCCGCGGTGGTCACCCGCGAACCCGGATTCGCGCGCCTCACCGCGCTGGTCTCCGTCGGCGAGCCGGAGCTGGAGGAGATGCACCGGGGCGACGACCCGTTCGGCGCCGTGCCGTTCGCCGCCCGCCGGCCGATCGACGTGGGCGTCACCACCCGGGCCTACCTGGGCAGCCAGGAGGGTCAGCGTGCCGTGGTACGGATGGCCGAACGGCAGCGGGAGTCGGTGGACCGCGCGCTCGAGGAGGCGAAGGCCACCCTCGGCGACATCGACTGGGTGCTGCTGCCGCACTTCGGCCGCCGCCGGCTCGACATGAACTACTTCCGCCGCTTCGGCATCGATCCGGACCGCACCACCTGGCAGTGGAGCCGGGGAGTGGGCCACCTCGGCGCCGGCGACCAGATCGCCGGCCTGGCGTGGCTCGCCGAGCAGCGCCGGCTGCGGCCCGGCGACCGCGTCCTGATGCTGGGGGTCGGCGGCGGCTTCACCTGGTCGGCAGCCGTCCTGGACATCGGCGATCCACCGCGCTGGTGAACCCGCCGCGGACCGGCGCCGTCCGGAGCCACCGCTTCTCCGCCGCCGCTCCACCGCGACCCCGGCCGGGGCCGCCACAGTTTCCCCACCGGTTACGACATCGAGGAGTTTCCCATGACCATCGACGACCTTCGCCGCATCCTGACCGAGTGCGCCGGTGAGGACGAGTCCGTGAACCTGTCCGGCGACATCCTGGACACCCCGTTCACCGACCTGGGCTACGACTCGCTGGCCCTGATCGAGACCGCGGCGCGGATCAAGCAGGACTTCGGCATCGAGATTCCGGACGAGCAGGTCGCCACCATCCTGACTCCGCGCATGATGCTCGAGACCGTTCACCTGGCGGCCTGACCGTGACCCGGCAATCGGTGATCACCGGGATCGGCGTGGTCGCGCCGGGCGGTGGCGACACCAAGCAGTTCTGGGATCTCATCACCGCGGGTCGGACGGCCACGCGCCGGATCACCGCGTTCGACGCGTCCGCCTTCCGGTCGCAGGTGGCCGGTGAGGTCGACTTCGACGCCGCCGCGCAGGGGTTCAGCCCGCGCGAGATCCGCCGGATGGACCGGGTCTCGCAGTTCGCGATCGCCTGCACCCACCAGGCGATCGAGGACAGCGGACTCGACCTGAGCAGCGTGGACCCCGGCCGGATCGGGGTCAGCGTAGGCACCGCGGTAGGCGCCGCGACCAGCCTCGAACAGGAATACCTGGTGCTGTCGGATTCCGGCCGGGAATGGCTGGTGGACGCCCGGTACGCGGGACCGCACCTGTTCGACCACCTCACCCCGACCACACTGGGCACCGAGGTGGCCCTCGCGGTCGGCGCCGAGGGGCCGGTGGGCGTGCTCTCCACCGGCTGCACCTCCGGCATCGACTCGGTCGGCCACGCCCACCAGCTGATCGCCGAGGGCGCGGCCGACGTGGTGATCACCGGAGCCTCCGAGGCTGCGGTGTCCCCGCTGGCGGCGGCCTGCTTCGACGCGATCAAGGCCACCACGCCCCGCAACGACGACCCGGCGCACGCGGCGCGGCCGTTCGACGCCACCCGCAACGGATTCGTGCTGGCCGAGGGGGCCGCAATCATGGTGGTGGAGGACGCGGAGCGGGCCCGGCGGCGCGGCGCGCACGTCTACGCCGAGATCGGCGGGTACGCCACCCGCTGCAACGCGTACCACATGACCGGCCTGCAGGCCGACGGGCGGGAGATGGCCGAGGCGATCACCGCGGCGCTGGGTCAGAGCCGGTTGCCGGCCGACGCCGTCGGCTACGTCAACGCCCACGGGTCCGGCACGATCCAGAACGACCGGCACGAGACCGCGGCGTTCAAACGGGCCCTCGGCGCCCACGCGTACCGGGTGCCGGTGTCATCGATCAAATCCATGATCGGCCACTCGCTCGGCGCCATCGGCTCGATCGAGATCGCCGCCTGTGCTCTCGCCATCGAGCACGCGGTGGTGCCGCCGACCGCGAACCTGCACCACCGCGACCCGGAGTGCGACCTGGACTACGTGCCGCTCGTCGCCCGCGAGCAGCCGGTCGGCACCGCGCTCACCGTCGGCAGCGGTTTCGGCGGCTACCAGAGCGCGATGGTGCTGCGCGCCCCCCGGGGAGCGCGCCGATGACCGCGGTCTTCACCGGCCTGGGCGTGGTCGCGCCGACCGGCCTGACGGTCGAGGAGTATTGGGCGGCGACGCTGGCCGGCCGCTCCGGCATCACCGAGCTGGAGCGCTTCGACGCCGGCCGGTACCCGTCCCGGCTCGCCGGGCAGATCCGGGACTTCCGCGCGGAGGACCACCTCTCCGGCCGCCTGCTGCCGCAGACCGACCGGGTGACCCGCCTCGCGATCGTCGCCGCCGATCAGGCGATCGCCGATGCCCGGGTGGACCCCTCCCAATTGTGCGACCTGGAGATGGGCGTGATCAGCTCGAACGCCACCGGCGGCTTCGAGTTCACCCACCGGGAGATCCGCAAACTGTGGACCAAGGGGCCCGGCCACGTCAGCGTGTACGAGTCGTTCGCCTGGTTCAACGCGGCCAACACCGGCCAGATCTCGATCCGCCACGGCATGCGTGGACCGGGCAGCGTGCTGGTCGCCGAGCAGGCCGGTGGGCTGGACGCGATCGGGCACGCCGCCCGGGTGGTGGCCGCCGGCACGCCGCTGGTGGTCACCGGCGGGGTCGAGTCCTCGTACGACCCGTGGGGCTGGGTGTCGCACCTGGCGTCCGGGCGGGTCAGCACGGTCGCCGACCCGCGGCGGGCCTACCTGCCCTTCGACTGCGCGGCCAGCGGTTACGTGCCCGGCGAGGGCGGCGCGTACCTGGTGCTGGAGGACGACGCGGCGGCCCGCGGGCGCGGTGCGCTGAGGTACGGGGAACTGGCCGGGCACGCCTCCACCTTCGACCCACCGGCCGCCTCCGGCCGGCCCGCGACCCTGGAGACGGCGATCCGGCTGGCGCTGCGACGCGCCGGCGTCCCCGCGACCGGCGTCGACGTGGTCTTCGCCGACGCGAGCGGCGTACCCGAACTCGACCGCCGGGAGGCGGCGGCGATCACCGCCGTTTTCGGTGACCACGGCGTGCCGGTCGCGGCGCCGAAGACCATGGTGGGCCGGCTGTACGCCGGCGCCGGGCCGCTCGACGTCGTCTGCGCGCTGCTCGCCATCCGGGACGGCGTCGTGCCGGGAGCGGGGCGCGACATCCGGCTGCCGGACGACTTCCGGATCGACCTGGCCACGGTGTCCCGGCCGGCCGCCGTGCGTACCGCCGTGATCCTGGCGCGCGGCATCGGCGGCTACAACTCCGCGCTGGTGGTGCGCGCGGCGGCACGCTGAACGACTTCGATCCCGGACCGCTTCGAGCGGACACCTTCGAGCGGACACCTTCGAGCGGACACCTTCGAGCATGGAGACAACCACGATGACCGTTTCCCCCGATCCCGCGGCCGTCCGCGAGGAACTGCGCGCCCACCTCGCCGAGGTGCTGTACCTGGAGCCGGACGATATCGCCGACGACGCCGGGTTCGCCGACCTGGGCCTCGACTCGGTGCTCGGCGTCGAGCTCATCGCGCTGATCAACAGCCGGTATGGCCTGGCGGAGCTGGTCGAGGAGGCGTACCGGCAGGGCACCCTCGCGAACCTCGCCGAGTACGTCTGCGCCCGGGTCGCCGAGCGCGGGGCCGTACCCTCATGACCCGCATGGGGAACCGGCCGGTCCCGGTGGGCGCCCGGCGCGACGTCCGGCGCCGGGTGCGCATCACCACCAGCATGTGCGGTGGCAGCGCCGCGATCTACGCCCAGTTCGGTGACTGGACGTGGGCGGCGGTCAGCGAGCTGTGCGGCGTCGACGTGTACTCCGCCCGGACCCCCGGCGGCGCGCCGGCCTATCTCTCCTTCTACCACTACGAGGTGCGGGGGGACGAGACGATCACCCCGCGCGGGCTCACCTTCGGTGATGTGGTCGACCTGACCTCACAGTGCTTCGACCTGGGCAGCGAGTCGGTCCTGACCCTGCACCGGGTGGCCCGCGCCGGCACCGACCCGGGTGGCCCGCTCACCGCCCGCGAGTACCTGGAGGATCCGCGCCCCGGCTGCCTGTACGTGCTCAACCTGAACCGCTGGATCACCCGGGACCGCCCGGACAGCAACGAGAACCTGCTGGTGTCGTCGCCGGTCGGGTTCGCCCATCAGCACCTGCCCCGGCCGCCCGCCTCCTGGCCGGTGCGGGCGGCCGCCCGGCAGGCGCGCAACCAGGGCGGCTTCGTGCCGGATCCGGTGCCGGGCTACGTGCCGGCCGCGCCGCCCTTCGAGTTCGGGTACGACCTGGACCCGGTACGCGACTTCAACGGTGTCGGACTGGTCTACTTCGCGGCCTACTTCGCCATCGCGGACACCGCCCTGGCCGCGTTGTGGCGTTCGCTCGGCCGTACCAATCGGCAGTTCCTGCACCGCCGGGTGCTCGGCCAGCGGATCGCCTATTTCGGCAACGCCGACACCGACGCCCGGCTGACGATCACCGTGCGCCTGCTGCGCCATGAGAAGGAGGCCGGCGACGAGATCGCCGACATCGCGATCCGCGAGGCGGGCACCGGCCGGTTGCTGGCCGTCACTGCCGTCGACCTGCGGGAGCCGGAATGAACCGGGCCGGCGTGGCCGAGGTGGTGGTGCGGACCATCACCGAGATCCTGCCCGACGTGCCGGCCGGCGCCGTCCGGGAGGACCGCAGCCTGCGTGATCTCGGCGCGGACTCGGTGGAGCGGGTGGAGATCATCACGCTGCTCACCCATCGGCTGGGCCGCACCGACCCGCTGTCCGGATTCGCCGCGATCCCGGACCTCGGCGCGCTCATCGACCATCTGAGCCAGGAGGAGCTCCAGTGACCGAGATCGGTATCGAGGCTCTCAACGCCTATTGCGGCCTCGCCCGGCTGCCGCTGACCGCTCTCTTCTCCGGCCGCGGGCTGGACCCGGCGCGCATCCCCAATCTGCTGATGGACTCCCGGTCGGTCCTGCTGCCCTGGGAGGATCCGGTCACCAACGCGGTGCACGCCGCCGGGCCGGTCGTGGGCCGGCTCGACGCGGACGACGTGGCGCGGATCGAACTGGTCATCACGGCCACCGAGTCCGGCGTGGACCTGAGCAAGTCCCTGGCCGGCTACGTGCACCGGTACCTCGGCTTGTCACGGCGCTGCCGGATCCTGGAGGTCAAGCAGGCCTGTTACGGGCTCACCGCGGCGCTGCAGCTGGCGGCCGCCCACCTGGCCGCGCGGCCCGGATCCGGCGCCAAGGCGCTGGTCATCGGCACGGACATCAGCCCGATGGACGCCGCCGCCGGGTACGCCGAGCCCACCATGGGCAACGGCGCGGTGGCCATGCTGCTCAGCGACCGGCCCCGGATCCTGACCCTGGAGCGCGGGGCGAGCGGGCTGCACGGCTTCGAGACGCTGGACACCGCCCGCCCGGCGCCGGACCTGGACGTCGTCGACCCCGACCTGTCGCTGCTGACCTACCTGGAATGCCTCTCCGGCAGCCTGCGGGACTACGCCCGCCAGGTGCCCGGCACCGACTTCCGCGGCGACTTCGACTATCTGATCATGCATACGCCGTTCCCGGGCATGGTCCGCGCCGCCCACCGCCGGCTCATGCGGGACGCGGGCACCGGCCGCCCGGCCGTGGTCGAGGACGACTTCCGCCGCCGGGTGTTGCCGTCGCTGAGGTACGCGCAGACCGTCGGCAACCTGTGCGCCGGCTCGCTCTACCTCGCCCTGGCCAGCCTGATCAGCCATGTGCCGGCGGCCGGAGCGGAGGGCCGCCGGATCGGCCTCTACTCCTACGGATCCGGCTGCGCCTCGGAGTTCTTCGCCGGCACGGTGCCGGCCGGCGCCGCCGCGGCGCTCGCCGGGATGGGCATCGGTGACTCGATCCGGGCCCGCCGCGACGTGACGTTCGCCGAGTACGAGGAACTGCTGCCGGCCGCCCGGGCGTGTCTCGTGCCGGTGGCCGACCGCAAGACCGACCTCTCCCGGCTCGGCGATTTCCCCGGCTCCCGCCTGATCTTCACCGGCGTGGAGAACCATCACCGGCGGTACGAATGGACGTGACCGCCCCGCGTCTGACCGCCGACGACCGAACCCCGGGGGTGGTCCGGCTGTCCCTGCCCGGCGCCGCCGGCCGGCTCGACGACGATCTGCTCGGCGCGCTGCTGACCGAGGTCGGCCGGGCCGAGAACACGTCCGGCGTACGTGTGCTGGTTCTCGGCGCGGCAGGCGGCACCTTCTGTCCCGGGATGGCGCTCGACGTGGACACCGTGGACTGGCGGCCCCGCATCGCGGCGATCGAGACCCTGCTGCGCCGGCTGACGACGTCACCGCTGGTGACCGTCGCGGTGGTGGACGGACCGGCCACCGGTGGCGGTGTCGGCCTCGCGGCGGCCTGCGATCACGTGATCGCCGGGGAGCGGGCCCGGTTCCGGCTCACCGAGGTGCTGCTCGGACTCGTGCCCGCGGTGATCCTGCCGGTGCTGGCCCGCCGGATGGGCGCGCACCGGGCGTACTCGCTGGCCCTGACCGCGCGCGAGTTCGACGGCGCCGAAGCCGGCCGGCTCGGGCTCGCCGACCACTGCACCACTGATCCGGACGGCGAGCTGCGCCGGGTGCTGACCGGGTTGCGGCGTGCCGACCACGCCGCGATCCGGGCGCTCAAGCGCTACTACACCGGGCATCTGGACGCCTCGGCCGGGAACTGGGAACCGGCCGCCGGTGTGCTGGCGCGCCGGTTCGCCGATCCGTCCACCCGGCAGCGCCTGGCCGGCCTGCGGCGTCACGGGCTGATCCCGTGACGGCCCCGAATCCGGTGACGGCAGAACGCCGCGGCGCGGTCCTCGTGCTCACGATGGCCGACCGGGCCGGCCGCAACCGGATCACCGCGCCGATGCAGGCCGGCATCGCCGCCGGCCTGGCCTCGGCCGCCGAGAACACCACGGTACGGGCGGTCGTGCTCGCGGGCCTGCCCGACGTGTTCTGCGCCGGCGCCGCGATGGACCGGATGCTCGGCCCGCGCGCCCAGCGGACCGAGGCGGTGAGCGCGTTGCTGCGACTCTTCTCCGACTGCCCGGTCCCGGTCGTCGCGGCGGCGCAGGGCCACGCCCTCGGCGGCGGGCTCCTGCTCGCGCTGACCTGCGACGTCACCGTCCTCAGCGACGTGTCCCGCTACGCCGCCAACTTCCACCAGTTCGGCTTCACCCCGGTGCTCGGCGCCACTCACCTGGTGCCGGCCGCCTTCGGTACGAGTCTCGGCGCCGAGATGCTGTGGACCGGCCGCAGCTACCGGGGACGGGAACTCGCCGAGAGGGGTGCGGGCGTGGTGGTGACCGGTCATGAGCGGGTCCTCGCCGATGCCGTACGGATCGCCGGGCGGATCGCTCAGGCCCCTCGGGACGTGCTCACCCGTACCAAGAAGTTGTTGAGCGGACGCCACCGGGCGGCCGAGGCCGCCGCCGCCGCTGAGGCGGCGGACCACGAGGAGACGATCACCGGGCCGGAGGCCCGGCGGCGCATCCGGGCACTGCACGGCCAGCGGCTGGCCGCGGCCCTGGACGAACAGGAGAGATGACATGGACGACCGGCCGCCCATCGCGGTCATCGGCATGGCCTGCCGCGCGGCGGGCGTCGAGACCCTCACCGATTACTGGGACATGATCGACAAGGCCGATCAGCGCTTCACCGTCGTGCCGGCCGGCCGCTGGCACGGGCTGGACCCGGCTGCCACGCCGCAGGCCTCCCTGCTGGAGCGCATCGACGAGTTCGACGCGCCGTTCTTCCGGATCTCGCCGCGGATGGCCGCCTGGATGGATCCCCAGCAGCGGATGATGCTGGAACTGGCCTGGCACGCCGTGGAGAACGCCGGCATCGACCCGGATGCCCTGGACGGCGCGCCGGTGGCCACGTTCATCGGCTCCTTCATGTCCGACTACCGGGAACGGATGAGCGCCACCGGTCATTACGACGGCGCGGCGTTCCCCGGCACCATGACCGCGTTCGCCGCCAACCGGATCTCGTACGGATTCGGCTGGACCGGTCCCAGCATGGTGATCGACTCGGCGTGTTCCTCCAGTCTCTCCGCACTCGCGCTGGCCGTGCAGGGACTGTGGGCCGGCGAGTTCCCGATGGCTTTGGTCGGCGCGCCGAGCATCATCAGCCACGGTTACTACGCCAGCGTGGCGTTCCGCGGCGGAGCCCTGTCGGCGACCGGGCGGTCGGTGCCGTTCAGCGCCGGACGCGACGGCTACGTCCGTGGCGAGGGCGGCGCCTGCGTCCTGCTCAAACCGCTGCCGCGAGCGCTGGCCGACGGCGACCCGGTGCACGCGGTCATCCACGCGGCAGGCGTGTCGCACAACGCCCGCGGCGGCGGGCTGACCGGGACCGACGTCGCCGGCCAGCAACTTCTCATGCGCGACACCGCGACCCGGGCCGGCCTGAGCGCCGACGACCTCGGCTATCTGGAGGCGCACGGCTCCGGCACGCCGGCCGGTGACGCGGTGGAGATCGCCGCGCTGGCCGGCACGGTCACCGCCCCCGCCGGGCCGGACGGCGCACTCTGGGTCGGCTCGGTGAAGGCCAACATCGGTCACCTGGAAGCGGCGGCAGGACTGGTCGGACTGGTGAAGACCGCCCTGATGCTGCAGCGGGAGACGATCGTGCCGATCGCCGGGCTCACCCTTCCGGACCCCGCCCTACCGGTCGGCGGCAGCCCGGTACGCGTGGCCGTGCGGCACCAGCCGTGGCGGCGCGGCAGCCGGCCCCGGCTGGCCGGGGTCAACTCTTTCGGCCTGGGCGGCGCCATGGCACACGTCATCGTGGGGGAGGCGCCGCTGCCGCCGGCCGCCGGCGCCTTCGCTGTCCCGTCGTCCGAGGCCGGCCCTTTCGTCGTCCCGCTGTCCGGAGCCGATCCCGCGGCCGTGGCCCGGCTCGCGGCACAGCTGCTCGCCGGGATCGAGCACCAGCCCGGCCTGACGGTGGCGTCCGTGGCGCACACCCTGCAGACCGCTCGGCGCGCTCAGCGGTCGCGGCGGGTGGTTCTCGCGCGCGATCTCGGGGAGCTGCGCGCCGGTCTGCGGCGCATCATCGGCGGCGAGTCAGACCCGGAGATCGCCTTGTCCGAGGCCGGCCCCGCGGCGGGCTCAGCGGCGGGCTCGGTGGTCGGCCCTGCCGCGGGCTCGGTGGCCGCGTTCTTGCGTGGGGGAGAGCCGGACTGGGCGGCGGCGTGGCCGGACGACAGCCGGCCGGCGCGCGTCCACCTGCCGGGGACGCCGTTCCAGCGTCGTTCCTACTGGTTCGACCGGGTCCCGCCGCCGCCCGCCGGGCCGGCCGTCACCTACTCCGGTGAACATCGATGACGCATGATTGCCGAGACCTGTGGCGCATGATCTAATACTTCAGCGGATTGCGTGTACACGGCAGGTGGACGTCGCTGGCATGGAAGTCCGCCGACCGAGGACCTGCTGTGGATCCCGAGTTCTTCGACGGCTTCAACTCCTGGATCGTCTACGAGTTCCGCGCCAACAAGGGCCGTGTCGGGCGTCCGTTCGACTCCGACGATCTCGTCATCCTCACTACCCGTTCGGCCGGCTCACGACGGCCCCGATCGGTGCCGGTGGTCTCCTATCCCGACGGCAACGGCCTGATCGTCGCGGCCCGCGAGCGCCCCGGCCGGGGATACCCCCTGTGGTACCTGGACCTGATCATTGATCCGCAGGTCACCGTGGAGACCGGCCGGCGGTCCTACAGCGCCGTCGCCGAACTGCTGAGCGGCTCGATTCGTACCGAATGGCTGGTGCGGCTCAACCTGGCGGCGCAGGCGGACATGAGCGCGGCGCTGGTCCGGTTGGGCAATCCCGCGGACTGAGCTGGTTCCCACCCATCTCGGACGGGGAGGGTCAGGCGTCGCCGTCGTAGCCGGATGACGAGCCCGGTTCCGGCGTGCGCGGCGACCGCCACCGGATCGTTCGAGCGCCACTGGCCGTCCGCGGGCGCCCCACCCAGCGAGTGAGTCTCTCAGGTGCCATGACCGCGAGCCGCCACCCGATCGGGGGCGGCGGCTCGTCGCGCTGTCGGCGGCGATGCCGCCGACAACGAGCGCTTCCCAGCGGCTCGGCAGAGGGCTGGGCGCTATGCGTTCAGTTTGTCGCGCCAGGCGATGAACTCTCGCAGCTCGGTGAGGTCGGGGTCGGGGCCTCCGGTGTCGATGGTGAAGAGGCGGGCGCCGAGTTCGTACATCTTGTCGCGGTCTGTGGTCTTGCCCTTCACGGAGATCTCGATCTCGGAGGGGTCGCGGCCGATGTCGGCGCAGTGCTGTCCGAGGATGCCGAGTTTGCGTTCGAGGGTCTCGGAGTCGGAGAAGCTGTGCCAGATGTCGGCGTGCTTGGCGACCAGGCGCAGCGTCTTCTTCTCGCCGCCGCCGCCGATCAGCACGGGGATGTCGCGGGTCGGCTTCGGGTTCAGTTTGTCCCAGCGGGACTCGATGCGGGGGAGCGCGGCGGCGAGGTCGTCGAGGCGGCTGCCGGCGGTGCCGAACTCATACCCGTACTCGGTGTAGTCGCGTTCGAACCAGCCCGAGCCGATGCCGAGGATCAGGCGGCCGCCGGAGATGTGGTCGACCGTGCGGGCCATGTCGGCGAGCAATTCGGGGTTGCGGTAGCTGTTGCAGGACACCAGCGCGCCGATCTCGACGCGGCTGGTGGACTCGGCCCAGGCCGCCAGCATGGTCCAGCACTCGAAGTGCAGGCCGTCCGGTTCGCCGCTCAGCGGATAGAAGTGGTCCCAGTTGAACAATATGTCGGCGCCCAGCTCCTCGGCCTGGGACGCGGTGCGGCGGATGGTGGCGTAATCCATGTGCTGCGGCTGCAACTGCAGCCCGATCCGAACCGGCCTATTGATCATGGGGTCAAGATTACGGGCAGGTACCGTCCAGTTTCTGCCCGATCGTCGTGAACTCGCCGTCCAGGAAGGCCTGCGGATCCTCTGCCTTCGCCGCCTGTTCCAGCGCGGTGGCGATCGCGGCGACCTGCTCGCGCTGTGCCGCGTCGGCGCTCGCCGCGCCGGCCGTCCGCAGCTCGGCGGACATCGCGGCGAACGTGTCCCGCAAGCCCTGCTCGCCGCCGGGTGCGTTGCCGGCCAATCGCACCGCGCCGTCGGTGAGGATCTGGTAGACGGCCGTGCAGACGTAGGCCGGCTGCCCCATCGAGGCCGACGGCGCCGGCGCCACGCTGAACGGCGCCGGGATCGCCTCGGGCGCAATCTCGACGTCGCACCCGCTGAGGGAGGCGGTCACGGCGGCGCCGATGGCCAGGGCCGCGATCAACGCGGTGGGCGCGGCGGTGCGGCGGCGATGCGGCACGATATTCCCCTTCATCGATTGAGGGTACGGGCGGAGCATAGCCGCTGTCAGACGTTGGCACTCGCGTGGCGGACGGGAGGTCCGCCACCTTTGCCGGGGTGGGAAGTTAGCCAACAACGTGGCCAATAAGCTGAAAAAAGGTAAATCGGTTGTCGGGCGGGCCATGCTCGGTGGGGTCAAGGTCCGGCGGGTCGGGGTGGGCCGGTGGCCTGTGCCGGTTCGGCGGATGCTGACGGTGGGGCTGGCGACGGTCCTCGTCGCCGCCGGTGGCACGGCCTTCGCCGAGATCGTCTCTCCCGATCCGGTGACCACACCGTCCTTCAACGGCTCCGTCTACGCGGTCGCCTACCGGGGCGACACCGTCTACGTCGGGGGCAACTTCACCAGCGCCATCGTCAACGGACGGGGCATCCCGCGGACCCGGCTCGCCGCGTTCCACGCCCGGACCGGGGCCCTGCTCGACTGGAAACCCGTCGCGGACGCCAACGTGCGGGCCCTCGCCGTCGAGGGGGACACCGTCTACGCCGCGGGTGACTTCGACACCGTCAACGGCGAGTCGCGGGACGCCGTCGCGGGCATCGGAGCGACCACCGGCGCGCTGACCCCGCTGCAGCACACCGTCGTGGGGCAGCCGAACGCGCTGGCCGCGGGGAACGGGCGACTCTATGTCGGCGGCCGGATCACCGCGGTCGACGGCATGCCGCGCGGCAACCTGGCCGCGTTCACCCTCGCCACCGGGGCCGTCGATCCGTGGGCGCCGACCACCGACGACATGGTCAACGCGCTCGCCGTCACGGACGACCGGGTCTACATCGGCGGGCGTTTCCACCGGACCAACAACGTGAGCACCACGCTGCGGCTCACCGCGGTCGACCCGGTCACCGGCGTGCTCGACCGGACGTTCCGGGCCAAGCCGGTGTCCCAGGTGTTCGCGCTGGCCGCGCATCCGGACGGCGTGTTCGCGGCGCTCGGCGGGCAGGGGGGACGGGCCGTCTCGTACACCCGGACCGGGGAAACCCGCTGGACCCGGGTGTTCGACGGCGACGCGCAGGCGATCGCCCTGCTCAACGACGTGGTCTACGTCGGCGGGCACTTCGACAAGGCCTGCACCACGACCAACAACGGGGCCAGGGGGATCTGCACCGACGGTTCGGTGGTGCGGGGCAAACTGGCCGCCGCCGACCAGGAGGGCAACCTGCTGGAATGGTCGCCCCAGGCGAACGGCGTCGCCGGGACGCGGCAGCTGGTGGCGAGCGAGCCGCTCGGGGCGATCAGCGCGGTCGGGGACTTCACGGTGATCGGAGGGGCGACCCGGAAGCGGTACGCCGAGTTCGCCGGCACCGCTCCGTCGGCGTTCGTCGAGACCACGCCGGCGCCGTCCTCGCCGGCATCCGCATCCGCGGCGGGCTCCCCGGCCTCGTCGTCCGCTTCGTCGGTGGCGGCTTCCGTCCCGGCGGGACACGTCGCGTCGTACAACTTCGACACCACCATCGCGGACGGGACGTTCGACGACGGGTCGGGCCACGGGAATCTGCTGCGTGCCGTCCTCCGCAACGGCGCTGCGGTGAAGCTGGTGCCGCACGGCAGCGGGCAGGCGCTGACCTTCCCGGCCACATGCGGCGGCAGCACGTGCCCGCGGCTCATCCTGCAGTCCGGCGACACCGGCGACCTGAATCCCGGCACCCGGCCGTTGCGGTACGGCGCCGGCGTGCTGCTCTCCCCGGCCGAGACCGGCAGCGGCGAGAACATCCTGCAGAAGGGCTACTCGACCGGCGGAGGGCAGTACAAACTGCAGGTCGACGGCCTGTCCGGGAAGCCGAGCTGCGGGATCAGCGACAAGGTGGGCACGACGATGTACGTGGCGCGTAGCCGTACCTCGGTGGCGGACGGCGATTGGCACTCCCTGGAGTGCCGGCGCACCGGCCCGACGCTGGCGATCCTGGTGGACGACCGCTTGGAGGCCAGCGTGGCGGTACCGGTCGAGCTGGCGGTGGAGTCCGAGCACCCGTTCACGATCGGGGGCAAGGGCGTGGGGCCGAACAACGACCAGTTCCACGGGACCCTCGACGACGTGTGGGTGCAGATCGGCTGAGCTGCCACCGTTCGGTCTTCGTCAGCATGCGGCGCACGGCTTCGGGCGTGCGCCGCATGTCGGGGCGTCGTCGTTGCGAGGCGGCAGTTCCGGTGTGCCGCGGCAGTTCCGATGTGCCGCGGCAGTTCCGGTGTGCCGCGGGCGTGGAGGGACGGAGGCCCGGGATGGGATATCGCTATGTCGGCGACGCGTCGATCGCGGCGGCTGCCGGCACCGGGCCGGGACGCGCTCTGCGGTCACCGGCGCAGTTCCGGGAGTGGGCCACCGATAACGCCGCTGAACCGTGCACCTATGTGGTGGCCGCGGATGGCGTGCTGCTGGTCGCGCCGCGGCACACCGAACACGTGGCCTGCGCTTCCGGGCGGGAGGTGCTGGCCGCGGGAGAGATCACGTTCGCTGCCGACGATCCCGGCGGGGACGGTGACTGGCGGGTCGAAGAGGTCAGCAACCAGTCGACCGGGTACTGCCCGGAGCCGTCGTGCTGGCCGGTCGTGGCGGCGGCGGTCGAGCGGCTCGGTGTCCGGCATCCCGGTGGGTTCACGGCCGCGTTCGAGTTCCGGCGATGTGGGGAGTGCGGTTCCCTCAGTGTCGTCAAGGAGAATGACTTCACCTGCGCGGTGTGCGAGAGCCCGCTGCCGGCGGAGTGGAACCTGGCTGACCGTTGAGGTGAACGGTTGGCTGAGGTGACCAGTTCGCTGAGGTGACCAGTTCGCTGAGGTGACCGGTTGACTGAGGTGACCGGTCAGCTGGGTTGACCCGGTTGATGGTGAAGCCCCGGCAGCCAGTGCGGACGGCGGCAGACCGCCGGGGCGAGATGTGTGTGCCGGTCGGAGGTCCGGCACACACGGCTCCGTGCACCACCGGCGGTGGACCGGTGGCCTGATTCCGGGGCCGCTGGGGAACGGAGGCACCACGAGACGGGATCGACCGGTGAGGACGTGGCCGGTTCTCGCGGTGGCCCGACGGCCCGGAATTGAAGGTCATCGTTGCAGTCATGTTGCGGAAGTGCAACAGTCCGGGTGCGTTCCGTTCATCGATGTTTCGCGCGTCGCCGGTCGGCCGGACAGGCGTGACGAGACGCGCCTCAGAGACGGCGCGGCAGGAAAGCCGCTGCCACGGCGCCGACCGCGATGACGGCCGCGCCGGTCAGGACGGCCGGGACCGCGCCGTCGACGAAGTCCTGGTGACTGGTGAAACCGCCATACGTGCTGAAGATCGACGACAGCACCGCCACGCCGGTGGCGACGCCGAACTCGCGGATCGTGTTGTTCGTGCCGGACGCCGCGCCGCGCTGCTGCTCGCCGACGCTGGCCAGGGTCATCGTGCTGACCGGCGCGAACGTCAGGCCCATCCCGATGCCGGCCAGGGCGAACGCCACGACCAGTCGCCCGTACGTGACGTCGGTCGTCGTGGCGAGCCCGATCCAGAGGATGCCGGCGGCCAGGAAGACCTGGCCGGCGACGATCAGGTTGCGCAGGCCGAGGCGGGCGCCGAAGATGCCGGCCAGCGGTGCGACCACCATCGGCGCCGCGGTCCACGGCAGGGTGCGCAGGCCGGACTCGAGCGGGCTGAGCCCCTGCACCACCTGGAAGAACTGGGCGAGCAGGAAGACCGCCCCGAACGCTCCGGCGGAGAACGTCAGGGTGACGACGTTGACGACGCTGAAGCCGCGGGACCGGAACAGGGAGAGCGGGAGCATCGGCGTACGGTTGCGGGCCTGCCAGAAGAGGAACCCGGCGATCAGCGCGACGCCGGCACCCAGCATGAGTGGCACCCGGCCGGTGGTCCATCCGTGTTCCGGGCCGTCGACGATGCCCCAGATCAGCAGCAGCATGCCGCTCGCGGACAGCACCAGCCCCAGCGGGTCGAGCCGGCGGGCGCCACCGCGCGACTCGTCGAGGACCGTGGCCGCGAGGACGAGGGCCACGACGCCGATCGGGACGTTGACCCAGAAGATCCAGTTCCAGGTCAGGCCGTCGACCACCGCGCCGCCGATGACGGGTCCCAGCGCGACGCCCAGGCCGGTGATGCCACCCCAGATGCCGACCGCGGCGTTCCGCCGATGATCGGGTACGGCCTGGGCGAGCAACGTCAGTGACAGCGGTGTGACGGCCGCGCCGCCGATGCCCTGCAGGGCGCGCGCGGCGGTGAGCTGCCACGGCTCGGAGGCCAGGGCGGCGCCCGCCGAGGCGAGGGTGAAGAGCGCGATGCCGGCCAGGAACATCCGCCGGCGGCCGAGCCGGTCGCCGAGCGCGGCCGCGGTGAGCAGGAACGCCGCGAACGGCAGCGTGTAGGCGTTGACGAACCACTGCAGGTCCGTGATCGACGCCCCGAGTTCGGTGCGGATGACTGGGAGCGCGGTGCTGACGACCAGGTTGTCGAGCGAGCCCATGAACGTCGGGATGCCGACGGCGGCCAGCACGAGGCCGAGCGGCCGGGTCCGGGAGCGGCCGGCCGGCCGTTCGGGTGCGAGCGTGGTCACTTCTACGTCCCCCTGTTGTTGTTATTCACTGATAACTAAGGACCGTATGCATTGACTGATAACATGTCAACATGGCTCGGACCCGTCTCACCGCTCAGGACCGTCACGCCCAACTCGTCGCGGCGGCCCTGCAGGCCTTCGCGCAGGGCGGCTACGCGGGCACCACGACTGATCAGGTGGCGCGCATCGCGGGCGTGTCCCAGCCGTACGTGATCCGGCTCTTCGGCTCGAAGCAGGAGCTCTTCCTCGCCACCCTGCGGTACGCCGGGGACCGGATCGAGGCGACGTGGCGCGCGGCTGCCGAGGAGGATCCGACGCTGCACGGGCTGGGTCACGCCTACAAGCAGCTGCTCGACGAACGGGAGCTGCTGGTCGTGCTCCTGCACGGGTACGGCGCGGCGGCCGAGCCGGCGATCGGCGACGCCGTCCGGGCCTGCTACGGCAACCTCTACACGGTGGTGCGTGAGCTGACCGGCGCGTCACCCGACGAGATGCGTGACTTCTTCGCGATGGGCATGCTGATCACCGTGCTCGGCGCGATGCGGGTCCTCGGCCCGGAGGCCGTCCCGCCGCAGCCCTGGATGACGGATCTGCTGGCCAGCATGCCGCACGCCGGCGAGCAGTGACGCCGGATCGCTGGGCGGGTGGGCCTCAGTCCATGTTGTGGCGCAGGTAGGCCGGTTCCCGCCAGCCCAGCATCGCCTCGGTCATCCGCACCGCGTCGACCGCCGCCCGCACGTCGTGCACCCGCATGATCCGGGCGCCGTGCAGGATGCAGAACACCACCGTGGCCAGGGTGCCGGCCAGCCGCTCGTGCTGCGGCCGGCCGAGGGTCTCGCCGATGAAGTCCTTGTTGCTCAGCGCCGCGAGCGTCGGGTACCCGATCGAGGTGATCTCCTCGAGACGCCGGGTGATCGCAAGCGAGTGCAGGGTGTTCTTGTTGAGGTCGTGGCCCGGGTCGATGATGATCTGGTCCGGGCGCACCCCGCGGGACAGCGCCAGCTCGACCCGCTCCCGCAGGAACGCGGCGACCTCGGCGGTCACATCGCCGTACTCAGGGCGGGGATGAAGGGTGCGCGGCGCGGCGAGGCTGTGAGTGATGACCAGCTGAGCGTCGGTGCCGGCGACCGCGTCGGCCATCGCCGGGTCCCGCAGGCCGGAGGTGTCGTTGATGACGCCGGCGCCTTCCTTGATCACTTCGCGGGCCACCTCGGGGCGGAACGTGTCCACCGAGACCACCGCACGGTCGCGGGCCGCTTCGACGACCGGGAGGACCCGCTCCAGTTCCTCCGCGGCGCTCACCTCGGGGCCCGGGGCGAACGGGACGCCGCCGATGTCGATCCAGTCAGCGCCGTCGTCGGCTGCCGCCTGGACGGCCTCGGTCGCCTTCTCCAGCGCGAAGGTGCGGCCGCGATCGTGGAACGAGTCCGGCGTGCGGTTCACGATCGCCATCACGACGACGCGGCGGGAGAAGTCGTAGGTCCGGCCGCCGATCACACGCACACCACTCGTTTCGCTCACGGTTGGCGACCCTAACAGCCGGAGAGCAGCCGGTCCCGTACCCCCGATCTGGGGTTTTATCTGTCTCTCTATTCGCGCTATTCATCACAAAGGAAGATGAGTCGACTCCGGCTGCGCGGGTAGTCCTTTGCACAGACGCAAGGACCGAACAGATGCAAGGACCGACCGACCCCCCATCGGAGGAACCATGAGTGACATCTCCCCGGGCAGCCGTCTGCCCGCCGACCCGGCGTACCCCGCCGACGTGCCGCCCGAGACGGCTGCCACGCAGGCCGTTCCGGCGTACTCGGCCCCGGAATACGAGACCACGACGGAATACTCGACCACGACCGAGTACCCGGCCACGACCTCCTACCCGGCCGCGGGCTCGGCCCAGGGTTCCGGCACGACCGGCACGACGTCGGAGAGCGACGAGACGTCGAAGCCGCGTCAGGTCGCTCAGCAGGCGCGCGAGTCCGCCGGGCAGGCCGCTGCCGACGTGACCCAGACCGCCAAGGAGCAGGCGCAGCGGGTCGGGCAGGAAGCTCGGGCACAGGCCCGTGGCGTCGCCTCGGAGATCCGCGGGAAGCTGGACGAGCAGGCCCGTACCCAGAACAGCCGGCTCGTCGGCAGCATCCGGCAGACCGCCGACCACCTCGACGAGATGCGCGGCACGCGGGAGGACTCGCCGGCCGCTGCCGTCGTGGCTCGCGTCGCCGACGGCGGCCGTCAGTTCGCCGACTACCTGGACCGCAACGGCCCCGACGGTGTGCTGCGCGAGGTCGAGGACTTCGCCCGCCGCCGGCCCGGCGCGTTCCTGGCCACCGCGCTCGCCGCCGGCTTCGTCGTCGGACGGCTCGGCAAGAGCGTCGCGAAGGCCGACGGCGACGCCGGCAAGCCCAGCACCGACACGTTCCGCCCCGAGTACGAGTCGCCGTCGACGTCCGGAACCGCGGGATACGCCACCCCGCCGGAGACGCCGACGGGCACCGGGTACGCCGCGACCACTGAGTACACCGCGACCGGCACCGGCACCCCCGCCGTCGTGCGGGAGACCTACGTGGAGGAGCCCATCACCCCGGCGACCACCGTGCCGCCGGTGCCGCCGACGACCGCCCAGGAGACGTACGTTCCGGGTGAGCGGTCATGACCTCGCCGTATCGCCACGACAACGCCGACCCCGTCGCGGAAACCTCGATCGGCGAGATCATCGGCAACATCAGCAACGACCTGTCGCAACTGTTCCGGCAGGAGGTGGAGCTCGCCAAGGCGGAGATCCGCCAGGAGGCGACCAAGGCCGGTAAGGCCGCCGGGATGCTCGGCGGCGCCGGATTCGCCGGCTACCTGGCCGTGCTGCTGCTCAGCTTCGCGGTCGTCTTCGGCCTCGGCAACGTCATCGACTACGGCTGGGCGTTCCTGATCGTCGGGATCGTCTGGGCCGCCATCGGCGCCGTCCTCTTCGTGAACGGCCGCAAGAAACTCAAGACCGTCGACCCGGTGCCGCGCCGCACCGCCGAAACGCTGAAGGAGGACGCCCAATGGCTGAAGAACCCGACCGGCTGAGGCGAGACATCGAGAACACCCGGGCGACGTTGACCCGCGACGTCGACCTGCTGGCCGAGAAGACGAGCCCGCGCCAGGTCGCCCGCCGACGCTGGACCGCGGTGAAGGAGAAGGTCATGGGCACCACCGAAGACACCCGGAACGCCGCTCACGACCAGGCGTCCCGGCTGAGCGACAAGGCCTCCGACCTGGGTGACAAGGCCTCCGACCTGGGCGACAGGGCGTCGGAGACGGCCTCCCACCTCAGCGAGAAGGCCCAGGACAAGGCTCACGACGCGGCCCAGGCGGTGCGGACCGCTCCGCGCACCGTCGCCGCGCAGACCCAGGGCAACCCGCTCGCCGCCGGCATCATCGCCTTCGGCGTCGGCATGCTCACCGCCTCGCTCGTGCCGGTCACCGACGCCGAGCGCCGGGCCGGTCAGCAGCTCAAGGACCACAGCGGCGACCTGACCGACCGGGTCAAGGACGTGGCCAGCGACCTCAAGGACGAGCTGGGCGGCACCGTGCAGGAGGCGGCCGGCCAGGTTCGTGACACGGCCCGCCAAGCGGCGGAGACCACGAAGGAGACCGCGCGCTCCGACGCGCGGGACGTCCGGGACGAGACGCGCAACGCGGCGACCTCCTGAACGATCACGAAGCGGCGGGCCGGCATGTGCCGGCCCGCCGCTGTGTCGTGTCAGCGCAGATCCCGCGTTTGTGTCGGGCGTGTGTTTGTGCCGGTTGAGCTGGGGAATCGGCAGCACCATGAAAATCGGGTACAAGCTCGCGGCCGAGGCGTTCGGTCCCAAGGAACTCATCCGGCAGGCGATCCGGGCGGAACAGGCCGGCTTCGACTTCGTCGAGATCAGCGACCACTACCACCCGTGGCTCGACGTGCAGGGACACTCGCCGTTCGCATGGAACGTGCTGAGCGCGATCGCCGTACAGACCCGCACCCTCGGCCTCGCCACCGGCGTGACCTGCCCCTCGGTGCGGTACCACCCGGCAATCATCGCCCAGGCCGCCGCCACTCTGGCGATCATCTCGGACGGGCGGTTCACCCTCGGTGTCGGCTCGGGTGAGCGGCTCAACGAGCACGTCGTCGGGCAGGGCTTCGGCAGCGTCCGGGACCGGCACGAGCGGCTCGTCGAGGCCCTCGACATCATCAACCTGCTCTGGCAGGGCGGTTACCAGTCGTACCAGGGCAAGCATCTGCAGCTCGAGGACGCGCGGGTGTTCGACCTCCCGGAGACGTTGCCGGCCATCGCGGTCGCCGCGGGCGGCAAGGTCGCGGCCGAACTGGCGGCCACCCACGGCAGCGGGCTGTTCGCGACCGAGCCACGCGCCGACCTGGTGGAGACCTTCACCGCCGCCGGTGGGAAGGGGCCGAAGTACGCGGAGGCCTCGGTCGCGTGGGCGCCCACCGAGGAAGCCGCGGTGAAGGAGGCGCACCGGACCACCCGCTGGGCTGTCACCGGGTGGAAGGTGATGGCCGAACTGCCCAATCCGGTCAACTTCGAGGCGGCGTCGGCGACGGTCACCGAGGACGACGTTCGTAAGACGTTCGTCTGCGGACCCGACCCGGCCCGGTACGTCGAGTCGATCCAGCAGTACCGCGACGCGGGATTCGACCACATCGTCCTGATGAACGCCGGCCCGGACCCGGACGGCTTCCTGGACTTCTTCACCACGGAACTGCGTGACAGGTTGTGACGAGCGACAGCGTCACGGTCGTGGTGGCCACCCGCAACCGCCGGGACCGGCTCTTCGAGACCCTGCCCGAGCACCAGGCCCCGGTGATCCTCGTCGACAACGCCTCGGACGACGGCGGCCCGGAGGAGATCGCCACGGCGTTCCCGGCCGTCGAGGTGGTGCGGCTCGGCGAGAACATCGGCGCGGCGGCCCGCAACGAGGGGGTGCGACGGGCGGTCACCCCGTACGTCGCGTTCGCGGACGACGACTCGTACTGGTCACCGGGGTCCCTGGCGCGCGCCGCCGCCCTGATGGACGCGCACCCGCGGCTGGCCCTGCTCTCGGCTCGCGTGCTGATCGGGCCGGAGGGCCGCCTCGACCCGGTCTCGGTGGAGATGGCCGCGGCCCCGCTCGGCACGCCGGCCGGCGCCCCCGGTCCCTCGATCCTGGGTTTCCTCTCGTGCGCCGTCGTGGTCCGGCGCGCGGCGTTTCTCGAGGCGGGCGGTTTCCAGCCGCGCCTTTTCGTGTACGGGGAGGAAGCGCTCCTGGCCATGGATCTGGCCGCCGCCGGTTGGTGGTTGTGTTACGACCCGTCGTTGACGGTGCGTCACTTCCCCCTCCCGGCAGGCCGGGACCGCGGCGCCCGCCGGCGGATCGAGGCACGGAACCGGATGTTGACCGCGCTGTTGCGCCGGCCGGCGGGCGTGGTCGCCCGAACCGTCGCCGCGGCGATGCGGGAAGCGCCGGCAGCGGGGTGGGACGTGGCCCGGGCACTTCCGTGGGCACTGCGGCACCGGCGGTTGCTGCCGCCGGAGGTGGAGCAGGATCTGGTACGGCTGAGCGCACCGCCCGCATGATCTCCCGCCGTCGTTTCTGCCGGCGGGACGTGCCGGCCGGCTTCTAGATGCGCCGGTGGATCGCGGGACGGTGCAGGATGTTGCGCCGTGGCTGCCGGGTCGGGTCGACGTGTGCCGGCGGCAGGAACTCCGGCAGCCCGTCGGCGCCCCGGGATGCCGTCCATCCGCCACCGTGGACGAGCCGGTGGTGCGGCCGGCACAGCAGCACGCCTTGTGCGACGTCGGTGGGCCCGTCGTGGTCCCAGGGAAGCATGTGGTGGGCTTCGCACCAGCTGGGCGGGCGGTCGCAGTCCGGGAAGGCGCATCCGCCGTCCCGGACGGCGAGGGCCTGCCGTTGCGCCGGGGAGAAGAGGCGCCGCGAGCGACCGAGATCGAGCGGCTCGCCGGCGCCGCCGAGCACCACCGGGAGGATCCGGGCGTCGCAGGCCATCCGGCGGGCGGCTTCGGCGTCCAGGCGGGTGCCGCTCTCGGTGTAGGCGGTGCCCACGCCGGTGAGCAGCGTCTCGTAGTCGATCGTGACGGACATCTGGGGTGGAAGACCGCCGTTGTGCGGGAGGGTTCCGGAACGCAGGGCGCGCCGGCAGACCTCGACCAGCGCGTCGGCGCGGCGCTGACGCGGCGACAGGCTCTCGTCGGGGCCGGCGCCATCGCTTCCGTTGCCATCGTTTCCGGCGTCCGTGCCGTTCCCCGTCGCCGTGTCTTTCTCCGACGAGGATCGGGTGGATGCCGGGGCGCAGAGCGGATCCAGCGCCGCCTGGACGATGGCGGCGTCTTCGACGGTGAGGCAGCCCATCACCCGCACGCTTCCACCGACCGGGGCGCAGAGCGTCAAACCCCGTCGCCACCAGGCCCGCTGCTCGGCGCGACGGAGCGCCTCGCCCTCGAGCCGGGTGGCCTCGTCCGGGGAGACGTGCTCCAGGATCCGGTCCCCGATCTTGCGGAGCCGGGCCGGCTCGAAGCGCTGGGCGTAGTCGATCAGCGCCTGTTCCGCCGCGTTCACGGTCTCCGGTTCGACGGCCTCCGGCAGGAAGCGGAGCGCCTCGCCGATGACCCGGACCTGCGCGCCGGTGACGTCGCCGGTGCTGAGCGCGCTGTTCAGCTCCGGGCGCCTGTCCAGCAGGGCGGCCTGTGCGACCATCCGGCGAGCCACGTACCAGTCGACGCGGAGTTTGTCGCGCAGCCAGGCCGGGGTGCTGCGGGAGGAGGTCTTCTTCGCGAAGTCGTTCTTGTCCAGTTGGCGGACGAGGCGCAGCTGCAGGGCGCTCAGCGCCTGGATGGTCTCGTGCAGGTCGGCCACGCAGGCGGCGGCCACCTCGTCGTCCGGCATAGCGGCGGACATGGCGGTGGGCATGGCGGCGTCCACGGTGGCAACCGCCATCGCGTCGTCTCTCAGCTTCTGGATCGCCTCACGCACGCCCCCATCATTGAGCGCCCGCGGACCCGAATCCCAGTCCCGGCCCTGTCGCGAATCCGCCTGGTCGTGCGCCCGTGAACCGGCTAGCTCACCAAGGGTCCACGATCACATCGGGGCCGACCTCAGCGACGCCGGTTACGGCGATAGTTGACGATGCCGGCGACCACCAGCAGCACGGGCAGGATCAGTCCCCACATAAGCCAGCCATTCATGGCCCGATTCTGCGGGCGGCGGCCGCGGGCGCGCCTCACCCGTGACGAGTGAGCGCGCCCGGAGCCTCCTCACCAGCCGGTGGGCGGCGCCTCGATGTGGACGGCCTTCATCACGGTCATCTCGTCGAGCAGCTCAGGGCCGTACCCGAAGCCCTGTCCGCTGCCGCGGCGCGGATGCGCGGCGCCACCCGGCGCTCCGCCGAAGACCGCGTTGATCTTCACCGTTCCCACCGGGAGCTCCCGCCAGGCCTGCTGGGCGTGGCTCATCGAGCCGGTAAGCACGGTGGCGGCCAGCCCGTACGGTGACTCCGCCGCCCGTGCCAGCGCGGTGCCGAACGAGTCGACCGTGACCACCGCCGCGACCGGCCCGAAGGTCTCCTCCCGGACCACCGCCATGTCGTCCGTGCAGTCGGCGAGGACGGTCGGCGGGTAGAAGGCCCCCGCGCCGCCCGGCGCCGACCCGCCGCAGAGCACCCGGGCGCCGTCGCGCACCGCGGCCTGTACCTGCTCGTCGACGCCGGAGCGGAGCCGCACGTCGACCAGCGGCCCGATCTTCTCGGCCCAGGCGGCGGCCTCCTCGGCGAGCGCGTCGAGGAACGGCGCGGCGACATCCTGATGGACGTAGATCCGTTCGACCGCGACGCAGATCTGTCCGGCGTTGGCGAACGCGCCGAGCGCGGCCTGCTGCGCCGCCCACACCGGGTCCACGCCGGAGTCCACGATCAGCGGGTCACTGCCGCCGTTCTCCAGCAGCGCCTTCGCGCCCGTCCGGGCACAGGCGGCGGCGATGGCCCGGCCGGTGGCGGTGGAGCCGACGTGCGCCACCACGTCCACCTCGCTTCCGGCGAGAGCCGCGCCGACCGGCCCGTCACCGGCCAGCAGCCCCAGCACGCCGTCCGGGAAGTGCGGCGCGAGGATCTGCGCCAGCCTCCACCCGGTGGCCGGGGTGCGCTCGCTCGGCTTGTGCACGACCGCGTTGCCGGTGACCAGGGCAGCGCCGAGCAGGCCGCAGGAGACCGCCACCGGGTCGTTCCACGGGGTGATCACCGCGACGACGCCGCGCGGCGCGTAGGCCATCAGGTCGATCGCCTCGTCGTTGCCGGCCAGGGTCCGGCCGCGGTGGGTGGGCCCGAGCTCGGCGTACTGGCGGAGGGTGCCGACACCGGCGGCGATGCTGTCGCCGGCCTCACCGACCGGTTTGCCCATCTCGGCGGACATGATCTCGGCGAGTTCGCCCGCGGCGGCCTCGACGGCGGTGGCGGCGGCATGCAGGGCCGCGGCGCGGGCGGCCGGCGCGGTCCGGGCCCACTCTGCGGCGGCGGCGCGGGCGGCCTTCACCGCGGCCGCGACGTCGGCCTCGGAGGAGACCGGCACCCGGGTCACCGGGGTGTCGTCGCGCGGGTCGATAACGGTCAGGGTGCGGTCACCGGAGCCGGGGGTCCAGGTGCCGGCGATGAGCTGCTCGACGTCGTACATGGGCGGGTGTCTTCCCCGTTGCATCGCATAAAAACTTGGCAGGCCGCAAATAGTGCCACCTATCAGTGCAGGTCATGCGCATTTTTCAGAAAGGACTGATCTTTCGGGGAGAAGTCGATGATCATTTGAATAGACGCAAAAATACGGGGTATCCGGCGCGCCATGCGAGTACTTGGCGTCAACGCGATCTTCCACGATCCCTCGGCCGCACTGGTCGTCGACGGACGCGTGGTTGCGGCAGCGGAGGAGGAACGGTTCAGCCGGCGCAAGCACGGCAAGCGGCCGGTGCCGTTCTCCGCGTGGGAGCTCCCGGAGCTCTCCGCCGCCTGGTGCCTGGAGGCTGCCGGGCTCAAACCGGGTGACCTGGACGCGGTCGCCTACTCCTTCGATCCGGCGCTCTGCGGCGACGCGCAGCAGCTGGGCCTGGGCGACCCCTGGGACCACCTGCGCGTCGACTACGCACGACGGGCGCCCCAGTTCCTCGCGACGGCGCTGCCCGGCCTCGACCCGGAGCAGGTCCGGTTCGTGCCGCACCACGTCGCGCACGCCGCCTCCGCCGGGCTGAGCGTCCCCGAACAGAACGCGGTGCTGGTGCTGGACGGGCGCGGCGAGTCCGCCAGCCACCTGGCCGGCGCGTACCGCGACGGGCAGCTGGAGGTCTTCAAGAGCCAGGAGCTGCCGCACTCGCTGGGTCTGCTCTACGAGGATCTCACCCGGCACCTGGGCTTCATGCACTCCAGCGACGAGTACAAGGTGATGGCCCTCGCCTCCTACGGCCGGCCCAAGTTCCTCGGACTCCTGCGTGAGCTGGTCCACGCCAACGACGACGGCGGCTTCACCGTCGAACGCATCGACTGGGACGCCCTCGCGAAGGCGCGTGCCGCCGACGGCGAGATGACCGAGGCCCACGCCGACCTGGCCTCCAGCGTGCAGGTCCGCCTCGAGGAGGTGCTGCTCGACCTGGCCCGCTGGACCTTCGAGGCGTCCGGCGGACTGACGACGCTGACGATGGCCGGCGGCACCGCCCTCAACTGCGTGGCGAACGCCCGGATCGCCGCCGAGGGCCCGTTCGAGCGGGTCTGGGTCCAGCCGGCGGCCGGCGACGCGGGCACCGCCCTCGGCGCGGCGCTCTCGCTCGGCCGGGAGCATGTCCCGTTCGGCACCGCCGCGCTCGGCCGGGGCTGGAGCGACGAGGAGCTGGAGGCGGAGCTGAAGCGGGCCGCGGTGCCGTACACCCGGCCGGCGTCGATCGCGCACGAGGCGGCCCGGGTCCTCGCCGGCAACGGCATCGTCGCCTGGTACCAGGGCCGCAGTGAGTACGGCCCGCGCGCCCTCGGCCACCGTTCGCTGCTCGCGCACCCCGGCGACGCGCACACCCAGACCCGGATGAACGACGTGAAGGGCCGCGAGCAGTTCCGCCCGATCGCGCCGATGGTCCTGGCCGAACGCTTCGACGAGATCTTCGAAGGCGTCTATCCGAGCCCGTACATGCTCTTCGTGCACAAGGTGAAGCCGCACTGGCGGGACCGGATCCCGGCGGTCACCCATGTCGACGGCACGGCCCGGGTGCAGACCGTGCACGCCGAGACCGAGCCGATCGTGGCGGAGATGCTCGCCGAGTTCGAGCGGCAGACCGGCCTTCCGGTGGTCGTCAACACGTCCTTGAACACGGCCGGGCGCCCGATGGTGGACACGCCCCGGGAGGCGCTGGAGCTGTTCGGCTCGGCGCCGGTGGATCTGCTCGCGATCGGCCCGTTCGCCGTGCACCGCGCGACCACCTTCGAGCCGGGTCCGATCGAAGAAGGATCGAAAAAGACAGGATCGAACGAGACCGGCACCTCAGGGGCGCGCCGATGACGGACGTCACCGTCGTCATCCCGACGCTCGGCCGGCCGAGCCTGTTCGAGCTGGTCGCCGCCCTGCCGGAGGGGACACCGACCCTGGTGGTCGACGACCGTGCGGACCCCCGCGCGGCGCCGCTGGACCTTCCCCCGCACGTGCGTGTCCTTCCCGGCCGCGCCGCCGGCCCGGCTGCGGCCCGCAACGTGGGCTGGCGGGCCGCCCGCACCGAGTGGGTGGTCTTCCTCGACGACGACGTGCTGCCCGGCGACGACTGGGCGCAGCAGCTGGCCGCCGATCTCCGCGACGCCGGACCCGACGTCGGGGGAGTGCAGGCCACGCTGCGTGTCCCGCTGACCCCCGGCCGCCGGCCGACCGACTGGGAACGGGTCACCGCGGCCCTCGCCGACGGCGAGTGGATCACCGCGGACATGGCCTACCGCCGGTCCGCGCTGGCCCTGACCGGCGGTTTCGACGAGCGCCTGCCGCGCGCTTTCCGCGAGGACGCGGAGCTTGCGCACCGCGTGCGGGAGGCCGGCTTCCTGCTCCGGCGCGGCCTTCGAGAGACAACCCATCCGGTACGGGGGGAGAGCCGCTGGGTGAGCGTCCGGACCCAGCGGGGCAACGCCGACGACGCGCTGCTGCGCCACCTCTACGGTCCACGCTGGCGTGCCGTCCTGGAGATCCCGCCCGGCCGCCGTCGCCGGCACGCCGCGGTGACCGCCGCCGGCGCCGCCGCCCTGACCGCTGCCGCCGCCCGCCTGGTCACCGGTCACCGCCCGTTCACGGCCGTCGCCGCGCTCGCCGGCCTGGTCTGGGCAGCCGGAACCGCCGAGTTCGCCGCGGCCCGCATCGCACCCGGGCCGCGCGACCGCCGCGAGGTCACCACGATGCTGCTGACCAGCGCCGCGATCCCGCCGGTCGCGGTGGCCCACTGGCTTCGAGGCTGGGCCCGGTGGCGCGGCGCGGAGCCGATCCCGCCCAACGTGACCAGCGACGGGCAGTCCCCGGCGAGGCGAGCCGTGGACACGACGGTCACGGGAACCCGGGATCTCACGGAGGCCCACCGGTGACGGCTCTGTTCGACGCGGTGCTCTTCGACCGGGACGGCACGCTCGTGGTCGACGTCCCCTACAACGGCGACCCGGACCGGGTGCAGCCGATGCCGGGCGCCCGGGAGGCCCTCGACCGGCTGCGCGCCGCCGGGCTGCGCCTCGGCGTGGTCACCAACCAGTCCGGGCTGGCCCGGGGCTACTTCACCGGCGACCAGCTCACCGCCGTGCACCGCCGGATCGAGGACCTGCTGGGACCGTTCGACACCTGGCAGGTGTGCCCGCACGACGACAGCGCCGGCTGTCCGTGCCGCAAGCCCGCGCCCGGCCTGGTCGACGCGGCGGCGGCCGCGCTCGGCACCACGGCCCGCCGCTGCGTGGTGGTCGGCGACATCGGCCGCGACATGGAGGCCGCGCTCGCCGCCGGCGCCGCCGGCATCATGGTGCCCACCGCGATCACCCTGCCGGCCGAGGTGGCCGCGGCGCCGGAGACGGCGGCCGATCTCGCCGAGGCGGCCGACGTGATCCTCCGACGCCAGGCGCTGCTCACCCCGGCTCCCCGCCCCACCGGCCCGACCGGCGCCGGCCCGAGTGACACGGACCCGAGAAGCACCGGCCGGGCCGGCACGGTCCTCGCGGTGCGGTCGGATTCGGCCGGCGACATGCTGGTCACCGGCCCGGGGATCCGGGCGATCGCCGCCGGCGCCGACCGGGTGGTGCTGCTCTGCGGCCCCCGTGGCCGGGCCGCCGCCGAACTGCTCCCCGGCGTCGACGAGATCATCGAGTGGCGGCTGCCCTGGATCGACCCCGAGCCGGGCCCGGTCGACCCGGACGACATGCGCGCTCTCACCGAGCGGCTGCGGGCCACCGGCGCCGAGGAGGCGGTGGTCTTCACCTCGTTCCACCAGTCGGCTCTCCCGCTGGCCCTGCTGCTGCGGATGGCCGGCGTCGGGCGGATCACCGCGATCAGCGACGACTATCCCGGCTCGCTGCTGGACGTGCGTCACCGCGTACCCGATGGTCTGCCGGAAGCGGAACGTGCCCGCAGCGTCGCGGCAGCGGCGGGGTTCGCGCTGCCCGACGGTGACGACGGAGGCCTGCGGGTGTCCGTCGCCGCGCCGAAGCCCGCGCCGACATCCCGGACCCGGTACGTCGTCGTCCATCCCGGCGCCAGCGTGGAGGCCCGCTCCTGCCCTCCGGAGAACATGCGCCGGATCGTCGCCGCGCTGGCCGCCGCCGGGCATGAGGTGCTGGTGACCGGCGGGCCGGGGGAGCGGCGGCTGGCCTCCTACGTCGCGGGCACGTCCGGCGTCGACGCCGGGCCGACCTCGATGGCCGGTCTCGCCGAGCTGATCGCCGGCGCCGCCTGCGTGATCGTCGGCAACACCGGCCCGGCGCACCTGGCCGCGGCCGTCGGAACACCGGTCATCAGCCTGTTCGCCCCGACCGTCCCCTATCTGAGGTGGGGGCCCTACCGGGTTCCCGCCGTGCGGCTCGGTGACGCCGCCGCGGCCTGTCGCGACACCCGCGCGACCCGCTGCCCGGTCCCCGGTCATCCCTGCCTGTCCCGGATCGAGCCGCAGGACGTCCTGCACGCGTTGCGCCGGATCGGCGTGACGCCCACGAAACCATTATTCGGCGAGGTGGCTGCGTGAACATCCTTCTCTGGCACGTCCACGGCTCCTGGACGACATCCTTCGTCCAGGGCAAGCACCGCTACCTGGTGCCGGTGAACCCGGCCCGGGACGAGTGGGGCCGGGGCCGTGCCCGCACCTTCGACTGGCCGGACACGGTCGAGGAGCTGCCCCTCGAAGAGATCAGGGACATCGACGTCGCGATCGCGCAGCGACCCGAGGAGCTCGACCTGATCCCGCCGCACGTGCCGGTGATCTACGTGGAGCACAACACCCCGAAGGACGGGAACGTCCCTGACAGCCGGCACCCGCTCGCCGATCGCGACGACCTGCTGATCGCGCACGTCACCGACTTCAACGACCTGTTCTGGGACACCGGCGCCACCCGCACCACCGTGATCGACCACGGCATCGTGGAGCCGAAGGCCCGCTGGACCGGTGAGCTGGAACGGCTCGCGATCGTCACCAACGACCCGGTCCGCCGGGGCCGGGTGACCGGCACCGATCTGTTCGGACGGTTCGCGACGGTGGCGCCCCTGGACGTGTTCGGGATGGGGGTCACCGGTCTGGAGGGCATGGCCGGTTTGGAAGGCGTGACCGCCTTCGACGACCCGCCCCAGCACGTGATGCACACCGAGGTGGCCCGCCGCCGCGCCTACCTGCACCTCTGCCGCTGGACCTCGCTCGGGCTGAGCCTGATCGAGGCGATGCAGATGGGCATGCCGGTGGTCGCGCTCGCCACCACCGAGGCGGTCGCCGCCGTCCCACCGGACGCCGGCGTGCTCGCCACCAGGGTGGACACCCTCGTCGAGGCCGCGCAGTGGCTGATCGACGAGCCGGACGCCGCCGCGCGCATGGGCGAACGCGCCCGCCAGGTGGCTCTCGCCAAGTACGGGCTCGACCGGTTCCTCGCCGACTGGGACCGGCTGCTGGAGGAGGAAACATGCGCATCGCGATGATCTCGGAACACGCGAGCCCGCTCGCGGCGCTCGGCGGGGTCGACGCCGGTGGGCAGAACTCGCACGTCGCCGAGCTCGCCGCCGCGCTGGCAACCCAGGGACACGAGGTACGCGTCTACACCCGCCGGGACAGCCCGGATCTCCCCACGGTGGTGCCGATGGGGGAGCGGGTCGACGTGGTGCACGTCCCCGCCGGGCCGGTGGAGGTGCTGCCGAAGGACGAGCTGCTGCCGTTCATGGGGCAGTTCGCCGAGTGGATGGCCGCGGACTGGCGTGACGAGTGGCGCCCGGACGTGGCGCACGCGCACTTCTGGATGAGCGGGCTGGCCGCCCTGGACGCCGGCCGGGCCTGCGGGGTCCCGGTGGTGCAGACGTTCCACGCCCTGGGTTCGGTGAAGCGCCGCCACCAGGGTGAGGCGGACACCAGCCCGCAGGGCCGGGTCTCCTACGAGCGGCACATCGGCCGGACCGCCGACCGGGTGATCGTGCAGTGCCGCGACGAGATCGCCGAACTGCTCCGGCTCGGGGTGCCACGGTCGGCGATGAACCTGGTGCCGTCCGGGGTGAACACCGAGCGGTTCAGCCCGCGCGGGCCGGTCGCGCCGCGGACGCCCGGGATGGCCCGGATCCTCACGGTGGCCCGGCTGGTCGAGCGCAAGGGTGTCGAGGACACGATCCGCGCGCTGGCCGCGGTTCCCGGCGCCGAGCTGGTCGTGGTCGGCGGCCCACCCGCGGACCGGCTGGACGACGAGCCGTACGCGCGCCGCCTGCGCGCCCTGGCCGAAAGGTGCCGGGTCGCCGACCGGGTCCGTCTCGCCGGCGCGGTCCCGGCCCACGAGATGCCGCTCTGGTACCGCTCGGCCGACGTGGTCGCCGCCACCCCGTGGTACGAGCCGTTCGGCCTCACCCCCCTGGAAGCGATGGCCTGTGGTGTGCCGGTGGTGGCGACCGCGGTCGGCGGGCTCACCGACACCGTGGTCGACGGCGTGACCGGTGACCTGGTGCCGCCCCGTGACCCGCGCTCGCTCGCCGCCGCGCTCCGCCGGCTGGTCAACGAGGAGGTGCGCCGGTTCGCGTACGCGGCCGCCGCCGAGGACCGTGCCGCCGCGTCGTACTCCTGGCCCCGCATCGCCGAACGCCTGACCGCTGTCTACTCGACTGTTGCCGACCTGGAGGTAGCCGCGTGAACCCCCTGGAAGATCATCTGGCCGGCCTGGAGGCGGCGATCGCGCCGTTCCGCAAGCAGGCCGGCCGCCTCGAGGAGTGGGGCGCCCGCCTCGCCCACCACCTGGGCCGGGGCGGCCGCCTGCTGGTCGCCGGCAACGGCGGGAGCGCGGCGGAGGCCCAGCATCTCGCCGCCGAGCTGGTCGGCCGGTTACGCGGCGAGCGGATGCCGCTCTCCGCGATCGCGCTCACCCCGGACTCGTCGGCGGTCACCGCGATCAGCAACGACTACGGCTTCGAGGAGGTCTTCGCCCGCCAGGTGCGGGCGCACGGCCGCCGCGACGACGTGCTGCTGCTGCTCTCCACGAGCGGCCGCAGCCCGAATCTGGTCACCGCGGCCCGCGCCGCGAAGGAGATCGGCGTGCACACCTGGGCGATGGTCGGCCAGGCGCCGAACCCGCTCGCCGACGCCTGCGACGAGGTGTTGCGCTGCCCGTCCGAGGACAGCCAGGTGGTGCAGGAGCTGCATCTGGTCGCCGTGCACGTGATGTGCGAGTACATCGACCAGCACCTGATCCCCTACACGGCACAGCCGGGAAAAGAGCCGGGACAGGGCCAGCCGGGACAGAGGGAGATGGTCACGGTATGAGGCTCGTGATCGTCGGCGACACGCTGCTCGACCGCGATGTCGACGGCAGCGTGCGCCGCATCGCCCCGGACGCCCCGGCGCCCGTCCTCGACGAGGAGAGCGTCCAGGAACGACCGGGCGGCGCCGGCCTTGCGGCCCTGCTGGCGCGACGTCAGGGGTACGAGGTGAGCCTCGTGACCGCCATCGCCGCTGACGAGCCCGGCGCCCGGCTCACGCGGCTGCTCACCGAGGCGGGCGTCGAGGTGTACCCGCTCCCGCTGCCCGGCGCCACGCCGGAGAAGGTACGGCTGCGCGCCGCCGGCCAGGTGCTGCTGCGCCTGGACCGGGGCGGCCCGCCCGTCCCGCCCGGCGACGCCCCGATCGCGGTCCTGGACGTGCTCCGGGACGCCGCCGCGATCCTGGTCAGCGACTACGGCCGGGGTGTCGCCCGGCACCCGGCGCTGCGGGCGGCGCTGGAGGAGGCGAAGGCGCCGGTGGTCTGGGACCCGCACCCGAACGGCCCGCCCCCGGTCGCGAACGTGCGCCTGGTGACGCCGAACGAGTCGGAGGCGCTGCGGCTCTCCGGTGACGCCGGCAACGGCTCGAAGCTGTCGGCCGCGCGCCGCTCCGGTCACCAGCTCCGGCAGCGCTGGCGTGCCGGCGCCGTGGTGGTGACGTGCGGCGCACGCGGCGCGGTGCTCTGCCATTCCGGGCCGACGCCGCTGGTGGTGCCGGCGCCGCGGGTGAGCGCCGGTGACACGTGCGGGGCCGGTGACAGTTTCGCGGCCACGGCGGCGATCGCCCTGGCGAACGGCGCCCTGGTCTCCGAGGCGGTCCAGCAGGCGGTCGACGCGGCCAGTGCCTACGTGTCCGGTGACAAGACCGCCGGCGACCTTCCCCGGCAGGGCGCCGGGGAGACGAGCGAGACCGCTGCGTCCGAGGTCGTCGCACGGGTCCGCGCGTCCGGCGGCACGATCGTCGCGACCGGCGGCTGCTTCGACCTGCTGCACACCGGCCACCTCGCCACCCTGCGGGCCGCCCGCAGCCTCGGCGACTGCCTGATCGTCTGCCTGAACAGCGACGACTCGGTCCGCCGGCTGAAGGGCCCGGACCGTCCCCTCAACACCGAGTCCGACCGGGCCCGGCTGCTCGCCGCCCTGGACTGCGTCGACGCCGTCGTGGTCTTCGACGAGCCCACCCCGGAGGCGATGCTGGCCTGGCTGCGGCCGGACATCTGGGTGAAGGGCGGCGACTACGCCGACGGCGGCCCGGAGATGCCGGAGGCCGAGCTGATGAAGCGCTGGGGCGGCCAGACCGTGATCGTCCCCTATCTGGACGGCCGCTCCACGACCAAGACCATCCAGGCAGCAAAGACCATCTCGGCAGCAAAAACCATCCAGGCAGCAAAGACCATGCAAGCCGCACAAGCTGGAGGACAGTGAAGTGGACGCAGTGATCGTCACCGGTGGATCGAGCGGCCTCGGCGCCGCCGTCGTCGACGCCGTGATCAAGGCGGGCGGCCGCCCGTTCGTGATCGACCGGCAGCCGCCGAAGGACGGCGTCGAGTGGATCGAGTGCGACCTGGCCGACACCCGGGCGGCGGAGCAGGCCACCCGCGACCTGATCGAGCGGGCCGGCGGCAGCGTCGACGGTGTGGTGACCGCGGCCGGCATGGACGTCCCCGGTGCGCTGGCCGACATCCCCGGCGAGACCTGGGACCGGATCGTGGCGATCGACCTGCTCGCCACGGCGGCCGTGATCCGGGCCGCGCTCCCCGCCCTCAAGCAGTCCCACGGCGGGGTCGTCACGATCTCGTCCACGCTGGGGATCAAGGCGGTCAGCGACGCGACCGCGTACTGTGCCGCGAAGTTCGGCGTGGTCGGCTTCACCCGGGCGCTCGCCGCCGAGCTGGCCGGTCAGGTGAACGTCACGCTGCTGATCCCGGGCGGCATGCGGACCAAGTTCTTCGACGAGCGCGACGACAAGTACAAGCCGGGCCCGGACGCGATCCTCAACGATCCCGCGAACGTGGCGTCGGCGGTGCTCTTCGCGCTCAGCCAGCCGGCCGGCTGTGCGGTCCGGGAGCTGGTCGTGGCGGCGGAGATGGAGACCTCGTACCCGTGATCCTGATCCTTCGCGCGCTCGGCGTGGGAGATCTCGCGGCCTCGGCGCCCGCCCTGCGCGGGCTCCGGGCCGCTTTCCCCGGCGAGACGCTGTGTCTGGCGACCCCGCCCTGGCTGACCCCGCTGGTCGAGGCCATCGGGGGCGGGCCCATGAACGGCAGCGGGCACGGCGCCGCCATCGACCGGATCATCCCGGCGACCGAGCTGGAACCCCTGACCGGCGCCCCAGCGAACCCGCAGATCGCGGCGAACCTGCACGGCTCCGGCCCGGAGTCGCATCGGCAGCTCCAGGCCCTGCGTCCCGGCAAGCTCTGGGCGTTCGCGAACCGGCCGGCCGGCCATCAGGACGGCCCGGGCTGGCTCGACGAGGAGCACGAGGTTCATCGCTGGTGCCGGCTGGTGCGCTATTACGGCGTACCCTGTGATCCTGAAGATCTTGATCTTGCGGCGCCCGACGCGGAGGTGACCCGGGGCGTGACGATCATCCATCCGGGTGCGAAATCGCCGGCCCGGCGGTGGCCTCCGGACCGCTACGCGTCCGTCGCCCGCCGGTTGCGCTCGGCGGGCCACCGCGTGCTGATCACCGGTTCCGCCGCGGAGCAGGACATGTGTGTACGGGTGAGCGAAGCAGCCGGACTGGGCCCCGGAGCCGTCGCCCGCACCAGCCTGACCGAGCTCCTCGCCCTGGTCGCCGGCGCCCGCCTGGTGATCAGCGGCGACACCGGCATCGCCCACCTGGCGACCGGTTACCGGACCCCTTCGGTGACCCTGTTCGGCCCGGTCTCCCCGGCCCGCTGGGGCCCGCCCGAGGACCGGCCGTGGCATCGCCCGATCTGGCACGGCACCCGCAGCGAGCGCGGCGACCTGCCCGGCCCGGTGCATCCCGCCCTCCTCGCGGTCACCGTGGACGAGGTCCTGGCCGCCGCGGAGGAGGTGCAGCGAGCACCCCGATAGGAGACACCCCACCTCTGTGACACCCCTCGTACGCCCCTCCCTGAAATCCGAGACCCCATATGAAGCTGCGTCGCAGTGACCTCGGTAAACCCGGATTCGGCCGCCGCCGGTCCGGAAAAGGTTTCACCTATCTCGACCGGGACGGCAGCCGGCTCTCCGACGCCGAGGACGTCGCCCGGATCCGGTCGCTCGTCATCCCGCCGGCCTGGCAGGACGTCTGGATCTCACCGGATCCGCGCGGCCACATCCAGGCCACCGGCGTGGACGCGGCCGGCCGCAAGCAGTACCTCTATCACCCGCAGTGGCGCCGGCAGCAGGATCAGGCGAAGTTCGACCACGCCCTGGAGATCGCCGAGCGGCTGCCGGAGGTCCGCGAGCGGCTCTGCGCCGACCTGACCGGCGCCCGCGGCCTGACCCGGGAGCGCGTGCTCGCGGCGATCGTCCGGATGCTCGACATGGGCATGTTCCGGATCGGCAGCGACCAGTACGCGGACCGCGAGGAGGACCCGTCCTTCGGCCTCTCCACGCTGCGCCCCGATCACGTCCGTACGAAGGGCGGCTGCGTCCTGCTGGAGTTCCGCGGCAAGTCCGGGGTCGACCACGCGACGACGGTCGGCGACGGCGAGGTCTGCGCGGTGCTGCGCGACCTCAAGCGCCGCCGCCGCGGCGAGCAGCGGCTCTTCGCGTACTGGGACCGGGCGTCCCGCCGCTGGCAGGAGATCCGCGCCGACGCGATAAACGACTATCTGCGCGACATCAGCGGCGAGCAGATGACCGCGAAGGACTTCCGCACCTGGCACGGCACCGTGAAGGCCGCCACCGAGCTGGCCGAGGCGGGACCGCAGCCCACGAAGGCGAAGCGGCAGAAGGCGGTCGCGAACGCGATGCGGGAGGTGGCCGGCATGCTCGGCAACACGCCCACGGTCGCCCGCAACTCCTACGTCGACCCGCGCGTCATCGAGCACTACGAACAGGGCCGGGTCGCCGGCGTCGAGCCCGGCGAGCCCCGGGAGAAGGCCGAGGAGGAGGTGCTCGACCTGCTGGACGGAGAGTGATCCCTCAGCGGTGCGCGGTCACCAGCTCGGTCACCAGCTCCTTCACCCACGCGACGGCGGTCGGCGCCTGCTCCGGGGTGCTCGCGTACAGCCCGTTCACGATCAGCCAGATCCGGGCGGCCAGCAGCTCCGGCTCGGGCACCCCGAGCTGCCCCACCAGCCGGTCCACCTCGGCGCGCGTGTCGGCCAGGTAGGTCTTGGCGACCCGGGCCGGCTCGTCGTCCTCGCCGGGGAACTCGGTCAGGTAGTTCCGGAAGGCGCAACCGCGGTACCCGGGCCGCCGCACCCAGTCGGCGATCTCGCTGACCAGGGCGATCAGCCGGTCGGCCGGGGTGCCGGCCCAGCGCAGCGCCTCGCCGGCGGACTGGGCGCGCTCGCGCCGGACCAGGTCGAGGTAGGCCGCGGCCAGCTCGGCCTTGCTGGGGAAGTGCCGGTAGAGCAGGTTCTTGCCGCACCCGGCCACCTCGACGACCTGGGCCATGCCGACGGCGCGGACGCCGTACTCGTAGAAGAGGCCGGCGGCGGCGGTCAGGATCGTGTCGCGGGTGCCCGGCGTGGGCGTACGTGCCATGGTGACCAGTTTAACGGACCGATCAGTCCATCCGGACTTTAGACTCGGACCGATCGGTCCGTTAACCCGCCAGGGGAGTAGCCATGCGAGACGCCGTCATCGTCGACGCGGTACGCACGCCGGTAGCCAAGGGCAAGCCCACCGGCGCGTACGCCGCCGTCCACCCCGTAACTCTGCACGCCCATGTCCTGCGCGCGCTGGCCGAACGCGCACAAATAACCCCTTACGGTACGGAAGACCTCATTGACGACGTGATCAGCGGAACCGTCGGCCAGGTGGGGGAGCAGACCGGCAACGTGGCCCGCCTCTCCGCCCTCGCCGCGGGCTTCGCCGAGTCGGTGCCCGGCGTGACCGTCGACCGCCAGTGCGGCAGCAGCCAGCAGGCGCTCACGTTCGCCGCCCAGGGCGTGATCTCCGGCGGCTACGACGTGGTGATCGCCTCCGGCGTCGAGTCGATGTCCCGGATCCCGATCGGCAGCGCCGCGGTCCGCGACGGCGAGCGCGCCGACGTGGGCGGCCCGCTGCTCGCCGAGCGCTACCCCGGCGGCCTGATCCCGCAGGGCGTCGCCGCCGAGCTGATCGCCCGGAAGTGGGGTCTGAGCCGTACCCGGCTGGACGAGTTCGCCATGCAGAGCCACCACCGGGCCGCCGCGGCCTGGCGGGACGGCCACTTCGAGAGCCAGATCACCCGGATCACCGGCCTCGCGACCGATCTCACGACCGACGAGACGATTCGCCCGGACACGAGCATGGCGGCACTGGCCGGATTGCGGCCCGCGTTCCGGGAGGAGGTGTGGGAGCAGCGCTTCGGCGCGATCGACTGGAAGGTCACCGCCGGCAACTCCAGCCCGGTCAACGACGGCGCGGCCGCCCTGCTCGTCACGACCAGCGAGGTCGCCCGGCGGCACGGCTGGCACCCGCGCGCCCGCATCCACACCGCGGTGGCCACCGGCGACGACCCGATCATGATGCTGACCGGCATCATCCCGGCCACCGCGAAGGTCCTCGCCCGCGCCGGGCTGTCCCTCGCCGACATCGACGCGTTCGAGGTGAACGAGGCGTTCTCCTCGGTGGTGCTCGCCTGGCTGGCCGAGACCGGCGCCGACCCGGCGAAGGTCAACGTGGACGGTGGCGCGATCGCCATCGGTCACCCGCTCGGCGCGAGCGGCGCCCGCCTCGCCACCGGTCTGCTCGGCGTGCTGGAACGCACCGGCGGCCGTTACGGCCTGCAGACCATGTGCGAGGCGGGCGGCACCGCGAACGCGACGATCATCGAGCGACTGGACTGACCCCGGAGAGCTCCACCACCCGGTCCACCAGGTCACGGCCTTCGGAACGGTGCGCGAAGACCAGCACGGTACGCCCGGACGCCGCGCCCAGCAGGTCCGCCATCAACGCGTCGGCGCCCGCCTCGTCGATCCCCTCGGTCGGCTCGTCCAGGATGAGCAGGTCCGGATCGGCGAGGAGGGCCCGCGCGGTCGCGAGCCGCCGCCGCTGCCCGCCCGACATCGTGCTCCCGCCGGTCCCGAGCCAGGTGTCCAGCCCGTCCGGCAGCCCGGCCAGCCAGTCGCCGAGACCCACCCGGTCCAGCGCCGCGACGAGCTGCGGGTCGGTCGCGCCGGGTGCCGCGAGACGCAGATTCTCCCGTACGGTCGACGCGAACACATGTCCCGTCTCGTCCCCCACCAGCACCGCCGTCCCGTCCAGCGCGACGGTCCCGGCCCACGGTGCGAGCAGCCCACCGGCCACGGCCGCCAGCGTCGACTTCCCGGACCCGGACCGCCCCGTCACCATGGTCCGCGACCCGGCCGCCAGCTCCAGATCGAGCCCGTCCAGCACAGCTCCCCGCTCCTGATCCCAGCCGGCCACCAGCCCTCGGATCCGCAGCTCCCCACTCCCGGCCCGCGCCACTCCCGTCACGGCACGACGCAGACCACTCCCGGCTCGCTGCGGTTCCGCTCCGGCCCGCGGCTGCTCCAGCGCCGCCCCGACAGGCTCCAGCGCCGCCTCGACAGGCTTCTCCGCCGTCAGCGCGTCCACCCGCCGTGCCGCCCCCGCGGCCTGACGCCGCGCGATCGCCGCGTCCGGCAGCGCCACCACCGTCTCACCCAGAACCACCATGCCGAGCAGCAGCACCGCACTCCACTCCGCGGAGATGTCGGCGCCGGCCAGCACCAGCGCGGTTCCGGCCACTGCCGCCCCCCACCCCACGTGGGCGAGCGCCGCGGCCAGGCCGGACTCCCGCGCCGCACGCGCCTCCAGCCGGGCGAGGGTCAGGCTCCGATTGACGGGTACGCCCATGCGCGCCGCCCCGGACCCCACCTCCTCGATCCCGTCCACGGTTTCCACCAGGGCGTCCCGCAGGGCGGCCCGTGCGGTCCCGGTCGCCGCGTCGAGCCGGCCGGCCTGCCAGGCGGCCACGGCCGGCGCGAGCACCCCGGCGACCAGCACACCCACGGCGAGCGGAACGAGGACGGCGGGCTCGGCCACGAACACGGCCAGCCCGGCGACGGCAACGGTGGCCGCCGCCGCGAGCGCTGGGAGCCGCCCGCGCAGCAGCCCGTCCACCTGCGCGTCCACATCGTCGACGAGCTTGGTGAGCAGGTCACCGCGCCGGCGCGCCAGCCGCCCCGGAACGCGGGGGATCAGCTCGGCGTAGACCCGGGCCCGCCGCCGTCCGAGCCGGGCGAACGCCAGGTCGTGCGAGACGAGCCGTTCCAGGTACCGCAGCAGCGGCCGGGCGACCGCGCTGCCCCGGACCAGCACCACGGCCCCGGAGAGCGTCAGCACCGGCGGCAGCGACGACGCCCGCACGAGCAGCCACGCCGCGGCCCCGGTGAGCAGCACGCCGGCAAGCGACGACCCGGCCCCGAGCGCAACCGCGGTCCCCGGCCGCCGCAGCCACCCCCACCGACCGCGCTCCCCACCAGCGGCCCTCACACCGAACCGTTCCCGCCCTTCCTCAGCGGCCCTCACACCGAACCGTTCCCGCCCCTCCTCAGCGGCCCCCGCGCCGAACCGTTCCCGCCCCTCCTCAGCGGCCCCCGCGCCGAACCGTTCCCGCCCCGCACCAGCCGTCCCCGCACTGGACCGTTCCCACGCCTCACCAGCCCTCCGCGCATACCCGTCCCCACCGGCTCCCGGGTCCGCACCCCCGGCCGCGGGTCCCATGTTCACACCGTCCGGTCGATCCCGGCTACCCGACAACGTGCCCATTTGGTCTCCAAGGTCTGCCGCACGCGACCCCGCCTCCGAGCCCACCGAGCCGCGCCCGCCCACCGGATCGAGATCCACCACCCGGTCGGCGGCAGCCAGAAGCGCGGGCCGATGAGCCACCACCAGAACGGCACACCCCTGCCGCGCGAATTCCCGCAGCCGCTCCACCACCAGCTTCTCCGCGTCCGCGTCCAGATGCGCGGTCGGCTCGTCGAGCAGCAACGTCACCACCGGCCGCCCTCGCCCGGTCCGCCCCGCTCCACCCCCGGACGCCCCATCACCGAGCGCACTGCCAAGCCCTCGGTCACCAGGCGCACTGTCAAGCCCTCGGTCGCCAGGCGCACTGTCAAGCCCTCGGTCACCGAGCCCCCGGTCACCGAGCCCCCGGTCACCGAGCGCCCCCGCCGCCCGGCTGGCGATGCCGACAGCCTCCTCCACAACCGCGGCAGCGGCCTCCTCAGCGAGCGCCACCGAAGCCCGATGCAACAGCGCAGCCAGCGCCAGCCGCTGCCGCTGTCCCGACGAGATCCCGCCCCCGTGCTCACCCAGCACGGTCGACGCGGTCACCTCACCGTCCAGCCCCACCACCCGCAGCGCCTCGTCGATGTCAGCGCTCGTGGCCTCCACCGGGAAGACCTCAGCGACGGTACGGGCATGCGGAAGCGCCGGCCGCTGCGGCAGATAGAACGCGCGCCCGACGGCGATCGCGCCCGACTCCGCGGGATGCAGCCCGGCGAGGACTCGCAGTGCCGTGGTCTTCCCGGCGCCGGACGGCCCCCGCAGCGCGACCGTCTCCCCGGCCCGGACCGCGAGCTCCGGCAGGACGAGGGCACTGCCCGTCACACCGGGATAGCCGGCCCGCAGCGCGCTGACCCGTACCCCCCAGCGGCCCGCCGCCCCCGGAACCAGCGCGACGCGCGCCGCAAGATCTCCCCGCGCCGCGACCGCGGCGGTTTCCGCCCCACCGCGCGCGGAAACGAAACCGCCCGGGGAAGCCGCCCCCGACAGCACCTCATCCACATCCGCGATCACCGCGGTCGCATCGGTCGCCGCGTGATAGCGGGCCGCCATCTCCCGCAGCGGCCGGTACGCCTCCGGAGCGAGCAGGATCACCAGCAGCGCCGGCGCGAGGTCCATCGACCCGGCCGCGACCCGCAACCCGGCCTGCACCGCGATCAGCCCGACCGACAGCGTGCCGACCAGGTCAAGGGCGGTGGACGACAGGAACGCGACCCGCAGCACCCGCATGGTGGCCCGCCGGTGCTGGTCGGTGAGGTCGGCGATGACGTCGATCTGGCGTTCCGCCCGGCCGAAGACCTTCAGTGTGGCGAGACCGCGGACCACGTCGAGGAAGTGCCCGGCGAGCCGGGCGTCGGCTGCCCACCGCTGCCGGGCGCGGGCCTGCGTGGCCCAGCCGATCAGCACGCCGAGCAGCGGGATCAGCGGCAGCGTGAGCAGCGCGATGATCGCCGACGCCGGGTCCACGACGGACATCACGAGGATGACCAGCGGGGGGAGGAGCACGCCGAGGGCGAGCGCCGGGAGGTACCCGGAGAACCAGGGCTTCAGCGCGTCCAGCCCGGTGCCGAGGACCGTGGTGAGCCGGCCCGCGCCGAAGTCGGCCACCCACGCCGGCCCGCGCCGCGCGACGGTGTCCAGCATGGAGCGGCGTAGTTCGCCGGTGACCCGGGCGGCGGTCCGGCGGGCGACGACCTGTTCCGCCCAGGTGAGGACGGCGCGTGCGGTGAACGCCCCGGCGAGCAGCGTGATCCCGTTCTGCCGGGGTCCGCTGACGATCCAGCAGAGACCGGCCGCGAGCGCCACGGTGGCGGCCGCCTGACCGGCCCCGATCAGCGTGAGCAGCGCGATTCCGGCACGGCTGGCCCGGGCGTGCCGCAGCAGCCGGGGATCGACCGGTCCGCGCGCGACCCGGCGCTGCGCGGAATCCTCCCGCGTGCCCCGCGCCGGCCGGCTCACGACGCCACCCGTTCGCTCGAGACGCGGCGGCGGAAGACCCAGTAGGACCAGATCTGGTACGCGAGGACGCCGGGCAGCACGATCACTCCCGCGATCGTGATCAGTTTCAGCGCCTCCGGCCCGGCGGCCGCGCCGGTGCGGGTCAGGCTCCAGGCGTCGGAGAGGGTGCTGCGCAGCACCACGTCGCCGTGCGCGAGGAAGACCGTCACGACGCCCGCGGCCACCCCGGCGGCGACCGCCACGAACGCCGCGGCCTCGCGCGCCCGGCGGGCCAGCACACCGGCGCCGAAGCTCAGCACGGCAGCGAGCAGGACGATCCGGGATCCGGTGCCGATGCCGGCGATCAGCAGGCCGACCGCGCCGGCCAGGCCGGCGTGCCGGGCGAGGCTGCGGGCCCGGCGGCGGACCGGTCCGGTGGTGCGCAGCGCCAGGAACGTGGCGCCGAGCAGGACCGCGGCGAGCAGCGCGCCGAGCGCGCCGAGCCCGGCGGCCGGGGTGAGCAGCGGGTCGAGACTGCGGGACAGGCCGGTGCCGGTGACCTCGCCGTCGGCGCCCAGGGCGAGGCCGTGCACGAAGATCCCGAGGACGGCGCCCCAGAGCAGCACGATGACGGTGGACGAGCCGGCGAGCAGCAGGTCGGCGCGGCGGCGCCAGGACGGCGAGTCGTGTTTGCCGCGGAACTCCAGGGCGACGCCGCGGATCGCGAGCATCAGCAGGATCAGCACCATCGGCAGGTAGAGCGCGGAGAGCAGGGCGGCGTACCAGGCCGGGAAGGCGGCGAAGGTGACGCCGATCGCGGCGACCAGCCACACCTCGTTGCCGTCCCAGAACGGCCCGATGGTACGGATCGCCGCGCCCCGCTCGTGCTCGTCGCGCCCGAGGACCGGGGTGAGGATGCCGACCCCGAAGTCGAAGCCCTCGAGGACGAAGTAGAGCACCCAGGCGAGGACGAGGACCGCGAACCAGAAGGTGATCATGATGAGTAACTCCTAGTAGGCCGGAGCCGGTTCCCGGTCGGATGACGACTCGATCTTGTCCGGTGCGAGCGGTTTCCGCGACAGGTGCACGACCAGCCGCCACCAGACGATCGCCAGCAGTCCGTAGACGAGCGTGAATCCGGCCAGCGAGGCGATCACCTCGGCGCTGGTCAGCCCGGGCGAGATGCCGTCGGAGACCTTGGAGATGCCGAAGGCGAGCCAGGGCTGCCGGGCGGTCTCGGTGAAGATCCAGCCGAACGTGTTGGCGGCTGCGGGCAGCAGCGGCGCGAGCCAGATGAAGCGCCGCATCAGGGCCGGCGTGCCGCGTCCCGGCTGCAGGAACGCGGGCAGGAAGCGGACCCGGAACGCGTAGAAGGACCAGAGGTGGAACGCGGCCACCGCCATCGCCAGGATGCCCGCGCCCATCATCAGCCGGAATGTCCAGAACGCCACCGGGATCATCGGCACGTAGCTGCCCGGCCCGTACTGCGCGACGTACGCGGCCTGCAGGTCGTCGATGCCCTGGACAGTCCCGTTGAACGAGCCGGTGCCGAGGAAGGAGAGCAGCTTCGGCACCTCGATGCTGAAGAACGGCCGGTCGTGCCCGAGCTCCCCGATCGCGAAGATGGAGAACGGCGCGCCGGTGGTCGTCTCGTAGAGCGCCTCCGCGGCCGCCATCTTCATCGGCTGCACGGCCGTCATCACCTTGCCGAGGTGGTCACCGCTGATCACCGTCCCGAGCCCGCCGACCAGCATGATCCAGGCACCGAGCCGGGAGAGGGTCGCGAACGCGCGGTCCGCCGGGAGACGCCACACCCCGATGGCGAGCAGCAGCCCGCCGCCGGCCATCGCGGCGCCGGCCATGGTGTGCGGGAACGCGGCAAGCACGACCTCGTTGGTGAGCAGCTCGGTGAAGCTGGTCAGGTGTGCCCGCCCGGTGGAGGGGTCCAGGGCGTACGCCACCGGGTTCTGCATGAACGAGTTGGCGGCCAGGATGATGTACGCCGACAGCAGCGTCCCCACCGCGACGATGACGATCGTGGCGGCGTGCAGGCGGCGCGGCAGCCGGTCCCAGCCGAAGTACCAGAGCGCCAGGAACGTCGCCTCCAGGAAGAACGCGAGCATCCCCTCGATGGCGAGGGTGGGGCCGAAGACGTCGCCGTAGAAGCGGGCGAACGCGCTCCAGCCGAGCCCGAACTGGAACTCCTGGACCAGGCCGGTGACCACGCCGACGGCGAAGGTGGCGATCAGCAGCTTGCCGACGAACTTCGTCAGGTGCAGGTATTTCTCCCGCGACGTCCGCATCCAGGCGAGCTGCAGCCCGGCCGCGGTCGCCGCGAGGCAGATCGACAGCGGCACGAACAGGTAGTGGTAGATCGTGACGACCGCGAACTGCAGCCGGGTCAGGTCAAGCACGTCCACGGGTTCCCCCAACGTAGTACGACGCTTCGTAGTAGATACTACGTCGCGTAGTACGACAAGCTGAAGTAGGAGGGGGTAAGCTCGAAGCATGGCTATGGGGGACCTCGAGCGCGAGGTGATGACGAAGCTCTGGGACGCCCGCGAGCCGCTGACCGTCCGCCAGGTGCACGAGCTGCTCAGCCGGGACCGCGACCTGGCGTACACGACGGTGATGACCGTGCTCGACCGGCTCGCCAAGAAAGGCCTGGTCACCCAGCAGAAAGCGGACCGCGCCTACCGCTACGCCCCGGCGCAGACCCGCGAGGAGATGACCGCCGGCCTGATGTTCGACGCGCTCAGCGCCACCCCGGACCGGGACGCCGCCCTGGCGTACTTCATGGGCCAGCTCCCGCCGGAGGCCCTGGCCGCGGCGCTCAAAGCGGCAGCCGACCGGAAACCGTGACCGCGCTCCTGCTCGGCGGGCTCGGTCTGACCCTCTCGCTGATCGTGCCGGGCATCCTGGCGAAGGCGGCGTGGCCCGACCGGGCCCCCGTCGCCGGCGTCCTGCTCTGGCAGGCGCTCACCCTGACCTCGGTGCTCTGCGCGCTCGGGGTGGTGCTCGCCGCCCCGGAGGAGGTGACCCGCGCGGCCGGCGCGCGTCACCCGGAGACCGTGGTCGCGCTCGTCCTGTCGCTCGCCATCGCCGCGACCATCGTGATCCGGCTGCTCATCTCGCTCGCCAAGGTGACCTCCCGGGCCCGCGCCCGGCGTGACCGGCACCGGACCCTGGTGGACCTGCTGGACCGGGTGGAGCGCCGCGACGACATCAAGGGCGGCGAGGTGCGGATCCTCGACGGCGCGCTGCCGATGGCGTACTGCGTGCCCGGCCGCGAGCCGCGTGTGGTGCTCAGCGACGCGGTGCTGCAGGTCCTCGACCGCGAGCAGGTGGACGCGGTGCTGGCGCACGAGCGCGCTCACCTGCGACACCGGCACGAGCTGGTGATGGAGTCGTTCACCGCCTTCTATCAGGCGGTCCCGAAACTGCTGCGCAGCCGGGTGCCGCTCGACGCCGTACACCTGCTGCTGGAGATGGTGGCCGACGATGCCGCGCGGCGCCGCACCGGGCCGGCGCCGCTGCGGGCCGCGCTGGGTCGTCTCGCCGACGCGCTGCCGCTCGCCGAGGGGGCGGCGGGGGAGACCCGGCGGCGTCGCGTGGCGCGCCTCGATCTGCCGGAGAGCCGGTCGCTGACGATCGCCGCGAGCGCCGCGGCGGCGGGCCTCTTGGTGCTACCCACAGTGATCTTGGTGGTGCCCTGGCTCGGGAGAGCGATCAATGCGTGGCCATTTTAGCCACGCTGCGTAAGGGGAATGGTGCGCACGGTTTCGCCACGCGGGCGACCTTTTCTTCGGCGTTCCGTGCCCGGTACGGTGGTCCCCGGTTCGGTAGCCCCCCAATCGTCCACCCGGCCGATCTGCCGTTCCGCCGCCTAAACGCCGAGGCCCCGATCGCGGGACGAGGCGTGCCGGGGACCCAGGTAGTCCCGGGGTGAAGCCGCTCCTTTCCGGGCGGCCGGGCAGCTTCCCGCCCGAACCCGTCAGCTAACCCGGTCGGCGGTTTCGATGGGAAGAAAGGACAACGCACCTAAGTGAAACGGAAAGGCCTCTTACGCGGTTTGCTCTGCGTAATGGCCGCGGCCGGAATCGTTCTCACTGGTCCCGCCGTTGCCCATGCCGAGCCCACGCCGGCAAGCGTCGAGAAGAAGATCGACGAGCAGTGGAACAATCTCGAGCCCGTCATCGAGGAGTACAACTCGGTGCACACCAAGCTGAAGAAGCTGCGCAAGCAGCAGACAACGCTTGCGAAGACGCTCAAGCCACTGCAGGTGAAGGTGGATGTCGCCATGGCCCAGGTCCGGGGCATGGCCGTGGACGCGTACATGCAGGGCCCGCCGAACGCGTTCAACGCGATGGTCATCAGTGGTTCGCCGACGTCGCTGACCGAGAAGCTCGCGCTGCTCGACCAGCTCGCCCAGCACCAGACCGAGTCGATCGAGCACGTGGCGCAGCTCCGCGACAAGTACGCGGGTGACAAGGCGAAGGTGGATCAGCTCGCCGACGAGATCGGCGCCCGGGACAAGGACCTGGCGTCGAAGAAGAAGGCGATCGAGAAAGAGATCAAGGAGCTCCAGGAGCTCCGGATCGCGGCCTACGGCAAGGCGAACGTCGACGACGGCGCGCTGCGCACCGGCCCCTGCCCGGTCACCTACACCAACGACAAGGGCGGTCGCGCGGCCCAGCGGGCGTGCGACCTGATCGGCAAACCCTACGTCTTCGGCTCCAACGGTCCGAACAGTTACGACTGCTCGGGCCTGACGCAGGAGGCGTGGGCGGCTGTGGGTGTGCACCTCGAGCACTACACGAAAGACCAGTACGGCTCGACCACGCCGGTCAGCCGGAGCGAGTTGAAGCCGGGTGACCTGGTCTTCTACTACTCCGATGTGCACCACGTCGCCATCTACATCGGCGGCGGCAAGGTGGTGCACGCGCCGCACACGGGCGACCACGTGCGGATGGCGACGATCGACCGCGGCCCCATCGCGGGATATCGCCGGCCGGGCTAGAAACCGCTGAGGAAAGACCGCCCTTTCCCGGGCGGTCTTTTTTCATGGGTACGTCCCTTCCCCGTGACCGGCCTCACCGAGCCGTCCTCGCTACGCCGGTCCGGGGCAGTACCGGGCACCGCCTCACCCGGCCGGGGCATAATCGCCTGTCATGAGCGACCCCTTGATCGACAGCCTCACCGCCGCGGTGCAGGCCCGCCCCGACGACCTCCCGCTGCGCCTGCACCTGGCCGAGCTGCTGGTGGCGGCGGACCGCGGCGCGGAGGCGATCGGGCACGCCGCTCAGGTGCTCGCCCGCGAGCCGGGCAACGTCACCGCCCAGCAGCTGATGGGCCGGGCGCTCGGAACCCCGTCGCCGCCGAGTCCGGCCCCGCAGCCGGCCGGACCGTCCGAGCCGGCACAGCCTCAGCCGGCACAGCCTCAGCCGGCACAGTCCCCGCCGGTGCAGCAGCCCACCGGCGTCGACTGGTCGGCCATGGAGCAGCAGTTCGGCGACGTCGTCCCGCCCCGGTTCACTCGCACCGGCGAGCCGGACCCGATCCAGGGGCACCAGGACCGCATCTTCGACGTGGAGAGCGCCACGATCACCCTCGCCGACGTCGGCGGCATGGCGGACGTGAAGAAGCGCCTCGAGGTCTCCTTCCTCGGCCCGCTGCGCAACCCGAAACTGCGGACGCTGTTCGGCAAGAGCCTCCGCGGCGGCCTGCTGCTCTACGGCCCGCCCGGCTGCGGCAAGACGTTCCTGGCCCGCGCGGTCGCCGGTGAGATGGGCGCGGCGTTCATCTCGCTGAGCATCACCGACGTGCTGAACATGTGGGTCGGCAGCTCGGAGAAGAACCTGCACGACCTGTTCGAGTCGGCGCGCGGCCACGCGCCGTGCGTTCTCTTCCTGGACGAGATCGACGCGCTCGGCCACAAGCGCAGCCAGCTCCAGTCGTCGATGCGGACCGTGGTGAACCAGCTGCTCACCGAGCTGGACGGGGTCCAGGGCGGCAACGACGGGGTGTTCGTCCTGGCGGCCACGAACGCGCCGTGGGACGTCGACGCCGCGCTGCGGCGGCCGGGACGCCTGGACCGCACCGTGCTGGTGCTGCCGCCGGACCGCCCGGCCCGCGCCGCGATTTGTGAGTTCCACCTGCGTGACCGGCCGGTCGCCGGCATCGACCTGGAGCAGGTCGCGGCGGCCACCGAGCACTACTCCGGCGCGGACCTGGCGCACCTGTGCGAGACCGCCGCGGAGTACGCGATGCGCGACTCGATCGCGTCCGGCGAGATCCGGATGATCGGCCAGGCGGACATGATGGCCGCCGCCCGCGAGGTGCGCCCGTCGACCGACGCGTGGTTCGCGACCGCCCGCAACGTGGCGATGTTCGCCAACGAGAGCGGCGAGTACGACGACCTGGCGGCGTACCTGAAGAAGCGCAAGGTCAGGTGAGAGCGCTCGCTCACGGCAGAGGGCATGGTCCGGCGGGACGAGCACGCGATCTGGTGACATCGGCGAGCGGCCCGGCGCCGCGCGCGCTGCCGCGGTGACGGCCGCCTCGCGGGCGCGGGCGCTGGCCGGGGTGAACCGGCTCTCCGACGCCGAGACCGAGGTCCGCCGCGGCCTCGTCCAGCTTCCCGCGGACCCGGAGCTGCTGGCGCTGCTGGCCGGCCTGCTGCGCCTGCAGGGCCGGCGCACCGAGGCCCTGGCGGCGGCGGACGCGGCGGTGGCGGCGGCGCCCCACCTGTCCGGCACCCACATCGAACGAGCCGAGTGCCTGCTGACGCTCCCGCCCGAGCCGGCCGAGCACCCCGAGTCCGGCGAGGCCCGTACCGCCGAGGCTCTCCGGGAGGCACGGGAAGCGGTCCGCCTCGACCCGGCGCACCCACCGGCGTACCGGGTCCTGGCCCGTGTCCTGTCGGCCCGCCGCGACGTCGATGGGGCCCGCGAGGCCGCCCGGCGGGCCCTGTCCCTGGACCCCCGTTCGGTCGCCGACCTGCTCACCCTCGCCGAGATCGAGCGGCACGCCGGCCACCGCGGGGCGGCCCGGGCAGCGGTGGCAGCGGCCCTGGCCGAGGATCCCGGCAACCCGGACGGCCGCTGGCTGATCGCCCTGCTCGACGCGGAACGTCTCCGGGTGCGCTCGTCGCTGCGCGGCCTGCGTGAACTGGCCGCCGACCATCCGGACAAGCTCGACGTCACCGCGCTGACCTGGCCGATCCGCGGCCTGCTCGGCGGGTTCCGCCGGGGTCTCGCCGCCGGGGTCCCGCTGGTCCTGCTTCTGACCGGCTGCGCGCTGCTCTGGCCGTCCTGGCTGCTCGCCGCCCGCGCGGCCGCCGTCACGGTGGCCCTCGTGATGATCGGTTTCGGCCTGCGGGTGCTGGTTCCGGCGGGGCTGCTGCCGTGGCGCTGCCTGACGCTGCTGCCGGTCCGGACGCGCCGCGCGGTGCGCACCGGGTGGGTCGCGGCAGTCGCGACGGTCGCGCTCCTCCTGGGGTACGGGGTGAGCGCCCGCGCTCCGCTGCCGGCGCTCGCGCTCGTCACCGCGGCGGTCCTGCTCACCACCGGCAGGGCCGACCGGATGTAACAGGCGTGTTTCCGATGCGCGTTACATCACTATTACGCCGTTAAATCTTGCACAAGCTGCAAGATCGCCGGATGCTTTCACCCTGCGTTGATGACCGGGGGAACTGTCATGGCGAATTCAGGCTCTGCTTGATCGGCCGTCACCCGCGCGCCACCGGCGTCCGGGTGCCGAACCCCACCCCACTCGCGCCGGGCACTGCACCGGACGATCCGATCGGGAGCCAGCCGTGACCGAGCAAGCCGTCGACCACAGCCTTGCCGTTGAACGTCGCCCCGCCGTGGCCCGCTCCGGCATCCTCTCGGCCCTACGCGAATTATCCCTGGTAGCCGCCCTGTTCATGGTCTACAAGGTGGGCCGGCTGGCCGCCGACGGCCACGTCGACGAGGCGTTCCGCAACGCCCGGGCGGTCTGGGACGTCGAGCGCTGGCTGCACCTGCCGAGCGAGCTGACCGTGCAGCGCGCGCTGCTCGACTGGCACGCCCTGGTCGAGGCCGCCAACAGCTACTACGCGTACGTCCACTTCCCGGCCACCGCGGCCACCCTGATCTGGCTCTACCTGTACCGGCCCGCGCACTACCGCTGGACCCGCAACGTGCTGACCCTGCTCACCGGGTCCGCGCTGCTGGTGCACTTCGTGATCCCGCTCGCGCCGCCGCGGATGCTCGGCGAGACCGGCATGCTCGACCTGGGCCACCTGTTCGGCCCGGCCGTCTACGGCAACCCGGAGACCGACCACCTCTCCAACCAGTACGCCGCGATGCCGTCCCTGCACTTCGGCTGGGCCCTGGTGGTGGCCGTCGCCCTGATGGCCGCGATCGGTGGCCGGCGCCGGGCGCTGTGGCTGCTCCACCCGGCGATCACCCTGCTGGTGATCGTGGCGACCGGCAACCACTACTGGCTCGACGCCGTCGCCGGAGGGCTGCTGACCGCTGCCGCCTACGCCCTGCTCCGCCGGCACCGTCCCGCCGTCACCCCGGTCCCGCCCATGACCCGTGACCCCCGCGCCTTCATCCCGGCCCCGCGCAGGCCGGCCGGCGATCACCACAGCGCCGGCGACAAGCAGGTCAGCGACGAGCAGGACGAGCCGGGGCACGACAGCCAGGGGCGCGGCAACCCCGGGCGCGGCAACCGGGGGCACGGCGGCCCCGGGCACGGCGACGAAGAGCCCGGCCGCCCCGCCGGCGTCGCCTACGCTGGCCGCCATGAAGCTCGACTGGCCGGACTGCAGCAACGCCCGCGATCTCGGTGGCACACCGACCGCTGACGGCGGCGCGATCCGTGCCGGGGCGCTGATCCGCTCGGACAGCCTCGGGCTGCTCACGCCCGCCTCGGTGACCGCGCTGCGCGACCTCGGCCTGGCGCTGATCCTGGACCTCCGCTGGCCCCGCGAGTGCGCGGCCGACCCGAGCCCGTTCGCCGGTGATCCCGCGTACCGCAACGTCCCGCTGCTCGCCGACCCGATGGGGTACGACCCGCCGGACGACACCTACGCGCCGATGCTCGACCACAACGCCGAGCGGATCGCCCGCGCGTTCCGGGTGATCGCGGCCGCCCCGCCCGGCGGGGTGGTGGTGCACTGCCGTGGCGGCCGGGACCGGACCGGCGTGCTGGTGGCGCTCCTGCTCGGGCTCGCCCGCGTGGACCCCGAGACGATCGCGGAGGATTTCGCCCGTACCCCCGCAACCGAGGCCGCCGCGATGCGCGCGACGCTGACGCACGCCGGCCGCCGCCATGGTGGCGTCGCGGCCTATCTGCGCGACGCCGGTGTGCCGGAGGAGGACCTGGCGGCGGTCAGGCGGCTCCTGCGCTGACGCGACGAGCCCCGCCGCGGGATGCGACGGGGCTCGATCGAGGTGTGCTGAATCGGTCAGGCGACCGCGTAGAGCGCCTCCGGGGTGACCGCGCCGGCGAAGACCCGGCCGTCATCCGTGAGCAGCACCGTGAAGAGCGAGCCGCTGAGCAGCCGGCCGCTGCCCCAGTCACCGCTCACCTTCGGCAGCGTCTCCAGCAGGCCGGCGACCGCCTCGCCCTGCTGGCCGCCCTGCTTGCCGGCCTCGGCTGCCGCGCTCTCCAGCGAGGGCGCGTCGTCGGGCAGCTTGGCGGACAGGATCGACGTCCAGCCCTGGCCGATCATCTTGATGTTCTCCGAGCCCGCCACGTCAGCGGGCTTGGTGACGTCCTGCTTGGCGTGCTGCTCCAGCTCGTCGGAGGACGGCTTGACCTCTTCCACCTTCGCGCCCGGCGGCGGGTTGAAGGTGAACTGCTGCGCATCCGGCACCGTGAAGCTGACCTGCTCGAACGCCACCCGCACGGCGGGCTTCGTGGCGTTCTTGGCGTAGACGTCGACCCGCAGCGGGATGTGCTCGGCCGCGTCGATCGCGAGCCGGACCTGCCCGATCAGCGAGTTGGCGTCCTTGGGGCTGAGCACCAGCTCGTACGCGTCGCGCCCGGCCACCTCGGCGGCGCCGGTCGTGGTGACCTTGGTGGTGCCGTCGATCGCCGCGAGGGCGGCGTCGGCGGCCTCCTGCGGAGTCGACGGCACGCCGGTCGGCAGCGCCTTCTTCTCCGCGGCGGCCTTCTCCGCGATGTCCTCCGGCAGCGTGACGTGCGTGCCGGTGTTGTCGCTGCTCTTCCAGATCCACACGTCGCCGGCGTTGCGGATCACGTCGGTCTCGCCGTCGGTGCCGAGCAGGGCGAGCCGTACCTTGTCGTCGCTCGCGTACCAGACGCGGGCCGTGTTGCTCCCGGACACCAGGCTGGTGAGGCCGCCACCCTCGACGTTCTTCAGCAGGCCGGCGACGCCGGGCAGTCCCAGATCGGTGCTCTGCACGACCGTGCCGGAGAAACCTGCCGGGTCGGCGCCCTGCAGATCCACCAGCAACTGCGCGGCGGAGCGATCCGGCAGGGCCGGGTCGGCGCTCGCCACGATTGTTCCGGCCGCCGCGCCGCCCCCGATGACCGCAACCGCGGCGGCCGACGGAACGAGCCAGCGCAACGCCGGCCTTGACCTGAACACGGACACGATGTCCACCTCCCCATCTCTGCTCATCATCGTGCTACGGCACCGCTGTGACGAGGCTGAGAAAGCCCCGTAAGGGACGCCCCTTCCTGGTCGGTCAGATAGTTTGAAATAGGCGTTTAAGGGGCAAAAAGACGAGAGGCTTTCATGGGTACGTATCAGGGGCGCTCGCTGCCCCGGCCGGAGGAAGACCTGGTGGACCAGGGTTTGATCTTCGACCTCGGCACGATGGCGCAGCGGCGGCAGGTCCTGAGGGCGCTCGGACTCGGCGCGGTGGCGCTCGGGCTGAGCGCTTGCGGGGACAGCGACGGTGATGACACTCCGACGACGGCCACCTCGGAGACGAACACGGTCGGCGAGATCCCGGACGAGACGGCCGGGCCGTACCCCGGTGACGGCTCGAACGGGCCGAACGTGCTGACCGAGAGCGGCATCGTGCGCAGCGACATCAGGTCCAGTTTCGGGGACTCCACGACCACCGCCGAGGGCGTCCCGATGACGCTGACCCTGAGCCTCAAGGACCTGGCGAACGACGGCGCCGCGTTCGCCGGCGTCGCGGTCTACGTCTGGCACTGCAACCGGGCCGGTGAGTACTCGCTCTACTCCGAGGGCATCACCGACGAGAACTACCTGCGCGGGGTGCAGGTCGCCGACACCGCCGGAGAGGTGACGTTCACCAGCATCTTCCCGGCCTGCTACTCCGGGCGCTGGCCGCACGTCCACTTCGAGGTCTACCCGAGCCAGGCGGACATCACCGACGCGGCGAACGCGATCGCGACCTCGCAGGTGGCGCTCCCCAAGACCACGTGCGACACGGTCTACGCCACCACGGGGTACGAAGACTCGGTCACCAACCTGGCGCAGGTCACGCTGGACGACGACAACGTGTTCGGCGACGACTCCGGCGCCAGTCAGCTCGCGACGGTCAGCGGCGACGTGACGAGCGGTTTCACGGTCTCCCTCGAGGTCGGGGTGGACACCACGACCACGCCCACCGGCGGCCAGCTGAGCGGGGACGGCGCGCCGAGCGGTGCCCCGATGGGCTCCGGCGGTCCCGGCGGCGCGCCGCCGAGCGGTCCCCGGCCCAGCAACTGACTGTGATTCAGCTGAGAGCTGCTCACGTCTGACCGCCGTCGCATGCCAAGGTGTGGGGGTGCGGTTGCTGGTGGTGGAGGACGAGGCCCGGCTTGCTGCCGCGCTGCGGCGGGGCCTGCAGGCCGAGGGATTCGCGGTCGACGTGGCCGCCGACGGGCAGGACGGCCTGGAGATGGCCCGCCACGGCGGGTACGACGCGATGATCCTCGACGTGATGCTGCCCCGCCTCTCCGGGTACCGGGTGGTGCGGCAGCTGCGCGCCGAGCGGCACTGGCTGCCGGTGCTCATGCTGTCGGCGAAGGACGGCGAGTACGACCAGGCCGACGGCCTCGACTGCGGCGCCGACGACTACCTGACGAAGCCCTTCTCGTACGTCGTCCTGCTCGCCCGCCTGCGAGCCCTGCTGCGCCGCGGCGCGCAGGCCCGCCCGGTGGTCCTCGCCTTCGGCGACGTGGAGCTGGACCCGGCCGAGCGCCGCGTGCTGGTGGCCGGCGCCGAGGTGACCCTGACCGCCCGCGAGTTCGCGCTCCTGGAGTACCTGATGCGCCGCCCCGGCCAGGTGGTCTCCAAGACCGAGCTGCTCGACCACGTCTGGGACGCCGCGCTGGACACCGCGCCGAACGCGGTCGAGGTCTACGTCGGCTACCTGCGCCGCAAGATCGGCCGGGACCGCCTGGAGACGGTCCGCGGTGCCGGATACCGCCTGGCCCAGGCCGGCGCCGACGCACCAGCCGGTTCCGGCGCCCCGGTCGGTTCCCCCGCGCCCGCCGGATTCGATGCGCCGGCCGAATGAGCTGAGCCTGCGGGCCCGGCTGCTCCTGGTCTCCGCGGCCGGTCTGACGATCGGCCTGGCGGTCGGCGGCGTGCTGCTCGTCGCCGCTCTCGGCTTCGCCCAGAACCGGGCCGTCCACATCGAGACCCTGGAGACCGCGCGCGGCGTGAAACGCCTGGTCGACCAGGGGTCGCTGACAAACCCGATCCCGGTCACCCCGGGCGTTCAGGTCCAGGTCATCGACGACGACGGGAGGGTACGGTCGGTGTCCGCGACCGCCGACCGCCTCGTCCCCATCCTCTACCCGGAGGAGCTGCGCGACCTGCCCGACGGCAACGGCATGACGATCCCCGGCAACCGGATCGGCTTCGACGGTGAGGCCCGCGTCGTGAAGGTCAGCGCCGGCCCGCCCACCGACCCGCTCACCGTGCTCGTCGCCCGCTCGACCGACGAGCTGCGGCAGAGCGTGCACCTGCTCCGGATCACCCTGGTGATCCTGTTCCCGCTGCTGGTGGTGCTGCTCGCCGCCGGGCTGTGGCGGGCGCTCGGCGCCGCGCTGCGGCCGGTCGACGCGCTCCGGGCCGGCGCCGAGGAGATCACCGGCGGCACCCGGGCGGGCCGCCTGCCGGTGCCCGACTCCCGCGACGAGGTGCACCGGCTCGCGGTCACCCTCAACGACATGCTGCACCGCCTCGACGCGTCCCGGGCCCGCCAGCGCGCGTTCGTCGCGGACGCCGCCCACGAGCTGCGCAGCCCGCTCACCAACATGCGCACCGAGCTGGAGGTGGCGCAGCACCTGCCGGACGACACCGACTGGCCGGCGCTCACCGACGACCTGCTCGCCGACGTGCAGCGGCTGTCCCGGCTCGTCGACGACCTGCTGCTGCTGGCCCGCCAGGACGACGGCTCGACCCGCGCGCTCACCGCCCGGGTCGAGGAGATCGACCTGGCGCAGTTCGCCGGCGAGGTCGCCGCCCGGTTCCCCGGCGTGGACTACCGGGACCCGGCGGAGCCGCTGCCGCTGCGCGCCGAGCCGGACGCGCTGGCCCGCGTCCTCGCCAACCTGATCGACAACGCGGTGCGGCACAAGCGGGACCGGGTCACGGTGACCGCGGCGGCCGACGGCCCGGACCGGCTGCTCGTGGTGACCGACGACGGCCCCGGCATCCCGGAGGCCGAGCGGGAACGGGTCTTCCAGCGGTTCGCCCGCCTCGACGACGCCCGCGCCCGCGACGCCGGCGGCTCCGGGCTCGGCCTCGCGATCGTCCAGGAGCTGGTCCGCCGGCACGGCGGATCGGTCACCCTGGGCGACGCCCACCCCGGCCTGCGGGTAGAGGTGCGGCTACCCGCCCGGAGCTGAACGGAGTACAGTCCCGGCGCGAAGATCACCGATCCGGGGGATGTATGAAGTCACGTGTGTACCACGGCGCCCTGGCCGGCATCGTCGGTGTCTCGCTGATCATCCAGCTCACCCTGACCGCCACCGACACCGCGCCGCACGCCGGCCCGGTCGACCCGGAGCCGGCGCTGACCAGGTTCATCCGCCTGTTCAGCTACTTCACCATCCAGAGCAACCTGCTGCTGCTCGCCGCCACCGCGGCCCTGGCCCTGAACCCGCACCGCGACGGCCGCCTCTGGCGCGTGATCCGCCTCGACGCGCTGCTCGGCATCGTCATCACCGGCCTGGTCTACAGCACCATCCTGGCCGGCCAGGTCGAGCTGTACGGCGCCGCCTGGCTCGCCGACTTCGGCTTCCACTACGTGGCGCCGTGGACCGCCCTCCTCGGCTGGCTCCTGTTCGGCCCCCGCCCCCGCATAGACGGCCGAACCCTGGCCTGGGCGGCGTTGTGGCCGGCCGCATGGATCACCTACACCCTCGCCCACGGCGCAGCGACAGACTGGTACCCCTACCCGTTCGCGGACGTCACCGAGCTCGGCTACCCCACGGTCCTGGTGAACCTGGGCGCCGTGGTCCTGCTGGCGGCCCTGATCGCCACGGTGATGCGCCTGCTCGACCCCCGTCTCCCGTCCGGCTCCCCGGCGATGCCGGAGGTCGAGGCTCCCACCGCGGTGCCGCATCCCCGTTCCGGCGAGGAGAAGGTCGTGGAACGGGAGAGCGGCGCGGGCCGGTAGATCCGGGCGCGGGTATCCGCTGTGGCGGATTCGCCGGTAGCAGTGCCGCGTCCGATTACCGCCAGCGGCTTCCTCCGCTGCTGGGCATGATCAGCGTCATGCATGTCGCTGTCGACTTGAAAGTCCTGTACTTCGGAACCCCGGTCGTGCTCATCGGCTCCCGCAACCCCGATGGCACCCCCAACCTCGCTCCGATGTCGTCGGCGTGGTGGTTGGGGCAGAGCTGCATGCTGGGCCTGGGCAACAGCGCGCAGACCACCGCCAACTTGCTGCGTGAGCGCCGGTGCGTGCTGAACCTGGCGCCGTCGTCGCTGGCGGGCGCGGTGGACCGGCTCGCGTTGACCACGGCAGCACCGGTCGTCCCCGCCCACAAGGCGGCGATCGGGTACCGGTACGACGGCGACAAGTTCGCGACCGCCGGACTGACCGAGCAGGCCGGCGAGATCGTCGCGGCACCGCGGGTCGCCGAGTGCCCGATCCAACTGGAGTGCGAAGTGGCTGCGGCTCATCCATTCGGCGTACCCGAACCGCACGCCACGGCGTTCCAGGTCACCGTGATCCGGGCGCATGTCGAGGAGGACCTGCTGGTCCCGGGAACCCACTACGTCGACCCGATGCGCTGGGATCCGCTCATCATGAAGTTCTGTGAGTTCTTCGGCGGTGGCGACAACGTGTCCTCGTCGCGCCTGGCCGCCGGCTGGCGCATGCCGCACCAACTCCGGGCAACCAATGCCTGAAGGGTTTGGACCGCCACCTCGCAGGGGCCGGTAAGGCCACGGTGCCGCGCGGCGCCGTCAAGGCTCCTGCGGAAGTGGCCGGCCTCGGGCTGCGCGGATGGTGGGGCTTCGTCGGTCCCTGCGGCGACGGTCAGAGCAGGGCTTGCAGGCGGCGCAGCACCTCGGCCTGGACCTCGGCGAACGGCCGGTCCTCGCCGTCGGCGATCCAGGCCGCGAAGGCGGTGCGGAAAACCGTCACCGCTGTCTCCGCGGCCAGCGCCGCGCTGATCGGGTCGATGCCGCGCTCGGTCAGCGCCCGGGTCAGCGACACCGCCAGGAGTGACAGTTTGAGCAGCTCGCGCTCCTGGAGGGCGGCGTTGGCCGCGATGATCGACTGACGGGCGCGGGACCACGCCCGGCGGTCCTCACCGAACAGCGTGGCAGCGCCGTCGAGGACCGCGGCGACGAGCCGCATCGGGCTCGTGCCGGACGGTGGCAGCGCTGCCAGGAAGACGCCCTCGAACGAGTTCTGGTCGGCGAACAGGACCTCGCGCTTGTCGGCGAAGTGGCGGAAGAAGGTGCGCTCGGTGACGCCTGCGGCTGCGGCGATCTCGGCGACGGTGGTCCCGTCGTACCCCCTGGTCTGGAAGAGGGTGAGGGCCGCCTCCTTGAGGCGGTCGGGTGCGCCGGCCTGCCATCTCGCCATGATCCTCATCATAGTGATGTCAGAAGGTGACATCAGGAGGTACTGTGATGTCAGTACATGACATTACTGAGGAGGTCACGCCATGCGCGTGTTCGTCACCGGAGCCAGTGGATGGATCGGCTCGCACGCCGTCGGCGAGTTGCTGAGCGCGGATCACGAGGTGGTCGGCCTGGCCCGGACCGATGCCGCCGCAGCGGCCCTGCAGGCCAGAGGCGCCGCGGTGCTCCGCGGAGACCTCGACGACCTGGACGCGTTGCGGCGCGGCGCGTCCGGAGCCGACGCGGTCGTCCACCTGGCCAACAAGCACGACTGGGCCAACCCGGCCGAGTCCAACCGGGCCGAGCGGACCGCGGTCGACACCCTGACCGACGCTCTGGCCGGCACCGACCGGCCGTTCCTGTTCGCCTCCGGCCTCGCGGCCCTGCCGTCCGGGCGGCCCCTCACCGAGACCGATGCGTCACCGTTCAGCGGGCCGGACGCGCCGCGCGGCGGAGCCGAGAACCTGGCGCTGGACAAGGGGGTGCGTGCGATCGCGGCACGGTTCGCGCCGACCGTGCACGGCACCGGCGACCACGGGTTCGTCGCCCAGCTGGTGGCGACGGCCCGGCGCACCGGGGTGGCGGGCTACCTCGGTGACGGCCTCACGGCCTGGTCCGCGGTGCACGTCGACGACGCCGCCCGGCTGATCCGGATCGGTCTGGAGCGGGCGCCGGCTGGCACTCGCCTGCACGCCGTCGCCGAGGAGGCGGTGCCCAGCCGGGAGATCGCCGAGGCGATCGGCCGGTCCCTGAACCTGCCGGTCCGGCCGGTGGAGGCGGAGCACTTCGGGTTCCTCGGGCAGTTCTTCGGTACGGACATGATCGCGTCCAGCGAGATCACCCGGACCACGTTCGACTGGAAGCCCACCGGCCCCACGCTGACCGAGGACATCGAGGCGGGCGCGTACGCCCACGCCTGACGAGCCGCTCGCCGGCCGTGGATGAGCCGCATGGTGGCACTTCCACGGCCGCCGGCATCCGCCGGGCCGGCGACACATAGGGCGGGGCGCCGCTGAGCGGCAGGGTCAACTGTCGCTGTCGAGCACCGCGTCGAGCGTGCGCCGGCCGATGGCCGCCATCTGAGGGTTGTCGGCGGAGCGAGCGAGAAGCGCGGTCGACAGCACGAGGGCCCAGGCACGTGCACGGATCCACAGTCCTTCGTCGGCCGGATGCCGGCTCGCGGCGGCGTAGGCGGAGACGAACGTGCGGTGGCTGTCAGGCGGTAGGAGCATCCAGCAGACGGCCAGGTCGGTGGCCGGGTCGCCGGCGGTGATGTCGCCGAAGTCGATGACGGCGCTGAGCAGGCCGCCGTCGACGAGAATGTTCGCGGGATGCAGATCGCCGTGCAACCAGACCGGGGGCCGGGCCCACGTAACCGCTGTGACCGCAGCCCGGAACATGCGGGTCACGAGGTGGCCGTCGACCGTGGTGCCGAGCCGGTCCACATTCTCGGCGAGCGCAGCGGCTCGACGGTGCAGGGGAACCCCACGTACCGGGTTTCGTGGTGCGGTGAGCGGTGCGGGGACATGCAGAGCCGCCAGGAATCTCGCCAAGGTCACGGCTGAGTGGCCGTGGTCGGCCGGTGGGGTGCGAGCGGCGATGTCGCCCGGCAGGTGCGAAACCAGGCTCCATGGCCACGGATAGCCGTGACCGGGCCGGCCGACACGGACCGGTACCGGAATCGGCAAGGGGAGCCGCGGCGCCAGGTCCGGTAGCCAACGTTGCTCGTGCAACAGCAGCTCCACGGCGACCGCCCGTCTGGGCAGTCGCGCTACGAGATCGTCACCGATACTCACCATGACGTTGTCCCAGCCGTGCGCGAGCATCCGAAGGTGACGGCCGGCCAGATCGGGCATCTGTTCACGGACGAGCCGGCGGACCACGTCCAGGGTGACGTCTACTTCAGCGGCCGGCATCGGGCTGGCGTTCATCGGCGGTATAGATCCTTGAGTAGCGGCACTGTCGACGTGCCGGTCCGGATGACTCCCATCATGGTCCTGCCTCTGGAGTCTGCGCCGGTGGTTGCGGCATCGCTCGGCGTCGTTGCGGGCTGCGGTCGCACGACCAGGAATGCGAACGGGCGGCGTGCTCCGGACGATCCTCGACAAGCCCGCCCTGCGACCGTTCTTCTACGAGGGCAAGGCCTTGCCGGCCGCACCGGACGAACTGAGGTGGCAGGTTCTGACCGTGGGGGAGATGCTGGGCGACGTCCTCGAGGTGGGGCTCTATCACACCAGGGAGATCCAGGCCACCGGGGCCTATGAGGACTGGTTCGACTATGCGTCCTTCGTCATGCGCCAGAGTCCGGCGCTGAATCACCTGGTCCGGGAGCATCCGGGGTGGTATCCGAAGCTGGTTCCGCTGCTGGCCGGCGACGAGGACGTGGAGCCGGAGCGCGCCGAAGCGCGGTGAGGCGGCCGCCGGCTCAGGTTCCCGGACGGAGCACGGGCGGTGGCGGATGAGGCGTTCCACCAGCCGGGCCCGGTGACAAGGGATCGACGGTTTGCGATTATGGGAGCGCTCCCGGCGGCTTCCCCCATCAACGCCGCCATCGCCGTCCCCGGAAGGACCGTCCCATGAGTTCGAGATTACGGAAGGCCTGGCTGGTGTTCCTCGCCGCGGCCCTGGCCGTCACCGGAGCCGTCTACGGCGTGACGAGGCCGGCGTCGGCCGACGTCACCGCCGAGCTCACCGCCCCGCAGCTGGTCGCCGACATGGGGGCCGGGTGGAACCTCGGCAACACGCTCGAAGCCAGCGTCAACGGCATCCCCGGCGAGACCGCCTGGGGCAACCCGGTGGTGACCCAGGCCTTCATCGACAAGGTGCGGGCCGCCGGATTCCGGACGATCCGGATCCCGGTCTCCTACCTCGGGCACATCGGCGCCGCCCCGGACTACACCGTCAACGCGGCCTGGCTGAACCGGATCAAGGAGGTCGTCGACTACGCCCACAGCCGCGGCCTCTACGTGCTGATCAACATGCACGGCGACGGCTACAAGACCGTCTCCGGCTCCTGGCTGATCTGTGACGCGTCGTCGCAGACCGCGATCCGGGAGAAGTACCAGAAGGTGTGGCAGCAGGTCGCGATCCGGTTCCAGAGCTACGACGAGCACCTGATCTTCGAGTCCATGAACGAGAACTTCGACGGGCAGTACGGAAATCCCACCCAGCCGTGCTATTCCAACATCAACGCCTACAACCAGATCTTCGTGGACACGGTACGCCGTACCGGTGGAGTGAACGCCTCCCGATGGCTGCTGGTCCCCGGCTGGAACACAAACATCGACTACACGGCGGGCAACTACGGTTTCGTGATTCCGACCGACCAGTACCGGTCCACCACGATCCCCGCCGCCGAGCAGCGGCTGATGATCTCGGTGCACTACTACGACCCGTGGGACTTCACCGGCACCGAGGACGGCACGATCACCCAGTGGGGCGCCGGCGCGACGAACCCGGCGAAGAAGTCGGTCTGGGGCCAGGAGGACTTCCTTGACGGGCAGATGAAGAAGATGCACGACACCTTCGTCACGCGCGGCTACCCGGTGTTCGTCGGTGAGTACGGCTCGATCGACAAGACCACGTACGACTCGGCCAGCAACCGGTACCGCGCGGACTACGCGCGGGCCGTGGTGACCGCCGCCAAGAAGTACGGCGCCGCCACCGCCTACTGGGACAACGGCTGGAACGGGCAGCACGGCTTCGGCCTCTTCGACCGCAGCTCGGGCGCGGTGACCCAGCCGGGCATCGTGAACGCCATCATGAGCGCGGTGGGCACCCAGCCGTCCAGCTCACCGTCAGCGAGCACGTCTCCGTCCGCGAGCGCGTCCCCGTCACCGAGCACCTCGCCGTCGACAAGCCCGGGCACCTGCCGGGTCACCAGCGCGGTCAACGCCTGGAACACCGGCCTGACCAACAGCATCACGATCGCCAACACCGGCAGTACCGCGATCAACGGCTGGCGGCTGACCTTCACCCTCGCCGGTGGACAGGCCATCACGTCGGGCTGGAGCGCGACCTACTCCCCGTCCAGCGGCACGGTGACCGCGACCAACGCCAGCTACAACGGCGCGATCCCGGCGGGCGGGTCGGTGAGCATCGGCTACCAGGCCGGCCACACCGGTAACGCCGCGGCGCCGACCGGCTTCACGCTGAACGGCGCCACCTGCAACTGATCCATCACCAAGGGCCGGGGCCGCCGCGGCGGCCCCGGCCCACCGTGTCAGGCTGCGACCAGCACGTCGTCCAGAGCGGTGTCCAGGATCTCCCGGACGTCGGAGACGATGTGCACGGTCAGCGCGTCGAGCACGTCGGCGGGCACGTCGTCCAGGTCGGGCTCGTTGCGCTGCGGCAGGTACACCTCGGTGAGTCCGGCCCGCTGTGCGGCCAGCAGCTTCTGCTTCACACCGCCGATCGGCAGGACCCGGCCGGTCAGCGAGACCTCGCCGGTCATCCCGACCTCGGCGCGCACGGTACGGCCGAGCAGCAGCGACACCAGGGCGGTGGTCATCGTGACGCCCGCCGACGGCCCGTCCTTCGGCACAGCGCCCGCCGGCACGTGCAGGTGGATCGGGTGGTCGAGCTGCTCCGGCGAGATGCCGAGCTCGCCGGCGTGCGCCCGGACGTAGGAGATGGCGATCTGCGCGGACTCCTTCATCACGTCGCCGAGCTGGCCGGTGACCGAGAGACCGCCCTTGTCACCGGGGAGCAGGGACGCCTCGATGTAGAGGACGTCGCCGCCCATGCCGGTCACCGCCAGGCCGGTGGACACGCCGGGGACGGCGGTGCGCTCGGCCGCGTCCGGGGTGAACCTCGGCCGTCCGATCAGGTCCTTGAGATCGGCGGCGTCGACCGTGGCGGGGAGCGTGCCCAGGGCGACCTTGCGGAGAGCCTTTGCCAGGAGACGTTCGAAGGACCGTACCCCTGCCTCCCGGGTGTAATCGGCGGCGATGAGACGCAGGGCGTCCTCGGTGACGGTCACCTCGCCGGGGGAGAGGGCGGCCCGTTCGATCTGGCGGGGCAGCAGGAAGTCCCGGGCGATGGCGACCTTGTCGTTCGCGGTGTAGCCGTCGATCGTGATCAGTTCCATCCGGTCGAACAGCGCCTGCGGGATCGTCTCGAGGGTGTTCGCGGTCGCGATGAACAGCACGTCCGACAGGTCGAGGTCGAGGTCCAGGTAGTGGTCGCGGAACGTGTGGTTCTGCGCCGGGTCCAGCACCTCGAGCAGCGCCGCGGCCGGGTCGCCGCGGTAGTCGCTGCCGACCTTGTCGACCTCGTCCAGCAGGACGACCGGGTTCATCGTGCCCGCCTCCCGGATGGCGCGCACGATGCGGCCGGGCAGCGCGCCGACGTAGGTCCGGCGGTGGCCGCGGATCTCGGCCTCGTCACGGACGCCGCCGAGCGCGACCCGGACGAACTTGCGGCTCAGGGTCTTCGCGACCGACTCGCCGAGCGAGGTCTTGCCGACACCGGGTGGGCCGGCCAGCAGGATCACCGCACCCGATCCCCGCCCGCCGACGGTGGTCAGGCCGCGCGACTCGCGGCGGGCGCGGACGCCGAGGTACTCGACGATGCGCTCCTTGACCTCGTCCAGGCCGTGGTGGTCGGTGTCGAGCACCGCGCGGGCGGCCTCGAGGTCGGTGCTGTCGGTGGTGCGGACGGCCCAGGGCAGGTCCAGCACGGTGTCGAGCCAGCTGCGGATCCAGCCGGCCTCGGGGTTCTGGTCGCCGGCGCGCTCGAGCTTCTCCACCTCGCGCAGCGCCGCCTCGCGGACCGCGTCGGGGAGGTCGGCCGCCTCCACCCGCGCCCGGTAGTCGTCCTTGTCGTCGGCCTCGCCCTCGCCGAGCTCCTTGCGGATCGCCTTGAGCTGCTCGCGGAGCAGGTACTCGCGGTTGCGCTTCTCGACCGACTCGCGGACGTCGTGCTCGATCTTCTCGCTGACCTCGGACTCGGCGAGGAAGTCGCGGGTCCAGTCGATCAGCAGCCGCAGCCGGGCCTCGACGTCCGGGGTCTCCAGCAGTTCCCGCTTGCGGTCGCTGGACAGGTACGGCGCCCAGCCCGCGGTGTCGGCCAGGTCACCGGGGTCGTCGATGGCGCTGACCGAGTCGATCACCTGCCAGGCCTCCCGGCGCTGGAGCACCGAGACGACCAGCTTCTTGTATTCGGCGGCCAGCTCGCGGGTGGCCGCGCTGGGCTTGCTCACCGGAACCGGCTCGGCCTCGACCCACAGCGCCGCGCCGGGGCCGGTCACGCCGCTGCCGATCTTGGCACGCACACCGGTACGGAGGACGGCGGCGGGTGTGCCGCCACGGAACTTGCCGACCTGCTCGACGGTGGCCACCACGCCGTACGAGGCGTAACGGTCCTCCAGCCGCGGGGCGATCAGCAGCTCGGAGCCGGCCGAGGTGCGCGCGGCGTCCACCGCGGCCTGGGCCTTCTCATCCAGCTCGACCGGCGCCGCCATGCCCGGGAGCAGGACGATGTCGTCGAGGAACAGAACGGGGAGTCGTTTGCTGGTCACCGGAACCTCCGAGGAGTTGAGCACACGCGGCTCAACCATGACCGGGTCAACTATGGCGATGGCTCCGATCTTCCGGCGTTCACTGCGAGCGAACAGAGGCACCGGCGGCCGCTCACCCCCGCCGGATGAGGACAGGACGGATCGCGGCCCGCAGCATCAGCAGGAGGGCAACCCGACGCCCGGACTGTCACATGGAGGAGTTCCTATGGCCATCGGTCCCGTCCAGCTGCTGGTACTGGGCTTCAAACACCCGAACTTCCACGGCGAGATCATCGCCGAACTCGAGCGCTTGAAGAAGAGCGACACCGTACGGGTGATCGACGCGCTCGCCGTCTACAAGACCCCCGAGGGCGAGCTGGAAGCCGAGCATCTGAGCAACCTCACCCCGGAGGAGGCCGTCGAGATCGGCAGCAAGATCGGCGCCCTGATCGGGCTCGGCTTCGAAGGCGAGGAAGGCGCCGAGGCCGGCTTCGAGAAGGGCGGCGAGCTCGCCGCCGAGGACGGTGTCCGGGTCTTCGACCAGCAGGAGTGGGACGTCCTCGCGGAGATCCCGAACGACACCGCCGCCGCACTGCTCCTGATCGAGCACCACTGGGCCGTGCCGCTGCGGGACGCGATCTTCCGGGCCGGCGGCTTCCGGCTCGCCGACGGTTTCATCAGCCCGCTCGACCTGGTCGGCATCGGCCTGATCGCGGCCGAGGAGGCCAAGGAGCTGCACGACCTGGAGACCGCCGGAAAAGCCGGCTGACCCGAGAGTTCAGAGGAGGAGAGACGATGTTCGCTTCACGCAGGGTGGCCCGGCGCACGAGCCGGCGTACCGCTCGCCGGGTGGCCCGCCGCCGCCGCTGAAACAGGTGGTGACATAGGTAAAGCGGCCTCTGATCGATCTTTTCGCTGCAAGACTGACGGCGTGGCGGAGGTCCGTACCGATCGCACGATGGTGGCTGCCGGGACGGGCGGAGTGCTGGCGATCGTCCTCTGGGCGGTGCTGGCGCCCGACTCGGTGGCCCGCGCCGGTGACGCCGCGCTGAGCTGGACCATCGGTACGTTCGGCTGGTTCTTCGTACTGGCCGCCGACGTGTTCCTGGTGCTCGCCGTGGTGATCGCGGCGGGCCGGTTCGGCCGGATCCGGCTCGGCGCCGACGACGAGGAGCCGGAGTTCACCACCCTCGCCTGGGTCGCCATGATGTTCAGCGCCGGCATGGGCATCGGCCTGGTCTTCTACGCGGTCGCAGAGCCCATTCAGCACTACGCGTCACCGCCACCGGCGTCCGGCGCGCTCGGCGGCACCGATCGGGCCGGCTCGGTGGCGATGCAGTACACACTCTTCCACTGGACCCTGCACCCGTGGGCGATCTACGCGGTGGCCGGGCTGGCGCTCGCCTACTCGACGTTCCGGCGGGGCCGGCCGAACCGGCTATCGGCGGCGTTCCATCCGCTGCTCGGGAATCGCGCCGACGGGCCGGCGGGCGCGCTCGTCGACCTCTTGGCGATCTTCGCGACCGTGTTCGGGTCGGCGACCAGCCTGGGTCTGGGCGCGTTGCAGGTGGCGGCGGGACTGGGCATCGTCGCCGGGGTGCCGGACACCCGTACCCTTGAATTGATCATTATCGCCGCGCTGACCGCGGCCTTCGTGGCATCGGCGTTCTCCGGCCTGGACCGCGGCGTGAAGTGGCTGTCGTCGATCAACCTGGTACTGGCCGGGCTGCTGGCGCTCTTCGTGTTCGTGGTCGGACCGACGGTGTACGTCCTGGAGGTGCTGCCCGCGGCGGTCGGCGACTATCTGGACAGCCTGCTGGTGATGTCGACCCGGACCGGGGCGTTCTCGGACCCGGAGTGGATGGGCGCGTGGACGCTGTTCTACTGGGCTTGGTGGATCTCCTGGGCGCCGTTCGTGGGCACGTTCATCGCCCGGATCTCCCGGGGACGTACCGTGCGGCAGTTCGTCGTCGGGGTGCTGCTCGTGCCGAGCGGCGCCAGCGCGATCTGGTTCTCGATCATGGGTGGCAGCGCGCTGCGCGCCCAGGCCACCGGCTCCGCCGATCTCATCGCCGACGTGCGCGAGGGCGCCGAGTACGCGCTCTTCGGGCTCCTCGACGCGATGCCGCTGGCCGGGATGACGAGTGCGCTCGCCATGGTGCTGGTCGGCCTCTACTTCATCACCAGCGCGGATTCCGCCTCGCTGGTGCTGGCCTCGCTCTCCTCGGGCGGCGCGCTGCGGCCCCGCCGGCTGCTGGTGGTGATGTGGGGGGTGCTGATGGGCGCGGTGGCCGCGGCGCTGCTGCTGGCCGGCGGGCTGCAGGCGTTGCAGCAGGCGACGATCGTGGTGGCGTTGCCGTTCGTGGTGGTGATGCTGATCCTGGCGGCCTCGCTGCTCCGCGAGATGGCCGCGGACCCGGCAGCGGGAATGCGGCCCCGGCGCGCCCGGCCACACGGCATCGGCGACGCGGTGCGCACGGCCCGCCCGGTGGCGAAGGACGGGTGATCAGCGGTGGGCCCGGCCCGGCCGGCGAGAGGACGGGCCGTCGTCCCGCTGGGTGAGGATCGCCATCCGGCAGAGCGACTCCTGGCCAAAGGGCATTCTGGAATATCTGCCGTGGGACCATATGCGCGGAATGTCCCGGAGCCGCGGGACGCTTGTCCGTGGTTCGCGGGACTCCGGACCGGCCAGGATCGGTGCCGTACCCCGCGAGGTCGCGGCCTCGGCGTTGGTGCACCATTTTCCCGTTTCGTATTTAAGGTGGCATTATGCGTGAGCAGATCGCGGCGTCGGCCCGGACCACCCCGCACCCGTCTCCCCGGCGCCGGATGACCGTGGGCACCCGGATCCGGATCTGGCTCAAGAAGCTGACCGGTCGCGGCTGAGCAAGGGGCCGCGACATGATCGGCGCGTTGCGCCCATCACCGGGGGAACCGCCGGCAGCCCTGTCCGGCGGCGCATGGGCCGCCGGTGGCGTCGTCCTGACGCTGCTGGCGGCGACCCTGGTGCCCGCGGCCGTTCGGTTGGTGCGGGACAGCGACCTGGTCGAGGTCGGGAGCCTCGCGCTCTTCTGCGTAGTGTCCGGGTCGCTCGCGGTCGTCGTGCTGCGGCAACGCCCGGGCAGCAGGGTCGGGCGGCTTCTGCTGGTGCAGGCCCTGTGCGCCGCCGTCGCGGGTACGTCGGCGGTACTGGACCAGAACGCGATCATGTCACGCGTGACCGAGGTGGCGTGGTTCCCGGCCTTCGCGATGATGCCGTTGGTCCTGGTCGATGTGCTGCCCCGTGAGCCGGGCGCGTTCCGGCGCAGGCTGTCGGTGTGCCTCGGTGCCCTCGTGATCGCGGGGACCGCGGCCGCTCTGGTCTCGGTGTCATCCGTCTCCGACGAAGACATCCTCGCCCGGCGGTGGTGGCCCGACCACGGGGTCGGCAACGCGGCGGCGACCGTCTTCGCGGTGACGCTCCTGCTGTGTGGTTTCGTGATGCTGGCCGAGGTGGTGGTGCTGCTGAGCCTGGCGGTCGGCCGCCGGCGCGGCTCGAACGGGATCTACATGCGCCTGGGCCTCGCCGTCGCGGCGATGCTGGTCGGCATCGTGCTCGACGCGCTGGGAATCGGCGGCGCCTGGGTGGTGGGGGTGCTGGCGTTTCCGGTGGCCCTGTTGTGGACCGGCTTCACCGACCATCTCTACGACATCGATCTGCTGGTGAGCCGGACCGTCGCGTCACTCCTCGGTTGGGCCGGGCTCATCACCGGCTGCGGGATCACGATCTGGGTGATCAGCTACGTCGTGCTGCGGGAACCACCGGAGCTGACCGCCGTGGCCACCTCCGTCGCGGTCGGTCTCACCGCGGCGCCCGTCTTTCACCGGGCGCGCCGGGGGATCGGAACGGTGCTCTACGGCCACCGTGACGATCCGCTGACCATTCTGGGCCAGATCGGCCGCCCGATCACCGCCGGAACCCCGGACACACCCACGGATGACATCTTGCGCGCCATCGCCGCCGGCATCTCCATCGGCATGGCCATCCCCTATGTGCGGCTCACGCTGACCGACGGCACCATCGTGGAGGCCGGCCGGGCCGGATGCCCGCCGGCGGCGTCGTTCCCGATGCGGTACCGGGGATGCGAGCTCGGCGCGATCGCCGTCGCGCCCCGCTCCTACCACGGGCGTTTCAGCGCCGCCGACCGCCGCGTCCTCGCCGCCCTCGCCGACCAGGCGTCGGTCGCGATCCACGCCATGCTGATGGCCCGTCAGCTCGCCGAGACCCGTGGCCGGGTGGTGGCGGCCCGCGAGGCCGAACGGCTGCAACTGCGCAACGACCTGCACGACGGCCTGGGCACTGCGCTCGCCGGCGTGGCGCTGCAACTGCGTGCGATCGGCACGAATTGGCCGGAGACCCGGCAGGCGGCGGAGGCGGCCGAGCGGGACGTCGCCGGCTGCAAGGCCGAGGTCACCTCCGTCATCCGGCGTCTACGCCCGCCCGCTCTCCGGGACGGGCTGATCTCCGCCGTGGGTGAGGCTGCCGCCCGGCTGGAACGGGCCGGCACCCGGGTGGTGTTCGAGCATCCGGAGACACTGCCCCCGGCGGCACCCGAGGTGGAGATGGCCGCCTATCGCATCGTGTGCGAGGCGCTGACCAACGCGGTCCGGCACGGCAAGGCACGGTGCTGCACGGTGACCATCGCGGACGACTGCGCGCTGACGCTGGACGTCGTCGACGACGGTGTCGGCCTGGATCGCACGGTGCCCGACGACGCGTCCAGTGGTGTCGGCCTGGAGTCGATGCGCGAGCGTGCCGCCGAGGTGAACGGCACGCTGGATGTCCTGCCGACCGCACCGCACGGCACGCGCGTGCACGCGGTCCTGCCCTGGGGGTCGAGGTGACGGTGGAACCGCATCGGTACGAGGTGCTCGTTGTCGACGACCATCCGGTCTTCCGTCGAGGGCTGACCACGCTGCTCAGCTACACCGACTGGGTCAGCGCGGTGCACGAGGCGACCACCGGCGCCGAGGCGCTGCAGGCCGTCACCGGCACCGCCGTCGACGTGGTCGCCCTCGATCTGCGCCTGCCGGACATCGGCGGGCTGGAGGTCGCCCGGCAGATGCTGCGGATCCGTCCGGAGGTGCGCATCGTCGTGCTCACCATGGCCGACGACGACGAGACGGTACGGGGTGCGCTGCGCAGCGGCGTGCACGGCTACCTCCTCAAGGAGCAGGACCCGGACCAGGTGCTCGCCGCGCTCCGGTCGGCGGCGGCCGGCGGGTTCACGCTCGGCCCGCGGATCGGTGCGGCGGTGCTGCACGGGATCGACTCGCCGGCCCGGACACTGCCGCCGCCGCTGGACACCTTGACGCCGCGGGAGCTGGAACTGATGGCGCACCTCGCGGCCGGTCACGACAACGCGTACATCGCCCGGCGGCTCGGCATCGCCGACAAGACCGTGCGCAACCAGATGAGCGACCTCTTCCTCAAGATCGGCGTGCCCGATCGGGTACGGGCGGCGCTGCTCGCCCGGGAGGCGGGCATCCCACCCGCCTCCTGATAGGACGAAAGACGGGCCGAGAGACGGGCCGAGAGACGGGCCGAGAGACGGGCCGAGCGACGGGACACGGAGTCCGGATCTGCCCGCCCGCCCGGGATCCTCGCCACTGATCAGCGGGACTCCCGCTCACCGACAGTCAGTGGCATGAGTTGCCACACGATCCTCGAGACGGCCCGGTGCGAGGCGCTCTTCGCCAGCAGCCTGCCCACCGGCTCCCACCCCGACCGCACCACCGTGACCAGGGCCATCAGCGATGCGGTGCGCCGGCACGGCGGCACTCGCGGATGCGCCGGCGCGATGGCCGGCGCCTACGGCGAGAACCAGGAGAGCGCCGCGCTGCGCATGCGCTGGGCACGCGGCGTGATCCGTGAGGTCTGTCCGACCTGGCCGCGAATACCGCCCGAAGCACCGGTATCGGCCGCCACCACCACTACACCGGGAGGTTCCCCATGCGTCACCTCGTCTCTTCCCTGATCGCCGCCGGCCTGACCCTCGGCCTGGCCGCGACCGGCACCCCGCCCGCCGGGGCGGAGCCACCGCCGTCCGGGAGCGTCGGCACCGTCGCCGTGACCAGCTCGGGGCGGGCGGTCCGAAACGCCTCCGACGTCTCCGCGGTGACCGCGTTCTGGACGCCGGAACGGATGGCCTCGGCCGTCAGTCTGGATCTCCACCGGGACCGCGATCCCGGCCGGAAACGCCGCGCGAAACCCACCGGCACGAGGGGCAGCGTGGCGCCGGCCGCGCCCCGTAACCGCAACCGGGTGGTCGATCAGGCGGCGGCGGTCGGCAAGGTCTACATGACCACGCCGGCCGGCCCGCGGGTGTGCTCGGCCAGCGCCCTCAACAGCGCCTCGAAGCGCCTGATCATCACCGCCGGTCACTGCCTGCACGGCGGCGCGGGTGGCCGCTGGTACGCCGACATCATGTTCGTGCCGGCCCTGCGGCACGGCGTCGAGCCGTACGGGCGGTTCGTCGCATCGTATTTGACCGCGAACGCCGCGTGGATCGCGGACGGCAACCCGGACGAGGACATGGCGATCGCCGTGATGCACAACGGCGGCGTCTACGGCGCCAAGGTCGTCGACACGGTCGGCGGCATGGGTCTGCAGTGGAACTGGGGCTACGCCGTCGACGTCACGATCCTGGGCTACCCGGCTGACGGATACCCCGGCGACGTCCAGTACTCCTGCCAGAGCCGCACCTGGCACGCCGGTGGCCGGCAGGTCCGCGCCTGGTGCGCGATGACCGGCGGATCGAGCGGCGGTCCCTGGCTGCGGGACTACAACGGCGGCACCGGCCTGGGTTACGTCAACAGCGTCGTCAGCCACCGGGACGGCGACGCCCGCCAGATGGACGGGCCGTACTTCGACAACGACATCGAGAACCTCTTCACCTACGCCGAACGGCTGTCGCCCGCGTGAGCGCCGGCGTCCTGACGACGACATCACCACCGAGGGGAGTGGACAATGCGCGCACTGACATATGGCGGTAAGCACGGAGACACGTACCATCTTGATCTTGATCTTGATCTGATGGTGGTCCGGACGCGCAGCCGCCGGCCGATCATGGTGGACGGCTGGGACCCGATCCTGTCGTTCCCGGAGGCCGGCGTCACGGTGTACCGGACGCGGGAACCGGGCACGACGGCGGCCACCGAGGCGGCCACCCGGATCACGGCGAGCCTGCGGACCGCGCCGGACGTCCGGTTCGCCGGCCGGGTCCTCGTCGACGGCCGCTCCGGCGAGCCGGTGCTCTACACCGAGAACCTGTTCGTGAAGTTCGAGGACCGGATCCCGGCCGCTGACTGCCGCAGGCTCCTCGACGAGGCGGGTCTGAGGATCAAGAGCCTGCCGGGGTACGCCCGGAACGCCTACTTCGTGGCGGCGCCGGAGGGAACCGGGCAGGCGGTCTTCGGGCTCGCCCGGGACCTGCTCGACCGGCCGGAGGTCCAGTTCGCCCATCCCGAGGTCGTCCGTGAGCTCGGCCGGCGGGCGATCGCGCCGGAGCAATGGCATCTGGCCGCCACGATCATCGACGGGCGGCCGGTCGACGCCTCGGCGAACGTCGCCGCCGCCCACGCCACGAGCCGAGGCCGGAACGTGACGATCGCGGTCATCGACACCGGCATCGACATCGACCACGAGGAGTTCATGTCACCCGGCAAGGTGGTGGCGCCCCGCGACCTCACCGGCGGCGACGCCGATCCGCGGCCCGCGGCCGGGGAGGACCACGGCACCGCCTGCGCCGGCGTGGCCTGCGCCGACGGTGCCGCGGGCGCCAGCGGGGTGGCGCCCGAGGCTCGCCTGATGCCGATCCGGATGATCTCCCAGCTCGGCTCGCAGCAGGAGGCCGACGCCTTCTACTGGGCGGCCAGGCACGGCGCCGACGTGATCTCGTGCAGCTGGGGACCGGCGGACGGCGCCTGGTGGGATCCGGACGATCCGCGGCACGCCGTGGCCGTGCCGCTGCCGGACAGCACCCGGCTGGCCATCGACTACGCGGTGACCCACGGCCGGGGCGGCAAGGGCTGCCTGGTCTTCTTCGCGGCCGGCAACGGCAACGAGAGCGTGGACCTCGACGGGTACGCGAGCCATCCGGCGGTCCTCGCGGTGGCGGCGTGCAACGACCGGAGTCGCCGCAGCGTCTACAGCGACATGGGTGACGCGATCTTCTGCGCGTTCCCGAGCAGCGACATGGCGTTCGCCGCGGAGGGCCGGCCGGAACCGCTGACGCCCGGTATCTGGACCACCGACGTCAGCGGCCCGGCCGGCTATCACATCGGTGAGTACACCGAGTCCTTCGGCGGGACGTCGAGCGCCTGCCCGGGCGCGGCCGGCGTGGCCGCGCTGGTCCTGGCCTGCCATCCCGGGTTGAGCCGGTCCGAGGCGACGACGGTGCTGCGCGACTCGTGCGACCGGATCGACCCGGAGGGCGGCGCCTACTCCGCGACCGGCCACAGCCCGTGGTACGGCTACGGACGGCTCAACGCCGGCACCGCCGTGCGGCTCGCCGGAGCGGCCTGTTCGGGTCGCTGAGCAGCAACGATGGGTGGCCTCCGCCGGGGGCCACTCATCCGCTGCGCATGATGCGGCTCGCCCGGTGATCGCCGCATGCTGCTGGCATCACCGACAGAGCCGGGACGGAGTGCCGATGGGTTGCCTGTTCGCCATCTTCGCGGGGGTCTTCCCCCGGTTCGCGCTGTTCATCATCTGGCTGGTCCGCCCGAAGTTCGTCGACGCCGCCTTCGACACGTGGATCTGGCCGCTGCTGGGGCTGATCTTCTTCCCGTTCGCGACGCTGCTCTACGTCATCTTCTACACGCCCGGTGTCGGGCTGGTCGGCTGGGAGTGGTTCTGGGTCGGTTTCGCCGCCCTGCTCGACCTGGCGCACTGGCTGAGCAGCTCCTACGCGGGCGCCCGCCGCCGTTCGGCGACCCGGGACCACTGACCGGCGCTCAGTGGTGGGCCAGGCTCTGGGTGCCGATCACGCTCAGCAACCGGAGCCGCTCCGCCGCGTCGCTGCCGCCCGCCGCCGAGTACGCGACGATCTTGACATCGCTGCCCGGGGCCATCAGCACGTCGCAGTCGACCACGAACGTGCCGGCCTCCGGGTGACGCACCGTCTTGCTGTTCGAGCCGTGGACGCCGACCGCCCCGCCGTCCCAGAGCCGGGTGAAGTCAGCGCTCGCGTCCCGTAGCCCGGTGACCAGGTCCCGCAGGCCGGTGTCGGACGGGTACCGGGCGATCGCGGCCCGCAGGTCGGTCACCAGCGACACCCGGAACGACGCGGTCTGCTCGGGCGTGCAGTGGATCCGGCTCGGCATGCCGGTGAACTCCCGCCAGGCCACGTTGCGCTCGTGCCCGCTCAGCGCGGAGAAGTCCCCGGTGAGGGCCGCGGCGAGCGGGTTCCACAGGATGATGTTCCACGCGGCGTCACAGACGGTCAGTGCGACGCCGTCGAGCTGGTCGATCAGGCGGCGGACGCCGGGCGGGATGTGCGCGGAGATCCGGCCCGGCCCGGGCGCGACCTGGCCGGCCAGCACGTACAGGTGCTCGCGCTCGGCCACGGTCAGCCGCAACGCCCGGGCCAGCGCCGACAGCACCTGCGCGGACGGGGACGTGGCCCGCCCCTGCTCCAGCCGCACGATGTAGTCCACCGACAGGCCGGCCAGCTGCGCCAGTTCCTCGCGCCGCAGCCCGGCCGCGCGGCGGACACCGCCGGCGGGGACACCTGCCGACTGCGGTGTCGTGCGGTCCCGCCAGCCACGCAGCGTCCTGCCCAGTTCCCGCGAGCCACTCATGCCGTCCAGTATCGCCGCGCCCGCCGCGGACAGCCTGGTACTGCCGGTCCACTGGCAGAGCCGGGCACTGTCTGCCGCCCGGCGCCGCGCGAAGGATGAGACGCATGACGATCACATTGATCACCGGAGCCAACAAGGGTCTCGGTTTCGAAGCCGCCCGCCGGCTCGTCGACGCCGGGCACACCGTCTATGCCGCGGCGCGCGACGCCGGGCGGGGCCGGGTCGCCGCCGAGAAGCTGGGCGCCCGGTTCGTCCAGCTCGACGTCACCGACGACGCCTCGGTCGCGGCCGCCGCCGACCTGGTCCGGGCGCAGAGCGGCCACCTCGACGTACTGATCAACAACGCCGGCATCGCGGGCGTCGGCAAGCTGGGGGAGCGGATCGGCGAGATCACCGGGGACGACCTGCAGAAGACCTTCCAGACCAACACCTTCGGCCCGGTACGGGTGACCAACGCCTTCCTCCCGCTGCTGCTCGCCGGCGATTCCCCGGTCATCGTCAACGTCAGCAGCGGTCTCGGATCGGTGGCCGTCTGCGCCGACCCCGAGCGGATCGAGTCCCGGGTGGTCACCCTCGACTACAACGCCTCGAAGGCCGCCCTGGTCATGGTGACCGCGCAGTACGCGAAGGCGTTCCCGGCGATCCGCGTCAACGTGGTCGACCCCGGTTACACCGCCACCGACCTGAACGGGCACTCCGGGCCGCAGACCAGCGAGGAGGGCGCCGAGATCCTGGTGCGGATGGCGACGATCGGCCCGGACGGCCCGACCGGCGGCTTCTTCGACCGGCACGGGACGGTCCCCTGGTAGCCGTACGCCCGGGCATCGTGGCAGGTGGGCCGCCGGTGAGCAGCAGCACAGCCGGCGGCCGGTCTACCGGAAAGGATCTAGATCTGTCAAGATGACCCTCCTCCATGGTTCTGATCGACGCGGCAGGCAACCTTTTCACCCCCGCCGGCCGTCTTCAGATGAGAGCCATGGATGGCGCCGGCCGGACCCCCTCGAATGTGAGAGCCATGATCAAGCGACGTAAGGTCATCATCGGCACGATGGGCGCGGCGGCAGCCGCCGCTGCCGCCGGGTGCTCCTCGCGCGGCAGCACGGCGGGCGCCGGCAGCACCACCTGGGTCGAGCCGGTGGCGAACGTCGAGCAGCCCGCCGCGGCCACGGCCACGCCGGTCTCGGTGATCGTCACGCCGGAGACCGGCGCCACCGAGGTCTCCCCGCTGAAGCCGATCGTGGTCACGGTCCAGGACGGCACGCTGAAGTCGGTCAAGGTCACCGCCGCCAAGGCGAAGGTCGACGGCGAGATGCAGAGCGACGGCTCCTGGAAGTCGACGAGCGACCTGGCCTACGGCAAGAAGTACAAGGTGACCGCGGAGGCCGCCGACGGCCTGGGCGTGACCACCACCAAGGAGTTCACCTTCACCACGCTGAAGCCGGAGGCCGTCGCGAAGGTGACGTTCCAGGCCAACGCGATGGTCGCGCTCCAGGAGGGCAAGACCTACGGCGTCGGCCAGCCGGTGATCGTGGCGTTCAGCCGCGCGGTCAACAAAGCGGCGGCGGAGAAGGCCATCGAGATCACCACCTCGCCGTCGGTCGAGGGCAAGTTCTACTGGAAGGACGACCGGACCGTCCACTGGCGCCCGGCGAAATACTGGGCGGCCGGCACCCGGATCAAGGTCAGCGTCAACGCGTTCGGCCAGAAACTGGGCAAGAAGACGTACGGGTCGAAGAACGTCTCGACCTCGTTCAAGATCGGCCGAGAGTTGATCGCGATCAGCGACAACCGGACCCACATGACCAAGGTCTACATCGACGGCAAGCTGGTCCGCACGATGAAGAGCAGCCTCGGCAAGGGCGGCGGCACGACCGGCGCGAACGGCCAGAAGGTCAGCTACTGGACCGCCGGCGGCCCGCACGTCGTCCTCGGCAAGAAGCGCAAGCACACGATGAGCTCCGCCAGCTACGGCGTCACCGACAAGAACGACCCGAACTACTACGTGTCGGAGAACATCGAGTTCTGCACCCGGATCAGCTACTCCGGCGAGTACCTGCACGCCGCGCCCTGGAACGGCTCGCTGGGCCGGGCGAACCTGTCGCACGGCTGCATCAACCTCAGCACCGCCGACGCCAAGTGGGTCTACAACAACTTCATCCTCGGCGACATCGTCGACGTGAAGAACACCCCGCGCGAGCTGCCCATCTGGAACGGCCTCGGCGACTGGACGGTCTCCTTCGACAGGTACGGCCGGGACTAGGCGCGCCGCGCCGAGCAGCATCCGGCGCGGCGCGTGTCGTCAGCGGCGCACGTGGCCGTCCGTCACCGGAGCGTCCGGCGCAGCACCAGCTCACCCTCGTCGACCTCGCCGGTCTCGGTGAAGCCGGCGGCCCGGTAGAAGGCCAGTGCCTTCACGTTGTCCGGCTCGACGCTGAGCTGGACGGTGTCCACCCGCTGATGCTCGGCGATCCAGTCCAGGGCGGCGGCCAGCGCCCGGCGGCCGAGACCCCGCCCCTGGAACCGTTGATCGATCATGAAGCGGACGATGCTGTGCCCCCGCTCGGGGGCCTTCTCGTCGATCGGGTGGAACAGGACGAAGCCGACCGGGGTCCCGTCGAGGCAGACCAGCCGGGCCTCGCCGTCGGGCCACACATAGGCGCGGGCCAGGGAGTCGACGTTGGGCGCCACGAATCCGGCCTGCTCGGGATGGACCTCGAGGCTGACGCAGGCGTCGTAGTTGTCCGGCGTCACCGATTCCAGTGTGAGGACGTCACCCATGGGTCATGCCTGCTTCCAGGAGGGACGGGCCCGCACCGGCTCGTGCACCGGGGCGGGCTCGATGAGCGGGAGCCCTCCGGACCGCAGCCGCCCGGCCAGGTCCCGCACGGTGGTCCCGGGGGCGGTGGTGAGGGTGTCGAGGACGTGCGCCAGCCAGGTGACGACCACCCGGGCGTCGTCGGTGGTGAGGGCGACGGGATCGAACTCGGCCACCACGTCGATGCCCTCCGGGTCGTAACGCAGCGACAGCGCGAGGTCGGCTCGCACACCCTGGGGGATGATGTCGGCCCGGTTCAGTTCGAGGGCGCCGGCGGTGACCGGTTCGTTGCCGCAGTGGTAGGCGAACGTGAAGCGGGGCAGGGCGGCGGCCGGCTTCGCCGGTTCACCGAGCAGACGGGCGACGACTTCGGCGTACGGGATGTCCTGCTCCTCATAGGCGGCGACGGACTCCTCGCGTACCCCTTCGAGCACGTCGTCCAGGGTGGCGCCGGGGTGGGCGCGGACCCGGACCAGGATCGGGTTGGCCAGGCAGCCGATCAGCCGCTCCACCTGGACGCCGGGCCGGTTGGGCGCCGGCACGCCGAGGACTGTCTCGTCCCGGCCCTCGTGCACGGCCAATGTCGTACCCACCCCCGCGGCGATGATCATGAACGGGGTGAGCCGCCGGTCCTCGGCCAGCTCGTGGATCCGCTGCACCAGCGGGACCGGCAGCCGCCAGTAGAGGCGGCGGCTCTGCCCGGACTCGTCCGGGTCGCGCAGGACGGTGGACAGGTCGAGGTCGTGCAGGCGATCCCGCCACCGGTCCAGCCCTTCGGCGAGCCGGCCGGCGGCCAGGGCCGCGTTCTGCTCACGGGCGTACGGCGGGAACTGCGGCACCGGCTCCAGGGGCGCCCCCAGATAGGCCGCGATCCACTCCTCGAAGATCAGCTCGGTCGACTCGTAGTCGGTGGCGATGTGGTGGACCGCCAGAGCGAGCAGGTGCTCGCCGGAGCCGAGCCGGATCAGGCGTGCCCGTCCCGGCGGGGCGCTGGTGAGATCGATCGGGGTGTCGACGGTCTCCAGCGCCGACTCGAGGGCCGCGGCGCCGTCGCTCGCGGTGAGGTCGACGACCTCGAAGGGGAAGGATCGCGCCGGGTGCAGCACGGCCAGCAGGCGCTCGCCGTCATGGCGGTAACCGGTCCGCAGAACCGTGTGCCGGTCCAGCACCTGCCGCAATGCCGACTCCAGTGCCGCCGGGTCGAGGTCGCCGCGGATCAGCCCGACGAGCGGCCAATGCCAGGCGCCCGAGCCGGGTGCGGCTGACCAGCGCTGCCACAGCTCCCGCTGCCGGTGGGTCAGGTCGGCCGGCGACTCGCCCGGGACCTCGCCGGCCGGACCGCCGCCGCCCGGACCGCCGCCGGCCGGACCGCCGTCGCCCGCGAGGCCGGTTCGTGTCCGCCGGCCGAGAGCGGCCGCGAGCAATGCCCGCTTGTGTGCCGGCAGCCGGGCCAGGCGCTCTTCGAGTTCTCCCATGAAAATGTCGCCCTTCCGCCTGTCGAACGAGGCCGCGCACGGATCCGCGTGACTGTCGGACAGCCGATCACCGACAGGTGCTGACCTCGGTGATCGGCGTCAGAAACGGCCACGCCCACACGAGCCTACACACATTGATCAAGGTTGCCGTCGCCCATCGCAACACGCTTATCTGAGAGAAAGCTGAGGGCATCGACGATGCTGGACACCGATCACGGAAGCCTCTACTGTGTCCGGAGGGTGGGACCCAGGAAGGGGATCGACCCGCAACGGTGCGTCACTTTTGACGGGTAACGATCGGGGAGCCGAGCTTGAAACAGCGTTTCCATCCGCTGAGGAAACGGATTCGGCGATCGTCTTGATTAGTTGGAAATGACCGTCATATAGTCGGCCCGCACGTTCCGAGCATGCTCGTCCGGCTTTTCCGGCATCCACACGGGGGATTCCGCTTGCCTGGGTTATTACGTCGCTTGTCCATAATGCAGTCCTGGTTCGCGGCCACTCCGGTGGTCAGGCTGGACGACGACGCGGTCGATCTCTTCGCCAAACTGGAATTCAGCAATCCGAACGGAAGCGCCAAGGACCGTTCGGCGTACTGGATCCTGAAGCGGGGCATCGAGCGCGGTGAGATCACCGAGGACACCACCGTCGTGGAGTCCTCCTCCGGCAACTTCGCCTTGTCCATGGCTTCCTTCTGCCGGGCGCTCGGCCTTTCCTTCATCCCGGTCATCGACCCGAACTGCAACCCGGCGACCGAGGGCTCCCTGCGCGCACTGTGCGACCACGTCGAGAAGGTGACGGTTCCGGACGAGGCCGGCGGCTATCTGCGAACCCGCCTGGATCGTGTGGCGCAGCTCCGTGACCAGCTGAAAAACGCCTTCTGGCCGGATCAGTACGGTAGCGCCGACGCGGCCGAGGCGCACTACGCCCTGACCGGCGGCGAGGTGCTCCGCGAGTTCGACGAGCTGGACTACCTGTTCGTCGGGGTGGGCACCGGCGGCACCATCTCCGGGTTGTCGCGCCGCCTCAAGCAGCGCTTCCCCGAGGTGACGGTGGTCGCGGTCGACGCGGTGGGGTCCGCCATCTTCGGCCAGGAGCCGGCCGTGCGGCGCATCCCCGGAATCGGGTCGAGCATCGTTCCGGGATTGCTGAAAAGCGCGCTGATAGACGACGTGCAGTTCGTCTCGGAGCTGGACACGGTGGCCGGTTGCCGGCAACTCATGCGGCGCAGCGGACTCTATGCCGGTGGCTCCACCGGAAGTGTCTACGCGGCGATTCAGCGCTACTTCGGCGCACGTTCGGAGAGTGGCGGCAGGAAGCGATCGGTGCTGTTCCTCTGCGCTGACCGGGGAACCGCCTACGCCGAAACCGTCTACAACGACGCGTGGGTCTCAAAATTCCTCGGCGATCCCGATCCGGATCCGTTTCGGCCGATTCCCCTGTCTCCGGTTCATTGATGATGTGAAAGGTCCCCGATGGCCGATCTGCAAACCGATTTCACGATGCCTTCACTGAGGGTCCTCACCGGAGCGGACGTGCTCGGTCAGATACGCGGAAATCGCGCCTCGTGCGTGGACGCCGTGCGTAACGGATATCTGACGCACGCGGCGGGGGAGGCCACGAATCCGCACAGCGCCTTTCTTCGTTTCCCGCACAAGCCGAACAGCCGGATCATCTCGCTTCCCGCCTATCTGGGCGGAGAATTCGAGGTGGCCGGCATCAAATGGATCGCGAGTTTCCCGGACAACCCCGGTGACCGGGGCATTCCGCGGGCTTCGGCGGTGCTGCTGCTGAACAGCACCGAGACCGGCTACCCGTTCGCGTGCATGGAGGCGTCGATCATCTCCGCCACCCGCACCGCGGCGTCGGCGGTCCTCGGCGCGGAGAACCTCGTCGGGGGGAAGTCGGCGCACCGCGTCGGCATCGTCGGGACCGGTCTGATCGCCCGGCACGTCACCACGTTCCTGGCCGAGACGGACTGGCGGATCGGCGGCTTCCGGCTGTTCGACCTGGATCAATCGCACGCGGCGGAGTTCGGCCGCCGGCTCACCGGCGACGGCGCCACCGACGTGGTGGTCGTCGACGAGGTGGGGGACGCCTTCCGGGAGTGCGACCTGGTCATCCTCACCACGGTCGCCGGGGAACCGCACATCCACGACCCCGGCCTGCTGTCACACGCCCCGGTCGTCCTGCACCTGTCCCTGCGCGACCTCGCCCCGGAGATGATCCTGGCCGCGCAGAACTTCACCGACGACGTGGACCACGCGGTACGGGAGCGAACCTCGCTGCACCTGACCGAGCAGCTGACCGGTGACCGGGCGTTCATCACCGGGACCATCGCTGACCTGCTGACCGGGTCGGTCAAACGGGACCCGGACCGGGCCGCGATCTTCTCTCCGTTCGGCTTGGGCGTCCTCGACCTGGCCGTCGGCAAGTGGGTGTACGACAGGGCGTCGGCCGGCGACAGCGGCGACGACGTCACGGACTTCTTCGGCGAAGCGGTGAGGTGACGAGAATGAGCGACGACAACCGGTATCGAGTGGTGTCCAACCACGAGGATCAGCACTCTCTCTGGTTCGTGGACCGGGAGCTGCCGGCCGGCTGGGCCGACACCGGGTTCACCGGGTCGAAGGACGCCTGCCTGGCACACATCGCCGAGGTGTGGACCGACCTGACGCCCCGATCCGTCCGGGACCACAGCGAAGCGGCTCCGGTGTGAAGACCGTCACCACCGTCGAACTGTCCGTCTTCGAGCGGATCACCCCGCTGGTCTCCGGCTATCTGGAGGCCTACGCCTCCACCGATCCCGTGGTCTCCCGCGAGTACCGGTTCGACAAGTACACGACGAGCATCAAGACCCCGTACGAGCAGATCGCCCGGGACCTGGTCGCCAAGGACTCGGACGTCTTCGCCTTCTCCGCCTACGTCTGGAACATGGGCCTGGTCGAACCGCTGGCCAAGCTGATCCGCGCGGAGAAGCCGGCCGCCGACGTCATCCTCGGGGGCCCGCAGGTGATGCACCACGGCCTGCGATACCTCGACCCCCACGACGAGAAGACGTCGATCTGCAACGGCGAGGGTGAGGTCACCTTCACCGAGTACCTGCGGGCGCTCACCGAGCCGTCACGCGACCTGAGCGCGGTGGCGGGCCTGAGTTACTACCGCGACGGCGAACTGGTGAACACCGGGGACCGGGCGCGGATCAAGGACCTCGACACGATCCCGTCCCCGTTCCTGTCCGGGTTGATCGCCCCGGAGTACAGCATCAGCATCATCGAGACGAACCGCGGATGCCCGTACCACTGCGGTTTCTGCTTCTGGGGCGCGGCGACCAACGACCGGGTGTACCGCTTCGACGAGGAGCGGGTCCGCGACGAGCTGACCTGGATGTCGAACAACGGCACCCTGTTCCTCTACATCGCCGACGCCAACTGGGGCATGCTGGCCCGCGACGTCGAGTTCTCCGAGCACATCGCCCGGCTGGCCCGGGAGACCCGGCTGCCGAACGTCGTCTACTTCTCGTCGGCGAAGAACAAGCCGCACGCCGTCACCAAGATCACCGGAATCTTCCAGGAGGCCGGGCTGGTCACGTCGCAGCCGGTGTCGATGCAGACCCTGGAAGCCGACAGCCTGAAGATCATCCGGCGGGACAACATCAAACTGGACGCCTTCGGCGCGGTCCAGGACGACCTGCGCGACCGTGGCCTGAGCTCCTTCATCGAGCTGATCTGGCCGCTGCCGGGCGAGACCCTGGACACTTTCCGCCGGGGTATCGGCTCACTGTGCGAGCGGGACGCGCACACCATCATCTCGTACTCGCACCTGCTGCTGAACAACACACCGATCTACCACAACCGGGAGAAGCTCGGCCTGGTCACCCGCCCCGCCGGTGGCGGCGTCGCGGAGGCGCAGATCGTCATCGCCACCGAGCAGGTGAGCACCGACGAGTTCGCCGAGGGCATGCGGTACTTCTACGCCGTCCACGCGGTGCACAACACCCGCAGCCTGCGTACGACGAGCAAACACCTGGTGGGCAAGGGCATCGTCACCTACCCGGAACTGTTCTCCGCGTTCGTCGACTACTGGCGGACGCTGCCCGCCGACGACCCGATCGTCGACTACGTGGAACGGTCGATCCGGGACGCCCTCTACTACGACGTCGGCAACTACGGCCTCTTCATCCACACCGTGCTGCACCAGCATCGGGCCCTGTTCACCCGCCACCTGTACGAGTTCGCCTCATCGCAGCCGTGGTGGTCCGACGCCACCGCCCGTGGCCTGTTCGAGATCGACCTGATCAACCGGCCGTACGTGTACAGCAGCACCCCGCTGGAACAGTTCGACCACCCCTTCGAGACGCTCACCGTCACCTCCCAGCGCGGCCGTGCCTACCAGGTGGAACTGGCGGCGTCATGGCACGAGGCGCTGGCCACCGGGGTCCGTCTCGACCCGGCCCCGCCGGTGGGCGAGTCGTTCACCGTCGACCACAAGCGGTTGCAGTACCCGTTCATGGCCGGGCAGAGCCTGGACCACAACGGCAACTACTGCCACGGCATGATCGAGAAGATCGAGAACATCGTGCCGTTCTGGCGAACGGCCCGATAGCGCGGTGACCGAACCGATGATCGCCACCGACGGCGAACCGTCCACCCGGGCCGCCGTCGCGGCCGGACCGCCTCCGCGGGCACACCGGTTCGTCGGCCCGGTCACCGCCGGCCTGCTGGTCCTGCTCGGCGTGCTGTCCTATCTGGCGTTCGCCCCTCCCTCGGCGCGTGACGCCGGCGCGCCGCGGGAGGAGTTCTCCGCCGCCCGGGCGCTGGTCCATCTGCGTGAGATCGCCCAGCGCCCGCACGCCACCGGGTCCGCCGACAACGCGCGTGTCCGGGAGTATCTGGTCGCCACCGCCCGGGAGCTGGGCGCGCGGGTCCGTGTCGAGTCCGCGCCGGTCGTACGCCCGGACTGGGGCAACCCGTTCCCCGCGGCGACCGTGCACAACGTCGTCGCCGAAATCCCCGGCACCGGCCCGGGCACCAGCGGCGGCAAGGCGGTCCTGCTGGTGGCGCACTACGACTCGGTGCCGACCGGCCCGGGCGCCGCGGACAACGGCGCCGCGGTCGCGGCGATGCTCGAGACGATGCGGGCGTTGAGCGCGGGCGGCGGCGTACCCAATGACGTCGTCTTCCTCTTCACCGACGGTGAGGAGATCGGCGCGCTCGGCGCGCAGAGCTTCGTGAACCGGAACGATCTCGGCGAGTACGGCGTGGTCCTCAACTGGGAGGCGCGGGGCAGCCACGGCCCGGTGATGATGTTCGAGACCAGTGCCGGGAACGCCGCGCTGATCGACGCTTTCGCCGCAACCGGCAGCCGTCCCGTGGCCAACTCGATGGCCTACGAGGTCTACAAGCGTATGCCGAACGGCACCGACTTCACCGTCTTCCGGGATGCCGGGGCGACCGGCCTGAACGCGGCGTTCCTGGAGGGCTTCCACGAGTACCACTCGGTCCGGGACTCGGTCGACAGCCTGAGCCGTGACAGCGTGCAGCACCACGGCGAGACCATGCTCGGGATGGTCCGGGCCCTCGGCGTGACCGACCTGCGGTCCCTGGCCTCGGCGGACGCCGTCTACTTCGACCTGTTCGCGCGGGCGCTGGTGCACTACCCGGCGGGCTGGGCGCTGCCGCTGGCGCTGCTCACCCTGCTCGGGCTGGCCGCGCTGATCGCCGTGGGCGCCCACCGGTCGCGGCTGCGGTACACCCGGCTGCTCGCGGTGGCCGGAACCGGGCTGGCCGTGGTGGTCGTCTCCGCGGCGCTGGTTCTGGGCCTCTGGCTCGCGGTGGTCACGATCCGCCCCGGCCTGGCCGCGCTGCCGCTGTCCGAGCCGTACGACCGTGGGCTCTTCGGTTCCGGGTTCTGCCTGGTCGCCGCCGCGGTGCTGCTGGGTGCCGGCCGTCTGCTGCGGCGCCTGCGGCCCGCCGAGATCATCAGCGGCACGCTGGCCCTCGGCGGGGTGCTGCTGCTGATCGTGGTGCTGACCGTGCCGGGCGCCAGCTACCTGTTCCAGTGGCCGCTGCTGGCCGGGCTCCCCGCGCTGTGGATGGCCGTCCGCCGGGACGTCTGGTGGCAGCCGGCTCTCTCAGCTCTGGCTCCGGCGGTCGCCGTGGTCCTGTTCGTGCCGCTGGTGGTGAGCCTGTTCACCGCCCTCGGCATACCGCTGGGCGCGGTGGCGGTGGCCGTCGCGGCACTCGCCGGTGTGCTGCTGCTGCCGCTGGTGAGGCGGCCCGGCCGGTCGGCCGTCACGGCCGCCGTCCTGGCGCTGGCACTCGTCGGCGCCGGTGTCGTCGCGTCGGGTTTCACCGCCGGGCAGCCCCGCCCGAACGCCCTGCTCTACGTGCAGGACCCGGCTTCGGGCGGCAGCCGCTGGTTCAGCCCGGGTCCCGGGCCCGACGAGTGGACCCGGCGCGTGCTCGGTGACGGGCCGTCCCGCGCCGACGGCGCGCTCTACTTTCCCGAGCAGGACGAGCAGGACGGCTGGGCGGCTCCCGCCCCCGACCTGAAACTGCCGGAGCCCGAGGTCCGGACCGTCGCCGACCGTACCGACGGTGACGTGCGCACCCTGACCTTCGGCGTCCGGTCGGTGCGCGACGCGTGGCGTCTGCAGGTCAGGCTGCCACGGGAGCCCGTCCGCGCGTGCACGGTCGCCGGGGTCCGGATGGACGCCGCCACCCTCGCCGAGGACATCGAGGACACCAGGGACATCGTCCTGCACTACACCGGCGCCGGCGGCGAGATCGAGATCAGCTGCGAGATCCGGGCCGGCACGCCGCTGCCCGTCGACGTCACCGATTTCAGCCCGGGCCTGCCCGGCGCGGCCGAGGCGCTGGTGGGGCCGCGCCCGGACACGACCGTCCCGATCGCCTTCGGGTTCGCCCCCGACGACGCGGCGGTCGTCCGCCGGATCACGACGCTCTGAGGACCATGATGAGCAACGACCAGACTTCAGCGATCGAGGTACGCGGCCTGACCCGCGTCTACCGCCCCGGCAGACGCGGGGAACCGGTGCGGGCCAACGACGACCTGACCTTCACCGTGACCCGTGGCGAGGTGTTCGGGCTGCTCGGCCCGAACGGCGCCGGCAAGACCACCCTGGTCTCCCAGTTGCTCGGCCTGGTCCGGCCCACCTCGGGCTCGATCCGGGTGGAGGGCGTCGACGTGGTCAGCGACCCGGAGGCGGTGAAGGCGATGACCGGCTTCCTGCCGCAGACGGGGCTGTCCATGCGCCTGGTCGAGGTCCGCCGGGCCCTGCACTACACCGGCCGGCTGCGCGGCCAGACCGAACCGGAGGCACGCCGCCAGACCGCCGAGCTGATCGAGGAACTCGGCCTCGGGCCGGTCGCCGACCGCTACGTCGACCAGCTCAGCGGCGGCATGACCCGGATGGTCAACTTCGGGATGGCGCTGATGGGCCGGACCAGGGTGCTCATCCTCGACGAGCCGACGAACGAGCTCGACCCCCGCAACCGGCGGCTGATCTGGGACATGGTCGGGCGGCGCAGCGCCTCCGACGGCACCACCGTCGTGCTCGTCACCCACAACGTGCTGGAAGCCGAACAGGCCGTGCACCGGGTCGGTGTGATGCGCGGCGGCCGGATCGTCGCGCTCGGCACCCCCGGGGAGCTCAAGGGCAGCCTGGCCGGCAAGGTCCGGATGGAGCTGCTGGTCAAGGACGGTGAGTCACTGCGGCAGGCGGAACTGGACCGGCTCGGCGACGTCGGTACCGTCACCAGCGGCGGCCGGCCCGGCTCGTACCTCGTGCACTCCGACCCGGAGTCGATGCCGGAGATGGTCAAGGCCGTCACCGGCGACCTCGGCATGACCCGGCTCGACGACTTCCGTCTCAGCCGGCCCACGCTGGAGGACGTCTACCTGAGCATGGACACGGGCGCCGGCGTGCCGGCGCCTCCGCCTCCGGCAGCGGTCCCGGAGGCGCCGCCGCCCGCCGCCCGGCCACGGCGCAGCGCCGGCGAGCGGGTCCGGCGGACCCTCGTCGACTTCAAGTACCTGTGGCTGGAACAGATGCTCGAGGTGCGTACCACCTGGACCTGGAGTCTGCTGTTCGGGCTGCTGATGCCGGTGGCGATGGTGTTCGGGCTGGCCCGCATCGGCAACGGCCTCGACGATCCGGCCAGTCTGCTCTACATCGTCAGCGGCGCGGCGGTCTTCTCCCTCGCCACCGAGGGCATCGCCACCCTGGCGCAGCGGATCGGGGTGATCAAGACCGACGGCATGATGGTCTATTACGCCTCACTGCCGATCGGCAAGGTCTCCTTCGTCGCCGCGCTCGTGCTGTCCCGTCTCTTACTCATCATGCCGGGCCTGGTGACGCCCATCATCGCCGCCGACCTGATGTACGACACGAACTACGTGATCTCACCGTGGCTGCTCGTCGTGCTGCCGCTGTCGTGTCTCGCCCTGTCCGCGATCGGCCTGGCGATCGGCACCCTGATCGCGAGCATGGACCTCATCGTCGTGGTCACCAACCTGCTGATCTTCGTCTTGCTGCTGGCCTCTCCGGTGCTGATCCCTCCGGAGTCGCTGCCGGCGCCGCTACGGGTCCTGGGTTACCTGCTGCCGCCGACCTATGCGGCGGACGCGCTGCGGCACACCCTCGACGGCACCCTGGGCGCCACTTTCGCGCTCGACCTCGCGGCCCTTGCCGCATTGACCGTGATCGGGCTGGCCGGAGCCACCCGCTGGATTCGCTGGCGACTTGCCTGAGCTAGGAGTTTGCGTCATGGAGCAGTCGGTTGTCCGGGCCTCGACATTCGTCGACGTCGTCGCCGCACGAGCAGAGTTCTCGGAGAAGGTCGCGTTCGAGTTCGCCGGCCCGAACGAGGCCGCACCGTCCCGCTTGAGCTTCGCCGAGCTGCACGACCGGGCCGCCTCGATCGCGGCGCTGCTGGCCGGGCGGGTGGCCCCCGGAGACCGGGTGCTGGTGCTGCTGCCGCCGGGACTGGACTATGTGGCGTCGTTCCTCGGCTGCCTCTACGCCGGAGTCATCGCCGTTCCGCTCTACCCGTCGAACGGCAAGATCTACTCGGCCCGGTCCCGGGCCGTGTTCGCCGACTCGGCGCCGGCTGCCGCCCTGGTGCCCGGCAGTGTGATCGACGGCGGGGACGAGGGCGCGGCGGGGATCGCCGGGCTGCCGCTCATCGCCGTCGACGGGGAGCTGCCCGCACCCGGCGAGTGGCGACGGCCCTCGATCGACGGCGACACCGTGGCGTTCCTGCAATACACCTCCGGCTCCACGGCGACGCCCCGCGGCGTCGTCGTCACCCACCGCAACCTGGTCGCCAACTCCCGGCAGATCCGCGACCACTTCGGCACCACACCCGACACCAGGGTGGTGAGCTGGCTTCCGCCGTACCACGACATGGGTTTGATCGGTGGGATTCTGCAACCGCTGTTCGCCGGAACGACGAGCACCCTCTTCTCACCGGTGTCGTTCATCGCGCAACCACTGCGCTGGCTGCGACTGATCTCCGAGACCGGCGCCCGGATCAGTGGTGGCCCCAACTTCGCCTACGACCTGTGCGTCGACCGGATCCCGGAGCAGCAGCTCGCGGGCCTGGACCTGTCGCGGTGGGAGGTCGCCTTCAACGGCGCCGAGCCGGTGCGGGCGCGCACGCTCGAACGGTTCGCCGACCGGATGGCTCCCTACGGGTTCCGCCGCGGCGCGTTCTTCCCCTGCTACGGACTCGCCGAGGCGACCCTGCTGGTCTCCGGTAGGAGCGTCGGCGACAGCCCGATCGCCGAGACCTTCGATCCCGGCTCCCTGGCGCCCGGCAGCGCGCCGGTCACGGCGGAGACCGGGCTGCCCGTGGTCGGCTGCGGCACCGTCGCCGGCGACCTGACCGTGACCGTCACCGACCCGGAGACCGGGGCCGCAGTCCCGCCGGCAACCGTCGGCGAGATCCGGGCGGCGGGTGACAACGTCGCGGCCGGTTACTGGGGCCAGGACTCCACGGCCACGTTCGGACAGGCGCCCGGCGATCCGCTGCGCACCGGTGACCTCGGTTTCCTCCGTGACGGGCAGCTGTTCGTCACCGGCCGGATCAAGGATCTGGTCGTGGTCCGCGGCCGCAACCACTACCCGCAGGACCTGGAACAGAGCGCCCTCGACGCGCATCCCTCCCTGCGGCGTGGTGCCGCCGCCTTCGCCGTGGACCGCGACGACCGGGAGGAGGTGTGCCTGGTCCTGGAGACCTCGATCGCCCACCGGCCGGACGAGATGGCCGAGGCCGCGGCCCGGGTACGGATGCGGCTCGCCACCGAGCACGGCGTCACCCCCGGCAGCCTCGTCTTCGTCCGGCCCGGCCAGATCCCCCGCACCACCAGCGGCAAGGTCCAGCGCGCCCAGGCCCGGGCCATGCTCGCCGACGGATCGATGATGGTGGCGTACCGCTGGGACGCCGGCCCGGCCGGCAACGGTCTCGCCCCGCTTCCCGAGCACCTGCGCTCGGAGATCACCCGGGAGACCCTGCTCGACCTGCTGCGCCAGCGCCTCGGTTCCGATGTCGACCCGGCCGCCCCGCTGGTGGCGCAGGGCCTGGACTCGCTGGCCGCCCTGGAACTGCGCGCCGCCGTCGAACGGGCCACCGGCCAGGAGCTCCCGCTCGCCGGGCTGCTCGCCGGCGCCACCGTCGACACCCTGCTCGACGACCTGACCGAGCACACCCGCGCCGCCGCGCCGCCCGTCACCGCGACCAGCTCGGGACGGCACCCGCTCGCCTACGGCCAGCAGGCCCTCTGGATCCTGGAGCAGCAGCACCCGGACAGCTCCGTGCAGCACATCTACGCCGCGCTCCGGTTCCGCCGGCCCGTCGACGTGGGAGCCCTGCACCGGACCTTCCAGACGCTCACCGACCGGCACCCGGCTCTGCGTACGTCCCTGCACTGGGCCGCCGACGGAGAGTCCTATCAGCAGGTCCACCGGCGGCAGGAGGTCGATTTCCTCGTCGAGGACGCGTCCGGCCTCGACGAGGGGGAGTTCGCCGCCCGCATCCGCCGCGAGATCCTGGGTGAGCGCCTCGACCTGGCGGCCGGGCGGCCGCTCCAGGTCACCCTGTTCCGCCGGCCCGCCGGTGACGTGCTGTCGATGGTGCTGCACCACGTCGCCGGTGACATGTGGTCGGTCGCCGTGCTCACCGACGAGCTCGGGCGGCTCTACACCCGCGAGACCGGCGGGAACGTCACCGTCGCACCGGCGCCGGTGGCGGACTTCGTGGAGTACGGGCGCCGGCAGCGGGCCCTGCTGGACTCGCCGCACGGGCAGCGCCTGTGGGAGTACTGGAAGAACGAGCTCGACGGCAGCGACACCGTTCTCGAACTGCCCGCCGACCGGCCCCGCCCGCCGGCCCTGACGTACCAGGGCGACACCGTCTCCCTCACCCTGGACAGCAACCTCACCGCGGCCCTGCGCACCCTCTCCGCCGGCCAGGGCACGACCCTGTTCGTCACGCTGATGGCGGTGTTCCAGACCTTGGTCCGCCGGTACACCCGGCAGGACGACTTCCTGATCGGGGTTCCCGCCTCGGGGCGCGGCGACGAGGACATGCACGGTGTCGTGGGCTACTTCGTCAATCCGGTCCTGATCCGCACCCGTGACGGAGCCGATCGCAGTTTCGCCGACCAGATCGCCGAGACCAGGCAGAAGGTGGCCGGCGCGATGCGGCACCAGGACATGCCGTTCCCCGTGCTCGTGGAACGGCTGGGTCTCGTCCGGGACGCCTCCCGGCCGCCCGGCTACCAGGTGATGTTCAGCTTCACCCGGTCGCACCTGCCGGACGGCAACGGCATCGCCGCCCTCAACCACGGGAAGGCCGGCGTCCCGGTCCGGATCGGCGGTCTCGAAGCCGAATCCCTCGACATGGTCCGCCGCACCGCCCAGGTCGACCTCACCATGGTGGTCAGCGAGGTCGGCGACCACCTCGAAGCCGGCATCAACTTCTCCACCGACATCTTCGACCGGGAGACCGTCGAACGGTTCGGCGCCGACTTCGCCGAACTGGCCCGGCGGCTGGAAGCCGACCCGCGTACCCCCATGAACCGGATCCCGTCGATCCGTGACGAGGAACTGCGGCAGATCGCCGCCTGGAACGACACCAGCACCCGCTATCCGCGGGAGAGCTCCGTCGTGGAGCTGTTCGCCGAGCAGGTGGCCGCCCGGCCCGGCGAGCCCGCCCTCACCTACGGCGCGCTCACCCGCACCTACCGGGAGCTCGACGCGATCTCCGGAGCGCTCGCGCACCGGCTGATCCGACTCGGGGTGCGCCCCGAGGACCGGGTCGGGCTCTACGTCGACCGGGATCCGGCGGTCGTCGTCGCCATGCTGGCCATCGCCAAGGCCGGCGCCGCCTACGTCCCGCTCGACCCGGCGCACCCGCCGCACCGCCTCCTGCAGATCCTCGACGAGTCCGCGCCGGTTCTGATCCTGGCCCCGGACGACAGGACCGCCGGCGCCGCGGCGTGGAACCCCGGCCTGCCCACCCTCGACCCGGCGGGCTTCCTCGACGTCCCCGCCGGCGACGCGCCCACGGTCACCGCCGGGCCGTCCGCCGAGAGCCTGCTCTACGTGATGTACACGTCCGGGTCGTCCGGCACCCCGAAGGGCATCTGCATCACCCACCGCAACGTCGTCCGGCTCGTCCGCGGCACCGGCTACTTCTCCCTCGCCCCCGGCGACCGGATGGCGCAGGTCTCCAACGCCGCGTTCGACGCCGCCACCCTCGAGATCTGGGGTGCCCTGCTCAACGGCGGCCACCTGATCGGCTTCGACAAACAGACCGTCCTGTCACCGCCCCGGCTCGCGACCGCCCTGCGCGACCACGACATCCACACCGTCGTGCTGGCCACCCCGCTGTTCGCGCAGCTCACCGGCTACGACCCGAAGACGTTCGCCGGCACCCGCCAGCTGCTCGTCGGCGGCGACTCGATGGACCCGAAACGAGCCCGGGAGGTGGCCGAGCTCGGTGGCCCGCTGCTCACCAACGGCTACGGGCCGACCGAGTCCACCACCTTCGCCACCACCCAGCCGCTTCCCGTCGTGGCCGACGACGTCTGGCGGCTCCCGATCGGCGGACCGATCGCCAACACCCGCGTGTACGTCCTGGACGAGCAGTGGAACCCGGTGCCGGTGGGCGTACCCGGCCAGTTGTTCATCGGCGGCGACGGGCTGGGCCGCGGTTACCTCGGCAGGCCGGCCCTGACCGCCGAGAAGTTCGTGCCCGACCCGTTCAGCGACATTCCCGGCAGCCGCATGTACGCCACCGGCGATCTGGCCCGCTGGCTGCCCGGCGGGGTGATCGACTTCCTCGGCCGGATCGATTTCCAGGTGAAGGTCCGCGGTTTCCGGATCGAGCTCGGTGACATCGACGCCGCACTGACCTCCCATCCGGGAGTCGGTGAGGCGGTCACCGTGGTCGACGAGTCCACAGGCGACAAGCGCCTCGCCGCCTTCTACTCCGGCACCGTGGAAACCGCCGAGCTGACCGCCCACCTCACCGAGCGGCTGCCCGAATACATGGTGCCCGGCATCCTCGTACGGCTGGACGAGCTGCCGAAGAACCCCAACCGCAAGATCGACCGGGCGGCGCTGCGGGTGCCGACCGGCGAGGGTGCCCCGGTCACCGGCGGGGACGGCGGATCAGACCTGGAAGGCGAGATCGTCGCGCTGCTCACCGAGGTGCTGGGCCGTGCCGACGTCGACCCCGACGACAACTTCTTCGAGATCGGCGGCCATTCGCTGCTGGCCATCCGGCTACTGGCCCAGATCAAACAGACCTACGGCGTCGATCTCGACCTGAGCGACCTGTTCACGGACCCGACCGCCCGGGCGGTGGCCGAGCAGATCGCCGAGCGCCGCGGGGCCGTCCCCGAACCCGCGGCGGCCACCGGACCGACCGCGGTGTCGCGCGACGCCTACGCCGCGAGGAGGCCACGATGAGTGAGGACGCCATGAGCGACGGCCAGACCTACGTCATGCCCGCCTCGCCCGCGCAGGTGGGCCTCTGGCTGCTGGCCGAACTGAATCCGGACTCGACGGCGTACCACGTCCCGGCCGCCATGCGGGTGACCGGCCCGCTCGACACCGCGGCCCTGGAACGTGCCCTGCACCGGCTGGGTGAGCGGCACGAGATCCTGCGGACCACGTTCACCACCACCGGCGGTGAGGTGTCGCAGGTCCTGCACCCGCGGCCCCGCAACCGGGTCGAACACCGGGACCTGCGGGCCCTGGGTGAGAAGGAAGCCGAGATCGCCTGCCGCGCGGCCTGCGCGGCGGCGGCCGCCGAACCGTTCGACCTGCTGGACGGGCCGCTGCTGCGGACCACCTTCTTCCGGCTCGCCGACGACGTCCACGTCGTCCTGCTGCTGATGCATCACATCATCACCGACGGCTGGTCGATGGGCGTGTTCCTCCGGGAGCTGGCCACCCTCCACTGGGCGGAGTCCGCCGGGCTGACCGGTGAGGTCCTGCCGCCGCTGCCGTTGCAGTACGCCGACTTCGCGGTCTGGCACCAGCAGTGGCTGGACTCCGGCGCGTACGGCGACCAGCTGGACTATTGGCGCGGGCAGCTCGCCGACGGTGACCTGGTTCTGGAGCTGCCGGCCGACCGGGTCCGTCCCCGGGTTCCCACCGGCCGCGGCGGCCGGGTGCCCGCCCGGATCGCACCGGATCTCGCCGACCGGATCCGCACCGTCGCGGCCGGCTGCAACGCCACACCGTTCATGCTGGTGCAGGCCGCGTTCGGGGCGGTGCTGGCCCGCAACAGCGGCATGCCACGGGTGCGGATCGGCGTACCCACGGCGAACCGCGGGCACGCGAACACCCAGGACCTGATCGGCTTCTTCGCCAACACCGTCGTCGTCGAAACCGATACGGGCCGCACCCGCACCTTCGCCGACGCCGTGGTCCAAGTCCGGGATCGCACGGCAGGTGCCCTGGCCCACGGCGACATCCCGTTCGGTGAGGTGGTCCGGCATCTGGGCGGCCACCACGACCGGTCGCGCAGCCCCCTGTTCCAGGCCATGGTGTCCGTGGACAACGCCCCGGACCGGTTCGTTCTCGCCCCCGGCCTCGAGGCGGAGCGCTTCGACGTGCCGCTGGACAACGCCAAGTTCGACCTGACCCTCTTCATCCGGGAGACCTCCGGGCACACCGAACTCGACCTGGAGTTCTCCACCGACCTGTTCACCACCGAACACGCGCGCAGCCTCCTCGACCAGGTCCTCGACCTGCTCCAGCGGGGCACAGCCGCGCCCGGCGAGGCACTGGCCGACCTGCTGGCCGTCGGCGCCGACCAGCAGGATCTTCTCCTCACCAGGGCCGCCGGCCCGGTCACGCCGATCACCTCGGCCGCGGTCGAGCTGTTCGAGCGCCAGGTAGCCACCACGCCGGGCGCCGCCGCCCTCGTCGACGGCGACCGCACGGTCACCTACGCCGAACTCGACGCGATGGCCGGTCACGTCGCCGCCACCCTCGCCGGGCACGGCATCACCGCCGGCGACCTGGTCGCGGTCACGGTGCCGCGTTCCATCGAACTGGTCGCGGCACTGCTGGCGGTCTGGAAACGGGGTGCGGCCTATCTGCCGCTCGATCCGGCGCAGCCGCGGGCCAGGCTCTCCGCGATCCTCACCGATGCGCGTCCTGCGGCGATCCTTCACACCGCGGGGTACGGCACGGGCCTGGCCGATGACATTCCGGTCCTCGACGTTTGCCTGCCGGACGGCGCACCCACCGCGGCACCACCCTCGGTGAGCGACGGCGCCGGCCTCGCCTACGTGCTGTACACCTCCGGCTCCACCGGCCGGCCGAAGGGCGCCCGGATCACGAACTCGGGACTGGCCAACTACCTCACCTGGGCCGCCGCCGAATACAGCCCCGCGGCGCCGCCTGTCGCACCCCTGCACACCACGATCGGCTTCGACCTCACCGTCACCAGTCTCTGGGTTCCGCTGATCAGCGGCGGCAGCGTGCACCTGCTCGCCGAGGACTCACCCGTCGACCGGCTGGCCGAGAGCCTCACCGGACCTGCCCGCCCCACCCTGGTCAAACTCACGCCCGCCCATCTGGAGGCGATCTGCCGGCTCCTGCCGCACGGGGCCCTCGCCGGCCGGCGGACGGTATTCGTCGTGGGCGGTGAGGCGCTCGCCCCCAGCCTCGTCCGGCGCCTCTTCACGGTCGCGCCCGACGCACGGGTGGTGAACGAGTACGGCCCTACCGAAACCGTCGTCGGCTGCTGCACCGCGAGCTTCACCGCGGCCGACGAACTCGGCGACCGGCCCGGCGTTCCGATCGGTTCGCCGATCGCCAACACACGCCTGTACGTGGTGGACGAGTCACTGCGCCTCGTGCCCGCGGGGGTGCCCGGCGAGCTGGTGGTGGGCGGCGCGGGAGTGGGCCTCGGATATCTGCACGATCCTGCCAGGACCGCTGCCGTGTTCGTGCCCGATCCGTTCTCCGATGACCCGGCATCGCGGTTGTACCGGACCGGCGACATCGTGCGCCACCTGCCGGACGGACAGCTCGAGTTCGTGGGCCGCCGCGACTTCCAGGTCAAGATCCGCGGCCAGCGCATCGAGCTCGCCGAGGTGGAGGCGGCGCTGCGGGCCGTCGACGGGGTGAGCGACGCGGTGGCCGTCGCGGTGAAGGACGAGGTGGCGGGGACCCGGCTGGCCGCCTACGTGACCGGGCCTGTCGAGGCGCCGGCCGTACGGTCGGCACTCGGTGTGCTGTTGCCGGACGCGATGGTGCCGTCCGCGGTGACGGTGCTGGAGAAGTTGCCCCTGACTGACAACGGCAAGATCGACAGGTCGGCATTGCCCGCGCCCGTGTTCCACGAACAGTCCGAGTATGTGGCTCCGGTGACGTCCCATGAGCGGGCTGTGGCTGGGTTGTTCGGTGAGGTTCTCGGTGTCGATCGGGTGGGTCTCACCGATGACTTCTTCGGGCTGGGTGGGCATTCGCTGCTGGCGACGCAGGTGATGGCCCGGGTTCGGGAGCGGTTCTCGGTCGGGTTGCCGTTGCGGGTGTTGTTCGAGCAGCCGTCGGTGCGGGGTTTCGCGGCGGTGGTGGCCGGTGCTGAATCGGTCGGTGCTGGTGTTGCTCTGGTGCCGGTGGAGCGGGCGGGGCCGGTGGAGTTGTCGTTTGCTCAGCAGCGGATGTGGTTCCTGCACCAACTGGAACCAGGCAGCGCGTCGTATCACGTTCCGGCGTTGGTGCGGTTGCGTGGCAGGTTGGATGTCGATCGGCTGCGTGCTGCGTTGGTGTCGGTGACGGCGCGGCATGAGGTGTTGCGGACGGTGTTCGCTGAGGTTGATGGCCGTCCGGTGCAGGTCGTTCGCGCTGAGCCGGTGGTGGATTTCGGGATGGGGGAGCTGGACTTCACCCGGCCGTTCGACCTCGAACAGGGGCCGTTGACGCGGTGGTCGTTGACTCGCGCCGGTGATGACGAGTTCCTGCTGTCTTTGGTGATGCATCACATTGTTTCCGATGGCTGGTCGGTCGGGGTGTTGCTGCAGGAGGTTCAGGCGGCGTATGCCGGTCGTTCTCTGCCCGAGCTTCCGGTGCAATACGCGGATTTCGCGGTGTGGCAGCGGCAGTGGCTCGAGTCGGGTGTTCTCGACGAGCAGTTGGCTTACTGGAAGACACGCCTCGCGGGTGCGGCGCCGATCCTGGATCTGCCGACGGACTTCCCCCGGCCGGCGATCGCCAGCTATCAAGGCGCTCACCTGCATGCCGACATCGACGAGACGACGACGACCGCGTTGACTGCACTGGCTCAACGTCATGACGCCACGCTGTTCATGGTGTTGCAGGCTGTCTATGCGGCTGTGCTGGCCCGCCGGTCGGGGCAGCATGACACTGTCGTTGGTGTTCCGGTCGCGAATCGTACGCGTACTGAAGTCGAGAATTTGATCGGCTTTTTCGTGAACACCTTGGCGATTCGCACGCAGGTTCGTGAGGACGAACCGTTCACGGCGTTGCTCGCTCAGGTTCGGGAGACCTCACTCGATGCCTTCGCTCATCAGGATCTCCCGTTCGAGCGTCTCGTCGAGGACCTCGCACCGGACCGGGATCTGGCCCGCAATCCCATCTTCCAGACCATGTTCACGCTGCAGAACGCCCCACGCCGCTCCGGCGACGGCCTGGAAGGCGTTGAGATGGAACGCCTTCCGCTGGAGGAGGGCACCTCCAAATTCGATGTCAGTGTCATGGTCGAAGAGGGCGACGAGCTGCGGGTGTCGCTGGAATACGCGACGGATCTGTTCTCCGAGGGGAGCGCCCAGGCGATACTCGACGCCTTCCTGCGGGCGTGCCAGGTGCTCGTCGAGGAACCTGATGACGTGCTGGTCGGCGATCTGTCAGCGGTGTCACCGGCCGAGCGGGTCAAGCTCCTGCACGAATGGAATGACACCGACCGCCGCGAAACCCTCGGGGGAATCGTGGAACGGGTCCGTAAGCACGCTATGACGATCCCGGATGCGATAGCCGTCCGTGACGGCGGTGCCGCCCTCACCTATCACGAACTGGCTACCCGGGCGGCTCGGCTCAGTGAGCGTCTGACCGACGCGGGGGTGAGGGTCGGTGACCGGGTCGCGTTGCATCTGGAACGAGGTGTGGACGCGATCGTCTCGGTCCTTGGTGTTCTCGGTGCTGGTGCGGCGTATGTGCCGTTGGATGTGCGGGCGCCTGAGGCTCGGCGGGCGGCGGTGCTGGCCGACAGCGGTGCACGGGTCCTGATCGGACGGGACCTGCCGGCGGACACCGTCGTCGTTCTCGACGACATCGCACCGGTCACGCCCTGGACGTCTCCGGCCGGTGGCCCGCACGACCTGGCCTATGTCATCTACACCTCGGGGTCGACGGGTCTGCCGAAGGGTGCGATGGTCCACCGGATCGGTATGGACAACCATCTCCTCGCCAAGATCGAGGACCTTTCTCTCACCGGTACGGACGTCGTCGTTCAGAATGCGTCTTTGACGTTCGACGTCTCGGTCTGGCAGATGCTCTCCGCCCTCGCCGTGGGCGGTTCCACACTGGTCGTCGACGACGACACCGCTCTCGACGCTGTCGGTCTGTTCAAAGAGTCCGCCGCTGAAGGTGTGACCATCCTGGAGGTCGTGCCGTCCCTGCTACGGGCCACTCTGGATGCCTGGGATACCACGGGTGAGGTTCCGTCGCTGCCGGCTTTGCGGTGGCTGCTGGTCACGGGTGAGGCGCTGCCACCGGATCTATGTTCGCGGTGGCTGGCCCGATTCCCCGAAATTCCGTTGGTGAACGCTTATGGGCCGACGGAGTGTTCGGATGATGTCACCCACGCGGTGATCACCGCCGATACCCCGATCAGTGCGGTGCGGGCGCCGATCGGGAGACCGATCCGTAACACCCGTCTGTATGTGGTCGACGAATTGCTGCAACTGGTTCCGGTGGGGGTTCCCGGTGAACTCGTAGTCGGTGGGATCGGGGTCGGCCGCGGCTATCTCAACGACCCGGCGAGGACAGCCGCCGTGTTCGTGCCGGATCCGTTCTCCGACGTTCCCGGGGCGCGGTTGTATCGGACCGGCGACATCGTGCGCTACCTGCCGGACGGGCAGCTCGAGTTCCTGGGCCGCCGTGACTTCCAGGTCAAGATCCGTGGCCAGCGCATCGAACTCGGCGAAATCGAGGCAGCACTACGAGCCGTCGACGGGGTGAGTGATGCGGTAGTCACCGCGGTGAAGGACGACGTGGCGGGGACCCGGCTCGCGGCCTACGTGACCGGCCCGGTCGACGCCATCACGGTCAGAGCTGCTGCGGCCGGACTGTTGCCGGACGCGATGGTGCCGTCCGCGGTGATGGTGTTGGACACGTTGCCGCTGACCGACAACGGCAAGGTTGATCGATCGTCGTTGCCGGCGCCGGTGTTTCAGGAGCTTGCGGAGTATGTGGCTCCAAAGTCCGTTCATGAGCGGGCTGTGGCCGGGTTGTTCGGTGAGGTTCTCGGTGTCGATCGGGTGGGTCTCACCGATGACTTCTTCGGGTTGGGTGGGCATTCGCTGCTGGCGACGCAGGTGATGGCCCGGGTTCGGGAGCGGTTCTCGGTCGGGTTGCCGTTGCGGGTGTTGTTCGAGCAGCCGTCGGTGCGGGGTTTCGCGGCGGTGGTGGCCGGTGCTGAATCGGTCGGTGCTGGTGTTGCTCTGGTGCCGGTGGAGCGGGCGGGGCCGGTGGAGTTGTCGTTTGCTCAGCAGCGGATGTGGTTCCTGCACCAACTGGAACCAGGCAGCGCGTCGTATCACGTTCCGGCGTTGGTGCGGTTGCGTGGCAGGTTGGATGTCGATCGGCTGCGTGCTGCGTTGGTGTCGGTGACGGCGCGGCATGAGGTGTTGCGGACGGTGTTCGCTGAGGTTGATGGCCGTCCGGTGCAGGTCGTTCGCGCTGAGCCGGTGGTGGATTTCGGGATGGGGGAGCTGGACTTCACCCGGCCGTTCGACCTCGAACAGGGGCCGTTGACGCGGTGGTCGTTGACTCGCACCGGTGATGACGAGTTCCTGCTGTCTTTGGTGATGCATCACATTGTTTCCGATGGCTGGTCGGTCGGGGTGTTGCTGCAGGAGGTCCAGGCGGCGTATGCCGGTCGTGCTCTGCCTGATCTTCCGGTGCAGTACGCGGATTTCGCGGTGTGGCAGCGGCAGTGGCTGGAGTCGGGTGTTCTCGATGAGCAGTTGGCTTACTGGAAGACACGGCTTGCGGGTGCGGCGCCGGTTCTGGATCTGCCGACGGATTTTCCCCGGCCGGCGATTGCCAGCTATCAAGGTGCTCATCTGCGGGCCCGGATCGACCGGGGGACCGCGGCGGGGTTGAATGACCTGGCTCAACGTCATGACGCCACGCTGTTCATGGTGTTGCAGGCTGTCTATGCGGCTGTGCTGGCCCGCCGGTCGGGGCAGCATGACATTGTCGTTGGTGTTCCGGTCGCGAATCGTACGCGTACTGAAGTCGAGAATTTGATCGGCTTTTTCGTGAACACCTTGGCGATTCGCACGCAGGTTCGTGAGGACGAACCGTTCACGGCGTTGCTCGCTCAGGTTCGGGAGACCTCACTCGACGCCTTCGCTCATCAGGATCTCCCGTTCGAGCGTCTCGTCGAGGACCTCGCACCGGACCGGGATCTGGCCCGCAATCCCATCTTCCAGACCATGTTCACGCTGCAAAATGCCCCGCGCCGCTCCGAAGCGGGACTCCAGGGTGTGGAGATGGAGCAGCTTCCCTTGGAGGAAGGCGCCTCCAAGTTCGATGTCAGTGTCATGGTCGAAGAGGGCGACGAGCTGCGGGTGTCGCTGGAATACGCGACGGATCTGTTCACGGCGGAGACCGCTCAAGCCATCCTCGACGCCTTCCTGCGCGCCTGCACGATCCTGACCGCATCGCCTGACGCATTGGTCGGCGATCTGTCGGCGGTGTCACCGGCCGAGCGGGTCAAGCTCCTGCGCGAATGGAATGACACCGACCGCCGCGAAACCCTCGGGGGAATCGTGGAACGAGTCCGTGAGCACGCTATGACGATCCCGGACGCGATAGCCGTCCGTGACGACCACAAGGCACTTACTTACCGGGAGTTGGCGACACGAGCGGCTCGGCTGAGTGACCGTTTGACCGCTGCCGGGGTGAGGGTCGGTGACCGGGTCGCGTTGCATCTGGAACGAGGTGTGGACGCGGTCGTCTCGGTCCTTGGTGTTCTCGGTGCTGGTGCGGCGTATGTGCCGTTGGATGTGCGGGCGCCTGAGGCTCGGCGGGCGGCGGTGCTGGCCGACAGCGGTGCACGGGTGTTGATCGGGCAGGGTCTGGCGGCGGACACCGTCGTCGTTCTCGACGACATCGCACCGGTCGTGCCGTGGGTGTCTCCGGCCGGTGGCCCGGACGATTTGGCTTATGTCATTTACACGTCGGGGTCGACGGGTCTGCCGAAGGGGGCGATGGTCCACCGGATCGGTATGGACAACCATCTCCTCGCCAAGATCGAGGACCTTTCTCTCACCGGTACGGACGTCGTCGTCCAGAATGCGTCTTTGACGTTCGACGTCTCGGTCTGGCAGATGCTCTCCGCCCTCGCCGTGGGCGGCTGCACGCTGGTCGTGGACGATGAGACGGCTCTTGATGCTGTCGGTTTGTTCAGGGACTCGGCGGCTGAGGGCGTAACTGTTTTGGAGGTCGTGCCGTCTCTGCTGCGGGCCACTCTGGATGCTTGGGATACCACTGGTGAGGTTCCGTCGCTGCCGGCTTTGCGGTGGCTGCTGGTCACGGGTGAGGCGTTGCCGCCGGATCTGTGTTCGCGGTGGCTGGCCAGGTTCCCCGGGATTCCGTTGGTGAACGCTTATGGGCCGACGGAGTGTTCGGATGATGTCACCCATGCGGTGATCACCGCCGATACGCCGATCAGTGCGGTGCGGGCGCCGATCGGCAGACCGATCCGTAACACCCGTCTGTATGTGGTCGACGAGTCGCTGCAGCTGGTTCCGGTGGGGGTTCCCGGTGAACTCGTAGTCGGTGGGATCGGGGTCGGCCGCGGCTATCTCAACGACCCCGCGAGAACGGCTGCGGTGTTCGTGCCGGATCCGTTCTCCGAGGTTGCCGGGGCGCGGTTGTATCGGACCGGCGACATCGTGCGCTACCTGCCGGACGGGCAGCTCGAGTTCCTGGGCCGCCGTGACTTCCAGGTCAAGATCCGTGGCCAGCGCATCGAACTCGGCGAAATCGAGGCGGCACTGCGCACCATCACCGCAGTCACCGATGCGGTAGTCACCGCGGTTAAAGACCCGACGGCAGGGACCCGGCTGGCCGCGTATGTGACCGGCCCGGTCGACGCGACTGCGGTCAGAGCTGCTGCTGCCGGACTGCTGCCGGACGCAATGGTGCCATCCGCGGTAATGGTGTTGGACACGTTGCCGCTGACTGACAACGGCAAGATCGACAGGTCGGCACTGCCCGCGCCCGTGTTCCACGAACAGTCCGAGTATGTGGCGCCGGTGACGTCCCATGAGCGGGCTGTCGCGCGCCTCTTCGGTGAGGTTCTCGGTATCGACCGGGTCGGGGCGACCGACACGTTCTTTGAACTGGGTGGGCATTCGCTGCTGGCGACGCAGGTGATGGCCCGGGTTCGGGAGCGGTTCTCGGTCGGGTTGCCGTTGCGGGTGTTGTTCGAGCAGCCGTCGGTGCGGGGTTTCGCGGCGGTGGTGGCCGGTGCTGAATCGGTCGGTGCCGGTGTTGCTCTGGTGCCGGTGGAGCGGGCGGGGCCGGTGGAGTTGTCGTTTGCTCAGCAGCGGATGTGGTTCCTGCACCAACTGGAACCAGGCAGCGCGTCGTATCACGTTCCGGCGTTGGTGCGGTTGCGCGGCCGGTTGGATGTCGATCGGCTGCGTGCTGCGTTGGTGTCGGTGACGGCCCGGCATGAGGTGTTGCGGACGGTGTTCGCTGAGGTCGATGGCCGTCCGGTGCAGGTCGTTCGCGCTGATCCGGTGGTGGATTTCGGGTTGGGGGAGCTGGACTTCACCCGGCCGTTCGATCTGGAGCGGGGGCCGTTGACGCGGTGGTCGTTGACTCGCACCGGTGATGACGAGTTCCTGCTGTCTTTGGTGATGCATCACATTGTTTCCGATGGCTGGTCGATCGGTGTGTTGCTGCAGGAGGTTCAGGCGGCATATGCCGGTCGTTCTCTGCCCGAGCTTCCGGTGCAATACGCGGATTTCGCGGTGTGGCAGCGGCAGTGGCTCGAGTCGGGTGTTCTCGACGAGCAGTTGGCTTACTGGAAGACACGCCTCGCGGGTGCGGCGCCGATCCTGGATCTGCCGACGGACTTCCCCCGGCCGGCGATCGCCAGCTATCAAGGCGCTCACCTGCATGCCGACATCGACGAGACGACGACGACCGCGTTGACTGCACTGGCTCAACGTCATGACGCCACGCTGTTCATGGTGTTGCAGGCTGTCTATGCGGCTGTGCTGGCCCGCCGGTCGGGGCAGCATGACATTGTCGTTGGTGTTCCGGTCGCGAATCGTACGCGTACTGAAGTCGAGAATTTGATCGGCTTTTTCGTGAACACCTTGGCGATTCGCACGCAGGTTCGTGAGGACGAACCGTTCACGGCGTTGCTCGCTCAGGTTCGGGAGACCTCACTCGACGCCTTCGCTCATCAGGATCTCCCGTTCGAGCGTCTCGTCGAGGACCTCGCACCGGACCGGGATCTGGCCCGCAATCCGATCTTCCAGACCATGTTCGTCCTGCAGAACGCGGAACGACGTACCGGTGAGGACGGGTTGCAGGGCGTTGAGATGGAGCGCCTTCCGCTGGAGGAGGGAACCTCGAAATTCGACGTGAGCATCGCTGTCGAAGAGGCCGATGAATTGCGGGTGTCGCTGGAATACGCGACGGATCTGTTCACGGCGGAGACCGCTCAAGCCATCCTCGACGCCTTCCTGTGCGCCTGCACAATCCTGACCGAGTCGCCTGACGCACTGGTCGGCGATCTGTCGGCGGTGTCACCGGCCGAGCGGGTCAAGCTCCTGCGCGAATGGAATGACACGGATCGCCGCGAAACCCTCGGGGGAATCGTGGAACGAGTCCGTGAGCACGCTATGACGATCCCGGACGCGATAGCCGTCCGTGACGACCACAAGGCACTTACTTACCGGGAGTTGGCGACACGAGCGGCTCGGCTGAGTAACCGTTTGACCGCTGCCGGAGTGAAGGTCGGTGACCGGGTCGCGTTGCATCTGGAACGAGGTGTGGACGCGATCGTCTCGGTCCTTGGTGTGCTCGGTGCTGGGGCGGCGTATGTGCCGTTGGATCTGCGGGCCCCTGAAGCCCGACGCACAGCGGTGCTGGCCGACAGCGGTGCACGGGTCCTGATCGGACGGGACCTGCCGGCGGACACCGTCATCGCTCTCGACGACATCGCACCGGTCACGCCCTGGACGTCTCCGGCCGGTGGCCCGCACGACCTGGCCTATGTCATCTACACCTCGGGGTCGACGGGTCTGCCGAAGGGGGCGATGGTCCACCGGATCGGTATGGACAACCATCTCCTCGCCAAGATCGAGGACCTTTCTCTCACCGATACCGACGTCGTCGTTCAGAATGCGTCGCTGACGTTCGACGTCTCGGTCTGGCAGATGCTCTCCGCCCTCGCCGTGGGCGGTTCCACACTGGTCATCGACGACGACACCGCTCTCGACGCTGTCGGTCTGTTCAAAGAGTCCGCCGCTGAAGGTGTGACCATCCTGGAGGTCGTGCCGTCCCTGCTACGGGCCACCCTGGATGCGTGGGATACCACGGGTGAGGTTCCAGCGCTGCCGGCTCTGCGATGGCTGCTGGTCACCGGCGAGGCGCTCCCACCGGATCTGTGTTCGCGATGGCTGGCCCGATTCCCCGAGATTCCGCTGGTCAATGCTTATGGGCCGACGGAATGCTCCGATGATGTCACCCACGCCGTGATCACCGCCGATACCCCGATCAGCGCGGTGCGGGCGCCGATCGGCAGACCAATCCGCAACACCCGCCTGTATGTGGTCGACGAATTCCTGCAACTGGTTCCCGTCGGCGTTCCCGGTGAACTGGTGGTCGGTGGCATCGGAGTCGGCCGCGGCTACCTCAACGACCCGGCCAGGACCGCCGCCGTGTTCGTGCCCGATCCGTTCTCCGACGTTCCCGGGGCGCGGTTGTACCGGACCGGCGACATCGTGCGCTACCTGCCCGACGGACAACTCGAGTTCCTGGGCCGCCGCGACTTCCAGGTCAAGATCCGAGGCCAGCGCATCGAACTCGGCGAAATCGAGGCAGCACTACGCACCATCACCGCAGTCACCGATGCGGTAGTCACCGCGGTTAAAGACCCGACGGCAGGGACCCGGCTGGCCGCCTACGTGACCGGCCCGGTCGACGCCGCAGCCGTACGGTCCACAGCAAGCGCGGTACTACCCGACGCGATGGTGCCCTCCGCGGTGACGGTGCTGGACACGTTGCCGCTGACCGACAACGGCAAGATCGACAGGTCGGCACTGCCGGCACCCGTGTTCCACGAGCGGGCCGAATACGTCCCCCCGGAGACCGTCCACGAGCACGCCCTGGCACGGCTGTTCAGCGAGGTCCTCGGCGTCGACCGGGTGGGTCTCACCGACGACTTCTTCGGATTGGGCGGGCATTCGCTGCTGGCGACACAGGTGATGGCCCGGGTCCGGGAGCAGTTCTCGGTCGCGTTGCCGTTGCGGGTGTTGTTCGAGCAGCCCGGTCTCCGGGAACTGGCCGCCGCCGTGGCCCGCGCCCAACTGGATCAGGCCTCGTCCGACGATCTCGCCGACTTCGAGGATCTGCTGGCAGAGATCGAGAACATGTCCGACGAGGAAGTCGCCGAACGACTGGCCCGTGAGCAATGACCGTGACAGGCGGAAGGACAGCGAGAGTGGGTAGCTGGTTCGGGCGTGACGTGACGCCGGCGGCGGCGGCGCAACTGTTCTGCCTGCCGCACGCCGGTGCCGGTGCTTCGACCTACCGGCAGTGGCAGGCTTTGGCCGGCCCGGAGGTCGCGGTGGTGCCGGTGCGGCTGCCGGCCCGTGAGTCCCGGTTCGGGGAACCGCCGATCCGGTCCGCCGCCGCCATGGCCGACGCCCTGCTTCACCCGCTGATGGACCGGGCCGGGGAACGGCGGTTCGCGCTGTTCGGGCACAGCATGGGTGCGCTGCTCGGGTACGAGCTGGCGCAGCGGCTGACCCGGCTCGGCAGGCCTCCGGCGCATCTGGTCGTCTCCGGATATGCGGCCCCGCACCTTTCCTCGCCGTCGGGAGAGGGCACGGTGCACCAGCTCAGCGATCCGGACCTGGTGGATCACCTCAAAGCCCTTGACGGTACGGCCGGCGAGGTGCTGAACGAACCGAAGCTGCTCGAACTCCTGCTGCCGGTCATCCGCGCCGACTACGAGCTGTGCGAGACCTACCGCTATCCGGGCCATCCACCGCTTCCGGTGCCGATCACCGCGCTGGGCGGCACCGAGGATCCGGATCTCGGCGAGGGACGGCTCCAGGCGTGGCGCGAACTGACCACCGCGGCGTTCACCGTCGTGCCGTTCACCGGTGGCCACTTCTATCTCAACGAACACCTCGACGAGGTCGTCGGCATCGCCCGCGACGCGTCACTGCGGAACTGACCAGGGAGGTCGGGATGGAAAGGGAAGACCGTATACGGAAGTACTACGAACTGGTGGACGGCGGCGACGTACCCGGGCTCGTGGAACTCTTCGCCCCGGACGCCGTCTACCGCCGTCCCGGCTACGATCCGCTGGTCGGGCGGGACGAGCTGACCCGCTTCTACAGCGACCAGCGGGTGATCAGGGACGGCCGGCACCGCCTGTCCGAGGTGGTGGTGCAGGGTGACAGCGGGGCGGTGCACGGCACCTTCGAGGGCACTCTGAAGAACGGCAGTGTGGTCGCGTTGCGGTTCGCCGACTTCTTCACGTTCTCCGACGGCGGCCCGTTCCGCAGCCGTGACACGTTCTTCTTCGTCCAACTTGTCTGATCGACGCGAGGGGAACGAACGTGACGATGCGGTTCGGTGAGCACTTCACAGAGCACCTGGTGTCGGCGACCTGGCAGGAGGCGACCGGGTGGACCGGGCCGCCCCGGCTCGGGCCGTTCGGCCCGCTGACGATCAGTCCCGCCATGGTCGGCCTGCACTACGGCCAGGTCGTGTTCGAGGGTCTCAAGGCGTACCGGTGGCAGGACGGCACGCTCGCGGTGTTCCGGCCTGACGCTCACGCCCGCCGGTTCCAGCGGTCCGCTGAACGCATGGCGATGCCGCACCTGCCCGAGGAGTACTTCCTGCAGGCGGTGGACGCGTTCGTTGCCACCGACGGCACCGCCCTGCCGGCCGGCGATCCCGCACTCAGCCTCTACCTGCGGCCGGTGATGTTCGCGAGCGAAGCCTGCCTGGCGTTGCGGCCGTCCCGGGAGTACACGTTCCTGCTGATGGGTTTCGTCACCGGCGGGTTCTTCTCCGACGAGCCGAACCCGATCGCGGTTCTGGTGAGCCGTGAGTATTCGCGGGCCGCTCCGGGCGGGACCGGTCAGGCCAAGGCCGCCGGGAACTATGCGGGAGCGTTCCTGGCCCAGCAGGCGGCGGTCGACGCCGGCTGTGATCAGGTCGTCTGGGTGGACGCGGCCGAGCAGCGCTGGATCGAGGAGCTCGGCGGCATGAACATCTTCTTCGTGCGGGGCAGCGGGCCCGGCGCGACGGTGGTGACGCCGGCGCTCACCGGCACGCTGCTCCCGGGAGTCACCCGGGATTCGCTGCTGACCCTCGCGCGGGAACGGGGTTATCCGGTCAGCGAGGAGCGGATCTCGGTCGAGCAGTGGCGTGACGAGTGCCGGTCCGGGCTGATCACCGAAACGTTCGCGTGCGGCACCGCCGCGGTGGTCACCCCTGTCGGCCGGGTCGTCGACGGCGGCACCACATGGCATGTCGGCGACGAGAAACCCGGACCGGTCACCTTGGAACTGCGGCAGGCCCTGATCGATCTGCACCTGGGCTGGACCGCCGACTCCCACGGCTGGAGCCGGCTGATCTCCTGACGCTGCGGCTCACGAATCCACCGAGATCGGGCCGGGATCCAGAACGGGACTAGGAGGCGTACCGCTTCTCGGCCCGGGCCCGCGCCTTCGCCGCCTCCACCTCCCGGTCCTTGGGCGGAGCGGTGGTGACCAGCCCGTCCAGCAACGCGGCGGTCGCTGCCGTCACGGCGGCGACCGCCTGGTCGAAGACCTCCTGGTTGGCCTGCGACGGCCGCGTCGAACCGGCGATCTTGCGGACGTACTGCAGGGCTGCCGCGTGGATCTCGTCGGTCGTCGCGGGCGGCTCGAAGTTGTGCAACTGGTGGATGCTGCGACACACGGTGTAGGCCTTCCTTCTCGCTGCGTGGTTCGAGGGCTGATCACAGACCCCTGTCCATGTCATACTCGGCCCTCTTGCGGATCTCCACCAACATGGGGTGGGCATGCGACTGCGCATTGCGTTGCTGGCGGGCCTGGTCATGGCGTCTGTCGTGCAGTTTCTGCACCCGTTCCTGCCGGAAACGGCCGGATTGGCGCTCTCCGATGTGCTGATCGCGGTGGCCAGCGGGTATGCCGCCGTCAACTATCGCAGCCGGGCCCGGGACACCGGCAACCCGCCGCGGATCCAGCTCGCCTTCGGGTGCGGCGCAGCGGCCTGCGCGGCGTGGTCGCTCTCGAACGTGCTCTTCCTGCTCTCGGTGCTCGGCGTCTCCTGGGCCGCTGCCCCGGCGGTGGTGCTCTCCACGGTCGCCGCGATCGGCGTACCCCTGGCGATCGTCCTTGCCGGTCCGCGCCTGCGCGGCATCGCCGCGGCCCGGCAGCTGATCGACGTGGCGGCGGTCTCCGGGGCCTTCCTCGCGCTCGTCGGAGAGTTCATGCCGGCCGGGGGAGGGCAGACCTTCAGCGGGTACGCCGTGACGATCGTCGTCGTTCTCGGAGTCGGCGCCGCCGTGGCGCTGGTGACCCTCGCCGGTTCGGTCCCCGGCCGGCGGGCGAGCGCCCAGCAGCTCCTCGCGTTCGCCGCGCTGGTCCAGGCGGTGACGCTGCTCGTGTCGGTGCGCAACGACGTGGCGGGCGAACCCTGGTATGCGAACGGGGTCGGCGCCGGCTACGTGCTCGGCGCGTTCGTGATGGCGGCGTCCAGCCGGCTCGCCGTCTCCCGGCCCGGCGTCGACGGGGTGGAACGCCTGGTCTTCAGCCCGTGGGCGCTGCTGCCCTACGTCCCGGTCGCCACCGCGGTCGGCGTCGCCGCCGGCCGCCAGCTGACCGACGGCGAGCTCGGCCCGGTCCTGGTCTGGCTGCTGCTGAGCAGCTTCTCGCTGGTGCTGCTGCGCCAGTTCCTCACCCTGATCACGGTCGGCCGGCTCACCGTCACCCTGGAACAGCAGCGGGAGGCCCTCGCCTACCAGGCCCACCACGATCCGCTCACCGGCCTGCTCAACCGGTCCGCCTTCGACAGCCGCGCCGCCGCGCGCCTCTCCGCCGGCTACCTGGAAGCCTGCGCGATCATCATCGACCTGGACGGCTTCAAACCGGTCAACGACACCCTCGGGCACGCCGCCGGCGACGACGTGCTGGTCACGATCGGGCACCGGCTCACCGCCGAACTGCGCGGCACCGACCTGGTCAGCCGGTGCGGCGGCGACGAGTTCGCGATCCTGCTGATCGACGCCGGTCCGCGCGCCGGCATCCTCGCCGAACGCCTGCTGCGCCGCATCGCCCAGCCGATGATCATCCAGGGCCACCCGGTGAAGGTCAGCGCCAGCATCGGCGTCGCCGTGACCAGGCGCGGCGAGCGGGTCGGCATCAGCGCCCTGCTGCGCCAGGCCGACACCGCCATGTACGCCGCGAAGGCGGCCGGCAAGAGCACGGTGAGCCGCTACGAGTCGTCCGCCGCATAGCATCGGCTCATGGTGAGCTCCGGGCCAGCCGGCCGGATCAGGGTTGGTGCACCCGGTCGACCTTGACGGTGAGCAGGACGCGCTGCTGCGGGCCGCCGCCGAAGCCCGGGTACGGACGGCCGATGTACTTCTGGGACAGCTCGTCGATGTTCTCCCGGGCGCCCTCGGTCGTCGCGGACACGACGCTCCCGCGCAGGGCCCAGGACCGTGACGGCGCGGCCGGGTCGGCGATCCCGATGGCGATGCGCGGGTCGCGTGCGATGTTGCGGGTCTTCTGATGGGTGTCGACCGTGTTGATGAGCACGTGCTCACCGTCGGTGGAGGCCCAGGTCTGGGAGATCTGCGGCGAGCCGTCGGGCATGAGCGTGGTCACGAAGCAGATCGCCTTGGCGTTGAGGACCTCGAGCAGGTCGTCGGGCAGAGCCATGATGGGTGGACCTTCAATTCTTCTCGTCGTGGTAAAGGTGGTCGATGACCGCTTCGTCCGGCATGTCACCGGACAGATCGGCATGGCGCAGGCCCGCCAGGGCGATCCGGAGGGCGCGCCGCCACAGCTGCGGGGCGAAGTCGCGTGAGGCATCCATGACGCCACCCACCATCACGTGCACGGCGGCGAAGTCGGCGGGCGTCGCTCCGGGGGGAAGCTGACCCGCGCGGACCGCGCGGGCGATCAGTCCGGCCACGAGCGGGGTCATCCGCTCGTGGGCGCGCTGCACCAGGGTGGTCGCCTGGTTGCGGCTGCGCAGCAGCTCCCCGAGGCCCCGGCTCTGCGCCTCGATCTCGAGCTGCCGCTCGAGGAACCAGGTGAGCCCGGTCCACGCGTCGTCGTGGCGGGCGGCCTGCTCCGTCAGGTCGATCACCGTGTCGATGTGCTTGCTGAACAGGGCGTCCAGCAAATCCCGCCGCTGCGGGAAACGCCGGTAGATGGTGCCCATCCCCGTGCCGGCGGCCCGGGCGATGTCCTCGTAGGAGACGTCCAGACCGGCGGAGGCCATCAGGTCGTACGCCGTGCGCAGCAGCAGTTGACGGTTGCGTTCGGCGTCACGGCGCAGGGGAGAGCCCGGTTCGTCCACGTACCGGATCGTAGCGAAGTGGAAGATCTTTTCCAAGTTGAATTATGGTTCCACTTGGCGCGATACGGGGCGGACGAATCGTCATGCCGGTGTTAGCGTGCCGAGCGAGCGAGCCGTGCCATCGACGCGAAGCGGGGTTGCCGTGCAAGGGTTGGGTGTTGCGCCCCTGATGGTGGTGCGAGACGTCGCGCGCAGTGTCGCGTTCTATCGGCGACTGGGTTTTCGGCCCCTGGTGGAGTGGGGCGGCTATGCGAAGCTGACCGACGGGACCGGAATCCTGCATCTCGCCGCGCAGGGGGACCCGCCACCGGATCGACCCGGGGTCGCGCTGACGGCACCGGACGACACGGCGAGCGCGGTGGCCGCCGCGATCGTCATGCAGGTCACGGACTGCCGCCAGGCCTGTGCCGAGCTGGCAGCGGCGGGCGTCGACCTGCTGACCGATCCGGCCGAGCCTGCGTGGGGTGGCGAGGTGAGGGCCTTCCTGCGTGACCCGGACGGTCATCTGGTCGAGATCAACGAGGCCCTGCCGTAGGTCAGGGACCACCTGATCCAGCCGCGGCTGTCGCCCGGCGAGATCGTGGCCCTGGTCGAATACCTCGAGCAGTTCTTCGCCGATCCGGAGAGCTGAGACAACAGGCTCGACCTTCACCGCTGCGGAACGTGGAGCTGATGACCGCTACTTGAACCTCAACGACCAGGACAGGCGTTTGAAGGAAGCCGTCACGTGGATCTCATCGTCCTGCATCCCGCAGCGGTAGGTCAAGGCGCACCTCGGACGTCCCAGACCGGATCGGGCTGCCGCCGTGCGGGGTCGAAGCGAAGAGCAACTCTGAGGCAGCCGCGCTTCAGGTGGCCGAAGTCAGCGGGCGTCATGCCTCTCGCAGATGTCAACAATGTTGATCAAAGGGCCGGTCGCGAACGCTTCGCGCTACGCGACCGGGCCTCGCTCGACCTCGCCTACGTCTCGCCGCCTCGCCTCTACTGGCGACCGTCCTTCTGTGGGTGGACGTAGGTGCGCTACAAACAAGATCAAGGGCGGGCTAAGCCTCGGCTCGCCCATCACGCGGCCAGCCGTTGCCAAGCCCCCTAAAAGCCCTTGACACGATCTATTAAATCGATGCTGATCAGCGTTGCGAGGCAAAGATCCGTCTTTTTCGGTCGGCGTGAGCACGGCTTGGGTGATCGCTGACGAGTTGTGGAAGCTGATCGAACCGGTGCTACCGCCGTGGCCGGCGAAGGCGCCGGAACCGCGGCCGGTGCCAGGCCGGCTGTGCTCGCAAGGCATCCTGTTCGTGCTGCACACCGGGATCGGCTGGGAAGACCTACCCGCAAGATCTCGGCTTCGGCTCCGGAATGACCTGCTGGCGTCGGTGGCAACGCTGGGTCGAGGCCGGCGTTCTCGACCGCCTCCCCCACATGCTGCTGGCGAAGCTGAGCGCGGCGAACCGAATCGACTGGTCACGTGCGGCGATGGGCGGCGGTCACATCGACGAGAAAAGGGGTGCCGGGATAGGCCCGTCGCCGGTCAACCGCGGCAAGCCATGCTCGAAGCACCACCTGATCTATGACGGCAACGGCACCCCGCTTTTCGCGCTGACCAGGAGCGCGAACGATCCCGACATCAAACGCGCGCTCGATCTGCTCGACTGCTCCGCCGATCGCCCAGGCCGTCCCCGGCGCCGTTTCAAGGCACTGCTGGCCGAGAAGGCCTGCAGCAGCGCGGCGTTCCGTTAAGCATGCCGCGACCGCGGCACTGAACCGCTCATTCCGAAGCCGAAGAGCACTGACATCAAAGGACTCGGCAAGCTGCGCTAGGTGTCGAACAGACCTTCGCCCTCCTGCATCAGTTCCGCCGGCTCGCGGTGCGCTGGGAAGGCCAGCTCGACATCCACGACGGCTTCGTCAGCCTCGCCTGCGTCCTGATCTGCTGGCGCAGACTGATCAACTGGACCCGTTAGAAGATCGCGTTAGGAGCTTTACTCACGGCGACCGAAATGAGACTGATCTTTACCTTGCAACGGTGACCAAAACCGATTCAACAGCACGTTTTAGGAGCTTTCGAACCGAACGTGGACGCGCCATGCCTTGCCGAGGCATACGGAGGTAGTTGGCTGAGATGATCGCTAACGTTGCCATCCTGGCTGCGGCTCAAAATATATCTGCATCTCGAATACTGGGCTACTAGGTTGGCGATGAAACGATAAACGTTGCCACTGTACGGCCTGGATTTCTACGGCTCCATCGTTCATTGCGACCCAGAGCGCAGCTCGATGGAATACTTCAGCCTCGCTGTCGCCGCCGATATAAACCGCCACCACGCTCTCGTCCGGGACAGGAAAGCTAGGCGATTCGTTACTCATCGGCGCTCCGAACGTCCGGGGGCTGCTCCAGGTTCTGTTGACGCTTCTTCTGCTCCGATTTCAGGCGGTGGACCTCCTCGACAAAGTCTGCCAGAGCTGTCTCTTCGTCGCTGTCCTTGTAGCGACCGACACCGATCTCAACTGCCTCCCACTCGTTTTCGATTGCGTCAGCTGTTTGCTGAAGATAGAAACTTCTCTCCTTGTACTTGAAGTAGCCCATGAAACCACTTGAAATGCCAACGGCAAATGTCAAGGCCAGCGTCACCCATCGCAATACCGGCACTTCTGTTGAAACGCCAGAGGCGCCAGTGGCGGCGAGGGAGCCGATGATGATAATCCCTTGAAGGAAGTTGTTGACGCTGCGGTAGCGCTTGCTTTCCGCTCGGAGGTGGTCTACATCGGTGTAGGCGTCCTCCTTGTACGTAACGCGGCGCACTCTCGGAGGGGTATCTGCATTGGCAAGCAGAATCTTGCGTTCATCGCGCTGTCGCGCCAACTTCAGCTCTAAGTCGCCTTCCGATAGGTATAGCTTCTTTTGCTGATTATCCCTTTCGGGATAACCTCGATACTTCTTGAGATAGAAAGCGGCCCCGCAGAAACACGCAACGATTGGGATGGCCGGTATGTAGATTGCCGTCCGGATCGCCACGGGTACAACCGTTACCGGCATGTAAAGCAGCACGTAAAGCACCACTGCCAGCAAGGGGCCAAGGAGCATGGATATGTTTGACCACCGCGCCCTCTGCCGTGCTACTGCAAGGGCGTGCTCAGTTCTACGAACCTCGTGGTTGAGAACCAACAGCTGATCAGTATTCGACGCGGCCAACCCATCCCCTTTCACAGCAAGAACCGGCCAATCAATCGACACCCGGAGTTAAAACAATTACGAACTCCGAAACCCGAAACATCCAACCCGACCTTGCAGTGCAAAGTCCGCTGCAAAATTCGACGATGCGAATTGCCGATTGATGATCAACCTTACTTAAGTCGACGGACACCACGTGGGCAGCGCAGTAGTTCTGCGCGATGCGGCGCACGGCATCTTCGTAATCATGAGGGAGGCACCGAAAGTTGTCCGTTAAGCGTATTCCATCAGGCGCCCCTCGCCCAACCTCGTACGAATTTAACATAACGGCAGTCTCAATAGCCGCCTCGAGTTTGGCGGACTTAGATGTGTCTATAGGGCGACGACCGATCGCGTAATCCCGGCCCCGTCGACGCACTCGGGCGCTCCCGTGTAGAACCGCAGCTAGAATCAGGCATGCAACTAGGGAGGTGGTCAGGGAAGAAAGCAGTATTGCAGCGTATATCAGCGCTGGGAAGTCGTATTCCACGGATGCTTCTACTCTCGGTCTAGCCAGCCAGCTATCCGCTTGTGGTGATCAGCACAGGCGCTGCAGCACTGACCGAGCAAAAGCTGCCGATAGGTTTCAAATCCGATCGCGCCAGCCTCAACTTTTTGCACCAGCTTTAACTTTGCTCACACCAATAGGCTAGCTTGGATGTTTAAGCACGCGATGAATGTGTCAAATTTGCGACTGGGCGATACTTTTCTGGCAGTATCGACTAGGGGATGAGCAGTAGCGCAGTAAGGCGCTAGGGGATCCCGGCACCACCCATCCCTGAAGATCCGGCGAATCGATCTTCATAGCGCCGGAAGACGAAGAAATCGGCGGTGACCTCTGAATCGTCCTCCGACAGAGGGAAGCCGAGGTGAGACCTGATTGACGGCACCTGCGATGCCGGACACACATCATCGCAAGGTCGTGTTGCCGGGCGATGCCGCCGCTGAGAGGGTCCAACCACTGCCGAGATCCGCCCAGCGGCATGTTCCCCCAGCCCTCCGCGAGTCATCGACACTCCCCATCTACGCCGGCTTTTTGAGGGCGACTTGGACGCCATCGCCGACGCCTTAACGGGCGGTCACCAGCGGTGGCCCGGACTCGCTACAGGGCCGGTAACACCGGACCAGCCGTCGATGCGGTCCGGCAGCGAATTCGCCGGCCAAATGACGTGGGCCGAACCGAAGCGCGGCTGGCTAGGGGAGCTCGCTGATGCTGATCGGCTTGGCGGTGAGGACATCGCACTGCACATACGCCAGGTCGATCGTCACGTCGGTGAACCACAGCACCGGCAGCGTCAGCGGCGGCGGCTGTTCGGGGCTGAAGGTCACCGGGATCAAGCCGAACAACTTCCCGGTGAACTTGGGGGAGTAGAACTCGACATTCCCATCGGTGGTCAATTCGCCACTCTTGATCAGCGTGGTGGCGCCGTTGGGCTCGGCGATCTCCAGGCTGAACGGCTTGTTCACCGCCTTGTCCATGCTGAAGAAGAGCGATGTGATCGGCCCGTTCGCCGTCGGGACGTCGACCACGCCCTCATAGGTCGAGTTGTACATGGTCAGCGACTTGGTCCTGAGGATCCCGGGCTTCACGCCGGCCCGCGGGATCCCGTCCGACTCGGCGACCAGGCCCTCCTGCCGGGCGCCGAGGCACGGGATCTCGTCCGGCTTCCGGCTGGGCGTCGGCGACGCCGACGAGCCAGGAGCTTGCGAGGGTACGACGGTGGAGGGTCCCGCCGACGACGGAGCAGCCGAGGAGGGGGCGGGCGGGGCGGCGACCGACGGCGACGGCGACGGCGACGGCGCGGCCTGACCGGGGTTGAAGATGTCGTTCAGCCCGTCACCGATGTCCTCGAGAGCGTCGCCGATCCCGTCCAGGATCGGAAAACCGGTGTCGTCGTCGTCCTCGCCGGTCGCCGACGGGGACGGAGCAGCCGAGGCCGAGGAGGCCGACGGCCTGGCCGTCGCCGTGGACGACTGCGAGGCCTTCGGAGCTTTCCGCTGAGCGGCCTTGGCCGGAGGCGAAACGGACCGCGACGGCGTCGTCGTGATCGACGGCAGGCCCTCCGGGCACTCCGGCGCCGCATCCGCCGGGACATTGCCCCCGGCCACGACGGCGGCAGCCAGCGCCAGCGGCGCGATCAGCAGCGCCTTCCGATGAGCCGAGCGATGCGCCGGCCGATGCTGCGGGTCCCCGTCCTGAGGGCCGGCCCCGATCCCCGGCACGATCGTCGGGTCACTCACCACCGCCGGAATCTCCGCGGTCGGCGGCCCGCTGTCATGAACCGGCTCCTCCGGAGGCCGATTCTCCGGGGCTGACGGGCTCCACGCGATCGCCAGCGCCCCGCCGACGATCCCGAGCAGCATCCCGACGAACCACCCGCCCAGGTTCAGCCCGATGAACGAGTACAGCGCGGTGAGCGTCCCCACCACCCCGTAGAACAGCCGCTGCGCCGGGCTGAACCAGACCAGCAGCCCGCTGACCAGCATCAGCACCGGGATCAGGTAGGACAGGAAACCCTGCGGCCCGATATGGATCTCGATGTTGTCGAGGGCCATGTTGGCGCTCAGGAACATCTCCAGCCCGGACAGGACCAGGAAGAACCCCGCCCAGTACGGCCGGCCGCGCCGCCACGCCCGGAACCGGCCCCACATGTTCTCCGCCGTCACACGATCCTCCGCACCACCGTCGAACGGCGCCCATCCGGACGGCGCCATGGGCCGGGCTCGTGGAGATCACCCCACGAGCCCGGTTCACTGCGAATCAGTAGCACTCGTGCTTGCCGCTGAGATGGAGCTTGAGGCTCATGCCGTTCAACGTGAAGGTCGAGGCCGAGGTGTAGTAGGCCTGCTGCCGGAGGTTGATGATCGTAACTTTCCTGGCCTGCTGGCCGAAGGCGCCGGGGGCACCCTTCGCCTCGTCCTGGGCCCGGTCCAGGGTTCCGGCGTCCAGGCCGATCTGGATGTCCTCGAACGTGGCGTCGCCTCCCAGCGAGGACATGCCGATCAGCAGGTTGCTCGCGGTGACCGGGTGCTCGGGGTCGTCGCCCGCTTCGATCCGCAGCGTCACCGGTCCGACGGCCACCGACTGGCAGAGGTCGTTCAGCGTCGCTTTCTCGATGCCCGACATCGCGGCGGTCGTGGTGCCGTCGCGGGTCTCGAGATCTCCGTTGTACTGGGTGAATCCCTCACCCACCAGCTTGCTGGCGGAGAGTTTGAACTGCTCACCGGCAATGGTGAAGTTCGCGGCGAGTGCGCCCTGGGCGAGCGCGAGAACGAGGCCGCCGGCGACGACGGTCGGCACACCCACCGCGACGGCGAACCGGTGCCAGTTGGTGCGCCCGGCAGCCTGCGCGCTTTGCGCATCCTTCACGGAACCTCCTTGGGATGGCGTCCAGCCGCGACCGGCGAAACCCGGCCGATGCAACCCGACCGGCGTTTTCAGCGAACCTCGTCGATGCCGCAGCCGTAATGTGCCGGAAATGTTGCCGCTGTCGCGCGGCGACTACAAGAGCCCCGGCTACCAGTCAGTAACCCAGATCACCGAGATCAACATGACGCTGGGTGATCCCCGCCACGCCCCTGTCCGATATTTCCGACAAAAAGAACCGAGGCGCCAAGTTACCCGTTACCCCCGGTACGCAATAGGCCAATTATCACGAATCAATAACGAAACTGTACGGATGCTGAGTGGTCCCCGATCTGACCGAGTGGCTTAGGTCACCGCGTCCCCCTGCCGATCGGACTGACATGAACGCTCGCGAGGAGCGCCGCCGATGAGCGTGCAGCGACGTCTCCACCTGGGCTTCGCGGCCCTGCTGCTGCTCTTCGCGGCGTTTCTCGTGGTCCAGTTCGCCGTCGGCGGGCGGCTCCGCTCCGACCATGAGGACGCCACCGCCCGGATCGCCGCGGCGGAACGCGCCAACGACCGGGTCCTGCAGCGGATGACCGACGCCGAGACCGGTGTCCGCGGCTACCAGCTGACCGGCGACCGCTCCTTCCTCGAGCCGTACCAGAACAGCCGCAGCGCGACGCTCGCCGCGCTCGACGAGGTGGTGGCCGGCACCCGGGACGCCGGGGTGCGCCGGATGGCGGGCCAGGAGGGCGCCGTGGTCGGCCGCTGGCTGGAGCAGTACGCGGAGGTGGTCGTCGCGTCCGATCAGCCGGGCGCCACGGTCTCGCTCGCGGCCCGCGGCAAGCAGATGTTCGACGAGTTACGCCTGGTCCACGAGGCGGTGGACGAGGGGATCGCGGCCGAGCTCCGCGCCGAGGAGCGCTCCTGGGTGACCGTCCAGCGGCTGGTCAACGGCGGGTCCGTGATTTTGGTGGCGGCGATCCTGGTGCTCGCCTACCTGGTCGCCAGCACCGGCCACCGGAAGTTGTTCGCTCCCCTGGACCGGCTGGGCCGCACGATCCGCCGGCTCGCCGAGGGGGACCGTTCGGCGCGCGCCGAGCCGGTGGAGGCGGTCGAGCTGCGGACCGTGGTCGACGCGCTCAACGACCTGGCCGCGCAGACCGAGGAGCTGCTCGCCGGCGAGCAGGCCCGCGCCGACCGGGCCGGGCTGCGGCAGGCGGTCGCCGCCGAGTTGCAGGACGTACGGGACCCGACGGTCGCGGCGCACCGGATCGCCGAGCTGATCGGCGTCGCGGTGAGCGACGGCGGCAGTGGCAGCGTGCACTGCGCGCTGGTCATCCCCGGCACCGGCGCGGTCCAGGTCCAGTGGCCGGAGGGCACGCGCCCGCTCTCCGAGGCGGTCGCCGGCAAACTGCTGGCCGGCGGTCCGGGCCGGGTGCTGACCTTCGACGACGGCGCGATCGGCGTCACGATCGGCGGCGACGCGGACTGCGAAGCTGGGTTCCTGCTGGTCAGCCGCCCCGGCCAGCGCACCTGGGCGGACGGCGAGCGGCGGCTGCTGGTCGGCACCGCCGGGGCGCTGGAACGGGTGCTGCGGCAGCTCACCCTGCAGCACCGGCAGACCCGCCTGATCACCGAGCTGCGGATGCTCGACCATCGCAAGGACGTCTTCATCCAGACCGTCACGCACGAGCTGCGCACCCCGCTGACCAGCATCCTCGGCTACACCGAGATGCTCACCGAGGACACCGGCGACCTCTCGCCGGTGCAGCAGCGGTCGCTCAGCGCGATCACCCGCAACGCGCACCGGCTGCACGAGACGATCGCCGACCTGGTGCTGCTGGACCGGCCGGACGCCGCCGGGTTCCCGGCCGCGCCGCTCGACCTCGGCGAGCTGGCCGCCATGGTGCACACCGAGCTGGAGAACGCGGCCCGTGCCAAGAACCTGTCGGTCGGTTTCGAGGCCGAGCCGTGCTGGGTGCTCGGCGACCGCACCCAGCTGCAGCGGGCGCTGCGCAAGCTGATGGAGAACGCCATCAAGTTCACCCCGTCCGGCGGAAGCGTGCGCTGCGAGCTGACCACCGGCGCGGACGGCCGATCGGTGTCGGTCTCGGTCACCGACACCGGGATCGGCATCCCGGCCGAGGACGTGCCCGGCCTGTTCACCCCGTTCCACCGGGCCGGCAACGCGATGGACCAGGCCGTACAGGGCCCCGGTCTGGGGCTGGCGATCGTCCGCGACATCGTCAGCGACCACGGCGGCACCGTCGCGGTTCAGTCCGTGGTGGGCCGCGGCAGCACGTTCACCATCACCCTGCCGGCGGTCACCGCCCCGATCCCGGAGTCGGTCCCGGTGGGCTGAAGAACGTCGGGGTGAGAAACGCCGGGGTGAAGACCGGTGGTGTGGTGGGTGATCAGCAGGACGGTGCGGTCGCCGGCCGCGTCGAGCAGGTCCCGGGTGAGCGCCGCCGCGGTCTCCTCGTCGAGGTGCTCGGCCGGCTCGTCGAAGATCAGCACCCGGGCGTCGGTGAGCAGCATCCGGGCCAGGGCGAGCCGCCGCCGCTGCCCGCCGGAGAGGGCCATGCCGTGCTCGCCGACCAGGGTGGTGAGGCCGTCCGGCAGGGTCTCCACCCAGTCCAGCAGGCGGGCCGCCCGCAGCGCCGCCCGCAGGTCGGCGTCGGTGGCGTCCGGCTTCGCGATCCGCAGGTTGTCACCGATCGTGGTGTCGAAGAGGTAGGCGTCCTCGGGCAGGTATCCGACGATCTCCCGCACCCGGTCGGCCGGTATGTCGCGCAGGTCCACCCCGTCCAGGGTGATCCGCCCCTGCCGCGGGTCGAGGAAGCGCACCAGCAGCGCCGCGATCGTGCTCTTGCCGGAGCCGCTCGGCCCGGTCAGCGTGACCCGCGCGCCGGCCGGCAGCACGAGGTCGACGTCTCGCACCGCGGTCCGCCCCGGCACCCACCCGGCGGTCACCCCCTCGATCCGGATCTCCGGCACCCGCGAGGGCGAGACGCGGGGGGAAGGCACGCGAGCGGCATCGACGACGGGGGACGGGGTGGTCCAGAGTTCGTTCAGGCGGCGCAGCGATGCCTTCGCGCTCTCGTAGGTCTGCGCCGCCGCCGGCAGCGGCCCGGCCACCTCGAACACGGCGAGCGGGGTCAGCACCACGAGCGCCAGCAACTCCCCGGGCAGGCTCCCGGACCGCACCGCGGCGGCTCCGGCCACCAGCCCGGCCAGCACACAGAATCCGCTGCTCAGCGTGGTGACCGCCGCCGACATCCCGGTCATCAGGGCGGATCTGCGGCCGGCCGCGGTCAGCCGGGCGTCGATCGCGTCGATCCGGCTCAGGCGGGAGCGCGTGGCCCCGTACGCGGAAAGGTCGGGGAGGCCGTGCAGGAGATCGATCACCTCGGTGGCGAGTTGGCCGCGCAGCGGCGCGAGCCGTCCGTCCGCGCGCCGGGTCGCGGCACGCTGCAGCAGCGGCACGCCGACCGCGACCACGAGCAGCCCGAGCGCGAGCGTGATCCCGGCGGCGGGCACCAGCGCGCCGACCACGAGCACCGCGGCGAGCCCGGTCAGCAGCGCCACGCAGAACGGCAGCACCACCCGGGTGACCAGGTCGAGGACCGCGTCGACGTCGGAGGCGAGTCGTTGCGCCAGGTCGGCCCGGCGGAAGTCGGCGAGCCCGGCCGGCGCGAGTTGCTCCAGACGCCGGTAGAGGCGCACCCGCACGGCACCGAGGATCCGGAACGCCGCGTCGTGCCCGAGCAGCCGTTCCAGATAGCGCAGCACGCCCCGGCTGAGCCCGCACGCGCGCACCGCGACGATCGCGACCATCAGGTGCAGCACCGGCGGGTGCAGCGCGGCCCGCGAGATCAGCCAGGCCGAGCAGGCGGTCAGGGCGATCGCGGCGCCGGCCGCGCCGGTTCCGGCGAGCAGGGCGAGACCCAGGCGGCCCGCCGCCGGCTTGATCATCTGGTACGGGGTCAGCACACCGGCCGTCATCACACACCTACCGGGATCCGGGGTCGGGAGAGGTTGATCTCGCGGTCGGCGAGGGCGATCAGTTCCGGACGGTGCGCGGCGATCACCACGGTCCGCCCGCGGGCCAGCCGGCGGATCGCGGTCATCACCTCGGCGGCCGTGGCGGCGTCCAGGTTCGCGGTCGGCTCGTCGAGCAGCACGATCGGCGCGTCCCGCTGGAACGCCCGGGCCAGGGCGATCCGCTGGCGCTGACCGGCGGAGAGCCCGGCGCCCGCGTCGCCGAGCAGCGTGTCGTAGCCGAGCGGCAGGTCACGGATGAACCCGTCGGCGTCCGCCTGCACCGCCGCGGACCGGGCCGCCGCACGGTCGCCGGTGTCCGGCGCGAGCACGATGTTCCGGTACACCGACGTGGCGAACAGGTGCGGCCGCTGCGGTACCCAGGCGATCCGGGCCCGCCACGCGTCCGGATCGAAATCAGTCATCGGTACGCCTCCGACAGCCACCCGGCCGGAGGTGGGCGCGACGAACCCGAGCAGCACGTTCAGGGTCGTCGACTTGCCACAGCCGGACGCGCCGGTGAGCGCGACGACCTCGCCCGGCTCGATCGTGGCGTCCAGTCGCAGCGCCGCTCCGGCGCGGCCGGGGAAGCGCACCTCGACGTCGGAGAAGACGATCGCGCCGTCGTGCGGCGCGGCGGTCCCGGCAGCGGGCAGCGGCGTCTCCAACACCGCGAAGACCTCCTCGGCCGCGGCCAGTCCCTCCGCGCTGGCGTGGTAGTTCGCGCCCACCTCACGCAGCGGCCGGTACGCCTCCGGTGCCAGGATCAGCACGAGCAGCGCGGTTGCCAGGTCGAGTTCGCCGGAGACCAGGCGCAGCCCGATGCCGACCGCGACCAGGGCCACCGAGAGGGTGGCGAGCAGCTCCAGGACCAGCGAGGAGAGGAACGCGGTCCGCAGCGTGCGCAGGGTGTGCCGGCGCTGGTCGGCGCTGATCCGGGCGATGATGCCGGCCTGGGCCTTGGCCCGGCCGAAGAGCTTCAGCGTCGGCAGGCCGGCCACCACGTCGAGGAAGTGGTGGGAGAGGCGGGCCAGCAGGCGGAACTGCCGGCGGTTCTGGGCCTCGGTGTGCATGCCGACCAGGGCCATGAAGATCGGGATCAGCGGCAGCGTGACGGCGATCGTGAGGCCGGCGATCAGGTCGGCCGGGACGAGCCGGACCAGCAGGATGCCCGGGACCAGCACCGCGAGCACGAGCTGCGGCAGGTACCGGGCGAAGTACGCGTCGAGCGCGTCCAGGCCGTGCCCGGCCAGCGTGGCGATCTCCCCGGCTGGCGTGCGGTGTGCCGGGCCGAGCGCGGCGAGGTGGCCGAGCAGGCGGCGGCGCAGCTCGCTCTTGACCGCGGCGGCCGAGCGGGCCGCGGCCACCTCCTGCAGCCAGGCGGCAGCGGCCCGGGCGGCGACCACGGCGATCAGCGGAAGGACGTCCGCGAACGTCAGTGAGAAACCGTCCAGGAACACGCCGGTGATCGCGTCCGCCAGGAGAACGGCCTGGGCGATCAGCAGCGCGGCCTGGCCGGCGCCGAGGACGACGGTGGCCGCCAGGTACGCCCGGGTGGCCCGGGCGTACCTGAGCAGGCGCGGATCCAGAGGCCTCATCAGTGGGCGCCGGATGCCGGGATGTCGCTCAGCGTCAGGCGCTTGCGGAACACCCAGTAGGTCCAGCCCTGGTAGATCAGCACGATCGGGGTGAAGCAGACCGCCACCCAGGTCATCACCTTCAGGGTGTACGGCGTCGACGACGCGTTCGTCACGGTGAGGCTGTTCGCGGCGTCCAGGGTCGACGGCATGACGTTCGGGAAGAGCGTGACGAACAGGGCCGCCACCGCGAGCAGGATCGTCGCGCCGGTGGCCGTGAAGGCCCAGCCCTCCCGGCGGGCGCGGGTCGCCAGGACCGCGCCGATCAGGGCGAGCGCGGCCAGGACGGAGAGCGCGATGCCCCAGCCGTCTTCGTGCGTGAGACCGGTCCAGATCAGGAAGGCGGCGGCGACGGGGACGGCCACGAGCGCCAGGCGGGCGGCGAGACGACCTGCCTGCTCGCGCATCGGGCCGTCGGTCTTCAGCGCCAGGAACACCGCGCCGTGCAGGGTGAAGAGGCTGAGCGTGGTCAGGCCGCCGAGCAGCGCGTACGGGTTGAGCAGGTTGAAGAATCCGCCGACGTACTCGTGGTTCGCGTCGATCGGCACGCCGCGCAGGATGTTGCCGAACGCGACACCCCAGAGGATCGCCGGGATCAGGCTGCCCCAGAAGATCGCCCGGTCCCAGCCGCGTTTCCAGGCGGCGCCGGGCCGCTTGCCCCGGTACTCGAAGGCGAGACCGCGGACGATCAGCGCGACCAGGATGATCAGCAGGGGCAGGAAGAAGCCGGAGAAGAGGGTGGCGTACCACTCGGGGAACGCCGCGAAGGTGGCGCCGCCGGCGACCAGCACCCAGACCTCGTTGGCGTCCCAGACCGGGCCGATCGTGTTGATCGCGAGGCGCCGGGACGTGTCGTCCTTGCCGACGACCGGCAGCAGGATGCCGACGCCGAAGTCGAAGCCCTCGAGCAGGAAGTAGCCGGCCCAGAGGACGCCGATGAGCAGAAACCAGACGGTAGTGAGTTCCACGATGTCCTCTTAGTAGGCGAACGCGAGCGGTTTGTCGGCTTCGTCGGTGGTCGGCGCGGGGATCTCGGGCGCCCCGGCCTTCGCGTACTTGAGGAAGAGGCCGAACTCGATCACCGCGAGGACGCCGTAGAGGACGGTCAGCACGATCAGTCCGGTCGCTGCCTCACCCGCCGACACCGAGGGGGAGCCCGATTCGGCGGTGGTGAAGAGGCCGAAGACGGTCCACGGCTGCCGGCCCATCTCGGTGAAGATCCAGCCGAACGAGTTGGCGAGCAGCGGCATCGCGACGGTGCTCACCGCGGCGATCCAGAGCCAGCGGCTGCGCGGGCGGCGGTCACCGCGGGTGAACCAGAGCGCGGCGGCCGCGATCAGCATGGCCAGCCCGCCGAAGCCGATCATCAGGCGGAACGACCAGTAGGTGACCGGCACGATCGGCCGGTAGTCCCCGGGACCGTACGCCTGCTCGTACTCTGATTGGACGTTGTTGATGCCTTCGACCTCGCCGTCCGGCGAGCCGGTCGCCATGAACGAGAGCAGCGACGGGATCCGGACGCTGTAGAGCTCCTCGTCGCCGTCGAGCGAGCCGATCGTGAAGAGCGAGAAGGACGCGCTGCCGGTGGTCTCGTAGAGCGCCTCGGCGGCCGCCATCTTCATCGGTTGCTGCTCGGTCATCACCCGTGCCTGGATGTCGCCGGTGATCAGCACCCCGAGGCCGGCGATCAGCACCACCCAGGCGCCGAGCCGCATCGACGGCTTGAACACCTCGGGCTGGTTGTTCCGGCGGAGGTGCCACGCGCTGACGGCCAGCAGCATCGCGCCGCCGGTCAGGAAGCAGGCGGTGATCGTGTGCGGGAACGTGACGAGCGTGGTCGAGTTGGTCAGCACCGCGCCGATGCTTGTCAGCTCGGCCCGGCCGTCGCCCATGGTCCAGCCGACCGGGTGCTGCATCCAGGAGTTCGCGGCCAGGATGAAGTACGCGGAGAGCGTGGTCCCGAGCGCCACCATCCAGATGCTCGCCAGGTGGATCTTCTTCGGCAGCCGGTCCCAGCCGAAGATCCAGAGCCCGAGGAACGTGGACTCCAGGAAGAAGGCGAGCAGGCCCTCGATGGCGAGCGGAGCGCCGAAGATGTCGCCGACGAACCGGGAGTACGCCGACCAGTTCATGCCGAACTGGAACTCCTGCACGATGCCGGTGACCACGCCGATCGCGAAGTTGATCAAAAAGAGCTTGCCCCAGAACTTGGTGGCCCGCAGGTAGTGCTCCTTGCCGGTGCGGACCCACGCGGTCTGCAGGCCGGCGACGAGGGCGGAGAGCCCGATCGTGAGGGGTACGAAGATGAAGTGGTACACGGTGGTGATGCCGAACTGCCACCGCGAAAGATCGAGCGCGTCCACTGACGTCCTTTCCGCGAAGTCGCCTTGACCCTTCCGGGCCGCGATCGTGTTGATCAGGGGCGAACGGCGGCGTCGGCCCGGGCCGAAAGTCCCGGTTACCGTCGGCGCGTTACGCGCGGTTAACCGTCGGCCGTGACGGACTGCCAAGATCGGAAACACGCAGCGCGTAGCGTACGAACGTGGATCTGAACACCGTCACCGAAGTGATCAGTCCAGCCGCTCCCGGCGCGTGGCGGCCGGGCGATGCCTGGCTGGGCGGCGGGACCGCGCTGTTCGGCGAGCCCCGCCCGCACGTCCGGCGCCTGCTCGACCTGACCGCGGCCGGCTGGCCGGCGCTGACCGTCCACGACGACGGCAGCGTCGATGTCGCGGCCACCTGCACGGTCGCCCAGCTCAACGAGCGGCTGGGCCGGCACGCCATCGTGCGGCAGTGCTGTCACGCCTTCCTCGCCTCGTTCAAGATCTGGAACGTGGCGACCGTCGGCGGGAACCTGTGCGCCGCGCTCCCGGCCGGGCCGATGATCTCGCTGAGCGTGGCGCTCGGCGCGTCGGTGCTGCTGATCGGCCCCGGCGGCGAGGAACGGCGGGTGCCCGCCGCCGCGTTCGTGACAGGTGAGGGGACGACCGTGCTGCGGGACGGAGAGCTGCTCCGATCGATCCACTTCCCGGCGTCGGCGTTCACCGGGCGTATCGCGTACCGGCGTGGCTCCCTGCACCGGCACGGCCGGTCGGCGGTGCTCCTGATCGGCCGCGCGGCGTCCCCCGGTGAGATCTCGCTGACCGTGACCGCGGCGACCCGGCGGCCCTATGTCCTGCCGCTGGGCTCCCTGTCCGCCCTCGATGCCATCCCGGCTGACGACTACGTGGACGACGTGCACGGTCGTCCGCTCTGGCGCCGGCACCTGACCCGGCACTACGCCGCGCAGATCCTCGCGGAGCTCTCATGATCGAGATCAACGGAACGGCACACGACCGCGCTCCGCGACCGGGCCAGTGCCTGCGCACCTACCTGCGCGAGGAGGGCTGCTTCGGCGTCAAGAAGGGCTGCGACAGCGGCGACTGCGGCGCGTGCACGGTGCACGTCGACGGCGCGCCGGTGCACTCCTGCGTCTACCCGGCGTTCCGGGCGCAGAGCCGCAGCGTCACCACGATCGAGGGACTGGGCACGCCGGACGCGCTGCACCCGATGCAGCGGAGCTTCCTGGACGCGCAGGGCTTCCAGTGCGGTTTCTGCACCGCGGGCATGATCATGACGTCTGCCGCGCTCTCCGCGGAGCAGCGCGAGGATCTGCCGCGCGCGCTCAAAGGCAACCTCTGCCGGTGTACGGGGTATCGCGCCGTCGAGGACGCGATATGCGGCCGCCCGGTCGCCGGCGCCGGGCCGGACCGTGGGTGCGACAGCGGACCGGCCGTCGGGTCGAGCGCGGGAGCGCCCGCCGGGCCGCAGGTGGTGACCGGCACCGCGCGGTACACGTTCGACCTGGACGTTCCCGGCGTGCTGCATCTCAAGGTGCTGCGGTCGCCGCACCCGCACGCCCGGATCGTCGCGGTGGACACGTCGGCGGCTCTCGCGGTGCCGGGGGTGGAAGCGGTGCTGACCCACAAGGACGCGCCGGACCGGCTGTTCTCCACCGCGCAGCACGAGAACGAGGCCGAGGATCCGTACGACACACGGGTGCTCGACGAGGTCGTCCGGTTCGCCGGCCAGCGGGTCGCCGCGGTGATCGCCACCTCGGAGGCGGCGGCCGAGGAGGGGGTCCGGCTGCTCCGGGTCGAGTACCAGGTGCTGCCGTTCGTGCTCGACCCGGCCGAGGCGATGCGGCCGGGCGCGCCGGTGCTGCACCCGGACAAGGGGACCGCCGAGGGGATCTCCCGGTCGGCGTCGAACGTCGTGGGCGAGCTGCACGCCACGCTCGGCGACGTCGAGGCGGGCTTCGCGCAAGCCGACGTCACCTATGAGGCCACCTTCCGCACCGCGCGGGTGCAGCACGCGAGCCTGGAGACGCACGGGGCCCTCGGGTGGCTGGACGACGACGGGCGCCTCGTCCTGCGGTCCAGCACGCAGACGCCGTTCCTGACCCGGCGGGCGGTCGCCCGGCTCTACGACCTGCCGGCCGACCGGGTCCGGGTGGTCGCGGGCCGGGTGGGCGGCGGGTTCGGTGGCAAGCAGGAGATGCTGGTCGAGGACCTGGTCGCGCTCGCGGTGCTGCGCACCGGACGGCCGGTGAAATGGGAGTACACCCGGTCCGAGCAGTTCACCGGCGCGACGACGCGGCACCCGTTCGCGGTGACCGTGACGGCGGGCGCCCGCCGGTCCGGTGAGCTCACCGCGCTCACGCTCGACGTGCTGGTGAACACCGGCGCCTACGGCAACCACGGCACGTCGGTGATGCACCACGGCTGTCACGAGACGCTCGCGGTCTACAAGTGCGGGAACATGCGTACCGACGCGGTGACGGTCTACACGAACACCGTGCCGGCCGGCGCGTTCCGCGGGTACGGGCTCGGGCAGGTCACGTTCGCCGTGGAACAGGTCATGGACGAGCTGGCCCGCGCCATCGGGATGGATCCGGTGACGTTCCGCGAGCTCAACGTGGTGCGCGAGGGGGACGACCTGACCGCGCCCGGCGACCACGTCGAGGACCTGGGGATCGCCAGTTACGGCCTGGACCAGTGCCTGGACCACATGCGGGCGGCGGCGCTCACCACCGACGAGGCCCCGGCGGGCTGGCGCGTCGGCGAGGGCATGGCGATCGCGATGATCGCGTCCGGGCCGCCCGGCGGGCACTTCGCCGACGCAGGCGTCCGGGCCCTCGGCGACGACCGGTACGAGGTGTCGGTCGGCACCGCCGAGTTCGGCAACGGCAGCACCACGGTCTTCGCGCAGATCGTCGCCGACGAGATGGCGACCACGCCGGACCGGGTCGTCATCCGGCAGTCCGACACCGACCTGGTCGGCCACGACACCGGCGCGTTCGCCTCCACCGGCGTGGTCGTGGCCGGCCGCGCGGTCCTGCGGGCGGCGCGGTCGCTGCGCTCGGGTGGCGACGGGCACGGCTTCTTCGACGGCACGCCCCGGTCGGTGGCGTTCAACGCGCAGTGGTTCCGGGTCGCGATCGACCCGGACACCGGGGAGCTGCGGATTCTGCGCAGCGTGCACAGCGCCGACGCCGGAACCGTGATGAACCCGGCCCAGCTGCGCGGCCAGATCGAGGGGGGAGTGGCGCAGGCGATCGGCGCGACCCTCTCCGAGCACGTCGACGTCGCGTCGTCGGGCGAGGTCACCACGACCACGTTCCGGCAGTACCACCTGCCGGCGTTCGCGGACGTGCCGCGGACCGAGGTGCACTTCGCCGGCACCACGGACGCGATCGGGCCGCTCGGCGCGAAGTCGATGAGCGAGAGCCCGTTCAACCCGGTCGCTCCGGCGCTGGCCAACGCGATCCGGGACGCCGCCGGCGTCCGCATGACCGACCTTCCCTTCACCGCCGACCGCATCTGGCAGGCCGTGCACGACGCCTGATCCCGTGTTGCGCTTCACATCCAAAGGGCTAGATTGCGCGTAGGGAGATCGATAGCTCTGGATGGTTCTCATGTTCGAACAGTTCAGGATCGTGACCGACCCGGTATCCGGCTCCGTGGCGCTCTCGGCGATCTTCGCCGCGCTCTCGCTGCTCACGCTCTTCCTGCTGCTCGGCGTGGTCCGGATGCGCGCCTGGCTGGCCGGCCTGATCTCGCTCGGGGTGGCCCTCGCGGTCGCCGTCCTGGTCTACGCCATGCCGATCGGGCAGGCGCTGCTGTCGGCGAGCGAGGGTGCCGCGTTCGGCTTCTTCCCGATCCTGTGGATCGTCATCAACGCCATCTGGGTCTACAACCTGACCGTGGTGAGCGGGCACTTCGACGTGCTGCGCCGCTCGATGGAACGGGTCAGCCCGGACATGCGCATCCAGGCGATCATCGTGGCGTTCTGCTTCGGGGCGCTGCTGGAGGCCCTCGCGGGATTCGGTACGCCGGTCGCCGTCACCGTGGTCATGCTGATGGCGCTCGGGTTCCGGCCGCTGCGGGCGGCCGCCGTGGCGCTGATCGCGAACACCGCCCCGGTCGCCTACGGGGCGCTGGCCACCCCGATCGTCACCCTCGGGACGGTCACCTCCGGCGCCGTCCCCGACCCGCGGCTCACCACCGAGACCCTCGGCGCGATGGTCGGCCGGCAGACCCCGATCCTGGCCGTCGTCGTGCCGCTGGTCCTGGTGGCGGTCGTCGACGGCCGCCGCGGAATCCGCCAGACCTGGCCCGCCGCGGTGGTGGGCGGCCTGGTGTTCGGCGTGGGCCAGTTCGTCGCGTCGAACTACATCTCGGTCCCGCTCACCGACATCGTCGCCTCCCTCGCCTCGGCCGCCGCGGTGGTCCTGCTGCTCCGCATCTGGCGGCCGTCCGAGTCGCCGGACCTGCACGAGGGCGCTCCCGAATCCCCGGCTGCCGGGTCGCCGGCCTCGGACCCGGTGGGCGGCGCAGGGGCGGGCAGCGCGTCGGCGGACCGTGGTTCGCCGGCTGCCGGGTCGCCGGCCTCGGACCCGGCGGGGCCCGTGGGGGCAGGCGCCGGCTCGAGGCGGGCGGCGGCGGTCACGGTGCGGCGGGACCCGCCGGTCGAGGTTCTGCGGGCCTACGCCCCGTACCTGATCATTATCGTGATCTTCTCGGTCGCCAACCTGGGACCGGTCAAGGAAGCGCTCGCCGAACAGCCGTGGACCGTGGTCTTCCCGTGGCCGGGGCTCGACGTGCTCGGGGCGAACGGGCAGCCGCTCGCGTCCACGAAGTTCACCCTCGGCTGGCTGCCGGCGGCCGGGACCCTGATGATCCTGGCCGGCATCCTCACCGCGATCGTGCTGCGGATCCGTCCCGGCGCGGCGTTGCAGGCCTACGCGCGGACCTACGCCGAGCTGCGCCACGCGATCGTGACGGTCATGGCGGTGCTCGCCCTCGCCTACGTCCTGAACCAGTCCGGGCAGACCGCCACCCTCGGCGAGCTGTTCGCCCAGGCCGGCGGGGTGTTCCTCTTCCTCTCCTCGATCCTCGGATGGATCGGTGTGGCCGTGACCGGTTCCGACACGTCCTCGAACGCGCTGTTCGGCGCGTTGCAGGTGCAGACCGCGGTGAAGGCCGGCCTCGACCCGGTGCTGCTGGCCGCCGCGAACTCGTCCGGCGGCGTGCTCGGCAAGATGATCAGCCCGCAGAACCTGGCGATCGCCGCCTCCGCGGTCGGGATGGCCGGGCGCGAGGGCGACATCTTCCGCCGGGTGGTCGGCTGGAGCGCGGTGCTGCTGCTGTTCATGTGTGTGCTGGTCACGTTGCAGGGGACGCCGGTGCTCGACTGGATGGTCCCGTAGCGAACGCGCCGGGCGGGACGCCGGGAATGCGGGTGACGTAAAGCCGGAAAACCGGGGGCGCTGCTCCGGCCGTACCCTCGCGATCGGGTTTTGTCCCGAGAAGCGCGGGACCGAAATACTCGGATTTGCCGGGTACCTGCCGATAAACCATCTGTGACGGTTATCTCGGCATCTCCGATGTCCCGGCCCTCTTCAGGGCCGGGACATCACTGTGCGCCGCAGGATGACCGCGCTGCCGGACATTCCGCCGCGAACGGGCAGCTATCGGGCGAGCCAGCGGATCGGATCGTTGATCACGTCGCGGACGACCGAGCGGGCCGCCCCGAGAGCGGGCGCCTCCGCGCCGTACGCCGCGGCCCGGACCTCGGGGTCCGCCCAGCGTGCGCCGACGAACTGGGCTCGCACCTCGCGTTCCACCTCGGGCCCGATCCACGGGGCGAGGTCGCGGTAGATGCCGCCGAGCACGATCGTGCCGACGTCGAGCAGGTTGAGGCAGCCGGCGAGCGCGAAGCCGAGCGTGCGCCCGGCGGTCGCGAGGGCTTCCAGGGTCTGCGCGTCGCCGGCCCGGGCCCGCGCGGCGATGAGGTCGACGGTCGGGCGCACGCCGAGCGTGGTGCCGACGCCGCTGGAGATGCTGGTGGCGCGCAGGATCGCCTCGTGCCCGGCGTAACGCTCGAGGCAGCCGCGCCGGCCGCACGGGCACTCCGGGCCGTCGCGGTCGATCGTGAGGTGCCCGATCTCGCCGCTCCAGCCGTGCGAGCCCCGGTAGAGCGTGCCGTCGAGCACGATGCCGGCGCCGACGCCGATCTGGCCGCTCACGTAGAGGTAGCTGGCGCCGGACCTGATCAGCTCCTGCTCGGAGAGCGCCGCGAAGTTGGCCTCGTTGTCGAGCGCGGCCCGCTCGCCGTGCACGTCGGCCGGCAGCACCTCGGTGACGTCGAGGTCGCGCCAGCCGAGGTTCGGCGCGAGCGTGACGGTGGCGCCGCGGCGGTCGACGATGCCGGGGACCGCGACCGCACTGCCGCAGAGGGCCAGGCCGTCGGCCTCGGCCGCGTTCTGCGCGCCGCGGGCCAGGCGGGCGATCCGGTCGAGAACCTCATGGGTGTCCTGACCGCGCTGGTCCTCGGAGACCACGTGCTTGTAGCGCACCGCGCCGGTGAGATCGACGACGCAGACCGCGGTGTAGTCGACGTTGACGTCGATGCCCAGCCCGGCCGGGCCGTCGTTGCGCAGGCCCAGCGCCGTTCCGGGCCGGCCGGCCCGGGAGCTCTCCCGGCGGCTGCCGACCTCCTTGACCAGGCCGCCGGCCATCAACTCCTCGATCAGCGAGCAGGCGGTGGACCGGTTCAGGCCGGTCGCGGCGGAGATGCCGGCTCGGGAGATCGCGCCGGACTGCTCCGCGACGCAGCGCAGGGCCAGGGCCAGGTGGGCGGCCCGGGGATTGACCGGCATCCTCGCTCCTCTCGCGCTGTGTGCCGTCACGATAGCGGTCCGTACGTGGCCACCCCTCGGCGTATTAGTCGGAGTAGACAACAAATACTATGGCCCGCACCCCGTGACGGCCCGTGCTGTCAAGGTGCTCTAAGCCTCAGAAGTTGACCTATGTTTATCCAGGCTGATGCCTTGATCACGGGTCTACCGTGGGAGGCGTCGCTCACAGTGAGTGTTACGGAGCCGTTACGGTCACCCGCGTGCAGCGTACGTCTTTGGGCGTATGTTGTTCGCACCAACAAATAGACTCCGGCAGACATCGGCCTGCCGGCTCAAAGGTCGGCCCGCATCGCTGCGGGCCCGATACGAAAGGAGACGTCGAGGTGTCCAAGAACTTCCGGGTTCTCGCGGCGGTCACCCTGGCCGCGACTCTGGCCGCGGCGTCGGGTTGCAGCAGCACTCGCGACGAGGACAGCTCCAGCTCGGGCGGTGGCTCGAGCAACCTCGTCGGCATCGCGATGCCGACGAAGAGCCTCGAGCGCTGGAACAACGACGGTGCGTACCTTGACGAGCTGCTGAAGAAGGCCGGCTACGAGACGTCGCTGCAGTACGCCGACAACAAGGTCGACCAGCAGATCACCCAGATCCAGAACATGATCAACCAGAACCCGAAGGTTCTGGTGATCGCGTCGATCGACGGCACCGCCCTGGGCCCGGTCCTCGACAAGGCCGCGCAGCAGAACATCAAGGTCATCGCGTACGACCGCCTGATCAACTCGACCAAGAACGTCGACTACTACGCGACCTTCGACAACTACCAGGTCGGCAAGCTCCAGGGTGAGTTCATCGTGGACAAGCTCGGCCTCAAGGACGGCAAGGGCCCGTTCAACCTCGAGCCCTTCTCCGGCTCGTCGGACGACAACAACGCCAAGTTCTTCTTCTCCGGCGCGTGGGACGTCCTCAAGCCGTACGTGGACAGCGGCAAGCTGGTCATCCCGTCCGGCAAGAAGCTCTCCAGCAACGACGACTGGAAGAACGTCTCGATCGACGGCTGGACCTCGCAGAAGGCCCAGTCGGAGATGGACAACCGCCTGAACTCGTACTACACGGGCGGCAAGAAGGTCGACGTCGTTCTCTCCCCGAACGACTCGCTGGCGCTGGGCATCGAGCAGTCGCTCGAGTCCCAGGGCTACAAACCGGGCACCGACTGGCCGCTCATCACCGGTCAGGACGCCGACCTGGCGAACGTCAAGAACATCCTGGCCGACAAGCAGTCGATGACGGTCTGGAAGGACACCCGCACCCTGGGTGAGCAGGTCTCCAAGATGACCGACCAGATCATCAAGGGCGAGACCGTCGAGACGAACGACACCACCACCTACAACAACGGTGTCAAGGTCGTTCCCTCGTACCTCCTGCCGCCGGTCGTCGTCACCAAGGACGACGTCAAGACGAAGCTCGTCGAGTCCGGCTTCTACACCGCCGACAAGCTCGGCCTGTAACGCCCCTCAGCTCTTGCTGGGACCGGCCGGCCGATTCTCCGGGATTCGATCTTGGAGCTTTCAGGATTCGATCTTGGAGAATCGGCCGGCCAAGGCCCCGGTCCGACCCCCTACAGCAAGCGAGTTGTGATGGCCAACGACGACAAGACCCCGATTCTGGAGATGCGGGGCATTACGAAGACCTTCCCCGGCGTCAAAGCGCTCTCGGACGTCACGCTCAGCGTGGCCCGCGGGGAGGTTCACGCCATTTGTGGCGAGAACGGGGCCGGCAAGTCGACCCTGATGAAGGTGCTCAGCGGCGTCTACCCGTACGGCACCTATGACGGCGACATCGTCTTCGAGGGCGAGGTCGGCCGGTTCAAGACGGTCCGGGACTCCGAGGAGCTCGGCATCGTCATCATTCACCAGGAGCTGGCGCTCAGCCCGTACCTCTCGATCGCCGAGAACATCTTCCTCGGCAACGAGCGGGCCAAGGGCGGCGTCATCAACTGGGCGCAGACCAACAAGCAGGCGTCCGAGCTGCTCGCCCGCGTCGGCCTCAACGAGGCCCCCGACACCAAGATCATGGACATCGGCGTCGGCAAGCAGCAGCTCGTGGAGATCGCCAAGGCGCTCTCGAAGAAGGTCAAGCTGCTCATCCTCGACGAGCCCACCGCGGCGCTCAACGACGAGGACAGCGCGCACCTGCTGGATCTGCTCCGCCACCTGCGTGACCAGGGCATTACGTCGATCATCATCTCGCACAAGCTGAACGAGATCGCCGCGATCGCCGACAGCACGACGATCATCCGCGACGGCCAGAGCATCGAGACCCTCGACATGCACGGCGCCGAACCGGTCACCGAGGACCGCATCATCCGCGGCATGGTCGGCCGGGACCTCGCGCACCGCTACCCGGACCACACGCCGAAGATCGGCGAAGAGGTCCTGCGGATCGAGGACTGGACCGTGCACCACCCGAACGATTCCTCCCGGGTCGTCGTCGACCACGCCAACCTGAACGTCCGGGCCGGCGAGATCGTCGGCATCGCCGGCCTGATGGGCGCCGGCCGCACCGAGCTCGCGATGAGCGTCTTCGGCCGCAGCTACGGCGCGAACATCTCCGGCAAGGTCTTCCTGCACGGCAAGGAGATCTCGGTCAAGACGGTCGACGCGGCGATCGAGCACGGTCTCGCGTACGCGACCGAGGACCGCAAGCACTTCGGCCTCAACCTGATCGAGGACATCAAGCGCAACACCACCTCGGCCAACCTCAAGCGGATCTCCAAGCTGGGCGTCGTCAACGGCGCGCAGGAGGTCAACTGGGCCGAGCGGTTCCGCAAGGACATGAAGACCAAGGCGAACAGTGTCGATGCCGTGGTCGGCAAGCTGTCCGGCGGTAACCAGCAGAAGGTCGTGCTGAGCAAGTGGCTCTTCACCGAGCCCGAGGTGCTGATCCTCGACGAGCCGACGCGGGGCATCGACGTCGGCGCCAAGTTCGAGATCTACGAGATCATCAACAAACTTGCCGACTCCGGCAAGGCAGTCATCGTGATCTCCTCCGAGCTGCCCGAGCTGCTCGGCATCTGTGACCGGATCTACGCGATGAGCCAGGGTCGAGTCACCGGACAGATCCCCCGCGCCGAGGCGAACCAGGAGAGCCTCATGCGCTACATGACCCAGGAGAAGAGCGGAGCAACGCGGTGAGCGCTTCCACCACGCTGGCGCAGCCGACGGCACAGCCGGAGCCCAGCAAGAAGAACGACAGCGGATCGCTGAAGACGTACCTGACCCAGAACATCGGGCAGTACGGCATCCTGATCGCGCTGGTCGTGATTGTCGCGCTGTTCCAGATTCTGACGGACGGCAAGCTGCTGTACCCGAACAACGTCGCCGCTCTGATTCAGCAGAACGCGTACGTCTTCATCCTCACCATCGGCATGGTCATGATCATCGTGGCCGGCCATATCGACCTCTCGGTCGGTTCGGTGGTGGCCTTCATCGGCGGCATCAGCGCCTTGCTGATCACCGATCACAACGTGCCATGGCTCCTCGCCGTGATCATCTCGGTCCTGGTCGGCGGCGTCGTCGGCATGTGGCAGGGCTTCTGGGTGGCGTACGTCGGCATCCCCGCCTTCATCGTGACCCTCGGCGGCCAGCTGATCTTCCGTGGTCTGGCGATCGTCCTGGTCGGCACCACCGTCTCCGGCCTGCCGACCGGCTTCAACGACATCAGCAACGGCTCGCTGCCGAACGCGCTCGGCTTCCTCGGCGCCCTCGACGGCCTCACCGTGCTGATCGGTCTGCTGGCGATCGGGGGCCTGGTGGTCAGCCAGATCCGCACCCGTCACGAGCTGGTCAAGAACGACCTGCGCACCGAGCCGTTCGCCGCGTTCATCGGCAAGATCGTGCTCTTCGTCGTGGTGATCGGCTACATCACCTACCTGCTCGCCAAGAGCGCCGGTGGCACCCCGATCGTGCTGATCATCGTCGGCGCGCTGGTCATGATCTACACGTTCGTCATGAACAACACGATCTTCGGCCGGCACATCTACGCGATGGGCGGCAACCTGCCCGCCGCGATGCTCAGCGGTGTGAAGACCAAGCGGGTCAACTTCATGCTCTTCGTGAACATGGGCCTGCTCGCCGGTGTCGCCGCGGTGGTCACCACCTCCCGGGCCGGCGCCGCGGTCGCCGCCGCCGGCAGCAACTTCGAGCTCGACGCCATCGCCGCCGCCTTCATCGGTGGCACCGCCGTCAACGGCGGCGTCGGCAAGATCACCGGCGCCATCATCGGCGCGCTCATCATGGGCGTGCTCAACATGGGCCTGTCGATCATGAACGTGGACCCGGCCTGGCAGCAGACCATCAAGGGCCTGGTGCTGATCGCGGCCGTCGCGTTCGACTTCCTGAACAAGCGGCGCGGCAAGTAGGTTTCCGCGGGCAGTTCGCACCGACAGCGCCGACCGGGTCTCCCGGCCGGCGCTGTCGGCTCTGCGGCTCTTGGGCCAGGTTGCGCCGGTGCTTGTGCCGGCGGCGTTTCAGCGGGGCGGTGCTGCGGTGCGGCCGCGGCGCTCCGGCCGCGTGGCGCTGCGGTGCGATGGCGGTGTTTCGGCTGCGTGGCGCTGCGGTGCGAGTGGCGGTGTTTCGGCTGCGTGGCGCTGCGGTGCGTGGCGGTGGCGTTTCGGCTGGGCGGTGCTGCGGCGGCGCTTCCGCCGATCAGCGGAAGGACCAGCGCTGGTTGTTCCCGCCCGTGCACCGGACGACGAAGACCTGTTTGCCGGGCCGGGCGCCGGAATACGGATCGGTCAGGCACATGCCGTTCGCCGCGTTGGTGAGCTGGCCGTTCTCGCCGAACGCCCACTGCGCCGTGGTGCGGGTGTCGCACCGGATCAGCTCGACGCCGCCGTAGCCGACCAGGTTCGCGCACATGTCGAGCACTTCGAGAGTCTTGTCGGAGTTCAGCCGCCACCGCTGCGGGCTGGTGCCGTTGCAGTCGTCGACGTGCACGTCGACACCGTCACCGGCCTCGCCGCCCTGCAGGTCGAGGCAGAGACCGTTGCTGCTGACCAGCGAACCCCGCGGTTCGACGAGCGTCGCCGGCGGAACCAGGTCGGCCGGCGGGGCCGCCGCGGTCGTCGTGGCGGGCGCGGCGGCGGTCGTGGTGCTCGCCGCAGCGGTGGGAGCGGCCGGCTGTGTCGTCGTCGATGACGACGGCGTCGCCGTGGCGGGATCCGTGGTGGCGGCGGTGCTGTCCGCAGTGCCGCCGCTGTCGGTCTCGCCGGTTCCGGTGCCCGCCGCGTCGTTCCCCGCGTCGCCGGTCGGCGCAGCACTGGGGGCGGTCGCGCTCGGCGACGGCGCCGGACCGGTCACGACCGGCAGCGACTGGTCGGGCAGCGACGTCGAGACCGCCGGCTGCAGCGCCGGGCGTACCACGGCATAACCGGCGACGGCGAGCACCGCCGCCACCCCGGCGCCGATCAGCAGCGCGGGGCGGCGCCAGCGACGGTCGCGGGGCTTCGCCGCACCCGGATCCGCAGCCGGCACCGCGGGAATCACCTGGGTCGGGATCTCCCGCGTCGGGTCGGCCGGCCAGGTCTGCGCGGACGGGGACGTGCCGCGCGGCTCGTCGTCCGCCAGAACGAACGGCCGAACCAGCAGCGGTTCCCGGTTGTCGCCGCCGTCCTCGCCTACGGAACCCACTGACTACACCACCCCCCGCTCAGGCACACCGATGAACCAACCTACCGGCCCGAGCGGAGCGGCGTGGGGGCCCTCCGGTCGATCCGCAGGGCCGGATCGGTTCCCCTCACTGATGGCGCCGGCTCTCACCTCCTGACTCAGCGGGCCCGCCTCTGCCGATTCAGCGCTTCCAGAACGGTTTGGACTTCTTCGAGCTCGTCGAGGAGCCGGCGCCGGTCTCGCTCGCGCTCCCACCGCCGTCGGCACTGTCGCTGCCTTGAGTGCCTCCGGTCCCGCTGCTCGGGGCGCTTCCGGTGCCCGGTGACCCGAACTCGGACAGCACACGCGCCGCTGTCGCCCACTTCTCGTCGAGGGGAGCGGAGCCCCGCAACAGCCCGACGAGCGTGCGCAGCATGTCCGCCGCGCTGTCGGCGACGGAGGCGAGCAGCACGTCCAAGCGGCTCGCCAGGTCGTCGAGCAGGTCGCGCCGGTCCGCGACGGGAAGCGTGGCGGCCTCGCGGAGGCGGCCGGCCTCGACGGCGACGAGATCGCGCAGTTCCGCGATGCTCATCTCGGCGTCGGCGGTCGGCGAGACGCCGGTCCGCCGCGCGCGTGCCGCCGCCGGGGTGAGGAAGCCACGAGGCGCCGGACCAGCGGGGACGCCCAGCACCCCGCCGCCTTGCGCTCCGCCGCCGTGCCCTCCGCTGCCGTGTCCTCCTCCGCCGCCTTGCGCTCCGGCGCGCTGTGGCGGAGCGCCGTGCACCGCGCCCTGCGCTCGCAACGGGCGGTAGCCGGGGCCGGCCGGAGCGGGTGACGGCGGGGGAGCGAACGGGGCGGGACCGGCGGGCGGGACCGGCGGAGCGGAGAGCGGCGGCCCGGCGTCAGCCGCGACGAACGGCGACACCCCGGCGACGCCGAAGCCGTGCGTGGGCGGCGAGGCGACGGGCGGCTCCCAGCCGGACGGGTACTCGACCGGCTGCGTCACCCGTTTCCCCTGACCACCCTCGTTGACCACGCGCTGGTCGACGGCCACATACGCCGTGAACCGGCACAACACCCCGAACCGCAGCGAGGTACTGACGATCTCCTGCTCCCGATGGTGGTCGCCGGCCGCGTACGCATCCTCGAGGTCCCGGACCCGGGCCCGTGCCCAGAGCGAGGTGACCGCGGGCTCGGACCGCCGCTGGACCGCGACGCCGGTCCGGAAGTCCTGGTCGTCGCGGGTGCGGCCGGTCACCGTGAGGCGTCCGGCGGGCTCGCCCCGATAGCGGCCGGTGATCACCAGCGGCACGCCGGGGTAGAGACCCGGCAGCCGTGCGGGGCTGCGGCTGTCGTCGAGCAGCGTGATGCCGTCGCCGGTCACTCCGAGACCGGTCACCACGGGGGCGCCGATCCGCCGATGGATGTGCTCCATCGCCTCGTCGAGACGGTCCTCGCTCTCCACCAGCTCGGCCCGGCCCGCGCCGATCGCCGCGAGCCGGCCGAGGAATCCGGCGTTGACCGCCCGATCGATCCCCACGGTGTGCACCCGGGTCGTGCCGATGAGCGGACGGATCTCCTGCAGGATCTGGTCCTCGTTGCCCACCTGACCGTCGGTGATCAGCACCAGGACCCGGTCACGGCCGCTGCTGCCGGCGAGCATGGTCAGGCCGCTGATCAGTGGGGTGAGCAGCTCGGTGCCGCCCCGGGCGTCGGCGCGGGCCAGGTGCTCGACGGCGCGGAACCGGTTGCGGTCGGAGGCCTCGCACAACCCGTGGTCGAGCCCGGCGGGGCGCTCGACGTGGTGGTCGAAGGTGAGCACGGTGAACCTGTCCGCCCCGGTCAGCGTGTCGACCACCCGCGCGGCGGCACGGCGGGCGGCCACCATCTTCCACCCGCCCATGCTGCCGGAGCGGTCGAGCAGCAGCACCACGTCTTTCGGCCGGGGCGCCGTCGCGGCCTCCGGCGGGAGGACGACGAGCTGATAGGTGCCCTCCGCGCCCTCCTCGTCGGGCACGGCCACGGCGGACTCGCCGCCGGGCGCGTAGGCGAGCCGGAGCACGAAGTCACGGTCGGCCCGCTCACCGGGGGCGATCCGCAGCGTGCCCTCGTCGTCGAGGACCGTGTGCAAGCTGGACCGCACGTCGCCGAGCTGAAGGCCGGCCGGATCGATGTCGACGCCGATGGACAGTCTCAGCGGGTTGGGGAAGCCGGGCAGCAGCACCGGCGGGGAGATGCGTGACGCGTCCGGGACGGCGTCGGTGTCCGGGAGCTGGCCGTCACCGGCATAGCTGTCCGGCAGGGGCGTGCCCGGAACATATCGCGGCGCCACCACCAGCGGGAACCGGAACGTGGCCGCGCCGTCCTCGTAGGGCAGCGGGCCGACCAGCCGCAGCCGGACCGTGACGCGCTCGCCCGGCATGATGTTGCCGGCTCGCATGGTGAAGACGTCCGGGCGCTCCTCCTCGGCGATCGAGGCGCGCTGACCCGCGGCGATGGCCTGGTCATAGGCCTCGCGGGCCTCGGCACGCTCGCGCAGCTGGGCCACGACCGTGCGGTCGGCGGCGGTCATCGTCATCCCGGTGACCGCGGCGCGGTCGGGCAGCGGGAAGACATAGGTCGCCTCGAGCGCCGTGTCATGCGTGTTGACGAACTCGGTGGTGAGCTCCGTGCGCACGATCAGGCCGCTGATCGAGGCGCGCACATCCAGCACGTCCAGCGGCAGGTTGCCACGATCGGTGCGGAGGGTGCCGAGGCCGGCGCCGGGCTGCTCCCGGAGCCGATCGAGCTCGGCCGGACCCATCGGATCGACTGAAATGATCATTCATTTCTCCCATTGGTCAGCCCACGGGACGCGAGCAGATCGAGCAGAGGGCGGGCGGCCGCGGCGAGGTCGTCACGGTCGATGCCGGCAGCGGGGCCGGGAACCAGCAGGATCACGCCGTCGCCGAGGGGGAACCCGGTGAGCAGCGGACCGCCGGTGATGTCGGGCGCGGCGTGCGCGACGCCGGGCTCGTAGGTGGCGAGGCCCGGTGGAACTCTCCGCAGGTCACCGGGAGGAGGCGCGGCCGGTGCCTGTTTCCAGAACGAGGACCGGCCCGCGCCGTCCGGCCCCGGCGCATCGTCGGTGGTGGGCTCGGCGGCGGCTGGTTCGTCGGGGGCCAAGAGCCCATCCGGTACGCGTGAAGCGGCTGCCAGTGTCTCGTCGGTGGCGCCGGTCAGCTCCGCCTGGATCTCGGCGAGCGTCCGCCCGGCTGCCTGCCGCCTCTTGATCGCGACGAGTTGCAGCAGGTGACGCGGCCCGTAGAGGGCGGTGCGCCCGCGCGTGCCGAGAGGACGGTCGACCAGGCCGATCGTCGTATACCACCGGATCGACCTGCGGTCGGGCAGGTCACGGACGCGTCCGTTGGGTGCGCCCGGGTACTCCGCGGCGAGTGCCGCGTGTGCCCGCTCGACCAACTGTTCCATCGTCCACATGCCGACCAGCTTGACACTGTCACCGTGACACTGTCAATCTCGAACCTTCGACGAGGCGCGGAGGGGCGTGGTGATGGCACGAGAATCGGTGACCGGGAGTCCGGCGCTCGTCCGCGATCCGCGCCGGAGACGATCCGCCCGCCACCGGCGCTCTCGTCCGACGTGGCGGGCAGATCGATCGGGCCGGCTCCGGCTCGGCTGCCTTCCTCTACCGCGTGGTGCCGCCGGTCGCCTGAGCGGGCTCTTCCCGGGGCAGCGTCTCCCCGTTCACCACGAGGGTGTAGGGGGCGTACTGCTCGGCCGTCCCGGTCGGCTCGTCGTAGGCGACGATCGCCGCGACCTTGGGGTAATCGTTCAGCCTGTCGAAATCCTCGAGCGGCACGATCTTGGCGCGAGCGCGCCCCAGCCCGACGAGCGTCACGTGCCAGTTGTGCACCGGTGTCGGGCGGACCTGGGTGGGCGACCGCCACTCGTCCAGGGCGGCGCTGTCGATCGTCTGCGAGCCGACTCTGACGTCCCCGATGTGCCAGCCGCCCTGGTTGACGGCACTGTCACTGACGTACCGGAAACCCAGCAGGACCCGCTTCCCGGCGTGCGCCGACAGGTCGTACCGGAGGGTGGCGCCGGTGGCCCGGCCGGTGATGCCCGCGCCCAGCGGTCCCGCGACCGTCGTGTCACCGGCGATCGCCCGATAGGTTCGGCCACCGTCGGTGGAGACCGTCACATATCCGTAGTCGAAGTCCTTCTCCAGGGCGTGGGTGCTGGTGAAGCGAAGGTTCGGGTCGGCGAGCGGCACGTCGACCGCGCGGACCGCGGTGGTGTCCAGGCCCGACGCGTTGCCGGAGAAGATCATGCCCTTGTCGATAGTCCAGCCCAGGGGGAGCGGCGGCAGCGTGGCCGCCCCCTGGAAACTGACCGAGCGCAGCGTGGTCGGCAGCCGGACATAATCGGCGCCGTTCGGTGGCGCCCCCGGCGTGCCGTGCGACCCCGCGCTGCTCAGGTTCACCGTCGAGCGCAGGCTGGCGGCGGTGACCCGTTCGCGGCTCGCGCCCTTGAGCACGCTGTCCGGCTCTCCGGCGGACTTGTCGACGAGCGTCATCGTCTGGAAATCGTGGAGAACGTCGTAGAAGCGTGTGCCGTCCGGCAACGCCTCCGCGAGCGCCTCCAGGCCGCGGTGGTCGGCGTCCCGGTGCAGCCTGGAGAGAACCCCCCGCCCGAACCGGTCACCCAGATACAGCATCAGCTGGTAGGTGATGCCGTAATCGGCGAGGACCGCGTCGGCGGTGCCCTCGTTCCACAGGTTGAGCGAGTTCGCCGGCCCGTCACAGTCGCGCGGGTTCGGATTGTTCGCCGTCTTCACCCCACCGAAACCCTGGTAACAGGCGAGGTGGTTGTCGAACCCGCGGTGGTAGACGCCGAGCCGCGAGTCGACGTACCCGGTCAGGGTCTGCGCGTAATCGCTGAGCCCCTCGTCCAGCCAGCTCTCCTCGTCCGGATCGGCGTAATAACTGAGCAGGTGCTGCCACTCGTGGGCGAACGTGGACTCGTACATCCGCGGGCGGGCCGGCCGGCTGGTGCAGAGGTCGTCGGTGGGCTGGTGTGCCGGATCGTCGCCCAGCCGATGCGCCCAGTCGAAGGCGTCGATGGTTATCACGTTGCGGTCGAAAAGCTCGTTGAGCTGCTCGGAGAAGAACCCCGCGATGTAGGTGGGCCGTTCCGGGTAGCTGACGAAGTTGTCGTCGCGGATGTTGTCGACGAGTGTCACGGTGCGGTCGCCGGCGCCGGTGAAATCGCCGTCGACGCCGGCGTTGGCCCCGGTGCGGGCCGGTGGCGTGCTGAAGGCGGCCGTCTCGGTGGGGTAGATGTTCTCGTCGAACTCGCGGACGAGGCCGGCGATCTGGGCGTCGGTGACCTCGGTGGCGGCGTCACCGCGGCAGTCGCCGATCGGGAAACCGAGGTCCTTCGCCACCCAGACCTCGATGTGCTCGCCGACCGCGCGCAGCACGTAATCCTTGCGGTAGACGTCGGCCTCGACCGCGTTGAGACCCGCCCAGCTGCGCACGGTTCCCAGCGGCGGCGAGGTGGGGGCGGCGCGGCGCCCGAGCGGGCCCGGCTGATAGGTGGCCGGCGGCAGCGGCCGGCCGTTGAGCGTGAGCCGGGTCGGCGGCGTCAGATCCCGGACGTCCCCGGCGGGCGCGGCCTGAGCCGGGGCGGACGGGACGAGCGCGGACGGGACGACTGCGGAGGGGACGACTGCGGAGGGGGCCGGCGACGGCGCCGGCGCGGCGGAGGCCGGGACACCCCGGAGCGGTGTGGGAGAAGCCGGGGCGGTGGTGAGTGGTGCGGCGGAGACGGGAGCCGCCAGGAGCGGGATGGTAACGGCAATAGTCGCGAAGCTCGCAAAAAGGGTACGCGTCACGTCTCGCGACGCTACCCGCGATCGCGAGATCGTGACGCCAACACCCACCGTTGTGGATCAGGAAACCTCCCGGCGGAGCACCCGCACCGTCCCGAGCAGGAGCGGGAGCACCACCCACACCGCCACCGAGACGCCGAACCGAGCCCATTCACCGCCGGTCATGTCGGGTTCCGACAGGGCCTGGGAGGTGGCGTTCAGGTCCAGCCACTCCGACGCGGTGCGCAGTCCCTTGATGGTCCCGCCGAGGATCGACCAGACCATCGGCAGCGCGAAGTAGATGACGATGGCGAGAGGCGTGTTCTGCAGCAGCGCGCCGAAACCGATACCCATCAGCACGAAGATCACCTGCATGAGAACGCCCTGCCAGACGAGGCTGCCGTCCATGCCCCACGAGGCGTCGCCGCCCATCATCCCGGCGATCACGTTGCCGACGGCGGCCAGCAGCCCGGTCGCGGCCGTGGCGGCGATCGCGATGATCGTCCCGGAGGCCAGTTTCGCCAGCAGGACCCGGCCACGCGCCGGCGCCAGGGTGAACGTGGCGAGCGCGGTGCGTTGCGACCACTCGCTGGTGATCGAGAGGATGCCGAGGACGGGCAGCAGCACCGCCGACGGCGCCAGCCCGAAGGTGAAGAACGCCTCGAAGGTCTGGTCGGCGTCCTCGGCCCAGCCGAGCAGGATCGCCGAGGTGCCGATCGTGGCCAGGCCGATCACCAGCAGCAGCCAGAAACCTGCCCGGGTGTCCGCGAGCTTGCGCAGCTCGACCACGGTGAGGCGGGGGAGCGGAATGGTCGGGTTAGCGACGACGGTCATCGGCTGACCTCCTCGAGGCCGTTGGTGGCGGTGAGTCGCAGGAACATCTCTTCGAGGCCGCCGGCGCCGGCCGGGCGCAGCTCCAGCAGCACCACACCGGCTTGGGCGGCGGCCTGGGCGATGGTCTCGGCGTCGGAGGGAACGAGCAGGGTGCCGTCCGCGGACCGGGTCGCCGTCACGCCGATCCGGTCGAACAGCGCCTCGAGGGCGGCCGGATCGCTGGCCCGCACGACGGTGCCGGCGGCGCTGAGCAGCTGGTCCTTGTCACCCTGTGCCAGGATCTTGCCCTGGCCGATCACGATGAGCCGGTCGGCGACCGCCTCCACCTCCCGCAGCAGATGCGAGCTGAGCAGCACGGTGCCGCCCCGGTCGGCGAACTCGCGGAGCAGCCCGCGCATCCAGAAGATGCCCTCCGGGTCGAGGCCGTTCGCCGGCTCGTCGAGGATCAGCACGGCCGGGTCGCCGAGCATCGCGTACGCCAGGCCGAGCCGCTGCCGCATACCGAGCGAGTACGCCCGGACCCGCCGCTTGGCCGCGGCGCGGTCCAGGCCGACGCGGGCCAGCCGCTCCGGCACCCGGCCGGTGTCCAGCCCCATCGTGATGGCGGCCAGCGCGAGGGTCTCCCGGCCGGTGCGCCCGGCGTGCTGGGCGGACGCGTCGAGCAGCACACCGACCCGACGGCCCGGGTTGCCGAGCTGCCGGTACGGCACACCGCAGACGGTGGCCCGCCCCGCGGTGGGCGGGGTGAGACCACAGATCATCCGCAGCGTGGTGGACTTGCCGGCGCCGTTCGGCCCGAGAAAACCGGTGACCGTGCCCGGCTCGCAGGTGAACGACACGTCGTCGACGGCGCGCTGCGCGCCGTACGTCCTGGTGAGGTTCTCGACCGTAATCATGGAAACAGCCTGCGGGCCGGTGGCGGGCCGCCGCTTCGGCCGACGGTCGATGCCGGTCATCCTTGGTCGATACCTCGGTTACTACTTTGGTCGGTATCGGCGCGGCTTTGCCGTCCGTAGAGTCGAGCGCATGGGGGCGTCGCTGACCGAGTACCGGTGGCTCTGGCCGTCCGCGCTGGCGGCGGACCCGGCCGGGCCGGTGCCGAGCCGGCGTTCCACACGTGACTGGCTGGTCGACACGCTCTGTTTCGTGCTCGGCTTCGGCTCCACCGTCCTGCTGGCCGCCGAACTCGTCGATCCCCATCCGACCGTTCTGCAGGAGTGGGTGGGGACCCCGTTCTGGCTGGTCGCCGTCGACGCCGTGCTCGGCGTGATCGCCGGCGTCGCGCTCTGGTGGCGGCGGCGATTCCTCACCTGGCTCGCGCTCTACCTGCTGGCGCTCGCGTTCTTCTCGATCACCAGTGGCATCACCCTGCTGATCGTCGTCTTCACCGTCGCGGTGCACCGCCGGTTCAGCATCCTCGCGGCCTATGTCGTCGCGGTCTGCGGCGTCAACACCGTCTTCGCGGCGGTGCGGGCCGAGCCGGCCGGCGCCGGGTTCTGGGAGAACTTATGGTGGGGCAACTTCATGGTGCTGGTCGCGGCGCTCTGGGGCATGCTGGTCCGGTCCCGCCGCCAGCTGATCGTCAGCTGGCGGGAGCGGGCCGAGCGCGCCGAGGCCGAGCAGCGGCTGCGGATCGCGCAGGCCCGGGTTCTCGAGCGCACCCGGATCGCCCGCGAGATGCACGACGTCCTGGCCCACCGGATCTCCCTGCTCAGCCTGCACGCCGGGGCGCTGGAGTTCCGTCCCGGCGCCCCGCCCGAGGAGATCGCCGCCGCGTCCGCGGTGGTGCGGTCGAGCGCGCACCAGGCGCTGCAGGACCTGCGCGAGGTGATCGGCGTGCTGCGCACGACGCAGTCCGACGAGGAGGAGGCGCCGGAGCGGCCGCAACCCACGCTCAGCGCATTGCCCGCGCTTGCCGACGAGTCCAGGTCAGCGGGGATCAGGGTACGGCTGAACGTCACGGCCGAGCCCGACTCGGTGCCCGTGGCGACGGGTCGCGCGGCATACCGGATCATTCAGGAGGGGTTGACGAACGCGCGCAAGCACGCCCCCGGTGTCGCAGTGTCGGTGGCGGTCCGTGGCGGGGCGGGCGAGGGGCTGACCGTCGAGGTCCGCAACCCGATGCCGGTGAGCGTCCCCGACACGGCAGCTGCCGGCGCGGCGGGGCTCGGTCGTCGTCCCGGGGCCACCGGTCCGGCCATTCCGGGCACCGGGATGGGCCTGATCGGTCTCGCGGAACGGGCCACGCTCGCCGGCGGGCGGCTCGCGCACGGCCGTCACGGCAACGAGTTCGTCCTCTCCGCGTGGCTCCCGTGGCCGTCGTGACCCGCACGGGCCGGCTTCCGGCCGTCGTGAACCGCGCGGGCCGGCTTCCGGCCGTCGTGGCTCGCGCGGGCGTGCTTCCGGCTGTCGTGGATCGTGGGGAGGTGTCGTGCGCACGGTGCGGGTGCTGATCGTGGACGACGATCCGCTGGTGCGGGCCGGGCTGTCGATGATCCTGTCGGGTGGCGGCGACGTGCGGGTCGTGGGGCAGGCGGCCGACGGCGCCGAGGTGCCTGCGGCGGTCGCCGAGCATCAGCCGGACGTGGTGCTGATGGACATCCGGATGCCCGGCGTCGACGGCCTGACCGCCACCGAGCGGCTGCGGCGGCGGCCCGAGGCGCCGCAGGTGCTGGTGCTGACGACGTTCGACGCGGACGAGTTCGTGCTGCGGGCACTGCGGGTCGGCGCCAGCGGGTTCCTGCTCAAGGACACGCCGCCCGGCCAGATCAAGGAGGCGGTGCTGCGGGTCGCGCAGGGCGAGGCGACGCTCTCGCCGAGCGTCACCCGGCAGCTGATCGCCCACGTGGCGGCCGACCCCCGGCCCGCGCGTGATCAGGCCGACGAGCTGCTCAACCGGCTCAGCGTCCGGGAGAAAGAGGTGGCCGTGCTGGTGGCGCAGGGCAAGTCGAACGCGGAGATCTCCACCGACCTCTACATGTCGGTCGCGACGGTGAAGGCGCACGTCTCCCGGGTGCTCACCAAACTGGACCTGAACAACCGGGTGCAGATCGCGTTGCTGGTGCACGACGCGGGTCTGGCGTGAGCGACGGCCTCACTCGAAGAGCGAGTGGTCGCGGTCGCCCTCGAGTCGCTTGCGGGCCCGGCGGCGCAGCTGTACCACCACGATGTCGATCAGGGCGACCACGGCCCAGGCGGCCAGCAGCCAGCCCGGCAGGGTCCAGCCGGAGCGGAACAGCACGATCGACAGGACCGTGCAGACGACCAGCCCGATCGCGGCGAGGACCAGCCGCAGGTTGAGCGGGCTGTACGGCTCCTCGACCGTGCCGCGACGTCCCTGTGGCTGCGGTCCGATCGGCATGCTGGCAGCCTACCCAACGGCGAGAGTGCCGAAACCCGACCGGTCATGATCGAGAAGTTTCTATATCGCTGATCCGCTGTGGACGTAATGATGGGAGACGGTCAACCGTTGATTAGGAGGCGCCAATGCCACAGCAGGTCGCCGAGCGCCGCCTCGGCACGTGGCCGATCTTCGTCATCGCGGTCTCCGCCATGACACCGCTCACCGTCGTGGCGGGGGCGCTGCCCCTCGGCTACGGGCAGGTGGAGGAGAAGGGCATCCCGGTCGCGTACATGCTGGTCGCAGCGGTGCTGGGCGTCTTCGCGGTGGGTCTCGCCGCGATGGCACGGCACGTTCCGAACAGTGGCGCCTTCTACGCGTACGCCGCGGCGGGCCTGTCCCGTCCCGCCGGCGTCGGCACGGCGTTCGTCGCGCTGCTCGCCTACAACGCCATGCAGATCGGTCTCTACGGCGCGTTCGGTGTGGCCGCGCACAACGCGATGGCGATCTTCGGCATCCAGGTCTCCTGGGTGATCTGGGCGCTGCTCGGGTGGGCGCTGATCGGCGTGCTGGGCCGGCTGAACATCGATTTGAACGCTCGTATCCTGACCGTCCTGGTCTGTGCCGAAGTGCTGATAGTGCTGGTCTTCGACTATGTGATGGTCACCCATCCGGCGGGCGGCACGGTATCGTTCGGGACCCTCAACCCCGGGCTGATCGCCAGCGCGGGCGGGGTCGCGCTGCTCGTCGCCGCGGTCGCCGGCATGGTCGGGTTCGAGGCACCGCTCGTCTACGCCGCCGAGGCCCGCGACCCGCGCCGCACGGTGTCCCGGGCGATCGGCCTCACCCTGCTGGTCGCGGCCGTGCTCTACGGCGGGACCGCCTGGGTCATGTCGGTCGTCGCCGGTTACGACCAGATCGTCGCGATCGCCGGCGACCACCTCGACGACCTGTTCTTCTACCTGCCCGACCCCTACCTGCCGTCGGTGATCATCGACCTGGGCCGGATCTTCTTCGCGACCAGCCTGTTCGCCGCGATGCTGGCCTTCCATCACACCGTCGCGCGGTACGCGCTGACCGTCGCCCGCGAGGGTGTCCTGCCGCCGTCGCTGGCCCGCACCCGCGGCGGCGTCCCGGTCACCGCGTCGTTCGCCCAGTCCAGCGTCGCCCTCGGGGTGCTTCTCCTGTTCGCGCTCGTCGGCTGGAACCCGACCACCGACCTGTTCTTCTTCGGCACCGTCTCCGGCGGTCTCGGCGTCCTGGTCCTGATGGTGATCGCGTCGATCGCCGTGGTCCGCTACTTCCGGCGCGGCGACCACGGCGAGACCCGCTGGCGGCGCGCCGTCGCGCCGTGGATCTCCGTGGTCTTCCTGAGCCTCATCCTGCTGCTCACCGTGGCGTCCTTCGGCATCCTGCTGGATTCGGACAACCTGCTGAAGGTGTGGTCGCCGCCGCTCGCCTTCCTGATCCTTTTCGTGGTGGGTGTGCGCTGGGGGAGGAAGCTCCGGCGGTGGCGCCCCGAGGTGTACGCGGTGATCGGTTCCGGCCAGCCGCCGGCATATGGGCCGTCCTCCCAGGAGGCGCTCGACGAGGAGGCGAGGGAGAGCGGAGACCTGGACGCCGACGAGCCGGCGGAGCCGGAGCCGGAGTTGCAGGAAACGGCGGATCGTGGAGCGGAGGAAGAGGCGGAGGGCGCGATCGGCGCCAAGGACTCCCCGCCGTTGATCGCCGCACCGTCGGAGCCGCGGTCGGAGAACGGCGCGTCGGTCGAGCCGCGGTCGGAGGACGCCGCATTGAGGGAGCCGCGGTCGGAGGACGCCGCGTTGAGGGAGCCGCGGTCGGAGAACGGCGCATCCGCCACATCGGGACAGAACGCCGCATCCCCCCGCATTCCGCAAGCACGAAGCGCACCCGACGCAATGACACCCGACGCGATGACACCCGACGCGATGACACCCGACGCTGTCACGCCCGACGACCCGGCCGGGACGGGTGCCGCCCCGAAGCCGGCGCGGGCACCGCGGACTCCGCGGCAGCGTTCCCCGCGCGCTCGCCGGCCCGACGCCCCGAATCCCGCTGAAGCCGACCGCCCGGAGGACTGAAAACGGACCAAATGCCAAGAAACGACTAGGAGGGTACGGGCCAGAGCATCTCCCCGGCCCGTGACTCGGCGTCCCGCATCGCCCGGAGGATGTTGCCCGAGGCCAGCTTCGTCAGGTCGGCCTCGGACCATCCGCGGCCGCGCAACTCGTCGAGCAGCCGCGGGTACCCCGACACGTCGGGCAGTCCCGCCGGCAGCTCGGTCGTGCCGTCGAAGTCGCCGCCCAGGCCCACGTGATCCACGCCGGCGACCGCCCTGGCGTGGTCGACATGGTCGGCCACCTGCGCGATCGTGGCGGCTGGCTTCGGGTGCGCGGCGAGCCAGGCGCGGAACGCGGGCTCTGCGGCCGGGTCCGGCGCCACGATCACGGGTACGGCGGACGGGTCCTCGCCGGGACGAGGCGACCGGGGCCACGGGTCGGGCAGCGCCGGCAGTCCGAGCCGTGCCCACTCGGCCTCGGCCGCGGCCGCCCAGTCCCGGACCGCCGCGGAGACGAAGGGCGCCACGAAGGTCAGCTGGGCCACCCCACCGTTGCCGGGAAGCCTGGTCAGCACGTCGTCGGGCACGTTGCGGGGATGATCGGTGACGGCCCTGGCACCCGAGTGCGAGAAGATCACCGGCGCGCCGGCGACGTCCAGGGCGGCGTGCATGGTCACCGGCGCGACGTGCGACAGGTCCACGAGGACACCGAGGCGCTGCATGTCCCGTACCAGATCGCGCCCTTCGGCCGACAGGCCGCCGACCACCGGCGGCTGCGCTGCGGAGTCCGCCCACGCGGTGTGGTGATTGTGAGTAAGCGTGACATATCGGATGCCGAGCCGCGCGAGTGAGCGCAGCACGCCCGTCGAGCCGGCGAGGCAGTGGCCGCCCTCGACGCCGATGAGGGAGGCGATCCGCCCGGCCGCCATGATCCGTTCGACGTCGGCGGCGGTGTGCGCGATCTCGAGGTCGCCGGGGTAGGCGGCGACCATCCGGTGCACCAGGTCGATCTGTTCGAGGGTGGCCGTGAGCGCGACGGGTTCCGGCAGGTCGGACGGGACGTAGACGGACCAGAACTGCCCGCCGACGCCGCCGGCGCGCAGTCGTGGCAGGTCGGTGTGCAGGGACGGGCGGTGCTGGTCGAGGCCGGCGACGCTCGAGCCGTGGAGGGCGCGGAGCCGCATCGGCAGGTCGTTGTGGCCGTCGATGATCAGCGTCATGTCCCATGGCTACCGCCCCGAGGCCCGGCACGCAAGCACACCGTGTGCCCGCCGCCGGGGGAGGCGGGAGCGGGCACACGGTGTGCTCGGACCGGGGGGAGACGGGATCGCACGGTGAGCGCGGGGCCGGGGGCCAAGGGCGCACGGTGGGCCTGCGGCTGGGGAGGCGGGAGCACACGGTGGGCCTGCGGCCGGGGGAGGCGCGGGCCCACCGTGTGCCGGGGGCAGGGCTGAACCAGGGGCGGCGCAGCGGGGAGAAGCGGGCGGGGACAGAGCGGGGACAAGGGCTTGAGCAGGGGAAACGCGGCCGCTAGCAGGGGCGGGGACGGTCTGCCGGGGAAGGCGACCAGAAGTGTCGGCACCGCGCCCCGCCACTTGAGCGAACCGCCCCCGGCAAAAAGAAAAACCGCTGCAACCGCACGGCACCTGTCCGGGTACTGGACCCGCAACCCACGACCCGCAATCTCTTTCACATGCCCGGCCGACAACGGCCGGACAGACCGGGGGAGATTCAGAATGCGACGTGCCAAGCTGCCGAAGCACCTGACAGCTCTGACCGCCGTTTTCGCGGGCGCCGCTGCCGCGTTGGCGCCGGGTGCGACCGCTCAGGCGGTTGCCATCAAGAAGACCAAGGGCACCAAGGAGATGGCCGTCGCCGCCGGCGACGACACGTACACCTCGTCGTCCCGCAAGACCGCTTCGTTCGGCACCGAGGACAAGCTGGTCGCGGGCAAGGTCGGCAATGACGTCAAGACGTCGTTCCTGAAGTTCACCGTTGCGGCCGGCACCGATGTGCAGGACGCGAAGCTGCTCCTGAGCGCGCTGGGCAAGCCGACCGGCAAGGTCACGGTTTCCCGCGTTCTCGACAACACCTGGACCGAGGGCAAGCTGTCCGCGGCCAACGCTCCGAAGGTGGGCCTGCCGATCGCCTCGGTGAGCCCGAAGAGCAGCGACACCAGCCTCGCCTTCGACCTGAGCTCCGAGGTCTACGGCCCGGGCACCTACTCGTTCGCGATCTCCGCGACCGCGCCGATCAAGTTCCAGTCGGCCGAGAACAAGGCCAAGGGCGGCCCGGAGCTGACCTTCCTGACCTCCGCCGCGATCAGCGACGCGGTGAAGTCCGCCGCGAGCGGTGCCGCGCCGAAGGCCGGCACGAACTGTGTCACGAACGCGAAGCTCGTCCCGTCCTGCAACATCCTCTGGGGTGGCGCGGCCGGCGGCTTCACCGACGCGCCGCGGGACCTCGCGCTCAAGGACTGGGAGAAGCTGAGCGGCCGCACCGCGACGATCTTCCACCAGTACCACAAGGGCAACGAGCCGTTCCCGACCAAGGCCGAGATCGCCATGACCAACGACCCGGCGAAGCCGCGCGTGCTGCTGGAGAACTGGAAGATCGCCTACGGCTCGAACTGGGCCAAGGTCGCGAAGGGTGAGCAGGACGCCCGCATCGACGCGTTCGCCAAGCGCGCGAAGGCGTACGGCAAGAAGTTCTTCCTGGTTCTGAACCACGAGCCGGAGAACGACGTCGTCGCCAAGCGCGGCTCGGGCTGGGAGGCCAAGGACTTCGCCGCGATGTACCGCCACACCATCCTCCGCCTCCGGGCGCAGGGCGTGACGAACGTGGTCAACGTGATGGCGTACATGGGTAACGAGAAGTGGATGGCGCAGAGCTGGTGGAAGGACCTCTACCCGGGTAACGACGTCGTCGACTGGGTGGGCCTGGACTCCTACGTCTCGGTCGAGAAGGGCTACTACCACTTCGGCGACTTCGGCGACATCCTGGACCGTGCCCCCAAGGGTGGCGTCGGTTTCTACGACTGGGCCGTCGCCAAGGCGCCGGGCAAGCCGTTCATGCTGGCCGAGTGGGGTGGCTACCACCGCGTCGGCAAGTACGCCGACAAGGACGCCGTCTACAACGACGTCCTGCCGGAGCTCGCCAAGCGTCCCGCCATCAAGGCGATCGTCCACTTCGACACGAAGAAGGACGACCAGGGCGACCGGGACATCAGCATCAACAGTACCCCGGCGAGCCTCGCTGCCTTCAAGAAGCTGGCCGCCAACCCGGTCTTCAACGTGAAGATCGGCTGAAACCCTGGCTAGCGAGCGCCGCCCGGCATCTGCCGGGCGGCGCTTTTGCATTTCGGTCACATCCCTTCTGCTTTTCGGCGACGTTGTCCGGGTACGCACCATGATCTCTTCCTTTGAGGCTGCAAGCTGCGGAAACCTGCCTGTTGACACGATCGCAACGTGCTGCAAGCATTCCCGAAAAGGTTTTCGTGAATCACTCGGAGCAGCCACCCGCTCCGAGTGGTTTCCCTGCCCAGAAGAGGCGAAAGGCGTCCACTTGTGACAGCGCCCGCGATACCGCGACCCCCTCTAGCTGCTCTGACCGCCGGCCTTCTCCTCGCCGGCCTGGTGTCCCTTCCCCCCGCCGCCCAGGCGGCGCCCAACAGCGGCACGCCGTACCCGGTCTTCACCGGCAGCGCGACCCCGGTGCCGGACGAGCGCACCGGCTATCACGCTCGCAACCAGCTCCAGGCCATCTTCGACGCCGACGTCGCGGCCGGGGCCGGGAGCAGCCCCGACAACGACTTCTGGATCGACCGGATGCTGGCCCGCACCGGCAACACGCCGGGCGGGTCCAACGGCGACGCGAACCAGTACCTGTTCAGCCGTGGCCGCGCGGTCTTCATGAAGACCCATCAGCCGGCGACGCTCGGCTTCGGCGGCGAGGTCGCCTACATCGAGTCGATCGCGGGCGGGCAGGGGGCGTACACGATCACGCTCTCGGTCGGCGGAGCCGACGTCACCCTGAGCGAGGACGCCGCCCAGCGTAAGCAGACGCCGAGTTACTGGCGGGGCGTCTTCACCAACAGCGCGGCCGGCCTGCGGGTCGTGCAGACGAAGTACATCACCGAGCAGAACGTGCTGGTCACCGACCTCGAGGTGACCAGCACGAACGGCGCGAAGGACGTGACGCTCAGCGCGAGCTCGCCGTTCGCCCGGACCGTGGAATCGGACAACGGCGAGCTGACCGGCGCGGTGCGCTCGTTCAACAAGCTGACCGACCTGTTCCCGCGGTTCTCCGGCGACGGATTCACGCCGGTCCAGGGCACGCTGCGGCGGACCGTCGCGGTGCCGGCGAACGGCTCGGCGCGGGCCAAGGTGCAGCTCGGTTTCGTCGCCAAGGAGAACCCGGCGTCGGCGAGCGAGTACACCGCGTTCCGTGACCTCGCGCCGGCCGCGGCGTACACGAGGCACGTCACGGCGTACAACCGGTGGTGGGCGGAGAACGTGCCCTACCTGGACACGCCGGAGAACAACATCGACAAGACGTTGTTCTACCGCTGGTGGCTGATGCGGTTCAACTTCCTCGACGCGGACATCCCGGGCAACGACTATCAGTTCCCGACCGCGATGGAGGGCGTGCTCGGCTACAACAACGCGATCGTGCTGACCACCGGCATGTTCGTGGACGACCTCAAGTACTTCCGCGACCCGGCGTACTCCTACGGCTCCTGGGTGTCGGCCGGCGAGGTCGCGAAGAGCTCGAAGTACGTGGACAACCCGGGCGACCCGGCGAACTGGTCGAACAGCTACACGGAGTACATCTCCGAGGCGGCCTGGCGGTCGTACCAGCTGCACGGCGGACCGGCGGCGATCGCCGAGAACCTCGCGGAGTACGCCGAGGACGACGTCAAGGGACTCCTCGAGGCGTACGACTTCGACGACAACGACCTGATCGAGTACAGCTGGGGCGCGATGACCGGCAACGACGCCGACGCGGTGTCGTTCGACTGGCGCAAGAACCAGAACATGGACCGCACCGAGAACGCGTACCTCTACTCCAACGCGAAGGCCGCGGCGGCCGCGTACCGGACCGCCGGGAACACCGCGAAGGCCGCCGAGATGGAGGCGTTCGCCGCGCGGATCAAGGCGGCCGTGCTGGAGCACCTCTGGGAGCCGGCCCGCACCACGCCGGACGAGATGGGCCACAAGGGCAATCTGCTCAAGCACCGGCACGTCGCGTCCGGTGACCTGGTGCCGTGGAAGGAGATCAACAACTACTACCCGTTCTCTGTCGGGCTGATGCCCAAGCCCGGTGACGCCGACTACGACCAGCCGTACACCGAGGCTCTGCGGCTGTTCGCCGACGACACCCAGTACCCGATCTTCCCGTTCACCACGGCGAATCAGGCCGACAAGGCCGCCGCGGCTGCGGAGGGCGACCCCGGCAGCAACAACTTCTCGGTGATCAACTCGACGGTGACGTTCCGGATGCTGTCGTCGGTGCTGCGCAACTATCCGACCGAGTACATCAACGCCGAGTGGTACAAGAAGCTGCTGTACTGGAACGCCTGGGCGCACTACCAGAACAACGGCGACAACCGGTACCCCGACCAGAACGAGTTCTGGGCCGACGGCTCGGCCGCGAACCAGAGCATCGGGTACCGCTCGTGGATCCACCACACGATCCTCGGCGCCACGAACTTCACCGTCATCGAGGACGCGATGGGCCTGCGCCCGCGCGACGACGCGAAGATCGAGCTGGACCCGATCGACATCGGCTGGGACCACTTCACCGCCAACAACATCAAGTACCGCGACAAGGACCTGACGGTCGTCTGGGACGCGCCGGGCGGCGAGCGGCACTACGGCACGGGCACGCCCGAGGGCTACTCCGTCTACCTCGACGGCGAGCTGGCGTTCACCGCCGACAAGCTCGGCAAGCTGGTCTACGACCCGGCCAGCGGCCAGGTCACCGCCGCGGCCGGGATCACCGTGACCAACGCGGCCGAGAAGAGCCTGAAGGCGCCGGAGGACGTCACCTTCGCGGCGGACGCGCGGGTCACCGACGTGATGGCCAAGGCCGGCATGAACCCGAAGGCCAACGTGGCGAAGGGCCGCCCGGCCACCGCCACCTTCTCCGCCTCCGGGCGTACGCCGGCCGGAGCAGTCAACGGCACCACCGTGAACGAGCCGTTCTGGGGGACCGCCGGCTCGCCGAACGCCACCGACACGATCACCGTGGACCTCGAGGGTAAGCGGAAGATCGACGACGTCCGGGTGCACTTCTACAAGACGTCGTCGACCGCCACGGTCCAGGGCTACGCGCCGCCCGCCCAGTTCACCGTGCAGTACGACGACGGCGACGGCTGGAAGACCGTTCCGGATCAGGCGCGGATCCCCGCGTACCCCCGGGGGAATCTGAATCAGGTCCGCTTCCCGGAGGTGACCGCGGAGAAGGTGCGGATCACCGTGCATCACACGCCGGGCGCGAAGACCGGCATCAAGGAGATCCAGGCCTTCGACACCGGGACGGCCGCGCCGCGGGCGGAGAACCAGCCGCCGCTGGCGGACGCCTGGGTGGACTCCACCTATCAGCAGGACGGCTCGGTGCGGCTGCTCGGCCTCGCGCAGGACGACGGCGATCCGGGCACGGCGATCACCTCCTCCTGGTCGGTGGTGGACGCGCCGAACGGCGGCACCGTCGCCTTCGAGGAGGCGAACGCGCCGACCACGATCGCCCGGTTCACCGAATCCGGCCGGCACACCCTGCGGCTGACCGTGAAGAACGGCGGCGAGACGTCCACGAAGGACGTCGTGGTGAACGCGTCGGCGCTGGTCGAGGGCGAGATCAACATCGCCACCTCGGCGACGCCGTCGGCGAGCTTCACGGCCGGCTGGAACAACGTCAACGCGGTCAACGACGACAAGGCGCCGTTCTTCACCGGCGGCTCCAACCCGGACATCTGGGCCACCTGGACCGGCAACGAGCCGTCCACCCGCTGGCTGCAGTACGACTTCCCGTCCTCGGTCCGGGTCAACCGGGCGTCGATCGACTTCTGGTCAGACAGCACCACCGGTGGCAGCGGCGTCGCGGTGCCGCAGAACTGGAAGATCCAGTACTGGGACGGCGCGGCGTGGCAGGACACCACCGGCGGCACCGGGTTCAACCCGGCCGTCCGGGGACGCACGAACGTGGTCACGTTCGACCCGGTCACCACGACCCGGCTGCGGGCGACGTTCAACGCGCTGCCGAACGCGGCGGGCAACCGCTGGTCGGCGGTGGGTGTCACGGAGTGGCGTGTCTTCGCGGCCCCGGCCAGCTCGATCCGGACCGTGGACGTGCGGACGCAGACCGGTGTGACGCCGGTGCTGCCGGCGACCGTCGACGTGACCTACGCCGACGGGGCTACGCTGCCGGTCGCCGTCTCCTGGAGCGCGATCGACCCGGACCGGGTCGCGGAGATCGGTGACTTCACGATCACCGGCTTCGTGGCCGGCACGTCGATCACGGCAAAGGCCCACATCTGGGTACGGGGCAGCGCGCCGGTCCAGATCAACACGGTCGACCCGGTGGCGGTCAGCACCCGTGCCGGAGTGGCGCCGGTCCTGCCGTCCGGTGTCACGGTCGGCTACAACGACGGGTCGCGCCAGAGCGGCATCGGGGTGACCTGGGCGCCGATCGACCCGGCCTCCTATGCCAAGGAGGGCACCTTCGAGGTGACCGGGCAGGTGGCCGGCACCGACAAGGCCGCCACCGCGACGGTCACCGTCGGGGCGGGTGGTCCGCAGGACACGACCGCGCCGGTCACGACGCTGACCGCGGCGCCCGACGCGCCCTGGGCGAACACGAACGTGACGGTCACGGCGAGCGCCACGGACAACCGTGACGCCGCGCCCAGGATCACTCTCAAGCGGGGAAGCGGGGACTGGGCCGGCTACACCGGTCCGATCACCGTGACCGACGAGGGCGAGGTCACGATTCAGGCCCGCGCGACGGACGCCGCGGGCAACGTCTCGGCGGTCACCGAGAGGACGGTCGGCATCGACCGGACCGTCCCGGCCGTCACGGCGGCGTTCGACAAGGACGCGCGGGAACTGACGATCACCGGCACCGACGCGCTCTCCGGGGTGGCGACCGTGGAATATCGCATCGGCAGCGGGGCCTGGACGGCGGCGACCGGCCCGGTCGCGGTCGGCTCGGCGGCGGCGACCGTCGAGTTCCGCGCGGTGGACCGGGCGGGCAACGTCTCGGCCGTCGGCACGCAGACCGTCGAGGCCGGGCAGGCGCCGGTGAACGTGGCACGGACCGGCGCGGCGTCCGCGTCGTTCACGCCGGGCTGGGTCACCCCCGACAACATCGCCGACGGGGTCACCCCGACCGGGCCGGTCGGACCGAACACCGACGTCTGGAACACCTGGCCGCAGGTGGGCGAGCAGTGGATCCAGCTGGACTGGTCGTCGCCGGTGACGGTGGACCGCTCCCGGATCTGGTTCGTCCAGGACATCGACGAAACGGGCGCCGGGGTGGCGCCGCCGGCGTCCTGGAAGCTGCAGCACTGGGATGGAACACAGTGGAAGGACGTCACCGGCGCGACCGCCTACGGCACCTCGGCGACCGCGTGGAACACCGTGACGTTCGACAAGGTGACCACCACGAAGCTGCGGGCGCTGCTCACCGCGTCGGGCACGGAGGAGGGCAAGGGCGCCCCCGGTGTCCAGGAGTGGGAGGTGTACGACGTACCCACCCAGGCGGTTGACCTCGAGGTGAGCGCCAAGTCGCAGTGCCTCGCCAGGACGGCGTACGTCGCGGTCACGGCGAAGAACACCGGCGACGAGCCGATCACCGTCGAGCTGGTCACTCCGTACGGATCGAAGACGGTCGCGAACGTCGCGCCGGGGAAGTCCGCCTACCAGAGCTTCACCAGTCGCAAGGCGGCGATCCCGGCCGGTGAGGCGACCGCGAACGGGGTCCGGGCACCCTACAACGCCATCACCTGCGGATAGAAGACGGGCAATCCCTTGAGACTGCTGCGCACAGCGGTCGCAGGGCTGGTAGCGGCGGGTTTGCTGGTCACAGCGCCCGCCGCCCCGGCCCGGGCAGCCGACTCCTACACCTTCACCAACACGACGAATCCGATCCTCAAGGACGGCTCCTACTACAGCGCCGACCCCGCGCCCCTGGTGGCGGACGGCAAGCTCCTGATCTACACCGGACACGACGAGGCAGGTCCGGCGGTCAACGACTTCATCATGAACGAGTGGGGCGCCTTCACCACGAGCGATGTCGACTCCGGTGAATGGACCCACTACCCGTCCCTGATGCGCCCGGAGAACGTCTTCAGCTGGGCCACTCCCGGCCGGGCGTACGCCGGTCAGGTCGTCCAGGGACCGGACGGCAGGTATTACTGGTACGTCCCGGTCAGCGAGCGCGACTCGCCGGCCGCCAACAAGTTCGCCATCGGCGTCGCGGTGAGCGAGACCCCGACCGGCCCGTGGACGGATCACGTCGGCGGCCCGCTGATCTCGCAGCGCACGCCGACCGTGAACACCATCGAGAACATCGACCCGACGATCCTGGTCGAGGGCGAGCGGGTGTTCGTCTACTGGGGGACGTTCGGCCAGCTGCGCCGGCTGGAGTTCCGCGCCGACATGAAGACGCCGGTCGGCACCCAGCAGACGGTCACCGGGCTGACCGGGTACTTCGAGGCGCCGTGGCTGTTCAAGCGCAACGGCACCTACTACCTGGCGTACGCGGGGAACAACGCCGGGCCCACCTCGGCGTGTACCCCGGCGAACTACCACGCCTGCATCGCGTACGCCACGGCGAGCAGTCCGGAAGGCCCGTGGACGTACCGCGGGACGCTGCTCACCCCGGTCTCGTCGACCACCAGCCACCCCGGCATCGTCGAGTTCGACGGGCGGTGGCAGATCGTCTACCACACCGCCGACGCCGTCGGTGGCGGCCATTTCCGCAGGTCGGTCGCGATCGACGAGGTGGAGTGGGACGACACCCAGTCGCCGCCGCGGATCAAGCAGGTGGTGCGCACGCCGGCGAAGACCGCCGACCGCACGCCGCGCGCCAACATCGCCCAGGCCGCCACGGTCACCGTCTCGAACGACCCGGTCCCGACGCAGTACTGGGTGAAGTCGCTCAACGACGAGATCGTGCGCGACAACCCGCTGCCGCCGGACATGTGGGGTACCTGGACCGGCAGCAACCCGGCCCAGCAGTGGGTGCAGTACACCTGGGACCAGCCGATGCGGATCTCCGGTTCGCAGATCGAGTTCTGGAACGACCAGCCGCAGGGCACCGGCGTGGGTGTCGCCGCGCCGGCGACGTGGAGGATCCAGTACTGGGACGGGTCGTGGAAGGACGTGCCCGGCGCGAGCGGCTATCCGACCGGCACCCGGGGCTTCCAGGACACCACGTTCGACCCGGTGACGACGACCCAGGTCAGGGCCGTGTTCGACGCGTCGACGAACGGCAGCACGTACTCCGCCGTCGCCGTCGAGGAGTGGAAGATCCTGGCCGCGCAGCCGTCCTCGGTCACCCCGCCGGCGATCACGGTCGAGGTGGGTGAGACCGACCTGCCCGCCACGATCCCGGTCACCTTCGGTCCGTCGGAGGCGCTGTCGATCCCGGTCCTCTGGGACGGGCTCACGTCCGAGGACGTGGCCCGGCCGGGCACGGTCACCGCCACCGGAAGTGTCCTCGGCTACGCCGCCGGGCGGATCACCGCGACCGTGCGGGTCATCTCCCCGGGCGACACCGAGGGCGACGAGACCCCGCCCACCGTCGTGGTCACCCCGAGCGGTTCGGCGGGCGCCGCCGATTGGTTCCGCTCCGCTGTCCGGGTACGGGTGACCGCCTCCGACGATCGCGGCGGCCGGATGACCATCGCCACGAAGGTCGACGACGCCCACCCCGTGACCAGTCAGGACGCGCGCTACGCCGACACCACGGTCACCGGGGACGGCCGGCACACGGTCACCGCCACCGCGACCGACCGGGCCGGCAACGTCTCACCGGCCGTCACCACCGCGATCGGCATCGACGCCACCAACCCGTCGAGCACGGTGACCCTCGCGGACCGGAAGGTGACGGTCACGGCCACCGACGCCACCTCCGGCGTCGACCGGGTGGAGTACGCGATCGGCACCGGGGCGTGGACGGCGTACTCCGGTCCGATCGCCGCGCCCGACGCCGGGAAGCACACGGTCGGCTACCGGGCCGTCGACAAGGCCGGCAACGCCTCGCCGGCGTCCACGATCGTCATCCCGGCCGACTTGTCCGCGCCGCTGACCGGCAACGTCGGTCCGATCGGGGTGCCGACGGCGTCGTACACGGCGGGCTGGAACAGCGTCACCGCGCTCAACGACGACGCCGACCCGGCCGCACCGGCACAGGGCCAGCTCTGGGGCACCTGGTCCGGCACCCGGCCGGCCACCCAGTGGATCCAGTACGACTGGTCCCGGCCGATCCGGCTCACCGGCGCCGAGCTCAAGTTCTGGCGCGACTCCGGACCGGGCACCGGCGACGGCGTCGCGGCCCCGGACAGCTGGAGACTCCAGTGGTGGGACGGCGCGGCCTGGCAGGACGTGACCGGGGCCGGCTCCTACGGGACCAGCACCACGGCGTTCAACCGGGTCGGCTTCGACCCGGTGACCACGTCCCGGCTGCGGGCCACCATCAGCGCCAACGGGAACGGGACCACGTTCTCCGCGGTGGCGGTCACCGAGTGGCGGGTCTTCGCCGACGAGAAACCGGCGGCGCCGATCACCGTCACCGCCGGGTCGCGCTGCATCGCGGGCAAGGCCTATGTCGCCGTCACGGCCCGCAACGGCGGTGACGCTCCGGCTGACATCGAGCTCGTCACCCCGTACGGGAAGAAGGTCTTCGCCGGCGTCGTGGCCGGCGGCAACGCCTACCAGAGCTTCCCCTCCCGGGTTTCCTCGGTGCCGTCCGGCACCGCTTCGGCCAACGGCGTCACCGCCGGCTACCCCGCACTCACCTGCTAAGGAGACATCGATGAAGGCACGAATCCCCGTGGCGCTGATCGTGGCGCTCACCGGCGCGGCGGCGCTGCCGGCGTCCGCGCTCGCCGACCCGGGTGACGCCGAGGTGGAGGTCACCGTCGACATCACCGAGATCCGCGAGCCGGGCGTCCTCGCGCTCACCGTCGCCGGTGACGCGGTGGCGCTGAGCGAGAAAGGCTCCGACCTGACCGTCCGCCGGTTCAGCGGCACGCTGCCGACGGTCACCGTGACCGACACCCGCACCCTGGAGGAGATCCCGGACGGCTCCGCGTGGGCCGTGCTCGGCAGCTCCAGCGACTTCACGGCGTCCGGCCGCGCGCCGATCACCGCCGACCACCTGGGCTGGAAGCCGCGCCTGATCGACGGCGGGGACACCGGTCTGGTCGCCGAGGGCGAGGAGGTGGTCCCGTCGGTGGACGAGCCCACCCAGCCGGGCAACAACGTCGGCCTGGTCGACCAGGAGCTGCTGGTCTCCACCTACGACTCGTCGGAGGTCACCGGTGGCGCCTACCAGGTGAACGCGGACCTCAACCTGCACACGCCGGCCGATGTCGCGGCCGGTTCCTACCAGGCCACTCTCACCCTGTCCCTCTTCGAGTGATCCTCTGACGGCGGGGCCGGCGTGTCCGGCCCCGCTCTCTTTTAGGTTTGGAGCCGCCATGCGACGTGTCTCAGCCCTGATCATCGCCGCCCTCGTCGCCGTGCCGGCGGCTCCCGCGTCAGCCGCGCCGGTGTCCGCTGCACCCGCGTCCGCTGCGCCCGCGTCCCTGACCTGGACCGTGCAGCCGGCGACCGCCGACGGCCCGGACGGGCGCCGCTGGGTGGAACGCACCCTCGATCCGGGTTCGGTGGTCACCGAGCATCTGGCGGTGCGCAACTTCAGCGACGCGTCGGCGTCGTTCACGCTGACCGCGGCGGACGGCTATCTGACCGACAAGGGCCGCTTCAACATGCTGCCGTCGGACCGGAAGTCGGTGGACGGCGGCACCTGGATCACCGTACGGGAGAGCGTGACGGTGGGCGCCGGGAAGACCGCGGTGGTGCCGTTCACGATCACCGTCCCGCGGGACGCGACACCGGGTGATCATCCGGCGGGTATCGCCGCGTCGGTGGCGGGCCGGCAGGGGACGGTGCAGGTGGAGAGCCGGGTCGGGTTCCGGGTCCTGATGCGCGCTTCCGGCGAGGTGCGGCCGGCGCTGGCCGTCCGCGGGGCGTCCGTTTCCTACGAGCGATCGTGGAATCCCTTCGCGCCGGGGGAGCTGACCGTTTCCTATCAGGCGGCCAACACCGGAAACGTCCGGCTCGACCTGGCGAATCGGGTGTCCACGTCGGAACTCTTCGGCCTCGTGTCGGCGACCGGCGCCTCCGCACGCGGCGAACTCCTGCCCGGCGGTGAATCGTCCGCCACCACGCGTGTCGGCGGCGTGTGGGGTCTCGGCCCGGTCCGGACGACGGTCCGGCTCGACGCGGCCGCGACTGCCTCGACGACCGTCACCACCTGGGTGGTGCCCTGGCCGCAGCTGTTCCTGCTGGTCGCGGCGGCCCTGATCGTGCTGGCCTGGCGTGCCCGCTCGCGGCGGCTCACGGCCCTCCTTGAGGAGGCTCGGCGGGAGGGCGCACGCTCGGCCGCGTGAAAACTGTCGTACCGGTTCTCTAGGTTCTCGGGCATGGTTTCCGCGGCGTACTCGTACCTCGGCTCGTCGACTCTGGATGACGGCCTCACCCTCCAGACCTCCGGCGGTCCGGCGGCGCACCCCCGATTCTTCACCGGTTTCCTCACCGACCCGGGGGCCGCGGCGACCGGTCTGCTGGCGGTCGCCGAGGTCGCCCGCACCCGCTATTTCCGGCCGCGGCCGCCGGCCAGCCTCGACCCGGTGGTCACCGCCGGGTCGGACCGCCTGCGCTTCGAGTCGTTCTCCGGCTGCTGCGGCGTCTACGCCCGGCTCGACGTGCTGCCCGCCGGGCTCGACGGTGAGATCCTCGCGCACGGCACCACCAATGTGGACGTCAACCTCCCGTTGCAGCGGGCGCTGACCCGGGTCGGCCGGGCGGACCCGCTGCACGTCGCGGTCGGCCCCGACGATCTCACCGTCACCACGTTCGACGGCGAGCTGGTCGAGCGGAAGGTGCCGCTGCCGTCCCGCTGGCTGCGCGGGTTCGCCGAGGCCCAGGTGCTCACGTCCCGCTTCGAGCCGCGCGCCGAGATCGGCGCCGCCGACGCGCGCCTGCTGCTGCACCGGCTCTCCGCCACGGACAAGTCGGTGCTCTGGGCGGTCCCGGCCGGCCGGACGCTGCGGCTGACGTCGCGGCCGGTGCCGGGCGCGGTCTGCCTGCCCGGCGCCGGGCGCCTGACCGCGATCAAACCCTTCCTGCGGTACGCGTCATCGCTGCTCGTCCACGGCCCGGTCGTCGCCGCGGGCAGCGGCCCGGTCGCCAGCACGTGGGAGCTGAGGATGCCGTCGCTGCGGCTGTCGCTGACCCTCTCGCCGGAGCCCTCCCGCGGGTTCTCCGGCGAGGGCGCGGTCCTGGAGTCGCTCGCCAGCGACGAGGCCGCCGACGACGCCGACCTGATCAGCGCGCTGCTCTCCTGGGACCCGGCGATCGACGTGGACGCGCTGGCGACCCGGTCCGGGCTGGACGCGTCGCGGGTGCGGGACGCGCTGACCCAGCTCGGCACGGCCGGCCGGGTCGGCTTCGACGTGGCCGAGGCGGGCTACTTCCACCGCACCCTGCCCTACTCGGCGGACGTCGTGGAGAAGATGAACCCCCGCCTCGCCGGCGCCCGCGCGCTGGCCGAGAGCGGCGCGGTCACCACCGGGGCCGACGTGTCGGTGGTGCGCAGCGGAGGCGAGACCTATCACGTCCGCCACGCCACCTCGTCCTGCACCTGCCCCTGGTGGGCGAAACACCGCGGCGAGCGAGGCCCGTGCAAGCACGCCCTCGCCGTCACGATCGTCCTCGCCGCCGCCGCCGCTGCTGAGGTGCCGGCGTGACCCTCAGCTGGGAGACCGTCGACGAGCTCGCCCGCCGCAACGACAGGTCCGCCCTGATCCGGCTGCTCGCGGCCGCGACGCCCGCCGAGCGCGCCGCCGCCGCGCCCGTGGTGGAGGCCGGCGTCACGGCGCTGCCCGCCGACCCCGGCATGGACGCGCGGACCGTCTACGCCCTCGCCGTCGTCGGCACCGCGCCCAGCGCCGCCCGCGCCGTCACACTGCTGCGCCGGCCCGCGCTCCGGGCGTGGAACTGGGAGGAGTCCGCCCTCTTCCTCGCCCTCGCCGACGCCCTGGACCTGCCGTGGACCGGCGATCTCGGCGCCCGGCTGGCCGCCCGGCTCCCGGCCCGCGACCCGTGGCCCGACGACTGGTTCTTCGCGGCCGCGCTGATGCGGGCCGGCGGCGTCACCCCGCCGGTCACCGAGGGCGTGGTGCGCAGCTGGGTCCGGTCGTTCGTCCGCCGCTGGAAACCGGAGGGCCCGATCCCGCCGCTCGTCGCCCGCCTGCGCGACGACCCGTGGCGCGACACGCTGCTCCCGGCGGTCTTCGAGATCGACACGATCGGCGCCGACCTCGGCGGGGTGGCCTCCGCCGGCGCCACGCCGGCCTTCCCGGCGGCGGTCGCGGCACTGGACCGCGAGGGGACGCTGGAACGCAAGACGGTGCTCTCCGCGACCGTCGACCGTCTCCTGCGCGGCGGCCGGCCGAACAACCTGCGCCCGTTCATCCTGCTGCACGACGAACTCGCGCCCACCGTCGACGAGTCGTCCACGCACGCCCTGGACTACGCACGGTTGCTGGCCGCCGGTCCGGGCGCCGTGGCGACGCTCGCGCAGCGCTGCCTGAGAGCCGTCGACGGGGCCGGGCGGCTGGAGCGGGAGACACTGCTGGAGGCCAGCGCGGAGACTCTGGTGCGTCGCGAGAAGACGCTGGTCAAGGCTCAGCTGTCCTGGCTCGCGGCGGTGGCCCGGCGGGAGCCGGCGCGCTCGGGCGACGTGGTGGTGGCGATCGCCGGGGCGTTCGGGCACGCGGCGCTGGACGTGCAGGAGCGGGCTCTCGACCTGGTGGCCAAGCACCGTGATCGGGTGACGCCGGCGGAGCTGGAGCGCATCGCCGCCGCGGCGGCAGGGCTGGGCGGTGACCTGCCGGCGCGGGCCGCGTCCCTGTTCGCCGCCGCGCCCGATCCGGTTTCTGCCGGCGCCGCGCCGGGTTCGGTGACGGCTGGGCCGGGCCTGGGCGCTCTGCCGCCGGGCAGTGGGGTTTCGCTGGTGGTGGCGCCTGCGGTCGCGGAGATGCCGCCGCCGATCGCCGACGCGGCCGAACTCGCCGAGGAGCTCGCCGCGCTGGTCCACGTGCAGACCGGTGTCGGCTGGGAGCGGGTCCTCGCGGCCCTGGTCGCCTTCCACACCGCCGGGGCCGGCGAGGATCTGGCGGCGACGCTGCTGCCGGTGACCGACAGATATCCGCGCTGGTTCGCGCCGAGCCGGTGGAACGCCGGTTCCCCGTTCGTCGCCCTCGGCCTGGCGATCCGAGCCGCCACCGCTACTGCTGGTCGGAGCGATGCTGTGGTCTCGGCTGGCCGGGGCGGGAACGACCCGGTCCGGCAGGAACTCGCCGCCGCCGTCCGGGTCGCCTGGCAGGAGGGCCGGCGCGGGCATCCGCACTCGTCGCTGAGCCCGCGGCCCGACGGCGTGCTGGCGTTGCGGGTCGCCGAGGTCGCGGCGCACCTGGCCGGCTCGATGGTCCCGGCGATCGTCGCCACGCCGACCCACGTGAACGGCAGCCTGGACGCCGGCGTGCTGCTGCAACGCCTTCAGCGGGCCGAGGCCGAGGGCTGGCAGCCGTGGCCGTTCGACTTCGAGCAGGCGCTGCTCCGGGTGCCGCGCGTCGCCGACGACCTGGTGGCCGTCCGCGCCGCCCGGCTGACGACACCGGCCGGCCGGCAGTTCGCGCAGTGGCTCGCGAGCGGTGGGCTGCCCGATCCGATCAGCGCGCCCGTCACCCAGCCCGGCGAGCGCGGCCGCGACGGCGGCTGGACCTGGGACGTGCCGGTGCCGCGCCGGGTCGTGGCGACGCTGCGCCCGGCCCGCGACGGTGGCCTGCGCCTGGAACGCCAGCTGCTCACCCTGACACCCGTCGAGCACCCGGTCCACACGCCCGGCGATTTCCAGGGCACCGAGGACGTCCTCGCGATGGTCTTCCCGCACCACCGCGAAGTCGCCGCCGCCTGGGCCCTTGCCGAGGTGGCCGCGCTGGCCGACCAGAACCAGCGGGACACCGCCCGCAACCTGTTCCCGCTGCTGGCGGAGTGCACCGGCCCGGTCGGTCCGGCGATGGCGTACGCCCTCGCCTACGCCCTGGCCGCCAAACACGAGTCGGACCGCGCCGCCGCCGTCGACACGCTGCTGACCCTGGCCGCAGCGGAAGCGCCCTTCGCTGCGCCGGTGGGCGCCGCGCTGGCCGATCTCGGCAGCGACGGGACGATCACACTGACCCGGGTCCTCCCCGCGCTGGCCGACCTGCACCGGGCCGGCGCGTCGGTGGCCGTGTGGGAGTTGCTGGTGGCCGCCCTGCCTCCACTGTTGACGACGACCGCGCGAACCGTGCCCGACCTGCTGGAGCTGGCCAGCCAGGTGGCGGTCACGCTCGGTGTGAGGGGCGACCTCGTTCCGGGGCTGGCCGGGGTCGCGGCCCGCGCCGGGTCCACGCGAGTCACGAAGGAGGCGAAGCGCCTGCAGTCCATCTTGAACCCGTGACCAGCCCGCCCGCCCGTCGGCCGGGCAGCTGGACGCCGGTTGCCGCCCGTGGCCGAGCTGACCCGTTTACGCCAAGATCGGGCGAGGCGAGGCGAGGCGAGGCGAGGGCGAACGGCGGGGCGGTGTGCGGGCGCGGGGCGACGCTGGCGGTCAGCGAAGAGGGGCCGTCGACTCCCGGGTGAGGAGTCGGACCGGGAGGGTTTCGACGCCTGAGGAGAGGGCGCCGTCCATCGCCGCTGAGAGGCGCTGGGCCGCGGTGCGGCCGAGCTGCTCCAGGTTCAGGTCCACCGTGGTCAGTGGGGGGCGGGCGTTCGCGGCCAGGACCTGCCAGTTGTCGAAACCTATGACGGCGACCTGGCTGGGGACGTCGATGCGTTCCTCGTGCAGCACGTCCAGGACGCCCCGGGCGATCTCGTCGGAGCCGGCGAAGATGGCGTCGACGTCGGGGCAGCGGTCGAGGAGCATCCGGGTGGCGCCGCGGCCCCACGCCTCGGACCACATGCCGAACCAGACCTCGCCGCCGGCCAGTGACAGGCCCTCCTCGGCCAGGCGGTCCAGGGCGCCGCGGGCACGGTCCTGCGCGGCGCCGTAACCGGGGTCGCCGGTGATGTGCGCGATCCGGCGGCGGCCGCAGCGCAGCAGGTGGTCGACGGCGAGACGGCCGCCGCCGATGTTGTCGGTGACCAGGGACAGGTCGGCCGGGTCGTCGGAGGGCGCATACGCGTAGATGACCGGCACCGGCAGGTCCCGGCCCAGCGACGGGCGGGTGTCCGGGCGGGCGCCCACCACGATCAGGCCGTCGACCCGGCGGGACAGCAGGGCGCGCAGGTGGTGTTTCTCGCGGATCGCGTCGCCGCGGGCGTCGCAGAGGAAGACCGACGTCTGGTCGGAGCCGAACGCGTCCTCGGCGCCCATCAGGATCGGGATCGAGAAGCGGCCCTCGAGGTCGGACGTGAGCAGCCCGACCGTGCCGCTGCGCTGGGTGATCAGGCCCTGGGCGAGGGTGTTCGGCGAGAACGACAGCTGCTCGGCGGCCTTGACCACCCGCGCCCGTGTCTCGGCGCGGACCTGGGGCTGGCCGTTGAGCGCCTTCGACGCGGTCGCGACGGAGACCCCGGCGAGCCGGGCGACGTCGCGCAGCGTGACGGCACGGTTGGCCGCCGCCCCCATGGTCTCCACGCCTCGCCTCCGATCGGGACGATTGTCGGCCGGTGCATCGCCCACTGTCGAACCTCTTGACAAGAAAATCTCCACAGCATTACGTTTCTGAAAACCTTTTCGGCGGCCGATCCGGTCGCCACATCAACCGCTTTTACCTGCTGATCCACCGCGAAGGGCAGCGCCCAGCCTAGCCCATACGGTGGCAACTCCGAAACATAAGTCCGAAACGCGGTTTCGAGGAGGAACACAGTGAGGACACGGATAACCCGGGGCTACCGCAGAGCGGTCGCCTCGCTGGCGGTTCTGGGACTGGTCGCCGCCATGGCGGCCTGCGGATCGAGCGACGACGAGGCGGGCGGATCGTCCGGCGCCATCACGGCGGAGGGCACCGACGACGGCGCGGAGCTGACCCTGTGGACCCGGGCGCCGCTCGAGCTGCAGGCCAAGGCGCTCGTCGACGCGTACAACAAGACGCACAAGAACCAGGTGAAGCTGACCATCGTCCCGAACGACGACTACGTCGCGAAGGTGGGTGCGGCGGCCGGCAGCGGCGACCTGCCGGACCTGTTCGCGGCGGACATCGTCTACGTGCCGAACTGGACGAAGGCCGGTCTGTTCAGCGACATGACCGAGCGGATCGGCAAGCTGCCGTACGCCGACAAGATCAACCAGGGGCACGTCAAGGCCGGCACGTACGAGGGCAAGGAGTACGTCCTGCCGTTCGTCCTCGACCTCTCGGTGATCTTCTGGAACAAGAAGCTCTACAAGGAGGCGGGCCTCGACCCGGAGAAGGGCCCGACCACCCTCGACGAGTTCAAGTCGCAGGCCCTGGCCGTGCAGAAGCTGAACAAGCCGGACACCTACGGCACCTACTTCGGCGGCAACTGCGGCGGCTGCAACGTCTTCACCTGGTTCCCCATGGTGTGGGCCAGCGGCGAGGAGGTCATGGACGCCGAGGGCACGAAGGCGCTGCTCGACGGCCCGGCCGCGCAGAAGGTCTACTCCACCTGGCGTGACCTGCAGACGGCCGGCGCGGTGCACCCGGGCTCCAAGGACGAGACCGGCGCCACCTGGGTCGCCGCGTTCCAGGAAGGCAAGATCGGCGTGATGCCGTACCCGGCCACGCTGCTGAAGACGGCCGCGAAGACCGTGGACGTCGGCGTGACCCCGATCCCGGGCGTCAGCGGCGGCCAGTCCACGTTCGTCGGCGGCGACGGCATCGGCATCTCCAAGGACTCCAAGAAGGCCGACCAGGCGTGGAACTTCCTCTCCTGGCTGACCTCGGAGGACGCGCAGGTCGGCGTGCTCGCCGCGAACGACAGCTCGGTGGCGCGCAGCGACCTGGCCGACAACCAGTACTCGTCCAAGGACCCACGAGTCGCCATGATCAACAAGGTGGCGGGTGAGCCGGCGAGCAAGACGCCGTACGCCGTCAACTTCCAGCAGGCCTACAACGCGCCGGGCAGCCCCTGGGTGACCCTGCTGCGCAACCAGGTCTACGGCGACGCCGGGGCGCTGGCCGCCGACAACAGCGCCGTCACCGGCGTGCTGGGTCAGTAGCCGAGGTAGCCACGAGCGGCGGGCAGCGCCGGGACGGCCGGAAAGCCGCCGGCCCCGGCACTGCCCGCCCGTACCGGAGCGCTCAGACCGTACCCGAGAAGGAAGCGCAAGCATGGCACCTGCAACGACCCTCACCAAACCGCCGGAAGGCGCGACAGCGCCGCCCGGCACACCCCGCAACCGGAAGAAGCGCGGCGGGCAGGCGCTGACCGGATGGGCCTACGCCGCGCCGACCGCCCTCTTCGTCCTGATCTTCTTCGTGGCGCCGATCCTGCTGGTCGGGCAGATGTCGGTCTCGGACTGGGGACTGTTCGCCGGCAACCGCGGCGTCAACGCGCCGGAGAACTTCACCGATGTCCTCGACGACCGCCTGTTCTGGCCGGCGGTCTGGTTCACGGTCAAGTACACGGTCGTGACCACAGTGATCCTTCTCGGACTCGCGCTCGGGCTGGCGATGCTGGTCCAGGAGGCGAACCGGTGGACCGGCTTCCTGCGCACCTCGTTCCTGGTGCCGAGCGCGCTGGGCCTCGCGTCGGCGTCGCTGCTGTTCTACGCGCTGTACTCCCCGCAGAGCACACCGCTGGAGTTCCTCGGCATCGACTCGTTCCTCGGCACCCCCAACGCGGCGCTCTGGTCCACGGTGGCCCTGATCGTCTGGCGGTTCGCCGGCTTCTACATGCTGTTGCTGCTGGTCGGGTTGCAGGGCATCTCCGGCGACGTCTACGAGGCGGCGCGTCTCGACGGCGCGAACCGGTGGCAGACCTTCCGGTACGTCACAATCCCGCTGCTGAAGAGCTCGCTGGCGCTCTGCGCGATCCTCTGCGTGACCGGCTCCATGCTCGCCTTCGACCAGTTCTACATCCTGACCAAGGGCGGTCCGGACAACAGCACGCTCACCATCGTGCAGCTGGTCTACAACTTCGCCTTCTTCGGTCAGAACAACCTCGGCAAGGCCGCCGCCCTCTCGGTCCTGGTCCTGGGCGCCCTGCTGGTCGTCAACCTGATCCAGTTCCGCGGCCTGCGCGAGAAGGAGAGCTGATGCGCTCGCTGTTGATCCGTACGCCGCAGCACGTGCTCGCCGGCGGCCTCGCCATCGTCTTCCTCTTCCCGCTCGCCTGGGCCGCCGTCGCCAGCGTCAGCCCGCAGGCCGGCACCGCGCAGACCGACGGCTGGGGCTTCGGCAACTACGAGACCCTCGCCAACTATCAGGCCGGGGTCGGGCAGTACCTGCTGAACTCGGCCGTCGTGTCCCTGCTGACCGTGGCGTTCACCCTGGTCGTCAGCGTGTTCGGCGGGTACGCGTTCGCGATGTTCCGGTTCCCCGGGCGCAACGTGCTGTTCCTGGTCACCCTGGCGATCCTGATGGTGCCGTACGCGACCCTGCTGATCCCGCTCTACGTCCTGCTCAACCAGCTCGGCCTGCAGGGCTCGCTGGTCGGGCTGGCGCTCGTGCTCACCATGTTCCAGCTGCCGTTCGCCGTCTTCATGATGCGGATCAGCTTCGAGGCGATCCCCGGCGAGCTGCGCGAGGCGGCGCTGATCGACGGCTGCGGCTCGTTCCGGGCGCTGCGCCACATCCTGGTCCCGGCCGTCAAACCCGGCCTGATCACGGTCGGCCTGTTCGCGTTCCTGGCCGCCTGGAACGACTTCATCACGCCGCTGGTGCTGATCAGCGATTCCGACAAGGCGCCGCTCCCGCTCGCCGTCGCGAACATGCGTCAGCAGGTCATGGGCATCGTCGACTACGGAGCGACGGAGGCCGGCGTGGTGGTCCTCGCGCTGCCCTGCGTGCTGCTCTTCCTCGCCCTCCAGCGGCACTACGTCCGCGGTTTCATGTCCGGCGCTCTCAAAGGGTGATCATCCAGTGACGATTCCTGTTTCTCCAAGCCATGGCACGCTGCGGCCGCTGGGCCTGAGCGAGGTCACCCTGAAACCCGGCTTCTGGCAGCGCCGCCAGGAGGTCAACCGGACCGCCACGCTGGCGCACATCGAGCACTGGCTGGAGAAGGCCGGCTGGCTCGGCAACTTCTCCGCCCCGCCGGACGAGCGCCGCGGCCGCGAGTTCGCGGACAGCGAGGTCTACAAGTTCCTCGAGGCGATGGCGTGGGAACTCGGGCGCCACCCCGACCCCGAGCTGGAGGCCCGCTACCAGAAGATCGTCGCCCGGGTCGCCGAGGCGCAGGAGGCGGACGGGTACCTCAACACCAACTTCGGCCGGCCCGGCCAGCCGCCCCGGTACAGCGACCTGGAGTGGGGACACGAGCTCTACTGCTACGGACACCTGATCCAGGCCGCGGTCGCCCGGGCCCGCACGTTCGGCGCGGATCAGCTGGTCGACGTTGCGGTCCGGGCCGCCGACCACGTCTGCGACGTCTTCGGCCCCGGCGGCATCGCCTCGGTCTGCGGCCACGCCGAGATCGAGCCGGCGCTGGTCGAGCTCTACCGGGTCACCGGCAACGCCCGGTACCTCGAACAGGCCCGGCTCTTCGTGGAACGGCGCGGCCACCAGATCCTCGACGACATCGAGTTCGGCCGGGCGTACTTCCAGGACGACATGCCGGTCCGGGACGCCACCGTGCTGCGCGGCCATGCCGTCCGGGCGGTCTACCTGGCGTCCGGCGCGGTGGACGTCGCGGTGGAGACCGGCGACACCGAGCTGCTCGACGCGGTCGCCACCCAGTGGAGCAACGCGGTGGCCCGCCGGGTCTACATCACCGGAGGTATCGGATCGCGCCATCAGGACGAGGCGTTCGGTGACGACTTCGTGCTCCCGCCGGACCGGGCGTACTCCGAGACGTGCGCGGGGGTCGGCTCGGTGATGCTCGCCTGGCGGCTGCTGCTCGCCCAGGGCGAGCAGCGTTACGCCGACCTGATCGAGCGGACCCTGTTCAACGTGATCGCCACGTCGCCCTCGGACGACGGGACCCGCTTCTTCTACACCAACACGCTGCACCAGCGCGTCCTCGGCACCGAACCGCCCGCCGACGAGCTGGTGCCGCGGGCCGCGTCGACGCTGCGGGCACCCTGGTTCTCGGTCTCCTGCTGCCCGACGAACCTGGCCCGCACGTTCGCCGGCCTGGCCGCCTACGTCGCGACCTCCTCCGACGAGGGCCTGCAGATCCACCAGTACGCCGCCGCGTCCATCCGGGCCGCCGGCATCGGCCTGGAGATCGACACCGACTACCCGGTGAGCGGCCGGGTGTCGATCCGGATCACCGAGTCGCCGGCCGAATCGTGGACGCTCACGCTGCGGGTCCCGCACTGGGCCGACGGCGCGACGGTGGACGGCGAGCCCGTCACGCCCGGTCCGGTGCACCTGCGCCGCCGCTTCGCGCCCGGCGACACCGTCGTGCTCGATCTTGCGGTCCGCCCCCGGCTCACCGCCCCCGACCCCCGCATCGACGCGGTACGGGGGTGCGCGGTCGTCGAGCGTGGCCCGGTCGTGTACTGCGCCGAGTCGGTGGACCTGCCCGAGGGTGTGGCCGTCGACGCGCTGCGGCTGGACGCCGAGGGGGGACTGGCCGACCGGGACGGCGGGGTGGAGGTGACCTGTCACGTGTCGCCGCCGGTGGACGGGGCGTGGCCCTATGGTCCGGCGCGGCCTGCGGGGGACGGGGGTGAGCGGGTGCCGGTGATGTTGCGGCCCTATCACGACTGGGCGTCGCGGGGGCCGTCGACGATGCGGGTCTGGTTGCCGCTGGGGGAGTAGCGCGGTGATGGGCGTACGCGGGTTGACGGCGCGTGCGCCCATCGGCGTTTCCGCTGATGGGTGGGGGAATGGCGGGCCCTGGAGTCCTTCCACGTCGCGTCGGCGGGGGCACACGGTGACCCCCAGCGGGGGTGGGAGCACACGGAAGCTTCGGCCGGCGTGGGTGAGGGCACACCGTTGTGCTGCGTGTGACCTGATCACGGCTATGGCGTAGGCCAGGGCTCACGATCGCGCTATGTGTGCTCTCGTCCGCTCAGGGACGCCGGCTCCCGCTCACGCGCCGCCCGAGCCCGGGGCCGAGCCCGGATCAGCCGCTCCCGCACTGATGTGGGCACGCTCGCCGGGAGCGGCCAGGTAACGGCGCATCGTCCCGGCCACCAACGACGGCTCCACACCGTCGAACTCCAAGGTTCGCCGGCTGGTCGTCCACCCGCTGACGGTCACCTGATCAGGATCGGCCAGCCGGAGGCGCACGCGTACCCGGCCGCTGTCCGTGAGATGAACACCGGCGATCGCCTGCCAGGGGATCACCACGGTCCCGGCGTACTTCTCGTTGCGCAGGCCCTCCGGGGTGAGCGTGAGCCGTACCCCGTACCACAGGCCCCGGGGGTAAAGGGCGAGCGCCGCGATCAGCGCAACCACCCCGAGGGGTTTCGGGATGCCCATCGGGGTGGTTCCGGCCGGGTCGAGGGCGAGCGCGCCGAGCAGGGCGAGATGAGCGACGCCGACGAGGGGGAGGCCGCCGGTGCGCGGCGTGTGCAGGGCGCTGCCGTCCACGTCGAAGGCGGTCGCCGGGCGGCGCGTCGAGGGTGCGACCAGGGTGGTCAGGTAGAGCACGTCGGCGGTGAGGAAGAGCAGCAACAGCCACGGCGCGAGGAGATCGGGGTCCGCGCCGAGCGCCCGGGCGAGTACCGCGCCCGTCACCAGCGTGGCCGTGCCGACCAGGATCGGGCGGCGATGCCGGGCGACGGCCGTGGACAGGCGGCGGATCATCGCCGGAGTCTAGGGCTCTCCGGTGAGTATGTGATCAAGACTGGGTCCGCCATGAGCGCGGATCGTCTGCATCGGGAAGAACTCCGTGCCACGATGGCCGAGTTGTGCTAGTTACAAAATCCGGTCCGGAGTGGGAGAGATGAGCGAACACGTTTCCGACAGCACCGAGTGGCAGAGCCTGCAGGGGCTCGCGGAGAAGTTCTCGGCGGTGCACCTTCGCGACCTGTTCGGCAGTGACCCGCAGCGGGGCACGCGCTATGCCGCCGAGGTGGCCGACCTGTATGTGGACTACAGCAAGAACCTGGTCACCGACGAGGTGCTGAGCGCCCTGTTCGCGCTGGCCCAGCGGGCGAAGCTCGGCGAGAAGATCACCGCGATGTTCGCCGGCGAGCACATCAACGTGACCGAGGACCGGGCGGTGCTGCACACCGCGCTGCGCCTGCCGCGGACCGCGAAACTGACCGTCGACGGCCAGGACGTGGTCGCCGACGTGCACGAGGTGCTGGACCGGATGGGCGCCTTCGCCGACAGGGTACGGTCGGGCGAGTGGACCGGGCACACCGGTCAGCGGATCACCACGATCGTGAACATCGGCATCGGCGGGTCCGACCTGGGGCCGGTGATGGCGTACGAGGCGCTGAAGGACTACACGCAGCGCGACATCGAGTGCCGTTTCGTCTCGAACATCGACCCGACGGACCTGTACGAGAAGACGCGCGACCTGGACCCGGCGAGCACCCTCTTCATCGTCTGCTCGAAGACGTTCACGACGCAGGAGACGCTGACCAACGCCCGTGAGGCGCGCAAGTGGCTGCTGGCGGCGCTCAACGACGACGCGGCCGTCGCCAAGCACTTCGTGGCGGTCAGCACGAACGCCGAGAAGGTCGCCGACTTCGGCATCAACACCGAGAACATGTTCGGCTTCTGGGACTGGGTCGGCGGCCGTTACTCGCTCCCGTCCGCGGTCGGCCTCAGCGTGCTCATCGCGATCGGCAAGGAGCGGTTCGCCGAGATGCTCTCCGGCTACCACGCCGTCGACGAGCACTTCCGGACCACCCCGATCGAGCGCAACGTGCCGGCGCTGCTCGGCCTGCTCAACGTCTGGTACGACACGTTCCTCGGCGCCCAGTCGCACGCCGTCCTGCCGTACGCGCAGTACCTGCACCGCTTCGCCGCCTACCTCCAGCAGCTGACCATGGAGAGCAACGGCAAGGCGGTGCGGTTGAACGGCGACCCGGTGAGCTTCCAGACCGGCGAGGTCTTCTGGGGTGAGCCCGGAACCAACGGGCAGCACGCGTTCTACCAGCTCATCCACCAGGGCACCAAGCTGATCCCGGCGGACTTCATCGGCTTCAGCCTGCCGAACCACGACATCGGCGAGATGCACGACCTCTTCATGTCGAACTTCCTGGCGCAGACCGGCGCGCTCGCGTTCGGCAAGACCCTGGAGCAGGTCAAGGCCGAGGGCTCCAGCGAGAAGGTGGCGCCGCACCGGGTGATGCAGGGCAACCACCCGACCACGACGATCCTCGCCGAGAAGCTCACGCCTGCCACGTTCGGGCAGCTGGTGGCGCTCTACGAGCACATCACGTTCACCCAGGGCGTGATCTGGGAGATCAACTCGTTCGACCAGTGGGGTGTCGAGCTCGGCAAGGCGATGGCGAACCAGGTCGCGCCGAAGCTGACCTCGGCGGACGCTCCGGCCGACGACGCGGACTCCTCGACGAACGCCCTGATCAAGCGGTACCGGGCGGCTCGCGGCCGCTGAAAATGTCGTAGGCGGTCTCTAGGCTCGGTGCCGTGGATTCTTCAGCGGCACTGAGCCTCCGCCTGCGCAGCCTGCTGCTCGCCGGCGCGGACGATGCCGGCGCGGACGATGCCGGCGCCGGCGACCGATCGGTCAGCGGCGTCGTCGAGTGGTTCGGCGCCATGCAGGCGCAGGACCTCAACAGCGTGCTCTGGTCGCTCGGCCTGCGCACCGGCCTGGCGCTGCCCGAGGTGGTCGCCGCCACCGAGGACCGCTCGGTCGTGCGCACCTGGCCGATGCGCGGCACGGTCCACCTCGTCCCGTCCGCCGACGCGCACTGGATGCTCGATCTCACCGGCGTCCGCCAGCTCACCAGCGTCGCCAAACGCTGGGATTATCTCGGTCTCGACGAGAAGACCGCCCACCGGTCGATGGAGATCCTCGCGGCCGCCCTCGCCTCCGGCGGCGGGCGGCTGACGCGGTCCGCGTGCCTGGGCGCGCTCCGCGAGGGCGGCATCGACGTCAGCGGTCAGCGCGGTTACCACCTTCTCTGGTACGCGTCTCAGCGCTCCCTGACGGCGATCGCCCCCAACATCGGGGCCGAGCAGACCTTCGTGCTGCTGGACGACTGGGTCCCGGGGCGGTTCACGCCGTCCTCACGGGAGGAGGGCCTGGCGATCCTGGCGCAGCGGTTCTTCCGGTCGCACGGTCCGGCCACGGTGAAGGATTTCGCGGGCTGGACCGGTCTCGGCGTCCGGGACGCGCGGGCCGGGATCGCCGGGGCGGGCCTGGCCGCCGTCGACGTCGAGGGGATCGAGATGTGGGCGGATCCCGCGGTGCTGGACGCCGGGCCGGTGCGCGGGTGCTGGGCGCTGCCGGGCTTCGACGAGTACCTGCTGGGTTACAAGGACCGGACGCTGATGGCGTCCGCGGAGCAGCTCGCGAAGATCATCCCGGGTGGGAACGGGGTGTTCCAGTCGACGCTGGTCCTCCACGGGCAGGTGGTGGCGACCTGGAAACGGTCCATCGGGAAGCGGGCTGTCACGGTCACGGTGCTCCCCCTCGTACCCATGGATGGTGATGATTTCGCTGGTGTGCTGTCGGATTACGCCGCTTATCTGGGGGTGCCGTTAATAGTTAAGAACCCTTGATATTTACTGATGTGAACGCCACTATGTGCCCATGAGACTTCGACGCGGGTTGATGGCGTTGATCGCCGGAGTGGTGGTGGCGGCCGGGTCCGTGATGGCGTTCTCGCCGAGCGGATCAGCGGCGGTGGCGTGTTCCTCGACGACGTGGGCCGAGGGGGTGTCGTATACGGCGGGGCAGCAGGTCACCCATCAGGCGCGCCTGTATCAGGCCCTGGTCACGCACACCGCGTGGGCGGGCGCGGGGTGGACGCCGTCCACGACGCCGACCCTGTGGCGCGATCTCGGAGAGTGCAGCGGGGGCGGAACCACGTCGCCCTCGCCGTCGGTGTCGGTGTCGGTGTCGGTGTCACCCTCGTCCTCCCCGTCGCCGTCCGTGTCCACCAGCCAGCCCGCGTGCGCCGTCAAGGGGCGGCCGGCCGGCAAGGTGCTCCAGGGGTACTGGGAGAACTGGGACGGCGCGTCCAACGGCGTGCACCCCGGCATGGGCTGGATCCCGATCAACGACAGCCGGATCACCCAGCACGGCTACAACGTGCTGATGGCCGCGTTCCCGGTGATCCGCTCGGACGGCACGGTCCTCTGGGAGAACGGCATGGACGCCGGGGTGAAGGTGCCGACCCCCGCCGAGATCTGCGCCGCGAAGGCGCGGGGCGCGACGGTGCTGATGTCGATCGGCGGGGCGGCCGCCGGCATCGACCTGAGCTCCAGCGCCGTCGCCGACCGGTTCGTCGCGACGATCGTGCCGATCCTCAAGGCCGGCAACTTCGACGGCATCGACATCGACATCGAGACCGGCCTCTCCGGCAGCGGCAGCATCACCACGCTGTCGCCGTCGCAGGCGAACCTGATCCGGATCATCGACGGGGTGCTCGCCGCGATGCCGCCGGCCTTCGGGCTCACCATGGCGCCGGAGACGGCGTACGTGACGGGCGGCAGCGTCACCTACGGGTCGATCTGGGGCTCGTACCTGCCCGTCATCAAGAGGTACCTGGACAACGGCCGTCTGTGGTGGCTGAACATGCAGTACTACAACGGATCGATGTACGGGTGCTCCGGTGACTCGTACGCGGCCGGCACCGTGCAGGGCTTCACCGTGCAGACCCAGTGCCTGAACAACGGCCTCACCATCCAGGGCACGACCATCAGGATCCCGTACGACAAGCAGGTCCCCGGCCTGCCCGCCCAGCCCGGCGCCGGTGGCGGATACATGACGCCGTCGCTGGTGACCCAGGCGTGGAACAGCGTCCCCGGGCTCAAGGGCCTGATGACCTGGTCGATCAACTGGGACGGTTCGAAGGGCTGGACCTTCGGCGACACGGTGAAGGGCCTGCAGGGCCGCTGACCCGTTCCCGCGCGACGCCGGCCCGGCCGTCCCGGGCCGGCGCCGCCGTCGCGGCGGTCGAACGCGGGGCCACGAGACCGCGCAGTGGTGGTTGACTCGGCATCATGTTCAGTGAACTCGAAGGAACCCTGCATCAGGAGACCATCGACTCGGTTCTGCTGAGGGACAACCCGCTCGGCGACCCGCACGTGCGCCCGCTCTGGGTCTACACCCCGCCCGGTTACGCGGAGAGCAGCGACCGCTATCCCACCGTCTACGTGATCCAGGGCTACTCCGGACAGGTCGAGATGTGGGGCAACCGCCAGGCCTTCCGGCAGCCGTTCGTCGTCACCGCCGACCAGGTGTTCGCCCACGGCCGGGCGCCGGGCTGCATCCTGGTCTACGTGGACGCGTGGACCGCGTACGGCGGCTCGCAGTTCGTCGACTCGCCCGGCACCGGGAAGTATCACTCGTACCTCTGCGACGAGGTGGTCCCGCACGTCGACGCCCGGTACCGCACGATCGCCGCCGCCGGATCCCGCGCGATCTCCGGCAAGTCCTCCGGCGGCTTCGGCGCGATGATCACCCCGATGCTGCGGCCCGACCTGTTCGGCGCGCTCGCCACCCACGCCGGTGACGCCCTCTACGAGTACTGCTACCTCAACGAGTTCGCCAAGTCGGCCCGAGCCCTGCGCGAATACGACCACGACATCATGAAGTGGTGGACCGACTTCAACTCCCGGGTCAGCCTGACCAAGGAGCACGACATGTCGCTCACCCTGCTCCTGGGCTGCACCGCAGCCTTCTCCGCCGACCCGGACGGCACCCCGCGCCTGCCCTTCGACCCGCGTTCCGGCGTGCTCATCCCGGAGCTCTGGGACCGCTGGCTGGCCTGGGACCCGATCCGCATGATCGACCGCTACGCCGACGCGCTGCGCGGCCTGCGCGCGGTCTGGATCGACGCCGGCACCCGCGACGAGTGGTTCCTCGACCTGGGCGCCGAGGCGTTCAAGGACGGCCTGCTCCGGATCGGCGTCCCGCAGGAACGGATCAGTTACGAGCTCTTCCCGGCTGCCCACGGCGGCATCGACTACCGCTACCCCCTGGCCGTCGAATGGCTCGCCCACCGCCTCGACCGTTCTTCTTGATCGATGTCCTTGGTTAACCTTGGTCGTGCACATCATCTATGCGCCGGGCCCGGCGGAGCCCTCGGGGCCGCCGGGGTTCGAGGTCGAGGTGCGCCCGCGCAGCCGGGATGCCACGCTCGCTGACCTCTTCCGGGCGCTCGGCGCGGCGGACCCCGGGCGCGTGATGATCGACGGCCGTGTCGTGGAGTCGGCGACGCCGATCGCCGGCTCCGGGCTGCACGAGGGGGCGGTGCTCACCCCGGCCGGGCCGGCCCGGGATCCGCGGCCGCTCCCGGTCGCGGCCGAGGTGGTCACGGTGGGTGGGCTGCGGGCCGGGCGGGTGTTCCCGCTGCCGCCCGGGCAGTGGCTGGTGGGTCGCGGCCCGCAGGCCGGGGTGCGGCTCGAGGACGAGACCGTGTCGCGGGAGCACTGTGTGCTCAGCGTCGGGCGGGACGCGGTCGGTGTGACGGATCTGGGGGCGGCCAACGGCGTACAGGTCAATGGGGTGAACCTGCGCGAACCCACCCTGATCTCGCCCGGTGATGTGCTCGGGGTCGGCGCGGTGGCGCTGGCCGTGCGCCGGCCCGGTGACGGCGACCGGCCGGCCGGGCTGGACCTGCGGCGGCATCTGGGGCGTGGCGGGACCGTGTCGTTCAACCGGCCGCCGCGGTCCGCGCCACCGGCCGCGCCGGACGAGATGACCGCGCCGCCGGAGCCGCGGGAGCCGTCGAAACCGCACTTCAGCCTCGCGTCGACGCTCGGCCCGCTGGTGCTCGCCGTGATCATGGTGGCGGTCACCCGGGATCTGCGGTTCGGTCTGTTCGCGCTGCTCTCACCGCTGATCGGGATCGGCACCTATGTGGAGTCGCGGCGCCGCAACCGGAAGGAGGCGGCCGAGGGGAGGAGGACGTTCGCGGCGGAGCTGGACACGCTCGACGAGCGGATCGCGGCGGCCGGTGCGGTCGAGCGGGACCGGCTGCGGCACATCCTCGCCGACCCGGCCGAGGCGTTGCGCCGCGCCGAGTTGCCCAGCACCCGGCTCTGGGAGCGGCGCCCGCACCACGAGGACTTCCTGCTGCTGCACGCGGGTCTCGCCGACCGCCCGTGGACGCCGCCGGTACGCGCCGACGGCGGCCGGCTGCCGGACGCGGTCGCCGAGCGGATCGCCGCGGCGCGCCTGCCGGCCGCGCCGATCGAGGTGAACCTGGGCGGGGGCGGGGTCGTCGGGATCACCGGTGACCGGGACGTCGCGCTGGCCGTGGCCCGCAGCCTGCTCTGCCAGGCCGCCGTCCACCACGGACCGGCCGACCTGACGATCGGCGTGTTCGTCGACGACGGCCGGGAACCGGTCTGGGACTGGTGCAAATGGCTGCCGCACACCCGGCTCGGCGACGACAGCGGGCAGTGGCTGTCGCACCGCCGGGACCGCAGCGACGCGATGCTCCGGCAGCTGGCAGCCGGGTCACACGGCGGGACCACGCTCGTCGTGCTGGATTCCGACGTCCTCACCGAGGGCGTCCACTCCCCGGCGCGGGACCTGCTCAACGCCGCCCGCATCCCCGCCCGGACGCCGTTCGAGGCGTCCCGGCCGGTGCCGGTCGCCGGGATCGTCCTGGCGGCGACCGCGGACCGGCTGCCCGCCGCGTGCGACACGGTGATCGAGATCGCCGGGCCGGACGGCGACGCGACGGTCCGGCGACCCGCGGAGGGGACCGCCGTGGGCAATGTTCTGCTGGCCGGGCTCGCCGTCGAGCAGGCGCGGACCGGTGCGCGGCGGCTGGCCCGCTTCGACGACCCGGAGCTGCGCCGCACCGGGGCGGGACTGCCCGACGGCGTACGCCTGCTGCCCATGCTCGGCCTGTCCCGGATCGACGCGCAGGCGATCCGGGACCGCTGGCGCCGCACCGACCCGGAGACCCTCGCCGCGCCGCTCGGGATGACCGGCCGCGGCGTCTTCACGCTCGACCTGATCCGGGACGGGCCGCACGGGCTGATCGGCGGCACCACCGGCTCCGGCAAGAGCGAGCTGCTGCGCAGCCTGGTCGCCGCCCTCGCCGCGAACGCCGGGCCGCAACAGCTGACGTTCGTCCTGATGGACTACAAGGGCGGCGCGGCGTTCGACGAGTGCGCGCGCCTGCCGCACACCGTCGGCCTCGTGACCGACCTCGACGAACAGCTCGGCGAGCGAGCGCTGCGCGCCCTCGAGGCGGAACTGCGGCGCCGGGAGCGCCGGCTGCGGGAGGTGCGGGCCGACAACCTCATCGAGTACGTCCGGAGCGGCGCGGCCGTGGATCACCCGATGCCGCGGCTGGTCGTGGTGATCGACGAGTTCGCCACCATGGCGAAGGAGCTGCCCGACTTCCTCACCGCGCTGGTCGGGATCGCGCAGCGCGGACGGACCCTCGGCGTGCACCTGATCCTCGCCACGCAACGGCCGTCCGGAGCCGTCAACGACAACATCCGCACGAACACGAACCTGCGGGTGGCGTTGCGCGTGCAGGACGCCGCCGACTCGATCGACGTGATCGGCGTGCGGGACGCGGCCGAGCTGAGCCGGCTGCTGCCGGGGCGGGCCTACGTGCGGCTCGGGCCGGGTGAGGTGGTGCCGATCCAGACGGCGCTCGTGACGACGGCGTCCGGTGGCGGCGATGACGCGCCGGTGGCGGTGATGCCGTTCGTGTTCGGGGCGGCGGCGGAACCCCGTACCCCGGCGATGGTGGAAAGCCCGAGCCGTACGGACCTCGCGCGTCTCGTCGACGCCGTCGCCGAGGCCGCCGGCGGCCTGCCGGCGCCGCACCGCCCGTGGCCGGAACCGCTCACCGGCGACCTGGACCTGGCCACCCTGCCGCCGTCGGACAGCCAGGCGGTCGCCGCGCTCGCCGACGACCCGGACAACCAGCGGCAGCACGCGATCGGGTGGGACCCGGCCGACGGGAACCTGCTGCTCCTCGGCATCACCGGCAGCGGCACCACGACCACCCTGATCGCGCTCGCGCTCAGCCTCGCCGTGGCCCGGCCGCCCGAGCAGCTGGAGATCTACGCGGTGGACTACGGGACCGGGGACCTGGCGGTGCTGGAGACGCTGCCGCACACCGGCAGCGTGATCGCCGCCGACGACCGGGAACGCCAGGTCCGGCTGATCCGGCACCTGCGCGCCGAACGGGACAGGCGCCGCTCCGGCGGGCCGCCGCGCCGCCCGATCGTGGTGCTGATCGACAACCTGTCGGCGCTGCGCGCCGCGTTCGACGACGTGGAGGGTCTCGCGCTCCTCGACGTGGTGACGCGGGTCTACGCGGACGGCACCGCGGCCGGGATCTGGTTCGCGGTGACCGCCGACCGGTTCAGCACCGTGCCGGCCGCGTGGACGTCGGTCACCACGCAACGCTGGCTGTTCCGGCTGCCCGACCCGTACGACTACGTGCAGGCCGGACTCTCCCGTAAGGACGTGCCGGCCCGGGTGCCCGGCCGTCTCGTCGCGCTGCCCTCGGGCCTGCAGGCCCAGGTCGGCCGCCCGTCGCCGTCGGCGGCCGCGATGGCGGCCCTGGTCGCCGCGAAGTACCCGGACGCGCCGCGCGTCGCCGCCCGGATCGGGGTGCTGCCGTCCGCGGTGACCGTCGCCGACCTGCCGGCCCCGGCGCTCGGCGACGAACCGTGGCGGGTGCCGATCGGCGTGCAGGAGTCGGATCTGGGTGCGGCGGCGCTGGTGCTCTACGAGGGCGATCACGCGCTGATCGCGGGCCCGGCCCGGTCCGGGAAGAGCACCGCGCTGCTCACCCTCGCCGCGGTGCTGCGCGGGCGGGCGTTCGTCGCGGCGATCGGCGGGCGGCGGTCCCCGCTGCGGGCAAGCGGGGACGTGGACCGGTTCGCGGACCCCGGCGGGCCGGCCGCCGCGCTCCTCGCCGACCTGCGCGGGGTCGCCGGGCCGGCGGTGCTGCTCGTTGACGACGCGGAGGGGCTGGACGACGCGGACGGCGCCATCGCGGGGCTGCTCGGGGCCGGGCTGCCCGACCTGCACGTGGTCGCCGCGGGGCGGGCGGACGCGCTGCGGACGCTCTACGGGCACTGGACCCACACCGTGCGGCGGGGGAAGGCGGGGCTGCTGCTGCGCCCCAACATCGACCTCGACGGGGACCTGCTGGGGGTGACGCTGCCGCGGCGCGCGCCGGTGCGCCTGGGGGTGGGGCGCGGCTATCTGATCCACAACGGCGAGTGGGACATCACGCAGGTGGCGCAGCCCTGAACCGGCGCCTCAGCCGCCGACGACGAGGCGCGCGCGGTCAGAGCTCCGCCGCGTGTGTCGCATTCCCGTCGCAGCGTGCGCTTACCCGCGCGGATGCAGCGAGTTCACCAGGCTGTGCAGCACGAGCCGCAGCGCCTCATGCCGCGAGACCTGCCGCTCGGCCAGATAGCTCCACCCCGCGTACAACTGCGCCCACAGCACGCTCTGCACCCAGTCCGCCGGCAGGCTGGGGTCGATGCTGCCGTCCGCATATCCGCGCCGCACCATCGCCTCGAACTCCGGATCGCAGCTGTCGCCCTCCGGCTCCGCGCCGCCCTCCAGCGTCACCTGGTTGTTGAAGAGCAGTGACAGGATGTCACCGAGGTCGAAGTACTCCTGACCGAGCCGCCGCACCGCCTCCGCGCCGGTGTCCTCGCCGATCCGCGCTCGCAGGCGGGCCGCCTCCAGCCGCCGGCCCGCTTCGACGTGCAGGGCGGTGACCAGCTCGGCCCGATCGGCGTAGTACCGGTGCAGCGTGGTCCGCCCCACCCCGGCCGCCACCGCCACGTCGCCGAGGGTCGCGCCGGGGTTGCGCGCGAAGACCGCCGTGGCGGCGTCGAGGATCGCTTGCCGGGTGCGCGCGCGGGACCCGGAGACGGTGTCGGTCACGGCGGCAGATTACCACTTGCCTATTATGGAACGTCAGTGTTCCACTGTGGGCATGCCGGAATCCACGAAGGTGCAGACCCTGCTGGCCGTGTTCCGACCCCACCGACGCACCATGCTTCTCGGCCTGATCCTCGGCCTGCTGGGCAGCGCCGCCGGGCTCGCCACCCCGATGGTCACCAAATGGGTGCTCGACTCGTTCGGCGCCGGCCTCGACCTGACCTCCCCGGTCGTCACGCTGCTGGTCCTGCTCGTCGCCGGCGCCGCGGTCGGCCTGTGGCAGTGGATCGTGATGGGCCGGCTGGCGCAGCGGATCGTCCTCGACGCCCGGACGTCGATCATCCGCCGATACTTCCAGGCGCGCGTCTACGACCTGCAGAAACGCTCCACCGGTGAGCTCGTCACGCGGGTCACCTCGGACACCGGCCTGCTGCACGAGGCGTCCGGCAGCATCGTCGGCCTGATCAACGCCGGGATCGGGCTGGCCGGCACGATCGTACTGATGGGTGTGCTCGATCTGACCCTGCTCGGCTGCACCCTCGCCGCGGTCGTGGTGGTGGCCGTGCTGATGTCGCTGCTGCTGCCCAAGATCGGGGCGGCGCAGACCGCCGCGCAGGAGTCGGTCGGCCGGCTCGGCGCGAACCTGGAGGGCGCGCTCCGGGCGATCCGCACCGTGAAGGCCAGCCGCGCCGAGGGCCGGCAGAGCGCCCGGGTCATCGGCAACGCGCAGGACGCCGCCCGGCACGGCATCCGCGCCGCCGAGGTCAGCGCGACGGTGTGGACGATCTCCTGGTCCGGCGTCAACTTCGCGGTGATCCTCATCCTGGCGGTCGGCGCGTGGCGGGCCAGCGAGGGGCTGCTCGAGGTGTCCACCCTCGTCGCGTTCCTGCTCTACGTCTTCCAGCTGATGGGCCCGATCACCGAGCTCACCCAGAATCTGACCGCTCTGCAGGCGGGGATGGCGGCCGCCGGCCGGATCAACGAGCTCAACGACATCACCCTCGAGAGCGGCAGGACCCTCGAGAGCCATGAGGCAACGGCATCACACCCCGATCCCACCGTACGGCCGGACGACGCCGTCATCGTGTTCGCCGGCGTCACCGCCCGTTACGGACCGGACGGCGAGCCCGCTGTCCACGGCGTCGACCTGGCCGTCCCGCGACGCGGGCACCTGGCGATCGTCGGGCCGTCCGGCGCCGGCAAGACCACGCTGTTCTCCCTGCTGCTCCGGTTCCTGGAGCCGCAGCACGGCCGGATCCTGCTGGACGGGCGGGACTACGCGTCCTACACGCCCGACCAGGTGCGGTCCCGGCTCGCCTACGTCGAACAGGAGACCCCGGTCGTGCCCGGGACGATCGCCGAGAACCTCCGCTACACCCACCCGGACGCCACCGACGACGAACTGCGCGACGTCCTGCGCGCGGTCCGGCTCGACGACAAGATCGAGGAGCTGCCGGACGGCTGGGAGACGTCCCTGGCCTCGACCGACGTCTCCGGCGGCCAGCGCCAGCGGATCGCCCTGGCCCGGGCGCTGCTGCGCACCCCCGACGTGCTGCTGCTCGACGAGGCGACCGCCCAGGTGGACGGCCTGACCGAGGCCGCCGTGCACGACTGCATCCGGGCACGCGCCGCGACCGGTGCGGTGGTCACGATCGCCCACCGCCTCTCCACGATCCTGGACGCCGACAGCATCGTGGTGATGGAGAACGGCCGGATCCGCGCCCAGGGCACTCACGCCGACCTGTACGCGGGGGACGAGCTCTACCGCGGGCTGGTGGAGGCCCTCCGCATAGCCGCCGAGCAGCCGGCCCCCGCCTGACGCCTTCCGCGCAGCGTCCTTCTACTCGACGGTGAGGGCCGCGTTCAGGTCGATCGACTGCAGGTACACCCGCTTCTCGTAGTGGCGGTACACCCAGAAGCCGAGAAGGAGCAACCCGACCGACGAGACGGCGAAGAGGCTGACGACCAGCGGAGCGTTGGACATGTGAAAGCCGGCTCCCCGGGCCAGGAAGGCGCTGACTACCAGACCGGCGATGTTCAGCACGTACAGCACGCCGAAACTCATCCGGTCGCGGACGAACATGCGGACCTCGGGATGCCGGCGAAGCCAGCTTTCCCATTCCAGGGCTGGGACGTCGCCCCCGAGGACCCGGTTGATCTTCACTTCGAGGCAGGACAGGAAGGCGCCGGCCCGGATGGATCGGAAGATCTCGACGAACCATACGCTGACGATGAAGATGCTGAGGAGAGGGACGACGAAGAGGAGCGCCAGGATCGCGATCAGCCTCTCCTCGACCTGGAGGGAGAGGCCGATGAGGACGGCTATGCCGGTGATACCGAACTGCATGATCGTTTGCTGGGCCTGCTGAGCCTGCAACGACTCGGCCCGCAGGCTTTGGTATTCAGCGAGAGCCACGGTGGTCCACCGCGAGACGTCCTGATCCTCGGTGCGGAAGGAGACCGGCATCTCGAAGGCGCGGTGATCGAGGATCTGCCGGCGCGTGTGGTGTCCAATGCGGGGAACTGGCATGGTCGGCCTCCCGTTCCGGATCGGATGGACGGCTCTAGTTACGTGTCTAGCAGCCCGACGCCAGTCCTGATCTGCCGTCCCAGCCGCTGGCGAGCGCCCACACCGCTCCGGCGGTCCAGGCCTGGAGCCGCGTGGCTCGTCCCGGAACGAACGGCGGGCCACCGTCCAGTGGCGCGGCATAGCACTCCGGCATGCATCGAAGGTGTTCGACAGCGTCCAGCACGCCCTTGCAGACGCGACCAGCCAGTTCGGTGGCGCCGTGGCGGCGCAAGGCCCCCCAGGCGAACCAGCATTCGAAGGGCCAGACGGCTCCGAGGTGGTACGCATCCGGGGAGAAGGACGCATGCTCGGGTGAGATGGTGCGTGGGCCCCAGCGGGTCATGAGAGCCTGCAACGCGGACACCGCCGGCTCGACCCGCGCGGGTTTCAGCAGGTCGGACCAGAGCATGATGCCGATCTCGCTGGCCTTGGTCGGCACCGCCCGCCCGTGGCCGTCGACCGCCAACGCCGGCCACGGTTGCCCGTGCCGGAAGAAGGCCTCGTCCACGGCGTCGGCAAGCTGTTCCGCGTCCGCCTCGAACCCGTGACAGCGAAGAGCGTGGTAAGCGAACGCCTGCGCGGAGGCGACCGCCACCGGAGCCTCCACCTGGGCGCCGCTGGGCCACCGGACGCCGGAACCCTCCTTGTCCCACAGGCCGTCCCGCCATCCCTGGTGGTAAAGCCCACCTTCACGGTGGCCGGCATAGGTGACGAGTCCGTTGGCCGCCAGGCTGGATCGCAGCCAGTGAAGGGCAGCGGTGACTGTCGCATCGGTGATCTTCAGCCTTGCGGCGAGGATGAGATAGAGAGAGGTGGAGTCCACCGACCCGAAATAGCGCAGGCTGCCGTCGGGCTCGACGGGCCACGCGCGATCCCGGTGCCACTGAGGTGCCACTTCCCAGTCCTCGTGCGGGATCTTCCCGGGCTCCTCGGCGGTCTCCGGGACGAGCCGCCTGCCCTGTCGCGACCCCAGCGCGTCGATGGTTGCGGTGGCGATGTGCGGCCGCACGGGGAGGGTCTGGAGGGCCGCGATGAGTGCGTCTCGGCCGAAGAGCGTGGCATAACGGCCAACCGGCTCGTCGGCTCCCGGGGCGGCCGACGCCGTCAGAAAGCCCTCGCCGGTCACGAGCCGATCGATGACGGAGAGAGCATTTTCCGCTGAGGCATACACAACCCTGGATCCCCTCGCCGCCTCCGGTGATCCTATTACGCCCGAAGGGAGCGGCGTCCGCGTGGTGGCCGGCTCGCCGCCCGCCACAGTGTGACCCCCGCCGCAGCACAAGTTCTTTGAATCTGAAATAGTTTCCGAGTCAAGGAAGTTGTGCAGGGCAGTACCGGGACGTCGAAGCCCCGGCCGGAGAGCACCAGGAGCGGGTCATGCAGTTCGGAATCTTCTCAGTTTCAGACATCACCACCGACCCCACCACCGGCCGGACCCCGACCGAGGCGGAGCGGATCAAGGACATCGTCACGATCGCGAAGCACGCGGAGGAGGTCGGCCTCGACGTGTTCGCGCTCGGTGAGCACCACAACGAGCCGTTCTTCTCCAGCTCGCCGACGACGACGCTCGCCTACATCGCCGCGCAGACGAAGACCCTGCAGCTCAGCACCGCCACCACGCTGATCACCACGAACGACCCGGTGAAGATCGCCGAGGACTTCGCGATGCTGCAGCACCTCGCGGACGGCCGCGTCGACCTCACGCTGGGTCGCGGCAACACCGGCCCGGTCTACCCCTGGTTCGGCAAGGACATCCGCGCCGGCATCCCCCTGGCGATCGAGAACTACGCGCTGCTGCACCAGCTGTGGCGTGAGCACGTCGTCGACTGGCAGGGCAAGTTCCGCACGCCGCTGCAGAGCTTCACCTCCACGCCGCGCCCGCTCGACGAGGTGCCGCCGTTCGTCTGGCACGGCTCGATCCGCAGCCCGGAGATCGCCGAGCAGGCCGCCTACTACGGTGACGGCTTCTTCGCGAACCACATCTTCTGGCCGAAGGAGCACACCCAGCGCATGGTGCAGCTGTACCGCCAGCGCTACGCGCACTACGGCCACGGCTCCGCCGACCAGGCGATCGTCGGCCTCGGCGGTCAGGTGTTCATGAACAAGAACAGTCAGGACGCGGTCAAGCAGTTCCGCCCCTACTTCGACAACGCGCCGGTCTACGGCCACGGCCCGACGCTGGAGGACTTCAGCCGGGAGACGCCGCTCACCGTCGGCAGCCCGCAGCAGGTCATCGACCGCACGCTGGGCTTCCGCGAGTACGTCGGCGACTACCAGCGCCAGCTGTGGCTGATGGACCACGCCGGCCTGCCGGTCAAGACGGTCCTCGAGCAGCTCGACATCCTCGGTTCCGAGGTCGTGCCGGTGCTGCGCAAGGAGTTCGCCGCCCTCAAGCCGGCCCACGTGCCGGACGCCCCGACGCACGCCTCGCTCCTCGCGGCCAAGCTGGCGAAGGACGCGAACAAGGAAGAAGTCCAGGCATGAAGCAGCGCAAGCTCGTCGTGATCAGTTCCGGACTCAGCCAGCCGTCGTCGACCCGCCTGCTCGCGGACCAGCTGTCCGCGGCGGCGGTCGGCGCCGCCGCCCAGCTCGGCGTCACGCTCGACACGCAGGTGATCGAGCTGCGGGACCTCGCCCACGAGATCACCGACAACATGCTGACCGGCTTCGCCCCCACGAACCTGAAGCAGGCGCAGGAGGCGGTCACCGCCGCCGACGCCCTGATCGTGGTGACCCCGGTGTTCAGCGCCAGTTACAGCGGCCTGTTCAAGTCCTTCGTCGACGTCCTCGACAAGGACGCCCTGGTCGACAAGCCGGTGCTGCTCGCCGCGACCGCCGGAACCGCCCGCCACTCGCTGGTCATCGAACACGCGCTACGACCGTTGTTCGCCTACCTGCGCGCCTCGATCCTGCCCACCGGCGTCTTCGCGGCCAGCGACGACTGGGGCGCCAACTCGGTCGAGGGCCCCCTGCGCGGCCGCATCGACCGCGCCGCCGCCGAACTCGCCCGCGAGGTCGAGCGCCGCGAACCCGCGGTGGTCACCGACCCGTTCGCCCTCACCTCCAACTTCGAGGACCTTCTCAAGAACCTCTGAGGTACGAAAGGACAGAAGTCCCCGAGAAGCCGCAGCGGCCTGGTTGCCACACCGGGCCGCTGCGCCGCTTTCGCTACGGGTGCATGGTCACCCTCCTGATGTCCCGTGGCTTCGATGCGTCACGCCTGCGGGCGCCTGGCACGGCGGTGAGCCGCCCGGCACGGCGGTGAGCCGCCTGGCACGGCGCTGAGCCGCCCGGCACGGCGGTGAGCCGCCCGGCACGGCGCTGAGCCGCCCGGCACGGCGCTGAGCCGCCTGGCACGGCGCTGAGCCGCCTGGCACGGCGGTGAGCCGCCCGGTCAGGGGATGTAGCGCTCGCTGAGGACCCAGCCCCCGATCGCCACCGCGAGGACCGTCACGTTCAGCCAGCGCACTCCCAGCCGCCGCCGGCCGTCGTCGGGCAGCGCCGCGACCTCGGCCGTCGCCGCCCGGAACCACCGCACCGCCGCCGCGACGGTCCGCCCGTCGAACGCCGTCTGCAGCGCCGCGACGTCGACGAGCCCGTGCCCGCGCGGCTCCAGGAACGTGTCGTCGAGCTCCGGCGGGGTGAGCAGGCTCCGGGCGATCCGCCAGCGGTGAAAGGTGTTGTTGACGACGATCTCGTGCGGGGTGACGACCACGCTGACCGACGGCCCGAAGAGGTACAGGATCGGCCCCACCGGCCCCACGATCGTCACGGCGAGCATGGCCTCGTCGGCGCCGCCGAGCGCGAGAACGACCGCCATGGCGACCACCCACAGTCCGAAAAGGACCAGAACCTGAGTCTCCCAGCGCCGATACACCCGTCGTTCCCGCACCACGGCCGGAAGCTTAGTGGCCGGCGCTGCGCCGGCGTTCGACGTGACGCGTCACCCGGGTCACCGGCGTCACCGGACGAGACGGATCTCGGGATAGCGCGGGTCCACGCCGCACATCAGCCGGCTGCGCCGGCCCCGCAGGTGCTGGTCGAAGAAGGCCCGGAGGTAGTCGCGCTGGATGGTGACGGAACGCTGCGGGCGCAGCGTGCCGACCAGTTCGGCGAGCAGCTCGGGCGTGAGGCCGATCTCCGGGGCGGCCTGCGGGTACAGCACCTGGCCGTCGTTGAACGAGCCGTGGACCGAGCCGGTCAGGCTCAGCTCGCGTTTCCAGCCCCGCTGGTTCGCCCAGAACGCGTCCCAGGTCGGGTCCTCCGGGTCGGTGCCGTGATCGCTGCTCAGGAGCAGGAACGGCCGGTCGGAGCCTGCCACGGCACCCGCGCCGACGAGTGTGCCGTCCAGGTTGACCCCGGCCTTGATCCGCCGGTCGTGGTGCATCGTGGCGGCGGCGGTGCTGCCACCGAGGGAATGGCCGAACATGCCGATCCGGTGCAGGTCGAAGGCGCCCCGCAGCCCGATCGGGAGCCGGCGCTTCCCCGCGTCGGGGTTGCCGCCGGCGTTGACGACGGCCAGCTGGTCGAGGACGAACCGGGTGTCGGCCTCCCGGACCGCGACAGCCTGGGCGACGATCTGATCGTCGATGTCGGCCGGGATGGCCGCCACCTCGATGCGCCCGTCCGGGAACTCGACCTCGCTGGCGTCGTGGGTGTGGTCGATGGTGACGACGATGTAGCCGTGGCTCACCAGATCCTCGGCGAGGACGGTGCTCGTGCCGCGGTCGCCGCCCAGACCGGGCGAGTAGAGCACGACCGGCCGGCCGCCGTGCACCGGTGCGCCGGCCCGGCCGTGCGTGGCCGTCGCCCGGACCCTTGCCGCGGGCAGGCCGTACACCTCGGAGAAGTGGGGCACCGCGCCCGGCGACAGCCACGGTGCCACCGGGTGGCCGTGGACGTGCCGGGCCGGGTACCAGATCTGGACCATGATCTCGCGAACCGGCCGGCCGGGCACCCACGGATCGGTCCGGGAGCGGTCGACGAGGTGGAGCGCGATGGTGCCGAGCTTCTCGCGGCCGGTCGGCATGGGCAGCGTGTACCCCTCGGCGGCCGATCGTGGCCGGGCAGCGGCAGCCGGCGCGCGGGTGACGACGCCGAGACCGGCGGTCAGGACAGCGGCCGACAGCAGCGACCGGCGGGTGAGGGCCGGGGTGTGGGCCGGGGCGAGTCCAGGCATGGTGCGACTCCTCGGGAGACGGGGTGAACGGTGACCAGCCTGCCGGGATCCGGGCGCGCTGTCGGTGGGGCGGGCAGCCGGTCAGGGGTGGGGTTATCCGCACCCCCGCGGGTAGGGTGGCACCGTGGCCCGCGCCGGGGGCCCTGTCTAGGTTGAACCCGTGACCTCGGTGGAAACGGCTGTACCCCGGCGCGGCGGTGGGCTCCCCACGGTGCTCGGCGCCCTCTGGTCGGCGCGCACCTGGCGTGCCACCCTCCACGCGCTGGCCGGGCTGCCGCTCGGCGTGGCCGCCTTCGCGCTGACGTGCGGGTTGCCGGTCGGCGCCGGCTACAGCGCGATCTGGAGACTGCTGTACGCCTCCGGCGACGATCCCGCGCTGACCATTCTGTTCGCCGTGCTCACGGTGACCGCCACGCTGTCGCTGCCCTGGGTGGTGCGGGGCCTGTCCGCGGCGCAGCGCCGGCGCTTCCGTGACCTGCTCGGCGTCGAGATCCCACCGTCGCACGGGTGGTGGCGGCAGTTCGGCTACCACGTGCTCAGCCTGTTCATCGGGGTGGCCGGCGCCGCCGCGGTGGCGGCCTGCTGGTCGGCGACTCTGCTGGCCTGGACCGAGCCCGCCTACCTGATCCTCACGGTGCCGGCGCTCGTCGCCGCACCGTGGGTGGCCCGCGTCGTGGCGCGCGCCGACACGGCGGCGGCCCGGGCACTCCTCGGGCCGAGCCGCAACGAGGAGCTGTCCGTGCGGGTGGAGACGCTGTCACGCAGCCGCGCCGAGGTCGTCGCCGCCACCGACGCCGAGCGCCGCCGGATCGAGCGCGACCTGCACGACGGCGCCCAGCAGCGGCTGGTCTCCCTGGCGATGAACCTCGGCATGGCCCGGGCCAGCCTCACCGACCTGCCCGCACCGGCCCGGCAGGCCATCGTGGAGGCCCACGACGAGGCCACACAGGCCCTCGCCGAGTTGCGGGAGTTCGTCCGCGGCCTGCACCCGGCGGTGCTTGACGACCGTGGCCTCGACGCGGCGCTGTCCGGCATCGCCGCCCGCGCGCCCGTCCCGGTGCGGGTGGCCGTCAGCGTGCCGGGTCGCTGCTCGCCGGTCGTCGAGGCGGTCGCCTACTTCGTCGTCTCGGAGGCTCTCACCAACGTCGCCAGGCACGCCCACGCGAGCCGTGCCGAGGTCACCGTGGACCGCGTCGCCGACCGGCTCCGCGTCGTCGTCACCGACGACGGCCGAGGCGGCGCCACACCCGCCGGGGGTACGGGACTGCGCGGACTCGCTCAGCGCGCCGCGTCAGTCGACGGGACGTTCGCGGTGCACAGCCCGGCCGGCGGGCCGACGACGGTCACGGTGGAGCTGCCGTGCGGATCGTGATCGCCGAGGACTCGGTGCTGCTCCGCGCGGGCCTGACCAAACTGCTCGCCGACGGCGGGTTCGACGTCGTCGACGCGGTGGCGGACGCCGAGCAACTGCTGCGTGCGGTCGCCGAGCACCGTCCCGACCTGGCTCTGATCGACGTGCGGATGCCGCCCACCCACACCGACGAGGGCATCCGCGCCGCCCTCGTCATCCGGCACCAGTTCCCCGCGGTCGCCGTCCTCGTGCTGTCGCAGTACGTCGAGGAGCGGTACGCCACCGACCTGCTGTCCGTGCGGACCAGCGGCGTCGGATATCTGCTCAAGGACCGGGTCGCCCATGTGTCCGAGTTCCTCGAAGCCCTGCGCCGGGTGGCCGCCGGGGGCACCGCCCTGGACCCCGAGGTGGTCGCGCAGCTGCTGGTCCGCCACCGCCAGGACCCGATGGACCGGCTCACACCCCGCGAGCTGGAGGTGCTGCGGCTGATGGCGGAGGGCCGCTCCAACCACGGCATCGTCGACATCCTGAAGGTCAGTCACAGCGCCGTCGAGAAATACATCACCAGCATCCTCAGCAAGCTCGACCTGCCCCCCACCGACGCCGACCACCGCCGCGTCCTCGCCGTGCTGCGGTTCCTGCGCATCTGACCGTCTCGTCGCCGGTGCACACGCCGATCGGGAGACACGGCCGCGAAGCGTGGACCAGCCTTCTCCGGCGGTGGCGCGAGACGGGTACGGCGTACACCCGGATCGGGTCTTTCAGAAGCCGGCGGTCGTGAAGTACCAGGGGGACGCCGTCAGCCAGAGGCCGGCGACAGCGGTCAGCACCAGGCCGCCGGCCAGCGGCAGCACCCACGGCCGGGACTCGACGCGGTTGCCGTCGCATGCGCCCGTTTCTCTACCGGTGCATGGTCACCGTCGAAGCGTCCCGTGCTTTCATGTGTCACGTGCGTCGATACCTGGTGATCCCGGTGCTGCTCCTGCTCGCCACGGCCTGTAGCGCTCAGCCCGTCCCGCAGGCCGAGCCGCCGTCACCGTCACCGTCGTCCAGTCCGGACCCCGAGGTGACGCTGCCGGTCGGCTACATCGGCGGCAGTGAGGCGTCCGAACCTCCGTCCGCCGGCCCGGCCGCCCTGCGCGGCGCGGGCTGGTCGCTGCGGACGGACCAGACGCAGACCGGCCCGTTCCTGCGCACCGTGCACCCGGTCGTCGACCTGCGCACCGGCGAGCAGACCGTCGGCAACTACCTGATCGGGTACGCGATGATGCGCGCCCCGCAGGGCCAGGAGCTGATCGTCGCGCCGCTCGGCAAGCCGGACGACCTGCCCGGCGCCCCGGTCACCATCCGCGCCGGCGACCGGCAGCAGAAGATCACGAAGCTGACCCAGCCGGTCCTCGTGCTCACCGTCCCGTCCGGCGCCCCGGCCACCTTGACCGTCGAGGACGGCCGCCCGCAGACCCTGGACCTGCGCACCGGCCGCCGGGTGCCGCGCGCCGACACCGCCCTGTTCTACGACCCGCCCGCCCAGGAGAAGACCGACGGCCCGCAGATCGGCATCCCCGGAGCGACAGGCCTGTTCCTCAGCGCGAGCGCGGAACTGGTGCCGGGCCTGGAGAGTGTCGGATACGCGGACCCGGGCAAGGCCTGGCTGGCGGTGACCGTGGAAGCCGGCGGGGCCGAGTGCGATCTCAAGCTCGGCGGTTCGTCGTTCCGCTTCGAGTCGGGCGGACGGTCCTACCCGGCGACGGGCAGCTACCGCCTGGACATGTCCCTCGCCGCCGGCAGCCTGTCGATCGGCGCGATCGAGGTGGCGATCGAGGTCCCGGAGAAGGTCCGCGCGGGCACGCTGGTGTTCGCCCTGTCCGGAACCCGCACCGGCGGGGACTGCGGGACGGGACGGCTCACGACGGTGCCGGCCCGCGCGACGATGCGCCTGAAGCTGAGCTGACCGGCTGGTCAGGGGAGGTAGTTCTCGCTGAGCACCCAGCCGCCGATCGATCCGGCCACGACCAGCACGTTGATCCAGCGTACCCGCAGCCGCCGGCGGCCGTCGCCGCCGAGCGGGACGACCTCGGCCATCGCGGCCCGGAACCACCGGAGCGCCTCCACGACGGTCCGGCGCTCGATCGCCGTCTGCAGTGCTGACACGTCGACCGGCTCGTGCCCGGTGACGTCGATGAACGTGTCGTTCGGCTTGTCCGGGTTCGGGTAGACGATGAGGTCACGCGCGATCCGCCACCGGTGGAAGACGTTGCTGACCACCACCTCGCGCGGGGTGACAGCGACGCTGGTGGAGGCTCCGAAGACGTACAGGAGCGGGCCGATCGGGCCGAGGATCATCAATGCCCGCAGGACGTCGTCCGGCCAGCCGAGCCAGATCACGAACACCATCACCGCAACCCAGAGTCCGAGAACGATCAGCATCTGACCGTCCCGTCGCCGGTACACACGCCGCTCGAGAGGCACGGCCGGGAGCGTAGACCAGCGTTCCGGACCGATTGTCAGAAGCCGACGGTGGTGAAGAACCAGAGGGACGAGGTCAGCCAGAGGCCGGTGATCGCGGTCAGGACCAGGCCGCCGGCCAATGGCAGCATCCACGGCCGGGAGTCGCCGGGGCGGCTGATCAGCAGCATCTTCGTGACGAACGCGCCGTAGAACAGGCAGCCCAGCACCGAGTGGGCGAGCGTCCGAGGGCTGCCTGAGCTGAAACCGAGCGCGTACAGGCAGTGCACCGCGATCGGCAGGGATAACAGCAGGGCGACGCGGCCACTCCATCGGTGCAGGGCGGGGATCCACGGCGCGGACGGCAGACGCCCGTACAGGGAAAATGCTGTGGTGAGCTGGACTGCGGCGAGAAGAAAGACCGTCGTGGCGAGCCACACCTTGCTGGACTGCAGGCGCAGCGCGTCGCCGATGCCGGACGTGCCGGCCGGGTCGTGCAGGCGGCCGTAGACACCGAGGGTGACGGCGACCCCGACGCCGGCCACCACGGGCAGCCACACGCGGGGCCGCCGGAGGGTGGCCGCCTCCACGGTCAGAATCCCTCCCCGCTGTCGGCGTCGATCGCGGTGGTGCCCAGCGTGGAGCCGTCGATCGTGACGGTTCCGCCGGACACGTCGAGCGGTGGCGCCGGGGCCGGTACGCCCTCGCGGCTCAGCACACCGACCTGGGTGCCGTCGGCGAGCACGATCCACGAGCCCTCCACCTGCGCGCCGCGAACCCGGGCGGCGGTGCGGTAGAGCCCGGACGGCTTCTTCACCTTCTTCACGGTGAACGCGTGCGTGTCACCCGCCACGGTGACGTCACCCTCGGCGGAGTTGGCGTCGAACGTGCCGGCGATCCGGCTGCCGTCCTTGCCCTCGAGGCTGAGCTGCCCGGACTTCGCCGTGCCCTGCAACCACGACTCGACGCGGTTGCCGTCGCAGATGTACGCGATCGCCGTGCCGTCGCGGATCGCGATCGCGAGGGTTCCGGCGCCGTCCTCGACCCGGCCGGCCAGGGTGACACGCAGGTTCGCGACCGGGTCCTTCGTCGGCGGCGGGCTGCTCGGCGTGGAGCTCTCCGAGACCGTCACGCTGGGCAGTGCGGTGGGCTTGTCATCGGGATCGTCCCGCTCGCCGGCCGCGGCCGCGTTGATGCCGACCAGGGTGGCCGCGACCAGGGCCGCCACACCGAGTGTGACGAGTGGACCGCGCCGCCAGCGGGAGGGCGGCGGCGGTGATGGTGAGGACTCCGGGGGAGGAGCGGGCGGGGTGGCACCGGGGCGCAGGCGCGTGTCGTTCAACCCGGCGGCCGGCGCGGCGGCGAACGGTGCCGGGACGCCAGGCGGCGCGGCCGGAGAGCCGCCGGCCCACGGCGCGGCCGGCCCGGCTCCCGCAGGCGCGGACCCCGGCTGGTCGGCGGCCCAGGGCGCGGCCGGCCCGGCTCCCGCAGGCGCGGACCCCGGCTGGCCGGCGGCCGACGGCGTGCGCTGATCAGAGATTCCGGGCGCCCGCTGCTCCGCCGACGCCGCCAGGCTGCGCAGGTAGGCGGCCACCCGCCGGGACGGCGGACGCCGGCGCGGGTCGGCCGCCAAACAGTCCCGGGCCACCGGCGCCAGTGCCGGCGGCAGCGCTGCCGGGTCCATCGACGGGTTCCCGGTCGCGAGTTCGGCGATCAGCACGCCCAGCGACCACACGTCCGCCGCGGCGGTGGGTGGCGCGCCGCCGAAGACCTCCGGCGCGGTGTATCCCGGCGTGCCGCCCGGCGCGCCCCGCTCGGCGTCGTGCAGCAGCACCGCCACCCCGAAGTCGGTGATCCGCGTCTGCGGCGGCCCGGCGCCCGGGACGACCAGGATGTTCTCCGGTTTCAGGTCGAGGTGGACGACGCCGTGCGCGTGGGCGGCGGCCAGGGCCGCGGCGGCCTGCCCGGCGATCGCGGCGACCTCGGCGACCTGGAGGCGGCCGCCGCGGAACTCCAGGTAACGGCGCAGGTTCGGGCCGTCCACGAAGTCCATGATCAGAGCCAGGGTGCCGCCCTCGACGACCAGGTCGCGCAGGCCCACGATGTTCGGATGGTCGAGGTCGCGCAGCGCCGCCTGCTCGCGGAGGAACAGCTCGCGGACGCGAGCGTCCGACGCGTACTCCGGGCGCAGCAGTTTCGCGGCCAGCGGCGGGCCTCCGGCCCGGCTCGTCGCCCGCCGGACCACCGCCACGGCGCCCCGGCCGATCTCCTCGTGCAGGAGGTATTCCCGGCCGAGCGGCTCCTCATCGGCCATGCCCCGCGCCCTCCTCTTCACATGATCAAATGATCAGTATCCGCCACCGGCGCTCATGATGTTCTGAGCGATCTTCTGCAGCTGGTCGCGCAATTGATCCAATTCCTGTTTCGCCTTGTCGAGCGCGGTCTTCGTCTCCGGCCATGTCTGATCACGGAATTGCTGCGCGAGCGGCCCGTCCCACACGTCGGGGTTGGAGAGCATCTTTCCCTGCGCGTCGAGCTGGGCGATCTGATCGGTGAGCCCGCCGTTGATGATCGATTGGATCTGCTGGATGGATGTCTTCGCCTGATCCGTCGAGAGTACGCGTGCCGCCATCTGTCCACTCCCTTTCCTGGAGCGCCCATTGTCCGCGCCGAACGCCTATCATCGCAATCACGTGCCAATGGCAGGGGATGGCGATGGTCGATCTACGGGGGATTTCCGAGGACGTGCCGTTCGACGGTGAGGCGGCCACCCGGCTCGCCGCCCAGTTGCGCGCCGGCGCCGACGAGTGCGAGGGGGTGATTCCCCGGCGCACGGCGGTCGCGACGGTCGCCACCGAGGAGTGGCGCGGCGTCTACGCGCGGCAGTTCGCGACCCGGATGGGCATCTGTGTCACCGACGCGCAGCGCCTCGCGACCGCGATGCGCCAGGCCGCGAACCAGGTGGACGAGCTGGCCCGGCTGGCTCGTGAGGAGCAGGCGCGCCGGGAGAAGGCGCGCGAGTGGCAGCGCCGGCAGCAGGACGAGGGCGTCCTCGAGAAGATCGGCGACTTCTTCTTCGGCGAGGACGAGGACGACCTGCCGCCGGTTCCGGACCCGATCACCCCACCGTTCTACACGCTGCCGCCCCCGGCCATGGCGGCTCGGGAGTGACATGGCGACGAGTGCGGCGCGGCCGGATGATCTGGACGCTTTCGTCCGCGGCAACCGCGCGGCGGACGACGGTTTGCGCGGCCGGCTCGCGCAGTTACGCGCGGCCTACGGCGATTTCCAGGACGGCAATCGGTGGGGGCGGCTTGACGCTACATCGTTGATCAATGCGTTCGGTCAGTATCTGGATCTGAACGAGGTCGACGCTCGGTGGGTGGCGCAGATCGCGGAGGCGTTCCGGGCCGCGGGCGGAGAGGGGGATCTTGCACGGTTGCCGGATGCGGCGATTGCGGCGTCGTTGCGTGCGGCCGGTTTGGGTGGTGGGCGCGCTTCGGTGACGTTCGACGATCCGATGGGGTACGGGTTTCCGCCGACCAGTGGTTTTGCGGATGATCCGGTGAATACCGCGACGGGAAACTTCTTGATCGCGGTGTCCGATTCTCGTCAGTGGCGTCGGGTCTACAACAGTCGGTCGGCTGCGGTGGGGGCGTTCGGTCTGGGGTGGTCTTCGTGGGCTGATTGTTCGTTGCGGGCTGAGGTCGTCGGCGCGGTTTATGCCGGGCCGGATGGTCAGCGGGCCCTTTTCGCTCGTCAGGGTGCCGGCTATGGGCGGGTCGTCGGTGTGCCCGCTGAGGTGGTGCCGGCGGGGGACGGGCTGGAGTTGCGGTGGTTCGACGGCCGGGTGTGGGTCTTCGACGGTGCCGGGCGGTTGACGATCGCGGACACGCTGACGTTCGGTTATGCCGACGGGCGGCTGTCTGCCGTGACGGATCGTGGTGGGCGGTCCGTTGCGATTTCCTGGGACGGCGATCGGATCGGGTCGGTCGGGGACGTTGTCTACGCGTACTCCGGCGGGGTTTTGATCTCTGCTGGCGATCAGCGGTATGAGCTTGATGAGCAGGGCCGTGTCTCCGCGGTGGTTGACGCTGATGGTGTCGCCGAGGCTCGGAACAGCTATGACGTGGCTGGGCGTGTGGTGGAGCAGGTGTCGCGGTTCGGGCGGCGCACCCGCTACGTGTATCTGCCGGGGCGCGTCACGGTCGTGGGCGACTTCGACGGCGGTATCACGAACACCTATGTGCATGATCAGAACGGTCGGCTGTTGTCGGTCACCGATGGTCATGGTGAGCGGCTGAGCCGCACGTATGACGAGTGGGGTAATCCGGTTACGGTGACCGACCGCAAGGGCGCGGTGTCCACGATGCGGTGGGACGATCGTGGACGGCTGCTGCGGCGGGCGCTGCCGGCGGGTGAGATCTTCGAGTACCGCTACGACGACGCCGGACGTGTCCTCGCCGTGACGGCCGGTGACGCTCATGTCCGATACCGATACTCCGGTGAGGAACGGACGCCCTCCGAGATCGTCGATGCCGAGGGCGGTGTCACGCGGCTGGAGGTGCGTGACGGGCTCGTGCAGCGGGTGACCGATCCGGACGGTGTGAGCCTGGATTTCGGTTTCGACGCCGCCGGGGACATGGTCACGGTCACCGACGGGCTGGGCAACACCGCTCGTCTGGAGCGTGACGCCGAGGGCAGGCTGGTCACGACGGTCACGCCGCTGGGCAGGCAGACCCGTTTCCGGTACGACGGGAGGGGCCGCCTGGTCGAACGGGAGGACCCGGCCGGTGGGATCTGGCGGTACGAATACTCCCCGGCCGGTCGGATCGTGTCCGTTACCGATCCGGGCGGCGCGCGCCGGGAGACCCGTTACGGGCCGCACGGCTCGGCGGAGGCGACGGTCGACCCGCTCGGGCGGATCACCAGCCGGCATCACGACGACATGGGCAACCTGGCCCGGCTGATCGCTCCGGACGGCGCGAAGTGGGACTTCACCTACGACGCGCTGTCGCGGCTCACCGCCACCACCGACCCGGCGGGCGCGACGTGGCTGCGGGAGTACGACGCCGAGGGCAACCCGGTCGGCACCGTCGACCCGGCCGGCGTGCACCGCACCGTGGCCGTCGACCGGAACGGCCGGATCACCGGACTCGGCGACGGGCTCACCGGCAGCGCCTTCGAGTACGACGAACTCGGCCGGACGACCGCTCACCTGCGCCCGGACGGGACGGCGGCCCGGGCGGGATACGACAGGTGCGGCCGCCGGACGACGATCACGGATCCGGTCGGCGGGGTGACCCGGATCGAGTACACGCCGGGTGGCCGGATTCGCCGGCTCCTCTCGCCGGGTGGACGCGAGACCGTTTTCGACTATGACGCGGCGGGCCGGCGGGTGGCCCGGGTGGACGGAGCGGGGCGGCGGACGGAGTACCGCTACGACGCCGACGGCACCCTGATCGCCGCCGGGCCCGCTGCCTCCCGCCCGCCTGCGGCCGGCGCGGACGACGCCGGCCGTGTTGTCCCGGCCGGCGCGGACGACGGCGGCCTCGCGGCCGGGACGGTCACGTTCGGCTACGACGACGCCGGTCGGCTCGTGGATCGGGACGGCACCCGGTACCGCTACGACGCCGTCGGGCGGGTCGTCGCGGTCACCGATCCCGCCGGTGGGACCCGCCGTTACGAGCGGGACCCGGCCGGCCGCGTCGTCGCCGCCATCGATCCGCTCGGGAACCGGACCACGTACGAGTACCACCCACGCGGCTGGCTCACCACGATCACCGACCCGCTCGGCGGGACCGTCACGCGCCGTCACGACGAGATGGGCCGGGTCGTCGCGGAGACCGACCCGCTGGGACGGGTCACCACCTTCACCTGGGATCCGGCCGGGCGGCTGATCTCCCGCACCGACGGCGCGGGACGGACGGTCACCTGGAGCTACGACACTTCGGGCCGGGTCGTGACGATGGCGGCCGCCGACGGTTCCACCGTGACGTTCCGGCGGGACACGCTCGGGCGGCCGGTCAGCATCAGCGACGGGCCGCACGAGCAGCGCCTGACCTGGGACCGGGCCGGCCGGCTGGTGTCGCGGGAGCGGGACGGGCTGGTGCTGGGCCGCCGGTACGGCCCGGACGGCGAACGGACCGCGCTGATCCTGCCGGACGGTTCGGAGACCACATACCGTTATGACGCCGGTGGTCTTCTGTCCGGTGTGACAAGTCCGGTGACGGGTCATCTCGCTGTCACAAGGGACGCTCTGGGACGAATCGTCGCGGTGTCCGGAGATCATAGTGGAGCCGCTGCGACCTGGGAATATGACCCGCGGGGACGAGTTGCCGGGTATCGGCTCGGGCAGCGGGAGACGCGGCTGACCCGGGATGCCGCGGGGCGGGTCGTGGCGGACGGGAGGAACACCTACCGTTACGACGCGGCCGGTCAACTGGTGGCGGCCGGTGAGCGGACCTTGGAGTACGACGCGGCGGGGCGGCTGGTCCGTGACGGGGACCGGACCTTCGACTACGACGCGGCGGGTCAGCTGGGCGGATGCGAGTACGACGGGTCCGGGCGGCGGTTGCGGGACCCTGACCGGACGTACCAATGGGATGGTTTTGGTCGTCTCTCCTCGATCACCGTGGGAGATCGCCGGATTCCGGTGCGCGTCGACATCACGGGTGAGCTCGCCGAAGTCGACGGGAAGGCGGTGCTGTGGGATCGCGCGCCGTGCTGGATCGGTGGCGAGGCGGTGGCCGGGCCGGGCGTGCCGTGGCAGATGGGCGCGACGTCGCTGGAGCCGGACTGGCAGGGCACGCCGGCCGGTGCGGAGCGTGACGTCTGGGGTGCTCCGGCGCTGGCCGAGCCGGGGATCGGGTATCGCGGTGAGCTGGAGTTCGGCGGGCTGACCTGGTTGCGCAACCGGGTCTACGATCCCTCGTCGCGGGCGTTCCTGAGCCCCGATCCGCTACCCGCCGTTCCGGGAACCGCGTGGTCCGGGAACCCCTATCACTACGCCGGCAACGATCCGGTCGGCCATGCCGATCCGCTCGGGCTGCGACCGATTTCGGACAGCGAACTGGCTGCCTATCGGGAGGGCATGGGCAGCGGGTTCTTCGAGGACGCGGCCGACTGGGTGGGGGAGAACTGGGAGTACCTCGCGGCCGGCGCGATGGTGGTCGGCGGAGTCGCGCTGATGTTCACCGGTGTCGGCGGGCCGGCCGGGATCGCGTTGATGGCGGCCTCCGGCGGGTTGATCGCGGGCGGGGCGAGCGCGGGCATCCAGAAGTTCACGACGGGTGAGGTGAACTGGGGGCAGGTCGGGCGGGACGCGCTGATCGGGGCGGCGGCCGGTGGCGTCGGGGCGGGGACTGTCGCGGCGCTGAGCAGTTCCACGCGCCTGGCCGCGACGAATCCGTTCGTCCGTGAGCTGGTGGTCAACGGCGCGGAATCGGTGGTGAGCGGGGGGATCGACCGAGGGCTGACCGGCGGCGACATCTTCAACCCGCGAGCGCTGACGGCGGATCTGCTCGGTGGCGGCGTACTCCATTCGCCGGCCGCGCTCAGGTCGCCCGCACCCGGTGAACTGGTGGACGTGTGGCGGTTCCACAATGCCGCCGACCCGCAGACGTTGCGATCGCGGCTCTCCGCTGAACCGCCGCACACGCAGCGGCTCTACGAGTGGGCCCTCGAGAACGATCCGACCCTGTTCCCGCAGATGCGCGAGGAACACGCCACGGGCTTCTACACCCACAGTCCGTTCGTCAGCGTCACCGACAATCCGGCTGCGGCCGCCGCGACCACCGATCCCGGATTGAGCACCATCATCAACGGATTCCCGGGCCCGTCCTACATGCAGGCCCCGGACATGAGCTACTTCCGGGTGCCCGGTGACCGGTTGCATCGGCCGGACTTCGAGTTGTCCCATCAGGAAGGCGAATTGCTCTTCTATGGTGACGATCTCGCCGATTTCCTGGTGGAGACTCGACCCAATCCCTATCTGCTGCCACCGAGCGGAGGACCATGATCGATCAGTCCGAGTTCGACGACGTCATGCTGACGCTGGGGCATCCCTGGGGTGATGTTGACATCCTGCTGTCGGAATGGGCTGTTCGGGGGCCCTATGGCGGCCGTCCCTTCGTGTCGGTCACAGCTGCGAAGCGGGTATCGACCGGCGAACGGCTCGCGCTCGACGAGATTCCTCCGGAGTACCTCAACACGCCGACGACCCGGCAGATGCAGCGGGAAGGGGAACTGCCCACCCCGTGGGGCCCGCCGCCCGACGAGTTGCCGCGGCCGGCGCTGGACAGCCTGCCGCCCGACATGCGGGAGGAGTTCCTGCGGTTGCGATACGGAGACGACGGATCGGCGCGGTGATCGTCACGCGGCGGATTGGAGGGCCGTCAGCAGCGCGAACGACGGCCCATCCACCGACCTGCTCGTGTCGCTGAGCGCCACCACCCCCACCCTCCTCTCCACGTCGAAACCGGCGAACGACGCGAACCCGCCCGTACCCCCATTGTGGAAGATCTGCACGAATCCGCCCTGCTTCGGATGCAACTGCCGGGACATCCAGCCGAGCCGCGTGGTCAGGAACGGGTTCACCCGGTGCTCGACGCCGAGGGCCGTCGCCACCGCCGGCGCCAGCGCTCCGGTGGGATCCCAGTGGGCCTGCACGAAACGGGCCACTTCGTCGGCCGTCGACCGCAGGCCTCCGGCTCCGGCCATGGCGGCCAGGTGCCACGCTGGGACGGGGCGACCCGGCTTGCGGTAACCCTGCGTGGTGGGGAGGGCTATGCCCGTACCCTCCATGTCCAGAGGCCGGGTGATCTCCCGGGCGACCAAGTCCTCGTAGCTGAGCCCGGCGCGGCGCGCCAGCGCCAAGCCGAGCAGGCCCGCGCCGAAGTTCGAATAGCGGAACCGGCTGCCCGGCGTGCTGCTCAGGCGCGTGCGGGCCAGGGCCCGCAGCAGAAAATCCTCCGAGCATCCGGCGTACGGGTCCGGCTTCCCCGGACGCAGGAGCGCGCCCAGCAGCATGCCGGTGGGCAGGCGCGGCAGCCCCGACGTGTGCGTTGCCAGGTGACGTAGCGTGATCGGAACGCCGTCACGGAGAGGCACAGTGGTATCGGGTGGGAGTAGCTCGCGCAACGGCTCGTCGAGGGTGACCGCGCCGGCGACGGTGAGCCGGGCCAGGGTCAGCGCGGTGAAGACCTTGGTGATCGAGCCGATCTCGAAGCGGGTGGAGCCGTCCAGGCCGGCCGTGCCGCGCACCGTGACCTCGTCGCCGACGATCGTGGCGACCACGACGCCGTGCCGGTCGGACGTGAGCGCGGAAACGGTCTGTTCAAGATCGGTCATGGCTCCATGATGGGTGGACCGCACAAGGCGGCCGCCTACGATGTCGGGGTGCCCCGCGTCTCCGAAGCTCACCTCGCCGCCCGCCGCCAGCAGATCCTCGACGCCGCCGTGCGGTGCTTCGTCCGCAAGGGCTTCCACCAGACGTCGATGCAGGACGTGATCAAGGAGGCGGACCTGTCGGTCGGCGCCTTCTACCGGTACTTCAAGAGCAAGAACGAGCTGATCACCGCGATCGCCGGCGACAAGATCAGCCAGGTCACGTCGGTGCTCGACGAGCTGCTCGCCGCCGAGCCGCCCCCGGCCGTGCCGGAGATCATCGAGCGGGTCCTCGAGCTGATCGACCGGTCGGTGGAGGAGGACGGGCCGGTGCGGATCGCCGTGCAGGTGTGGGGCGAGGCGGTGCACGATCCGGAGGTGGGCGCGCTGGTCGCCGACGTCTATGGTCGGGTTCGGTCACGGGCCGTGCAGATCGCCGAGCGGGCACAGGCCGGCGGGCAGTTGCACCCGGACGCGGATCCGGTCGGGGTGGGAGTGGCCCTTTTCGGTCTGATCCAGGGATACATCCTGCAGCGGATCCTGCTCGGCAACGTGGACCGGAAACAGTATGTGAACGGGGTCCGGGCGCTGGTCACCGGCTAGCCCGCGGTTGCGGCCCCACCCAGCCGGCGGATCGCGGCGGTCAGTCCCGGCTCGTCGAGAACGGTCTCGGTGGTCAGCGTGAGCAGGATGATCCCGTCGATCAGCGCGCAGATGTCGCGTCCGGCGCCGGCGCCGACATACGGCTCCAGGATCGCCGGCAGGCCGCGCATCCAGACGTCGGCGAGCGGCCGCAGCGCGGCGTCCCGGGCCGCGGCCAGGCACAACTCGTACTCCAGGCGCACCTGCCGCCGGTCGGTCAGGTACTCCCGCACCAGCCCGGTCAGCGCGACCGCCATGTCCGGCGCGTTCCGCAGGCGCTCGTCCCACTGATCCAGATCGGTCTGCAGCGCGTCGACGGCATGCCGGAGCCCGGCCGCGATCAGATCATCGAGAGTCGGGAAATAGTAGGTCGTGGCACCCAGCGGCAGCCCGGCCTTCGCGGCGACCGCGCGGTGCGTGGTCCGCCCGACGCCCGCCTCGGCGATCACCTCCATCGTGGCGGCGGCCAGCGCGGCGCGGCGCGCCTGCGGATCGCGGGTGCGGCGCCCGGTCAATGCGCCGTCCCGCTGTGCAGATTCAGCATGACGACTCCGGCGATGATCAGAGAGATTCCGGCAACTTTAGCCGTCGTGACCGGTTCGCCCAGGAACACCGCGCCGATCGCCACGATCGCCGCCGTGCCGACGCCGGACCAGATCGCGTAGGCGATGCCGACCTGGATGCCCTTCACCGCCTGCGAGAGCAGCACGAATGACGCTCCGTAGGCGGTCAGGCACGCGAGCGTGGGCCACAGTCGCGTGAAGCCCTCGGTCGCCTTCATCAGGCTCGTCCCGACCAGTTCGGCCGCGATGGCCCCGAACAAGAACACGTAAGGCACGGCGTGCCCCTCTCTTGTACATTCGTACTTGTACGATCGTACAAGAAGAACCCCTTCCGAAGTACGGGGTGATCGCCGCCCCCAACCACAACGCACGCCGTCCCGCCTCACCCGCACTCCCAGCCGTCCCGCGCCCGATGGCATGGCGAAGACGCCGGTCAGCGCCGTCCGGTTCGTGCTCCCAGATAGGTGAGCGGCCCCGGATCGGACACCGGCAGCTCGACGAAACCCAGCCGGTCGTAGAAGGGCCGCGCCCCGACATTCGCGGTCACCATGGCGACGTGCACACCCGGCGCGGGGACCACTGACAGGAACCGCTCGATCAGCCGCCGCCCGTGCCCTCGCCGCTGGTAGTCCGGCAGCAGGTCGATGTGCAGGTGCGCCGGATAGCCGTCGAGCCCGGGCACCAGCATCCGCTCCGGATGGTGGTGCAGCGCGTGCATCTCCTGCTCCGGGTCGCGCGGCAGCGGTGGCGGCGGCGGAACCGGGTAGCGGTCGCCGAGCCGCGGAATCCACTCGTCCCGGTAGCGCCGCACGAAGGTCGCGGTGTCGGCGGTCCCGACCACGTAACCGACGGCCCGGCCGGCGTCGCTCCGGCTGGTGCCGCCCGGGGCGGAGCGGCTAGGGGCGGTGTCGGCCAGGACGAATGCCAGCTGCGGCTCCAGGTGCACGTAGGGGCCAGCGAACAGGTCGCCCATCAGGACGTCGGTGGTGTAGTGACCCCGGGCATCCCCTCCCGCGGCGGCGGTCCGGACACAGATGTCGTAGATGGCGGGCAGGTCAGCGGCCTGAACCGGGCGGATCGTCAGCACGGCCGGACCCTAAGCGGTGGAAGCGGTTCCACCGCAACTGCCGCTCCTCACGTCATGGCGCACCTCCGCAGGACGTGCGGAGCACCGGCCGGCTGGGGAACAGGCGGCCCGGTGACGGGGCGCCGAGCGCCGCCCGGACGGCGGACACCGCGATCAGCTCGACCGGGTGGGTGGCGGTGGACAGGCCCGGGTGGACGGCCTCGGCCAGAGGACTGTCGTCAAAGCCGGTCACGGCCACGTCGTGCGGCACCCGGAGGCCGTCCGCCGCCAGGGCCTGCAGGACGCCGAGCGCCGTGGCGTCGCTGACCGTGGCGATGGCGTCGGTGTCCGGCCAGCGGCGGAGGATCTCGCGGGCGGCGGAACGACCCCGGACGGTGGTGAAGTCGCCGTGCACCACGCGCTCGGGCAGGCCGGTCGCGCGGATCAGGCGGGTGTAGGCCGTCAGCGGCGCGCGCGAGGCGGCCAGCCAGCGCGGGCCGGCGATCAGGGCGATGCGGCGACGGCCCGACCCGTACAGATGATGGAGGAGCGCGCCGACGCCGGCCGCGCTGTCCACGTCGCTGCCGCCCGCGCCGATCACCGCGGTCCGGTCGCGCAGGGCGGCGGGCAGGCCGGCCATCAGCGTGCGGTCGTGGCCGGCCAGCACCAGCGCGGCCACGCTGCGGTCGGCGGCCAGGCGGTCGAGCTCGGCCGACGCGCTCAGCGGCAGGCGCAGCAGGGCGGTGCCGAGGCCCTCCGGCTCGGTGGCGGCGGAGATCGCGGCGGCGGCCCGGGTGACGAACGGGTCGCGCAGGATGTCGGCGCGGGCGTCGCGGACCGCGAACACGATCCGGGTGCCGGAGCGGTGTGCCAGCCGGCGGGCGACGGGGTGCGGGACGTAACCGAGGTCGGCGGCGGCCCGGCGGACCGCGTCGCGGCTGGCCGCCGAGGAAGGACCCCGGCCGGAGAGCACGCGCGAGGCGGTCGCCGTGGACACACCGGCCCGGCGGGCGACGTCGGCGAGACAGGGATGCGCTGTCATGACACCATCCTGGCGCGGCCGTACGACATTTTTGTCGGGGGGCCGGTCTACTGTGCCGGGCATGACGACATTGACGGATCGTCCCCGCACCGCGCTGCTGGTGATCGACGTGCAGAACGGGGTGGTCGCCGGCGCGCCGCGGCGCGACGAGGTGATCGCGAACATCAACACGCTGCTGGAGAAGGCGCGCCTCGAGGACGTGCCGGTGATCTGGGTGCAGCACTCCGACGACGGCCTGGTCCGGGGCAGCGACGACTGGCAGTTCGTGCCGGAGCTGGCGCGCCGCGACACCGAGCCGCTGGTCCACAAGGAGTACGGCGACTCCTTCGAGGCGACCGAGCTCGAGGAGCTGCTGGCCGCCCACCAGGTCGGCCGGCTCGTGGTGACCGGGGCGCAGAGCGACGCGTGCATCCGGTCGACGATCCACGGCGGGTTCGTCCGCGGTTACGACGTCACCCTGGTCTCCGACGCGCACACCACCGAAGACCTCACGCAGTACGGCGCGCCCGCCCCGGAGCAGGTCATCGCGCACACCAACCTCTACTGGCGGTGGCAGAGCGCGCCCGGCCGCACCGCGGTGACGGCCGAGACGGCGAAGGTCACGTTCGGCGGGTGATCGTGCGCGGCGTTCCGGCCGGGTTCGTAAGGTTGCCGGATGAGCACCGACAACCTGTGGCTTCAGAAGATCGCCGAGAACCCGGGCCACTCGCAGTGGTACATCGACCGTTTCCGGGAGATGGCCGCTCGCGGTGACGACCTGGGCGGCGAGTCCCGCATGATCGACGCCATGGTGCCGCGGGGCGCCCGGATCCTCGACGCGGGGTGCGGCACCGGCCGGGTGGGCGGGCGGCTCGCCGCCGCCGGGCACACGGTCGCCGGCGTCGACCTCGATCCGGCGCTGATCGAGGAGGCCCGGCGGGACTACCCGGACGTGCGGTGGCAGGTCGGTGACCTCGCGGAGCTGTCGCTCGGGGAGAGCTTCGACGTGGTGGTGTGCGCGGGCAATGTGATGACGTTCGTGGCGCCGGGCAGCCGGGGGACGATCCTGGGCCGGTTCCGGCAGCATCTCACCGACGGCGGCCGGGCCGTGGTCGCGTTCGGATCGGGGCGGGGGTACGAGTTCGAGGAGTTCCTGAAGGACGCCGCGGTGGCGGGGCTGGAGCCGGACCTGCTGCTGAGCACGTGGGACCTGCGGCCGTTCACGCCGGGCGCGGACTTCCTGGTGGCGATCCTCCGAGCCGCCTGAGCAGCCGCTGCGCGGGGCGGCGCGCTTGCTGGGGCGTGCGGGCCGGGGCAGTGCGGGCCGGGACGCGGCGACGCGGGCGCTCGGAGCCGGCCGGACTCGGCGGAGCCGGCTGGTCCCGGCGCTGCCGCACGGGGACAGCGCCGAGACCGGCCGGCCCGGGTGGGTGGGTGGGTCAGCGGGACAGGAGGCGGAACAGGGTCAGCCACTGTTCCGGCCAGACCTCGCCCACCGGCAGATCCTCAGCGAGGCGGCAGGCGCGGAAAGCGGCGTACGTGCGCTGTCTCCCGTGATCGCGGCTCAGCGTCGCGAACAGGGAGCCGCCGACGCCGGTGAAGCCGCGTTCGACCAGCCGGCGGTAACCCGGCATGTGCTCCGGCGCGACGAGCGGCACCTCGCGGCGGTCGAGCACCAGGACGCCGCCGTCGACGCGCGGGACCGGGCGGAACGCGGTCGCCGGCACCCGCGCGGCGAGCGTCCACGTGAACTCCGGCCAGGTCAGCACGGTCAGCCGGCTCCAGCGGCCGTAGTCGCCGGTGCGTTTGCGGGCGTACTCCCACTGGGTCAGCAGGGTGGCGCGCCGCAGAGCCGGCGACTCCAGGCACCAGGTGATCACGGAAGAGGTCAGGCCGTACGGAATGTTGCCGGCCACCGTGAATGTCGCCGCCGGCGGCTTCGCCGCCAGGAAATCGCCGGTGCGCACGGTCAGCCGGGGATGCGCCGGCAGGGCGGTTGCCAGATCCGGATCGATCTCGTACGCGATGACCCGCCGGCAGCGATGCAGCAGCTCGGTGGTGAGCCGCCCGCGCCCCGCGCCCACCTCGAGGACGGTCAGCCGCGGGTCGGCTACGGCGATGTCCGCGAGGAGGCGGGCGGCCCGGGGGTCGGCGAGGAGGTTCTGGCCGTAGGCGCGGCGGGCCCGGGCGTGCTCCCGGCGCGGAGAGGCCCGGGAGGCCGAACGCCGCGGGCCGACCGGCACGGGATAGCGGGATTCCGGCTGCGGCTGCCGGACCGCCGTCGGCCCGGAGCTGCTCATCGGCCCGGAGTTGATCGTCGGCCCGGAGTTGGTCGACGGCTCGGAGTTGGTCGCCGGCTCGCCGCGGCGGCGGGGATGGTGGGGTGCGGAATGTGGCGCCATGGTCGGGTCCTGTCTGCCGCGGGATGCGGCGACTACGGACAGGCGTCATCGTGGCCCGTCCGGATGGGAATGGACTCGGGCCCTGGCGATCGGCGGCTGATCGGTCGGCGTCAGGCCAGGGCGGGACGCCCGGCGCGCAGACGGATCGCGTGCAGCGGTCCCCGCGCGGGCGTCAGCGCCGCGGCGAGGAGAGCGTGCGTCGTGTGCATGGACGGAACCGTAGCGGCGTTCGGTGCGGCGGTCACCCGGTTTTCGGCTCCGCCCCAAGATCTCGGCGACCCCCGGCTGCGGCGTGGGCCGGAAATTCCAAGATCCCGCGGAGGAGCGGCCGCGAAGCCGGGGGCGCGAGGGGCGGCGAGGCGGACGCGAGGGAGGCGGGCGCGAGGGAAGGCGCGAGGGAGGCCGCCGCGAGGGAAGGCGCGAGGAAGGCGGACGCGAGGGAAGGCGCGGGGGAGGAAACGCGGGAAGGGGCGCAGGAGGAGGGTGACATAGAAGCAGCCCGGCCGGAGGGGGGTCCGGCCGGGCTGAGGGGTGGGGCGGGTCGGTTCAGATCAGCCAGCGGTTCCGCTGGACCAGGGGCAGTTTTGCCCACAGGCGACCCAGGCCCCAGGTGTGGCCGGCGTAGGTCAGCGCCAGAACGGCGGCCGCCAGCCCGTAGATCACGTGGTAGTCGACGATCGGGTTGCTCGAGCCCGAGGCCAGGGGCCACTCGGCGACCCACATGAAGGCCATCATCAGGGCGGTGGCGACGGCGCCGATCCGCAGGCCGATGCCGGCGATCAGGGCGACGCCGATGCCGAGCAGGCCCAGCATGAACAGCCAGTCGACGACCGGGTTGCCGGCCATGCTGTGGAACGTGTCGACGAACGGGCCGGTCTCCAGGGAGCCGAGGAAGCCCTTGGTCGGCGAGCCGCCGTTGATCCAGGCACGGGCGGAGGGGGTGGCGTACCCGAAACCGAAGGTCTTGTCGAGGAACGCCCAGAGGAAGACGAATCCGGTGGCGATCCGGAGGACGGCCAGCGAACGAGCGGCGGTGTGGGTCAACATGGAGCCCGGGGCCTCGACGTTCTCGAGGTGGGCGACGTTCTCGCGGCCGATGGTGGACATCCGGTCCTCCCTTAGACGTTGTCTTCACCTATGACTATTCGCCGCGGCGGGGCGCGACGCCGGTGCCGGAGAGCCTCGGGTACCGGGCCGAAAGTCCTGTGTGGTGGGCGGGATACGCGGGTTGCACGGTGGTTCTCGCGCCATCTGAACGGTGTCGGATCGAGGACAGGGTGCTGCGTGCCTGGTCACGGCACCGGTGAACGGGAAAGTTCACCCGGTCGCCTGCTGATCAGCCGTACTTGTGGCGAAGATGTCAACCAGGGGGTGGTGGTGATGATGGTTCTCGTCGTCGCGGTGGTCGGCCTGATCCTGGCAGCGGTGCTCGCCCTCTGGCCGTTGTCCAAGGAGGGGGAGCCGGGAGAGAAGGCCCGGGGCCGCGCGCCGGTGACACCCGTGCGCGGGCACTCCGAGCCGACCACGCTCGAAGGGATCCTCGCCGGGCAGCTGGTCCGCGGGGAGATCACGCAGCGGCAGTACCTGCGCGCCCTGGAGAACCTGGCGGCCCGCGACGAGGAACGCCATCCGCTGATCCTGCGCTGGGACGACCGCCCCGGAGCATGGTCATAAGTCACGAGGAACACGTCCGGAAGTCGATCATCGGCTCCCCTCACCGGGTAGAACTCAGGTGACGAATGAGGAGGGGCCGCATGGCGGAGATCGTGCTGGTACGGCACGGGCAGACGGAGTGGAGCGCGAACGGGCGCCACACCTCGTACACCGATCTGGAACTGACCCCGGAGGGGGAACGGCAGGCCCGCGCGGTCGCGGAACGGCTGGCCGGGCGTTCGTTCGCCGCGGTGCTGGCGAGTCCGCGCAAGCGAGCGCTGCGCACCGCCGAGCTCGCCGGTCTCACCGTGACCGAGGTGACCGAGGATCTCGCCGAGTGGAACTACGGCGAGTACGAGGGGGTCACCACCAAGCAGATCCGCGAGACCCGGCCGGACTGGTCGCTCTGGACCGACGGCTGCCCCGGCGGTGAGTCCCCGGAACAGGTCGGCGCCCGCCTCGACCGGGTGCTGGCGAAGGCCCGCGAGCTCGCCGGGCACGGCGATGTGGCGCTCGTCGCGCACGGGCACTGCCTGCGGGTCACCGGGGCGCGCTGGGTCGGGCTGCCGCCGAGCGCCGGTGGCCTGCTGAAACTGGACACCGGGACGCTGTCCGCGCTCGGTTTCGAGCACGCCGTGGACCCGGTCATCGCCCGGTGGAACGCCTGACATCCAACACACAGGTACGGCACATGGTGGCGCACAGGCTCGGGGCCAATCGTGGATCTACACGAGGGACCCAATGAGGGGATGACCACCATGCTCACGCAGCTGAACCCAGATTCCGCGCCCGCTCCCGCGCCCCACCCGGTCGTCGCCGTCCTGGGGCAGCGGAGCCGGGTGGCGAGTCTCCCGCAGCACCTGCCGGCCGGCTGGACGATGCGGCTGGCGACCGGGCTCGACGACATCCGCCCGGAGGAGCTGGTGGTGCTCAGCGGCGCCACCGTGCACGGTGTGCAGGTGGCCCGGGCGGTGCTGCCGGCGGAGAGCCGCCTCGTCGCGCTGATCGACGACTGGGCGGCGGTCGAGCTGGTCTCCGGGGTGCTGACCGCCGGGGCGGACGTCTGCGTGCGCGGCGGGCACCCGGCGATCCTCGCCGGGCACCTGGTCGCGGTGCGGCGCCGCCAGCTGTCCGAGCGCTGGGACAACCTCGAGGTCACGCTGTAAGACCGTCAGCCGCCGCTGAGCATGCGGGCCATCTCGGTGCGTGAGCGCACGCCCAGCCGGGCGAAGACGTTGCGCAGGTGGTGGTCCACGGTGCGCGGGCTCAGGTGCAGCTCCTGCGCCACCTCGCGGTTGGTCGCGCCACCGGCGACCAGCACCGCGATCCTCTCCTGCTGCGCGGTCAGCTCCAGGCCGTCCAGCGCGGAGGCCCGCGGATCGACCCGTTCCCCGGCGGCGCGCAGTTCCCGGGTGCTCTGCGCGGCCCACGGCTCCGCGTCCAGCAACCGGAACGTCTCGGTGGCCCGGCGCAGGTGGGTCCGCGCTTCCACGTGCCGCCGCCGGCGCCGCAGCAACCGGCCGTAGAGCAGCTCGGTGTGCGCCCGCGGGAACCCCGCCTCGCCGGTGTGCCGCAGCGCCTGCGCGAAGTGGCTCTCGGCGGCCTCCGCGTCGGTGGCCCGCAGCGCCCGGCAGCGGTCCCGCAGCGCCAGCCAGGCCGGCTGCCCGGTGCGGCCGGCCCAGCTGTCGAAACCGGTCGCCACCGCGTCCAGGCCCAGCGCGTCGTGCAGCGCGGCCTGACCCGCGGCCTCCAGCAGGTGCGGGACGACCGCCACCTGCAGCATCGCCGAGCCGTACCCGGGCGGCGCGGTCACCACCCGGGCCAGCCGCTCGGCCGCCGCCTGCGCCCGCCCGTCGACCAGGTCGAGCAGGGCCAGGGCCCATTCGCAGAGCGCGCGGGACGGTCCGGAGCCGGCCGCCTCGATCCGGGACAGGGCGGTGGGCCGGTCGCCGACCAGGGCGGCCAGGACGGCGAGCACGGCGCTGTGCACGGCGGCGAGGACCGGCTGCCCGGTGGCGCGGGCCAGGGCGGCGCCGTCGAGGGCGGCGGTGTTCGCGGCCGCGTACTCACCGGCGGCCAGCCCGGCCGTGGCGGCCATCTCCAGGGCCTGCGGCACCAGAACCGTCGCGCCCGACTCACGGGCCAGCACCGCGGCGCGGCCGGCGAGCGCGGCGGCGCGGCGGGAGTCGCCGACCAGCACGCCGGCGGTGGCCGCGCGCAGCAGCGACCGCGGGTCGGCCACCCGGTCGGCGATGTCGAGGGCCTGCCGGAACCGGAGGAACGCGGTGGGCTCGTCGCCGTCGGCCATCCCGGCGAGACCCGCCACGTGGTGGAACGCGAGGGTGACGGCCGGCGGCTCGTCACCGCGCCGGCAGGACACCACCCGGTGTGCCAGCCCGGCGTATCGGCGCTGCTCACCGGGACGGGCGGCGGCCTCACCGGCGAGCGCGAGGGCGTCCAGGGCGGTGGCCGTGTCGGTGCCGGCGAGTTCGGCCGCCACGTCGAGGAGCAGTTCGCGGGCGCCGGGACGGCCGTCGGGCAGACCCATCTCGGCGGTCAGCCCGCGGGCGCGGACCCGGGCCTGGCCGGCCGCCGGCGGGACCCGGCGGATCAGCAGGCCGGCGTCGTGCGGGCGGCCGGCCAGCCACGCCGACCGGGCCGCGTCGACGAGCACCGCGCCCTGGTCGGCCGGGTTCGCGGAGAGGTCGGCGGCGTAGCGGCGGGCCTCGGCGGCGGCGCCCGGTTCGGCGCTGCGGGCGGCGCGGATCAGCTCGGCGGCGAGCGCCGGGTCGGGGCCGATGGTGGCGGCGGCGCGGTGCAGCAGCGCCGCGAGCACGTCTCCGCGTCCGGCGAGGACCCGGGCGAGCGCGGCGTGGGCGGCGCGCCTGCGGCTTGCCGGATTCTCCGTGTACGCGCAACCGCGCACCAGGGGCGACGCGAAGCACACGGCGATGCCGTCGATGGTGACCAGCCCGGCCCGCTCCGCCGCCGCGAAGTCCGCGAGCAGTTCGTCCCGCTCGCCCGAGATGTCCGGGTGCGGGCCGCCGGGCCGGAGGGTGGCCGCGGCGAGGATGTCGGGCAGGGCCGCGAACGGCGGGGCCGCCGCCAGCAGGAGCAGCTCGCGGGTGGGCCGCGGGAGCGCCTCCAACTCGGCGCGGAAACGCTCGCGCAGGGGGCTCTCCGGCGGCAGGCCGATCGGCAGCGGGGCATAACCGCGCCGCTGCGCGGGTGTGAGCGCCCCCGCCAGGTCGATCAGCGCCGCCGGGTTGCCGCCGGCCCGCTCGAGGACCGCGTCGGCGACCTCGCGGGCCAGGTCCGGCGCGTGCCGGGCGAGCAGCTCGCGGGCCTGGTCGGCGGGGAGCGGGTGGAGGTGGTGCACCGGCAGCCCACCCGGATCGGCGCCGGCCGGCAGGGTGGCCAGCAGCGCGAACCGGGTCGTCCGGCGAGCGGCGAACCGGACGGCCTGCCAGGAGGACTCGTCGAACAGGTGGGCGTCGTCGATGACGCAGAGGACCGGGCGGCGGGCGGCGAGCGTACCCACCAGGGTCTGCAGGCCGAGACCGAGCGCGAGGCGCTCCGCCTGCGGTGACGTGCCGCTCAGCCCGCGCCGCAACACCGCACGCGGCGCGGGCTCCAGCTCGGCGATCACGTCCTCCATGCCGGTGAGCAGGCTGTGCAGTCCCGCGCACGGCACGCCGGTCTCGTCGGCGTGACCGATCGCGGACAGGACCGTCCATCCTCCGGTGGCGCCGGCGATCCGGCTCAGGGTGGTGCGGCCCGCGCCGGGCAGGCCCAGGACGGCGAGCGCGCTGCTGCGGCCGGCCTCCGCGTCGCCGAGGAGCCGGAGAAGAGCGGCCCGGTCGGCCGGCGGAAGTTTCTGCACTGACGGTGCATCAAACATGCGGCGAGTTTTCCCCGTCGAGCGCCGGTTGAAAAGGGGCGTTTCGGTTTATGAAATTTCCTCCAGATTGCCAACTGATGACAACGCTGGTGATTTCGCCGATGCGAGGCCCGCCGTGACCCGCTGAGACTGACGCTCGTCGATCCGATCCCCCGCGGATCCGATCCCCCTTCAAAGGAGAATCGACGTGACGTCAACCGCTCCCTCCCGGGCACGCCGCTTCCTGCTCACCGCGGCCGCTGCCCTCGCACTGACCGCCGGTCTGGGCGCCACCGCGGCACAGGCCGCCGACAATCCCTACGAGCGTGGCCCGGCGCCGACGCTCAGCGCGCTGCAGGCCTCGCGCGGCCCGTTCGCGGTCTCGCAGACCTCGGTCTCCCGGCTCGCGGTCACCGGATTCGGCGGCGGCGAGATCTACTACCCGACCTCGACCAGCTCCGGCACGTTCGGCGCGATCGCCATCTCGCCGGGCTTCACCGCGTACTGGTCGAGCATCTCCTGGCTCGGCCCGCGCCTGGCCTCGCACGGCTTCGTGGTGATCGGCATCGAGACGAACACCACCGCGGACCAGCCGGCCTCGCGGGGCAGCCAGCTCCTGGCCGCGCTGGACTACCTGACCCAGCGCAGCTCGGTCCGCACCCGGATCGACGCGAGCCGGCTCGCCGTTGCCGGGCACTCGATGGGCGGCGGCGGCAGCCTGGAGGCGGCGAGCGACCGGCCGTCGCTGCAGGCCGCGGTGCCGCTCGCGCCGTGGAACACCGACAAGACCTGGTCCGAGCTGCGGGTCCCGACGCTGATCATCGGTGGTGAGTCGGACGCGATCGCGCCGGTCGCCTCGCACTCGATCCCGTTCTACAACAGCATCCCGGCGTCGGCGGAGAAGTCGTACCTGGAGCTGAACAACGCGAGCCACTTCTTCCCGCAGACCACCGACACCTGGACCGGCGTGCAGATGGTCTCCTGGCTGAAGCGATTCGTCGACAACGACACCCGGTACGACCAGTTCATCTGTCCCGGACCGAGCAGCCTGTCGATCTCGGACTACCGCAGCACCTGCCCGCTGAGCTGATCCCTCGCGGACAGTGATGGGCCGGCGGTCAGCTGACCGCCGGCCCACACGCCCGTGTCGGCGCCGCCATGACGGGGGGCAGTGCGGCGGCCGGCACGGATGACCGTCACGACGTGGCGGCCGCCGTGGGCTTGAGCACCGAGCAGGTCTCGACGGCCTTCTTCGTGGTGGCGTCCGAGTCGTCGAGGTTCGCGGTGTCCGTCACGCCGTTCTCCGTCAGGCAGTTGGTGTAGGCCGCGTCCGCCCCGCCGCCCGCGTTGCTGCCGCCGCCGTTGCCCCGGCCTGCGCCCATGCTCGGGCGCACCGAGGCGCACGCGCTCTGCGCTTTCTCCCAGGTCGCGTCGTCGACGCCGGCGGGCTGCTGGAACATGCCACCGCCGCCGGGGAAGCCGCCGCCACCGCGCTGGCCGGCGCTGCCGGACGGGCGGGGCGCTCCGGACGGCATGGCGCCGGGCTGGCCGTCACCGCCGGGCGCGCCCGAGGGGCGCACCCCGTCGGGCGCGCCGGAGGGGCGGGTGCCGCCGTTGCCCCCGCCGCCGGGACCGCCGGACGGCATCGTGATGGTCACGCCGTTCTCCTTCAGGCAGCTGATGTACGCGGCGAACGCCGCGTTGCCACCGCCGCTCTGCGCGCTGCCGTCGCTCGCGGTGCTGCTGTCGTCCGATCCGCCGCCGCAGGCCGCCGTGAACAGCACGGCCGCGGATGCCACGAGCAGAGCGCCCGCGCGGCGGCGCGTCTTCGAACTGACTACCGGCACGTTGATCTCCTGAGGGAAGAGGCGGGGGAGTGTCGGATCAGAGGAAAGCCCGTGCACCTGTGTGCGACATCGGACGACCCTAGGAATTGCGTAAGAGCGGTGCGGGGCGCTCCTAGCGAACTCCGAGGCAGGACCGAGCCCGCGGCGAGGACGGCTCGCCAGACTCCTCGGCCATGGGTGTTGCACTGGCCGGTCGCCGGCGTCTGATCTGGCTCCTCGTGGCGGCCGTCGTGCTCGCGCTGATCGCCTTCGGCGTGGTGCGTGCGCTGACGGCGGGCGCCGCGAACTCCGCGACGAAGGCGGCCGAGACGGCCACCGCCGACAAGGGCGCGGTGACCACCGAGGTCGCCACCACCGGCACGCTGCAGGCCGCGCAGACGCGCAGCCTGTCGTTCTCGGTCGACGGCACGGTGGAGACCGTGAAGGTACGGGCCGGCACGACGGTCACCGCGGGTCAGGTGCTCGCGACGGTCGACGACACGGACGCGGCCGAGGCGGTCAGCGACGCTTCCGAGGCTCTCGACGAGGCGCGGGACAACCTCGACGAGGCGGAGGAGAACGCGGCGTCGGCGAGCGCGACCACCGCGGCGACGACCGGGTGCGACGTCGCCGCGGCGTACACGACCAGCCCGGCGGCCTCCCCCACGGTGACGGCCAGTCCTTCTGCCACGGAGACGGCGTCCCCCTCAGGCTCGGTGACGGCGTCGGCTTCGGCGTCGGCGGCGTCCGGCCGTACCTCGAAAGCGGCGGCGTCTCCCACCACGAAGGTCCCCGGAGGCGGCGCCGGGACCACCGGCGGGAGCTGCGGCAGCGGAACCGGAACGGGAAGCGGAAGTGGCAGCGGAAGTGGCAGTGGGAGCAGCGGCGGCGGGCAGCAGGGTGGGAGCGGCAGCGGGGCCGACGCGATCCTGAGCGCGCAGCAGCGGGTCACCAAGGCCGAGGTGACCCTGGCGGAGGCGGAGGAGGCCCTCGACGGGGCGACCATCACCGCGCCGATCGCCGGCAAGATCCTCACGGTCGGCGGCAAGGTGGGCAGCCAGGTCACGTCCGGGTCGGCGTTCATCACCCTGGCCGACGTGTACGACATGCAGATCAGCGCGGACTTCCCGGAGGCCGATGCCGATCACCTCGAGGTGCGGCAGAAAGCCGTGATCACGCTCGCCGACCGGGCGGGGGAGACGTTCGACGCCACGATTGTGCAGGTCGACCCGGTCGGCACCAGCGACGGCACGCTGACCAGGTTCGGGGTGGTGCTCTCCTTCGACGACGCGCCGGAGGAGCTGCTCGTCGGGCAGAGCGCGAGCGTGAAGGTGACGACCGGGAGCAAGAAGGACGTGGTACGGGTGCCCAGCACCGCCGTCCACGACGTCAGCGGCTCCACCGGGACCGTGCTGCTCGGCGGCTCGCCGCGTCAGGTGAGGCTCGGACTGCGCGGCGATCAGTACACCGAGATCACCTCCGGCGTGGCCGAGGGCGAGGTCGTCGCCACATCATGGTGAGTTCATAGCCGGCTCAAAGACTCGGTTGCTAAACCTGCGCGGTGCTTTCCGAAACCCGTGCAGCCGTGACCGTCAGTGACCCCGGGGCGCGCCCCGCCCGCGTCCTCGTCGTCGACGACGAGCCGAACATCTCCGCGCTGCTCAGCGCGACGCTCCGGCTCGTCGCCTTCGACGTCCGGGTCGCCGAATCCGGGCACGGCGCCCTGGTCGCGGTGCAGGAGTTCGAACCGGACCTGATCGTCCTGGACGTGATGCTCCCGGACGTGGACGGGTTCGAGGTGGCCCGCCGGCTGCGTGCCGCAGGCCACCGGGTGCCCGTCCTGTTCCTCACCGCGCGTGACGCCGTCGAGGACCGGATCGTCGGTCTCTCGGCCGGCGCCGACGACTACGTGACCAAGCCGTTCAGCCTCGAGGAGGTCGTGCTACGGATACGCGCGATCCTGCGGCGCAGCCAGCCGGACGAGCCGGCCCCGGAGACGGGGGTGCTGCGCTACGCGGACCTGGAGCTGGACGAGCACGCCCACGAGGTGCGGCGGGCCGGCCGGCTGATCGAACTGTCCCCGACCGAGTTCAACCTGCTCCGCTACCTGATGACGAACGCGGGGCGGGTGGTGAGCAAGGCGCAGATCCTGGACCGGGTGTGGAAGTACGACTTCGGTGGCGACGGGCGGATCGTGGAGTCGTACGTGTACTACCTGCGGCGGAAGATCGATCGGACGGATCCGCCGCTGATCCACACGGTTCGCGGGGTGGGGTATGCGCTGCGATTGCCGCGCGAAGAATGAAGCGGTGGAGTCAGTGGACTCTGCGGTCGCGGCTGGTGCTGGTCGTCGGTATCTTGTCGGCGATCGCGCTGCTGGCCGCCAACGCCGTGGGTGTCCTGCTGATCCGGTCCTATCTGCAGGACCGGATCGACGAACAGCTGGTCGGCATCTCGCGGCCCATGTCGGAAATATCCCCCTGGCAAGGTGTCGCCCCGCGCGCCGGCGGCCGCTTCCGCATCGGCGCCGACCAGGTCACCTATCTCTACCGTGCGGACGGGACCCTGGACCCCGCGCGGAGCTCGGCCACGGCCGATGACCGTCCGGCCGTCGAGTCACTGTCCCGCGTCGCCGAGCGGGTGGGGCAGCCCTACACCGTCTCCACCGCCGGGGGCGCCGACTGGCGGATGATCGCGGTCGCGGTCGGCGACACCGGCGGGTACGCCGTCATCGGCTCCTCGCTGATCGAGGTCGAGCAGACCACCGAGCGGCTGCTGATCATCGACCTCGGCGTGATGGTGCTGATCCTGGGTCTGCTCGGGGCCGGCGCCGCGTTCGTGGTCCGGCTCGGGCTGCGGCCGCTCACGTCGATGGAGACGGTCGCCGCGGACATCTCCGGCGGCAACCTCTCCGGCCGGGTGCCCGGCCCCGACCCGCACACCGAACCGGGCCGGCTCGCGCTCGCGCTGAACGCGATGCTCACCCGGATCGAGGCGGAGGTCGACGCGCGGACGCACTCCGAGCAGCGGCTGCGCCAGTTCGTCGCGGACGCCTCGCACGAGCTGCGCACCCCGCTCACCTCGATCCGCGGGTTCGCCGAGCTGTACCGGCGCGGCGGGGTGCTCAGCGCCGCCGAACTGGACGAGACGATGGCCCGGATCGAGGGGGAGGCCGGGCGGATGGGCGTCCTCGTCGAGGACCTGCTGATGCTGGCCCGGCTGGACCGGCAGCGCACCCTGGAGATCCGCCGGGTGGACCTCCTGGAGATCGCCGCGGACGCCATCCGGGACGGGCACGCCCGCGCCCCGGACCGGTCCATCGTGCTGGCCGACATGTTCGAGCCGGTCATGGTCCTCGGTGACGATCACGGGCTGCGTCAGGTCGCCACGAACCTGGTGGCGAACGCGCTGAACCACACCCCGCCAGGGACCACGGTGACCGTACGGGTCGGGCATTTCACCAAAAATCCAGACTCTGCCGCCGTACGATCCGGGCCGGTCACCTACAGCGACGGCGTCCCGTTCGCGCTCCTCGAAGTCAGCGACGACGGCCCCGGCGTCACGCCCGAGCACGCCCCGCGCGTTTTCGAGCGGCTCTACCGCGCCGACTCCAGCCGGTCCCGCGCCAGCGGCGGCGGTTCCGGGCTCGGCCTCGCCATCGTCGCGGCGATCGTGCACACCCACGGCGGCTGGGTCGAACTGGTCCCCAGCGAATCCGGCGGCGCCTGTTTCCGGGTGCTCATCCCCGCCATCAGTGACTCGCTGTGAGGTTCCGAGCAAGCTCCCAGGTTCCGCCGAAGCTCCTCCTAGCCCGACCCTCGAGAGTGTGCAGCCATGAAGGTACGCCTGAGCCGCCACCCGTCCTTGGTGGTCAACGCCGTGATCGGCGTCGCGCTCGTCGCCGGAGCATTCACGGTGTACGAGACATTCTCCTCATCCGATGACGGGACGGCCGCCGTGGCCTCCGAGCGAACGGTCACCGTCCAGCAGGGAACGGTCACCAAGACCGCGACCGCGGACGGCACCCTGGAGAGCGCCAGCACGGCGAGCGCGAGCTTCGAGACCAGCGGCACGGTCACCGCGATCAGCGTGAAGGTCGGTGACAAGGTCAAGAAGGGTCAGGTCCTCGCGAAGGTCGACCCGTCCGCCGCGCAGCGCACCCTGGACGCCGCCGAGGCGGACCTGGACGCCGCGCAGGACGCCCTGGACCGCGCCGAGGACGCCGGCTCGGACACCTCCGAGGCCGAGAACCAGGTGGACTCCGCCGAGCTGGCGGTGGACGAGGCCGAGGCCGGTGTGGCGGGCGCGGTGCTGAAGGCGCCGATGGCCGGGACGGTCACCGCGGTGAACGGGACCCTCGGAAGCTCGTCGGGAGGGTCATCCGCAGGCGGCGGTGCCTCGGGCGGCGGTTCCTCCTCCTCCTCCTCCTCCTCGAGCACGGGATTCGTGGAAATCGCCGACCTGTCGAAGATGCAGGTCAGCGCCGCCTTCGCCGAGGCCGACGCGACCAGCCTCAAGGAGAAGCAGGCCGCCACGGTCACCTGGAACGCGCTCAGCGGCGTCGAGCAGAGCGCCACGGTCACCGCGATCGACCCCTCCGCCACCACCGCGAACAGCGTCGTCACCTACGGCGTGACGCTCACCCTGGACAAGGTGCCGACCGGCGCGAAGGTCGGCCAGACCGTCTCGGTCTCGGTCACCACCGGCTCCGTCGCCGATGCCGTCTCCGTCAACCCTGCGGCGCTCACCACGGTCGGCAACCGGCACACGGTCACCGTCGTCGCGAACGGCGTACAGGAGACCCGCTCGGTGGAGATCGGCCTGGAGGGCGACTCGGCCACCGAGATCACGTCCGGCCTGACCGCCGGTGAGCAGGTCGTCGTGAAGACCACCTCGTCGTCGAGCACCAGCGGCGGCAACCAGATGGGCGGCTTCCCCGGCGGCGGTGCCGGCAACTTCGGTGGCGGCGGCGCTCCGGGCGGCGGCGGCAACTTCGGCGGCGGCGGGGGCGGGCGATGAGCAAGCCGGTCCTCGAGGTCCGCGACCTCACGAAGATCTACGGCGAGGGCGAGGCGACCGTGCACGCGCTGCGCGGGGTCTCGCTGACCGTCCAGCGTGGCGACTACGCGGCGATCATGGGCTCGTCCGGGTCCGGCAAGTCGACCCTGATGAACATCCTCGGCGCGCTCGACATCCCCACCTCCGGCACGTACCTGCTGGACGGGGTGGACGTGAGCCGTCTCTCCGACGCGCAGCTCGCCCTGGCCCGGAACCGGCTCATCGGGTTCATCTTCCAGGCGTTCAACCTGATCCCGCGGACCAGCGCCGTCGCGAACGTGGAGCTGCCCCTGGCGTACGCCGGGGTGAAGCCGAAGGAACGCCGCAGGCGTGCCATGCAAGCCCTGGACATCGTGGGGCTGGCGGACCGCGCCGGCCACGAGCCCAACCAGCTCTCCGGCGGTCAGCAGCAGCGGGTCGCGGTGGCCCGGGCGCTGGTCACCGAGCCGGCCCTGCTGCTCGCCGACGAGCCCACCGGCAACCTGGACTCCAAGTCCACCGACGACGTGCTGCAGGTCTTCGACGACCTCAGCGCGGCCGGCCGGACCATCGTGATCATCACGCACGAGGACGAGGTCGGTGCCCGCGCCAAGCGGCTGATCCGCCTGGTCGACGGCTCGATCGTGACCGACGTGCGGCAGTCGCCGCTGCACCTGCCGCCGATCGGCGCGGCGGCGGTTCTGGCCGGGCGGCACCACGCATGAGCATCCTGGAAGTCATCCGCTTCTCGCTGCGCGGGCTCTCCGCCAACAAGCTGCGATCCGCCCTGACCATGCTGGGCATCCTGATCGGTGTGGCCGCGGTGATCCTGCTGGTCGCGGTCGGCAACGGCTCGGCCAAGGCGATCAGTGACCGGATCGAGGCGCTCGGCACGAACACCATCACGGTGATGAGCAGCGGCCGCGGCGGCTCCAGCAGCACGTCGCTGACCAAGGAGATGGCCGACGCGCTCGTCGACGAGGAGCTGGCGCCGGACGTGACGTCGGTGTCGCCGGTGGTCAGCTCGTCGTCGGCGACCATGACGTACGAGGGGACCGACCACTCGGTCGCGACGTTCGTCGGCACCACGCCGAGCTGGTTCGCCGCCTCCAGCACCCCGGTCGGCACCGGCGCGATGTTCACCTCCGACGACGTCGACCAGGGCCGGCGGGTCGTGGTGCTCGGCCGGACCGTGGCCGAGGAGCTGTTCCCCGGTGTCGACCCGATCGGCAAGCAGGTCACCGTCGGCGGCGCGCTCTTCACCATCGTCGGCGTCCTGGAGGAGAAGAGTTCCACCGGATTCAACGACGCCAACGACACGGCGGTCGCCCCGCTCACCGCGGTGCAGCAGGTGCTGACCGGGTACGGCGCCCTCACCTCGATCATCGTGGAGGCGTCCGACCCGGACCGGGTGGACGCCGCGCAGGACCAGGTCTCCACGATCCTGGATCAGAAGCTCGACGTCAGCGACGCGTCGGCCGGCACCCCGTACCGGATCCAGAACGCGTCCTCGCTGCTGGAGACGCAGACCGAGACCGCCGACACGTTCACCACGCTGCTCGGGGCGGTGGCCGCGATCAGTCTGCTCGTCGGCGGCATCGGCATCACCAACATCATGCTGGTGACGGTCACCGAGCGGACCCGCGAGATCGGCATCCGCAAGGCGCTCGGCGCGCCGCGACGGGTGATCCTGACCCAGTTCCTGATCGAGGCGACGCTGCTCAGCGTGCTCGGCGGCGGCCTCGGCGTCGCCGCCGCGCTGATCGGCAGCCACTTCACGATCGTCGGCGTGAAACCGGTCATCGTGCCCAGCTCGATCGGGCTGGCCGTGGGCGTCTCCGTCGCGATCGGACTGTTCTTCGGCGGCCTGCCCGCCGCCCGCGCCGCCCGGCTGCGTCCCATCGACGCGCTGCGCTACGAGTGAGGACCTCAGCTGTGAACCGGATGAACGACGAGACCGCGGTGATCCCGGCGGTCGGGGACGACCACGACGGGTTGTCGAAGGAGCTGGCGGCGGCCGCGCCGAAGCGCTGGTGGAACAGGGGCACGGTCGGGCTGGGGGTGGCGGCGCTGCTGATGGGCGGCTTCCTCGGCGGCGTGCAGGTGCAGAAGCAGTGGGGCGCCGAGACGGCCGCCGCCGGCGCATTCCCCGGCGGAGGCAACCGTGGGGGCTTTCCCTCCGGCCTGAGCGCGAGTGGCGCACCCGGCGGATTCGGGCAGAACGCCGAGCAGGGCACGGAAGCCGGCACGGGCACCACCGGCAAGGTGAAGCTCGTCAACGGCAAGACGATCTACATCGAGACCGAGGACGGCAGCACCGTCACGGTCAAGACCGACGGCGGCACCACCGTCGCGACGGCCAAGAAGGGCAAGCTCAGCGACGTCAAGGCCGGCGACTCGGTGACCGTCGAGGGCGAGACCGCTACCGACGGATCGGTGACCGCGACGAGTGTCACGAAGAAGTAGGCATTGATGAACACCTAAGTCATCCCTACTGTGAGCCCATGCTCTACGGGCGGGACGAGCTGCTCGCGGCGATCGACGACCGGCTGTCCGCCGGCGGTGGGGTGGCCCTGCACGGGCCACCCGGCATCGGTCGCAGCGCGCTGCTCGACACCGTCGCCGAGCTGGCCGCGGCGCGGGGAGAACTGGTCCTTCGCCTGCGCCCGGCCCGCGGTGAGCGCAGTCTCGGGTACGCCGGGGCAGCCGACCTCGTCCGCCAGGTCCCGGCGGACGCGGTGGCGACCCTCGCACCGGCGCCGCGACACTGGCTCGCCGCCCTGCGTCAGGGCCGGCCGCCCCGCACCGGCGGGCCGGCCCTGGCACGGCGGCTCGTCCTGCCCGAACTGCTCGCCCGCTGCGCCCGCACGTCGCCGGTGCTGCTGGTCGTCGACGACGCGCAGTGGCTGGACCCGCCGTCGGCCGAGCTGATCGCGTTCGCGATGCGCCGGCGACCCGGACCGCGGATCCGGGCGATCATCGCGACCCGGGCGGCCACCTCGGCACGGCTCTGCCCGGCCCCGATCGCCGTGCTCGGCGTCCCGCCGCTGGAGCCGGACGACCTCACCGCCCTGCTCGAGGACCGCGGCCTGCCCTGCCGGATCGCCAGCCGCCTGCACCGGGCCAGCGCCGGGAACCCCCGCGTCGCGCTGGCCCTGAGCCGGGGCGAGGACGCCGCCGGCTGGGCCGCCGAACGGCTGGACGAGCTGCCCGAGGAGACGAAGAAGACCCTGCTGCTGGCCGCACTGACGCCCGCGCCGACCGCGTCGCTGCTGCTGCGGGCCGGCCGCGACGACGCGATCCGGGACCTGCGCCTCGCCGCGGCGGCCGGGGTGATCGCCCACCACGGTGAGCGGATCCGGTTCACGCCGCCGCTGATCGGGACGGTGCTGGCCGAGCAGGTCCGGGCGGCGGACCGGGCCGCGGCCCATGCCGTGCTCTCCCGGGCCGCCGTCGATCCGGTCGAGGCGTTGCGGCACCGCTGCCTGCGTACCCATGAGCCCGATGCCGGCGCCGCACGCGCCCTGGCCGCCGCCGCCCGGCGATGCGCGCAGCGCGGAGCCGACCGGACGGCGGCCGAGTTGCTGCTGCTCGCGGCCGGGCGATGCCCGCACGAGATGGCGGCCGAGCGGCTGGACTGGCTGGTCACCGCGGCCCGCGCGGCGCTGACCGGCGGGGCGCGCGAGCTGGCCGAGCGGGCCGCGCGGGCGGTGCTGAGCGCGGACGCCCCGCCGTGGGCACGGGTGCAGGCGCGGCTGGTGCTGATCGACCTCGCCGGGCAGGACCTGGCCGGCATGGGGGAGATGTTCGCCGCCGCGCTCGCCGAGGCCGGCGCCGACCCGGCGCTGCTCGCCCCGGTCCGGTTGCGGCTCACCTGGCAGGCGTTTCTGACCGGTGACGCGGACCGAGCCGCCGTCGAGGCCCGCGCCGCCGAGCGGGCCGCCCGGCGGGCCGGCGACCCGACCACCGAGGCGATGGCGCTCAGCGCGCTCGCCCAGATCCACCGGACCCGCGGCGAACCGGTCTGGCGCGCCACCCTGGACCGGGCCCTCGCGCTGCCCGCCGCCCCCGGCCCGGACTGGCTGCACTACGGGCCGCAGTACACCGCGGCCCGGTTCGCGCTCTTCGACGACCGCCTCGACGAGGCCCGTGCCCGGCTGCTCACCCTCCTCGCCGTCGCCGAGCACGGCCGGATCGGCGAGGCCCGGGTCGAGGTGCTGCGCAGCCTCTCCGAGGTCGCCACCCGGGCCGGTCGCTGCCAGGAGGCCCTGCGCTACGCCCACCGCGCCGCCCGTGCCGCGCAGGAGGCCGGCCTGAGCCCCGGCCCGACCTGGTACACCGCCGCCGTCGCCGAGCTCGCCGGCGGCAGCCTGGCCGCCGCGGCCGGGTTCGCCCGGCGCGGCATCCGCGCCTCCGAGCAGGAGCGCGACGGCCTCTACCTGCGGCGCAACCTGCACGCCCTGGGCCAGGCCGAGCTGCGCGCCGGCGACACCCGGGCCGGGGTCGCCACCCTGCGCCGGCTGCGCGACCTCGAGGCGGAGACCGGCAGCGCCGACCCGATGATCGTGCGCTGGCACGCGGACCTCGCGGCCGGCCTGGCCGCGCTGGGGGAGCACGCCGAGGCCACCGCGACGCTGTCGCACGCCCGCGCCGCCGCGCAGCGGCTCGGCGCGGTCCCGGCCCTGGCCGGATACCTGGACCGGGCCGCCGCGATCGTCGAGTCGGAGAGCGGCCGCGCCGACGACGCCGTGCAGCTCTCCACCGCCGCGGCCACCCTGTTCGAGAACCTGCGCCAGCCGGTCGAGCAGGCGCACGCGCTGCTGGTGGCCGGTGGGGCGGAACGCCGCCGGCGCCGGTACGCGGCCGCCCGCGTGGCGATCGGCGCGGCCCTCGCGCTGTTCCTGGCCGCCGACGCCCGACCGTGGGCCGAGGAGACCGAGCGGGCGCTGATCCGCACCGAGACCCCCGACCAGGGGCTCACCGCGACCGAGTTGCGGATCGCCACGATGATCCGGGACGGCGCCAGCAACCGGGAGATCGCGGCCCGGCTGTACCTGAGCGTCAAAACCGTCGAGGCGACCCTCACCCGCGTCTACCGCAAGCTCGGCGTGCGATCCCGTACGCAGCTGGTGTCCCGCCTCGCGGTGTCCGAGATCACCGCCCCGGACTGACCTGCGATTTAGCGACGCTGCGTGACCTGGGTTACCGGAATCCCGTGGCCGCGGTCACTTTCGTCGCGAGAGTTTTACCTGGTGGATTTGGGTAAGTCGCAGAACTGCGGAATCCTGGTTTCCGGAAGCGACGAGGCTTTCTCCGTCACTATCCGTCGAGGAGTTCGACATGCCTTTTCTTCGTCAGGTCCGTGCCTCCATCGCGAATTCCCGTGCCGAGCGCCGCGCCCGCCGTCAGCTGAGCGACGAGCTGGCCGCGTTCCGCACCGCCGCCGAGCGCAGTGAGCTCGACATGATCCTGAGCCGCCACAGCGCCGAGCAGACCCGCGAGATCCACGCCATCCTCAACCGGCAGGACGCGGATCGGCGCTACCAGGTGGGTGTCGCAGCGCACCCGAATTGATCCACACTGTTCCACGGGCCGCAAGGGCAGGCCCGGCGGGTTACCGCTGCGAGTCCGGACCGTCCCCGGATGGCGCAGGCTGACCCAGAACCGCCCCTGGCGAGCGAAGTACGCCAGGGGCGGTTCGCTTTTCCGGTTCCGAGCCGTCACCGTCAGGAAAGATCAAGGTTACTCACGCATTTTTCAGGTAGCTCGCAGAATCTTTGGGGATCCTGTGAGACATGCTTGAGGTCTCCGCGCTCGGGTGGACCGTCACCATCGGTGTCATCGTCGCCCTGCTCGCCCTCGATTTGACTCTCGGGGTGCTCCGTCCACACGTCGTCGGCTTTCGCGAAGCCGCCGCCTGGTCAGTTTTCTACATCGCTGTCGCGATCGCGTTCGGCATAGTCTTCGGAAGCATCGTCGGCTGGGATTTCGGCACCCAGTACTTCGCCGGATACATCGTCGAGAAGAGCCTGTCGGTCGACAACCTCTTCGTCTTCGTGATCATCATGAGCACGTTCGCGGTGCCACCGCGATACCAGCAGGAAGTGCTCACGTTCGGCATCATCATCGCGCTGATCCTGCGGGTCATCTTCATCGTGCTCGGCGCGGCCCTGCTCAACGCGTTCTCGTTCATGTTCCTGATCTTCGGCCTGATCCTGCTCTACACCGCGGTCCAGCTCTTCCGGCACCGCGACGAGGATCCGGACGTCGGTGAGAACGGCCTGGTCAAGGCCGCCCGCCGCTTCCTGCCGATCAGCGACGAGTACGTCGACGGCAAGATGACCACCCGGATCGACGGCAAGCGGATGTTCACGCCGCTCTTCCTGGTCCTGCTCGCCATCGGCGGCACCGACCTGCTGTTCGCCCTCGACTCGATCCCGGCCGTCTTCGGCGTGACCGAGGAGGCGTACATCGTCTTCGTCGCCAACGCCTTCGCCCTGCTCGGCCTGCGAGCCCTGTTCTTCCTGGTCAAGGGCCTGCTCGACCGCCTGGTCTACCTTTCCACCGGCCTGTCGATCATCCTGGCCTTCATCGGCGTCAAGCTGATCCTGCACTGGGCGCACAAGGACATCAACGAGTCCGTCCCCGAGGTCAGCACCCCGGTCTCCCTCGGCGTCATCCTCGGCATCCTGGTGATCACCACGGTGCTGAGCCTGATGAAATCCCGCAAGGACCCGTCCCTCAAAGCCCACGCCGGTAGCCTCCGAGCCGGCTCCGACCACCAGCACGCCGACAAGTAAGCCTCAGGGCCCCGGTCACCCACCGGGGCCCATTCCTTTTCCGGTACGGCCGACAGCACTCCCGTGGCACTCCCCGCGACCCAGGACCATCGCGGGGCCGTCCGGCCCCTCTCGCGACGCTGCCCCATCACCCACCCCGCGGTCCCGCCCTCGCCCTTCCGCCCGCCCTCGGCGGCGCCACCCTGGCCCTCCCGCTCCGACGGCGTCCCGTGCTCTGACGGCGCCCCGCGCCTATACCTCCCGCCCTGGCGGCGCCTCCCGCCGCAGCGCCCCTTCGCGTGATCAATCCCGCCGGGCCGACACTGTGGACCAGCTGGTCCGGCTGGTGCTCAGCGCTGCCCGGACACGCGGCTGACAGCACTGGCAACCAGCTCGTGTCGCCCGGCTGGTTGCCAGTGCTAGTGCTGTTGCGTGCCCGGTTTGTCCGCGCTGAGCGCCAGCCGGCATCGGCATTTCCAAGATTCGCGAACCAGGGGACAGCGGCATGCTCTCGAGCCAGCTCCGCGCGAGAAGGCACGACGCGACCTGGGACAGCAGGGCGCCACTCGCGGCGGCATCGCCCGGTCCGAGCCGTAGCCCACGCAGGTTTGGCGGCGCGTTCGGATGTTTGAGCTACGGCTGGCTGGTGCGAGCCGTAGGGCGCGCAGGTCATGCGGCCATGATTCGCTGTCGGGGCTACGGCTCGGGCCCGCGTCGCCCGGGCTAGCCGTTGCCGGCCGGGGGCGTCGGCCATCGGATCATGCGTGGGCTACGGCTCGCCTCGCGGGTGTGGCCGGCCCGGCGGAGCCCGTGGCTCTTCCCGCACCCGCGGGCGGGTCGGGCGTGGGGCTGATCGGCGGCGGGACCGTCGGGCCGCGGTGGCGCGCCGTGGCGGGAGCGCCGGCGGGGCGTCCGGAGGGCGATCTCCTGGAAGCTTCAACTATCCGCCCGCGACGCCGCCACCGAGTGATTGACGCGGCAACTGTCCACAAAGGCGGTAACTGTACGTAGTTTCCCCAGGTTCATGATCACGCTGCGCAGAACTCGTGGGTGGCGGGTGCGCGCGCGGCACGCATTTCGATTGAAATAAATATCGACCAACCGCGAGCGATCGTCACGTTTTATTGATCGACGCTCAAAGTCCCTGTCCAACACTGTGATCAACAACGCCTACTATGGACCCGACATTTGTCTCATCTGGACGTTGCGCCGGACGGCGAGAGCTGGCAGGCTACCTCCGGTCGCGCCGGGGGGAGCGCACAGTAATTGCTTCGTGATTCGTCACCACATTACTCAAGGTGAACAGCGCGGGCATTTCCCAAGGCGTCGAGAGGAGAACCAGCAGTGGCGTCCCCGCCGCAGCTACCGCCCGCGGATGACTTGTACCTCACAGCTCACGACACCATTCGTGGCAAGTCCCTGCTGTCCCCGGCCACGCTCGGCCTCGGACTCGGCGCGGCTCTGCTCGGTGAACTGATGTTGTGGCGGCGCGTCGACCTGATCGAGACCGAGCTCGTGGTCATCGACGAACGGCCGACCGGCGACGCCGCGACCACCGCCGTGCTGGAGCAGCTACGCCGGGAAGCAGGTCAGCACGGCGTGCGCAACTGGCTCGCCTACCTCTCCACCGGGATTGCCACCGACCTGGTCGAGCGCCGTCTCGCCCGGATCGGACTGATCAAACGGGTGGAGAAGCGCGGTCTGCTCAGCACGAAGGTCTCCTTCGTGCCGGCTGACTCGATGACGGCCGGCTGGCCCGCCACCCGGCTGCGCACCAAGGTCTCCCGCGACGAGGCGCTCGACGTGGCCGACCTGCTCCTCGCCGGTCTGATCCTGGCCACCGGTCTGGACCAGCACGTACTCGCGACCCTGAACGCCCGCGACCGGGCCCGGCTGTTCGACCAGTTCCGCCGGCACTTCCCCGCCATGCTGCAGCAGCTCGTCGCGCAGGCGGAAGCGGCGGTCGGCGACGCGGTCATGGCCCGCCGAGCCTGACAAAGCTCAACAAACGTGACCAAGCCTGAAGGAAGCCTGACGAACGGCCTGAAGAAAGCCTGACGAGGGCCTGAAGAAGGCCTGACGGAGCACCACCGGCGTCACACCCCCACATAGCGAATACACCCACCCCCGTAAAACAAACCCTGGAGTCCCGCGTGTCCTCGACCGCAACCCAACCCCCCGGAAGTCAGCTCTCCGACGCATTGGCCCGCGACCGCCTCGGCGTCGCCGCGATCGTCTTCTTCATGATGTCGGCGGCCGCGCCGCTGACCGTGGTCGCCGGCGTGGTGCCGACCGGCATCCTGGTGACCGGCCTGACCGGTTTCCCGATCGCCTTCATCGCGGTCGCCCTGGTCCTGGCGCTCTTCTCGGTCGGTTACGTGGCGATGGCCCGGCGCATCGCCAACGCCGGCGCGTTCTACGCCTACGTGTCGCACGGTCTCGGCAAGCCGGCCGGCGTCGGCGCGTCGTGGGTCGCGCTGCTGTCGTACAACATGTTCCAGGTCGCCTCGTACGGCGGTTTCGGCGCGATCGCGCAGCCGCTCTTCCTGGACTGGTTCGGCATCGACGTCCAGTGGTGGGTCCTCTCGCTGATCGCCTGGGCGCTCGTCGCGATCCTCGGCGTGCGTGACGTCGCCGTCAACGGCAAGGTGCTGGCCACCCTCCTGGTCGCTGAGATCGGCCTCACCCTGATCTTCGCGATCGCCGAGATGCTGTCGGACGGCTTCGAGCCCTCCACCAGCGCTCTCGACCCGGGCGCGCTGGTCGGCGCCGGCTCCGGCGCGCTGCTGGTCATGGCGGTCACCGGCTTCGTCGGCTTCGAGCAGTCGGTGGTCTTCAGCGAGGAGTCCCGCGACCCGCGCCGCACGGTGCCCCGCGCCACCTACATCGCGATCGCCCTGATCGCCGTCGTCTACGCGTTCGCCTGCTGGGCGATGATCTCCGCCGCCGGTGACAGCGTGGTGGACCGCGCCGCAGCCGAGGGCCCCGAGCTCTTCTTCAACCTGGCCGCCGTGCAGCTCGGCGACACCGCCCTGCACCTCGGGCACATCCTGTTCCTGACCTCGCTGATCGCCGCGATGATCTCGTTCCACAACATCATCGCCCGGTACATGTTCTCGCTCGGCCGCGAGGGCGTGCTGCCGCGCGCGTTCGGCCGTACCGTGCCGGGCACCGGCGCCCCGAAGAACGGCTCGCTCGCGCAGTCCGCGGTCGGCCTCATCGTCATCGTTGCCTACGCGGTCTTCGGCTGGGACCCGCTGGTCCAGCTCTTCTTCTGGGGCGGCACCAGCGGCGGCCTCGGCGTGCTGCTGCTCGTCACGTTCACCTCGTTCGCGGTGATCGGCTACTTCGCCCGCAAGCCCGAGGGCGAGGACCTGCTGCACCGGGTCATCGCGCCGGTGGTGAGCTCGGTGCTGCTGCTGGTCATGTCGTACCTGGCGGTCTCCAACATCGCCGGTCTGCTCGGTGTGGAGCCGGGCAGCACCCCGGCGATCGTGGTGCCGCTCTCCTTCGCGGTGCTGCTGGCCGGCGGCATGCTCTGGGCGCTCTACCTGCGCTCGGCCCGCCCGCAGATCTATTCCGGCATCGGCCTCGGCGCCCGCAGCGCCACGACCACCGGTGGCTTCTCGGCCGCGCTGAACGAGACGGAGTACCCCCGATGAGCGACCTCGTGATCCGCGCCATCCGCCAGGACGAGATCCCGGCCGTCGGCGCGATGATCTCCAACGCCTTCGACGACCTGGCCGCGAACCACTACCTGGTCCCGGTTGCGGCCGAGCGTGAGAACGTGATGGCCGGCTTCTTCACCCTGGAGTCGGAGACCGCCTTCCGGCAGGGCCGGATCGAGGTCATCGACCACCCGGACGGCGGCTACGCGGCCGCCGCGGTCTGGTTCGACCGGGAGACCGACCTGCCCGAGGCCGAGGCCTACATGGAGCGTCTCGAGGCGATCGCCGGTGAGCACTTCGAGCGCTTCGGCGCCCTGGGCGAGCTTTTCGAGAAGAACCACCCGACCGACGCGCACTGGCACCTGGCCTTCCTCGGTGTCCGCCCGTCGGAGCAGGGCCGGGGTCTCGGTGGCGCGCTGATGCAGCGCGTCCACGACGACCTGGACGCCAAGGGCGTGCCGGCGTACCTGGAGGCCACGAACGAGAACAACGTGCGCCTCTACCGCCGGTACGGTTACCAGCCGATGGACCCGTGCGAGATCTACCTGCCGGACGGGACGGCGTTCTACCGCATGTGGCGTCCGGCTTCCTGAGCGACGCACAACCCACCAGCCGGGGTACGGGCCATGGCCCGTACCCCGGCTTTTGGTGTCGGCACGGGTATTGACGCGGGGAGCCTGGAGTAATTACATCGACACCAGGTCCAACCCAGCGTTGCTGATCGGCTACCGCTGGGTGAACAACGCCCACGGCCGGCCGGAAGGACCCGCGTATGCCCGCAGACGAGGTTCGACAGGGCGAAAGCCGGGTCAACCGGGCCGCCGTGAAGCCGCCCCCCGGAGAGACCCTCGGGGCGGCGGTGACTCCGTCAGCGTTGCCGGAGGCCACCGCCGCCCCGCGGCACCACGGGCGGGCCGCCCCGCGGCACCACGGGCGGGCCGCCCCGCGGCACCACGGACGGGCCGCCCCGCGGCACCACGGACGGGCCACCCCGCGGCACCACGGACGGGCCGCCCGGCGGCAGAGAGCACGCCATGCCTGAGCACACCGGCTGGCCCACCCGCGACCAGCCGGTGATGAACACCCCGCGCGTCAACCCGCTGGTACGGCGGGGCAGCTCCGCCGAGCGCCCGTACGACGTGATGGTCAGCCCGGAGAACGCCGGCTGGCACTACAGCGGCCTGCGCGTGGTGGCCCTCCCGGTCGGTGGCCGGGTCCGGTTCGTGACCGGCAACGACGAGATGCTGGTGCTGCCCCTGACCGGTGGCTGCGACGTGGCCTGCGACGACGAGCGCCTCACGCTGACCGGCCGCCGCAGCGTCTTCTCCCGGGTGACCGACTTCGCCTATCTGCCACGGGACAGCGTGGTCACCCTGCGCGCGCCGAACGGCGGCCGGTTCGCGCTGCCCGCCGCGCGGGCCGGCCGGAAACTGCCGTTCCGCTACGGACCGGCCGAGGACGTGCCCGTCGAGTTGCGCGGCGCCGGGCAGGCCAGCCGTCAGGTGAACAACTTCTGCACCCCGGAGGCGTTCGAGACCGACCGGCTGATCGCCTGCGAGGTGCTCACGCCGGGCGGGAACTGGTCGTCGTACCCGCCGCACAAGCACGACGAGGAGGGGCCGGGGGAGTCCTGCCTGGAGGAGATCTACTACTTCGAGGTCACCTCCAGCCCGGGCGGCGGGCCGGGCAGCGGGTACCAGCGCGTCTACGGCCACCCGGACCGCCCGATCGACGTCTGCACCGAGGTCCGCACCGGCGATGTGATCCTGGTGCCGTACGGCTGGCACGGCCCGTCGATGGCGGTGCCCGGCTACGACCTGTACTACCTCAACGTGATGGCCGGTCCCGGCGAGCGGCGCTGGGAGGTCCGTGACGACCCGGCGCACGGCTGGGTCCGCGGCCGCTGGGCCGGGCAGGAGATCGACCCCCGGCTGCCACTCACCTCGGTACGGGAGCGGAGGCGCCTGTGAGACACCGGCTCACCGTCGCGCAGGCGGTCGTCCGTTTCCTGTCGAACCAGTGGACCGAGCGCGACGGCGCCGAGCGGCGCGCGGTGGCCGGCGTTCTCGGCATCTTCGGGCACGGCAACGTCGCCGGGATCGGGCAGGCGCTGCTGCAGGCGCAGCGGGACAGCCATCCCGAGATGCCGTACATCCTGGCCCGCAACGAGCAGGCCATGGTGCACACGGCCGCCGGGTACGCCCGGATGAGCAACCGGCTCGCCACGCTGGCCTGCACCACCTCGATCGGCCCGGGCGCGACGAACATGCTGACCGGCGCGGCCCTGGCGACGGTGAACCGGCTCCCGGTGCTGCTGCTGCCGTCGGACGTCTTCGCGACCCGCGTCGCCACGCCGGTGCTGCAGGAGCTGGAGGACCCGCGGGCCGGCGACGTCTCGGTCAACGACGCGTTCCGCCCCCTGTCGAGGTTCTTCGACCGGGTGTGGCGCCCGGAGCAGCTGCCGTCCGCGCTGCTCGCGGCGATGCGGGTGCTGACCGACCCGGCGGAGACCGGCGCGGTCACCCTCTGCCTGCCGCAGGACGTCCAGGCCGAGGCGTACGACTTCCCCGACGAGCTGTTCGCCCGGCGGGTCTGGCACGTGTCCCGCCCGGCGCCGGACCCCCTCGCCGTGGAGCGGGCCGCCGCCGCGATCCGGGGTGCCTCCCGCCCGCTGATCGTCGCCGGGGGCGGGGTGATCTACTCGGAGGCCTCGGCGGCGCTGGACCGGTTCGCCCGGGAAACCGGGATCCCGGTCGCCGACACGCAGGCCGGTAAGGGCGCGCTGCCCTGGGACCACCCGAACGCGGTCGGCGGGGTGGGCGCGACCGGCAGCCCGGTGGCGAACCGGCTGGCCGGGCACGCCGACGTGGTGCTCGGCGTCGGCACCCGGTACAGCGACTTCACCACGGCGTCGCGCAGCGCGTTCCAGCATCCGCAGGTGCGGTTCGTCAACCTCAACGTCACCGCGTTCGACGCCGGGAAACTGTCCGCGCTGCCGCTGGTCGCCGACGCGCGCGCCGGGCTCACGGCGCTGCTGCCGCAGCTGCACGGGCGGCACTTCACCGGCGACTTCGCCGCCGAGGTCGGCCGCTGGCAGGAGACGGTGCAGAGGGCGTACCGGGGAAGGCAGGGCGGCCTGCCCACCCAGGCCGAGGTGATCGGGGTGGTGAACGAAGCGTGCGGAGCACGCGACGTGGTGGTGCAGGCGGCCGGCAGCATGCCCGGAGACCTGCAGCGGCTGTGGCGGGCCCGGCATCCTAAGCAGTACCACGTGGAATACGGGTACTCGTGCATGGGCTTCGAGATCGCCGGCGCGCTCGGCATCAAGCTGGCCGATGAGTCCCGTGAGGTGTACGCGCTGGTCGGCGACGGCTCCTACCTGATGATGGCGCAGGAGATCGTCACGGCGATCGCCGAGGGCGTGAAGCTGATCGTGGTGCTGGTGCAGAACCACGGGTTCGCCTCGATCGGCGCGCTGTCGGCGCAGACCGGCTCGCAGCGGTTCGGCACCGCGTACCGCTACAAGAACCCGGCGACCGGGGACTACGACGGCGCCCGCCTGCCGGTCGACCTGGCCGCGAACGCGGAGAGCCTGGGCGCCGCGGTGATCCGCTGCCGGACCGCGGCCGACCTGGCCGAGGGCCTGAAACGGGCCCGTGAGGCGGAGCGCCTCACGGTCGTGCACATCGAGACCGATCCGCTCGCCGAGGGACCCTCCTCGGAGTCCTGGTGGGACGTGCCGGTCGCCGAGGTGGCCACCCTGCACAGCACCCGGCACGCGCACACCGGATACCGGGAGGACAAGTTACGGCAGCGGCACCATCTGCGCCCCGGAGGTCGATAGACGTGATTCTCGAACACTGGATCGGCGGCCGTTTCACCGGCGGGGACTCGACCCGCCGGGCGCCCGTCCACCAACCGGCCACCGGTGAGGTGCGGCACGAGGTGCTCCTGGCGGAGAGATCCGACGTCGACACCGCGGTACGCGTCGCCGCCGCGGCGTTCCGGGACTGGAGCCAATCCTCGCTGAGCGCCCGCACCACGATCCTCTTCCGTTTCCGCGAGCTGATCAACGCGCACCGGACGGAGCTCGCGGAGATCGTCTCGGACGAGCACGGCAAGGTGCTCTCCGACGCCGCCGGGGAGGTCCAGCGCGGCCTCGAGGTGATCGAGTTCGCGTGCGGCATCCCGCAGCTGCTCAAGGGATCGTTCTCGGACCAGGCGTCGGCCGGCGTCGACGTGTTCTCCTACCGCGAGCCGCTTGGCGTGGTCGCCGGGATCACCCCGTTCAACTTCCCGGCGATGGTCCCGATGTGGATGCATCCGATCGCGATCGCCTGCGGCAACACGTTCGTGCTCAAGCCCAGCGAGCGTGACCCGTCGCCGGCCGGTTTCGTGGCCCGGCTCTGGCAGCGGGCCGGGCTGCCGGACGGCGTGTTCAACGTGGTGCACGGCGACCGGGAGGCGGTGGACGCGATCCTGGCGCACCCGGGCGTCGCGGCGGTGTCGTTCGTCGGGTCCACGCCCGTCGCCCGGCACATCCACCGCGAGGCCTCGGCCGCCGGCAAGCGGGTGCAGGCGCTCGGCGGCGCCAAGAACCACGCCGTGATCCTGCCCGACGCGGACCTGGACTTCGCCGCCGAGCACCTGGTGGCGTCGGCGTTCGGGTCGGCGGGGGAGCGGTGCATGGCGGTGTCCGCGGCGGTCGCGGTCGGTTCGGCGGCCGCGGTCGTCGATCTGGTCGCCGAGCGGGCCGCGAAGGTCCGGGTCGGTCCCGGCCGGGATCCGGCCTCCGAGATGGGACCGGTGATCACCGCCGCCGCGAAACAGCGGATCGAGGGCCTGATCTCGATGGGCGAGCGGCAGGGCGCGGCGGTCGCGGCCGACGGCCGCCGCGACACCGTCCCCGGGTACGAGGGGGGCTTCTTCGTCGGCCCCACGGTGCTGGACCGGGTCACCACCGGGATGGACGTCTACCGGGAGGAGATCTTCGGGCCGGTGCTCTCGGTCATCCGGGCCGGCGACGCCGACGAGGCGATCAACATGATCAACAACAATCCGTACGGGAACGGCACCGCTCTCTTCACCTCCAGCGGCGCCGCCGCCCGCCGTTTCCAGCGCGGCGTGCACGTCGGTATGATCGGGATCAATGTGCCGATACCCGTACCGATGGCCTACTACTCGTTCGGCGGGTGGAAGGACTCGCTCTTCGGGCAGAGCCCCATCTACGGGCCGGAGGGCGTCGCCTTCTACACCCGGTCCAAGGTGATCACCCAGCGCTGGCCGGAGACCGCCGCCGCCTCCGAGGCGTCCCTGCACTTCCCGACGGCCCGGTGACCGGCATGCTGCGCCTGGGCAGCTGCCCCGACTCGTGGGGTGTCTGGTACGCCGACGACCCCCGGCAGACCCCGTGGCGGCGGTTCCTCGACGAGCTCGCCGAGGCTGGATACCGCACCCTGGAGCTCGGCCCCTACGGTTACCTGCCCACCGATCCGGCGCGGCTCGCCGACGAACTGGCCGCGCGCGGGCTGACCTGCGCGGGCGGGACGGTCGCCGGGGCCGGCGGGCCGCACCAGAACCTTCCCGAGGTGCTCGCCGCGACCCGGCGGGTGGCCGAGCTCACCGTCGCCGCGGGCGGGCGCGACGTGGTGTTCGTGCCGGTGCCCGGGTACCGCGACGACGCGACGGGCGGCTATCTCGCGGCTCGCGAACTCGGGTACGGGCAGTGGCGCACCCTCGCCGCGAACACCGACACGCTGGGCCGGATGCTCGCCGAGGAGTACGGTGTGGCGCTGCGCTTTCACCCGCACGCCGACTACCAGGTGGAGAACCAGCAGCAGGTCGAGCGCTTCCTGGAGATGACGGACCCGCGGTTCGTCTCGCTCTGCCTCGACGTCGGCCACCTCGCCTACCGCGGCGCCGACGTCCTCGGCCTGATCCGGGACTACCCGGAGCGGGTCGGATACGTACACCTCAAGCAGATGGACCCGGGCCTCGCGGCCCGCGCCGCCGCCGAGGATCTGGCCTTCGGCCAGGCCGTGGCGATGGGCGTGAGCGTGGCCGCGCCGGCCGGCGTGCCGGAGATCCCGCCGGTCCTGAGCGCGCTGTCGGCACTCGGCCGCGACCTGTACGTGGTGGTGGAGCAGGATATGTACCCGGTCGGCTTCGACATCCCGCTGCCGATCGCCCGTCGCACATATTCCTATCTGACATCCCTGGGAGAGTTCGCATGAGATATCGCCTACTGGCCGCGGGCGCCGCGGCCGTCCTGCTGCTCGCCGCATGCAGCGACGGCGGCCGGGAGGAGGAGCCCGACGCCTCCGGCGGCAGCGCGAAGCAGCCGACCGGTTACACGATCGCGTTCGTCACGCACGAGACGCCCGGCGACACGTTCTGGGACAAGGTGCGGGCCGGCGCCGAGCAGGCCGCCACCGACACCGGCGTCGAGCTGAAGTACTCCAACGACCCGGACGCCGGCAAGCAGGCCACGCTGATCCAGCAGGCCGTCGATTCCAAGGTGCAGGGCATCGCGACCACGCTCGTCACCCCGGACGCCCTGGCCGGCTCGGTGAAGGCGGCGACCGGCGCGGGCATCCCGGTGGTCGGCCTCAACGCCGGCATCGACCAGTACAAGAGCCTCGGCGCGCTGATGTACTTCGGCTCCGACGAGACTCTGGCCGGGGAGAGCATCGGCGAGCGGATCGCCGCTGCCGGCGGAAAACACCCGATCTGCGTGATCCACCAGCAGGGCTCGGTGTCTCTGGAGGCGCGCTGCGCGGGCGTCAAGTCCAAGGTGGCGGGCACCGAGAACCTCCAGGTCAACGGCGCCGACGACGCGGCCGTCACGACCGCGCTGCAGGCCAAGCTCGCGCAGGACAAGACCATCGACTACATCGTGACGCTCGGCGCGCCGATCGCCCTGGACGCGATCCAGGCCAAGGAGCAGGCCGCCAGCCAGGCCAAGCTGGTCTCCTTCGACCTCAACAAGGAGATGGCGCAGGCGGTCAAGGACGGCAAGGTCGAGTTCGCCGTCGACCAGCAGCCGTACGCGCAGGGCTACATGGCTGTCACGTCGCTCTACCTGTACATCAAGAACGGCAACGACCTCGGTGGCGGCGGCCCGGTGCTGACCGGCCCGTCGTTCGTGGACTCCAGCAACATCGACAAGATCCTGCCGTTCACCGAGAAGAACACCCGGTGAGCCGTCCGGTCCGGCTGCTGGCGCGCCCGGAGGTGGGCGCGCTGGTGGCAGCTCTGGCGATCTTCCTGTTCTTCCTGGCGGTGGCGCCGGCGTTCCGGTCGGCCGGTTCGCTGTTCACCGTGCTCTACCAGTCGTCGACGATCGGCATCGTCGCCGTCGGCGTCGGCCTGCTGATGATCGGCGGCGAGTTCGACCTGTCGGCCGGTGTGATCGTCACGTCCGCCGGGCTGGTGAACTCGCTGTTCTGCTGGTATTTCGGGGTCAACCTCTGGGTCGGGGCGCTGCTGTCCCTGGTGTTCTGCCTCGCGGTGGGATTCCTCAACGGGTGGCTGGTGATGCGGACCGGCATCCCCAGCTTCCTGATCACGCTGGGGACGTTCTTCGTGCTCCAGGGCGTGAACCTGGGCGTGACGAAGCTGGTGACCGGTTCGGTCTCGTCCTCCGACATCTCGGACATCGACGGGTTCTTCAGTCTGCAGAGCGTCTTCGCGTCCTCCTTCGGGATCGGTGACGTGACCGTCTGGACGACGGTGCTCTGGTGGATCCTGTTCGTGGCCCTCGCCTCCTGGATCCTGCAGCGGGCGCGGGCCGGCAACTGGATCTACGCGGTCGGCGGCGCGGCGGAGAGCGCCCGCGCGGTCGGCGTCCCGGTGGTCCGTACCAAGATCTCGCTGTTCGTGGCGGTGTCGTTCCTCGGCTGGTTCGTCGGCATGCACAACCTGTACCGGTTCAACACGCTTCAGGCCGGCAACGGCGTCGGCAACGAGTTCCTCTACATCATCGCCGCGGTGGTCGGCGGCACCCTGCTGACCGGCGGCTTCGGCAACGCGATAGGCGTCGCGATCGGCGCGTTCATCTTCGGCATGACCAGTCTCGGCATCGTCTACGCCGGCTGGGACCCGAACTGGTTCCGGGCCTTCCTCGGCGTGATGCTGCTGCTCGCCGTGCTGGTCAACCACTACGCGCGAAGGTGGGGTTCACGGTGATCGAACTCGTCGGGGTGGGCAAGAGCTACGGCCCGATCCGGGCGCTGCACGACGTGTCGCTGAAGGCCGAGGCCGGATCGGTGACCTGCGTGCTCGGCGACAACGGCGCCGGCAAGTCCACGCTCATCGGGATCATGTCCGGTCTGCATCCGCACACCTCCGGCTCGCTGCTGGTGGACGGGAAGCCGACCGTCTTCTCCTCGCCGCGGGAGGCGCTCGACCTGGGGATCGCCACCGTGTACCAGAACCTCGCGGTGATCCCGCTGATGGAGGTCTGGCGCAACTTCTTCCTCGGCTCCGAGCTGACCGCCGGGCGCTTCCCGCTCGCCGGGATGCGGATCAAGGAGATGAAGCGGGTCGCCGACGCGGCGCTGCGCGACATGGGCATCGTGCTGGCCGACATCGACCAGCCGATCGGCACGCTCTCCGGCGGCCAGCGGCAGGGCGTCGCGATCGCCCGGGCGATCCACTTCGGGGCGAAGGTGCTGATCCTCGACGAGCCGACGGCGGCGCTCGGGGTGAAGCAGTCCGGCGCGGTGCTCAAGCATGTCGCGGCGGCGCGGGACGCCGGGATCGGGGTCGTGTTCATCACCCACAACCCGCACCACGCCTACCTGGTCGGGGACCACTTCGTGATCCTCAAGCTGGGGTCGGCGGTGCTGGACGCCCGGCGCGGCGAGGTGACCCTGGAGGAGCTGACCGCCCAGATGGCCGGCGGCGACGAGCTGGAGCAGCTGGCCCACGAGCTGGGCAGGGGGTGATGAGCCTCCGGGTCGGCGTGATCGGGACCGGGGCGATCGGGCGTGACCACATCCGGCGGCTGACAAGCGTGGTCGCCGGGGTGGAGATCGTCGCGGTCGCCGACGCCGACCCGGAGCTCGCCCGGCGGGTCGCCGGGGAGGCCGGCGCCCGGGTCCTCCCCGGCGACCGGCTGATCGGCGAGCCGGACGTGGACGCGGTGCTGGTCTGCTCGTGGGGCGCCACCCACGCGGACTACGTGCTCGCCGCCATCGCGGCCGGCAAACCGGTCTTCTGCGAGAAACCCCTGGCCACGACCCCGGACGCCGCCCTGGCGATCGTGGACGCGGAGGCGCGGCGCGGCAAGCGGCTGGTCCAGGTCGGATACATGCGGCGCTACGACGACGCCTACCGCGCGCTCAAGCGGGAGCTGGACGGCGGCGTGATCGGCGCACCGCTGATGATGCACTGCGCCCACCGCAACGCGTCCGTGCCCGCCTTCTACCGGCCCGACGACATGATCACCGACACCGCGGTGCACGAGATCGACATGCTCCGCTGGCTGTTCGGCGCGGAGATCGTCGCGGTGCGCGTGCTCCGGCCCCGGACCGGCGGCCACACCGGCGACCTGCCCGAGCCGATGCTGCTCGTGCTGGAGCTGGACGGCGGTGTGCTGGCCGACGTCGAGATCTCGGTCAACGCCCGGTACGGCTACGACATCCGGGGCGAGATCCTCGGCGAGAGCGGGACGGCCGCGCTCGGCGAGCCGGGGGTGGTGGCGGTGCGCAGCGCGGGACGGCTCGCCGTGCCGATCGCGGGGGACTGGCGGGAGCGGTTCGGGCCGGCGTACGACGCGGAGCTGCGGGACTGGGCCGGGACGGTCCGGGCCGGGCAGCCGCCGGGCGGGCCGAGCTGCTGGGACGGGTACGCCGCGACCAGTGTGTCGGCCGCGGCGCTGTCCTCCCTCCGTACCGGGGAAAGGGTCGTGGTCTCTCTCGGCGATCAGCCGGAGCTGTATCGCCGGGAGTGACCAGCGGCGGGTTCTCAGTTCGGCAGGATCAGGGTCTGACCGGGAACGATCCGATCAGGGTTGTCCAGGACGTCACGGTTCAGCCGGAAGATCTCCGGCCAGCGGTTGCCGTCGCCGAGCTGGGACTTGGCGATGCCGAAGAGCGTGTCGCCCCGCTTGACGGTGTAGAGCCGCGGAATCGGGCCGACCGGCTGCTTCGGCGGCAGCTGAAGCACCTGACCGGGAATGATCCGGTTGGGGTCGCGGATCTGCTTGCGGTTGAGCACGTAGATCTGCGGCCAGCGCTTCTCGTCGCCGAGCTGGGACCGGGCGATGCCGGCGAGGGTGTCGCCGGACTTCACCGTGTACGTGGCCGGCTGCGGCGGCGTGGTCACCGGCGCGCCGAGCACACCGGCGAGGCGCAGCAGGTCGGGCAGCTCGTAGGTGCCCGGCTTGGCGGCCGGCAGGGTGGGCCGCCAGCCCGGGATCTTGAGGATCGAGTCGGTGCTGCGGCGGACCAGCCCGATCAGCACGTCGGCCACGATCGTGCTGCCGACCGTGCCGAGCCGGGCGCCCCGGTTCTGGACCTGGGCCTCGGCGAGGATGTAGTACCAGAGCGGGGTGCGGGTCAGGAGGCTGCCCTTGCGCAGCGCCCTGGCCTGGTCGCTGTCGGCGTCGCCGGTCGCGTCGAGAAGCTGCTGCGGGGTCAGGACCGGTACGCCGAGGTGACGCGCGACCGCCTGGCCGGTGGGGATCCGCAGGCGGTACCCGCGGAGCAGGTTGCGCACCGCGAGCCGGGCGGCGAGGTCGGGCGTCTCCCGCTGGCCGTCCAGGGTCTGCAGGTTGAACAGCGCCTGGTCGCCGACCCGCGCCAGGGTGGTGTCGATCTTCCGGGCCTTCTGCCCGTTCTCGCCGGCGATGTTCTCCCACTGGATGATCCAGTTGTTCGGCAGCTTCTCCAGATTGCGCAGTTGTCCGCTGAGGGCGGTGAAGGTGAAGAGGTCCTCCAGGGTGGCCGGGCTGGTGCCCTCACCGAACCTGAAGTTGACGTTGAAGTTGTAGGTGCCCCGGACCATCGAGTGCCCGAACCGGTACGCGGCCACCGAGAACTCCAGGGGCATGAAGAAGCCGGCGCCGTAAGGGTTGAACCAGCGGTTGCCGTTCTTCACGATGTCGTCCACGATCTCCTTCTCGCAGACCCGGCTCAGGAAGTCGTGCACCACGATGTGCTGATAGTGCTGGCGCAGTGTCCGCTGGGCGACCTCGAACGACATGCCCTGCTTGGCCAGCGCGTTGTGCGCCTTCAGGAACGCCAGGTGCAGCTGGGAGATGATGGTGTTCTCGTCGTTGCGCCCGTCGCCGATCTCGGCGGCGCGGTCCAGTTCCGGTTTCGCGTTGCGGCCGAGCCGGGGCAGGTCGTTGTTGTTGTCCTTGCCCGGCACCTGCTTGAACGGCACGTCGCCGCTGATCACGTCGGCGTTCGTGCCGATCTCCATGAGGTTGTGGTTCTTCGGGTCGACCGGCGCCGGCGGATCGTAGAGGCTGTCCAGGTCGAGCGCGGCGGTACGCCCGTTGCGCAGCGCGGTGCGGACCTGGTCCAGGCTCATCGGCTGCATGCCGTCGGCCACCAGGTCCTGGACCGAGCCGGAGCCGATGCCGTTGCCCGGTTTCTGCACCTCGAGGGTGATGTCGTGGTCGACGAACTGGCCGAAGTACGTGTAGATCGCCGGGATCTCGCTGTTGTCGCCGCGGTCCGGGTCGGCCATCGCGGTGCCCAGCTCGGCGAGCAGCTTGGTGGTCTGTGGCGTCTGCTCGACCAGGTTCTCCGGGTCGTCCTGCAGGTCCGGGAAGAGCAGGTCGAACGGGCCTGGCGGCGGCGCACCGGTCAGGGCGAACGTCGCCGTCGCGGAGGTGGCGCTGAAGGCCGCGACCTCAGCACGACCGATGATCAGGTCTTCCTCGGTGATGATTTTGCCGTGTGACAGACGCGCCATGGTGGTTTCCCTTCGAGCCCCGGGCCCGGGATCGGTAGTGATACCCCGGCCACGATAAGAAGGTTCCACCACGGAGAGAGACGCGTGGATGACACTATGGAGTGGTTCTGTTCGCAGATGGTGTCGATTCAGCCGTTCGAGCGTTTACCGAGCATCGCCGCGACGAATTCCGCGGGCTTCTCCACCCACGGATAGTGCCCGCAGTCCTCGATCACCACGGCCTCGCCGTCCGGGAAGATGTCCGCGAGCGCCACCACCGGGGCGAGGCCGGTGAGGCAGTCCTCGGCGCCGGCGATCACCGTGACCGGCGCGGTGACCCGGCCCAGCAGCGCGGCGAAATCAGCCGGGGGCTCGACCCCGAAATACGCCCGCATGGCCGGCAGCGCGAACCGGCCGGCCCGGGCGTGCTCCTGCTCGATGCGGGTCCAGGCGGCGTACCCGAGCGGGGCGCACCGGGCGTACCAGGCGTGGAAGGCGTCCTCGCCGCTCAGGTCCGGTCCCTCCGCGGCCGCCGCGACGGCCGCGTCGAAGACCGGCTCACCGCCCCGGCGGGCCCGCAGCCGGTCGGTGTCCGCCGCCACGCCGACCAGATGCGTGGCCGGTGGCGTGATCAGAATCAGCCGGTCCAGCCGCTCCGGGAAACGGGCCGCGTACGCGGTGGCGAGCCGGGTGCCGGCCGAGTGCCCGGCGAGCCGGATCCGGTCCAGGCCCAGGTGCTCGCGCAGACCCTCCAGGTCGGCGGCCTGCTCCCAGTAGGACCCGTGCTGCCCGCCCGGCGACCGGCCGACGCCGCGCAAATGCGGGATGACGAGGCGCTGCCGCGCGCCGAGGCCGCCCAGATCACCGAAGTAGTCCGGGTGGCGGGCGGCCCCGCCGGCCAGGACGATCAGCGGGGGCTCCGCCGAGCCGGGATGGGTGTCGTCGTGATACAGCTGAGCGCCGTCGGCGCCGGTGTGGATCGGCACGTCCCGACCCTACCGTGGGTCCGACGTGCTCAGCGGAGCACGACGAGCGCCCCTCAGGCTGCCTCGATCCGGGTGAGCTCGCGGGCCTCCGACGCGTACCGGGCGAGCAGGTGCGCGGTCGCCGGACCCGCCACGCCGTCGGCGGGCAGGCCGGTGCGCTGCTGGAAGTAGCGGACCGCCTCGGCCAGCTGCGCGTCGTCGTCACCGATCCGGACACCCAGATCGGCGAAGAGCGCGCGCAGTGTCGCCGGGTCGGCGGGCGGGGCGACATCGGTCCAGCCGATCAGGCCGCCGACCGCCGTGCCGACCACGCTGAGCATTCCTCGTGCGGACATACCGTGCCTCCCGGTGCGAGCTGAGGATTCCAGCGTCGCGAAACCGGCTGTGCACGACATCTGACGGAAGTCTCCGATTGCTGTGGACCTCTGCCACTTTCGGCCGATGTCCTGCGGCTATCTCTCGTCCGGCGCGAGCGGCTCCGGATCGGCGGACGCCGGCGACGCCGGCAGCGGGGCTGTGGAGAAGCGGGGAGGCAGCTGGGGGAGGGCTGTGCGAAGAGCAGCGGCCGGCTCACTGATCGTGGGACCGAAGGGACGCCGTTCGACTACCGTTCGCGTGGTGTTCGTGGGGGACACCCGGCAGACCTTAGAGGTCGGCGTGGTCCGTTCCGCGCGCCGCGCCGGTTCTGTCCGTACGGGTGGCCGGAGCCACCCGTACGGGCTACCGCCCGATCGCGATCCGCACACAGTGAAGTCACAGATCGCTCACCGCTGGCCATTAGCGTGGCGGCGCATCGTTCCCGGTATGACCGATCTGCTGACCCGCCCCGCCGCCGTCGACGAGCAGCCCGCCGCCCCGATGGATATCCACATCCCGCCGGTGATGATCAAGCCGCCGCGGGATCCGCGATGGAGGAGGCGGGTGGCCGGCGGCGCCGCGGTGCTCGTGCTGGTGGCCGGCGGGGGCAGCGCCGGGGCGTACCTGATGGAGCAGCATCTGCACACCACGACCACGGCCGCCGTGGCAGCGGACGTCGCGACGATCACCGAGGGGACCGACCTCGCCCCGATCGTGGCGCAGGTGCAGCCCAGCGTCGTCACCGTGCTCGTCGACGGCGCGCAGGAGTCGTCGCTCGGCTCCGGCGTGGTGATCGGCGCTGACGGCCTGATCCTCACCAACAACCACGTGATCGCGTCGGACGGCACGGTCAGCGTGCGGCTCTCCACCGGGCAGACCGTGCCGGCGCGGGTGGTCGCCGCCGACGCCACCCACGACCTCGCGCTGGTGCAGGCCACCGGCCTTGCCGGACTGACACCCGTCACGTTCGCCACCGACGACAGCGTGGCGGTCGGCGACACGGTCCTCGCGTTCGGCGCGCCGCTCGGTCTGGAGGGGACCGTGACCTCGGGCATCGTCTCCGCCCTGGACCGCAGCCTGGACACCGGCGACGAGAAGCTCACCGGGCTGCTGCAGACCGACGCCGCGATCAACCAGGGCAACTCGGGCGGCGCCCTGGTCGACACGTCCGGCCGGGTGGTCGGCATCAACGTCGCGATCGCCACCGCCGGTGACAGCACGGGCAGTGTCGGCCTGGGATTCGCCATCCCGGCCGACACCGTCACCGGTGTGGTCGCCCAGCTGAAAGCACTGGCCGGTTAGGCCGCCCGGGAATCAGCCGGCCAGGTGCCCCCAGCGGGACTCCAGCTCCTGCCACGTGCCCTGCGCCTCCGCCCGGCCGCCGATCAGCACGACCACCCGGTCGGCCTGCGCGAGCGCCGCCCGTTTCGAGGTCGAGCCGACCACCGTCACCCCGTGCGAGCGCAGCGCCCGCCACAGCTCCAGCTCCGTCGTCACGTCCAGCGCGGACGAGACGTCGTCGGCGATCAGCAGCTCGGTGCGCGGCGCGAGCGCCCGGGCCAGCGCCAGCCGTTGCAGCTGGCCGCCGGAGAGCCGGGTGCCCTTGTGCCCGATGAGCAGCTGCAACCCGCCGCCGGCCGCCGCCAGGTCGTGGTCCAGCTGGGCCACGGTCACCGCGTCGGCCGCGTCCACCTCGTGCCCGAGCGCGATGTTGTCGGCGACCGTCCCGGAGAGCACCCGGGGCAGCTGAGCGACGTACCCCACCTGGTTGGGCCGCAGGAACATCTCCGGCTCGGCCACCTGCTCGCCGTTCCAGCGCAGCTCGCCGGTGTGGTGCACGATGCCGGCCAGCGCGCGCAGCAGCGACGACTTGCCCGAGCCGACCGGTCCGACCACCAGAACCAGCTCGCCCCGGTCGACCGTGAGGTCGATGTCGCGTACCCCCAGTGCTCCGTTCTCGTGCACCGCGCTGAAGTGACGCAGCGAGAGGGTGCGCAGCGGGTTGCGCGGCGCCGTCGGCGGCGCCGGCGCCGTCCCGGCGGAGATGTCCACACCCGGCACCTCGGACGTGTACGCCGAGACGCCGGCCATGGCCACCGTGCGGCGGGTCCACACCTTCGCCGACGGGAAGTGCGACACCAGCGACGCGATGGTCCAGGCGAACCACCGCGCCGACCCGAGGGTCGCCACCGCGATCAGCGTGGCCGCCGCGCTGAGCTGCCCGGTCAGGTAGAGGTACCAGGCGGCGATCGGCAGCAGGCCGCTCGCGACCGACGGGGTCGACCGCGCCCAGACCTGGATCGCGATCTCCCGCCGCTGCAGCTCGCTGCGGGTGGCGTCGAGCCGCGCCAGATGCTCCAGCACCGGCTCGGTCGCGCCGGCCAGCTTCACCGTGCGCGCCGCCGACAGTGACGAGACCAGCGACGTCGCGAACGCCGCCCGGGCCGCCACGGTCCGCCGGGCCGCCTGCTCCAGCCGCGGCCCGAACAGCGTCGCGGCCAGGCCGGAGAGCACCATCGTGCCGACGAACAACCCGGCCGGCACCGCCGACTGCGAGGTCAGCGTCATCGCCACCACGGTCACCACCGCGACGCCGTTGTCGATCAGGTTGTCGGCCAGCATGACCACCCGCTCGGTGTCACCGCCCTGCGCGACCACCTCGGCCGGGGTGTGCTTGCTGACCCGGCGCGGGCCGATCTGCCCGTGCAGCAGGCGCAGGCTGATCCGCAGCATCTGCCGGACCCACCACTCCGGGAACCAGGCGCCGGTGTAGTACAGCGTCGGGATCAGCGCGAGCAGCGCCGCCGCGATGCCGATCGCCGGGTAGAGCGGGTTGCCCTGCCCGTCGACCACGTCCGCCCAGAGCAGCGGCAGGATCGCGCCGTCGAGTCCGAAGAGGACCAGCAGCAGGAAGAGGCTGACCGCGCCCAGGCCGTACCGTTTGTCGTTGGTCGCCAGCCGCACGATCTCCCGCATGGTCCGGGCCTGCGGCGGCTCCGGCAGCCGCGGCGGATCGACGCTGGGCAGCGGGCCGGCGAGGGCGTCCTGACCGAGCTCCACCTGCAGCGCGGTGTCCCAGTCGTCGCTCTCGGCGACGCCGGCGTTGCGGACGTTCCCGGCCGGGACCGCCAGCCTGCTGCTCGCCATCAGCTCCGCGAACCGCTGCGACTCCTGCAGCGGTCCCTGCTCCAGCAGCTCGCCGTCGGCGAGCACGACCACCTCGTCGCAGCGTTGCACGCTGGAGAGCCGGTGCGCCACGATCACGCCGATCCGGCCGCGCAGCAGCCGGTCGGTGGCCCGCTGCACCCACGCCTCGGTGACCGGGTCCATCCGCGCGGTCGCCTCGTCGAGGATCACCACCTGCGGGTCACGGACCAGGATCCGGGCGAACGCCACCAGCTGTTCCTGCCCGGCGGAGAGCTTGTAGCCGTTCTCCCCGAGCCGGGTGTGCATGCCGTCCGGCAGGCCGGCCACCCAGGCGGTCAGGCCCAGCTCGTCGAGCGCCTCGCCGGCCCGCGGCAGCAGCTGCGGGTCGAAGAGCGCGATGTTCTCGGCGAGCGTGCCGGCCAGGATCTCGGTGCGCTGCGGGACGATCGCGGTCCAGCGCCGCAGCCCCTCCACCCCGATGTCGTTGACGTCGACGCCGCCCAGCAGGACCGTGCCGCGGGGCACGTCGACGGCCCGGGTCAGCACCTTGGCCAGGGTGGACTTGCCCGAGCCGGTGCGGCCGATCAACGCGTACGAATGGCCTCGTCTGAAGGTGACGGTGATGTTCTTGAGGGCCGCCGGCCGGGTGGGATCGTAGTGGAACGTCAGGTTCCGCACCGACAGATCGCCGTCCATCGGATCCACGCCCTCGGTCGGCTCCTGCTCGACCTGGCTGAGCAGCTGCACCCGGCTCCAGGCGCCGAGCGCGTTCTGCAGCTCGGGCACCATCCGGGTGACGTGCTCCAGCGTGCCGCCGAAACCGAGCGCCAGGAGCCACACCGCGGTGAGGCGCGCGCCGTCGATCTCTCCGGCCATCAGGGCCCAGGCCCCGGCGACGACCAGGACCGCGATCAGGGTACGGGTGATCGAACCGGCCCCCATGGTGATCCTCGACGACGAACGCCACACCAGGCGGCCCCGGCGCAACACCTCGGCGGCGCGCAGCGCATAGAGCCGGCGCACATAGGGCGCCGCCAGGCTGGTCCGGACGTCGTCCTGCCCGTGGATCGCCTCCTCCATCACCGCCGCCAGGTCCGACCAGGCCTCCTCCTCGGAGATGCGCAGCGGGGAGATGCGCTGGATCGGCTTGTTCATGACGACGAAGAGCAGCACCGACACGACGATCATCGCGATCGCGGCCGGCCACCAGACGAAGAACGTGGTGACGACCGACAGGCTGGCGACCGCGAGCGACTGGGCCAGCCGCACGCCGCTGCCGCGCAACTCGGCGCCGACCTGGTAGACGTCCGAGTCGATCCGGTCGAGCAACTCGCCGACCGGCGTGTTCTCCAGGGTCGGCACGTCCTGGCCGAACGCCACCCGGTTCAGCCGGCGGCGGACCCGGGCCGCCCAGTCGGCGGTCAGCCGGGCCACCACCAGGCCCACCACGACGTCGCTGATCACGCCCGCGACCAGTGCGCCGACCAGGACCGTGAAGAGCGGCCACGACTTGTCGACGAGCACCGGACCGGCCACGGCGAGCGCGAGCGCCCCGCCCGCGGCCCCGAGGACGATCAGGAACGCGACGAGCGCGGTGCGACTTCGGCTGGTGGCCCACAGGTCGCGGAGCAGACGCATGAAGAAGTCCTCGGTGCGGAGAGGGGGAAGCGGTGTTCCCCATCCTGCGCGGCTGCTGTGAGGCGGCTCAACCGGTTTATTCTGCCCTTGTCACGGCTTGTAGGTACGTTTCGGCTGATGACGGGTCGCTGAACCACGTGAGCAGGTCGTTCGGGTCGGTGAAGCCGTGCGCGAACCGCCGCGCCACCGCCGGGATCGCCGCCGCGGCCCCGAGGATCCGCTGCGCGTGCGGTGGCAGCGGCTGCAGCATCCCGTTCGTCCACAGCGTCACGGCTCGGGCGTGCGCCGACCAGAACGACTCGAACGTCGCGGTCATCCACTGCTCGTCGAACGCCTCGTCGCCGCGCCGCAGGATCGCCTGCAGATAGTGCTGGGCCGCCTTCGCCGCGGTGTTCGCGCCCTGCCCGGTGATCGGGTCGTTGGAGATCACGACGTCGCCGATGCCGAGCACGAGACCGCCGCTGGGCAGGTGCGCGACCGGCGTGCGGACGGTCGGCGTGAACCGTCCCTCGATCGTCGCCCGGTCGTCGGTGAGCCGCACCGCGGCGCAGCGCTCGGCGAACCAGGGCAGGTTCTCCTTGACGAGGCTCAGCGACAGGTCGAGCAGTTCCTCGCCGCTCTTCGTGCCGAACACGTCGAGCGGGCCGCCCGGGACCGCCTCCCAGAACAGGATGTCGCACGGGCCGGTCCTCGTCAGGGACGGGATCACGAACAGCTCGCCGAACCCCGGGATCGCGTGGAACTCCACATGCGGCTGCGGCCAGGCCTGCTCCGGGGCCAGCCCGTGAACGTACGCGACCGAGAGCGCCCGCTGCGGCTGATCATAGGGTGACCGTTCCGGATCGCGCCCGAACAGCTCGATGAGGTCGCCGCGCCCGGCCGCCACGATCGTCAGGTCGAACCGTGGCGCGAGCGCGTCCAGATAACCCGGGCTCACCGGCTGGTAGACGACCTCCACACCGGCCCGCTCCGCGTCGGCCAGCCAGCCGACCATCTTGATCCGCTGGTCGACGGAGGAGGCCGGGCGCTCCAGCGGCGCGGTGAACTGCAGCGCCAGATTGCCGGGCGGGGCGGCGAGCTGCACGTGCAGGCCGTGGATCGGCGGGGCCAGCCGGTCCCAGTGGTTCAGGCCGTAGGCACGCTCGGTCTCCAGCGCCGGGTCGAACATCGCCTGGGTCGAGGTCGGGGCGCCGTCCCGGATCTCGCCCGGGGTGCGGGCCGACATGAGGGTGACGCGGTAGCCCTCGGCGGCGAGGCTCAGGGCGAGTTGGAGGCCGGCCTGTCCGGCGCCGACTATCAGGACGTTGCGCAAGCTGTGTCTCCCCGTGGTGAGGTCCGTCATCGATGGAAGCCCTCACCGGCACCGTACACAGCGAAGTCCGAATATGACTATCGGTAAGATCACCGCCCTGTCCGGATGCGCTCCCGGGTTCCATGTGGGCCTCCACAGAAGACGCGGTGTGGCCCTCCCTAGGACCTTTCCCGGTACGCGCGACCCCTTCCCAAACCCCGCCGCGCCGTCCCGCCACCGCCACCCCTGACGCCCCTTCCGCCGGCGCCCGAAACCGCCGGCCCCGGCGTCCCCCCACCCTCACCCGCCCCGGCCCCGCCCCGGCCGACGCCGCCCCGCGCTGCCCCGCCCCGCGCTGCCCCGCTCTCCCTTGCCCTGCCCGGCCCCGCGCTGTCCCGCCCGGCCCGACCTTGCCCCGCCCGAGTCCGAGGTCGAGGCGTGATTCGCAGCCGATTTCCACACGCGAGGAGCCGACCCGCCCGTGTGCGGAGTCGAGTCGCGGGTCGCGTCCGCTCAGTCCAATGGCATCGATTGCAGCTAGTGTCCCGGTGCATCCGTCGCGTGATCGTCGCTGCTGATCGGGCCGTGGATCGTGGAGCTCCGCGGGCCGGCTGGCGCTGAGCGTCGTCTGACCGGCCCGGAACAGCACTGAAAGCCAGCCGACCAACGCGAGCTGGCGCCCAGTGCTGTCCCGGGCCGCTCCAGCAGCACCACGCACCAGCCGGACCAGCCGGCGCTCATCGCTGATCCGGCGATCCGGCGATCCGCAGATGTCCCGGTCCATGTGTCGGGCAATGATCGCGTCCGCCCGCAGATCGTGGAAGTTCGTGGGCCGGCTGGCGCTCAGTGTCGTCCAACCGCGTATGTCACAGCACTAAAAACCAGCCGGTCATGGCGAGCTGGCTCCCAGTGCTGACCCTGCTGGTTTATTCGGTGGTTAGGCGGCGAGGGTGAAGTTGAGGCGTTGGAGGTGGGTGGTGCGGGTGCGGTTGATGGGTTTGCCGGTCCAGTAGTGGTCGAGGCGGATGATGTTGATGGCGGTGGCGGCGAGGGTGTGTTCGAGGGTGGTTTTGGGCAGGCCGCGGTAGCGGGCGGTGCGGATGCCGGTGACGTGGGTGGTTTGGCGGATGGTGCCTTCGACGCCGGCGCGGGTGTGGTAGCGGGTTTTCCATTCGCTGGTGTTCTGCTGGGTGCGGTGGGTGGTGGCGGCTTCGTGCAGGTCGCGGGGTTGCAGGCCGATTTTGCGGCGGTCGCTGGTGGTGCAGAGTGGTTTGACGGGGCAGGGCCGGCAGGTGTGTCGGGGCCAGGCGACGATGATGGTGTCGGTGCCGTGGGATTGGGTGGGTGTCCAGGTGCTGCTGGTGTGGCCTTGGGGGCAGACGCTGTGGTGGGTGTCGTAGTCGATGGTGAACGCGGCTTTGTCGTAGCCGTTGCCGGCGCGGGCTTGGGTGGAGTTGTCGGTTAGCAGGGGTGCGATCAGGGTGATGCCGTGGTCGCGGGCGGCGGTGACGAGCAGGTGCGCGGACGGGTAGCCGGAGTCGACCAGGTGTTCGGCGGGGGTCAGGTTCTTGTCGGCGAGTTGCTGGTGGATGGTGGCGGTCATCGCGTTGTCGGCGGTGCTGGCCGCAGTGGTGACCACGTTCGTGATCAGGTTCGGGTGGTCCCCGCGTCCGGTGCTGCCGCTGGCGGTGCGGGGTTCGGGTGGGTCGCAGGTTTCGGTGAGGTGGACTTTGTATCCGGTCCAGGCCTTACCGCGTTTGGTGGCGTAACGGGCGTCGTGTTCATACGGCGAGGCGATCCGGTCTCTGGCCGGCGGGACACCGTCCCCGCTGGGGGCGGGGTCCCGCCGTCGCACCTCCCGCCGGCCGCTGCGGTCGGTGTCGCCGCAGAACTGCTGGATCCAGATCCGGCGTAACGCCTGGACCGCGGGGATCTCGGTCAGCCAGGGCGGGGCGTCCGGCTGGTGCACGGCATCGAGCAGGTGATAGCCGTCGCGGCCGTACTGCAGCAGCAGTTCGTCGCGTCGGGTCTGGCTGGCCGGTAGCCGCAGATTGTCGATCCGGGCGCCGTAAACGTCGAGCCAGGACGCGTCGATCACCGTGGTCAGCCAGTCCGGCGTCGCGGCGGACAACGCTTCCAACGCGGCCCGCACCGTTTCCCCGGCCAGCTCCAGACGGTTGAGCCGGCGGATCGCCGCGAGCACATGCGTGGAATCGGTGCGCTGCCGACCGGCGGCCTTGACCAGCTTCAACGCGGCCAGCCGCTGCAACAACGCGTCCAGCGCCAGACTGCTCAGCTCACCATCGACCAGCCTCGCCCGGAACTCACTGAGCACACTGGCATCGAACCCCGGATCGTCCAACTCCAACCCAGCGCGTATTTCCAGGTGATCCGGTCCCGGACCGCCTCAGCGGCCTGCCGATCGGTGAGATCCTCCGCGAACTGCAACACACTGACGATCATCAACTGCGCCGGAGAAATCCCCGGCCGTCCCCGCACCCCGAACACAGCCACAAACCGGCCGTCCTCATACACCTGACCCAACTCATCACGGATCCGCGTCGCCAGATTCCCCTTCCGAAACGCCGCCCGCGCCATCCGCGCAGTCTGCTCCGGAACCTCAGGCCACGGCCTTGGCTGCATCGACATGACCACACAACTCCATCGACGGCCATAGGTAACGGACACGCCCACCGAATAAGCCATCAGGGTCAGCGCTGCCACCCGGCCCTTTCAACAGCACTACGCACCAGCCGGACCAGCCGGCACCCAGCGCGACAACACTGACGGCCAGCCGGACCAGCCGGCACGCAGCGCGACAACGCTAACGGCCCGCCGGACCAGCTGGAGCGAGGCTTAACGGCGCAGCGAGCCACCACGATCCAGCGGGGAAGACGCGCTTAGCGACGGCCCTGCCTTCGCTGCGGTAATCGTGATCGGCACGCCACTTTCCTCGCCATTGGACGCAGCATTCAATCTAGGTTCCTAGGATGACCAAGCCGTGGTGAACTTGAATACATTCAGAACGTGCGTCGACTCCGGTCATCACGGGCGACGAGCGAAACAGAGGACAGGAACCGGAGAAGCGCGGCCGTCAGCGTGTATCCCGGGCGTGGCGGACGCTCCGTGGAACATCGCCGCCACGCCCGGGTCGCAGAGAGCGGGTCCGCGCACCGGCTCGGCGGCTCGCATTGTGATGATGCGCGCCGCGCATCCGTCAGTCGTGCGCCCGGTCTCGAGCCGCGGGCGGACCGCCGTCGACGCCGAGCGGCGAGCCCCGCCGCCCACGCTGAGCGGCAAGCCCTCGCCCGCCCACGCTGAGCGGCAAGCCCTCGCCCGCCCACGCCGAGCGACGAGCCCCTGCCGAGCGACGAGCCCCTGCCGAGCGGCGAGCCCCTGGCGAGCGGCGAGCCCCTGCCGCCTACGCCGGCTGGGGGGAGCGCAAAGTCAGCAGCGTGATCTCGCTAGGGGCGAAGATCCGGAACGGTGGGCCCCAGAAGCCCGTCCCCCGGCTGGTGTAGAGCTGGGTTCGCTCGGAGTGGCGGGACAGGCCCTGCAGTGCCGGCTGGTCGAGGCGGACCAGGTAGTGGAAGGGCCACATCTGGCCGCCGTGGGTGTGGCCGGAGAGCTGGAGGTCGACGCCGTGCTGGACGGCGCCGGTGATCTGGTGTGGCTGGTGGGCGAGGAGCAGGATCGGCAGCGACGGGTCGGCGCCGGCGAGGGCGGCCTCGTGGTCGGCGTGGTGGCCGGGGAGGCCGGAGCCGGCGGCGGTGCGGTCGTCGACGCCTGCGACGATCAGGGTGTCGCCGCCGCGGGTGACGGTGATGTGTCGGTTGTGCAGGGCGTCCCAGCCGAGCGAGGTCATGTGCTCGACCCAGCCCAGGGCGCCGCTGTAGTACTCATGGTTGCCCGTCACGTAGACCCGCGCGTGCCGCGCCCGCACGTCGCCGAGCGGGGCGGCCTGGGACAGCCGCTGGTGGACCTCGCCGTCGGCGATGTCGCCGGTGTGGGCCACGACGTCCGGGTCGAGCGAGTTGATCACCTCGGTGACGCCGCGGGACCAGCGGGAACGGTCGATCGGACCGTAGTGCGTGTCGGTGATCAGGACGACTCGCAGGCCGTCGAGGCCGGGACCGAGCCGGGGGATCGTGACGTCGACGCGCCGGACTCTCGAGACGCGCATGGCTTCCGCGTACCCCCAGGCCAGCAGGACCAGGGAGATCAGAAGGACCACCGCGGTGACCACGCGGGAGCGCACCGGATCGGCGACGCCGGCGAGGCGCAGGATCAGGCCGAGGGCCTGGCCGAGCACGGACCACGTGAACAGCACCCAGATCACGCCGAGGAGCGTGTCCGCCAGTTTGGACGCGGTGTCGCTGTGGCCGCCGTGCCCCCGGAACATCAGCACCGGGAACCCGAGCGCGACGAGCACGAACACCGCGGTGCCGGCGACCCGGACCAGCAGCGGCCAGTCGTTGCCGGACCACAGCAGCGTCACCATCGGCACGCCGAACAGCAGCGCCACCACCGCGAGCACCACGAACCCGAAGATCGCACGCCGCGGCGAACGACGCCGCGGCTCGCTCTCGACCGCCTCACCCACCGACATGAGGGCAAGCATGCCACCGCCCTCCGACAAAAACCCGCGGAGGTACGGTGTCCGCCCCGCCGGACAACCGCATCATGGCCCGTCCCGCCTTTTCCGGTGACGGGGCTCACCCCGGCGGAAGGCGCCGCAGAACGCTGTCCGGGACCAGCAGATCGGCCCGTTCCCGGGTGGACGCGATCAGTTCGGCGTTGCGTTCGTCGGTGCCGGTCGCCCACGCCACCGCGTCGGCTTCCGCCTTGCCGAACCGCACGTGCCGCTCGACCAGCCGGCGCAGCCGCTCGCCGGCGTCGAGGTCGGTGTACCAGACCTCGGTCAGCAGCGCGCGCACCGGCCGCCAGCGGGCGTCGTCGACCAGCAGATAGTTCCCCTCGGTGACGACCAGCCGGGCCGCGCGCGGCACCCCGACCGCCCCGGCGATCGGCTGTTCGAGGACCCGTTCGAACCCCGGTGCGTAGATCATCGGGTCCTGGTCGTCGAGGAGGCGGCGGAGCAGGGCGGCGTACCCGTAGGCGTCGAACGTGTCCGGCGCGCCCTTGCGGTCCCGCAGCCCGAGACGGTCCAGTTCGGCGTCGGCGAGGTGGAATCCGTCCATCGGCACGTGCGCCACCCAGTCCGCGCCGTGCCCGGGCGGCGGGTCGGCGGCCAGGGCCGTGACCAGCGCCGCAGCGAGAGTGGACTTGCCGGCGCCGGGCTGTCCGGCGATGCCCAGAACGGCCCGCCGCCCGCCGCTGACCAGGCCGCGGGCGCGGGCGACGAGGTCGGTGAGGGTGCACGTCATGCGGTGACCGTACCGGCTCACCGGTTCGTGGTCGGATCGACGACAAATGGGCTTACCGGCCCGTTCGGGCGATATGCGTCGTGAGGCCGGGCGGCGGAGCCTGGCGGAGTCATCTCGACCACAGGGGGAGATCAGATGATCACCAGGAGTGTCGTCGCGGCCGTCATGGGGGCGGCCGCGCTGCTCGTCCCGGCGCCCGCGTCCGCGGCGCCGGCCGTCCGCACGATCGTGTCCGGTCTGGACAACCCGCGCGGGATCACGCTCGGGCCGCGCGGCGAGATCTACGTCGCCGAGGCGGGCCGGGGCGGCGCGGGCCCGTGCCGGCCGGGCCCGGAGGGTGGACAGGTCTGTTTCGGCAGGTCCGGCGCGATCAGTGTGATCGAGCACGGGCGCCGCTGGCGGGTGCGGTCGAGGCTGCCGTCGCTCGCGTCGCCGGAGGGCGCCGAGGCGTCCGGCCCGTCGGACGTGTCGATCGGCGCGGACGGCCGGGTGTACTACACGATCGGTCTCGGCGGCAGCCCGGACCTGCGCACCGAGGTGCCGCAGCTGGCCGGCACGGCGAAGCTGTACCGGGCCGGGCACGCCCCGGCCGTGCTCGCCGACCTGGGCGCCCACGAGAAGAGCGCCAACCCGGACGGCGTGACCCCGGCGGACACCAACCCGAACGCGCTGCTCCTCACGCGGCGCGGGCAGTACGTGGTGGACGCCGGCGGGAACTCGCTGCTGCGGGTCGCCCCGCGTGGCCGGATCTCCACGGTCGCCACGTTTCCGAGGCGTACCGTGACGGCGCCGGAGGGCCTGCCGCCCGGCTCGCCCCCGGCCGGCACCCCGATCCCGATGGAGGCCGTGCCGACGTCGGTGACCCGCGGCCCGGACGGCGCGTTCTACGTCGGCGAGCTGACCGGTTTCCCGTTCCCGGCCGGGCAGGCGCGGGTCTGGCGGATCGTGCCGGGTGAGGCGCCGGCGGTGTTCGCGACCGGGTTCACCAACATCATCGATCTGGCGTGGGCGCCGGACGGCCGGCTCTACGTGCTGGAGATCGCGCACCGGGGACTGCTCTCCGGTGACCGGACCGGCGCCCTGCTCCGGGTCGGCCGCAAGGGCAAGCACCACATCGTCGCGTCGGCCGGGCTGACCGCGCCGGGTGGCTTGGCGATCAGCGGCAGGTCCGCCTATGTCACCAACTGCAGTGTGTGCAAGGGGACGGGATCCGTGGTGCGGATCAGTCTCGGAAGCTGAGCCCGAGCCGCAGACCGGCGACGCCGGCCGGGGAGAGCGGGCGAGCGGTGGCCCGGCACAGGTCGGAGCGGATCTGTGCCGGGAGCTCCTCGCCGAGCGAGCAGAGCGCCGGGTACAGGTCGAGCACCTGCCGGTGGGTGAGCGCGCCGGCGCCGATGAGCAGGCCGTTCAGCGCGGTCCGGCTCTCGGCCAGCTCGGAGCAGAGCTGCATCCGCCAGGCCACGTCGTGCACGTGGTCGGCGAACTCGCGGGCGATCCGGTTGCCGGACGGGGCGCGCAGGCCGCCGATGGAGGACTGGCGGAAGCGGGCCACGGACGGGGCGAGGCGGCAGGCGATGCCGAGCCGGCGGGCCAGTTGCGGGACGGTGAGCACGTCCATCCCGGCGGAGCACCGCTCGCAGAGCCGCTCGAAGGTCTTGGCGTGGACGACGGATGCGGGTCGCTGGCAGGCGCCGTCGAGTCCGCAGATCGGGTCGAGGATCACCTCGGTGAGGGTGCCCTCGTGGTCGAAGCGCCCGACGGCGAAGTAGGTCGCCGACGTGGTGCGGTAGTGGGCCAGGGCGGCGCGAGCGCTGACGTATCCGTCTGGGTCGACGCCGATGCGGGGCACACCGTCCTCGGTGTGCAGCTGGATGAGCCGGAACATGCTGCGCGCTCCCGGGGTAGAGCAGTTTTCCCTGTCGTTCTCCGGTACGTTCGCTGGCGAACAAAAGTTCAGGCGTTACCGAATGTAGTCAATCGGTGACGACGTTTGCGCTGCTGAGCGCGCCGGAGTCTGTCGAAGGTTACTAGGTGTAATGGTTAATGGAAAGGGCCCGTGTGTGTGCGGGCATGACGCGCGGGCACATGAGCATCACCGGGCGGGCACCGAGTGCGCGCTGTGCGAGGCGGGGGCGTGCCGGCGGTTCCGGCGGCGTGACACCTGGTGGCGCCGCTGGCTGGGGTGAGACGTGCGCCACAGCGGCTCGGTGCGACCAAATCCTAGTTCGTCTGTAGGATAACTGTCACTTTGAGCGAGCCGTCGCACCCCGAGGGGGCCCGATGCCACTGCCCGACTTCCTGATCGCCGGCGTTCCCAAAGCCGGCACCACGGCCCTGCACGCCGCGCTGACAGGGCACCCGGAGCTGTTCCTGCCGTCGGTGAAGGAGCCCAAGTTCTTCCTGTCGGACGGCCCGCCACCGCGGTTCGGCGGCCCCGGCGACGTGCAGACCTACCAGGAGCACGTCTGGCGGCGCAGCGATTACGAGGCCCTCTTCGACGCGGCGCCGGCGGGCACGCTGCGCGGCGAGGCGACACCCTTCTATCTGTACGACCGGGGAGCGCACGAGCGGATCGCGAAGCTCACCCCCGACGCGAAACTGATCCTCCTGCTGCGGGACCCGGTGGACCGGGCGCACTCCAACTGGACGCACCTGTGGGTGGCCGGTCTCGAGGAGGAGGCCGACTTCCTGGCGGCCTGCCGCGCCGAGGAGGACCGCCGGGCGCGGGGCTGGGCCGCCTTCTGGCACTACATCGCCCTCGGCCGGTACGGCGAGCAGCTGCAGCACCTCTACCAGCACATCTCCCGCGAGCAGGTGCTGCTGCTGCGCTACCGCGACCTCAAGGACGATCCGGCGCGGACCCTCGACCGGGTGTGCGCGTTCCTCGGCGTGCGGACCGGCGTGCTCACCGCGATCCCGAGGGAGAACGTCAACCGGCATTACGTCGAGGACACCGCGGTGAACCGGGTGCTGCGCGGCCTGCTCCGCGCCGGCGGTGAGGTCGGCCACCGCTTCCCGGTGCCGGTGCGGCTGGCCGCCCGCGGCCCGCTGCTCACTCTGCTGCACCGCAAGAAGGGGAACCGCCCGGTGACCCGGCCTGCGGAGCGGGCCGCGCTGCTGCCGCACTTCACCGAGGACATCGCGCTGCTGCAGGACGTGACAGGCGAGCGGTACGACGACTGGCTGAGCCTGGACCGACACGCCCGCGCCCGCTGAAACCACCGTAAAACCCACCGATCCGGTAGATGATGGGTTCCGCCGCCGCAACCCGAGGAGAACCGTCGTGAGCATGGGAACCACGGCCCTGCCCCTGCCTCGCTGGGAGGACTCCACCGTCGTGGTGGAACCACCGGGCACCGAACCCGGCGCGTGGTCGGGCGCACCCAGTTCGGTGCTCGCGGAGGGGTACATCTATCTCGCCTACCGCCTGCGGCTGCCGATCGGCGCCGGCCGGGGCATCGCGAACGTGGTGGCCCGTTCGTCCGACGGCGTCACGTTCACGGTCGTCGCCGAGATCGCCAAGGACGCCTTCGGCGCCGAGTCGCTGGAGCGCCCGGCGCTGGTGCGGACGCCCGAGGGCCGCTGGCGGCTCTACGTCAGCGCCGCCACGCCGGGCACCAAGCACTGGCGGGTCGACCTGCTCGAGGCCGGCACCCCGGAGGGGCTCGCCACCGCGACGCCGCGGACCGTGCTCGCCGGCGACGCGGCCAGCGGCGTGAAGGACCCGGTGCTGCACCACGACGAGCACGGCTGGCACCTGTGGGCGTCGGTGCACCCCCTCGAATCCTGGGACGACGCCGACCGGATGACCACCGAGTACGCGACCAGCCCGGACGGTGTGCAGTGGACCTGGCAGCGGACCGCGCTCGCCGGCCGTCCCGGAACGTGGGACGCGCGCGGGGTGCGGATCACCTCGGTGCGGGTCGCCGGCGACGAGATCATCGCCTCCTACGACGGCCGGGCCACGGCCGGGGAGAACTGGGAGGAGCGGACCGGCACGGCCCGCGGCGTCCGGCTGCTCGACGGGACGTTCGGGCTGCTCACGGCCGAGAGGCGGGACCCGGTGGGCAGCCCGCATCGGCCGTACGGGCTGCGGTACCTGAGCCTCGTCGACCTGCCCGGCGGACGGCAGCGGCTCTACTACGAGGCGACCCGGGCGGATGGGGCGCATGACCTCCGTACCGAACTGGCCTGACCGCGCAGCGTGACGCCCGCCGCCGTGGAAAGCGTGGTTTGACCGGTTCGCCGTGTCACATGCTGAGAGCCTGATCACGCTGGGTGGGGGTCGATGTGGCGCTCATGATCGACGTGGCCTAACGTCGTCGGTGACGTCAGGTGCACCGGAAAACGGCCGCCTGTCCGATGGCGGAGCCGCACCCACAAGGTGCCGCTCCGCCATTTCCGTTTCGGACACGATCGGTGTGTCCTGCCTCGCGGCGGCGTTTGTGCCCTGGTCGCCGGGGTATCACCGGACGATCCGGCTGGGGGGTCCCGTCAGGGGGTGAGGAGGCACGATGCGCACGCTGGGCGGGCGGTATCAGCTCGTTAACCGCATCGGTCTCGGCGGCATGTCGGAGGTCTGGCGCGGACACGACCGGGTGCTCGACCGGCCGGTCGCCGTGAAGATCATGGCGCCGGCGGTGGAGGGCACGCTCGGTCAGGTCGGCGTCGACCTGGTCCGGACCGAGGCCCGGTCGGCGGCCCGGCTCGCGCATCCCAACGTCGCGGCGGTGCACGACTTCGGCACCTCGCCGTCGGCGGAGCGGGACGTCCCGTACATCGTCATGGAGCTCGTCGACGGGCAGACCCTCAGCGCGCATCTCGCGGCGGGGCGGCTCGACTGGCGGATCACCGTGCGGATCTGCGCCGAGGTGGCCGCGGCGCTCGCCGCCGCGCACGCGCAGCAGGTGGTGCACCGCGACATCAAGCCGGCGAACATCATGCTCACCCCGGCCGGCGCGAAAGTCCTCGACTTCGGCATCGCCGCGGCAGTCGGCTCACCCGACCCGGACCCGGACGGCCCGGTGATGGGCACGCCCGCCTACATCGCGCCGGAACGGTTCGACGGCCTGCCGGCCACCCCGGCCGCCGACATGTTCGCCCTCGGCACGCTGCTCTACCACTGCCTGTCCGGCACGCTGCCGTGGAGCGCGCGCTCGCACACCGAGATGGTGATGGCGCAGCGCTTCGAGGACCCGCTGCCGCTGCCGCACATCGACGGCCTGCCGCCCGAGGTGCTCGACCTCTGCTCCCGGTGCCTGTCCCGCGAGCCGTCCGAGCGGCCGACCGCGCTGGTCGCGGCGCTGCTGCTGGCCGAGGCGGTGGACGCGCGGGTGTACGTGCCGCTCGTCGATCTGGGCATGGAGACCGAGCGGCCGTCGGTGATCTCCCCGTGGGACGCGCAGGCCGCCGCGGAGGCGACCACCCCGGCGCCGGTCCACCCGGAGCCGATGGCCCAGCCCGCGGGCGGCAGCGGCGAGCGGGTGGGCCGCCACCGCCGAAGCTAGCCCCACTGTTGCGTGTGGAGCCGGGGTGCGCAGGGTCCCCGCATTCCGCACGCCGGGGGTCAGCCGGCTCGGGGGACGACCACCAGGGGACGGCGGGCGCGGCGCAGCAGACGGCCCGAGACGCCGCCGAGCAGGACGCGGCGGGCCGGGCCGTACCCCCGGGAGCCGCAGAACAGGATGTCCACGTCGGTCAGCTCGGCCAGGGTCTCCACCACGTCGCCGGAGCGCAGCTCCCACTCCACCGTCACGTCCGGCACGGACGCGGCGGCCTTGCGCAGCGCCTCCTCGTAGATCTCCCGCGCGGTGTCCAGGAACGCGCGCTCGGCGTCCGACCCGAGCAGGAACGGCCGGGCCGCGTCGCCGCGCGCCACCACCGTGACCAGCAGCAGCGGGTCGCCGGTGCGGCGGGCCAGGCGAGCCGCCGACTCCAGGGCGGCGCGCCCGTCCGGCGTGTCCACATAGGCGACGGCGATCCGCCCGCCGGTCGGGGACGTGCCCGAGCCGGTCATCCCAGCCGGGGCCACCGCGACCGGGCAGACGCTGCCGGCCAGCAGGCGTTCCGCCGTGCTGCCGGGGAACAGCCGCGACGCCGGAGCGGCCGCCCCCGAGCCGACCACCAGCAGCGCGGCGTCCCGGTGCTCGGCCAGATCGTGCAGGCCGTGGGCTGCCGAACTGGACGCGAGCACCTGGTACTCCACGCCGGGCGGGTCGCCGAGCGCCTCCCGGGCGCCGTCCAGGACCCGTTCCGCGGCGGCCCGCCGGTCGGCGACCCACTCCGCGTCCACCCGGCCCGAGCCGAGCGCCGACGGCGCGGGCGAGACCACCGCCACGACCAGCGGAACGTCCAGGATCCCGGCCGCCCACTGCCCGAGCTCCAGGGCGTCGGCGCCGTGCGCACCCCCGTCGACGCCCACGATGACCGGCCCGCTGTTCACCGGCCCGCTGTTCACCGGACCCGTGCTCACGGCTGCTCCTCACCGCGGGTCTCCGGGCGCTGCGGCGGGCCGGCCGGGTCGGTGGCGGCCAGGCGCAGCCGGGAGTGGCGGTAACCGTACAAGGCGTAGATGAGCAGGCCGACGGCGAGCCAGCCGACGAACCGGATCCAGGTGTCGAGCGGCAGGTCGGTCATCAGGTAGACGGCGAACAGGATGCCGATGATCGGCAGGACCGGCGAGAGCGGCACCCGGTACGGCCGGGGCATGTCCGGCCGGGTCCGGCGCAGCACGATCACCCCGATGTTGACCAGCACGAACGCGAACAGGGTGCCGATGTTGACCAGTTCCACGATGGTCCCGAGCGGGACGAGCGCCGCGAGGATCGAGATGAGGACGCCGAGGCCGATGGTGAGCCGCGCCGGGGTGCCGTACCGCTGATTGACCGCCGCCAGGCGGCGCGGCATCAGGCCGTCGCGGCACATGGCGAAGAAGATCCGGGTCTGGCCGTAGAAGATGACCAGGACCACGCTGGTGATCGCGACGACCGCGCCGAGGGCGAGGATCGCCGCCGCCCAGCCGATCCCGGCGCCCTGGTCGAGGGCCGCGGCGAGCGGCGCGTCGCTGCCGGCCATCTGCTCCGGCGTGGCGATGCCGAGCGCGCCGGTCACCGTCACCACGTAGAAGAACGTGCAGATCAGCAGCGAGCCGAGGATCGCGAGAGGCAGGTCCTTCGCCGGGTTGCGGGCCTCCTCGCTGCCGGTGGAGACCGCGTCGAAGCCGATATAGGCGAAGAAGATGATCGCCGCGGCCGAGGTCACCCCGTCCACGCCCTCCGGGGCGAACGGCTGGAAGTTGCCGGTGCTGAAGTTCGCGAACGCCACCACGATGAAGAAGATCAGCACCGCCAGCTTGATCACCACCATGACCAGGTTGGCGCGTGCGCTCTCGGTCACCCCGCGGACCAGCAGGAACGTGATCGCCAGGACGATGAAGACGGCCGGCAGGTTGAAGATCCCGCCGTCCTCCGGCGACTTCGCTATCGCGTCCGGCAGCGCGAAGCCGAACGCCGCGTCCAGGAACGCGTTCAGGTTGCCGCCCCAGCCGACCGCGATCGCCGCGACCGACACCCCGTACTCCAGGATCAGGTCCCACCCGATGATCCAGGCGACCAGCTCGCCCAGCGTCGCGTAGGCGTACGTGTACGCGCTGCCGGAGACCGGGATCGAGGACGCCAGCTCGGCGTAGGAGAGCGCAGAGAACGCGCAGGCCACCGCCGCCAGAACGAACGAGAGGATCACCGCCGGCCCGGCCAGCGCGGCGCCCTGGCCGATCACCACGAAGATGCCGGTGCCGATGATCGCGCCGACGCCCATCGCGGTCAGCTGGGTGGGGCCGACCGCCCGTTTCAGCTGACCGTCCCCGGAGGTGTCGGTGATCAGCGAATTCACGTCACGCACCGCGAAGATTCCCGGCTTCATCGCCCCTCCTCCTCACCGCGGCCCCCGCCGCCGTGCCTGCCTGTCACGGTTAACCCCGATGCCCCGGCGCCGCAAGATGATCGGCGCGATGCGCCGAAATCGGTCGCCCGAGTTGCCGCGCGGCACGCGTCATGGGCGCAAAACCCGATTGGCGTACGCCCTGTGCGCCGTGATCGCCGAACCAGGGGGCAGCCTGCGAGGGCCCGCTGGGGGCGGTACCGTGAATCGATCGGGCACATCGCCCGGCTCGGAGGGTGGCATGGGCGAGGCCGTGATGACCACACGGCAGCAGGCCGACGGCGCCGTCGTCGTCGAGATCCGGGGCACCCTGGACACCGCCACCGTCGACGCGGTCCGCGGCGAGCTGCTGGTCGTCCTGCAACGCGAGCACCCGCGCACGCTTGTCGTCGACCTGATGTTCGTCACGTTCATGGACTCCACCGGGATCGGCGCCCTGGTCACCGCCCACGAGGCGGCGCGTGACGTGGGCGGCCGGGTGCAGCTGCGCAACCCGAGCGAGTTCGTCCACCGCCAGCTGCGCGTGACAGGCCTGTGCGACCTGTTCGGCCTCCCCTCCGGCCCGCCGAACTCCCGCCCCTACCGCTACTGACACCCCGCTCGGCCCACCTGCAGAGCCAGGCATCCCCCGCGGCTCAGCGGGGGGCCAGGGTGCGCTGGCCGGCGTGGACCGGGAAGGAGATGGGGCCTCGGATCAGGGTGGCGTTGCGGCGGCGGATCGGGCCGGCGCGGCGCAGGTCCGGGACGCGTTCGGCGAGGCGCTGGAGGGCGATCGCGGCCTCCAGCCGGGCCAGCGGCGCGCCCACGCAGTAGTGGATGCCGGTGGAGAAGGCCAGGTGGTCGGCCTCCGGCTCGCGGTGGATGTCGAAGATGCCGGCGCGGGAGAAGACCGACGGGTCGCGGTTCGCGGCGCCGATCAGCGTGATGACGAATTGGCCCGGCCGCACGGTCCGGCCGCCGATCTCGATCTCCTCGGACGGGGTGCGGGCGGTGCGCTGCACGGGCGGGTCCCAGCGCAGCGTCTCCTCGACCGCCTTCTCGGCGAGCCCGGCCGGGTCGGCGCGCAGGGCGGCCCACTGGTCCGGGTGGTCGAGCAGGGCGTTGACCGCGTTGCCGATCAGGTTGACCGTGGTCTCGAAGCCGGCGACGAGCAGCAGCCGGCACATCGGCAGGATCTCCGACGACTGGATCTGGTCGCCCTCGGCGGCCAGGATGCGCGACACGGCGTCGTCGGCGGGTTCCCGGCGGCGCAGCGCGAGCAGGTCGGCGAGCACCGCGTCGAGGGCGCCGCTGGCCTGCTGCAGCTGGGCGGCGTGCCGGAGGCTGCGGATGCCGTCGAGGGCACCGCCGATGACGGCTCCGTGCGCGGCGAACCGGGCGGCGTCGGCGTCCGGCACGCCGAGCAGGTCGGTGATGACGGCGATCGGCAGCGGCGCGGCGAACGAACCGACGAGGTCGAACGTACCCCCGGACAGGGCTTTGTCGAGCAGGTCGTCGACCGTGCGCTCGATCAGGGGACGGTAACCGGCGATCGCGCGGGGGCTGAACGCGGGCTGGGCGACACGGCGCAGCCTGGTGTGCTCGGGCGGATTGCGGTCCAGGAACGACATGTCCAGGGCGTCGCCGGGTGCGCCCGGGCCGTTGATCTCGGCCGAGCGCACCCCGAAACGCCTGTCCCGCAGCACCGCGTCGCAGATCCGGTACGACGCGGTGACGTAGTTGCCGAGGCGGGTGGCGACCAGGTCACCACCCGCCCGGACCCGGTCGTAGATCGCGTACGGGTTGTCGCGTCCCGGCTTCGAATGGAGCCGGGAGAGCGGGTCGCGCCGCACGTACGCGTGGTACACGGTGTCGAGCCGTTGCCGGTACAACGCGGCGGCGAATCGAAGAGCCTGCATGAAGCCACCCCCCTGCTAGGAGGGTAGGACGACTCAGGCGGTCTCGGCTACGTATGCGCTGATCCAGGCCAGCGCCGCGTTCCAGTTGATGGTGAGCTCGTTGGTGGACCAGGACCCGATGTCGTCGATGTAGCAGAACTGGCCCACGCAGCCGGTCAGTTTGGCCTGCGCGACCGGGTCCTGGATCGACGAGTTGGGCCCGCCGGACAGCGTGCCGGCGGGCGGGTGCGGCAGCGCCGGGTCGAGCTGCGCGGCGTACCAGCGGCTGTGCTGGTTCTGCGAGCTGACCTCGCCGTACCCGGTGACGTAGGAGATGTTCAGGGCGTTGCGGCCGAACAGGTAGTCGATGCCGGTCAGCACGCCGTCGCGGTAGCGGTCCCGGCCGGTGATCCGCTCGGCGGCGGCGATCACCACCAGGTTGTTGGCGATGATGCTGCTGGAGCCCCAGTCCCACACGTTGTTCGCGGGCGCGTAGGCCACCCCGTAGCCGTGCCCGCGCTGCACCGCGAGGTACTCCTCGGCGCCGCGCACCACCGACGCGCGCACCGCGGACCGGCCGGGCAGGTGGTTCGGGACCAGCGCCAGGTCGATGCGGGCGGCCGCGGCGGTCGCGGCCCAGTCGAACGCGACCGGGCCGAACACGTCGGCGGTGTGCTCCGGGGAGCTCAGCACGTCGTCGCGGTACTGCCGTTCGCCGGTGGTCAGGTAGAGCTCGGCCGCCGCCCAGTAGAACTCGTCGGTGATCTTGTCGTCGTTGTAGGCGCCGCCGCCGACCCCGTCCTCCACCGGGGCGTACCGGATGGGGTTGTCCTTGGCGGCCCGGTAGGCGGTGCGCGCCGCGGCGAGCGCCCGTTTCGCGAAGGCCGCGTCGAACGGCTTGTAGAGACGCGCCGCCTGCGCCGCTGTCGCGGCGACGTTCAGCGTCGCGGCGGTGGAGACCGGGTGCAGTTCGCGCGGTTGCGGATCCAGGTGGGGCAGCAGGGGCAGGCCGGTCCAGGCAGCGTCGTGGATCTTGTGGTGCACCATTCCGGCGTACGGGTGACCGGCCGGCACCTGCATCGACAGCAGGAAGTCGAGTTCCCAGCGTGCCTCGTCGAGCAGGTCGGGCACGCGATTGCCGCTCTCCGGGATGGTCAGGTCGACCCGGCGGGAGCCGCGCAGATGCTCGTACTCGCTGAGCAGGCCCCAGACCGAGATGCCGCCGTTGACGACGTACTTGCCGTGGTCGCCGGCGTCGTACCAGCCGCCGCGCACGTCCAGGGTGTAGTCGCAGACGCCGGGCTGGCAGGGCACCTTGCCGTCACCGGAGTTCGGGGCGACGTCGACGTGACCGGCCGGGCGGGCGTAGCCGGGGCGCAGGTCGCCCGAGATCTCGATGCCGCTGCGCTGGGTGTAGTAGAGCTTCAGGGCGTCGGTGCGCAGAGTCTTGTACGCGTCGGTGCCGATGTCGAACGGGCGGGAGGTCTCGCCGTCGGCGGTCAGGGTGAGGCTCCTGCCGTCCCGCCGGTATCCGCTGAAGTCGATGGTGTGGACGTTCTGCCCGGACGATGCGTCGATCCCCCGGGGCGTCGTCCTGCCCTTCTTCACGACTTTTCCGGACCGGTCGGTGAGCTGCCACGGCAGCGGCGCCGTCGCCTCGGTGACCACCGTCGCGTTCTTCGGGCCGTCCGTGAGGTAGCCGACCTGGTTGACCCGCACCCGGGGGCCGGTGTCCGGCTCGTAGACCTCCGGTGGGACGCCGCCGACCAGGCTGACGTCGTCCACGCAGAACCGCCAGTCCTCCGGGCTGCCGCCGACCTGGAAGGCGACCTGGCCCTGCGCGGTGGAGGTGCTCGCGGTGAACGTGTACTCGTAGTGGGTGCGGTCGCCGCTGAGGACCGGCGACTGCTCGAAGTAGGTGTCGTACGGGCTGACGGCCAGCCCGGTGACCGCGCGGACCACGTGGCCCGCGCCGCCGGTGGCGTCGAAGCTGAACCGGTAGTTCTCGCCGGCGACGAGATCGATGTCGTTCTGCCCGATCGCCACATCCCAGCGGTTGGTGGTGCCGCCGGGCACGTCGATGCAGGCCTGGCCGTCCTCGAGTGTGATCGGTGAGCCGGCCGAGGACCAGAACGGGTCGGCGGTGCCGTCGAAGCCGCCGTTGACGACCTGTTCGACCTCGTCGGCGAGGGCCGGCGCGGCGGCGCCGACGGTCAGCAGAGCGGCCGTGAGGCCGATGATCCGGGAGCGCTCCCAAAGAGACATGGACATATGTTTATTGCCGAGGTGTTACCGCGTCAACGGTCCTGGTCCCGGATCCACGCGTCGATCAGGCCGCCGAAGTGCGCCAGGAACTTCTCGTGCTCGTGCACCGGGTACATCGCGCGGACCGTCTCGCGCAGCAGTGAGCGGAACTCCTCCGAGGTCACCCAGTCGTAGACGATGTCGTCGAGGTTGCCCAGGTGCTTCGCGCAGAACTCCTGGTAACGGTCCACCTCGAAGTAGTCGTCGGCGAGCTTGCGGTAGGCGGCGAGCTTCTCGGCGTACCCCAGGGAATGGTCGTCGGCGATCGCGAAGTAGCGCGAGGTGTCGGTGTCCAGGCGCGGCTTGCGGCCGGTCACCACGCAGAAGACCGTCCAGCGCAGCAGAGCGGTCATCGCCCACGGGAAGTAGTAGTGCAGCGAGGTCAGCGCGACGTCCGGGCAGGCGTTCGCGTAGTCGATCGGGTGCACCTCGTCGCCGCGCACCAGCGTCTCGCAGCTGTTGAACTCCCACCGGAAGAACGCGTTGACCAGCCGGGAGATCGTCACCACCTCGTCGCCGGCGGACGCGGACAGGAAGTTGTGGTCCACCTCGTAGCGGGCGTGCATCGGCTGGTCCGGCCGGAACTTCATGACCATCGTCTCCGGGCCGATGCTCAGGCTGCGGGCGAACACGTCGTAGCCCTCGATCGAGGCCTGCAGGTGCATGAGCCGCTCGCCGGAGGCGTCGTACGCGGCGTGCAGCTCGATCTCGTTGCGGATCTTGGAGACGCCCACCCAGGCCCCGCCGTCGTACGGTTTCATCCAGAGCGGGTAGCCGATCGCCGCCGCCGTCGCCTCCAGGTCGAACGGCCGGTTGTACCGCGCCGCGGTGTACGCCCAGCGGGAGTTCTCGAGGGGGTTCTTGAACGGGACAAGCACCGTCTCCGGGATCTTCAGCCCGAGTCGCAGCATCGCGCAGTACGCCGCGTGCTTCTCCATCGACTGGAAGGTGAACGGGCTGTTCAGCAGGTAGACGTCGTCCATCAGCGCGATCTTCTTGAGCCACTCGCGGGGGTGGTAGTACCAGTACGCCAGCCGGTCGATGACGAGGTCGTGCCGGGGCTTGTCACGCAGGTTGAACGGCTCGATCGTCACCCGTACCGCGTTGGCTCGATGGGTCTTGCCGTCCGGTCCGGTCACCAGGCCGACGCGGCGCAGAAGCGCTTCGTACGCGCGTGGCCAGTCGTCCTCGGTACCCAGCAACATTCCGATGGTGTGCTCGACGTCGGCCACGGCCGCCTCCTTCAATCAATCGGGCCAGATCCGGCACAGAAGAGACGTGAGGTGCGGGTCCAGGGCGTCCCGCCACCCCGCCCAGGTGTGTGCGTCCGGGTTCTCGGCGAATGCCACCGGATACCCCTGATCGCACAACGCATCCACCATGTCGCGGTTGTTCGCCAGGTTCTCCTCCGCCGCCCCGCAGGTCAGGACGGCCGGAACCGCCGGGCCGCGGCCGGCCCGCAGAACCTGGCCGGCGAACCGGACGATCCGCCCCCACCGGGGAAAATCCGACTCCTGGCTGTCGTGGCGGGGCTGGAAGTAGCTGCCGGACTGCAGGAACAGCCCGGCGAACCCGGCCGGGTGCCGGCGCTGCGCGTGCAGCATGGCGAGCGCGCCGAGGCTCGCGCCGGCGCCCACCACCGCCGGGCTCTGCAGGTCCGCCCGGATCCGCGGAATGATCTCGCCGGCCAGGGCCAGCGCGTACGCCGGGGAGGCCGAGTACCACTCGTCGCGGTCACCGGGCGGCAGGAGCGCCAGATGGTACGGGGGGACCCGTCCTGCCCGGATCATCGCCGACGTGTACCGGGCCAGGCCGCCGAACCGCTCGTAGTCCGGCCCGTCGTGGGCGATCAGCACCCGGCCCTTCGTCGCGTCCGGCGACTCCGGCGACCAGATCCGGATGTCGGCGGTGGTGTGCAGGCCCCGGACCGGCAGGTGCAGCGATCGCCAGGTGCCGGCCATCCCCTCGTGGTGCAGCCAGTCCGGCTCGGTGTAGTCCGGGTGGTGCACGACCGAGGACTCGCCGAAGCCGCCGGCCGCGTGCATCGGGTTGCCCGGATCGGTCACGGTCTCCCGGCTGCCGTCCGGGTGGGTCAGCTCGAACCGGTACTCGATCCGCGTGACCGCCGGGGCCGGCAGGTCGAGCTGCCAGCCGTCGCCGGCGAACTCCAGGTCGGCGTGGCGGACGGAGGAGAGCAGGCGGACCGCGGCGAGGCTCTTGGCGGGATCGGCATAGCGGAAGCGCACCGTGGCGCCGTCCCAAGCCTCCATGAACGCACCCTACTGCCGGGAGCGCCCGCGCGCCGGGCGTGTGCGGCGGCCCGGGGATCTCGCCGCGGGTGTGTCCGGTCGTGCCGCTGCGCCGCGGCCGGGGCGGCTTCCGGTGGCGTGGTCGTCCGGGCGGCTCGGGGAAATGTCGGAGGGGCGGCCTAGAGTCGTCGGCGTGCGGATGAGGATCGAGGGCCACGACCTGCCCGGCCGGGCGGGCGCCCCGCAGGCGGAGGCGTTGCGGCTGGGTGGGGTGCACGTCGGTGTGCAGCACACGGCGGGCGGCCGGGCTGAGGTGGTGCAGCGGGTCCCGGTCGCGGCCGAGCGCGCGGTGTGGGAGCTCGACGTCGACGTCCGTGAGGTGGCGGGCTTGATCGACGTGGGCGGGCCGTGGGTGCACGGGCGGCCCGGTCAGCGGTTCCTCTACCTGAGCTGGGGCGCGGTCGACGGCGACGCGTTCGCGATGTTCCGCCGGGCGAAACTGATGTTCGGGGACATCCCGGGGCCGCTGCTGCGGGCGGCGGCGGCCGGGGAGGGCGTCCTGGTCGGCCGGCTCGGCCTGACCGACGCGGAGGGCGGCCCCCGGTGCGCCCGGGTTCGCCCGCCCGAGCTGACCTGGGAGCTGGCGTGACCGGCGCGACGGCCGCGGAGCAGGGCGCCGGTGCGGACGTCGTCGAGGCTTCGGTGCTGGCCTCGGTGCGGGTTCTGCACGGCTTCGTCGGGCGCGACGGCGGGCTGAACCTCTGGGCCGAGGAGGGATCGGTCTGGCCGGTGAGCCGTGCGGCGGCGGCCGGGGCGGTCGGCGGCGCGGCCACGGGCGGGGCGGTGGCCGGCAGGGGAGCGGGGCGCGGGGCCGCGGCGTGGCATCCGTTCGCGGTGGCGGCGGGGGAGTTGCCCGCCGGGGATCCGCGGGAGGCGGCGACGGTGGTGCTGCCCTCGACGTCCGCCGGGCCGCTGGCGTCGCCGCAGCTCGGGATGCCGCGGCGGCGGGGCGCCGTGCGGGCGCGGCCGTGGCGGGTGCCGGCGGTGAGCGTGCCGTTCGCCGATCCGGACCTGGTGGCCGAGTTCGAGGGCCGGGTCGCGCCGTCGGCGGCCTGGATCGTGGAGCTCTGCGGGTTCGCGGCGAGCCTGGTGCGGCGCGGGCGGGTGCTGCCGGCGATCCGGATCGAGGGCGCGCGGCCGGCGGCGCACTGGCGGCCGGTGACGATCGGGGCGGACGCGGTCCGCCGGGCCGCGCTGCTGGAGACCATGCCACCGGCCTGCGGCGCCGAAACCGCCGGCGGGGGCCAGCGGAGTGCGGCCGCTCGCCGCGGCGACGAGGGCGGCGGCGGCGAGCACGGCCGCGGCGAGCACGGCGGCGGCGCGGCGGCCGAGGAGCTGCTGCGGGTGGCACTGGACCGGCTGGTGGACGGGCTGGTGCGGACCCGGCTCGCGGAGGCCGGGGTCAGCCTCGCCGACTACGGGTGGCTGGCCGCGCTCGGCGGGGAGCCGGAGTTCGAGGCCACGCCCGCGCTCGCCGACGAGCTCGCCGGGCGGCTGGACGCCTGGTTCGAGCAGGCGGCCCGGGGTGCCGAGGTGCGGGTCTGCTTCCGGCTCAGCGATCCCCGCGAGCACGAGCCGGTGATGCCGGCCGACGTCCCGCTTCCCGAGGACGCCTGGCGGCTGGAGTTCCTGCTGCAGGCCACCGACGAGCCGAGCGTGCTGGTGCCGGCCGCGGACGTCTGGCGGGACACGTTCGCGCCGCTCAGCCGCTGGACCAGCCACCCGCAGGAGCGCCTGCTCGCCGGGCTGGGCCGGGCAGCCCGGCTCTACCCGGCGCTGGGTGAGGCGCTGCGCGACGCCCGGCCCGCCGAGATGCTGCTCGACACGGAGGCCGCGCACGGGTTCCTCAGTCACGCCGCGCTGCTCGCCGAGGCGGGCTACGGCGTGCTGCTCCCGGCCTGGTGGCAGCGGCGGCCGGGGCTCGGCCTGTCGCTGGAGGTGCGCGGGCGTGACCCGGTCTCCAGCGTGCTGCGCGATCGGGCGGTCGGCAAGAAACAGCTGGTCGACTACCAATGGTCGCTCGCGCTCGGCGGGCGCACCCTGACCGAGCATGAGCTGGCCGACCTGGCCCGGGCCAAGGTGCCGCTGATCCGGCTGCGCGGGCGGTGGGTGCACCTCGATCCGCAGCGGCTGGCGGCCGGGCTGGCGTTCCTGAGCCGGGGCGGCGGGACGATGACCGCCGGTGACGCGCTGGCAACGATGCGCCTGCTGCCGCCGGAGGAGCTGCCGCTGCCGGTGACCGACGCACGGGGCGAGGGCTGGCTCGCCGACCTGCTCACCGGGCGTCTGGAGCAGAGCCTGGAGCTGCTGGATCCGCCGGAGGGCCTGGGGACGGTGCTCCGGCCGTACCAGATCAGGGGTTTCTCCTGGCTTGCGTTCCTGGACGCGCTGGGGCTGGGCGCGTGCCTCGCGGACGACATGGGGCTCGGCAAGACGGTGCAGCTGCTGACGCTGCTGCTGCACCACCGGGCGGGTCCGGCGCTGTTGATCTGCCCGCTCTCGGTGCTGGGCAACTGGCAGCGGGAGGCGGAGCGGTTCGCGCCGGGGCTGCGGGTGCGGGTGCTGCACGGCGCCGACCGGGCCGATCCGCGGACCCTGGCGGACGGGGCGGACCTGGTGCTCACCACCTATCAGACCGCCGTGCGGGACGCCGACGTGCTGGCCGGGATCGACTGGGACCGGGTGGTGCTCGACGAGGCGCAGCACATCAAGAACTCCGGCAGCGCCGCGGCGAAGGCGGTCCGCCGGTTCCCGGCGCGCAACCGGATCGCGCTCACCGGCACCCCGGTGGAGAACCGGCTCGCCGAGCTCTGGTCGATCCTGGACTTCCTCAATCCGGGGCTGCTGGCGTCGGCGCACACGTTCCGGGCCCGGTTCTCGGTGCCGATCGAGCGGTACGCCGACGAGGACGCGGCGGCCCGGCTGCGGCAGGCGACCCGGCCGTTCCTGCTGCGCCGCACCAAGAACGACGCGATGATCGCCGCCGAGCTGCCGGCCAAGCGGCACGTGCGGCACCTGTGCGGGATGACGACCGAGCAGGTCAGCCTCTACCAGGCGGTGCTCGACGACCTGCTGGGCCGGCTCGAGGAGCCCGGCGACACCTGGCGCAAGGGCCTGGTCCTGTCCGCGATGACCAAGCTGAAACAGGTGTGCGTGCACCCGGCGCTGGCGCTGAAGGACAACTCGCCGCTGCCCGGCCGGTCCGGCAAGGTGGACCGTCTGGAGGAGATCGTCGACCGGGCGCTCGGCGCGGGGGAGAGCGTGCTGTGCTTCACGCAGTTCGCCCGGTTCGGCGGGATGCTCACCCCGCATCTGGCCGCCCGGTTCGGCGCGCCGGTGTCGTTCCTGCACGGTGGCACGCCGCGCGGCCGGCGCGACGCCATGGTCGCCGCGTTCCAGCAGGCCACCCGGCCGGGGATCTTCGTGCTGTCGCTGAAGGCGGGGGGCACCGGGCTGAACCTGACCGCCGCCAACCACGTGATCCACATCGACCGCTGGTGGAACCCGGCGACCGAGACACAGGCGTCCGACCGGGCGTTCCGGATCGGGCAGCGCCGCGACGTGCACGTGCACAACCTGGTCTGCCTCGGCACCCTGGAGGAGAACATCGACCGGGTGATCGCCGACAAGGGCATCCTCGCCGATCGGGTGGTCGGCACCGGCGAGAGCTGGCTGAGCGCGCTGTCCACCAGCGAGCTGCGGGACCTGTTCACCCTCGCGCCGGAGGCCATCGTTGACTGACTTCCCGATCGCCTTCCTCGGCATGTTCGAGGCCCTGCGGATGGGCCCGACCTTCGCCCGCGGGCGCCGCGACGACCGGGCCGGGCACGTGCGCAGCCTGACCGTCTCGTCCAGCCTGGTCACCGCCCTGGTCCGCGGCCCGGACGACCCGGTCGCCTTCCGGTCCCGGATCGCGGTCCGCTCGTTCGGCGCCGCCGAGTGGGCCCGCGTGGAGAAAGCCCTGGTCAGCGAGGCCCGCTACGCCGCCGACCTGCTCAGCGGCCGGATGCCGGACGGGATCGAGGCGGTCTTCGCCGGCGCCGGGCTCGGCCTGCTGCCGCTCTCGCTCGACGAGGTCGCCCTGGACTGCTCGTGTGAGCGCTGGCCGATGCCGTGCGTGCACCTCGCGGCGACCTGTTACGCGCTGGCCCGGACGTTCGAGGGTGACCCGTTCGAGGTGTTCACCTGGCGCGGGCGGTCCCGGGACGAGCTGCTGATGCGGCTGCGCAAGCTGCGCGAGTCGGCGGCGGTGGACGAGGCGGCGAAGGCGGCGGCGTCTCGGCCCGCGTCCTCGGCCGCGTCTTCGCCCGACGAGCAGCCGGGACCGGCGCGGCCGCTCGTCGATCCGGACGATCCGGCCGCGTTCTGGGGCGTGCATCCGGCGGGTGTCGCGCCGGCGGGTGCCGAGCGGGCGGGTGCCGAGCGGGCGGGTGTCGCGCCGGCGGGTGCCGAGTGGGCGGGTGCCGAGCCCGCGGGTGCCGGGCCGCAGGGCTTTGTGGCGCCGGGCAGCGCGGCGCCGCTCGCCGGGGTACGCCCGGACGCGCTGCTCGATCAGCTCGACCCGCCGCCGCTGAGCCACCATGGGCAGCCGATCGTGGAGGTGCTGCGCCCGGCGTACGCGGCGCTGCCGGAGACCGAGGTTGCGGACCGGAGCTAACGTGGAGAGCGTGATGTGGTGGGAAGCCCTCTGGCGCCTGGTCGGCCTGCTGACCGACGCCGGCCCCACCGCGCTCCTGGTCGGCGCGGCCGGCCTCCTGCTGGTGACGGTGCTCGCCGCCGGCCTGATGATCGATTTCCGCTCCGCGGCGAACCCGCTGGTCAGCCGCTCGGCGATGCGCGATCGTGCCCGCCGGGCCGGAGTGCCCCGCCATCGTGACCCGGACGCCCCGGGCCGCACCCGTCCTCGAGGACCCACCGCGCGGCCCGTGGCCGCCTGAGCTCTTCCGCCTCATCGCGGCCACTGCCGGCTGTCCTCAAGTCCAGTGCGTCCGCAAGGGGTCCGCTCGTGATGGAACCTGTCTACACCGCCATTTCCGCCATTCTTCTTTTCTGGCATGCCGCCTGGGATCGCCTGCTGGGCGACACCCTCGCCCTCGGCACCTCGTGGTCCTGGGTGCTCGGCATCGTCTTCCTCGTTCTCACCGTCCGGCTCGCGCTCTTCCCTGTGATCATCCGGCAGGTCCGCTCGCAGCGCGCCACCCAGCGTCTCCAGCCGCAGGTCAAGGCCCTGCAGGAGAAGCACAAGGGCGACCGGGAGACGCTGCAGAAGGAACTCGCCGACCTCTTCGCGCGGGAGAAGGTCAGCCCGCTCGCCCCGTTCCTGCCGATGCTGGTGCAGATCCCGGTGGTGATCGGCCTGCTGCACGTGCTGCGCCACCTGCGTCCCGGCGTCACCAGCGAGGCGTCGCGCACCCTCTACGGCTGGACGCTCACCCAGTTCGACAGCGCGATCCACGCGAAGCTGCTCACCGCGCCGATCACCGCCGGGTTCAGCACCGGAGACCTCACCGTGAAGCTGGTCGCGGCCGTGCTGATCCTGGTGATGACCGTGACGACCTACCTCACCACCCGCCAGATGATCAACAAGGCGGGCCGGGCCGAGGAGGGGCCGGCGCTGATCATGCAGCGGGTGATGCTCTACGGATTCCCGCTGTCGCTGCTGATCTCCGGTGCGTTGTTCCCGATCGGCGTGGTCCTCTACTGGGTCACCCAGAACATCTTCGCGCTCGGCCAGCAGGCCTGGATCCTCCGTCGTTATCCCGTCGCCCTTCCCGAATCGAAAGCCCCGGTCAAGGCCGTTGCCCCACCCAAGGTGGGCGCCAAGCCGGCCAGGCACGGCGAGCGGGGGTACGGGCGGAGCGTCGCCCGCTGACGCGGGGGGATTCTCGGAGCGACGGCCGGGAATGCCGTGTCGATTCGGCACAATTCTCAGGCATCTCCCAGCCGAGCGGTAAACGTCGCTGCACCAATTTGTTCAAATCATGTCTTTACGGACACTAAACGGGTCGTCCAAAGGGTCAACTTTCCCGGAAACGACAGAACCCGATTGCGACCCGTGATGGGCTGACGAGGTCATAGCGTTTTGTCCGAAAAGGTGTGAGATGAACAAGGTAAAGCGGATGCTGGCCCTCAGCAGCATGGGCCTCGCGGCCGGTGCGATGCTCGGCACGGCTCCGGCTCAGGCGGAACCTGCCGCCCCGAGCAACGTGACATCGAGCAGCGCGTCGGCCGGCCCGCGCTGGGACAACGACTACGTGGTCGGGTACTACCGCTGGGAACGGGCCTGCTACCGGGCCGGATTCACCGGGCAGCGGTACGGCGCCTGGTGGCGCTTCCACTGCGAACCCGTGTGGCTGCGCGGATGGCGCGGATGGGTGCTCGAAGTCAAGGGAAGCCACTGGCGCTGGGACGAATGGCGCGGCGGCTGGCCGAAGGGCTGGGACGACCGTCCGGACCGCTTCGGCAAGCCGTTCTCGCTCCGGAACGGTGGACGCCCGGGCGGTGACAACTTCCGTGGCGGTGACGACTTCCGTGGTGGTGACGACTTCCGTGGCGGCGACAACGTCCGCGGCGGTGACGACTTCCGTGGCGGCGACAACTTCCGTGGCGGTAACCAGGGCGGTCCCGGCGGTGACGACTTCCGTGGCGGCATGGGCGGCCAGGGCGGCGACGACTTCCGTGGTGGCGGCCAGGGTGGTCCCGGCGGCGACGACTTCCGCGGCGGCAAGGGCGGCGACGACGACCGTGGCGGTAAAGGCGGTAAAGGCGGTAAGGGCGGCAAAGGCGGCGAGTGACGCCTCGGCCCCGTGACACTGCGCGGGCCGCGACCCTTTCGAGGGCGCGGCCCGCTCCCGTCACCGGACCCGGGTCACCAGGCCACCGGGGCGTAGTCCTTCAGGAAACAGCCGTACACGTCCTCGCCCTGCTCGCCGCGCACGATCGGGTCGTAGACCCGGGCCGCGCCGTCGACCAGGTCCAGCGGGGCGTGGAAACCCTCCTCGTGCAGGCGCATCTTCGTCGGATGCGGCCGCTCGTCGGTGATCCAGCCGGTGTCCACGCTGGTCATCAGGATGCCGTCGGCGAACATGTCCTCCGCGCTGGTGCGGGTCAGCATGTTCAGCGAGGCCTTCGCCATGTTGGTGTGCGGATGACCGGCGCCTTTGTAGCCGCGGTTGAAGATGCCCTCCATCGCGGACACGTTCACCACGTACCGCCGGGGGAACGCCGACGCCCGCATCGCCCTGCGCAGCCGGCTCACCAGGATGAACGGCGCCGTCACGTTGCACAGCTGCACTTCCAGCAGCTCCAGCGGCTCCACCTCGTGCACCCGGTCGCTCCAGCTGTTCGTCGGCGTGGTGTCCGGCACCAGGCCGCCCGCGTCGATCCCGGTGGAACGCGCGGTCAGCGCCAGCGCCGTGACCTCCTGCGGTGACAGGACGCCGCCCGCGGTGAGTGCCGCGGCCGGGGACGCCGCGCCGAGAGTGGCGGCGCCGCCGAAGTACTCCAGGGCGGGAATCGGTCCGTCCGGCAGGGGAGCCGACTCGGCGGCCACCAGTTCGGCGTAGGCGCCTGTCGTACGCCGTACCGTCTGGGCCGCGTTGTTGATCAGAATGTCCAGGGGACCGCGTGCCGCCACGGAATCGGCAAGACCCACCACCTGGGCCGGGTCGCGCAGGTCGATGCCGACCACCCGCAGCCGGTGCAGCCACTCCGCGCTGTCCGGCATCGCCGCGAACCGCCGGACCGCGTCATGCGGGAACCGCGTCGTGATCGTCAGATCCGCCCCGTCCCGGAGCAGGCGCAGCGCGATGTACATGCCGATCTTGGCGCGCCCGCCGGTGAGCAGCGCCGTCCGGCCGCTCAGGTCGGTGCGCGCGTCCCGCCGGGCGTGGTTCAGCTCGGCGCAGCGCGGGCAGAGCTGGTGGTAGAACGCGTCCACCACGGTGAACCGCTGCTTGCACACGTAACAGCCGCGCGCCTGCTTCAGCACACCCGCCGTCGCGCCGCGCACGCCGCTCTTCAGCGGAATGCCGGCGGTCTCGTCGTCGATCCGCCCCGGCGCGCCGGTCGCGGTCGACTCGGTGACCGCCCGGTCGTTCGCCAGGACCGCCTCCCGGCGGTCCCGTCGCCGCTGCAGCTTCACCGTCTTGAACAGCCCCGCGGTGGCCCGCCGGACCTTCACCGCGTCAGGGTGCTCGGCCGGAAGCGCCTCCACCTCAGCCAGGACGGCAAGGCAGACCGCGAGACGGTCCGGATCCACGCCCATTACCGCATCCCCCTTTGTTTCCACGGCAGGCACTGTACTTACCCGGCCGTCCTATCGGCCGCCGGTGGGACGGGGCAAGGGGTCCGGGTCACTCTTCGCCCTTCGGGCGTGCCGATTTCGGCTGATCCGCCAGGGTCTGCGGGCGCGGGGTGGGCGGCTTGGGGCCGCTGAGCCAGTCGTCGAGCGTCTGCGGGCGCGCGAAGTGGGCCGGGTTCTCCGGCGCGGGGCCGGGCTTGGCGGGCACGTCACCCAGCGTCTGCGGACGCGGGCCACTGAGCCACTCGTCCAGCGTCTGCGGGCGCCGGCTCGCTGCCGGCGCCGCACTGACGGGTACGGCGGTGCCACTCAGCAGGTCGTCCAAGGTCTGCGGGCGGCGGGGTTCGGCGTCGGCCGTGGACGCCGGGGTGGCGTCTTCGGCCGGTTCGGCGGGTTGGGCGGTCTCGGCCGGTTCGGCGGGTTGGGTGGTCTCGGCTGGTTCGGCGGGCTCGGGCGATGGGGGTGTGGTGCTGGGCAGCCATCCGAAGTCGTCCGGAGCGGGGGCCGCCAGATTCGCGAGCCGAGGGTCCTTCCGCCAGGCGAACGGATCAGGCACGACGGCCGCGACCGGCTCAGCGGAGGCCACCGGCCCGGCTTCTTCCGGCGCAGCTGCGGCCGGTTGGTCGGCTTTGACCGGCTGCTCGGCCACCGGCTGGTCGGCCACGGGCTCCTCGGCCGGCTCTGTCGCCGGTGGGTCGGTGGCTTCGACAGTGGAAACCGGCGGCGCCTCGCCGTGGGCAGCTTCGGCCCCTGCCGCGAGGGTCGCCTCGACCTCGGCCCAGATCGCCTCACTGTCGTGCGCCGGCGAGATCGTCAGATCCTCCGGGGCCTCCGAAGCGGCCCGATCCGAGTCAGAAGCTTCCGCAGCGACGGGGGAATCCTCGGTGAGGGAGGACTTCTCGTCAGCCGGCAGAGAGGCCTCCACGGCCGCGGCGATCGCCGGCGTCTCGGACGCTTCGGCCGACTCCGGCTGGGCGACAGCGATCACCGCAGCCTCGGGCGACTGCGCCTCTGGCGACTCCGGCTGGGGCGACTCCGGTTCGGGGGCCTCGGGCGACCGCGTCTCGGGCGACTCCGCTTCGAGGGCCTCGGGCGACTGCGGCTCGGCGCCGGCGATCACCGCCGCCTCGGGCGAGTCCGGTGCCGCCGGTGAGGTGGGCACCGAAGCTTCGGCGTCGTCGGGCTGGGAATCGCCGGCGTGGGAAACGGCCATGGCAGCTACCCGTTCCTTCTCGGCCAGATAGTCCAATACGTCGTCATAGTCCAGTACGACCGTGTTGTTCTCGTCCACCGAGGTGTGCAGGACGAGGGTGTCGGCAGGCAGGTAGTCGGCGAACGACCGTGGCCCGGCGCTCTGACCGGCGGGCAGGGCAGCGGCCGCGTGCCGGCCGGGAAGGGCGGTGGCGGCGTGCCGCCCGGGCAGCGCCGCCGCCGCGTGGCGAGGCCCCTGGTCGGCGCCGCCCATGCGGGTGGCCCGGTCGGTGTCGTCCACGTGGGTGGTCCGGCCGGTGTCGTCCACGCGGGTGGTCCGGCCGGCGTCCGCGTCGGTGGCCCGGTCGGCGTCCGCGTCGGCGGGCTCGGCTGCGTGCTCGGCCAGGCCCGCGCGCTCCTGCAAGCGCCGCAACGGCCCCGGCGCCCACCACGCGGCGTCGCCGAAGAGGGCGAGCACCGCCGGTACCAGCAGCATCCGGACCACCGTCGCGTCGAGCAGCAGCGCGATGATCATGCCGACGCCGACGAAGCGCATCGTGGTCACCGAAGACAGGGCGAAGGCGCCGGTCACGACGATCAGGAGCAGGGCCGCGGCGCTGATCACGCGGCCGGTCCGGGTCAGGCCGATGGTCACGGCCTCGGCCGTGGTGGCGCCCCTGACCCGGGCCTCGACCATCCGGGAGAGCAGGAACACCTCGTAGTCGGTGGAGAGTCCGAATACGACGGCCGCCATCAGTACGACGATGCCCGCTTCCAGGGGTGCCGGTGTCACGTTCAGCAGGCCCGCGCCGTGCCCGTCCTGGAAGATCCAGATCAGGATGCCGAACGTGGCGGTGAGGCTGAGCGCGCTCATCACCACCGCCTTGATCGGCAGCAGGATCGAGCCGAACGCCAGGAACATCAGCACGAGCGTGGCGCCGGCCAGCAACCCGATCATCAGCGGGAGTTTCGCGGCGATCGCGGCGATGCTGTCGACGTTGCGGGCGGTGGCGCCGCCGATCAGCACGTCGGCGCCGGCCGGCGCGGGCAGGGCGCGCAGGTCGTCGACGGCCTGGCGGGCGGCGGCGCTGAACGGGTCGGGGTCGGCGAGGGCGGCGTTGAGCACGAGCAGGTCCCCGGTCACGCCCGTCGTGGTCACCTCGGTGACGCCGGGGACCTTCGCCAGGGCATCCGAGAACGCGGACATCGCGGAAGCGCGCGCGTCGTCCGTCGCCACGCCCCGCATCACGATCTGCACGCCGCCGGTGCTGAACTGCGGATAGCCCGCTTTCAGCGTCTCGATCGCCACCCGCGACGGATCGTCCGACGGCAGCACCCGCTCGTCGTTCTCGCCGAAGCGGACACCGCCGATCGGCAGCGCCAGCACCAGCAGACCGGCCAGGATCGGCACCGCGACCAGCACCGGCCGCCGCAGCACCACCCCGGCGAGCCGGGACCAGCCGCGGCCCGTGGCGGAGCGGGCCGGGAGGCGTACCGGAAGCTTGTCCACGCGCGGGCCCAGGATGGCCAGGACCGCCGGCAGCAGGGTGAGCGACAGCAGCATCGCGAGGAAGACCGCGGCGAGACCGCCGTAGGCGAGCGACTTGAGGAACCCCTGGGGGAAGAGCAGGAGCCCGGCGAGGGCGGTCATCAGCAGGGTGGCGGAGAACAGGACGGTACGGCCGGCGGTGGCGACGGTCCGCCGGATCGCCTCGGCGGTCGGGTGCGCGGCCTGCTCCTCGCGGAACCGGCCGACCATGAACAGGCCGTAGTCGATCGCCATGCCGAGCCCGAGCAGGCTCGCCACGTTGACGGCGAACGAGTTGACCTCGTGGGTGAGCGCGACGGTGTGCAGCACGCCGAGCGATCCGAGCACCGCCGCGCCACCGATGAGAACCGGCAGGGACGCGGCGACCAGCGAGCCGAAGATGAACAGCAGCAGCACCAGGACGATCGGCAGCGAGATCATCTCGGCGAAGACCAGGTCGTCGGCGGAGCGTTCGTTGGAGGCGTGCGAGAGCGGCACGCTGCCGGCCAGCTGCAGGTGCGCTCCGGGTACGCCCAGCGACTCCTCGATGTCCGCGTAGGACGTCATCTTCTCGGCGTCGTCCGCGCCGGCCAGGGTGATCACCGCGGCCGCGCTGGACCGGTCCGCGGCGGCGTACCGCGGCGCCTTGTCGTCCCAGTACGACGCCGTCGAGACGACCGCGCCGCCGGGCAGCTCCCCGAGCCGCGCGGTGATCCGCTTGGCCAGCGCCGCGTCGTCGATCGTGCCCCGGTCCGGCGTGTAGATCGCGATGACGTCGCCGCTCTGCCCGCCCAGGGCGGTGGCGACTACGTCGGCGGCCCGCGCGGATTCGCTGTCCGGGTCGCTGTAACCCCCCTCGGTGAGCCGATCGAACACCCCGACGCCCCAGACGCCCGCGCCGAGCACCGCGACCAGCGCGACGACCAGCACCGACCATCGAAGGCGGGCGACCCGCGTTCCCCAGCCCGCGAACACAAGCTCCCCTTTCCGAACCGAACCGAGTTTGCGCAGGTCAGCTCAGTGTCGCGGCCTGCAGTGCGACCCCGCCGCAGTCCTCGGAGAAGGACTCATCGGTGATCCACTTGAGGGAGATCTTGCCAGTACCGGTGGCGGTGTAGCTCACCGTGTAGACGGCTGTCTCCATCGACGTGCCGGTCTGCTCCCAGCGGTCCCTGACGACCTTGCCGCCGGTGGAGAGCTTGACCTCCAGCGACCCGCTCCCGGAGACCAGGCCGACGTAGAGCCGCAGCGTGCTGTCCCGGGTGCCGGCCGGCGCGGAGAGCGTGAAGCCGCTGCCGGCGTCGCAGGCCCGCACGCCGCTCGTCACGCCGGACGCCGAGGCGAGCGGGCTGCCGCCGGTCCAGCGGTATTTCTCCGGGCTCAGCGTGTGCCGCGCGCGGGACGGCCCGGGGGTGCCCTCGAGGATCGCGAAGCCGCCGTTCGCGTTGCGTTCCAGCGCGTACGTGCCCTGCTCACCCCAGTGCACCCAGTCGATCGTGCCCTCGGCGGTCAGGTTGACGCGCTCGGGCACCGCGGACCGCTCGATCGCGATCGTGTCGACCGGGGCGAAGCTGGGCGACGGTGACGGGCTCTGCAGCGGAATCGGCAGCTGGGCGGCGTTCGGATCACCGAGTCCGCCGAGCGCCGGGGCGGTGCCCGCGGGCTGCGGCTCGTCGCCGCCGCGGGTGACCACGACCAGCCCGAAGGCGATCACCGCGAGCACGCCCAGGAAGATCACCAGGCCGGGAGCGGCGTACTCCCGCCAGGACCGCTTGTCGGCGAGCAGCATGGCGGGCACGTCCGGTTCGCGCCGGAGAACCAGTTCCTTGCCAGGCTTTTCCGGTGGAGTCCGATCGGACAAGGGTCCTCCGGATCAGGCGTTCGTGAGAGGGGGGCGCCTCCCGGCCGAGGCCGCGAGGCGTTAAACGATCTCATCTACCGGGGCAGGAGTGAAGAGTGGGAGCCGTCACCACTCAAAGATCGCTGACCACGATGTCCAGCTGCCGCGGCCGGCCCTCGGGCGCGGGCCGCTCCTCGACCGTGAACTTCAGGTCGCGCATCGCCACGACCAGCTCGTCCACCGACCCGGGCGTCGCGCGATCCTCGGCCAGCGCGCGGACCAGCCGCCCCTTCGTGGCCTTGTTGAAGTGGCTGACCACGGACCGTTTCGCCACCCCGCCGACCAGGCGCTCGTGCAGCACGCGCACCTGCGCGCTCTGCGGGCCGGGCGCCCACATCGCCACATAGGCCCCGGAGCGCAGGTCCAGCACGGGTCCGTCCAGGCGGTCCAGCGCCGGCTTCAAGACCTTCTTCCAGTACGGGGTGAGCCCGCCCACCTGCGGCAGGGTGACCCCGATCGAACACCGGTACGCGGGGATCCGGTCGCCGAGGCGCACCACGCCCCAGAGCCCGGAGAAGACCACCGCCGTCTCGTCGAGCCACGCGCGCGACTCGGGGCCCAGCCCGGCCGGGTCGAGGGCCTCGTAGAGCACCCCGGTGTAGATCTGCGCGGCCGGGGCGGCGGGCGCCTCCGGCAGTCGCGCGTTGCGGGTGATCTCGTCGCGCTGACCGGTGCTGAGACCGAGGACGGTGAGGGAGTCGGCGACCGACCGCTCGCTGCTGCGCCTGCAGAGAGCGACGAGACGGTTGAGCACCCGGGTGCGGGCGGCGGCGAGCTCGGGCAGCCAGAGGGAGGCCGGATCGACCGGCTCGCCCGCCGTGGCGGAGGTCTTGCCCTCGGACGGCGGCAACAGGATCAGCACGCCGCGAGACTATCCGGCGGGCGGGGCCGGAGGCCGGACGGAGTGATCGGTCGCTCACCGGTCCGTCGCTCAGTCGTCCGGGCGGTTGGCGACGGCGTCCTCGACGGTCGGGTAGACGCCGAGCCGCCGGGCCAGCCCGACCGTGTCGAGCAGCTGTTCCAGGAATTCGCCGGGTCCGGCCAGCCGCAGCCAGCCACCGGCGGCCCGTGCCCGGTTGTGCCCGGTCACGAACGTGCTCAAGCCGATCGAGTCGCAGAAGTCGACACCGGACAGGTCGACCACGACACGTGGCTCCGGTCGGCCGAGTGCCTCGTCGAGGCAGACGGCGAGGGTGGGGGCGCTGTCGAGATCCAGGTTTCCTCGTACCGTCACGACGACGGCGCCTGATCTCTCGTTCATGGAGACCTTCACGGATCTGTTCTGCCCAGAATTCGAGCCGGTGTCACCTCTACCGGGGCGGAACCGTGACGGTCGTCTTCACGGTGGCCCGGTTCAGTTCGTCGACCCGGATCGTGAAGGCGATCTCGTAGGTGCCGGGCACCGGGAAGGTGACCGTGCCGAGCGCCTGGTGCTCGATCGGCAGCGCGGCGAACGGCTCCTTCACGGCCTCCAGGTTCTGGCTGACCAGACGGGTGCTGAGCTGCCACTCGGCGGGCGTGAGGGGCGCACCGGCCGGGGTGTAGAGGAACGCGTGCACCGTGTTGTACTCGCCCAGCTCGACCGGATAGATGTTGAACTGCACGGTGTAGAGCGGGCTGCTCAGCGTCTCGGACAGTCCCTTGCCGGCGACCGCGCGGTCCCGGGCGCCGGCGGTCCGGCCGGGGTCGACCTGCACCAGCACGGCGCTCAGCCCGAGGATCAGCACGGTCGCCACGATCTCCACGCCGACCGTGCGGCGCAGCCGGGACGCGCCGGTGGCGGCCACCCGGGTGACCAGGCGGCGGGCGGTGGCGGCCAGGGCGAGGACGCCCGCGAGCAGGGCCAGCTTGGCGAGCAGGAGCCGGCCGTACCCGGTCTGCCAGACCGCGGCGAGCCCGCCCAGCTGGACCACCGCCTGCACCGCGCCGGCGATGGCGAGCCAGATCACCGCGAGGACCGCCCAGCGTGACCAGGCCGGCAGCAGCACACCGAGGACCCGCCGGTCGGTGCCGCGCAGCAGGAATCCGAGGAGCGTGACCAGCCCGCCGATCCACACCGCCATCGCGGCGAGGTGAACCACGCCCACCGCGACGGTCACGGCGGGCATCGGGGCGGCGATCGCGTGCCCGGTCAGGGGCCACGTCGCGAGTCCGAGGACGCCCACCAGAAGCACCACGCCGACCAGCACTGGCGACCGGCTGGTCCGGCCGGTCCGGCTGGTCGCCAGTGCTGCCGGGCGCCCGATTCGCGAACGCTGAGAGCCGGCCGGACCGGCCGGACCGGCCGGCGCTGAGTGCGGTGCGCCCGCCGCGACGGTGACCAGCTGCGGCGCGGCGACGGCGGCCGCGGGAAGGTGGGACGGCCTGCGGGCGGGGGCGCTCAGCAGGGTGGGCAGCAGGACCGCGAGGACGGCCAGCGCGGCCAGGCGGGCGATCAGCAGCAGACCGTACCGGCTGTCGAGCACGGTGGTCAGCTCGGACACCGAGACCTGCCAGAGCGCGCCGCCGCTGCCCTGCTGCGCCTGCGTGCCGAGCGCGCCGAGGGTGGCGACCGCGGTGAGGGCGAGACCGATCCGGATCAGGCGGAGCGGGCCTTGGCGGGAACGGCGGCGCGGCCACAGGAACGCCAGGAACAGCGCGGGTCCGGTGATGAGCGCGAGTCCCCCGTACCCCAGGAATTTGAGGGTGGGGACGGCGAGGGTGACCGACGGATGCGAGCCGGTGGCGGACGCGGCCTCGGGCGTCGCCGACGGCGCGCCCACCGAGAAGGTGACGGCACCGCCGACCGGGTGACTGTCCGCCGAGATGACCCGGAAGCTGACCAGGTAGGTCCCGAGCGGGCGGTTCGCCTTACGGACCGGGATGCGCAGGACCGTGCCCTCCACGACCGGCGTCGCGTTGATCCGCTCGCCGTCCGGGGCGATCACCTGGATCTGGCCGCTGACCGGGGCGACCGGCTCACTGAACGTGACGGTGACCTCGGAGGGGGAGGACCCGACGACGCTGCCGGGCGCCGGGCTGGACCCGACCGTCGCGGCGTGGGCGGATGCCGGGCGCGGCGCGGCGGCGAGCACTCCCAGCAGGATGAGCAGGAGCAACAGCACGCGTGGAACAACCCGGGTCACAGAAGGTAGTTCGGATGGTGCGGGGGAAAGGTTCAACCGGGCCGCTCGATACGATTCCGCACAGGTCCACGCTCCAAAGGAGGCCGCGATGTCCACCCACCCCCGCGCCGGCACGCCCGCCGAACCGGCTGATCTGATCGACGTGCCCAAAGTCATCTCGCGTTACTACACGGAGCACCCGGATCCGGGCCAGGCGGGGCAGCGCGTCGCGTTCGGCACCTCCGGGCACCGCGGCTCCAGCCTGCGCACCGCGTTCAACGAGGACCACATCGCCGCCACCAGCCAGGCCATCGTCGAGTACCGGCGGGAGCAGGGCACCGACGGGCCGCTCTTCCTGGCCCGCGACACGCACGCGCTGAGCGAGCCCGCGATGATCACGGCGCTCGAGGTGTTCGCCGCCAACGACGTCACCACGCTGATCGACAGCCGGGACGGGTACACGCCGACGCCCGCCCTGTCGCACGCGATCCTCACCTACAACCGGACCCGCGCGCGCAACGACGGGCTCGCCGACGGCGTCGTCGTCACGCCGTCGCACAACCCGCCGGACGACGGCGGTTTCAAGTACAACCCGCCGAACGGCGGGCCGGCCGACACCGACGCCACCAAGTGGATCCAGGACCGGGCGAACGAGCTGATCGCCGGCGGTCTCAAGGACGTGCGGCGGATCAGCGCGGTCCGGGCCCGCGAGTCGGCCACCGTCTCCGGGTACGACTTCCTCGCCACGTACGTGGACGACCTGCCCTCGGTGATCGACATCGAGGCGATCCGGCGGGCCGGTGTCCGGATCGGCGCGGATCCGCTGGGCGGGGCGAGCGTCGCGTACTGGGGGGAGATCGCCCAGCGGCACGGTCTGGACCTGACCGTGGTGAACCCTGCCGTGGACCCGCGGTTCGGTTTCATGACGCTGGACTGGGACGGCAAGATCCGGATGGACTGCTCCTCGCCGTACGCGATGGCGTCGCTGATCGAGCAGAAGGACCGGTTCCAGATCGCCACCGGCAACGACGCCGACGCCGACCGGCACGGCATCGTCACCCCGGACGGCGGGCTGATGAACCCGAACCACTACCTCGCGGTCGCGATCGGGTACCTGTTCCGGGCCCGCACCGACTGGCCGGCCGGCGCCGGCATCGGCAAGACGCTCGTCTCCTCCTCGATGATCGACCGGGTCGCCGCCGACCTGGGCCGCCGCCTCGACGAGGTGCCGGTCGGCTTCAAGTGGTTCGTGCCCGGCCTGCTTGACGCGTCGATCGGCTTCGGCGGCGAGGAGAGCGCCGGGGCGTCGTTCCTGCGCCGCGACGGCAGCGTGTGGAGCACCGACAAGGACGGCATCCTGCTCGACCTGCTGGCGTCCGAGATCATCGCCACCACGGGCAAGACGCCTTCTGTTCTGTACCGGGAGCTGACGGACCGCTTCGGCGAACCGGCCTACGCCCGGATCGACGCGCCGGCGACCCGCGAGCAGAAGGCCGTCCTCGGCAAGCTGTCGCCGTCCCAGGTGACCGCGAAGGAACTGGCCGGCGAGCCGATCACCGGGGTGCTGACCAGCGCCCCCGGTAACGGCGCGGCGATCGGCGGGCTCAAGGTGGTGACCGAGTCCGGCTGGTTCGCGGCCCGGCCGTCCGGCACCGAGGACGTCTACAAGATCTATGCCGAGTCGTTCCAAGGTCCGGAGCACCTGGCCCGGATCCAGGAGGAGGCCCGCGGCGTCGTTTCGGCGGCGCTGGAGGGATAGAACTCAGGTCCGGCTGGTCCGCGCCGACTGGTTCTGTGTCAAGTCTGCCAGTCGGCGAGGAGCAGTCGGAGACCGTGAGCGCACCCGAAAGGCAGCGAGCCGGAGGGCTGGCTCCGGTGGTGACGGCCGCAGGCGCCATCGTCGCGGTGCTGCTCTGGCTGCTGCTGCGCTCCGCGTCCGACGTGACGCTCGGCTACGCGGGCGGGCCGGTCGCGCTGGCCGCCGCGACGTACGCCAGCTGGCGGGTCGCCCGGCAGCCGCGGCTCGCCCGGGCGGTGCGCACGTTCTGGCGCCGTCTGGAGTACGCCTCGATCTTCCTGCTGGTCGCCTCCTGCGTCTCGCTCGCCCGGGCCAACAACAACACCGGGCTGTCGGTGCAGACCGCGGTGCCGATGCTGTGCGGGGTCCTGCTGCTGATGCAGGCGTTCCTCGGGCTGCCCGGGCCGCGGCGCACCGCCGTGGGCTGGCTGCGCGCCCTCCTGGACGCCGCGACGGTCGCCGTGGCCAGCGCGCTGATCTTCTGGTACGCGGTGCTCGACCTGGCACCTGCGGGGACGTCGCTGGTCGCCCGTACCGCCGCGGCGATCGTCGGCGTCGGTGGCGTGCTGCTCCTCGTGATGATCGGCAAGGCCACGTCCCGGCCGGAGACCATGGTCGAGCCGATGGCGCTGCGGGTGCTCACCGTCGCGCCGATCGCCGCGATCGCCGGCACCATCCTGCTGATCGCCGGGGCGGACTGGAGCCGGCTGGCGCTGTCCGTGCTGGCCCTGCCGCTGGTCGGGGCCGCCGTCTGCGGCGGCGCGGCGCTGCAGCGGCGCTCGCTCGCCGGCGAGCCGCGGCCGGTCCTCACGCACCGCTCGCTCTTCAACCTGCTGCCGTTCCTCGCGGTCACCGCGACGGCCGGCCTGGTCGTCACGGTCAGCGCCCAGGAGATGACCAACCGGCAGCGTACGGTGATCATCGGCGCCGTGCTGATCGCCGGTTTCGTGGTCGCCCGCCAGTTGCTCAGCCTGCACGAGAACACCATCGCGCTGCGCGGGATCCGCCGCCAGCAGGCCGAGCTGGAACGGCTCGCGCTGACCGACTCGCTCACCGGCCTGCCCAACCGCGCCCGGTTCGGCGTGGTGCTCGGCAGCCGGCTGGACTCCTGCCTGCCGGCCACCGCGCTGCTGATCGACGTCGACGACTTCAAGATGATCAATGACACGCTCGGCCCCGCCGCCGGCGACCAGCTGCTCCACCAGGTCGCCATGCGGCTGCGCGACCGGAGCGCGGAGAGCGAGCTGGTGGCCCGGCTCGGCGGCGACGAGTTCGCCGTGATGCTGCCGGTCGACGACCCGCGAACCGCCGAGGAGGCCGCCGGGCGGCTGCTGCGCGCCCTCGCCGACCCGTTCGACTTCGGTGACCAGAACCTGCTGCTGCACGCCAGCGCCGGCATCGCGATCGCCGGGCACGGCGAGACCGCCGACGAGGTCCTGCGCAACGCCGACATCGCGATGTACGCGGCCAAGGAGTCCGGCAAGGCGTCCTGGACCCGGTTCGAGCCGCAGATGCGGCAGGACATGGTCAGCCACGCGCTGCTCGCCAGCGAGCTGCGCACCGCCATCCTCCGCGGCGAGCTGCGCCTGCTCTACCAGCCCGTGTACGACCTGGTCACCGGCCGTCTCGCCGGCGCCGAGGCCCTGGTCCGCTGGCAGCACCCGCAGCGCGGCTTCGTCTCACCCGCCGAGTTCATCCCGGTCGCCGAGCGGTCCGGGCTGATCGTGCCACTCGGCACGTGGGTGCTGCGCGAGGCCTGCGAGCAGCTCGCCCGCTGGCGCGACGAGCACGGCGACGGCGCGATCGAGGCGGTCAACGTCAACGTCGCGGTACGGCAACTGCGCGAGGCGGGCTTCGTCGACGAGGTCGCCGCCGTCCTCAGCGACACCGGCCTGACCCCGGTCAACCTGATCCTCGAGGTCACCGAGTCGTCGGTGGTCGACGGCTGGCAGGTCCGGGCCACCCTGGAGGCGCTGCACGAGATGGGTGTGCGGCTCGCGCTCGACGACTTCGGCACCGGCCAGTCGTCGCTGAGCCTGCTCCGCGCGTTCCCGGTCGACGTGCTCAAGCTCGACAAGTCGTTCGTCGACGGAATCGCCGACGGCGAGGACCGGGGACGCCTCGCGGTGGCCGGCGCGGTGGCGCAGCTCGCCGAGCATCTGCAGCTCAAGGCGGTGGCCGAGGGCATCGAGAGCCAGGCGCAGATGGACCGGCTGCGGGCCATGGGTTACCGGTACGGGCAGGGGTTCTTCATGGCGCGACCGTTGCCGGCCGCCGAGTGCGGCGCGCTGATGGCCGATTCTCGCTGGACTTCCACCACCGTTGAGGTCGTACCTTAACGGGCATGACCTCCATCCAGGGCCATGTGAAGACCTTCTACCAGATCCTCGCCAACACGCTGCTGGTGTCGGTCATGAACTTCACCGTCTGGTTCGCGGTGACCTTCTGGGTCTATCTGCAGACGAGGTCGGTCTTCGCCACCGGGATGATCTCGGGCATCTTCCTGCTGCTGACCGCGGCCACCGGCATCTGGTTCGGCAGCATCGTCGACGGGCACCGCAAGAAGGCCGCGCTGCAGGGCTCGGCGGCCGCGTCGCTGCTGTTCTACGCCGGCGCCTTCGCCGTCTACCTGGTCACCCCGGCGGATGATTTCCACGATCCGGCGAGCGTCGCGCTCTGGGCGCTGATCCTGCTGCTCATGTTCGGCGTGATCGCCGGCAACATCCGGACCATCGCCACGCCCACCCTCGTCACCCTGCTCATCGAGGAGGACACCCGGGACCGCGCCAACGGCCTGGTCGGCACGGTCACCGGCACGACGTTCCTGACCACGTCCGTGATCAGCGGCGTGCTGGTGGCCTTCGACGGGATGCGCTCGGTGATCATCCTGGCGATGGCGGCGCTCGGCCTGGCGATCCTGCACCTGTCGTTCGTGACGATCCCGGAGCGGGAGGTTCCGCACGGGGACACCCCTTCGGTGGGAGGCGTCGACATCCGCGGCACCCTGCGGATCATCGCGGGCGTGCCCGGGCTGACCGCGCTGATCCTGTTCAGCATGTTCAACAACTTCCTCGGCGGCGTCTTCATGGCCCTGGCCGACGCCTACGGGTTGTCCCTGGTGTCGGTGCAGGCCTGGGGACTGCTCTGGGGCGTCCTCAGCACCGGCATGATCGTCGGCGGCATCGTGGTGTCCCGGACCGGTCTCGGCCGTCAGCCGGTGCGCCTCCTGCTGCTGATCAACGTGGCGCTCTGGGCGATCATCATCGTCTTCCCGCTGCGGGCGTCGATCTGGTGGCTGGCCGTCGGGTTCTACCTGTACATGCTGCTCATGCCGTATGCCGAAGCCGCCGAGCAGACGATCCTGCAGAAGGTGGTGCCCTACGAGCGGCAGGGCCGGGTGTTCGGGCTGGCACAGAGCGCGGAGCAGGCGGCGTCGCCGCTGACCGCGTTCCTGATCTCGCCGATCACGCAGTTCGTGTTCATCCCGTTCATGGTCGACGGGTGGGGCGCCCGGGAGCTCGGCTCGTGGTTCGGGACCGGGGCGGACCGGGGGATCGCGCTGGTCTTCGTCCTGACCGGCGTCATCGGGGTGATCGCCACGGCGCTGGCGCTGATGAGCAGGCCCTACCGGCGGCTGAACGCCCGGACGGCCCGCGCCCCGGCCGAGCCGGAGGCGGCGGCGCTCTGAGCCGGGGCGTGGCGGTGCTCTGAGCCGGGGCGTGGCGGCGGTCCGTGCCGGGCGTCGCCACGCCCCGTGCCGTGCCGTGCCGTGCCGTGGGCGTTGCGGCGGCCGGCGCCGTGGCGTGGTGGCGGTCCGAGCCGTAGCCGGCGCAGGTTTCCGGTTCGCGAGCCGTAGCCGACGCAGGTTTGCCGTCCCCGAGCCGTAGCCCAGCGCGGTGATCAAGCGGTGTTTGCCCGCGTGGCCTACGGCTCGGCGTGGCGAGCCGTAGCCGGCGCTGGTCATCCGGCCGTTTTACCTGCGTGGGCTACGGCTCGGATCCGCGCCCGCCACGACACCGCCCCGCCACCACAGCGCCGCCGCGCCACCACAGCGCCGCCGCGCCACCACGACGTCGCCGCGCCCACGACGACACCGCCCCGCCGACCGGACCGGGCGGCGGGGCGGGCGGGAAACCGATCAGGCGTCGATCTCGCGACGGTCGTCGGTCGCCCAGAGGGTGTGGAACGAGCCCGGCTTGTCCACCCGGTGGTAGGTGTGCGCCCCGAAGAAGTCCCGCTGTCCCTGGATCAGCGCCGCCGGCAGCCGCTTGGCGCGCAGCCCGTCGTAGTACGCCAGCGCCGACGAGAAGCCCGGCGCCGGGATGCCCTGCTGCGCCGCGGTGACGACGACGCGCCGCCAGGCGTCCTGCGCGCCGGCGACGGCGTCCAGGAAGTAGTCGTCGACGAGCAGTGTCGGCAGGGACGGGTTCTTGTCGTACGCCTGCTTGATGAAGTCCAGGAACTTGGCCCGGATGATGCAGCCGGCCCGCCAGATCTTGGCCATCGCGCCCGGGTCGATGTCCCAGCCGTACTCGGTGCTGGCGGCCTGGATCTGCTGGAAGCCCTGCGCATAGGCCACGATCTTGGAGGCGAACAGGGCCTGCTCGACGTCCGCGACCAGGTCGCCGTTGTGCACGCCGGAGTTCGCGGCCGGGCCGGGCAGGTTCGCCGCCGCCGCGGCGTCACGCACGTCGGCGCCGCCGGAGAGAGCGCGGGCGAAGACCGACTCGGCGATGCCGGAGACCGGGACACCGAGATCAAGAGCCGCCTGTACGGTCCAGCGCCCGGTCCCCTTCTGCTCCGCCCGGTCGAGCACCACGTCGACGAACGGCTGCCCGGTCGACGCGTCGGTCTGCTTCAGCACCTCAGCGGTGATCTCGATGAGGTACGAGCCGAGCCGCCCCGAGTTCCAGTCACCGAAGACCTGCGCGATCTCGGCCGGGGTGTGCCCGCCGACCTGACGCAGCAGGTCGTACGCCTCGGCGATGAGCTGCATGTCGGCGTACTCGATGCCGTTGTGCACCATCTTGACGAAGTGGCCGGCGCCGTCCGGGCCGACGTGCACGCAGCACGGCTCGCCGTCGACCTTCGCCGAGATGTCCTCCAGCAGCGGGCCGAGCGCTTCGTAGGACTCCTTCGAGCCACCGGGCATGATGCTCGGGCCGTGCAGCGCGCCCTCCTCGCCGCCGGACACGCCGGTGCCGACGAAGTGCAGGCCGCGCTCCTTGAGGGCGGCCTCCCGGCGCCGGGTGTCCGCGAAGTGCGCGTTGCCGGCGTCGATCAGCATGTCGCCCTCTTCGAGCAGCGGGGCGAACTCGTCGATCACGGCGTCGGTGGCGGGACCGGCCTTCACCATGATCACGACGCGGCGGGGACGCTCCAGGCTCGCGACGAACTGCTCGGCGGTCTCGGCGGCCAGGAACGTGCCCTCATGGCCGAATTCCTCGACCAGTTCCTTGGTGCGCCCGTAGGACCGGTTGTGCACCGCCACGGTGTGACCGTGCCGGGCGAAGTTGCGAGCCAGGTTGCGGCCCATCACCGCCAGGCCGGTGACTCCGATCTGCGCCTTCTGCGACATCACTGCGTCCTTCCTCGAAACCCCGCGGTGTTACGGGTTCCCGCCGTCATTCTTACGGGTTCGGGCCGCCGGAGGTTCGATCGTGCCCACGTGTTGAGCAAGCTCAGGTCGCGACCCCGGTGACCGATGGATTGGCTCGTGACCCGTTTTCTCGGCGTGTCCGTCTACCTGGTGGTGGCGGGGACACTGACCGCAGCCATGCCGCTGGCGTCCCCTCCGGGGCGGCAGGTGGTGATGCTGCTCGTCTCGGTGCTCGCCGGCGTGGCGGTGCTGAGCGTCCTGCCGCGGGTGGCGGTGGCCGAGCGGGCCCCGTACCGATGGCTTGCCCTGGGTCTCGGCTGGCTGGTCGTGACCAATGTGGCGATCGTGGCCGCCGACGGGCCGCACAGCGCGGCCGGCGAGATCCTGGTGGCGGTCAGTCACGTCCATCTGCTGGTCGCCGCGGTGCTGCTGGTGCTGCGGCGCGGCCGCGACGACGTCGGCGGCCTGATCGACGCGAGCGTGGTGGCGATCGTGGTGGCCGCGCTGACCTGGACCGCGCTGCTGCAGCCCGCCCTGAACACGGCGCGGGTCGTGGTGGGCCGGCAGACCACGCTGCTGGCCACCGTGCTGCTGCTCGCCGGAGTGCTCGGCGCGATGCTCCGGCTCGTGGTGATCGCCCGGCGGCCGCCGCTGCCGCTGGCGCTGCTCGCCGTCGCGATGGTGTGCGACCTGGCCGGGGCGACCGCGGCGGCCACCGCGACCGGCACCATCACCGGGTCGTCCTCGGCCGGCCGCGAGATGCTCTTCGTCGTCACCTATCTGCTGGTCGGGCTGGCCGCGCTGATGCCCGGCGCGGAACGGCTGGCCCAGCCCGGACCGGCGCCCAAGGAACGTCCCTTCCGGATCCGGGTCATCTTCCTGACCTCGGCGGTCACCGTGGTGCCGCTGGTCGCCGCGGCCCGCGAGTTCCTCGGCGCGCGCGGTGACACCGCGCTGCTGACCGTCGGCAACCTGCTGATCGTGGTGCTCGTCGCGATCCGGGTGGCCCGGCTCGCCGATCAGCGCGAGATCGCCGAGGCCCGGATGCGCCACCAGGCCACTCACGACCTGCTGACCGGGTTGCCGAACCGGGCCGAGCTGTGGAACCGGCTGGACGCCGCGCTGGCCGCGGAACGCGCCAGCGGCCGCCCCGAGGTGGTGCTGCTCTTCTGCGACCTCAACGGGTTCAAGGCGGTCAACGACCGGCTCGGTCACCTGGCCGGGGACCGGCTGCTCACCGAGGTGGCGGCCCGGCTGCGGGCCGGCCTGCCGGAGGGCGACACGGTCGCCCGGTACGGCGGCGACGAGTTCGTCCTGCTCTCCCGCGGGCCGGGCGCCGCCGAGCGGCTGACCGGCCATGTCCGGGACGCGCTGACCGCGCCGGTCGCGATCTCCGGCGAGACGGTACGGGTGGGCGCCAGCGTCGGCACGGTCTGCTCCGACGGTCTGCTCGACGCGGACGAGCTGATCCGCCGCGCCGATCAGGCGATGTACCGCGACAAGGCAGCGCGCCGCGCGGCGTGACGCCGGGGCGCCGGGCGGCGGGGTGACGCGGGGCGAGATCGGGGCGGCGGTACGCTTCCAGCCATGCCGAGCCGGACGACGCCGCCCTCAGGGCGCCGCTGACGTGCGCCGCGGGGAGATCTGGACCATCGGTGACCGTTCCGACCTGCGATACCGCGTGCTCGTTCTCTCCGGGGACAGCTACAACGAGCGCTCCAGCGCCGCCCCGTTCTGCGCGCCGATCGTGCGTCAGCGCGGCGTCACCGAGCTCCCGCCGTACGCGGTGGCGCTGACCGAACAGGATCCGATCACCGGAGTCGTGGTGATCAACCGGATGCGCCGGCTCCCGGCGTCGACCGGCGCCGAGCGGATCGGCATGGTCACCGGCGCGAGCATGGCCCGTCTGGCCGAGGCGATGCGGTCGCTCTTCGAGCTCTGAGTGAGTGGGATCAAGCGTCGCCGTCGTCCACCCAGTCACCGCAGCGACGACACCGGTACGGCGGGTGCTCCTCCCTGTCGTGCTCGTAGTCCCCGGAGAAGCCGTGTCCGCAGTCGAGGCAGACCTCGTAGACCATGCACGGCTCCTGAGCCGGCACGGTGGGATGCGCCTTGAACGCCAGACGCACGTCCGGCTCCCTGCGGAGACGGTGCTGGTAATGGGTCTCTCTCTTCGCGCAGCGGCGGCAGTTGACCACGGTGATGCAGCGAGCGTCCTTCTTGGACTTCTTACCCCAGTCGTGAGCCTCCGCTGAATCCATCAGCCGGTTGCACCTGCCGCAGCGGGCTTCCCGCCGGCAGGGGCTCACGTCCACCAGGGTTGGCGTCGCGGTGTGCACACCGACCCGGCACAACCATCGCCACCGCACCGACCCGTTCCCGTGCGATTCCACGGCCGCACCACCTTCATCGTCGGAGACGACGGCACCGCACCGCCACGTGACCACGGTAGATCTCCGCGGCTCTCGTGGCCGCCCCGCGGCCGCCCGCGGTGACATCCGGATCCGGCGACGATGCTGCCCGAAAACCCGACGCCCGACCGGGTGACCCGCCGGACACGATGTCGCAGGCGGGAGCCCGGCCCGGATGATCGGAGGATGCGGCGCCGCCACGCCCTGGCGTAAGCAGGAGTCCAGAGTGGGTGGGAGGTCTCCGGTGGGCGGTCAGGCGTACGCGCAGGCGGTGAGCGCGCCCGGCCCGGACGCGTCGTCGGCGGCCCGGGTCCGCGTCGAGGAGCGCCTGGCCGGCATGGAGGAGCTCGGCAAACTCGGCTGGGGCGAGTGGGACCTGGTCAGCGGCGAGGTCTACTGGTCGCCGCAGATCTACCGGATCTACGAGCGGGACCCGGCGCTCGGCCCGCTCAGCCAGCAGGAGGCGGAGGAGGCCGCGGTCCCCGACGACCAGCCGCTGCGGCTCGCGGCGCTTGACGCGTTCCGCCGCGCGGAACGGGTCGATCTGATCAGCCGGGTGCGGATCGGCGGGCGGGTCAAGCACCTGCGTACGGTCGCCGACGCGGTCCGGGACGCCGACGGGCGGCCGCTGCGCATCCACGGCATCGTGCAGGACGTCACCGACCAGCAGACCAGGGCGGAACGGCTCGCCGCGGTCGAGCACGAGCTCGACGAGCAGCGCCGGACGTCGGCCGCCGAGCACGACCTCACCGCCCGGCTGCAGCGGATCATCCTGCCGATCCCGGAGGAGCCGATCGAGCTGCCCGGCCTCAAGGCGGCCGTGCGCTACCTGCCGGCCACCGAGGAGACCATGGTCGGCGGCGACTGGTACCACGCGGCGGCCGTGCGGGACGGCTCGGTGCTGCTCGCGGTGGGCGACGTCGCCGGGCACGGCACGCCGGCGGCCACCACGATGGCGCAGCTGCGGCACGCCCTGCGCGCGCTCACCGTGATCACCAGCGATCCGGGCGCGCTGCTCGGGCACCTCAACCAGCTCACCTGCGAGCTCGGCGCGCAGACCCCCGAGGTGGCCGCCACCGCGGTGATCGCCCGTTACGACCCGGCCCGGGGCGAGCTGGTCTGGGCGCAGGCCGGTCACCCGCCGCCGCTGCTCAACTCCGGCGGCCGCACTCGCCCGCTGATCCGCCCGCCCGGTCCGATGCTCGGCGTCGTCGACGGGGCGGCCTATCCCGAGGCGGTCACCGGTTTCCTGCCCGGCGACGTGCTGCTGCTCTACACCGACGGCCTGGTCGAGCATCGCGGGCAGAGCCTGGACACCGGCATGGACGCGGTGATGGCCACGGTCGACGAGGCGGTCCGGGCGTCGCCGGCGCGCCCGCTCGCCGAGCTGGTGGCACGGCTGCGCCGGGCCAACCCGGACGACGACACCTGTGTGCTGGCGGCACGCCCGCTGCCCCACCGGGCCCGGCGGCCCTGCCCGGACCGGATCGCCGGCCTGGCTAAGTCGGACGTATAGGGCGCATCGCCCGGGGTACCGGATCAGCATGATCCGGTACGGGGACGAGGTGGCGTCCATCGCCCGGCCGTTGCGCGACCCGGGGGATCTGGAGATCCTCCTGGATCGGGCGGCCGGCGCGCGGGTCGTCCAGATCGGCGAGGCCACCCACGGGACGCACGAGTTCTACACCTGGCGCGCGGCGCTGACCCGGCGGCTCATCGAGGAGCGCGGGTTCTCGTTCGTGGCGGTCGAGGGGGACTGGCCGGACTGCGATCGGGTGGACGGCGCGGTGCGGTGCGCGCCGGGCGCGCCGGAGGACCCGCGGGCCGCCCTGGTCCGGTACGACAGGTGGCCGACCTGGATGTGGGCGAACGAGGAGACCGTCGACTTCGCCCGCTGGCTGCGCGGCTTCAACGCGCGCAGGCCGCCGGACGACCGGGTCGGCTTCCACGGGCTCGACGTCTACTCGCTCTGGGAGTCGATGCACCAGATCCTCACCTGGCTGCGTGAGCACGACCCGGACCTGGTGCCCGCGGCGCTGGAGGCGTACAAGTGCTTCGAGCCGTTCGCCGAGGACCCCAACGCGTACGCCTGGTCCACCCAGTTCGTCTCGGCCGGCTGCCAGGAGAGCGTGGTCCGGATGCTGGCCGCGCTCCAGGACCGGGACTTCGGGGTGTGGCAGAACGCCGAGGTGGTGGCCGGTGCCGAGGGCTACTACCGGAGCATGGTGCAGGGCGGGCCGGAGGCCTGGAACATCCGGGACCGGCACATGGACCAGACCCTGGACCGGCTGCTCGACCGGTACGGCCCGCGCTCGAAAGCCGTCGTCTGGGCGCACAACACGCACGTCGGGGACGCCCGCGCCACGGATCAGTCCCGGTACGGGGAGGTCACCCTCGGGCAGCTCGCGCGGGAGCGCTTCGGTGACGACGAGGTCGTGCTGGTGGGCTGCGGAACGTACCGGGGAAGTGTGGTGGCCGGACCCGCCTGGGGTGCCCAGATGGAGGTGATGGGCGTGCCGCAGGCGCGGCCGGACTCCCTGGAGGACGTGCTGCACGCGGCGGCGCCGGCCTGCGGCCTGTTCGTCTTCCCCGCCGGGACCGACGGGCCGGATCTGCTCACGACCGTTCTTGCCCATCGGGCGATCGGCGTGGTCTACCAGCCGCACCGGGAACGCTGGGCCAATTACGTGCCCACGATCCTGGGCGGCCGCTACGACGCGTTCCTCTGGTTCGACGAGACGCACGCGCTGCGCCCGCTGCACACTCTGCGGGTCGACAGGCGCGAGCCGGAGACCTTCCCGAGCGGCGTCTGAAACGTTCTCCGTAAAGATCGGCTTAAATGGATCTTCGCTTTGGCGCAACCGGTGATTCCACATCGGATAGGTGGCTGAGTATCTGTGTACGTGAATACGGATTCGGCCGCCCGTGATCGGTTTTAGGCTGGGCGCTCGCGATCACAAATTCGCGTGTTCCGCGCGGTTCGCTCCAGGAGAGAACGGGGTCCACATGAAATCCGTGTCACACGTGCTGCTCGCGGCGCTCCTCGCCGCCGTCGGCACGGTCGCCGCGACCGCCCAGCCAGCGGCCGCGGCATCCCTGCCCGGCATCGTGCTGACCAGTTCGGCCGCCACCCTGCCGGCCGAACTGGCGCCGCTCGCCACCGGGCGCCGCATCCAATACGTCACCACCGGAGTGACCGGAAACGTCATCACCGCCACCGGTCTGATCCTGACTCCGAAAACCGGGAAGAACGGCAAGATCGTCGCGTGGGGGCACGGCACCACGGGCCTCGCCGACCAATGCGCGCCGTCCACCAATCAAGGCGTCTTCTGGGAGGAGGCGCGCATCGCGGTCGCCGAACTGCTCAGCCGCGGCTGGACCGTCACGGCGCCGGATTACCCCGGACTGGGTACGGCCCAGGCGCACCCGTACCTGATCGGCGCCAGCGCCGGACGGTCGCTGATCGACAGCGTCAAGGCGGCGCGCAACCTCGACGCGTCGCTCTCCCTCCAGTACGTCGTCGACGGTCACTCGCAGGGCGGGCAGGGCGCGCTCTTCGCGAGCCAGCTGGCGCCCTCCTACGACGGGACGCTGCAGCTGAAGGGCACGGCCAGCATCGCCCCGGTCTCCAACACCGAGCAGATCATCCCGGTCATCGCCGGAACCGAGGGACAGGGTTACCTGGTGATGGCCCTGTACGGGCTCGCGGCCGTGGACCCGACGTTCCACCCGTACTCGGTCCTGGCCGCCCCGGCCGAGGCGAAGACCGGCGTGCTGAGCACCGGATGCCTCTACGAGATCCTCGCGACGTACAAGAACTTCACCGCCGCGCAGCTCGTCACGAACGGGCAGGTGCCGGTCGCGGTGGTCAACAAGCTGGCCGCCTACGAGAACCCGGCCCAGACGGCACCGAGCGCGCCGGTGCTGATCGTGCACGGCACCGACGACGAGGCCGTCCCGTTCTTCCTCTCCACGGACTATCTGGTGCCCAAGATTCAGTCGTACGGGGTGCCCGTCACGTTCCTCGGCCTCCCGGACGCCGACCACGACGAGGCGGTCATCGAGTCCGCCGACTACGTGGCCGACTGGATCGCGGCCCGCTTCGCCTGACCCTCGTTCCTGCGCACCACCCGGAAAGCCCGGCGGCGATCCCGCCGGGCTCTTCCGTGCCGGTCCGGGGATGGTGAGCCGGGTGTGACGGGTGCGCACCGAGGAGAAGAGGGACCGCCCGTTCCCCGTCCTTTCGCGTCCGGAGTGGGCCGCGCAGTCCCCGGTGACGTCTTACGGTAGGGCGGTGAGCTCGGAGAACTCCGCCAAGCGCGGCTGGTCCCTCGCGGACCTCAGCGTGAAGGCCAAGATCCTCGGTGCGGTGGCGCTGGCGGCCCTCGTGGCGCTCGTCGTCGGCATCGGCGGTCTGGTCTCGCTCAGCGAGGTCAGCGACAAGGCGCAGCTGATCTACCAGAGCAACGTGGCGAGCATCAAGGCCGTCGGGCAGATCAAGGCGACCGTGCTGCAGGCCCGGTCGGACGTGGCGAACCAGGCGCTCTCGCCGGACCAGGCGTCGATCGCCAAGTTCACCGCGGCGTTCGAGACCGATCTGACGGCGTTCGGCGACGCGATGACCACCTATCGGAACAGCGATCCGAGCGGTGACCCGGACACGATCGCCGACCTGCAGAAGCAGTGGGACGCCTATGCCGAGGCCGCGCAGACGCAGCTGCTGCCGCTCGGCGCCAAGAGCCAGCTGGCCGCCTGGTCCAAGGTCCGGGACACGGTGACCATCCCGCTGTTGCAGAAGATCTATGCCGACCTGACGGAGCTGGACGCCGCCGAGACCGCCGACGCGGCCAAGAACGCCGAGTCGGCCAAGACCAGCTTCGAGACGAACCGGACGATCCAGATCGCCCTGCTCGTCGTCGGTCTCGCCGTGGCGCTGGCCCTGGCCACCTACGTCGCGATGCGGATCGTGAAGTCGATCGGCGCGGTGCAGCGGGTCTGCCAAGCCCTGGAGATCGGTGACCTCACCCAGCGTACCGGCCTGACCAGCAACGACGAGACCGGCAAGATGGGCCGGTCGCTGGACGCCGCGACCGCCTCGCTGCGCGACGCGATCGTCACGATCGAGGGGTCGGCCGCGTCGCTGGCCGGCGCGAGCGAGGAGATGACCAGCACGGCGGCGCAGATCGCGGCGTCGGCGCAGCAGGCCTCGGACCAGTCGGCCGCCGTCTCCAGCGCCGCCGAGGAGATCTCCCGCAGCGTGGACACGGTGTCGGCCGGTGGCGAGGAGATGGGCGCGTCGATCCGGGAGATCTCGCACAACGCGAGCGAGGCCGCGCAGGTCGCCGCGGAGGCGGTCGGGCTCGCCTCGGTCACCTCCAGCACCATGAACAAGCTGGGCGAGTCGTCCGCCGAGATCGGCAACGTGATCAAGACGATCACGGCGATCGCCGAGCAGACCAACCTGCTGGCCCTCAACGCGACGATCGAGGCGGCGCGGGCCGGCGAGATGGGCAAGGGCTTCGCCGTGGTCGCGAGCGAGGTCAAGGACCTGGCGCAGGAGACCGCGCGGGCCACCGAGGACATCTCCCGCCGGGTCGAGGCCATCCAGGTGGACACCGAGGGAGCGGTCGAGGCGATCGAGAAGATCTCCGTGGTGATCGCCCGGATCAGCGACTTCCAGACCACCATCGCGTCCGCTGTGGAGGAACAGACCGCGACCACGGCCGAGATGAACCGCAGCGTCTCCGAGGCGGCCAGCGGAACCGGCGACATCTCGCGCAGCATCACCGGCGTGGCACAGGCCGCCACCAGCACCAGTCAGGGCGTGGCCGAGACGCAGCAGGCGATCGCCGAGCTGGCCCGGATGTCGACCGACCTGAACACCCTGGTGTCGAGGTTCCGGGTCTAGAAGGCGTATCTGACCCGGAGGTAGGGGGTTCGCTCGGCGATCAGGTCGGTGAGCGCGCGGACGTAGGCGCCCTTCTCACCGGTGCGGTAACGGACGTTCAGATCGCCGTTCTGCGACCGTTTCACCTGCTGCAGGTCGGGGCGCCAGAGCAGGTCCTCGGCTTTCGGGTGCCAGCCCAGATTGACCTCGTGCAGCCCGCGGTTGTGGGTGAGGAAGATGATCTCCGCGGCCAGCTGCTGTTTCGCCGCCGCGCCGATCCCGGCGTCCAGGTGGTCCAGCAGGTCCGCCCAGTCGGCCAGCCAGCCGTCGCGCACCACGACCGGGCTGAAATTGACGTGCACCTCGTAACCGGCGGCCACGAAATCGTCGATCGCGGCGATCCGCTCGGCGATGCCGCTGGTCCGGATGTCCAGCACTTTCGCGTCGGCCGGCGGCATCAGCGAGAACCGGATCCGGGTACGCCCGCGCGGGTCCCAGTCCAGCAGATCGCGGTTCACGTGCTTGGTGGCGAAACTGGCCTTCGCGGTGGGCAGGTCGCGAAACAGCGTGACCAGGTCCCGGACGTTGTCGCTGATCCGCGCGTCCAGCGCGCAATCCGAGTTCTCGCCGATGTCGTAGACCCAGCTGAGCGGGTCGCACTCGTTGGCGGAGGGCTTCACCCCCTGCTTCCGCACATGCCTTTCCAGGTACGCCGTGATCCGCTCGATGTTCGCGAAGACGGTGATCGGGTTGCTGTATCCCTTGTGCCGCGGGACGTAGCAGTAGGCGCAGGCCATCGCGCACCCGTTCGCCGTCGACGGCGCGATGAAGTCGGCGGACCGCCCGTTCGGCCGGGCGGTCATCGTCTTCTTCACCCCGAGGACCAGCGCCTCCCGCTTGATCCGCACCCAGCGCCGCACGTTGGTCTCGTCGCCGTAGAGCTCCGGGATCCGCTGGTGACTCTCCACCTCGACGATCGTGGCGTCCGGATGGCGGGCGAGCACCTCCTTGCCGCGGGGCAGCTCAGCCGCCGCCGGCTCGAGGTAGATGCGGCGGATGTCCAGGAGATCGCTCACGGGCCAATTGTCCGTCATGCCGGGACGCTTTCCGCGTACCCCCGGGATCGGGTGGTCTGGGCCCAGCGGCCCGTGCTGAAGCGACCGAGCGCCAGCACCGCCAGGCCCAGCCCGAAGAGGATCCACCAGCCGGCGTGCCCACCGGAGGCGGAACCGGCGGCGGCGGAGGCGACGACCGCGCCGATCACCGCCACGCCGAGGGCGCTGCCGACCTGGCGGCTGGTCGAGGCGATCGCGGCGGCCACGCCGGCCTGGGCGCGCGGCATGCCGGAGACGGCGGTGCTGGTGATCGGGGTGTTGACCATGCCGAAGCCGAAACCGAAGAGCAGGTAGCCGGCGAAGAGCTGCCAGACCGGTGAGTCCGGGCCGGCCATGGTCAGCGGGAGCATGCCGAGGGCCATCGCGGAACCGGCGATCGTCAGGGGCAGGCGGGTGCCGCGGGCGGCGACCAGGCGGCCGGAGAGCGGCGAGGCGATCACCGTCATCGCGGCCATCGGGAGCGTGTAGAGGCCGGCGTGCAGGGGCGACAGGCCGCGTTCGGACTGCAGGTAGAGGGTGTTGAGGAAGAGGAAGCCGCCGAGGGCGGCGAACGCGCAGACGGCGATCAGGGTGGCGCCGCTGAACGGGGCGCTGCGGAAGAAGGTCAGCTCGATCAGCGGTTCGGCGCGGCGGGGCTCCCACCAGAGCAGGCCGCCGAGGGCGGCGATCCCCAGCGCGAAGCATCCCAGGGTCTGCGCGGACGTCCAGCCCGCCGCCGGTCCTTCGATGATGGCGTACGTGATCGAGGCCAGCGTGGTCAGCACCAGAACCTGCCCGACCGGGTCGAGGCGGCGCGGGTGCCCGGCGCGCGACTCCGGGATGAACCGCCAGGCCAGCACGAAGGCCGCGATGCCGACCGGCACGTTGATCCAGAAGATCGACCGCCAGCCGAAGGAGTGCACGAGCGCGCCGCCGGCGAGCGGGCCGAGCGCCATGCTGAAACCGGTCACGGCGCCCCACACGCCGATCGCCTTGGCCCGCTCCCTCGGCTCGGTGAACGTGTTCGTGATGATCGACATCGCGACCGGGTTGAGCATCGAGCCGCCGACCGCCTGGACCATCCGGAACACGATCAGCGTCGGCAGGTTCGGCGCCACGCTGCACAGCAGCGACCCGAGCGTGAACAGCGCCAGGCCGATCTGGAACACCCGGCGCCGGCCCACCCGGTCGGCGGTCGAGCCGGCCAGGACCAGCAGGCTCGCCAGCACCAGGGTGTACGCGTCGATGGTCCACTGCAGGCCGGAGACGCTCGCCCCGAACTCGGTCCGGATGGCGGGCAGCGCGATGTTCACGATCGTGACGTCCAAGCTGATGATCAGCAGGCTCAGGCAGCAGATCGCGAGGATGAGGTAGCGGCGTGGCACTCCGGTAGTTCTACCCGCAGGATGTTGCTCACATCGGCGGTTGTTTTCCCCGCCACATTATTTGGGCAGTCTGTGCCCATGAAAATCTGGCCTGGCAACCCCTATCCGCTGGGTGCGACATATGACGGCGGCGGCACGAACTTCGCCATCTTCTCCGAGGCGGCGACCCGCGTGGAGCTCTGCCTCTTCGACGACGACGGCACCGAGACCCGGGTCGACCTGCCGGAACGGGAGGCGCTGGTCTGGCACGGGTACCTGCCGCGGGTCGTGCCGGGGCAGCGGTACGGCTACCGCGTGCACGGTCCCTACGACCCGTCGCGGGGGCTGCGGTGCAACCCGTCGAAGCTGCTCCTCGACCCGTACGCCAAGGCGATCGACGGCGATTTCCGGTGGGATCAGGCGCTGTTCTCGTACAACTTCGGCGACCCGAACTCCTACAACGACGCCGACTCGGCGCCGTTCGCCGCGAAGTCCGTGGTGATCAACCCGTTCTTCGACTGGGGCAACGACCGGCCACTGAAGATCCCGATGTGGGAGACGGTGATCTACGAGGCGCACGTCAAGGGCATGACGGTCCAGCATCCGGACATCCCGGCCGACGTGCAGGGGACGTACTCGGGCCTGGCCCATCCCGCGATGATCAAGTACCTGAAGAACCTCGGGGTGACGGCCGTCGAGCTGATGCCGGTGCACCAGTTCGTGCATGACAGCGGGCTGATCGAACGCGGTCTGACCAACTACTGGGGTTACAACACGATCGGATTCTTCGCGCCGCACAACGGGTACTCGTCGTTCGGCGGCAGCGGCGGGCAGGTCCAGGAGTTCAAGGCCATGGTGAAGGCGCTGCACGCGGCCGGCATGGAGGTCATCCTGGACGTGGTCTACAACCACACGGCGGAGGGCAACCACCTCGGTCCGACGCTGTCGTTCCGGGGCATCGACAATCCTGCCTACTACCGCCTGGTCGACCAGGACAAGTCGTATTACTACGACACCACGGGTACGGGCAACAGCCTCAACGTGCGCCACCACGAGTCCCTGCGACTGATCATGGACTCGCTGCGCTACTGGGTGACCGAGATGCACGTCGACGGCTTCCGGTTCGACCTGGCCGCCGCGCTGGCCCGCGAGTTCCACGAGGTGGACCGCCTGGCCGCCTTCTTCGACCTGGTCAACCAGGACCCGGTGGTCTCCCAGGTGAAGCTGATCGCCGAGCCGTGGGACGTCGGCGACGGCGGGTACCAGGTCGGCGGCTTCCCGCCCAACTGGACCGAGTGGAACGGCAAGTACCGCGACTCGGTGCGCGACTTCTGGCGCGGCGACCAGTGGAGTCTCGGCGAGTTCGCGTCCCGCTTCACCGGCAGCTCCGACCTCTACCAGGACGACGGCCGGCGGCCCATCGCGTCGATCAACTTCGTGACCGCGCACGACGGGTTCACGCTGCACGACCTGGTGTCGTACAACGAGAAGCACAACGACGAGAACGGCGAGGGCAACCGGGACGGGGAGAGCCACAACCGGTCCTGGAACTGCGGCGTCGAGGGCCCCACCGACGACGCCGACATCGTCACGCTGCGGGAGCGGCAGAAACGCAACTTCCTGGCCACGCTGCTGCTCAGCCAGGGCGTGCCGATGATCTCGCACGGTGACGAGCTGGGGCGTACCCAGCAGGGCAACAACAACGTCTACTGCCAGGACGGACCGCTCTCCTGGGTGGACTGGAAGGACTCCCGCAACTTCGACGTGCTGACCGGGTTCACCCGCCGGCTCCTCGAACTGCGCGCCGAGCACCCGATCTTCCGGCGCCGGCGGTTCTTCACCGGCGAGCCGGCCGGCGACTCCAAGCTGCCGGACATCGCCTGGCTGCGCCGCGACGGCGAGGTGATGACCGAGGCGGACTGGAACACCCGCAGCGGGATGACCATGACGGTGTTCCTCAACGGGCACGGGATCCCGGAACGGGACGCGCTCGGCGAGGAGATCAAGGACGATTCGTTCCTGCTGCTCTTCAACCCGCTGGACGAGGACGTGGCGTTCACGCTGCCGGGGCGCGACTACGGGCGTACGTGGGAGGTGGTGGCGAACACGGCGGACCCGCTGCTCGCCGGGCGGCGGCGGACGGCTCGCGCCGGCACCGACGTGAGCGTGATGCGGCACAGCCTCGCCATCCTGCGCTGCCGGTATTAAGCCTTCACGCAGAACACGTTGCCCTCCGGGTCGGCCAGCATGGTCAGCGCGCCCGGCGTCACCACGGTGGCGCCGAGCGCGCTGAGCCGGGCCACCACGGCGTCGGTGTCGCCCTCCAGGTCCTCGCCGAGCGCGGCCCAGTACCGGGCCGCGGCCGGGGCCTCGGGGAAGTCGGACGTGATGCTCTTGACAGACGTCAGTGTTCCGCTACCGACCGGTACCACGCGATCTTCTCCCGTACTCGTTCCTGTTCGCGCCGCAGCTGGGCGACCTTCTCGTCGATCTCGCGATCATGCTCCTCGAGCAGCGCGGTGCGCTGCCCCGCGGTCTCGTCGCCGCCCTCCAGGAGCTCGGCGAACCGCCGCAGGCGCGCGATCGGCATGCCGGAGTCCCGCAGGCAGCGCAGCAGACCGAGCCGGGAGAGGTCGTGCTCGGAGAAGACCCGGCGGCCGACGGAGTCGCGCTCGACCCCGGTCATCAGGCCGATCCTCTCGTAGTAGCGGATCGTGTCGATGCTGACCCCGATCCGTCCGGCGGCCTCGCCCGGTGTGTAGGGCATGTGCGAACCTCCCCGTGGTGCCTTTCGTCTTGACCTGGAGCGCGCTCCAGGCGTCAGGGTATCGGACATGACAATTGTTCTCGGGGCACTGGCGTTCGGCACCCGCATCGACGAGGCGCAATCATTCGACCTGCTCGACCAGTATCTCGACCTCGGCGGCGAATGGATCGACACCGCTGACAACTATGCTTTCTGGCTGCACCCGAGCCGGCTGGGCGGGCAGAGCGAGACGGTGATCGGTCGATGGCTGTCGAAGCGGCCCGGCGCCCGCGCGCGTGTCCGGATCAGCACCAAGGGCGGCGCGATGGGCTTTCCCGACAACGCGGACGGCCTGTCGGCGGGGGCGCTGACCGCCGCGTTCGCCGCCAGCCTGGAAAGGCTGCAGACGGATCGCGTCGACCTGTACTGGGCGCACATCGAGGACCGGTCGGTTCCGCTGCTGGAGACCGTGACGACGCTCGGCGGGTTCGTGGCGGACGGGCGGGCCGCGCGTCTCGGGGTGTCGAACCACCCGTCGTGGCGGGTGGCGCTGGCCCGTCACCTGGCGTCCGGCCACGGACTGACCGGGTACAGCGCGATCCAGCTGCGCTGGTCCTACCTGCAGCCGCTGCCCGGCGTCGGCCTGCCGCAGAGCGCCCACGTGCACGCCGGCCCGGAGACGTTCGACTTCCTGCGCGCCCACGAGGACGTCGAGCTCTGGGCCTACAACACCCTGCTCGACGGCGGTTACACCCGAGCCGACCGCCCGCTCCCGGACGCCTACGACCATCCGGGTACGGCCCGGCGCCTCGCCGTCCTCGACGAGGTGGCCGCCGAGACCGGCGCGACCCGTAACCAGGTCGTGCTCTCCTGGCTGTCCGGTGGGCCGCTGCCGATCCTGCCGATCGTCGGGATGACCACGGCGGCGCAGGTCACCGAGGCGATGGGCGCCCGGGACGTGGTACTCACCGCCGAGCAGCGCGCCCGCCTGGACCGGGCCGCCTGACCGAGACACCGCAGGAAGACGACGCCGGCCCAGCCGCGTTGATCCGGCACATGCCCCGGCCACGGCTCGCCGGCCTCGGCCGTAGCCGGCGCATGTCACGCGCCCGCTCAACCTGCTCGAGCGGGGCGTGGCGGCCGAGCGGCGAAGGCAACGCATCGATGCGCATGCAATTGATCGACTTCGATTGTGGATGTTCGGCCCATGTCGCGCGGGCCGTTCGACTGATCGGATGCAGTGGTCGGTAAAGGCCGTCCACAGAGGAGGTACCGTGCGCACACCATCCCGTGCGTCGGCAGCATCCACCACAGCATTGGTCGCAGCCACGCTCGTCGTGCTCGCTCCCGCGTCCGCGGGCAGCGCGGCGCCGGCCGAGCCAGCCCGGACCGCCCGGGTGCACGACCAGGATCACGACCATGAGCACACCGTCGACAATCGCAGCGGCCGGGTCGCCCCGACCGCGCAGCAGCGCCGCGACGCCGCCGATCTCGGTGCGGTGGCGCGCTGGAACACCCTCGGCACCCCGGCCGCGCTGACCGCCACCGCGGAGCCGCTGGCCTCCGGTCTGCCCGCGGAGCCGGTCGCGGCCGCCCGGGCGTACGTGTCAGCCAACCTCGACGTGCTGGGACTCACCGAGCGCGGAGCGGACGCCCTCGAGGTGCTCGCCGACGCGCCGCTCGGCGAGGGCGCCGTCGTGATCTTCCGGCAGCGCTTCGGTGACCTGGTCGCCGGTCGTGACGGCCTGCTCTCGGTGGGCCTGCGTGACGGCAAGGTCTGGCACGTGAGCTCGTCCCTGGCCCGGGACGCGGCAGCTCCCGCGCCCGCCACCCTGACCAAGGCCGACGCGGAGCGGATCGCCGCCCAGGACGCCGGTCTCTCCAGCCCGACCGTGCTCGCCACCGAGCTCGTCGCGGTGCCCACCCCAAAGCAGGGCGCCCGGGCCGCCTACCAGGTCACGCTCGGCGAGGACCTGACCGGCGCGGACCCGGCCGCGTTCACCACCTGGGTCGACGCCCGGGACGGCGCGGTCCTGGTCAGCGAGAGCATCGTCGACGCGGACAGCGACAACCCGGAGTGGGACGTCTTCCCGGACTCGCCGCGCACCAGTTACTCGTCGGCGGACACCCGCCGGACCTGGTGCCAGCAGCCGTCGCGGCGCTGTGACGAGGTCGTCGGCAACCGGGCGTCGCCGCTCGGCTGGGACGTCGACCCGGCCACCGACCAGCCGACGTTCACGACCCGCGGCAACAACGCGATCGCGGTGCACAACTGGAACTCCAGCGACCCGTTCACGGTCGGCACCGAGACCGCCACCCCGAGCCCCACGAGGGAGTACCAGTATCCCTGGACCAACCAGTGGTACGAGGAGAAGTGCGCGCCGACGGTGTTCGAGACGCCGGCCCGTAACGACATCGACGCGGCCCGGGCGAACCTGTTCGCCATGCACAACCGGATGCACGACTGGTCCTACCACCTCGGGTTCACCGAGGAGACCTGGAACATGCAGGCGGAGAACTTCACCGGCGCCGGCCTCGGCAACGACTACGAGCAGGGCAACGCGCAGGCCGGTGGCATCAGCGGCGGCCCGCCGGACTTCGCGGCCCGCAACAACGCCAACCAGATCACCCCGCCGGACGGCGAGGCCCCGATCACGAATATGTACCTGTGGCAGCCGGTCGCGGGCGCGTTCTACGGCGAGTGCGTCGACGGCGACTACGACATGTCGGTGATCGCCCACGAGTACACGCACGCCATCACCAACCGCATGATCGCCGGCCCGAACGCGGGTCTGAGCTCGCCGCAGGGCATGAGCGAGAGCTGGTCCGACCTGCTCGCCATCGAGTACCTGTACGAGCACGGCTACTCGAAGGACTACACGGTCGGCGAGTACGTGACGGGTGACGCCACGGCCGGTATCCGCAACTTCAACATGAGCCGCAGCCCGCTGAACTACAGCCACGTCGACTACGACTTCGTCGGGCTGCAGGTGCACGCGTCGGGCGAGGTGTGGAGCGCCACCAACTTCGACATCCGCACCGCGATGATGAAGCGGTACGGCGCCGGCAACGCGGCCCTGCAGAAGGCCTGCGCCAACGGCAAGGTCGCGGTCACCAAGTGCCCGGGCAACCGGCGCTGGATCCAGCTGGTGTTCGACTCGTTCCTGCTGCTGGCGAACAGCGCCAACAGCCAGGTCGACGCCCGTGACGCGCTGATCGCCGCGGACCAGCTGCGGTTCGGCGGCGCGAACCAGGACCTGATCTGGAACGCGTTCGCGAAGCGTGGCCTCGGTGAGGCGGCGCTGAGCAACGGCGCCGGCGACGCCGACCCGCGTCCCGGCTTCACCTCGCCGTACGCGAACGAGGCGACCGTGAGGTTCCGCCCGCTGGACGAGCACGGCAAGGTCGTGCCGGGCGCCAAGCTGTTCGTCGGCGACTACCAGGCCCGCGCGGTCCCGGTCGCCGACACCGACCCGGCCACCGCTCTGCCGGACACCGTCGACCTGGTCGCCGGCCGGTACTCGTTCATCGCCCAGGCGCCCGGTCACGGCGAGGCCCGGGTCCGGCCCACGGACTTCCGTTCCGGGCAGGACCGGACGCTGACCGTGAAACTGCCGACCAACCTGACCTCCGGCGCGAACGGCGCGACGGCGACCGGCGACGGCGTGAACCTGGCCGCGCTGATCGACGACACCGAGGCGACCAACTGGGCGTCGCTGAACGCCCCGGTGGCCGGCAAGGGTGTCACCGTCGACCTGGCCGGTGACCGGCAGCGGGTGAAGCGGGTGCAGGTCAGCGCGATGCTGCGCCCGGCCATCGCCACCGACGCGGACCCGCTGGCGCAGAGCCGGTACTCGGGGCTGCGCCAGTTCAAGGTCCTCGGCTGCACGGCGTCGGCGACGAACGACTGCGCGGACGCGGCCGACTTCCGGACCGTCTACGTCAGCAAGCGGGACGCTTTCCCGTCCGGCCAGCCCCGCCCGCGGGCCCCGGAGCTGATCGTCCGGGAGTTCGACATCCCGGACACGACCGCGACCCACCTGCGGATCGAGGTCGTCACCAACCAGTGCACGGGCGGCCCGGCGTACGCCGGTGAGCAGGACGCCGACCCGCGGGCCGCCACGGACTGCGCGACGGCCAGCCCGCAGGCGCAGAACGTGCGCATCGCCGAGTTCCAGGCGTACGCGCGATAACAGGAGAAAACCACCTGCCGGGGCGGACCGCCCTTCCGCCCCGGCAGGATGGACCCCATGAGTTCCGAACCGATCGCGATCACCGGCGCCACCGGCCAGCTGGGGGGCCGCATCGCTCACCGGCTGAGTGCCCTGGGCGTACCCCTGCAATTGCTCGTGCGCGACGCGGCGCGGGCGCCGCGGCTGGCCGGCGCCGCGGCCGTGGTCGCGCCCTATGCCGACGGGCCGGCCGCGCGCAAGGCCCTGGACGGTGTGCGGACCGTGCTGATGGTGTCGGCTTCCGAGACGCCGGACCGGGTCGCGCAGCATCACACGTTCATCGACGCCGCGGCGGACGCGGCGGTCGAGCACCTGGTCTACATCTCGTTCGCACAGGCGTCGCCCGATGCGACGTTCACCCTGGCCAGGGACCATTGGGCGACCGAGGAGCACATCCGCGCGCGGGGGATCGCGGCGACGTTCCTGCGGGACAACCTCTACGCCGACTTCCTGCCGCACCTGGCCGGTGAGGACGGCGTGATCCGGGGTCCGGCCGGTGACGGGCGGGTGGCCGCCGTGGCGCAGGACGACATCGCGGACGCGGCGGTGGCGGTGCTGCGGGACCCGGCCGCGCACGCCGGTCGCACCTACGAGCTGACCGGGCCGGAGGCGCTGAGCCTCGCCGAGATCGCCGGGATCCTCGGGAAGCGCTACCACGACGAGACGGTCGAGGAGGCCTACGCGTCGCGCGCGGTCTACGGCGCGCCGCGCTGGCAGCTCGACGCCTGGGTCTCCACCTACCTGGCGATCGCCGCCGGGGAGCTGGCCACGGTCACCACGCACATCGCCGACCTGACCGGCCACCCGCCGATCGGAATCGCGCAGCTGTTGCGAAAGTGACCCCCTCCGCCGGGACGAATCGGAGAATTGGTGCTAAGCAGAGACATGGACGGTGTGCCTCTGCCCCGGTTGCACTTCACCCCGCGCGCCGGCGAGGCCGGTGAGATCATCGGCGTCGCCCGGTCCGGCGGGCGTTACCAGCTCTTCTACGAGACGCCGGGCGGCTGGGGCCAGGCGTCCTCGGACGACCTGGTGATGTGGTGGGAGCAGCCGGTCGCCGACCCGCTGCCGGAGCAGTTCCGCTCCGCCCCGCCGAGCGTGGACTCCCCGTCGGCGCTGACGCCGCGGGACGGCGCGCGGGGCCCGCAGCTGTTCCCGCTCGACGGCGTGTGGGTGCTGCTCGCCGACGACTCCTACGCGGTGGGTGACTACGACGGCAGCACGTTCACGCCGCACAGCCGGGGCGTGTTCGGGCGCGGCCGCCTCGGGCGTGTGGTCACCTTCGCGGACGCAGCCGGGCGGCGCTGCGCGCTCGCCCGGCTGCCGGGTCCGGCCGGGGCGTTCAGCCTGCCCTGGGTCCTCTCGGTACGGGATCAGACCCTGCTCGCCACCCCCCACCCCCACCTCGACCCCTATCTGACCAGCGGCATCACCGGCCTGACCGCGACCGGGGGCGAGGTCCGCGACAACGGTGAACTGATCCTGCGGATGCCGGCCGGCGGCGAGACGCTTGTCGTCACGGACGCCGACATCGTCGAGGTGACGGTCGAGGGCGTGAGCGGCGTCGGGGCGGCGCGCCGCCGCATCCCCGGCTTCTCCGGCGTCCGGGTAGCCCGTTTCGCCTGATATTTTGGCGGGCGTGAGCGACCTCGAACGGTTCGTGCAGGCCCAGGACGGCGTCTACGAGCAGGCCCTGGCCGAGATCGTCGCCGGCTCGAAACGTACCCACTGGATGTGGTTCGTCTTCCCGCAGATCGCCGGCCTCGGCTCCAGCCCGACCGCCCGCCAGTTCGCGATCCGGGACCTGGCGGAGGCCCGGGACTACCTGGCCCACCCGGTCCTCGGACCGCGCCTGCTCGCCTGCGCGACGGCGCTGCTCGCCCACACCGGCCGGTCGGCGAGCCAGATCCTCGGCTACCCGGACGACATGAAGCTGCGCTCGTCGATGACCCTGTTCGCCCGGGCGGCCGGCGACCCGGCGGTGTTCGAGCAGGTGCTCGCCCGGTTCTACGACGGCCCGGACGAGCGCACGCTGCAGCTCCTCGGCTGAGCCCAGGGGGCGGCGGGTCGGCTCGGGCGCCGCCCGGTCAGGCCGCGCCCGGCCCGGCGACGCGGCGCAGTGTCACGGTGAGCTCGGTGGCACAGCGGACCCGGCGGTCGCCGACCGGCTGGAGCAGGCCGTCGGCGTCGGCCGCGTAGAGCGCCACCAGCTCCTCGGCCAGCCGCGGCGGGACCGGCAGCGCCTCCCTCCAGCCGGCCCGCGGCACGGTGACCACCTGCAACGGCCTGCCGAGCAGCTCGCCGAGGGCGGTGGCGACCTGCCGCTCGGTGTACTCCGGCGCCTCCAGCACGATGACCTCGCTCGCGGCGGGCGGGTCGATCAGGGCCCGCGCCACGGCGGCACCGATGTCGGCGGTCGCGACCATCGGCACCGGCACATCCGCCTCGTCGCCGAAGACCGGGTAGATCCCGGCGCCGGTCGCCGCCTCCAGGACCGTCTCCACCTTCTCCTGGAAGTGCGGCGACCGGATCGCGGTGACCGTGGCGCCGGTGGCGTTCAGCAGGTTCTCCAGGTGGTGCAGCCAGCGGATCGGGCCGGTGCCGGCGGCCAGGTGGGCGCCCCAGGAGGAGAGCAGGACCACGTGCGGGACGCCGCTCGCCTCGACGGCGGCGGCGATCGAGGCGGCGAGCCCGCGGTGCGCCTCGTCGGTGAACGGCGCGACAGTGGGCAGCAGCACGAACGCGCCGTCGCAGCCGTCGAACGCCTTCGTGAGGGCGGCGGTGTCGGCGAGGTCGGCGACCGCGTCGTGCTCGTGGGCCGGGTTCCGGACGATCCGGCGGACGGGACGGCCGGCGTCGGTGAGAGCGCGGGCGGCCGCTCCGCCGACGTGCCCGGTGACTCCGGTGATCGCGTACATGTGGTCCTCCTGGGGGTTGTGGTAGGCCTCCAGTCAAATCGCGGGTGGTGAGACGATCCATGTTCGAACGCCTCGTTCGCATGTTCGTCCGTCTACGCTGCACGGTCATGGACCCGCTCGGAGACCTGCTCGACGGCGTACGCGCCCGGACCGCCGCGTTCTGCCGGTCGGTGCTCGACCCGCCGTGGGCGCTGCGGATCGTCGACGAGGCGCCGCTCGGGCTCGCCACGCCGCTGCGCGGGCACGCGTGGGTGATCCCGGACGACGGCGAGCCGACGTTCGTCGGCACCGGGGACGTGGCGGTCGTGCAGGGCCCCGAGCCGTACACGGTAGCCTCCTCCGTGGACGTGCCGCCGACCGTTTTCGTTCACCCCGGCAACCGGCTGGTCACGACGGACGGCACGGACATCACGGCGGCGACCCGGCTCGCCGCGGGCACCAGCGCGCTCGGGCTCGGCACGCACGGCGCCACGGTGATCGCGAGCGGCGCCTACCAGGTCTCCAGCTTCGTCAGCGGCCGGCTGCTCGCCACCCTGCCCGCCGTCGTGCGGGTGCCCCGCGAGCAGGTCCAGTCGCCGATCATGGACCTGTTGCACGCCGAGATGGATCGGGACGAGCCGGGCCAGCAGGTGGTCCTCGACCGGCTGCTGGACCTGGCCCTGATCGCCACGCTGCGCGCCTGGTTCGCCCGGCCGGCCGGCGATCCGCCCGGGTGGTACCGCGCGCACGGCGACCCCTGCGTCGGCCAGGCTCTGCGGATCATGCACGAGGAGCCGCACCGGCAGTGGACGGTCGCCGGGCTGGCCGCCGCGACCGGGGTGTCGCGGGCGGCGTTCGCGCGCCGGTTCACCGACCTGGTCGGGCAGCCGCCGATGACGTACCTGACCCACTGGCGCCTCGACCTCGCCGCCGAGTCGCTGCGCACCACCGACGCCACCATCGCCACGATCGCGCGCCGGGTCGGTTACGCCAACGCGTTCGCGCTGACGGTGGCGTTCAAGCGGGTCCGGGGCGCGACGCCGCAGCAGTTCCGGGCGGGTCTCGCCGCTGCCTGAGCGCCGCCTCCAGCAGCGCCACGTCCTCGGCGTCCTTCGGCCGCCTCGGCAATCCCGGCACCCAGACCGGCATCGATTTCTTGATCTCGATCTGCGCGTACGGGCTGACCACCGCGCACGTGACATCCCCGAGCCGGCAGGCCGGCCAGTCGAGCATGCCGGCCGGCCACGACTCGCCGGTCCACGGTCCCGCCGCCACCGTGAGATCCGCGGCGAGCAGCGCGAAACTGAGCTCCACGCCGTCGCGCAGGAACTCCAGCTGGTGGTCGTGCGGAACCCGTTCCCAGCCGCGCGCGGTGAGCGCGGCGACGACCCGCCCGGCGTCGGCGGCCATCGCGAACCAGTCGACGTCGCGGTGCGGGCGGGTCACCCGGCCGAGGAAGAAGTCCATCGCCCAGCCGCCGCGCAGCCACACCGGGATGTCCAGCGCGGCCACCTCCGCGATGGCCGTGAGCTGGCGTTGCGTACCGGGATCGGTTCGTTCCGTGTTCACTTCGGAGTCCTTACAGTGGCGACACGCGAGGGTGACCGGTGTCACGCCGCCGGTGTTCGCGCAGCGCCGGCCGGGTGCCCGGGCGGCAGCGGGACGCCGTGTGCTTTTCCGGACAGGAGCATGCGTCAGGATACGGCGCTGCGGCCGCATCGGGCGTGCCGGGAAAGCACCGCGGGGAGAACGACGAACGTGAACGGATTCGGTAACGCGCCCGACTCGGGGGAGGGTTCCGGCACGGCGGGGGAGCGGCGGGCATCGCGCGCCGACAGCCTGCGCCTGACCCGGATGCCGCAGCGGCCGGTCGCCCGCACGAGCGATCCGGCCGGCCCCGGCGCGCCGCCCGCTTTCGCGGCGCCGGCCCGGGATGCCGCAGTAACGACGAGCCGGGCGGCCGCAGCGGCGCCGGCCCGGGAGGCCGCCGGGAAGCCCGAGCGGCCGGGCGGCGGGCGGAAGCGGGGGCGCCGGATCGCCGTCGCGACGGTGGTCGTGCTGGTGGCCCTGGTGAGCGCCGGATGGGCGTACCGGATGGAGATCGCTGAAGCGGGCAGCGAGCCCGCGTCCTCGCAGGTGGCCGAGCCGGTCCCGAGCGAGGTCCGCCAGGACGTCACGACGGGCGTGCCCACCGAGCCGCTGACCGAAAGCGCACAGACCCCGAGCCCGCCGCCGAGCAGTGCGAAGGCCAGCCCCGCAGCCTCGGCGAAGACCAGTCCCTCCGCGCCGGCCGGGAAGGCCAACCCGGGCGGCGCCAACCTCGCGCTCGACGGGGTGGCCAGCGCCTCGGCGGTGGAGGGCGATCGCTGGGGGCCGGCGAACGCGATCGACGGCGACGAGACGACGCGCTGGTCGAGCGGATTCTCCGACCCGCAGTGGATCAAGGTTGATCTGCGGCAGCGCTGGCGGATCTCGGCGGTGACGCTGCTCTGGGAGCACGCCTACGGCGTGGCCTACCGGGTGGAGACGTCACCGGACGGCAAGAAGTGGACGAGCATCTACACCACGAAATCCGGCAAGGGTGGAAAGGTGGACATCGCCGCCGAGGGGGAGACCGCGCGGTACATCCGGGTGTACGGGACGAAGCGCAACACCTCCTACGGCTACTCCCTGCTGGAACTCCGCGTCACGTGACGAGCGGGATCGATGGGTCGGGCCGCAACGCCACCTTCACCGCGCCGGCCCGCGCCCCGGCCGTCGCCGTGGCGAGGGCCGCCTCCCAGTCGTCCAGCTCGTGCACGTGCGTGACCAGTCCGTCCGCCGGGAACGACGGGTCAGCGAGCCACTCCACCACGCGCGCCATCACCGGCGGTGCCGAATTGACCGTCCCCTGCACGGTGAGCTGCCGGTTCCAGACCAGGGACCAGTCCACCTTCTGCTTCCCGGCGCTGCCGATCAGCACCAGCATCCCGGCGGGGCGCAGCAGGTGCAGCCCGAGGTCGATGGTCGGCGGCGACGCCACGCAGTCGAACACCACGTCCACCCCGTCCACCAGGATCGGCGTGCGTGTCATCCGGGGCCGCAGCACCGCGCCGAACGCCTCCACCGCCTGCGGCCCGGACGGCAGCGTGCGTGTCGCACCCATCGCCGCGGCCCGCGATCCCGGCCCGATCACCGTGATGTCGAGGTCCGGGTGGAGCCGCCGCAGCGCCGCGGTGAGCAGCAGCCCGATCGTGCCCGGCCCGATCACCACGGCCCGGTCGCCGCGACGCTCCCAGCGCATCGCCGCGTGCAGGGCGATCGACGCGGGCTCGGCCAGGACCGCGCGCCGGGACGGGACGGCGCCGACCGGGTGCAGCTGGCTCTCGTGGGCGACGAGGCGTTCGCCCCAGCCGCCGCCGAGCGCCGCGTCGAACCCCTGCGCGGGGCTGGTCTGGCGCTCGCAGACGTTCGGGCGGCCCTCCCGGCAGGAGCGGCACAGCGTGAAGCCGCGCTGCGTGCAGGAGAGCACCGGATCCAGCGCGACCCGCTCGCCGGTGGACTCCACCACGGCGACCGTCTCGTGCCCGAGGATCTGCCGCCGCGCGGTGTAGAACGCGCTGAGCACCAGCGACGACTTCGCCCGGGCGACCGCCACGTCGCTGCCGCAGATGCCGGAGAGCTCCGGCCGCAGCACCACCCAGCCGGGTCCCGCGGGGAGAGCCGGCTCCGGGGCGTCGTCACGCAGGGTGAGCAGGGAGGGGCGCCCGGCGGCGGTCAAAAGGTAACGAGGGACGGACATTTCGGCGACCACTGCTCGCATTACGTGATGTTGCCATCGCGGGCGGTCGATACGGAAGACCTAGGTCACAAACCTGTTGCCCGCAGGCACCCGCGATGACCGGATCGGTAACGTGGCCCGCCATGCGAGCAACCACCGCAGTGATCGCCACAAGCGTCCTGCTGACCCTGGGCCTGACCGGCTGCGCCAGCAACGACGAGACCGCCACCGCGCCGGGCGCCGCCACCGCGGCCTCCGCCGCCGACCTGTCCGGCCTGGACGAGGGCACCGCGACCGCCTGCACGCTGGCGGAGAACGCGGTCCTCGGCAACGCGGGCCACGACCTCGACCTGGCGTCCGCGAGCCAGATCGTCACCGCCGGCAAGACCGCCAAGAGCACGCTGATCAGCACCCAGACGGGCGCGCTGGAATTCAGCGTCCGCAAGGCCCAGGCGGCGGCCGGCAACCCGGACGAGCAGACGCTGACCGCAGCGGTCAGCACCGAGATCCTCAAGTTCCGCACGGTGTGCCAGGACGTCAAGGCGCTGAAGGCCAGCATCCCGTCGGCGAGCACGGGCGGCTCCGGCGCGAGCGCCGACCCGGACGAGCCGGTCGACCGCAGCGTCAGCTGAGGGGTTCCCGTGAACGGCGGCAGCCTTCTAGAGTTGCCGCCGTGAAACCCTTCGCCTTCCGGCACGGCGCCGAGCCGTGGCCACCGGGGGAGACGCTGCTGCACGTCTACGTCATCCCCGACCTCGATCAGAACCCCGAGCTGGCGGCCCTCACCGCCGGGTGCCGCGAGGCGCTGGCGCCCTATCCGCTGGCGTGCGTCGAGGACCGCTGGCTGCACATCACGCTCGCGCAGATCGCCGACGTGTTCGGGTCGGCGTACTCGGAGGCCGAGCGGGCCGAGCTGGCGGCGGCGCTGACCGGCGATCTCGCGGGCTTCGGGTCGTTCTCGCTGACCGTCGGCAGCTGTCTCGCGCAGGCCTCGGTGGTGATGTTCGACGTTCATCCGGACGATCGGATCGCCGCACTCGGCACGCGGGTCCGCGAGGTCATCGGCCGGGTCCGCGGGCCCGGCGCGCTCAGCAGCGAAGCCGGGATCGCGCACATGACGATCGGCTATGCGAACGGCGACGCCGACAACGCCGCGATCCAGCGGGACCTGCGGCGGGTCCGGCCGGGCCACGCCACGATGCGCGTCAGCGCGGTCCAGCTGGTCGACGTGTCGGTGGACGCCGAGGCGAAAACGGTCACCTGGCGCCCGATCGCGACGATCCCGCTCGGGTGACGTCTAGGGGCAGGTGTTCAGCGTCGTCTGCAGTTCTGCCGTTTGCTCGTGGACCACGCGGTCGTACCGGACCGCCACGCCTCGGCGAGCGGCGCCGAGGGCAAACAAGAACGATCACCCATGCCGCAGCGGCACCCGCACACCCCGGCTGAACATCACCTCGTGCAGGACCAGGGTTGTCAGCCGGGTGCCGCGCGGCACGTCGAAGACCAGCCGGCCCTTCACGGTATGCCCCGGCCCGATCGACCGGGTGAAGTCCGGGTGCTTCTGGTTCGCCCAGGTTCCGGCGACGGTGTCCGGGTGGTGGACGCCCTCCTCGGCGTCGCGGGCCAGTTGCGGGATGTCCAGGAACGCCGTCGCGGACGCGCCGATGTTCGTCACGGTCAGGTCGATCAGGCAGAACTCGCCCTGCGCCGCCGCGCCGTACTCGGCCGGTCCGACCCGTTTGCCGCCGCACGTCATAGCCGTGACGGTGAACTCGAACCCGCCGTCGCGGGCCGGCTCGCCCATCGCGCCGGTGACGGCGTTGTCGCCGCGCTGGTTGGCGTCGAGCTCGGCGGCGGTGGCGCCGGCCTCGATCGCGCCGGGCCCGTTGAGCGTGAACGCCGCGATGCCGCCGAGCAGCACGGCGGCGGTGAAGCCACCGGCGATCCGCGGCCACAGCGCCCGCCGGTGGGGCGCGTGAGCCCGCACCGGGATCCGGACGGTGGCCTGCCCCGCGTCCGGCTCGACCACGAACTCCCCGGAGTCGAGCGCCGGCTCTTCGGGCTCGGCGACCCCGGCCGCCGGCGCGTCCCGTTCCCCGATCGCCTCGTCGGGCTCCGGCGCCGGCTCCCCGGATTTCGCGGCCGCCTCGTCGGGCTCCGGCGCCGGCTCGTCGCGGGCCGGCGGCGACTCAGAAACGGATGGCTCGAAGGTCACCGAGGACCAACACGCCCCGCACGCTCGCGGCGATGGTCCGATCGGACACGCGCCACCGTCGATCGGACAAAGCGCGGCCCGTCTACGATGCGGCCATGATCGGGATGCACCTGGCGAACGCGGCGGCGATGTGGGCCTCGCGCGCGGCCGGTGCGGTGCGCGGCGACGGATATCTGCTGGCCGAGCACGCGGCCGGCGCGCGGGTGATCCTGCTCGGCGCGCAGGCGCGACCCGAGCGGGTGCTCGGTCTGGCGCCGCGGCGGACGCTGGTGGTGGAGGACGCCTTCGGCGTCATCGAACCCGGGCCCGGGACTGTGCGCATGCCGGTGATGATCCGCCGGCCCGGGCGCGTGGCCGCGCCGCCTGCGGGGGTACGGGTGAGCGAGGTCCACGATCCGGACGAGCTGGCAGTGGCGGAACGCGTGATCGTCGACGGCTTCCCGCTGCCGGCCTATCAACCCTGGTCGCCGGGGCGGGCGCTGTCACCGGACCTGCTGGGCAGACCGGGCTGGCGGGTGTGGCTGGGCCGTCACGGCGGAGCGCCCGCGGCTGCCGCCTACACCTACGACGACGGTACGGCCGTCGGCGTCTACTGGCTGGCGACGCTGCCGGAGCACCGTTCCCGCGGGGCCGGCCGGGCGGTGCTGACGGCGGCTCTGGCGGCGTGCCCGGACCGGCACGTCACGCTCGTCGCGACGGAGGCCGGCCGCCCGCTGTACGAGTCCGCCGGTTTCGTGACGGCAGGTGTCGCGGCGTGGCACACCCGCCCGCCGCGCGAGCCCGGACCGGCGGCCGGAGGATCCTGAGGGTCACGGCGGCTCACGCGATCTCGCGGACCGAGCCGGTCGCGCTGTCGTAGACGAAGGCCCGCAGCGGCGCCGCGGAGACCGGAACGACGCCCGCCGGCCCGGCAGCCGTGGCCGACCCGAAGCCGGTGACGGTCCCGAAAACCGCGGCGGTCCCGAAGGCGGCGGCGGTCCCGATGGCGGCGCTGATCCCGGTGGCGGCCGGCGACGACGGGACGGCGGTGGTGATCGGGGCGACCGCGACGCCGTGGTCGGCGGAGCGGGTCACGGCGGTGCTGCCGGCCGTGCCGAGGACGACGGCGGCGGCCATCGCGGCGCCGCGCATCCGCCAGCGGATCGGGGTCCCGGCGACGGCGGAGGACTGGGTCTGCGGGAGTCGAATCGCGAAGTCGGTCATGGCGATTACTGTCCGCCCAGCTCTTGGCCCTGACCCATGAGTGATCTGTGGGCTTCCTGTGCGCCGGGACGCCGCCGGCCCGGGGCGGAACCCCGGGCCGGTGCGGATCAGTGGGTCGGTGCGGATCAGTCGGTCGGTTCGGGCTGCGGCGGCGGCGCTCCCGGGTCGTCGTCCCCGCGTTTCTCGTCCGGCCGCTGCGCCTTCTCGCGTTCACGGATGTCGTTCAGGTCGACCGGGCGTTCGATGTCCGGCTGCCCGTTCGGGTCGGTGGCTGTCATGCCGGCCTCCTCTCGGCATCCTGAGGAGTACCCGCCGGCAGCCGGTAATCACTTCTTCTGGTTGATCCGGATCATGTTGCCGGAGGGGTCGCGGAAGGCGCAGTCGCGGACACCGTACGGCTGGTCGATCGGCTCCTGGATCACCTCGCCGCCGGCGGCCCGGACCCGCTCGAACGCGCCGTCGACGTCCTCGGTGGTGAAGATGACGCCGCGCAGCAGGCCCTTGGCGAGCAGCTCGGCCATGGTCTCCCGGTCGGCGGGCGAGGCGTTCGGGTCGGCCAGGGCCGGTTCCAGGACGATCTCCACGTCCTGCCCGGGTGTGCCGAGGGTGATCCAGCGCATCCCCTCGTACCCGACGTCGTTGCGGACCTCCAGGCCCAGTGCGTCGCGGTAGAAGGTGAGCGCCTTGTCGAAGTCGTCGGTGGCGATGAACGTCTGCGCGAGTCGGATCGTCATGCGCCCCACGCTACGGACGAGCGGGCCGGCCGGCTTCTCCGTTCCTGACCGGTCTGGTGTAAATCTTGGCGTAGCAGGCCGGGATGCCCGCGCCCGCGTCGTGGCTGCGCGCCCGGTACGCGCTCGGGCTCTCCCCGACGAGCTCGGTGAACCGGCTGCTGAACGAGCCGAGCGAGGTACAGCCGACCGCGAAGCACACCTCGGTGACGGAGAGGTCCCCGCGCCGCAGCAGCGCTTTCGCCCGCTCGATCCGGCGGGTCATCAGATAGCTGTACGGCGTCTCGCCGAACGCGGCCCGGAAACTGCGGGAGAAGTGACCCGCCGACATGCAGGCGTCCCGGGCCAGGGCCGGGACGTCGAGCGGCTCCGCGTAGTCGCGGTCCATCCGGTCGCGGGCGCGGCGCAGCCGGACCAGGTCGTCGAGCGTCACCGGCCCACCATCGCACATCGGCCGGGGGAGCCGCGTCCGCCGGTGGCTCGGTGCGGGATCTCCGTGCGCCTGTCGGCGGGGCTTACCCCGTACCCGATGGGAAGTCAGCTCGCCCGGCCCCAAGCCTGCTCCGCCGCACGTTGATGGACCACCGCCAAGCTCGGGTGATAGCTGCGCAAGCAGCCCTTTCCATCCCGTTTGGCCGCATACATCGCGATGTCCGCGTCGCGCAGCAGCGTCTCGATGTCGGCGTCCGGACCGGCGGTGGCCGCCCCGATGCTCGCGTGGGCGTGGATGCGGGCGCCCTCGGTGACCGGGATCGGCGTCTCCAGCGAGCGCAGGATCCGCTGGGCGGTGTGCTCGGCGGCCGTGGCGTCGCACTCGCGCAGCAGCACCGCGAACTCGTCACCGCCGAGCCGGGCCACCAGGTCGTCGCCGCGCACCGACTCGGTCAGCTTGCGGGCCACCCCGGTCAGCAGGGCGTCGCCGGCCGGATGACCGAGCGTGTCGTTGACCTCCTTGAAGCCGTCCAGGTCGATCACCAGCAGCGAGACCGTGCCCGGCTCGTGGCCGTCCAGCGCCACGGTCATCTCGTCCTGCAGGTGGGTGCGGTTGGCGAGGCCGGTCAGACCGTCGGTGTTCGCCTGGCGGCGCAACCGGATCTCATGTTCGCGCAGCTCGGCGAGGGTGCGGTCGAGCTCGGAGATGAGCCGGGTGTTGTCGTGGAAGGCGACCAGCTGCCGTCCGGCGACCAGCGCGATGATCACGCCGAGGCCGGCGATCACACCCCAGAGCCGGCCGTTGCCGGCGTCCCGCAGACCGCCGTCGCGGGCGATCAGCAACACCATGACGCCGAAGACGATGGCGATCGAGCCGTACGGGAGCAGGCTGTACGGTTTGCGGCGCTTGGCGCCGAACGCGGTCTGGTCGAACCGGGCGATGATCTCCTGGGTGCGCGGGCCGACGGCGATCAGCAGCGAGGGCAGGAAGCGGATCGCCAGGGCGTAGGCGGGCAGCACCTGGTCGGTGCCGCCGGGCAGGAAGAACGCGATGCTGTTCACGCCGGCCGCCGTGATCATCGGAAGCGCGGCCGCCCGGTGCATCGGCGCGTTGCCGTTGAGGCTCATCTTCACCGACGCGAACGCGGAGGTGAGCACCACCGCGCCGGCCGCGAGCGTGGTGACCAGGGCGCCGGTCGAGTCGCTGCCCGGGCCGAAGCACCAGGCCACGACCGCGCCACCGACCATCACGGTGGCCGAGTCCAGCCAGAACGCGAGCCGGTCCCGCCCGGAGCGCTGCGGGTGCGGATGCAGCAGCATCGCCAGGATGAGGGCGCCGAGCCCGACCGCGAAGCAGATGCTCTGCACCGCGCCGCCGCTGGTCCGGTCGCCGGCGCCGGTGACCAGCACGGTCACCGTCTGGGTGACGTCCCCGATCACGAAGAGCACGCCGCAGAACGTCAGAACCCACCAGAAGCGCTTGATCGCGCCGGTCGCGACCCGGGAGACCCGCCACGACGAGTACGCGAGGAGCACGTCGAGCGGCACCTGGAACGCCCAGTAGATCCGGATCTGCGACTCGATGGAGTGGTCGAGCGCGAACAGGAGGATCACCGCGAGGATGGTCCACCAGCCGGCCGCGGTCAGCAGCGGATCATGCCGGAGAGCGGGTGCGATGACCTCGCTGCGCCGCTTCCCGTCCTTGCGTGACCATTCCACGCATGCGTTATCGGCCGGGGCGGCGGGTCCATGAGGGCAAGCGTTATGTACAAGCGTACATAGCGTCGGTACTCTCGTACGCATGTCCGTCGCCACCCGCACCGCACCGCCGCGCGAAGCCCGCCTGGCGCGCATGGCCGTCGCCCTGGTCTTCCTCACCAACGGCGCGCTCTACGCGAACGTAGTACCCCGGTTTCCGCAGCTCAAAGCGGACCTCGGGCTGACCAACGCGGCCCTCGGGTCGGCGATCGCCGCGATGCCCCTCGGCGCCCTCATCGCCGGTCTCTTCGCCGCCGCGGTGATCCGCCGGTTCCGCTCCGCGCGGGTCGCCTCGATCGGCATCGTCCTGCTCGCCGCGCTCGTTCTGCTCGTCGCGTTCGCGCCGAACGTCTGGGTCCTGGCCGCCGTCTTCTTCGCGGCCGGCGCGCTCGACGCGATCGTCGACGTGGCGCAGAACGCGCACGGCCTGCGGGTCCAGCGGGTGTACGGGCGATCGATCCTGAACTCGCTGCACGGGCTCTGGAGCGTGGGCGCGGTGCTCGGCGGCCTGATGGGGTCGGCGGCGGCCGGCCTGGCTCTGAGCCTGCCGCTGCATCTGAGCATCTCCGCGGTGCTGTTCAGCCTGGTCGCGATCGTGGCGCTGAAGTTCATGCTGCCCGGCGCGGACGGGGCTGCCGCGTCGCCCTCGTCTGTTACGCCCTCGCCCGCTTCATCGTCGCCCGTTGTGTCGCCGGCCCGCGCCTACTCCGCGCACGCCGTCCGGATGCTGGCGGTGCTCGGCCTGCTCGCCGCCTGCGGCGCGCTCGTCGAGGACGCCGGTTCCTCGTGGGGCGCGCTCTACCTGCGCAACGAGCTGTTCACCAGTGCCGCGGTGGCCGGCCTCGCGTTCGTCGCCCTGCAGGTCGCGATGACCGCCGGCCGGCTCACCGGGGACCGGGTGGTGGACCGGTTCGGCCAGCGTGCCGTGGTGCGGGCCGGCGGCGCCGTCGCGGCCCTCGGCATGGGCCTGGCCCTGGCGTTCCCGTCGGTGCCGGCCACGCTGATCGGGTTCGCCCTGGCCGGTCTCGGGACCGCCACGCTGGTGCCGGCCGCCATGCACAGCGCCGACGAGCTGCCCGGCCTGCCGGAGGGCGCCGGCCTGACCGTGACGAGCTGGCTGCTGCGCGCCGGATTCCTGCTCTCGGCGCCGCTCGTCGGGGCGATCGCCGACCTGTCCAGCCTGCGGGTCGGCCTGCTCTCGGTGGTCGCCGCCGGCCTGATCACGGTGGTGTGCTCGCGCGCGCTGGTGGGCCGCGTCGCGCACGGGTGATCGGCACGGGGTTATGGTGCTCGGATGTTGCTGGGACCCGGTGAGACTCCCGCGGGGGAGTGGCAGGACCAGAGCTGGGACGACTTCGTCGCCGCGGTGCTGGCCGCGGGCGGGACGCCGGCCGGGCGCCCGCTGCTGATCGCCGTCGACGGGCGCGGCGGCAGCGGCAAGACGACCCTGGCCGGCCGGCTCGCCGAGCGGATCCCCGGCTCGGCGATCGTGCACACCGACGACGTGGCCTGGTGGCACTCCCGTTTCGGCTGGGCCGATCTGATGACCACCGGCGTCCTCGATCCGCTGCGCGCCGGCGCGGCGGTGCGCCTGCGCCCGCCCGCGTGGGAGCGGCGCGGCCGGGACGGGCAGATCACGGTGCCGGCCGGCTGCCGGGCGGTGCTGGTCGAGGGGGTCGGCGCGTCCCGGCGGGACCTGGCGCACCTGTTCGACGTCGCGATCTGGGTACGGTCCGACTACGCCGAGGCGGAACGGCTCGGTCTGCTGCGTGACCTGGGGCTCAAGGGTGTCGACCCGGTGACCGCGAAGCGGGAGTGGGACGAGTGGATGGCCGAGGAGAACCCGTTCCTGAGCGCCGATCGCCCGTGGGACCGTGCCGCGTTCGTGGTCGGCGGGACCGGGGTGGGAACGGGGGATGGGGTCAGGACGTCGAAACCGTCATGACGCGGATGGTGGGGTTGGTGGTCGCGGCCTGTCTGACGGTGGGTGTGGCGGCGTGCGGGGGTGATTCCCCGGCCGGGGCTCCGGTGGTCTCACCTGCCTCGATCGCCCCGGTGACCTCGCCCGCGTCGCCGGGTCCGGCCTCCTCGGCGTCGCCGTTGTCGCCTCTCTCCCCGGCGGCGTCGTTATCGCCTCTCTCCTCGGCGGCGTCGGGCGCTTCGCCTCGGCCACGGCTCTCGTCCGATGCGCCGGCGCCCGCGTCCACGCGCCCGGCCGATTCGCCGGATTGCGGGACCTTCGTGTTGAGACAGGGCGAGGTTCTGCCGGCCTCCGCCGCTGACTGCCTGCTCGGCGCGGCCCAGGCGAAACGCGTCGCCACCCTCACGGTGACCGCCCCCACCACGGAGGGCCACCCGATCCCGACCCGCTACGGCTCCCGCGCCGACGGCCGGATCGACGTCACCGTCGACACCCGCACCGATCCCTACGGCGAGCAGGCGCTTACCCGCCGGACCTGCGCGACGGCCACGCACGACCCCGCGCGGGGCATCGTCGTCAGCGACTGCACGGAGCCGCTGCGCGTCGAGGAGTGACGGCCGGGGGTCGCGTCCCGCCGTCTCGGTCGTCCCGCCGTCTCGGGCGCGCTGTCCCCGGTCGTGCTGTCCCGGGTCCTGCTGTTCCCGGTCCTGTCGTCCCCGGTTCGCAGATCTTGGAAACGCCGATGCCGGCTGGCGCTCAGTGCGGACAACGTGGACGCTCGGCAGCACTAGTGACCAGCCGGGCCCGCAATGCCACTACCAGCGGCGTGGATGAGGTCACACGCAACGCCCATGCCACGGGGATCAGGTCACACGCAACGCCCGTGCCACGGGGATCAGGTCACACGTAACGCTTGTGTGGCGTTTCATCAACGCCAGGGCCGGGATGGAAGCACACGAACCGTTTCGGTGCGACCTCATCGCGGTCGGCGTGAGTTTCGGTGTGCCGCCACCCGCGCACGAGCCCACCGTGAGCCGCCCTGCCGCTCACCGCCCGAACGTCAGATCAACGTAACCGAGTGGCAATGCGCGAACGCTCGGGTGCGGCGGCTGATTGCACGCCCTGTTCTGCCAGGCGGTGGCGTCCTTCCAGGGGGATGTGGTGGCGCATCCACCGATCCCACCCCGGTGGATGCCCCACCGCATCGACGACAACAGCACTTCAGGCCGCCGTCTCCAGCGACTCCTGCCAGACCGCCCAGCGGGTCGCCGGACCGAGCGCCTTCGCCTTGTACATCGCCAGGTCGGCGCGGTGCACCAGCTCGTCGTGGTGCAGCTCGCCCGGCGCGGAGACGGCCACACCGATGCTCGCCGCCAGGGTGATCAGCCGGCCGTCGACGGCGACCGGGCCGAGCGCGGCGGCGATCCGGCCGGCCGTCTCGTACGCCTGCTGCGGTGCCGCCAGGCCGGAGAGCACGACCGCGAACTCGTCCCCGCCGAGCCGGGCCGGCAAGCCGGGCGACGGCACGCAGCGGCGCAGCACGTCGGCCAGCTCGATCAGCACCGCGTCGCCCGCCTGATGGCCGAACGTATCGTTGATCTCCTTGAAGCTGTTCATGTCGATCACCAGGACGGCCGAGTGCAGGCCGTCGCGGGCGTCCCGGTGCAGCCCGCGGTGTGACGTCTCGCGGAACCGGGACCGGTTGGCGAGACCGGTCAGCCCGTCGGTGAGCGCCAGCTCGTCGGACTCCCGCTGGACCAGTGTCTGCCGGGACAGCACCAGCGCGCTGAGCGCCGCGCCGCCGATGGCGATCCCGCCCCACGGCGAGAAGTGCTTCGAGGCGATGGCGGAGTACAGCATCAGCCCGGGGGCGACCATCACCGCGAGGTACGGCAGGCATCGCCCGATCCGGAACCCCGGCCGGTGCGTGAACCCGGCCCGCCGCGCCGGCCGGCTCTGCTCCACCGCGGCCGCCGCGAGCAGCGCGTCCGTCGTGATCCACCAGGAGAACTGCCAGGAGGCGCTGACCATGATGCCGTGCGCGTTCAGGTAGCCGTTCACCGCGTCACCGGCGAAGAGCACCAGTGTGCCGGCGGTGAGCAGCTGCAACGGCCGCCGCGCGGAGTCGTCGGCGCCGCGCAGCAGGGCGCGGGCCACGGTGAACAGCAGGGCCAGGTCGCCGATCGGGTAGAGCACCGCGGCGACGAACCCCTCGGTGAAGTCGTGACCGCTGTGGATCATCGGGTCGACGGCCGTGTACCAGAGCACCAGCGAACCGCCGACCAGCACGGTCATCGCGTCGAGCACGTTCTTGGCGCGGTCGCGCGGCCGCAGCTTCGCCAGCGGGAAGAGCTGCAGGGCGATCAGCAGCGCCACCACGAAGATCACGTGGATGACGTCGTCGGCGGTCTTCGTGTCGTCCAGGCTCAGATCCAGCAGCAGCAGCACCGGGACGCTGACCACCAGCACACCGAAGCAGCCGGCCACCGCGGTCCAGGCGCGCCGCAGCCGGGCCGGCAGATCGGGCAGGCGGGCCGCGTGCAGGGCCGCGACCACGCCGAAGACGCCGAAGCCGAACCGGGCCGCCTCGGCGATCCACTCGTTGTCGTCGGGCCCGAGGTTCATGCCGAGGAGGGCGATCATCGCGAGGGCGTAGAGCAGCCCGAGCGCCCGATACGACGCCCGCGCCGGAGCCACCCGATTCGTCCAGGTGTGCAAGGACCCTCCTCCGCCGCAGCGACCCGCCGACCAGCGCCGCGCCGATCAGTTCCGGGCTGATCGGTTCCGGCCGGAGGTCACTTGAGCAGGCCCCCGGGGGCAGTCGGGTTGCCGCATAGGATCGGCGCATGCTGACCCACGACGAGGCGGTCACCACCGCCCACCGGCTCGCCGCCGAGCTCGAGCCCGGCGCGATCCAGCGCGACCGCGACGGCGCCGCGGTGATCCCGCACGACGCGCTCGCCGCCCTCGACGCGTCCGGCCTGCTCGGCATCACGATCCCGGCCGCGGACGGCGGCCCGGGCCTCGGCCCGCGCACCCTCGCCGAGGTCACCCGCATCCTGGCCGCCGCCGACCCGGCGATCGCCCAGGTGCCGCAGGGCCACTACCTCATGATCGACATCCTGGCCGTGCACGGCGGCGCCGACGCCCGCAAGCGTCTCTTCGCCGACGTCCTGACCGGGAAACGCCTCGGCAACGCCCTGGCCGAGCGCGGCGGCAAGCACGCGCAGGATCTGCGCACCACCATCACCGGCGGCCGTCTGACCGGCGTGAAGTACTACACGACGGGTGCCCTGACCAGCGCCTGGATCGCGGTCAGCGCGCTCTCCCCGGAGGGCCGCCTGGTGCTGGCGTTCGTCCCCCGCGACGCGCCCGGCGTCACCGTCGACACCGACTGGGACGTGATCGGCCAGCGCGCGACGATCAGTGGAACGGCCACGTTCCGTGATGTCCCGGTCGAGCTGGTCGTCGATTACGCGTCGGCCTACGAGGTGCCGCAGCAGCTGGGCGCACGGGCGCAGCTGGTGCACACGGCGATCGAGGCGGGCATCGCCGGGGCGGCGCTGCGTGACGCGCGGGCCTACCTGCGGTCCACGGCGCGACCGTCGACGGAGGCCATCCGGGCAGGTCACGGCAGTGCAGCTGAGGACCCGCACGTCCGTCACCGCTACGGCCGCCTGGCCGCCCGCGTCCGTGCCGCGGAGGCGCTGCTGGAGTCCGCCGCCGGAACTCTCGACGAGATCGGCCTGATTCCGCGGTCCGCCGAGGAGGCAGCCCGAGGCTCACTCACGGTGGCCGCCGCCAAGGCCTTCGCCAGCGAGGTGGCGGTGGACGCCGGGTCCGAGATCTTCGCCCTCTGCGGCACCAGCGCAGCCGCCTCGAAGTGGGACCTGGACCGCCATTGGCGCAACGCCCGAACCCACAGCGTCCACGATCCTCTCGACTGGAAGTATGCGCACATAGGCGCATATGAGCTCTCCGACGTCCTCCCACCCAACCACGGACAGCTATAACCCTTTCCGGTACGCCCGACCGCGTCCCCAACCGCACCACCCCGTCCCGCCGCCGCCACCCCTGACGCCCGCCGGTCCGGCGCTTCCCGCCGCCGGCCCCGGCGCGCCCTCACCCCGGACCCGCGGCGACCGGCGTTCGCTGGGGCGGGAAGTGTCGTAGGGCAGTGGCAGGATGCGGCCATGGGGCTACGGGTGGATCTGACATTTGACTGTGTGGATGCCGTGTCGCTGGCGGAGTTCTGGAAATCGGCGCTGGGCTACGTCGATGAGCCGCCTCCGGCGCCGTTCGCGACGCGGGAGGAGTGGGTGGCGTCCTTCGGTGAGGAGGAGGGTGAGGGCGGCGCGGCCTGGCTGGAGGATCCGGCCGGGGTGGGTCCGCGGCTGAGCCTGCTCGACGTGCCGGAGCCGAAGGTGGCGAAGAACCGGCTGCACATCGACATCCGGGTGGGCCGCTCGGATGACCAGTGGGAGCGCGTGGTGGCGAAATCCGGCGAGCTCGTCGCGGCGGGCGGCAGCGTGCTCACCGTCGTCGACGGGCATCACATCGTGATGGCCGACCCGGAGGGCAACGAGTTCTGCGTCGCACCCTGAGGGAGGCCGCGTTGAGTGAGGCCGCGCGCTGAAGTGGCCGCGTTGAGTGAGGCCGCGCGCTGAAAGTGGCCGCGTTGAGGGAGGCCGCTCGCTGAGGGAGGCTGCGTTGATCGAGGCCGCGCGCTGAAAGAAGCCGCGTTGCGGGAGGCCGCGCGTTGAGGGAGGTCGCGCCCCCGGCCCGGAGCTGAGTGGAGGGGCCGGAGGCGGGCGTCAGGACGTCGCGGTGCGGCGGAAGGAGGCGAAGACCACGTCGCCGCTGTGTTCGAAGCCCAGGCGGCCGTAAAGCCGGATCGCGTCCTCGTTGTCGTGGACCGTGTGCAGGAACGGCAGCTCGCCGCGGGCCAGGATACCGGCGGCCACCGCCAGGGTGAGGCGGGCGCCGAGGCCCTTGCCGCGGAACTCCGGGTCGGTGCAGACAGCGCTCACCTCGGTCCAGCCGGGCAGGCGGAAGCGTTCACCGGCCATCGCGACGAGGCGGCCATCGTCGTCCCGGATGCCGAGGTGACGGCCCAGGTCGACGGTCCGCTTGCGGAACGGGCCGGGCTGGGCGCGGGCCACGAGCTCGAGCATCTCCGGGACGTCGGCCTCGGTCAGCACCACCGCGTCCGGGTCGTCGACGCCGGTCATGCTCTGGCCGATCATCTGCACGCCGGCGAGGACCTCGGTGGTCTCCCAGCCGGTCGGCGGGGTGATCGACGGGCCGGTGAGCACCGCGACGTCGGTGATCGTGGCCAGGTCGCGCCAGGCGGCCGGGTCGGCGGGGTCGCGCAGCGCGGCGAAGGGCGCGATCTCGGGTGAATAGCGGGCGGCGTCACCGGCGGCCTCGGCGAAACAGGCCTGCGGCCCGGCGAGGGCGGCCCACACGGGATTCTTCAGCACTCTTGCGACCCTGCCCCTTACCGGTCCGCCGCGCCAGTGGATAACCGAGCCGCCACTCGCGCGGGAACGCACACTTGTCTGCCGGATCTGTCAACGATCCGGCAGACAAGCGGGATACGCGTCCACTCAGCTCAGGACGGCCAACTCGGAGGCCGCCTGCGTGCGCGCCGGGATGTCGGCCGGCCAGAGCGGTTTGGCGAACAGGTAGCCCTGACCGTACTGGCAGCCCATGGTGTCGAGCGCGGCGTGCTGGCCGGACTCCTCGATGCCCTCGGCCACGACGGCGAGGTCCAGGTTGCCGGCGAGCGTGATGATCGTGTCGACCAGGGCGTGCTGCTGCCGGCTGTGCAGAATGTCGTCGATGAATGACTTGTCCAGTTTCAGCACGTCTACCGGCATCTGCCGCAAGTAACTGAGCGAGGAGTACCCGGTGCCGAAGTCGTCGATCGCCACCCGTACCCCCAGGGCGCGAAGCGCCTTGAGATCGGCGAGGACCTTCTCGGCGTCCCGGAGCACCAGACTCTCGGTGATCTCCAGGAGCAGCCACTCCGGGCGGGCGCCCGTGTCGGCGAGGGCCTGGCGGACCACGTCGGCGAAGTCGGGACTGCGGAACTGGCGCGGCGACACGTTGACGCTCACGTAGCGCAGCGTGCTCGACGGGTCCTCGGCCTTCCAGACGGCGAACTGGCGCAGCGCCTCGCGGAGCACCCACGTGCCGATCCCGACGATCGCTCCGCTCTCCTCGGCGGCCTCGACGAAGTGGAACGGCCCGAGCAGGCCGCGGGCCGGGTGCTGCCAGCGCACCAACGCCTCCACGCCGGTGATCCGCTGGTCGGCCAGCTCGACGATCGGCTGGTACTGCAGCACGAACTGCTCGCCCTCGATCGCCTCGATCAGCTGGGTGCGCATCTCCAGGCGCTGCACCATCGCGGTGTGCAGGTCGCTCTGGTACCGCTGCCAGCCGCCCTTGCCGAGACCCTTGGCCAGGTAGAGCGCGAGGTCGGCGTGACGCAGCATCTCGGTCGCGTTGGCAGCCTCGGAGTTGGTCGCCACGCCGACGCTGGCGGCGCCGCTGACCAGGTGCACCCCGCCCTCGCCGTCGGCCAGCTCGATCGGCGCGGCGAGCGCGGCCACCAGGCGGGCGGCCACGTCCTCGGCGGCGTCCGCCCGGTCGCACTGGCCGACCAGCACGGCGAACTCGTCGCCGCCCATCCGGGCCGCGGTGCTGCCGGCCCCGATGGTCGCGGTGATCCGCTGCGCCACCGCGATCAGCAACTGGTCGCCGATCGCGTGCCCCAGGGTGTCGTTGACCTCCTTGAAGTCGTCGAGGTCGATGAAGAGCACGCCGAGGGTGCTGCCGTCACGCGCGGCGGCGGCGTGCGCCTGCTCGAGCCGGGTGCGGAACAGCACCCGGTTGGCCAGCCCGGTCAGCGAGTCGTGGTACGCCTGGTGGGTGAGGTCGTCCTCGAGCCGCCGCTGCTCGGTCACGTCCCGGAGGGTGACCACGATCCCCCGTACCGTCGGGTCCTCTCGAAGATCGCGCAGATCGCACTCGATCTCCACCCGGCGCTCGCCGCGTAGCGCGGCGAGCGCGACGCCCTCCAGGTCGCCGGCGCCCTGCTCGACGCGGGCGACGGTGTCCCGCAGCGTGATCCGGGCGTCCGGCGCGAGCAGGTCCGCGAAGATCCGGCCGGTCGGGTCGCTGCCGCCGAACAGGGTGCCGGCGGACGGGCTCGCGTACCGGATGGTGCCGTCCTCGTCGAGGATCATGATGACGTCGGCGGCACTCTGGATCAGGGTACGGAAGTAGGCCTCGCTGTCCCGGCGGCTCACCTCGTGGGTGAGCGCGATCCGTTCCAGCACCGACGCGATCTGCGCGCCGAGCGTCTCCACCGAGCCGCGCAACGACCGCAGCACCGCGTCCGGGGCGCCCAGCACGATCACCCCGTGCCGGTCGCCGGGCAGCGACTGCGGGCAGTGCAGCACGTTCGCGAAACCGCCGCTGCTCAGATCCTCGGGGAGGTCGGCGGCGGACATCCAGGTCACCACGGCCTCGGCACGGCCCGGCCGGGGCGTCGCCAGCTGCAGGTGGTACGGCTGGTCCGCGGGCATCAGGCGGGCCACGGCGTTCTCCACACCGATCACCAGATCGTCCTCGTCGGCGGCCGCGAACAGGGCGGCGCCGGCCTCCCGCAGCGCCCGCTCCCGCGTGCCGGCCTGGCGCTGCGCCACGGCGAGATCCGCGACCCGTGCCAGGACCAGCAGGAACATGACGGCAGCGGCACCCGCGATCACCGGCGCGTCGACGACGCCGCCCCGGGCGATCTCGACCTCCCGGCCCTGCGCGTACTCCACCGCGAGGACGGCCGGGGCGATCAGGGCGGCGGCGCTGAGCCAGAACAGCCGGTGGCGGCCCATGCCGGTCTCGGCGCTCGGGCCGGCCTGCTCGGTGAGCTCGCGCATCGACGGGCGCAGCGCCGCGTACCCCATCGAGGCGTAGAAGACGATCCAGCCGAAATCGACCGGGCCGCCCAGCTCCCACGCGCTGTTGAGCTGGTCCTGGCCGTAGAAGATGTCGGAGACGAGCAGGCCCACCATGGCGATGCCGATCGTGCTGACCGCGCCGGGCTTGCGGCCCGAGCCGGTGAGCATCCGCAGGATCATGGCGAGCACCAGCACGTCGCCGAGCGGGTAGCCGATCGAGACGACCTTCTCCAGCGTGGTCAGCTCGGCCGAGCGGGTGAACGGCGCGATCCAGTACACCCAGGCGAGCAGGCCGAGGCCGACCGTGGGCACCAGCGCGTCGAGCAGCGCCGCCTTGTCGCCGCCGCCCGACCGAGCCCGTACGAAGATCAGCAGGCCGGCCGTGAGCAGCGGGTAGAACAGCAGGTAGAGCACGTCGTTCGGGCCGGGGAAGCCGGGTTCGCCGCCGGCCGCGAGCACCAGGTTGTACAGCGAGTCACCGGTGGTGAAGAGGACCAGTGAGACGCTGATCAGGTACCACGGCAGGCGCCGGGACGGGCGGTACAGGCGTACGCCGGCCAGCACCATCGCCGCGCTGGAGTAGCCCAGCGCCGCCCAGGTGTAGAGCTGCGCGTCCGGGAACGCGTAGTACAACCCGGTGAGCACCACGGTCCAGGCGGCGAAGCACGCGCGAACTGCTCGCGTCGACAAGGCGTACTCCGATCGTTCGGCGGGGTTACCGAACTGGGGTATCGGAGGGCAGCCGCCTGCACCTGAGGATTTCAGGCGGCGAGGGCGTCCACCAGGCGGCGGGCCGAGCCGGCCAGGTTCCACCGTTCGGCGAGCGCGAGCAGGGCGTCACCGTCGCGGGGGGACTTCGGCAGCGCCGGGTCGAAATCGGGCAGCGGCACGTCGAGGGCCACCTTGCAGACCGGCAGCGCCTTGGCCAGGTACTCCCGGGCGGCGTCGAGTTTCAGCCGCACGCCGGGCGCGAAGCCGGAGGACGGGTCGTCGAGGGCGGCCAGGATCTGCTCGACCCCGCCGTACCGCTCGATGAGCCGGGCCGCGGTCTTCTCGCCGACGCCGGCCACGCCGGGCAGGCCGTCGCTCGGGTCGCCGCGCATCGCCGCGAAGTCCGCGTACCACCGGGCGGGCACCCCGTACTTCGCCCGGACCAGCGCCTCGTCGGCGTCCTCCAGCTTGGCGACGCCGCGGCCGCAGTAGAGCAGGCGGGTGCCGCGCGCGTCGTCGACCAGCTGGAACAGGTCGCGGTCGCCGGAGACCACCTCGACCGGGGCGGGCTGGCCGGCGGCGAGGGTGCCGAGCACGTCGTCGGCCTCGTACCCCTTGACCCCGAACGCCGGGATGCCGACCGCGGCGAGCACCTCGAGCAGCACCGGGACCTGCCGCTCCAGCGAGGCCGGCACCTCCTCGACATCGCCGTGCGCCACCCGGTGCTGCTTGTAGGACGGAACCAGCTCGACCCGCCAGGCCGGCCGCCAGTCCGCGTCGAGCGCGCAGACGAGACGGTCCGGCCGGCGGGTCCGGATGAGCTGGGCCAGCATGTCGAGGAAGCCGCGGATCGCGTTGACCGGCTCGCCGGCCGGCGTCTGCGCGGCCTTCTCGGGGATGCCGTGGAAGGCCCGGAAGTACAGGCTCGGGGCGTCGACTGCCAGCAGCGGTGAGGTCACGCCGAACACCTTATTCGTTGTGCAACACCCGTGCGATCGTCAGCCTCGCCGCGGCGCGGGCCGGCAGCAGCGCCCCGGCCACCGCGATGCCCACCCCGCTGAGCAGCAGCAGCGCGACGGTCGCCGGATCCCAGACCTGCATCACGTACTCCGGCAGGCGTATCTTCGCGGCGTCCGCGGAGAGCGGCAGCACGATCCGGTGCGCGATCAGGCCGAGCGGGATGCCGAGCACCCCGGCGACCACGCCGAGCGCCGCCATCGACGTCACCACCATCGCCACGACCTGCCGCGGTGTCATCCCGATCGATTTGAGCATGCCCAGGTCACGGCGGCGCTCGGTGACGTTGAGCGCGACCGTGTTGAGCACGCCGAGGGCCGCCACGGTCGCCAGCATCAGCGCGAGGACGCCGGAGAACGCGGTGATCACGGTGGAGAACGAGTCGCCGCCGGTGTTGTTCCAGGCGTCCAGGCCGGGGTCGGCCGCGGTCACCTTGTCGGCGTACGCGTTCAGGTCCGTCCCGGCGACCGTCTGCACCTGGTAGAAGTACGCGTTCGGGTCCTGCCGCGGGAAGTCGCGCCATGCCGCGAACGCACCCTCCGGGCCGGGCAGCCCGCGGACCGTCTCGCCGACGATGGTGAAGGTGGTCCAGTCGCCGTCCAGCGAGACGGTGAGCTTCTCGCCGATCGTCAGGCCGCGTTCGTTGAGCAGCTGGGTGGGGAGCACGAGCTGATCAGGGGCGGTCATCCAGTGCCCCTCGTACAGCTGCTCCTGGTAACCCATGGCGGGCATGTCACCCCGTACAAAATTGATTTTCAGGGGTTCGCTCTGACCGGCGACCGACAGGTCCCGGTTCACCGCCACCCCGACCCGCGCGGTGCCCGGCAGGCCGCGCAGCATCTGCTCGACCTCGGCGTCGGAGCGCTCGCTGGGGGTGTGCTCGCGTCCGTTGAAGGCCCGGACGCCGATCTCCCCGGCGGCGCGTTCCCCGACCTCGGTGATCCGGATGACCGAATCCGACAGGCCGAGGGCGAACGTCACGCTGACGACGCCGAGCAGCAGCGACGCCATGGTGAGGGCGGTCCGAGTCGGCCGGGCGAACGGCAGGCCGAGACCGAGGCTGATCGAGCGGGGCAACCGGGATCCGCTGAGCGCCCGCTGCACCCGCAGACCCCGTCCGCGCCGTGGTGCGCTTCCCGCGCTGATCGCCTCGGCGGCGGAGAGGCGGTGGGCACGCCAGGCGGGCAGCAACGCCGCGATCACCACGATCAGGGGTACGCCGACGAGCGCCGCCCCGATGACCCAGGAGCGGATCCCCGCCTCCTGCCCGAAGCCGAGGCCCCGGAACGTGTCGGTCAGCATCGGTCGCACCGCAGCGACGCCGAGCACCGTGCCGAGCGCCGCCCCGACGACCGCCGGCATCGACACCATCGTCAGGTAGACGGCGACGACCTGGCGCGGGGTGAACCCGAGCGACTTCAGCACCCCGATGTGCCGGAACCCGGAGATAACCGCGCCGCTCACCACGTTGCCCACGATGATTACCGCGACCAGCAGGCCGAGCACGCCGAACGTACCGAGGAACGGCAGGTAGACGCCGGGGCCCTCGGCCGCCTCGTCCTTCATCACCAGGTACGGCTGGGCGGCGAGCAACGCGTCGCCGGGGAGCCCCGTGGTCACCCCGGACAGCCGTACCCGCAGCGCCTCGCGGGTGGCGACGTCGCCGGTGAAGCGGTAGAGCATCTGCGTGCCGGTCGGCCTCATCGTGGCCATCTGCGCCGGCGTCACCCAGCCGTCCGCCGAGCCGCTGAGCGTGAACGCGTAGCCGACCACCGTCAGCGTGCCGGCCGGCGTGACCAGCTCGGTGACATCGGCGAGCGGGCCCAGCCGGAAGTCCTCGGCGGTCAGCGGCGGCTCGTTGAGCACGATCTCGCCGGGGGCGGACGGCCAGCGGCCGTGCCACAGGTCGACCCGGTCGACGGGTCCGCCCGGATCGGCCCGCCCGACCACGGTGAGCGGCTGCCCGAAGACCGGGCCGACGTCGTTGCGCGGCTCGACGATCACCTGGCCGAACGGCCCGGCGGCGGCCTGCACGCCCGTGGTCGCCGCGGTCAGCTGGGCGTCGGTGACGCGGGCCGGGTCGTAGGTGACGACCGCGTGGGCGCCGCGCTGCGCCGCGAAGGCCCGATCGAACGGGGAGTCCGCCGCGTCCAGCAGGGCCAGCGAGATCAGGCCGCTCGTCGTGCAGGCGAGCACGACCAGGAAGATGACGAACGTCTGCATCTTGCGCCGCCGCGCCGCCGCGCGGGCGGCGGTCCAGACCGCTCTCATGCCGGGCCTCCGCCTCGCTCCACGCCGGCATGAAGCCGCATCCCTTCGGTCGTCATCGCCCGATCCAGGGCGGACTCGCGGGCGATCCGGCCGTCGGCCAGCTCGATCAGGCGATTCGCGCAGCGGTGCGCGAGACGCTCGTCGTGGGTGACGATCAGCAGGGTCTGCCCGATCTGGTTGAGGTCGAGCAGCAGATCCATGACCTGCTCACCGGCTCGCGAGTCCAGCGCGCCGGTCGGCTCGTCGGCGAGCAGCAGCGCCGGGCGGTTCATCAGGGCCCGGGCCACCGCGACCCGCTGCCGTTCGCCGCCGCTGAGCGCGGCCGGGTAGACGTTGCGCCGGTCCGCGATGCCGAGCTCGTCGAAGAGTTCCAGCGCGCGCCGCCGGGCGGTGCCCGCCGAGGTCCCGGTGAGCTGGGCGGCCAGGGCCACGTTGTCCAGCGCGGACAGGTCGTCCAGGAGGTTGAAGAACTGGAAGATCATGCCGAGGTGGTGTCGGCGGAACAGCGCCAGCCGGGTCTCGTTCATCGTGTCGAGGCGCTCGCCGTGCACGCTGACCTCGCCCGCGGTCGGCCGGTCCAGTCCGGCGATCATGTTGAGCAGAGTGGACTTGCCGCAGCCGGACGGGCCCATCACGGCCACCGCCTCGCCGCTGCGGATCTCGAGGGAGACGCCGTCCAGCGCCACCGTGTCGCCGTACTCCTTGCGGACGCCGTCGAGGCGTACCACCGGGGTGTCTGTGGTCATGGACGGAACGCTACGAAAATTCGTACCCGTAAATCATCCGCCGGGGGATGCAATCGGCCGCCGCGTCATCCCGGGGATGTAGGCGCGGATACTCGCGCCGGTGGATGTGGGCGGATGCGGTGATCTGACAGGGTGGGCGCATGGTGATGGCGGGGCTGGTGGTGACGGCGATGCTGGTGCCGGCGCTCGTCGCTGCGGGCCTGGCGATCGCGCTGCGCCGGGCCCGGCAGCGTCACGAGACGGCGATGGGGGAGCGGGGCTGGCTGCTGGAGCGCGAGCGGGAGAGCGCGGCGCGGGCCGCCGTCGACGCCGAGCGCGCCCGGATCGCCCGTGAGCTGCACGACATCGTGAGCCACAACGTCAGCGTCATGATCGTGCAGACCGGGGCGGCGCGCGAGGTGCTGCGCACGATGCCGGAGGAGGCGCTGACCGCGCTGGCCGCGGTGGAGAAAGCCGGGCGCGACACCATGAGCGAGCTGCGGACGCTGCTGGGCCTGCTCAATCCGGACGCGGGCGGCGACGACCTCACGCCGCAGCCGACCCTTGACGCGCTCGGTCCGCTCGTCGACCGGATCGCGTTCGCCGGCATGCCGGTCGAGGTGCGGATCTCCGGCGAGGCGCGCCCGCTGCCGGGCGGGATCTCCGCGACGGCCTACCGGATAGTGCAGGAGGCGCTGACCAACGCGCTGCGGCACGGCAGCGGCGGCAAGGCCGAGGTGACGATCCGCTATGCGGAGCGCGCGCTGCGGGTCGAGGTGCTGACCACCGGCCCGAGCGTGCTGACCACCGGCCCGAGCGTGCTGACGGGCCCGAGTGTCCTGACCGGCCCGGCGCCGGCGAACGGAAAGGCGCCGGCCGGGCGGGACGCTCCGGCCGGGAGAAACGCGGCGGGCAGCGCGCTGGGTGGCGAGGGCGCCGGGCGCGGTCTGCTCGGGCTGCGGGAGAGGGTGGCCGTCTATGGGGGCGACCTGGACGCCCGGCGCCGGCTCGGCGGTGGATTCCGGGTGCGGGCGAGGATTCCGCATGAGTGAGCCGAGCGTGCTGATCGTGGACGACCAGGAGCTGATCCGGACCGGGTTCCGGCTGATCCTGACCGCCCGCGGCATCGAGGTGGCCGGCGAGGCCGCCGACGGTGTGCAGGCGGTCGACGCCGAGCGGCGGCTCCGGCCCGACGTGGTGCTGATGGACATCCGGATGCCCGGCATGGACGGCCTGGAGGCGACCCGGCAGATCCTGGCCCGCAACCCGGGCTGCCGGGTGCTGATGCTGACCACGTTCGACCTGGATCGGTATGTGTATGCCGCGCTCGCCCTCGGCGCCAGCGGGTTCCTGCTCAAGGACGTGACGGCCGACCACCTCGCGGCGGCGGTGCGGCTGGTCGGCACCGGTGACGCGCTGCTCGCGCCGTCGATCACCCGCCGGCTGGTGCAGCGGTTCGCCGCCACCGGCGACACCCCGTCGGTGCACCGCGACCTCACCGCGCTGACGCCCCGCGAGCGGGAGGTGCTGACGCTGGTCGGGCAGGGCCTGTCCAACACCGAGCTGGCCTCCTCGCTGACGCTGAGCGAGGCCACGGTGAAGACCCACGTGGCCCGGATCTTTGCGAAGCTCGACCTGCGGGACCGGGCGCAGGCCGTGGTGCTCGCCTACGAGACGGGCCTGGTGACGCCCGGTTCCCGTGACTGCTGAACGTTCGTTAAGCTGGCGTCATGACTGTGGATCGGCTGCTTCCCACCCCCGAAGCGCACGACCTTCTCGACCTGACCCGCGAGCTCGCCACCCGAGAGCTGGCCGGCAAGGTCGACGACTTCGAGGCGCGCGGCGAGTTCCCCCGCGAGGCGCTGCGCACCCTGGGCCGTTCCGGGCTCCTCGGCCTGCCGTACCCGGAGGAGGCCGGTGGGGCCGGCCAGCCTTACGAGGTGTATGTGCAGGTGCTGGAGGTCCTCGCCGGCACCTGGCTGGGCATCGCCGAGGCGGTCAGCGTGCACACCCTCTCCTGCCTGCCGGTCGCCTTCTTCGGCACCGCGGAGCAGCGCAAGATGCTGCCCGACATGCTCGGCGGGGAGACGCTCGGCGCGTTCGCCCTCTCCGAGCCGCAGGGCGGCTCCGACGCCGCGTCGCTGACCACCCGTGCCGTGGCCGAGCCGGATGCCTGGGTGGTCACCGGCACCAAGGCCTGGATCACCCACGGCGGCCAGGCCGACTTCTACAACCTGTTCTGCCGCACCGGCGGCCCCGGTCCGAAAGGCATCTCCTGCCTGCTCGCCGACGCGGCCACCCCCGGCCTGCTGCCGCAGCAGCCGGAGCGCCTGATGGGCCTGCGCTCCTCGGCCCCCGCGCAGATCGTGCTGGAGGAGGCCCGGGTGCCGCGCGACCGGCTGGTCGGCGCGGAGGGCGAGGGCTTCGCCATCGCCATGAAAGCCCTGGACGCCGGGCGTCTCGGCATCGCGGCCTGCGCGGTCGGCCTCGCGCAGGGAGCGCTCGACCACGCGATCGGGTACGCGCGGGAGCGCGAGCAGTTCGGCCAGCCGATCGGCCGTTTCCAGGGCCTCGGGTTCATGCTCGCCGACATGGGCACCCAGATCTCGGCCGCCCGCGCGCTGCTGCTGAACGCGGCCCGCCTCAAGGATGCCGGCCGGCCGTTCTCCACCGAGGCGGCGAAAGCGAAACTGTTCGCCACCGACGTCGCCATGCGGGTCACCACCGACGCGGTGCAGATCCTCGGCGGGGCCGGCTACGTCAGCGACCATCCGGTCGAGCGCTGGTTCCGGGAGGCGAAGGTGCTGCAGATCGTCGAGGGGACCAATCAGATCCAGCGAATGGTGATCGCCCGCTCTCTTCTGGGGTGACACCTCTCCCGTAGGGTTACCGGCGTGGAAGAGATCGACCAGGCGATCGTGTCGGCGCTCACCGCGGACGGCAGGCTGTCCTACACCGACCTGGCCGAGCGGGTGGGCCTCAGCGTCTCCGCCGTGCACCAGCGGGTCCGGCGCCTCGAACAACGCGGCGTCATCGCCGGCTACACCGCGAAGGTGTCCTACGAGGCGCTGGACCTGCCGCTGACCGCGTTCGTCGCGATCCGGCCGTTCGACCCGTCCCAGCCCGACGACGCGCCGGACCGGCTCGCCCACCTCACCGAGATCGACTCGTGCTATTCGGTGGCCGGCGAGGATTTCTACATGCTTCTGGTACGGGTGAAGAGTCCCGCCGATCTCGAACGCCTGCTGCAGGACATCCGGACCGCCGCCAACGTGACGACACGGACCACGGTGGTGCTGTCGACGCCGTATGAGAACCGCCCGCCGAGGATCGGCACGACCACAGCGGCGGAGTAGGTTCCGACTTTTGGTGTGCGTTGGTCGGGGCGCGCTCGCTGATCGCAGCACGTGCGCTGGTCGCGGCGTGCTCGCTGATCGCAGCACGTGCGCTGGTCGCGGCGTGCTCGCTGATCGCAGCACGTGCGCTGGTCGCGGCGTGCTCGTTGGTCGGGCCGCGCTCGCTGGTCGCGGCGCATGCGCTGATCGCAGCACGTGCGAGGATCAGCGCCAGACCATGTCGATCTGCCGCTGGTACGTCACGTAACCCGCCCGCGCGAACGCCGCCGCCATCGGCGTGTTGCCGACGTCGGTCGCCGCCCGGATGCGGGGCACACCCGAGGCCGCCAGCAACCCCGTCCCGGCGGCCAGCACCTCGTCGATGTACCCCTTGCCGCGATGCTCCGGCACCACCCCGAGATACGCGATGATCGGGTTGTACCCGTTGTGCGCCGGGATCACGAAGCCGACCGGTTCACCGTCCGGCAGTGTCGCGACCCGCCACCAGTCGTGCGGGCTGGCGTACCGTTCCAGCTCGTCGTGGTACTGCTCGGTGGCGGCCTCGCGGGCGGTCATCCGGGTCAGGTCCTCCCGGCTGTACGCGTCGAGCGTCCCGTCCAGCACCAGCGTCATCAGGCCGATCAGCTCGTCCGGGTCACGGACCGGCCGGAATCGGAGCCGCCCGGCCGGCGCCGGGACCGGGGTGCCGGGACGCCACTCCAGGCGCAGCCGTTCCACGAACAGCGCCGCCCCGGTGCGCTCGGCGGCCGCCATCCGGTCGGTGGTGGCCTTCCGCACCGCCGGGTCGTCGCGCCAGTCCGGCGGCAGGAAGCGGTTGTAGCCGTTCGGGACGACCGGGAAGGATCGCTGCGCGGCGGTCAGCAGCGCAACCCCGTACTCCGGATCGCCCTCGATGTCGAAGATGTCCATGTGCATCGGCTCGGGATCGCCGGGGCGCGACCACCAGCCGGCCCGGGCGACCACGCGGTCACCGCGCAGCGCGACCCACAACCAGTGCGGATGGCGGCGTCCCGCTGCCAGGTCGGCGGCGATCTCGTCGTTCAGAACGTACGGCAGGCTGTTGAACAGGGGCAGCTCGCCGGGCCCGGTGATCGGGCGGATGGTCAGGTCGGTGTGGTGCAGAGTCAAGGCTTACTCCGAGGAGAGAGTCGCCCGCCTCCGGGAGGATGCGGGCGTGATGTGCGTGGAAAACATCGCCGGCCCTCCTTTCTTCAAGATCAGACCCCCTGTGTACGCCGTGAGCCCCGCCCCGCACAACCGATTTAATGAGACCCACGGATGCTGATCGACCCGGCCGCGCCGCACGTCCCGGACCCGGAAAGCCGCTCGGTGAGAGCAGCAGGAGCGCAGAGTCTCAGGGCGCGGGCGCGCCGGTGATCTCGCGGGCCAGCGCGACCAGCTCCGGCACCGCCGGGTGGCGCGGCGGGTCCGGCCACGCGAGGCGGACCGGGACCGGCGGGGCGTCCGGCACCGGGATGTAGACGACCGCCGGATGGGTGTACATCACCGGGGTCGCCGTGCTGGTCAGCCCGACCGCCCGCCCGGCGATGACGGTCGCCAGCCAGTCGTCGGTGTTGGTCACCTCCACGCTGCCGACCGGCGTGCTGCCGGGGGGCCAGAGGTCGAGCCCGGTGATGCCGGCGACCGTGTTCACCGCGATCGGCTCGGCGGCCAGTTCGGCGAGGGTGAGGTGGGTTCGCCCGGCGAGCGGGCTGTCCGAGGGCACCGCCGCGAGCCGGCTCTCGGTGAGCAGCGGCAGCACCCGGAATCCGGGCAGCTCGGCGGGTCCCCGGACGATCGCGGCGTCGACGACGCCACGGGTCAGGCCGGCGTCGCGCTCGTCGACGCGGAGCAGTTCGAGCGGCGTCCGGGGGTGTTCCTGCTTCCAGCGGCGCAGCAGCGTGGTGGTGTGCACGCCGAGCGCGGACCAGGCGTGCCCGAGCCTCAGCGGCCAGGTGCCGGCGCGGGCGGGGTCGAGCACGTCGTCGACGGCGGCGACCGCGGCGGCCGCGCGGACCCGGAACGCGTGACCGGCCTCGGTCAGGTGCAGATGGTGGGTGGAGCGGTCGACGAGGCGTACCCGGAGATGGTCTTCCAATTGGCGCAGGGTGCGGGAGAGAGCCGGCTGGGTGACGTGCAGCTCGGCCGCCGCCCGGGTGATGCCTTCGGCCGCGGCGATGGCGAGAAAGGCCCGCAGATGCCGGAGGTCCGCGGTCATCGCGAGCCGTCAGAGAACCGCGAGCCCTCAGAGAGTCGCGAGCCGTCAGAGAGTCGCGAGCCGTAAGAGGAGCGCGAGCCGTAAGAGGAGCGCGAGCCGTAAGAGGAGCGCGAGCCCGCGAGGGAGACGGTCATAACTTCAGAGCATAACGGCCGGGAAACCGGCATTTCACAGCACAGCGTCCCTGCTGGAAACGTGACCGCCGTGCGAACGAGAAGCGGTCCCGCCCTGGTCCTGGCGAGCGTGGTGTCCCTGCAGTTCGGCGGCGCCGTCGCCGCGCGGCTCTTCCCGGCCGCCGGGGTGCACGGCGTGGTGGCGCTGCGCCTGACGATCGCCGCGCTGATCCTGCTCGCGGTCTGCCGCCCGAGGGTCCGCGGGTACGACTCCGGGGACTGGCTGTCGATCGGCGCGTTCGGGGTGGCGCTCGCCGGGCTCAACACGCTCTTCTACCACGCGATCGACCGGATCCCGATGGGCACGGCGGTCACCCTCGAGGTGCTCGGCCCGCTCACCCTCTCGGTGATCACCGCCCGGAGCCGGCAGGGCTGGCTCTGGGCCGGCCTGGCGCTGGCCGGCGTCGCGCTGCTGGGCCGGTCCGGTCTGGGCCGCCTCGATGTGGCCGGGGTCGTCTTCGCGCTGGGCGCGGCGGTGATGTGGGCCGCCTACATCGTGCTCAGCGCCCGCGTCGGCCACCGTTTCCACAAGGCCGACGGCCTGGCGCTCGCGGTCGCCGCCACCGCCGTGATCATGCTGCCGTCCGGGATCGCGGAGGCCGGGACCACGCTGCTCGACCCGCGCGTCGTGGCGATCGGCGCGGTGGTGGCGGTGCTCGCGTCGGTGCTGCCCTACACCTGCGAGATGCTGGCACTGCGCCGGATGCCGACGACCACGTTCGCGGTGCTGATGAGCCTCGGCCCGGCGGTCGCCGCGCTCGCCGGGTTCCTGCTGCTCGGCCAGGATCTCGCCGTGCTGGAGTGCCTGGCGATCGCCTTGGTCGTCGCGGCCGGGATGGGTGCGGTCAGAGGAGCGTCGCCCGCGCGCACTCGGTCACGTACGGCAGCTCGTAGGACGCCCGTCCCAGCAGCTCAGGATGCGTAGCGATGAGCTGCCGCACCTGCGCCAGCACCGCCGCGCGCTCGTCGGCCGGCAACAGGATGATGCGGCTGCGGGACGCCACCATGTCCAGCAGCGCGTCCGCCGCGATCGTGTGCGCCCACTCGAACTCGGTCGTCTCCACCGGCCCGAACGGCGGACCCATCCGCGGTTCCCGGCCCTCCTCGGCGCTTCCGATGATCGTCCCCAGCCGGCGCACCCAGTCGGACCGCTCGTCGCGCACGTTCCAGATCAGCCCGAGCCGGCCGCCCGGCGTCAGCACCCGCGCGATCTCCGGCAGCGCCCGTGCCGTGTCCACCCAGTGCCAGGCCTGCGCCACGAGCACGACGTCGGCCGACCGGTCCGGCAGCGGGATGCTCTCGGCGCTGCCCAGCAGCGCCGGAACGTCCGGCAGCACCCGCCGCAGCTCGGCCAGCATGCCCTCGGACGGATCGACGGCCGTGACGTCGAGGCCGCGCTCGCGAACCAGCCGGCTCAGCTTGCCGGTGCCGGCGCCGAGGTCCAGCACCCGCGGTTCGCCGCCGGGCAGGAGCCAATCAAGAGCCTTCCCCGGGTACGGGGGACGCCCGCGCTCATAAGCATCAGCGGCCGTCCCGAACGAGCCGGCCCGAGGATCCATCATGTTGATGATCTTATCTGGATCGAGGCGTCGTCACGGCGTACCCCATGTGCGATCTGGTTTGAAAGCGCCACAAGCCGGGCACGAAACTCCCCGAAGGCACGACCAAGGAGGGTTTCGATGAGCTTCACCGACAAGGTCAAGAACAAGGCCGAGGAGCTGACCGGCAAGGCGAAGCAGGGCGTCGGCGAGGCGACCGACAACGAGCGCCTCTACGCCGAGGGCCAGGCCCAGGAGACGGCCGCCCACGCCAAGCAGGCCGGCGAGCACGTCAAGGACGCGGGCCGCGACGTCCGCGACGCCTTCAGCTGACCGTTCCACAGGTGAAGGGCCCGGCTCGTGCCGGGCCCTTCGTCATGCCGCCTGCTGCTGCTTGCGCCACCAGTCCTGGCCGGAGCGGGGGAGTGTGTCGATCGGGTCGTAGTACGCGTACTGCTTCGAGAGCGCCTCGCTGTCGTCCGCCTCGATCGACGTGCGGTAGTTCTTGGTCCAGTAGGAGATGCCGTGCTCGCGGTCGTAGTCGGCGACCATGTGCACCCAGCGCTTGCCGACGAACGGGACGTCGCAGACGATCCGCGGCGTGGCGTAACCAGGCAGGTAGCCCATCAGGTCGTGCTGGAGCTGCTGGGCGTGCCAGACCGGGACCCGCCAGTGCTCCGCGTTCGGGATCATGTCGCACATGTAGAAGTAGTACGGCAGGATCCCGGCCTCGCCCTGCAGCGCGAAGCAGAGGTCGAGCAGGTCCGGGGCGGTGGCGTTGACGCCGCGCATCAGCACGCCCTGGTTGCGCACGTCGCGCACGCCCACCTCGAGCAGGGTCCGGGTGGCCTTCGCGACCAGCGGGGTCAGCGAGTTCACGTGGTTGACGTGGGTGTGCACGGCCAGGTTGACGCCGCGGCGCTCGGCGGTCACGGCGACCCGGTGCATGCCCTCCACGACGTCGTCCTGCAGCCAGTGCTGAGGCAGGCCCATCAGCGCCTTGGTGGCGAGCCGGATGTCGCGGACCGTCGGCACCGAGAGCAGACCCATCAGGTACGCCTCGAGCTGTTTCCACGGCACGTTCGCCACGTCGCCGCCGGAGACGACCACGTCCCGTACGCCGGGGTGGTTCTTCAGGTAGTCGAGGTGGGCCGCGTAGCGGTCGACCGGTTTCTCCAGCAGCCGCAGTTTGCTGACCGTCGGGGTGCTGTTGCCGACCAGGTCCATCCGGGTGCAGTGCCCGCAGTACTGCGGGCAGGTGCTGAGCAGCTCGGCGAGGACCTTCGTCGGGTACCGATGGGTGAGGCCCTCGGCGACCCACATGTCGTGCTCGTGCAGGGAGTCGCGGGTGGCGTGCGGGTGTGACGGCCAGTCGAGCTGGCGGTCGGTGGCGACCGGGAGCATGTACCGCCGGACCGGATCGGCGTAGAACGTGGCGGTGTCCGGCACCTGGTCCGGGACCATCGTGTTGATCATCTGCGGCGGCAGCAGCATCGACATGGTGGCCAGGCGCTGCTGGTCGGTCTCCAGGTCCGCGTAGAACGTCTCGTCGAGCAGGTCGCCCATGACGGCACGCAGCTGCTTCGCGTTCTTCACGCAGTTCACCCGCTGCCACTGGGCGGAGGCCCACTGGTCCGGCGTGACGTCACGCCACCCGGGGAACCGTGTCCAATCCGGCTCGACGAGCTCGCGTCGGCGGTACTCGTAGGGCTGTCCCACTTCCAGCACGGGTCCTCCCAGGCGTCGTCGGCTGGCCCACCACGCTAACGGATAATCTCCGGTCTAGTAACCATGTTGACGGAGGATTTACGGTCAGGCAGGGTTTCGGGACGATTGTTTCACGCGAGGAGGGTGTCGGGGATGGGATCTGTCGGACTGGGCCGGGTGCTCGAACCGGCTGGCGTGCTGCCCCAGGCGGCCTGGCGGCTGGACGCCTCACCCGAGATCGGCCCGGACGAGGTGCGGATCCGGGTGCGCCGGCTCAACCTCGACGCCGCGAGCTACCGGCAGCTGGCCGAGAAGCACGCCGGCGACGGCGCCGCGATCCGTGCCGAGGTGTGCGAGATCGTCGCGACGCGCGGCAAGATGCACAACCCGGTCACCGGCTCCGGCGGCATGCTGATCGGCGTGGTCGACGAGGTCGGGCCCGGCTCGCCGCTGCCCGTCAAGCCCGGTGACCTGGTCGCCACGCTGGTGTCGCTGACGCTCACCCCGCTGCGGATCACCGACGGCCTGGCCGGGTGGGACGGGCTGAGCGAGCAGGTGCCGGCCGAGGGCACCGCGATCCTCTTCGGCCGCTCGATCGTCGGGGTGCTCCCCGACGACCTGCCGCCGGAGCTGGCGCTCGCCGTCTACGACGTCTGCGGGGCGCCGGCGCTCACCGACCGCGTGATCCGGGGCTACGGCCGGCCGGTCACGGTGGCGGTCCTCGGCGGCGCCGGCAAGAGCGGGTCGCTCACGCTGGCGGCGGCGCGGGCGGCGGGGGCGCGTACCCGGGCCGTGGTGGTCTCCGCGGCCGAGCGTGACGCGCTGCTCGCGGCCGGACTCGCCGACGAGATCGCGATCGCCGACGCCCGCGACCCGGTCGCCGTCGCCGCGGCGGTCGGCGAGCCCGCCGACATCACCGTGGTCTGCGTGGACGTGCCCGGTTGCGAGCACGGCGCGATCCTGGCCACCGCACCCGGCGGAACCGTGATCTTCTTCTCGATGGCGACCAGCTTCCCGGCGGCCGCGCTCGGCGCCGAGGGACTCGCCGCGGACGTGACGATGCTGATCGGGAACGGGTACGTGCCGGGGCACGCCGAGTTCGCGGTCGGACTGCTGCGGCGTGTGCCGGAGGTGCGGGCACTGTTCGAGGCGAGGATCGCGGGAGACTGATCCCATGACAGAGCTTCCCCGCGGCGGAAAACCGATGCAAAACCACGTCAAGACTCCCTCCGTCCGTTACACCAACGGCCGCATCTACTCCGCCGCCGACCCGCGCGCCACCGCGATGCTGGTCCGCGGATCGTCGATCGCGTGGCTCGGCGACACCGCCGACGCGCCCGCCGCCGACCGCACCGTCGACCTGGCCGGCGCGCTGATCACCCCGGCGTTCGTGGACGCGCACCTGCACGCCACCGACACCGGCCTGGCGTTCGACAGCCTCGACCTGTCGGGGGTGCGCTCGGCGGGCGAACTGCTCGACGCGGTGGCGGCGTTCGCGGCGGACCGGCCGGCCGGCGCGGTGGTGCACGGGCACGGATGGGACGAGTCGACCTGGGCCGAGCAGACCCCGCCGGCCGCGGCCGAGCTGGAGCGGGCCGCGGGTGGCCGGCGCGTCTACCTGACGCAGGCGTCGGTGCACTCGGCGCTGGTGTCGTCGTCGCTGCTGCCGGCCGCCGCCGGCGTCGAGGGATACGACGAGTCCGGCTGGGTGCGGGAGCAGGCACACCACGCGGTACGCGCGGTCGCGCTCGGCTCGCTCACCGCCGGTCAGCGGACCGCGGCGCAGGCGACGGCCCTGTCCCGCGCCGCCGAGCTGGGCATCGCGGCCGTGCACGAGTGCGGCGGCCCCGGCACGTCCAGCGAGGCCGACTTCGCCTCGGTGCTCGCCCTCTCCGGCCGCGGCCTGCCGAAGGTGTACGGCTACTGGGGTGAGCTGGGCGGCGCCGACAAGGCCCGGGAGCTGGGCGCGCACGGCGCGGGCGGCGACCTCTACGCGGACGGCGCGTTCGGCTCCCGGACCGCCTCGGTGCGCCACGCGTACGCCGACGGCGACCACGGCTGCGGCGAGGCCTTCCTCACCGCCGACCAGGTCGCCGAGCACCTGCTGGACTGCGTGCGGGTCGGTTTCCAGGGCGGGTTCCACGCGATCGGCGACGCCGCCATCGGGACCGTCCTGGAGGGGTTCGCGCTCGCCGCCAAGCAGGTCGGCGTGGACCGGCTGCGCGAGGGCCACCATCGCATCGAGCACGTCGAGCTGATCGACAAGGCGATGATCGCCCGGATGGTCGAGTTCGGGGCGATCGCCTCGGTGCAGCCGATCTTCGACGCGCTCTGGGGCGGGCCGGACCGGATGTACGCGCAGCGCCTCGGCGTGGAGCGGGCGATGGCCACCAACCCGATCGGCGCGATGCACGCGACGGGCGTGACCCTGGCGTTCGGTTCGGACTCGCCGGTCACGCCGCTCGACCCGTGGGCGACGGTGGTCGCCGCGGCCGCCCCGCGCAACCCGGTCTACCGGATGAGCGTGCGGTCCGCGTTCGCGGCCAGCACCCGCGGCGGCTGGCGGGCGGCCGGGATCACCGACCGGGTCGGGGTGCTCGCCCCCGGGCACTCGGCGACCTTCGCGGTGTGGGAGACGCCGGGCGGCGTCCAGGACGGGCTTCCGGCGCTGCTGCCGGACATCGAGGGCGTGACGCCGGCGCGGCCGGTGTGCCGGCGCACGGTGCTGCACGGCGAGACGATTTTCGAGGAGTAGACGAGTGGCCGGAAAACTGGATCTCGACCCGCGCATCGTGGCGCGGGCACGGGCCCTGGCGGCGCGGGCCGGGCAGCCCGTCGTCGACCTGGCGCGATCGCACACCACCGTGTCGGTGGAGCGGGCGGTGCTGCGCCTGGCCGGGGTGACCGGCGCCGACCCGGACGGCATCCCCTGGGTGAACCGCCTGGTGGACGCGGTCCGCGCGGACGTCGGCCTGGGCCACGGGGTGGCGGTTCCGGTTTTCCACGCCTTGGCGTCGGCGGGCGCCGGCGATCTCACCACGCTGGCGCAGAAGGCCGCCGCCGGCTCGGTCCGGTTCACCCTGCCCGACCGCAAGGCGGAGGTCACTTCGGCGCGGCGGGCCGCGGCCCGGGCGGCGCGCGCCGGCCTCACGGTGGTCGACCGGCAGCGGGCCGCCCGGGACCGGATGATCGCCCGGCACGGCGACCCGGAGCGGCGGCCCTGGATCTATCTGATCGTCGCGACCGGCGACATCTACGAGGACATCCCGCAGGCCCAGGCGGCGGCGCGGGCCGGCGCCGACGTGATCGCGGTGATCCGCTCGACCGGGCAGTCGCTGCTCGACTACGTGCCCGAGGGCGCCACCCGGGAGGGGTTCGCCGGCACCTACGCCACCCAGGAGAACTTCCGGCTGATGCGGGCGGCGCTCGACGAGACCTCCCGCGAGCTGGGCCGCTACATCCGGCTGACGAACTACGCGTCCGGGCTGTGCATGCCGGAGATGGCCGTGATGGCCGGCATGGAACGCCTCGACATGATGCTCAACGACTCCATGTACGGGATCCTGTTCCGCGACATCAACCCGATCCGCACCTTCGTCGACCAGCGGTTCTCCCGTCAGGTGCACGCCCGCGCCGGGATCATCATCAACACCGGCGAGGACAACTACCTGACGACGGCGGACGCGGTGGAGGCCGCCCACACCGTGACGGTGTCGCAGCTGCTCAACGAGTTCTTCGCGCACGAGGCGGGGCTGGCGGACTGGCAGCTGGGGCTCGGCCACGCCTTCGAGATAAATCCGGATCTGCCCGACTCGTTCCGGCTGGAACTGGCACACGCGCTGCTCGCCCGCGAGCTGTTCCCCGACGCGCCGCTGAAGTGGATGCCGCCGACCAAGCACATGACCGGCGACGTCTTCCGCGGCAACCTGCTGGACGGCTTCTTCAACCTGGCCGGCGCCCTCACCGGCCAGGGCATCCTGCTCGTCGGCATGATGACCGAGGCGGTGGTGACGCCCTGGCTCTCCGACCGCGACATCGCGCTGCAGAACGTCCGTTACGTGCTCAACGGGGCCGGCAACCTGCACGAGGACTTCACGCCCGGCCCGTTCATCCGGGGCCGCGCGAACCAGGTCCTCGCCGAGGCCATCGAGCTGCTCGACCGCATCGTCGACGACACCCTGCTCGACGCGATCGCCGACGGCACGTTCGGCATCATGAAACGCCCGGCCGACCGCGGCAAGGGCCTCGACGGCGTCGCGCGCCAGGAGGACGGCTACTACAACCCGGTGACGGAGGTCCTGCAGTGAGCATCGTCCGGCCGTACGGGGACACCACCGGGGACGGGATGGTGCAGCTGTCGTTCACGCTGCCGATTCCGCACGACAAGCGGGCCGAGGGGGCCGCCCTGCAGCTCGCCGGGAAGATGGGGATGGACCCGGCGATGCTGGTGCACGCCAAGGCGATGGGCGACGGGTACACGTTCTTCGTCGTCTACGGCAAGGTGAGCCATCTCGTCGACACCGACGCCGTGCAGGTGGTCGAGCGGGACTTCCCGCTGCTCAGCCCGAAAGAGGTGAACGCGGCGATCAAGCGGGTGCTGCGGCGGCCGCTGAACGTGGTGGGCGCGTGCATCGGGACCGACGCGCACACGGTCGGGATCGACGCCATCCTGAACCTCAAGGGGATCGCGGGGGAGAAGGGCCTGGAGTACTACTCCGAGCTGTCCGTGACGAACATGGGCGCGCAGGTCTCCGTACCCGATCTGGTGGAGACCGCCCGGGAACGCAGGGCGGACGCCGTGCTGGTGTCGCAGGTCGTCACCCAGCGCGACGCGCACCTGCAGAACACCCGGGCGATGTCCGCCGCGTTCCGTGAGGCGATGCCGGCCGGGAAACGGCCGCTGCTGATCGTCGGTGGCCCGCGGTTCGACGAGCTGATGACCTCCGAGCTCGGCGTCGACCGGATCTTCGGCCGGGGTACCACACCGCGCGAGGTCGCGTCCTACCTGGTCCACGCCGTTCTGGGGAGCCGGAATTGATCACTGTCACGCATCGGCGCTACGTGCCGTACGCGCACGCCCACTACGCCGGGAACCTGGTCGACGGGGCGTACTCGCTCGGCCTGTTCGGGGACGTCGCCACCGAGGTCTGCATCCGGCTCGACGGTGACGAGGGGCTGTTCGCGTCCTACTCCGACGTGCAGTTCAGGGCGCCGGTGCAGGCCGGTGACGTGCTCGAGGTGACCGCGACGGTGGTGCACATGGGCACCCGGTCGCGGCGCATCGAGTTCACCTCCACGGTCGTCTGCCGGGGGACCGGCGGGTCGTCGGCGCAGGTGCTGGCGGAGCCGATCGTCGCCGTCACGGCGGTGGGGACGGTCGTCGTGCCGGCCACGCCGTGACGGCCGTCGTCTGCGTCGACGTCGGGTCCACGTACACGAAAGCCGCCAGGATCGACCTCGTCGGAGGGCGACTGATCCGCCGGGCCGAGGTGCCGACCACCGCGCGATCCGACGTCCTGGCGGGGCTGGACGCGGCCGTCGCGGCCGTGGGCGGCGGCGACGAGCTCCTCGTCTGCTCCTCCGCGGGCGGGGGGCTGAGGCTGGCGGTCATCGGGTACGAGTCGCTGGTCACCGCCGAGGCCGGCCACCGTGTCGGACTGTCGGCCGGCGCCCAGGTGGTGCACGTCGCCGCCGGGCCGCTCAGCGGGACGGGCGTGTCCGCGGTGCGCGCCGCCCGCCCGGACGTGGTGCTGCTGGTCGGCGGCACCGACGGCGGTGACGCGGCGACCCTGCTGCACAACGCCCGGCGGCTGGCGAACGCCCGGTTCCGGGTGCCGGTCGTGGTGGCCGGCAACGCGGACGCCCGGCCGGAGGCGGTCGCGCTGCTGGCAGGGCGCGGGGTGCCGGTCACCGGGACCGGCAACGTGCTGCCGCGGATCGGCGTGCTCGACCCGCTGCCGGCCCGCGCGGCGATCCGGGACGTGTTCCTGCGGCACGTGATCGGCGGCAAGCGGCTGTCGAAGGGGCGGCGCTTCGGCGCGCTGGTGCGCTGCGCGACGCCGGACGCGGTGCTGGCCGGGGTGGAGTCGCTCGCCGACCTGACCGGTTACGGGGTTCTGGTCGTCGACGTCGGCGGCGCGACCACGGACGTGTACTCGGCGCTGGTCCCGGATGCGGAGAGCGAGTCCGGTCCGCGCCGGGACGTGGCCGGGACGCTGTGGCGGGCCCGGACGGTCGAGGGCGACCTGGGGGTGGCCGTCGGCGCGGACGGCACCCGCGCGGCCGCCGTCGCCGAGAAGCTCGCCCCGCCGTCGGGTGACCGGGAGCTGGCGGCCGCGGCGGCGGTGATCGGGTTGCGGCGGCACGCGCGCGGGCACACGCCGGGTCCGGGACAGCCGCGCACCGGCGGCCGCGATCTGCGCGACGTGCGGCTCGTGGTCGGTTCCGGGGGTGTGCTGCGGCATGGCGGCGGCGAGCGGGTGCTGAGCGCGGTCCTCGGCGATCTGGCCGGGGGATGGGCGGTGCCGGAGCGGGCCCGCACGGTGGTCGACGCGGAATACGTCCTCGCGGCGGCCGGGCTGCTGACGGCGGAGCACCCGGAGACGGTGGCGGCGCTGCTCTCCGCCACTTTCAACGTATAGCAGAGACCGGGTCTTGCCGCAAGACCCGGTACGAGGCGCAGAATCGCTGCTCAGGGCGTGTGAGGTGGCGATGATGGGGAGTCTCGGAAGCGTGCGTACGACGATGTTCGACCTGCCGCGGAAGCTGGCGGCGAAAGCCGACCCGGACCTGATCGCCGAGGACGAGAAGCACTTCGCGGCGATCGCGGAGAGCCTGGAGCGCTCGACCCGCGAGCTCGACGCCCGGCTGGAGGCGGCGCGCCGGGCGCCCGCGGGCCGGGGCCGGCAGGCGGTCGACCGGGACGAGGAGGTGCGCCGGCTGGCGTCGCGGCTGCGGCTGCTGCGCCGGTACGGCGCCGACCTCTGCCTCGGGCGGATGGTCGCCGGCGACGGGGCGGAGCCGGTCTACATCGGCCGGCGCGGGCTCACCGACGACAACGGCAACCGGCTGCTGCTCGACTGGCGGTCGCCGGCCGCCGAGCCGTTCTTCGGCGCGACCCACGCCAACCCGATGGGGCTGGTGTTCCGGCGGCGGTACCGCTGGTCGGACGGGCGGATCACGGACTACTGGGACGAGGTGTTCGACGCGGACGGCTTCGCCGGGCACGCGGCCGCCCTGGACGACCAGTCGGCGTTCCTCGCCAGCCTCGGCGGCGCCCGGACCGCCCGGATGCGTGACGTTCTCGGCACCATCCAGGCCGACCAGGACGCGATCATCCGGGCCGGCTCGCGCGGCGCGCTGGTCGTGGACGGCGGACCGGGCACCGGCAAGACCGTCGTGGCCCTGCACCGCACCGCGTACCTTCTCTACTCCGACCCGCGGCTGGGCAACCGGCGCGGCGGCGTCCTCTTCGTCGGGCCGCACGAGCCGTACCTGGCGTACGTGTCGGACGTACTGCCCAGCCTCGGCGAGGACGACGTGCAGACCTGCACCCTGCGCGATCTGGTCCCGGAGGGCGCGGACGCCCGGCCGGAGGCGGCGCCGGTGGCCGAGCTCAAGGCGTCGGCGCGGATGGTGGACGCGGTCGAGGCGGCGGTGCGCTTCTACGAGGAGCCGCCGGCCACCGCGACGATCGACGGCGTCGGCGTGACCACGGGGGACTGGGCGGCCGCGTTCGAGGCCGTCGAGCCCGGCACCCCGCACAACGAGTCCCGCGAGCAGATCTGGGCGGAGCTCGTCGCGATCCTGGCCGACCGGCACGACCTGAGCGAGACGGAGCTGCGCCGCAGCCGGGACCTGCGGGCCGCGCTGAACCGGGCATGGCCGCTGCTGGAGGCGCCCGATCTGATCGCCGATCTCTGGTCGGTCCCGGCCTACCTGCGCCGCTGCGCGCCCTGGCTGGGCGCTGATCAGATCCGCGCGTTGCAGCGGGCCGAGCCGGCCGCGTGGACGGTCGCCGACCTGCCGCTGCTGGACGCCGCCCGGCGGCGGCTCGGCGACACCGGGTTCTCCGCGCGGCAGCGCCGGCAGGAGGCCGACGCGGCGGCCGGGCGGCAGCAGATGGACCGGGTGGTGGACGACCTGATCGCCTCGGCCGTGCACGACGACGGCGAGGGCCTGATGACCATGCTGGTCCAGCAGGATCTGCGGGACAACCTGGCGGACGGGCTGGTCGCGCCGCCCGCCGAGGGGCCGGAGCGGTTCGCCGGGCCGTACGCGCACATCGTCGTGGACGAGGCCCAGGAGCTGACCGACGCGGAGTGGCGGATGCTGCTGCAGCGCTGCCCGTCGCGCAGCTTCACGATCGTGGGGGACCGGGCGCAGGCCGCCCGGCGCCGGTTCACCGAGTCGTGGCAGGAGCGGCTGGCGCGGGTCGGTCTCGGGCGGGTCGAGCTCGCCGCGCTGACGATCAACTACCGGACCCCGCAGGAGGTGATGGACGAGGCGGCGCCGGTGATCCGGGCCGTCCTGCCGGATGCCAACGTGCCGGTGTCGATCCGGCGGGGCGGGGCTCCGGTCGTACACGGGAAGGTCGTCGATCTTGAAAAGGTCCTGCGGGAGCATCGGGAGGGTGTCGCGTGCGTGATCGGGGACCCTGCTTTCGGCGCGCGGGATCGGGTGCGGTCGCTCACCCCCGAGCTGGTCAAGGGGCTGGAGTTCGATCTCGTGGTGCTGATCGACCCGCAGCGATTCGATCCGGTTGATCGTTATGTGGCGATGACCCGGGCGACGCAGCGGCTGGTCGTCCTGACCAGCTGATTCCGGCCGCTCGCCGGGCTTCTCGCCGACTTCGTGGAGGGAAACGGGGGATGACACGCCGACGAACGCGACACGCCGGGAGCCGGGTGACCCGGTTGACAGGTCACGGGTGTCCGGACGTACCGTCTTCAGGTCTTTGTTCACGGCGAGCGGTCATGATCCGTTTCGTTCCTCCACCCACTGGCCGCAGTCCTCGCTGGGGTCGCGCGTTCAGCCAGGTCCAGGGGGTGGAGGTGCGCGGGGCGGGGCGGGCGCCGTCCGCGTTCAGGTGGCTCCTCCGGGGGCTGGGTGATGGCCAGTAGACAACGGCACGACGCGGGCAGCCGGCTCGCGGCGGGTCGGTCCGAAGGTCATCGCAAGCTCACCGGACCCACCGGCCGGGGACAGCGACACCAGATGTACTACAGGGGCGCAGCCAGAGCCGGGCTGCGCCCCTCCGTCTTCGCTGCTAGCACCGGTTTAGCGGTAGCCTGCGCAGCGTGGAAATGACGATGCCGCCGCCCGCCCTCGCCTCACCCGGGCCCGGCGACCCCGCACCCGCGCTGCCACGACCGCTGCGTCTGCCGGTCGCCGCGGCGCTGGCGGTGGCCGCCGGTGCGGCGCTGTTGTTCGCGCTGCCGCCCTACGACCTGTGGTGGCTCTCGCCGGTCGGTGTCGCGCTGCTCGCCGCGGCCGTGCATCGCCGCCGGCTGCGCGCCGGGTTCGGTCTCGGCTTCGTCGCCGGCGCGGTGCTGTTCTTCCCGCTGCTCTGGTGGACCTCGTTCTCCGCCGGCTGGCTGCCCTGGGCGCTGCTCTCCGTCGCGCAAGCCGTGATCATCGGGTTCGCCGGGATGGCGGGCGCCTGGGTGTCGCCGCTCGTGGACCGGTGGCGCTGGACGTGGCCGCTGCTGGCCGGCCTGATCTGGACCGCTCAGGAGGCGCTGCGCGACCGTGCGCCCTTCGGCGGATTCCCCTGGGGCCGCCTGGCCTTCAGCCAGGGCGACGCGCCGACCTTGAAACTTGCGGCGTACGGGGGAGCGCCGCTCGTCACCTTCGTGGTCGCGGCGGCGGGCGGTGCGCTGGTAGCGCTCGTCCTGTCCGTCCCGAGACCGCGGGCGCTGGCCGGATTCGCCCTCGCCGCCGGGGCGCTCCTGGTCGGCCCCGCCGCCCTGCCGCTCACCCCGCCGTCCGGCCCGACCACCACCGTCGCCATCGTCCAGGGCAACGTGCCCCGCCTCGGCCTCGACTTCAACGCCCAGCGCCGCGCCGTCCTGGACAACCACGTCAACGCCACCCGCCGGCTCGCCGGGGAGGTGGCCGCCGGCCGGCAGAAACAGCCCGACCTGGTGGTCTGGCCGGAGAACTCCAGCGACATCGACCCGCTGCGCAACTCCGACGCCGCCGACGCGATCTCCGCGGCCGCCGACCTGATCAAGGCGCCGATCCTGGTCGGCACCCTGCAGCGCACCGACGACCCGGAGGACATCTACAACGTCGGCATCCTCTGGAACCCGGGCACCGGCCCCGACCTCGCCCAGCAGTACGCGAAACGCCACCCCGTGCCGTTCGCCGAGTACATGCCGCTGCGCCCGATCGCCCGGATGGTCACCGACAAGGTGGACCTGGTCCGCAACATGCTCCCCGGCGACCACCCCGGTGTGATCGACGCAGGCGCGGTGACCCTCGGCGACGTGATCTGCTTCGAGGTCGCGTACGACGGCATCGTCCGGGACACCGTCACCGGCGGGGCCCAGTTGCTCGCCGTGCAGACCAACAACGCCACCTTCAACGAGGCCGAGGCGTTACAGCAACTGGCGATGGTACGGCTGCGCGCCGTCGAGCACGGGCGGGAGGCGCTGATGGTCTCCACCGTCGGTGTGTCCGGTTTTGTCGATGGGGAGGGCGGTGTTCACGGGGCCACAGGCTTCAACACCGCGGCGGTGGTGGTGCGTGACATCGCCACGGACGGACCGCGTACGCTGGCGACTCGTTCGGGCAACTGGCCCGAGGTGGTAGCCGTCGCACTGACGGTTGCTGCCCTCGCCGGCGTGCTGCCCCTGCGTCGCCGGCGTGCGAACATCGGCAATGACGGCGAGATTGACTCGGAGGAACGGTGAGCGAGTACCCCGGCGTGGGACGTGTCCTCGTGATCATCCCAACGTACAACGAGGCTGACAACGTACGGGTGATCACCGAACGGGTGCGTAAGGCGGTTCCGGAGGTCGACATCCTGGTCGCCGACGACAACTCACCGGACGGCACCGGCGCGATCGCCGACGAGCTCGCCCTCGCCGATGACCACATCTTCGTCCTCCACCGGGCCGGCAAGGAAGGCCTCGGCGCCGCCTACAAGGCCGGCTTCGCCTGGGCCAAGGACAAGGGGTACGACGCGGTCGTCGAGATGGACGCCGACGGCTCGCACGCCCCCGAGGAGCTGCACCTGCTGCTCGACGCGCTCGGCGACCACGACGTGGTGCTCGGCACGCGGTACATCCCCGGCGGCAGCGTGCACAACTGGCCGGTGCACCGGCTGCTGCTGTCCCGCGGCGGCAACATCTACATCCGGATGGCCCTCGGCATGCCGTTCAAGGACGCCACGGGCGGCTACCGGGCGTACCGGATCGGCGTCCTCGACAAGATCGACGTCGGCACCATCGCGTCGACCGGGTACTCGTTCCAGGTCGAGATGGCGTGGCGGTCGTACCGTCAGGGCTTCCGCATGATCGAGGTGCCGATCACGTTCACCGAACGCGAACACGGCGTCAGCAAGATGAGCGGCAACATCTTCAAGGAACAGCTGCTCAGGGTCACGTTGTGGGGCGCGCAGGCCCGTACCGAGAGCGTGCGCAACCTGTTCGGCCGCAAACCTCGACAGGGGTCGACCTGGCCGTGAGGTGTCATGCTTGACCTCGGGCCCGTTCCGCGGGTCCGGTGACACCGGAGGTCGAGAATGCGCCGAAACAGGCTGGCTTACGTCCCGCTCGCAGTGCCGCTGTGGGCGCTCGCCGAAATCCTGGTGTTCGTGGCGGTCTCCCACGCGATCGGCGCCGGCTGGGCGGTCCTGCTGCTCGCCGTGTTCACGCTGGCCGGGTTCGCGCTGCTGCGCCGCGAGGGCATCAAGGGGTGGCGCTCCTTCCAGGAGGCGGCGCGGGAGAACCGTCCGCCCGGCGCCGAAGTGGCGAATTCGCTGGCCGGGCTCGGTGGCGCGCTGCTCCTGACGATGCCGGGCTTCCTCAGCGGGGTGATCGGCGTGTTCCTGCTCGTGCCGCCCGGGCGGGTGCTGGCACGGCGGGGCATCGAGCGGTTCGCGGAGCGCAGCCTCGGCGGGGCCGCCACGAGTGATCTGTTCGGGCCGCGGAAGGTGCGGGTGCACTCGGGCGCGCCGGTGACCGTGGTGGTCGTGGACGAGGAGCAGCAGGGTCCGGGGCGCACACCGCCGCCGGCCATCGAGGGCGAAATCATCCGCTGACGCGGGGACGCGCGGCACCCGGGTCTTCGCCCACGCCGTGGCCGTGGCCCACGCCGCGCAGGCGTGGTTGGTGGCGCTCATGCCGCGCCGCCGCGCCGCCGCGCCGCCGCGTGTCGCGTCGTGTCGCGCCGCGTCGGGCCACGCGCGGGTCGCGCTGATGTTGCGCGGCCCCCCCGTTCTTGCGGCTTTCGAGGGCTCATCGTGCTGAGGGCGCGCCACGCGTGTGCCGTGGCGATGGCGGACTGTCCATCGAGGCGATCCTGCCCCGAGCCGTAGCCAGAGCAGGTTAAAAGCCCGCTATTCCGATCTCAGCCACGGCTCGCCCGCCCGCGCCGTAGCTGAGACCGGTTAAAACGCGCCTGTTACCTGCTGGAGCTACGGCTCGGCTCGCGGGTGAGCAGATCTTGGAAATCCAGGCTCCCATGGCGGCGCGGTTCAGCGGGGTGACGGCGTGGGTCGGCGGGGTGACGGCGTGGGCCGGCGGGGTGACGGCGTGGGTCGGCGGGGTGACGAGGGCGGGGGAAGGCGTGTGGTGCGGTTCGGGGCGCTTCCGCCGTGCGCGTGCGTCGGGTGATCACCTGGACCGTGGACCTACGGCGGACGACCAGTGCCAACCAGGGCATGCGGCGGAGGGCCGGTGGTTGCCGGGGACCTGCGTCGGGCTGTCAGCGGCAGACCGGGGCCATACGTCGGAGGGCCACCCGGTAACCGGGTGGCCCTCCGACGACTGTGCTGCTGGGTGACTACCGCCCGCGGCGGGTGCGGACTTCCTGGAGCCGCTCGTTGAGGATGTCCTCGAGTTCGGCGATGGAGCGCCGCTCGAGCAGCATGTCCCAGTGCGTGCGCGGCGGCTTGGCCTTCTTCTGCTCCGGCTCGCTGCCGTCGATCAGCCGGGCGACACTGCCGTCGAACTTGCACTCCCAGGTGGTGGGCACCTCGGCGTCGACGGCGAACGGGACCTCGAACTGGTGACCCTTGACGCACAGGTACTCACGGGTCTGTCGGGGCGCCAGCTCGGTGTTACGGTCGGACTCGTAGCTGACTGCGCCAAGACGGCTGCCGCGCAGCATGCGTTCGCCCATGATCGGCTTTCCCCTCGCTCGTGGTGCTGCTCTCGTTCGTGTAACGAAAGCGACGGCCGCGGGATTCCTCCATGCGGGCATGAAGGAATATCGGCTGCCGCCGGCCACCGCCTGTATCGGCGGTGTTAACGCTATGAGCGTAACCGCCCTCAGCCCTTACCCGGCAAATCGAACCCGTGTTCCCGTGGGCCTTGGTCCACTTTGCGGCAATTTGCGTTGAGTGCAGGTAGTGCGATGTCGGTCACTCCGTCGCGTTCATCAGCAATTTACTCACTCGACGGTCACCATCGGGTGCCCACACGGTAGCGGGCTGGTAGTCAATGGCGGTCCGCTTTCGCCCATTGACAACCGTTCTGTAGCTGGTTGGTGGTGAGATATCTCGCCATCACGGTTTCTGCAACGGCAGGGCAGCCGCCGGACGTGCCGCTCCGAGCGCTGCCAGCGCCGACGCCAGATCGCTGACCTGCGACGTCAGCTGTGCCACCCGCTCCTGCGCGGCATCCGCGTCCGCCCGGGCTGACGCCAGCCGGCGTTCCAGGTCGGCCTGGTCGCGCGACGCACGCTCCGCGGCCCGTTCCAGATCTTCCCGGGTACGGGCCAGCCCGTCCCGCTCCGCCACCACTCCCGCCAGCTCCGCCTGCACGGCCGCCTCCCGGGCGAGGGCGTCCCGGGCAGCGCTCTCGAACCCGTCCCGGTCACGCTCCGCCGCCACGGCACGGGCAGCGGCGTCCTCCGCCCGAGCGAGCGCCCGTTCGGCATCGGCCCGCACCCGAGCCGTCTGCTCCGCGGCCTCGGCCCGGACCCGAGCCGTCTCCTGCTCGGCCTCGGCCCGCGCCCGGACGGTCTCCTCCTCGGCGCGCGCCGCCGCGGACCGGGCGGCGGCGAGCTCCTCCTCCGCGCGACGGGACGACGCTTCGGCCGTACGGCGGAAATCTGATGCGTCCTTGAGGGCGGCAGCCAGATCCCGTTCCGCGGCGTCGCGATGTTTCCGCACGTCGGCGAGCTCGTGCACGGCGGCGTCGCGCTCGGACTCGGCCCGTTCCCGCAGGGCTGCCGCCCCGGTCGCCGCGCGCACCGCCTCGTCCCGCGCGGTGGCCGCCTCCTCGGCGCGCCGGCCGGCCTCCTCCGCCGACCGCTGCGCCTCGGCGGCACGGTGCTGAGCCTCGTCCCGTTCCGCGGTCGCCGCCGTCGCGATCCGCTGGGCCGCCGCGGTCGCCGTCGCGGCCTGTTCGGCGTCCCGGCGGGCGTCGTCGCGCTCGGCGTGGGCGGCCGCCACCTGACGGGACGTCTCCGCGCGTACCTCGGCGACCTGACGCTCCACCCCGGCCGGCGACATCTCCGAGTGCAGCGCCTCGGTGAGCGTGCCGACCAGGGTGTCGAGGCGGTCGACGACCTCCCAGGTGCGGGCCACCGAACCGGCCAGGCCGGGCGAGGACCGGTGCCGCATCCGCACGTTGCGGGACGCCCGCTGACACTCGCCGTCGTTGTCTCGGCAGTAGCGGAACGGGCGGCCGGCGGAGGCGCGCTGCGGCACCGGGCGGCCGCAGTGCGCGCAGGGGCGGGTTTCGGTTTCGGCGTCGGGAGCAGTCATAGCGCCCCCAGCCTAAGAGGCGAAGTGGATGTTGCCACCGAGCCGCGCCGGGTCAGCGGGAGCGGGGGGAGCGCGCCAGGTATCCGTGCGGATACGGCAGCGGCTTGTCACCGGCCGCCGTCAGCCGGGCCACGCTCTTCTCGTCGAGGACCCAGCCCGCCGCGCCCAGATTGTCGTCGAGCTGCCGCACCGACCGCGCCCCGATGATCGGAGCCGTCACGCCGGGACGCTGGGACAGCCACCGGAGCGCCACCTGGGCCGGCGACCGCCCGATCTCCTCGGCCACCGCCAGGAGCGCGTCGGTGATCGACCACGTGCGGTCGTCGACGCTGTTCTCCCAGTCCCCGAGCCACGGCTGCTGGTCGCCTTCCCAGCGGGTGTCCGGCGGCGCCTGTGTCATGCCGCGCCGGTACTTGCCGGTCAGCCAGCCGCCGCGCAGCGGGGACCAGGGGAGGATGCCGGCGCCCTCGTTCCGGCAGACCGGGACGAGTTCGAGCTCGACGTCACGGTCGATCAGGTTGTAGAGGGGCTGCGCCGCGACAAACGGCTCCCAGCCCCGGAAACGCGCCACGTCGATCGACTTCTGCAGCTGCCAGGCGGCGTAGTTGCTGACGCCGAGGTGGCGTACCAGTCCGGCGCGGACCAGACCGTCGAGGGTCGACAGCGTCTCCTCGATCGGGGTGGACTCGTCGAAGCAGTGCAGCTGGTACAGGTCGATGTAGTCGGTGCCGAGCCGGCGCAGGCTGGCCTTCACCGCGGCGAGCAGGTGCTTGCGGCCGGCGCCGTGATCGTTGGGCCGGCCGCCGGTGGCCCAGAATCCCTTGGTGGCGATCACCAGGTCGTCGCGGTTCCGCTTCGCCAGCCAGCGGCCGATGATCTCCTCGGAGGCGCCGCCACCGTAGACGTCGGCGGTGTCGACGAAGTCGCCGCCCGCTTCGACGTATCGGTCCAGCAGCTGGTGGGAGGTCTGCTCGTCGGCTTCCTTGCCGAACGTCATCGTGCCCAGACAGAGTTCGCTGACCAGCAGACCGCTGGCCCCCAGATACCTGTGATCCATGCCGGCCATTCTTCAGTACGAAGAGGCCCGTCGCGCGGTACGCGACGGGCCGGCCGGGTCAGACCTTCTGCGTCTCCGTGGTCGAGGGGTGCAGCTCGGTGGTCGTCTCGGTGACGAAACGGCCGGTCTTCGCGCTGCGGTTGACCTCGTGCTCGCCGCTGCCGGAGCTGCCGCCGACCTTCTCGGTGGTCGTGCTCTCCGGGGAGCGCTGGGCGGTGCTCTCCTTGACGAAGCGGCCGGTCTTCGCGCTGCGGTTGACCTCGTGCTCGTTGCCTGCCATCAGGGGGTTCTCCTTCGTCAATAGGGGATTTGTTCTATCTGCCCCCCTGCCCGGAACCGAAACCCGCGGCGTACACCCGTACCTCCTGGGTGCCGTCGCGGTACCAGGAGTCCTTCTCGTGACGCAGGCCGATCTTCTCGGCGACCCGCTGGGACGCGATGTTGGCCGGGTCGATGATGGCGATCAGGCGACGGACACCGAGGGTCCGCACGGCGTGGTCGCGGCACGCACCCGCCGCCTCGGCGGCGTATCCGCGGCCCTGCAGTTCCGTCCGTACGTGATAGCCGACCTCCACCTCCGGTACGCCGTCGATCTCCTGCACGGTCAGGCCGCAGTCGCCGACGAACGCGCCGGTGTCCCGGTCGCGGATGGTCCAGAGGCCGAAGCCGTCCCGGCGGTACCGGGTCCGGTTCAGCTCGATCCAGGCGAGCGACTCGGCCCGGGACTTGGGGTGCGGGTAGAAGCGCATGATCTCCGGGTCGCCGAGCAGGGCGGCCATGTCGTCAAGGTCGGCGGCGGTCATCTCGGCGAAGGCGAGGCGCCCGGTGGGCTGCGGTGCGGTGGACATGGCGGGAGACTAGCGGCCGGCAAATGTGATCGTTAACAACGAACGTCCCCGCCGCGCCGATCCCGGACCGCCGATGTCATAGGTTTGACGACGGTATGCGTAGACATCGGTCCAGCCTCGGCGCCCTTCTCCACCACGTCCACGTGAGCGGGCCGCTCTCCCGCGCCGCCCTCGCCGAGCGGATGGGCGTCAACCGCAGCACGATCCTCGGGCTCACCGCGGAACTCGCCGCCGCCGGCCTGGTGCGCGAGGAACCACCATCGGGTACGACCGGAGCGGGCCGACCGTCGTTCGTGGTGCTCCCGGAGTCCCGGCGGTTCTGGGTGCTCGCCTTCGACGTGGCGGTGGACCGGCTGACCGCCGCGCGGGTCGGCCTCGGTGGCCCGGTCCTGGATCGGCGGGACGTCGCCCGCTCCCGGGCCGGCGCCGACCTCGACACGGTGGTGCGGGAGCTGGCCACGATGGGCCGGGAACTGGTCGCCGCGGCCCCCGCGGACTCGGTGGCCGCCGGTGTCGGCGCCGCCTACTGCGGGATGATCCGTCCCGGCGACGGCATGGTCCGGTACGGGCCCGAGATGGGCTGGGTCGACCAGGCGTTCGGCGCCGAGCTGGAACGCGCGCTCGGTCTCGGGCTGCCGGTGGCGGTCGGCAACGAGGCGCACCTGGGCGCCCTCGCCGAGTACGCGCGGGGCGCCGGTGCCGGCTCGCCCGACCTGATCTATCTGCACGGCGACGTCGGGGTGGGCGGCGGCATCCTGGTCGGCGGCAAGCTGCTCGGCGGCGAGAGCGGGTACGGCGCGGAGGTCGGTCACATGCTGGTCAACCCGGTCGGCGGCCGGCCGTGCCTGTGCGGTTCGGCCGGCTGCCTGGAGGCGGAGACCGGGGAGCACGCGATTCTCGCGGCGGCGGGCCGGCCCGAGCAGTCCGGCCGGGAGGCGGTGCGCGCGGTGATCCGGGACGCCGAGGCCGGTCACCTGGCCGAGGCCGCCGCGATGGCCGGGATCGGGGACTGGCTGGGCATCGGCGTCGCCAACCTGATCAACCTGTTCAATCCGGGAGTGGTGATCTTCGGCGGGGTGTTGCGAGAGGTGTACGCGGTGGCCGCCCCCGAGGTGGCGGCCCGGATCGCCCAGCACGCCATGCCCGTCTCCCGCGAGCGGGCGAAGCTGCGGCTGTCCGGGCTGGCGGACGACGCGACGCTGCTGGGGGCGGCGGACCGCGGGTTCGCGGCGCTGCTCGCCGACCCGCTACAGCATGACTTTTCGTCATAAAAGACCAAAAACGGGTTGAAACGTGACTACGGTCCGGGCGGGTGCTGATCGAGGCGACCCGGACAGGAGACACGCATGCTCACACCACGCCGGGCGGTCACCGCCGGCACCGCCGCCCTGCTGCTGGCACTGACGGCCGCCTGCGGGGACGACGAGAGCGCCACCACCGACACCACGACCGCCGCCTCCACCGCTGCCTCCGCCGCGGCCGGCTCCGGCACGAGCACCTCGACCGGCGGCACCGAGGACGTCCTCAACGCCACCACCGCGTTCCTGGCGCTGCTCGACGACACGCAGAAGACCAGCGTCCAGGGCGAGCGCACCACCGACAACCTCACGAAGTGGTCCAACCTGCCCGATCAGCTCTTCACCCGGGCCGGCCTGCGGATGGACGCGCTCTCCACCGAGCAGCAGGCGGCGGTGCTGAAGATTCTCCAGGCGGCGCTGAGCTCCGACGGGTACGCACAGGTCACCGGGATCACGACCGGGGACGGCGTGCTCAAGGCGTCCGGCGGGATGGACCTCGACTTCGGCGCCGACCACTACTGGATCCGGATCCTCGGGACACCGTCCGAATCGGAGATCTGGACCATCCAGTACGGCGGGCACCACCTGGCCGTCAACATCACGCTCAAGGGCGACGCGATGACGCTCGCCCCGACGCTCTGGGGCGCGCAGCCGGCGTCGTACACCACCTCGGGCACCACCGTGGAACCGCTCAAGGGGGAGACCGACGAGGCGTTCGCGGTGATGGACGCGCTCGACGGCGAGCAGCAGAAGGCCGCCCAGCTGGACACCGCGATCACCGAGATCGTGCTCGGCGCGCAGCAGGACGGCAAGACCCTCGCGGAGGAGGGGGTCAAGGTCTCCACCTTCAGCGAGAAGCAGAAGGAGCTGCTCATGGCGCTGATCACCGAGTGGCTCAGCACGCTCACCCCGGCGCAGGCCCAATCCAAGATCGAAGAGGCCGAGAACAACCTGGACAAGACCTGGTTCGCCTGGTCCGGCGAGACCACCGAGGGCCGGCCGATCTACTACCGGGTGCAGGGACCGTCGCTGATCATCGAGTTCGCCCACCAGCAGGGTGAGGGCGCGAACGCCGGCGGCATCACCCACATCCACTCCATCTACCGCGAGCCGGACAACGACTACGGGGCCGAACTCCGTTGATCACCAAGATCGGCGCGATCGGCCTCGCGCTCCTGGCAGCGCTGCCCGCGACCCCGGCCGAGGCGCACTCGCTCGACGAGGTGATCCAGCAGGTCTACCTCACCCCGGCCGCGACCACCCTGGACGTGCAGATCGACATCGTGGCGGGCGCGCTGGTCGCGCCGGGCTTCGCCCGGTCGCTCGACACCGACCGTGACCGCCGGCTGAGTGCCTCCGAGACCTCCGCCCACGATGTACGGGTGAAGTCCGCGCTCGCCCTGGCCACCGGCGGCGCGTCCGCCGACTTCACGCTGACCGGCTCGGACTACCCGGAGTACGACCTGCTGGCCGCCGGCGGTGGCGTGATCACGGTGCGGGCCACGGCGCCGCTGCCCGCGTCCACCGGCGCCTTCGCGGTGACCGACGGTTACGTCGCCGAGCAGAAGACCCGGATCCAGATGAGCGTGCTCGTCGCCAAGGGCGCCGGGCGCGCGGCCGGTTCGATCCGGCGCGGCCACGAGGGGCGCGCGATCGCCGTCGGCCTCACCGCCGCCGCCGCGCCACCGGTCGCCCGGTCCGATACGCCACCCCGCGAGGGTACGGGGGGAGCGATGCTGGACGCCCTGCGGGAACCGGTCGCCTCGCCGTGGGCCCTGGCGTTGCTGATCGGGGTGTGCGCGCTGCTCGGCGCCCTGCACGCGCTCACGCCGGGGCACGGCAAGGCGATGCTCGCGGCGTACCTCGTGGGTTCGCGGGGCACGCCGCGGCAGGCGGTCGCGCTCGGCGCCACGGTGACCGTGACGCACACCGGGTCGGTGCTGCTGCTCGGGGCGGCGGTGCTGGCCGCCGGGCACTACGTGATGCCGGACCTGCTGGTGCCGGGACTGAAAGTGGTCACCGGAGTGGTGGTGCTGGCACTCGGGGTGCGGGTGCTGCGGCGGCGGGTGCGGGGGGAGGGGCGCGGCCATGCGCACGGGCACTCCCACGAGCACGCCCACGGTCACGATGATGTCCATGGGGATCTCCACGGTCACGTTCACGAGGAGTTCCACGGTCACGTTCACGAGGAGTTCCACGGTCACGTTCGCGAGGAGTTCCACGGTCAGGTCCAGGGGGAACACGATCATGTCCTCGCGGATGAGGAGCAGCGCCTTCACGACGGGGAGACGGCACCCTCGCACGGGACGCTCAGCCCGTACCTGGTGAAGGAGCGGGAGAGGACCGCCCGGGTCTCCACCGCGAGCCGCCGTGAGATCGCCGCGATGGGTGCGGCGGGCGGGCTGATCCCCTGTCCCGAGGCGCTCGGCGTGCTGATCCTCGCGGTGGGCCTGCACCGGACCGCGCTGGGGCTCGCGATGATCGTCGCGTTCAGTGCCGGGCTGGGGGCGGTGCTGGTCGGGCTGGGACTGATTCTGGTCACGGCCCGGGACCGGTTCACCGATGTCCGGCCGGGTCCGCTGCTGCGCCGCCTGCCGGTAGTGTCGGCGGCTGTCGTCGTCGTGCTCGGCGTGGTGATGACGGTGAGCGGCGTGGCCGACGCGATCCGCTTCTGATCTGTTACCGCTGCTGACCTGTTCCTGATTCTGACCTGTTCCTGATTCTGATCTGTTTCTGACGTTCCCGATCCTGTGAGGTCCCGCCGTGAAGCTGCGTGAAGAACTCGTCGAGGTGCCGTCGCCGGGTGGTCCGATCCGGGCCGCGGTGATCACGCCGGTCGGTGACGGTCCGTGGCCGGGGCTGCTGCTGTACACCGACATCTTCCAGCTGACCGAGTCGACGCTGCGGACCGCGCGGCGGCTCGCGGCGGCCGGGCTCGTCGTGGTGGTGCCGGAGATCTACCCGCACGGGCCGCTCGCCGGTGTCGCCCTGGAGTTCGACGACGCCGGGAAGAAGGCCGGACTGGACGGCGCGGCGGCCACCACGACCGCGACGTTCGACGACGACAGGTGGGCGCTGCTCGACTGGATGGACGCGTACGACGACATCACGACGCTGTTCGTCACCGGGTTCTGCCTCGGCGGGCACCTGGCGTTCCGGGCCGCTTTCGATCCTCGGGTGGCGGCGACCGTGTGCTTCTACCCGACGGGCCTGCAGAACGGCGCGCTCGGCGCCGACGTGGCCGACTCGCTGTCCCGTGCCGCCGAGATCCGCGGCCGGCTGCTGATCGTTTTCGGCTCGTCCGATCCGCACGTGCCGGCCGACGCCCGGCTGCGGATCATCGGGGAGCTCTACGCGGCCGGCCTGGACGATGTGGAGCTGCACGTCTACCGGGGCGGGGAGCACGCGTTCATGCGCGACGTCGGGCCGCGGCACGACCCGGCGCTGACCGATCTGGCCATCGCCGAGGCGGTCTCGTTCTTCACCGGGCGTAGCTAGCGGGGGTTTCCCGCCGGCCCGGCCGAGCAGCCGGCCTAGGGCACCTTGCAGATGCGCCGGAGCATGGTGTCCAGCGCCGTCTTGTCGTCCTCGTCGACGCCGACCGTGCCGGCCAGCGGCTCCCGGCCGTCCAGGGCGACGTGCACCGGGAACTCGAACGGCTTCTTCACCTCGGCGAACGCGTGCAGGTCGCAGCGCAGCGGAGTGACCACGATCGGGATCGCGGCGGCCGGTCGCGCGGCGCTGACCTCGGCCGTGCCGCCGCGCGGGAAGGCGAGCCGGTAGAGGACGTTGCCGTCGAGCTCGGTGATCCGGACGGTCCCGACGGCGGCGCTCGTGCGGGTGATCTCCAGGCTGCCGCGGACTCCGTCCGGGCCGAGGTCCTGCCACGGGCCGAACGCCAGCGTCACGCTGTCCCGGACCCGCTGGGCCGCGCAGTCGGCGGCGAGCAGCTTGTCGAGCAGCGGGTTCGGGTGCGGCAGGTCGAGCGTCACCCGCTGCCAGTCCGCGGTGCCCTCCGGCCGGGCGGTGACGACCACCCGGGACGCGGCGGCCTCGGCCGGGTTGCATCCGCCCGCGCCGAACGGCACCGGCACGTCGACGCGGAGCCCGCCGACCGGCAGCAGCGCGTCGGTGTCCACCCCGGACTCGCCCTCGAACGACGGCAGATCCGGCTCGACGCGACTCACCCGTACCGGTGTGGCGCCGTTGTTGTGCAGGGCGATCGCCAGCTGCCGGTTGACCTCGTGGACGCGCCACTGCTCGGCGGTGACGCTGATGCTCACCGGCCGGCCGGCCGGGGCGGCTGCCGTCGGGTCAGGCGTCCCGGCCGCCGGGGTCCGGGTGCACCCGGCCGCCGTCCCGGCGCACGCCGCCAGCAGGAGACTGATCGCCAGAAGGGATACCGGCCGCATCCCCGGGACTGTAGCCGGGATTCTCCGCGCGGCGCAGTCCTCGAACGGCCGGAATCAGCAGCAGCGTCACGCAGCCCAGCACGCCGACGACCACCGAGGTGCCGAGCACCCGTTCCGGACCGGCCACGCCGGCGACCGGGCCGGCCAGGGCCTGACCGATCGGCAGGCTGCCGTCGGAGCCGAGCACCTCGTAGGACGTGACCCGGTTCAGCGCGCTCAGCGGCACCTGGGTCTGCACACTGGTCTGCCACTGGACCGACCAGAACGCCCACACGCACCCGTTGACCACGGCCGCCGCCAGCAGGATCGGAAGCGTGACGTGCAGCGCGATGGCGAGCGGGAGCAGCACGTATCCCAGCATCGCGACCGCGCCGGCCGCCAGCGGCCGGCGCGGTGGGAAGCGCAGCGCGACCAGGCCGCCGACGATCGCGCCGGCGCCGACGGCGGACTGCGTCCAGCCGTACGCGGGGGCGCCGAGCTCGTCGCTGACCAGCACCGCGCCGAGCGGGATGAGCGGGCCGAAGAGGAAGACGCCGAAGACGATCCAGACGCCGATGACGCTCCACAGCCAGGTGCGGGAGCGGAACTCATGCCAGCCGTCGCGCAGGTCCCGCAGCGGCGACGTGGCGGTGTTCTTGATCTTGGCGATCCGCAGGCTCATCAGGCAGGCGGCGCTGATCGCGAACGTGGCGGCGTCGACCGCGTACACCGGCCCGGCCCCGAAGAACGCGAACAGCACACCGGCCGCCGCCGGCCCGAGCAGCTCGGCGACCGCGCTCGCCGTCCGGATCGCGGCGTTCGCCCGGTGCGGGTCGGTCGCCACCTGCGGCACGATCCCGTTCACGCCGGGCTGGAACATCGCGGCGGCCGTGCCGCTGATCGCCGAGCAGGCGACGAGCAGCCCGAGGGCGGGCGTGCCGGTGAAGAACGCGACGGCGACGACGGACTGGGCCACCGTCCGCACGACGTCGGCGGTCAGCATCAGCGGGCGGGCCCCGAGCCGGTCCGCGAACACGCCGCCGAAGAGGATGAAGCCGAGGAACGGGACCATCCAGGAGGCGAGCACGACGCCGACCCCGGTGGCGCCGTAGACCTGCCCGACGGCGAGCGCGGCCGCAACGGTCAGCATGGCGTCGCCGAAGACCGAGACCGACCGGGCGACGAAGTACCGGATGAAGTCAGCGGTCCACAGCATGCCCCGATCCTGCCCGCCCGGAAACAACCTTTACAGCCCTGGCTGTTCCGAGGGTTGGAGGGCGTGGCCCGCGCGCGGACATCATCGGTGAGCGCGCCGGGACGGACCGGCCGCGCCGGGACTCAGACGGCGCCCTGGGGCTCAGCGGCCGCGCTGGGGCTCAGCCGGCGCGGCGCACCGCTTTGCCGGTCAAGTCCCGGACCAGGTCCTCCGAGCCACCGAGGTTCTCCCAGCCCACGTCGGCGACCACCACGAGCATGTCGCCGCTGCGCGCCACTCCGGCGAACTGGCTGACCGTGGCCGGCTCCTCGTCGGCATAGCTGAACCGTTCGTCGATCCGCACCAGCACCGACTCGTCACCGGCGATCCCGTTGCCGATCACCGACCACCGCCGCTGCCCCTCGCCGAGACCACCCGGGCACCGATCGAGGGCGGCCCGGATGTCCGCGAACTGCTCCGCCGCCCCACCCCGCCCGGCGAACTCGGTGACGATCGTCGGGACGGTGCCCTCGTCGGACCGCACCAGGTAGCGCATCGCCACCGCGTCGGTCCGCAACCGATCACTCGGATAGGGCTCGTCGCCGCACGGGCGCAGCGGCCGGACATGGGCGAAATCGCCCTCCGGCAGCTTCTCCGGCTTCGCGCCACCCACGTCCGCGGGCTGCAGCAGCGCGCTCGCCGGGATCCCCGGGCTCGCGCCCGCCGGGGCCGCCGATGGCGCCGCGCCCGCCGGGCCGGCCGATGGCGACACTCCCGGCGCCCCACCCGGTGACGCCCCGCCCGGCGCTGACACGCCGGATGACGCCGGCTCGCCCGACGACGGCCCGGCGGCGGAACCCGCGTCCGAACCGCACCCGGCCAATGCTCCGCACAGCAGCCCCGCCGCGGCGGCACGACGAATTCTCATGGGCTCTCTCTTACCCAGCCGCGAGCACCTCCCGCAGTCTCGCCGCGAACTCCGCCGGCTTCCCGGCGTAACCGTGGTCACCGCCCAGGAACCCGCCGTGATGGCTGGGGAAGACCGCCGGCTCCTGGCCGAGCAGCGCCGCCACCCCCGACGCGGACCGGGCCGTGTAGGTCCCCGCCGACTCCTCGCCGACCGCGACCACGATCCGGCTCCCCGCCGCCGCCAGCGCGGCCGCGTCGGGCCGGTAGTCGGTGATCGCCCAGGAACGCGTCGACAGCAGCGGATCGTCCCGGCTGCCGTCGTCGCCGGTGGGCATGCCGAACGCCGCCGGGTCGGGCGCGGGCTGGGCGAAGTAATCGTCGGTGAACTCGCCCCGCCACGACGTCATCTGCATGAACGCCGCCATGCCTGCGCCGAGACCGCCTTTCTGGTACGCCTCGTGGAACCCGGCCCGGGCCCGCACGGCGGCCTCCGCGTCGGGCAGCGCCGCGTTGACCGGCGGCTCGTGCGCGACGAGTGTGGCGACGTCGCCGCCGTGGGTGGCGACCAGCTCGAGCGCAGTGACCGCGCCGCCGCTGCTGGCGAAGACGTCGACCGGGCCGGCGCCGAGAGAGGTGATCAGCGCGTGCAGGTCGGCCGCCTGATCCTGCGGGGTGTGGTCGGTCCGGCCGTCCTTGCGGGCGCTGCGGCCGAGCCCGCGCGGGTCGTAGGTGACCACGGTGCGGTCGGTGAAGTGGGCGGCGAGGTCGGCGAAACCCTCCGCCGTCATCGGCTGCCCGATCATGAGCAGGAGTGGCCGGCCGCCGGCGGGCGGGAGCGGCCCGCGGACGTCGTAGACGATGTCAGCGTCGGGTGTCGCCAGCGTGCGTGTCTGCGGCTGCGTCATGGGCCCGAGCCTACGACCGGGGTACGACCTTTTCCCCGAGCGCGAACAGATCCACCAGTCCGGTGATCGCCAGCACCTGGTAAACGTGGTCGTGGACCCGGCCGATCTCCAGATCGCAGCCGAAGTCGCCGGCGTCGCGGCGGCAATGGAGCAGGGTGCGGATGCCCGCCGAGTCGAGGAAGGTCACCTCGGCGAGGTCCAGGCTGATGAGCCGGGGCCGGGCGCGGTGCAGGGTCTCCTCCACGGCGCGCCGCACGCGTTCGCAGGAGTCGCGATCGATCTCGCCGGCCGCGGCGACGACGATGGTCTGCGGGGAAGAGGTGTCGGACCGGACCTCGACCGTGAGGGATGTCCCGTCCAGGAAAGTGTCAGCTGCCATGATGTGGCCTTCGGTCATGGGGGGGCGTCGTCATCGTGCTGATCGCCCACGTCGATGGGCGATGCCGAGAAAGAGACCCCTGTCGCGCCGAGGCCGGAAACCCGACGTGTGCCGTATCGCAACTAGTTTACCCCTGCCGCCGAACCAGCCCCATCAATTCTCGGATCCGGCGTTTCACCGGTTCCGGGCATGGGTAGCCACCCCGCCGCGCCGCCACCGGCGGTCCAGGCGAAAGGACGCACCCCCGATGACGTCGACGATCACCGCCGGTCGTGTGATGACCGGCGCCACCGCGCCGGCGGCGCTGTCCGTCGCGGTTGCCGAGGAGTTCCTGCTGCTCGATCCGGTCAGCGGCCGCAACGCCGCTCCGCGCGAGCGGGCCGGCACCGGCTGGTGCGCCGACCTGCGCCAGATCCGCGCGGGCCTGGGCGGCCTGCGCGAGGCCGCAGCCGAGGCCGCGGAGGCGTCCGGCGTCCGGCTGGTCGCGATCGGTGCCACCCCGGTCGGCGAAACCGGTCCGGCGGGCACGGTCTGCGGCCTGCACGTGAGCGTGGAGGCGCCGGACCGGGAGATCGCCGCACAGGTGCCCGGCCATCTGCGGGTCTGGCTCCCGGTGATCCGGGCTCTCGCGGTCAACTCGCCGCTGTTCGGCGGCGCCGACACCGGGCACAGCAGCTGGCGGTCGGTGCAGACCCGGCACGGTTCCGGCCTGACCACGGATGGGCGCGTCGTGACCGTCGGCGTCGCCGACGTCTGCACCGATCTCGACGACGCGGTCCTGGTGACGGCTCTGATCCGGGCCGCCGTGGCGACGACGGTGAGCGACATCCTGGACCGGCGCCCGGCTCCGGAAGTCCCGGACGAGGCGGTCGCCGCCGCGCATCGCGGCGCCGCCCGGGACGGACTTGCGGGCGAGCTTCTCGACCTGCGCCTGGACCGGGCACGGCCGGCATGGGAGCTGGTCGACGAGTTCTTCGCGACGGTCAGCCCGGCGCTGCTCTTCAGCGGCGACCTGGATCTGGTCGTCGGCGGCCTGGCCCGGCTGCGGCACACCGGGGACGGCGCCGCCCGCCAGCGCCGGATCCTGACCGGCACCGGCGACGTGCGAGCGGTGCTGGCCGCGCTCGCGGCCTGGACCAGGACGTTCTGACGACCGGCATCATCAGGCCGCTGCGAGGCCCGGCATCACCCGGCCGCTCCGGCGCCCGCGATCACCCGGCCGCTCCGGCGCCCGCGATCACCCGGCCGCTCCGGCGCCCGCGATCACCCGCCCGTGGGCGCGGTCCCGCAGCAGCGGCGCTGCCCACACGAGCGCCAGCGCCACCGACAGCGTCACGGCATGGACACCGGCACCCGCGTACAGCAGCGCCCCGATCCAGGTCGCCACGATCAGGGTCCGCATGCTCTGACTCAGCCTCATGCCGACCCGCATTCCCCGAGCCCCGGCCCGCCGGGGCCGAGCACCGTCCCCACCGGGCCACCCCCAGCCGGGATCACCCCCGGTAGCGCGGCAGCAGCACCTCCATGGCCAGCCCCGCCGGGGCCAGCTTCCGGCTGCGAACCGACCCGCCGAGACCGCCGAGCAGCTGCCGTACCACCCACAGTCCCAGGCCACGCTCGCCGGGCGGCGCGCTCCGCCGCCGCAACGCCGTCCGCAGCTGCGGCGTGGGCCCACCGGCGTCCGCGACGGTGAGCCGCAGCCGCCACGGCCGGGCCTGCACGGCGAGCCGTACCGGGCCGGATCCGTGCCGCACCGCGTTGCCGACCAGATTGATCAGGATCTGCTGGGTGTGTCCCGGATGGACCGGCCAGCGCAGGGCGGCCCGCCCGGCCGAGATCCGCACCGTCCCGGCCGGCGCCGTCGCGGCGACCGCGGGCAGGATCCGGGCGAGCGGGACGGGCTCGACGGCGCTGCCGTTCCGTCCCCCGACGGTCTCCGAGGCCTGCCCGAGGATCGCCTCGGCATAGGCGACGTGCTCGGCGGCGAGCCGGGTGAGCTCGGCCCGGCGCGGCTCGGAGGGCGCCTTCTCCAGGGCCTGCACCAGCCCGGCGAGGGTCGCCATCGGCGGGCGCAGCTCGTGGCACACACTGCGGATGAGCAGCATGCCCGGGTCCGGCCGGGCCTGCCGGGGAATCAGACGCATGACTGGCTCCGGTCGGGGCAAGCGATCGCCATGAGAACGACGATCCGGGTGGCGATCATCGACGACCACGATCTCTTCGTACGGGGAATGGAACTGCTCCTGCCCGAGGTGAGCAACGGCCGCGCCACGGTCGTGGCGAGCACCGGGGACGCCGCGTACGCGGCCGGCATCGTCCGCAACACGGTCCCCGATCTGGTCCTCGTCGACCTGCACATGCCGCCGCCCGGCGGGCTCCACGCCATCGACGCGGTCCGCCGGGCCGCCCCGCGCTCACCGGTGATCGCGATGTCCGGTGACGACGATCCGGCGGTCGTCCTGGCGGCGCTGCGCACCGGCGCGTCCGGTTTCCTGCCGAAGAGCAGCACCGCGGCCGACCTGCTGGCGCCCCTGCTGGCCGCGCACCAGGGGTGGGCGGTGCTGCCGCCGCGGCTGCTCGCCGCCCTGGTCGAGAAGGACCAGCGGCGATCGGCGCCGGCGGCCACCGAGTCGCTCGGCCCGGACGACCGCACGCTGCTGCGGCTGATCGCGAACGGCTCGTCCACCGCGGAGATCGCGACGCGGCTGCACGTCTCCGAACGTACCGTGAAGCGCCTGACCGCCACGCTCCTGCGCAAGTTGCGGGTCTCCAGCCGCGAAGCGGCTGCCGCGCTGGCCGGCAGCGCCGGTCTGCTGTGAGTCGGCATGCGGGGCCGGATTCCCCGATCGAGGCGGTTCAACCAAGCGTTGTGACCAGCAGGAATCCGTTGAGGACGATGATCAGCAGGGCGACCGCGGACGCGGCGGCGGTCGTGATCGGACGGTTGGCGTGCTCGCCGAGCAGGTCGCGCCGGCGGGTCAGCCAGATCAGCGGGACGAGCGCGAACGGCACCCCGAAGGAGAGCACCACCTGCGACCAGACCAGCGCCTGGGTGGGGTCCACGCCGATCAGCAGCACGACCATCGCCGGGGCCATGGTGATCAAGCGGCGCAGGGCGAGCGGGATGCTGCGTCCGATGAAGCCCTGCATGACGACCTGACCGGCGTACGTGCCGACACTCGACGACGCGAGCCCGGAGGTGAGCAGCGCGATCGCGAACGCGGTGGCGGCGTGCCCGTCCAGGACCGTGCCGAGTCCGGCGTGGATGCCCTCCAGGGTGTCGGTGCCGCCGATCCCGGAACCGAAGAAGAGCTGCGCGGCGATCACCAGCATGGCGAGGTTGACGAGTCCGGCCGCGCCGAGCGCGATCAGGGTGTCGGCGCGCTGGCAGCGCAGGGCCTCCCGCAGCCGGGCCGGTCCGGCCGCCGCGGTACGCGACTTGGTCAGCGCCGAGTGCAGGTAGATGACGTGCGGCATCACGGTGGCCCCGAGGATGCCGGTGGCCAGCAGCAGGCTCTCGGTGCCCTGGAACGACGGGACCATGCCGGTGGAGAGCGCCCCCGCGTCGGCGCCGGACCGTAGCGCGGTGTAGAGGAAGCCGAGCAGGATCACGCCGAGCAGGGCGCCGATCACCGTCTCGAACCGGCGTACCCCGCGCCGGTGCAGCTCCAGCAGCGCGAAGGCCGCGGCGCAGGTGATCAGCCCGCCGATCGGCAGCGGGACGCCGAAGAGCAGGTGGAGCGCGAGCGCTCCACCGATGATCTCGGCGAGGTCGGTGGCCATCGCGACCAGCTCGGCCTGCACCCACAGGCCCCGGGAGACCGGCCGGGGCAGCTGCTCGCGGCAGAGCTCCGGCAGGTCGCGGCCGGTGACCAGGCCGAGTTTCGCGGAGAGCGCCTGGATCAGCATCGCCATGATGTTCGCCGCCACGATCACCCAGACGAGCAGGTACCCGAAGCTCGCCCCGCTGGTGAAGTTGGTGGCGAAGTTGCCGGGGTCGGCGTACGCGATGGCCGCCACGAAAGCCGGGCCGAACCAGGGCGCGACCCGCGTCACCCGTCTCTTCAGCGGCATTGCCAGATCCAGAACCACCATGGGCCCCGCAGTGCCCACGACGGCAGGCCTGTCCGGGCCACGGCTGACCCCGGAAGGCAGAACTGACGGGTAGCCAACTCTGCGTGCCGATGGCGGCCCCCGAGAGGAGCAACTGATGTTCAAGCACGTTGACCACCTGCAGTTCCAGGCCAAGCCGGAGAAGCCGGACGCGTTCTTCGCCGCGAAGCTGCAGGAGCTGGTCGGTGGACAGTTCGGCGAGATGACCGTGATGATGCAGTACCTGTGGCAGGGCTGGTCGTGCCGCGTCCCCGGCAAGTACAAGGACATGATCATGGACATCGCGACCGAGGAGATCGGTCACGTCGAGATGCTCACCACGATGCTGGCCCGCCTGCTCGAGGGCGGCCCGGCCGAGGCGACCGAGAAGGCCGCCGCGGCCAACCCGGTGCTCGCCGCCGTGCTCGGCGGCCAGAACCCGCAGCACGCGGTGGTGACCGGTGGCGGCGCGATGCCGACCAACAGCCAGGGCGTGCCGTGGAACGCCGGGTACATCGTCGCGAGCGGCAACCTGCTCGCCGACTTCCGGTCCAACGTGGCCGCCGAGGCGCAGAGCCGCCTGCAGACGAGCCGGATCTACAACATGACCGACGACCGCGGTGTCAAGGACATGCTGCAGTTCAACCTGGCCCGCGACACCTACCACCAGCAGCAGTGGCTGCTCGGCATCGAGCAGCTGATCGCCGACGGCTTCACCGAGAGCGGCATCGAGGACTCGAACGCCGAGTTCGAGCATCCCGAGGCGAACCACACGTTCTACAGCTTCGACCCGGAGAGCCGGGCCGGAGAGGGCCGCTGGGCGCAGGGCCCGACCCTGAACGGCAAGGATCAGATCGTGTACGTGCCGGACGCGCAGCCGCTGACCGACGACAAACCGCTCGGCCCGGCGCCCGACCCGAAGCTGTTCGTGACCTACGACGGCTCGATGGGCAAGGGCAAGCCCGGCACCGGAGCCGGAGCACACGTCCAGGGCGTCGCGAACGTGGTCAACAAGATCAAGGGCGCGCTCGACTAGACGTCGTCCTCCGGTCCGTGTCCTTGCCGGCTCCCCGAATCAGCGGAGCCGGCGAGGACACGGAGGCGTCCGTTTAGCGCCTTTTATTCTGGGTAATCGGCGGCCGTCCGGGGAGGTGGCCGTGAACGAGGACTCGATCGCGGACCCGGCGCGGGAGAACACGGAGTTGCTCGACAGCGTCCCGGAGGCGTTCCTCGCGCTCGACGCCGCCGGCATCGTCCGCGGGTTCAACCGGGCCGCGCACGACCTGCTCGGCTTCACCGCGGCCCAGGCCCGCGGGCGCCACCTCGACGAGACCATTCAGCCCCGGTACGACGGTGACCCGATCATGCCGGCCCTGATCCGCCTGTTCGCGGCCGGTCCGGCGCGTCCCGTGGTCCGCGAGCTGAGCGTGCGGCACCGCGACGGGCACCGCCTGACCACCCGGGCCACCCTCTCCCTGGCGCGCGGCGACGGCGAGGCCCTGGCCTGCGTCCTCCTCGCCGACCTGGCTGCCGAGACCACCGCCGACCGGGACGCCGGCTTCCTCACCGCGCTGCTCGACAGCCTCTCGGTCGGTGTGATCGCCGTCGACCAGCACGGCCGGGTGATCGTGCTGAACCGGGTGCTGCGCCAGGTGCAGACCGGCCCGATCACCGCCGGCCGGCCGGCGGCCACCTCGTTCGACCTCTACGACACGGCGAAGCGGCCGATGGGCTGGGAGCAGACCCCGGTGATGCGGGCGCTGCGCGGCGAGCACATCACCGGCCTCGACGTGCTGGCCTGCGGGCCGGACCACCGGATGCGCACGTTCGCCGCCACCGCCCAGCCGATCGTCGGCCGCGACGGCCGGCGGCTGGGCGCCGTGTCGGTCGCCAACGAGGTCACCGCCCTGCGCCGGGCGGAACGTTTCGGCGAGTGCCGCCAGCAGGTCGAACGCGCTCTGCGCGCCGCCACGTCGATCATCGAGGCCGCGCCCGCCGCGCTGGCCGCGGTGACCGAGGCGCTCGGCTGGCCCAGCGCCGAGCTGTTTCTCATCGACGAGGCCAGCGGTGTTCTGCAACCGGTCGGGCATCACTGCGCGGACGGGGAGGATCCGGGCGATTTCTTCGGGCACCTTCCGGTACGGGGTCAGGGCGCCACCGGCCGCGCGTGGAAGACCGGCAAGCCGCTGTGGGTGCCCGACGTCACCGCCATCACCGCCAGGCTCACCCCGATCGAACGGGAGCGCGCCGAGATCTGCGCCCGGCACGGCATCCGGACCGCGATGGCCGTCCCGGTCCGCGACGGCCGCACCCTGCTCGGTGTGCTCACCTGTTACTCCGGCTCACCGGAGGTCGACGAGGAGCTGCTGACGGTGCTGCTCGACGGCGTCGCCGCGCAGATCGGCGTCTACGTGGCGCTGCGCCGCGCCGAGGAGCTGGCCCGGCAGCTGCACCGCTCCCAGGACGACTTCCTCGACCTGGTCGGCCACGAGCTGCGCACCCCGCTCACCGCGATCACCGCGAACGTCACGATCCTCGCCGAGGAGACCGACGGTCTCGGCCCGGACCAGCGGCAGATGCTGTCCGCCGTGGCCCGCAACACCGCGATGCTGCAGGGCCTGGTGGACTCCCTGCTCGACCTGGTCGCCCTGGAGTCCGGCCACGAGCAGCTGGCCACCGACCCGGTCGACCTGTCCGCCGTCGTGTCCGAGGCCGCCATCGCGATCCGCCTCACCGCCGCCGGGTCCGGCGTCCGCCTCATCACGAACCTCGGGCGCGGCCCGATCGTCCCCGGCGACGCCCACCGCATCCGCCAGGTGGTCGACGACCTGCTCGCCAACGCCGTCAAGTTCAGCCCGGCCGGCGCCACCGTCACGATCGACCTGCTCGCCGGCGACCACGGCGCCACCCTGCGCATCGCCGACACCGGCATCGGCACCCCGCTGACCGAGCAGAACCAGGTCTTCGACCGCTTCTACCGGGCGACGAACGTCCGCCATCACGGCATCCCCGGCAGCGGCCTCGGCCTGAGCCGCGCCCGGGCCATCGTCCATCTCCACCGGGGCGCCATCACCCTCACCCCCAACACCCCCACCGGTACGGTCCTCACCGTCCACCTGCCGAGCACCCACCCCTGACAACCCCGCCGCGCGTTGCTAGGCCGAGGTCATCAGCTGGTCCGGCGCCGGCGCGGGCACCGCGGCGGGCAGGGTCACCGTGAAGCAGGAACCGCCGCCCGCGTTGTCCTCCGCCGTGATCGTGCCGCCGTGGCGCTCCACGATCCGCCGGCAGATGGCCAGGCCCAGGCCGGTGCCGAGGAACCGCCCGTCGGTGTGCGCCCGGTGGAAGTCGCCGAAGATGGCGGTGTGCTGGCCCGCCGGGATGCCGACGCCGTTGTCCGCGATCCGGATCGACACCATGTCCCCGGTGCGCGAAGCGTCGATCACCAGCGTCGGGGTGACGCCCGGCGCCGTGTACTTGATGGCGTTGCCGATCAGGTTGTCCAGCAGCTGGCGCAGCAGCACCGGGTCGGCGCAGACCGGCGGCGCCGGGCCGATGGTGAACTTGGGTTCCGGCTGACCGGCCGCGACCGCGGCGTCGGCACGGGCGCCGGTGACGTCGGCGAGGACCGCGGCGGTGTCGACGCTGATCGGTTCCGCGGTGGCCTGCCGGGCGGTGGTGTACGCCAGCAACCCGTCGATCAGCCCGCGCATCCGCGCCGACGTGCGGCTCAGCCGGTCCAGGTCGGTGAGCGCCTGCTCCAGGTTCGGGTGCGGGGGAGCGCCGGCCACCGAGTCGTGCACCGCCTCCGTCCAGCCCTGCACCCCGGTGAGTGGGTTGAGCAGGTCGTGCGCCACCACCCCGGCGAAACTGGTCAGCTCGTCGCGCTGCCGGTGCTCGGCGGTCACGTCGTGGAAGAGCACGACCGCGCTGCGCGTGCCGCCGGGCCGGGGCAGCGAGGTGGCGGTCACCGTGATGAACCGGCCCTCCGGCACCCCGGCGTTGCGGACCAGCATCTCCACGCCCTGCACGTCCTCGCCGGCCAGGGCCCGGATGTAGGCGAGGCCGTCCTCCGGGAACGGGGTGCCGTCGACGTGGTGCAGGCCGTACCAGGCGGGGTCGGCCATCCGGTCGTCCGGGCTCGTCACGCCGCCGAGCAGGTGGCTGACGGCCGGGTTGCGCAGCGAGACCCGGCCGTCGGGTTCGATCACCGCGAGGCCGTCGGCCATCGAGTCGATGATCGCCCGGAGCAGTTCCTTCTCGTGGCCGAGCTGGGTGAGCAGCTGGCGGCGTTCGTCGCGGCCGAGCGCCAGGGCGAGACCGACGAGGGCGACGAGGGCGAGGAACAGCTGCACCATGACGGCGCGGACCGTGGGGTCGGGGACGTGGGCGAACGGCCCGGAGCCCCCGCGGGTGAACGTGACGGCGATGCCGGCGGCCACCGAGTTGTGCACCAGGACGAACGGCGTGGACAGCCGGGTGGCGACCAGGACCGTCCAGCCGAGCATCGCGAAGGACAGCGGCAGCCGGTCCTCGTAGGCGAACCCGGCCAGGTAGGCGGCGGTGGTGCCGACGACGATGGCGAGGTGTTCCGCGATCCGCCACGGGGACGCGCCGGCCAGCCGGCTCCGGGCCCGCGGCCACCAGCCGGCTCGGCCCCCAAATCGGCTCCGGACGGTGGCGAGGGCGCCCGCGACGCAGATGCCGACCGACCCGATGATCAGGATGCTGGTGACGTTCCGGGCCAGGTTCATGACCGTCGCGGGCAGCGGGTAGTCGCCCTGATGCACCCATTCGCCGACCGACCCGACGGCGCACGCGGAGGCCGCGGCCCCGAACGCGGCGGCGAGCAGCCCCCACAGATCGCGCGGCGCCCGGAGCGGCTCGGCGCCGGCGCCGCCCCACAGGTTCGGCCGCAGCCGCGCCAGCAGCCGCCGGAACAGGGTGGCCTGGGTGAGTCCGGCCATCCCGTACAGCACGGCCTCCCACGGCGCGGCGCCGGTCTGCAGCGTCACCCAGACGAGGATCAACGGCAACAGGACACGGTCAACCCATGGGGTACGGGCATGGCGCTGCGCACAGAACCAGAGCGCTCCGACACCGGCGGACGGCCACACCAGCGAGTCGCCGGAGTGATCGAGGGCGGCCCGGCGTCCGGTGTACACCGCGACGCCGTACACCAGGGCGAACAGCATGGTCCGGGCCAGTGAGATCCGGTAACTCATGCCGCCGATGCCTCCCGAACGCAGCCGTCGATCTCATATCGGCGCGTTCCCTCGATCGCTGAGCCGGGCGCCGCGCCCGGCAACGATCGGCGTCGAACCGTTCCGGGCTCGCCCGGTGCGTGACGCGGGGTGTCCGGCGCCCGGAAGCCGGGCGCCGGACGGACGGCGGATCAGCCGACGGTGCGGTCCTGCTCACCGGGGAGGTCCGCCTCGATGCGTTCCTTGCGGACGTGCCGGCCGACCTCCTGCTGCTCGGTGACGGTCTCCTTGCCGAGCCGCACCCGCTCGACCGGCACGGTCTCGGTGCCGACGACCGGGCGTTCGGCGTGCAGGGTCACCTCGTGTTCCGATTCGGTCAGGTCCGGGCCGGAGTACGCGGCGTCGCGGTTCCGGTCGGTGATCGGCTCCCGCTCCAGGCGTACCTCCTCGCGGCTGACCGGGACGGACACCTGTTCCGGCTCGGTCACCACGTACTTGCGGAGCCGGGCCCGGCCGACCCGCTCCCGCTCGGTGCCGACGTTCAGCCGCTCCTCGGAGCGGGTCATCGCGCCGTCACCGGCGTCCACGGCGCCCCTGGTGTCCCCGCCGTGCCCGGCGGCTTCCCAATCGTGGTCCGCGTAGTCCCGGCCGCCGTCCGCGAACCCGTGGTGACCGTCCTCCCACCGGAAACCGTAGTGCTCGTAGAGCCGCCGCACCTCGTCGCGGTCCAGCGGCTCGTCGTGGTCGGCGTCCACGTTCGGGGCGTCCTTGACCGTCGCCTTGTCGAACGGGACCACCACGTTGTCGCCCCGTAGTTCCGCGTTCTGCAGAGGGAACAGCGACTCGTTGAGGCCGAACAGCCCGGTCCGGGCGCTGGCCCACACCGGACGGCCGGCGCCGTCGGTCCACACCGCACCGACGGTGCCGATCCGGTCGCCGTCGTTGTCGTACACGTCGAGGCCGTAGAGCGAGTGAACCTTGTCCTGTGTGATCACAGGAGTTCTCCCTTCACTGGGGGGTCAACGGCTGTGACTCTTAGCTACCCGCTGCAGTCCGTAACTAATTCACTACTTAGGGTGGTTTGACGGGGATGTGCGGGGACGGCTTCCCGCCGTACCCCCGAATGGGGTCTTTCTGGATCTGAACCGGGGTCGGCGGGAACCGGAAGTAGGTTGATCACGACTGACGGTGCGGCCCATCTCCCTGATGATTGAGGAACAACGGTGTCCCTTCCTGACCTGGCTGCCTACGCGCCGCACCGCAGCGTCACCGACGCGGACTTCGAGGGGACCGCGGTGCCCGGGCTGCGGGCCGACTTCTACCGGCGCGCCGAGGGGGACCGGATCGCCTCCGTCGGGCGGTACTCCTACGGCGGCCGCGAGGTGCTGATGGCCTGGGGTTACGTGGACGAGGAGCACTGCCGCAGGCACGCCGTGCACGACCCGTCGCGTGGCTGGCAGCCGGTCACCGAGGGCTGCCCGGACGTGCGCGTGGTCCGCACCGGCGAGCGGGTCGTCGGCCTCGAGGTGCGCACGCCGGAAGGAACCTGGGTGCGGGCCGGCGCCACCTCCCGGCCCGGACGTGCCGGCACGCCGGAATCGGCGCCGGAAAGCGCGGGGGACTCGGCGCCGGGGAGCGCGGGAGAATCGGCGCCGGAAAGCGCCGGGGAATCGGCCCCGGGGAGCGCGGCGAGATCAGGTCAGGCGGGGTGATCCTGCGGCTCGGGCGGCGGGTGGGAGGCGACCCGGAGCTCGGCGGCGTCCAGGATCGCCGTCACCGAGGTCTTCTCGTGCGGCGCCAGCCGTTCCGCCGCGGCCAGGAAGAAGCCGGCGGCGATACCGAGCATCCGCTTGACGCGATGGTGGTAATAGTCGGCGTCCTCGTCCGGGATGCCGCGCGGGCGGTAGCTCGTGCCGTACACCGCGTCCCAGAGATCGTTGTCGCCGGAGAGGATCGACTTGATCATGCTGGCGAACTCGTGGGCGTCGGCGGCGTTGTCCCAGTGCGGTGCTGTCACACCGCTGATCGTTCCAGGAGCGGCGGCACTTGCGGCGGGCTTCGCGGACTTCGGTTTCAGCCGGCGGCCGGGCGGCAACTTCAGGGGACATGAGTCGGGGAGTACGGGCGGCCGCTGCCGCTGCGGTGTCGGCGGTCGCGGCGGTCGCCGTGCGGGATCTTCTGCAGCGCAACCACGCGCTGCTCCGGAACTTCCCGGTGATCGGGCACGGCCGCTACCTGATCGAGGCGATCGGGCCGGAGCTGCGGCAGTACGTGGTGGCCGGCAACAACGAGGAGCGGCCGTTCACCCGTGACCAGCGCCGGTGGGTCTACGCGTCGGCGAAGAAGGAGAACAACTACTTCGGGTTCGGCACCGACAACGACATCGAGTACACCGCCGGGTATCCGATCATCAAGCACCGGACGTTCGGGCGGGCGGTGCCGCAATCCAACCCGCAGGCCGGGTACGAGGCGTACGTCCCGTGCGCGAAGATCCTCGGCAAGCGGCGGGCGAAGGCGTTCCGGCCGGACTCGGTCGTGAACATCTCCGGGATGAGTTTCGGGTCGCTCTCCGGCGCCGCGATCGAGGCGCTGAACCGGGGCGCGGCGCTGGCCGGCTGCCTGCACAACACCGGTGAGGGCGCGCTGTCGCCGTACCACCGCAACGGCGGGGAGCTGATCTTCCAGATCGGCACGTCCTATTTCGGGTGCCGGGACGCCCAGGGCCGGTTCGACCTGCGGCGGCTCAAGGATCTGGTCGCGGCGAACCCGGTCCGGGCACTGGAGATCAAGCTGAGCCAGGGCGCCAAGCCGAGCCTCGGCGGGCTGCTGCCGGCCGCCAAGGTGTCCGCGGAGATCGCCGCGACCCGTGGCATCCCGGAGGGCGTGGACTGCGTCAGCCCGTCGCGGCACGCGGAGTTCTCCGACACCGACAGCCTGCTCGACTGGGTGGAGATGCTCGCCGCCGAGACCGGGCTGCCGGTCGGCATCAAGTCGGCCGTCGGCGACCTGGACTTCTGGGACGAGCTGACCACGCTGATGGCGACCACCGGCCGGGGCGTCGACTTCGTGACGATCGACGGCGGCGAGGGCGGCACCGGCGCGGCGCCACTGATCTTCACCGACACCGTCTCGCTGCCGTTCCAGGTCGGCTTCGCCCGGGTGTACCGGATGTTCGCCGAACGCGGCCTCACCGACGACGTGGTGTTCATCGGCGCCGGCAAGCTGGGCCTGCCGGACAACGCGATCGTCGCGTTCGCGCTCGGCTGCGACATGGTCAACGTGGGCCGCGAGGCGATGCTCGCGATCGGCTGCATCCAGGCGCAGAAATGCCACACCGACACCTGCCCGACCGGGGTCGCCACCCAGAACCGGTGGCTGACCAGGGGACTCGACCCGGCGCTGAAGTCGGTGCGGGCCGCGAACTACATCAAGACGCTGCGGCGGGACCTGGTGAAGGTCGCCGAGGCGTGCGGGGTGGAGCATCCCGGACTGATCGACAGCACGTCGGTGGAGATCCTGGACGGGCGGACCGCGTCGACCGGGCTGGACGAGGTGTACGAGTACCGGCCCGGCTGGGGCCTGCCGTCGAAGGCCGACCGGGACGCGATCGTCGAGCTGATGACGGCGACCGAGCCGCAGGGCGGCAGCGCCCCACCCTCGGCGGACGCGATGCGGTAGGACTCCCGGTGAGCAGGCCGTGAGGGCGGACGCCGCTCACGGCCTGCCGGGTGCTACGGCCTGATCACCGCGGGAACACCGCCTCGGCGGATCGGTTCCCGGCCTTGTCCACCGCCACCACGCGCAGCTGCCGGATGCCGCTGGCCGGGGTGATCCGGGCGGCGCCGAAGTGGGCCGGCACACGGGTCCAGGTGCTGCCGGCGTCGGCGGCGTACTCGAAGTGGCTCACGCCCGATTGACCGTCGAACGACCGCACGTTCAGCACCTCCGAGGTAGCCGTGGTGGCGGGATAGAGGCGAACGCTGCCGTCACTCCACTTCACCACGGTGTCCGTGGTGCCGCCGGTGAACGAGCCGGTCACGATGGCGGCGGCCGCGTTCAGCGCGCCGATCGGGCGGTACTCGGACGAGCCACCGATGCCGGCGCCCGTACCCGGATAGAGGAATCCGCGCCCGGAGTGCCAGCGCACGAGGATGTCGTCGCGGGAGTCGGCGGTGAAATCGGCGACGGTCATGCTGAGCGCGTCGCCCCAGCCGGCCTGTCCCTCCCGGAGGACGACGCGGGTGCCGAGCCGGCCCGCGCCGGTGTTCGGGAAGAGGTGGACGTCACCGTTCGCCCAGCGCACGACCAGATCCTCGTGGGCGTCGCCGGTGAACTCGCCGCCGACCACCTCCTCGGCCGCCGCCCAGCCGCCGCCGGCCGGGTTGGCCACGGTCACCGCCGTCGCCGAGACGCCGCCGGCGCCGTCGCCGGGGTAGACCGAGATGACGCCGTCGGTGCGCCGGACCACGACGTCCGCTTTGCCGTCCCGGGTGTAGTCGCCGATGACCAGGCTGAGCACCTTCGTCCAGAACTCCTTGGGGCCGAAGTCGCGCTTGACGAAGGTGCCGTCGCCGTTGGCGAGGAGAACCTGGGCGTTGTCCCAGCGCTGCCGCATCATCAGGTCGGTGTCGCCGTCCCCGTCGAGGTCACCGCCGGCGAGATGGGTGGCTGTGAACATGCCGATGCCGTGGCCGGCCGTCGCCAGGTCCAGCTCCTGATCGGGGTTGATGCTGGTGGCGGGGGCTGGGTAGGGGTTGAGGCGGGTGCTGTCGTCGGCCCAGCGGACGATCAGGTCGTCGTTCCGATCGCCGGTCAGGTCGCCGACGGCTTCGAAGAGCGGGCGTTGCAGGGCGGCCGGCGTCGCCGGCTGGAGCTCGTCGGCGGCGCCGAGAACCGGGGTTCCGGTGGAGGTGGGGGTCACCGGGTACGCGACGAGCGAACCGTCCTTGCGGCGCACCACGAGGTCGGTGCGGCCGTCGTGGTCGATGTCGCCGGTCATCATGCCCTTCGGGGCGGCGGCGGACAGGAAACCCGCGTCGCTCATGTTGATCGAGCCGCCCAGGGCGCCACCGGGCTGGCCCGGATAGATGAAGAGGCGCCCACTGGTCCACTGGACCGCCAGGTCGGCGATGCCGTCGCCGGTGAACTCGCCGGCCGTGATGTCCGCGGCGTCGCTGAAGAAGTTCGCGGCCCGCGGCTGCGTGGGCGCGCCGAGGCCACCCGCGTTGTCGCCGGGGTAGACGTCGATGGTCCCGGAAGACCGCAGGATCATCACATCGTCGTCGCCGTCACCGGTGAACTCGCCGGAGACCATCCGCTTGACGTCCGTCCAGCCCGTGTCCGCGGTGCGCAGCAGCGTCGCGGCGCCGAGCCGCCCGCCGGTGCCGGGGTAGAGGTGCACGTCGCCGCTCCAGCGCCGCACGATCAGGTCGTCGCGGTCGTCGCCGCCGGTGAAGCGGCCGATCGTGGCGTCCCGGACGCCTGTCCAGTTGAGGCTGTCGGTCAGGCCGGCGTCGTGGACACCGGTGCTGGGCACCTCGAGGTAGGGCACCGCCGGGAGCGTCGTCTCGTCCTTCCAGATCGCGTCGCCGCGCAGCGCGAAGTGGTCGTCCTCGTAGGTCAGGGAGCCGGTGACCGGCTTGATCGACTTGCTGCCGGTCCAGGAGATCGCGGTCGACGTGCCGAAGAGGTAGTCGAACTTGCGGCCCGCCATGGTGTCGGGGCCGGACCGGCAGGCCGCCAGGGCGAAGCAGCGGGAGTTGAAGTACGGCTCGTTGGCCTGGTCGACCTCGGTGAACGGCCCGGTGCCGCCCTCGATGCCGTAGTAGACGTTCAGGTTGGGGTCGAACGGGTCGGCGTTGAGGTCGCCGCCGAAGATGACCGGCCGGTTGCCGGCCCACCGCTTGATCGCCGCCATCGCCTGCGGTGCGCCCTCGTCGTGGAGGGAGGGGCCGGCGTGCAGGTTGCAGATCAGCGAGTCCCGCCCGCCGACGGCGGCGGTGGTGCAGAGCAGGTGGCGCCGCAGCTCGGGGCTGACGGTGGGGTCGATTTCCGTCAGTTCCTCGGAGAGCCGCGGGAGGGCGGCGCCGGTGCGTACGAAGATCGCAGTGCCGTCGGCCTTGGAGTCGGTGAGCGTTCGGCCGTTCGCCCAGGGCGCACACGCACCGTGGTTGCGGACGCTGTGAAAGACGACCCGGTACGTCCCGAGCGTCGCGAGCTGCTCGCGGATCAGCTCGCGCTGACCGGCGCACAGCTCCTGGAGCATCAGCACGTCGGGGGCCTTGCCGTCCTCGGTGAGGATCTGGCTCTTCAGCCGTGTCGCCCAGGTGTTCAAGTCGGCGACGCTGGGAGCGCGGTCGTGAACGTTGAGGAACGAGCAGGCGTAATCCTTCCGATCTGCGCCGCCGGTGTTCGAACCACAGGCGTTGTAACTGATCACCCGGAACGGCGTGTCGGCGGCCATTGCCGCCTCACCGGCGCCCACGAGTCCGATCGCTGCGATGAGCAGCGCGGCCGCGAGCGCGGAGAGTCTCCGCGTCATCGACATGAACGTCCTTCCCCGTACCGATGAGTTCATCGGCTTCTGTCGTTGCCGCGAATCTTGTCACGGTCGATACGGGTTCCTCACCGACCCGCCGGTCGTCCGCGAGGCGATTCGGCTCGCCGTGGCGGGTGGCGCGGCGGCGGTGGCGGGGTGACTTCGGCTCACCCCTCCACGGCCGGCGGTAGCCGGGGCACGCTCGCCAGCAGTCTGCGCGTATAAGGGTGTGACGGCGCCCCCAGCACCCCCGCCGTCTCCCCCTGTTCGACGAGCCGCCCCCGCTCGAGAACCGCGGTGTGCCGGCACAGTTCCGCGACCACCCCGAGATCGTGGGAGACCAGCAGGATCGTCAAGTCCCGTTCGGCGCACAACGACGCGAGCAGGTCGACGATGCGTACCCGGGTGGTGAGGTCGAGAGCGCTCACCGGCTCGTCCGCCAGGAGCAACCGCGGGTTTCCGACGATGGCCCGGGCGATGGCGATGCGCTGGCGCTGCCCGCCGGAGAACTCGTGCGGGTACCGGCTCGCGGTGTCGGCGGGCAGACCGACCGCGTCCAGTGCCGCCGCCACCCGGTCCGGGTCGGCGCCGAGACCGAGCCCGCGCAGGGGTTCGGCGACGATGCGCCCGATCCGGTGGCGCGGGTCCAGCGACGAGTACGGGTCCTGGAAGACGGCCTGGACCGCCCGCCGGTACGCGCGCAACCCCTGGCGGGTCAGCGGCGCGCCCTCGAAGAGCAGCCTTCCGGACGTCGGACGGGCCAGCCCGAGCAGGATCCGCAGCAGCGTGGTCTTGCCGGCGCCGGACTCGCCGACCAGCGCCACGTTGCGCCCGGCACGGACGTCGAGCGACACGTCGGTGAGGACGGGGGAGCCGGAGCGGTAGGCGAACCCGACGCCGGAGGCGGACAGGATCACATCAGTCACGGCCGGTCCGTTCCAGAGCGGCGTCGAAGCGGCGGGCGCTCTCGACGAGCGTACGGGTGTAGGGATGGCGCGGCGCCGTCACCAGCGATGTGATCGGCCCCGACTCCACGATCCGCCCCGACTGCAGCACGTGGGTGTCACGGACCACCCGCGCCGCCACCGGCAGGTCATGGGTGATGAACAGCAGCGCCGTGTCGTTCTCGGTCACGATGCGGTCGAGCAGATCGAGGATCTCGGCCTGCACGGTGACGTCGAGCGCGGTCGTCGGCTCGTCGGCGATCAGCAGTTTCGGCCGGCAGGCGATCGCCATGGCGATCGCCACGCGCTGCCGCTGCCCGCCGGAGAGCTGGTGCGGATAGGACCGCGCGATGCGATCGGTGTCGGTCAGCCGCACGGCGTCGAGGGCCTCCCGGACGGCGCCGCGCAGGGCGTCGCCCCGCAGGCCGCGGAACCGGCGGATCGGCCCGGCGATCTGCCGGCCCGCGGTCATCAGCGGGTCGAGAGCGGTCAGCGGCTCCTGGAAGACCACGGCGGCGACGTCGCCGTGGCCGCGCGGCGCCCGGATCATGTCGGCCCCCGCGAGGGAGACCGCGCCGGTGGCGGTGAGGCCGCGGGGGAGCAGGCCGAGCACGGCGAGCGCGGTCAGCGACTTGCCGGACCCGGACTCGCCGATCAGCCCGGTGCGGTCGCCGGCCGCGACCTCGAACGACACGTCGTCGACGAGCACATGACCGGCACTGTCGGCGACCGTGAGCCGGTCCACGCTCAGCAGCGTCATCGGGAACCCTCCACGGTGAGCCGTTCCACGGGCAGCGCGGTCATCGCGATCCCTTCACGGCGAGCACGTCGCGCAGCCCGTCGGCGGTCAGGTTCACGCCGATCACCAGCACGACCAGGGCGATCCCGGGTGCCAGCGCCCCGGCCGGCGCGGTCAGCACGGTGGCCTGCGCCTCGTAGAGCATCCGCCCCCAGGACGCGTTCGGCGGCGGCGTGCCCAGCCCCAGGTAGGAGAGGCTCGCCTCGGCGAGGACCGCGAGACCCGCCTGAAGAGCGAGGTTCACCAGTACGGTCGGAGCGATGTTCGGCAGCACGTGACCGACCACGATGCCGGGCCAGGAGATGCCGGCCACCCGGGCGGCGGTGATGTAGTCACGGGCCAGGACCTGCTTGACCAGCACCCGGGTCAGCCGGGCCACGACCGCGGCCATGGCCAGCCCGATCGCGACGACCGCGGTGCCGAGGGAGGCGCCCGCGCCGGCCACGATCAGCATCGCCAGCAGCAGGGTGGGGAACGCGATGAGGATGTCCAGCAGCACCGCCGCGGCGTCGTCGAGCCAGCGGGTCGCGAACCCGGCGAGCAGCCCGAAGCTGACGCCGAGCACCCCGCCGAGGGTCGCCGCGCCGAGCGCCGTGCCGATCGCGATCCGCCCGCCGATCAGCAGCTGGGTGAAGAGGTCCCGGCCGAGCTTGTCGGTGCCGAGCAGGTGGTCGCCGCCGGGTGGCGCGAGACGGCCGCCGGAGGTGTCGTCGGGGGCGAACGGCAGCCAGAAGTACGAGAGGACGACCGCGCCCGCGACGACCAGCACGAGTGTCAGCCCGGCCGCCAGGTGCAGGAAGCGCCGGCGGCTCATGACGCGGCCCGGTGCAGCAGCCGGGGGTCGACGAGCCGCTGCGCGAGGTCGCCGAGGAAGCCGACGAGCAGCACGGTCGCCGTGCTGACCAGCATCACGCCCTGGATCACCGGGTAGTCGTGCTGGCTGATCCCGCGGACCAGCATGCTGCCGAGGCCGGGCAGGGCGAAGACGCTCTCCACCACGACCGCGCCGAGGAACGTGGTGGCGAGTTCCATGGCGAGCACGGCGATCACCGGTACGGCGGCGTTGCGCAGCCCGTGCCGCCACATGGCCTGCGCCGGCGTCGCTCCGAGCGCGCGGGCGGTCCGGAGATAGTCGGCGCCGAGCACGTCCAGGGTGGCGCTCCGGACGTACCGGATGAGGCTTGCCGACATGACCAGCGCGACCGTGACGACCGGAAGGACCAGCGCCTCGATCGCGGCCGCCGGGTCGGCCCAGCCGTCCGGCGGGAATCCGCCGGCCGGCAGCACACCGAGCTGGAGCGCGAAGACGGTGATCAGCAGCAGGCCCACCCAGAACGCCGGCACCGCGATGCCGAGCTGGGCGACCGCGTTGATGACCGGGCCGTACCAGCGGTCGGCGCGGGCCGCGGCGAGCGCGCCGACCGGGACGGCGATGAGCACGGCGAGGACGAACGCGGCGAGGGTGAGCGGGATCGTGACCGGCAGCCGGGCGAGGATCTCGTCGCCGACCGGCAGCGTGCTGATCAGCGAGTTGCCCAGGTCGAGGGTGAACACGTTCCCGAGCCAGGTGAGGAACTGGGAGAGCAGTGGGGCGTCCGTGCCGAGCTCCCGCTGAGCGGCCGCGATCTGTTCCGGGGTCGCGCCGACCGGGAGCAGGGCGTTGGCCGGGTCGCCCGGCAGGAGCCGGAGCAGCACGAACAGCACCACTGCCGCGGCGAACAGCGACCCGATCAGGATCGCCGTCCGCCGCAGCAGGTAGCGGGTCATCAGTTCTTGACGATCCCGTACGCGAAGAACTGCGCGTTGAGGCCGTTGACCGGGTACCCGGTCAGCTTCGTCGAGGCGACCACGATCTGCGGGTAGAGGTAGAGCCAGTCACTGGCCGCCTCCTCCGCGATGATCTTGTTGGCCTGCTTGAGCAGGGTGGTCTGCTCGTCCGCGGTCCTCGCCTGCTCGGCCTTGTCGATCAGGTCGGTGACCTGCGGGTTGTTGTAGCCCCAGTAGAAGTCGGGGTTGCCGTACCAGACCACGTCACGATCGTTGACGTGCTCCTGCAGCGTCGCCGTGAAGTCCCGCTTCTGGTACACCTTCGTGTACCACTCGTCGGCGGTGATCGTGTTGATGTTCACCGTGATGCCGACCTTGGCCAGCTCCGACTTGATGAAGGTGGCGGCGGTCGGGTGCGGGTCGTAGCTCGGGGTGTCCAGCGTGAAGGTGAACCCGTTCGGCAGGCCGGCGCTCGCCAGCAGCTTCTTGGCGTTCTCCACGTTGTAGGCGTTGACCGAGGTGAGGTCCTCGTACCAGGGGTCGCTCGGCGGGACCATCGAGCCGATCGTGGTGCCGTACTCGCCCCAGACCGAGGTGAGCAGCTTCTTGTCGTCGATCGCCTGGCTGACCGCCTGCCGCACGGCCACCTTGTCGAACGGGGCGGCCTTGTCGTTGAACGCGAGCAGCAGCTTGGTCGTCGACTTCCCGTCGTTGACCTTGTAGTTGCTGTTGCCGGAGAACTGCGCGAGCGCGTCCGGGCTCTGCTCGCCGGTGACGATGTCGACCGCGTTGGTGAGCAGCGCGTTGTTGAGCGCGGTCGCGTCGGTGAAGTAGTGGAACACCACACCGGCGTTCTTCGCCGGAGTGCCCCAGTACCCGTCGAACCTGGTCAGCGAGAGGGTGGAGCCGCGCTTCCAGTCGCCGAGCCGGTAGGGCCCGGTGCCGTCCGCTTTCGTGGTGAGGTCGGTCGCCGACGCGTTGACGATCCAGATGTAGCTCAGGTTGTAGACGAACGAGATCGACCGGCTGTTCAGCGTGATCGCCACGGTGGCGTCGTCCGGCGTGGCGATCGACTTGATCACCGCGAGGTTGCTCTTGCGGGCGGACTTCGAGTTCTCCGCGGTCACCCGCTCGATGCTCGCCTTGACGTCGGCCGAGGTCAGCGCCTTGCCGGAGTGGAACTTCACGTCCGGCTGCAGGGTGAACGTGTAGGTCAGGCCGTCGTCGCTGACCTTCTGGTCCTTGGCCAGCAGGGGTTCGACCGCGCCGGTGTCGGTGAGACGGAAGAGTCCCTCGTACACATTGCCGTTGAGGGCCTCGGTGACGCCCTGCCCGCCGCCGGCGGTGTTGTCCAGGTTCTGCGGCTCGTAGACCGAGCCGACCTGGATGATCGCCGCGCTGCTGTCGCCGCTGCCGCCCTGGGCGCCCTCACTGCCGCCGCAGGCGGCGAGGGCGCCGGCCAGGCTCAGAGCAGAGACGACGGCGAGGATACGGGTGAGAAGTGCTCTTCTGTGCACGGGAGTGTCTTTCGTGTCAAAGGGTGTTCTAGCGGTGGAAGATCGCGAGCTTCTCGCCGGCGCGGACCGGCAGGTGGAGCCGGTTCTGCGGGGGCGGCATCGGGCAGTTGTAGTGCTCGGAGAACCCGCACGGCGGCACGAAGGCGCGGTTGAGGTCGAGGACGACCCGCTCGGTTCCCGGCTCGCGCTCCACGAAGAGGAACCGTCCCGCGCCGTAGGTCTCGGTCCCGTTGGTGGGGTCGCCGAAGACCAGCAGCAACCGGCCGTCGTCGTCGAACGCGCTCAGCGTGTAGTCCCGCCCGTCCAGCGTGAGGTGCAGGTCGCCGGGAACCGGCAGGTCACGGGTGAAGCCGGCGTCCTGCGCGTGCTGGAACGGCACCCGGCGATCACCGGACACGTCCGTGTAGCGAGCCTCGAGCACCCACGCCGGGTCGTACGGGTAGGTGTCGATGCCCTCGAAACTCTTGATCGCGGGCGAGGCGGCGTCCCACAGCCGCACGCCGCGCTCCTGCGCCCCGGTCAGCGGGTCCCGGCGCGACAGCCGGGTGGCGGTGACGGTCGCCGGCTGCCCGGCGAGCGCCGCGGCCGGGTCGTCCGCGCCCCAGCGGGTCTCCACCAGCGCCAGGTTCCCGGTCGGCGAGGTCACCGCGCGCAGGCGTTCCTCCCGCCACGCGGCGTGCTGCTGAGCTGCGGTGTTCTCGGACATGGCGCCCCACAATGATCTTGACAACGACTGCCGTAACCCTACAACTCAAGTAGGTTTACCAGCCAATGTCACGGTGATCACACAATGGCCGCCCGAGCCACCGAAGCCCGTCGATTGATGTCATATGTTCCGGAAATGACCCGTACCGTCGGGTTGCCTGAGCGACGGGCATCACGTCGCTCCGGATCGGCCGCGGGTCTCCTTCCCGGCACGCACGGCCCGGCCGGTCGTCGCCTATGGTGCAGGAACCGATGCGACGGGGACGGCGGGCGAGCGCGGCCTGCTCACGGTGCGTCCCGCCGGACCCGGCCCGGCGCGTCCCGGCCTCGCCGCGGAACCGTCCGGCGCGGTGTTGCTGCCCGCCGACTGGAACCGGGAGCAGGCGTTCCACTGCCGCGCGCCCGAGTGGTCGCCGGACGCCGCCGCGTGGGTGGCCGAGATCTTCCTGGACACGCTCCGGGAGGTCGCGCCCACCGAGGGAATGGCGCTCGTGACGGTGAGCGCGCTCAGCGGCGGGGCTTAAGTTGGACCGGTGACGTTTGTGCGCTGGCGGACGCTGATCACGCCGCTCCTGGCCGCTCTGTTCCCGGCCGCTCTGCTCGTGGCGACCGCGGCGGGTCCCGCGCTCGCCGATCCGCCGCAGCGGCTGGCCACGCAGGTGACCGACCCGGCGGGAGCGCTCGGCAACCGGGCCGATGTGGACGACGCGCTCGCGGAGCTGCAGCGGGAGACCGGTATCCAGCTGTTCGTGGTCTTCGTCGACTCGTTCGACGGGGTGCCCGCGCAACAGTGGACCGACGAGACGGCGCGGCTCAGCGACCTGGGCGACCGGGACGCGCTGCTGGCGGTCGCCACCGTGGACCGGGCCTACGCCTACTCGTTCCCCGACGACTCCCGGATCAGCGGCAGCGAGCTGACCGGTGTGGCCGGGAACGACATCGAACCGGCCCTGGCGAAACAGGATTGGGAGGGCGCGGTGATCGCCGCCGCCGGCGGATACCGGGATGCCGCCGGTGGTGGCGGCGGAGGCCTCGGCTGGGCGCTTGTCGTGATCCTGGCCGTCCTGGCCGGGGCGGTGCTCTGGGTGATCCTGCGCCGCCGCCGGCGGGTGGCCCCGCCCGTCGCCGGCCCGTCCCTGGAAGATCTGTCCGCCCAGGCGAACGCGCTGCTCATCGAACTCGACGACGACCTGCGGGCCAGCGAGCGCGAGGGCGACCTGGCCACCGCGCAGTACGGTCCGGCGGCGACCGGCCGCTTCCAGGAGGCCCTCGCCGCGGCGCGCCGGGACGTCGCCGAGGCGTTCCGGTTGCGGATGACGCTGGAGGCGACCCCCACGCCGGACGAGCCCACGCGGCGCGCCACGCTGTCGGAGATCATCGCGCTGTGCCGGGCCGCGGACGAGCGGCTGGACGCCGAGTCGGAGGCGTTCGACCAGCTCCGCGACCTCGAGGGACGTGCCGCCGAGGTGGCCGGCGAGGTGGAGCGGCGCCGGGCGCAGGTCGAGGCCGGTCTTCCGGCGGCGGCCACGGCGGTGGCCGAGCTCCTCCGGGGGTACGGGGGAGAGCCCGTCACCGCCGTCGCCGGCAACGTGGACCAGGCGCGGGAGCGGCTCACGTTCGCGGCGGAGGCGCTCGGGAGGGCCCGCGCGGCGCTGGCCGCCGAGGGGAGCGGCGGCGCTGAGCCCGGCAGTGCTTCCGAGGCGAGTGGCGGTGCCGGGGCGGTGAGCGGGCGGGCTGCTGCCGCTCTGGCGGTGCGGGCGGCTGAGCAGGCTGTCGACCAGGCCACGCAGCTGGTCGCGGCGGTGACCAAGGCGGCTGCCGATCTGCCGGCCGCGCGGGCGGCCGCGGAGGCGTTGATCGCGGAGATCACCGGTGAGATCGCTGCCGGTCGCGCGGCCCTGAGCACGGCCGGCGCCGGAACAGGGGCCGTTGCCGGGATGGCGCCCGGTGCTGGGACCGGGGCTCTGGTAGCGGCGATCGACGGTGGTGAGCGGGCGGTTGCCGAGGCTCGGGCCGCTCTGGCGGTCGAGCGGCCGGACCCGGTGGCGGTGGTGGCTCGGCTGCAGGCCGCCGACGCCACCCTGGACAGCGCCCTCGCGACCGCCCGTGACCAGGCGGAACGGGATGCCCGCGCGCGGGCCGTTCTGGCGCAGACGCTGCCGCTCGCGCGCGCCGAGGTGGCCGCCGCGAACGACTTCGTCACCACCCGGCGCGGCGCGGTCGGGCCGGACGCCCGGGTGCGGCTCTCCGAGGCGATGCGTCACCTCGGGCTCGCGGAGCAGGTGGCTGTCACGGAGCCGCACACCGCCGTACAGGAGATCGCTCTTGCTCGGCAGCTTGCTGCCGCGGCCGGGCACGCGGCGCAGGCGGACGTCCGGACCTGGGGTGGCGGGGGTGTGGACGCGGGATCGTTCGCCGGGGCGGTGCTCGGCGGCATCCTCGCCGGAGGGATGCGGTCGGGCGGGGGCGGCTGGGGACCCGGCGGCGGGGGACATGGCGGCGGGGGACACGGCGGCTGGGGGCACGGGGGATTCGGCGGCAGCGGATCACGGGCCCGCCGCACCGGGGGCGGTGGCGGCGGAGGCGGGCGCCGCGGCGGAGGCGGCCGGTTCTGACCGGAACGCGGATCAGGCGTCGCCCATCACCAGGCCCTCGATGGTGTGCTTCTGGACGATCGGGGTCAGCTCGGCCACCACCGGGCAGTGCAGGTGCGCCCGGACCTGCTCGGGCAGCGACGCCCAATACCCCTCGGTGACCGCCATCGCGTGCTTGTCGGCGTTCGTGGCGTCCGATGCGTCGACGCCGAGCACCAGCACCGGGCGGGACAGCTCGGAGTGGTTCGCGGTGCCGCGGTGGATGGTCAGGGCCGAGCGTGCGGAGATGTCGCCGCGCTGCGGGTATTTACGGACGGCGCGTGCGGCGTACCTGTCGTAGCGGGACTTCGGCGGGAACATGCCGTGCTCGAAGTCGGGCTCGTCGTCGAACTGGGTGCCGGGCGCGATCTCGAACGGGCCCATCTCGTCGGTGGTGTCGACGGCGGTGAGGTTGAAGGCCAGCGAGTTGAGCCGGCGCTCGGTGCGGGTCACCTCGGGCATCGGGAAGTCACGGTGCCACGGCTGGTTGACGGCCCCGGCGAACGGGGTGTCGAAGCCCAGCTCGACGATCTCGTAGTCCGGGCCGAGCACGGCGGTGCAGACGGCGACGACCCACGGGTGGGTGACCAGGTCGGTGAAGCCGCGCAGCTGCTCCGGGTGGATCTCCACGTAGTAGCGGTTCGGGCCGCGGCCGACGGCGCCGCCGGGACGGGCGACGGCCTCGGCGAACGCCGCCTCGATGTCCTCGCGCATGGCGTCGGCCCAGGCGGTGCTGAACGCGCCCTTCAGCGCGGTGATGCCGTCGGTGTAGATGGCGTCGCGGGCCCGGGTTCCGGCGTCCTCTTTGATATCCGTCATGAACTCCATGTTGCAACGTGGCATGCAACGTTGCAAGAGATAGGCTGTGACCCATGAGTGCCACCCTGCGCGAGGTCGCCGAGCGGGCCGGAGTCTCCGTCCGTACCGTGTCGAATGTGGTCTCCGGGTTTGCGCTCGTCGCGCCGGAGACGCGGGCCCGGGTGCAGCGGGCGCTCGACGAGCTGTCCTATCGGCCCAACGCCGCCGCCCGTCACCTGCGTGGCGGCAGGTCCGGGCTGGTCGCGCTCGTGGTTCCGGAACTGTCCACGCCGTACTTCGGGGAGCTGGCCGGTCGCTTCGCCGACGAGGCCGACGCCCGGTCGCTCATGCTGCTGGTCCAGCAGACCGGTGGAGATCCCGATCGGGAACGAGAACTGCTCGACGGGGTACGGGGTCAGGTCGTCGACGGTCTGATCATGAGCCCGTGGGCGCTCTCCCCGGCGGAGCTGCGCCGGCGACCCGGCGGCGCTCCGCTGGTGCTGCTCGGCGAGCAGGACGCCGACGGCCTGCTCGATCACGTGGTGGCCGACAACGTGGCCGCCGCCCGCGACATGACCCGGCACCTGCTCGGCCTCGGCCGCACCCGGATCGCGGTGATCGGCCTGCAGCCCCACCTGCACAACGCGACGGCGGCGCGCCGGCTGGAGGGGTACCGGCAGGCGCTCGCCGAGGCCGGGCTGACGCCGGACCCGGCCCGCGAGGTCGCGGTGCGGCGGCTGCACCGGGCCGACGGCGCGGCGGCCATGCGCGGTCTGCTCGACGCGGGGACGCCGGTCGACGCGGTGTTCTGCTTCAGCGACCAGCTGGCCCTCGGGGCGCTGCACGCCGCCACCGAGCGCGGGCTGCGGGTGCCGGCCGACCTCGCGGTGGCCGGTTTCGACGACGTCGAGGACGGCCGGTACGCGAATCCGCCCCTCACCACGATCGCCCCGGACAAGGCCGCGATCGTCACGGCGGCGCTGGACTGCCTCGCCGCCCGCCTCGATCGCACCACCGGGCCGGGCCGACCGGACGAGCCGGCCGAGCCGCGGACGATCGTGGTCGGGCACCGCCTGGAGGTCCGGGCCAGCACCCGCGGCCCGTCGTCGTCACGGTGACGGGCCGGGGACGAGCGGCTCAGCCGGGGGACACGCTCGTGGTCGAGGTGCGGATCCGCAGCTCGGTGGTGGACATGTACCGGCGCGGCTCGGTGCGGCCCTGCAGGCGCTCGAGCAGCATCGTCGCGGCCTGGGCGCCCATCTCGACGCCCTGCTGGTCGACCGAGGTGAGGCCGATCAGCGGGTGGGCGGCCAGGTCGGTGTTGTCGTAACCGGCGATCGCCACGCCCCGGCCGGCGGCGGCCGCGAGGGCGTCGACGGCCATGTCGTCGTGGCCGGCGAAGATCGCGGTCGGCGGGTCCGGGCGGGTCAGCAGCTCGGCCGCCGCTGACTGGGCGCTGTCGGCGCCCGCGGTGCGGCGGGCGATCTGGATGTGGGCGCCCAGGCCGGCTTCGATCATGCACGCGCGGTAGACCTCGAGGCGGATCGCGTGCGGGGTGCCGCAGCCGGGGGCGGTCACCGGCTCCGGCTCGGTCAGGTGGGCGATCCGGCGGTGGCCCAGGCCGAGCAGGTGACGCATCACGGCGCGGGCGCCGGCGTGGTCGTCGCCGATCACCGTGTCGTACCCCTGCGGGGTGTCGTGGCGGCCGAGCATGACCACCGGCACCCGCTTGGCCAGGTCCTCCAGCCAGGTCTGGTCGACCAGGGGCGAGACCGCGATGATGCCGTCGACGAGACCGTCGGCCAGGGATTCGAGGGTGCCGTACTCCGGGCCGTCCGCCGGGGCCAGAATGATCTGGTACGGCGTGCCGGTCACGGCCCGCTTCGCGCCCTCGACGATCTGGGTCATGAAACGCGCGTTGACGTGCGGGGTCTCCAGGCCGAGCCGGTAACTGGAGCCGCGCAGCGCCCGCGCGGCCACGCTGGGCCGGTAACCGAGCTGCTCGATGGCGTCCTCGACACGCTCGCGCATGCCGGGGCTGACCCCGTAGGCGTTGCGGATCACCTTCGACACCGCGGCGCGGGACACGCCCGCCGCCTCGGCCACGTCGCTGATCGTGACCGATCGGCCCCTCCTGATCGACATGCGCCTCACTGTAGACCGTTCTCCATCGCGGTGAGCAGGGGCCTCAGGGAAGTTTGAAACGTTTCGCAGGGAGCCTTGTGCGGCGCGCGTAGACCGGTCTACTGTGACGGCTGTTACAGATGGAGACCGATCTACAAACATGTCCGAAACCGGAGGTTCATATGCGATTCGGTGCGGCACTGCTGGCCGGGGCCCTGTGTTGCCTGTCGGCCTGCAGCGCGGGCTCCCTGGGCTCGAGCGACGACGAGACGGGCGGCAAGACCGCCATCACCTTCCTGACCAACAACGACCCCGCCAACGTCAAGGTGGCCGAGTCCGTCATCGCGGCGTTCGAGGCGGGGAACACCGACGTCGACGTCAAGCTGGACACCCGGCCGCAGGGCAGCGAGGGTGACAACCTCGTCAAGACCCGCCTCGCCACCGGCGACATGGCCGACGTCTTCGAGTACAACTCGGGCTCGCTGCTGCAGGCCATCGCACCGCAGACCAACCTGACCGCGGTCACCGGCGAGGCCTGGGTCGCCGACCTCGACCCCACCTTCAAGCAGGTCGTCAGCACCGGGTCCGAGGTCTACGGCTCGCCGTGGGGCGCGATCGTCGGCGGCGGCATCTTCTACAACAAGCCGCTCTACACCAAGCTCAACCTGCAGGTGCCCAAGACCTGGGCCGACTTCATGGCGAACAACGCCAAGATCAAGGCGGCGGGTGTCGCGCCGGTCGAGCAGACCTACAGCGAGACCTGGACCTCGCAGGTGCTGGTGCTCGCCGATTACCACAACGTGGCGGCGGCCAACCCCGGCTGGGCCGAGAAGTACACGAACAACCAGGCCAAGTTCGCCACCACCCCACAGGCCCTCGCGGGCTTCCAGCGCCTGGAGGAGCTCAAGAAGGCCGGGTACTGGAACGAGGACTACGCGTCCGCCAAGTACAACGAGGGCCTCAACGCGGTGGCCACCGGCAAGGCCGGGCACTACCCGATGATCACTTTCGGCGTGCCGGCGCTCTCCACCGCCGCGCCGGACAACGTCGACGACGTCGGCTTCTTCGCGCTGCCCGGCGACGACGCGAGCAAGAACGGCGTCACCCTGTGGGAGCCCTCCGGCATCTACATCCCGAAGAGCACCGAGGGCGACAAGCTCACCGCCGCGAAGAAGTTCCAGGCCTTCGTGGCCTCGCCCGAGGGATGCGCGGCCAACGCGAGCGCGGCCCCGGTCGGCGGCCCGTTCGCGGTGAAGACCTGCACCCTGCCGGACAGCGTCGCCCCGGCGGTCAAGGACCTGAGCGCCTACGTCGACGCCGGCACGACCACCCCGGCGCTGGAGTTCCTCTCGTCGATCAAGGGCCCGGCGCTGGAGCAGATCACCGTCGAGGTGGGCTCCGGCATCCGTCCCGCCGCCGACGGCGCGAAACTGTACGACGAGGACGTCAAGAAGCAGGCGCAGCAGCTCGGGCTCCAGGGCTGGTGATGGCCACCGTCACCCCGGCGAAAGCCGCTTCCCGGATCGAGGACGAGCCGGGAAGCGGCGGCCGGACAACCCAGAAGAGTCCCTACCCGTACTGGTTCCTCGTACCCGGTGGTCTGATCTTCGCCGTCTTCTTCCTGGTCCCGTCGGTGATGGCGTTCTACTTCAGCCTCACCCGGTGGACGCTGTTCGACCAGGAGTTCATCGGCTTCGACAACTACGTGCAGTTCTTCCGGGAGCCGGCGCTCGCCTCCGGCCTGTGGCACACCGTCGTCTACGCCGGCGTCACCTCGGGGCTGAAGGTGGTCCTCGGGATGGCCCTCGCGGTGCTGCTGACCGGGCCGATCATCGGGCGCGGCTTCCTGCGCTCGGTGGCGTTCTTCCCGGTCCTGGTCAGCACGATCGGCGTCGGCCTGACCTTCCAGGTGCTCATGCACCCCACCAAGGGCGTGATCAACCAGGCGCTCGACCTGATCGGCGTCACCGGGCCGGCCTGGCTGGTCGACCCGAGCTGGGCGCTGCTGTCGGTCGCGCTCGTCGACGTCTGGCAGGGCGTCGGCCTGGCCACCGTGATCTACATGGCCGGCATCCTCTCCATCCCCGGCGAGTACTTCGAGGCGGCCAAGGTGGACGGCGCCGGCGCGTGGCACCGGTTCCGGCACGTCACGCTGCCGCTGGCGAAACCGGCCACCATCTCGGTGATCATCCTGTCGCTGATCGGCGGCCTGCGGAAGTTCGACCTGATCTGGGCGATGACCAAGGGCGGCCCGGGATTCACCTCGGACGTGATGGCGTCGGTCGTCTACAAGCAGTACCAGGCCGGTTTCTACGGGCTCTCCACGGCCGGCAACGTCGTGCTGTTCCTGCTGGTGATCGTGCTCGTGCTGCCGCTGTTCTGGTTCTTCAACCGCAGGGAGGAGACGCGGTGAGCACCCGGATCCGGCCCAACTACTGGCTCAGCGCGCTGTCGATCGTATTGTTCGCCGTCGTCTTTCTCGTTCCGTTCGCCTTCATTCTGCTGACCGCGGCGAAGACGCAGCAGGAATCGGCGCTGCTGCACTTCTCGTGGCCGTCCGAGTGGGCGATCGCGCAGAACTTCCAGGAGGTGATCCAGGCCCGCGACTACCTGCTGATCATCGCGTTCATCAACAGCACGATCCTCACGGTGGTCAGCGTCGCGGTCGTGGTGATCCTGGCGGCGATGGCCGCGTTCGTCCTGCAGCGCCGCAAGGGCCGGTGGACCAGCGGGATCAACCTGGTAATCCTTTCCGGACTGGTCATCCCGCCGGCTGTCGTGCCGACGATCTGGGTGCTGCAGAAGACCGGACTGTTCAAGACCATGCCGGGGCTGATCCTCGTCGAGATCGCGTACGCGATGGCGTTCTGTGTCCTGCTCTTCCAGGCGTTCATCGCGAGCGTGCCGCGCGAGCTGGACGAGGCCGCCACGATCGACGGCGCCGGCCCGGTCAGCCTCTTCTTCCGGGTCGTGTTCCCGCTGCTGCGGCCGATCATCGTGACCGTCGTGGTCGTGCAGTCGGTGTTCATCTGGAACGACTTCGCCAGCCCGCTCTACTTCCTGCCCGGCGACGAGAACGCCACCGTGCAGCTCACCCTCTTCAACTTCCAGGGCCAGTACACCAACGCCTACAACCTGCTGTTCATGGACATTCTGCTGGTCACCGTCCCGCCGCTGATCATGTTCATGGTCTTCCAGCGGCAGATCGTCAGCGGCATGGTCGCCGGCTCCGTCAAAGGCTGAAAGGCACCTCCATGCTCCACAACGCACACATGATCAGCCCGGCGGTCGAACTGGGCAGCGCGCCGCTGTTCCGCACCGAGATCAGCCCGGACCCGGGGCACGGCGACGTCGCCGCGGCCACCCTCCGGATCAGCAGCCTCGGTGTCCACGAGGCGCGGATCAACGGCACGCCGGTCGGCGACGACGTGCTCAGCCCGGGCTGGACCTCCTACGAGCACCGGCTGCGCTACCTCAGCCACGACGTCACCGCGCTGATCAGCGGCCCGGACTGCGTGCTCACCGTGCTGGTCGGCAACGGCTGGCACCGGGGGCGGCTCGGTTTCATGGGCGGGCGCGCGTTCTACGGCGACCGGCTCGGCGTCATCGCCGAACTGGAGATCGTCTTCGCGGACGGCCACCGGCAGGTCGTGGTCACCGACGAGACGTGGACGGCCGGCAACTCCGACGTGCTCGCCGACGACCTGTACAACGGGCAGACGATCGACGCGCGGCGGCGTTCCGCGAAGTGGCACACGGCCGGGGGCGAGCCGGAGTGGTTCCTGCCGGTGCGGGCGCTGGACTTCGACGCCAGCCGGCTCACCCCGTACATCGGTGGGGTGGTGACCCGGCAGGAGGTCCTGCCGCCGCAGCGGGTCTGGACGTCGCCGGCCGGGCGGACTTTGATCGATTTCGGCCAGAACCTGGTGGGCTGGCTGCGGTTCACGGTGCGCGGCCCGGCCGGGACCGAGATCCGGGTGCGGCACGCCGAGGTGCTGGAGAACGGCGAGCTCGGCGTGCGGCCGCTGCGCGACGCGCAGGCCACCGACCGGTTCGTCCTCAGTGGCGACGAGGACTTCTTCGAGCCGACGATGACGTTCCACGGCTTCCGGTACGCGGAGATCACCGGCTGGCCGGCCGGCGCGGCGATGGACGTGGAGGCCGTGGTGGTGCACTCGGCATTGCGCCGCACCGGCGAGTTCGCGTGTTCCGACGAGCTCCTCAACCAACTGCACCGCAACGTCGTCTGGAGCACGAAGGGCAATTTCCTCGACCTGCCCACCGACTGCCCGCAACGCAACGAACGGCTCGGCTGGACCGGCGACATCGCGGTATTCGCATCGTCAGCCGCCTATCTCTTCGACGTCGGGGGATTCCTCGGTGACTGGCTCGCCGACCTCGCGGCGGAACAGCGGGCCGCCGACGGGCTGGTGCCGTTCGTCATCCCGGACGTCCTGAAATACCAGCCGCACCCGCCGGAGTTCCCGGACCCGGACAGCACTGCGTTCTGGTCCGACGCGGCCGTCTGGGTGCCGTGGGCGCTGTGGCAGGCCTACGGCGACCTCGCGATCCTGCGCACGCAGTACCCGTCGATGACCGCGCACGTCCGCCGGGTGCGCACGCTGCTGTCACCGGCCGGGGTGTGGGACTCCTCGTTCCAGTTCGGTGACTGGCTCGACCCGGACGCGCCGGCCGACGCCCCGGCGAAGGCGAAGGCGGACCCCGGCGTGGTCGCCACCGCCGCCTACTACCGCTCGCTGACCCTGGTCGCCGAGACGGCGGCGCTGCTCGGGCACGACGATGACGCGGCCGAGTTCGGCGACCTCGCGCGGCAGGTCCGCGAGGCCTTCAACGAGCAGTACGTGGACGCCGCCGGGACCGTCCGGTCGGACTGCGCCACGGTCTACACGCTGGCGATCGTCTTCGGTCTGCTCGACGACCCGCAGGCGGCCGGGCGGCGGCTCGCCGACCTGGTCGCGGACAGCGGGTACCGGGTGTCGACCGGGTTCGCGGGAACGCCCTACATCACCGAGGCGCTGACCGTGACCGGGCACCTCGACGCCGCGTACCGCCTGCTCCTGGAGCGCGAGTGCCCGTCCTGGCTCTACCCGGTGACGATGGGCGCGACCACCATCTGGGAGCGATGGGACTCGATGCTCCCGGACGGGTCGGTCAACCCGGGGGAGATGACCAGTTTCAACCACTACGCCCTCGGCGCGGTCGCGGACTGGATGCACCGGACCATCGGCGGGATCGCGCCCCTGGAGCCGGGTTACGCCAGGGTCCGCGTCGCGCCCCGGCCCGGCGGCGGGCTGACCTGGTGCCGGTCCGCGCTGGAGACCCGGCACGGGCGGATCGAGGTCTCGTGGCGGATCCGCGAGGACGGCGAGCTGGACGTCGACGTGACGCTGCCGGACGGGGTGAGCGGGGTGCTCTCCCTGGAGGGCAAGCCGGACGTGCCGCTGTGAGCGCCGGGGAAATCGGGATGCCGCCGGTCGTGCGGCCCTCGTAGACTGCGGGCAGAGGCCTAGCCCGGGCATACTCCGACAATTCTTGGGTGAACCCGCCCGGGCACTCTCCTCACCCCGGTGTCACCCGCCGGTCAACGCGGTCAGGGTGCGGGCGGCGACCTGCCGTAGGACATTTGTCCCGGCCGGCCGGGTATCGGCGTCTCTGCCGCCACCGCCCGCGCTTTTCTAGCGTCGATGTCATGAACGTCGTAGAACTCAACCGTGTGACCAGGCACTTCGGAGCGGTCCGCGCCGTCGGCGACCTGGATCTGACGATTGGGCGGGGCAGCGTCGTGGCACTGCTCGGGCCCAACGGCGCCGGGAAGACCACCGCGCTCTCGCTGCTGCTCGGCCTCCTCGAACCGGACCGGGGGAGCGTGACCCTTTTCGGCCGGCCGCCGTCCGCGGCGGTGCGGGCCGGGCTGATCGGCGCGATGCCGCAGGACTCCGGGTTCGTGCCGGGCGCCACGGTCCGGGACGTCGTGGAGCTGGCCCGGGCGCTCTATCCGCACCCGCTGCCGGCCGTCGACGTCCTCGCGGCGGCCGGGCTCACCGATCGGGCCGGCCGCCGGGTGGACCGGCTCTCCGGCGGGGAGACGCAGCGCGCCCGGTTCGCGTTCGCGCTGGCCGGCGGGCCGGAGCTGCTGGTACTCGACGAGCCGGCCGCGGCCATGGACGTGACCGCGCGGCAGGCGTTCTGGGACGGCGTCCGGGGGTATGCCGAGGACGGGAACACCGTCCTGTTCAGCACCCATCAGCTGCACGAGGCCGACGCGGTCGCCGACCGGATCGTGGTGCTCGCGGCGGGCACGGTGGTCGCCGACGCGACCCCGGAGCAGATCCGTGAGATCGGTGGCGGATCGCTCGACGCGGCGTTCCGCACGCTCACCGGATCGGAGCGCTGACATGCTCGCCTACCTGCGTTTCGAGCTGCGCCGGCTGGCCCGCGACCCGCGCGTGCTGATCTTCTCGGTGATCGGGCCGGTCGCCACGTACCTGATCTTCTCGGGCTGGAGCGCGAGCGACCGCCTGGAGGGGGTCACCGGTCCGATCGCGATCATGGTCGCGCTGGCCGGATACGGCGCCGTCGCGGGCGCGCTCACGGTGGGCACGGCCGTCTCCCAGGAGCGTGCCGCCGGCTGGCTGCGCCAGCTCCGCGTCACTCCGCTGCCGGCTCGCCGGGTGGTCGCGGTCAAAGCCTTCCTGGGTACGGTCAACGCGGTGCCCCCGGTGATCGCGGTCGGCGTCGCCGCGTGGTTGCAGCACCACGTCGACCTGAGCGCCGGGCGGTGGATCGCGGTGCTGCTGCTGATGTGCGCCGGCGCGGTCCCGTTCGCGCTGCTCGGACTCGCCATCGGGTACGGCCTCGGCCCGCAGCTCGCCCAGTCGGTCAACTTCCTGGTCTTCCTCGGGCTGTCCGTCCTCGGTGGGCTGCTGGTCCCGGCCACCTACTTCCCGGACGCGCTGCGGCACCTGGCGCACGCGCTGCCGACGTACCGGTTCGCCGAACTCGGCTGGCGGTCGGCGGCCGGGCAGCCACCCACCCCGGCCGGGCTCGCCGTCCTCGCCGCCTGGACCGTGATCTTCGCGGCTCTCGCGGCGCGGGCCTACCGGCGCTCCGGCGCGCGGCGCTGACGGCGGCTACGGTGTCCACCATGTCCGCTGATCCGCGGCGCCGCGGGGTGATCCTGGTGGGTGCGCACACGCTGTGGCTGTGGTTCCTGCTGCCGCCGGCCGCCGCGATCGCCCGCGGGCAGGTGGACCCGGCCGTGCCGGCGGCGATCGGGCTCGCCGTCTTCGCGGCGCTCTACCTGGCGCTGGTGGCCGTGCCGGTGGCCGGGCTGCCCGTCCCGCCGGCGGCGCACCACGGCGGCCTGATCCTGCTCGCCCTGCTGGGAACGGGACTCGCGGCCACGTACGCAAAAGGTCCCGAAGGTTGGTTGATCCTGCTCATGTACGTCTGCTCGGCGGGCGCGCTGGGACTGAGCCGCCCGCGGGTGAGCTTCGCCTGGGTCGGTGGCTGCGCCGCCGCCGTCGTGGTGATCGGGACCGTGCGGCAGCTGCCCGCCGGCGAGACCACCCCGACCGCGCTGATCACGCTGCTCGCCGGGGCGATGACGCTGGCGTTCAGCCGGGTGACCCGCCTCGTCGGCGAACTGCGCGACACCCAGGAGGAGCTGGCACGGACCGTGCTGGAACGTGAGCGGCTCCGGTTCGCCGGGGACCTGCACGACCTGCTCGGGCACACGTTGTCGCTGGTCGTGGTGAAGGCGGAGGTGGTGCGCCGGCTGGTTCCGTCGGATCCCGGGCGGGCCGCGGCGGAGGCCGCCGACATCGAGCGGATCGGCCGGACCGCGCTCGCCGAGGTGCGCGAGGCCGTCACCGGGTACCGGGAGCACACGTTCAGCCGGGAACTGCGGAACGCCCGGACGATCCTCGCCGACGTCGGTGTCACGGTGACGGTCCGGCAGAGCGGGCAGCCGCTCGCGGCGGAGGTGGACGACGCGTTCCGATGGGTGCTGCGGGAAGCGGTGACCAACGTGCTGCGCCACAGCCGGGCGTCCCGCTGCGACATCACCGTCGACGCGGGCGACGACGGCGCGATCCTGACCGTTTCTGATGACGGAGTGGGCGCTCCTGTCGACGCGCCGGCTGCGGGCAACGGGCTGCGAGGGCTCACCGAACGTCTCGGGCGGGTCGGCGGCGCCCTGCAGATCACCGCGGCGAACGGCGGCGGCGTGCGACTCATCGCCCGCGTCCCCGCCCGCAGGTCCTCGGTGGCGCCCACATGATCCGCCTGCTGCTCGCCGAGGACCAGGGCATGATGCGCGGCGCCCTGGCCCTGCTGCTCGGGCTGGAGAGCGACATCGAGGTGGTGGCCCAGGCCGGCACGGTCGCCGAAACCCTGGAAACCGCTTTCCGGGTACGCCCCGACGTCGCGCTCCTGGACATCCAGATGCCCGACGGCAACGGTCTGGACGCCGCCGCCGTGCTCCGCGAGAAGCTGCCCGGCTGCCGGGTACTGATCCTCACCACGTTCGGCCGGCCCGGATATCTACGGCGCGCGATGGAGGCCGGCGCCGCGGGTTTCCTGGTCAAGGACGGCCCGGTGGAGGAACTGGCAGCCGCGATCCGCCGCGTCCTGGCCGGCGAGCGGGTGATCGACCCGGCCCTCGCCGCGGCCGCGCTGTCCACCGGCCCGAACCCGCTCACCGACCGCGAACAGCACGTGCTCGCCGCCGCGGTGGACGGCGCCACGATCGCGGACATCGCGGCCCGATTGCACCTGTCGGAGAGCACGGTCCGCAACTACCTCTCCGCGGCGATCGGCAAGACCGGAACCCGCAACCGCATCGAGGCAGCCCACAGCGCCCAGGCCAACGGCTGGATCTGACCGCCTCCCCGGGACCTCGCGTCCGGGTGGGGAAGGCGCCCGAGGTTCCTCCACCGGACTGCTGCCCCCCGCTGGACGCGGAGGCGGGTGATGATGGGGCTGGGCTGATCGAGTGGCGGGGGTGCCATGAGCAAGGAGATCTTCTTCGAGGATGCCGGCGGCGAGGCACTGGCCGCGCTGGATCACGGCGGGGACGGACCGCCCGTTCTGCTGGTGCACGGCACCGGCCACAACGCCGCCTCCTGGACGCCGATCGCGGAGCGGCTCACGCGCGATCACCGGGTGGTCGCGGTGGATCTGCGCGGGCACGGGCACAGCACCGCGAACTCGGTGGACGCGGAGCAGTACTGGCGGGATCTGGGGACCGTGGTGACCGCGCTGGGCTGGGACCGGCCGCTGCTCGTCGGGCATTCCACCGGTGGGTACGCGGTCACCGCCGCCGTCGCGGCCGGCTTGGTCGAGCCGGCCGGGATCTGCGTGGTCGACGGGTTGGTGCTCGATGATCGGGAGGCTTCCACCCGTACCCTCGAAGGAACCCGGGCGCCGCAGACGGCCGCGCAATTGCGACAAGCTTTCGGGTACGGCCTTCGGCTCGACGCCGCGCAGCGGGATACCTGGATCGGCGAGCAGGTGGCCGTCACCCCGACCGACTGGCTGAACGCCGGCGCCGACCCGGAGCTGGTCCGCGCCGTCGTGTCCCGCGCGTTCGGTGAGCCGGGCGGCGACGGCCTGTTCGTGCGCCGGCCAACCCTCGAGGAGGTCATGATGACGACCACTCCGGCGCCGGATGCCGTGATCTTCCCAAGTGTGGACGTCTACGGGCGGGTCCGCTGTCCGATGACGATCATTCTGCCGGAGCAGGGGTTCTACGCGGGCCGGCGGGACGAGGTCGCGGCGATCGTGGCCGCCGCGCCCGGACGCCGGCTGGTCGGCATGCCGGGCGGGCACAACGTGGTGATGACGCATCCGGAGCAGCTGGCCGCCGCGATCAGTTGATCATTAATTGGTTTGCGGGCGGTGCGTGCGCGTGGGACGGTTCGCTGCCACATACGCCGACCGACGGGGCATGACACCACACATGAGCATCTCCACGATGGACCTCGACCACGCCGACCGATGCCGCCGGGCGCTCGCCGAGGAGCAGGCCGCCAGCCTCGCCGCGACCGACGGCTGGGCGCACGTCGACAAGGACCAGGTGCACCGCGACTGGCACGACCTGTACGGCGAGATCGCAGCCGCCATCACCGCCGGGGCGACCCCGGAGGACGCCGCGGTGCAGGAGCTGGTCGGCCGGCACTACGCCATCGCCAGCCGGTTCTACGCGCCGAGCCGGGTCGCCTACATCGGCATGGCTCTGCTCTACGCCGAGGACGACGGCATGCGCACCTGGCACAACTCCTACCACCCGCGGATGGTGGAGTTCCTCGGCGCGGCCATGCTGCGGTACGCCGGGAGCGCGCTCTGACGCTTCTCGGGCACCTCATCCATTAACATCGATGCCCATGAGGTACGCCGTCGTCGCGCTCACCTACCTGGTGGCGGGGCTGGCCGCCTGGGCCGTCGCCGCGCTGCTGCTGCCCGGGCTGCACCCGCTGCTCGTGACGTTCGCCGCGGACGTGGCCGCCACCCTGGTCGTCTTCGCGGCGAGCACGCTGATCCGCAACGCCAGCATGTACGACCCGTACTGGAGCGTCGCGCCGGCGGTGATCGTCCTGGCCTGGGTGCTGGGGGAGTCCGGTGAGGTGGTGCGGCAGTCGGCCGTACTGGCGCTGGTGTTGATCTGGTCCGTCCGTCTGACCTGGAACTGGGCGTCGTCGTGGCGCGGCCTGGACCACGAGGACTGGCGATATGTCCGGCTGCGCGGGCAACGGGTGCCGTTCTGGCTGGTCAACCTGGTCGGGATCCAGCTGATGCCGACCGTCGTGGTCTTCGCCGGGCTGCTCGCCGTCTGGCCGGCGGTCGCCGTGCCGGGCCGCGGATTCGGCGTGCTGGACGTGGTCGCCGTCGCGGTGACGGTCACCGCCGTGGCGATCGAGGCGACCGCGGACCGGCAGCTGCACCGGTTCGCCGCCGATCCCGCGCATCGCGGGCAGATCATGGCGAGCGGGCTGTGGCGGTACTCCCGGCACCCGAACTATCTCGGCGAGATCCTGTTCTGGTGGGGGATGTGGCTGTTCGGGCTGGCGGCGGCCCCGGGGTGGTGGTGGACGGTCGTCGGGGCGGTCGGGATGGTGCTGCTCTTCACGGTCGTCAGCATCCCGATGATGGACCAGCGGTCGCTGGAGCGGCGGCCGGCCTATGCGGAACACATGCGGCGGGTTCCGGCGTTGCTCCCGCTCCGCCCGATCCGGCGATAGGCGTCCGGCGCGGGGCGGGCGAGGTCGCACGCAACGTCAGCGTGGTGGCTCATTCGTGCTGGGGCAGGGATGAAGGCCCACGCCGAGGGTCGCGCCGCGCGGTCCCGGGGGCGTCGCGGGTCCTCAGGCTCGCAGATCTTGGAAACGCGGATGCCGGCTGGCGCTCAGTGCGGACAAAACGGGCGGCCAGCAGCACTGTTAACCAGCCGGGCGGGATGAGCTGGTGCTCAGTGCTGCCCAGGCACGCTCGGACAGCACTGAGCACCAGCCGGACCAGCCGGACCAGCTGGCTCACAGTGTCGGGCCGGCGGCTTTGATCACGCGAACGGGCGTCCCGACATGGATCACGCGAAGGGGCGTCGCCGACATGCGCGATCGCTCAACCGCGCGGCATCGTGCCCGACCCGAGAGGAAGGGGAAACCTTGGTAGGGTCGGCAAGTGATCATGACCTGCTGCTGGCGGCCGCTGCGCGGCTCCGCGGTGTTCGGGGATCACTCCTATCGCAAGGACTTCTACCAGTAATCCGGCCGGCCGCCCGTTCGACGCCGACCACCGGAAACCACTGGAAGAATAACTATGCTCATCGATCTGCACCGCCACCTTGAGGGTGCCCTCCGGGTGGACACCACGCTGGAGCTCGCCCGCCGCGACGGCCACCCGCTCGCCTCCGCCGCCGACCCCGAGGAGCTGCTCGTCGCGCGGGGCGCGCTCGGCGGCCTGCTCCCGTACCTCGCCAAGGTCGACGCCGCCCCCTCGGCCTTCACCCGCCTCGACGACTGGGTGCGCGCCACCCGCGAGTGCGTGGCGGACGCCGCCGCGGACGGACTCGACTACCTGGAGATCCGGTTCAGTCCCTGGTTCATCCATCAGGAAACCGGCCTCGCGCCCGAAGCGATCATCGACGCGGTCGCCGACGGAGTGCGCCAGAGCCCGGCGCGGCAGAGCCCACTGCGGGATAGCCAGCTTCGGGAAAGCCCACTGCAGGAAAGCCCACTGCGGGAAAGCCCACTGCGGGTCGGTCTGATCGGCATCCTTCTGCGCGATCTCGGACCTCTGCGAGGGTACGAGCAGATGAGCACACTGCTTTCCCGGCGCGACGTGCTCTGCGGTGTCGACATCGCCGGCAACGAGGCGGGTGTGCCGGCGGCCGAGTTCGCCGGCCCGTTCCGGCAGGCGCGTGACGCCGGGCTGCGGATCACCGCGCACGCCGGCGAGGCGGCCGGTCCGGCCAGTGTCTGGGAGGCGGTCCGTCACCTGGGGGCGGAACGGATCGGTCACGGCGTCCGGGCGGTCGAGGACCCGGCGCTGCTGGAGCACCTGGCCGCGAACCGGATCACCCTCGAGGTGAGCCTCACCAGCAATCTGCACACCAGCACCGCGCCGAGCTACGCCGAACATCCGGTGCGGCGGCTGGTCGGCGCGGGCGTCCCGGTGGCGCTGTCGACCGACGATCCGCGGACCTCGGCGATCACCCTTTCCGGTGAATACACTCAGGCCGCGCCGCAGGCCGGGCTCACCCCCGCGGACCTGGACCGGATCCGGGACGACGCACGCAGCGCGGCGTTTGCCTGGGACTGAGCCGCGGACGGCGCCGACACTGATGCGGACAGGGCCATACGGCTTGACCTCCCGTCCGCCCGAGGGTCTAGCGTCAAGTTGTGGATCAACAGAGCGGCGTGCAACTCCTGACCCCCGACGGTGACCGTGTGGAGAGCGTGACCACCGAGGACGGTGTGACGTACACGGTGAACTTCACCGATGAGGAGTACCGGGAGCTCTATCGCGACCTGGTCACGGTCCGCCGGCTTGACGCGGAGGGGCTCGCCCTGCAGCGGCAGGGCGAGCTCGGCCTCTGGGCCAGCCTGCTCGGGCAGGAGGCGGCGCAGGTCGGGTCGGGCCGGGCGCTGCGCCCGCAGGACATGGCGTTCCCGACCTACCGCGAGCACGGCGTGCTCTACTGCCGCGGCATCGACCCGATCATGCCGTTCGGCCTGTTCCGCGGCGTCGACCAGGGTGGCTGGGATTCGAACGCCCACAAGTTCAACCTGTACACCCTGGTGATCGGCTCGCAGACGCTGCACGCCACCGGGTACGCGATGGGCGTCACCATGGACGGCAAGACCGGAAGCCCCGACGGTGAGGCCGTGATCGCGTACTTCGGGGACGGTGCGACGAGCCAGGGCGAGGTCAACGAGTCGTTCGTCTGGTCCGGTGTCTTCAACGCGCCGATCGTGTTCTTCTGCCAGAACAACCAGTGGGCGATCTCCCAGCCCCTGGAACGGCAGAGCCGGGCGCCGCTCTACCACCGGGCCGGTGGCTACGGCTTTCCCGGTGTGCGGGTCGACGGCAACGACGTGCTGGCCAGCTATGCCGTCACCCGGCACGCGCTCGACGAGGCCCGGCAGGGGCACGGCCCGACCATGATCGAGGCGTACACGTACCGGATGGGGGCGCACACCAGCTCGGACGATCCGACCCGGTACCGGGCGTCCGGCGAGGTGGAGTCCTGGAAGGCGAAGGATCCGATCAGCCGGATGAGGGCGTTCCTGCTCAAGCAGCGGATCGCCGGTGAGGACTTCTTCGGTCAGGTCGAGGAGGACGTCCGCAAGATCGCTCTGGACCTGCGCGAACGTGTCCTGGCGATGCCGGACCCGCAGCCGGTGGAGATGTTCGGCCACGTCTATCCGACCGGCTCACCCCAGCTGGACGCCCAGCGCGACGAGTTCCTCGCCTATCAGGCGTCCTTCCACCCGGAGCCCTAGCTCCTCGGTCAGGCTCTAGTCCCGGCTCATCGCCACCGGTGCCGGGCGCGGCGCGGTGCGCCCATGCGGAGGGTACGGCCGGTTGAGCTCGGCCCGCTGCGTCTGCTCGGCGCTGGGCGCCCAGTCAGCCGGCTGGGTGGTGTTGACCTGAGCCACGTCATTCATGCGGCCTCCCTTACCCCGTTTCGCCCCCGTCGATGCGTCCGGCCGCCGCCCGCAACCGGCCGGCGAGGGCGGCCAGCTCGTCCCGCAGCTCGGCGGGCGCCTCGACGGTGAAGTCGAAGCCCAGGCCGGCCAGCATCCGTGCCATGCCGTCGAGCCGTTCCACCCGGGCGGAGAGACGAACCCCTTCCGGGGTACGGGTGAGCGTCGCCACCGTCGGCGGGACCCGTCGCCGCGCCTGCTCCACCGTGGTGTCCAGCAGCACCGACACCTCGTGCCGCCACGCGCCGGTGGCCAGCCCGGCGGCGACCCGGGCGGCGGGGTCGAACCCGGCCGGCACCTCGAAGCTTCCCTCGAGGGCCTCGACCGCCGTGATCCGGTCGAGCCGGAACGTCCGCACCTCGCCCCGGTCGTGATCGTGCCCGGTGACGAACCACCTGCCGCCGTGGAAGACCAGCCCGTAGGGATCCAGCCGCCGCCGCTCCGGCTCGCCGCGGGGTGTGGTCCCGCCGGCCGGTCGGGTTCCGCCGGCCGATGTTGTTCCGCCGGCCGGTTGAGTTCCACCGCCCGGTTGAGTTTCGCCGGCCGGTTGAGTTTCGCCGGCCGATGGGGTTCGGCCGGCGGATTGCGTTTCGCGGCTCGGCTTGGTGTAGCCGAAGGTGACCGGCCGCCGGTCGTGGGCGGCCCCGGCCAGCGCGAGCAGCGTGGCGGTGGCGGTCGCCGGGGCGGGCGCGGGACGGCCGGCGGCGAAGTCGAGGGTGCCGAGCACCGCGTCGGTGCGGGCCCGGAGCGCCGCCGGCAGCACCCGCCGGATCTTCGCGAGCGCGGTCTCCCCGGCCGCCGCCGCGGTGGACAGCCCGATCCGGCGGCCCGCGACCAGGCCGAGCAGCACGGCGACGGCCTCGTCGTCGGTGAGCATCAGCGGCGGCAGCCGGTACCCGGGGGCGAGGTGGTATCCGCCGTACCGCCCGCGGCGTCCCTGGACCGGGATGCCCAGCTCGGCGAGGTGCAGCGCGTAGCGCCGGACGGTCCGCTCGTCGACGCCGAGCCGCTCGGCGAGCTGCCCGACGGTCTGCCCCGCTGGGTGGGCCTGCAGCAGTTCGAGCAGGCCGAGAACGCGACCGAGTGACTGTGGCATGCGCCATACTGTATACCGGGCCGAAGTTGCCCGGTATTGCTCCTAGTGTTCTCCGCATGACGACATATCTGCTGGTACCGGGATTCTGGCTGGGCGGCTGGGCGTGGGACGCGGTGGCGGCGCCGCTGCGCGCCGCGGGACACGACGTGCATCAGGTCTCGCTCACGCTGGACCCGGGCATCACGGCGTCCGATCACGTCGAGCAGGTCGCCGAACTGCTGGATGGGCTGCGCGACGTGGTCCTGGTCGGCCACAGCTACGCCGGAGCGGTGATCACGGCGGCGGCGGACCGGCTGCCGGACCGGGTGGCCCGCCTCGTCTACGTGGACACCGGGCCGCTGCCGGACGGCATGTCCCAGGCCGAGTTCGACGGTTCGGCGCCGGACGCCCCGGATGGCATGATCCCGATCCCGGCCGAGGCGCCCGCGCCGGCGCAGGGTTTCGACTGGGCGATCGTGCGGGAACGCGGGCGGGCGCAGCCGGTCGGCACGGCCACCGAACCGGTGCGGCACGGCGAGGCGTGGCGTGGCCTGGCGCGGACCGCGATCCTGTGCTCGTTCTCCGCTGCTCAGTTACGCGGGCTGGCCGCCACGGTTCCGGCGTTCGCGCTGATGAGCGGCGAGAGCTGGACGGTCCGCGAGCTTCCGACCGGCCACTGGCCGATGTTCTCGCGGCCGGAAGACCTGGCGTCCCTGCTGGCCGGGAACTGACCGGGGAACCGGTCGATCAGGGCTGGTGCTCCGCCCGTACCGGATCGGTGCGGTGTTTGAGGGCCGCCTCGATCCGCACCGCGCTGCCGACCAGCACGAGCAGGCCCGCGAAATAATAGCCGCGCGGGGGCACCCCGTCGGTGAGGAAGCCGAATGCGCCGATCAAGAGACCGATGACGATCGCGATTGCTCCGAAGGTACGCGCCGATTCGCCCGGTTTCTCGTCGATGCTCATGGCGGACAGAATACGCAGCTCCGTCTCAGGTTAGGGTGTCGCCATGATGATCTTGGCGAACCTGCTGGTGGCGCTGGTCGCGCTGATCCACGTGTACATCCTGGTCCTGGAGATGTTCCTGTGGACGCGGCCGCGGGGGCGCGCGGCGTTCGGGCTGACCGAGGAGTTCGCGCGGGAGACCAAGGTGCTCGGCGCCAACCAGGGTCTCTACAACGGCTTCCTCGCCGCTGGGCTGGTCTGGGGGCTGATCGCGGGCGGGGACACCGGGTTCGCCGCGAAGCTGTTCTTCCTCGGGTGCGTGGCCGTCGCCGGTGTCTTCGGCGCGGCCACGGCGAGCCGCCGGATCCTGTTCGTGCAGACCGTTCCGGCGGTCCTCGCGATCGCCGCCGTCCTGCTCGCGAACTGATCCGAAATTCCCCTTTTCGCCCGGTCCGGTATTGCCCGGCCGGGCATTTTTCGTCTCTGCCGAATGCGACGGACCTCGGAAATCGGGAATGCCCGCCATTCCGGGGCAGCGACAAGATCAAATCGGGCAAATAGCGTGAAGAACGTCACTATTGGACGGTTCGAGCTTGGTCTCCGCCCCGGTGGCGTGGTTACCGTCGGGCCGTCCCGCGATGCGGGCACCACGGGCGGTCCGCCGAATCCTGCCGCCGTCCGGGGACTCGATGGGAGAGGCAGGAGCGGGGGACCCACGATTTCCGGCGCCGCATGACCGCGCCTTGGGGTGAAGCCGCATGACGACGGCCGGGCACCTCTGTCCGAACCCGACAGCTCACCTCGCAGGCGTGGAGGATCATCCATGTCTCGGATCGGTAGACGAACGCGCCTTGCCCTCGGTCTGGTGACCGCGGGCATCACCGGAGCCGGTGTGCTTCTCGCCCCGGCGAGCCCCGCGTCAGCGGCCCGGCAGGTCAACTGGGACGTCCTCGCGCGATGCGAGTCCGGTGGCCGGTGGCACATCAACACCGGGAACGGGTACTACGGTGGCTTGCAGTTCAGCCGCAGCACGTGGAGGGCGAACGGGGGCGGCAAGTACGCCCCGACCGCGGACCGGGCCACGAAGGCCGAGCAGATCAAGGTCGCGACGAAGCTCCACAAGAAGCGCGGCCTGAAGCCTTGGCCGGTGTGCGGCAAGAAGGCGGGCGTCTACAAAAAGGCGTCGTCCGGGAAGTCGCCGGCGTCGAAGAAGGCGACCGTCTCGAAGAAGGGCACCTACGTGGTGCGTTCCGGCGACACGCTCGCCTCGATCGCGAAGAAGCACAAGGTCAAGGGCGGCTGGCGCACCCTCTTCAAGCTCAACAAGGACCGGCTCGACAGCCCGAGCCGGATCTTCCCGGGTCAGCGGCTCCGCCTGCGCTGACCGAGCGGCCGCCGCGGTCGTGGCGGGTCAGCGCCGACTCGTCACGATCGCGGCGGTCCCTTACGCTCAGGCTCTGTGACCCTCACCCATGCCGTCCTGCTCTTCCTCGGCGGCATCGGCGGCGGTCTCACCGGGTCGATGGGCGGGCTGGCGTCCGTGGTCACCTACCCGGCCCTGCTGTCGGCAGGCATCCCGCCGGTGGCCGCGAACGTCACCAACACCGTCGCGCTGCTCTCCACCGCGTTCGGCGCGGCCGCCGGTTCCCGTGTGGAGCTGCACGGGCAGGGGCGCCGGATCGCCCGGCACGGCGTGGCCGGGGTGACCGGCGGCACCGCGGGCGCGCTGCTGCTGATGGGGACGCCGTCGTCCGCGTTCGAACGGGTGGTGCCCGGCCTGATCGCGGCCGGCGGGCTGATGCTGCTGTTCCGGGAGCCGCTGCGCGCCTGGTACGTCCGTCCCGGCGTACGGCCGCCCCTGGGTCTCGCGGTGTTTCTGATCGCGGTCTACGGCGGCTACTTCGGCGCGGGCGCCGGCGTGATGATGCTGGCCGCGCTCTCGGTGGCGGCAGTCGAGCCGCTCGCCGTCACGAACGCGGTGAAGACCGTGGTGCTCGGCTTCTCCACCGTCGCCGCCGCGATCCTCTACACGCTGCTCGCGCCGGTCCACTGGACGGCGGCCGGGGTGCTGGCCGCAGGCTGCCTGATCGGCAGCTGGATCGGGCCGGCGCTGGTGCGGCGCACCCCGGAGCGCCCGCTGCGCGTGGTGATCGGCGTGGCCGCCCTGGTCCTGGCCGCGGCCCTCTGGCACGACGCCGGCACGCCCGACCCGCCGCGCGGCTCCGCGGAACCGCCCGTGATGATCCCGAGGGCGAGCCTGACGCCGTGAACCGTCCGGGTCGGCGTCCCGGTGTTGAACGCCTGCGGTAACCATGGTTACATGGCCCTGCCGGGAGGTGGTCGGTCATGGGGACTGTCGCGGGTGACGACGGGCCGGGGCGCTGGGTGTTGCTGGCGTACCGGATGCCGCGGGAGCCGTCGCGCCCGCGGATCGCGGTGTGGCGCAAGCTCGAGCGCCTCGGTGTGGCGCGGCTCGGCGACGGGCTGGTGGCGTTGCCGGCGGACGCGCGGACCCGGGAGCAGTTCGACTGGACCGCCGAGGAGGTCGTCGAGGCCGGGGGCACGGCGACGGTGTGGCTGGCCGCGCCGTCCACCATGGCCCAGGAGCAGCAGATCGCCGCGGCGATGCGGGAGGCGCGCGCCGCCGAGTACCAGGTGGTGATCGACGAGGCGGCGGCGGCCCGGACCGGCGCCGAGCCGGAGCGGACGCGGGCGGTGCGCCGGCTGCGCAGCGAGTTGCATCGTATCGGGCGCCGCGACTTCTTCCCGCCGCGCGAGCGCGAGGCCGCCCGGGCGGCGGTGCGGGCGCTGGCCGATGCCGAGGTCGCCGACGTCCTCGGGGAGCCGTCGTGAGGTGGGCGACCCGCACCGGCGTGCACATCGACCGGGCCGCGTGCGCCTGGCTGATCCGCCGGCACATCGATCCGCAGGCGCAGTTCGTCTTCGTGGCCGACCCGTCGGCGGTCCCGGCCGGCGCCACCCCGTTCGACATGCGCGGGGTCGAGCTCGGGCATCACGGCGGCGACTGCACGTTCGAGACCATTTTGCGCCGCTACGACCTGCACGACCCGGTGCTGTGGAGGATCGCCGAGATCGTGCACGAGGCCGACATCGACGACGAGCGCTTCGACGCGCCGGAGGCGCCCGGCCTCGACGTGATCCTGCGCGGGCTGTCGATGGTCTGCGACGACGCGCGCACCCTGGAGCTGACCGGCCCGATCTTCGACGGCCTCTACGAGTACCAGCGGCGCGCGCTGCTGCTGGACCGCCCGCCCGCGTGAACGACCATCCGGGGAGACCGATGACGACGACCGGCACGACCGGTGACGTGGTGCCGCTGCGGGACGCGGTGCGGGCCTGGTTCCTGATCTCGCTGCAGACCTTCGGCGGGCCGGCCGGGCAGATCGCGGTGATGCAGCGGCACCTGGTCGACGAGCGCCGCTGGATCGGGCAGCGCCGGTTCCTGCACGCGCTGAACTACTGCATGCTGCTGCCCGGCCCGGAGGCTCAGCAGCTGGCTATCTACGTCGGCTGGCTGCTCAACGGCGTGCGCGGCGGCCTGATCGCGGGCACCCTGTTCGTGCTGCCCGGCATGGTCGTGCTGCTGGCGCTGTCGGCGGTCTACGTCGGTTTCGGGGACACCACCGTGGTGACCGCGCTCTTCGCCGGGCTCGCGCCGGCCGTGGTGGCGATCGTCGCGCAGGCGGTCTGGCGGGTCGGGTCACGGGCCCTGACCAGCCGGGTCCTGGTCGGCTTCGCGGTGGCCGCATTCCTCGCCCTCGCCGTGTTTGCGGTGCCGTTCCCGCTGGTCGTCGCCGTGGCCGCGATCGCCGGATGGCTGCTGCACCGGTGGCGGCCGCACCTGGTCACCGGTGCCGGCGGCCACGGGGGCGGTGGTGACGGCGGGCCGCAGCCGCTGGTTCCCGACGACGCTCTGCACCACGACCGGCCGTCGGCCCGGCGCACCACGATGATCCTGGTGATCGGGCTGGCCGCCTGGTTCCTGCCGGTTGCGCTCTTCGCGGCCACCACCGGAGCCGGCAGCGTCTTCACCCAGCAGGGGCTGTTCTTCTCCGGCACCGCCGTGGTCACCTTCGGCGGCGCGTACGCCGTCCTCGCCTTCGTCGCGCAGCGGGCGGTCGAGCACTACGCGTGGCTGTCCGCCGGTGACATGATCCGCGGCCTGGCCCTGGCCGAGTCGACACCCGGGCCGCTGATCATGGTGGTGCAGTTCGTGGCGTTCCTCGGGGCCTTCCATCAGCCCGGCACCCTGGACCCGTGGGTGGCCGGTGTGCTCGCCTCGCTGCTGACCACATGGGTGACGTTCGTGCCGTGCTTCCTGTTCATCCTGCTCGGCGCCCCCTATGTGGAACGGCTGCGCGGCAACCACGCGCTGTCGGCGGCGCTCACCGGCATCACCGCGGCGGTGGTCGGCGTGATCGCGAACCTGGGCCTCTACTTCGCCGTGCACACCCTGTTCACCACGGTCACGGCCGGGCCGCTCGGTCTGCAGGTGCCGCAGTGGGACACCGTACGGTGGACCCCGCTCGCCATCGCGGTCATCGCCGCTCTGCTGATCTTCAGGGCGAAGTGGCCGGTGCTGCGGGTGCTCGGCGTGTCGGCGCTGATCGGCCTGCTCGCCGGGCTCGCCGGGCTCCCCGGCATCTGACCGGCGCCGGCGAGACGGGCCTAACCTGTGCCGGTGACCGTTGACTACACCGCGACCCTGGCGCGCAAGCGGATGGGCGCCGGCGCGCTGCTGACCGACGACCGGGGCCGGGTGCTGCTGGTCGAGCCGGCCTACAAGGACGACTGGGAGATCCCGGGCGGGGCGGTGGAGGCCGACGAGTCGCCGCTGACGGCGGTGGCGCGGGAGCTCGACGAGGAGCTCGGCCTGTCACTGCGGCCCGGCCGGCTGCTGGTGACCGACTGGGTGCCGCCGCGGCCGGGGCGCACCGAGGGCGTGATGATGCTTTTCGACGGCGGCACGCTCACGCCGGAGCAGGCCGCGCGGATCCGGGTGCCCGCCGAGGAGCTGCGCGGCTGGGCCTGGTGCACCGAACCGGAGGCCGCCGAGCGGCTCTCCGGCCTGTTGGCCCGGCGGATCGGCGCGGCCGTGCGGGCCCGCGCGGAGAACACGGCGGTCTATCTGGAGAACGGATTCCCGGTGGCGTGACACGCCGGGCCCCTGCGAGTCGCGGGGCGCCCGGCGGCGGGATCGACAGGCGTCCCTTGACATCGGATCCCGGAAGATGACCATGATGGGACGATCCCGACCCCGAGGAGATCTCATGATCCTGTCTCGTGTCCGGCTCGGCTCGGTGCGGCTCGTGACCGCGGTCAGCGCCACCCTCGTCCTCGCCGCCGGCCTGCTCACCGCCACCACCACGCCGTCCGCGGCGGTGGTCGCAGGCCCGGTCATCGATCAGAACTTCGCCGACCCGGACGTGATGAAAGCCGGTCGCACGTACTACGCCTACGCCACCAACAGCGACGGCCGGAACATCCAGTGGGCCACCTCCACCGACCTGGTCACCTGGACGGTGCAGGGGAGTGACGCCCTGCCCGCACTGGGCGCCTGGGCCGACCCGGACTGGTCCTTCCCGCCGGGCGGGCCCGGTGACCACGGCGTCTGGGCGCCGGAGGTGTTCGCCACCGGGCCGCGGAGCTTCGTCATGTGGTACACGGCGCACGACCGGGCGTCCGGCAAGCAGTGCATCGGCGCCGCCACCGCGACAGCGCCGGGCGGCCCGTTCGTTCCCCGGGACACCGCGCTGGTCTGCACCCCGGAGATCGGCGGGGCCATCGACGCCTCCTCGTACACCGAAAACGGCCGCCGATACATCCTGTGGAAGAACGACGGCAACTGCTGCGCCCAGGACACCTGGCTGCGCCTGCAGCAGGTCAGCGCGGACGGGCTGCGCCGGGTCGGCGCCGAGACCTCGTTGATCAAACAGAACAAGCCCTTCGAGGGGACGCTCGTCGAGGCGCCGACGCTCGTCAAGCGCGGAGGCGCCTACGTGCTCTTCTATTCGGCGAACTTCTTCGGCGACGGCAGCTATGTGAGCAGCTATGCGACGTCGGCGAGCCTGCGTGGCCCGTACACGAAGGCTTCGACGCCGTTGATGACCACCGACGCGTTCGCGGGGACCGTGCGCGGCCCCGGCGGCCAGGACGTCGTGACCGGCCCGGACGGCCGGGACCGGATCGTCTTCCACGGCTGGAACTCCGGCTTCACCTATCGCGCGATGTACTCGCAGCGCCTGGACTGGCGGGGCAGCCGGCCCATCGTGGAGGGCGCGAAGATCCGGTACGAGGCCGAGGACGCCGACTTCACCCGCGCCAACGCGCGGTACGCGGCCGGCGGGGCCAGCAACGGCGCGGTCGTCGGCGGCATCGACTTCGCGGACAGCCGGGTCACCTTCACCGTCTTCGTGCCCCGCGCCGGGGAGTACCGGCTCTACACCCGCTACGCCAACGGCTCCGACGGCGGCGCGGCCGGGCACACCCTGTCCGTGAACGGCGTCCCGGCCGGCACCGTGGACTACCCCGTCACCGGCTGGGACAACTGGCGGATCAGCGAGCGGACCGTGACCCTGAGGGCAGGAGACAACACCATCGGGTACGGCAAGGGCGCCAACTTCGCCGAGATCGACGCCATCGACATCGCCTGACGCATGCCGGGAGGCCCGTGACCGTGCGGTGGGGGCGGCCGCACGGTCACGGGAGCTTCTCACCCGTACCCGGGAAGGTTTGTGATCGTCAGCCCAGACGCCAGAGCTGGGCGCCGGTCCCGTTGCAGGTGTAGAGGGAGAGGCGGGCGCCGTTGGCGGCGTTCCACTCGTAGTTGTCGAGGCACATGTTGCCGGCGACGTTGCGCAGCGAGAACCAGCCGCTGCCGCGGTCCTGGACGATCCACTGCTGGGCGGTGGAGCCGTTGCAGGTGTAAAGGCCGACGTCGGCGTTCGCGGCGGTGCTGAAGTTCAGGTCGTCGAGGCAGGTGCCGGTGTTGCGGTTGCGGATCTCGTAGTACGTCCCTGCCTTGTAGTTCAGCTCCCACTGCTGGGCGGTGCCGCCGTTGCAGTCGTAGAGGCGGACCAGCGCGCCGAGCGTGGTGTCCCGGTTGTAGTTGTCGACGCACCTGTTGCTGAACTGGCCGCGGATGCCGGGATTCGTGACGGTGCTGGGGATCGGCTGGCCGAAGAACGGGTCGCCGTTCTCCCGCCAGAGCAGTTGCTGCATGCGGGTGTGCCGGTTCGGGTCGGTCAGCGCGTCCGGGTTCGGGGTGGCGTAGTCGCGGGCGTGGTAGACCAGCATGTCGGTGACGCCGTCCTCGGCGACGGTGAAGCTGCCGTGACCGGGACCGTAGACGCCGTTCGCGGTCTGGAATACCGGGTTCGGATGCTTGTACCAGGACGCCGGGTTGAGCAGGTCGGCGGTGTCCCACGAGGAGAGCAGGCCCAGCTTGTAGCGGGAGTCGGTCGCCGAGGCGGAGTACGCGATGTAGACCCGCCCGTTCTTGACCAGCGGCGACGGGCCCTCCACGACGCCGGCGACACCTTCCTTCTCCCAGGCGTACGTCGGCCGGGCGATCTCCACGGCGGACCCGGTGATGGCGGTGGCGCCGTTCATCCGGGCGATGTACATGTGGCTGTTGAAGTTCGTCGACGGGCTGTCCTGCGCCCACGCGAAGTAGCGGACCCCGCGGTTGACGAAGACGGCGGCGTCGAGCTGGAACGACTCCCAGCCGGTGTTGAACCGCTGCGGCGCGCTCCAGGAGCCGGTCATCGGGTTGGCGCTGGTGTTGCGGATCCAGTACAGCCGCTGGTCGAAGCGGGCGGTGCCCGGCGACGCGGAGAAGTACATGTACCAGGCGCCGTCGATGTACTGGATGTCCGGCGCCCAGATCCAGCCGCTGAGCGCGCCGCTGGACGGGGCGACGAACGCGTTCGTGGTGGCGGCGGACCCGAGGCCCTGGAGGGTGGTCGCGCGGCGCAGCTCGACGCGCTTGTAGTCGGGCACCGAGGCGGTCATGTAGTAGTAGCCGTCGGTGTGCTTGTAGATCGCGGTGTCGGCCCGCTGGGAGACGACCGGGTTGCGCACCGAGATGAACTGGGCGGAGGCGGGGACGGCGGAGCCGGCCAGCAGCAGGACGAGCAGGGCCAGCAGCAGCGCGGATCGGCGGCGGAGAGCCATGGATTGACTTCCTTAGGCGCGGGGGATCGCGGGGTGTGATCGCTAACATGCCCGTCGATGTGTTGCCGCGTCAAGAAGTCTTCGGCAAATAGTTTGTGAGCGCTAACCCGGAAGGGTGGCCTCCACGCCCGCCAGGATGCGGTCGATGCCGCGCTCGAAACGGGTGTCGAAGTCGTGGTCGGCGCCGGCCTGCGCCACGCGGGCGAAGTACGGGTAGTCGCCGCTGCTGAGCAGCGACTCCAGGGCGGTCGTCATCCGCCGCTCCCACTCCGCCTCGTCGACGCCCATGTTGCGGCGGGCCTCGGCCTCGGCGAACTCCTCCTGGGTGAAACCGGTGACCCAGCTGGAGATCAGTGAGAACGTGCCGAGCATGTCCTCGATGCTCAGACCCAGACCGTCCAGGATGCCCATCGCGTACTCGAAGATCTGGATCATGTTGGGGCCCATGGCGGGACGGCCCGCCGGGATCCGGGCCAGCCACGGGTGCTTGCGCTGGGCGTCGCGCAGGTGGTGGGCGACCGCGCGCAGGTCGGTACGCCAGTCGCCGGTGCGCTCCGGCAGGACCACCTCGCCGTGGATGTGATCGAGCATCAGCGCGCAGAGCGAGTCCTTGTTGTCGACGTAGCGGTAGAGGCTCATCGCTCCGGTGCCGAGGGCGGCCGCGACCTTGCGCATCGACACGGCGGCCATGCCCTGCTCGTCGGCGATCCGCACGGCGACCTCGGCGACCTGGGCGCGGGTGAAGCCCGGCGCGGGGCCGCGGCTGGCGCGGGTCTGCGGCGCGACGACGCGGGGCCTGCCGGGGCGGTCGCTCACAGTGGTTCTCCTCGGCTAGTTGCGTACACCGTACCTAGTTGGGTAGTTTACATCTGCGTACGGTGTACTCACTTTCGAAGGAGTGTGCGATGACTGTCTCCGAGATTGCTCCGGTTCGTACTGGCCGGGTTGTGGTCCAGGGTCTGGTGGCGACCGCCGTGGCCGTGGTGCTCAACGTCGCGGTGGGGCTCGCGCTGCGGGCCGCGCTCGGCGTCGACGAGGCGTTCCTGCCGCTCACGCCCGGCGCGATCGCCTTCTTCACGCTGCTGTCGTCGCTCGCCGGGGTGGTCGCCTATCTGATCGTGCGGCGGTGGTCGGCAAGGGCGTTCCCGATCATCGCGTTCGGTGTGGCCGCGGTGAGCCTCGCCGGCCCCCTCAATCTGCTCCGCGCCGGCGATGCCGACTGGGAAGGGCTGACGACGGGCGCGGCGCTTGCGCTGATCCCGTTGCACATCCTGCCGGCGGTGGTGCTGGTGGTGGCGTTCCGGCGCCGTCAGTAGGCCGCCTTCTCCCGGCAGCGCTCGCACCGGGCCGGGCACGGTGACGCCGGCGCGGCGCCGGCGAGGCCGCTCGCGTGCAGGATCGTCGTCACGGCGTTCTCGAAGCCGGTCTCCTCGGGGATCACCACCTCGCCGGGGACGCCGAGCAGGTCGCCGGGGGAGTACCAGCCGCGCATCGTCTCCGGGCCGACCGGGATCGGCTCCGCGCGGCCGCGGTGCCGGCGGAGCGTCTCCTCGAACGTCACGTCCAGGTAGAAGCAGGCGGCCGGGCCGGGATGCGCGGCGATCAGCGTCCGGAGCGGGTCGCCGTACTGCCCGGTGTGCAGGATGCCCTCGACGATGACGTGGTAGCCCCCGGCCAGGGCGGTCCGGGCCATCGCGGTGATCAGATCCGGCGCGACCCGGTCGGCGCCGCCGCCGCCGTGCTCGCGCAGGACCACGCGGCGGACGTGGTCCTGCTCGATGAGGGCGCAGCCACGGCCGTACCGGCGGCGGACCTCGCGGGCGGTGGTGGTCTTGCCGCTCCCGCTGTTCCCGCGGATCACCAGCAGCAGAGGTGGCACGGGTCCTCCTGTCGGTCGGGTCACTGTCAGGTTCGCACCACCGGGCACGGCGCCGCTCCCCGGCGATCGCCGGGGAGCGGTGACCGATCAGATCAGATGCCGCGGCACTGGTGCACCGGCGCGGCGCCGTAGAACGGCGCGTCGCCGAAGGCGAAGATCCCGCCGTCGCAGCCGGTCAGCCAGTAGCCCTGCGCGGTCGGCCGCACCGACATGCCGGTGATGTGCCCGTTGAGCGGCTTGCCGGCCATCGAGCCGTGGAAGCCGGCGTTGCCGAACGCGAACACCCCGCCGTCCTCGGCGGTCATCCAGTAGCCCCGGCCGTCGGGTGTGGCGTCCATGTCCACGACCGGCCGGTTCAGCGGCTTGCCGCCCATCGAGCCGTGGAACGGCGCGTCCCCGAACGCGAACACCCCGCCGTCCCTGGCCGCCAGCCAGTACCCGGCGCCGGACGGGGTGGGCGCGATCGCCACGACCGCGCCGTTCAGCGGCTTGCCGCCCATCGAGCCGTGGAAGCCGGCGTTGCCGAACGCGAACACCCCGCCGTCCGCGGCCACCAGCCAGTACCCGCCGCCGTCCTTGGTCGCCGCCATGCCGACGACCGGCTTGTTGAGCGGCTTGCCGCCCATCGAGCCGTGGAACGGCGCGTTGCCGAACGCGTAGACGCCGCCGTCCGCGCCGACGATCCAGTAGCCGCCGGAGTCCGGCGTCCGCACCAGGCCGACCACGTTCTGCACCTTCACCCCGGCGTCGCGCAGGCTGCCGTGCTGCTGGGCGTCACCGAACGCCCGCACGTCGCCGGTCGTGTCGACGGTCCAGTACCCCTTGCCGGTCGAGGTGGCGATCACGTCCGCGGAGGTGGGCAGCATCGCGACGGTGAAGCTGCCGGTCCGCTTGTCCGAGGCGCCGGCCGGGTCGGTCGCGGTGACCTCCCACGTGTAGCGCGTACCCGGGTCGAGCTTGTGGGCCGGCACCGTCCACGAGCCGCCCGCGGCGCCCGAGCTGAGATCCACCGAGGGGCCGGTCACCCGGTAGCGGTAGGTGAGCGGGTCGCCGTCCGGGTCGCTTCCGGCCGCGGTCAGCGTGGGTCGCGTGCTCGGCACGACAACCCCGTTCGGTGTGTACGCCCCGATGGCCGGCTGCCGGTTCGGGAGCGCGACGGTCCGGCTGGTCTGTCCGGTGAGCCCGGTGTTGTCGGTGACCGTGAGCGTCACAACCTTGCTGGTCCCGGCGCCGAGCGAGACCTGGCCCTTCGGCCCGGTGAGCGGCAGCGTGGTCCCGCCGGCGGTCCACTTCCAGCCGGTGATCGAGCCGTCCGGGTCGCGCGAGCCGCTGCCGTCGAGCGTCACCCGGTTGCCGGCGCCGGTGAGACGGCTCGCGGTGAACGCTGCCACCGGGCGCTGCTGCGACGCCTGGGGCGCCGGCCCGAACACGGCACGGACCGGGTAGTGATCGGAGTACCTCATGTACTCGGTCTCCACCGGGTTCGACGGCTCCGGTGTGGCGGTCGACCGGATCAGCGACTCGTGCGCCCGGTCGACGAAGAGGTAGTCGATGCGGATCGTCGGGTTCTGTGCCCTCTTCTGGTCCCCGCTGCGGATCGAGACGGTGTTCCCGCACTCCGCCACCGGCTTCGGCTCGCAGTCGGCGCGGGCCGCACCCGGATGCTGGTGCAGCCAGGTGTCCCGCATGGAGTTCGCGAAGACCTTGTAGGCCTCGCCCTTGGGCAGGGTGGTCACGGCGCGGGAGTTGAAGTCGCCGCCGACCACGTACACCGCGTTGGGGTCGCCGACCCGCTGCCTGACCTTGTCGACCTGGCCCTTGATGAACTCGGCCTGCTTCGTGCGCCGCTCGTCGTCGTCGGCGCCCGGCCGGTACGCCGTGGACGTCTTGGAGGTCCAGTCGTCCGAGGCGAGGTGGGTGTTGAAGACGTAGTACGGGCGGCCGTCCTTGACGATCCGCGCGTACTGGACGTGCCGGCCGCGGCCCTCCGGGTTGAGCGTCACGTTGGTCATCTCGCTCATCGGGTTCTTGCTGAGCATCGCGATGCCCTCACGGAACTGGCCGACCGTGCCGTGCTCGTGCTGGGTGAGCACGTGATCCCGGCTCGTCCCCCAGCCGAGTTTCGCGGCGATGGCCTTGGCCTGGTCGCCGGAGACCTCCTGGAGGCCGACGTACTCGGCGCCGGAGGCCCGGATCACGCCGACCACCGACTTGTCGGTCTCGGACATCTCGGCACCGGTCAGGTTCTTGCCCTGGATGTTCCAGCTCATCACGCTCAGCTCGCCGGTCGCGGCACCGGCGGGCGAGTCCTGTCCGACCATGCCGGCGACCACGGCGGTGATGCCGGTGGCGACGGCGGCGGTGAACACGAATCCACGACGGGGTTTTCGCATAGGGGTCCTTTTCGAGGCGGTTTCCGACTAGAACTCAGCCTCGTGCCGATAAGCCGGGAACGGTATCGCCGGGCAGCCGCGTTCGCCGCGATGATCCGCCGCAAGGTTGTGCTCGTCCGACGGCGGCGCGGCGGCCGGTCGGGCGACCCCGTCCGTGCCTACTCCTCGCCGGGGCCGGTCAGCAGCGGCTCCAGCCCGTCGAGGAGCCGCTGGAGGCCGAACTCGAGGAGGATGTCCAGGTCGAACTCGTCGTCGCCGACCGCCAGGAACCGGGCGAACATCGGCAGGCGGCCGGTGGAGAGCACCGCGGCGAACCGTTCCTGCTGCGCGGCCATCCACTGCCGGTCGGTCATCCCGGTGTCCTGCTCGGCCTGCGCCTCGTCCTCCAGGTTCACCGCGGTGCCGCGCACGTAGTTGGCGATCATCACGGCCGTACGGAACTGGGTGACCGGGTCCAGGCCGTGCCCGTCGATCGCGCGCATCACCCACTCGGTGTGCGCGATCGCGTGCGGCGCGAGCAGCGGGCGGGTGAACGAGATCGCCGGGGCCAGCCAGACGTGCCGGCGGTACAGCGCCCACTGCAGCCGGGCGAGCGCCTCGACGCAGGCCCGCCAGCCGTCCCGCTCGGGCGAGAGGCCGGCCGGTGGCGGGCTGGCGCCCATCACCCGGTCGATCATCAGCAGGACCAGCTCCTCCTTGTCGGCGACGTAGCGGTACAGCGACATGGTCGGCATCCGCAGCTCGCCGGCGAGGCGGCGCATGGAGAGGCCGCCGAGGCCCTCGGCGTCGGCGATCGCCACCGCGGTGCGCACCACGCGGTCCCGGTCGATCGGCGCGCCGGCCGAGCGGGGCACGCCGGCGACGACCGTGCCGAGGCCGGTCCGGGTCTCCACCAGACCCTGGGTGCGCAATGTGGAGATCACCTTGGTGGCGGTGGCCATCGCGATCCCGTGCTCGGCCATGAGCTGCCGGGTCGACGGGACCTTCGCGCCGGGCGGCAGGTCGCCGGAGGCGATCCGCTCGGCGAGGCCTGCGGCGATTCTGCGGAACACCGGTACGTCCATAGTGCTCTAGTGCACCCGGTGTCGGTGCACTAGTCAAGATGGGGTGCTAGCACTACTGACTGGGCATGTAGTGCACTCATACGGTGTACGCATGACTGAAGCGGTTCGTGTCGAAGACCTCTCCAAGACCTACGACGGATCGGTGACCGCGCTCGACGGGGTGAGCGCGGCCTTCGCCGGCGGCACCTTCACCGCGGTGATGGGGCCCTCCGGCTCCGGCAAGAGCACCCTGCTGCAGTGCGCCGCCGGGCTGGACCGGCCCACCGGGGGCCGGGTGTTCCTCGGCGGCGCCGAACTGATCGCCACCACCGACACCGCGATCACGAAGTTCCGGCGCGACCGGGTCGGCTTCGTCTTCCAGGACTACAACCTGCTGCCGTCGCTGACCGTGCTGCAGAACGTGGTGCTGCCGCTGCGCCTCGCCGGCCGTCGCGCCGACCGCCGCCGCTGCCGGGCCGTCCTGGACCGGCTCGGCCTCGGCGACCGGGTGGACGACCTGCCGGAGAAGCTCTCCGGCGGCCAGCGCCAGCGGGTCGCGGTCGCCCGGGCCCTGGTCGCCGAGCCCGCGGTGATCTTCGCCGACGAGCCGACCGGCGCGCTCGACCTGCGCAGCGCCCGGGACGTGCTGCTCCTGCTGCGCGCCGTCGTGCACGAGCACGGCCGGACCGTCGTCATGGTCACCCACGACCCGGTCGCCGCGTCGTACGCGGACGCGGTGCTCTTCCTCGCCGACGGCAGGCTGGCCGGCTCGATGACCGCGCCCACCGCCGACGCGGTCGCCGAACGCCTCGCCCACCTCGGCGACACCGCCGCCCGTGTGAGCGGAGCGGCCGCATGATCGCCGTCGCGCTGCGCAACCTGCGGCACCGCCCCGGCGGGTTCGCCGCCACCTTCCTCTCCGCGTTCCTCGGCGCCGCCCTGCTGATGGGTTTCGGGTCCCTGATCGACACCGCGGACGGCGCGGACACGGCCGGGGCCGAGTCGCTGACCACCACGGCGAGCATCGGCGGCGGCTGGTGCCTGGTCATCGTGGCGTTCGCGGTGACCTCCACCCTGTCGCTGGCCGCACGGCAGCGGGCCGGCCACGTCGCGCTGCTGCGCCGGCTCGGCGCCACCGGGCCGCAACTCCGCCGCATGATCATCGGTGAGGCGGTGGCCGTGGCGCTGCTCGCCGCCACGGTGGCCATGCCGGTCGGGCTGCTCCTCGGCCGGGTCCTGGTCGGCCTGCTCCGCGACACCGGCCAGGTCGCCGCCGGGGTCGACGCGGCGTTCGGCCCGGTCGCGCTGGGCATCGGGTTCGGCGTCACGCTGCTCGGCAGCCTCGTCGCGGCGGTCGCGGCGGCCCGCCGTAGCGGACGGAACGCCGCCGCCCGACCGCCCCGGCCTCGCCTGCGCCGAATCGGCGCCACGCTGTTCCTGCTGGCCGGCGCGAACTGCGCGGTGCTGACCGCCACCCTCATGGACGGCAAGGGCATCGACGCGATGCAGACCGCCGGGCAGGCCGGGATCTGGGCGTCGATCGGGCTGGCCCTGCTCGCCCCGGAACTGCTGCGCCTGACCGCCGCCGTGCTCGGCGCCCCGCTGCGGGCCCTCGGCGGCGCCGCCGGAGAGCTCGCGGTCACGGCCGCCCGCAGCCGCGCCCGGCAGCTGGCCGCCGCCGTGATGCCGGTCGTGGTGTTCACCGGGATCGCCACCGGCACCGTCTACATGCAGGCGGTCGAGGACGAGGCGTCGGCCGGTCAGGCGCAGCCCGCGTACGCGCAGGACATCCAGACCCTGAACTACGTGGTGGTCGGCATGATCGCGCTGTTCGTGGCGGTGATGCTGGTGAACACGCTTGTCGCGGCCACCACGGACCGGCGGCGCGAGTTCGGGCAGCACCGGCTGGCCGGCGCCACCCGCGGGCAGCTGCTCACGATGGTCTCGCTGGAAGGGCTGCTGATCACGGTCACCGGGGTGGCGGCCGGGTCGGTCGCGTCGCTCTTCACCATCCTGCCGTTCGGGGCGGCCCGGATCGACCGGGTGTGGCCGGAGACCGGACCGGCCGCGTATCTGCTGGTGGTGACAGTGGCGCTGGTCCTCACCGGCGCGGCGATGATCGGCACCACCCGGCGCGCGGTCCGCGGCCCGGCCACGGCGGCGGTGCGAGCCTGAGCCGGCGCCGGCCGGCCACCCGATCGCGTGTGGAGTCGAGGTGCGCAGCGCGCCCGAACTCCACACGCAGGGGTGTTCCGCCGCGTGGAGCGTGCCTCGACTGCGCACGCTGGTGCGGGCGTGCGGTTGTAGGGTCGCGGCATGCGGGAAGTGATCGTGGCGCCGATGGCGGGTGGGCCCAGCACCGTCGCGCTCGTCGCGGCGGCCGACCGGGCCGGGGCGCTCGGGTTCCTGGCCGCCGGGTACAAGACGCCGGACGCGGTGGAGGGCGAGCTGCGCGCGGTGGCGACCATCGCGCACGGGCTGAACATCTTCGTGCCGGCGCCACCGCCCGCCGACCCGGCGCCGATCGAGGCGTACCGGCGGCGGCTGTCGAGCGAGGCCGAACGGTACGGGGTGGACCTGCCCCCGCTGCGCCTGGACGACGACGACCACTTCGCGGCGAAGGTGGAGCTCGCGGTGACGTACCGGGTTCCGCTGGTGAGCTTCACTTTCGGGGTGCCCGATCCGTCGGTGGTCCGGGCGCTGCACGACGCCGGGTCGACCGTGCTGATCACGGTGACCTCGGCACGGGAGGCGCGGGCCGCCCTCGCCGCCGGGCCGGACGTGCTGATCGCGCAGGGCGGGACCGCCGGCGGCCACGCCTCCACCACCGACCCGGGCGGATACGCGGGCGCGAGCACGGCGGTGGACGTCCTCGCCGAGGTGCTCGCCGTGACCGACCTGCCGGTGGTCGCGGCCGGTGGCGTCGGCCGCCCCGGGGACGTGCACGCGCTGCTGACCGCCGGGGCGGCCGCGGTCCAGTGCGGGACCGCGTTCCTGCTCGCCGACGAGGCCGGCACCCGGCCGGCGCAGCGGGCCGCGATGCTCTCCGGCGAGTTCACCGAGACCGTGGTGACCAGGGCGTTCACCGGGCAGCCGGCACGCGGGCTGCGCAACCGGTTCATCGAGGAGCACACGGCGGCGGCGCCGGTCGGGTACCCGGCGGTGCACCATCTGACCGCGCCGATCCGGGCCGCGGCGGCGGAGAAGGGCGACGCCGGAGCGCTCAGCCTGTGGGCCGGGACCGGATTCCGCAGTGTACGGACCGGACCGGTCGCCGACCTGATCGGACACCTCGCCGGCTGACCCCGCTGGCCGCCCCCGGCCGACTGGCCTCGCCGGGTGACTTGCCTCGCCGGGTGACTTGCCTAGCCGGGTGACTTGCCTAGCCGGGTGACCCGTGCCGGGTGGGTGACGGGCGGGCCTGTCGTCGCGGCGGTCGGGCGCGGCAGGGTCTAGCTTGGGTACCCATGACGGCCACCGGGACTGTGCTTGGGTACGCGATGAAAGGGCTCGGCAAGCTGCCCCGGCCGCTGCGCCGGGCGCTGCTGGCGCGGGCGGCCGGCGGGGAGCTGCCGCCGGTGCCGGACTACGTGCGGATGCTGGAGATCGCCGGTGACCTGCCGGAGACCGGGCCGACCGACGCCGAGCTGTTCGAGAGGTTCCCGCAGCTCGCCGCGGTGACCGTGACCGACGTGTCGGCGGGTGTCCCGGCCCGGCTCTACCGCGGCACCCGGCAGGAGCAGGGTCCCGGGTTCGTCTGGGTGCACGGCGGCGCGTTCGTCAGCGGGTCCCTGACCATGGCCGAGGCGCACTTCGTCGGGCTGGCCCTGGCCGCGCGCGGGATCCCGGTGCTGACCCTGGACTACCGCAAGGCGCTGCACGGGGTGCGGTACCCGGCCGGCTCGGACGACGTGCTCACCGGCTGGACCTGGGCGGTGGCGAACGCGGACCTGCTCGGCGTGCCGCCCGAGCGGCTCTGCCTCGGCGGGGCCAGCGCCGGCGCGAACCTGGCGGCCGGGGTGGCGAAACGGCTGCGCGACGGCGCCGGGCAGCCGCCCGCGAAGCTGGCGCTCATCTATCCCTGCGTGCACGCCGAGCTGCCGCGCTGGGAGCCGGCCCGGCTCGCCGCGATCCGGGACAACCGGGCCGCCGTCTACTTCTCGCCGGGCTGGGTCGCCGCGATGAGCCGGCACTACGCCGAGGACCTCGACGACCCGTACGCGTTCCCGGCCAACGGCGACCTGACCGGCCTGCCGCCGGCCCTGATCGTGAACTGCGAGCACGACACCCTGCGCAGCTCCGGCGAGGCGTTCACGGCGAGCCTGCGGGCGGCCGGCGTCGCGGTGACCGAGCACCTGGAGCCGAGCGCCGCGCACGGCTGTCTGGGCGAGCCGTTCACGGTGGCCGCGGCGGACGTCATCGATGTGATGGAAGCGAATATCATCGCGCGGTGACGAGTCTGGCGCGCTACCTGTTCCACGCGATGTTCCGCGGCCCGATCCCGGACCACCCCGCGTTCGTGGAGGCCTGCCGCCGCAGGACCCGTACGAGCGGGAGGCCCGCCACCGGGCCGTCCGCGGCGAACACCACGCCGGACCAGGCCCGCGCCTTCCGCTATCGGACCGGGCTGGCCGCCGAGGCCGTCGAGCGGGCGGTCCAGCGGGCCCTGCCCGGCGACCCGGTGCCGCCAAGGCGATCATCGACGAGCTCGGGCCGGTCGTCGCGCCGTCGCCGGCCTGGCACTACGTCTACAGCGGCAGCGAGTACGGCTACCTCCGCGCGTGGCTCTGGGTGAACCGGTTGGGGTGACAGGGGCCCGAGCGCGGCCCCGCCGGGCCGCCGGAAGCGGGGTGACCGCCGGACCACCGCCTGGCCGGTCGCCGGACTGCCGGTGACGGCGGGTGTGCGGCTGGGGAGACGCGAACGCGTACCGGATCGATGTTTTGAAAGGGGTGATCGGGGCGAAGTCCTTCGAACGTGCGTGAGCCGGACTCCGGCTTGTCGGCTACGTTGTGTGCGGGCCGGTTGATGTGAGGTCGGGCGGCCCGATCGGCGCGATGCGGGGAGAACGTGGGCTCATGAGCGGTACGGCTGCGGCGGATGTCTTCGCTGCGGGTGGGGATGTGGGCCGGGACCTGGCCGCGATGGACTGGGACCGGACGCCGCTCGGCGACCCGGAGCGGTGGCCGCAGAGCCTGCGCACCGCGGTGAGCATCCTGCTGTCCTCCCGCTTCCCGATGTGGATGGCGTGGGGGCCGGAGCTGACGTTCTTCTGCAACGCGGCCTACCGGCGCGACACCCTCGGGCGGAAATATCCGTGGGCGCTCGGCCGCCCGGCGAACGAGGTGTGGAAGGAGATCTGGGGCGACATCGGACCCCGGATCGAGAACGTGCTGCGCACCGGCGAGGCGACCTGGGACGAGGGGCTGCTGCTCTTCCTGGAACGGTCCGGCTACTCCGAGGAGACGTATCACACCTTCTCCTACAGTCCGCTGCGCGACGACGACGGCGCGCTCGTCGGGATGCTCTGCGTGGTCAGCGAGGACACCGACCGGGTGATCGGTGAGCGGCGGATGGCCACGCTGCGTGACCTCGGCTCCGACCCGAGCGTGGTCCGCACCGAGCAGGAGATGCTGACGTTCACCGCCCAGCAGCTCGGCAAGAACCTCAAGGACCTGCCGTTCACGCTCACCTATCTGTACGCCGAGGACGGCACCGCCCGGCTCGCGTCGTCGACCGGGATCCCGGCCGGGCACCCGGCCGCGCCGATGGTCGCCGAGCCGGACGGGATCTGGCCGGGCCGGCCCGAGCCGGCGCTGATCGATCTGGCCGGCTCAGATCCGGCCGGCACCGACCTGACCGGCGCCGGCCTGCCCGCGGGCGACTGGGCGGAACCGCCGTCGCAGGCGCTGCTCGTGCCCCTGCCGCGGCAGGGCGGCGCGCCCTACGGCTTCCTGGTCGCGGGCCTGAACCGGTACCGCGCCCTGGACGAGCAGTACCGCGGCTTCCTCGACCTGACCGCCGGGCACGTCGCCGCCGGGATCGCCAGCGCCCGCAGCTACCAGGCACAGCAGCGCCGGGCCGAGGAACTGGCCGAACTGGACCGCGCGAAGACCACCTTCTTCTCCAACATCAGCCACGAGTTCCGTACCCCGCTCACGCTGATCATGGGGCCGCTCGACGAGCTGCGCGCCCGTGCGGAGGCCGGCGACCGCGAAGAACTCGACGTGATGTGGCGCAACGGGCTGCGCCTCGGCAAGCTGGTCAACGCGCTGCTCGACTTCTCCCGGCTGGAGGCCGGGCGGATGCAGGCCCGCTATGAACCGGTCGACCTCGCCGCCACCACCGCCGAGCTCGCCAGCGTCTTCCGGTCCGCGGTGGAACGCGCCGGGCTCAGCTACGAGGTGGACTGCCCGCCGCTGCCCGGTGACGTCTACGTCGACCGGGGCATGTGGGAGAAGGTCGTCCTCAACCTGCTCAGCAACGCCCTCAAGTTCACCTTCGACGGTGGGGTCCGGGTCACCGTGCGGGCCGACGGCGACCAGGCCGTCGTCACGATCGCGGACACCGGCGTGGGCGTGCCGCCGGAGGAGATGGCCCGGCTCTTCGAACGCTTCCATCGCATCGAGAACGCCCGGTCCCGCTCCAACGAGGGCAGCGGCATCGGGCTCGCCCTGGTCAAGGAGCTGGTCCTGCTGCACGGCGGGACGGTCGAGGCGCAGAGCACGCCGGACCGGGGCACCACGTTCACCATCCGGCTCCCGTTCGGACCGGCTCACCTGCCGGCCGGCTCGGTCGTGCCGGCCGCCGGCGACGCGGCAGCCGTCTCCGCCACCGCCGACCCGTTCGTGCAGGAGGCGCTGCGCTGGCTGCCGTCCGACGCCGACCTGCCCGCCGACGCCCCCGGCCCGGTCGGCGGCGACACCGCGAGCGTGCTGGTCGCCGACGACAACGCCGACATGCGCGACTACCTGGTCCGGCTGCTGCGCTCCGCCGGGCACCGGGTCACCGCTGTCGCCGACGGCCGGCAGGCCCTCGACGCCGCCCGGGCAGACGTGCCCGACCTGGTGGTCAGCGACGTGATGATGCCCGAGATGGACGGGCTGCAGCTGGTCGCCGCGCTGCGCGCGGAGGGACGCACCGCCGGGGTGCCGGTGCTGCTGCTCTCCGCGCGGGCCGGTCAGGAAGCCGCGATCGAGGGCCTGGACGCGGGCGCCGACGACTACCTGTTCAAGCCGTTCTCGGCGGCCGAGCTGCTGGCCCGGGTCCGCGCCAACGTCGAGCTGGCGCGCCTGCGCAACCACCATTCCCGCTGGCGGACCGCGCTCGTCGAGTCACTGCAGGAGGCCTTCTTCGTCTGCGACGAGGACGGCGCGGTCATCGAGGTCAACGCCGCGTTCGCGGACACCCTGGGGTACGGGCCGGACGGGTTGCCCTACCACGCCGTGCACCCGTGGTGGCCGGACCCGGTGGCGGACGCCGACGCGTACCGGCAGGTGGCCGACGCGTTCGCGATGCTGGTCCACGACCAGCACGGCACCTACACGATTCCGGTCGACCACGCCGACGGGCACCGGCTGTGGGTGGCGGCGGCGTTCAGCCAGGTCCGCGACCCGGAGACCGGCCGCAAGGTGATCGTCGGGACGTTCCGGGACGTCACCGACGAGCACTACGCCATCCAGCGGGAGAGCGCGGTGGCCTCGCTGAGCCTGCGCCTGTCCCGGGCCGACGACGTGCGAGGCGCGCTCGCCGGGGCGCTCGACGAGATGCGCGACCTGTGGAACCTGGACTCGGCGTCCGCCGTCATCTTCGACGGCGCGACCGACCCCCGAGTCGTCGCCACCGACCCCGCCGTGACCTGGGAGTCGCTGCCGCACGCGGCGATCACCGCCCTGCGGGACGGGCCGGCGCTGACCCCGGGCGGCAACGCCGGGATCAGCCTGGAACACCCGGACGGCGTCATGGTCGTCTGGCTGGAGCTCGGCGAACGGCGGCCCTTCACCGACCCGGACCGGACCCTGCTCGCGCTGCTCGCCGGCCACCTCGGCCAGGCTCTGCGCCGGGTCCACCAGATCGACCAGCAGCGGGAGACCGCGCTCGCCCTGCAACGGGCCATTCTCGGCCCGGCCCAGCTGCCCGCCGGGTTCGCGGTCCGCTACGAGCCGGCCACCCGGCCGCTGCGGGTCGGTGGCGACTGGTACGACACGGTCACCCTGCCGGACGGCCGGATCGGCATCGTCGTCGGTGACTGCGTCGGCCACGGGCTGCCCGCCGCCACCGTGATGGGCCAGCTCCGCAGCGCCTGCCGAGCCCTGCTGCTGCAGGACACCGGGCCGGCCCGCACGCTGACCGCCCTCGACCGGTTCGCGGCGCTGCTGCCCGGCGCCGCCTGCGCCACCGTCTTCTGCGGCGTCCTCGACCCGGCGACCGGGCACCTCGTCTACTCCAGCGCCGGGCATCCGCCACCGATCGCCGCGCACGCCGACGGGACCATCGAACTGCTCGACCGGGGCCGTTCCCGGCCGCTCGCGATCCGGCCCACGCTGCCCCGCGACGAGGCCGAGTACCGGATGCCGGCCCGGGCCACCCTGCTGCTCTACACCGACGGACTGGTGGAACGCCGGCGGCAGCCGCTGACCGCTGGGATCGACGCGGCCACCGAGGCGGTCCGGCTCGGCCGCAGCACCCCGATCGAAGACCTGGCCAGCGAGGTGATGACCCGGCTGGCCCCGGAAACCGGGTACGACGACGACGTGGCGCTGCTGCTCTACCGCCAGCCCGGCCCGCTCGAACTGGAGTTCCCCGCCGAGGCGTCCCGGCTCGCCCCGGTCCGCACCGCGCTGCGCGGCTGGCTCGAACGCTGTGGCATCGACCCGGTCACCACGCAGAACGTCCTGGTCGCCGCGGGGGAGGCCTGCGCCAACGCGATCGAGCACGGGCACCGGGAGAAAGCCGGTCAGATCCGGCTCCGGGCCGCCGCCACCGCCGAGAACCTGCGTCTCACGGTCGTGGACAACGGCTCGTGGCGGGCACCCCGGCCGGCCGAGAACCCGTACCGTGGACGGGGCCTCATGCTGATGAAGGCGTTCATGCACCACGTCACCGTCACCACCGGCATCGCCGGCACCACCATCGACATGCAGGCGAGGATCGTGCCATGACCACCGCGCTCACGCTGACCAGCGGTCACCGCCCCGACGGCGCCCCGGTTCTCGCCGCAGCCGGGGAGATCGACATGAGCAACGCCGACGCCTTCGCCTCGGCGCTGGAACAGGGCGTCGCGGGGGCCGACGCCGGGCAACTGCTGGTCGACCTCACCGCCGTTCAGTACCTGGACAGCGCGGGGCTGGCGATGCTGTTCCGCCACGCGGAGCGGATCGAGGTGGTGACCGGGCCGCTGCTGGCGCCGCTGCTGGACGTGGCAGGTCTGGGCGAGGTGACGACGGTTTCCTTGTCGGGTACGCGGTGAGATTGTCGTATCGTCGTACGGTGCCCGATTTCGTGACCACAGGTCCCTCCCGTAACAGCCCGCTCAAGACCAAGGCGGAGAAGCGCGCCGAGGCCAAGGCTGCCCGGGCTCGCGCTCAGGCCCTCGAGAAGCGGCGGCGCACGCAGGCCGTGGCCGGTGCGGCGGTGGCCGTCATCGCCGTCGTCGTGGGGCTGGTCCTGTGGATCGGCAATTCGTCGTCGTCGCCGTCTGCCTCTGCCCCGCAGTCGGCCTCTGCCCCGCCGTCTGCCTCTGCCCCGTCGTCTGCCTCTTTCTCGTCGCCGGTCGCTGCGGCCTTCCCGCCGCTTCCGGAGGGGGCGGATCCGGCGCTGAAGAAGAAGCCGGCCGCCACGGCGGGGAGCGGGGACGTCACCAAGCTCACGGTGACGACGCTCATCGAGGGTAAAGGGGCGGTGGTGCGGGCCGGGCAGACGATCGACGTGAACTATGTCGGCGTGACCCATGCCGACGGCAAGGAGTTCGACGCGTCGTGGAACCGGAAGGAGCCGTTCAGCTTCCAGGTGGGCGTGGGGCAGGTGATCCCGGGGTGGGATCAGGGGCTGGTCGGGGTGAAGGTGGGGAGCCGGGTGCAGCTGGACATCCCGGCTGATATGGCTTACGGGGAGAATGCGACAGGGGGAGGGCCGGCGGGGGACCTGCGGTTCGTCGTGGATGTGCTGGCGGCTTCCTGATCTGGGGGTTGTGCTGGTCGGCGCATCGATGGGGGGCGCTGGCCGCGCCGAGGGTGGCTCTGCCTTCCCGCATCCGAACGTGCCTTGGCGTCGGCCTGCGGTGAGGCTCTTCAGCGCGCCGGCCCTTCTCCTCAGCGAAGGCCGACGATCATTTGATTGGCTCATACCAGGTATGACGAATTCTGTTGGCCATTCCCTGGAGGGCGAGAAACGCTTGGTTCATGGCGCAGCTTTCCTTGTTTCCCGTGAAGCATTTGCGGGATCCGAGCGCGCGCCGCAATTATTCGCCGGAGGCGGAGCGGTTCAGGTGGGAGCATGCGCGGCACCGCACGTGGGGTCTCGCGCAACGGCATGCTCGCCGGCTGCGCCAGCTGCGTGACGAGGCCGATCGTTCCGCAGGCCCACCGCCGCCCAGAGTTCCTGAGTCGCCCAGGGTTCCTGAGCCGCCCGTGGCGACGTCACCTCCCGAAGCTTCGGGGCCTCGTCCAGCTCAGCCGCCCCCGCCAGCTCGGCCACCATCTCCAGTTCGGCCGTCGCCCCGCACGGTCAAGGTTTCGCTCCCTGCCGCGATCGTGGAGTCCATTGTATTCAGGAAAGGATCTCCGTTACCCCGAAAAGACTGCCGACTTCATAATAAGAAGGAGCGAAACGGTGGTAGGGATCCTCCGTCGTGGCGATACCGAATTCCACACCGCCTGGACGAACGCGGGCCGCGTGTGGAATGGGGGTTCGTGTTGCGCCCGTCGTCCACACGCGGCCCGGCGTTACGTGGTTCCCGCTTGACGCTCGCTACTCGCCGAGCCTCGAGCGTCGCTTGCGACTACCCGCTCGCCACTTTAGAAGCGGCTGCGGAACTGCTCCCACCGGCTGCGGCTCCGGCGGGCTTCGATTGCCTTCGCTGCGCCGTAGATCGCTGCGGCGGTCACCGCTGCGATCGCCGCCGTGGTCATGACGATGGGCAGCAGGCGGCGCTTGGCGGGAATGCCCAGCTCGGCGCCGGTGGCTTCGGCGTCAGCCGCGATCACGGCGGGGTCACCGGAAACGGCGATGTTGTGCTGAGCGTCGACCGTGCTGTCGTAAATGGTCATCAGGTCCTCCCGACGGGTTTCGTCTCCACTTGCCCCGGTCGCGGCCCGGTTAACCTGATCGTCCCCCACCGGGTGAGCGGCCCGCGTCACCCGGAGCGGATGATCCGATGTGCTCGGGCGCCGACCGCGCTGGGGCGGGCGGAGATCCGGGGTGCTCGAGTGCCAGCCGCGCTGGGGCGGGCGGATGATCCGGGGTGCTCGGGTGCCGATGGCGCTGGCGTGACGGATGGTCCGGGGTGCTCGGGCGCCGATGGCGCTGGGGTGGCGGATGGTCCGGGGTGCTCGGGCGCGATGGTCGCGGTGCTGTGGCCGCGCGGTGACGACGCGGAACGCCAGCTCAAGGTCCTCGAGGAGGCCACCGCCACAGAACAGGAGGCCGCAGCCACGGGCGAGGAGGCCGCCGCCGGAGACAAGAGCGCTACCGCCGGAGACGAGGAGGCCGCCGCCACGGGTGACTAGGGATCACGACGCTCACCTGCGCACCTGCTCGCTTGACGTGATCATGACGGCCCGGATAGCTTGCAGGCCACAACTGAAGAAGCCGCTAACCCGCAGCGGGAGAGCCCTCGCCACCAGAGCCACAAGGCCCTGACGCCCAGAGCCACAAGGCCCTTGCACCCAGAGCCACAAGGCCCTGGCACCAGAGCCCACGGCCCTGGAGAACCCGGCGAGGCGCCGAAGGAGCAACTTCTCCCTCAGAATCTCTCAGGCCCACGTACCGCTGCGGTCAGGCGACTCTGGAAAGCCGTTCGCGAGACGAACGCGCCCACGGTGCAAACCGCCCGTAACGGCGGTGAAGCTCTCAGGCCCCATGACAGAGCGAGGGAGGCCCCAACCTGTCACGACCTTGGAGCCTCCCGTGAGACGCACTGCGCTCTTCGACGTCCACACGCGCCTCGGCGCGCATCTGACCACGTTCGCCGGCTGGACCATGCCGCTGCGGTACGGCAGTGACATCGCCGAGCACCACACCGTGCGGACCGCCGCGGGGCTCTTCGACCTCAGCCACATGGGCCGCATCGAGGTCACCGGCCGCAACGCCGCGGAATTCCTCGACTACGCCCTCGCCGGCCGTCTCTCGACGGTCAAGGTCGGCCGCGCCAAGTACACGATGCTCTGCCATACCACCGGCGGCGTCCTCGATGACCTGGTCGTCTACCGGCTCGCGGCCGACCGGTTCCTGGTGGTGGCGAACGCGGCGAACGCCCCGATGGTCCGGGCCATGCTCGGCGAGCACGCCAACGGGTTCGCGGTCCGGATCACCGACGCCGGCGGCTCGCTGATCGCGGTGCAGGGCCCCGCATCGGCGGAAGTGATCGCCACGCAGGGCCCCGCATCGGCGGAAGTGATCGCCACGCAGGGCCCCGCATCGGCAAAAGCGATGGCCATCGAGAGCCTCGACCTGCCCTATTACGGCATCACCGAGGCGCGGGTCGCCGGCTGTGACGTGCTGCTGGCCCGCACCGGGTACACCGGCGAGGACGGCTTCGAGATCTACTGCTCGGACGCCGACGCCGCGACCATCTGGGAGAGCCTGCGGGAGAGCGGCGCCACCCCCGCCGGTCTGGCCTGCCGGGACACGCTGCGCCTGGAGGCGGGCATGCCCCTGTACGGGCACGAGCTCACCGTCCGCACCACCCCCTTCCACGCCGGGCTGGGCCGGATCGTCGCCCTGGACAAGGCGGACTTCGTGGGCGCCGAGTCGCTGCGCCGCGTCGCCGCCCAGGGGCCGTCGACCGTGCTGACCGGCCTGGTCACGGCCGGCCGCCGCGCGCCACGCAGTGGCCATGCGGTGCTCGATCCGGTCAGCGGCGAGCGGATCGGCGAGGTGACCAGTGGCGCGCCGTCGCCGACGCTTGGTCACCCGATCGCCATGGCCTACGTCCCACCCGTGTTCGCGGCGCCCGGCACCCGTCTGGTCGTCGACGTCCGTGGCACCCGCGAGGACGCCGAGGTCGTCGCGCTGCCCTTCTACCGCAGGAGCCCCCAGTGATCCCCTTGAACCTTCGCTACAGCCGTGACCACGAGTGGCTCACCGACGACGAGATCGCCACGGTCGGCATCACCGCGTTCGCCGCGGACGCCCTCGGTGACGTGGTCTTCGTCGACCTGCCCGAGGTCGGCGCCGTCACCACGGCCGGCGAGACGTGTGGCGAGATCGAGTCGACCAAATCCGTCAGCGAGGTCTATGCGCCGGCCGATGGGGAGATCGTGGAGGTCAACAAGGCGCTCGCCGACGACCCGGGTCTGATCAACTCGGATCCGTACGGCGCCGGCTGGCTCTACCGGGTGCGCGTCACCCGTACCCCCGAGGTTCTCGACGCCGCGGCCTATGCCGCGCTGATCTCACCGGAGTCATGATCTTGGCCGTCTCCGTCTTCGACCTGTTCTCGATCGGCATCGGGCCGTCCAGCTCGCACACGGTCGGCCCGATGCGGGCGGCCGCGATGTTCGCCGCGAAGCTGTCCGATTCCGTCCACGTCACTTCGGTGCGGGCGGAGCTGTTCGGATCGCTGGGCGCCACCGGTCACGGGCACGGCACGCCGAAGGCGGTCCTGCTCGGTCTGCAGGGCTTCGATCCGGAGACGGTCGACGTGACCCTCGAGGCTCCGGCGGACGGGCGGATCGTGCTGCCGTCCGGCCGGGAGGTCGCGGTGGAGATGGTGCTGCACCGGCGCCGCTCACTGCCCGAGCACCCGAACGGGATGACCTTCACGGCGCTCGCCGCGGACGGCGCCGAGGTGCTGCGGAAGAAGTATTTCTCGGTCGGCGGCGGCTTCGTGGTGGGAGATCTCGCTTCCCGGGTACGGGCCGACCACCCGCCCGTGCCCCACCCGTTCCTGTCCGGTACCGATCTGCTCGGCCTGACCCGGTCCACGGGTTTGTCGATCTCCCGGCTGATGCTGGAGAACGAGTCCGCGTGGCGGGCGCCGTCCGGCATCCGGGACGGGTTGCTGCACATCTGGTCGGTGATGTCCGACTGCATCGACGAGGGCCTGAACGCCGAGGGGGTGCTGCCCGGCGGCCTGAAGGTGCGCCGCCGCGCCGCGTCCACGGCTCGCCAGCTACGGGCGGCAGGTGATCCGGCCGCGCACTCGATGGAGTGGCTCACGGCGTACGCGATGGCGGTCAATGAGCAGAACGCGGCCGGAGGTCGCGTCGTGACCGCGCCCACCAACGGCGCCGCGGGGATCATCCCGGCGGTGCTGCGGTACTACCTGGACTTCGTGCCGGGCGCCAACGGCGACGGGGTGGTCCGGTTCCTGCTGGCGGCGGGGGCGATCGGGCTGCTGTTCAAGGAGAACGCCAGCATCTCCGGGGCGGAGGTCGGCTGTCAGGGCGAGGTCGGCTCGGCGTGCGCGATGGCCGCCGCCGGGCTCGCCGAGGTCCTCGGCGGGACACCCGAGCAGGTGGAGAACGCCGCGGAGATCGGCATGGAGCACAACCTCGGGCTGACCTGCGACCCGGTCGGCGGCCTGGTGCAGATCCCGTGCATCGAGCGCAACGGGATGGCCGCGGTCAAGGCGGTCACCGCGGCCCGGATGGCGCTGCGCGGCGACGGCCGGCACCACGTCTCCCTCGACAAGGTCATCAAGACCATGAAGGAGACCGGCGCCGACATGAAGATCAAGTACAAGGAGACGTCCCGCGGCGGCCTGGCCGTCAACGTCATCGAGTGCTGACGCGAGAATGCCGGTATGGACATCTGGGCCGAGGCGAAACGCTGGCGTTCTTTTCTCGATGAGCGGAACGGGACGTCGGATCTCGAGCTGACCCTGCGGATCCTCAAGCTCACCGAGGAGTCCGGCGAGGCCGCGCAGGCGTGGATCGGGATGCTCGGGCAGAACCCGCGCAAGGGCGTCACGCACACCCGTGAGCAGGTCGCCGGCGAGCTGGCCGACGTCGTGTTCACGGCGCTCGTCGCGCTGGAGAGCATCGGGGTGGACGCGGAGGAGGCGGTTCGATCGTGCGCTGTGAAAGCCGCCACGTACCTGCCGCCGGAATGACGTTGTAGGTTGCCCGCGTGAGATTGATCAGGTTCGTGCCGGCCGTCCTGTTCATGGCCTTCGCCGCGGCGTGCGCGGAGGCCACCGCCGATTCCTCCACCACCGCGAAGTCCCCGCGCTGGACCACCTGCGCGGACCCGGCCAACGACGACGGGCACTGCGACATGGAGCGCAAGGACATCCACCGGCGCACCGTCGTGCCGGCGATCGGCGAGGACGAGAAGCTCGACGAGGCCGCGGCCGCCGTGCACAACGTCCTCGGCGGCACCCGGCTCTCCGCGACCCCCGAGGACGTGGTGACCGTGCGGGAGGCGTTCACCACGGCCGGGTACGCCGATCACCTGGTCCGGCTGGCCCGCGACACCGATCCGACGGTCACCGGTTCGCTGATCTACGCGGTCAAGGTGGGCGACGTCTGCGTGATGGGCGACGTAACGCCGTCCGACCGGTTCCACGAGTGGTACGCGGGCGTCCTCCCCGACGGGAACTGCCTCGCACCGTGACGCCTTCTCGGGCAGTCACGTCTCCTCGCACAGTGACGTCTTAGAGTGTCGCCATGTCTTGCCTGACCGTCATCGAGGCCGGCGGCCCGCACGCGATCATCGTGCGCGGCCCGGCCCTGGAGATCATCGACCTGACCTCCGGGACGTCGGCCGGCACGATACCGACCGGGCTGGCGCACATCGACGCCGTCGCGGCCGCCGAGATCGACGGGCGTCCGATCGCGATCTGTCTGGCGAACCAGCGCCTGTACGTCGTCGACCTCTCCTCGGGTGAGCATCTCGGCGTCACGTTCCGCGGTGACACCCCACAGGCGATCATCGCCGGGGTGCTGGCCGGGCGTCCGACTCTGATCGGCGCGACAGGCAGTGAGCTGCGGCGCTGGGACATCACCACCGGCGAGGAGATCGGCGGACCCCTGGCCGTGCACCGGGCGCCGGTGCTGGCCCTGGCGATGGCCGGGCCGTCCATCGTGGTCAGCGCGGACAGCGACGGCGTGATCCACCGGTCCGACCTGTCCACCGGCGAGGAGGCGGGCGAGCCGATCCACCGCCCCGGCGCGGCGGTCACGGCGCTGGCCGCCGCGGAGACGGCCGAGGGCTTCGTCCTCGTGACCGGGGACGGCTCGACCGCGACCCTCGTCACGGGAGACGGCTCGGCGGCTCACGTCGCCGAGGGCGGCCCTCACGTCTCCGGGGACGGCTCGGCGGGCCGGACGATCGACGAGGTGGGGGCGGTGGCGACGGCGGTCCGGGACGGCCGTCCGATCCTGGTCACCCTGGGGCTGGACGAGGCGGTGCGCACGCATGACCTGCCGGACGGCACGGAGAACGGTCCGGTCTGGGCCGACGAGACGGTCTCGATCACCGCGGTGACGGTGGCTGTCGTCAACGGGCGGCCGATGGCGATCAGCGGTGACGGCGACGGCACGGTCCGCCGCTGGGACCTCGGCACGCTCACCCCGATCGGCTCGCCGATGACCGGGCACACCTCCTGGGTACGCGCCGTCGCCACCGCCGAACTCGACGGGCGCGTCATCGCCGTGACCGCTGCTGATCGTTCCCTGCGGCTCTGGGACCTGACCACCGGCGTGCCGGTCACCGAGCCGATCGACACGCGCTACCAGACGACCGTGCTCGCGACCGCCACCTGGAACGGCTTGACGATCGCGGTCAGCCTGCACGGCGACGGCCGTACCCGGGCATGGGATCTCGCCACCGGCGAGCTTGCCGCCGGTCCGCTGGACGAGTGGGCAGGCGCCCGGGCGTTCGCGCAGGCCGGAGACGTGATCTACGCGATCACCGCGGACCACCCCTACGACGAGCGCTCGGGCGTCTACGACACGTCCGAGGTCGCGTTGCGGGCGTGGGACCTCGCCACCGGCAACGCGATCGGCGCCCCGATGCCCGGCGGTGGCCAGGGCGGATCCGTGACGTGGCCGCCGATCACGGTGATCGACGCCGCCGGCCGCCCGGTCGTCGTCTCCGGCGCGGGCGCGGACGGGGTACTGCGGGTGTGGGACCTGGCGAGCGGGGCGTCGCTCGGCGAACGCGCCGGCCACGACGGCCAGCTCACCGCGGTGGCGGCGACCGTCCACGAGGGCCGGCTGATCGTGGCTACCGGCGGAGAGGACGGCACGCTGCGGGTCGGCGCGGTCGGCGCGGTCGGCGGAGGCGCGGTGGGCTCCGGCGGAGGCGGCGGCGTGCCGGCCGCGGGGCACGGCCTGCGGCTCACCGGGCACACCGGCCGGATCACGTCCGCCGCGATCGCCGGCACCCAGCTGGTGAGCGGCTCCGAGGACGGCACGCTGCGCGTCTGGGACCTGCTGACCGGAGCCCTCCAAGCCCGATTCCGATCATCCTGACGGAGACGCACACCCGCTATCTTGAAGATCATGGAGATCAGGGATGCCGTAGCGGCGGACTGGCCGCGCATCTGGCCGTTCTGGCGCACGATCGTGGCGGCCGGCGAGACGTACACCTGGGACCGCGACACCCCCGAGGACGCCGCCCGGGCCCTCTGGATGAACCCGGCCGCCCGCGTCTTCGTCGTCGAGGACGCCGGAACAGTGGTGGCATCCGCCTATGTGAAGCCCAACTACGGCGGCCCGGCCTCCGCGGTGGCCAATGCCGGCTTCATGGTCGACCCGGCCAGCGGCGGCCGCGGCATCGGCCGCCGCCTCGCCGAACACGTCCTCACCGAGGCCCGCAACGACGGATACCGAGCGATGGTCTTCAATGCCGTAGTCGCCACCAACCCGGCCGTCGCCCTCTGGCAGTCCCTCGGATTCACGATCATCGGCACCATCCCGGACGCCTTCGACCACCCCGCCCACGGCCCGGTCGGCCTGCACGTCATGCACAAGAAATTCCGATAAGGGTACGGCCGGAGCCTCCCCGGAAGCAGCCCGATCCGTCCCCCGGCAATCCGGGGCGACCTCCTGCAACGCCGGGCCGTAACGCCCCTTTCGCGCCACTGCCCGCAAGCCCGGCGCGGGTGGAGTGGGGGTGCGATCCGCACCCGCACTCCACGCGTGGGGGCGGGCCGTCACGGCTGAGGGAGGACGGCCAGCCCCGCGCGCGCGACGATCTCCTGCAGCGCCGCCACGTGCCCGGCGAACGCCTCGTGCCCGCGCGCCGTCAGCCGCGCCGACGTGCGCGGCCGCTTCCCGACGAAGCTCTTGCGGATCTCCACGTAGCCCGCCTCCTCGAGGGTGGTGAGCTGTTTGGACAGCGCCGAGTCGGAGAGCCCCGCGCTGTCGCGCAGGAACCGGAAGTCCGCCCAGTCGGTGGCGGCCAGCAGGCTGACCAGGGAGAGCCGGGTCGGCGCGTGGATCAGGTCGTCGAAGCGGGCCATCAGTTCCCCGCCAGCGGGCGGGCCAGCATGACGCGGCGCAGGTAGGCCATCAGCCGGGGGCCGCCGACGATCAGGCCGAGCGCGACCGGGATCAGCGCGACGGTGGCCGGGAACGGCACGCCGAGCGCTTCGAGGGCGAAGCCCAGGCCGACGCCGGCGGCGACGAGCAGGAGCGCGAACCCGGCGATGGCGAGGGCGCCGCGGACGCCGATCAGGGCGGGCCGCACCTGGACGCGGGCGTGCCGGACCACCCCGATGATCAGTGCGCTGAGCCCGAAGACGTACAGAATCGTGCCTGTCGCGACGACCCAGGTGACGCCGGACTCGACCGCGAGCACGAAGAGCAGCATCAGGCCGGCGGTGCCGGGCCAGAACCATCCGGGTACGAGATTGGCGCCGACCACCTGCGCGCGGCGCGCGTGGATCTCGGCGAGGGCGAGCTCGGCGTCGACGGGCGGGATGCTCATGACTTCCTCCTCGGGCATGTACTTGCCTGATAGGAAAGTAGCACAACTTTCCCGCTAGGAAAGTGCCGATTTTGCGTCATGCGCACGAAACATGATCGAAACAAACCGATGTTCGGCGCTGTGTGTTGTCATCCCCCATCGGCAGCGAAGCCTCGGGGGAGGAATGGCTGTGGCCGTTCGGCGCGCAATCGCGACATTCGTCGTCACACTTCTGGCCGCCACCCTGCTCGGTGTGGCACACGGCGGACCGGCCCAGGCGGCGGTGCTGCCGTCCGGGTTCCGCGAGCAGATAGTCCTGACCGGACTCGATCAGCCCATGAACATCGAGTTCGCCCGTGACGGGCGGATCTTCGTGGCCGAGAAGGCCGGCCGGATCAAGGTCTTCGACTCGATCGCCGACACCACGCCGACGCTCTTCGCGGACCTGAGCGTCAACGTGCACAACCAGAACGACCGGGGCCTGCTCGGCCTCGCCCTGCACCCGGACTTCCCGACGGCGCCGTGGGTCTACGTGCTCTACACCTACGACGCGCCGCCCGGCCGGACCGCCCCGGTGTGGAACGACAACTGCGGCGCGGTCGGCGGCGCCAACGGCGGGCGCTGCGTGGTCACCGCCCGGCTCTCCCGCCTGCAGGCCGACGGCAGCGTGATGACCGGCGCCGAGCAGCCGCTGCTGCACGACTGGTGCCAGCAGTACCCGTCGCACTCCATCGGCGACCTGCGCTTCGGCCCGGACGGCATGCTCTACGTCAGCTCCGGCGACGGCGCCAGCTACAACCAGGTGGACTACGGGCAGCTCGGGAGCCCGATCAACCCGTGCGCCGACCCGCCGGGCGGCACGATGACGCCGCCGGCCGCGGAGGGTGGCGCCCTGCGCTCCCAGGACGTGCGCACCAGCGGCGACCCGACCGGCCTGGACGGCACGATCCTGCGCCTCGACCCGGCCACCGGCGAGGCCGCGTCCGGCAACCCGGGCGCCGGGTCCGCCGACGCGAACACCCGGCGCGTGATCGCGACCGGGATGCGCAACCCGTACCGGTTCGCGATCCGGCCCGGCACCGGGGAACTCTGGGTCGGCGACGTCGGCTGGAACACCTGGGAGGAGATCAACCGGATCCCCGACGTGAACGCGGTCCGCAACCTCGGCTGGCCCTGCTTCGAGGGCACCGCCCGCCAGGGTGGGTACGACGGGGCGAACCTCACCCTGTGCGAGAACCTCTACACCGCCGGCGGGGTGACCGCGCCGCACTACGCGTACCAGCACTCCGCGCAGGTGGTCTCCGGGGAGACCTGCCCGACCGGCGGATCCAGCACGTCCGGCATGGCGTTCTACCCGTCGTCCGGCGGGGACTACCCGGCGGCGTACGCGGGTGCGCTGTTCTTCGCCGACTACACCCGGGACTGCATCTGGGCGATGCGGCCGGCCGCGGCCGGTGGTGTGCCGGACGCGGCGAACCGGCTCACCTTCGTCGCCGGCGCGGCCAACCCGGTGGACCTGGCGATCGGGCCGGGCGGCGAGCTGTACTACGCCGACGCCGGCGGCACGATCCGGCGGATCCGCTACTTCGCCGGCAACCAGCCGCCGAACGCGGTGCTGACCGCCGCGCCGACCACCGGCGAGGCGCCGCTGACCGTGAACTTCGACGCCCGCCAGTCCAGCGACCCGGACGAGGCGGACGCCGGGCTGCTGAAGTACGAGTGGGACTTCACCAACGACGGCACGGTCGACGCGCGCACGCCGACCGCCACCCACACCTACCCGTCCGACGGCGGCCCGTTCACCGCCCGGCTGCGGGTGGTGGACTCGCTGGACGCGTCCGACACGCAGACCGTGCAGATCCAGTCCGGCAACAGCCCGCCGGTGGCGGCCATCGCGACGCCGGCGGGCGGCGCCACGTTCGCGGTCGGGCAGCAGATGACGTTCAGCGGCGGCGCCACCGACCCCAACGAGGGGACGCTGCCGGCCTCGGCGCTGCGCTGGCGGCTGCTGCAGTACCACTGTTACGCGCCGGACAACTGCCACACCCACACCGTGCAGGAGTGGACCGGTGTGGCGGGCGCGTCGTTCCCGGCGCCCGACCACGAGTACCCGTCCTACCTGGAGCTGGTGCTGACGGCCACCGACGCGGGCGGGCTGTCGTCCACGACGACCCGGCGGCTGGATCCGCGTACCGTCGATCTGACCTTCACCGGCAACCCCTCCGGCACCCAGATCGCGTTCGGCGGCGCCGCGCAGACGACGCCGTTCACCAAGCGGGTGATCCAGGGCTCGGCGAACTCGGTCAGCGGCATCACCCCGCAGGCCGCCGGCGGGGTCACGCAGGTCTTCGCGGCCTGGTCGGACGGGGGCACCCAGACGCACACGGTGATCGCGCCGGCGGCGAACACGACGTACATGGCGACGTTCGTGCCGCAGCGGCGCGCCCAGTCGGCGATGACCGTGCGCCGGGTCGACTCGCAGGAGACCGAGTCGCCCGGGAGCAACGTGCTCGACGGCAACCCGGCCACCTACTGGCACACCCAGTGGCGCACCGCCGACCCGGCGCACCCGCACGAGATCCAGCTCGACCTGGGCGGCGTCTACGACGTGAACGGCCTGTTCTACCGGGGCCGCGCGGACGTGGCGAACGGCCGGATCGGACGCTACGAGATCTACGTGTCGGTGGACGGCACGAACTGGGGCACCGCGCAGATCACCGGCACGTTCGCCAACAACGCCAACGAGCAGGCGGTCACCTTCCCGACCAAGAGCGGTCGATATGTACGCCTTCGCGCGCTCTCCGAGGTGACCGGCCAGCCGTGGACCACGGTCGCCGAGCTCAACGTGTCCCTGGCGCCGAGGTTGCCCCGGATCGCGACGACGGTGAAGTTCGTGGACAGCCAGGAGACCGGCTCCCAGGACCAGAAAGCGGCGAACGTGCTGGACAACGACCTCGCCACGATCTGGCACACCCAGTGGTCCGGCGTCGAGCCGGACCCCGCGCATCCGCACGAGATCCAGCTGGACCTGGGCCGGAACATGTCGGTGAGCTGCGTCTACCAGCGCCCGCGGCAGGACGGCAAGAACGGCCGGATCGGACGCTACGAGATCTACACCTCGACGACCGGCACCAGCTGGGGCACCCCGGCGGCGGCCGGCACCTGGCCGGACGTGGTCGCCGAGCAGAACGCCTGCTTCTCCGCCCGGACCGCGCGCTACGTGAGGCTGCGCGCCCTGTCGGAGACCTCCGGCAACCCGTGGACCAGCATCTCGGAGATGCGGGTCGCGGCCCGCTGACGGGCTGGGGCCTGTCCTCGAGAAGGCCCCAGCGCGCCGATCAGTGGTGGAAGCCGGTGGCGGTGGTGGCGTCGCGGGCCGGCACGGCCTGCTTCTCCAGGCGCTGCACGTGCCGCCGCAGATCCTCCAGGAGCAGGTCGGCCAGGTCGTGGGTGAAGCCGCGCCGGACCACGATGCGCAGCGCGGCCAGGTCCTCGCGGTTCTTCGGGAACGTGTAGGCGGGCACCTGCCAGCCGCGTTCCCGCAGCGCCTCGGAGACGTCGAAGACCGAGTAGCCGGTGACCTCGTCGCGCAGCTTGAACGCGAAGACCGGGAGTTCGTCGCCGCGCGTGAGCAGCTCGAACGGCCCCAGGTCGGCGATCATTCCGGCGAGGCGGGTGGCGACGTCCCGGGCGTACCCCTGGACCCTGGCGTATCCGGCGAATCCCAGGCGCAGGAAGTTGTAGTACTGGGCCACCACCTGCGCGCCGGGGCGGGAGAAGTTCAGGGCGAACGTGGGCATGTCGTCTCCGAGGTAGTTGACCCAGAAGATCAGATCCTCGGGCAGCGCCTGCGCGTCACGCCAGACGATCCAGCCGACGCCGGGGTAGACCAGGCCGTACTTGTGGCCGGAGACGTTGATCGACGAGACCCGCGGCAGCTGGAAGTCCCAGACCAGGTCCCGGTCGAGGAAGGGCGCGACGAACCCGCCGGAGGCCGCGTCGACGTGCACCGGGACGTCGATGCCGGTGCGCTCCTGGAAGGCGTCCAGGGCCGCGCAGATCTCCGCGACCGGCTCGTAGGACCCGTCGAACGTCGAGCCGAGGATCGCCACCACGCCGATCGTGTTCTCGTCGCAGAGCGCCACCGCCTCCTCGGCGGAGAGGTGGTAACGGTCCCCGTCCATCGGGACGAGCCGCATCTCCACGTCCCAGTAGTTGGCGAACTTCTCCCAGCAGACCTGGACGTTGATCCCCATCACCAGGTTGGGCCGTCCGGTCCGGCCCTGCCGCTGCCACCGGCGCTTGAGGGCCAGACCGCCGAGCATCGCGGCCTCGCTGGACCCGGTCGTCGAGCACCCGGTGGCCTGCCGCGCGTCCGGGGCGTGCCAGAGCCGGCTCAGGATGTTCACGCACCGCGCCTCGATCTCGGCGGTCTGCGGGTACTCGTCCTTGTCGATCATGTTTTTGTCGAAGCACTCCGCCATCAGGCGGTCGGCCTGCGGTTCCATCCACGTCGTGACGAAGGTGGCCGCGTTGAGACGGGCGTTGCCGTCGAGCATCAGCTCGTCGTGGACGATCTGGTACGCGTCGTCCGGCGTCATCTCCCCGGCCGGCAACTCGTGCCGGGGGATCGTCACATCAGCCGTCGCGAGGACTTCCGGCGCCGGCCGTTCGCTCCTGGGGTGCTTCAACATGGATCCTTTCATATCCTGGCCGTGAGCTGCGAAAACGCGGTCACGGTGTGACGATGGCGAAGTCCGTGTCCGGCGCGTCCAGCGCGCCGGACAGCAGCCGCAGGGCCCCGGCGTCACCCCGGACATCCGTCGCGGCGGCGAGGGCCGGCAGTTCGGCGCTGGTCAGGCGCACGGTGACCTGCGCCGGCTCGGGCTGCGGCGCCCGGCTGTGGGTCAGAACCCCGTTGCGCAGGGTGAGCCGGTACTGCCGGTCCAGATCGGTCACCTCGACGTCGACGGTGACCACGTCGTTCCAGCAGCGCGGGCCGTTGACCCGGATCGCGAACGATTCGAAGAGCTGCTCCGGGGTGAGCTGGGCGACCAGGTCCGGAGACGCGGCGGTTGCCGGCGTGCCCATGCTCCCGTGCCGCAGCTCGTGCGCGCCGGACAGGTAGACGCATCGCCACGTGCCGTTCTCGGAGCCGTAGCCGAGCTGCTCGTACGCGTCCGCGAGCAGGTCCCGGGCGCCCGCGTGATCGGGCACCGCGAAGACGACGTGGTTGAGCACCTCCGCCACCCAGCGGAAGTCACCGGCCGCGTAGGACGCCCGGGCCTTCGCGACGACCGCGTCCGCGCCGCCCATGAACTCGACGTACCGCCGGCCCGCCTCCACCGGCGGGTGCGGCCACAGCCGGGCCGGGTTGCCGTCGTACCAGCCGAGATAGCGCTGGTAGACGGCCTTCACGTTGTGGCTGACCGACCCGTAGTAGCCACGGGTGTGCCAGGCCTGCTCGAGCGCCGGCGGCAGCTGGAAGGTCTCGGCGATCTCCGGCCCGGTCAGCCCCGCGTTGATCATCCGGACGGTCTGGTCGTGCAGGTACGCGTAGAGGTCGCGCTGCCGGCGCAGGAACTCCACGGCCTGCTGCCGTCCCCACGTCGGCCAGTGGTGCGAGGCGAACACCACCTCCAGTTCCGCGCCGAACAGCTCGATCGACTCGGAGATGTACCCGGCCCAGGCGCGCGGGTCGCGAACCTCGGCGCCGCGCAGCGTCAGCACGTTGTGCAGGGTGTGGGTGGCGTTCTCGGCCACGCAGAACGCCCGGTGGTCGGGAAGGTAGAGGTGCATCTCGGCGGGGGCCTCGCTGCCCGGCGCCATCTGGAAGACCATCCGCACGCCGTCGACGGTCGCCCGCTCCCCGGTGTGCCGGATCGACACGGTCGGCGGGATCAGCGTGACCGTGCCGGTGGAGTTGGTCTGGCCCAGTCCGGCCCCGACCTGACCGGACGGGCCGGTCGGCAGGGCCGCCCCGTACATGAAGGAGGCTCGCCGGGCCATCGCCGGGCCGGCGTAGACGTTCTCGCTGACGGTGTGCTCGATGAAACCGGCCGGCGCGAGCACCGGCACGCCGCTCGCCTGGTCGCCGGGGAGGATCCCGCGGGCGCCGCCGAAGTGGTCGACGTGCGAGTGCGTGTAGATCAGGCCGGTGACCGGGCGGTCGCCGCGGTTCTCCCGGTACAGCGCCAGGGCGGCGGCCGCGGTCTGCGCCGAGATCAGCGGATCGACCACGATCACGCCGCGGTCGCCCTCGATGAATGTGACGTTCGCGAGGTCGTACCCCCGGACCTGGTAGATCCCCGGCACCACCTCGAAGAGGCCGTGGATGGCGGTGAGCTGGGACTGCCGCCACAGGCTGGGATTGACCGTGACCGGGGCCTCCCCGGCGAGGAACGTGTACCGCCCGCTGTCCCAGCCGGCGTCGGGAACCACGACGCGATCCGGCGCGGCGATCAGGCCGCGCCGGGCGTCGGTGAAGTCCTGCTGGTCCGAGAAGGGCAGTGCCTTCAGGAGGTGTTCGTGCTGCGCCTCGATGGTGCTGCTGGCCGGCTTCGACATGTGCCCACGGTCACCCACGGGGCTCGGCGGCACATCATTCGCACCGGGTGAAACTAGACCTCGACCGGGCTGAGCTCCGGCAGCGTCACCGGGGCGGGCGCCGGGGCGCGCCGGCCGGACGGCACCAGCAGCGCCACCGCGAAGGCGGCCGCACTGGCCACCGCGAGCAGCAGGAAGGCCATCGTGTAGCCGGACTCGGCCGGCAGCCCGCTCGGCTGGAGGTGTCCGGTCACGACGGTGCTGACGACCGCCGTGCCGACGGCGGCGCCGATCGTCCGGATGTTGGTGTTCATGCCGCTGGCGGCGCCGGTCTGGTGTGCCGGGACGCTCTGCACGATCAGGTTGATCATCGAGGAGTAGATCAGGCCGAGACCGATGCCGAACACTCCGGCGGCGACCGCGACGGCCCACTTCTGACTGTGCGCGAGGGCCAGGCTCAGGCAGGCCGTCGTGCCCATGGCGGAACCCCACAACAGCTGCGCCTTGTTGCTCACCCAGCGCGCGAGCGGGCCGCTCAGCGAGCCGAAGACCGCCATCGCCACCATCAGCGGGAGCATCAGCAGACCGGCGCCGGTGACACTCATCCCGAACCCGTACCCGGTGGACGCCGGCACCTGCAGCAACTGCGGCAGGAAGGCGAACACACCGAACATCGCGGCCCCGAACAACAGCGCGACCAGGTTGGTGGTCCAGACCGACGGCAGCCGCATCATCCGCATGTCGATCAGCGGCTCCCGCGCGCGGAGCTCCGCGACGAACCAGGCGGCCGCAAGAACAAGAGCAACGGCAAAAATCGCGAGGGTACGGGGGGAGGACCAGCCCCACGACCGTCCCATGCTGAGCGGCAGCAGCAGCGCGACGAGCCAGCCGGCGAGCAGGGTGGCGGAGAGCCAGTTGATCCGGCCGTCGCCGTGCCGCGGGGAGACCGGGACGACCCGCCAGGCGACCACCGCGACGACCGTGACCACGGCCATCGGGATCCAGAACAGCCAGCGCCAGTCGAGCACGCCGACGATCGGGCCGGCCAGCACGATGCCGAGGCCGCTGCCGGTCGCGATGACCGCGGAGAGCACACCGAGCGCGGAGGCGAGCCGGGCCGGCGGGAACTCGTCGCGCAGGATCCCGAACGAGATCGGGAAGACCGCGCCGCCGAGGCCCTGCAGCACCCGGGCGCCGATCAGCACGCCGATCGACGGCGCGACCGCGGCGACCAGGCAGCCGGCGGCGATGGCGGCGAGCGCGACGATCAGGGTGCGGTCCTTGCCGATGCCGTCGGCGATGCGGCCCATCAGCGGGGTGGCCACCGAGGCGGCGAGCAGCCAGGCGGTGAGCACCCAGGTGACGGTCGCCGTGCTGGTGTGCAGGTCCTGCTGGATGGTCGGCAGCACCGGGGTCACCAGGGACTGCATCAGGGAGAACGCGGCAGCCGCCGCGGCCAGCACCGCGAAGGTCACCCTCGGGGATGGCTGGTAAAGTCGAGGCATGCCTCCACATTAACGGAGGCTTGCCTCCGGTTGTCGTCTCTTTTCTGTGAGGGTGGTCTCGTGGCCGACGCGCCGATCGCCGTGCGGCGCCCCCAGCGGGCCGACGCCCGGCGCAACTTCGACGCGCTGCTCGCCGCCGCCCGCGACGTGTTCGCCGAGCGCGGCGCCGACGCGTCCCTCGAGGAGATCGCCAAGCGCGCCGGCGTCGGCATCGGGACCCTTTACCGCAACTTCCCGGCCCGGCAGGACCTCTTCGAGGCGGTCTACGTCGAGGAGATCAACCAGCTCGCCGCGGCGGCCGAGGCCGCCGCATCCCTCCCACCGTGGCAGGCCCTGCAGGCCTGGCTCAAGCGATTTGTGGCGTACGCGGTGACCAAGCGCGCCATCATCGACGTGCTCAACCGTGACTCGGAGATGTTCCGCTCGTCGCGCGCGACGATGTACGCCGCCGGTGAGCCGCTGATGGCCCGCGCCCAGCAGGCCGGGGAGGTGCGCGCCGACGCCAGCTTCGACGACGTGCTCCGGCTGGTCTCCGGCCTCACCTCCGCGGCGTTCGTCGACGAGGAGCAGCGCGACCGGGTGCTGCGCTTCGCCCTGGACGGCATCCGCGCGCGCTGACCGGCCGCCGGATACCGCCCGAACGGTCCACCGCGCCTGCGTGCCCGGGTCTCCTTTCCTTGGAAGGCTCCGAGATCTTCCACCTCTAAGGAGACGTGCTTCATGCGCAGACTGCTCGGCACCGTGGCCGCCTTCGCCGCCGTCCTCGGCGGGACACTCGCCGTGGCGAGCCCCGCCCAGGCGGCGCCCACGCTGCGGTTCCACAGCGCCCAGTACGACTCACCCGGCAAGGACACCCGCAGCAACAAGTCCCGCAACGCGGAGTGGATCGCCCTGGTCAACACCGGCAAGAAGGCGGTCAACCTGAAGGGCTGGTCGATCAAGGAGAAGGGCGGCCGGGTCTACACGTTCGGCAGCGTCAGCATCCCGGCGAAGGGCGGCAAGATCTACCTGCACACCGGCAAGGGCACGAACACCAAGACGCACGTCTACTGGAACTCCGGCAATTACCTCTGGAACAACACCGGCGACACGGCGACGCTGCGCAAGCCCGACAAGAAGACCCAGGACACCTGCTCGTGGGGGAACAAGAAGGGCCGTACCAAGATCGCTTGCTGATTCTGCTCCTGGTTTTCGTCTTTTTCGCTTGCCGGAAGTGAACTTTTCTCCCGCCGTGCGGTGTACATCCGGACGTCCGCACGGTGGACATCCGCACGGTGGGAGGAAAGACCATGGCTGATCGCCTGACCGTCGACCTGGTACTGCTCGAATCGATCTCGGATCGTCTCCGGCGCTCCGGCTCGGCGCTGCGGGGCACCACCGCGGGCGGCCCGCGCACCCCGGACGCCGGGGAGGCCACCCCGATCTTCGCCGAACTGCTCGCCCAGCTCACCGCGAGCTCCGCCGGACTGGCGGCCGGGCTCGCCGAAGCCGGCAACCGCGTTTTCGAGGCCGGACAGACGTACGCGTCCGAGGACTCCGCGGCGGGCCGGCGGATCAGCGGGGTGTCGTGATGCCCATCGACACCCGCCTCGACGGCGACCCCGGCCAGATCTTCAGCACCGCCGGCTGGCTCCGCGACCAGCTCGGCTTCGACGTCCACGCGAGCGCCGAGACGCTGCGCTCCACCGGCGCCGACGCCGCCGAGGGCTGGCGCGGCTCTGCCGGAACCGCGTTCAGCACCCGCATGTCCACCGCCGGCGCCATGGCGGAGGCACTGCGCGGGGAGATCGAGTCCACGGCCGGCGCGTTCACCGACTACGGCAGCCGGCTGGCGGCCGCCCAGGGCCGGATGGCCGCGGCCCGGGAGGTCGCGGCGGCGGGCGGGCTGCCGGTGGCCGGGACGATGATCCCGGAACCGGTGGACCCGGCGGCGGCGGACTATCCGCGGCAGGTGGCGGCTTATCAGATCGCCGCGGGGGAGGTCAGCGGGGCGCGGGCGGAGATGGTGGCCGCGGTGCACGCGGTGCGGGCCCGCAGGGCCGCGGCGGCCGGGGTCCCGGTGATCCAGGCGTCCGACGTGGCGAAGGCGGGCGGCGGGGGAGCGGGCGGCGGGGGAGCGAGCGCTGGGGTGGGTGCTGGCGTGGGTGCTGCCGCCGGTGGTCTGGCCGGCGGTCTGACGGGCGACGCGGGCGGAACGGGTTCCGGTGTCGGTGCGGCAGCTGGTGGCATCGCCGCCGGCATGAGCGGTGACGCCGATGCATCGCTGAAGCCGAACGCCGAAACTGGCGACGCCACGCTGAAGCCGAACGCGGAATCTGGCGACGCCGCGCTGAAGCCGAATGGGGAGTCGGGTGATGCCACGCTGAAGCCGAATGGCGAGTCCGGCGACTCGGCGCTCAAGCCGAACTCCGAGGCCGACTCTGACCTGCGCGATGCCAACCGTGCTGACGAAGCGGCGCCCACTACGCCGAACAATCCGACCGAAAGTGACACCTCCCCGAGCGCCCCGAACAAGCCTGCGGAGGGCGAGCCGGGCCAGTCGGCGAACGGAACCATCAACGACAACCCGACACCGCCCTCGAACCACGGGCCCGAGCACAACCCCGACCGATCCTCGACCGACGCACCGAGCAACGCGCCGATCCCGAGCCCGAACGGTGAGCCGGCCCCGCCCACGCAGCGCGAGGAGGCGAACAGCAGCGTGAGAGACAACTCGGACAATCCGACCAACTCCACGAAGCCCGCCGCCGCGATCACCCCCGCAACTCCGGAAGAGGCCCGCGCCTCCCTCCACGATAAGTGACCCGCCCGCGCCGGCGAGAGTAGACCCGGTGCCGGGGCGATCGTCCTCGACGAAATGCCGCGCACTCAAGAGGTCGAGGCGAAGAGCAGGGCCGGCACGGATGACCAGCCGCCGCCACGGACCGGAGTTCGCCGTTGAATCGCATCCCGCGCCACCGGCCTGGCCCGCTCGCTCGGCGACATCGAGGCGGTCGGGCTGCTCCGCAGGCCCGCAGATCTTGGAAACGCCGATGCCGGCCGGCGCTCAGTGTAGACAGAACGGGCGGCCGACAGCACTGGTGACCAGCCGGGCAAGACGAGCTGGTTGGTAGTGCTGTCAGCAATGTGCCCGGACAGCACTGGCAGCCGGCCGGACCGGCTGGTCCGCAGTGTCGGTCCGGTAGCGCTGGCAACCGGCTGGTCCGGCTGGTCCGCAGTGTCGGTCCGGAGGCTTGATCGCGCGGACGTGCTATGCCAAGCCCGCATCCTCCCGCAGCCGGCCCGAGGCATGCGGAGCGGCCCACCGCGCGGAGCGGCCAACCGCCCGGAGTAGCCCACAGCCCAGACCAATCCATCCACCGGGCACCTTCATCCTAGATTCCTAGGACGCCTGACACGGCGTGCGGCGCGGGACTTGGGTGGCCACGACGGCGGGGCACGGGCGCGTACAGGGCAATGCGGACACCCCGATGCAAACGTATGCAGGAAATTTGCAGCTCATGTCATCGCAGCCCACCTCCCGTTATGCTGGCGGCCTGAAACACCCGCTCTGACGAGGGAGAAAGCCCGGTGCGCACGACCGTGCACGACGTCGCCGATGCCGCTGGGGTGTCGGTGTCCACGGTGTCGCGCGCGCTCACCGGCGGCAGCGTCAGCCCCGCCACCCGGGCCACGGTGATGGCCGCCGCCGAGCGGCTGGGCTACCGTCCGAACCGGACGGCGCGCGGGCTGATCACCGGGCGGACCGGCAACTACGGGCTGATCGTGCCCGACCTGCGTAACCCGTTCTTCGCCGACATCGCCAAGGGCGTCAGCGCCCGGGCCCGCGCCGTCGACTGCGGGGTGTTCATCACGGACACCGACGAGGACGTCGCCGCCGAGCTGGAGGCGCTCGCCACGCTGGGCCGCAACACCGACGGCGTGCTGCTCTGCTCGCCCCGGGCGACGGACGCCGAGCTTCTCGAGGCCGCGGACCCGGACACCACGGTTCTGGTGCACCGGCAGGCGCCCGGCATGCTGTCGATCGCGGCGGACATCGCGGCCGGCACCCGGCAGGCGATGGATCATCTGCGGGCGCTGGGTCACCGGCAGATCGCGTTCCTGGCCGGGCCGGACGACTCGTGGGCGGGCCGGGAGCGGCTGGCCGCGCTCGCGGACTACGAGATTCTGCGGTTCGGGTCGGTGGCGCCGACGTTCGAGGGCGGTGTGCTCGCCGGTGACCTGGTCCTGGCGAGCCCGGCGACGGCGGTGCTGGCCTACAACGATCTGGTGGCGATGGGTCTGCTGCACCGGCTCGCGGCGCGCGGGGTGTCCGTTCCCGATCAGATGAGCGTGGTGGGTTACGACGACATCAGCCTGGCCGCGATGAGCCATCCGCCGCTGACCACTGTCGCGGTGCCGAAGGGCCGGGCGGGCGCGGCCGCGCTGGAGCTGCTCCTGCGCCGGGCCGGCAAGACCCTTGCGACGGTACGGGACCGCGAGGTCACCCTGCCGACCGGACTGGTCGTGCGTTCATCCTCCGGAGTCGCCCCGACATAGGGGACACGTGGACAGGGAGGCACCGTGAAACTTCTGCTCACCTCGGGCGGCGTCACGAACCCGAGCATTCGCGCCGCGCTGGAGCGGCTGCTCGGCAAGCCGGTCGCCGAGTGCCGTGCGCTTGTCGTCCCGACGGCGCAGTGGGGGCATCCGATGTGCGGCCCGGCGTCGGTGCGGGGGCTGGTGGCCGGTGAGCCCGCCGGGGACTGGCGGTTCCTGACCGGGCTGGGCTGGGGGTCGCTCGGTGTGCTGGAGCTGACCGCGCTGCCCAGCATCGGCGCGCGGCGCTGGGTGCCGTGGGTGCGGGAGGCCGACGTGCTGCTGGTCGACGGCGGTGACGCGACGTACCTGCATCACTGGTTGCGCGAGTCGGGCCTGGCCGATCTGCTGCCGGAGCTGCCGGATCTGGTGTGGGTGGGGGTGAGCGCCGGGAGCATGGTGATGACGCCGCGGATCGGGGACTATTTCGTGGGGTGGGAGTCCGCGCCCGATGACCGTACGCTCGGTGTCGTCGATTTTTCGATCTTCCCGCATCTGGGGTTGTTCGCGGGGAATTCGCCGGCGCACGCGGAGAAGTGGGCCGCCGGGATCGACGGCCCGTCCTACGCGATCGACGAGCAGACGGCCATCGTGGTCGTGGACGGCGTCGCCGAGGTGATCTCCGAGGGCACCTGGGTGAAACTCAGGTAACCGCACCCAGCTGCCACGGGACGAACTCGTCGCGTCCGAGATCCAGGTCCTCGCTCACCGTCACCCGCCCGGACGCCACCGCGAGGATCTGCTCGAAGATCTGGGCGCCGACCTCTTCCACCGTCGCGTCGCCGGTGGCGATCACGCCGGCGTTCAGGTCCATGTCCTCGCGCATCCGGTCGTACATCTCGGTGTTGGTCGCGATTTTGATCGTGGGAACGGGTTTGGTGCCGAGGACCGATCCGCGTCCGGTGGTGAAGCAGACCACCGTCGCTCCGCCGGCGACCAGGCCGGTGACCGAGACCGGGTCGTATCCGGGCGTGTCCATGAAGGTGAACCCTGCGGCGGTGACCCGCTCGGCGTACTCGTAGACGGCGGTCAGTTCGGCGGTGCCGCCCTTGGCGACCGCGCCGAGGGACTTCTCCAGGATCGTGGTCAGCCCGCCGGCCTTGTTGCCCGGTGACGGGTTGTTGTCGAGGGTGCCGCCGCCGTCCGCGACGTACTTCTGCCACCACTCGATGCGCTCCAGCAGCCGCCGGCCCACCTCTTCGCTGACCGCGCGCCGGGTGAGCAGATGTTCCGCGCCGAAGACCTCCGGTGTCTCGGCGAGGACGGTGGTGGCGCCCTGGGCGACGAGCAGGTCGGAGGCGTGCCCGAGGGCCGGGTTCGCGGTGATGCCGGAGTAGCCGTCGGAGCCGCCGCAGTTGAGGCCGAGGATCAGGCGGGACGCCGGCAGCGGCACGCGGCGCCGCTGGTCGAGCTGCTCGATCAGGGTGCGGACCGCGGCGACCCCGGCGCGGACGGTGGCCCGCACCCCGCCCTGCTCCTGGATGATCAGCTGGTCGATCAGGGTGTCGGCGGGTGCGGGCAGGTCGGCGAGGAGCGCGTCGACGGCGAGCATCTCGCAGCCGAGGCCGACCGCGAGCAGGGCGCCGACGTTCGGGTGCGACGCGTATCCGCGCAGCGTGCGGCGCAGGATCTGCCCGCCGACGCTGGCCGGGACCATGCCGCAGCCGGAGTCGTGGGTGAGCGCCACGACGCCGTCGACGTTCGGCCAGGCGTCCATGATCGGGCCGCGGAACTGGTCGGCGATCATGCGGGCGGTCGACGCGGAGCAGTTGACGCTCGTCACGATCCCGACGTAGTTGCGGGTTCCGGCGGCGCCTCCGGCGCGATCAAACCCGGCAAAGGTACGGGGTACCGCCGCCCCCGGGATGCGGATCCGGCCGGTGCCGAACTCGTAGGCCTGCCGCACGCTGTCCATGGCGAGGTTGTGGGTGTGGACGTGGTCGCCGGGCTGCACGTCGGTGGTGGCCCGGCCGATGCTCTGCCCGTACTTGTGCACGGCGGAACCGGCGCGCACCGGCCGTACACACAATTTGTGACCCTGGGGGATCGCGGCCGTGACCCGGAAGCCGAGCGTGCCGTGCGTCAGTTCCCGGCCTGGCGGCAGGTCGTGCAGGGCGACCGCGACGTGGTCGTCGGGGTGCAGCAGCAGCGCGACGTCGGACAGTGGCGTGGCGGTCATGCGGCACCACCGGCGGGGCGCGGTTCCACAGTGGAGACAGGCGCCGGCGATGGGTACGCGGCGCGGGGCAGGTCGTAGGCGAGGGCGCGGGCCGTGTCGGCGGCTTCGTCGAGGTCGAGGCGGTGTTCGGCGACGAGGCGGGCGAGGTGGCCGGCGTCGACGCGGCGGGCCAGGTCGTGGCGGGCCGGGATGGAGAGGAAGGCGCGGGTGTCGTCGACGAAGCCGGCGGTGTTCGCGAAGCCGGCGGTGTCGGTGACGGCCTCCCGGAAGCGGCGCATGCCGTCCGGGGTGTCCAGGAACCACCAGGGCGCGCCGAGCAGCATCGCCGGGTAGACGCCGGCGAGCGGGGCGAGTTCGCGGCTGAACGCGGTCTCGTCGACGGTGAAGACGACCAGGCGCAGGTTCGGGTGGTGGCCGAACGCGTTGAGCAGCGGTTTCAGCGCGCGGGTGTATTCGGTGTGGACGGGGATGTCGTAGCCGACGTCGGGTCCGCGGGCCGCGCGGACGGCCGGGTCGTGGTCGCGCAGCACACCAGGGTGCAGCTGCATGGTGAGCCCGTCCTCGGTGGACATCCGGGCCATCTCGAAGAGCATGTTGGCGAGAAAGGCGGCCGACTCGGCGGCGGTGATCGTCCGGCGCAGCGCGGCCTGGAACAGCCGGCGGGCGTCGGCGATGTCGAGGGGGGTGGTGTCGGCGCTCTGGTGGCCGTGGTCGGTGGCCCGGGCGCCGGCGGCCTTGAAGGCGGCGCGCCGCTCCCGCAGCGCCTCGAGGTATTCGTCGTAGGTGCTGACGTCACCGAGTTTACGCAGTTCGGCCGGCCAGTCCGGGGAGGACGTGTCGAGCAGGGCGTCCGGGCGGAAGGTGGGGACGATCCGCTCGCCCCAGCCGCGCTCGGCGAGCTTGCGGTGCTCGGCGAGGGTGGCGGTGGCCGCGTCGGTGGTGGAGATGATCTCGATGCGGAACGTGTCGAGCAGCGCGAGCGGGCGGAACCTGGGCTCGGCGAGCCGGGCGCAGAGCTCGTCGTAGACGGCGTCGGCGGTGTCCGCGCCGAGCCGGGTGCGCACGCCGAAGACCTCGGCGAGCTCGTGTTCCAGCCAGAAGCGGGTGGGGGTGCCGCGGAACAGCGGCCAGTGCTCGGCGAAGGTGCGCCAGATGGCACGGGGGTCGGTCGTGACCGGCCGGCCGTCGCGGCGTGGCACGCCCAGGGCGTCGTGCGGGACGCCGCGGGAGAGCAGCATCCGGACCAGGTAGTGGTCGGGGGTGACGAACAGGGCGGCCGGGTCGGCGAACGGCTGGTCGGCGGCGAACACCTCGGCGTCGACGTGCCCGTGCATGGAGACGATCGGCAGGTCGCGGGTGGTCGCGTAGATGTCGCGGGCGAGTCCGCGCAGGGCCGGCTCGGCGGGCAGCGCCCGGTCGGGGTGCAGGACCCATGGCTGCGGGTTTCCGGACATATCGGCTCCTCCGGACATCAGGCGATCCCCTTCCGCCGCGCTGGAAATTGTGGGAACGTTTCCACGGCGCATCATCACACGCGCCGGACGGCGGCGTCCATCGCGCGGAGGGAGATAGCTCATTACACGGCAGCTACGGCCGGTGCGCATCCTGCAGATCGGCGGCGGTAACTTTCTCCGGGGCTTCGCGGACTGGATGATCCAGAAGGGCAACGACGCCGGCGTGCTCGACACCGGGGTGGTGGTCCTCAAGGTGACGCCCCGGCCCAGCCGGGTCCCGCTGCGGGCCGCGCCGTTCCGGGTCGTCCTGGACGGGCCGGACGGGCCGGACGTCACCCGCGTCGACGTGATCGACGAGGTGGTCGACGCGTACGCGGACTGGGACCGCTGCCTCGCGATCGCCCGCGGCGACGACCTGCGGCTGGTCGTCTCCAACACCACCGAGGCCGGCATCGTGGACGTCCCCGACGACCTGTCCGCCCGGCCGCCGGAGACGTTCCCGGCGAAGATCGCGGTGCTGCTGCACGAGCGGTGGAGGCACTGCGGCGGCGACCCGGCCCGCGGCCTGTCGTTCCTGCCCTGCGAGCTGAACGAGGACAACGGGCGGCTGCTGCGCTCGGCCGTGCTGCGCCACGCCGCCGCGCTCGATCCGGCGTTCGCGGCGTGGACCGGCGCGCACTGCCGCTTCTACGACACCATCGTGGACCGGATCGTGCCGGGCGGCGACGCCGAGGAGGTCCGCGGCGAGCGGTACGCGCACTGGGCGATCGCCGGGGACCCGCACATCCGCGACGAGTTCCCCCTGGATCGGGCCGGGCTGCCGGTCGAGTTCCTGGAGGACATCGGGCCGTACCGGGTGAAGAAGGTCCGGATCCTCAACGGCTCGCACACGGCGCTGGCCGCGGTCGCCCCGCTGCTCGGCTGCGTCACCGTGAACCAGGCGGTCGGGCATCCGCTCGCCGGGGAGTACCTGCGGCGGCTGCTCGACACCGAGGTGCTGCCGACGCTGCCGCCGGGCGCCGGGCCGTTCGCGGCGGCGACCGTGGAGCGGCTCGCCAGCCCGGCGCTGGAACACCGGCTCGCCGACATCGCGCTCAACGCGATCGCCAAGTGGCAGACCCGCAACCTGCCGGTGGTGCGCGACAGGTGGGCGGCCGGCGAGCGGGCGCCACTGAACGTGTTCGCCCTGGCCTGCCTGGTGCTCGGCTACGCGGGGGAGCCGGGTGACTTCCCGGTGCGCGACGACGCGGAGGTCGTCGCCCGGATCCGGGACGGGGTGTTCCCGTTCGACGACGCGCGGCTGGCCGAGGAGACCGCGGACCACGTCCGGGCGATCCGCGCCGCCGGGCCGGAAGCCGCCCTGGAGAAGGTGATCCGATGAGTTTCCTGGACGGGCACGCCGTGGTGCCGGTGGTCGTGCTCGACGACCCCGGACGGGCGGCGGCACTCGGCGAAGCGCTGGTCGGCGGCGGGCTGCCGATCGCCGAGGTCACGCTGCGCACCCCCGGCGCGCTCGCCGGGATCGCCGCGATGGCGGAGAACCCGGACCTGCTGGTCGGCGCCGGGACCGTGCTCACCGCGGCGCAGGCCGACGCGGCGGTCGAGGCCGGGGCGCGGTTCGTGGTCTCGCCGGGACTGTCCCGGGCCGTCGTCGAACGGTGCCGGGCGTTACGCGTACCGGTGCTGCCGGGTGTGGCGACCGCGACGGAGGTCCTGGCCGCGGCGGACCTCGGCCTGGACGCGGTGAAGTTCTTCCCGGCCGCCACCTCGGGCGGCGCGCCCGCGGTGGCCGCGCTCGCCGCCGTCTTCGCCGGCATGCGGTTCGTGCCGACCGGCGGGATCACCGCCGCGAACGCCGGGGAGTACCTCGCGCTGCCGTCCGTCCTGGCCGTCGGCGGATCGTGGATGGTGCCGCGCGACGCCGAGCCTGACCGGCTCCGCGAGCTGATCGGAGGCGTCGGTGCCGTCGTTGCCGCTGCGGGACGCTGACTCCTGCCGGTTCGACGTGGTGAGCCTCGGTGAGGTGATGCTGCGCCTCGATCCGGGGGAGGGGCGGGTGCGGACCACGCGCACGTTCCGGGTCTCCGAGGGCGGTGGCGAGTACAACGTGGCCCGCGCGCTGAGCCGGGTCTTCGGCCTGCGGGCGGGGGTCGTCACCGCGCTCGTCGACAACGAGGTGGGCCGGCTAGTCGAGGACTGCATGCTCACCGGCGGGGTGGACACCTCGCTCGTGCGGTGGGCCCCCTTCGACGGCATCGGACGCTCGGCCCGCAACGGCCTCAATTTCACCGAGCGGGGGTACGGGGTTCGGCGCGCCCTCGGGGTGTCCGATCGTGGCCATTCGGCGGCGTCGCAGATGAGCCCCGCTGACGTGGACTGGGATCATTTGTTCGGGGTGCTGGGGGTGCGGTGGTTCCACACGGGCGGGATCTTCGCGTCGTTGTCGCCGTCGGCGGGGGCGTGTGTGCTGGCGGCGGTGTCGTCGGCGCGGCGGCACGGGACCATCGTGTCCTATGATGTGAATTATCGCCCTAGTCTGGACAACGGGCTGATCGACGAGGTGCTGCCGTTCGTGGACGTGCTGATCGGCGTGCGCGATGTCGGGAAATTTCCGGATATGCCGGTGGTGGCTACCACGTCGCGGCGGGTGGTGAGCGCCTCCCGCAACGACTTCGGCGCCGTCGCGTGGTCCCCGGAGACCGGCGTCGTGCGGGCCACCGAGCGCCCCGGCCTCGACGTCCTCGACCGGGTCGGCTCCGGTGATTCGTTCGCGTCCGGGCTGATCTACGGCCTGATGAGCGGGTGCCCGCTGGCGACCGCGGTGGAGTACGGCGCGGCGCACGGCGCCCTCGCGATGACCACCCCCGGCGACACGTCGATGGCGACGGCTGCCGAGGTCATCGCCCTCGCGGCCGGGGCCGGATCCGCGATCGTCCGCTGAGCTCAGCGCATCAGCCGGCGCAGCACGGCGTCGGCGGCCCTGATGACGGGCCCGTTGCGCTTGCCCTCCGACCCGGCGAGCGCAACGTCCACCCGCGGGCAGTCGTCGTCGTGACGCAGGTAGCCGTGGCACTCCGGGCACGGGTCCGGCATGCGGGCGACCGAACCCAGGATCGGACCGATGAACTCGAACACGCCCTGTCACCTCACTGGTCCCGGAATGCCACCATGGACAACTGTGACGCTCAGGACAGCGTATCCATGACGGACAACGGACACGGCGCCTTCCGCCGGCCCGGCTGGCGCAAGCCCACACCCCTCTCCTATGGTCAGGCGCTCGAGTCCGCCAGCATGGTGGCGGCGCCGCTGCTAGCCGGTTTCTCCATCGCGTTCCTCGGTGTGGTCGGCGCCGACGCGGACAAGTTCCGCTGGCCGGGCCAGGCCATGCTCCTGCTGCTGTGCGCGTCGATCTGCCTGGTCGCCGCGATCCAGTGCGGCTTCCACGCCCGGCAGTTCCTCTACTCCCCGGCCGACGTGGACGACTGGTGGCCGGCCGAGGACCTGACCGTCGCGGGCCGGGCACAGCGGCTGCGGGACGAGCAGAACGCGGCGTTCACCGTCTGGCAGCGCTGGGCCGGCTACAGCCGGAACTGCTACAACGGCGGGATCGTCCTGTTCGCCTGCGCCGCCGCCCTGGTGATCGCCCCGCCGGAGGACGCCGGCGGCGCCGCGTTCCGCTGGATCGGCACCGGGGTCGCTCTCGCCGCGGCGCTGGCCGAAGCGGTCGTCGCTATCCGGCCGATGAGTTCCCGTCGCCCCGCCGGTCTGAGCTCGTGACGGTTCACCCGCTTCGTTGAGGAGACACCATGGGCACGATCTCCATCGACCTGTTCACCACCCTCGACCTGGTCGCGCAGGCGCCGGGCGGTCCCGAGGAGGATCCGGTGGGCTTCCCGTTCGGCGGGTGGCAGGCGCCGCTGATCGACGAGATCGACGGCGAGCAGGTCTGGGCCGGTATGCAGGGCATGGACGCGCTGCTGCTGGGCCGGCGCACCTACGACATCTTCGCCGCCCACTGGCCGCGCCAGACCGACGACATCGCCGGGCTGTTCAACCGCATCCCGAAGTACGTCGCCTCGCACGGTGACCCCGACCTGAGCTGGGAGGGCTCCACCCGGGTCGGCGCCGGCGACATCCGGGCGCTGCGGGACAAGCACGAGAAGATCCACGTGATCGGCAGCCTGAACCTGGTGCAGACGCTGCTGCGGGAGCGGCTCTTCGACCGGCTCAACCTGTGGATCCACCCGATCGTGCTCGGCGTCGGCAAGAAGGTGTTCGACGGCGGCGCGGTGCCGGCCAGCCTGTCCCTGGCCGAGCCCCCGGTGACGTCGTCACGCGGCACGGTCCTGCTGCGGTACCGCCTCGAGCCCGGAACTCCCGCCACCGGCGACATGACCGCAGGCGCCGATCCCGCCCGTTCGTGATCAGGGCTGGTGCCGGCGCTGAGCCCAGCCGGTCGTGATCAGGGCCAGCGCCGCCGCGTAGGTCGCCATCACCAGGACGCCGTGGGCCGGCAGGGTCACGCCCGCGGCGTCCAGCCCGATCAGCAGATCCGAGATCGCGAACAGCGCGCCGCCGGCCCCGACACGACGGCCAACCCCTGCCGCTGCCGCGGCCATGGCGATCAGCGCCAGGCTGTACACCAGCACGGGTACGGCCAGAGCACCCAACCGGTTCGCCAGAACGGCATTGACCGCCACCCACACGACGGCTCCGGCGGCCGGCGGCAGTGGTCGCGGCCGTGACCGTCGCACGAACGCGATCAGCAGGCAGATCTGGGTGCCCAGGAAGAACCCCATCCCGGCCAGGAACGCCACGTCGCCGGGCACCAGCAGCGCGACGTCACCGGCGGTCGCGAAGGCGAGCGCCACGGCCACCAGATCCGGCCGGGCCCGCCGCAGCAGGTGCCACAGCAGCAGCGGCCCGAGCAGCGGCTTCGCGATCCACTGCAGGGCCGTCGCGTCGGCCGCCACCGCGACGATCTCGACGGTCGCGGCCACGGCGAAGAGGGTGAGCGGCAGGCTCCGGGTGGCGGTGGTGGCGGAAGCGACGCTCATGCGGCGGGCTGCCAGCCGGGACGGCCGAACAGGTAGCCGGCGCGGTGCCGCCAGCTGGTCGCCGCTCGCACGTCGCGCCAGATCGCCGCGTACTCGTGTGTGGCGACCCGCAGCGGGTTGAACGTCGTGATATTGCTGGTCAGCCCGTAGCGGACCCGTTCGCCCTCAGGCTCGAAGGTGCCGAACAGCCGGTCCCAGACGATCAGGATGCCGCCGTAGTTGCGGTCCAGGTACGGGTCGTTGGAACCGTGGTGGACACGGTGGTGCGACGGCGTGTTGAAGAACCACTCGATCGGCCGGGGCAGCCGGTCGATCCGCTCGGTGTGCAGGAAGAACTGGTAGGCCAGGCTGATCGACTGCTGCAGGAAGATCATCCAGGGTGGGAAGCCGAGCGCCGCGAGACCGAGCCAGAACGGCAGCGCGGTCATCGGCGTCCAGCTCTGCCGCAGCGCGGTGGAGAGATTGAAGTACTGGCTGGAGTGGTGCACGACGTGCCCGGCCCAGAGCACCCGCACCTCGTGGTGCAGCCGGTGGAACCAGTAGTAGGCGAGGTCGTCGGCGAAGAACAGCAGCACCCACACCCACCAGTCGTGCGGGTCCAGGCGGATCGGGCTGAGCACGTACAGCCCGGCGAACGCGACGGCGGTGACCAGCTTCCACGGCACGCCGATGATCTGGCTGCCCAGGCCCATCGACAGGCTGGTCGCGGTGTCGCGGGCCTCGTAGCCGCGTTCCTCGTCGTCGGGCAGGAACTTCAGGGACAGGAACTCCATGACGATCAGCAGCAAGAACGCCGGAACGGCGTAGAGCACGGCGGGAATCATGGGCGCGGCGATCCGATCTCCTCGGTGGCGGGGACGGCGAGCAGGGCGCGTGCCGCGCGTTCCGCGCCGGCGGCGTCGCCACCGGCGATCAGGCCGGCGAGGGCACGGTGGGCGGCCACGTCGAGCAATTCGGCGGTACGGCTCTGCGCGGGCATGTGGCCGACGGCGAGACTGCCGGCCGTGAGGCTGTTGAACGCCAGCAGGTACGCGACGTTGCCGGACGCCTCGACGATCCGGCGCCAGAACGCCAGGTCGGCCTCGGCCATCCGGGCCAGGTCGGGCGCCGCGTCCGCGTACCCGGCGGCAGCCGCCGTGATCGCGGCGCGCCCGGCGTCGCCGGCCCGGGTGGCGCAGAGCCGGGCCGCGTCCGCGCCGATGCAGGCGCGCATCTCCATGACGTCACGGCCGATGGTGGGAACCGGCAGCACGTCGTCGGTGGTGGTCAGGGCGAGCGCCAGGTCGAGGCCGGCGGTGGCCCGCCAGTCCAGCACCCGGGTGGCGCCGCCCTGGCTGACCTTGACGAGGCCGAGCTGCTGCAGCCGGCGCAGCGCCTCGCGGATCGCGTGCCGGTTGACCGCGAACGTGGCGGCCAGCTCCCGCTCGCTGGGCAGCGGATCGCCGGGGGAGTAGTGGCCGCGGACCACGGCGTCCCGGAGCCGGCCGAAGACGTGATCCGAGACCGACTGCCGAGGCGCTGGATCGAAGGTCATGCGCGGCAGTGTGCCGCGTCACAGGTCAACGCGTCAACTGGTTGGACCAGTCAAGGCGTACCCGATAGGGCTTTATGATCGGCGGATGCTGCAGCGCTACGACGAGCGGAACGCCGACATTCGCTACTGGGTCAACGGGGAGCTGCTGCACCGCAGCCGGCCCGGCCTGTCACCGTTCGACTCGGTGGTGCAGGGCGGCGACGCGGTCTGGGAGGGCCTGCGGCTCTACCGCGGGGCGATCTTCGGGCTGCACGAGCACCTGGCCCGGCTGCGGCGTTCGGCGACAGCGCTCGGTTTCACCAGCATCCCCGGCGACGACGAGATCATCGCGGCGGTGACCGAGACGCTGAGGGCCAACGAGATGCACGACGGCGTGCACGTGCGGCTCACCCTGACCCGCGGCGTCAAGGTCACCAGCGGCATGGACCCGCGCCTCAACCAGGCCGGGCCTACCCTGATCGTGCTGGCCGAGTTCAAGGCCCCGGTCTACGACACGACCGGCCTGCGCCTGGCCACCTCCAGCGTGCGCCGCCCGGGCCCGGACGTCCTCGACCCGAAGATCCACCACGCCAACCTGCTGAACTCGATCCTTGCGAAGATCGAGGCGACCGCCGCCGGTGCGGACGACGCGCTCATGCTCGACCAGCGCGGCTTCGTGGCGGAGACCAACGCGACCCACCTGTTCGCGGTCGTGAACGGCGCCCTGATCACCCCGTCGACGGCCGCCTGTCCGGAAGGGATCACCCGCGAGACGGTTCTGCGGCTGGCGGACGAGCACGGCATCCCGGCAACGGTGCGCGACATCTCGCTGACCGAGATGTACACCGCCGACGAGGTCTTCTGCACCGGCACGATGGGCGAGATCGCCGCCGTCACGGTGATCGACGGCCGTGACATCGGCGACGGCAAGGTGGGCCCGCTGACCAGCCGGGTGGCCCGCCTCTACCAGGACCACGCCACCGCGAACGGCGTCCGCCTGCTGTCCTGACCGGGGCACCGGCGTCGCCGCCCTCGCCTCGGTCCCGGCCGGCGGGAACGAGAGCCCGAACCCAGCGGCACCGGGACGCGCGCCGCCCTCCACCCGCGCCCTCCGGCAACAAGTCGGGCTAGAGGCGGTGGGCGGCCAGCTCGTCGTAGAACGGCTGCGCCGCCTCCACCAGCGCCACCAGCCGCTCCGGGACCTCCACCGGGGACGGGTCGTAGGCGGCGAACCCGGTCGACCTCTCCACCCCGGCATACCAGTACGGCGCCCACACCCCGTCCTCCGGCCGCGGACCTGGCGCCCACGCCAGCATCGCCGGGTCGAAGCCGATGCCGAGGGCGTCGCAGAGCCGGCGCAGCGTCCGCGCCGGATCCCGCAGCACGTCGGCCGCGTCGACGACCGGGCCGCCGAACGCGCGGAACAGCGAGAGCTGCTGCGGGTAGCCGAGGTCGTCGAGGGTGGGCTCGCCGCGGACCTTCGCGTACGACGCCACCACGTGCGCCGGGTCGCGGATCAGGAACGCGTGGGTGAGCGCGCCCATCCACTCCCGGCCCACCTCGGGCAGCACGTGATGGGTCATGTGCTTCTGGTAGTGCACGGCCGGGGCGCTGGGCAGCGGACCGGTCAGCGCGGCGGCCACGTCCTGCCAGCGCTGCGGCTGACTGTCCAGGATCGCCGCCCGGCCGGGATGGTCGATTCCGGTCGCCGCCAGGTAGTAGGCGTAGAGCGGCTCGTCGACGGCGACCGTGTCAGCGCGGGAGCCGAAGCTGCGCATCATCGCGGTCGAGATGTTCCGCGGCCCGGACCACATGGCAACACGCGTCGTCATGGCGGAAGTGTTGCAGGCCGGCGTTACATTTCGCGGCCCGGGCACATGACATCCGTCATCGCATCCGGTGAAGCGGCGCACTGCCGGGCCGGCGGATCCGCGCCGAGACTCAGAAGCATGACGACAACGACATCGGGGGCCGTCGAGGTCAGTGGAGTCCATCGGCGGTACGGCGGCTTCGAGGCCGTCCGGGGCGTCTGTTTCGAGGTGCGGCGCGGCGAGCTGTTCGCGCTGCTCGGCACGAACGGCGCCGGCAAGACGACGACCATGGACCTGGTCGCCGGATTCGGCCGGCCCGACGCCGGCGAGGTCCGGGTGCTGGGCCATGACCCGTACCGGGAAAGGAAGGTCCTCCGCCCACGCCTGGGGATCATGTTGCAGGAGGGCGGGCTGCCGCCGGATCTGACCGTCGCCGAGTCGGCCGCGATGTGGGCGGGCACGCTCACCGAGGCCCGCCCGACCGCCGAGGTGCTGGAGCTGGTGGATCTGCGGCACCGCGAGGGGGTCCGGGTGCGGCAGCTCTCCGGCGGCGAGCGGCGGCGGCTCGACCTGGCGCTCGCGGTGATGGGCCGCCCGGAGGTGCTGCTGCTCGACGAGCCGACCACCGGACTGGATCCGGAGAGCCGCCGCAACGCCTGGCAGCTGGTGCGCTCGCTGCTCGCCGACGGGGTGACCGTGCTGCTGACCACGCACTACCTCAACGAGGCGCAGGAGCTCGCCGACCGGCTGGCGATCATGCAGCACGGCGTGGTGGTGGCGGCCGGCTCGACGGCCGAGGTGGTGGCCGCGCATCCGGCACGGATCACGTTCGCGCTGCCCGCGGGCGTCACGCTGCCGGCTCTGCCGGGATTGCGGCACAACCTTCCGGGGGTACGGCCGGAGCACGGTCCCGTGACGCTGCGCACCGACGCGCTGCAGACCACACTGACCGAGCTGCTCGGCTGGGCCCGCCGGAACGACGTCGAGCTGGCCGGTCTGGAAGCCCGCCCGGCGTCCCTGGAAGAGGCGTTCCTGGCCGTGGCCGACGAGGGAGCACACGCATGAGCACCGTCAAGGTCCGTTCCGTCGGTCTCGCCGAGCTGAAGCTGTTCGGGCGCAACCGCAGCGCGATGTTCAGCGCCCTGGCCGTCCCCTTGATCATCGCGGCGGCGGTCTCCACCTCCGGCATCACCTCCGATGGCGGCGCGTCGGCGGCCGCGCTGGTCGTCACGGCGCTGCTCGGGTACGTGCTGCTCGCCGCCGTCTACTACAACCTGGTCACCGCGTACGTGTCGCGCCGCGAGGAACTGGTCCTGAAACGGCTGCGCGCCGGTGAGCTCAGCGACGCCGCGATCCTGGTCGGCATCGCCGCGCCGATGGTGGCCGTCGCGACCGCGCAGATGGTCGTGTTCGCCGGGGCCGGCGCGATCCTTCTCGGACTGCCGGCCCCCGTGAACGTACCCCTGCTGTTGCTGGGTGTGATCGGCGGTGTCGTGGTGTTCGTGCTGCTCGCGGCGGCGTCCGCGGTGGTCACCCGGACCACCGAGTCGGCCCAGGTGACCACGCTGCCGGTGCTGCTCGGCTGCCTGATCGGGTCGATGCTCCACCCGGTGCTCGACGACGCGCCGGCCGTGGTGTCCGCGGCGCTGCGGGCGCTGCCGCTCAGCCCGGTCGTGGACCTGATGCGGCTCGGCTGGCTCGGCACCACCGGCGAGGGGACGCCGGCCGGGTTCACCGCGGTGCTCGGCGACGCGCTGCTGCCCGCCGCGATCCTGGCCGCCTGGATCGTGGCTCTGCTGGTCGCCGTCCGGCGCGGCTTCCGGTGGGAACCGCGCCGATAGACCACGTGGATAGGTTGACAGTCATGATGCCGACGTCCCGCCCCGCCCGCGTCGACCTCACCATGCGCGCCTCGCTCTACGTGCTCTTCGCCGCCGTGCCGCTCGGCGTGTTCGGCCAGCTCGACGCGGCGGGCGGGATGCTCGCGCTGATCGCCGCCGTGCTGGCCGCCGCGCAGGGCCTGGCCGCGGCCCTGCTGATGCACCAGTCGATCGACCACCGTCTCGGCAAAGGCCCGAAGCCCCGGATCCGCGTGGTGGTCACGGTCGTGCTGACCGTGGCAGCCGTGGCGGCGGCCGTCCCGGTCAGCGACCTCACCGACGGCTCGTGGACGTTCGTCACGACGGTCCTGATCGCGTCGCTGCTGGTGGCACTGGATCCGCTGCTCTCCACCCTGTCGGTCACCACGATCGCGCTGCTCGGCTGGCTGGTCGCGACCGGGCCGGTGATCCATGCGGACGGCAGCGCGTTCGGCAGGTATCTGGGACTGCTGGCGATCCCGCTGGTCCTGCTGTCGACCGAACGGTTCACGGTGTGGACCGTCGACGTGATCTGGCAGCTCGACGACGCCCAGCACGTGAAGGCGGAACTCGCCGTCGCCGAGGAGCGCCTGCGGTTCGCGCGGGACCTGCACGACGTCGCCGGGCGTACCCTGTCGGTGGTCGCCTTGAAGGCCGAACTCGCCGCCCAGCTCGGCAAACGCGGGCGGCCGGAAGCGGTGGCGGAAATGCTCGAGGTGCGCCGGATCGCCCAGGACTCGCTCGCCGAGCTGCGCGCCGTGGTGAGCGGCCTGCGCTCCGCGCGGCTCGACGAGGAGCTGGCCGGCGCGCGGTCGCTGCTGGACGCGGCGGGCATCACCTGCCGGGTGATCGGGGACGCCGACGGGCTGGGCCCGCGGGCCCGCAGCACGCTGGGCTGGGCGATCCGGGAGGCGACGACGAACGTGCTGCGCCACAGCCGGGCGGGGGAGTGCACCATCGAGCTGGACCGTGCGGCGGGTTCGGTGGCCCTCACGATGACCAACGACGGGGCCGGTGGGGTGACGGCGCCGGCCGGCAACGGGCTGACCGGCTTGGCGGAGAGGGTGCGCGAGGCCGGGGGTACGGTCGAGGCCGGCCCGCTGCCGCCGGATCGGTTCCGGGTGGTGGTGCGCCTGCAGGATCCCTCTCCTGCATCGGAGTCGGAGGCAGTGGCGTGATCAGGATTCTGCTCGCCGACGACGAGCACCTGATCCGTGGCGCGCTCGCCGCGCTCCTCGCCCTCGAGGACGACCTGATCGTCGTCGGTCAGGCCGCCACCGGCGCCGAGGCGATCGCGGCCGCCCGCGCCCTGCAACCCGACGTGGCAGTCATCGACCTGCAGATGCCCGACCTGGACGGTGTCACCGTCGCCGGCCGTCTGCGCACCGAAGCCCCGGACTGCCGAGTCATGATCGTGACCAGTCACGGCCGTCCCGGCCACCTCAAGCAGGCCCTGACCGCCGGGGTGCGCGGCTTCCTGCCCAAGACGGTCTCCTCCGCCGACCTGGCGATGGTGGTCCGCACCGTCCACGGTGGCGGCCGTTACGTCGACCCGCAGCTGGCCGCCGAAGCGATCAGCGCCGGGGACAGCCCGCTGACCGCCCGCGAGGCCGACGTCCTGCAGCTGGCAGCCGAGGGCGCGCCGATCGAGGAGATCGCCCGGCGGGCGTCGTTGTCGCCGGGCACGGTCCGCAATTACCTGTCGGCGGCGGCCGGCAAGCTGGGCGCCGCGAACCGTCACGAGGCAGCCCGAACCGCCCGCAACCGAGGCTGGATCTAGCCCTCGTCCCGCTCTCGCCGCTGCAGCCGCCGCCCGAGCCGTAGCGCAGGCAGGTTTCGGCGCGCAATGACCTGCGCCCGCTACGGCTGGGAGGTCCGAGCCGTAGCTCAGGCCGGTGATCACGCGCGTTTGACCTGCGCGAACTACGGCTCGCCGGCCTCAGCCGTAGCTCGGACCCGTGATCAAGGCCTTTTTGCCTGTCTCAGCTACGGCTCGCAACGCCGCCGGGCCCGCTCGTGCGCCGGGACTGCTCGCGCCCTGCGCTGCTTGCGCCCCGCGCTGCTTGCGCCCCGTGCCTGCGTGCGCCCCCCGTGCCTGCTCGCGCCCGCGCGGCTACCCCAAGCGCCCCACCGCGTCCCGCAGGCGGGTCACGTCGCGGCGGCGTTGTTCCATCGTGGTCGCGATGCCCACCAGCAGCAGCCCGCCGACCGCGAGCGGCACCCACCGGGGCACCAGGTCCCACACCTGCGCCACCTCGTGCAACGCCGTCAGCACCAGCATCACGCCACCGGTCACCACCGGCGCCTGCAGCCGGAACCGCGCGCCCACCAGCACCACCACCACGGCCGCAGCGCCGAGCAGGAGCCGGCGCGGGTACTGCGTGCCGTCCCCGCCGATCAGCGCGAGCGTGGGCAGGAACCCGGCGGCGAGGGCCGGGCCATACGCCGTCCACGACGGCAGTTCGGGCCACCGGCGGCGGGCCAGCCAGCCGGCGCCGAGCGCGACGGCCGCCGCCGGAAGTGTGTAGACCTCGACGACACCGACGTCCCGCGACGCCAGGAACAGCCACCAGCCGAGCAGGACGGTACCGCCGGCGGCGAGCAGATGCCCGAACCGGTTGCCGGGCCGCAGCGCCCGCAGCCCGAGCACCACCGACCAGAGCGTGGCGATCAGGGCGGCGCGGCCCGGAGTGCCGGCGATCAGCAGAGCTACCAGCGCGGAGGTGTGCGCGACCGCGGCGACGGCGGGCGCTTCGCGGGGGCGGCGCGCGGCGAGGAGGGTTTCGCCCACGGCGGCGACGGCCGCGGCGGCGAGCACGCTGAGCGCCGCGCCGCCGGCCGGGAGACCGGCGATCTCGCTTGCGGTGTACGCGACGACGACCACCGCCACCGCGCCGAAACTCCAGCCGGCTACGCGGACGGGTCCCTCGCGTCCGCCTGCTCCGGCGGCCGTGGCAGCCACCGCGACCAGCGCGAACGCCGCAAGCATCGCGCCGGCCACGGACGTGGTGCCGATCAGTCCAGCGAGCCCCAGCGCGGCGAAGACAGGCCCACCCCACCGCTCGCCGACCACCCTGACGCCCACCGAGCCCGGCAGCACCGCCAGCGCGACAAGTCCGACAAGTCCGGCTGCGAGGGCAGCCAGCGGCACCGACGGCCACGGTGCTTCGGCCGACGCGGCGGCGAGTGGCACGACGACCGCGATCACCGGCGCTGCGAACCACACGGCGCCCCGCAACCGAGACGCCGCCCGCAGGCGGTAGGCCGCCAGCCCGGCCGCGCCCGCGGCGATCACCAGCGCGACCACCGACGTCCATGAGACGGCCGGAGTCACCGGAACGACGTCGGACCAGAAGGAGCCGACCGCCCGGTACTGCGCCACGAACACGACGGCGAGGTCCGCCCCGGTCGCATACAGCAGCGCCGACGCGGGCACGACGGCGGTAAGCACGGCACCCGCGACAGCCCCATCGCCCGGAACACCAGCGCGCGCCGGGGAACCACCCGGGAGCGCCACGGCGATCAGGAACAGACACGCCGCCGCGTACAGCGCCGGCGAATCCGGACCGGCATACGCGACCACCGGCACCACCGCCGTGAGCAGCAGGGCGCTCCCGAGGACCGGCGAGCGGTACCACGGGACCAACCGCACCGCCGCGACGAACAGCGCGGCCACGACCAGCTCGGCGCGGATCTGCCAGGTGACCGAGGCGTCGGCGGCCAGCAGTGTCAGCCAGACCGCGGGCGGGACGGCCAGCAGCCCGACGGTGGCCGACCAGGCGCCGAGGCCGGTGCGGAGCGGTCCCGGCCGCACCCGATGGGCGGTCGCCGCACCGATCACCGCGACCACCGCGAAGGCCGCCGCGCCCACCCCCGCGTCGCCCAGGCTCACGACCAGCGCATACCCGGTGAGCAGCGCGGCCACCGTGAGCGGCACGACCGGCCGGCGCGGGCGCCGGGTGGCCAGGGCCAGGGCGAGCGCGGCGACGGCCAGGCTCAGGATCGGGACGGTCCACCAGGGCAGCCGGAACGCCGCCGGCGCCAGCAGGGCGATCCCGGCCAGGGCGGTCAGGGCCAGGTCCGTGCGGAGCCGGGCCGGGACCACCATCAGGTACGCCCCGAGCACCGCGCCCGCCGCCACCGGCGACTCCCAGCCGGGCCCGGCCACGACAGCGCCCAAGGGGGCGTCCAGCAGCGGCAGTGCCGCCTCCGCACCGGCGGCCGCAGCCCGGACTGCCGCGCCCGCCACGCCCAGCCCCGGCACCGCCGTCACGAGCAGCGCCGCCGCCCGGGGGCCCCGGCCGACCGGGCCCGGAAGGCGACGTCCCGCCCCTGCGACCACGGCAGCGATCAGGAGTGCCACGAGGGAGAGGCGCAGAATGACCGTACCCCCGGGAAGTGACGTAGGCGTGCCGTCCGGCACCCAGAGTGACCAGCCGCCCGCCCCGGCGGCGACCGCGAGGGTGAGCAGGCAGGTGGTGATGGTCTGCGCCTCGGAGTTCCGGGCGAGCGTCGCGGAGGCCGTGGCCAGGGCCGCGACAAGCGCCAGCGCGCCGCCCGCCGCGGCCGCCGAGGTCGCCGAGTCCGCGGCGGCGAGGGCGACGATCGCGATCAGCGCGGCGATGATGCCTGCGGTGTAGGCGCACACGTAGGCGGCCAGGCCGATGCCGGTGGGGGCGTAGCGGCGGCGGTGGACGACTGCCAGGTTCAGCGCGGTCACGCCGGCGAGGGTGAGCGACCAGCCGGTCAGCGACGCGTCGGCGGAGGTGGCCAGCAGCGGCAGGATCGGCTGGGCCACGAGCAGGGCGGAGATCTTCGGGCCGCGGAGTCCGGTGAGCCGGGCGTAGGCGAACGCCGTCGCGGCGGTGACGGCGCAGACAGCGGATGCGTACCGGAGCGGATCGTGGTCCTGGACCTGGAGGAAGTCGACGGCCCAGGCCGCGTAACCGTCCAGCAGGATCATCAGCAGGCCTACCGCGGCCAGTGTCTCGGCGGCGGCGGTCAGGCCGCGCCGCGCCGCGAACGGGGGGACCGCCAGGACGGCGGCGGTCGCGGCGGCCAGGATCGCGGCGCGGCCGGTGACGCCGACCTGCGCCCAGGCGACGGCGGTGAAGACGGCGGCGGCGACGATGAGGAGCAGGCCACCGAGGGTGAAGAGGACATTCTGGACGGTCAGGGTGGTGAGGCGGGGCTCGGAACCGGCGGGGGCGCTGGTGGGCGCGGCTCCAGCGGAGGCGGCTCCAGGAGGTGCCGTTCCAGCGGGCGCGGTTGTAGCGGGTGCCGTTCCAGCGGGCGCGGTTACAGGGTGCGCTGTTTCAGCGGCTCCCGCGAGCCCGGCGGTATTCAGCCGGCTCTGCGCCGCGACCGCGCTCGTCACCCGGAACGCCACCGTGTTGCGCTGCGTCGTCGTGTCGGTGATGCGGCGCTGCAGCGTCGTCACCGTGGCCACGGCCGCGTCGAGTTCCCGCTTCAGACCCGCCAGCTCACCGTCGAGCCGCATCACCTCCAGCGCGTCCGGATCCGGCGCCCGGCCGCAGCCGGGACAACCGCTCGCGGCGGAGGCGGCCGCGCCACAGTACGGGCACGGGTACATCGATGGCGCGCTGGTCACGGCGACAGTTTGACGTACTCCCGCAAGAATCCCGGCGGCCGGGCAACCGCACGGCGGATGGCGCGTGTTCGCGACCCGGATCGATGCCTGACGCTACGATGCGCGGATGACCATGACGGCGAACCGCAGATCCACCGAGGGGTGGCCGCTGGCCGCCTTCCAGATCGGTCTCGCCGTTCTGTACTTCGTCTGCCTCTTCCTGGCGCTCGCCCATGCCCGGACCTTCTCCGGGCACTGGTACATCCCGTCGCAAGGTGATCAGTACACCGAGTCGGCCGACATCACCGGCGGATGGGCGTGGGCGGCGGTGGTCATGCTGACGCTAGGCGTGGCCCCGGTCGTCGGCGGGCTGATCGTCGGCGTCGTCGGGGTGGCCGTGCTCCTCCGATTCGGGTCACGCCAGCGGAAACCCCTGATCGCCGGCTCGGTCGCGTCGCTGCTGATGGTCCTGGTCGCGCTCAGCCCGGCCGGGATCTCGGTCCTGGGCTGGCTGCTGGACTGAGCCGGCGGTCAGGCTAGGGCGGCCGGACCGGCACGGCGGTCAGGCTAGGCAGCCGGACCGGCACGGCGGTCAGGCGAGAGCGGCCAGGACCCGGTTGAAGGCCGCCATGATCGCCTCCCGGGACTCGTCGCTGTCGTTCTGGTTGTCGAAGCCGTGGCGGCCGTGCGGGACGTCGACGATGGTCAGGTTCGCCTTCTCGGCGGCGGCCACGAACGCGGCCACGCCCTCGGCGACCGCCGGGTTCTCCTCGCCGACGCGGGTCAGCACGATCGGCAGGTCGCCCGCCGACACCACGGCCTCGGCCGGGCGGAAGCGCGGGTCGTCGGGCCAGCCCGGGAACGGCGTGACCATCGGGTACGTGAGGGCGACCGCCCGCAGCCACGACGGCACCGCCCGCAGATAGTCGGCGCTGAGGCGGCCGCCGCCGGAGAAATACCAGATCGCCACCCGGGAGGCGTCCACCCGCGGGTCGGCGCGCAGCGTGTCGAGGGCGCCGGCCACGTCGTCGAAGGCGGTCGGGTAGGAGTCCGGGCCCCGCAGCCGGTGGTCGACCACGGCGCCGACGACCTGATGGCCGGCGGCGAGGGACGCGTACGCCTGGAAGAGCGGCCACTCGCGGGGCAGCGGCTCCAGGCCGGGCGGGAGCGGGCCACCGTGCACGAACAGGATCGCCGGCAGCGGCTCGGCGGCGGGCGGGACGTAGAGGTCGACGGCGCCGTGACGCTCGGCGGCACGGATCGGGACGGGCAGGACCATCGGCTTCAGGAACTCCATGGTGGACACCTTATCGTCCCTGGTCAATCACGGTGGGTGACCCGGATGAGGGCCGCGCCGAGCAGGATCAGGACGATTCCGGCACCGGTGGCCGGCAGGGCCCAGCCGGGCATACCGGTGCGGGGCAGCGCGACAGCGGCGCGGCCGGCGGGTCGTGCCGGCGCGGTGCCGGCCGCAGGTGTGGTGCTGGTCGTGGGCGTGGTGCTGGTCGTGGGCCTGGCGCTGGTCGCAGGCACGGTGCCGGTCATGGGCGCGGTGCCGGCCGCGGGCGCGGCGGGTGTGCCGGTCCGGATCGCGCGGGAGACCGTCTCGGCGTACCGGATCGCGCCTTGTCGATCGGGTGGGAACGAGCCGCAGCCGCCGCGCACGTCGGCGACCACGAGACCGCCCTTCGCCGCCCGCTCGATGATCAGCGCGTCGAGGTCGTCGATCCGGTCGTTCAGCCAGCGCCGCTCACCCCGGGTGATCCCGGGCCGGTCCGCGCAGGCGGGCAGGTGCGGATAGGTCACGGCGACGATCGTGGTGTCCGGCCGCACCCGGGCACGGATCTGCCGGTAGAGGTCGTCGAGCTTGGCGCGCAGCAACCCGATCCGGGCGCGGGCCCACTCGTCGAGGGACACGTCGCGGCCCACGAACGGCCGGGTGGCGCAGGCCGTCCGGGTGGCGCAGAACGCGGCCAGCTCGGTGAGGCCCACGTCGTCGCCGCCGAACGTGACGGTCACCAGGTCGGTGTCGGCGTCGAGCCGGCGCAGCCGATCGGGTGTCCCGGTCCAGTCCGCGCACGCCTCGACCGTGAGCGCGGCGCGGCCGGGCGCCTTCACCCGCGCCGGCCAGCCCTTCGCGGCGCGGCGGCAACCCCGATCACGGTACGGCCCGGCGCCCACCCCCGCCGTCCAGGAGTCGCCGAGTGCGACGTAACGGCTCGTCGCCCGTCCGGTGAACCACTGCTCGTGCTCCACGGTCCGGCCGTCGGCGAGGACCGCCCGCACCACGATCCGGTGCACCCCGGCCCCGATCGTGCCGACCGCCGCCGTGAAGTCACCGCGGTCGCCGACGGTCGCCGGGAACGGGGGCCGCCCGTCCCGTTCCACCGTCACCGAGCGGATCCCCACCGGACCGGCCTGCGCCGAACCGGTCACGGTGAGCGGTCCGGTGGGGACGATCTGCCCGTCCGCCGGGTGACCGACGGTGATCCCCGCGCCCGCCGCACCGGGATCGGCCCGGGCGGGCGCGGGGAACAGGGCGAGCACGCCGGCCGTCAGCACGGCGCCGATCTTCCGTCTCATGAGTGGATCAACGCGCGACCGGGGCGTTTCCTCGGAAGATCACCCGGTAGAGATCACAGACCGGGGACGGTGATCTCGATCAGCTCGGTGTCGTCGGCCCGTCCGGGGATGCGGCCGTCGTTGCCGGGGAAGTTGTTGTCGTTCGCCACCAGCACCCGGTCACCGCCGAGCGGCAGCACCGACTCGACCGACTGCAGCGGGAACGAGAACAGCTCGCCGACGCCGTACTCACCGGGCCGCGCCGGCGTGGACACGCCCGTCGGGTCGGCGATGCGCAGCAGGTCGGCGGCGGTCCGCCGGGGCAGGACCCCGGCGTCGGAGGCCCGGTCCAGGTCGGTGACCACCAGGCGTTTCACCCGGGACTGTACGCCCATCGCGTTGTCCCGTTCGATGAAGAGGATGCGCCGGGAGTCCAGCACGGCCGCGTCGCCGACGACCAGCGACGGGTCGTCGACCCGCAGCGACCAGGTCCGCCCGGTGTACCGGTTGGCGGGCACCGAGAACTCGTAGACGATCCGGCGGCGCTGATCGGCGTCGTCGGTGCGGGCGCCCTCCAGGATCGGGTAGAGCGTCTTACCGTCCCCGCTGACGGCGAGCGCCTCGAACCCGCGGCTGGCCGGCACGGTCGGGGTCTCCCCGGCGGCGAGGTCCGGCGACTGCGGCGACTTCCCGCCGTCCGGCAGCGGGATCGGCGCCTGCAGGACCTTCCCGGTCCGGTCCACCTTGATCAGGTACGGGCCGAACTCGTCACCGATCCACAGGTTGCCCCGGCTGTCCCGGGCGAGCGACTCGACGTCGAAGTCGGCGCCGGTGAGCAACCGGTCCGCCGTGTTCTCGTTGACGATCGGGAACGGCACCCGGCGGTCGGGGTCGCGGAAATTGATGTGTCCCTTGATGGCGACCCGGCCCGTACCGTAATCGGGTTTGATGTCGTAGGCGCGCAGCAGGAAGTCCGCCGAGTTGGTCTTCGTGCCGAACCCGTTGTCCGGCATCGCCAGGTAGCGTCCCCGCGACGAGCCGGGGATGACCGCGGAGAAACCGGGGATCGGCTGACCCGGGAACGGCGCGGTGATGCCGAGGACCGGCTCGGTGGAGAGCTGCGTGCCGGAGACCGGGCCCGGCTGGTACGCGGTCGCCGGGATGATCGCCCGCTTGTCCAGGGTGGCCTCGCCGCGCAGCGTCACCGCGAAGCTGTAGACCCGGGTGACCTGGGTGGCGCTGCCGTTGTCGTCCGAGATCAGGTGCAGCACCCGCCGGCCGCCGGGCAGCGAGCGGCCCAGCGCGGCGCCCTCGATGTTGTCGAGCAGCGGGTTCGGCTGCGGCTGCTTCGCGGTGGCGCCCGACGGCGGGCAGTCCGCCACGTCGAAGAGCAGCTCCTTGCCGAGCCAGGCGCGCGGGTCGGTCAGCGTGGACAGGCCGGCCACGCCGCTGACGTCCGGGGCGCCGGTCGCCGACACCCGGAAGACGCGGACCGTGTTGCCGACGCCGGCGGTGAAACCGCGCTCGACCGAGAGGAACTGCTCGTCACCGAGCGCGATCAGCTCGACCAGGCCGAGGTTCGCGTCGGTACGGTAGGCGAACTGCTCCTGGGGGGTGTAGGCGGAACCGGGCTTACCCCCGTACCCGATGATGCGGTTGAAGCCGGCGCCGTCCGCCGCGAGTGCCCCCTCCATGCCGGCGTAGAGCCGGCGTCCGTCCGGGGTGACGGTGAGCGCCTCGAACGTCTGGTTGACCGCGGCCTCGCCGGCCGGGGTGACCCGGAAACGGGCCGGGACCGGCAGCGACGCGAGCTCCTTGCCGTCGGAGAGGCGGAACCGGCGGATCGACGGCTCCTTCTCCGAACTGACCAGGATCGTCCGGCCGTCCCTCTCGGCGACCAGGCCCTCGCCGTCGAAGTCGGCGCCGGTGTACGAGCCGAGCCGGGTGATGCCGGTGATCCTCGGGGTCGAGCCGAGGCCGGTCACGGAGTAGACGCGGGCCGGGGTGGCGCCGATGTTGTCGACGAGGGCGAGGCCCCTGTCGCGTGCCGTCAGGGCCAGCGCGGACAGACCCGCCACCGGGGTGCCGTCGAAGGTGGTCTTGTCGAGGGCGTCGGAGAAACCGAGCAGACTCGCGTCCGGTGAGCAGGACGCGGTCGTCTGTCGTGTCGCGTCAGCGGGTGCCGGGGCAGCGATGATCAGGGCGCCGGCCAGGAGCGCGGCTAAGGAAGATCTCACGAGGGTCACCGTGCAATGTGGCGGGTAACGACGCGCGGAATCACCGTGCCCCGGCGGTCAAGGGCAGGTGAACGGCTGTGGGCCTCGGCACGCGCCGGGCGCGGAAACGCCAGGGCACCGACCAGGGTCATCACGGGGGCGAGCGGGCCCCGGGTTTTGCCAGGCTCATGGCGCTTGCCGGATCCCGCACTTCGTCTTGCCGGATCCCGGACCTCGTCCCGCCTGATCCCGACCGAAAGGCCACGGTGTCATGACCACACTCGACCAGCGGACCAGCCATGCGATCAGACCGTTCACCGTGAACTTCCGCGAGGAGACGATCGACGACCTGCGCCGCCGCCTCGCCACGACGCGCTGGCCGACCCCGGAACTCGTCGCCGACCGTTCGCAGGGCGTGCAACTGGCCACGATGCGGGCACTGGGGCAGTACTGGCGCCACGACTACGACATGCGGCGGGTGCAGGCCCGGCTGAACCGGCTCCCGCAGTTCACCACCGAGATCGACGGTGTGGACATCCACTTCGTGCACGTCCGGTCGCGGCATCGCGACGCCCTGCCGTTGATCATGACGCACGGCTGGCCGGGCTCGGTGATCGAACTGCTCGACACCGTCGGCCCGCTGACCGATCCCACCGCGTACGGTGGCAGCGCCGAGGACGCCTTCCACCTCGTGCTGCCCTCCCTGCCCGGGTACGGGTTCTCGGCCGAGCCCGCCGAGGTCGGGTGGGACCTGGTGCGCACCGCCCGGGCCTGGGCGGAGCTGATGCGCCGGCTGGGCTACGACCGGTACGTGGCACAGGGCGGTGACGTCGGCGCCGGTGTGACCGACGCGATGGGTCGCCTCGGGCCGCGAGGCCTGGCCGGGATCCACACCAACCTGCTGGTGCCGGCGCTCAACGACCCCTCCGCGCTGCCGGACGACACCGAGGAGGAACAGGCGGCGCTCGCCGCGATCAAGGTGTTCCAGACCAGCGGGAACGGTTACTTCGTGGAGATGGCCACCCGGCCGGAGACGATCGGGTACGCGCTGCTCGACTCGCCCGCCGCGCTCGCCGCCTGGATGATCGACCACGACACCGACGCCTATTACAAGATCGCCGGCGCGTTCGTCGGCGGCACACCGTCGGGCAACCTGACCCGCGACAACGTCCTCGACGACATCACCACGTACTGGCTGACCGGCACCGGGGCCAGCACGGCCCGATCGTACTGGGAGGCCTACGGCCCGGACGCTCCCGCCGCGGGCCGCCCGCCCCTTCCGGACCCCCGGGTTCCGGTCGGCTTCAGCACGTTCCCGGGCGAGATCTGGCGAACGCCGCGCAGCTGGGCCGAGAAGGCCTACCCCACGCTCAACTACTTCGGGGTGGCGCAGCGGGGCGGCCACTTCGCCGCCTGGGAGGAGCCGGAACTGTTCGCGGCGCAGGTGCGGGCGGCGTTCCGTCCGCTGCGATGACCGCGCCGCCCGCCTCACCCACCGCTCTCCTCACCCACCGCTTTCCTCACCCACCGCTCTCCTCACCCACCGCCCGACGAGCCGAGAGGTGAACCACCAATGACTTCGTCCGCGTCCCATCCCACCCGGCGGCAGCTGCTGGCCGGCGGCGTGGCCGCCGGCCTCACCGCCGCCGCGTCCACCGTGCTCGGATCGGCGCCGGCCGGTGCGGCGTCACCCCAGGCGCCGGCCCGGATCCGCCCGTTCCGGGCGGCGATCCCCCGCGAGCGGGTGGCCGAGATGCGCCGCCGCATCGCCGCGACCCGCTGGCCGTCCCGCGAGCTGGTCGCCGACCGCTCGCAGGGTGTGCAACTGGCGACCGCTCAGGCTCTCGCCCGGTTCTGGACGACCGGATACGACTGGCGCCGATGCGAGGACAGACTCAACGCGCTGCCGCAGTTCACCACCGAGATCGACGGTGTGGACATCCACTTCGTCCACGTCCGGTCCCCGCACCGCGACGCGTTGCCGCTCGTCATGACCCACGGCTGGCCCGGCTCGATCGTGGAACTGCTCGAAACCGTCGGCCCGCTCACGAATCCGACCGCGCACGGCGGGACCGCGGCGGACGCCTTCCACCTCGTCCTGCCGTCGCTGCCCGGATTCGGCTTCTCCGGCAAGCCCACCGAGCTCGGCTGGGACACCGCCCGGACGGCGCGCGCCTGGGCGGAGCTGATGCGCCGCCTCGGCTACGGCCGCTACGTCGCTCAGGGTGGCGACGTCGGCGCCGCCGTGACCGACGACATCGGCCGGCTGGCGCCGGCCGGGCTCCTCGCCATCCATCTCAACCTGCTGGTCCCGGCGCTGGCCGGCACCGGCGGCCTGCCGGTGAACACGGACGAGGAGAGGGCGGCGGCCGACGCGCTCCGGACGTTCTCGTCGAGCGGGAAGGGTTACCTGGTCGAGCAGTCGACCAGGCCCCAGACGATCGGCTATGCGCTGCTGGACTCGCCGGTCGCGCTCGCGGCCTGGATGCTCGATCACGACACCGACAGCTACCTCAAGATCTCGCGGGCCTTCCGCGACGGCCGGGCGACGGGCAACCTCACCCGCGAGCACGTCCTGGACAACATCTCGCTCTACTGGCTGACCGGCACGGGGGAGTCGGCCGCCCGGGCGTACTGGGAGAGAACACGAACCGCCGGTCCGGCAACGGCACCGGTGACCGTGCCGGTCGCCTTCAGCGCCTTCCCGGGCGAGATCTTCCAGGCGCCCCGCAGCTGGGCCGAGGCGAGCTACCCGACCCTGAGCTACTACCACCGGCCGGCGCGCGGCGGGCACTTCGCGGCCTGGGAGCAACCCCTGATCTTCACCCGGGAACTCCGTGCCGCCTTCCGGTCCGTCCGCTGACACGGCGTCCCGTGGCTCACGGGCGCCGGCACGCCGGGCTCCCACCGGCGTGCCGGCGCCCGTACCGGGCCGCTCCCTGGCCCGTCACGACCCGGGTGTCTCCCGGGGTCGGGCGGGGCGCCGGTCATCCGATAGTCACGGTATGTCCACCGCAGAACAGTTCCACCTCAACGAAGTCTCGCCCTCGTACTGGCGGGTCACCTTCGACAACGGCCCGGTGAACCTGCTGGACGCCGACACCGTCGAACAGCTCGCCGAGTTGATCGAGCGCATCGAGAACGACCGGGACCTCACGGTCGTGGTCTTCCGCAGTGAGACACCCGGCTATTTCATGGCCCACTGGGATCTGCTGACCGATCCGGCCCGGGTGGCCCGGATGGCGCCCGGGCCCACCGGCCTGCACCCCTACCTGGACAACTTCATCCGGCTCAGCCGCCTGCCGGTCACCACGATCTCCGAGATCCGCGGCCGTACGCGTGGCGCGGGCAGCGAGTTCGTCCTCGCCACCGACATCCGCTTCGCCTCCGAACAGGCGATTCTCGGCCAGTTCGAGGTGGGCGTCGGCGCCGTGCCCGGCGGCGGATCGATGGCCCGGCTCGGCCGGCTGGTGGGCCGGGGCCGGGCCCTGGAGATCCTGCTCGGCGGCGACGACATCCCGGCCGGGCGGGCCGCTGAGTACGGTTACGTCAACCGGCTCGTCCCCGACGCCGACATCGAGGCGGTCACCGACGCGTTCGCCCGCCGGATCGCCGCCTTCGACAGGGTGGCCGTCGCCGGGATCAAGCGGCTCGTCGACATCGCGACGCTGCCCTCCGACGACGAGCTGGCGGACGGGCTCGCCGCCTACTTCGCCACCGCGGGCCGCCCTGAGCACCGGCCCTTCGTCCGGGCGCTGCTCGACAACGGTCTGCAGCGACCCGGGGGCATCGAGGACGACCTCGGCACCGCCATCGCCGAGCGTCAGCCGGGCTGATCGAGAGCCGGCGCGGGTCAGCGGACGAGTTTCTGGCCGCCGTCGACGTCGTGGACCCCGCCGGTCAGGGCGGGGTTGCCCATCAGATGCAGGATCAGCGCGGCCACGTCGTCCGGCCCGACGACCCGGCCGGTCGGCAGGGTCCGGCGCAGTTCGTCACGGCGCTGGTCGAGCTGGTCGCCGAGCAGTCGCGCCGACAGCGCTGTGTCGACGAAACCGGCGGCGACCGTGTTGACCCGCAGCGGGGCCAGCTCCAGGGCGGCGTTGGCGGTGATCGAGGACAGTCCGGCCGTGCCGATGGCGATCAGGGCCATGCCGTGCCCGGGGCGGCGCGCCCCCGTACCGGAGATGAGGGTGAGGGAACCACCCGGCCGGACCCGGTCGGCGCACTCGCGGGCAACGCGCAGCGGGGTGAGCAGGTGCGCGTCCAGCTCGCGGCGGGCGTCCTCGAAGTCGATCTCCCGGATCGGGCCGTAGGCCGGGCCGGGACCACTGAGCAGCACATGGTCGACGGGCTCCGGCAACCCGGCGAAGAACGTGGTCAGCGCGGCGGTGTCGAACAGGTCGAGAACCACGGTGGTGGCGCCCAGCTCGTCGCGCACCCGCGTCAGCCGGGCCTCGTCCCGGCCGGTGACGATGAGCCGGGCGCCGGCCGCATGCGCCTGGCGGGCGGTCGCCAGTCCGATTCCGGCGGTGCCGCCGATCACCACGACGGTGGTGCCGTCCAGAGCGTTCATGGCACACGCACTCCTCACATCACGAGAACTTCGGGTTCGCACCACGATGGAGCCTCGGCCACCCCCGGCACACCCGGGGCAGTCCCTGGCGCGCCCGGACCAGGGACTCTCCCGGGTGTGACCGGGTACGCCGGGCGGCCAGTCTCGAGGCATCCGCAACACGAGCCAGGAGGCGCGAGTCATGGACATGAAGCTGGAAGTCGTCGTGATACCGGTGTCGGACGTCGACCGGGCCAAGGAGTTCTACACCGCCCTGGGCTGGCGGCTCGACGCCGATGTCGCCACGTCGGAGAGCTTCCGGGTGGTTCAGGTGACACCACCCGGCTCTCCGGCCTCGGTCATCTTCGGCACCTCGGTCACCGCCCAGCAGCCCGGCACCGCACAGGGACTGCACCTGATCGTCACCGACGTCGAGGCGGCCCGTGACGAGCTGAAGCGGCTCGGCGCCGAGCCGAGCGAGGTCTTCCACGACGAGGGCGGCGTCTTCCACCACGCGGGCACCGGCGCCCGCGTGCCCGGGCCGGACCCGCAGCGGACGAGCTACGGGTCGTTCCTGTCGTTCAGCGACCCGGACGGCAACGGCTGGCTGTTGCAGGAGATCACCTCCCGGCTGCCGGGACGGGTCGACCCGGGCACCACCACGTACGCGTCGGCCGGCGACCTGGCGGCGGCGCTGCGCCGAGCCGCCGCGGCACACGGTGAGCACGAGGCGCGCACCGGCGCCGAGGACCCGGACTGGCCGGATTGGTACGCCGGCTACCTGGTGGCGGAACAGGCCGGAACGGAGCTCCCGCGATGACCGGCGCCTACCGGGCGATGACCGTCACCGGGCACCGCCGGTTCGAGATGGTCGAACGCGTCCGGCGTGCGCCGGCGCCGGACGAGGTGCGGATCGAGGTCGAGGCATGCGGGATCTGCCACACCGACGCCCTCGCCGTGGACGGGCAGCGTGCCGACCCGAGCGTCCCGCTGGTGCCCGGCCACGAGATCATCGGTGTGATCAGCGCGGCCGGCGACCGGGTCGATCCGTCCTGGCGGATCGGCGACCGCGTCGGTGTGGGCTTCCTCGGTGGACAGGACAACACCTGCGAGTCGTGCCGGCGCGGCGACTTCCTCAACTGCGCCGACCAGCCATTGACCGGCACCTCCGTGGACGGCGGGTACGCCGAGGTGGCCTACGCCCGCGCGACCGGCCTGGTCCGGATCCCGCCCGAGCTGAACGCCGTGGACGGCGCGCCGCTGCTGTGCGCCGGGCTGACCGTCTACAACCCCCTGCTGCGTGCCCGGGTCCGCCCGGGTTCGCTCGTCGCGATTCAGGGCATCGGCGGGCTCGGGCACCTCGGCATCCAGTACGCCCGTGCCCTCGGTCACCGGGTCGCCGCCATCGGCCGGGGTTCCGCCAAAGCGGAACTCGCGCACCGGCTCGGCGCGGAGTTCTACCTCGACAGCACCGCCGAGGACCCGGGCGCCGCGCTGCAGCGGCTCGGCGGGACATCGGTGATCGTGGCGACCGCGGCCGCCGGTGACGGCATGTCCGGCCTGGTCAAAGGCCTCCTCCCGCGCGGGGAGCTGATCGTCGTGGGCGCCGGCCCGGACCCGCTGCGGATCGCGCCGACCGACCTCATCTTCGGCGGGCACGCGGTGCGGGGCAGCCTCACCGGCACCGCCGTCGAGAACGAGGACAACATCGCGTTCGCGCTGCGCCACGACGTGCGCTCCTGGAACGAGGTCCTGCCGCTGAGCGAGGCGCCGAAGGCCTACGACCGGATGATCAACGGAGACGCCCGGTTCCGGATCGTTCTCGACATGAGCGCCTGAGCGGGTCAGGGAGGATCGATGAGTGACTACGACGTCATCGTGATCGGCGGCGGATCTCCCGGCGAGCACTGCGCCGGGGCCCTCGCCGCCGGCGGCCTGCGCGTCGCGGTCGTCGAGCGGGAGCTGGTGGGCGGCGAATGCTCGTACTACGCCTGCATCCCGTCCAAGACGCTGCTGCGCCCCGGCGAGGCGGTGCACGCGGCCCGGGAGGCGGAGAGCACCGCCCGGGTCGACGTGGAGCGGGCACTGCGCTGGCGGGACTTCATGGTCTCCGGGTACTCCGACGCCGGCCAGCAGCGCTGGCTGGCCGGCAACGGCATCGCCCTGCTGCGGGGCACCGGCCGGATCGCGGGCTTCGGCACGGTCGACGTCGACGGCGAACGGTTCACCGCCGAGCACATCGTGATCGCGGGCGGCGCGGCCCCGATCATCCCGCCCGTCGCCGGTCTGCGGGAGCTCGACGGCATCTGGACCAACCGGGAGGTGACCGGCATGACGCGGGTGCCGCGCCGGCTGATCATCCTGGGCGCCGGCCCGGTCGGCGTCGAGATGGCACAGGCGGTCCGCCGCCTCGGCGGCGAGGTGGTGCTCACCGCCCACGGCGACCATGTGCTGCCCCGCGAACCGGCCCCACTCGGCCGGGCCGTCGGCGCGTCGCTGCGCCGCGACGGCGTCGAACTCGAACTCGGCCCGCGCGCCACGCGCGCCCGTCGCGACGGCGACGACTATGTGCTCACCCTCGACGACGGCCGGGAACTGCGCGGCGACCGGCTGCTCGTCGCCACCGGGCGCCGCCCTCGCGTCCACGACCTCGGCCTGGAGACCATCGGCGTCCGCGCGGAGGACAGCGGCATCCCGGTCGACCGGCGACTCCGGGCCGCCGCCGGCGTGTGGGCCGTCGGCGACGTCACCGGGCTGTGGATGCTCACCCACGTCGGCAAATACCAGGCACGGGTGGTGGCGGACAACATCCTCGGCACGGTCCGGGAAGCCGACTACACCGCGGTGCCCCGCGTCGTCTTCATCGACCCGCAGGCGGCGTCGGTGGGCGCCGCCGACGCGCCGCTCAGCGCCACCGTCGGCATAGCCGACGTGGCCCGGACCGCCACCTACACCCGTGCCTACGCCGAGCAGAACGGCTTCCTCACCCTGCTCAGCGACGGCGACACGCTCACCGGCGCGTACGCCGTCGGTCCCGAGGCGGGGGAGTGGCTGCAGCAGGCCACGCTGGCGATCCGCGCCCGCGTCCCGCTCGACGTGCTGCGCGACACCATCCAGCCGTTTCCCACCTTCTCCGAGATCTACGTCGCCGCGCTCCAGGCGTTGCGCAAATGACCCGCTACCGCACCGTCGCCGTCGACGGCCTGGACATCTTCTACCGTGAGGCCGGGCCGGCCGGCGCGCCCGTGGTGCTTCTCCTGCACGGGTTCCCGTCCTCCTCGCGCATGTACGAGCCGTTGCTGACCCGGCTGGCCGACCGGTGGCGTCTCATCGCACCCGACTACCCCGGCTTCGGGCACAGCAGCGCCCCGCCGCCGACCGATTTCACCTACACCTTCGACACCCTGGCGGCGGTGATGGGCCGCTTCACCGAGGCCCTGGGCCTTCGCCGGTACACCCTCGTCCTGCAGGATTACGGCGGCCCGGTCGGCCTGCGCCTGGCGATGGCCCGGCCGGAGGCGGTGGAGGCGCTCATCATCCAGAACGCGGTCGCCCACGAGACCGGCCTCGGCCCGCTCTGGCAGACGCGGCGTGCCTTCTGGGCCGACCGCGTCACCCAGGAGCCCGCGCTGCGCGACAACCTCCTGTCACTCGCCGCGACCCGCCGCCGGCATCTCGGCGCCGACCCGGCCACCGACCGGTACGACCCCGATTCCTGGACCGACGAGTACGCCTTCCTGAACCGCCCCGGCCAAGCCGACATCCAGATCGAACTGTTCTACGACTACCGCACCAACGTGGCCGCCTACCCCCGGTGGCAGCGCTGGCTGCGCGAGCACCGGCCGCGCAGCCTGATCCTCTGGGGACGCCACGACGCCTCCTTCGAGGCGAGCGAGGCCGAGGCGTACCGCGCCGACCTGCCGGACGCCGAGGTGCACCTTCTCGACGGCGGCCACTTCCTGCTCGACACCTGCGCCGGTGAGACAGCCGCCCTGATCCGCGACTTCCTGGCCAGGGGGTCACCGTGAGCCGCTGAGCTGAGTGGACAGGTCCCGCAAGGCGTGGAACAGCGCCTCCGAGAAGGTCGGGAACGGCTGGACGACGTCCAGGAGCACCACCAGCGGGATACGAGCCCGGATCGCCAGGGTCACCTGCTGGAGCCACTCGCCGGCCTCCGGGCCGACGGCGTAGGCGCCGATCAGCCGTTCACCGTCCGACACCAGGGTGACGAAGCCGGGGCGGGCCTCGTACGCCCGGGTGTAGGTCGCGGTGCGGGCGACGTCGGACAGCCGTACCGTGGCGGTGAAGTCCCCGGTCATCGCGCCGACCGACGCGGCCCACGCGCGGGCGCCGGCCGGCGGCGACCAGGAGCCGGTCACCCCGCGCGGCATCGCCGCCGGCGAACTCGACCACGTACTCCCCGCCGTCCGACCGGACACCCGTCGGCTCCTGCCCGAGCCGCAGATCCACGCCGTCGCTGATCAAGGCCGAGCCGATCGCCTCCGCCATCGGACGGGGCTCGCGGGGCAGCACCCGCTCACCCCTGTCCACCAGCACGACCGGCACGTCCAGCCGTACCAGTGCCTGGCTCGTCTCCACACCGAACGGCCCGGCGCCGAGCACCACGAGCCGGCCGGGGAGCTCGGTGAACGCGGTGACCTCCCGGTTCGTCCAGATCCCCGGGAGGGTCCGCAGGCCGGGGACGTCGGGAACCAGCGCGTCGGATCCGGTGGCGATCACGATGTGCTCGGCTCGGTACGCCGTACCGCCGACGTCGACCACCCGGGGGCCGGCGAGCCGGCCGTGACCCCGGAGAACGTCCACACCGGCGTCCCGGGCCCGCGCGGCGTGGACCCGGTCGTGGTAGTGGGAGACCATGAAGTCCCGCCAGGCGAGCGTGGCGGCGGCATCCGGTCGCGTCGCGCCGACGGCTTCCGCCGCTCCCGGAACCTGGCGTGCCGCGGTCAGCGCCTCGCCGGGACGCAGCAGCGTCTTGGACGGGATGCAGCCCCAGTAGAACGACGTGCCGCCGAGGAGTTCCAGCTCCACCACGGCGACGCGTGCGCCTCCCTCGGCGAGAACCTCCGCGCAGTGCAGGCCCGGGGCGCCGCCACCGAGCACGATGACGTCATAGCCGCTCATCGCATCGATCGGTGTCATCGGCAGACCATCGCGCACCGTCCGCCCGCACCGCACCCGGGTACCGCACTGGCCGGCGTGGACCAGTACGCGAGTCGATGCGAGGGCAGACCGTCACTGGATCACGCATTATGCTGGCGACGTGTCCGGCGACTCTGTTCAGCTCCGCGGCCGGAACGACGAGATTCGCAGGCTGGACCTGCTCTGTGACGGTGTGCAAGCCGGTCAGAGCGCCGTGCTGGTGATCCGCGGCGAGGCCGGGGTGGGGAAGACCGCCCTCCTGGAGCACGTGGCCCGGCGAGCGCTGCCGCATTTCCGGGTGACCCGCATCACCGGTGTCGAGTCCGAGGTCGAGCTGGCCTACGCCGGCCTCCACCAGCTCTGCGCACCGATGCTCGGCCGTCTCGAGGCCCTTCCGGAACCCCAGCAGTCGGCGCTGCGTGTCGCTTTCGGACTCGCCGCCGGCGCCGCGCCGGATCGCTTCCTCGTGGGCCTGGCCACCCTCGGCCTCCTCGCCGAGGTCGCCGGCAACCGGCCGCTGGTCTGCCTCGTCGACGACGTGCAGTGGCTGGACGAGGCGTCGGGCGAGATCCTCGGTTTCGTCGCCCGCAGGCTGGCCGCGGAGTCGGTGGCCATGGTGTTCGCCGTCCGTGATGACGGGGACCGCGCGGACCTCCGCCGGTTGGCCGGCCTGCCCGTCATGCCGCTGAAGGGCATCTCCGGTGAGGACGCGCGCGCCCTGCTGGCCACCGTGGTGCCGGGCCGGCTCGACCCGCGGGTGTCCGATCGGGCGGTGGCCGAGACGGGCGGCAATCCGCTGGCGATGCTGGAGTTGCCCCGCGGGATGAGCCAGGCCGAGCTCGCCGCCGGGTTCGGGCTGCCGGCCGCCGGCGGGACCGCCGCCGGCGTGGAGAGTCACTACGTACGCCGGGTTCAAGGGCTTCCGGCGCCGACGCAGCAGCTCATGCTGCTGGCCGCCTGCGACGGCGCCGGAGACGCCGCCACCCTCTGGCGCGCCGCCGCACACCTCGGCATCGGGTTCGACGCGGCCCGGCCGGAGGTGACCGACGGGCTGTTCGAGATCGGCGCCCAGGTCCGGTTCCGGCACTCCCTGGTCCGATCCGCCGTGTACCGCTCCGCCTCGGCGCCGCAGCGCCGAGCGGCACACCAGGCGCTGGCGCAGGCGATCGACGCCGCCGCGGACCCGGATCGCCGCGCCTGGCACCGCGCCCACGCCAGCTCGGGCCCCGACGAGGAGATAGCGCTGGAACTCGCGCGAAGCGCCGACCGGGCCCGGGCCCGCGGCGGGTACGCCGCGGCCGCCGCACTGCTGGAACGATCAGCGGGTCTGACGCTCGAACCGGTCGCCCGATTCGAGCGCCGGCTGGCGGCCGCCCGGTCGCACCTGCGCGCCGGCGCGTTCGACATCGCGCTGGCCCTGCTGGCGGCGGCCGAGTCGGAGACGCCGGACGAGCTGGCCGGGGCTCGCGTCGCGTTGCTGCGCGGTCAGGTGGCGTCGGCCTCCGACGCCGGAGGGGATGCGCCGCTCCAGCTGGTCCGGGCCGCCAGACGCCTGGAACGCCTGGACACCGCCCTGTCGCGCCGGACCTATGCGGACGCCTGGAACTCCGCGATGTTCGCCGGCCACCTCGCCGAGCCCGGCGGCGGCCTGCTCGAGGTGTCCCGGACGGCACGTGCCGGTCCTCAGCCGGACGTCCCGCTGCGCCCGTTCGGCCGCATCCTGGAGGGCCTGCTCGTCCTCGCGACCGACGGTCGCGTGGCCGCGGAGCCGATGCTCCGCGAAGCGCTGGACAGCCTGCTCGTCACTGACCTGCCCCCCGAGAACTGGCTGCACCACGTTGCCTTGGCCGCGACGGCTGCGGCGGCGGTCTGGGACCTGGACAGCTGGAGCGCGGTCACCGAGCGGCAGGCGCGGCTCGCGCGGGAATCCGGCGCGCTCGCCGTGCTGCCCACCGCCCTGAGCGGGATGGCCGCCGTCGCCACGTGGCGGGGCGACTTCGAGGCGGCGGCCCGGCTGACGGCCGAGCACGAGGCGGTCACCGAAGCGACGGGGACACGGATCGCGCCGTACGGCGCCATGCTGCTCGCCGGCTACCGGGGGCGCACGGAGGACGCGCTCGCGTTCCTCACCGCGACCACCGAGGACTCGATCAGCCGCGGGGAAGGGCTCGGCGTGGACCACGCCCGATGGTGCACCGCGATCCTGCACAACGGCGCGGGACACTACCCGGAAGCGATGGCGGCTGCCCATCCCGCCCATCCGGCGGCGCCCCCGCTCCTCGTCTCCGCCTGGATGCTGCCCGAGCGCATCGAGGCGGCGGTCCGGTGCGGGGAACGCGACGTGGCCGCTGCCGCACTGGAGGAGTTCGAGTCCACGGCGAACCCCGGCACGCAGGGCTGGGGCCGGGGCATCGCGGCACGGTCGCGGGCACTGCTCAGCCACGGCGACGTGGCGGACGGGCTGTACCGGGAGTCGGCCGGGCACCTGCGCCGGGCCGGGGTCCGCCTCGAGCTGGCCCGCACCCATCTGGTGTACGGCGAATGGCTGCGCCGGGAGAGCCGGCGTGGCGAGTGCCGGGAACACCTGCGGACCGCTCATGACATGTTCACGGCGATGTCGGCCGACGGCTTCGCCGAACGGGCCCGCCGGGAGCTCCTCGCGACCGGCGAACACGTACGCCGTAAACAGGTCGCCAGTCGTGCCGAGCTGACACCGCAGGAGGAACACATCGCACGGCTGGCCCGGGACGGCCGGACCAACCCGGAGATCGCGGGCGAACTCTTCATCAGCGCCCGCACGGTGGAGTGGCACCTGCGCAAGGTCTTCACCAAGCTCGGCATCACCTCGCGGCGCGGGCTCCGGGACGCTCTGCCGACCCGGAGCCCGGCGGTCCCGGCCGGGGAGGGGCTCGCGTGACGGGGACCGGGTCGGGCGTACGCCGGGTGGTCGTGCTCGTCATGGTGTTGCTCTTGTCATGGACGGCCGGGTGCGGTGGTTCCGGCGAGAGCCGGACCCCGGCCGTCTCCTTCGGAGGCGTCCGGGACCAGGGCTCGAGCGGGTACGCCGTGGCCGAGCTGAAGGGCTTCTTCACGCAGCAGGGGCTGACGGTCTCGCCCACCTGGGCGACGTCCGGAACGGTGCTCATGCAGGGAGTGGCGAGCGGGGACTTCGACGTGGCGAACCTCGGCCCGGCGCAGCTCTACGAAGCCATCCGGAACGGCGCCTGTGCCCGGGTGCTCCGCCCCACCCAGGGCGCGGCCTACGGGGTGATCGCGCAGACCGGGCTCGGCCTCGACACCACCCTGCCCTACCCGCGGGTCCTCACCCAGTTGCGCGGCAGGACGGTCGGTGTCGCCGCACGGGGCGCCGCTCAGGAGCTCGTCCTCCGGTCGCTGCTGACCGAGGCCGGTCTGGATCCGGACACCGACGTCACGTGGGTGGCGATCGGCGGGGGCGCCGCCGCCGTCTCCGCCTTCGCCGCCGGGCAGGTGGACGCGGCGATGTCGTACCCACAGCTCGAGGTCAACCTCCGGGCAACCGGCGCCGCCTTCGACAAGCTGGTGGACCTCGCCGGCGCGAACTCCCCGCTGGGCGAGTTCTGGCAGTCGGTGGCGGTCGCGAACTGCGAGTGGGCCGACGACCACCCCGACCTCGTGATGAAGTTCTGTCACGCGCTCAACCAGGGAGTCCGGGCACTCGAGCAACAGCCCGACGCCGGGCCGCAAGCGTTCGCCCACCTCGGCCTCGGATCGAATCCCGGCCAGGCGAGAAGCCTCTGGGACAGGTACAAGACCCCGGTCGTGGAGGTCCCCCCACTCACCGAGGAGAACTGGCGTCACCAGACGATGTTCACTCCCCACGGCACGGCGCCGGCCTTCTCCGAGTACGTCGTCGACGGCTGCTCGACGGCATGATCGAGGTGCGCGTCGGCCGCGGGGGATCGCGCGTGTGGCTGTGGCGCGTCGCGGTGCCGTTCCTCGTCGTCGGGCTGTGGTACCTGGTGTACCGGTTCGGCGGCGTCGACCGCGTCCTGCTGCCGAGCCCGCGCGCCGTCTGGGACGCCGGGTTGCAGCTGCACGACTCCGGCGTTCTCTGGCCGAACCTGTGGTCGACGCTGCTCGCGGCACTCGAAGCGCTCGCGTTGTCGGCGGTCGCCGGCGTCCCCCTCGGGATCCTGCTCGGCATGCTGCCCCGGACCTGGGCCGTGCTCGCGCCCTACCTCAACGCGGTCAACAGCATGCCCCGTATCGCGTTCGCGCCGGTCTTCGTCGTCGCGTTCGGCATCGGGCAGAGCTCCAAGGTCGCTCTCGGGTTCAGCATCGCGTTCTTCGTCTTCCTGATGAACGCGCGCATCGGCGTGCTCAGCACCGACGAGGAACACCTCCGGGTGTGCGTCGCGCTGGGCGCGTCACGGTCCCAGCTGTTCCGCAAGCTCTACGTGCCGGTCGCCGTCCCGGCCGTCTTCACCGCGCTGCGGCTGGGCCTGGTCCTCGCGCTGCTCGGTGTGGTCGGCTCCGAGATCATCGCGTCCAGGGTGGGCGTGGGCCAGCTGATCACGACCTACTCGGCCACGCTGTCGATGGCGCCGGTATATGCGCTCCTGATCGTCCTGGCGGCTTGCACCTCGATCCTCACCATGCTCGTCGGCGCCACCGAGAGCGCCCTGCTGGGATGGCAGAGAACCGATCGCGCGCGGCCACGACCCGGCGGAAGCCGGGGAAAGCCCACCGGGCGTACGCCCCCGTCCGTCACCGGCCACGACGGAGCGGCCGCGACGCCTGTCGTGCGGCTCGAGTCGGTCTCGGTGGAGTTCGCTCGGCACCGGGTGCTCAGCGACATATCCCTCTCCATCCCGCGGGGACAGTTCGTCGCGATCGTCGGCGCCAGCGGATCCGGGAAATCAACCCTGCTCAACGCCGTGTCCGGACTCGTCCCGGTCGCCTCCGGGCGTCTCGGCGTTTTCGGTGAGCCGGCGCGCGCCGGACGGGCGGACGTCGGCCACATGTTCGCCCGCGACGCGCTGCTGCCGTGGCGCACCGCACGCCGAAATGTGGAGCTGGGACTGGAGTTCCGGGGCAGGGCGACGCCGGTCAGGCGGGAACACGCCCTCCGGATGCTCGATCTCGTCCGCCTGCCGGCAGCGGCCGACAGGTATCCGTCCCAGCTCTCGCACGGCATGCGTCAGCGGGTGGCGCTGGCCAGGACGCTGGCGTCCGACCCCGAGCTGCTGCTGATGGACGAGCCGTTCGCTGCCCTGGACGCGCTCACGCGCTCGTCCATCCGGGACATGTTCCTCGACATCTGGGACACCCGGGCGCACCGCAAGACCGTCCTGTTCGTCACCCACGATCTCACCGAAGCGCTCGTCCTGGCCGATCGGGTCGTCACCCTCACCCGCGACGGTGTGCGCACCGACGTGGCGGTGCCGTACGGCCGCCCCCGTGACGAGCGCGAGCTGATGGCTCGATCCGACTACCGTGACCTGTACGAACGTCTCCGGAATGATCTCAAGGATGCGGACTGAGAGCCGTGCGGCCAGGGCGGCGTGAACGGCTGTGACAGGGTGGGCGGGTGCCCGTGCTGACGACCGAACGCCTGATGATGCGGCCCCTCGAGGACGACGACCTGAGCCTGGAGCGGGACCTCGACTCCGATCCCGAAGTGCTGCGCTACCTGTACGGGCGGGCGCGGACCCCGGACGAGGTGTGGGAGTCGCACCTGCGGCGGATGGAACTCGGCGCGACGGTGGAGGGCCTCGGGTACTGGATCCTGTATGCCGGCCCGGACTTCGCCGGGCTGATGATGCTGCCACCGGTGGACCAGCCCGGGGCGGCGGAGCTGGGGTATCGGCTGCGCCGCACGCACTGGGGCCGGGGCATCGCCACCGAAGCGTCGCGCGAGCTGCTGCGGCACGGGTTCGAGACGGTCGGGCTGGAGCGGGTGTTCGCGCAGACGATGGCGGTCAATCGGGGGTCGCGCGGCGTCATGCGGGCGGTCGGCATGCGCTATGTGCGCACCTTCCACCCGGTGTGGGAGGACCCGCTGCCCGGGGCCGAGGAGGGCGAGGTCGAGTACGAGATCACGGCCGAGGAGTGGGCGCGCCGCACTGCTTGACCGGGCGCCGGCGCGGCGTCGCGGCGAACCAGTGCGCGACCAGGACCCCGATCCCCATCATGGCGCCGGTCTGCAGGCCCGCGCCGATGTCGCCCCGGGTCACGGCGAAGGCGATGGTGAAGACCACGAAGGCGGCGAAGCCGGTCAGGGCGGCGCCGAGCTTTGTCGTACCCATGTTCAGAAGCCTAAGCCGTTCAGGATCCTGAGCACCGTGTTGGCCTTGCTCTCGTTTTGCTGCTGGGCGACACGATCTCCGGCGATCAGCAGGACAACCTCGTCCACCTTGGTCACCACGTCGTCCCGCCCGGCCGCCGCAGCCGCCTGCCGCAGCTCGGCGGCACGCCGCAGCAGAGCGTCCCGATCCACGTCACCGTCTCCCATGGGCCCCACCCTAGGCCGCCCGGGCGAACGCTCCGCCGGAGATGATCGACGGGCGGTGGAAATCGCGGTGATCATGGGGTGATCACCGCGAATTCGCGACGCTGGACGATCAATCAGGCCGCTCAGTGCGGGCCCACCGCCGTCACCGTGATCGCGGCGGTGCCGGCCTCGTCGGACGCCGCCAGGTCCACCGTGGCGTCGATGCCCCAGTCGTGGTCGCCCTCCGGGTCCTCGAAGACCTGGCGGACCGTCCACACCTCCGGGCCCTGCTCGATGTCCAGGAACGCCGGCCCGCGCGCCGCCGGCCCGGTGCCCAGCTCGTCGTACTCCTCGAAGTACTCGCCGATCGCCTTCTGCCAGCGCTCGGCCGGCCAGCCCGACTCGGCGTCCATCTCGCCGAGCAGGTCCCAGCGGCGCAGCGCGGCCAGCTCGACCCGGCGGAACATCGCGTTGCGGACCAGGACCCGGAACGCGCGGGCGTTGCGGGTGACGGCCGGCGGCTTGTCGTCGAGGCGTACCTCTTCCGGGTCCGCCCCCGGGTTCTGCAGCCGGGCCCACTCGTCGAGCAGGCTGGAGTCGACCTGGCGGACCAGCTCGCCGAGCCACTCGATCAGGTCGGTGAGCTCCTCGGTGCGGGCGTCCTCGGGGACGGTCTGGCGCAGCGCGCGGTAGGCGTCCGCGAGGTAGCGCAGCACCAGGCCCTCGGAGCGGGACAGCCCGTAGAACGAGATGTACTCGGTGAAGGTCATGGCCCGCTCGAACATGTCGCGGACCACGGACTTCGGCTTGAGCTCGTAGTCGGCGACCCACGGGTGTCCCCGCCGGTACGTCTCGTAGGCCGCGTCGAGCAGCTCCTTCAGCGGCTGGGGCCAGGTCACGTCCTCGAGGAGCTGCATCCGCTCCTCGTACTCGATGCCCTCGGATTTCATGGCGTTGACGGCCTCGCCGCGCGCCTTCTGACGCTGCGCGGAGACGACCTGCCGCGGGTCCTCGAGGGTGGATTCGATGACGCTGACGACGTCGAGCGGGTACTCCGGGGACTCCTTGTCGAGCAGCTCCAGGCAGGCCAGGGCGAACGGTGACAGCGCCTGGTTCAGCGCGAAGTCCAGCTGGAGATCTTCGACAAGCCGATAAACCCCGCTTTCGGTACGTTCGATGACGCCGCCCGCGATCAGCGCCCGGGCGATCGCGACCGTGCGCCGGATGAGCCGGCGCTGCGAGGGCCGTTCCTCGTGGTTCTCGGTGAGCAGGTGCTTCATCGCCTGATAGGGGTCGCCACCCCGGTTCATGACGTTGAGCAGCATCGCGTGTGACACCTGGAACGACGACGTCAGCGGCTCCGGGTCGGCCTCCACGAGCCGGTCGAACGTGGGCCGCCCCCAGCCGATCTGGCCCTCCGGGGGCTTCTTGCGGACCACCTTGCGGCGCTTCTTCGGGTCGTCGCCGGCTTTAGCGAGGGCTCGTTCGTTGTCGATGACGTGCTCGGGGGCCTGCACGATGACGGTGCCGATGGTGTCGTACCCGGCGCGGCCGGCCCGGCCCGCGATCTGGTGGAACTCACGCGCCTTGAGCAGGCGGGTCTTCACGCCGTCGTATTTCGACAGGCCGGTGAAGAGCACCGTGCGGATCGGCACGTTGATGCCGACGCCGAGGGTGTCCGTGCCGCAGATGACCTTCAGCAGGCCGGCCTGGGCGAGCGTCTCGACGAGCCGGCGGTACTTCGGCAGCATGCCCGCGTGGTGCACGCCGATGCCGTGCCGGACCAGCCGGGAGAGCGTCCGCCCGAAACCCGCCGTGAACCGGAAGTTGCCGATCGCCGCGGCGATCTTGTCCTTCTCCTCGCGGGTGCACATGTTGATGCTCATCAGGGACTGCGCGCGTTCCAGGGCGGCGGCCTGCGTGAAGTGCACGATGTAGACCGGCGACTGCCTGGTGGAGAGCAGTTCCTCGATCGTCTCGTGGAGCGGTGTCATGGCGTACTCGAAGAGAAGCGGCACCGGCCGCTCGACGCTGCTGACCACCGCGGTCTCGCGCCCGGTCCGTTGCGAGAGGTCGTCGACGAAGCGGGTGGTGTCGCCGAGCGTCGCCGACATCAGGATGAACTGGGCCTGCGGCAGCTCGATCAGCGGCACCTGCCACGCCCAGCCCCGGTCCGGCTCGGCGTAGAAGTGGAACTCGTCCATCACGACCTGGCCGACGTCGGCGTCCGCGCCCTCGCGCAGCGCCAGGTTCGCCAGGATCTCCGCGGTGCAGCAGATGATCGGGGCGTCCGCGTTGACGCTGGCGTCACCGGTCAGCATGCCGACGTTCTGCGCGCCGAAGACCGCGCAGAGGGCGAAGAACTTCTCGCTGACCAGGGCCTTGATCGGCGCGGTGTAGAAGGTGGTCCGGTCGCCGGCCAGCGCGGCGAAGTGCGCGCCGGTCGCGACCAGGCTCTTGCCGGAGCCGGTGGGCGTGTTCAGGATGACGTTCGCCCCGGTGGCGATCTCGATGAGCGCTTCCTCCTGATGCGCGTAGAGCGTCAGGCCCTGTTCCGCCACCCACGCCTGGAAGGCATCGAAGACGGCATCGGGTTCGGAGGTGCCCGGGAGGCGATCGGTCAGCGTCATGATCCGCCAAGTCTCTCAGAGGGGATCGGCGTCTTTTCGGTTAGGGGTTCCGCGCGTGGCGGTTCCTGTGCCCGCCCCGTCTCCGACGGTGACCGCGAGCGGGTGGCCGAGTTGCTCCACCGCGCCTGCGGCGACGGCCGGCTCACCCTGGAGGAGTTCAGCGTACGGGTCGATGCGGTCCGGGCGGCCGAGGACGCGTCAGAAGAGGGAGTCGCGCCCACGCCGGTCGTCGGCTCGTCCCGCACCGCAGACAGGGTCATCACGGGGTGTCGAGGTCGATCTGGCCGGGGTCAGCGTGTTCAGCGCGCGTGACATGCGGCTCGCCGCCGTCCCCGGATTCCCGGAACTGCGGAGATCCGGGTCCGGTCGGCGATCAGCCAGTTGAGGACCTCGAAGAGGATCTCCACCGCTCCGAAGTGGGCGGTGGACGCCTGCACCTGGATCTCGGCCTGCGGGATCCGCTGGGCCAGCCAGCGGGCGTGACTGACCGGGGAGAAGTTGTCCTCGGCACCGTGCCAGAGCAGGACCGGCCCGGTGACGGCGTCGAGGTCGAAGCCCCAGGGCGAGCGGAACGCCGCCACGTCGTCGATCCACCCGTACGGCCCCTGGGCGAACGCCTCGACATAGGTGGCGGTGAGCAGCCGGCGGATCCCGATGTCGTCGACGACCCGGCGATCAGGGTCGGTCATCTGACCCCGCAGGGAATCAAGCATTATTTCCGGATTACGGCGGGCCTGGTCGGCTTTAAGGCGTAAACGTTCGACGTGTTTCGGCCAGTCGTTGTGCGCGGTCTCATATTCCCGGACATTTCCGTCCGTCATTCCGCCGAGCCAATCCAGGCCGTCCGCGTCCGACGGCGCGAGACCGACCAGCACGGCCGTATTGGTCACCATCTCCGGCAGCAGCGCGGCGGCGGCAAGCGCGTGCGGGCCGCCCCCGGAGCGGCCCACCACCGCGAACCGCCTGAGGTTCAGGTCCGCGGCCACCGCCCGGATGTCCTCGGCGGCGTCCGCCACGGTCCGGTGCTCGGCGCGGGTGGAGCCGCCGTAGCCGGGACGGTCGTAGCAGATCAGCTGGACGCCCAGGCGGTACAGGAGGCTGCCGCGGGGTTTCGGGCCGAGGCGGCTGCCCGGGGAACCGTGCAGCAGGAAGACCGGCTCGCCGTCGGGATGACCGGTCACGTCGTAGGTGAGCACCCGTCCGTCAGGGGTCTTCGTCTCATGGTGACTGACTCGGTCGTGGGACACGCGAACTCCCTGAACATCGATCGCCGTCGCGACCCGCGACGCCGCCAGACTATTTCATTGGCGGTCGCCGCAGAAGCAGCAACCTGACCAGGAGCCGCGGAAGGGGACCACCCGGTACACAACCGAGAATGACCCGATTCTGAGATGGGCTCATTTCATACGGGATAAACAGCCAGGAGTACGTGCCGAACCAGCCATAAGTCCGATCGATTCCGTGAGCCGATCACTGTCAGCCGGTCAGGAAGTCCCCGATCAGGCCGGCCACCCGGTCCAGATCGGCCGCGCGCAGCACCTGCCGTCGGCGCGCGGGGTTGATCGGCAGGGACACCGACGGAATCCGGTAACGGCCCACGGTGAGCTCCGCGAAACCGCCCGCCCGCAGCAGAGCCTCGATGCCCCGGCCGGCCTCGCGACCCTCGGAGAGCCACCGCCACGGGCGGGCCAGGGCACGCTGGATCACCCCGTACCCGGAATGGGTGTGGAAGATCGCGGCGTTGAGCCGGCCGCGAACCGGGGTTCGCTGTGGTCATGCCGACAGCGTCCCGCGACCGCTTGTCATCCCACGGTCAGGTCAGCCGTTGAAGGTCAGCGGGTGCGGGCCGGTGCGGCCGTCCGCGTCCAGGGCGTCGATCGCGGCCAGCTCCGGCGCCGACAGCTCGAAACCGAAGACGTCGAAGTTCTCCGCGATCCGGTGCGGTGTCACCGACTTCGGGATCACCACCCGGCCCTGCTGCAGGTGCCAGCGCAGCACCACCTGCGCCGCGGTGACGCCGTGCGCCCGCGCCGCCGCGACGATCGGGGCGGCGTCGAGGGCGCCGCCCTGCGCCAGGGGACTCCACGCCTCGGTCACGGTCCCGTGCCGGGATGCGGCGGCCTCGGCCGCCCGGTTGCGCAGCAGCGGGTGCAGCTCGATCTGGTTGACCGACGGCACGGTGCCGCCGAGTCCGGCGATCCGGTTCAGGTGCGCCGGCTCGAAGTTGGACACGCCGATGCTGCGGGTCAGCCCGTCCGCGCGCAGGTCCTCCAGACCCTGCCAGGCCTCCAGGTACGCGTCGGTCGCCGGGGCCGGCCAGTGGATCAGGTAGAGGTCGACGTGGTCCAGGCCGAGCCGGTCCAGGCTGGCGCGCAGCGCGTCGCGCGCCGACGCCCGGCCCAGGTCGCTGATCCAGAGCTTGGTGGTGACGAAGAGCTCGTCGCGCGGGATGCCGGACGCGGCGATCGCCGTGCCCACGCCGGCCTCGTTGCCGTAGATCGCGGCGGTGTCGATGCTGCGGTACCCGGTCGCCAGCGCCGTGCTGACCGCGGCGGTGGTCTCGGCGTCGGGGATCTGGAAGACGCCGAAGCCGAGCTGCGGCATGACGACGCCGTCGTTGAGGGTGATGTTCACGGTGTTTCTCCTGTTGCTGTTTCGCTGGTTGCGCTTCAGGCGGCGATCGTGGAATTCGCCACGCCGGTGGGACGGTGGAACTCGCCGCCGGGCAGGCGCGCGGCGATGACGAAGACGAGCAGGCCGGCCAGGGTCACGGCGGCGGCGGCCCAGAGCGGCGCGGTGTAGCCGAGGCCGGCCGCGAGGGTGAGACCGCCGATCCAGGCGCCGAACGCGTTGCCCACGTTGAACGCCGCGATGTTGGCGCCGGAGGCGAGCGTGGGCGCGCCCTGAGCGTGGCCGAGGATGCGCATCTGCAGGCCGGGGACGGTGGCGAAGCCGAAGCCGCCCATCAGGATCAGCCCGGCGACCGTCGCGATCTGGCTGCCCGCGGTCGCGGCGAAGACCGCCAGGACCACCGCGAGCCCGGTGAGCAGGGCGACGAGCGTACCCCCGAGGTTCTTGTCCGCGGCCTTGCCGCCGGCGATGTTCCCGGCGAAAAGCCCGACCCCGAAAAGAACAAGCAGCCACGGTACGGTCGAAGCAGCGAACCCGCTGACGCCGGTGAGGGTGTAGGCGATGTAGCTGAAGGCGCCGAACATGCCGCCGTAACCGAGCACCGTCACGATCATGGAAAGCCAGACCTGGCGGTTCGCGAAGATTCGCCACTCGCTGTCCGCCGAGCGCTCGGCGGCCGGGGTGGGCGGGGTGAGCAGGGCGATCCCGGCGAACGCGATCACACCGACCGCGGCGATCGCCCAGAAGGTGGCACGCCAGCCGGCTGCCTGCCCGAGGAAGGTGCCGAGCGGGACGCCGAGGACGTTCGCGACGGTCAGGCCGGCGAACATGATGGAGATCGCGGCGGCTTTGCGGTGCGCGGGCACGAGGTCGGCGGCGACCACCGAGCCGATGCCGAAGAAGGCGCCGTGGCAGAGGGCCGCGAGGATCCGGCCGAGCAGCATGAGCTCGTAGTTCGCGGCGACCGCGGAGAGCAGGTTGCCGGCGATGAACAGGATCATCAGGCCGAGCAGCGCCTTCTTCCGGTCGACGCGGCCGAGGGCGGCGGTCAGGGCGATCGCGCCGACGGCCACCGAGAGGGCGTATCCGGAGATCAGGTAGCCGGCCACGGACTCGGTGACGCGGAAGTCGGCGGCGACCTCGGGCAGCAGGCCGGCGATGACGAATTCGGTCAGCCCGATGCCGAACCCGCCGATGGCGAGCGCGTAGAGCGCGATGGGCATGGTGGTGTTCCCCCTCTGGTTGGCGTGCGGACGCAGATATGCCGCGTGCGCAACGACTTGCCGATAGTTGCACGCGCGCTATATCGGCGCAAGTCGGCTACCGGCGTGTATCGTGGGCCACGTGGGGATCCGGGATGACGCCATCGAGGTGCGGGCGCAGGGCTGGCGCCGGCTCGCTGCGCTGCACGGCCTGATCGAGACCGAGCTGGAGCGCCGGCTGCAGGCGTCACACAAGCTGTCGGTGGTGGAGTACACGGTGCTCGACGCGCTGAGCCGGCAGGACGGCTGGCACATGCGGATGCGCCAGCTGGCCCGGGCCGCCGCGCTCTCCAGCAGCGCCACCACCCGGCTGGTCACCCGGCTGGAGGACCGCGGCCTGCTCACCCGGATCCTCTGCGCCGACGACCGGCGCGGCATCTACACCGAGCTCACCCCGGCCGGGCAGGCGCTGCTCGACCAGGCCCGCCCCACCCATGACCAGACGCTGACCGAGTCGCTGGCGGAGGCGACGAAACAGCCCGAGCTTGAGGGGCTTGTCGCGTTCCTGCAGGCGTGAGAACTGTCGTACCTCTGTTCTAGGCTTCCCGCATGACCGAGACGTTCGCCAGCCGTGACGAGTTCGACCAGGCCGTGGCCGAGGCGCGCCGGGCCGCCCGGGCCTATTACGACAGCGGCGACGTGCTGATGACCGACGCCGACTACGACGCGCTCGCCGACCGGATCGCCGCGGCCACGGCCACCCACCCGGAGTGGGACGACCAGGGCGTGACCACCGCGGTGGCGGCCGGGTCCTCGGCCGGTGGCGACGTGCGGCACCCCACGCCGATGCTCTCCCTCGACAAGATCACCACGCCGGAGGAGGTGGCCGCGTTCGTCGCCACCCTCGGCGGCGACGGCTGCCTGGTCGAGGTGAAACTCGACGGCCTGGCGATCCGCGCGGAGTATGTGTCGGGCGCCCTCACGCTCGCTGCGCTGCGCGGCGACGGCAGCACGGGGGAGGACGTCACGGGTCAGGTCCGGCGCGGCATCGCCGGCCTGCCGGTCGCGCTCGGCAGCGACTGGACCGGCGAGGTGCGCGGCGAGGTCTACATGACCGTCGCCGACTTCGAGGCCTCCAGCGCCAACCGGGTCGCCGCCGGCGGCAAGGCGTTCGTCAACTCGCGGGGCGCGGTCGCCGGCGCGATCCGCAGCGTCGACCGGGTCTACGAGTGCCCGATGACCTTCGCGGCCTACGAGATCAGCGGCGAGTTCGACACCCACCTGGAGCGGATGGCGTTCGCCGGCACGCTCGGCTTCCCGGCCGCCTGCGGCCTGATCCCGTCGGTCGCCGGCGAACGCCACACCGCCGAGGAGGTCACCGCCGCGATCGAGGAGATCGGCGCCCACCGCGACGACCTCGACTTCCCGATCGACGGCGCGGTGATCAAGGCGAACCGGGACAGCACCCGCCGCCGGCTCGGCCTGGCGAGCCGCACGCCCTACTGGGCGGCCGCTTTCAAGTACCCGCCGGACACCGCCGCCACCGTGCTGCGGGACATCGAGGTGCGGGTCGGCCGGACCGGGCGGATCACGCTGCGCGCCGTCATCGACCCGGTCTACGTCGCCGGCACCACGGTGACCCGCGCGACCCTGCACAACCCGCAGTGGGTGCTCGACCAGGGTCTGGCGATCGGCCAGACCGTCGCGGTGTGGCGGGCCGGTGACGTGATCCCGCGGGTCACCACCCCGATCGGCGAGCAGCCTCACGACCTGCTCCCGTGGGCGCCGCCCGAGGTGTGCCCGCAGTGCGGCGAGGCGTGGGACAAGTCGAGCCTGCTGTGGCGCTGTCACACGCCGTCCTGCTCCCTGGTCGGCGCCGTGACCTACGCCGCCGGCCGGGACTGCCTCGACGTCGACGGCCTCGGCGAGGAGATCGTGATCGCCCTGGTCGAGTCCGGTCTCGTCCGTGACCTGGCCGACCTCTTCACGCTGACCGCCGAGCAGTTCGCGACCACCCGCACCGGCGAGGGCAACCGCCAGGTCGGCGCCTCCACCGCGGCCCGCATCATGGCCGGTCTGGAGCACGCCCGCCAGCAGCCGTTCAACCGCGTCATCACCGCCCTCGGCATCCGGATGACCGGCCGTTCGGTCGGCCGCTGGCTGGCGTCCCGCTTCAAGACGATGGACGCCCTGCGCGCCGCCACCGTCGAGGAGATCGCCGAGATCGACAAGATGGGCCTGATCAAAGCGCAGCACGTGGTGGACGGCCTGGCCGCGATGTCCGGCGTGATCGACCGCCTGGCAGCCGCCGGCCTGGCCATGGCGGTCGCCGACGACGGCGCCGCGAAACCGCTGGCCGGCCAGGTCTACGTGGTGAGCGGCAGCGTCCCCGGCTACACCCGCACCACGGTGAGCGAGCGCATCGAGGCCCTGGGCGGCACCGCCAGCGGCAGCGTCTCCGCGAAGACGACGGCGCTGGTCACCGCCGAGACCGGCACCAGCAAGGCGAAGAAGGCAGCCCAGCTCGGCATCCCGGTCCTGGACCCGGAGGAGTTCGCCCGCATGCTCGCCTAACCTGCCCGACCGCCGCCCCGCCGCCGCGGCACCGCTCGCCGCCGCCGCTACGCCGCCCGCCGCCCCCGCCGCCGCGGCATCGCTCGCCGCCGCGGCACCGCTCGCCGCCGCCGCTACGCCGCCCGCCGCTACGCCGCCCGCCGCTACCGCCGCGACGCCGACCCCCGCCACCGCGGCAACGACCACCGACGGTGGCGTCAGGAAACCGCAGCCGGCCCCCGATTCGCCCACCGGGGCAGCCGCTCTGGATCTCGCCACCGGGGTGACCGCGCACTCCCCGGAGCAGACCATCCCCACCGACACACGGACCACGCGGCGCGTCGGCTTGCGCGGCGCTTCAGTCTCGGGTGGCGCGTCGGCTCGGGTGGCGCTTCAGTCTCGGGTGGCGCGTCGGCTCGGGTGGCGCTTCCGGCTCGGGTGGCGCGTCGGCTCGGGTGGCGGTGCTTTTGACTCGGGCGATGTGTATCTGCGAGCTGATGTGATTTGCGCTGCTGGAGTGGTTGCGGGCCACCGATCCGAACTGGCTCATCGTGCTGGACGACGTGACCGACCCCGCGCACCCAGCTGGCTGGTCCCCGCTGGCGCGGCCCTACCGGACGGACCGCCGCCACCACCCGGCTGCACGACGCCGCTCCGGACGGCGCGGACCGCCGGCAAATTCCCGTCGGCACCTGGTCGGCCGCCGAAGCCGGAGCTGCCCCCGGCCGAGCAGGATGGCGGATCCGAATCCGAATCGCACCACGCGGCAACCAGGCCGACCAGGCAAGGTTTTGGGGCGGGGAGGGCCCACGCAGGGATCAAGCCTGACCGCCCGGAGTGGGCACTCCCCGCCCCACAACCGTCTCGCTAGCGCACCTCAGAATCCAACGTCCGCCCGTTCTCGTCAGCCACAGACGTGGCAGCCCCGGACATGGCAGCCCCGGACTTGGCAGCCACACCGGCGGAGCCAAGCTTGGCGAGCAGCCCCGCCAGGTCGACCCCGGTCAGGTCGGTGCCCAGCTGAAGTCCCTGGGCCACGTTGTTCGCCACCGACTTGGTCAGTGACGAGGCGCCGTCCGTCGAGATGACCGTCATCTTGTCGATGGCGCCCATCGGAGCGGCGGCGGCCTCGACGACCTGGGGGAGGACCTTGACCAGCAGGTCGAGGACGGCAGCCTCACCGTACGCCGCGAAGGCGTCGGCCTTGCGGGCCATCGCCTCGGCCTCGGCCTGACCGCGGGCCAGGATGGCCGCAGCCTCGGCGGCACCCTCGCGCTCGATCGCCTCGGCGATAGCGGTCCGGCGGCGCTGCTCCGCCTCACCCTCCTTGGCGCCCTCGATGGCGTGCGCCTCGGCGAGTGCGGCACGGCGGGCCCGCTCACCCTCACCGGTCAGGCGGGCCTGCTCGGCGGAGGCCTGCGCGGCCGCGATCGTGGCCTGCCGCTGCGCGTCGGCGCCGATGACCGACGCGTTGCGGGCGGCCTCGGCCTCCTGCTCCACCTTGTACCGTGCGGCGTCGGCGGGCTTGCGCACCTCGGTGTCGAGCTGGCGCTGCTTGAGCTCGGCGTTGCGCTCGGCGACCTTCTGCTGCTCGGCGAGGATCGCCTGGTCGCGCTCGGCCTGGGCGAGCGGGCCGGCCGCGTCGGACTTCGCCTTCGCGGCGTCGATCTCGGCCTGGATGCCGGCCTTCTTGAGCGCGAGGTTCCGCTCGGCCTCGGCGATCGCCTCCTCGGCGAGCAGCCGCTCCTGCTCGGCGGCCTGCCGGGCGCGGGCCTCGGCGATCGCCGCGTCCTTGAGCACGCGCGCGGCCTCGGGACGGCCCAGGTCCTGAAGGTACGACCCCTCGGCCAGGATGTCCTGCAGCTGGAAGGTGTCGAGCACCAGACCCTGATTGGTCATCGAGTGCTCGGCTTCCTCGGCGACCGCGCTGGCGAACGCCGCCCGGTCACGGATGATCTCCTCGACGGTGAGCCGGCCGACGATCGAGCGCAGCGCGCCGGCCAGCACCTCACGGGTGAAGTCCTCGATCTCGTCCTGCTGGTGCAGGAACCGCTGGGCGGCGGCGCGGATCGCGTCCTCGGTGCCGCCGACCTTGACGATCGCCACGCCGTGCAGCTCGGCCCGGATGCCCTGCTTGGAGACGGCGCCCTTGATGCTGACGTCGATGCGGCGGCTGGAGAGGTCGAGCGACTGCAGCCGCTGGACGACCGGCATGACGAACACCGAGGCGCCCATCACGACTTTCTGCCCGGACAGGTCGGTGCTGCTGGTGCCGTCGGCGGACTGGGTGACCCGGCCCTTGCGGCCGGTGATGATGAACGCCTCGTTCGGCCCGGCGACCTTGATCCGGGACAGGACGAACAAAACCAGCAGAACGACCAGCAGGACCACGCCTGCGATGGAGATGAGAAGGGGTGACATCTATGCCTTTCCGGTGTGCGGGGTCGCTTCGACGACGACGCTGGTGTCCGTGGGTGCTTCCACCACGAAGATCGGGGTGCCGGCCGGCAGGGCCTGCTCGGCGCGGGCGTTGAGCTTGACCGGCTGTCCGCCGAGGCGCACGCGCACCTCGCCGTAACCACCGCCGGCGGGCACCGCGGTGACCACGACGCCCATCGTGCCGACCAGGTGGGCCCGGGTGGGTGTGGCGTCGGTGGGCATGTCCCGGGCGGCGCGCGAGAAGCGCAGCGCGAGCCAGGCGGCCACAAACGCGGCGATGAGCGCGACCAGCGCGGATGCGGCGATCAACCCGGGGGTACGGGCATCGAGCAGCTCCACGGTGATCGCGCCGGCGAACCCGAGGGCGCCCAGGAAACCGGCGACCGCCTCGAGCGAGACCAGGCCGTCCGCCCCGAAGCTGCCGAGATGCGCGATCTCGCCGCCGAGCAGGGCGAACGCCAGGATCGCCAGCCCCACGCCGCCGATCACCAGGAACACCACTGTCGCCGTCGCCACGCAGGCCCTCCTCAAGGATTCGCGCCGGTCATCGACCGGGAGCCACAGGGTATGGCAGCGGCGCTAACAGGGAGATGACAGGTTCCGTCATATTCGGAAAACCTCAAGATCGCGCAGTGCCGGGCGATGGTGGCGGCCGTGAAACCTGACGGCCGGTGGGCCCGGCTCGGCATGCCGGTCGGTTTCCTCGTGCTGTCCGCGGTCTTCGCCGGCGCCTATCTGACCGGCCCCGAGCCGGTACGCCTGGTGCTCCTCCTGCTCTCCGGGGTCATCGCGGCGATCGCGATCGCGCTGGGCGTACGCATCAACGCCCTGCCGGACCGGCGTCCCTGGATGCTCACCGTGCTCGCGCTGGCGATGCTCAGCATCGCCAACGCGGCCTGGTACCTGCCCGCCGCGATCGCCGGTGGCGCGCAGACTCCGCCGGACTGGATGGCCGTGCCGCCGCAGATGGCGGGGTACGTCTTCTTCCTCGCCGCCAGCCTGATGATCGTGCTCCGGCACACCCCGCGGGACGCGAGCGGCACGATCGACGCCGCGGTCTGGGGCGTCGCGCTCGCCACGCCGGTCTGGGAGTTCCTGTTCCGTCCCCGGCTGCTGGCCGCCGGTCAGGACACCGCGACGCAACTGTTCGTGCTGACCCAGCTGCTGGTGCTCTTCGGCATCTGCGGCGCCCTGCTGCGCGTCGCCCGGACCAGCGGCCGGGGACAGGTCAGCCTCTGGTACCTGTTCGGCGCGCTGGGCATGACCCTGCTCGGCACGGCGGCGGTGCACATGCTGCCGGCCGGCTCGGGCTCGCAGGGGTCGGTGCCGGCGCTGCTGTTCGCGCTCGGGTACCTCAGCCTCGGCGCGGCCGGGCTGCACCCGAGCGCGGTCCGCCTGATGAGCCCGCAGCGATGCGCCACCGGCGGCACGCCGAAGATGCAGCTGAGCATGTTCGGCGCGGCCATGCTGCTGATCCCGGTGGTGGGCGCGATCGGTCAGCTGACCGGCTCACCGCCCGACGGCCTGCTGCTCACCCTGGCCCCGATGCTGACGATTCCGCTCGTGCTGATCCGGATCGGGCGGCTCAACGTGCAGCGCAGCCGCGACCAGCGGGCTCTGGCGCATCAGGCCGCGCACGACGAGCTGACCGGGCTGATCAACCGCCGCGAGCTGTTCACGCTGATGGAACGGGCGATCGAGCGGCACGCCGACGGGCGCGGGGGTGATCTCGCGCTGCTCTACTGCGACCTCAACGAGTTCAAGCCGATCAACGACCGGTACGGTCACGAGGCCGGCGACGCGGTGCTGCGTGCCACCGCACGGCGGATCGCAGGTGCGGTCCGGGAGGGTGACGTTGTCGCCCGTATCGGTGGTGACGAGTTCCTCATCTTCTGTCCGGATGCGGACAGTGACACCGCGTACGCGCTGGGCTCCCGGATCGTGCGCGCCCTGGCCGAGCCGATCAGCTGGCGTGGCGAGACGCTCCGCGTCTCGACCGCGTTGGGCACCACCGTCTGGACCCAGCGGGAGACCGTCGCCCCGGACGTCCTGCTGGCCGCCGCAGACACCCGGATGTATGAGAACAAACGCACCCAAACCAACCGATCCGTCTATTGCTCCGATGAGGCATCCTCGCCCACACTGCGGACAAGTCGCATGTAGATCGGGGGGCGACTGACATGCCGGATCGACGGAACTTCATACGCGCGGCGGCGGTCGCCGGGGGCTCGGTGGCGGCCGGGATCGCCGCGGGCGCGGCCACCGCGCCGGCCGCCCGCGCGGCGGACCCGCCGACCGACCGGCTGGCGCTGCTGTCCTGGCACGCCGCGCTGGCGAACCGGCGGTACGAGCCCGCCGTCGTCGCCGTGATCGGCTCGTCCAGCACGGAGGGCGTGGGCTCGGTCTACGGCCGTGGATACGTCACGATGCTCGCGGAGAACCTGCGGTCCGCCTTCCCGGTGGCCGGCGCGCCCGGCGGCGCGAACTTCGTGGCGGCCTGGGGTCGCCCGCCGCAGTGGCCGGTGGCGGCGACCGGCGGCCGGCCGGCGCCGCCCGAGGACGGCTGGGCGCTGAAAGGGTACGACCTGGACGGCGGCTCGCTCACCCACGAGTTCACCGGCACCAGCGTACGGGTGTGGCACGCTCCCGGCGCCACGCTGACCGTGACCGTCGACGGCCGCCCGATGCCACCGGCCGGGTCCGGACCGCTCGAGGCCGGCCGCCACACCGTGACGGTCACCGGGCGTGGCCGGGTCACCGGCTTCGTCACGTTCGACGGCGACGAGAGCCGTGGCATCCAGGTCTGGAACGGCGGCCACGGCGGCCGGACCACCGGCAGTTTCGCCGCACGCATCGACGCGTGGGCCCCGAGCCTGGCCACGATCCGCCCGCACCTGGTGATCCTGCAGCTCGGCGTGAACGACTGGCGTACCGGGGTGCCGGCCGCCACCGTGAAGCGCAACCTGCAAATGATCGTCAAAGCGGTCCGCGCGCACGCCGGCACGGATCCGTCGTTCGTGATCTACGGGTCGCCACGGGTCGGCCCGGCGCGGGACCGGGGTTTCAGCCGGGTGGCGCAGGCATGGGCGGAGGTCGCCGCCGAGGACGACGCGGTCAGCTACTTCGACCTGTCGGCCCGGCAGCCCGCGCCGTCCGCGGACAACCGGCTCGGCCTGTACTGCGACGACCTCATCCACATGACCGACAAGGGCGCTGCGCACACGGCCGACGCCCTCACGGGGTTCCTGGCACCCGGCTAACGGATCGAGGGAACACTGTGTAGTCAATGCGACACTGAGCGTATGTATTCTCGGCTGCCGCGTTCCCGATGGACCATCGGGCTCCTGATCACAGTGACGGTGACGCTCTTCCTTTCCGTCATCCTGGCGTTCCCGTTCCTGCTCCGGGGGGTGGCGGGACAGGATTGGAAAACCCTCTCCGACATGGGGCAATCCTATGGCGTGATATCGACGGTCCTATCCGGACTGGCGCTCTGCGGAGTAGTGGTTTCCGTGACCTTCCAGTGGCGTCAAGTAATGTGGGCGAGGACCGCCAGCGCCCGTGAACGGCACTTCGAGCTGATCAAACTGATGCTCGCGGAGCCGGACCTCAGCTATCAGAGGAGAGAGCCCGGCCGTGCGGGGAGCCAGCGCTGGCGACGCAGGCTGACCTGCAATCTCTGGAGCTCCCACTGGCTTTTACTCTGGGATCTCGGGGAATTGGATGAGTCATCCTTGAAAATCGCATTCGACGAGCTCTTCGCGGATGAGATAGCACGTGATTGGTGGCACGACGTGGGTGCCTTCTGGATCGGTCACCGAACTCGCCGGCGCGACCGTTTCCTCGCAATAGCCTGGAAAAGCTTCCGGGACTCTGCGGCCGCACCGGCCGAGGGCATCGCATCTCCGGGCACGGCCGATGCCGAATCGGCGGTTTCAAGTCCGGTCGGACCGGCGTCCGTGAGCCGGACCGACCGGCATTCGCTATCCGAACCTGAAGACGGCCTCGCTATACAGCGTCCACTGCCGGATCAGGCGACGGATTGACAGCATCCAATCGCGAACGAGATCTTTCGCCAGCTCCAGGGGTCGACTCCGGACATCCGCGAGCAGCGCGGCGCGGTAGACCTCACGGGGTAGCAGGACGACTTCCTCGTCAGCGCCGACCCGCGCATCCCAGGACAGCAGATCACGGTATGCGGCCGAATCCACCCGGCGCCCGATCACATAGACGTTACCACTCTCCAGAAGAAGGACGTCCGGGCAAGCATAATTCCGGTCGCATCGTTGCCTGGGCACGACACCCAGCCGGCGAACGATTCTTTCCATTTAATCAGCTTTCTGCAGAAGCATTCGAGTGTGCCGGCGAGGTAGACAGATCGTGACTTGCTCGACGGCATTGCCAATCCGGATCGCCGCAGGCGTCGTGTGCCCACAACGAGTGACTCACGTAACCGAATCTCAAAATCAGGTTGACCGGGATAATAGCCATAAAGTCAATGCGAGCCAATGCCGGCGGCACGTTCATCAGGGTTCCGGCGGTGCACGATCATACAACGAAACGCTGGCAGAACAAGGTTACGGGCACGGACTCGCGGTCGCGCCAACGCAACGGACGTTCATGACGGTCGCCGCCACGTCGCACGCATGATAGCGCTCAGTTGACTACCCCGCCGGTAGATTCTGCGATTTCGGATCGGTGTGACCCTCCAGAGAGGGGCGAACCACTGAATGGGTGTAGGACGCGGTCAGAACGGGTGCGGGTCGAGCATGCGGTGCAGGTACCTGCCTTCCTGCATCGCGACGACCGCCGGGTGGTGCGCGCCGAGTGCGGCGATCAACCGCTCACCGGCGTAACCGTCCTCGGCGGACGCCTGCTCGCCGACCGCGCGCCGCATCATCGCCTGGTTCACCGCGCAGCGCAGGGTGTCCGGATGCTCCGGGCCGAGCACGTCACGGTGCGCCCGCATGGTCGGTTCGACGGTGTTCAGCGCGGTGCGGATCTCGCCGGTCTCGGCGTACAGGATCGCCAGGTTGAGGCCGGCCGCCAGGGTGTACGGGTGATCCGCCCCGAGCACCTCGCCGAGATCACGGGTGGCGTCCCGGGCGAACCCCAGCGCGGTGGCCAGGTCACCGGCGGCGCGGTGGGCGGCCGCCAGGTTGTTGAGGCAGATCAGCGTGTGCGGGTGCCGCCGGCCGAGGCTTTCGCCGTAGTTGCGGCGTACCTCCTCGAACTCGCTGATCGCGCTGGGCACCGCCCCGACCGCGAGCAGGCTGACCGCGCGGCTCAGCCGGCACGCCAGGGTGTCCGGGTTGGACGGCCCGACCACCTCGTTGAGCTGCTCGTACACTTCGTCGAGCAGTCTGGCGGCCTGTTCCGGGCGGCCGGCGCTGCGCAGCGAGACGGCCAGGTTCGCCTGGGCGCTGAGGGTCCGGTAGGTGGTCGGCCCGAACACCTCGGTGTACTGGCCGGCGATCTGTTCGAGCACCTCCACGGACCGCTGGTATTCGCCGGCCTCGCGCAGGTCCCGGCCGAGGTCCGAGCCGTTGCCCAGGGTGACCGGGTGGGTCTCGCCGCTGATCTCCTTGTTGCGCTCCCACAGATCCTGGTCGAGCGCCCGGGCCGCCCGGAAGTCACCGGCGAGCCGATGAGTGGCGGCCAGGTTGCTCAGCGCCATCAGGGTGCGCGGCGCGTCGTCGCCGAAGTTCTCCATCCACGTCGCGTACGTCTGCTCGTCCCGGTCTCGGGCCTCGGCGTAGCGTCCGACGGCGCGCAGGTCGGCGGCGAGACCACCGGCGGTCATCAGGGTGTGCGGATGGGTGGGGCCGAGCAGGCGGAGCTGCTCGTCGAGCACCTCGCCGTCGAGGGCCAGCGACTCCTCGAAGTGGGCCATCTGCCGCAGGATGTTCGCGACGTTGAAGCGCAGGTGCAGGATCTGCCGGTGCAGCGTCTCCCGGGTGTCCGGCTCGGTGATCGTCGTGAGCATCCGGGTCCAGCGCTCGTCGATCTGGTCGCCGAGGTCCCGGCCCTCCTGGAGGCCGCCGTTGTACCAGAGGTAGCGCACCCGGTCGATTATCAGCTGGCGGACCAGTTCCTCGCCGCAGGTGGCCGCCTGGGAGACCTCCAGGTGCGGCCAGAGCATCCGGAACCGTTCCCACGACCGCGAGTCGTCGATCTCGTAGCGCGGGCGCAGCCCGGTCAGCACCAGGTGCACGTCGTGCCGGGCCTCGCTGAGTTCGGCCGCGCTCATCCGCTTGCGGACCACGTGCTGCAGCAGCCGGTGCACCTGGATCTGGCTGCGGCTGCGGTCCAGTTTGAGCAGCGCCAGCTTGTTGATGTGCTGCACCAGCGTGAACCGGTAGGCGCGCTCGGACACCAGCCGGTCGTACCTGCTGAGCAGGCCGGCCAGCTCGTCGCTCTGGATCAGGTCGAGGGAGATCTCCGGCGCCAGCACCGAGCAGAGCTGCAACAGCCGGTACGCGGCCTTGGACCGCTTCGCCAGCAGCTCCAGCGAGAGGTTCCACACCTCGTCGACCGCCCTGTCCGGGCCGGCCTGCTCGACCCGCCGCAGGTACCCGGTGACGTCCTCGCCGGTCTCGGCGAGCCACGCACCGGTGGCCGCCACCGCGATCGGCAGGTCCCCGAGCGCCTCGGCGACCTGGTCGGCCTGGTCCGGCCGGATCGTGGTGACACGTTGCCGCAGGTGGGCGATGCTCTCTCGGCGCTGGAAGACGTCGATCTGCACCGGCCGGGCGTAGTCGCCCCACTGCGTGTTCCGGGAGGTGATCAGCACGTGGCCGGTGCCGTCCGGGACGAACCGCTGCACCTGCTCGATCTCTTCGGCGTTGTCGAAGATGAGCAGCCAGCGCGGGTGCGGCGCGCCCTGCTCCAACGCGCTGATCACGGACATCGCCTTGTCGGTGACGCTGGACTGCGGCAGCGGCAGCTGCAGGCGCTCACCGAGGTCGGCGAGCGAGATGTCGATGAAGGTGGCCTGCTCGGCGTCGATCCACCACACCACGTCGTAGGCGTTCTTGAAACGGTGCGCGTACTCCAGCGCGACCTGGGTCTTCCCGATGCCGCCCATGCCCTGCAGCGCGACCGGTTTCGGGCCGGAGAGCACCACCTTCTTCTCGCCGCGCAGCTGGGAGCGCAGGTCACGCAGGTCGGCCTCGCGCCCGGTGAACCGGGCGTTGCGAGCCAGGGCCTGGAACTCGACCGGCGGGCTGCCCGGGTAACGGGCCCCGATCTCCTGCGGATCCACGTCGTGCAGGGTGCGCCCGACCAGGCGCAACACCCGATCGAGGGCCTGTTCGGCGGTCTTGTTGCTGAGGAACGCCGAGGACGCGGCCGGGTAGTTCGGCAGCGGCGACAGGTCGTCGACGTAGACGGCACGCGCCGGTCGCGGGCGGCTGCGGTCGCGGGGCACCAGCTCGGGCGGGCCGGTCGGATTGCTGTGCGAGATCAGCGTGATCCGGGTGCCGCCGTCGTCGGCGGCCTCCGGGCTGTCCGGCTCGTGCACGTGCAGCCCGGCCGCGGCCAGCGCGCCGGCGACCCACTCGGCCCAGGCGGAGTCCTCCGGCGCGTAGTGCAGCGTCACCTTCTCCGCGGTGTGCGAGACCTGGCGGACGAACCGGGCCACGGTCCGGGCGCGCAGCGTCTCGTCCAGCTCGGGCAGGGCGGTGACCTCGCCCCGGGTGATCTCCGCGGTCAGCCTCTCGTAGGCGGCCAGCAGCGACGTGGCCTGACCGGGGGAGTCGCCGAACGTCGCGAGGATCTCCTCGTACGCGTAGAAGGGCCGATAGGGCACCTCCACCGCATTCCAGTACCGCCGCCGCTCGGTGTTCCCCATCCCGGCCGGCAGACCCGGGAACCGCTGCATCGCGAAGGCCCGCCCGGCGTCCGCCTTCTCCTTCTCCGCCGGGTCGACGCGCATCGGCACCGGCAGGATCCGGATGCCGCGCCGGGCGTGTTTGTGCTCGATGGACGCGGCGACCTTCGCGGCGCCGTCGATGCCCTGCTCGGCGAAGGTGAAGCAGTCGACGAGGGTGTCCGGGAGCTGGATCGTGCAGATGTCGGCGACGTCGCTGAGCCCGGTCCGGCTGTCGATCAGCGTGTAGTCGTAGTGGGCGCGCATGTCCTCGCCGAGCGCGTCGAGGAACTCGCCCCCCTCCAGCCGGCCGTAGAAGTCGTCCCAGTTCATCCCGGTCAGCGTGGTCGCGTAGTCCTGGTTCTGCCGGCCGGCCGAGATGAAGTCGAGCTGGCCCTCGCCGGGGAAGTTCTCCCACTCCAGCGAGAACGCGTACCGATGGACCTTGGCGAAATCCCGGTGCCAGCCGGCCTTGCGCTGGGCGGCCTGGTCCGCCTTCATCTCGTACGTCCGGATCATGTCGATGATCCCGCCGGTGGTCTCCAGCGCCTCGGGTTTCATGAACGGCTCGAAGAAGCGGTGCAGGGCGGGCGACTCCAGGTCCCAGTCGGCGACCAGCACCCGTTTGCCGTTGGCGGCCAGGATCCAGGCGACGTTCGCCAGCGCCATGGTGCGCCCGGTGCCGCCCTTGAACGAGTAGAACGTCACCACTTTGCCGTGCTGATGCTCAGTCATCGCTGCTGCTTCTCCCGGTCGTGACGGTGGCGGGGATCACGGACCCGTGCAGCGTGGGCCGCGCTGCCGCGTCCCGGCTGTGCACGGCAGCCCGCCGAAGATAGTGGCGGCGGGCCTCGCTCACCGCCGACGGCATCAGATCAGCGAGTTGCCCGACGTCGGACACCTGATAGACCCGGGCCGCGCCGAGCGCCTCCAACCGGGACGCCGTCACCTCGTTACAGCCCGAGTCCTGCGCGCCGGTCACCACGATCGGGGTCACCCACCGGTGCAGGTGACCGCGCAGCGCCCCGAGCCGGTCCTCGCGCCGCGGCTCGACCAGGACCACCGCCGGCGAGTCGTCCAGGGATTTCAGGTCGCCGGACTGGTCGACGGTCCGGGTGGGCAGCCCGAGACGTTCCGCGACGGTGGCGGCGAACTCGGCGACCGGCGGATCGAGCACCCCGCCGTACGGTTTCCACAGTGTGCCGCGCCCGCTGAGCACCGCCACCACGAACGGGGTGTCCGGTGAGCGCGTGTCCGGCACGGGGATCTCGTCGATCGGCACCGCCCGGGACGGCGGCAGCTGACTGTGCGCGCCCACGTGGACGATCTGCTGGGCGAGCTTGTCGATGATCCGGTGGTAGTGATGCTGGTAGGACGCGAGCATCCCGAGGACGCGGAGACCGTTCTCGGCGTACTCCTCGATGCCGGCGCCGAGCGGAAGCGCGGCACTCACCTCGGCCATCCGGTCGCCGGCGGGCAGCGGGATCCAGAGCACCTCGATGATGTGCGCGCGGGCCCGGTCCGGCCGGCCGGGGAACGCGCGGCCGAGCCGGTCCAGGAAGACGGCCCGCTCGCGCATCGGCCAGGACTTGTTGAAGTAGCCGGGGGAGTAGAGCGGCACGAACACGGCGGACCGGGCGAGCTGCTCGGTGATCAGCGCTTTCCAGTCGGTCCCGGGCTCCAGCAGGTAGTCGGCGAAACCCACGTCGGCCGGCTCGGCGCCGGTCCGGTCGGCGACCGCCCGGGACAGGTTCTCGAAGCAGCGGCGCACCCACACGTCGGTGTCCGTGTCGCGCCGCCCGGAGGTGGCCAGGGGCGCGGAGTGCGCGTAGCTGAGGAAGAAACGGCTCATGACGTGCCCTCCGTGAAGCTCGTGCGCAGGCCCTCGATGCTCTCCGGGATACCCGGTTCGACGTGGTATTGCTGCGGATGTGCAGTGTCAGTTTCCAGACGATCGACTTGTAGATCGCGATCTGGTCGGCTGGAAGAGGTTGACCCGGGCGATCGGCTCCGGCAGCTTGTCGATGTCGACGGGCGTCCAGAGCATCGGGGCGCCCGGATCCTCCGCGGTCATGTCGGTCACCGGGCGTCCTCCTCTCCCTGCGATTCTCAGTCAACCACCGAACCGCAAAATCCACTGTGGGCAGGTCGAGGGCGGCCGCTGTCGTCACACCGGCCATTTCGCGGCGGTGGCGGCCAGGCCGTCGGTGAACCGCCGGCCCGCCGCGGTCAGTGATCCGGTGGCGGTCAGGGCGCCGATCGCGTCCACGGTCCAATCCCGGTAGCGGGCGTAGTGCCCGGCTGCGCCCGGCACACCCCGCTCGGCGCGCTGCCGCCAGATCTCGGCGACGGCCAGATGCGCGTAAGTGCCCTGCAACGCGCTCTCCACCGGTCGCGGATCCGGTCGCCAGCCGACCCGCAGCAGCGCCCCGGAGTCCGGGTCCACCAGGTCGATCAGGTCGAGGACGGCGCCCAGCTTGGTGTGCTGGTACTCGTGCACCAGCAGCACCGCGAGCGCTTCCGGGTCCGGGGTGAGCGCGATGCCCAGCGCGCCGGACGCCTGCCGGGCCGTGGCGCTGCGCAGCGTCACCGGGTCCGGCGTCAGCGGGGTGATCGTGCTGAGCCCGGCGGTCAGCCCGGCGGCGTGGTCCGGGGCGTCGCGCTCCACCACCCGCCAGGCCGCGGTGACCGCCTCGTCCCAGGCGCGCACCTGCTCCGGCGTCAGCCGGCCGGTCGCCGGCCAGTCGTGGCAGTCCCGGTACGGGTCGGCGTCCTCGAGCAGCAGTCCCGGGCCGATCCGCCGAGCCGGGTCCAGGGCGGGCGGCCGGACGCCGTTCACGCTTGTCACACCGCCCGCGAGTGTGCCCAGGGTGGGCAGGTGCACGCGGCCGTCGCGGGCGGTCACCGGCACGTCGACGTCGGCGCCACCGGCGATCACGGCCGCGGCGGCCAGGTCGGCCAGACGGTGCGGGCCGTCCGTCCCGCTCAGGAACCTGACTGCCCAGACCCGTACGAAGGGGTGGGTCAGAATGCGGCGCACCGCGCCGGGATCGTGCTTGTCCAGAGCGCTCAGCACCGACCAGGGCTGACTCTCCGTGCCGGAAAGCCGGTCGGCGACCGCCACCAGCAACGCCCGGGTGATCGACTCCTGGGCCGAGGTCAGGTACGCGACGCTCGACGCGCCGCCCGCACCGGTCGCCAGATCGTCGAAGACCCGGTCGGGAAGGGCTTCTCTCATCGCGGTGACCTCGTCGTCCATTGCGGTGATCAGTCCTTTCAGCTCGGCGCAGTACACCGACGGATTGTCGAACCCGGACCCGGTGCGGAACCGGTGCGCATAGAGCCCGCCACCACACTGCGTGACGACCGGACAGGCGCGGCAGGTCGCCGAGAGGGCGGCCAGCCCGCTTTGCCGGTGCCGCATCACCGGCGTGGTGAGCAGGTCGTCGGCGGACGCCGTGAAGACGGTCAGGCCGGTCGCCGCCGCGCCGTCGAACGCCGTCTTCATCGAGTCCGGCTGCTCCCACGACCCGTCGGTCTCCACGACCGCCACCTCACCACGGTCGATGCCGACTGCCTCGGTGCCGCTGTGCCCGCCCGCCGCGATGTCGCGCAACCCGTCGAAGAGCCGGATCGGGACCGGCCGGCCGTCCGCCAGCCACCGGCGGTGCAGCCGGATCAGCCAGTCCGCGTGACCCGGCAGCGGTGGGTTGTCCCAGGTGGCGTGGGGGAGCAGCAGGTCGATGCGGGGCGGCGCCTCGGCCAGCAGCGCCTCGTAGACCGCGATCGGGTCGTTGCGGACGTCGATCGTGCAGAGGATCCCGGCGTAGATCTCCGGATGCGAGCGCAGGATCGCCAGCCCGCGCAGGGTCCGCTCGTGGCTGCTCGCGCCGTTGCGGTACCGCCGATGCCGGTCGTTGGCGGACCGGTCACCGTCCAGCGACACTCCGGTGCGTACCCCGAAGGTCTCCAGCATCTCGGCGGTCGCCTCGGTCAGGCGGACCGCGTTCGTCTGCATCCGCAGATCAACGGGTACGGGGATGGCCCCGCGCAGGATCGTGAGAAGCTCGCCGAGCCGGGCCGTGCCGAGCAGCAGCGGCTCACCGCCGTGCAGCACCACGCCGACGCCGGCGAGGCGATGCCGGACGGCGTGCTCGGCGATCCGCTCGGCCGTGCGCAGCGCGACGGCCGCCGACATGATCGGCGGTTTGCGGCGCCAGCTCTGATCGGCGTGCTCGTACACATAGCAGTGATCGCAGGCGAGATTGCACAGCTCATGTACCTTGAGCACGAACTGGCGCAGCGGTCGTGCCGAAGCCGGTGCGCCAGCGATCTCAGATGGCCGACTGGAAAGCGGAGACCTCAGAAGGCCGCTCCCGCCGCTGCTCTTCCGGTTCCCCCGGCATGGTCTCCGGTTTGTCCGGCACGACCGAGCGCAGAATCCGATCGACGATCGCAGTGACGTTCCGCCCAGCCCCACGATCGAGCGGAACGGGCAGGGGCATAGTGGGTTCTTCCACGGCGCTCTGTCTCCCCGGGGATTAGCAGTCGGCACGCACGCTCGTCCGGTCCGGACACGCGGATGCCTAGAGCATAGACACCATTCGACATAGGTCATCAGAATCTGACTCGCTGTGTGGGGGGCTGTGGATGACCCGGGTGATCGGCGAGCTGGAGCAGCGGCTGCCGGACGCGGCGTTCTGGCGGGCGGAGTACCCGGTCCTGCGTGGCGTCCCGCTGTCGGCGGTCCAACAGGCGCTGCCGGTCTTCTTCGCCGTCCTCTATGCCGTCGGCGTGCTGGTCGCGGTCACGTCCTGAAAAGTGTCGTACCCCGGTTGTAGCGTGCCTTCCACTGGAGCCGAGAGGGTGGAGGGCCGATGTACCGGCAGGGCGATGTGCTGATGATTCCGGTGGAGAAGGAGCAGGTGCCGGCCTGTGCCCCGGTGCCCCGCGACCGCCGCGGCCGGATGATCCTGGCCCGCGGCGAGGCGACCGGCCACGCCCACGTGGTCGGCGGGCCGGGCCTCGCGCTCGTCGCCGACCTCGACGACCCGGAGCGGATGTTCATCGACGTGCCCACCCACGGCCGGGTCACCCACGAGGAGCACGGACCGATCTCGCTGCCGGCCGGGCACTACCGGGTGGTCCGCCAGCGGGAGTATGTGCCGGGCGCCTTCCGGCCGGTCGCGGACTGAGGGGGCGTTCCGATGCGACTCACGCATGCTCAGGAGGCGATGGCCGCGGCCATCGAGGACCAATGGCTGGCCGCGGCGGTCCAGACCGGCCCGGCGGGGCGCAAGGAGGCCGAGGCGGGGGTACGGGCGGCGTACCGGCTGGCCGGCCTCCCCGAGCCCGAGCGGATCTACTGGCTCGGCTCCCCCCGAGCCGGCGCGCTGGCCGCGTCCCTGCTCCGCGCACCCACCCCTGGTTCGCCTGTTGCGGCTCTTGACGCCGGGCCTGTTTCGCCGGCTGCCGGCGCGGCTTCGGATGCGGCGGCCGGGTCGGGCCCGGCTGCTTCTGTTGCGGGGCCGGAGTGGGTTGCCGGGGTGCATGCCGAGCTGCGGCGGCAGGGCTGGGCGCCGGGGGAGAGCGGCGGCGCCGCGGTGCGCCGGCAGGTGCGGACCGAGCCGTGGGCTGCCGCGCGCAAGGCGGCCCTGGCAGCGCTCGGCGCCGACGGCTGGGCGCAGCTCAGCGCGGCGGCCGGCCGCCGCTCCTGGGGACTGGTCATGGACCTGATCGCCGGCCGGCTGCGGTTGCGGCTCGGCGAGGACATCACCGCCGACCTCGGAGACGCCGCCCCGGCCGTGCGGATGCCGGTGCTCGACGCGATCTACGGCCAGCACGACGGCACGTGGCTGGCGACGTTCGAGGCCGCCGACCGGCTCTGCCCCGACGCGGGTCTGATGACGCGTCTGACCGGCCTCGCCGAGGTGGCCCGGCACAGCGGCTGGTGGTGGGCGTTCGAGCGGGTCGCCGTGCTCACCGAGCGCCCCGGCCTGCTGGAACGCGACAACGTCGGCCGCCTGCACCGCGGTGAGGGCGCAGCCATGCAGTTCCCCGATGGGTACGGTCTGTGGGCCTGGCGCGGCATGCCGATCCCACCCGGCCTCGCCGCCGAGCTGCCCCACCTGACGCTGGACCGCATCCGCAGCGAGAAGAACGCCGAGATCCGCCGCGTGGTGCTCGAGCACTTCGGCTACGAGCGTTACCTCCGCGAGGCCGGTGCTCGCCGGCTCGGCACCGACGAGACGGGCACCCTGTGGTGGCTCGACCTCCCCGGCGACGAGCCCCTCGTCATGGTCGAGGTGGTCAACTCCACCCCCGAGCCGGACGGCACAAGCCGCGTCTACTGGCTCCGCGTCCCACCCGAGACCCGGACGGCACGCGAGGGCGTGGCATGGACGTTCGGCCTGACCGCCGAGGAGTACCACCCGCTGATCCAGACCTGACCCCTCCGCCCGGCGGGCGAGCGTGTGAACTTCCGGCGCGCTCCGGCTCCCGTTTAGACACGCTGCGGCGCCGTGCTGCCGGCGGTGCGACGGGTTCGCCGGGGTGATCCGTTCACTGTCCGGCCGCGCTCGACGTCCGGCCGCGCTCGACGTCCGGCCGCGCTCGACGTCCGGCGGCGCTCCACGTCGGACCGCGCTCGATGGCTGGCTGCGTTCGACGCCGATGTGGCTCCGCCGGCTGTGGATCGTGGAACGGCGCGGGCCGGCTGGCCCTCAGTGTCGTCGGCGCGGGCATGTCACCGCACTAGGAACCAGCCGGTCACTGGGAGCCGGCCGGTCCGGCTGGTGGTGAGTGCAGTAACGCTGGGAGCCGGCCGGTCCGGCTGGTGGTGAGTGCAGTAACGCTGGGAGCCGGCTGGTTCCTGGTGCTGTCTGCTGGCTGAATCCCACGAGCACATCTGCGTCGGCCAGCTGACGCGGCCACGCGCCACGGGCTATGCGGCCACGCGCCACGCGGCCAGGAGCGAAGCGACCACGGGGGCGCGGGCTACGCGGCCAGGCGCTACGCGGCCAGGCGCCACGCGGCCACGGGGGCACGCGGGCTCGGAGAGCGGCCGCCGACCCCTACGACGGCCAGCCTGTGGGAATGCGTTCGAGGAGGCCGTCCCCGTACACGTCGCGCAGTTTCAAGGGCTTGAGGTGCACATAGCCGATGTGGCAATCGCACATCGCGTTGCTGCACGCCCGCGGCCGCAAGGCCGCCCGCCACGTGCCGTCGTAGAGGTTGCCGATCGGCGCCGGGATGAAGTGGCACCGCCGGACCGTCCCGTCGCCGATCACCGAGATCGCCGTCTCCCCGGCGTGGCAGGGCCGGCCGAGTGACAGGTGCGGCCGGACGCTGTCACCGAAGCGGGGGTCGAGTGCCGTCCACCGCCGTTCCTCCTCGGCGGTGTAGACGTGCCCGTCGGCGGCGTTCACCCAGAGGTACACGTCGGACGGCAGGGCGGCGCGCAGAGCCAGCGCCGGCGCGTAGTGATCGGGCAGGCCGACGACGCCGACCGAGTAGCGGATGCCGGCTTCGGAGAGCGCGCTGCACCGTGACAGGAACCGTTCGGGAGTCACCTGACCCGGGTGATAGGTCGCCCACAGCGCCGCCACCTGCGGGTTGGCGTCGCTGAGCCAGGTGGTGCGGGCGGCCAGGTTCGTCTGGATGGCGACGCGTGCCACGTGCGGCAGGTGGGACAGTTCGACGATGGCGTCGCGGTACCAGGACCGGGTCAGGCCCTCGCCCCACGGGGTGAACAGCACCGACAGCCGCCGGTCGGTGGTCTCCCGCACCCAGCCCAGGAACCGTTCCAGGTCGGCCCGGTCGGCGCGCAGCAGCTCCGGCGGGTCGACGCGCTTGGCGAACGGGCAGTACGGGCAGTCGTAGTTGCAGCTGGCGAGCGGCCCCCGGTAGAGCACGTAGAGGTCATCGGACGACATAGGACTCCATCGCCGCGCGGACCGGGCCGGACACCAGCCACGGGCCGACCGCGTCCGAGTGGGCGAGCCCTTCGGGGGTCAGCCGGGTGAGCGAGGGTTCCAGCCATCCGCGGTCCACCAGTGACGTGAGCTGCGGGAAGTCGGCCGGGAAGGAGCTGCCGAACCGGGACGAGTAAGCGGCAGCGTCCACCCCTTCGGCGCGCAGCAGGGACTTCAGCAGCCAGCGGCGGCGCTGCTCGACCGCGTCGAGGTGGAAGCCGATCTCGGCGTACCGGAAGTCGCTCGCCGGGCGGGACAGGTAGTCGTCGATGACCGCGCGGACCTCGGTGACGGACACCGCATAGTCGAACGAGTAGTGCAGCTCGGTCGTGTACGACCGGGCGCCGCACCCCAGCCCCACCATGCCGTCGTCCTGGCAGCAGTAGTCCGGCCCGTCCGGGACCGGGGCGTCGGCGCGCCGGAACTGGCGCATCGAGTGCTGCACGTACCCGGCGGCGGTGAGCACCTCAACGGCCTGCCGGTACAGGTCGAGCCGCTGCCGGTCCCAGTCGTCGCGGCTGACGTGCCGGCGCCCGAGCCCGGTCAGCGGCCGGACGTAGAGCGGATAGAGGTAGAGCTCCTCGGGCCGCCACGCCAGCGCGGCGGTCAGCGAGTGCTGCCAGGTCTCGGGTGTCTGGCCGTCGATGCCGTAGATCAGGTCGACGTTGAGCACCGGGATCCGGCTGTCCCGGATCGCCTGCAGGGCCGCCTGCACCTCGGTCAGGCGCTGCGGGCGTCCGGCGGCGCGGGCTTCGCTGTCCAGGAAGCTCTGCACGCCCATGCTGATCCGGGTGGCGCCGTGCTCGGCCAGGACCGCGAGCCGGTCGGGGGTGGCGGTGGCCGGGGACGTCTCCACCGACAGCGGCACCCCGCGGGCGCCGAAGACCGAGGAGACGATCGCGAACAGGGAGGTCAGCTCCGGCGCGGTCAGATAGGTGGGGGTGCCGCCGCCGATCGCGATCCGGGAGAACGCGGCGTCGTCCGCAAGGCTCTCCCGGATCTCCCGCGCCTGGATCCGCAACTGGTCGAGATAGGCAGTGACCTGGGCTGCGGGCGGGTTGGAGCGGGTGAACAGGTTGCAGAAGCCGCATCGCATCTCACAGAACGGCAGGTGCACGTACCCGAAGAGCGAGCTCTGATCCTGATCTGCCCATACGTCACGCAACAGCGGCCGAGGCTCCAGACGCCTATAGGCCGTTTTATGGGGATAAGCGTACAGATATCCTTGATAAGGAGAAGTCACCGTGGATCCAGGATGAAGTCAGCGTAGGGAACGGTCCACACCGTCTCATGGGCGACCCGATGGCCGACATGACCATCCTCGCCGTAGAGCGTCCCGTGGTCCGAGCAGATGATCACTTGGCAGGGGCGGCCCCGGCCGGCGACCAGGGTGAACAGCCGATCGAGCTGTCCGTCGACATACTCCAGGGCGGCGGCGTGGGTCGCCACACCGTCCGCGACGGCGCCGGGCACGTAGTGCCGGTTCGGCTGGTGCAGAGCCGCCACGTTGACGAAGGTGAACAACGGTCCATCAGTTCGCCGGACGATCTCGTCGAGGCGATCGAGCTGAGCGCCGAGACAGTCCGGCGCCGTCACCCCGAACTCCGGCGACCAGTGCGACTCGGTGAATAGGCCCGGCAGCACCCGCCCGAGCGGCGTCGCCGGGTTGAAGAAGCCCACCCCGCCCAGGCAGACCGTGTGATAGCCGGCGGCGGCCAGCCCGGACGGCAGATCCGCGGCGTCGAAGACGAACGTGTCCGGGCCGCTGGACTCGCTGCCGCCGAACCGGGCCGCGAACATCCGCTCGTGCGGCCCCGGCGTCACCGGCGTCGGCAGGAAACCGGCGAAGAAGGCGTGGTGCGCCGCGTACGTGAAACTCGCCGGTGTGTGCCGCCGCTGCCACACCCCGCCGGGCAGTACCCTCGCCAGCGCCGGGGTGCGCCCCTGCTCCAGGCACGACACCGCGACGTCGTAGCGCAGCGTGTCCAGCGTGAGGAACAGCAGGTCGTGGCTGCCGATCAGCGCGCGCATATCGCGGCCACCTGAGCCCCGTGCGTGTCTAGCCCGTTGAGCAGGTCACCGAACGCGTTCACCTCGGCCACCGCATGGTCCCGCCACCTCGCACCGAACATGAGATCAACTCCGACCTGCAGGGTACGGGGGAACAGCCCCGCCACCCGCACGCAGGTCTGGATGGCCGCCCGCCACGCCGTCTCGCCCGCCGCCGCGCGCACCGCCGCCACGTCGCCGCGCGCGTTGCCGAGATGCAGGTTCGTCATCGGGGACGTGCTGGTGCGCACCACGATGTGCTCCGGCCGCCCGACGATCACGACGACCCGCAGGTCCAGGGCGCGGCCGTCGAGCACGGCTTTCGGGAACCACCGCTCCACGTGCAGGCCGTCCGGGGCGAGCAGGTCCACGATCGCGGCTATCGAGGGTTCGTCGTCGTACCGCCGTACCCTCAAGTTGTTGAAGAGCGACCCACCGCTCAGCTCGACCGAGGTGATCGCCGAGACCCGCCGCCCGGAGGCCGTCAGCGCGAGCACGCCGGACGCCGACGAGCCGTAGGCGGGTTTCACGAAGACGCGACGCCACCCGGACGCCCGCAACTGCGCGTAACCGGTGATCGGCGCCAGCGCGGGCGGAACCGGGATGCCGTTGCGCTCCAGGAGCGCGTGGCACTCCGGTTTCGACGTCATCGTCAGGATGTCGGCCGGCTGATTGAGCAGCTCACCGCCGCCGGCGGCGACCCGGTCGAGGGCGATCCGCAGACCGGCGAACGCGGCCGCCGTCCCGAGGATCTGCCCGTGCTGGGCGGGAACCGCGGGCCGGCCGCTGCCCAGCTCACGCAGCAGCCGGTCCACCTCGGCGTCCTCACCGGGCGACTCGATCCGCACCAGGCTGCCCGGCCCCGGAACCCGGCCGGAAAGCAGCACGTCACGCCACGGATAGACCTCCGGATCGGGCAGCCCGGCCCGCCGCACGGCGTCGGTGAAGAGCGCGACCCGCCGGTGCGACGGGTTGCCGACGACGGCGAGTCGCATCACTCAGAGACCGCGGTGTAGCGGCCCCACTCCTCCTCGGTCTGCGGGTCGGAGATGTCGACGGCGACGTCGGGCAGCTCGTCGGCCAGGCGCTCGGCCAGCTCCGGCGACATGAAGTGGTGGCTCAGGTTCAGCACCTGCAGGTGGGTGAGCGGCTGACCGGCGAGCAGTGCCTCACCACCGGCGTCACCGAGCGTGCCCATCGACAGGTCGAGATGGGTCAGCCGCGCGACCACCGGAGCGGCCGCCACCGCCGCCGCCACCTGATCGGCGATCTCGGAGTTGCGCAGGCCCAGCGAGGTGAGGCTCGGCAGCGAGCGGCCGGACAGGAACGGCGCGAGATCGTCGACCGTCGCGTCGCCGCCGTAGTTGTCGACGCCCAGCCACAGCTCCAGCCGCCGCAGGTTCGGCACGTCCCAGGTGGCGACGCTCTGCACCACCGACGCGGGCAGCCCGCCGGACTGCAGCACCAGCTCGCGCAGCCCCTCGTGACGGACCTGTTTCTGGAACGCCAGATCCTGCGACCCGCGCACCCACAGCCGCTCCAGCTGCGGGAACGTCTCCAGGATCGGGGTGAGATCGGTCTGCTGGATCCAGGAGATCTCGCACTGCTCGAAGCTCATCTCACCGATGAACAGTGACCGCAGCCCGCTGAGCCGCTCCGCGTTGCCGATCAGCAGGTCGATCGGGAACGGCGTGTCGTTCGCCTCGCCCCACTCACCGATGATCAGCGCGGTCGGCCCGGCCGGCCCGGTGCGCTCCAGCAACTGCTCCACCGCCGCGGCGAACGCGCCCGGCTCCGGGTCGTAGTCCATGTCGATCCGCCAGGCCACCGCCCCCGGATCACCCGGACTCTTCTCGTCGTCGGCCGCCACCACCGGCAGCCCCGCGAACGTCGACAAAAAGTGGTTGATGGTCACCGGACTCCCTCGGCCGCATTCGACAACGCGCAGAACCTAGCAGGGACGACCGACATTCTTCCCCCGGTACGCACAGACCCGCCCCCACCAGCATCGACCCGTCCCGCCCCGGCCGGTGCTGAAGCCCTCGGCCCGGCGCGTCCCGCCGCCGGCCCCGGCGCAACCTCAGCCCCAGCGGTCAGGTCAGCGCCTCGCGGAGGAACCGGCCGGCCTGGGCCAGCGCCGCCTTCGCCGCCTCGGTGTCCCGCAACGCGTCCACCATCACGAAGTCGTGCACGATCCCCTGGTAGCGCACCGCCGTCACCGGCACCCCCGCCGCCCGCAGCTTCCCCGCGTACGCCTCGCCCTCGTCCCGCAGCACGTCCGCCTCGGCCAGGATCACCAGCGCCGGCGGCAGTCCCGCGAGCTGCCCCGGTGTGGCCCGCAGCGGCGACGCGGTGATCTCCGCACGGGCTCGTTCGTCGGTCGTGTACTGGTTCCAGTACCACTGCATGCTGTCCCGCCGCAGCCAGTACCCCTGCGCGAACTCGTGGTACGACCCGGTGTCGAACGACGCGTCGGTGACCGGATAGAACAGCAACTGGGCGGCGAGCTCCGGCCCGGACCGCTGCTTCGCCATCAGCGTCACCGCGGCCGACATGTTGCCGCCGACCGAGTCCCCGGCCACCGCGATCCGTTCCGGGTCCAGGTCGTGCGCCGCGCCGTGCGCCGCGATCCACTCCAGGACGGCGTAACACTCCTCGATCGCCACCGGATAGTGCGCCTCCGGGGAACGGCTGTAGTTGACGAACACCACGGCCGCCCCGGACCGGTGGGCCAGTTCACGGACCAGCCGGTCATGGGTCCCGGCGTCCCCGAACACCCACCCGGCGCCGTGGATGTAGAGCACCGCGGGCAGGGCCCCGTCACCGGCCGGACGCAGGATCCGGATCGACACCGTCCCGGACGGGCCGCCGTCGATGCTGAGGTCGGTGACCGCCGCCTCCGGCCGGGGCACGTCGCCGGACTGCATCGCGGTCAGCTCCCGGCGGCCCTCGTCGACGCCGCGGCGCAGCGGTGACCGGTCCGCGACGAACCGGAGGGCGGCCGGCTCCAGATAGATCATGCGACGACGATGCCCGTACCGGATGGTGGTCGTCGTCTGTTGAATTACTGCATCACGAGAGGAAGCTGGGAGCGCCGGGTCACGCCGAGGATCGGGTAGGCACGGCTGAGGTGGATGCCGACCGTGCGCGCGGACAGCCCGAGCCGGGCGGCGATCTGCGGATTCGTGAGTCCCTGCGCGGCCAGCATGACGACCTGATGCTGTTGCGGGGTGAGCAGCCCGGGGCGCGACGGTGGCCCGGCCGCGGCCAGTTCCGCCTCGGCGCGCTCCTGCCAGGCGGTCAGACCGGCGGCGGCGAAGACGTCGCGGGCCGCCTCCAGCAGCGGCCTTGACTCGGCGGGACGCTGGCGGCGGCGCAGCCACGCGGCGTAGTCCATCCGGGTCAGCGCCCGCTCGACCGCCCAGACGTCGCTGGCCGGGTCGGCGAGGGCGAGCCGGAAGTACGTCTCGGCCTGTTCCGATGTTCCGGCGAGCAGCGCCAGCGCCCGGTGGTGGATCGCGCTGGCCCGCACCGACCGCAGTGCCCGGATCCGGGGTGTCGCGGCCTCGACCAGCGGGCGGACCTCGTCGTCGCGGCCGAGGATCACCGCGACCCGGGCCAGGTCGGCCAGCCCGAGGTCGGAGAGACGGTGGTGGACCGGCCGGCCGTCCGGGTGGTGCAGCCGGCGCAGCCGCCGGAACGCCAGCTCGTGACGCCCGCGCATCCCGGCGATCAGGCCCTGGGCGCGGACCAGCCGCAGGTCGTGGGCGGCCTGGTCGGCGGGACGCAGGCCGGCGCGGGCCCGGCGCACCCACTCCTCGGCGTCGGCGTCCTCCCGGAGCACCGCGACGCTCGCGAGCACGGCGAGCGCCCCGGCCCGCAGATCGTCGTGCACCCCGGAGCCCTCGGCCCGACCGGCCGCTGCACCGATCGCGCCGCTGAAACCGGATGCGCCGCCCGCGGCACCGATCGCGCCGCTGAAACCGGAAGCGCCGCCCGCGCTGCCGGCATCGGCCGGCACGCCGAGCGCGGCGAGCGTCCGCACGGCATGATCGGCGGCCGCGTCCAGCTCCCCGAGGTCATAACGCGCCCCGGCCAGCCCGCAATGCGCGATCGGCTCATGCAGCGAACCGTGCGCGACCAGCTCCACCGAACGGCTCATGTAGCGAACCGCCGCCACCGTCTCGTGCCGCGCCAGTGCGATCGTCCCCAGCACCATCTGCCGCTGCTCGGGACTCATCGGATCCCGGCGGGACGGCCGGACCCGCTGGTGCAGCATCCGTTCCGCGGCCCCGTCCGGGTCGGTGTCCTCGACGATCGCGCTCGCCCACACCGCCACGATCGGCCCGGCGACCGGACGGCCCGATCCCAGCAGGTCACGCACCGCCTCCCGGGCATCCTCGTCGCCCCGCAGCCAGGCCCGCAACAGCAGCGGCGCGATCTCCGGCACGTCGATGACGGCCGTCGCGTCGCCGGGCACCCCGGCGCCCGTCCCGGGCGGCGCCAGCTGTCGTGACCAGGCCTGTTCGCCGGCCAGGTGCGCGCTGTAGGCGGCCCGCCGCTGCCGGGCGAGCGCCCGCGCCGGATCACCGCTGAGCCGTGCGGCGAGGCCGAGCGCGTACCCGGCGGCGCGCAGCCGTCCCGCCGCGAGCAGCTCACCGCCGGCGGCGTCGAGCACACCGGCCAGGGTCTCGCCGGGAACCGGTTCGGCGTGCGCGGTGTGCCAGGCGCGCGCCGGGCCACCGGCCGGCAGCAGCGCGGCCAGTTGATGCCGGGCGTCGCGGCGCTGCGCGTGCCCGGCCCGGTCGATCACCGCGGCCCGGACCACCGGATGCGTGAACCGGCGCCGTCTGCCGGGCCGCAGCACCCCGTCGGCGACCAGCCACTGCCACACGTCCGGCGAGACCAGCACCGCGAGGGCGGCCGCGGTGGCCGGTCCGGGTGTCTCGGCGGCGAACGCGGCGAGCAGCGCGGCCCGCATCCGTACCGGATCGAGATCGTCGACGGTGGGTGCGAGAGCGCGGCGCAGCCGGTCCGGGACGGGCAGCTCGGTGGTGGCCGGCGTGATCGGCGGGCCGGACACCAGGTTCCGGGCCAGCTCGGTGAGGGCCAGGGGGTTGCCGGCGGCCTGGGCGAGCACGAGCCGGGCGCCGGGATGCCCGGCCAGGCCGGGCATCCCTGCCAGCAGAGCGGTGGCATCGGCCGGGGAGAGCCGGTCCAGCTCGATCATCAGGTACGGCCTGAGCACCGTGTCCCCGGTGGCTCCGCCGTTCCTGCTGCCACCGGCGTTCCCCGTGTCTCCGGCGTCTCCGGTGGCCCAGGTGGCTCCGGTGGCTCCGGTGGCGAGGACCGTGGCGTGGCGCTGCCGCAGGATCGCGGTCCGGGACAGCTCGTCGAGCCGTTCCAGGTCGTCGACGCACCACAGCACCGGACCCCTGGCCGCGAGCCGGGCCGCCAGCGCATCGACGGCCGCGCCCACGTCGTGCCCCGCGCCGTGAGCCGTCCCCCACAGGAAGGCGAGCCCCACCGGCGCCTCGTCCCGTACCGGGTGGAGCAGCCGTTGCAGCCCCGCGCCGGGCACCCCGCGGTCACCCGGAAGCGCGCCCACCACCAGCACCGTCGCCCCCGCCGAGGCGTGCCGGCGAGCCGCCTCGGCGAGCAGCGCCGACCGCCCGGTCCCGCGCCCGCCGGTGATCAGCAGGCGGCGCCCGTCCCGCAACGCGGCGTCGATCGAGGCCAGCTCGGCATCGCGCCCGACGATCACGCGACCACCCCGAACGCGTCCCGCAGGTGATCGGTGACCTGGCCGAGCGCGGCCTCGGCGGCCGGAGTCCAGCGCAGCGCGTCGAGCACCGCGAAGTCGTGGACCGTGCCCAGATAGCGCGCGGCCGTGACCGGCACACCCGCCGCGCGCAGCCGGTTGCCGAGCCGTTCCGCGGTGTCCCGGGTCGGATCCACCTCAGCGGTGATCAGCAGGGTCGGCGGCAGCCCGCTCACGTCCTCGGCCGCGAGCGGGTCCGGATAGCGGGCCCGCGGCGCGTACCGCTGGTGCAGGTGACGCACGTCGGCGAGGCGCAAGCCGGCGCCGGTGGCGAACGCCCGCGCCGACCGGTCGCCCGCCGCGGGCAGTCCGAGGGGATAGAGCAACACCAGGGTACGGGCGGCGCCGCCCTCCCGGAGAGCGAGCTCCAGCGTCATCGTCGCTCCGGCGCAGTCACCGACCAGCGCGATCCGGTCCCGGTCGGCGGGCAGGTCCGCACCGGTGGGTAGCCCCCCGTCCCGGATCCACCCGAGCGCCGCCGCGAGCTGCCCGATCGCCACCGGATGCCGGGCCTCCGGCACCCGCGTGTAGGCGGGCATCACCACGATCGCGCCGGTGTCCCGGCACATCCGCACGGCCAGCCGGTGATGGGTCTCCCAGCCGCCGGTCAGCCAGCCGCCGCCGTGCGCGTACAGGATGGCCGGTCGCGGCGCCGCCGGCGGACCGCTCGGGGTGATCACGTGGGTGGTGAGGTCCCCGGCGGCCGTCGGCACCGCGACGACCCGGTGCTCGACGCCCGGCATCGCGGCGGGCGGGGCCTGGACCAGGCGCAACGCTCGGCGGGCGTCGTCCGGGCCGATCGCGTAGTGGAACGGTGGCAGCCGGGAGCCGTCGACCAGCATCCGGGCCGCCTCGTCGAGTGGCGTCACGGCGCTCTCCCGTCTGTCGGACGTGTGAGATCCTGCCCGCCGCCGGCCGCCCGGTCGTCTGTCAGATGACTGCTGAGCAGGTCGGCGAGCTGGGTCCGGTTGCTCACGCCGAGCTGCGGGAACATCCGGTAGAGGTGGGAGGCGACGGTACGCGGCGACAGGAACAGCCGGGCCGCGATCTCCCGGTTGGTGAGTCCCTCGGCGGCGAGCCGGGCGATCTGCTGCTGCTGGGCGCTGAGCGCGGCGAACGGGTCGGCGGCGGTCGCGGCGGTGGCCGGTGTGCGCAGGTCGGCGCGTACCCTCGCGGCCCATCCGGAGGCGCCGAGCCGTTCGAACGTGTCGAGCGCGTCCACGAGCATCTCGGTGGCCCGCCGCGCCCGCGCGGACCGTCGCCAGCGGTCGGCCAGCTCGACGGCGAGAACCGCCCGTTCGAACGGCCGCCGCCGGGTCTCGGCCGCGTCGACCAGCGGCGCGAGCCGGTCCGCGGCGGCCGCAGGGTCGGGATCGGCGAGCGCGTCGCCGGCGGCGATCAGGGTGCGCTGGCGTGCGGTGAGCCAGCGGCCCGCGAACCGGTCCCGCACGTGCGCGCATCGCGTGGCGGCCTGCTCGCCGAGTCCGATGTGCATGGCCGCGGCGACCACATCGGGCAGCAGGAGCAGCTCCCAGAAGTGGGTGCCGGTGAGCACGTCGCTGAGCAGCCGGTACGCCGACTCGTGATCGCCGGCCGCGGCCGCGGCCTGGGCCTGCGCCTGCCGCACCCGGACCGCGAGCGCCGGCAGGCCCTCGTGTTCCGAGCGTCGCAGCAGGTCAGCGGCCTGGTCCCGGTGCCCGCGGTGCAGGGCGATCACGGCGAGCTGGGTGTACGCCCAGCCGCGCACGCTCACCGCCTCGGCGGAGACCGGCGACGACAGCACCGGCACCAGCAGTTGCTCGCCCTCCACCCACCGACCGAGGTCGATCAGCGCCCAGCAGGCCCCGCCGGGCGCGGAGAGGAACACGCCCGTCGCGGCGCCGCGCGCCACGGCGGTGGCCGCGGGTTCGAGCAGCCGCAGCGCGTGTTCCGGCTCGTCGAGCAGCAGCGCCGCGCCGCCGATCGCCGACACGGGCCCGATCTGCGCGGGCTCCGCGGGCGCCGGGATGTCCAGCACGGCCGCACGGACCCGCTCGTCCGGAGCAACCACCGCAAGCGGGTAGAGCGACGCCGGGTCGAGCGGCGGGGTTGCCGCGGCGTGGGGCTCGGGCGGCGCGGGGGTGGTGGCGGCGTGGGGCTCGGGCGGCGCGGGGGTGGTGGCGGCGTGGGGTTCGGGCGCCGGTGGGCCGGGGGTAGCCGCGGCGCGCGGCGCCGGGGCGGCGGTGAGGGCGGCGCGCAGGACGTCGGTGAGCGGGCCCTCGCCGAGCAGGAAGGCCGGGAGGCCCGCGGTGGCCGCCACGGTCGTCACCGTCGCCCGGTCGTCGGCCGCGTGCAGCGCCGCGACCAGCACGTTCGCCGCCTCGTGGACGCGGCCCCGCATGGTGAGCAGCCACGACGACAGGGCGGCGACCGTCGCCGTGAGCTGCGCGGGTGTGCCGGGGAGCAGCGCAGCGCGGGCCCGGTCCACGATCTCGGCGGCCCACGCCATCCGGCCCACGGCGCCCGCGCGGCCGGCGGCCTCCAGCAGGACCGCTGCCCGCCGCGACGCGGGGGAGAGCGCGGCCGCCCGGTCCAGCAGGCTCACGGCGGTGGTCGCGGCCGTGCCGCCGAGCCGGCCGGCCGCGGCGATCAGCTCGGCGGCCAGTTCCGGGTCGGTGCCCGTGGCGACGGCGGCCCGGTGCCAGAGCGCCCGGTGCGGGTCGGTGGTCACCGCGGCGAGGTCCTGGTGGGCGTGGTGCAGCGCGCCCGGTCCGGCGGCCGCGAGCACGGCCTGCTCGGCCAGCGGGTGGGTGAAACGGGCCGTGCCGCCGGCGACCACGACCAGGCCGGCCTCCTCGGCGGGCTGCCAGGCGGCCAGGGTGGCGGCGGGGTCGGCGCGGGCGATCACGGACAGGTCCGGTTCGCCGGCCGCCACCAGGGTGAGCGCCCGCAGCGTGAGAGCGGGCAGGGCGCGGATCCGCTGGTCGTAGTCGTGCGACGGGCCGGGCGCGAACTCGCGCAGCGCAAGCGGGTTGCCCGCGGCGCGGCGGAGCAGGCCGACGCGGGCGGTTCCGCGGGGTGCGCCGGGCAGCCGATCGAGCAGCCGTTCCGCCTCCCGGTCGGTGAGAGGCGGCACCGGGATCGCAGGGATCAGGTCGGCCAGGTCGGCGGGGGCCCGATCGGTCCGGGCGGTGACCAGGGCCAGCGCCGGGACCTGCCGCCAGACGATCGCGGCGGCCAGGGCCGTGAGCAGGTCGGCGGCGCACGGGTCGAGCCGGTCGGCGTCGTCGGCGACGAGCACCACGAGCCGGTCACCGGCCCGCCGGGTCACCTCGGCGAAAAGCGCGGCCCGCAGCGCGAGCGGGTCGGTGCCCGGTCCCGGATCGAGCGCGGCGCCTGGCTCGGAGTCAGAGTGTTTCACACCGACAAGGGAGGATAAATCGCCGTACCTGATGGTGGGAAGCCCGCGCCGCACCGCCTCGCCGGTGAAAGCGCTGAGGAGCGCGGTCTTTCCGATGCCGGCCGGGCCGGTCAGCAGGGCGATGGTCGTTTCCGGTCGGGACGGGTCGAGGATGGCGCTCAGTTCGGCCCACACGCCGGCTCGGCCGATGAGCCCTGGCGCGTCCTCCTCGTGATCCACGGACCCAGTCTGCGCACCCGCCGGATGGCCACCCAAGCTGCAGTGATGGAGTTCTCGTCAGCCGCCTAGTAGTGCTTTGTCACTTTCGAGTGGCTGATGGTGACTTGTTGACGGTGGGTTGCTGTCGTTGAGGTATGGACGTTGCTGAGGCTGACCGGTTGCGTGACGACTTGGCCGAGTTCGCGTCGGACGTGTTCGCCTCGCTGACCAGGGCCGGCTGGCAGGATCGTGCGGCCGCGTATCTGCAAGGGCTGATGATCGACGGACGGCGTAAGTCGATCCAGCCGATGGCCGCTCGGCTGCAGGGCGTGCATGAGCAGGCGTTGAACCACTTCGTGACCAACAGTCCGTGGCAGGTCGAGCCGGTCCGGCGACGGATCGCCGCGCTGGCCGACCAGGCGATCGTCCCGACGGCATGGGCCATCGACGACACCGGCCTGCTCAAATGCGGCACCGCTTCGCCGTGTGTGGCCCGGCAGTACACCGGCACCGCGGGCAAGGTCACCAACTGCCAGATCGCCGTAAGCGTCAGCATGGTCACCGACACCGCATCCTGCCCCGTGGACTGGCGACTGTTTCTGCCGGAGTCCTGGGATCCCGCCTCACCCAAGGCCACCAGCGATGTCCACAACCGTCGCCGCCGCGCCGGGATCAGCGACGACGTGACCCATCGGGAGAAGTGGCGCCTCGCCCTGGACATGATCGACGAACTGCTGCGATGGGGACATCGCCCGCCGCTGATCGTGGCCGACTGCGGCTACGGCGACGCCGCAGAGTTCCGCCTCGCCCTGACCGAACGCGGGCTGCCCCACCTGGTGCAGGTCAGCGGCAGGCTCACCGCTTACCCGGCCTCGACGATCCGCACGGCCGGGGACTACGCCGGCGTCGGCTCCTATCCCACGCCCCGCTACCAGCAGCCGGCGCCGACCCTCACCGAACTGATCACCACCGGCACCGGCAAAGCCCGGAGAGTGACCTGGCGACCCGGCTCCCGCAGCCGCGGCGGCCGTCCGCTCCTGATGTCCTCGCACTTCGTGTTCACCCGGGTCCGTCCGGCCGGGCGAACCCTGCTGTCCGCGCACCGCGGCGAGGACCTACCTGAGGCCTGGCTCATCGCCGAATGGCCGCCCGGCAACCCGGAGCCGATCAAGTACTGGCTCTCTGACCTACCCGCCCGGACCGCGAGACGCACCCTGATCCGCTGGGCGAAACTGCGCTGGCGCATCGAACACGACTACCGCGAAGTCAAGACCGGTCTCGGCCTCGACCACTACGAAGGCCGCACCTGGCAGGGATGGCACCACCACGTCACCCTCGTCTCCGCGGCACACATCTTCCTCACCCTGCAACGCCTCGACCCAAAAACCCATGCGCCGGAATGACCCTCTACGCCGTACTCCGACGCCTGCAACTCCTGCTCGTCTACCTCATCGGCGCATGCCCGACCTGCCGAACCCCGTTCCCGCAACGGAAACGAGCCCGCCGACGCGGATCATGACAAAGCACTACTAGGTGCCGGACCGCGAGCCGGGTCAACTCGACGCGGGAGTTATGCCCAGCTTCGTGAAAGCATGTCGGACATGGGTGTTCACGGTGTGCGGTGACAGGAACATGGCGGCCGCGACCTCCCGGTTGGTGGCCCCGGCGGCGATCTTCTCGACGACGGCGAGCTCGGTGACGGTCAGCCGGGACCAGCGGTCCGCGCCCGCGGCGGCCGGGGGCAGCGGGACGGCGGTGGATGCCCCGGCGGCGCAGCTCACCGCGCACGCGGGCCGCGTCGCGGGTGGCACCGACACGGTCATAAACGGTCAGCGCCTCCTCGTGTCCGTCGGCGTCCTCGAGGGCGGCGGCGAGCGGCAGCGGCCGGGGAAACGCCCGGTATGTCTCGATCGCGGCGAGGATCCGGTGCCGGTCGCCGTCGAGCAGGCCGCGGGCGTGCCCGGCGGTCGCGGCGAGGAACGGGTACGACGGATTGGCCGCGCTCCGCTGCTCGGCGGCCGCCACCGCCCGGCCCGCCCAGCCGTGTTCGCCGATCGACAGCGCGATCCGCACGAACGTCACGTCGTCGGCGGGGTCCATCGGCGAGCCGAGCGCGGGACCGGGACTGCCGAACGTGCCGGCGGCCTCGGCAAGCAGCTGCCGGATCCGGTCCGGGTCGCGGTCGTGGGCGACCGCGACGAGCGCGCCGATCCAGCGGCCCGCGCGGCGGACCAGCGGCGCCTCGTCGGCCCGCATCCGTTCGGCGTCCGCGTCGTAACGGCGGGCCGCGGCCAGGTCACCGGTGTGCAGCGCCACCCGCGCCGCGGTGACCAGGGCGGTGCAGTCGGCGTAGTTGCCCGCGCCCAGCTCGTCGGCCATCGCGAGGACGCCCTCCGCCTCGGCGCGGGCGTCGTCGAGCCGGCCGGCGTCGAAGAGCAGCCGGCACCGGTCCATGCTCCATTGCCGCACCTGCCAGGCCTGGCCGTCGCGCTGCGCCACCCGCATCCCGGACGCGGCGTGCTCCAGGGCCAGGTCCGGCCGCCCGGCCAGGGCGTCGAGGTAGCCGCGCCACTGCGTCGGCCCCCACAGATCGGCCCCGGCCCGGGCCTTGACGACCTCGTCGGCCAGTTCGGTGGCGCCGGCCCAGTCGTCGCGGTAGAGGGCGACGACCGACAGCGCGGCCAGGGCGAGGGCCCGATGCGGCTCGTCGGCGTCCCGGAGCACCTCGGCCAGCGTCGTCCCGGCGCCGGTGATGTCACCGGTCATGGTCTGGTTCACGCCCATCAGGGCGAGCGCCGACGTCCTGGTCCGCGTGGACAGCCCGGGAAGGCCGGCGGTGATCGCGCACTGCCGGACCGCCTCGGCGAACGAGTACTGGCTGCAGACCGCGGCGATGCCGATCCGGGCGGCGGCCTCCGCCTCGGGCGCCAGGTCGTCGTGGAGCAGGGTGCGGCCCAGGACGGTGGCCTCGTGGGCGCGCCCGGCCAGCCACAACAGCCGGACCGTCTCGGCGGTGACCTCCTGGTGCTGTGTGGTGCCGGCCCGGGTCAGGGCGAGGGCCCGGCGGCTCAGGTCGGCGGCGCCGGCCGGCGTGTCGGCGGCGAGCCGCGCGGCGGCGGTGCGCAACGCCGCGATCGCCTCCTGGTCACCGGGTTCCGCGCTGTCGGCCATCAGCGCGGCCACCTCGAGCGGGCCGGAACCCGACCGGGCGGCGGCCGCGGCGGCCTCCCGGCGCAGGGCCCGTGCCACCGGCGGCGGCACCGTCGCCCGGATCGCCTCGCGCACCAGATCGTGCCGGAACACCAGTTCCTCGCCCTCGCTGCGGAGCAGATCCTCGGCGAGCGCCACGCGGACCGAGTCGAGCAGCTGCGCCGGGGTCCGGCGCAGAAGATCAGCGAGACAGGGTACGAGCAGGCGGCGCGACAGCACCGAGGCCACCTCGAGGACGGCGCGGGTGTCGCGCGGCAGCCGGGCGAGACGCCGCTGCACCAGGGTGCGGACGCGGGTGGGCAGGTCGGCGCGTCCCTCCTCGCGGATGCCGGTCATCAGCTCGCGGATCAGCAGCGGGCTGTTCCCGGCGCTCCGGGCCAGGTCGAGCAGCTCGCCGGAAGGCGCGGCGCCGAGCACGTCGGCGGCCATCCGGGCGGCCGCGTCGTCGTCGAGGTCACCGAGAATCAGGGTGGTGGCGCCACCGGCGTCGAGGCGGGCGAGGGTGTTCACGTACCCGGGGGAGGATTCGGTCTCCCGGCCGGCGAGGAGCCAGAGGATCGGGTAACCGGCGAGGCGCTCGGGCAGCACCCGGAGCGCGAGCAGCGTGAGGTCGTCGCACCACTGCAGGTCGTCGACGGCGATCAGCAGAGGTTGCCGGCGGGCGGCGCGCTCCAGGCCGTCCTGGACCTCCTGGAGGAACCAGTACCGGTGTTCGGCGCCCGGCTGCCGGGGCGGGCTGATGTCCAGCCCGCGCAGCAGGCCCTCGCCGGGCGCCAGAGCGGCGTCAGGGTCGCCGGCCAGCCGCACCGTCCGCACGTGGCGAGCGGCGGCGACCCGCTGCGCCTCGTGGAGCAGCCGGGTCTTGCCGCTGCCCGGCGCACCCGTCACGACGACGATCGACGCACCCCCGTTGTGCACCGTGCCGATCCGCCGTGTCAGTTCCGCCAGTTCGCCGTCGCGTCCCCGCAACGGCATGTCGTGCCTCTCCACCGGGCCATTCTGTGCGGGCCCGGCGGGCGCGTCATCTGCCAGGTGACTGCATCGTGGCGGCCGGAATGCCGTATCCGACGGCCTCGGCGAGCCGGAACAGCTGAGGGCGGGGGTTCTCCAGCAGCAGGCGCCGGCCGCGGGCTTCCAGCGAGGCGGCCGCGCGGACCAGCGCGCGCAGGCCGGCGCTGTCGACGAACGTCACGCCGGCCAGGTCGAGCACGACGTCACCGGTCTGGTCGAGCAGCCGTTCCAGCGAGGTCTCCAGGAGGGGCAGCGTGGACGCGCCGAGGGTGCCGCGCAGCCGGATCCCGGCCGGTTCGGTGGTGGGTGTGATGGCGAGTGGGCGTTCCATGCCGGAGAGCCTGCATCGCGGCGCCCGGCCCGCACATCACTCATCCATGCGATCAGCGGCTCTCGGTGGCGAACGTGCGAAAGCCCCGCCGGTGGTAGTTGGGCAGCGCGTTCGGGTGGTCCTGGGTGGAGGTGTGCAGCCAGACGCGTTTCACGCCGGGCGTCAGGGACCAGGCCTGCCGGATGCCGAGTGTCAGCGCGTACCCGCCCAGCCGCCGGCCGGTGAACTCGGGGACCAGCCCGAACGTCTCGATCTCCACGTCGTCTCCCGGGCGCTGGTGGCAGGCCACCATGCCGGCCGGCTCGCCCTCGAAGGTCACCGCGAAGTAGCGCCGGTCCGGGTGGGCGGCGAGATGGGCGGCCCACTCCTCGGGGGTGCGACTCGCGCTCTTCCAGCCGTAGGGCGCGCCGATCCGGACCTGCAACTCGATGACCAGCGGCGACGCCGGGTCCAGGGGTTCCAGGGCGAGACCCGGGACCGGCGCGGCGGGCCGGAGGTCATCCAGCGAGGTCATTTCGACATAGGTCACTACCTTGGTCATGGGGTGATTATCATCCGGCTCCGGGCCAGCCCGATCGCCTGGCGGGTCCACGCCTCGGCGACCGCCGCCAGCGGAACCGTCTCGTGGGCGACCGTGAGACGCCCGGCCGCCGCGTGCGCGGCGATGTCGGTCAGCGCGCCGGCCCGCTGGGCCGGCGACAGCGCGTTGTTGGTGTGCCCGACGATGCGCAACGACCCGCTGCGCAGGGTGGCCGAGTCGATCGGCGCGGTTGCCCCGGCCGCCGATCCCAGGTTGACCAGGGTTCCGCCGGGGCGCAGCACCCGCAGGGCGGCCGCCGCCGGCATCCCGAAGACCGGATCGATCACCAGGTCGACCGGGCCGTCCGCGGCGTCGCGCAGGCAGTCGGCGAGGCCGGTCTCGGAGTCGCCGGGCAGCAGCGGCACGGTGGCCGCCGCGCCCAGATCGGTCGCGCGGGCCAGCGCCTCGGGGGAGCGGGCCACGGCGATCACCCGGCGGGCGCCGCCCAGCAGCGCCAGCTGGATCGCGGCCTGCCCGACCGTGCCGCCCGCGCCGAGCACCACCACCTGCCCGAGGTCGTCGCCGGCCGCCCGCAGTGCGGCATGGGCGGCCACCGCGGAGAGCCCGAGCGCGGCCACCGGGATCAGCGGAGTTCCGGGCGGCAGCGTCACGACGTCGTCGCCGGCGGCCGTCACGATCGACGCCATGCTCCCGTCACCCGGCCGCATCCCGGCCGCCGTCGCGAACCACACCGCCGTCCCGTCGTCGAGATGCCCGACACCCTGGACACCCGGCACGTACGGCGTCGCCGGCACCCCGAAGTAGCTGGTCCCCGACGCGCAGAGCACGTCGAGCGGCGTGATCGGCGCCGCCGCGACCCGGATGCAGAACTCGCCGTCACCGGGGACGGGCGCCGGGCGGCGCTCCGGCATCGGAGGCTGCCCGCAGATCCGCACGACCGCCGCGTCGATCATGTGGTGATGTCCGGATAGGGCAGGGCGAACGCGGCGAGAGCCGTGCCGTACGCCTTCTGATACTCCAGCGGCTCGGTGTTGTCCCGCTCGAACATGGCGATGAACAGCGTCAATGTCAGAAACGGGTGGGCGCCGAGCCCGAACAGTCGCACATGGTCGTGGGCGATCAGAGCCTCCCGTTCCTCGGCGGTGAACGTGAGCCACGTGCTGGCCTCGCCGCTGTGGCAGTTCAGAATCGTATTGGCCATCGACGACTCCCACCACCGGACCAGCTCGCCGGGATCGGCGCGATAGCGTTCGACCAGCGCGGGATCGCGGTCCACGGTGAACAGGAACTTGTTCAGCAGATAACGGCTCATGCCGGAGCTCCGTTCGGATACCAGGTGAAATACGCCTCCATGGTGTGGAACAGGTCGAGGGTGTCGACGTAGTCGGCTTTCACTCCGGCGCCGGCCACACCCATCATCAGCATGAAGTCCATGAATCCGTGGGTGGCGTTCCCGGGCGTGTGCAGGCTGTCCAGCGTGACCTCGCGCAGGCAGCCGTCGAGGTCGCCGTTGGCGATCCAGCCGACCGCCTTCTCGTCGAACGCCGGGTCCGGTCCGTGCGGGCCGAACTGCCGGGGCCCGCCCAGCTCCAGCGACAGGTGACCGGTCCCGATCACGGCGACCCGCAGCTGCGACGGCCACTGCTCGACGATCTCCCGGATCGTCTCGCCGAGCTTGACGAAGCGGGACGGCTGCGGCAGCGGCGGCGCGAAGATGTTCGTGTAGATCGGCACGATCGGCAGGTCGGCCTCGGGGCGCAGCGTGATGATCGGGCAGGTCACGCTGTGATCGATCCGCAGCTCGTTGCTGAACGCGAGGTCGAATCCGGCGTCCAGCCCGGAGCGCAGGATGTGCGACGACAGGTCCTCCTGGCCTTTCAGGACCATCCGCGGCAGCCCGAACTCGCGTTCCTCGTTGTACCAGTTCGCGTCGTAGAACGGCGCCTTGCCGACCAGGAACTGCGGCATGTTGTCCAACCACAGCTGATGGAAGTGATCAGAGCCGACCATGACCAGCACGTCCGGCTTCGCCCGGGTCAGCGTCTCCCGGAAGGCGAGGATCTTGCGGGTCCACTCGTCGGCGAACGGGGGCCGGTCGTCGCCGGTGGACGTGCTGGCCCGGTAGTAGAAGGGGTGATGCGTCGAGGCGATGACCGCGACGATGCTGGCCATGGCTTTCCTCCCGTGCGATTCAGGGCTCGTAGACGGCGTTGCGGTCGACCGTCCGATAGATGTCGCCCGCGATCGGGCGCCGCCGTTCCTCGGCGATCTGCCCGAGCAGTCCGGCGGCCCGCGCCAGCAGCGCGAAACCGCGCAGCAGATCGACCGGCAGACCCAGATCGGCGAGGGCCGCGCCGCACACTCCCGCGCCGTTCAGCGGCAGCGTGCGACGCAGAATCTGCGGATGGACGCGTCCGATCGCCTCGAACAGTCGTAAATGGGGCCCGTAAAGGCCCTCCTCGGTGGCGATCGCGATGAGAACCGGGGTGCGCGGGTCCTGTTCCTTGTGCACCGGATGGCCCAGCCCGGGAATGAATCGCTTCGCCGCTCTCGCCTCCTCGACGGCGCGCAGGGCGATGCCGTCGTAGTCGTCGGAATCGGCTGCCGCGAGCACGTCCGCGAGGAATCGGCCGCAGTCCTCGGTCACCCCGAGAAACCGTGAGCCGCCGCCGAGCAGCCCGGCCGCCAGCGCACCCTGCAGGGAGTCCGGCGCGGAGAGGTAGGTGAGCCGCGCCGCGATCGCGGTCGGGGTGAACCCGTGATCGGCGAGCGCGACGAGCACCGCCTCGAACAGCCGCACCTCGCCGGGGTTCGGCCGCCGCCCGGCGACCAGCCAGAACGCCAGCTCCCCGAACCCGACCTTGCCCATCAGGTCGGCCGCGAGGTCCTGCCCGAGCAGCGAGATCGAGTCGGCGTCCGACGTGCCGAGCCCGGTGGGAAACTTCAATCCTTCAGCCACGCGCGGATCTCCTCACCGTGTTCGTCCAGCCCGGGCGGCGGCAACTCGTACCGTGCCGGTGTCTCGGAGAAGGTGATCGGGTTGCGCACGCCCGGGACCCCCTCGACGGTCACCACCGGGGCGAGGCCCAGCTCCTCGGCGAGCGCCACCCCGCCGTCGATCGTGTTGATCGGCGCGCACGGGACCCCGGCCGCCAGAAGATCCCGGAACCATTCCTCTTTGGTACGGGTGACCAGCCGCTCCACCAGCAGCGGCCGCAGCTGCTCCCGGTTCGCGGTCCGGTCCTGATTGCGCCCGAACCGCGGATCGCCCGGCAGGTCCGGCAACCCCAGGACGTGACAGAGTTTGCGGAACTGCCCGTCGTTGCCGGCGATCACGATCAGTTCGCCGTCGGCGGTCGGCAGCGGCTCGTACGGGAACAGGCTCGGGTGAGCGTTGCCCATCCGAAAGGGAACCGTCCCCCCGGCGACGTATCCACTCGAGTGGTTGACCAGCCCGGACAGCGCCGAGCTCAGCAGGTTGACCTCGACGTGCTGCCCCCGGCCGGTCGCCGCCCGCCGGTGCAGGGCGGCCAGGATGCCCATGTTCGCGTGCAGCCCCGCCATCACGTCGAAGACCGAGATCCCGGCCCGGTACGGCGAGCCGTCCGGATCACCGGTCAGACTCATCAGCCCGGAGATGGCCTGGACCATCAGGTCGTACCCCGGCATCGAAGCTCCTGCCCCGGAGCCGAATCCGCTGATGCTGGCATAGATGATCCCGGCGTTGGACGCCGCGACGGTGTCGTAGTCCAGGCCGAAGCGGGCGAGGCCGCCGGGCCGCATGTTCTCGATCAGCACGTCCGCGCGGCGGGCCAGTTCCTGCGCGGCGGCCCGGTCGTCCGGGTCCTTCAGGTTCAGCGCGATCGAGCGTTTGTTGCGGTTGATGCCCAGGTAGTACGTGGCGACGCCGTCGCGGATCGGCGGCATCCAGGTCCGGGTGTCGTCGCCGGCCGGACTCTCCACCTTGATGACCTGGGCGCCGAGGTCGGCGAGGAGCATCGTCGCGTACGGCCCGGCGAGGATGCGCGAGAAGTCGGCGACGAGCAGGCCGTCCAGTGGGCCCCGGGATTGCTCAACCATGAGTACCGCCCGTTCTGCGGACACCTGTCCGCGCAGTAAGCCTTCATGTTCGCCACCGGGATGTCAACGGCGTCTTGACATCGAAAGTGACCTGGAACACGCTGTCGTGACAGTGCTGCCCGCTGAGCGGACAGCAGTCCGAAGAGGGGTGGCAGATGAGCGAACGACCCGTGGTGTTCCGCGGCGGCCTCGTGCTCACCATGGACGATTCCCGCACCGTCCTGCCCGGAGCCGACGTGCTCGTGGCGGACGGCCGGATCGCCGCGGTCGGTCACGGCCTGAGCGTCCCCGACGACGCCGAGGTGATCGACGCGTCCGGCGGCATCGTGATGCCCGGCATGATCGACACGCACCGGCACCTCTGGCAGACCGCCATGCGGGGGTACGGGACGGACTGGACGCTCACCCAGTATTTCGTCTGGTACTACCTCGAATCCGGCAAGCACTTCCGTCCCGAGGACATCTACGCCGGGAACCTGCTCGGGGCGATCGAGGCGATCGACGCGGGCGTCACCACCACCGTCGACTGGTCGCACGGGCTGCAGACGCCGCAGCACGCCGACGCCGCCGTCGACGCCCTGGAGTCGGTCCCCGGCCGGTTCGTCCTCGCCTACGGCAACCTCCAGCAGGGGCCGTGGGAGTGGGCGACCTCCGGCGGCTTCCGTGACTTCCACCGGCGCCGCGTCGACGGCGGCAGACTGGCCGGCTTCCAGCTCGCGTTCGACGTCACCGGCGACCCGGCGTTCCCCGAGAAGGCGGCGTTCGAGGTGGCCCGGGAGCTCGGCGTCGCCGTCACCACCCACGCCGGCGTGTGGGGCGCGACGAACGACGAGGGCATCCGGCTCATGTACGAGAACGGGTTCATGACACCGGGAACCGTCTACGTGCACGCCGCGACGCTGAGCAGCGACTCGTACCATCGGATCGCCGCGACCGGCGGCTCGGTCTCGGTCTCCACCGAGAGCGAGCAGAGCGCCGGCCAGGGATATCCGCCCACCTGGGCGCTGCGCCGGCACGGCGTGCCGGTGTCGCTGTCGATGGACACCAGCGTGTGGTGGAGCGGCGACCTGTTCTCCGCGATGCGCACCACGCTCAGCGCCGACCGCTCCCGCGAGCACCTCGAGGCGCACGGCAAGCAGGAGACCGTCACCCACCACCACCTGCGCGCCGAGCAGGTCGTCGAGTGGGCCACCCGCGGCGGTGCGAAAGCCCTCGGCCTCGACGCCGAGCTGGGCGCGCTCACCCCGGGCCGCAAGGGCGACGTCGTGCTGATCAAGAACGACGCGTCACCGGCGATGTTCCCGATCCTGCACCCGTACGGCCACGTCGTCTTCCAGGCCCAGCGCGGCGACGTGCACACGGTCGTGGTCGGCGGCGCCGTGGTCAAACGCGACGGACGGCTGGTCGACGCCGTGGCGAGAAGCGACGGCCGGCCCGCCGGCGCCGACCTGCGAACCGCCCGCGCCAAGGTCGCGGCGACCGTCGACCACCTGCGCGAGACGCTCGGCGAGGAGGCCTGGCAGCGCGGGCAGAACCCGGACCTGCCGCAGGCCGAGCTCTTCGACAACCCGTACCAGTACACCGACTACGACGCCGGAACGGCGCAATGGAAGCATTGAGCGGATGAACGACACTGGAAGGGGCGCGGGTCCCGACTTCATCGAGGCGCTCGCGCGCGGCCTCGACGTCCTGCGCACCTTCCGGCCCGGCACGCCGTCGATGACGCTCAGCGAGATCGCCGGGCTCACCGGCCTGGCCCGGCCCACGGTCCGGCGCATCCTGATAACCCTGGAAACCCTGGGGTACGTCCGTGGCGCCGGCCGGGGATACGCGCTCACCCCCCGGGTGCTCGACCTGGGAATGGCCTACATCGACTCGCTGAGCATGTGGGACGTGGCCCGCCCGCACATGGAGAAACTCGTCGCGCAGACCAACGAATCCACGTCGATGGCCCAGCTCGACGGCAGCGACATCGTGTACGTCGCGCGCGTCGCCGTCCCGAAGATCGTGACCCTGGCCGTGAGCATCGGCACCCGCTTCCCGGCAGCCGCCACGTCGCTCGGCAAGGTGCTGCTGGCGGCCCTGCCTCCCGCAGCCGTCCCCGGCGTCCTGGCCGAGCCGTCCCGCTCCGGCATAACGCCACGCTGGCAGCCGTCCGCGGCCGAACTGGAGTCCACGTTGCGCGAGGTGAGGGCGAAGGGCTGGGCCCTGGCCGACCAGGACCTGGCCCCCGGCATCCGCTCCGTGGCAACGGGAGTCCGCAACGGCGACGGCGAGGTGGTAGCAGCCGTGAACGTGACGGTCCACGCCGCGGAGACCTCGGTGGACACCCTGCTGGACGACCACCTCCCCAGACTCCTGCGCACCGCGGCCGACATAGGCCACGACTGGTCCCGAACCGCCACCATCCCCTCAGCAACCGCCTGACCGCAGCCCTCACACCCGGCCCGGTCGCCGGCTGCTCCGCCGCGATGCCGGCACGCCCGCGAGCGTCAAGCTCACCCCGCGCTCACTTTCTCCGGCGGCTGCGGTGATCCGGTCTCTTGTTCGCCGTTCGGTGGTCCGGTTTCTTGTTCGCCGTTCGGTGGTCCGGTCTCTCGTTCGCCGTTCGCCGTTCGCCGTTCGCCGTTCGCCGTTCGGTGGTCCGGTCTCTCGTTCGCCGTTCGGTGGTCCGCGCAGGACGGCCAGCGAGGCCATCTGCGGTCCGATCGATGTCGCTGCCTCCGGCTCTGCGCAGGTTTGCACCTACCGCTGTGCGGATTCGCGCAGAGCACATAATGTCATTTCTTCTGGTGACGAACGGCGGACTCCGGCCGCGCTGCATGATGACTATCCTGGCGAACCAGGAATGCTTCCGGATGAATGGCGAAAAGCTGGCGAAATGATTCTCCTCGCGCCATGACGGGGTCACCGTTGATGCCGGAGTTGCCAGTGGCGCGGTCCTGGGTGGTGCGGCAACCGAAGGTGAGATCGCCGGCGGTGCGGGGCGTCTTGCCGGTGCCGGGCGTCTTGGCGGTGCCAGGGCGATGGGCCGTTTCGGCGAGCGCGGCGGTTGGCCTGCGGGCGACGCGGCAGTCCGCGGTGGTGAGGGCGGGAGCGACGCGGCGGCTGGCGGCGGCGTAGGCGCGGGTAAGGTTAGCGGGCGCGGCGGCGGCTCTGTGGGCTGCGGGGAGACTGCGTGATCGGCTGCCGCGGCGCGCAACTGGCGCAGGCGGCGGGCATGGCGCTGGGTCAGGCCCCATGCGCGATGCTCTTTATGAGCGCGCCGGAATTGCTCGGCCTCCGGTGAGTAATTGCGGCGCGCAGCAGGGACCCGCAAATGCCTTACGGGAAACAATGAAAGCTGCGCCATGCATCAATTGTTCTCGCCCCCGGCGGCCCCGTCCAACAGAAATCTCTCATACCTCATATGAGCCTCAGGCATGATCGCCGGTCGGGGGCATGGGGATGCCGCGGGCCTCGAAGACCTCTTTCGCGGCGAAGGTCGCGTTCAACGCGCGGGGAAAGCCGGCGTAGACGGTGGCGTGCAGCATCGCCTCGACGATCTCGTCGGGGGACAGGCCTACGTTGAGGGCGGCGCCCACGTGCACCTTGAGCTGGGGTTCGCAGCCGCCCAGGGCGGTGAGCACGCCGATCGTGACCAGCTGCCGGGATCGGGGGTCGAGGCCGGGGCGGTCGTAGATGTCGCCGAACGCGAACGCCGCCACGTGGTGACCCAGGGCCGGTGAGATGCCGGCCAGCGCATCGATCACGGACGTGCCGGCGTCGCCGTCGATGCGAGAGAGGACGTCCAGGCCGTGCCGGCGCCGGTCCCGACTCGCCACGCTCGTGACGTCGTGCTGGGCGGCGGCGCTCGTGACTTCGGGCTGGGCGGTGGCGGCACCATCGTGCTGGGCGGTGGCGGTGCCATCGGGCCGGGCGGTGACGGGGACATCATGCTGGGTGGTGCTCATGGCTGGGTCGCTCCTCCGTACGTCGCGATCTTGTATTCCGTGGCTGCGAGGGCGAGCTGTAGCTGGGCGATCTGGGAACGCAGCGTGTCGCGGTGCTCCAGGAGCAGGTCGAGGCGATCGGGGATGGTCACGTCGCCGCGATCCACCAGGTCGATGTACTGCCGCAGGTCGCTGATCGGCATCCCCGAGGTCCGCATCCGGGTCAGGAACACCAGCCTCCGGATCGCCGCGGTGTCGTAGATCCGGTGCCCTGCCGGGTTCCGGGGCACGGTGACCAGGCCGATACGTTCGTAGTAGCGCAGCGTGTGCGGGCTGGCTCCGACGTGCCGGGCAGCCGTGGCGATGTCCCACTGCCGGGAGTCGTCGTCGGCGACCAGGTCCTGCAGCGCGTGCACGGACACGCCGCCCGGCGGGTCGACGGCGAGCCGCAGAGCCTGCGCCAGCTGTTCGTTCGCGTTCATGGCCCGACGGTAGATCTTCGAGCGCACTCGAAGACAAGAGCGCACTCGAAGACAAGAGCGCACTCGAAGACAAGAGCGCACTCGAAGACAAGACAAGACCAGCGGAACCATGCCCGCCTGACCCCCGCCTGGCCTAAATTAGGGATATGTCCGATCCGATGCTTGACAACCGCACCGCCCGCTCCGACTGGGCGGAACCGGACGGCGTGCTCGCCAACTACGTCTCGCTCACGGATCAGCTCGTCGAGCCCGTGGACCCGGGCACACCGTTCACCCTGACCGTGGGTGGTCTCGTCGTCGACGGCGATCTGATTCCGGAGTGGCAGTGGTTCGCGGAGCTCAGTGAGCTCAACGACCACGAGGACGCCTACTACGTCGGCATGGCGGAGTACGTGAAGGAGCAGTCCGACCTGGCGCACGCCGCGGTGAAAAGCCGGGACATCGGCAAGGAGATCTCCTATCGGGAGTTCCAGGCGCTCTCCGCGCCGACGAAGTACATCCACCTGCGCGACGCGCACGTCACCCGCCCGGGCCAGACCGACCGCGGGCCGGGCAAGTTGTGGCGCGGCCGTCTGCGCGACGTCTCCGGCTGGATCCCGGGCCGCGCGGCGGAATGAGAACCAACGACCGGACCCACGACAACGCCTGAGGACCACCTGAGAGTCGCTTCGCGCCATGCCGCGCGAACCCATAACCTCGACCGGTGATCCTGCTCTTCCTGCTCATCTTCGCGGTGGTCCTGGCAATTCTGGCAACCGCACATTGGTACGTCTGGCGCCGGCTGATCCGTGACACCACGGCGCCCCGCACCCGGTGGCGCAGAGCCGGAACCGCGGTCTTCATCGCCGGCCCGGTCCTGGCCGTCGGCGCGCTGGCCGGGGAGCAGGCGGGACTGCCGCACACGGCGGCGGGGATCGTGGCCTGGCCGGGGTACCTGTGGCTGGCCCTCTTCCTCTACCTCTTCCTGGGAGTCCTGGCAGGCGAGGTGGTGCGCCCGCTGATCAGCCGACTACTGGCCGCCCGGAGCAAGGAGCCGGCAAGCGCCGCCCTGACCAAGGAGCCGGCAAGCGTTGCCCTGAGCAAGGAGCCCGCCACGGCCGGCGCGATCACCACCCCCGTGAAAGAGACGGTGCCGGTCGGTGCCACCGGCCCGGACAGCCAGGAACCCGGGCCATCGCCCGTACCCGGTGAATTGGTCTCTCGCCGGGTCTTCGTCTCCCGGGTCGTCGGCGGCGCGGCCGCCGTGGTCGCCGCCGGAACCGTGGGCGCCGGCACCTACAGCGTGATGAACGGACCCTCGATCAAGCGGATCACCGTCCCCCTCGCGAAGCTGCCGCGCAGCGCCCACGGCATGCGGATCGCCGTGGTCAGCGACGTGCACCTCGGCCCGGTGCTCGGGCGCCGGTTCTGCCAGGGCGTCGTCGACACGATCAACTCGACGCAGCCGGACCTGATCGCGGTGGTGGGCGACCTGATCGACGGCGACGTCGAGGATCTGGCCGATTCGGTCGAGCCGCTGCGAGGGCTGACCTCGCGGCTCGGCACGTTCTTCGTGACCGGCAACCACGAGTACATCTCGGGCGTCGAGCCGTGGGTGGAAAAGGTGCGTGAGCTCGGCATGCAGCCGCTGCGCAACGCCCGCGTCCCGCTCGCCGGCCTGGACCTGGCCGGCGTCGACGACGTGCAGGGCGTCCCGGACTTCGGAGCGGCGCTCGACGACCGCGATCGATCACGCCCGGTGGTGCTGCTGGCGCACCAGCCGGTGAACATCCACGAGGCCGTCGAGCACGGCGTCGACCTGCAGCTGTCCGGGCACACCCACGGCGGGCAGATGTGGCCGGGCAACTACATCGCCGAGCTGGCCAATCCGACGAACTCGGGGCTGGAACGGTACGGCGACACCCAGCTCTACGTGAGCCGGGGTGCCGGCGCGTGGGGCCCGCCGGTGCGGGTGGGCGCGCCGTCCGACATCACGATCGTGCAGCTCGCGTCCCCGCAGGCGTGACCGCGGGATGAAGACCGAACGGCGACCTTCCCTTAAGGTTTCGTTATGGAACGCGGGGCTAACGTCCCGTCCATGTCGCCGCTGCGCCTGCTGACCGGGCACGAGCTGGAGTTCATCCGGCTCGGCCATGCCATCGTGCTGGGTTTCTCCGGTGACCGGCACGTGATCATCGAAGCGCCCGCCCACCTGGACGGGCCGGACGGCCGGGTCGACATCGAGCCGGACGATCCGTCGGACGCGATCGGGACGCTGCTCGGTGACGTCGTCCGGGAGGCCCGGGCGGGGGAGGCCGGGGAGCTGCGGATCTCGTTTGTCAGCGGCGCGGAACTGCTGGTGGACGCGGACGCCTTCGCCGAGTCATGGGCGGTCGCCGGCCCGGACGGCTTTCTCATCGTCTGCCTGGCCCGCGGTGAGCTGGCCATGTGGGGCGCGGCGAGCGGCGAACTGTGCCGATAGGTTCTCTACCGTGCATCCTCCCGTGACTGTTCTGCAGGCGTTCGGTGTCGACGGGCCGGCTCGGCCGCTGGCCGGCGGGCAGGGCACGTCGTGGGTCGCGGGGGAATTGGTGTTCAAGCCGGACGACGGTGTCCTGGCCACCACCAACGAGCGGGTCCGGTCTCCAGGCGAGGGCGCCGGCCTGCGGGACGAGGCCCGGCGGTACGAGCTGGCGGCCGCAGCCATCGGGCTGTGACGCCCCGCGCTAACCGTTCAGCATCGGGGTCAGGAAGCGCCGGGCCAGGGTGCCCAGCTGCTCGGGGTCGTCGAGGTCGACCACGAAGCTCGGCGTGACGAGGAACGAGCAGCACAGCCGGGTCATCAGCTCGGCGACCAGCTCGACGTCGACGCCGGGGGAGATGGTGCCGACGTGCTGCTCCTGGCGGAGCTGGCCGGCGACGAACCGCTGCACGGTGCCGAGCATCAGCCCGCCGTCGCCGACGATCGACGGGATCAGCACGTCCGGCTCGGTGATCATGAGGCCGCCGATCAGCGGGTTGTTGCGGATCGCGCGCAGGGAGCTGACGAAGCCGATCACGACTCGGTCGGCGGCCGTGGAGCCTTGCTGCACCTCGGTCAGGAACTGCGCGAAGTACCGCCGGAACTCCCGGCGGATCACGTGTTTGACCAGGGCGTCCTTGGTGGCGAACCGGCGGTAGGCGGTGACCCGGGAGACGCCGGCCCGGCGGGCCACCTCCTCCATCGTGGAGCGCCGGATGCCGATCCGGCAGAAGTGCTGGTACGCCGTGTCCAGCAGCCGGGTGGTGACATCGTCCTCCCGGACGTCGGCGGGCAGGTCGTCGGTCAGGTCGCCACCGGCGAAGACCTCGGCGATGGCCCGGCCGAGCAGTGAGTCCGAACCGGGCACGGCGCCGAGCGCCGGCAGCGGCTGTTCCATGAGCGGCCCCCGAGATACATCAGAAGCGAAGTTGTATCAGCGTATCAGCAATCGACAAACTTGACATCGAAGCTTGTGATAGCCGTCACGCCATGGTCTCATGCTGATACATCAAGGCACTTGGTGTACCACCGTATCAGGAGCCGTATCAGGAGGGCCCATGGAACCTCTGAGCAGACGAAACATGTTGAGGGCGGGCGGAGCGCTGGGCGCGCTCGGCGCGCTGAGCGTCGCGACACCGGCAAAGGCGTGGACGTGGTCGCCGCAGGGCTCGGTCGCCGGTGCGGGCGTGGGCGCCGACCCGCGATGGGTCTGGGACGAAGAGGCCGACCCGCTCGTCGCCTCGCTGATCGACCGCGGCGACGTGCCGATGGTCAACACGCTGCTGCGCACCTGGAAGAAGAACGGCCAGCCGCTCCCCGCCGGGCTGCCTGCCGACCTGCACGCGTTCATGGAACGCGCCCGCCAGCTCCCGCCCTGGGCCGACCAGGCCAAACTCGACCTGGCCGTGGACTTCAACGAAAAGCGCGGGCTCTACCTCGGCGTCCTCTACGGACTCGCCAGCGGCATGATGAGCACCGTCATCCCGAAGGAGGCCCTGGCCGTCTACTACTCCCAGGGCGGCGCGGACATGAAGGACCGCATTTCCAAGACCGCCAAACTGGGGTACGACATCGGCGCCGTCAACGCCTACCGGCCCGACGGCGAGATGATCGTGACAGCGGTCAAGACCCGGCTCGTCCACGCGGCCGTCCGCCACCTGCTGCCGCAGTCCCCGTACTGGACGCAGGTGGCCGAGGAGGACATCCCGATCAGTCAGCGGGACATCATGGTCACCTGGCACAGCCTGCCCACCACGGTCATGCGCAAGCTGACCGACTGGAAGGTGCCGATCCCGGAGGCGGAGTCCCAGGCATTCCTGCACTCCTGGCAGGTCGGCGCGTACCTGCTCGGTGTCCGCGACGAGTACATCCCGAACTCGTGGGCCGAGGCGAACTCGCAGGCCACCCAGGTGCTCGACCCGGTGCTGCGGCCGACCCCGGAGGGCATCAAGCTCGCCGACATCCTGCTCAACCTCGGCAAGGGCATCGACGGTGGGCTGCTGACCAAGGGCATCCTCGGCTCGTTCACCCGGTTCATGCTCGGCGACGAGGTCGCCGGCTGGCTCAAGATCCCCCGTGAGCTGGTCTGGGACCCGCTGCTCCGGACCGCCTGGGGACCCTTCATCGCCGTACGCGAAGGATTGTTGCCGTTCCCGCTCGCGCCGAAGGCCTATTGGCTGTTCGACGAGTTCCTGCGCAAGGCGGCGCTGCTGTTCCTGTCCGAGGCGAAGCCGATCAGCATCGAGATCCCCCTCACCAACCGTCCGACCTGAGAGGATTTTTCGCGAAATGTCGGAACTGAGTAGGCGCAAGCTGCTGATGTCCGGCGGGGCACTCGGCGCCTTCGGAGCACTCGGGCTCGCCACCCCCGCCTGGTCCCGTGACGTCTCCCCGTGGACATGGTCGCCCACCGGCTCGATCGCCGGCAGCGGCTCCGGCGCCGATCCGCGCACCATCTTCGACGCCGAGGCCGACCCGGTCTCCGCGCGGCTGCTGGACAGCGGCGCGGTGCCCGAGGTGAACCGGCTGCTGTGGAACTGGACCCGCAACGACCAGCCGCTCCCGGCCGGTCTGCCCGGCTATCTCGTCGACTTCATCGAGCACGCGAGGCAGCTGCCGGCCTGGGCGGACACCGCGAAGCTGGAACGGGCCGCGCAGTTCAACAAGTCCCGCGGCCTCTACCTGAACCTGCTCAACGGCGTCGGCGGCGGCATGCTGAGCACCGCCATCCCGAAGGAGGCCTGGTCGGTCTACTACTCCAAGGGCGGCGCCGACATGGAGGACCGGGTCGCCAAGACCAGCCTCCTCGGCTTCTCGGTGGGGGCGCTGAACGCGTACCGGCCGGACGGCGACTGCGTCGTCAACGCGGTCAAGACCCGCCTGGTCCACGCCGCCGTGCGTCACCTGCTGCCCCAGTCACCGCACTGGCAGTGGGGCCCGATCATCAGCCAGGAGGACATCCTGGTCACCTGGCACACCCTTCCGACGTACGCGATGCGCAAGCTGCGGGAGTGGGACGTGCGGATCTCCGCCGCCGACGCCCAGGCCTACCTGCACGTCTGGCAGGTGACCGCGCACCTGCTCGGGGTGCGCGACGAGTACATCCCGGCCACCTGGGCCGCCGCCAACGCCCAGTCCGATCAGGTGCTGCCGCCGAACATGGGCCCGACCCGCGAGGGCGTCGAACTCACCGACATCCTGCTCGGCCAGCTCGCCGAGCAGACCAGCCCCGGCAGCGTCAGCCGGCCGCTGGTCAACGCCCTGGCCCGGTACCTCGTCGGCGATCAGGTCTCGGACTGGGACGGCATCAAGCGCGAGCCGATCTGGGGTCCGCTGATCGCGAGGCTGTGGCCGCTGCTGGTGAAATTCCGGGAAGGGCTGATCCCGCTGCCGCTGGTCCCCGAGGCGGCCTGGGTGATCGACGAGGCGGCCCGCCAGTACATCCTCTTCTTCCTCACGAAAGGCCAGGAGACCAAAATCGAGATCCCGACCATCAACCGGCCCGAATGAAACGCCGCAGCTTCCTCGGATTCGTTCTCGCCGGCCCGGTCCTGGTGACCGCGGCGCCCACCCGGGCCGACGCGGACGTCACCGAGATCCTGGACCTGAACGACATCATGACGGCGGCGGCGCTGCCGACGTCGGGACTCATCTCGGTCGAGGTCAACCCGGACGGCACCGTGTCGTTCGCCCTGCCCCGCGCGGAAGTGGGGCAGGGCATCACCACCTCGACGGCCATGCTGATCGCCGAGGAGTTGTCCGTGCCCGTGCACCGGGTCCGGGTGACCCTCGCGGACGCCCGGCCCGAGCTGATCTTCAATCAGCTCACCGGGGCGTCGAACACCACCATCGCGACGTACACGCCGATCCGGGTGGCGGCGGCGGTCGCCCGGCAGCGGCTGCTCGCGGCGGCGGCGTCCCTGTGGAATGCGCCGGTGGCCGCTCTGCGTCTCGATGCTGGTGCGATCACGGATGATGAAGGCCACCGGGTCGACATCGGCGCGCTGGCCGTCAAGGCGGCCAGCCCGCGAACCCTGTCCGTGCCGGTGGAGCTCGCCCCGAGGGAGAGCTTCACCGTCATCGGCCGGCCACAGAACCGCATCGACGCCCGCGACGCGGTGACCGGGCGCAAGAAGTTCGCGATGGACCTCGACGTCCCCGGCGCGAAACCCACGATGGTGTGCCGGCCGCCCACCATCAACGGCAAGCCGGGCCCGGTCGCCAACCTCGCCGAGGTGCTCGCGATGCCCGGCGTCACCGACGTGGTGACGATCTCCACCGGGGTGGCGGTCCGCGCCGACACGTTCGGTCAGTGCATCGACGCGGTACGTGCCCTGCGGGTCACGTGGCGGGCCGGCACCGTGGAGGGCCAGTCCGACCAGAGTGTGCTGGCGAAGCTGGCGGCCGCGGAACTGCCGCTCGGTCCGCGGCCGCTCACCCCGGTCGTGGAGGGCAGGTTCACTTTCTACTTCCGCAGCAACAGCGCGCTGGAGACGAACTGCGCCGTCGCCGACGTACGGCCCGGCCGGGCCGAGATCTGGTCCGCGCTGAAGTCGCCGATCGTGGCCCAGCAGACCATCGCGGCCAAGCTCGGGCTGCCCCTCGGCAAGGTGACCGTGCACGTCACCGAGGGTGGTGGCTCGTTCGGGCGCAAGCTCTTCTTCGACGCCGCCCTGGAGGCGGCCGAGGTCTCCCAGAAGATCGGCAAGCCGGTCAAGCTGATGTGGCACCGTGCCGACGACTCCCGCCAGGGCCGCACCCATCCGATGGCCACGTCACGGGTCCGGATCGCGTACGCCGGTGGTCTGGTTCTCGGCTTCGAACAGCGGCACACCAGCGTGACCACCGATCTCGGGCACGGACTGGGTGAGCTGCTCACCGCGATGGCCGCGCAACTGCCGATCGGCGACGCCGCGTTCGCGCAGACGTTCTTCCAGTTCAGCCACACGTCGCCGTACCGGTTCGGGGTGCACACCCGGCTGCTCGCCGAGACCGGGAAGGGGTTCAACACCGGCAGCATGCGCAACGTCTACTCCCCGGACACCACCTGCGCGCGGGAGCTGATGATCGACCAGCTGGCGTCCCGGATGGGGAAGGACCCGTTCGAGATGAGACGGGACTTCCTGCGCGACGAGCGTGCCCGGGCCGTGCTGCGGGCGGCCGCCGAGGCGGGGGAGTGGGGCCGGTCCATGCCGGCCGGCACCGCGCAGGGCATCGCGTTCCACTCCGAGTACAAGGGGGTCAGCGCCTGCCTCGTGGAGATCGACTGCCGGCCGTCCACGGTGAACCGGCCGATCCGTGACGGCGTCGGCGGTCCGCGGGTCACCAAGGTGGTCTTCGCCGTGGACGTCGGGCTCGCGGTCAACCCGCGCGGGCTCGAGGCGCAGATGATGGGCTGTGCGATGGACGGCATCGCGCTCGCCCTGACCTCCAGCCTGCATCTTCGTGACGGCTACTTCCTGGAGGCGAGCTGGGACAACTACTTCTACACCCGGCAGTGGAACACCCCGCCCGACCTGCGGGTCATCGTCATGCCGCCGACGTCGGACCAGCCCGGCGGCGCGGGTGAGCTGGGCGTCGCCGCGTCGATGGCGGCGGTGGCCTGCGCCTACGGCCGGGCGGCCGGGACGATGCCCACGTCGTTCCCGATCAACCACGGGACGCTGTCGTTCACGCCGAAGCCCACCGTCCCGCCGATCCCGGCGTCGCCTTCTGTCAGGGGTTTCCATGCCTGAGCACACCTTCCGGGTCAACGGGACGACGGTCACCGTGGACGTCGCCGACGACGTGCGCCTGCTCTGGGTGCTGCGCGACATCCTCGGCATCACCGGCCCGAAGTACGGCTGCGGCATCACCGTCTGCCGGGCCTGCACCAGCCACCTGAACGGAGAAGCCGTGACGCCCTGTGCGATCCCGGTCTCGGCGCTGGGGCCGGACGACGAGGTGGTCACCATCGAGGGTCTCGCCGCGACCGCCGGCGCCGAACTGCATCCGATGCAGCAGGCATGGCTCGATTCTGACGTGGTGCAGTGCGGGTACTGCCAGCCCGGCCAGATCATGGCGGCGGTGGCGCTGGTCCGACGGGTCGCCGCGGAGGGCCGGGAGATCACCGAGGCGGACCTGGACACGATTCGCAACGTGTGCCGCTGCGGCACCTATCCCCGGATCCGGGAGGCGATCAAGGCAGCGGCCGCGCGGATGTGACACCGGTCGTTTCCGGTCACGGCCGTCAGGTGCTGGTGGCGGCTTTGCGGGCGCGGTACTCGCGAGCTTTCACCCTGTTCCCGCACTCGGCCATGCCGCACCAGGACCGGGTGCCGCCCCGCGACCGGTCGATGAACAGCCGCGTGCACGCCTGCCTCTCGCATTCGCGCACGCGCGGCGGCGTCTCACCGGCCATCTCGCCGAGCAGCACGACGGCGGCGCGGGCGACCTCGGCGGTGGCGGCGCCGAGGCCGCCGGTGCGCTGCGCGCCCCGCGACCCGAGGGTGAGAGACGTGGGCGATCCGGCGGCGGCCGCATTGAGGGTACGCAGGTCAGCACCGTCCCACCCCGACCCGCCAAGGGTCGCGTGCACCAGGCGATACGTGACCTCCCGTAGCTCGCGGATCCGGTCGAGGTCGTCCCGCCCGGCCGCCGGCGCTGCGCTGAGCAGCCCCGCCTCGACCGCCCACCGGGCCGCGTCGGCCGGCTCGGCGAGCCCTTCCTCGGGTGCGGTCCGCCGCCATTTGAGGGTGCCGAGCAGGTCGAGCGCCGGGTTGCCGCTGACGAATACGAACTCCACGTCACCACCTTGACAGGTGACGCCGTCATCCAGCAAGGTCATCGCGTCACCGGCTAAGGCGGTGACGCGATGAGGAGGCGTGCCGTGATATCCAAGGATGACTATCTGTACTTCGCCGGGCGGGCGCTCGACGGGATGGCCGGCATCGTCGCCGGGCTCGGGGACGAACTCGCCAACTCGCGGCCCGCGCTGCCCGGCGCGAACACGCCCTACGCGCTGCTCACCCACTGCGTGGGGGTCGTCGACTACTGGGCCGGCGTCCTCGTCGCCGGACGTGCGGTGGTCCGGGATCGCGACGCCGAGTTCACCGCCGCCGGGCCGGTGGAGCCGCTGCTCGCGGAAGTCTCAGCCGTACGGGAACGGCTTGCCTCGGACGTGCGCGCCGCCGAGCCGCAGGCGTCGCTGCGAGCGCAACCACCAGGGTCTTTCCAAGGTCCGGACCGCGAGCTGAACCGGGGCGCCGCGCTGCTCCACGTCTACGAGGAACTCGCCCAGCATCACGGGCAGATGGAGATCATGCGGGACGCGATCCTTGCGCAGGCCCGGCCGTGACCGCGTTCGACGTCGACATTCAAAGGCTTCGATCAGGGTACGGGGTGAAGTGGGGCGCCCTGGACCCCGGCACGCTCGGCGCCTGGGTGGCCGACATGGACTTCCCCGTCGCGCCGGTCATCCGCCGGCGGCTGCACGAGGTCACCGACCACGGGTATCCGCACTGGCCCGGCGGTGATCCGGTGGTGGCCGCGTTCACGTCGCGGATGGCGACCCGGCACGGCTGGACACCCTCCCACGACCGGACCAGGGTGTTCACCGACCTGATCCAGATCCTGCAGGTGATGATCGAGACGGTGACGTCGCCCGGTGACGGGATCGGTGTCCAGCTGCCGAACTATCCGCCGTTCCTGGCCAGCATCACCCGCGCGGGCCGTCGCATCGTGCCCGTCTCGTCACCGGGCGACCTCGCCGGCTGCCGGCTGTTCCTGCTGGTGAATCCGCACAACCCGACCGGTCGGGTGTTCCCTGCCGACGAGCTCGCCGCGTTCGCCTCCGCCGCGCAGGAGCACGACGTGACCGTGCTGTCCGACGAGATCCACGCCGATCTCGTCTACGCGGGGCACCGCCATGTCCCGTTCGCGTCGGTGAGTCCCGACGCGGCCGCCCGCACGATCACCGCGACGTCGGCGACGAAGGCGTTCAACATCGCCGGGTTGCGCTGCGCGGTCGCGCACATCGGACCGGCCGCGGTGTGGGACGCGCTGGACCGTTTCCCACTGGACTATTTCGGACAGCCGAGCACGCTGGGACGGGTCGCGACAGTGGCCGCCTGGAGGGAGGCGGACGACTGGCTGGACGGGTTGATGTCGGTGCTCACCGCCAACCGTGATCAGGTCACCCGGTGGGCCGCCACGTTGCCGGGGGACACCGGGTACCGGGAACCCGAGGGGACATATCTGGCGTGGCTGCGCTTCCCGGAACTCGGGCCGGACCCGGCCGGCGTGCTGGAGGAGAGGGCGCGGGTGCGGCTCGGCCGGGGGGCTGACTTCAGTCCGGAGACGGGTGCTTATGTGCGCATCAACTTCGCGACAAGTCCCGAGATCCTGACCGAGATCCTGACCAGGGTGTCTCGTGTCGTGACCAGTTCACGCTCCCGCTGAAGCCCACCGCGCCTCAGCTCCCCGCGGCGCCTTAGCTCCCCACGGCGCCTTAGCTCCCCACGGCGCCTTAGCTCCCCACGGCGCCTTAGCTCCCCACGGCGCCTCTACTCCCTATGGCGCCGTCGGAGCGTGTGGATTTCGGGTGCGCTGTGCCATGTCGCTGAGGGCTGTCCGGGCTCGGCGGTCGGCTGGTTGTGGATCGTGGAAAAGGCCGGGGCGGGCTGGTGCTGAGTGCTGTCGCGCCGTGCCGGCAAGTGCACGGGGAACCAGCCGGGCCCGGTGAGCTGGTCGCCAGTGCTGTCATCTCGCGCTTCGGACCGCACTGTGCGCCAGCCGGACCGGCTGGTTGTCAGCGCGGCCGCGACAGCATTCCACGCCGGCCGGACCGGCTGGTTGTCAGTGCGGCGGCGACAGCATTCCGCGCCGGCCGGACCGGCTGGTTGTCAGGGCGGCCACGACTGCACTCCGCACCAGCCGACCGGCTGGTCCACAGTGCAGCAACAACCCTCCGGCCCCAACGGGACGATCCCCACCCTGACCACTGACGTGTCCCGGCGGCCGCGCTGTGGCCGTGACCCGGCACATGATCGCGCGGCCTCTCGGGGACGGGTCATCCGCGGTTGAGGGGCGGCGTCGCCCGTACCCCCCAAAAAGGCCCCGGCAGATCCGCAACCATCTGCCGGGGCCTTTTCACACCAGGAGGATCAGACCAGGTCGTACCGGTCGAGCTCCATGACCTTCGTCCACGCCGCGACGAAGTCGTTCACGAACTTCTCGGTGGCGTCCGAGCTCGCGTAGACCTCGGCCAGCGCCCGCAGCTGCGAGTTGGAGCCGAAGATGAGGTCGACGGCGGTGGCGGTCCACTTGACCTCGCCGGTCGCCAGGTCCTCGATGTCGTAGACGTGCTCGGTCTGCGACGCCTTCCACTTGGTGCCCGGGGAGAGCAGGTTGCGGAAGAAGTCGTTGCTGAGGACGCCCGGCTTGTCGGTGAGCACGCCGTGCTGGGTGCCGCCGAAGTTATTGCCGAGCGCGCGCAGGCCGCCGACCAGGACGGTCATCTCCGGCGCGGTCAGGTTCAGCATGTAGGCGCGGTCGACCAGCAGGATCTCCGGCTGGGTCTTCTCGCCCGGGCGCAGGTAGTTGCGGAAACCGTCGGCGCGCGGCTCCAGGACCTTGAACGACTCGACGTCGGTCTGCTCCTGGGAGGCGTCGGTGCGGCCCGGGTGGAACGGCACGGTCACCGGCACGCCGGCGTCCTTCGCGGCCTTCTCCACGGCGGCGTTGCCGGCCAGCACGATCAGGTCAGCGAGGGAGATCTGCGCGCCACCGGCGGCGTTGAACTCCTGCTGGATCTTGCCGAGGGCGTCGACGACCGCGATCGCGTGCTGGTTGACCTCCCAGCTGCGCTGCGGCTCGAGGCGGATCCGGGCGCCGTTCGCGCCACCGCGCTTGTCGGTGGAGCGGAACGTGGCGGCCGAGGCCCACGCGGCCTGGATCAGCTGCGCGACGCTCAGGCCCGAGTCGAGGACCTTCGCCTTGAGCGCGGCCACGTCGGCGTCGGTGACCAGCGGGCCCTCGACGGCCGGAACCGGGTCCTGCCAGAGCTGCGCCTCGGGCACCCACGGGCCGAGGAAGCGGGAGACCGGGCCCATGTCACGGTGGAGAAGCTTGTACCACGCCTTGGCGTAGGCGAGGCGGAACTCCTCGGGGTTCTCCAGGAAGCGGCGCGAGATCTTCTCGTAGGCCGGGTCGACCCGCAGCGACAGGTCGGTGGTGAGCATCGTCGGGCGGTGCTTCTTCGACGGGTCGAAGGCGTCCGGGATGATCTCGTCGGTGGTCTTGGCGACCCACTGCTTCGCGCCGGCGGGGCTGGTGGTCAGCTCCCACTCGTAGCCGAAGAGGATCTCGAAGAACCGGTTGCTCCACTGGGTCGGCTTGTCGGTCCAGGTGACCTCGAGGCCGGACGTGATGGTGTCCTTGCCCTTGCCGCTGCCGTGGGTGCTCAGCCAGCCCAGGCCCTGCGCCTCGAGCGGGGCGCCCTCGGGCTCCGCGCCGACGTGGTTGTCGGCCGGGGCCGCGCCGTGGGTCTTGCCGAACGTGTGACCACCGGCGATCAGCGCGACGGTCTCCTCGTCGTTCATCGCCATCCGGGCGAACGTCTCCCGGATGAAGTGCGCCGCGGCGAGCGGGTCGGCGTTGCCGCGCGGGCCCTCCGGGTTCACGTAGATGAGACCCATCTCGGTGGCGCCGACGCCCTCGGCCATCGTCTTCTCGGAGGCGTAGCGCTCGTCACCCAGCCAGGTGTCCTCGGGACCCCAGAAGATCTCCTCCGGCTCCCACACGTCGACGCGGCCGAAACCGAAGCCGAACGTCTCGAAGCCCATCGACTCCATGGCGACGTTGCCGGCGAGAACCAGCAGGTCGGCCCAGGAGATCTTCTGGCCGTACTTGGCCTTGACCGGCCAGAGCAGGCGGCGGGCCTTGTCCAGGTTGGCGTTGTCCGGCCAGCTGTTCAGCGGGGCGAACCGCTGCCCGCCGTCGCCGGCGCCACCGCGGCCGTCCTGGATGCGGTAGGTGCCCGCGGCGTGCCAGCTCATCCGGATCATCAGACCGCCGTAGTGACCGAAGTCGGCCGGCCACCAGTCCTGCGAGGTGGTCATCAGCTCGACGAGGTCACGCTTGAGCGCCTCGACGTCGAGCTTCGCGAACTCCTTCGCGTACTCGAAATCGGGTCCGAGCGGGTTGCCCTTCGCCGAGTGGGCGTGCAGCACCGACAGGTCGAGCTGGTTCGGCCACCAGTCACGGTTGGTGCGCGGACGACCGCCGGTCTTCGGGGTCGGCGAGTCGATCGCCGGGTTCTCGCTCTCGCTGCCGTGCGCGGTCACGGAGTCGTGCGCCACCGGGCACTTGCCGGTTCCGCTGTCCTGGGCGTCGCTCATGTGTTTCCTTCCGGTTTTCTGCTCGAACAGTCGGGGCAGACGCCCCAGTAGACGACCTCCGCCTCGTCGACCACGAACCCGTGATCGTTCGACGCGGTGAGACAGGGGGCGTGGCCGACCGCACAGTCGACGTCCGCGATCGCTCCGCAGGAGCGGCACACCACGTGATGGTGGTTGTCGCCTACTCGCACCTCATAGCGGGCGTTCGCACCGGTGGGCTGGATCCGGCGAACCAGTCCGGCCTCGGTGAGCGCACGTAGCACATCGTAAACCGCCTGGTGGGAGACGGTGGGAAGATCCGCTCGAACGAGTGCGATCACCGTGTCCGTGTCGACGTGTGGGTGGTCCCGCAGCGCGGTCAGAACCGCAAGCCGGGGCCGGGTCACGCGCAACGAGACCGCCCGGAGCTGTTCCTCAAGGTCGGCCGTCATGGCGACGACCTTAGCGACCTTTTCTGGAGTGAATCAAGTTTTGGCGGCTGTGTGTCGGGTTGGACACGAAGCCTTAAGTTCCGGTTCAAACCTTCGTCGGGTACGCGATGAGACGCCCCCCAGGCGCAGCCGACGGTCCCCGAGAAGCCGCGCGACCATGTGCCGGGTCCCGGCCGCAGCGCGCCCGCCGGGACACGTCAGTGGTCCAGCCGGGTTCCGTCCCGCGGTGATTCGGATGCCGGTCCCCCCGCGAACCAGCTGGTCCGGCTGGTGCGGGGTGCAGTCGCGGCTGCGCTGTGCACCAGCCGGTCCGGCCGGTGCCCAGTGCTGTGGCGGCTGCGCTGTGAGCCGGCCGGTCCGGCCGGTGCCCGGTGCAGTCGAACGCCCCGCCGGCCGTAGCAGAAGCGCCCTACCGCAGCGTGATCACATGCGTGAGCTACGGCTCGCGCCACCGGCCCCACCCGAATTCCGCACGCTCCGCCCACACCGGCCGGGCGTATGGACCCGCGGTGCGGAGCGAACCCGAACGCCACACGCTCCAGGCCACCACACAACACATCGTCAATTTGCGATTAGACGATAAATTCTGGGAATGATTATCGTTTCGCTCCTCAGTGACAGGAGTGAGATTCATGAAGCGCATCTTCTGGCTCGCCGGCCTTGCCGCAGCCACCACCGTGATCGCCGGATGCGGCTCGACCACCGATGACGCTGCGGGCGGCGCCGCGACCGCCGGCAGCGCCGCGGCCGCCACGCCCAAGCTCGCCGTGGTCGCGACCACCCCGGAAGTCGCGGACTTCGTGCGCAACATCGGCGGCGCGGACGTCGACGTCACCCAGATCATCAAGCCCAACGTGGACCCGCACGACTACGAGCCCACGCCGGCCGACCTGCAGGCCATCGCCGCGGCGAAACTGGTGGTCAAGAGCGGGGTGGGGCTGGAGGAGTGGCTCGACCGTACGATCGAATCGGCCGGTTTTGACGGCACGGTCGTCGACTCCAGCGCCGGTGTGAAGCTGCGCGAGGGCGGCCACGAGCACGGGCACGAGGAAGAGGCGCACGCGGAGGAGGAGGAAGAGCACGCCGAGGAGCACGACCCGCACATCTGGCACGACCCGCGCAACGCCAAGATCATGGTCACCAACATCGAGAAGGGCCTGGCCGCCGCCGAGCCCGCCAAGGCGTCCGCGTTCGCCGCGAACCTGACCACCTACAGCGCCGAGCTGGACAAGCTCGACAAGGACAACGCCGCCGCCTGGGCCAAGATCCCCGCGGCCGACCGGAAGCTGGTCACCAACCACGACGCCTTCGGCTACTACATCCAGCGGTACGACCTGGAGTTCGTCGGTTCGGTGATCCCCAGCATGGACACGTCCGCGGAACTGTCCGCGAAGCAGCTCAACGACCTGGTCGCGAAGATCAAGAGCACCGGTACGAAGGCGATCTTCGCGGAGAGCTCGCTGCCGCCGAAGACCGCCGAGGCGATCGCCCAGCAGGCCGGGGTCAAGGTCGTCGCGGGTGAGGACGCTCTGTTCGGCGACAGCCTCGGCGCGCCGGGCTCGCCCGAGGGCACCTATCTGGGCGCGGAGCGGCACAACACCGAGGTCCTCGTCGAGGCACTGGCCGGCTGATCATGGACCGGCCCCGATTCGAACTGCGGTACTCCGGCGTCAGCATCGGCTATCAGGGCCGGCCCGTGCTCACCGGCGTCGACCTCGAACTGCGCGCCGGCCGGCGGCTCGCCCTCGTCGGCCCGAACGGCGCCGGCAAATCCACCCTGATCAAGTCGATGCTCGGGCTCGCCGAGATCCTCGGCGGGACGGCGAGCGTTCCCGCCCGCGCGGACACCGGATACGTGCCGCAGACCGGCGCTCTCGACGCGGACTTCCCGGTCAGCGTCCGCCAGGTCGTGACGATGGGCCGGTATCGCAAGCTCGGCTGGTGGCGGCCGGTCCGCGCGGCCGACCGTACGGCCGTTGCGGAAGCCCTGGACCGGGTCGGGCTCGCCGACCGGGCCCGGCACCGCTTCGGCCTGCTCTCCGGCGGGCAGCGCCAGCGCGTGCTGCTCGCCCGGGCGATCGTCGCGAAGCCGAAACTGCTGCTGCTCGACGAGCCGTTCAACGGGGTGGACGCGGTGAGTCAGGAGGCGATCCTGAGGGTGCTGCGGGAGTTGTCGGCCGCCGGCACGGCGCTGGTCCTCAGCACCCACGACCTCGGGGTCGCCCGCGACCTCGCGGACCTGGTGTGCCTGATCAACGGCCGGCAACACGCGGTGGGCACGCCGGGGGAGACGCTCACGGCCGAGGCCCTGCGCCGGACGTACGGCAGTGGCGCTCTTGATCTGGCCGACGGCCGGATGATCCTGGTGGAACCGTGATCGAGCCGTTCACCGTACCCTTCATGGGCCGTGCTCTCGCCGAGATCGCGCTGCTCGCGCTGATCTGCGGGCCGATCAGCGTCTTCGTGTTCGTGCGCCGGTTGTCGTTCGTCTCCGACGCGCTGACCCACACGGTCTTCCCCGGTGTCGTGATCGGATTCGCGGCGGCCGGCATCGAGGGGATCTTCGTCGGCGCGCTGGCCGCCGGCGTGATCACCGCGGTGGTGCTGACCGTCCTGACGGCGCGGGCCCGGCTCTCCGACGACGCGGCGACGGCGGTTCTGCTCACCGCGATGTTCTCGGCGGGTGTCGTGCTGGTGTCGCGCCGATCGTCGTACACATCGGATCTGACGTCTTTTCTCTTCGGTCGCCTGCTGACCGTGACCACGCGGCAGCTCGCGGAGACCGCCGTGCTCGCGGTGGTGATCCTGGCGGGACTGCTGCTCGTCGCCCGCGCGCTGGTGTTCCGCTCGTTCGATCCGGCGGGCGCGGCGGCTGCCGGATTCCGGGTCGGCTGGCTGGACCTGTGGCTGAACGTGCTGCTCGCCCTCGTGGTGGTGGCCGCCGTCCGGGCCGTCGGAACGATCCTGGTGGTCGCCCTGCTGATCGTGCCCGCGGCGGCCGCGCGGATGGTCACCGATCGACTCGCGGTGATGGCAGGGGTGGGCACGCTCCTCGTGCTCGCCGCCGGCTACGCCGGGCTCCTGGTGAGTTGGACCGCTTCATTACGGTACGGGGTATCGCTCACCTCCGCCTCCGCCGTCGTCCTGTTGCTGGTGCTGTTCTACCTGCTCCTGATCCCGGTGCGGTGGATGCGTTCGAGGGGTGTCCGGCATGAACTGGTTCGATGACGTGCTGCACCGCGCGATCGCCGAGGTGATCCTGGTCGGCGCGCTGGCCGGGATGATCGGCGTGCACGTGGTGATGCGGCGCCTGTCGTTCTTCACGATGGCGCTGACCCACGCGACTTTCCCCGGCGTCGTCGCCGCCTCGATCATCGGGGTGAACCTGCTGGTCGGCGGGGTGGCCACCGGCGCGGTGATCGCCGTCGGGGTGGCCGTGCTGACGCGCCGGCGCGGCCAGGACGCGGCAGCCGCCACCGGGGTGCTGCTCTCCGGCGGGTTCGCGCTCGGCGCGGCGCTTGTCGCGACGCAGAGCGGGTTCAGCCGGGACCTGTCGTCGTTCCTGGTCGGCTCGATCCTCACGGTGAGTACGTCCGACCTGATCGTCACCGCCGTGGTGCTCGCCGTGGTCGCGGTGGTGCTGCTGGTGAGCGCCCGGCCGCTGCTCTTCGCCGGGTTCGACCCGCAGGGCGCGCGGGCGGCCGGGCTCTTCACCACGGGCTGGGACCTGCTTCTGCTGCTGACGATCCAGCTCGTGGTGGTGGCGGTGGTACCGGCGGTCGGCACGATCCTGGCGCTGTCGCTGATCGTCGCCCCGGCCGTCGCGGCCCGCCTCTGGTCCGACCGCCTGCCGGTGATCACCGCGCTGGCCGTGGTGTTCGCGATCGGGAGTGGGATGATCGGGCTCTACGCGTCGGCGCGGTGGAACGTGGCGGCCGGGGCGAGCATCTCCCTGACCGCGACGGCGCTCCTGGCCGTGTCGTGGCTGGTGGCCGTGTCGTGGCTGGGCAGGTGGCGCCGGCCGGTGGCGGCCACTCCCGTGATCGCCGCGGACGATATGCATCGGGCCGTCGCGTGATCGCCGCGGACGATATGCATCGGCATCGGGCCGTCGCGTGATCGAGGCGGACGACCTGCATCGGGCCGTCACCGTGCTGCGGGGGATGGCGTATGAGCACCGGCTGCACATTCTCGTGGTGCTCCGGGCCGGCGAGGCCACCCCAGCCATGATCGGCGCGGTGGTGCCGGCGCATCCGACGGCGCTCGCGCATCATCTGCGCCATCTGGCCGACGCGGGACTGGTGCGGCGGAGTCGTCGGGGGAGGCACGTGTATTACGCGCTGACCACTCCGGCGGTCGGGGACGTGATCGATGGTGTGCTCGGTTTGGGGTAGGTGCCCCGGCGGGGCGGATCGTGGAGTCCCCGGTGCCGGCGTCATCCCTCGCCCTCGCCCTCAGCCTCGGCCCTCGAGGTCGAGGTCGAGGTCGAGGTCGAGGTCGAGGTCGCCGGCCAGGGGGCGTCCGGCGCACGCGTTGAACGTTCGTGTGCGCCCATCGTCCGGCGACGTCGCCGTTGAAGATCGTCGAAGCGACGTCGCCGTTGTGAATCGTGGAAGCGTCGGTGCCGGCTGGCGCTCAGTGTTCACAAAGCGGGCGCCGGGCAGCACTGACCCTGATGGCTTATTCGGTGGGCGTGTCCGTTACCTATGGCCGTCGATGGAGTTATGTGGTCATGTCGATGCAGCCAAGGCCGTGGCCTGAGGTTCCGGAGCAGACTGCGCGGATGGCGCGGGCGGCGTTTCGGAAGGGGAATCTGGCGACGCGGATCCGTGATGAGTTGGGTCAGGTGTATGAGGACGGCCGGTTTGTGGCTGTGTTCGGGGTGCGGGGACGGCCGGGGATTTCTCCGGCGCAGTTGATGATCGTCAGTGTGTTGCAGTTCGCGGAGGATCTCACCGATCGGCAGGCCGCTGAGGCGGTCCGGGACCGGATCACCTGGAAATACGCGCTGGGTTTGGAGTTGGACGATCCGGGGTTCGATGCCAGTGTGCTCAGTGAGTTCCGGGCGAGGCTGGTCGATGGTGAGCTGAGCAGTCTGGCGCTGGACGCGTTGTTGCAGCGGCTGGCCGCGTTGAAGCTGGTCAAGGCCGCCGGTCGGCAGCGCACCGATTCCACGCATGTGCTCGCGGCGATCCGCCGGCTCAACCGTCTGGAGCTGGCCGGGGAAACGGTGCGGGCCGCGTTGGAAGCGTTGTCCGCCGCGGCGCCGGACTGGCTGACCACGGTGATCGACGCGTCCTGGCTCGACGTTTATGGCGCCCGGATCGACAATCTGCGGCTACCGGCCAGCCAGACCCGACGCGACGAACTGCTGCTGCAGTACGGCCGCGACGGCTATCACCTGCTCGATGCCGTGCACCAGCCGGACGCCCCGCCCTGGCTGGCCGAGATCCCCGCGGTCCAGGCGTTACGCCGGATCTGGATCCAGCAGTTCTGCGGCGACACCGACAGCAGCGGCCGGCGGGAGGTGCGACGGCGGGACCCCGCCCCCAGCGGGGACGGTGTCCCGCCGGCCAGAGACCGGATCGCCTCGCCGTATGAACACGACGCCCGTTACGCCACCAAACGCGGTAAGGCCTGGACCGGATACAAAGTCCACCTCACCGAAACCTGCGACCCACCCGAACCCCGCACCGCCAGCGGCAGCACCGGACGCGGGGACCACCCGAACCTGATCACCAACGTGGTCACCACCGCAGCCAGCACCGCCGACAACGCGATGACCGCCACCATCCACCAGCAACTCGCCGACAAGAACCTGACCCCCGCCGAACACCTGGTCGACTCCGGCTACCCGTCCGCGCACCTGCTCGTCACCGCCGCCCGCGACCACGGCATCACCCTGATCGCCCCCCTGCTAACCGACAACTCCACCCAAGCCCGCGCCGGCAACGGCTACGACAAAGCCGCGTTCACCATCGACTACGACACCCACCACAGCGTCTGCCCCCAAGGCCACACCAGCAGCACCTGGACACCCACCCAATCCCACGGCACCGACACCATCATCGTCGCCTGGCCCCGACACACCTGCCAACCCTGCCCCGTCAAACCACTCTGCACCACCAGCGACCGCCGCAAAATCGGCCTGCAACCCCGCGACCTGCACGAAGCCGCCACCACCCACCGCACCCAGCAGAACACCAGCGAATGGAAAACCCGCTACCACACCCGCGCCGGCATCGAAGGCACCATCCGCCAAACCACCCACGTCACCGGCATCCGCACCGCCCGCTACCGCGGCCTGCCCAAAACCACCCTCGAACACACCCTCGCCGCCACCGCCATCAACATCATCCGCCTCGACCACTACTGGACCGGCAAACCCCTCAACCGCACCCGCACCACCCACCTCCAACGCCTCAACTTCACCCTCGCCGCCTAACCACCGAATAAACCAGCAGGGTCAGCACTGGCAGCCAGCCGGGGAAGGCGAGCCGGCGCTCGGTGCTGCCGGGGGTGCTCGCCACCAGCGCTGAAAGCCAGCCGAACCAGCCGCCCTTACCGCCCCGCCACGTACTCAAAATCAATGCCCCGCTTCATGACGACTCAGAAAGCGGAAAACACCCCGCGAACGGATCCCCCCACGACCGCCACACCTCGAACCCCTCAGCGATCTCCTCATCCGTCACCAGGCACTCACTCAGCAGGGCATTGAGCCGCACCGCGTCCAGCCCGAACCCGATCAGCGCGAGCACGGTCCGCCGGTCGCCGTAGTACGGGTCCCACTCCAGATCGGCGGCGAGCCGGCGCTCCACGCTCGTCTCGGCCCAGCGCTCGACCGGGAGCGCGGCCAGCCAGTATCCGAGGCTGCCCAGGCTCACCCCGCCACCCGCGGCCTCGAACGCGACGACCGCGTCCGGCTGGCTGGCGATCCACAGCTGCCCGCGGCCGCGCAGCGCGTGCTCGGTGATGCTCTCCAGCGCGTCGTGCAGCCGCTGCGGGTGGAACGGCCGGCGGGACCGGAAGACGACCGAGTTCTCCCCGTCGTGCACGGCGATCTGCCGTCCTTCCAGGGCGAGGCCGAGCATGCCGGGCCGGTTCGGGTCGTGGCGGCCGGTGCGGCGCAGGCCGGCGGCGAGCCCGGCGCAGTCGAGCAGCGGCGAGGTGCCGGTGGCGACCTGGACCGCCCATGGGGCGAGCCGGTGCACCAGTGTGCCGAGCTGCTGCAGGCGCAGCTGGTCGGTGTCCGGGCGGCTCCACATCAGTACGGTGTCGGCGAACTCCACCTGGTGCGCGACCACCTCGGCGACCGCGCGATGGTCGTCCTCGGCGGCGTGCATGTCCCGGTCCCGCAGGTCGTCGCTGCTGGCCAGGTCGTCGAGGAAGTCGTCGGCGTCGACGACTGTCACATAGGAGTCGAACCGCAGTTCCTCGGCCGCATGGGCGCAGACCGTGGCGACGGCTTCCGGCTCCACGACGGGAGGCAGGACCAGCACGATGTCGCTGCCGGGACGCTCGTCGGCGAGGCGCAGCAGCGTGGGCAGCACGTCTTCGCGCAGGGTGCAGGAGACGCAGCCGTGCTCGAGGGTGACCTCGACCTGTTCCAGGACACCGTCGGCGGACTCGACGGTGCGCCGCACGACACCGTCGCGCAGGCCGGTCAGGGAGTGGCTCACGGCCACCAGGTTCGGGTCCGCGATGAGCAGGGCCCGGGCTGCCGCCTGCACGGTGCCCGGGTTGAACCCGGACAGCACGGTGACGGCGGGGGCGACTGAGATCTTCACGCCCTCATTCTTAATGGAAATGGTTTTCATTGTAAAGCGCTTACCCCGTGTTGAGCCTCGCTGCCTGACGAGTCAGGTGATCCCGCTCGGCGGCGTTCGACGCCTTGCGCGCCGCCTCGGCGTAGAGCCGGGCCGCGGCCGTCCGGTCCCCGTCCCTTTCGTGCAGGTAGGCCGCGACCGCCGCGTACCGCGGCAGCGACGGGTCGAGGGTGGCGAGCTCGGCCAGCCCGGCCCGCGCGCCGTCCGCCTCGCCGACCGCGACGGCCCGGTTGAGCCGCACGACCGGGCTGCCGGTGAGCCGGACCAGTTCGTCGTACCACTCCACGATCTGCACCCAGTCGGTCTCCGTCGCGTCCTGCGCGTCCGCGTGCAGCGCCGCGATGGCGGCCTGCGCCTGGAACTCGCCGAGCCGGTCGCGGCTGAGCGCCGTCTGCAGGATCGCGACCCCCTCGGTGATCATCGCGGTGTCCCAGCGGCCGCGATCCTGCGCGGCGAGCGGCACGAGACTGCCGTCCCCGGCGATCCGCGCGTCCCGCCGTGCGTGATGCAGCAGCATGAGCGCGAGGAGCCCGGACACCTCGGGATGATCGATAACGGTCGCCAGCTGCCGGGTGAGCCGAATTGCCTCGGCGGCCAGATCGACGTCGCCTGAGTACCCCTCGTTGAAGACCAGATAGAGCACCCGCAGCACCGTGGCGACGTCGCCGGGCTGTTCGAACCGCACGCCGGACACGGTTCGCTTGGCCCGGCTGATCCGCTGCGCCATGGTCGCCTCGGGTACCAGGTAGGCGTCCGCGATCTGCCGCGTGGTGAGCCCGCCGACCGCGCGCAGGGTGAGCGCGACGGCGGACGCCGGAGTCAGCGACGGATGCGCGCAGAGGAAGTAGAGCCGCAGCGTGTCATCGGTCTCCAAGGCGGGGCCGGGCACCGGCTCCTCGCTGACGGCGTCCTCCCTGCGGCGGCGCGCGGCGTCCGCCCGGGTGGCGTCGAGGAACCGCCGCCAGGCCACCGTGACGAGCCACCCCTTGGGGTCGCGCGGCGGGTACGTCGGCCACGTGCGCACCGCTTCCACGAGCGCGTCCTGGACGGCGTCCTCGGCCGCCGCGAAGTCGGCCCCGCGGCGGACGAGAACACCGATCACGCTCGGCGTGAGCTCCCGGAAGTTCATTCAGTGATCGTCGGCGGCATGGTCAGAATCGGACGGAGCTCCAGCCACTCGTGGATCGGCTTCCCGTCCTTGCCGGGCGCCGCCGACAGTTCGCCGGCCAGTTCCAGAGCCCGCTCGTAACTGTCCACATCGATCAGCATCCATCCAGCGATGAGATCCTTGGTTTCCGCGAACGGCCCGTCGGTCACCGGCGGCCGCCCCTCACCGTCATACCGCACCCACGTCCCCTCCGGCGCCAGCGCCTGCTCGGCCACGAACTCCCCGGTCGTCTCCAGCCGCCGCGCGAAGTCGCTCATGTACTGGATGTGCGCCGAGATCTCCTCCGGCGTCCACGTGTCCATCGACGCGTCGTTGACCGCCGCCGGAGCGCCCCGGTAGTGCTTGAGCAGCAGATACTTAGCCATGACGTCTCTCCTCAGTCCAAGCCGCGACCCATTCTGGTCACGTTCCACACCGGGGACGGAGCCACCCGCCATTTCTCGACACCCCATCGGGTACGGATTTTCGGCCCCACAAAAGCCACCACCCCTCCCGTGCCGACCGCGCGACCCAGGCGCGCCGTCCAGGCCGCTGCGCGCCCGCCGGCGACCGGTGCGCCCTCACCCCGGCCAGGGCTCACCGTGGTCCCTCACCCGGGCCGGCCCAACGCCCACGGTGACCCCTCACCGAGCCGCCCGCTCACCGTGTGCGCTCACATCCGCCGGCGCTCACCGTGTGCCCTCGCTCCGGTGTGGCGTAGGCGAGGGCACACGTAGCGGCATTGTGCGACTTCGTCCATGCCAGAGCCGGGATGGAAGCACGCACACCGCTTCGGTGTGACGTCATCCCGGTCGGTGCGCCTGTCCGTGCGACCTCGCCTCCGCCGGCGGTCACCGTGTGCCCTCGTCCACCTGTGGTCACGGGGTGTCCTCGCCTCCGCCGGCGCTCACCGTGTGCCCTCACCCGCCTGCGGTCACCGTGTGTCCGCGCGCCCACCGGCGGTCACCGTGTGCTCTCGCCCCGGACCTGGAGCGCGCCACGGACCCCGATGGGCCGGACCCGAAGTGCGACCGGTCTTGCCCTGGACTCGGGCGGCATCCCGTGAAAGATTGACCGAAACCGATTTCTCGCGAGTGAGCCGTCAGCGGGGAGGGCGTGATGGGAATCGGAGTGTGGTTGATGGGTGCCCGTGGCTCGGTCGCGGTCACCAGTGTCGTCGGGGCTCTGGCCGTCCGGGCCGGGCTGGCGGAACCGTCCGGCATGGTCACCGAGTCGCCGCCGCTGCGGGACGCCGCCTTGCCGGGGCTGACCGATCTGGTGTTCGGTGGGCATGACATCACGGCCGTACCCGTGGTGAAGAAGGCCGAGTCCCTCGCGGCCGCCGGCGTCCTGCCGGCCGGACTCGTCGCATCGCTGGGTGTCGATCTGGGCGCCGTGGAGCGTGAGGCCCGCGCCTTACCGGTGGCCGCGACCCAGCGGGAGACCGCGGAACTGATCGCCGCGGACATCACCGGGTTCCGTGATCGGCACGGCCTCGACCGGGTCGTGGTGATCAACGTGGCGTCGACCGAGGCGGCCGCTTCCGATCACCCGGCGCACGCCGATCCGGCGGCCCTCGAAGCGGCGCTGGGCAGCACCGAGCCGGTCCTGCCGGCGAGTGCTCTCGCGGCCTATGCGGCGTTCCGCGCGGGTTGCCCGTTCATCGACTTCACCCCGTCCACCGGCGCGCGGCTGCCCGCCCTGGAACAGCTCGCGGCGGAGCGCGGACTGCCCTACGGCGGGCGGGACGGCAAGACCGGCGAGACCCTGGTGAAGTCGGTGCTGGCGCCGATGTTCATGATGCGCAACCTGCGGGTGCGGTCCTGGTCCGGCACGAACCTGCTCGGCGGCGGCGACGGCGCCAACCTCGCCGACCCGGCCGCGAACGCCGCCAAGGCCGGCAGCAAGCAGCGGGTGCTCAAGGAGACCCTCGGTTATCAGCCGCAGGGGCACAGCCTGATCGAGTACGTCGACGACATCGGCGACTTCAAGACCGCCTGGGACCTGATCACGTTCACCGGCTTCCTCGGCGTCGGCATGCGGATGGAGTTCAGCTGGCACGGCTGCGACTCGGCGCTCGCCGCCCCGCTGGTGCTCGACCTGGCCCGCCTGGTCGCGGCGGCCCACGCAGCCGGACGCTCCGGTCCGCTCACCGAGCTGGCCTTCTTCTTCAAGGATCCGCTCGGCGACGTCCCGCACGGCCTCGCCGACCAATGGGCCAACCTGATCAATTTCGCCCACTCCCTGAGCGACCAGGGAAGCCCGAGCGCCCTCGGTGCCCTGAGCGACCAGGGACGCCCGAGCGCCCTCGGTGCCCTGAGCGACCCGGGAAGCCCGAGCGCCCCCGAAGCCCTGAGCGACCCGGGAAGCCCGAACGACCCCGGAGGCCGGGCGCCGGGCATGCCGAAGGAGGACGATGCCTGACCGACCACGCTGGCGCGACCTCGCCGAGCTGGTTCGGGCGCCCGCCGCCCTCTCCGTCCCCGGTGACGCGATAGCCGGCGCCGCGGCCGCCGGTGGTCTGAACCGGCGCACGGCCGGGCTCGCCGCCGCGTCGATCAGCCTCTACTGGGCCGGGATGGCCGCCAACGACTGGGCCGACCGCGATCTGGACGCGGTGGAACGCCCGGAACGCCCGGTCCCCTCGGGCCGGATCACTCCCGGTCAGGCCCTCGCGGTGGCTTCCGGCCTCACCGCGGCCGGTGTGGGCATCGCCGCCCTCACCGGCGGCCGCCGGTCCGCCGCCGTGGCGGTCCCGCTGGCCGGCGCGATCTGGCTCTACGACCTGTGGGCCAAGAACACCGCCGCCGGCCCTCCGATGATGGCCCTCTGCCGAGGCCTGGACGTGCTGTTGGGAGCGAGCGGCGGCCAGGGTCGCGGAGCAGGCTGGGTTCGGGACGCCGCCCCGGCAGCCGTCACGATGGCCGCGCACACCGCCACGGTCACCCTCCTCTCCCGGCGCGAGGTCACCGGCGGCGGCGCCAACCTGCCGTCCGCGACCTTGGCCGCCACGGTCGCCCTCGCCGCCGCGTGCGCGAAACCATCCGGGGGTACGGCCGGACGAACCGCCACAGCCCTCGCCGGTTGGTACGCCACCTGGTACGGAACAGCTCAGGTCCGGGCCGCCACGGAACCGTCCGCGAACCGGTTCCGTGCCGCGGTCGGCGCCGGGATCACCGGCATGCCCCCGCTCCAGGGCGCCCTCACCGCCCGAGCCGGCGCCCCCGTCACGGGCCTGGCCGTAGCCGCCGCGGCCCCTCTCGCGAAGCGCCTGACCAAGCGGTTGTCGGCCACATGAAGCGCCGCGCGATGAAGCACAGCGGCACCCACGTGAAGCGCGGCGCGGTGAAGCACAGCGGCACCCACGCGAAGCGCCGCGCGGTGAAGCACAGCGGCACCCACATGAAGCGCCGCGCGATACAGCACCCCGGACCGACAGGACCGCCCACATGAGATTCGGATACGGCACCAACGGCTTCGCCAACCACCGCCTCCCCGAGGCGCTCCGGGTGATCGCCGACCTCGGCTACGACGGCGTCGCCCTCACCCTGGACACCTGCCACCTCGACCCGTTCGCCCCCGGCCTGGCCCGCCGTACCGCCGAGGTGGCCGCCGACCTGGACCGCCTCGGCCTCGCCGTGGTGATCGAAACGGGCGCCCGCTACCTGCTCGACCCGTGGCACAAGCACGCTCCGACGCTGATGCACGACGACCCCGCCGCCCGCCTGGAGTACCTGCGCCGCGCCGTGCGGGTCGGCGCCGATCTCGGAGCGGAAGCGGTCTCGTTCTGGGCCGGTGTCGCGCCGCCCGGCGTACCCGATGATTGGGACCGCTTGGTCCGCGGCTGTGACCAGGTGGTCCGTTATGCGGCCGACCACAGCGTGACGCTGGGCTTCGAACCCGAGCCGGGCATGCTCGTCGAAGATCTGGCGGGGTGGCGCCGGCTGCACGCGGCTCTCGGTGAACCGGACAACTTCGGCATCACGCTGGACATCGGGCATTGCCGCTGCCTGGAGCCGAAACCGGTGCCCGACTGTGTCGCCGACGCCGGTCCGCACCTGGTCAACGTTCAGATCGACGACATGCGCCGCGGGGTGCACGAGCACCTGGAGTTCGGCGACGGCGAGATCGACTTCCCGCCGGTGACGGCCGCCCTCGAGGCCGCCGGATACCGGGGCCTGGTCGCTGTCGAGCTGCCCCGGCACTCGCACGCGGCGCCCGCGGTGGCCCGGCGATCGATCGACTTCCTGAGGAAGGCGGCAGCATGACCGGCCTGGTGGAACTGCGCGCGGCCCTCGGTGGGAACGACTGGCTCGACGACGCGCTCGCGAAGGTCACCCTTGATCCGGCGGCCGTCGGCGCGCTGTTCCCGGCGGCCGGTCGCCGCTGCGGCCGCGCGCCGGTCGCTCCGCAGTGGACCGCTGACGAGGCCGCGCGGGCGCTGCTGCTCTCCGCGGCTCCGGGCGAGGCGGAAAGCCTGTACCGGTACGGCGACGCGGACGAGAAACGCGCGGTTCTCAAAGCGTTGCCGCTCATTGCGGCGACCGGCGAAACGGTGTCGGTGCTGCAGGACGCGTTGCGCACTAATGACACCCGGCTGGTGGCCGCCGCGCTCGGTCCGGCCGCCCGGCAACTGGATGACGCCACCTGGCGGCAGGGCGTCCTGAAATGCGTGTTCATGGGCATTCCGCTGACCGCGGTGCACGGATTGCACGACCGCGCCGACGCGGCATTGGCCGAGATGCTCGGTGCTTTCGCCGAGGAACGGAAAGCGGCCGGGCGGGACGTCCCGGCCGACGCTCAGGAATTGCTGGAGCTTTTGAAGGGAGCCTGATGCGGATCTTCGATCCCCATATCCACATGACCTCCCGCACGACCGACGACTATGCGCGGATGGCCGCCGCCGGGGTGCGCGCGGTCGTGGAGCCGGCGTTCTGGCTGGGCCAGCCGCGCACCGGACCGCAATCGTTCACCGACTACTTCGATTCGCTGATCGGCTGGGAGCCGTTCCGGGCGAGCCAGTTCGGCATCCGGCACCACGCCACGATCGCACTCAACCCGAAGGAGGCGAACGACAGGCGTTGCCGGCCGGTGCTCGATCTGCTGCCGCGCTATCTGGCGAAGGACGGCGTGGTCGCGGTGGGGGAGATCGGGTACGACTCGATGACCGCCGACGAGGACGAGGCGTTCGCCGCCCAGCTGGCCCTGGCGATCGAGCACGACCTGCCGGCGCTGGTGCACACCCCGCACCGGGACAAGGCGCGGGGCACCGAGCGCAGCATCGCCGTGGTCCGCGAGTCCGGAATCGATCCGGGCCGGGTGGTGCTCGACCACCTCAACGAGCTGACCGTCGCCCCGGCCCTGGAAGCCGGTCTGTGGGCAGGTTTCTCGATATATCCGGACACGAAGATGTCGCCGGACCGGATGGTCAAAATCCTCTCCGAGTACGGGCTGGATCGTGTCCTGGTGAATTCGGCAGCCGATTGGGGCCGCTCCGACCCGCTGCTCACCCTCCGGACCGGCGAGGAGATGCTGGTCGCCGGATTCACCGAGGACGATGTCGACCGGGTGCTGTGGCGCAATCCGGTCGCGTTCTTCAGCCAGTCCGGGCGGCTCGACCTGTCCGATGCGGCGGAGACCGGCGCGACCTTCGCCGGCAACTCGATCCTGCGCGGGGGAAGCTGATGCGCCACCTCAGCTATTGCACCAACGTGCACCCGGCGGAGGACCTGGACGGCATCATCGGCCAATTCGACACGTTCGCCTCGCGGATCCGTTCCCACCTCGACACCGACGTGCTCGGCATCGGATTGTGGCTGGCCGCCCCGGTCGCCGCCGAACTGGCGGAGGCGCCCGATTCCCGCCGCCGGCTGCGGCGGGAACTGGACGCCCGCGGTCTGGAGGTGGTCACTCTCAACGGCTTTCCCTATGCCGCTTTTCAGGCGCCGGTCGTCAAACACGCCGTCTATCACCCGGACTGGACCACGCCGGAGCGCCGGGAATACACGCTGAATCTGGCCCGGATCCTGGTGGATCTGCTGCCGGATCGAGCCGAGCGCGGTTCCATCTCCACGCTGCCGTTCGCGTGGCGCACGCCGTGGGACCGGCAGCGGGAGGATGTCTCGCTGCGCCGGTTCGACGAATTGGCGAAAGGTCTCGCCGACATCTCCGCCGCGGCCGGGCGGCCGGTGCGGGTCGGGCTGGAACCGGAGCCGGGCTGTGTCGTGGAGACCACCGGGCAGGCCGCCGAGCTGGTCTCCCAGCTGGACTCCGAGTGGATCGGCGTCTGCGTCGACCTGGCCCACCTGGCCTGCGCCTGGGAGGATCCGGCCGAGGCGGTCGCCCGGCTGACGGGCGCCGGGGTGCCGATCGTGAAGGTGCAGATCTCGGCGGCGCTGGAGGCGGCGGATCCGTCGGCCGGGGTGCTCGGCGATTATGTCGAGCCGCGCTTTCTGCATCAGACCCGGAGCGCTTCCGGCGCGGCGGCCGACGATCTGGACGAGGCCATCGAGCGGCGTCTTCCCGGACCGTGGCGGGTCCATTACCACGTACCCCTGCATGCGGCCCCCGCCGCGCCTCTCACCTCGACTGTCGCGGTGACCCGCAGAGCTGTCCGGGAATTGGTACCGGTCTGCGACCACTTCGACGTGGAGACCTATACCTGGGGGGTGCTGCCACCCGCGCAGCGACCCGGTGACGACGCGGCGCTGGCGGCCGGAATAGCCGCCGAAATGGCCGTCGCCCATTCGATGCTGGCGGAGGCGTCCCGATGACCCGTCTCGTGGTGCTCGACGTCGTCGGACTCACCCCGCGCCTGCTCGCCCACATGCCCCGATTGCGCGCGGTCGCCGACCGCGGATTCCAGGCGCCATTGGGTACGGTGCTGCCCGCCGTCACGTGTTCCGCCCAATCCACGTTCCTCACCGGCGAGACACCGGCCGGGCACGGCATCGTCGGCAACGGCTGGTATTTCCGGGAACTCGGCGAAGTGTTCCTCTGGCGTCAGCACAACGCGCTGGTCGGCGGCGAGAAATTGTGGCAGGCGCTGCGGAGACGGCGCCCGGGCAGCACGGTCGCCAACGTCTGCTGGTGGTACGCGATGGGCGCCGACGTGGATTGGACCGTCACGCCCCGGCCGATCTATTTCGCCGACGGCCGCAAGGAGCCGGACTGCTACACGGACCCGCCCGCCCTGCACGACGCTCTGCACGACTCCCTCGGCACCTTTCCGCTCTTCACCTATTGGGGCCCGGGCGCCGGCATGGCGTCGTCGGAATGGATCTGCCGGGCGGCGCGGAAAATCATGGCGGATCACGACCCTGATCTCACCCTGGTCTATGTCCCGCATCTCGATTACGACCTGCAGCGGTACGGCCCGGACTCGCCGCAGGCATCGACGGCCGCCGCCGAGCTGGACGCCGTCCTCGACCCGTTGCTGACCGCGTCGTTCGCCCGGGACGCGACGGTGGTCGTCCTGTCCGAATACGGCATCACCGAGGTGAGCCGCCCGGTGCACATCAACCGGGCACTGCGCGCCGAGGGACTGCTCAACGTATATACCCAGGCGGGCATGGAATACCTGGATCCGTGGACCTCGCGGGCGTTCGCGGTCGCCGACCACCAGATCGCCCACGTCTACGTCCGGGAGCCGCGCGACGTGGCCGCGGTCGCGAAGATCTGCGCCGCGCTCCCCGGCGTCGACCAGGTCCTGGACGCGCAGGGGCAGGCCGAGTCCGGGCTCGGCCATCCGCGCTCCGGCGAGCTGGTGCTGATCGCCGACCCGGACGCCTGGTTCACCTACTACTACTGGCTGCGCGACGCGGACGCCCCGGACTTCGCCCGGCTCGTGGAGATCCACCGCAAGCCGGGGTACGACCCGGCGGAGCTCTTCTTCGACCCGGCCGCCCCGTCCGCCGCGAAGCGCCGCGCCGCCGTGGCGCTGGCCCGCAAGAAGCTGGGCATGCGGTACCTGATGAACGTGGTGGGCCTGGACGCCGGCGCGCACGCCGTCCGCGGCTCGCACGGGCGGCTGCCGTCGTCACCGCAGGACGCGCCGGTGCTGCTCTGCTCGTCGGCGGCCGCGGCCCGGCCGGCGCTGGCCGCCACCGAGGTGAAGGACTTCCTGCTGGACCTGGCGACATGAGCGACGGCGTCCGATCGAGATCACTGAGCTACCGGCATTGACCCCACGCCATACCTTGTCCGGGTGAACATCAGGTACATCTTGCACAACGCGTACGGGGTCGGCGGCACGATCCGCACGGTCTTCAACCAGGCGAACGCGCTGTGTGACAGCCACGACGTCGAGATCGCGAGCGTCTACCGCACCGGGCAGAAACCGGCGCTGCCGCTCGACCCGCGGGTCCGGCTGGTCTGCCTCACCGAACTGCGTGACAACGGCTCGCGATTCACCGACGCGCCGGGCACGAACTCGCGGTTCTGGCGCAAGACCCGGCGGTTCCGCAACCCGCTGCCGCACGGCCGCGACTTCCGGTACAAGCGCTGGGATCCCTACGTCGACATGCGGGTGATCCGGTACATGCGGGCCCAGCGGGACGGCGTGCTGATCACCACGCGCCCGTCGCTGAACCTGCTCTCCGCGTGGTTCGGCCCCCAGCGGCTGATCCGCATCGGTCAGGACCACATGAACTTCGACAGCTACAAACCCCCACTGCAAACCGCCATGGTACGGGCGTACCCGCGCCTGGACGCGGTGACCGTCCTGACCCGTGCCGACCTCGGGTCCTACCGGGAGGCGATGGGCGACAGGGCTCGTCTGGTGCGCATTCCCAACGGCATCCCGGCGCGTTCCGGCGTACCCGATGGGCAGCGTGCCCCGATCGTGGCCGCCGCGGGAAGGCTCAGCCGGCAGAAGGGTTTCGATCTTCTGGTGGAGGCGTTCGCGCAGGTGCACGCGGAGCATCCGGACTGGCAGCTGCACCTGTTCGGCGAGGGGAAATGGCGGCCGAAACTGACCGCGATGATCGCTGAGCGCGGCCTGGAGGGTACGGTGCGGCTGCGGGGGCTGAGCCGGACTCTGGACGCGGAGTTCGCGCGGGCGTCGATCTTCGCGCTGAGCTCGCGCAAGGAGGGGCTGCCGATGGTGCTGCTCGAGGCGATGAGCACCGGGCTGCCGGTGGTCGCGTTCGACTGCCCGACCGGCCCGGCCGACGTGGTGGACGACGGCGTGAACGGGCTGCTGGTGCCGGCCGAGGACGTGCCGGGCATGGCCGCGGGCCTGTCCCGGCTGATCGAAAACGGTGACGAGCGCACGGCGATGGGGAAGGACGCACGGGTCACCGCGGCCGGATACGAGATGCCGGTGATCGTCGCGCAGTGGGAGAAGCTCTTCGCCGAACTGGCCGCGCGCTAGAACCCGGTTGAACAACCTCCCTGGACATCACAGCTAGAGGGTGGAGAGCACGAAGGACAGGACGAACCCGCTGGTCGTGCTCAGGGCGACCAGCGGGCCGCCCTTCTCGTAGGCCTCCGGCATCAGCGTGTCCGCGAGCGAGGCCAGCACCGCGCCGGCGGCGAACGCCAGCATCGCGGCCAGCAGCGCCTTCGGAAGCTGGATCCGGGCGCCGAGCAGTGCCCCGAGGACGAGCGCGCTGGAGGCGATGGCCCCGAAGATGAGCGCATTCATGTCCCCCGATCTACCCAGGGCGGGGCACGGATACTCAGCGGCGCGGGCGGGATGCGTACCCGATGAGATTGTGATCCTGCAGCCACCGCTCGGTGCGCGCCATGCCCTCGGCGAGGTCGACCCGGGGTTCGTAACCGAGCATCCGGCGCGCCTTGCCGATCGAGTAGGTGCCGGTGCGGGTGAAGTAGCGCATCGAGATGGCGTTGAACTCGGTCGACGCGCCGGTCAGGCCGATCGCGCGGCCGGCCGCCGCGGCGATCCCCACCGCGACCGGCGTGGGCAGGCAGAGCGGGCCGCGTTTGCCGAGCATGCGGTAGTAGTGGCCGAAGAACTCCTTGCAGGTCACGCCCACCCCGCCGGTGAGGGTGAAGACCTGGCCGGTGTTGCCGTGGCTGTTGGCGGCGATCAGCAGACCCTCGATCAGGTCGTCGATGTAGACCGGGCTGAAGATCCCGTTGCCGTTCGCCGGCAGCAGGAACTGGTTCTTCTTGATCAGTTCGAGCGGCATCAGCGTCCACGGGCGTGACCCGGGTCCGTACACGTCGCCGGGCCGGACCACGGTCACCGCGATCTCCCCGGCCGCGTGCGCCTGCAGCACCACCTGCTCCGAGGCGATCTTGGTGTCGACGTAGGGGTTGCCGTCCGGGCGCACCGGGTGCTCCTCGGTGACGCCGTCCGGGAAACCGACGTCGGAGAAGGCGCGGATCGAGGAGAGGTGCAGGAACCATCGGGCGCCGTTGCGGACCGCGGCGTCCAGGACCTTGCGGGTGCCGAGCGTGGTGACCCGCCACTGCTCGTCCATGCCGACGCCGTTGGAGACCACCGCCGCGGTGTGCACCACCAGGTCGGCCACGAAGTCCTGCCAGGGGCCCTCCCGGGTGATGTCCCCGCCGATCACCCCGGCCTCCGGGTCGGGGCGCAGGTCCACGCCGTCGACGATGTGGCCCAAGTCGCGGAACCGCAGTGCCAGCTCACGGCCGATGAACCCGTTGGCGCCGGTGATGAAGACCCGCATCGATGGATCATGTCACTGTGGTGAGGTTGATGTCACGTGGTGAGACCGGGAGGCTGACATGGGATTCGAGGTCGGTGCCGACGCCTACGGCCGCTTCATGGGCCGGTACTCGTTCCCCCTCGGCGTGGAGTTCGCGGACCGCGCCGGCCTCGCGCCCGGGCTGCGGGCGCTCGACGTCGGCTGCGGCACCGGGGCGCTGACCACGGTGCTGGTCGAGCGCCTGGGCGCCGGCTCGGTCGTGGCGGTCGACCCGTCGGCGTCGTTCGTCGAGGCGATCCGGGCCCGACTGCCGGAGGTCGACGTCCGGCAGGCCCCGGCCGAGCGGCTGCCGTTCCCCGACGGCTCGTTCGACGTCACCCTGGCCCAGCTCGTGGTCCACTTCATGACCGATCCGGTGGCCGGGCTGCGCGAGATGGGCCGGGTCACCCGCCCCGGCGGTCTCGTCGGCGCGTGCGTCTGGGACCACGCCGGTGGCCGCGGCCCGCTGACCACGTTCTGGCAGGCGGTCCGGTCCCTCGATCCGGCCGCCCCCGGCGAGTCCGAGCTGGCCGGCGTCCGGGCCGGCCACCTCGCCGAGCTGTTCACCGCGGCCGGGCTGCGCGACGTCGAGTCCGGCGTGCTGACCGTGCAGGCGGAGTTCGCCGGCTTCGAGGACTGGTGGGAGCCGTTCACGTTCGGCGTCGGGCCGCCCGGCGACTACGTCGCGGGGCTCGACGCCCGGCAGCTGGCCGCCCTGCGGGAGCGGTGCGCCGCGGTGTTCACCCCGCGGGTCACGGCGTCGGCGTGGGTCGTTGTCGGTCGTGCCGCCTAACCTGGCCGTATGACCGTAGACCTGTTCGCCGGCATCCCGGTCCGCGACTACACGGTGGCCGCGAGCTGGTACGCGCGACTCCTCGGCGCCGGCCCGTCCTTCCTGCCCAACGACACCGAGGCGGTGTGGGAGCTCGCCGAGCATCGGTACCTCTACATCGAGGTACGGCCGTCGCACGCCGGATTCGCCATGCAGACGGTGTTCGTCGGCGACTTCGACGCGCGGCTCGCGGAGATCGCCGGCCGCGGGCTGGACCCGGCCGAACGCGAGACCTACGCGAACGGCGTCCGCAAGGCGATCTTCCGTGACCCGGACGGCAACGAGATCGGCTTCGGCGGGGCGCCGGTATGAGCCGGCCCGCCCGCGTCGAGGACGTGCACGAGATCGCGGCGTCGATGCCGCACGTCACCGTCTCCGGGGACAACCCGGTCTACCAGGTCGGCGGCAAGTCCTTCGTGTTCTTCCGCAACCCGCGCCCGGACGCGGTGGACCCGGCAACCGGGGAGCGGTATGCCGACGTCATCGTCTTCTGGGTGCCCACCGAGGCGGACAAGCTGTCGCTGGTGCAGGACCCGGCGTCGCCGTTCTTCACCACCCCGCACTTCGACGGCCACCTGTCGGTGCTGGTGCGGGCCGGCCGGCTCGGCGAGCTGTCCCGCGAGGAACTGGCCGAGGTGATCCAGGACGCCTGGCTGTACCGCGCGTCACAACGGCGCGCGCAGGCCTGGCTGAGCGCTCACCCGCCGGCGAAATAGCGCGGCGCTCGCATCACGCGGGTGCGCTACTGATGAAGGCCTCCGGCCGGCACAGTACGGTGATTCGATATGACAGGCCGACATTGGACCAGATCTGGCCCCGCAGGGTGAGGCAGACGCCGACCCGATCGTCGTGCTCCGGATGCTCGAAGAAGTCCGCGCGCGGGTCCGCGATGGCGCCGACCAGCCCTTGGGTACCCTGCTTGGTGCCCGGCACCTGGAGCAGGCCGACGGCGACCTGGATCTCGGCGTCGTCGAGGTCGCTGACGGTGTACCAGTGGGTGTCAGGCAGAAACAACTGCGAGTCGACGACGCGCCGCTGGTAGTTCGGTCCCATCATCCCGGATGCCGGGTCCGGGACGTCACCGATCCAGGCCGTCCCTGCGAAGTCGGTGCGCAGCCTCTGAGCGTCGGAGCGGAACTCCGTGACGAGCGTGTCGAGACGAGGCTGGGCGGCGAGGTGCACGGATGCGTCGGTCATGATCGCACTCTAATCCGGCCCCCGACTCGCCGCGTTCATGGCCTCCAGAACGTGACAACGAACGAATGACAAACGCGCAGCGTTGCCGACGAGAGTGCGTCAGAAGGAAGATGCCTATTCGAAACTCACGTCATCCGCGGAGTAGAAGAACACCGTTGTAGTGCAGCCTTTTCCGTGGTGCCGAACCAGACGGAGACGTCGCCTTCCTCCTCGGGTGCGACCACAGGAACTCCGTCATCAGATCGGACATGCGCCGTGATCCTTCCCTTCGCGACGATGTGTCCGAGTCGAGAGGCCCCATCCGCGGGAACGGTAGCGGGAACCTTCTCTTCTGGCTGTCCACGCCCGGGCCACCCCGCAGTCACGGCCCGTGGCCGGCGGCAGCGGACGGATGTCGACCGAGTGGCGTGGCTGGATCGGGTCCTGCCATCATCGATTCTCTCAGCGACACGGGGGCCAGGATGACGGTTGACTGGTGGGGGCTTCGGCACGCCTATGGCCGGGCGACCGACACCCCTGGGCATCTGCACGCGTTGGAGTTCGGCGATGCTGATGCTCGTAAGGCAGCGTTGGGTCACCTTCAGGTCGCAGTGCTGCACCAGGGGTTCCCCGAGCCAGCAACTGCACCGTCCGTCCGGGCCGTGACTGCGCTGCTGGCCGAGGGCCGGGCGCACCCGGACACGATCACATCGCTCGTGGAGTTCCTGGGTGACGTGGCCTTGAGCGTGACCGACCTCGCAGGAGACCCTCACTTCGCCGAGCTGCTGCCAGACGTCACCGATGCCGTGGCGGCGGCATACCCGGTGGTGCTCTCGTTGTTGGAATCGTCGGTGCCGGATCGTGGCCTGTTCTATGCGGAGAACCTCGTGGCGATCGTGGAGATGGCGCCACTGACAGATCGGCGCGAGGAACTCGCTGCCATCATCCAAGATTGGATGCATCACGGTCCCGGGCCTCGAGCCTCGTGGATCCGCTGCCTTGGCCGGCTCGGTGTGGACCTCCGCGAGTTGCTTTCTGACCCAGACCCGGCGGTCCGGCTGCGGGCCGCGTTGGCCGACGAAAACGATCCGCGGAGCCAGCAACTGATCCTCACCGCGCTGGCGGAGCCGCCACCTCCTGGCCTGCATCAGTTCGAACTCGTCACCGCAGCGCTTCGTGTCGCATCTGGCTTCGACATGATCGCGACGGCAGCTTGTGAGATTGCCAGGCGCGACAGCTGGACCGGATTCGATGACGGATGGGGAGCCTTGGTGCGCTTCGCCTTCGCCGAGCCGCGCCGCGAGTGCCAGCCACTAGCCGATTCCCAGCGTGCGCTGCTGCGGGCTCTGGTGGCCAACGACCAGCTCTGGGATCCGAAGAACGGCAGCTGCGGGTTGGTCTTCAAGCAAGCCGGGCTACCACATGATCGTGATGTGTGCCGTCAGCTCGCCCTCTGACGAACTGCCAGAGAGCCAGGCTCCTGTTCCCTCCGCGATGCGCACCTTCGAGCGTCGACCATCGTCATCGCGGCATGTCACCGCGTTGTCGCCGGTGGACGGCGTAGCCGGCCTAGGTCGCACCGGCGAGGGTGGCGTGGTCTTCGGCGGATTCGGGGGTGTAGCCGAGGGCTGGTGCCGCGATGGCCGGCGGCATGTCGAGGACTAGGGTGTGGATGGCGCGAGGCGGGTGCCGAGCAGGTTGATCCGGGACTTGGCCAGCTGGTTCATCAGAAGTAGAGAGACAGGCACTAATACTGCAACGGCACTTCACCTGAGTGGGTAGCCGCGGCGTTTGTAGTGGCTGAGGCGGGCTTGGTGTTGGCGTCGTCGTCGCCAGCGTGACCACCACCAGATGTGTTTGGGCTGGTGGTGGCGGACGAACAGTGCGGCGAGCAGGCGCCGGATCTCCGGTACCGTGTAGCCGATCATCATGTCGTCACCGGTGCTGTTTGCTGTTGCGCGGTCTGGGTCCGGGCGACGACGAGCCAGGCGTAAGCGGCCATCGACAAGGTGATGTGCGCGTACCAGGCCCGCCAGTCCCGGACCTGGTATTCGTCGAGGCCGGCCTGACCTTTGGCCTGCTGGAAGCATTCCTCAACGGCCCATCGGGTGCCGGCGATGCGGGCCAGGTCCATCAGCCGGGTCTTCCGCGGGCCGTAGCAGACGTAGTAGGCCAGCTCCCCGGTGTTCATGCTGCGCCGGGCGAGCAGCCAGTGCCCACGCCCGGGCCGCCAGCAGATGCGGATCGGGATCCGCGCCCACCAATACTCCCGCGGTCCGTGAGCCCCGGGACCGGCCGAGATCCGCGACCAGGCCCGGCCCGGCAGCGATGCGATCAGCTCGTCGACGCGGGCGCGGCCCATGCTGGTGGTGACCACGTCGTCGTTGCAGCGGGTCGCCACCACATGCGGCTGGTCGTGCTCTTCGAGCCAGACCCGCAACGCTTTCGACTGACCGTAGGCCTCGTCCATGGTCACCCACGCCGCCGCAACCCCCGCGGTGAACGCCCGCTGCAGCATCTGCCGGGCCATCTCAATCTTCGTGGCGAAGCCGACCTCGTCCGGGATCCCTGCCGCCCGGCAGCGATCCCGGTCATCGGTCCACGCCGCCGGCAGATACAACTGCCGGTCGATCAACGCGTGCCCGCGCGTCGAGCGGTAGGCCAGGAAGACACCGACCTGGCAGTTCTCGATCCGGCCGGCGGTTCCCGAGTACTGCCGGGCGACCCCGGCGGACTTCACGCCCTTCTTCAGGAACCCGGTGTCATCGATGATCAGCACACCATTCGGATCACCGAGGTGCTCGATCACGTAATCCCGGACCTCGTCACGCACGGCGTCGATGTCCCAGTCGGCCCACCGCAGCAGGCGTTGCATCCCGTCCGGTGACAGGTCACCGGCTTGCTCGGCGAGGGTCCAGCCGTTCTTACGATCGAGGCCGGCGACCAGCCCGGACAGATACTGCCGGGCCCGCCGCCGCGGCTCCGCGCGGGTGAACCGGTCCGCGAACCGGGCATGCAACCGGTCCAGTTCACTCGACCACTGATCAAACTCGATCGACGTCACACAACAGGCAACGAGCCGATCATCTATACGTATCGCCTGCTGAGTGCCGTTGCAGTACTAAGGCGCCAGTGCGACGTCACGGACACCCTCGGTCACCACACAGATCAACAGTTGTGTAAGTTTCGATGATCCGGCCGGCACGATCTTGGGGCGCGAGACCGCTGCCAGCTGGTACGTCCACTTTTGTCTACAAAGGAGCGCCGTGAACCGTCGCCATCTCAGTTCGATCCTCGCGGTGACCGTCGCGGTCGCCGGCTCGACGCTGGTCATGCCGCGCCCGGCAGCCGCCAGCGTCGCCGCGCCCTACCAGAACCCGGCCGGCCGCATGCCGCTCGGTCTCGCCAGCCTGACCACCACCGTCGGCGCGATCCAGACGCCGGTTCCCGGTGTGACCTATCGGAAATTCAGTCAGGGGTACGCGTCCTCGCGCTGGAGCATCGCGCTCAACTACCCGAACGGCCAAAACCTGACCCGTGACCCCCAGGCGGCCCTGGACTACCAGGCGGATCTGAAAGCGGCCGGCATTGCGAGCACCACCTCGACCTACAACCCGCCGCTGCCGACGGACGTCGGTTACCGGCCGCCGACCGACGTCACGGTCTTCCACGGCTTGCATCTGACGGAGACGTTCGCCGACCGCGCGTCGGCGGATGCACGGCTGGTGGCGCTCACCAAGATCAAGGTGGCCGACAAGTTCGTCAGTGGCACCGTGCAACACCAGGCGTTCCGGCAGGAGACGACCACCGGCCCCTGGGAGGTACGCGTCGTCGCCGTGGAACCCGACGCGGCGGTGACCGTCGGCGGCGCCCACGGTGCCGAGCTGGCCTACGGCGACACGGTCCGTAACATCGCCAAGCACGCCGGCGCCATCGCCGCGATCAACGCCAGCGAGTTCGACATCAAGAGCGTCAACAACCCGAACTTCAACGGCTACGACGGCGACCCGCTCGGCATCTACGTGCAGGGCAACAACCTGCTCAGCGACGCGCAGAACGGGCGCACCGCGCTGCTGCTCAACGGCGCGGTCGGCAAGCCCCGGATCACCGAGCTGACCTCGACGACCAAGGTCACGGCGCCGGACGGGGCGGTGTGGCAGATCGACGGCATCCACCGCAAGCCCGGCAAGATCATCAACTGTGGCGGGGTCGGTGACCTGCGGCCGAACGGCACGCCCGGCGACGAGGTGTGGCGGTACGAGACGTGCACCGACGCGGACGAGATCGTGATCTTCCGGCCCGAGTGGGGCACGGCCACACCGCCCGGTCCGGCCGGCAGCGTCGACGTGGTCGTCGACGGCAACTGGGTGGCGAAGCAGCTGCGCAGTCCGGCCGGCGGTCCCATCCCGTCCGGCTCACGGGTGATGCAGGGCATCGGTGGCGGCGCGGACTGGCTGCGGGCGCACACCGTCATCGGTCAGAAGTTCCAGCCCGGCACCCAGATCCTCGACCCGCAGGGCCAGATGGTCGCCGGCCCGAATTTCGTCGCGATCGGCGGCGGACCGGCGCTGGTCCGCGACGGTAAGATCTGGATCAACAGCGGCGCGAACGGCTGGAAGACCACCGAGGGCTTCTTCGCCCCCGCCTTCCACACCGACCGGCATCCGCGCACGCTCGTCGGCATCACCGCTGCCGGGCAGCTGCTGATGGTGGTGATCGACGGACGGCGGCCGGGCATCAGCGTCGGTGTGACCATCCCGGAGGCCGCCGAGGTGATGAAGTGGCTCGGCGCGACCGACGCGATGATGCTGGGCATGGGCGGCGACAGCACGCTGGTCATCAACGACATCCTCTACAACCGGCCCACCGACGACTGGGAGCAGGACTTCACCGAGCGCCGGGTCGGCAATGCGATCGTGGTGACCAAGAAGTAAACCGATCAGCCGCCCGGCACCGGGCGGACCGGGAGGGACCCGTCGGCACGGAACAGCTCGGTGCCGTCCGGCGGGTCCAGCCGCAGCCGCCACGACGCGTGCCGCAGACAGCCGCCATCGGCGGCGCGGAACGAGAAGCAGCGCGCGTCGTGGAGGCCGGTCACCACCTCGAAGCCGGCCAGCCGGTCAGAAAGGGCGGCGCCTGGCTGTTCGCCGACCGTGATCATTGGCTGGAGGGCGACGGCCGTACCGTGGCGCTGCTCGATGCCCTTCGCTCGGTCGAACGGGACACGAGCATGTTTCGGGATCTCGTCGCACCTGCTGACCGTCGCGGTGGTGCGGCGACCTCCGGTGAGCGCCGGGCGACGGTTTAGCCGGTCGGCGGCGGGGCACTCGGGCGGGGTTCACCCCCGTACCCCAGGAGGTCTTTGATGCTCGCCGGTCGCAACGTGCTTTCCGGGGCCCTGCTCGGAGTGGGTGCTGCGGCGTTCGTCGATGAGACCGTTTTTCATCAGCTGCTGCACTGGCATCACTTCTACGACAAGTCGACGCCGGCGGCGGGGCTGGTCTCCGATGGACTGTTCCACGCGGTGAGCTGGTTCGCCACGGTGGCGGCCCTCTTCCTCCTCGCTGACCTGCGCCGGCGTGCGGCTTTCGACCGGCTGCGGTGGTGGGGCGGCCTGCTGACCGGGGCCGGGATCTTTCAGCTGTACGACGGGACGGTCCAGCACAAGGTGATGCGCCTGCACCAGATCCGGTACCACGTGGACGTCGCCCCCTACGACTGGGCATGGAACATCATCGCCGTCCTGCTGATCGTCGCCGGTGCGTCGATGCTGGTCCGGGCGCGGTCACGGTCGCGGGTGCCGGCCTGACATGGCCGTCGTGATCCTGATCCTCGTCGCCGGCTACGCGACAGGCGTCGTGGCGGTCACCCGGCGAGGTGGCCGGTGGCCGGCCCGGCGGACGGTGTGCTGGGCGGCCGGATCGGTGACCGCCTGGCTCGCCGTGACCGGGCCGCTGACCGATTCCGCCCACTACGACTTCACCGCTCACGCGATCACGCACCTGCTGCTCGGCATGATCGCGCCGCTGCTGCTGATGGCCGGCGCGCCGGTCACGCTCGCTCTGCGGGCGCTGCCGGTCAGTCCCGCCCGGACGGTGTCGCGGGTGCTGCGCAGCGGGCCGGCGCGGCTGGTGACGCACCCGGTCACGGCGGCCCTGCTGAACGGCGGCGGGCTGTGGATCCTGTACGCCACCGGGCTGTCCCACGCGATCCACACGTCGTCCTGGGTGGAGTTCCACGTGTTCGCGGCGGGCTATCTGTTCGCCGCGGCGATCGCCGGCATCGACCCGGCGCCGCACCGGCCGGGGCTTGGCGTCCGGGGTGTGGCGCTGCTCGCGTTCATGGCGTCGCACGCGATCCTCGCCAAGTATCTCTACGGTCATCCGCCCGCCGGTTTCGTGGACGGGGAGGATGGGGCTCAGCTGATGTACTACGGCGGGGACCTCGTCGACCTGGTGCTGGTCGTCGCGCTCTGCCGGGAGTGGTATCGCAGCGCGGAGCCCGGCCGGAGGGTCGTGCGGCGGGCCCGGACGCCGTGGCGGCTGCCCGAGGAGATCCGGATCGCGAAGTGACGCGGTGCAGCCGGGCGGCGTCGACGTCGGCCACGTGCTGCTCGCCGCCGGTGCGCGGCACGCGGTGGGCCCCTCGCGCAGTGGCGGGGCGGGGCTGACCCCGTACCCGATCGGGATCTTGATCTTTCTCGGCCATTCAAGCTTGCCGATTCGTTCGGGCGGGGGACACCTGGCGGACAGCGAGGACCGGCTTTCTGGAGGCACACACCGACGGACATCCAGGAGGACGAATGGACCGGCGATCACTGTTGCGCGCCACCGTGGCGGGCGCGGGAGGTCTGGCCCTGCCCTTCACCGCGTGGTCGGCCGCCTATGCCGCGCCGGCGCAGAACGCGACCGGACCCTACGGGCCGCTGCGGGCCGCCGACGCCAACGGCATCCAGCTGCCGGCCGGGTTCACCAGCAAAGTCATCGCCCGATCGCGCCAGGTGGTATCGGGGACCTCCTATGTCTGGCACGACGCGCCGGATGGCGGGGCGGTGATCCCGAACGGCAGCGGATGGATCTACGTCTCCAACTCGGAGGTGTCGTCGTCGGCCGGCGGCGGGGCGTCGCGGATCGTCTTCGACGCGAACGGCACCGTCACCGGCGCGTCCCGGATCCTGTCCGGCACGAACCAGAACTGCGCGGGCGGCAAGACGCCGTGGAACACCTGGCTGTCCTGCGAGGAGATCACTCTCGGACGTGTCTGGGAGACGTATCCGCTGGGCGGGACCGCCGTGGTGCGACCCGCGATGGGACGGTTCAAGCACGAGGCGGCGGCGGCCGACCCGGTCCGCAAGGTCATCTACCTGACCGAGGACGAGACGGACGGGCGTTTCTACCGGTTCGTCCCGGCGACCTGGGGTGATCTGTCGGCCGGAACGCTGCAGGTGTTCAAGGCGGGAACCGCCACGTCCGGGTCGTTCACCTGGCAGACCGTGCCGGATCCGGACGGTTCGCCGACCCAGACGCGGTACCAGGTGTCCGGCGCGAAGTCGTTCAACGGCGGGGAGGGGTGCCACTACGCGAACGACACCGTCTGGTTCACCACGAAGGGCGACAACCGGGTGTGGCAGGTCAACCTGCTGACCGGGACGTACGAGCTGGCGTACGACGACAGCCTGGTCAGCTCGGGTACGGCGCCGCTCACCGGCGTGGACAACGTGACCGGGTCGTCGTACGGGGATCTGTACGTCGCCGAGGACGGCGGGAACATGGAGATCTGCCTGATCACGCCGGACGACAAGATCTCGGTGTTCCTGCGGGTCACCGGGCAGGGGTCGTCGGAGCTGACCGGGCCGGCGTTCACCCCGGCGGGCAATCGGTTGTACTTCTCGTCCCAGCGCGGTACGTCGGGGTCGTCCTCGGGTGGTATCACGTACTGCGTGACCGGGCCGTTCCGTACCTGAGGGGTGTAGTCCCGCCGGAGTATGCTGAATTTGTTTGACGCAGCAAGCTTCGCCGGGGGTGGGTCATGAAGCGCGTGACGGTGGTCGTGATCGGGGCGGGGCAGGCAGGGCTCTCCGCTGCCTATCATCTGCGGCGGCGGGGGTTCGCGGCCCACTCCGAGGCGGGCGCCGCGCCGTCGTTCGTCGTGCTCGATGCGGACGCCGCGCCCGGCGGGGCGTGGCAGCATCGGTGGGCGTCGCTGCGGATGGCCACCGTCAACGGCATCTTCGACCTGCCCGGCATGCCGAAACCCGCCATCGACCCGGGGGAGTCGAGCAGCGCGGCGATCCCGAGGTACTTCGCGGAGTACGAGCGGGAGTTCGCGCTGCCGATCCTCCGGCCGGTGCGGGTGACCAGCGTCCGGGACATCGGCGGTTCGCTGCCGGTTTCCGGCGATGACGGCTTGCTGCCGGTCTCCAGCGATGACGGCTCGTTGCTGGTCTCCACTGATCGTGGTGACTGGCTGGCCGATGCCGTGATCAACGCGACGGGCACCTGGACGAACCCGGTCCGGCCCGAGATCCCCGGAACGTTCGCCGGGCGGCAGCTGCACACCCGCGACTACGCCGACGCGTCCGAGTTCGCCGGTCAGCGGGTCGCGATCGTCGGCGGCGGCATCTCGGCGGTGCAGCTCCTCGAGGAGATCTCCCGGGTCGCGACCACCTTCTGGTACACCCGCCGCGAACCCGTGTTCCTCGACGAGTGGCGCCCCGAGCAAGAGGGCCGCTCCACGATCGCCAAGGTGATCGCCGACGTGGAAGCGGGCCGACCGTCACGCAGCGTGGTCTCCTACACCGGCCTGGGCTGGACCGACTACGCCCGCGCGGCCCGCGATCGTGGAGTCCTGGTGCGGCGGCCGATGTTCACCGCGCTGACGCCGACCGGCGTGGTGGAGGCGGACGGCAGCGTCACCGAGGTCGACGCGGTCCTCTGGGCGACCGGTTTCCGCGCCGAACTCGCCCACCTCGAACCACTCCAGCTGCGCGGGCCGCTCGGCGGTATCCCGATGATCGGCACACAGGTCGCCGCCGATCCTCGGATCCACCTCATCGGGTACGGGCCTTCGCAGTCAACGGTCGGCGCGAACCGCGCGGGTCGTGAGGCGGCGGCGGCGCTGCGGCGGCGGGTCTCGCCGGGGCCGGTGAGGGAGCGGCTCGGTGATCCCGCTCCAGCGTGAGCGGCGGCACACGGTGATCCGGGGTGGGGGCGTGGGCAAACGGTGAGCTCGGGTGGGGGTGAGGGCTCACGGTGAGCTCGGGTGGGGGTGAGGGCTCACGGTGAGCCCGCAGGGCTGTGGATCGTGGAAATGCCGGTGCGGGCTGGTCCTCAGTGTTCACAAAACGGACGCTCGGCAGCACTGGAAGCCAGCCGGCGCCGAGGTCACCGGACTTCGTTCACCCGGATCACCCGAACGTCGGGGTCGGTGGTCAGCCCTTCGACTTCTTGGGCTTCTTCGACTTGGTGACGGCTTTGCTCTTTCCGGGCTTGGCCGTGCTGGTCGGGGCGTTCGTGCTGGTGGAGCCGGCTGTCGCGCTGCTTGCGGTCGCGCAGAACTCGGCGATGTTCTGCTCGCCGCCGGCGGCTTCGGTCAAGTCGCGGCGGTCGCGGCCGTTCATCGGGTGGCCGCCGGCTTCCGCGGTCTGCCAGGCGGCGCACCATGCGGCCTGGGTGTTCGTGATGGCGTCTGCCGACGGCGATGCGGATGTCCGTGAAGGCGTCGGCGCCCGTGTCGGTGTGGGCTTCGGCGATTGCGAACGTGATCGCGAAGACGATGGCGACGGGGACGCTGCGGACGGTGTCGGGGCGTCGGGTACGCCGAGGCCGGAGAAGAGGCGGTGTGCCTGCTGCTGGACGCCGGCCGGGAGGTTGCCGGTTCGGGCGGCCACGGCGGTGCCGCTACCTGCGAGGACGACGGCTGCGCCGGTGACAGCGACGATGACGGCGGCCCGGCGGCGCCTGGCCGGGGGCCGCTTCCGCGCCGGCTGATCGCGGCCGGCCTGATCACGCCCGGCTAGATCGTGCCCGGCCTGATCACGCCCGGCTAGATCGTGCCCGGCCTGATCACGCCCGGCTAGATCGTGCCTGGGCTGGCCGTGTTCGTGTCCGGCGTGATGCTGTTCCGATGCGGACGCCGCGAGGGCGCGCCGACGCTCCACTGCCAGCGCGGCGATCATGGACTGTTCGCCGGCTGTCTCGGCCGCGGTGGCCGGGGCTCGCAGGCTGCGGATCAGGTGTGCCAGCCCAGGATCATTGGCGTTAGGACCGGCGGTGCTGGCGTCAGAGCCGGCAGCGGCAGGGCCGGAGCCGGGGCCGGTGGTGTCGGTGCCGGCGATCAGGTGGTCGGCCTCGTTGAGGGCGCGGCGGCGGTTGCGCCAGGAACGAATCGCCATGCGTCACACCTTCTCGGTGGTTTCGGGGCGGGGACTGCGGGGCTGCTCGGCGGCCCGAAGTCGTACCTGGGGGTCGGCGGCCAGCCGGCGCAGGCCGCGCATGGTGGCGATGCGCACGGCGCCCCGGCGTTTGCCGAGGATGCGGGCGGTGTCGGCGACGTCGAGACCGGCGACGATCCGCAGCATCACGGCCTCGGCCTGGTCGGCGGGGAGTTCGGCGACCCGGCTGAGCGCCCACGCGGTCTCCGCACCCTCGATCACCTCGGCCTCGGCGGCCGGCAGTGAGCCGCCCGCGAGAACGCCCCCGACGCCGCCCGGGAGAACGCCGCCCTCCAGAACGCGGCCATCGAAGACGCCGCCGCCATCAAGTGCGCCGCCCGAGAAGCCGCCACCGCTGGCGAGGTGCTCGCGGCGGCGGCCGGCTCGGCGCTGCTCGTCGATGCCGCGATGGCGGGCGATGCGGAACAGCCAGGCGCGGAAGGCGGCCGGGTCACCGGTGAACCGGTCCAGGTCGCGGGCGGCCTGCAGCCAGGTCTCGGACGCGACGTCCTCGGCGGCGTCCCCGGCGATCAGCCGCAGGTAGCGCAGCACGGCGGGGTTCAGCGCGCGCCACAGCACGGCGAACCCCTGCTCGTCGCCCGCCCGCGCGGCGGTCAACGCGTCGGCGAGTTCGTCGTCCTTCGGCAAGTATGTCCCCCTCACGAACCGGGCAGCACGCTACCTGCCGGCACGCGGGGCGGGGGAGACCGGGGCCGGTCTATATCGACGAAGTATCAACCATATGCGTTCGTAAATATCTTGCGTTCCTACTTTCCCCTCGTCGTGTCTGCGCAACGAAGGAACGAGGGCGTGAGAAGAAAACGGGGCGTTACCCGGTCGAGCTCAAGCCGGACACCGGCTCCGGGCTCAAGGCCGGCACCCGGCAGTTGCGCCGGTACCTGAAGACGATGAACAAGGACTACGGAGGGGTCTGCCTGTGGAAGATGGACGCCGCGGGCAACTACTCGTTCCGGCTGGGCGTGGTGCCGAAACCGGGGACGAAGCGCCAGTGGCTGAAGTTCTAGGCGCCGTGGCTAAGGCTTCCGCCTCCAAGATCATGCGTCTCGCCCGGGAGCGCGGGCTGCTGCCAGCCGGCGCGGAGATCTCGCGCGCTGGAGAGTCGACCTGGCGAGCGCATGATCTGGAGTTCGAGTGCTGGCCGGAGAGGGTGGACGAAGACCTGACGCTCGCGCTGAACGTGGGCGACGCGGTGCTCGGCCCGAAACTAATACTGCAACGGCACTCAGCAGGCGATACGTATAGATGATCGGCTCGTTGCCTGTTGTGTGACGTCGATCGAGTTTGATCAGTGGTCGAGTGAACTGGACCGGTTGCATGCCCGGTTCGCGGACCGGTTCACCCGCGCGGAGCCGCGGCGGCGGGCCCGGCAGTATCTGTCCGGGCTGGTCGCCGGCCTCGATCGTAAGAACGGCTGGACCCTCGCCGAGCAAGCCGGTGACCTGTCACCGGACGGGATGCAACGCCTGCTGCGGTGGGCCGACTGGGACATCGACGCCGTGCGTGACGAGGTCCGGGATTACGTGATCGAGCACCTCGGTGATCCGAATGGTGTGCTGATCATCGATGACACCGGGTTCCTGAAGAAGGGCGTGAAGTCCGCCGGGGTCGCCCGGCAGTACTCGGGAACCGCCGGCCGGATCGAGAACTGCCAGGTCGGTGTCTTCCTGGCCTACCGCTCGACGCGCGGGCACGCGTTGATCGACCGGCAGTTGTATCTGCCGGCGGCGTGGACCGATGACCGGGATCGCTGCCGGGCGGCAGGGATCCCGGACGAGGTCGGCTTCGCCACGAAGATTGAGATGGCCCGGCAGATGCTGCAGCGGGCGTTCACCGCGGGGGTTGCGGCGGCGTGGGTGACCATGGACGAGGCCTACGGTCAGTCGAAAGCGTTGCGGGTCTGGCTCGAAGAGCACGACCAGCCGCATGTGGTGGCGACCCGCTGCAACGACGACGTGGTCACCACCAGCATGGGCCGCGCCCGCGTCGACGAGCTGATCGCATCGCTGCCGGGCCGGGCCTGGTCGCGGATCTCGGCCGGTCCCGGGGCTCACGGACCGCGGGAGTATTGGTGGGCGCGGATCCCGATCCGCATCTGCTGGCGGCCCGGGCGTGGGCACTGGCTGCTCGCCCGGCGCAGCATGAACACCGGGGAGCTGGCCTACTACGTCTGCTACGGCCCGCGGAAGACCCGGCTGATGGACCTGGCCCGCATCGCCGGCACCCGATGGGCCGTTGAGGAATGCTTCCAGCAGGCCAAAGGTCAGGCCGGCCTCGACGAATACCAGGTCCGGGACTGGCGGGCCTGGTACGCGCACATCACCTTGTCGATGGCCGCTTACGCCTGGCTCGTCGTCGCCCGGACCCAGACCGCGCAACAGCAAACAGCACCGGTGACGACATGATGATCGGCTACACGGTACCGGAGATCCGGCGCCTGCTCGCCGCACTGTTCGTCCGCCACCACCAGCCCAAACACATCTGGTGGTGGTCACGCTGGCGACGACGACGCCAACACCAAGCCCGCCTCAGCCACTACAAACGCCGCGGCTACCCACTCAGGTGAAGTGCCGTTGCAGTACTAAGCGAGTACGGGCGGTTGGCCGTGCGGCTGCGCACCGAGGAGCGCATCGGCTGGCCCGGCTCGTCCGTCACCGCCGATCAGCTGGCCTTCGTGGAAACCCTGCTGGACGAGATGCGGGCCGTCGTCGCCGGGCGGCGCGAGCTCGCGCTGATCCTGGCGGCCGAGGAGCCGGTGACCAGGGGACGCGTCCAAGCCTGGCAGGACCGGGGCGACCACCCCGCCCGGCTGGTGAAGGCGCTGATCCTGGCCCGCGACCTCGGCGACGCCGGCCTGGAGGAGCAGGTGCTCGGCATTCTGCACGGCCACCCCACGAAGGTCCCGGCCGGATACGACAGCGTGCTCACCCAGGCGCGCCGCTGGGCCGCCGACTTCGGCAAGGCGCTGGGCCAGAAGATAACGCTGTGACGACAGGCGGCTGTCCTCCGGTATATCCAGAAGATAGCCGCCTGTATATCTCTCTTCCCTAGTTTCGTCAGCGCTCGACGTCCGACGTCATGAGGGGAACGATTCTCTTGCCGAAACGCATCGGCTCCTATCTGGTGGCGGGCGCCACCGTGCTGCTGGCCGCGGGCTGCGCAGGGGAGGAGCCCGCCCCGACCTGGCAGGCGGCCCCGGCGGCGTCCGCGCCGGCGTCGAAGGCCCCGCCGCGGGCCGCCACGATCACCTCCGCCTGCGACCTGTTCCCGGCGAACCAGGTGACCGAGTTGCTCGGCGGCAACGGGAAGACCAAGCTGGCCGCCGAGGAACTGCCCGCCGAGAAGCAGGAGAACGGCAACGTGTGGCGGCACTGCGCTTACGGCCGGGACGGCAAGCAGGCGTTCGTCCTGTCGGTCGCCACCATGCCGGACCGCTCGGAGACCGTTGACGAGACGATCGACGCGGTGGCCGGGGCCGGCCAGGAGTCACAGCGGATCAAAGGACTGGGCGCCGGTGCGGTCGGCTACCTGGAAGACACCACGCGCTCGGTGCTGGCCGTCGTGCCGTACCGGAAGGATCTGCGCGTCGTCCAGTTCACCGGTCCGGCCCTCGTGCCGCAGGACAAGATCGCCGATCCGGTACGCCGGGTACTCACCAGGATCTGAGCGACGGGCCGGACGTTTTTGTTACTCGGGATCCGTCCTTGACCGGTTGATAATGCTCACTGTGCGATTCTCCGGATTCGCGTTGATCTCTCCTGCCCGGCTTCCTAACCTGGGGGCCGATTCAAGGGGGAGACACATGTCCATCGAGGTCCGTCTGCTCGGGCCGGTGGAGTTACGGGGAGAGGACGGCCCGGTCGATCCCGGGCCGGCCAAACGGCGGGCCACGCTCGCCGTGCTGGCCCTGGAGGTCAACCGGCCGGTGACGCTGAACCGGCTCACCGATCTGCTCTGGGGTGACGAGCCACCCGCGTCCGCGGTCGCCAACATCCGCAATCACGTCGCCGCCCTGCGCCGCACGCTCGGCGACCGGATCGTGTCGCGGCAGGGCTCGTACCAGATGAACCTGGCCGCCCACGAGCTGGACGTGACCGAGTTCCACCGGCTCGCGGAGCTGGGCCGGGCCGCGCTCGCGGGCGGCGACGCGAGCCGGGCCGAGCCGGCGCTGGACGCGGCGTTGCGGCTGTGGCGCGGCGCCGCCGGGCACGGCCTGCCGCGCGGCGCCGGGCTGGACGTGCTGCTCGCCGGGCTGGAGGCCGACCGGCTGCGGGTCCTGGAGGACCTCACCGAGGCGCGCCTGGATCTGGGGTACGCCGGTGAGCTGGTCCCGGTGCTGCGCGACCACCTCGGCGCCCACCCGTTGCGGGAGCGCGCCTGGGCGCAGCTGATGCTCGCCCTCTACCGGGCCGGGGACCTGGCCGCCGCGCTGTCCGCGTACCGGCAGGCGCAGGCCACCCTGCAGGCCCAGCTCGGCGTCGACCCCGGCAGCGAACTCGTCGACCTGCACGTGGCGATGCTGGAACGCGCGCCGCGGCTCGACCCCTGGGCCCGGCAGCTGCTGCGCCGCAACCGGCCCGCGATCGGCGAGGTGCCCCGCGAGCTGCCGCCCGACCCGGTGTTCCTGACCGGGCACGCCGGCGAGATCGCCGCGGTGCTGGCCGCCGCCCGGCCGGCGGCGGGGGAGCGCACACCGGCCGCCGTGGTCGTGCACGGTCCGCCGGGCAGCGGCAAGTCGGCGCTTGTCACCCGCGCCGGGCACCGGCTCGCCGACACGTTCCCGGACGGGCAGATCTTCGCGGTCGCGGGCGCCGGCGTGACCGCGGCCGACCTGCTCGGGCGGGCGCTGCGGGCACTCGGCGTGCCGCCCGGTGAGGTGCCGGAACAGGCCGACGAACGGATCGGCAGGTATCGCTCGCTACTCGCCGCGCGGCGAGTGCTGATCGTGGTGGACGGCGCCACCAGCGACGACCAGGTGCGGCCGCTGATCCCGGCGGCGAGCGGGTCGGCGCTGCTGGTGACGAGCCGGGAGCCGATGCTGGTCGGTGAGGGGGTGCCGCACGTGGCGTTACCGGCGCCGGACCGGATCACGCAGGGACGGTGCTCCGGCCGTACCCAATGATCAGAAATGGTCTTTGGGGATGACGGCGTGGACTCCTGTCGTGCGGTCGACCACCTGCGACACCTCGAAGCTGGCGGCCGCGGAGAGGTAGGCGTAGGCGACCGCACGGTGCATGCCGAGGTCGTGTTCGAGGAAGTCGAGGGCGTTCACGGCGGCCCGGCGCATCGCGATGTCCAGATCGTTGCCCTGGCCGCCCTGTGGGCCGTCCGGATCGGAGAGCCCGATCGGCACCCAGGCCTCCGGGGTTTCCGCGAACGGGTAGCGGAACGCCACCGACGGGGCGCCCGGCCTGCCCTTCTTGACCACCGTCAGCCGGAAGGTGGCGCGCAGCGAACCCTCCATCGCGGTCAGCGCCACCTCGCCGTTGCCCATCGCCATGTGCGGGTCACCGACGTAGAAGAGCGCGCCCTCGGTGAAGACGGGCAGGTAGAACGTGGCACCCCGGCCCAGCAGATTGATGTCGATGTTTCCGCCGCCGAGCGTCGGCGGGATCGAGTTGAGGGCCGGATCGGTCATCGTCGGCGCGTCTGCGAACGCGACGCCCATCATGCCCATGAACGGGTTCAGCGGGAACGCGACGGGGCGGTCGCCGCGGCGAGGGAGCACGCCGGTCAGCGCGCCCTTGCGCGAGGTGCGGACCGGGGTGAAGACGGAGACGTTGCCGTATCGGCGGGGGTCACCGCTGCCGCGTCCGTCGGATGCCACCGGAGGCATGATCTCGGACTCGGTGATGCCGGCCGGGACCGCGCCACCGGCCAGCCGGGGCAGCGCGCCCTTGCCGTGCCGGCTGGAGATCACACCGTAGGGAACGCGCGGCAGCGCCGACAGAACCTCGACCTTGAGGACGTCACCGGGCTCCGCGCCGATGATCTGAATCGGACCGGTGACGATGTGCGGGCCGTCCACGTCGAAGTTCCGCGCGGTCCGCGCGTAGTCCCGGGCGATCACGACGGCGTCGTTGAGCACCCCGTCGCGCTTCACACCGTGCTGGGCGAACCAGGCGACGGGGTCCCGGCCCTGGTCCTCCAGGATCCCCTCGTGCGAGACGGTGTCGATCGTGACCGTCTCCCCGGACCGCATCCGCAGCACCGCGTCGCTGCCGGTCGACGGCACGTAACCCCAGCGGACCTCGTCCGGGCGGGATCGAAGGTAGTGCTTGCCGTGAATCGGGCCCTTCCCCGGCTGCAGGATCGCCGGCGCGGCTGCCGAGGCCGGGCCCGGCATCGCTGCCGCCGCCGTGCCGCCGGCCCCGACCGCGGCCATCACCTGCAGAAACGTCCGCCGTCCGAGCGCCGACACCAACGCGCCCCTGACCTTCAGCACCCCATCCACCCGGACAGTTCTACCGCCGGGGCGTGTCGTGTCGATCGCCTGGCCGTGACGGCCCCGTTACAAGGTCCGGGTCACCGGTTCCGGCGGTCTCAGGCGACCTGAGGGAACACCTGCATCGAACCCTTCTGGCGCTCCCACTCGTCGAACGGGACGTCGGCGATCGCGGCGCCGAGCTGCGCCATCCCCGCCTGGAAGGCCTCCAGCGACGACCACACCGAGATCGCGACGAGGCGGCCCGCGTCGGCGTCCTCGAAGCCGCCGATCTCCTCCAGGCCGTCGACGGCGGCGGAGGCGGCGCGCATCCGGCCCATCGCGGCGATCAGGTCGTCGCGGTGCTCCGGCTTCGGGTAGTGGATCGCCTGGGCGAGATAGCGCATGGGTCAGGCTCCTTCAGCTTTGGTCGCTTCGGTCGTGGCCGCTTCGGCGGCCGCGGTGAACAGTTCCAAGATGTGTTTCCAGCCGGCGGCGTAACCGCCGGGCACGGCTGTCGCGAGCTTCTCCCAGCCGCGATGCTCCAGAGTGACCCGGGTGAGCGCCGGCCCCAGCGCGGCGAACGCCACCTCCACCTCGGTCACCACGCCCGGCACCACCGTCCACGTCATCGCGAACCGTTCCGGCGGCCGCCAGGTGATCACCTCACCCCAGCCGACCTCGGTGCCGTCCGCCCAGGTCTCATAGACGCGGCCGCCGAGGCGCTGCTCGAACGTCACCGCCGTGACCCGCTCCTGGCCGAGGGAGAACGGCTGGGTCGGCCACCATTTGTCGATATCCCGCACGAACACGGCGAAGGTGTGCGCGCGGTCGCTGCGGACGATGGTCGCCTGCCGGATCGGCTGCCGCCCATCAGCCGACGGGCCGGGCGCGCCGGGCTTGGTGGACGCCTCGGGGGAGTGGGGCGCCTCGGATTTGCTGGGTGCGTCGGGTTCGCTGGATGGGTCGGGTTCGCTGCGTGCGTCGGGTTGGCCGGGCGCGTCGGGGGTCATGCCGCGTCCTCGGCCGCGTCCTGCCGCTCCGCCTCGACCAGGCGTCGCCCCACGTCGAGGGCGTCACTCCACATCGTGTCGAGGAACTCGCGCAGCCCGGCGAGCCCTTCCGGCTGGGCCCGGTAGAGCCGCCGGGTGCCGGCGCGGCGCTCGGTGAGCAGGCCGGCCTGTTTGAGGACCGTCAGATGCTGACTGATCGCCGTCCGGCTCACCTCGAACGCCGCCGAGATCTCCCCGGCGGCCAGCTCGTCGTGGGCGACGAGCCGCAGAATGGCCCGCCGCCGAGGCTCCGCCAGAGCCCGCAGCGCCTCATCGACCTGCTCGTCCTCCGCCATGAGCAGTAGGTTAGTTCCCGCTAACGTTAGCGTCAACTAACAGAGCGATGGTTAAATCGGTTGTGACGCCCGATGGTCGGCTCTATGGTTTTTTGGAGCACCTGGGAAGCGTGGCCGAGTGGCCTAAGGCGCCGCCCTGCTAAGGCGGACCGGGAAACCGGCGGAGGTTCGAATCCTCCCGCTTCCGCCCAGTGACCACCTGGATGGGCCAGCCGAGGGCAGGCGACGGCCGCGGTCTCGAAAACCGTTGGGGGTAACCCGTGTCGGTTCGATCCCGACCCCATCCGCCACTCGGCTTGCCGTTAACCTCCGGCCCCGCCCCGACGTCGCTGCGGACGAAGTTGGTGCGTCATCAAGGGTGCGACTACGCTGCGTGCTGGCCAGGGGCTGGGCACGGGCAGCGGCGGGACCCAGCGCGCGTTCTCTGCGGCAGATCAGTGCACGGGATCATGGGTAGATGCCGTTCCGCCCACCGCTCAGCCATGCTGAACCCGATCCGCGATTCGACCCCTATCGCGAGCGTGCCGGCGTGCTTGCGGATCAGGGCGAGCCATTCGGCGTTCTGTACCTGCGCTTTGACACATGCTGGTCGCAACGGGGTGGTCACCTCTGGTGGCGTCGCTGGTCAGAGCCACGCGAGCAAGTGACCGGCTACTTCGCCCTGCACTACGGCGGATTTGATGACTTCGTGGAAGACGCGGACACCTTCGTCGAAGAGCTGGACGACTGGGATCGTGGCCTGTTCCCCTACCGCGGCCTGATTCTCACCGTCAAGTGGCTCGATGACGAGGGCTCCCGCCGAGCACGTTCGGACACCTTTGGACTTGACGCAAGTCACTGACCCGAGGACGGCTCCGCCGGCGACCGGCACGCGGATCGCGGCAGATGAGTAAGGGGGCAGAAGGCATAATCGGCTCGTGCCTCCAGCGCTTGAAGACGTCGATCTGACCAATCGGCTGCTAAATGCTGTCGTCGGCCACGGGCTACTGGCCTTCCGCATGGGTCCAGGTGTACGGCTGGAGTTTGACGACGATGCCTATCACGAGCTCACGATTGAAGGCTCGCTGCGATTCGTCCGTGTTGACGGTTCCGAACGGCATGGCGAACCCATCAGTCTCGACGTGGCCGAGCAGCTCATCCAGTTGCTGAACGCCCCCGTCACGGCGGCAACGGTCGATCCATACGGCACGTTGACGGTGACCTTCGGCGACGCCGACCTCGTGGTGCCCTATGACGAGATGTACGAAGCCTGGCAGATACGCTCCGATCAAGGGCTCTTGGTGGTGAGCATGCCCGGCGGCGACCTCGCGATCTGGAAGCCCGAAAGCGACGGCCCGGACCGTCGCGACCAACTCGGAGCGCCTGGCGACGCCTTCTCCGCGGCATGACAGTGCGCCGCCGACCCTGAGTAGACGCCCGGGGATGATCACAGCGTGGCACAACTACCGGAGGATGTTCGGTCGGCGCTTCGCTTCTTCGCCTTCTACCTAGCCGAGGGCACACTCGTCATGGACCTACTGCAGGACATCGACTATCGCGCCGTCTTCATGACGTATGGCTCTGGCCTTGAGCAGGTATTCGCCATCTTCGCCAATGTCCTGGACGTCAACGAGGCGGGCCAGGTGACCAACTACACCGACGCGGAGTATCGCGCCGCCCAATGGATCCGGAGGGCCTGCGACGACGCTTACCAGGTAAGTCCTCCATTTGCTGATTGGGAACTCGAATTGCCGTTGTAGGCGACGCCTATGGAGCTGCGTCTCGGCCGGCCCCTGGCACAGGACCTGCGCCGGCCCTGGGAACGCCCGATGCCCCCGGAGCGGCTCACGCCGGCCCGGGTGCGGCGAGGGTTTCGGAACCTCCGCGCGACCAGCCCTTCGCCAGCGCGTGCACCGAACCCAGCTGCCTTGGCCCCGGACGCCCGCCAGGCTCCCGCAACCGGCACGCCGTTACCCGCCACGACGTCGGACTCATCATGGTCATCGGCCGGGCTCACCAACGACCGGCCCACCACAAGAAGGGCACCAAACCCCGCCGAACTGGTTAAACGACAAGCTCAGTGAGTGCCGTTTATCCGGGCGTGGCGGCGGATCATTCGAGTGAAAATAGAGTGACTTGGTAGCGTTCGGTTCCAGCCCATTGGTCCAGAACGTCGCGCAATTCATCGCCGTGCAGATCGGCAGTGTGCGGCAAGACTTCAGAGAGAATTTCCCTGGCGCGCTCTCTGCCGGAGTGCTCGATGGTGACCGAGTAAGCACCTGCCCTCGGCAGGTCCATGGTGATTGCGTTGCCGAACGCGTCACCGGCGTGCAACTGCGCGGTTGGGAAAGGAACCGTAAACTGCACCGTTCCATCGCCGTGGCGATCGAAGCTCGCCGGGTCATCGCCGACTGTTACGCTTACACCGATCTTTAGTTGGTCTTGGGCGCACACCACGAATATCTCGTACTCGCTGGCTGTGATGATATCGCGATGGGCTGCCGACAATGCCTCGGATGCTCCCGGCTGGTCGACTGCGCTGTAATCGCGGACACTGAAGAACCGATAATCCGGTATGAACATCAGGCTCTGGGTAGCCAGTGGCATGGCATCTCCTCCGTAAGGCGCGGATAGTCCCGCCTTCGACGCTCAGTGCCGCAGGACCGGCCCGCGCGTGGCAGGGCGGGCCGCGGCCAGGCTGAATCGGGGTGAAGGGCATGAGTGCTGAGGCTATCGAGTCGTGTCGGCGGTGATCGGCTTGCTCGGGGCGCCGGGTGGGGACAGTCGCTCACGGCGGAGGGCTCGGGTGGCCGTGGCGCTGATTGCTACGGCGAGCAGGCCGGCTGTGAGGTAGCTCAGCGTCCAATGCTGAGCCTGCCAGTAGAGGCCGGCGGCGCCGTAGGCGATCAGGACCGGCGCGGCCAGGCCGAACGGGACCGCGAGAGCGAGGCCTAGGGGGATCGGCGCTGGGGTCCATGCCCGCAGCGCGGTGGTGCGCCGCAGGAGCAACCATGCCGCCGTGAGGAGCACCCCGGCCGCCGCCACGACCGGGTAGGCGGCTCGGTCGCCGCCTTCGATCACGAGGTTGAGGGTTCCGCGGTAGAGCGTGAGGCAGTCGGCTGTGGGGTTCGACGGGACCCAGGGGCGGCCGCACATGCCCGGCTGTGTTCCGAATCGGTCGGTGGCGATCAGCAGCGCTGTCCACGGCCACCCGAGCAGCCAGGAGAGCACGCCGTGGCCGCCCCACCAGATCATCAGGATGCCGGCGGCGAGCCATGTCCCGCTGAGCAGGCGGCGCAGTGGTGCTGCCAGGTCACGGGTGGTGGCCGGCACCACGCGGACGACGGCGCCCACCGTACCGAATCGGTCGATTGCCGCGCGCTCGGCGGCCTCCGCGTCGAGGCCGCGGGCGCGGTTGTCGTCCACCGCGGCGAGCAGGTGGCTCTCCGCCTCGGCCAGCATCCGGCGTCCCGCGGGGCCGGTGCCGGCCAGGCGGTCGAACATCTCGTCGAGGTACTGCTCCACCGGCCCGTCGCCCGTCGGGGTCGTCATGCCGTCGCCGACCCGGCGACCGGTCCGATGACGGCCTGCACGCTGGTGACGAAGCTGCGCCACTCGCTCTGTTTCGCCGCCCGGGCGAGCCTGCCCTCGCGGGTGAGCTCGTAGACCCGGCGCCGCCGTGGGCTCGCCTGTTCCCATCGGCTGACCACCAGCCCGGCGCGCTCCAGGCGGTGCAGTGCCGGGTACACCGTGCCCTCCGGCACGTCGAAGGCCCCCCGCGAACGCTCGCGCAGTGCGGTGATCACCGCGTATCCGTGCGCGCTGCCCGCGTCTGCCAGGACTGCGAGCAGCAGCAGATCGAGATGACCTTTGACGTCCATACCTAGCGAACCTAGGCATTGGCCGTCTAGGTGTCAATCGTTCCGCCGCCGAGAACCCCGCCGCCGAGAACCATCCGGCAGGGATGAGGGTGGGCAGGGCGGGGTGATCGACGGTGGACCGATGGCGCGCCTGAAGTCTCCGGCCTGGCCCGGTCTGCGGGTTCCCGCCGGTGACGTGGACCGGATCCTGTCCCGGCTGTTCCTCACCCACGGCGACCGGCGGCGGAACCTGGCGAACTTCTGGGTCCTGCTCACGCTCGCCGGTGTGATCGCGGCGGCCGGCGTGGTCGCCGACTCCACCGCGACCGTGATCGGCGCGATGATCGTCGCGCCGCTGATGACACCCATTCTGGGTACGGCGTTGGCGCTTGTCCTGGCCGACCGGCGGCAGCTGCTCTACCACCTCGGTGTGGTGCTCGCCGGCGGAGCCGCCGTCATCCTGATCGGCTACCTGCTCGGTCTCACCGTGCCGACCGAGGTGGTCGCCTCCACGAACTCGCAGGTGGCGTCGCGGGTCAGTCCGAAACTGATCGACCTGCTGACGGCGCTGGCGACGGGTCTGGTCGGCGGGTTCGCGCTGATCCGCTCGGACGTCTCGGACACCCTGCCCGGCGTCGCCATCGCCATCTCGCTCGTGCCGCCGCTGGCCGTCGTCGGGCTGACCGCCGAGTCCGGCGCCTACGGGCAGTCCGGTGGCGCGCTGCTGCTCTTCGGCACGAACATGGCCGCGATCATCGCCACCGGCACCGTGATCATGCTGGCCGGCAGGGTGCGGGACGCGGCGGGGGAGGCGGGCGTCGCGGTCCGGGCGCTCGGCGCGAAGTCCCTGGTCACGGTCGGGGTGGCGCTGGTGCTGGTCGCGGCGCCGCTCGGCTACGGCAGCTGGCAGGTCCTGCAGCAGCAGATCATCATCGCGAACGCGCACCCGGTCGCCCAGCGGTGGGCCGCGGAAGAGGGGTGGCAGCTCACCGACCTGCAGGTGCAGACGGGGACGCTGCACGTGGAAGCCATGGGCAGACCGCCGGTGGCGAACGAGGCGGCCCTGCGCGCGGACCTGGACGCCGCGGGCCTCGAGGATGTCAATGCCGTGGTCACCCTCGTGGTCGGCGGCTCCCGCGAGTTGCCCGCCGGCTAGATGTCCAGGTCCTCCACCTCGGGTTCGTCCCGGATGGTCTGCAGTGCCACCGTGTACAGCTCGGCCGGCAGCAGCGTCTCCAGCTCCTCGACGGTGTCCACCACGACGAACGTGGCCTGCGCCGGCGTACGCATCCAGGCCTGATCCGGCGACCAGTCGCCGATCCAGCCGCGCCACCCGGTGGACCACTTCTTGCTGCGCTCGGCGGTCGGCCCGACCGGGGTGGTGATCGCGGAGCGGGAGTGGTGGACGGCGAATCGTCCCTTGCCGGTGCGGAACAGCGAGTACGTCTCCTCGCCCTCGTTGCCGGCGGACGTCCACTCGCCGAGGGCGACCCCGAGGAAACGTTTCACGGACGAGCTTCCGAGTCCCACTTTGACGGTGATTTCGTCGTACCCCATGGTCTTGGCCTCCTCGATCTGCACGAGCCGGCGCAGAGCCGCCACGATCGCGCCGGACAGGTTTCCGCCGGTCAGCTCCTGGGCGCGATGCAGCAGGTGCATGTCGTCGTCGGCGATGTAGATGGTCTTGTTCGGCACTTGTCTCACCTCCTCTGCGATAAGTATACGCATACATGTAGGAGGAGATGAACAATCATCGCTGTGGAGTGGGGCAGAACTTCGGGTGAGTGCGGACTACCGTACGGCGACGTGACTCACGATCCAGCTGAACGGAAGCCCGCGGGGGAGTACGGGATCGACGCGCCGCGGCTGCTGATCGTGCCCGTGGTGCTGGTCGGCGCCGGTGTCGCCCAGGCGGTCGCCCAGCAGACGTTCTGGCCGCTGGTCGGCTGTGCGCTGATCCTCCTCTGCTGCGCGCTGGCCTTCTACGCCTCGCGGGTCGGGAAGTTCGTGGTGTGGGGGCGGCTGCTCGACGGGCTGAAGCTGCGCGGCGACGAGCGGATCCTCGATCTCGGGTGCGGCCGGGGCGCGCTGCTGATCTCCGCGGCGCTGCGGGTGCCGGCCGGGCGGGCCGTCGGTGTGGACCTGTGGCGGGCCGACCAGTCCGGCAACGGCCCGGACGCGACCCGGCGCAACGCGGCCGCCGCCGGGGTCGCCGATCGCGTCGAACTGCACACCGGGAACATGACCGGGCTGCCTTTTCCGGACGGATCGTTCGATGTGGTCGTCTCCAACGTGGCGGTGCACAACCTGAAGGCGAGCGAGGACCGGGACCGCGCCGTCGACGAGGCGGTCCGGGTCCTGCGGCCCGGCGGGCGGCTGCTGATCGCCGACCTCGGCGGCACCCGGCAGTACGAGCAGCGGCTCCGGCATCTCGGCATGGCGGAGGTGAGCCGGCGCGGACTGGGCTGGCGCCTGTGGTGGAGCGGCCCGTGGCTGCCGACCCACCTGGTGAGCGCCCGTAAACCGGGCTGAGGCGCGTTTTACGAGGTCGTGGTGGGGACTCCGATCACCAGGTCGGCGCTCGGGAACGTACCGTGGGCGGGGTTGATGTCGGTCTCTCCGCCGCCGCCGTCGCAGCCGCGGGAAGTGCTGAACTGCAGGTATGTTCCGGCGCTGCAGGCGATGGCGAACTCCGCGTCGCCGCCGACGACGACGGTGCCGGAAAGGTTGGCGCCGGCCTGGACGATGGCGTTGTCCTTGACCACGGCGTTGCCGCCGACGGTGCCGCCGTTGACCCAGCCGAGGCCTTCGATGCGGGCGTTGCCGGTGACCGTTCCGGCGAAGACGGCGGCTTTCGGGCCGACGTAGGCGGAGGCGGCGACACTGGCGCCCGCGGCGACCCAGCCGCCGCCGTTGGAGTGCCAGCGACCGCCGTGGGTGGCGGCGGGTTTCACGTGCCCGGGCTCGAAGCCGGACGGGGTGGCGCCGGAGACGCGGAACTCGTAGGGGAACCGGCGGGCCTTCGGGTAACCGTCCAGGAAGCCGTAGTGCGGGACGGCGGACGGCGTGCCGGTGACCACCAGCCACGCCTCGGACTCGCCGGACTGCAGCGGGAAGTCGATCTGGCCGTCGACGCCGGTGACCAGCGGGGAGTAGCGGGCGGTGCCGTCGGCGCGCTTGGCGACCAGGCCGAACGTCCAGCCGGTCGCGCCGGTCTCGGCGTGACCCTTCAGGCGTACCTTGATCGTTGCTCCGGCGCTCCCGGGCACCAGCTTGATCTTGTTGAAGCCGTAGTCGGAGGGCGCCTGGCGGGTGTTGATCCGGTAGTGGCCGAGGCTGCGGTCGACGGCTTCGACGTTGCCGCCGTTGTAGGCGTTGAGGAATCCGGCGCCGTAGACATTCGTCAGAAACGGTAGCAGCGTGGCGCGGTTGCCGAAGTCGTAAGTGACGGTCCGGGTGGCGTATTCACCCATCCGCCGGTTCAGCTCCGTCTGGGTCAGACCCGAGATCCTCTTGTACGTGTCGAACGGGTGCTCGTTGCCGCCGGCTTCGTTCCAGATGCGGTTGAACATGCCCAGCCCGTCGCGGTCCTTGATGTACTGCGCGAGCATCCAGTTGCCGTAATGGTGGCGGCTGGAGCTGTAGTAGAGGTTCTCCGAGCGCAGCCACCGGGTGAGGTCGCCGGCGGCGGTCGTCGGCAGGGCCTGCATGGCCATGAACTCGGCGCTGGTCTCCCAGAACGTGCCGGCGGACGCGTCGATGAGCCCGTTCCCGGGGCGGTTCATGGTGGTGTAGCACTGGAAGACGTGGGCCAGCTCGTGGGCGAGTCCCCAGGAGCCGGACTGCGCCGCCCGGGGATCGATGTTGATCACGCCGACCTGGTTGTCGACCTGGCCGCCGGTGGCCCAGGCGTTCAGGGCGGTCCGGTTCCAGGTGTTCGTGACGATCACGACGATCTTGTACTGGGCGAGCTTGCCGGTCTCCGGGGTGAACCGCATCGTGCCGACGTAGAAGGAGTAGAGGTTCTCCAGCTGCGTGATGATGCTGTTCGGGTCGAAGGCGTAGGGCGCGGGCGCCGCGGTGGGGTTGGCGCCGGACTTCTCGCCCCAGAGCAGGATGAAGTTGGCGGATTCGCGGGTGCGGTCGGCGGCCCAGGGGACCTCGCCGGTCTGGGTCCAGCGCGCCGGGAGGTAGACCGACTTGGCGGCGGCCCGGGCGGCGGCGGGCGCGGCCTGCGCGGCGGGGAGCACGGCTTGCGCGGCGGTGGGCGCGGCTTGCGGGACGGCCGCGCTTGCGAGGAGCAGGGCGAGGAGGAGCCTGGTACGGGCATGGAGAAGACGCATGGGGGGATGCCTTCCGGGGTCGCGCCGCGCGGACGACGGGGATCGCGGCGGCGCACAGGGGGGATCGTCTGCGGTCGATGGACTACCCACCCTGAACTACGAAAACGTTTTCGGCAAGATGCTGTTCGTCGACGGCGCGTCCGGCGGGGCGGCCGGACGTTCCTATGATGATCGGATGCTCGATGCCGACCTGCTGACGGCCGCCGCCGCGGCGCCCGGATTCATGCCGCCCGACGAGGGTCTCGCCCTCGCCGAAGCCGCCCACGCCGCCCCGGCCGGCCCGATCCTGGAGGTGGGCAGCTACCTCGGCAAGTCCACTCTCTACCTGGCGGCCGCCGCCCGCCCGCGCCGGACCACGGTGGTGACCGTCGACCACCACCGCGGCTCCGAGGAGCACCAGCCCGGCTGGGAATACCACGACGCCACCCTCGTCGACCCGGCCGTCGGGCTGATCGACACCCTGCCCGGTTTCCGGTCCACGATCGCCAAGGCCGGCGCGGAGGACGTGGTCGTCGCCGTGGTCGCGCGCGCCGAGGACTTCGCCCGGCTGTGGGCGACGCCGCTCGCGTTCCTCTTCCTCGACGGCAGCCACACCGACGAGTCCGCGCAGCGCGACCTGGCGAGCTGGGCGCCGCACCTGGCCGCCGGCGGGGTCCTCGCCATCCACGACGTGTTCCCCGACCCGGCGGACGGCGGACAGGCGCCGTACCGGATCTATCGGCGGGCGCTCGAGTCCGGCGCCTACTCCGAACTCAGCGGGCGGGGTTCACTGCGCTTGCTGCGCCGGGATCACTGAGCTTCCCGGTGTCCCGGAAGATGCCTGACCGGGGGTGCTCGCCGTGCAGCGCGTCGACGGCGAGCACCACCGCCGCCGCCGTCCAGGTCGTCCGTTCCACCGGCCAGCGCACCCCGTCGGTCAGAACCAGACCGGTCCAGTACGACCCGTCGTCCTCCCGCAGATGCTGCATCGCGGCGACCAGTTCCGCCGCCGCGTCCCGCTCACCGAGCGTGTCCAGCGCCAGCGCGAGCTCACACGTCTCCGCGCCCGTCACCCACGGCTGATCCGAGACACAGAAAACCCCCCGATCGGGTACGACGAAAGCGTCCCACCTCGCCGTGATGCGCTGCCGGGCTGCCGAGCCGGTGACCGCGCCACCGAGGATCGGGTAGTACCAGTCCATCGAGAACCGGCTCTTGTCGGCGAACGCCCCGGGTCGCTGCTGGATGGCCGTGGCCAGCAGGTCGGCCGCCAGCTCCCAGTCGGGTTGCGGGTCACCGGCGCGTTCGGCGATCGCTGTCCCGTACCGCAGGGCCTGATGAATGCTGGACGACCCGGTCAGGAGCGCGAGCGGATCGCCGGCCGCCCAGCCGATCTCCCCGCCCGGCGCCTGGCAGCCGGTCACGAAGTCCAGCGCCCGCCGCACCGCCGGCCACATCCGCGCCAGGAACGCGTCGTCGCCGGTGCACAGCCAGTGATGCCAGCAGCCGACCGCCAGGTACCCGGCGTGATTCGTCTCCGCCGTGGCGTCGGCGACCACCCCGCCCGCGTCGTAGCGGGCCGCCCACGACCCGTCCGGGCGCTGCGTGCGGCGCATCCAGTCGTACGCGGCGGCCGCCCGGTCGTGCTCGCCGCCCACGTCGAGCGCCATCGCGGCCTCGACGTGGTCCCACGGGTCCAGCTGGCCGCCCGCGTACCAGGGGATGGCGCCGCTGTCCTCCTGCTCGGCGGCGATCGCCGCCACGGTCCGCAGAATCTGATCGGTGCCCAGCACCCCGGCCAGCTCAGGAACCGACATGCTGCTCCCGGTCGCTTTTGTGGACATAGATCACGACGCTCTTGCCGATCAGCGGGTTGAGCGCCTGCTCCACGACCCGGGTCACGGCCGGCTTGTCGACGATGTCCCACACCAGCAGCTTGTGGTAGGCGCGGGTCGGCGCCGCGTCACCGATCGCGCACTTGAGCCACCAGTACGGGCTGTGCAACGCGTGCGCGAACCCGTTGCCGGTCACCGTGAGCCCCGCCCCGCGCAGCCGCCCGGCCAGCTCGTCCTCCTTGTAGATCCGGACGTGACCGCCCTCGTTGGCGTGGTACTCGTCGGACAGCGCCCAGCACACCCGCTCCGGCAGCCAGCGCGGAACGGTCACCGCGCCCAGCCCGCCCGGCTTCAGCACCCGGGCCAGCTCGGCGATCGCCGTCACGTCGTCCGGGATGTGCTCGAGCACCTCCGACGCGATCACCCGGTCGAAGCTGGCGTCCGGGAACGGCAGACGGAGCAGGTCACCGCGTACCGTGGTGGCGGTCGCCGTCGCCGGCGCCTCGCCGGCCAGGTCCATGGCCGCGCACCACTGCGCGGTCGTCGCCAGGTCCTTCTCGTTCAGGTCCAGGGCGACGACGTCCGCGCCCCGCCGGTACGCCTCGAACGTGTGCCGGCCCTCGCCGCACCCCAAGTCGAGAACCCGCATGCCCGGCCGCACATCCAGCCGGTCGTAGTCGACGGTCAACAAAGTTGCTTCTACCTGCCCTTCGCAGCGATCGCTTCCGCGTACCATTCGGCGGTGCGGATCGCGGTCCGCCGCCACGTGAAATGTTCGGCCGCCCTGCGCCGGCCCTGCTCACCGAGCCGTCGGCGCAGCGGCTCGTCGTCGAGCAGCCGCCCGATCGCCGCCGACAGCGCCTCGGCGTCACCCGGCGGGACGTGCAGCGACGCCAGCCCGTCCGGTCCGGTCACCTCCGGCAGCGCGCCCGCCGTGGTGACGACCAGCGGCACCCCGCAGGCCATCGCCTCGACGGCCGGGAGGGAGAAACCCTCGTACCGGGAGGGGACCGCCGCCACCGTCGCCGACCGGAACAGATCAGCCAGCTCCTGATCGGAGATACCGGAGACGAACCGTACCGTGCCGTCCAGGCCGAGCCGGGCGATCGCCGACGCGGCGGGGCCGTCCGGTCGCGCCGAGCCGACGACGACGAGTTCGACGTCGCGGCTCGCGCGGAGTTTGGCGACCGCTTCGATGAGCTCGGAAAGACCTTTCAGGGGTACGTCGGCGCTCGCCACCGTGACGATGCGGCCGGCCTTCTTCGCGGCTTGGCTTTCGGCTCGGTTTTCTGCGGGGCTGAACGTGTCGATGTCGACTCCCACGCCGATCACGCTGAGGCGGTCGGGCGACACGTGGAAAGCGTCCACGATCTCGTCACGGGCTGCATGAGACACGGTGGTCAGCCAGCGCAGACGGCGGGCCGTGCGGGCCTGCATGCGGGTGAACGCGTACCAGCGGCGCAGGGACAGGCGGCGTTTCCAGTTCGGGGCGGCGGCCAGTTCCAGGTCACGGTCGACGGTGATCGGATGGTGGATCGTCGCGACCAGGGGAGTGGCGGATCCGGCGAGGGGCAACAGCCCGTACCCCAGGCACTGATTGTCGTGGATGACGTCGAAGTCGGCCTGTCGGCGCCGCAGGTGACGCCACGCGCGCAGGGAGAACGTGAGGGGTTCCGGGAAGGCGCCGGTGCACATCGCCGCCCACTCGAGGACGTCGATCGAAGTGTGGAACTCGCTGAGCCGCGGTGTCCGGAAGGGATCAGGGTCACGGTAGAGGTCGAGGCTCGGCAGCACGGTCAGCCGCACGCCGTCGTCCAGATCGGGCAGCGGCGGGCCGGAGAACACCTCGACGTGATGACCGAGTCGTACCAGCTCACGCGACAGATGCCGGACATAGATCCCTTGGCCGCCGCTGTGCGGTTTGCTGCGATACGACAACAAGGCGATGCGAAGCGGCGCGGAGGTCACCAGACGACCCTAAGCGGCCGGAGGCAAATGATCACTACCGGAGGGCCGGGTGGGTGGTTTCGGTGGCCGGCTGGTTCCCGGAATCCGGCCGGTCCGGCTGGTCGCCAGTGCTGCGACGCGTCCGATTTGTCAGCACCGAGAACCAGCCGCCGCCGAGAAGTCCACGATCCACAGCCGAGGCTCGCATGCCGGGATTTGCATCCTTTTGGGTGAGCGTGGGTCAAGTTGCTCAGAAGCTATAGTCATGGGCGTGAAGCGCGAGGCGCAGCTGTTCATGGGAACCCACGAAATCGGCGTCCGGCTCGGTGGGGTGAGCCGCCAGCGCGTCTACCAGATCACCAACCGCCCGAACTTTCCCAAGCCGATCGCCTACCTCGCCCAGGGCAGGATCTGGCTCGCTGCGGACGTCGAGAGGTGGATCGCCACCTACCGGAAGAAGAAGGAGTGAACGGGTGCCCCGCGACGGTGCGCTCACCGGACCCGACCTGGTGTGAAAGCGCGGTTACGGGGTCGCGGTGCGGCGATGAATTGCCCGCCGCTGTCGAGTCTGAACGTCGTAGGGGCAGACCGAGGGAGGGCCGTTCCGGCACCATCGATCCGGTTCGGACCATGAGGGGGCGTTGTGAGCGGTGTCAAAGTCTACGACGTCACCCGCGACGGTGTGGAGTATGTGTTCGGCGACCGGATCGCGAAGCTCACCCAGGATGAAAGGACAAGGGGTCCGGGCGTTCCGCCGGCCTGCGGCCTGTCCCGGACGTGACCCGGGCGATGGCCATGCTGTCCTTCCCCGCGCCCGACTTCGTCATCGACTACCGCGACGTCGCGGCCCAGAAGGACCTGTTGCGGGAGCGGATGGCCGGCTTGGGCTGGTTGACCCCGCGTATCCTCGCGCACCTCGACGACGCCGAGGACTTCTATCTCGATCAGGTCGCCCAGGTCGTGATGGACCGCTGGTCCAGCGGCCGGGTGGGGCTGCTCGGGGACGCGGCGTTCAGCTCGTCGCCGTTCTCCGGCGGGGGTACGGGGATGGCCTTGGTCGGGGCGTACCTGCTGGCCGGAGAGCAGGCCGCCGCAGGATGGGATCCGCGCGCCGGGTTCGCCGGCTACGAGCAGCGGATGCGTCCGTTCGTCGAGGCCAACCAGGAGATCGGCCGGTTGCACGTGCAGAGCCGTGTGGTCCCCGGCCCGGACGCCGAGGCCGCCCCGGAGCCGGACATGGAGGCGCTCATGGCGGTCGTCGAACGCGCGATCAACGGCGTCGACCTGCCCGACTACGCCGGGGTGCCGGGCTCCGAAGTGCCCGCGGGATCGTAGGCCGGGAGCGGAAGCTGCCCGGACGCTCAGAACGTCGTCTCGACGCCCGTCCGCATCAGCCGGGGTTCGTTGTCATGGCCGCGCCCAGGATCTGAGCGTCGCCCATACCACCTTGCCGTGGGTGGTGGGCATCGCTCCCCAGGCGGTCGCGGCGGCGTGGACGACGTGCAGTCCGGTGCCGCGCCGGAACGGCGGCGTGTCCCGGAGGTTCGGCGGGTCGTCGCGGAGTTGGGGCAAGCAGGGATTGTCGTCACGCACCGCGATGTGCAGGCCGTCCCCGCGGCGCGAGAGTATGACCGTGACGGCGGTGCCGGCGTGTTCCACAGCGTTGAGCACCAGTTCGGAGATGATGAGTCGGGCGCGGTCGCCTAGGTGCGCCAGCTGCCAGCCGGAACATGCGCCGGTGACCGCTTCCCGGGCGGTGGCCGCGGCACGGTCATGCGGTTCCAGCCGCATTTCGATCCGGTCGGTCAGCGGTTGCCGGTTGGTGGTCGCGGTCCGCGCCGCCGCCAAGGTGTCGAAGACCGGCAGGAGCCGGATGATGCCGAGCCGGTGGAGCCGAGCCACGAGCGCGGTACCGGGCTGAGCGCAGAGGATGGTCCGCACGCCGGGGTTCATAGCGGCGGCGCGCCGTCGGGTGGCCATCCACATCGCCGCGCTGCTGCCATCGGGGTCGGTGAGGGCGTGCAGGTTGATGAGCAGGGTCGAAGGATGCTCGCTCAGGCATTTACGGATCGCGGTATCGGTGGTCCGGCACAGGCCGAGTCCCCAGGTGCCGTGTACGGAGAGGGTCACCACCGAGGCTTCCACGTCCAGGCCGACGTCGATACCGTCGCCTTGACCAGGGTCGTAGCGTTCGAACAGGTACGGGGGCCGGATGGTGGCACGGATCGGCCCGGCTCGGCGGGGCGTCGAGCCTGGATATCGTCGCACCATGGAGATGTCCCGACCGGGGGGCTGCGGCACCGCGCTGCGCGACACCTGTGGGGTCAAGGCTCCCCAACGGCTCCGGTGGTCACAAGCTGTCCGCCCGATGTCACCCTAACGGCGTCCAGGCGGCGCCCGGCCGTTGATTCTGCAACGACACTCGGTTGCCCGGTATACGTCTGTCAGACGGGACGGGCCGTGAACCAGGATCGATCACCGGTGAGGTACTGGTCGAACCGCAGTCCTGCCTCCCGCAGGTTCCGCGCGAGTTCGTCCTCGGTGATGGCGTACCGGGGAAACTCGTGCGTCCAGGTCTGATCACCGACGTGATAGTCCACGACGACGTCCACTCGGTCCCCCTGGCGCCGCGCGGAACGCACCACGCGCCGGATGCCGGCGATCTCCGCGGACGACTCCGTCACCGTGTCGAACCAGGCCGGCGCGTTCTGCTGGAAGACGACCAGACCGGCGGGGCCGACGTGGTGCCGGCAGGTGGCCAGAAACGCCCGGCGCAGCGACAGGTCTCCGTTGATCATGGTGCTGGCCAGCAGCACCACGTCGAAGGACTGGTCCAAGCGGACGTCCTGCAGACGCGCCAGCGTTCCGGGTAGGCCACCCAGCCGCTGCAGCATCGCGGGCGACTCGTCCACCCCGTGCACCCGGTGGCCGAGCGCGGCGAGGGGGCGCAGGATACGACCGGTGCCGCAGCCCAGTTCCAGGATCGACGCGCCGCTCGGCACCGCCGCATGGACGATCTCTGGTTCTCCCATGGTCGGCAGCAGCGAGTAGTACTCCACTGCACACCCGTCCGGAGTGATCACACCTGGTCCCGCACCCGCATAACGCATGGTCGCACTGTATCCAGCACGGACCGGCTCGGGCGGCGTCACGACGACTCAGCCTGCCCCGCTGTCAGTGGCGCGGCGTGGGCAGCACCGCAGCTTGGCCAGGATCGCGTACGCCGGCTGCCGGATGCGTCGGATGGCGGTCCCAAGGCCGTCGGCGGCCATGCTCAGTAGGGTGATCGCCCAGCTGGTGCCTCGTCATGCGGCCTTGTGATGCTCACCAGGGACCGGCGTCGGCCACGTGTTCTTGTCAGACCCCGGGGCTACGGTGTCGCCCGCCGCCAATTGATCGAGATCGAGGAGCTGGTCGGAATGCGCTGTTTCGAGCACCGGGGTGCGGGATCGGCGAAATCCTGGAGGGTGTCGCGGGACGGCGCCGTGGTGACCGTCCGATTCGGACGCGTCGGCGCAGCGGGACAGACACGGGTGAAGGAGCTGGCCGACGAGGTGGCGGCGATCGCGCATGTGGAAAGGCTCGTCGCCGAGAAATTGTCGAAGGGTTACGTGGAGACGGGCGCCGCGGCGGTGTCCGACCCGGTCGTTCCCGGACCGGCCATGCCGGTCGGCGCTACGGGCGGGCTGAGGGCGACGCACGGCGACGCGGGCCGGTCGGCTGCGCCGGAGGGTGACGCGGGTCCGCCGACTGCGCCGGACAGCGGGGCGGCGGAGGGGCCGGCCGGGTTACCGGACGAGGACGTGCTGGTGCTGCCGGCCGAGTGGATGCGCAGGGTTCACCCGCGGCGTGGCGGTCGCGCGGGTGCTTCGTTGCCGCGGCCGGCGGGCGCGGTGGCGAAGGCCGAGGCGGTCATGGCGGCCAAGAGCGCGGAGCGGGCGGAAGTGCTGGGGGCGCCGAGGAGCGACCGTGAACTGGTGGCCGCGGCCGAGGGGTTCCTGGACGGCAGCCGGGTGACGCCGCTCGGCGCGGCGGCGGCCGTGGTCGCGTCGATGCATGCGTGTGAGCATCGGGAGCTCGGGCAGCTGGCGGTGCTCGCCGACGGGTGGATCGCGGCACACGGGTTGACATTCGCGACCCGCGCCGTCGCGGAGGCCGCCGGTCTGGACGTCGCGTCGTCCGGCTACGCGCTCCCTGACAAGCAGAAGAACCTGCGCCGATTGACGCCGACGGACCGGTACGGCCGGTGGAGCTTCGGACCCTGGCTGTTGCTGGCGAAGCGGATGCGGGCCCGGCTGGCCGTTGCCGGCGACGCCGACTACGAGCGGGCTCGGCAAGCCCTGGGGGATTATCGCTCGTCGGGGCAGCGCACGGTCACCACGTATCTGATGCCGACCGAGTCGCAGTGGGTCGACGAGGACTGCGGCGCCGACCTGCGGCGCATCGAGTTGGTCGCGTACGCGGTCTCGACATCCGAGCAGTGGGGTCAGCTGTCCGGAAAGATCGACGGGTACGCGCTCAGCTGGCGCGAATTGCTGGCCACACTGCTCGATGGGATCGGGGCGGCGTTGACGCCGCGCCTGATCGACTTCCTGCGCAAGCGGAACGTGTACACCGCCGACCAGCGGCGCGCGGTGATCGGTGCTCTGGCGTTGATTCCGACCGACGAGGCGTTCGAGGCGTTGATGCGCCAGGCGGACGACAAGCTCGTTGAGGCCGGGCTCAACGACGCCATGCGGCGGTTCCCGGTCCGGGCGCTGCGTCTGCTGGGGACGGCGGCCGGCGACCCGGGCGAGAACCGGGGACGGGCGGCCGAGTTGTTGCGCCGGCACGCGACGGCGAACCCGGCGGCCGCGAGTGCCGCGTTGCCGTCGTTGCCGCAGGTGGCCCGGCACCGGGTGGAGCCGATTCTGGCGTCGGCGACGGCGCCGCCGCAGGCGCCGGCGGCGTTGGTGCACCCGTTGTTGGTGACGCCGCCGTGGACGGGTGCGCGGACGGTGGCCGAGCGGGCGGTGGTGGTGGACGGGCTGACGCCGCCGGACGTGCCGCGGATGTGCTGGGCGCCCGGCGAGCGCGAAGCGCTGGTGCCCGACTTCCAGGAGCCGGGGCCGGAGGACGCCGCCGGCCTCGACCACTGGGAGCGGGAGGCGGCAAGGCTGCGCGAGGGCCGGATGAGCCACGCCGCCGACGAGGAGAAGTTCTTCGTCGGCGCGCCGCGGACGCTGGCGCTGCAGCTGTTGCCCCATTGGCGTCCGACGAGCTTCTGGTCACCGGGATGGACCCTGCCCCATCTGCTTGCCCGGTTCGACGTGGACGCGTTGCCGGTCGTGGTGCAGCGCAACCGTCAACGGGGCTCGCTCGACGTCTACGGCCCGCTGTTGCTGCCCGCCGAAGGCGCCGGGGTCGCCGCCCTGATGGCCGAGTGGCTGGACCGGCTGAAGTCGGTGCGGTGGATCGCGGTGAGCTGGCTCCGCCGGCACCCGGCTGCGGCGGCGCGCGATCTCATCCCGGCGGCCGTCGGTCCCATCGGCGCGGAGCGTCGCGCGGCCGAGCAGGCGCTGCGGGTGCTCGTCGCAGACGGCCACGCCGACACGGTGCGGGCGGGCGCCGCCGAGCACGGCGCTGCTGCGGCGTCCGCGGTGCAGCTGCTGCTGTCTGCCGACCCGGCGGAGGTGGTACCGGCACAGCTGCCGGAGCTTCCGCCATGGATCGAGGACGCCGGTTCGCTGACCCCGGTGCTGTTGCGCGATCGCCGTTTCGCGTTGCCGTCCGAGGCGGTGCGGCATCTGTGCACGATGCTCGCCCTGTCCCGCCTGGGTCTGCCGTACCCGGGCTTGGCGGCGGTGCGCGAGACGCTGGACGCGGCGGCGCTGGCAGAGTTCGGCTGGTCCCTGTTCCGGGCGTGGGAGTCGGCGGGGTTCCCGCCGAAGCAGAGCTGGGTGCTCGAGGCGTTGGCCGTGATCGGCGACGACGACACCGTGCGCCGGCTCAGCCCGGTCGTCCGCGCCTGGCCGGGCACGGGCGGTCACGCACGTGCCATGACCGGGCTCGACGTGCTCTATGCGATCGGCTCCGAGTTGGCGCTCGTCCACCTGCACGCCATCTCGCGGAAGGTGAGGTTCGAGGCGCTGCGGTACGGCGCGGACAGCCGGGTCCGGGCGGTCGCCGCGGAACTGGGACTGACCTCCGACCAACTGGCCGATCGGTTGGTGCCCGACTTCGGGCTGGGTGATCGGAGCACGCTGACCCTGGACTACGGGCCGCGTCGCTTCGGGGTGACCTTCGACGAGCAGCTCCGGCCGATCGTCATGGATGAGGACGGCAGGACGCGCAAGGAGCTGCCCAAACCGGGCGCCGGCGACGACGAGGCGCTCGCGACGGCGGCGTACCGGAGATTCTCAGGTTTGAAGAAGGACCTGCGCTCGGTGGCCGCGGATCAGGTCCGCCGGCTGGAGGAGGCGATGGTGGTCCGGCGGCGGTGGACCGGCGCAGAGTTCCGGCGGCTGCTGGTCGGGCATCCCTTGATGCGGCACCTGGTCCGGCGCCTGGTGTGGGTGACCTACGATGCGGACAGGGTGGTGGGCACGGCGTTCCGGGTGGCCGAGGACAGCAGCATGGCCGACGTCGACGACAAGGCGTTCGCGGTGAGCGACGACGACGTGGTCGGTGTCGCCCATCCGCTGGACCTGGCGGCCGACGTGTCCGCGTGGACGGCGTTGTTCACCGACTACGAGATCCTTCAGCCGTTTCCGCAGCTCCATCGGCCGGTGTGGCGGATGACCGCGGAACAGGCCGCACAGCGACGACTGTCCGCGTTCGTCGGCGTCCACGTCCCGGTCGACCGGCTGCTGAAACTGGAACGTCGCGGGTGGTGGAGGCGCAGCGTACCGATGGACGCCGGGATCCAGCTCACCATGGAGTGCAGCCTGCCGGGTCCGGGATACCTGGAGTTCCCGCTCGACCCGGGGATCTCGATCAACGACGTCCAGGACCAGCCCAGCCAGACCTTCCGCGACGCGCGGCTCACCGGAGCGGAGAACTTCGCCGCCCTCGATCCGGTGATCGTCTCGGAACTGCTGTGCGACCTGCGCTATCTGGTCGACGGCGGGTCTCTGCGGTAACCGGACGGACCGTCCGGCGCAGCGTGAGGCGCGGCGGCGGCGTCTCATGGGACACATCATGGACCTCGCCCAAGTGGACGGCGGCATTCCTCCTGACACCTACGGTGGTCCGTGCTTCGAGGTTGCTCCCGCCGGTGACCCGGTAAGTCGGACATCGTTGACCACGGCCGCGTCCAGCAGGTCATGACCTTGGGGCAGGATGCCACTGAGGCCGGTGCCCTCCTGGACACCGCAGGCCTGGCTCCCAGCACGAGCGGAGCCCGGCTCAGCCTCGTCGGGAGCGAACTTACGACTGTCGACGGGCCGTTCGCGGCGTCGAAAGAGGTCATCAGCTACGCGATCTACGACGTGCAGTCGAAGGAAGAGGCGGTCGATTGGGCCACCCGGTTCCTCAAGGCGTACCGCGATCTGTGGCCTGGCTGGGAGGGCGAGGTCGACGTCCTGAAGCTGTTCGGCCCGGAGGACTTCCCGGCCTCGGCATGACGGTCGACGAAGGACGCCACCGGTGAGCAGCGACCCGCGGCAGTGCGCCGCGTGGTCGAAGCGGTATGGCGGATCGAGTCGGCGAGGCTCGTCGCGAGCCTCGCCCGGCTCGTCGGCGATGTCGGGCTCGCCGAGGAACTCGCCCAGGACAACCTGGCCGCAGCCGTGGAGAAGCGCGTCGCCCGGCATAGGAGCTGTCTTGCCGAGCCCGCCGACACGACGCTCGATGAGCCCGACGAGACGGAGACTGCCGAGCCGACCGGGGCGATGGCCGAACGCCGCCGGGCCCATCACGCCCTGGTCCACGAACTGCCGGCACAGGGTGCTGGTTTCCGGCGGATCGCCCGACATCTCGGCTGGTCGCACCGGACGGTGTCCAAGTACGCCCGCGCCGCAACCCGGCAGGATCCGGTGGTCGGGCAGAAACCCGGAACGGGCCTGGTCGATCCGTTCAAGCCCTACCTGGCCCGCCCACTCTCGGTACGGCAGGTGACCGGCGCCGAGTGAGAGTTCATCCGAGCAGTCGCCGCAGAACCACAAGGACAGATGTTGACCATCCTCGACCAGGGCCGCGAGCCGGCGGACCTCAGCGCGTGCGGGTTCAGGGATCACACTTCAACTGAGTGGCACGAGGCTGATTCAGGCGGCGAGGACGCAGAACGGGTGGCCCTCGGGGTCGCTCAGGCACGTCCACGAGACGTCGCCCTGACCGAGATCCAGGTCGGTGGCGCCGAGGGCCCGCAATGTCGCCACGTCCGCCGCCTTGTCGTCACCGGGGTACGGCCGCAGGTCGAGATGAACCCGGCCCGATGGCGGTGTCGCCTCGGACGTGCGGACGAACTCGAGGTACGGGCCGAGGTCCCGGGGGGAGCGCAGCACGGCGCGGTCGCCGGTCACCTCGCGCAGTGTCCAGTCCGTCGCCTCATCCCAGAAGCCGGCCATGGCCTGCGGATCCGCGCAGTCGACCACGATCCGGGCGATCGGACCGACGTCCCGGTAGGTCTCCCGGGGTTCCAGCACGCAGAACTCGTTGCCTTCCGGGTCGGCGAGGACGGTCCACGGCACGTCACCTTGACCGATGTCGACCGGCGTCGCGCCGAGGGCCCGCAGGCGCGCGACGAGCCCGGCCTGGTGGGCCGCTGAGGTGGTGGCGAGATCGAGGTGCGCGCTGTTCTTCGCCGCCGTCTTGGCGTCCGGGACGGGGACGACGTTGATGCCGAGTGTTGTCGGATCCGGCCAGACGAACTTGCTCGTGGGTCCGACGTAGGTGGTCACGCCAGGTTCGAAGAGGTGCCAGCCGAGGGCCTGTGCCCAGAACCGGCCGGCCGCCGAGCTGTCCCGTGCCTTGATGTTCACCTGAACAGGGCGAAGTGCCATGCCGGCGATCGTACGAATCAGCGCCGCACCGGCCGCGCCGGGATCGGAGACTGAATCCGATGGCGCCGTCCACCCCGGCCGGTTCGGTGTCAGGGACTGCGCTTGTCGTTCAGGTAGCGCTGTTACGGCCCACTGGCCGTCAGGCGGGCTGCCATCCGGTGCGGTACGTCGGAGCGGCCGTGCCGATGTCGACATCCTTCCCGGCAAGAACGTGGGACCCCGGTCGATCTGCTGCCCGGCATAGGGTGGATCGCATGTATCGCGACAAGGATCTCGCACTGCTTGCCCGTCCGCTGCACGCCTTCCTCACCGTCGCTCCGAAGCCCGGCCGCTGGCCCGCGCCGCGTCCGGTCTGGTACGAGCTCGCCGGCGACGGCACCCTGCAACTCTTCTCGTTCGCGGAGGCGCCCAAGGTGCAGCGTCTGCGTGAGGAGCCGCGCGCCTCGCTCGTGGTGGCGGCGCCCACCGGTGAACCGGAGCACTGGGTGTCCACCGAGGGGCATGTCACGATCCACGAGGACGGCGCCTCCGAGCTCGCTGCCCGGCTGGCCGACCGCTACTACGACATGAGCGACCCGGCCAAACAGAAGCTGGTCGCCGAGTGGAGTGGGTTCAGCCTGGTCCGGATCGTGATCCACCCCGAAGTGGTGAACAGGTACGCCGGCTGACGGCCGACGTCACCGGGTGAACGACGCTAGCGCTGGGGCTGACAGGAGCGGGCCCTCGCCGCCCTCTCGACCGGGGTCGATATCGCAACATCGGCAGGGCGTCGTGTGCTTACTGCAGGCGTCGCCAGGTGGGCCCTGCGCACAGCGTCACCTGAGCAGCGAAGCGAGGTCGCCGTGGTCCGAGGGACGCGCGCCGAGTTGCTGGCGCACCTGGCCGAAGCGGTCGGGGCCGTCACCGCTGCCCACCCGGCGCGTGTTGCCGTCGACGGGCCGCCCGCCTCGGGTAAGACCACGCTCGCCGACGAGCTGGCCGTCGTCCTGCGCGTCCAGGGCCGCGACGTCATCCGCGCGACGATCGACGATTTCCTCGTCCCGCGGGCGCGGCGCTATCCGCGTGGCGAGTATTCGGCGGAGGGTTGTTACTTCGACGCCCACGACTATGACGCGCTCAGCCGTGTGCTGCTCGATCCGCTCGGCCCGGGCGGGGATCGCCGCTTCCGGCATGCGGTCTACGACCACACCGCCGACACCGTGTCGTCCCCGCCCGTGCGAACCGCCCCGGCCCGCGCCGTGCTGCTCTTCGACGGGGTGTTCCTGCTGCGCCCGGAGCTGATCGACCGGTGGGAGCTGCGCCTTCTCGTGTCGGCTTCACCGGAGAAGCTCGTGGAGCGTGCCGTGGTCAGGGAACGCCGGGTGTCCTCGCCGGGTGACGTCGAGCGGCGCTGGCGTGAGCGTTACCTGCCCGCGCAGCAGCTCTACATCGCCAGGGACCGGCCGGCCGATCACGCCGACATCGTCGTGCACAACGACGAGCCGGACCGGCCGGTCTGGGAGACGCGCTGACGCGTCAGGTGGTGTAGCGGACGTTGACGTTGCTGATGTGGCCGGTGAAGGGGAACGGCGCCCGGTCGTAATAGTCCAGCGAGACCGGGCCGCCCAGGCACTGTCCAATGTCCAGGCAATCATTGGCGGTGAACAGCAGCGGGGCGCTGGTCGGGACCTGCCCCGTACCGAACTTCTCGCCGTTGACGGTCAGTGAGATGCCGAGCGGGCCGGCCGGCCGTGGTTCCAGCACGCTGGTCTCGATCTCGATGGTGGCCGGGCCCGGGTCGAGTCGGCGGCTGGACCGGATCCTGGTGCGCATCAGGATGAACAGGTTGTACTCGTAGCAGAGGTAGCCGTCGTCGATGTAGCAGGTCAGGCCGCCGCCGGCGCCGCCGAGGGCGTACAGGACACCGCTGGGCCGCGACGGGATCTCCGCCTCGATGGTGACGACGTTGGAGCGGTTGCCGAGGGCCGGCGCGCAGAACTCCGGCATCCGGGTGATGTTCCCGGTGAAATTCCATTCCCGGTACGGGGTGGAGATCCGCAGCTCGGGATGGAAGACCGGCACCCAGAGCCCACCGCCGACCGGGTAGACGCTGTTGCGGGCCGCCTCGATGGAGAAGATCTCCTTGAGTTGCGCGAGTTTCTCCGGCATCTCGGCGGCGAGGTCGTTCGCCTGGGTCCAGTCCTCGTCGAGGTGGTAGAGCTCCCACCGGTCGTGGTCGGGCGTCCAGTCGGTGATGCCTTCGGGCAGGCCGGGGATCCACGGGGTGCGCGGCCCGAACGCCGACGCCATCCAGCCTTCGTGGTAGATCGCCCGGCTGCCCATGATCTCGAAGTACTGGGTGCGCAGCCGTCCGGGCGCGGCCGGCTGGTCGAAGGTGTAGGCGAAGCTGACGCCGTCGATCGGGTCCTGGGGGACGCCGTTGACGGTGCGCGGCGGCGTGATCCCCACGAGCTCGTAGATCGTGGGCACGATGTCGTTGCAGTGGTGGAACTGCGTGCGCGGCGCCGGATCGGGCGCGATCCGCGCGGGCCAGCGGATCGCCATCGGGTTCCGGGTGCCACCCAGGTGGGAGGCGAGGAGCTTCATTCCCTTGTACGGGGTGCTGCCCGCCCACGCCCACCCGGCGTGATACTGGTTGTCGACCTTCGGTGAGCCGAGGACGTCGAGGCCACCCAGTTCGTCGAGGGCCCGGATGTGCATGTCGATGGTGGTGGGGATGCCGTTCTGGGCGAGCAGTTCGCTGATCGTGCCGTTCTGCCCCTCACCGGAGGACCCGTTGTCGCCCCAGATGTAGAAGACGAGCGTGTTGTCCCCGTACCCGAGACGTTCCAGTTCGTCGATGAGCCGCCCGGCCTGGACGTCGGCGTGCTCAGCGAAGCCGGCCGCCACCTCCATCAGGCGACGCTGGAAGGGGCGTTCGGCTTCCGGGATGTCGTCCCAGGCCGGCATGCTCGCATCGCGCGGGGTCAGTTGCGCGTCCGCCGGGATCCAGCCGCGTTCGATCGCGCGGGCGTGCACCCGCTCGCGGTAGGCGTCCCAGCCGTCGTCGAACTTCCCGGCGTACTTGTCGGCCCATTCCTTCATGATGTGGTGCGGGCCGTGCAGGCAGCCGGTGGCCCAGTACATGAAGAACGGTTTGTCCGGCTGGAACGCCTGGTGCTTGCGCAGCCAGCCGATCGCGTCGTCGGCGAGGTCCTCGCTGAGGTGGTAACCCTGTTCCGGGGTTTTCGGCGGCAGCACGGTGTCGGTGTTGCGGACCAGGTTCGGTTCGTACTGCGAGGCCTCGCCGGCGAGGAAGCCGTAGAAGTACTCGAAGCCGATGTTGGACGGCCAGTTGTGGAACGGCCCGGCCGGGGTGGTCTCGACGGCCGGCGTGTTGTGCCATTTGCCGAACGCGGCTGTGGAGTACCCGTACTGGCGCAGCACCTCGGCGCCGAGCGCGCTGCTCTTCGGGATCTCGCCGGCGTAACCGTCCCAGTCGTTGGCAAGCTCGGCGATCTGGCCGTTGCCGATCCGGTGGTGGTTGCGGCCGGTCAGCAGCGACGCCCGCGTCGGCGAGCACATCGCCGTGGTGTGGAACCGGTTGTAGCCGATGCCGCCGTTGTGGACGCGGGTCAGCGTGTCGGTGCGCACCTCGCCGCCGTAGGTGTCCGGCAGCGCCGGGCCGGCGTCGTCGATCAGGATGATGACGATGTTGGGCGCGTCCTCGGGCAGCCGGCGCGGCTCGACCCGCCGCTCGTAGGTGGACTCCTGCACCGTGCGGCCGGCGATGCTCGCCGACGGCGTGGGCGGAAACGGCAAAACCTCGTGTGGACTCATCGCGATCCTCGTTCCCCGCTGACGTGAACGCCGCTGACGTGAACGACAAGCTAGCCGCGCCGCCGGGGAAGCTGCCTCATCCCGCGCGGGTGAGACGCCCCTTGCCATATTCCTATTAACCCGATAGAAAATGTGGGCGCGCCGATCGGCGCCCGCATTCCCGGGAGTGACCTCGTGACCACCTCTGTCTCCAGCCCGCCGGCCGCGCCGGCCCCGGAAACGTCGATCGGCGGCCCGGCCCGGCCCGGCAACCCGCTCGCGCCGCGCGGCGGCCGGCGCCGCCGGATCCTGCTGCGGCTGCTCGCGCTCGCCGTGCTCTCCGCGCTCTGGGAGATCGCCGCCCGGGTCACCCGCAACCCGACGTTCATCCCGTCGCCCGGGGCGGTGTGGCACCAGCTGATCCAGACCTCCACCGTCCACGACGGGCTGCGCGGCTACAGCGGCCACCTGCTCGTCGAGCATCTCGGGATCAGCCTGCGCCGCATCCTCATCGGCTCGGCGATCGGCGTCGGCGCCGGCCTGATCATCGGCGTGGTGATGGGCACGGTCGGCTGGATCCGGGTGGTCACCGAGCCGGTCGTCACGTTCGTGCGGGCGCTGCCGCCGCTGGCCTACTTCAGTCTGTTCATCATCTGGTTCGGCATCGACGAGACGCCGAAGCTGTGGCTGCTCGCCATCGCCGCGATGCCGCCTGTCGCGGTGGCCACCGCCTCGGCCGTGCAGTCCGCGCCGACCGGCCTGATCGAGGCCGCCCGCGCGCTCGGCGCCGGGCGCTGGCAGGTCACCCGCGACGTGGTGCTGCCCAGCTCGCTACCGGAGATCTTCACCGGCATCCGGCTGGCCGTCGGCGTCGCGTACTCCTCGGTGGTCGCCGCCGAGACCATCAACGGCGTCCCGGGCATCGGCGGCATGGTCCGCGACGCCCAGCGCTACTCCCAGACCGACGTGGTCGTCCTCGGCCTGTTCGCCATCGGCCTGTCCGGACTACTGATCGACGCCCTGCTGCGGACGGCCGAGAACCGGCTGATCCCGTGGCGGGGCCGTGCATAGGAGAAACACGATGCGTAAGTTCCTCGGCCTCGCGGCCGTCCTCCTGCTCGCCGCCTGCGGCAACGGCGCCGCCAGCGGCAACGCCGCCGGTGAGACGGCGGAGAAGTCGATCCGGATCGCCTACCAGGCCTTTCCCAGCGGAGACCTGGTGGTCAAGAACCAGGGACTGCTGGAGAAGGCGCTGCCGGACTACACCATCACCTGGACGAAGTTCGACTCCGGCGCCAGCATCAACACCGCCTTCGTCGCGAAAAGCGTGGACATCGCCGCCATCGGATCCAGTCCCGTCGCCCGCGGGCTCTCGGCGCCGCTGAACATCCCGTACCAGGTGGCCTTCGTCCTTGATGTGGCAGGCGACAACGAAGCGCTTGTCGCGCGCAACGGCAGCGGCGTCACCGACGTCGCGGGGCTGCGCGGCAAGAAGGTCGCCACGCCGTTCGCGTCGACCGCGCACTACAGCCTGCTCGCGGCGCTGAACCAGGCCGGGATCAAGGAGTCCGAGCTGACCATCGTCGACCTGGAGCCGCAGGACATCCAGGCCGCCTGGACCCGCGGTGACCTGGACGCCGCCTACACCTGGCTGCCGTCGCTGGACGAGATCAAGAAGACCGGCACGGTCCTGATCAGCAGCCGCCAGCTCGCCACCGCCGGCAAACCGACCCTGGACCTGGGCGTGGTCTCCACCGCGTTCGCGCAGGCGCACCCGGAGGCCGTCGACGCGTGGCGCAAGGCCGAGGCCCAGGCCCTGAACCTGATCGCGAGCGACCCGGCCGCCGCCGCGACGTCGATCGGTGCCGAGCTCAACCTCAGCCCCGCCGACGCGCAGAAACAGCTCAGCCAGGGCGTCTTCCTCAAGCCCGCCGATCTGGCCGGTGACGAGTGGCTGGGCACCGAGGCGAAGGTCGGCAAGCTCGCCGACAACCTGGTCAGCGCCGCGCAGTTTCTCAAGGACCAGCAGAAGATCGACGCCGTGCCGGACCTCGCGACCGTGCAGAAGGCGATCTACGTGAAGGGTCTGCCCGATGTCCTCGGATGACGCCATCGTCCTGGAGCGGGTCGAGCACGCCTACGGTGACGTCACCGCGGTCGGCCCGGTCGACCTGACGGTTCCGCGCGGTGAGTTCCTGGTGCTCGTCGGGGCGTCCGGCTGTGGCAAGAGCACGCTGCTGCGCCTGATCGCCGGGTTCGAGACACCAACCCATGGCACGGTACGGGCCGGCGGCGGGCCCCCGGCTCCGGGCAAGGGCGCCGGCCTGGTGTTCCAGCAGCCCCGCCTCTTCCCGTGGAAGACCGTCGGCGGCAACGTCGAGCTGGCGCTGCGCTACGCCGGGGTCACGAGCCGCAAGGAACGGGTCACCGAGCTGCTCGCTCGCGTAGGACTGCACGACGTCGCCGACCGGCGCACCTGGCAGATCTCCGGCGGCCAGCAGCAGCGGGTCGCGATCGCCCGGGCCCTCGCCGTGGAGAACCCACTGCTGCTGCTCGACGAGCCGTTCGCCGCCCTGGACGCGCTCACCCGCGAGCGGCTGCAGGAGGACCTGCGGCGGGTCAGCGCGGACACCGCCCGTACCTGTGTGTTCGTCACCCACAGCGTGGACGAGGCGGTCTTCCTCGGCAGCCGGGTCGTGGTCCTCACCGCCCGGCCCGGCCGCATCGCCCTCGACCTGCCCATCGACCTGCCGCGCGCGGGCGTCACCGCCGACGAGCTGCGCGGCCTGCCCGAGTACGCGGCCCTGCGCTCGGAGATCGGTCACGCCGTCCGCGCGGCGGCCCACCTGGAAGGAAGTGCGGTATGACGACAGCCCTGGTACGCCTGGACCCGGTACATCTTGATCTGGAACCGCTCGGCCCGCACTTCGGGGCGGTCGTGCACGGTCTGGACCTGACCACCGCCACCGACGAGCAGATCGTCGCGCTGCGCGCCGCCCTGGTCGAGCGCAAGGTGCTGTTCCTGCGCGACCAGACGCTGAACGAGACCAGCCAGGTCGAGCTGGGCCGGCGCATCGGCGAGCTGACCGCCTCACATCCGGTGGTCGGCGGGCTCGACGAGGCACACCCCGAGGTGTACGCGTTGGACAGCGCCGACAACGGGTTCGCCGACGTGTGGCACACCGACGTGACGTTCATGAAGCGGCCGCCGCTCGGCTCGATCCTGCGGCCGGTCGTGCTGCCGCCCTCGGGCGGGGACACGAACTGGGCGGACGCGCAACTGGCGTACGACTCGCTGGCCACCCCGGTGCAGCAGCTCGCCGATCAGCTGACCGCGGTGCACGACGGGACCCGGGAGTTCGGGTACTACCTGGCGCAGCGCCGCGGCGGCAAGGGCAACGTGTGGGACGGCGAGACCGTGACCCGGCTCGACCCGGTGGAGCATCCGGTGGTGCGGGTGCACCCGGAGACCGGCCGCAAGGGCATCTTCGTCAACCCGGGCTTCACGTCGCACATCGCCGGGGTGTCGGAGCACGAGAGCCGGGCCATCCTGGATCTGCTGTACGCCCACCTGACCAAGCCGGAGCACGTGGTCCGGCACCGGTGGCGGCTGGGCGACGTGGCGCTGTGGGACAACCGGAGCACTGCCCACTACGCCAACCGGGACTACGGCACGCAGCGCCGGGTGATGCACCGGATCACGTTGCGCGGCGACGTCCCGCGTGGGCCGCAGCGCTGATCGTTCCCGGACGGGCGACGCTCCACGGCGCCGCCCGTCCGCGCGTTCCCTCCGGCGCGTTGCGCGCCCGAGCCACCATGGCGTCACCGTTCACGGGGCGCCTGGCGCCCACCTCAGATCGGGAAGTCCGCCAGTTCGGCGACGGCCGTCCGCAACGTCGCGTCCACCCCGGCCGCGACCAGCCGGGCGAACACCGGATCCCCGCCGTCTGCCGCTCGCCGGATGCCGTCCGAGGACGCGGTGACACGCCGCCGGACCGTCTCGACGAACGCGCCCGGCGGGCCGTCCCAGCAGAGGGCGTAGCCGGCGGGTCTAATCTTGGTTGCCGCCCGTGCCGCCGCGGGCGGCGACCCCGCACCCCTCGAGTCTGTGAGCTGACCTTGCACGTCCTTGACGACCCGGTACGGCAGTCCCTCCTCGGCCGGCACGCCCACCTGGCACGCCGGGTCGGCAACGCCGTCACCTATGAGGAGGGCGTCGCCACGTTCGCGGCGGTGCCGGCCGATCCGTCGCAGGGCGATTGGGACGACCTGGGCCGGCTGCTCGGCAGCGGCGGACTGGCCGATCTGTTCAGCGCCCCGGTGAGCCCGCCCGCGTCCTGGCCCCCGGTTTTCGAGCTGGAGGGATACCAGATGGTCCTCGACCGGCCGCTCACCGCGCCGGCCCCGGCGCCCGAGTTGGGGCCCGCCGACGTTCCGGACATGATGGCACTCACCGAGCTGACCCGCCCGGGCCCCTTCCAGTCACGCACCATCGAGCTGGGGACCTTCTACGGCATACGCGAGAACGGCACGCTGATCGCGATGGCCGGTGAACGCCTGCAACCTCCCGGCTGGACCGAGATCAGCAGCGTGTGCACGGCACCCGAGGCACGGGGCCGCGGACTCGCCGCCGATCTCGTCCGGACGGCGGCGAGCCGGATCCTGGCCCGCGGTGATCAACCGTTCCTGCACGTCGCCGCCGCCAATACCACCGCTGTTCGCCTCTACGAACGTCTCGGGTTCGCCATCCGCCGGCGGGTGCGGTTCCACGGCTACCGGGTGCCCTGACCGCCGCTGTGAGCGTGGAGTTCGGCTCAGTGGGGGAGCACGACGATGCCGTCGTCGTCGCTGACCACCTCGGCGCCGGGGGTGAAGCGGCAGCCGCCGAACTCCAGGACGACATCGCGGTCGCCGGCGCCGGTCTTGGCGCTCTTACGGGGGTTGGAACCGAGCGCCTTGATGCCGACCGGCAGTTCGCGCAGCGCGGCCACGTCGCGGACGGCGCCGTTGATGATGACGCCCGCCCAGCCGTTGCTGACGGCGAGTCCGCCGATGATGTCGCCCATCAGCGCCGTGTGCAGCGAACCGCCGCCGTCGACGACCAGCACGCGGCCGTCGCCCGGTTCGCTGAGCACCGACTTGAGCAGGGCGTTGTCCTGGAAGCAGGAGACGGTCACGGCGGGGCCGCGGAATACGGCGACGCCACCGTACTGCCGTAGCTGGGTGTCGCAGGAGCCGAGCGTGTCGCCGTACTCGTCGTACAGATCCGCGGTGCTGGTCATGGTCGGTCCTTTCGGTGGTGGGGCGGCCCGGGTCGCTCAGGGGACCTGGGCCTCGCACATGGCCCCGGCGGTGTCGCTGGAATCGGCGATCTTCGTGTCGTCCACGAAGATCCGGCACGTGCCGGTGGCGGTGGGATCCCCGGTGTCGGTGGTGACCGAGACCAGCGACGCCGGCTCCTCGAACGTCACGGTGGCCGACCACGGCGTGCTCACGGTTCCTTCGGCTGTCTCGGCCCGGTGCATGCCGATCTCGCCGTCCGCGGTCGTATAGGTGATCATCACAGCGCTGCCGCTGCTGGTCTCCACCTCGTACCGCACCTCGGTGCCGCCGCCGCGCAGCGCCACCACCGTCGCCACGATGCCGGCCAGCACGATCGCGGCCACAACCCCAAGGGCGATCTTCCGGTACGGGGTTCGCCCGCTCTCCACCATGTCGGTCACCGCGGCAGCATAGCGATCTTGGCGAATGACGTGGGGCGTGCTGGGGTCCCTGTTGGACGCCGGCGATGGCGTGGCCGGTGTGCCGGTCAGGCGAGGTCGGGGCAGAGGTGTTCGACGATCACCGCGTTGATCTGCTTCGCGGTGGCCTTGCCGAAACCGTCGGGGTGGCCGGGGGAGGTGAACCGCATGTTCGTGTACATCACGACCTTCTCCGGCTCGTTCGGGAAGGTCTTGATCGTGGCGCACTGGTCACGCCCCCGGTCGACCAAGCGTTCCGGCTCCCGGTCCTTCGTGATCTCCGGGTTGATCGCCTTCAGCGCGGCGATGTAGGCCGCCGCGGTGTCCTCGTCCGGCTTCGGCGGGATCGCGGCCTGCTCCTGCGCCCGCTGATCGGCCTCCGTCGCGGCGGCGGCGTCGACGGCCGCGGTCGCCGGCGCCTCCTCATCCTCCGGGCCGCCGCACGCGGTGAGCAGTCCGGCTGCCAGAACGATGATGGCGCCTTCCCAGAGCCGACGCGGCCGCATACCCGCTCCCGTCCTCGGTGGAGTGATCACGCGAGCACGCTACGGCGTTTCGATCAGGCCGGGGACGGACGAACGGACCACGGGCGGGGGCTGCCCCGACACATCGGAATAACTAAATGTATGACTGGAGAGCCTAGGGGGAGTCGGGCAGGAGCAGCCGGCGGTTGTACGCCTCGGCCACCGCCGCCGCCCGGTCGCTGACGCCCAGCTTCGCGTAGATGTTGAGCAGGTGGCTCTTCACCGTCGCCTCGGTGATGAACAGCCGGGCCGCCGCCTCCCGGTTCGTGTTGCCCGCGGCCACGAGTTGCAGCACCTCCAGCTCGCGCTGGCTGAGCAGCTGCGGCGCGGGGGTACGCACCCGGTTGACCAGCCGCAACGCGACCGACGGGGAGAGGACGGTCTCGCCGCGCGCCGCTGCCCGTACCCCCCGAAGGAGATCTTCGCGGGGTGAGTCCTTGAGCAGATATCCGGTGGCGCCGGCCTCGATCGCCGGGAGCACGTGGGCGTCGTTGTCGTAGGTGGTGAGCACCAGGACGCGGGCCGGGTTGCCGGCGCGGGCCAGTTCGGTGATCGCGGTGAGACCGTCGGTGCCGGGCATCCGCAGGTCCATCAGGATCACGTCGGGGGAGAGGGCCTGCGCCATCCGGACCGCTTCGGCGCCGTCGGCGGCCTCACCGACCACGGTGAAGCCGGGCGCCGAGGCGAACATGGTGGCCAGCCCGTCGCGCACGACGGGGTGGTCGTCGGCGACCACGAGACGGATGGTGCTCTCACTCATCGGACACTCCCCGGACCGGAACGCGGGCGGAGACGCCGGTGCCGGCGCCGGGCTCGGACTCGATCTGCAGCGTCCCGCCGAACGCCTCCACCCGCTGGCGCATGATGGTCAGACCGTAGCTGCCGTCCTTCAGCGACGACGGGTCGAACCCCGTGCCGTCGTCGAGCACGTCCAGCGCCACCTCGTGCTCCAGGTAGGACAGCGTGACGCCGGCCCGGGTGGCGCCCGCGTGCTTGGCGACGTTGGCGAGGGCCTCCTGCGCGGTGCGGAGCAGGGCGAACTCGGCGTCGGCGGGCAGGGGCAGCGGCGTTCCGGTGGTCGTCACCCGTACCGGAAGGTGGTGTAACGCGGTCCATCGCTCGGCGACACCGGTGAGCGCGTCGGCGAGGCGGGCCGTCTCCAGCTGCTCGGGGCGCAGCGCGTCCACCGAGCGGCGGGCCTCGGTGAGACTCTGCCGGGCGAGGCCCGTGATCGCGTCGAACGGCCGCCGCCACTCGTCCGGAACCTCGTGCCGCTGCTCGGCCGCCTGCAGCTGGGTGATGATGCCGGTCAGGCCCTGCGCGACGGTGTCGTGGATCTCCCGCGCCATCCGCTGCCGCTCCTCCAGGACACCGGCCTCGCGGGCCTGCGCCAGCAGCCGGGCGTGCAGCGCGGTGTTCTCCTCGAGCGAGGCTCTCAGCAGGGCGTTGGCGCGGCTCAGCTCGTCGGAGTTGCGCTCGTCGAGACGCAGCACCCACGCCATCACCGTCATGATCAGGACGTTCAGCGCGATGATCACGGCGGCGAGGGTGTAGTCACCGGCGTCCGACTTGTCGAAGCTGGACGCCTGCGCGATCCCGGCCACGACCGCCACCGCCGCGATCGCCGGCACCCGCCCCGGCCAGGGCAGGAACGCGAACGCGTAGATGTAGGCGGCCGTGGTGAAGAACCCGAAGGCGGGCTCCCGCAGCACCAGCAGCAACGTGATCGCCAGCAGACCGCAGAACATCATCGCGGGGTACGGCAGCCGGCGCACGAACATGCCGGCCATCCACCCGGCGGCCGCGGCGCACAGCAGCAACGATCCGGCGTTGGCGCGCCAGTCGGCGAGCAGGTAGACGGTCAGCAGCGCGAGCACGCCGTAGGGCACCGCGGTCACCAGCAGCCGCGGCGGCTCGCTGCTCCGGGAGGTGTCCATCGTGGGCATCCTATGAATCGTGGGCATCCTAGGACCAGCGGAACCAGCGGACCGCGGCCGCCGCGCTGACCACCGCGTACCCGGTGAGGATCAGCAGGGGCTGGGCGGCCGGGAAGTCACCGGCGTACGCGTCCTGGAAGGCCTGCATGCCGGCGCCGAGCGGGGTGGCGTGGCTGATGTCGCGCAGCAGCGGCGGCATCTGCGTGATCGGCACCCAGAGCCCGGCGCAGAACATCAGCGGGAAGTACAGCACCGTGCCGATCGCGCTGGCCTGCGGCTGACCGGTGGCCAGTGCGGTGATCAGCAGCCCGATGCCGAGCATCGCGGCGGCGACCAGCAGCCAGGCGACCACGAAGCCCGGCACGGCGCCGGGCAGCCCGACGCCGAAGGCGAACCGGGCCGTGGCCAGGAAGACCACCGTGGCGACGACCGCGGTGAGCAGGTTCGCCACCAGCTGGGCGGTGAGCACCCGGGCCGGTCCGACCGGGGTGGTCTGCAGGCGGCGCAGCACGCCGGCCTGCCGGTATCCGGCGAGGACGGTCGGCACCGCGATCAGGGCGAGCATGGCCAGGTTGAACAGGATCAGCACGGGCACGTACAGGTCGAAGGTGGCGATGCCGCCGTTGACCTCTTGCGGTTCGCGCAGCGACGGGACGTTGCCCAGGATGACGAGCAGGACCAGGGGGAAGCCGACTCCCCAGAGCGGGCCGATCTTGTCGCGGATCGACAGCACGGTCTCGGTGCGGATCAGGCGCAGCGTGCTCATGAGAAATCCTTTCCGGTGAGGGTGACGAACGCGTCCTCGAGGCTGGCCTGCTCGACGCGCAGGCGCTGCGGGACGATGCCGTGGGCGGACAGCAGCGGGATGACGGTGGTGATCGCCTCGGCGGTGCCCTCGACGACGACCAGGTCGTCACGGCGGGTCACCCGGGAGACCTCGGGCAGGGCGGTCAGCAGGGCGTCGTCGCAGGGCCGGGACGGGTGGAAGACGATCCGCTGCTCGATGCGGGCCTGCGCGGTCAGACCCTCCGGTGTGTCCACGGTGACGACCCGGCCGCCGTTGATCAGGGCCAGCCGGTCGCAGAGCCGTTCGGCCTCCTGCATGAAGTGGGTGACCAGCACGATCGTGGTGCCACGGCTGCGGGCCTGCTCGATCAGCGCCCAGGTGTCCCGCCGCGCCTGCGGGTCGAGTCCGGTGGTGAGCTCGTCCAGGATGGCGATCTCCGGGTTGCCGACCAGCGCCAGGGCGATGGAGAGCCGCTGCTTCTGGCCGCCGGAGAGCCGCCCGTACCGGGTGGTGGCCTTGGATTGGAGGTTGAGGGCCTCCATCAGCGCGCGCCAGTCGGCCGGCCGGGGATAGAACGAGCTGTAGAGCTCGAGCGCCTCGGCGACCTGCAACCGGTCCGGCAGCCGGCTCTCCTGCAACTGCACCCCGAGCCGGCGGGTCAGCTCGGCCCGGTCACGCAGCGGGTCCAGGCCGAGCACGCTGATCGTGCCCCGGTCCGGCGCCCGCAGCCCGGCGACGCACTCCACGGTGGTGGTCTTGCCGGCGCCGTTCGGGCCGAGAATCCCGAAGATCTCGCCCTGTTCGACGGTGAGGGAGACGTCGTCGACGGCGACGGCGCCGGAATAGCGTTTCTGTATCTCGCGGACCTCGATGACTGCCATGCGTCTGAGCCTTCCGCCTGCGGCTCGTGACGGGCAGTCACCGGCGGACGGGTTCGGTGCGCCGGTCGGTGGGGCGCGCGAACCAACCGATAGGCTGATTCGATCAAGAACTTCGTGCGGATCGGCGACGCCGACGTCTACTCCGAGGTCGCCGGCGACGGCGATCCCGTCCTGCTGCTGCACGGCGGCTTCTGCTCCCTGGAATCGCTGCGAGCCCAGTCCGACGCCCTCACACCCGATTACCGGGTGTACGCCTTCGAGCGCCCCGGCCACGGCCGGACGGCCGACATCGAGGGCGATTACGGGTACGGGCGGATGGTCGCCGACACCGTGGCCTACCTCGACGCGGCCGGGTGCGAGTCGGCGCACGTGGTCGGCTACAGCGACGGGGCGATCATCGGGTTGCTGATGGCGCTCGACCATCCGGCGCGGGTGCGGTCGGTGACCGCGATCAGCGGAAACCTGGATCCCGGCGCGTTCCGTGACTCCGCCGGGGTGGTGCTCGATGCTCTTCCCCCTTCTTCGGGGGAGTCACGGCCGGACGTCGAGCGGATGCACTACGAACGCCTGTCGCCGGACGGGCCGGAGCACGCCGACGTCGTGCTGACCAAGCTGTTCCGGCTGTGGCGCAGCGAGCCGCACATCGACCCGGCCGACCTGGCCCGGATCACCGCGCCGGTGCTGGTTATGTCGGGCGACCGGGACACGATCCGGCCGGATCACAGCCTGCTGATCGCGGCGTCGATCCCGGGGGCGCAGCTGTGCGTGGTGCCGGGGACCACGCACAACCTGATCGCCGAGCGCCCCGAGCTGATCAGCCTGCTGATCCGCGACTTCCTGCGCGAGGCTGGTTGACCCCGCCGGGGACTGGCATCCTGATCCGATGCCTACGCCCGGCTTCGATGCCACCGCCGTCATCCACGACATCGGGTACCAGCGGTACACCGGCCCGCGACTGGGTCGCGTCGCGATGCAGCGGGCCCTGTTCGTACACGGATTGCGGGCCGTCTTCGGGTTCGGCCGCTCCGCCAAGGTGAAGGCCTTCCCGTGGCTCGTCGCCGGCGTCATGCTGCTGGTCGCGGTCATCGTGGCGGCGGCCCGCTCGATCACCGGAACGGTGCTCTTCACCTACGTCGGGTACGCCGACCAGATGAGCCTCCTGATCATCTTCTTCGCGGCGATCGCCGCGCCGCAGCTGGTCTCCGGGGACCTGCGGGCCGGGGTGCTGCCGCTCTACTTCAGCCGTCCGCTGCGGGCCGCCGATTACGTGATCGCCAAGTTCGCCGCCATGACGGCCGCAATCTGGCTGCTGCTCGGCGTGCCTCAGCTGATCATGTTCCTCGGTGCCGTGTTCACCGGCAGCGGCGTGGTCGGCGAGCTGGGGGATCTGCTGCCCGGGTGGGCCTACAGTCTGCTCTGGGCGGTGACGTTCGCCGGGATCAGCCTGCTGATCGCGTCGCTCACCGGCAAGCACGCGTTCGCCGCCGGCGGCATCGTGGCGGTCTTCATGATGACCGTCCCGGTCGTCGGCGTGCTCGCCTCGCTGCCGAGCACCACCGCGAACGCGCTGTCCGGTCTGGGCAGCCCGAACTTCCTGATCGCGGGGGTCGGGGAGTGGCTCACCGGGCGGGGCAGTCAGCTCGATGTGGGGGTGGGCCGGTTCGGGCCGGTCTACGGCATCGAGGCGGCGTGCCTGATCGCGGTGTGTTTGCTGCTGCTGCTCGCCCGCTACCGGAAGGTGGCGTCGCTGTGACGACGCGGTTCGATGGGTGGATGATTGCGGCCGTGAGCTGACCTGATTGATCCGTAACGTCGATGCCGAGCCGGGCACTCCGCTCAGCACATGCGACGAGATTCGGATCATCGATGACAATTCTGATAACCGGTGCCACCGGAGCGGTGGGACGGAACCTGACCCATGCCTTGGCGAGCCTCGGGGAACCCGTACGCGCGGTGAGCCGTAAACCGCAGCAGGCCGGGCTTCCGGACGGCGTCCAGGTCGTCGGCGCTGACCTGACCGCAGCCTCGGCGTTGACCGCGGATCTGTTCGACGGGGTGGACCGGATGTTCGTCTTCCCGGTCGATCACGGTGTCGACGATCTCGTCGCCGCCGCGGTCGCCGGCGGAGTACGCCGATTCGTGGTGCTGTCATCGCTCGCCGCCGCGGGCGAGTTCCCCCGCGACATCGGCTCAGCCAGCCACACCCACCATCGGGCGGTGGAGCAGGCGGTGACGGCCCGCACCGACGCCTGGACCATCCTGCGGCCGGGGACGTTCGCGAACAACCTGCTGTCATGGGCTTGGCCGATCAAGGCCGGGACGCCGATCCGTGCGCCGTTCATCCACTCCGCGCAGGCGCCGATTCATGAGGCGGACGTTGCGGATGCCGCCGCCGCCGCGCTGCTGGGTGACCGGCACCTGGGCCGGATCTACCCGTTGACCGGCCCGCAGTCGCTCACCCGGATCGACCAGGTGGCCGCGATAAGCGCCGGCATCGGACGTGACATCCCGCTCGTGGAGATCAGCCCGGACGAGTTCCGTGCCGACGTGGCCCCGTTCATTCCCGAGGACATCATCGCCATGCTGCTCAACTACTGGTCGGACACGGTCGCCGAGCCCGACCGGGTCCGGCCCGGCGTGCGCGACCTCACCGGGCGGCCGGGCCGCAGCCTCGAAGAGTGGGTCCGCGACCATCGTGCGGCCTTCACCGCCGCCTGAACACGTCGCGCTCTGAGCACCACTCGGGCCGGTGTGCCCGGGTGGCGTTCACGGCGATGTCGGGCAAGGCCTGCCACTCTGAAGTGGAGACCATAGGGGCCGCACGCGATGTGAACCTCGAGGCCGCCCAGGGTGAGTTCGTGTGCGTCTACGGCGCCAGCGGCTCGGGCAAGTCGACGCTGCTGAACCTGCTCGCCCGCAAACCCCGACGGTCCTGCGATCGGCCGCACTACGGGCAGCGCCGGCGGTAGCAGCGTGGTCACGCGGCGGGCGCAGGCATCGCCGGCGAACCGGTCAGAGGACGTAACCGGCGATCATCTGACCCAACTGGCGGATGTCAGCGTTCGCCTTGAACTCCAGGCGGACCTTGCCGAGGCCACTGAACCACAGTTCCAGCTCGGTATCCCGGTCAAAGCTGCCTGCCGCCGCTTCCTGACGGCCCGCGTGGACGAGCCGCGCTGGACTACCGTGCACGCGTGCCCAAGTCTGTAGACCTGTCGACTCCGGCTTCGCGCCGGGAAGCGCTCCGGATGGTGGACGTCGGTGACCCTCGTCCCCACCAGGCGATGCTTCGGAAGATATTCGACCTCGAAAGGCTCCGGCGTGAAGGTCCGGACAACGGCGAGAGCGACGAGTATGAGCAAATTTATCTGACTGCCTTCCTGCTGTTCCTGATCGGCGATCCCGCCGACTCGCGCCGCCTGTACGCCGCGAAATTCTGCACCGGTGACATGGATCTGGGCATTGGCTTCGATGCCCACGCCATCTTCGGAGCCGGCAGGGACGAAACGCTGCGATGGCTCTCTGAGAATGGGCACAGCGACGAGCACGCTCGCCTTTCCGACTGGCTGTCGCACGCGGAGGACCCGACGATCGAAGACTGGGCTCAGCACGTACGCGACTACTTCTACTCACCAGACGGCGTCCTGCTACTCGACGCGCTTTGACTTCAGGCGCCGTGGCGTACCACAGCCGTTCGGGCTCGCCGCAGAGATCATTCACGGAAAGTGCGCCAGAGCCCCAAACTCACGAACATCGAAATGCGCGCCGTGGACGCCTCCGGCGTCACCGACGGGCTGCCACGCCCGGAACTGGCTTACCTGTTCACCAGCGACAAGACCGGTGGTGCGACACGTTCGGCAACCCGCGACGGGCACGACGGCAGCATCCTCAGCATGACCACCGCTGCCGAGGCCGAACGGGTGTTCAGCCAGTCCCTCGACCCCGCACAACGTGCGGTCCTGGACGCAGGACGGAAGCGGCACGGATCGTTATCGTGTGATCTTCTGACCATAGAAGGAGCGTCAACGGGATCAGTTGATCCGGCACCTTCTCCATGTCGGCGTCGGTGACCTCTGCGTAGAACCACGGTCGGCCGCCGCCCTCCGTTTCGAACCGGAACTCGCGCACCGCATCAGCCTCGATGCGGAACCGGCGGACCTCGTCGTCATGCTGCACCCGGCGATGCGGTCAGCTGACGCGACCTACGCCTCCCGAGGGTCAACCGTTGGGTTGGCCTATCCTCGCCTGCGTGGATGAGCGCATCTGGCATCACAACTCTGACGTCTCCCTGGTCATCCGCACTGACTTCACCCACCCGCAGGAATGGGAAGAGATCCAGGCGGCGATCGCTGAGCCGCAGACGGAGGACGAATTCACGGCGTTCGTCGCGTACGTCGATGATCGGGCGTACGAGGGGATCACGCCGTCGCAACTCCTGGAGACGCTGCCGGCAGACGCGAGTCATGCCGTTGCCTTCCTGGTCGACACGAAGGCGCTGACCCACCCTGATCGGCCGACTCTCGTGGTCAACCTCTACGACTACGTGGAAGGTCTGGAGGACCAGGGCAAGGGCCCGCAGCTCGGCGCCACGTTCCGCGTCGTGCCGTCGGAGATGTGGTCCGTGCAGAACAACCTTCCCATCGCGAACATGGACTGGGAGGACTTCGCCGGCCATGTGGACGGTGACGGCATCTTCCGCGGCTTCGAGTAATACGCCCGGCTGGCCGGCTCCGCCCACGGACGAGCCGTGAACGGGTTCGGCTTCTTCTGGCAATACCTGGCATGACCTTACGAATCGCCGGGGCTGCCGGCCGGGAGGTGCCCGCGATGGCCGGCGAACATCCACCGAGTGATCACTGGCTCGGCGGCTCGCAGGCGGCGGACCGGTTCGCCCTGCTCTTCGACGATCACGCGCCGGGGTTGTGGCGCTATCTGGCCCGGCAGGTCGAGGCGGCGCAGGCTGAGGATCTGGTTGCCGAGACGTTCCTGGTCGCCTGGTCGGCGCGCGGTGACTTCCGACCCGAGCGGGGCACTGCCCGGGCCTGGCTGTTCGGCATCGCCGTCAATCTGCTCCGCCGCCACCATCGCAACCAGGCACAGCATCAGCGGCTGTCGCAGCGGCTGACGGCGCACGGCACGCACGTCGACGGGGCCGACGATCGGGTGGCGGAACGGCTCGATGCCCGTACCCGAATCGCGGGTCTTGCCGCCGCGATCGCGGCGCTGCCCGACGGGGACCGGGAAGTGCTGCTGCTGAACAGCCTCGCCGGCCTCGACACCCGGGAGATCGCCACCGCCCTCGGTATTCCGGAAGGCACCGTCCGTTCCCGGCTGCACCGGGTCCGGCGTGGCCTGCGGGCCGTTTCTGCCACCACGTTCCCGCCGCTGGAGGGCGAGTCATGACCGACGAACTCGATGTTGCCCTGAACGACCTGTACCCGGTGCCGGCCGGCGACTCCGAGGCCTTGGGACGGGTACGCGCCCGCGTGCTCGCGGCCGCGCAGGAGCAGCCCGTGGCCCGGCGGCGACGGTGGCCGCACCTGTCGCTCGCGGCAGCCGCCGCGGTGCTGTCCGTGGCGGTGGTCGCCGTCGTGGTGCGCGGCGACACGTCCGAAGTCGCGATGGTCGAGGTCGCGCAGACGCTGAACACCGCAGCGGACGCCCAGATCCGTACCCGGGATGAGCCGGTCCCCGACGGCTGGTACCGGTACATCTCCACGCATTCCCTCAGCACCGGCTACAGTCCGGGCGCCGCCGTGCTGGTCGGCACCCGGGACGAGAGGTGGGTGCCCGCCGACCCGGCCGGCGAATGGTTCATGCTGCGCACCGACACCGGCGAACGCACCCGCCTGCTGGGCACCGAGAAGCAGGCCGCGGAGGCCGGCCTCGGCGTCCGGTCCGACCCGGAACGGCTGAGCGGCAGGTGCGGGGCCTTCTACCCGGACTCCGGCGACCTGTGCACCGCGGCGGGTAACTGGCAGGGCCCCACCACGCGCTTCATCGCCGGACTGCCTCGGGATCCACGCCGGCTCTACGACCGCCTGCGGACCGACGCCGAGGGCCGCGGGCAGGACCCCGACCAGGAGGTTCTCGTCTATGCGGCGGATGCGCTGCGCAGTGGCCTGCTTCCCGCCGACCTCCGGGCGGCGCTGTATCGGGCTCTCGCCTACCTGCCCACGCTGGAGATCACCGAGCGGACGGCGACGCTGGACGGGCGCACCGGCACGGCCCTCGGCGTCACCGCCGCCGGAGAACAACGCGAAATCGTCATCGACCCGGCGACGGGGACCTTCATCGGTGAGCGGCAGCGGCTAGCCGAGGATCGGGACGGCATCCCGGCGGGCACCGTCATCGGGTCGAGCGCGGTGCGCTACGACACCGTCAAGAAGCCGTGGGAGCACGCCCGGTGAGGCCGTCGGGGTAAGCGTGAGCCGTGTCGAGCAATGACATGTCCTCCGCGGAGAGCCGTAGCGCCCCGGCGGCTACGTTCTCGGCCAGGTGCTCCGGATTTCCCGTACCGGGAATGGCCAGCACGTGCGGCCCTCGGTGCAATGTCCACGCGATGCGCACTTGTGCCGGCGTCACGCCGTGCGCGTGCGCCACGGCGCGGATCGCCTCGCTGTCGTCGCGGCGGGAGCCGGCTTTTCGTCCGGCTGCCGCAATCGCGAAGAACGGCACGAAAGCCACGCCCAGATCACCGCAAAGGCGTACGAAATCGTCTTGCTCGTTTCTCTGATAATCGACGCCGTACGAATTCTGCACGCACACCACGGGCGCGATCGCCTGCGCCTGCCGGAGGTGATCGACGCTGACGTTGGAGAGGCCCAGGTGCCGGATCAGGCCGGCGTCGCGCAATTCGGCCAGCGCCCCGAAATGATCGGCGATGGAGTCCCATCCCTGCCGGCGCAGGTTCACCACATCGAGGTGATCTCTGCCGAGCTGGCGCAGGTTCTCCTCGACCTGGCCACGGAGCTGCTCCGGGCGCGCCGGTGGAAGCCATTCACCCGAAGGGTCTCGACCAGGTCCGACCTTGGTGGTCACCACCAATTCTTCCGGGTACGGGGAGAGAGCCCGATTGATCAGTTCATTGGCCGACCGGAGCGCCGAGAAATAGAAGGCGGCGGTGTCGATGTGGTTGACGCCGAGGTCGACGGCTCGGCGCAGCACGGCGATCACGCGATCCCGGTCGCTGGGGCTCCCGTCGGCATCAGCGGTCAGCCGCATGGCGCCGAAGCCGATTCTGTTGACTGTCAGGTCTCCGAGCGTCCAGGTTCCGGACCCCGCTGCAACGACACCGTGGGAAGTCATCACGCGGAGGATACTGGCCGGCCGAGCACCGGCATGTCCTCCACGCGCGTGCCGGGCTCCCAGGGCCAGCGGTGGTACCGGTCCGGCCACACGATCTGCAAGGCCTCCACGGCGGCGCCCGTGCCGGCGTAGAACTGCGCGGCGACGGGCAGGTGGCGATCCGGCTCGGTGACCGCGACGAATTGAACCTGGTGACCCTCGATGACGTCGTCGGCCCGCTGGCCCGGGGCGAATGCTCGTCGACCCGCGATGACCTCATCGGCGACGGCGCGCAGAACCGGCCGGGAGATGTCCGGGGGCAGCCCGAAAAGGATCAGCTCAGGATGCCCATGGCCGGTCAGGCCGATCGTGTACCAGCACGCCTCCAAGGGGGTCGGCTGCGGCACGAACTGCAGATATACGCCGGAACGCCGAATGGCGTCGCCGATCTGGCCGAGCCCGGTCTCCTGATGTCCGGCCGTCACAGGTTCGCCTTCCGTCCGATGGCTGAGCGCCTTGCGTTCCGGCCGCATACCCGGAAGCTGAACACGCACACCAGCTGTTTGCCGGACGGTTCCGGGCCACAAGATCACCTATGATCCGATGTCCGCACCCGGCGCCGGCGAGAAAGGCTTCATCACGTTGACCGAGTCCCGAGGTTGGACGCGCAGTGCGGCGATGGCGCTCAGCGCGATGGTGCTCGGGATCGCCGGCGCGACCGCGGGATCGTGGATCGGCGGCCTCGATCCCGGCCCTCTGCCGGGCAACACCGAGGCGCTGCGGATCGCCCGGGACATCGTGCCCGGCGTCACCCCGGCCGGCGAGATCGACCGGCGCGACTTCGTCTACGGTTCGCGCCTCGGCGACGAGGAGTCCGGTCCCGGTTACGTGGAGATCCCCTACAAGCTCGACGACGGAAGCGACCTCTCGGCCGTCGAGGACGACTGCGGCCTGGACGGCCTCGCCCGAGCCAATGCGATCAAGCAGGGATGGGAGGACTTCGACGAGATCGCCGGATTTTCGTGTACGAGTTGGCGGGCCCAGCGAGGTGATCTGGTCCTCGCCTATACCCATGACGGTCTCGGACCGGTCATGACGTTCTATCGATCGACCACCGGATCGACCATCGGCGCGCTCATCGGAGCCGTGATGGGCGCGCTTGCCGGCGCCGCCGGCTCCCGCGCCTGGAGCCGGCGGGCATGGGTGCAGATCGCCGTGCTGACGTCACCGGCCCTCATCCTCGTCCCGGTCACGGCACTCTTCGTGGTGGCGAGCCTGTCTCCTGAGGGTGAGGGGCCGGCACCGCAGTTCTGGACGGTGTGGCCCACCCTTTTCCGGTTGTTCTTCTTCTACGAGATAGGAGCTTTCTGAACCGTTCCGTCGCCGGTGATCAGCCGCCGGGGGCGTCGGCGAGGAGTTGTGCCGTGCGTTCCAGGCAGCGTTTCTGGGCGGGGGACAGGTCATACGGCATCGTGGCGACCGCTGCGGCAGCGCTCAACCGGCTGCCCGTGTCTTCCGACCCGCCGGCGTCGTAGATCTCGAAGAGCCTCTCCTCGTCCGCGTCCAGACCGGCTGTCTCCACCGCTCGGTCCAGGGCCAGCTGGTGGGCGCATCGCTGGACCGCCAGCTCCTCCACGCGCGGATCCTCGGGCTTCACACTGTCGTCCAGGGCCGCCTCGGCCGCGTCCAGCCGGTCCTGTTCGGCCCGCAGATCGGGGTGGGTGGCGAGCACGATGAACACGCTGGCCTGGATCGCGGCGCCCAGCGGGCCGAAGATGCGTTCCGTGACCAGCAGCGCGTCCAGGTCGGCGGGGCGCAGCGCGCCCGGGGGCAGGTCGCCGAGCCGGTCGGCGACCAGGTCGGAGAGCAGTCCCAGCGGGCTGCCCACGGTGCGGAGACGATGGACCGCCGCGCGCCGGCGTTTGATCTCGGCCTCCTGGGCGGCCAGGGTCTCCTCCAGCCGGCCCAGCACCTCGCCGATGTCCCGGGTCTGCCCGAAGGCGGCCCGCATGTCGTCGAGGCTGATGCCGGCCTCCGCCATCCTGCGGATCCACAGCAGCCGGATCATGTCGTCGTAGCCGTAGCGGCGGCGACCGTCCACGCCCCGCTCGGGCTCCGGCAGCAGACCGATCTGGTGGTAGTGGCGGATGGCGCGCGGCGTCGTCCCCGCGAAGACGGCGGCGTCACCGATCTGAACCTGCCGGGGCGGCATGACGGGGGAGTAGGTCACAGGCGGAGCCTTCCGTGCTGGGGTGCCTCGAGGAGACCACATGCCGCTACGGCAGGTGCAACGTCGCCGCCTCTCGGGTGATCAGACCCGGGAGCGGCGCAGCAGCCAGACGAAATAGGGGGCGCCGATCAGCGCCATCATCAGACCGGCCGGGATCTGGGACGGCGCGATCAGGGTACGGCCCAGCGTGTCGGCGACGCAGACGAGCAGCCCGCCCAGCAGCATCGCGACCGGGACGATCCGCCGGTGCTGGACGCCGACCAGGCCGCGGGCGATGTGCGGGGCGACCAGGCCGACGAAGCCGACCACGCCGACCGCCACGACGCTCACCGCCGCCGCGACCGCCGCCACCGTCAGCAGCACCAGCCGGGTTCCTTCCCGCCGCACGCCGAAGACCCGCGGGGTGTCCTCGTCGATCGCGAGCAGGTCCAGTTCCCGGCGCATGCTCAGCACCAGGGGCGTGGCCAGCAGCAGCACCACGGCGACCGGCACCACGTCGGCGAAGGTCCGGCCGTACGTGGTGCCGGACAGCCAGGTCAGGATGCGTGGCGTGTCCCACGGGTCGGCGCGCAGCAGCAGGAACGTGCTGATGTCGCTGAGCGCGTACCCGCAGCCGATGCCGATCAGCAGGAAGCGGTCCGGCAGCAGCCCGCCGCGCCAGGCCAGCACCGCGATCAGCGCGAACGTGGCGAGGCCCAGCGCGACGGCCGTGAGGATCAGGACCGGCCGGCCGCCGGGCGCGCCCGAGGTCACGATGATCACCGCGCCGAGGCCGGCGCCGGCGGTGATGCCGAGGATGCCGGGTTCGGCGAGCGGGTTGCGCACGGTGCCCTGCACGACGGTTCCGGCGAGGGCGAGCGCCATGCCGGCGACGACGGCCGCGGCGACCCGCGGGGCCCGGTCGTCGAGCGCCCGGCCGATCAGGTCCGGCGCGGCGCCCTGCAGCCAGAGCGCGATGTCGCCGGTGCGCAGCCACAGGCTGCCGGCGAGCAGGCCGGCCACCGCGGCCGCGACCAGCAGGACCGCCGCGGCGACCGTGACGGTCAGGAAGCGGCGGCGGGAGCGGATGGCGACGGGTGCGCCGGGCGCCGGCGCCGCGCCGGTGTCACGCAGCCGCAGCGCGAGGACCACGATGACGATTGCGCCGAGCAGCGAGGTCGGCACGCCGGTGGGGATCGAGGCGGCCGCCTGAGCGCCCATCAGCGCCCGCAGCACGGCGTCGGCGAGCAGCACGAACAGCGCGCCGACCAGGCCGCACGCCGGGATCAGGAACCGGTGCCGGCTCAGCGCGCCGATCCGGGTCGCGGCGAGGCGCACGGCGACCGGGGCGGCCAGGCCGACGAAGGCGAGCGGGCCGGCGAGGGTCACCGAGATGCTGGTCAGCAGCACCGCGCAGAGCACCGCGAGCAGCCGGGTGGAGCGGATCGGCACGCCGAGCGAGGCGGCCGTGTCGTCGCCGAGGCCGAGCACGTCGAGCCGGCGCGCCAGCAGCAGCGCGACGACGAGCACCACCGCGACGACCGGGGTGGCGCGTTCGGCGGCGTCCAGGTTGAGCTGGGCGAGTGAGCCGCTGCCCCACGCGTACAGGCCGGTGGTGTTCTCCTTGAAGAGGATCAGCAGGGTCGCCGCGCCCGCGTCGAGGGCCATCGCGACCGCCGACCCGGCCAGGATGAGCCGGGTGGAGCCGATGCCGGAGGCGCTGCCGGCCAGGCCGAGCACGAGCGCCGCGGCGAGCAGCCCGCCGCCGAAGGCCACCGCGCCGGAGGCCCAGAGCGGGACGGCGAGGCCGAACGCGGCGACCGCGCAGAGCGCGAAGTAGGAGCCGGCGGTGACGGCCAGGGTGTCCGGGGCCGCGAGGGGGTTGCGGGTGACCGACTGGAGCAGCGCCCCGGCGGCGCCGAGCGCCACGCCGACGGCGATCCCGGCGAAGACGCGCGGCAGGCGGGAGCCGGTCACCACGTCGGCGATGGGCACGCCGCCGACGTCGGCGTGCGCGCCGAGCAGGTAGCGCAGCAGGTCGGTGAACCCGACCCCGGAGGTGCCCTGGGTGACGTGCCACAGCCCGGTCGCGGCGACCACGACGAGCAGGACGGCCAGCACGGCCGTCCCGCTCGCGCCGCGACCGGGCCCGACGGCGGGCAGCGCCGGCCGGACCCGGGTGTCGCTCACGCCTGCGTCAGGATCTTCACGTACGCGTCGATCGCCTGCTCGTTGGAGAGCGGGCCGCCGGCGCCCCAGACACCGGCCGGGAAGGCGTAGGCGCGCTTCTCCTTGACGGCCGGCAGCGCGGTCCAGATCGGGCTCTTGGTCAGTTCCTTGACGTAGCTGTCCGGGGTCGCGTCGTCGGAGTAGAACAGGGTGGCGTTGCCGACGGCGGTGAGGCCCTCGATGTCGGTCTGGGCGAGACCGTAGGACGGGTCGACGCCGCCGCTGCCGTACGCCGCATTGATCTTTTCGGTCCAGGCCGGGGTCATCCCGAGCTGCTCGCCGAGCTCGGTGAAGAGCGCGCCCTCGCCGTAGGGCCGGATGACGACGTTGCCGCCCTCGATCCAGCCGTCGAAGAAGAGGAAGTCGCGGGCCGCCGCGTTCGCCACCTTCTGCTTGGCCTCGGCGAGGTGCTTGTCGAACTGCTGGAGCACCAGGTCGGCCCGCTCGGTGCGGCCGGTGGCCGTGCCGATCATCGAGAAGACCTTCTTCATGTTGGCGATCTGCCCGGAGGCGTCCGCGCCGACCGTGGCGAGCACCGGCACGCCGCGCTTCTCCAGCTTGGTGATCAGCTCGTCGTCGGCCTTGAACGCCTCCACGACGATGAGGTCGGGGTTCGTGGCGTAGAGCGCGTCGAGGTCGGGCTCACCGCGCTGACCGGCGTCGGCGACGTCCGCGGGCAGCGTCTCCGCCTTCACGTAGGTGGCGTAGCCCTTCGGGTCGGCGACCGCGACCGGGTTCAGGCAGAGCGTGAGCAGATCCTCGGTCTGCTGCCACTCCAGCACCGCGACCCGCTGGGCGGGTTTGTCCAGCTTGACCGTGCGCCCGACGCCGTCGGTCATCGACACCGGCCCGGTCGCGGTCGTGGTGGTGTCGTTCGCGCAGGTCTGCGAGACCGGTGCGGCCGAGCCGGCGGCGGCCGGTTCCTCGACCTCGGTGGTGCCGCAGGCCGTGACCGTCACGGCGACCGTCGCGGCGGCGGCCGCGAGGCGGATAAGGCGTTTCATGCGAGCGTCTCTCCTGAGGTGGTGCGGTGGCGGGCGGGATGCCGCCCGACGGGGTCGATGTGCAGGCGGCCGGTACGCGGGTCGATCTCCACCTCGACGCGCAGGTCGTACACCTCGCTGAGGTTGGCGGCGGTGAGCACCTCGACCCGGTCGCCGGCGGCGTGGATGCGCCCGGCGCGCAGGAGCAGCAGCGTGTCGGCGACCCGGGCGGCGTGGTCGAGGTCGTGCAGCACGATGCCGACGGCGACGCCGTGGTCGTCGGCGAGGTCGCGGACCAGGTCGAGGGTCTCGATCTGGTAGCGCAGGTCGAGGTGGTTGGTCGGCTCGTCGAGCAGCACGACGCCGGTCTCCTGGGCCAGGCAGGCGGCCAGCCAGACCCGCTGCATCTCGCCGCCGGAGAGCTCGCCGACCGGCCGTGCGGCCATGTCCTGCACGCCGGTGACCCGCATGGCGCGCTCGATCGCGGCGCGGTCCGCGGCCGACGGCCCGGCGAAGCGCCGCCGGTGCGGGTGGCGGCCGAACGCGACGACCTCGCTGACGCTCAGGCCGTGCGGGACCTGGCGGGACTGCGAGAAGAGGGTGACCTCGCGGGCGAACTCGCGGGCGTTGAGCAGGGACGCGCGTCGTTCCGGCCGGCCCAGCACCACCTCGCCGCCGTCGACCCGGTGCAGCCGGGCGAGGGCGCGCAGCAGGGTGGACTTGCCGCTGCCGTTCGGGCCGATCAGCGCGGTGACGTGCCCGGCCGCCAGCGCCACCGAGACGCCGTGGACCACGGTGGTCCTGCCGTAGCGCAGGTCCAGCTGGTCACCGCGCAGGACGGCGTGCGGCATCGGTGGAGCTCCTCAAGTAAGGGTTGCCTTGCCTTACGGAGGCTAGGTGATGATCAACTTGTCGGCAATCCCGCACCCCGGACACCGGATACGGGATTCCGGACATCAGGCGCGTGGGGTCAGTAACCCCGGTGTCACGTTCATCACCCGCCGGAACGCCGCGATGAACGTGCTCGGCTGGGCATAGCCGAGCCGCTCCGACACCGCGCCGACCTCGGCGCCCGCCGACAGCAGGGCGAGGGCCTCGTGGATGCGCAACGCCTGCCGCCACTGTGCGAACGACAACCCGGTCGCCTCCCGGAACGCCCGCGTGATCGTCCGGTCGCTCAGACCGAGATGCGCGGCCCACTCCTGCAGCCCACGATCGTCGGCCGGGTCCGCGAGCAGCGCCTCGGCGATCGGATCGATGCGCGGATCACCGGGCAGCTCCAGCGCGAACTGCCGGTCCGCCGCCTCGAGCACGTCGAACACCACAGCCTCGGTACGGGCCCGCGCCGCCACGCCGAGATCCGTGCGCGCCAGCCGGAACAGCAGCGACTCCAGCAGCGGGGTCATGGTGATCGACGTCGGGCCGTCGAACGTGACGGGCGTGCGGTCCGGCGCGAAGAACGCGTCGTGCAGCTCGGCGGCCGCGGTCAGCCGTCCGCCGTGGATCACGCCGGCCGGCAGCCACAGGCCGAACCCCGGCGGCACCGTGTGGATGCGGTTGCCGATGCGGGTGGTGAGTGTTCCACCCCGTACCCAGACCAGCTCGTGCATCGGATGCGCGTGCGGCAGCCAGTCCGTCGCCACCCCGGGCGCCTCGGACTCCGCGACGATGGCCGGCGACGCCGGGTCACCGGCCGGCGCGGACACGGCCCGGCGGACCACGGTGCCCGGATCGCGCCGCCAGGTGCCGAGGCTGAGATCATCGGAGACCGGGAGAACCATGGCGCGAGGGTACGGGGAAGCCGCAGCCCCGCCACCGCCGGACGACGGCATCGTGGTGCAGCGGTAGCCAACCGTTACGCTCGCCGGTCATGAGCTCCTCGAACGCTCCCGCGGCCGCCGGTGTCACGACCCGGCCGGTCCGGTGGCCGTGGACGGACCGCCTGCTGCTGCTCGGGCTGGTCGCCGCGTCGGCGCTGGTCTGGGCGTTCGGCGTCACCGACCTGCAGCCGGTCAGCGAGCCCACCGGGCCGGACGCCTTCGGTGAGAACAACACCTACTGGGCGCGGGAGCTGCGCTGGGCCGCGCTGATCGGGCTGGCCGTGGTGCTGGTGGTGGCCGTCCGGGGCGGCCGCCGGGCCACCGCCGCCGTGCTCGTCGCGGGCGGCGGATGGCTGGCGGCCGACATCGTCGTCGACCGGTTCGACCCGGTGTCGGGCGTCGCGCTTCCGGCGCTGGCAGCCGCGCTGCTCTGCGGCGCGGCGGCCCTCACCGTCCCGGCGGCGGCCCGGCGCGACGGTACGGCGGCCGGCGCTGTCCACGCCGTGCCCGGCCGGGCCGTGACTTTCGCCGCCGCGCTGGTCGCCGCCGCGGCGGCCGGGTTGGTGACGCTGACCGAGTCGCCGACCGACGTCGAGCCGGAGCTCATGCTCGGCAGCGCGCTCACCGGTTCGCTGCTGGCCCTGATCGCGGTCGCCGCCGGAACGCACGCGGCCGGCGTGATCAGCCGCCGGCGCGCGCTGGTCGCCGTGCCGGCCGGTGTCCTCGCCGCATCAGTGCCGTGGCTGCTGCGGTACTCCTCGGCCCAGCCCACGACCGGCCGGACCCTGGGCACTGTCGCGTTCACCGTGGCCCTGGTGGTGGTCGTCGTCCTGCTGACCGGTCACGGCCCGCGGCTGGGCAACCGCGTGCAGGACGCCGCCGTGGTCGCGGCCATCACCGTGTTCGCCCTGCCGGGGATTCTGCTGCCGTTCGCGCTCGCCTCGGCCGTGCTCTCCGTCGGTGGCGTGTTCACCGCGCTGGCCGGCAACCCGGCGGTCCACGACGCCGACAGCGACTTCGTGGGGATCGTCCTGGCGATTCCGATCGGGCTGATCCTCCACCTGCTGCTGCGCGGCTTCATTCGCGGCCGTCCCGAGTGACGCCCGGCCGGTTTCGCGCCGAGCGTGACATGCGGCCCCGGCAGCGCGCCGGGACCGCATCGGACCGCCGTCAGCACCAGGTGAGCGTCGAGTTCGTGCGCGTCACGTTGCTGATCGTGTTGTTGCTGCCCGTACAGGGGCTCCAGGTGATGTTGGTGTTGGCGACCGTCAGGTTGCGCAGGCTGATGCCCGACGACGGGGCGAAATCGGTGCGCGCCGCGATCCGGATCTCACCGCCGCCGCTGACCGTGCCGGACACCCTGGCGATCACGCCGTTGTAGCAGTTCTCCAGCAGGATCGCGTTGTTGCCGGTGTTGGCGATGTCGACCCGGTCGATGGTGAAGCCGCCGCTCTCCGACACGCAGAACACGCCACGCCCGCCGCCGCGCGCCTTCACCAGCCCGACCTTGATGTTGTTCGGGTACGCGTCACCGACTCGCCCGTTGCGATTGGCCATCCGGAAAGCGGCGTAGCCCGTACCCGTGCCGGCGTTCTCGGCGTCGACCGTGCCGACGGTGGCGTTGATCGTCTGGTTGAGCAGCAGACCCGACTCGCCGACGCTGCGCGCGGTCACGGTGCCGATCGTGATGCCGTCGACGCCGTAGGTCTCCACCGCGTGCGAGCTCGCGCCGGACACGTACACATTGTCGATCTTGACGTTCCTGGTCCATTCGGCGGTGTTGCCGCGGTTGTCGATGCGGACGCCGAGGCCGGCGCTGAGCCGCATGTCGAGCTGGCCGAGCCAGACGTTGGAGACGTTGCGCAGGAAGATGCCGTAGATCGGGGCGCCGGTCAGGTTCAGGTACGGCACCTCGATGTTGCTGACCCCGCGGGCGTAGATCGGGGCGTAGTCGCCGCTGCCCGTACCCGTGACGTTGATGGTTCCGCAGACCGACAGCGAGGTCCAGTTGGCCAGGGAGATGCGGCTGCCCGCGCTCATCGAGCCGTTGCCGCGGACCACGACGCGCTGCATGCTCGTGCGCCCGGCGGTGAGGCTGCCGATGCCGGCCTGCACGGCCGCGCGGAAGTCGGTGCCGGTGTAGACGGCGGCGCCGGACGCGTTGCGGGCGGTCCAGGTGCTGCCGCTGACCGTGACCTCGGACTGGAACGTGCCGCTGCCGCAGCCGGCCGTGCTGCCGCCGGTGCCGACCTGGACCATCTGCCACCGCTGGTTGGCGCCGTCCGCGTCGGCGAACTGGGAGATGATCGCGCCGTCGGCGGTGGACCACTCCCACAGGTCGAGGGCCTTGCCGGTGTGCCGGTTGACGAACCGCACGTCACCATTGGCCGAGTCCTTCAGCGTGAACTGCTGGCGGGTGGTGCCGTTGTCGGTGTTCTGGATCAGCTGGGTGCCGTCGGTCGCGTTCGGCATCTCCAGGACCAGGCCGCTGTGCCTGCTCTTGATCTTGTACCACCCGCTGCCGGCGTCGACGAACTGCCACTGCTGCCAGTTGCCGTCGTTGCGGGTGAACTGGGCGATGCCGGCGCCGGCGGTGGTGGACAGGTTGTAGACGTCCATGGCCTTGCCGCTGTGCCGGTTCACGAAGACGTACCAGGCGGCGGTGTTGACGGTGGCGGCACTGGCCTGCTGGATGCCGAACGCGGCGCCCGCGCCGGCCAGGAGGGTGACGACGGCGCCGACCAGGGCGGCGCGCCATCGGCGGGGATGTCTGGGGGACATGTGGGGATCCTTCGGTCTTGTGAGCGCCCGTGGTCTTGTGAGCGCTAACAACTGGAGGCGGGCTCGTGGGGGTGGGAGCGCGCCCATGGGGGACCAATATAGACCAGGCTGAATTATTCGGGGCGGGGTCTCTGACTTTCGGCCGACCCGCGGACTCGCCGGATCCGCCCCGGAGCCGATCCCCGGCGCCCGGACCGTGCCTACGATCGGTCCTCATGATGATCAAGCGGCACGCGGCAGTCGTCGCCCCCGTCGCGGGCTTCCTGCTCGGATTCCTCGACTTCGTGTGGATCAAGTACGTGCCGTACCCGTTCGCCGGCCTCGGCAACTCCATGGCGGCCTGGGCGGTGGCCGCCTTCCTGCTCACCCATCTCAGCCGGTGGCGGCTCCCGGCCGCCGTCCCCGCCGCGATCGTGTGCCTGGTCGTCGCCGTCCCCAGCTACTACCTCGCCGCCGCCCTGATCCAGGGCGACGACTGGAGCAACCTCACCAACACCACCGCGATCCTCTGGATGGGCTCCGGCGTCATCGCCGGTGCGGTCTTCGGCGCGGGCGGCGTGCTCGCCCGCAGACCCGGACCGCTGCGTCTCCCGGCGCTGGCCCTGCCCGCCGCGGTGCTGTTCGCCGAGGGGGTGCGGGAGCTGACACGGCTCGGCGACCCGAACTACCAGACGGGTGACCTGGTCGCCTACGCGGCCCTGTTGGCGGTGCTCGGACTGGGCCTGATCGTCCTGCTGGCCCGGTCGTGGCGGGACCGCCTGATCGCGCTGGCCTGGTCGATCCCGCTGACAGCGGGCGGCTGGCTGCTGCTCGCCGCCACGTTCCGCTAGTTTCCGGGTGCCCTACCCGCAGGGGCACGGTGGAGACCGGGCCGAGCGCGCTTTCTCAGCGGCCGCCAGTTCCACCGAACGCCAGCCGTGGACATCGTGCAGGTGAACTCGTACCCGCAAGCCGGGTAGCTTGCCTCGTTGGCTACCCGACACCGAGACGGCGACCAGCCGGCCGTCGACGGTGGCGTTGAGCGCAACGAGATCTTCCGTGTCATTCAGTTCCGGAAGCTTTGCCATCCGGCGGCATTGCAGCGTGCGTACCAATGTCGTCATTCGCCCCCAAGTCGACCATGATCGTGTCGGTGCGATGGAAGCGGTCCGGAGCGCGGTGCCCGGCGGCCGAAAGCGCTGAGCGGCCATGAGAGTGGCTCCGCGTCAGCCGTAAGCCACCCTCCTCTGCCTTGACCGTTCGACCGCGCGTCATGGTCACGAATCAATTCCTCAGTGGTGCCGAGTGCGGTATCCCTCTCTGGCGAAGACGCCGAACACGTCGAGGACGGCTGTGTGGATCCAGGTCATATGATTGAAGTCGGCCTCAGCGAGCGCCGATGCCACCGCGGCAAGGCCAGCGGCGTCCTGTCTCCGCAGCAGCGCCTCAGCCGTCGCGCGAGTGACGAAGGTGTCGGTGACGTCGAGCAGCAACCTCCGCAGGGGCTCGTGTGCACCCGGCACGTCAGCGAAACTGGCAAGCGAACGGCCCGCATCGGCCCTGTCGCGGTAGTCCGTGCTTTGCGCCAGCCTCGTCAAGGCGCCTACAACCTGGCGTCTCGCCTCGTTGTCCACGGCACCCATCTCGTTCATTCCTGCGGTGTCTGCCCTGCCAGTACGCGGCGGCGCCGTTTCTCGTAGTCGGAGGCTGCGATGACGCCCAGGCCGCGGTACCTGCCGTCATCGTCAGAGCTGTATCCGATCCCGAAGCTCTCGACCGTGTCCTCCAGGCCTACCCACCTCACTTGGACGAACTGCAGCGCCGGTTCCCAGATGATGCCGGGATGCCCGTGCCAGAGACGGTCACACAGAGGCGGCGGGTCGCCCACACCCACCATCAGATCGTCGGTCGTCGTCTCGCCGAGATATTCGACGTAGAGACCATTTGCCAATCTGCCAATGGTCAGAACATCGTGCGTACTCACCGGAGGAGCCTAGATCACCTGTCCAGCCAAGCACGCGACCGGCCGCGACGGCGAGGCGGCACGCTAGTGCTCGGACCGTGGCAGAGGAGCACGTCACCTGGCGAGCCGCCGATATGCTGCATCCGAGGCTAGATGAGTTCGATTGATCATGACCGTGCGGCGGCCCTACCGGACGCTTCTACGATGCCTTCGTGAGCGAGCGAAACGAGGCGCAGTACTGGGATCCGCTACCGCACCTTGGCGCCGTCTTCGCTGCAGAACCACGGCCTGATCTGCGATCGGATCTTAAAGCCACGTTCCAGGGCAAGTGGCACGAGCGCAACTGGCGTAACGTTCCGGGGCCCATCTACGGGGCCATGACCGACAACTGCTGGGTGGGCCGACTGCACGCACCACGCCACGTCCTCTACGGCGGTGACCTCGACTACGAGCAGGAATTCCTCTATCGGCAGCCGCGCAACGTCGAGGAACTGCACGCGGTTGTCGACGCCGTACAGGAAGATCCCTGGGCCGGCTGGGCCTGCGACGGTGACCATCACTGGACACTGAGCCTGGTACGCGAATGGTGGCAGGACCGCCGCCGCCTACGGGACTGGATCACAACGAAACACAGCCGATGGAGCACCTCGGATCGCGACGATGAACGCGAAGCCGCAACCGGGCTCACGGACTACCTCGCTTACCTGGACGACGGCTTGGAAGCCGACCTGCGCCTGTACTGCTATTTCCTGGACAACCAGGTCGGCCCGACGGCTGGTGACCACCTACCACCCCTTTGACGGCGCTGGGGTGGACGGCGCGGCGCACACCTTGCGGTGGATCCGTGCGGCTCCGCCGCCAGCGAACCTTATTCTTCGCTCATGGAACCGGTGAACGTGCTGGCGATCGGGATCGATCTTGATCTTGTGCTGACGAAGGACGGCGGGCGTTCAAGACCGCTGCTCGGCAGCTATGCCGCGGAAGGCCGGTTCACGTATCGGCCCAACTGGGGGTTACCCGATTGGCCTGGAGGAAAGCAGACCGCAGGACCCGTACTGGCCTTCTCGCGGCCCGAAATTCGCCCCGGGGAAGGCGTCCGGGCGATCGTCGTCGCGCTGTTTCTCGAGCACACTTCGGACTGGCGAGACGTGGGACCGGATGACGTGCTCCGAATGTACGAAGGCTCGCGAATCTGCGGTCACGGGCGCGTCGCTTGGGTCAAGCCCGCCACCTGGCCCATGCCCGAGGACGAGCAGAACCGCCTGGCGGCGTGGCTAATCCCGACCTGACCCACCCAACATGACCGCTCATCGGCACGAGTGTGTGTCGGTGACGGCGGAGATCGCCTACGGTGAGGAACAGGACGCTGCGCAATGCGTAGTTGTTGTCGCTACAGGGTCGCGCCCTTAGGCTTCAGGGATGCCAAGACGCTCCGGGCCACGCTCGTTGCTCGTCGGCGCCGATCGATTCTTATGGGACGTCAGACACCTACACGAACGTGTCGATGAACCGCAGACTCCGCCGACGTACTTGGGATGCCGCGAGATATTCACGATTCGTCGACATAGATCACGAGGGCGACTTGAGGTCGCTTTCCGTGCTGGTGAGGGTCGCCTCGTGCCGGACGGCTTGCGACACAGCGGCGCGGTCATCGCGCAAGGCGGTCGGGCTCTGAACCTTCATGAACCTGGAACGGCCCGGGCCATTCTGGACGAGGCACTGAACGGCGCTTGGTGGCCGGACATGCCGGAGCCGGTTGAAATCAACGGATGGACGCTTTTCGAAGTAGTTTTCGCCCGTCGCTGCGGAGCCAGCGCATAGGCTGCTTACGGCAGGTCCAGGGGCGAGCAGGCCGCCACAAACGCCCACGCCAGCGTCCTGCTCGGTATCGCCCTCGCGCTGTTCGTCGTGGTGGCCTTGGTGGCCACCACGCGATGGTCAGCGGCGGCCCGTGGTGGTCAGGGCCTTCTCCCAGGCCAGGCGGACGGCGGGGAGGATCTCGGAGACCGCCGGGATCGCGGGGCCCGGCTCGCGCAGGCCCACCGTCAGCGCGGGCGCGGACTTCTCCAGCGAGCCCGCCATCCGGTCGATGTCGGTGATGATCGAGCCGGTCAGGACAAGGACGCCGGTGTCGTCGACCTCGGTGCGGACCGTGCGCAGCGTCTGCCGGCGGGCCTCGCGCAGGTCGCCGAGCAGCTCGTTCAGCTCGCCGGCGTCCGCGGTGGCGTCGGTCTTCGGGTCCTCGACCAGGGCCGCGTGCGCCGCGAACGCGTCGGCGGCGGCCGTGAGCACCTCACCGATCTGCTCCGGCACGTGGGCGGCCTGCGGTGTCGCGGCGGCGTCGAACATCGAGCGGGCCACCGAGTTGACTTGGTGCACGCCGTGCTCCAGGGCGCGCTGCGTCCGGTGCAGCGGCGTCACCCGGGTGACCGGCGTGGACAGCGACCAGCGGGCCTGCCGGGACAGTTCGTCGACGGCGGCCACCGCGTCCTCGAGGTCCGCGTTGAGCTCGCGTGACTTCGCCAGCCACTCCTCGGCCTGCTCCCGGTCGTAACCGCGGCGCACCCCGGCGCCGAGCTGGCCGAGCAGCCGGGCGATCTCGGTGGAGAGATGCGCCAGCTCGTGCCGCGAGCGTTCCATCGCGGTCATGCCGCTGACCAGCGGGGACAAGATCACGCCGACGACGATGCCGAGCGCTGTCGCGGCGACCCGCTCCCAGACGAACTCCTCGGTGACCGTGCTGCCGCCGACCAGGATGCCGAGCGAGGTCAGCGGGACGGTGAGCGCGGCGTCGCCGAGACGCAGCAGCCGGCCCGCCGCAAGCCCGCACCCGGCGATCATCGCGATCGACCACGGGCTGAGGCCGAACGCGTGCCACACCCCGACCGTCACCGCGATCCCGGCGAGCGTGCCGATCAGACGCTGGGCGCCCTCCCGCATCGAGGCGAACGAGCTCATCTGCACCGACAGCGTCGCCGAGATCGCCGCGTTGACCGCGCCGGCCAGGTGCAGCGTGTCCGCCGCCGTCCAGGCGATCGCCGCGGCCGCGCCGGTGACCAGCATGGACCGCGCGGTGGTCGGATCGATCCGGCTCCGGCACCAGCGCGCGGCACGCCGCAGCGGGCCGGGCAGGTGCGGCCGCAGCCGGGCCAGTGCCCGGCGGTAGGCGGCGGCGACCACGGGCCGGACCGTGCGTCGCAGGAGCGCAGCGGTGACAGCACAGAGCGTGAGACTGACGGCGACGATGGTGAGCGGGCTGGCGGAGCTGAGCAGCAGGCGGAGCAAGGGAGCGACTTTCTGTGTTTCGACTGGTATCCGGTCGCAAAGCTATCTCCGCACGCGTTTACAAAAAGGGTGAATAGGGCGATTGTGACGGGCGTCGCGCCCGGGAGGGTGAACCACCTCCTGTCACTGGCAGTGACCTCATGGGGCGCCTGGTCACCCGTACCTATGCTCTGTGTCCATGGGTTTGACCTTCACCACCCGCGCGTCGGACTCGGCGTGGGTCGATGCGGTGTGGACCTCCGCGAGTGAGCAGGTCACCACGATGACCTCGGTGGCGACACCGTGCTGGGGCCTGGTCTTCTGGGAACAGCGCGGACGGTCCTACGCCTCCGTGACCGGGCCGGAGAGCCGCACCGGCACCGCGCCCGTCCCCGAGGGCGCCACCTTCACCGGCATCGAGTTCGCGGTCGGCACCTCGCTGCGCGGCCTGCCCGCGTCGTCCCTGCTCGACAGTGGAGTCGAGCTGCCGGACACCACCCGGCGCACGTTCCAGCTGGACCGCACGCGCTGGGAGACGCCCGGCCCGGACGACGCGGAAGCCCTGGTCGACAGGCTGGTCCGCTCCGGCGTCGTGATCCGCGACCCGGTCGTCGCGTCATTGCGACAGGGCCGGAGGTACGAGGTCTCGCCCCGCACCGTGGAACGCCGCTTCCGGACCGCGACCGGCCTGACCCAGGGCGCCGTCCGCCAGATCGAACGTGTCCGCGCCGCCGCCGTGCTGCTCGCCCGCGGCGTCCCCGTCGCCGACGTGGTCGGCACGCTCGGCTACTTCGACGAGCCGCATCTGGCCCGCGCGCTGCAGCGTTACGTCGGGCGCACCGCACGCCAGCTGCGTGACGGCGCTGGGGGAGCACTCGCCCTACCGCTCGACACCGTAGATCAGCTTGACCACGCCGTTCGGGTATGACGCCGAGTCACGCAGCCGCAGCATCCGCTTGTCCTGGTCCGCCCGGCTGAACAGGCCCTTGCCGGCGCCGAGCAGCACCGGGAAGACGAGCAGGTGGTACCGATCGATCAGGTCGGCCTCCGCGAGGGTCCGGGCGAGCTCCGCGCTGCCGTGGATGAAGATCGCCCCGCCGTCCTGTTTCTTCAGCTCATCAACCTCCTCGGCGGAACGCAGGATCGTCGTGTCCCCCCAGCCGTCGAGCAGGTCCTCCTCGGTCAGGGTCGTGGACAGCACGTATTTCGGCAGCTCCTTGTAGGCGGCGTGGTCCTCGGAGTCGCGCCAGACCGGAGCGAACGCCTGGTAGCTGCGCCGCCCGAACAGCAACGCCGACGTCTCGGCCAGCTCCTCACCCTTGAGGGCGACCGCCTCGGGCAGGAACTCGATGTCCTTGAACACCCAGCCGCTGCTGCGATGGTCCTCACCCGGGCCGCCGCCGGGGGAGTCGAGGACGCCGTCGAGGGACATGAATCCGGTGTAGATCAGTTCGCGCATGCTGGAATGCTAAGAAGCGGCGGGGCGCGGAGTCTTGTATAGAAACGACAGCGCCGGGTATCTGCTCGGCCATGGCGTCCTACGCAGTGAACCCGGCCGCTGTCGCCCGGGCCCGGCGGCTGATCGAAGCTCGGCAGTACGTGCTGGAGAGCGACTGGGGACAGGTGCAACCGGACGCGGCAGCGGGCAACGCCTATCTCCAGAAACACAGCTGGCAGGAATACGGCGAATGGCACCTCGGGCTCACCGAAGGAGCCAACGAGGAGACGAAGGCCCGGCACGCGTTCGTCTTCGGGGATTATCGCCGGGTGCACCGGAGTGGGCTCGTCGCCTGTCTTTACCGCGCGGCCGAATGGCGGCACCGGGATGTGATGCGGGCGGCCTTCGAACTGCTCGAATATCTCGACGCTGAGTCATGAGCCAAGTGTTCCGCGCCGCTGTCTGAGGTGGCCAACAGAAATTCCTCATACCACGTATGACTGTTGCTGATGATCGGGAATCGCGGACGGGTCGCTCGGGCGAGGGAGTTCTCCGGGTTCACGAGCGGGCGGCGAGCGTGGCGTACTAAATCGGGATAAATCGTCCCCCAGGATGGGCCGCGTGAACAAGCCACGCATGGCCATGCCGGCCCTCGTCGCCCTGGCCACCCTCGCCGCCCCCTCCGCCGGGCTCCTCGGCGCCCACCCGGCATCGGCAGCGCCCCCATCACCGGCCGCTGCGGAAGCGTCCGCCGCCGCGAAGGCGCCCGCCGCTGCGGAAGCGCCCGCCGCCGCGAAGGCGCCCGCTGCTACCGAAGCGCCCGCAGCCACCAGCCCGTCCTCCGCCGCGAAGGCGCCCGCCGCGCCCCAGGGCAAGGCCGCCCACCGATCCAAGGACAGCGTTCTGGTCACCGGCACCGGGCAGGTGTCCGGGAAGCCCGACACGCTGTCCGTGAACCTCGGGGTGGAGATCAGCGCCGCCTCCGTCGCCGACGCCATGAGTCGGGCCAACGCGGCCGCCACCCGCATGCGGGACGCGCTCGTGAAGACCGGCGTGGAGAAGGTCGACCTGCAGACCTCGGACGCCGGGATCAACCCGCAGCGCAACGACAAGGGCGACATCACCAGCTACACCGTCAATCAGGGACTCACCGCGAAGATCCGGAACCTGCCGAAGGCCGGCGCGACGATCTCCGCTGCGATCGCCGCCGGCGGTGATGCTGCGCGGCTCAGCGGCGCGACGTTTCTGATCGAGGACGACGCGGCGCTGCTCGCCGAGGCGCGGAAGAAGGCGTTTGCCGACGCGCGGGCCAAGGCCCAACTGTACGCCCGGGAGGCCGGCCGGCTGCTCGGCCGCGTGATCAGGGTGAGCGAGGAGACGCCCAGCTACGGACGGCCGTACGGGCAGGACATGGCGAGCGCGCTGAAGGCGGCGGCGGACTCAGCCGTGCCGATCGAACCCGGCCGGCAGCAGCTGTCGGTCACGGTCACGGTGGAGTGGGCCTTCGGAAAAGCCTGATCAGAAAAGAGCGACCATAGCCAGGGCGATCCCGTACGCGGCGACGGCCACGTTGAGGCCGGTCCACAGTGAGTGCAGCCGCAGGCGGCGCAGGCGAGGGTAGGCGTCGTAGTGCCGCTGCCGGAAGTCACCGATGTTCGCGTCCTCGGCGAGGACACCGAGGTCCTTCAGGGTGACGCTGAGCGCGCGGGCCTGGCCGAGATGGTAGGCCGCGCGCTCGTGGTACTTCGCAGCGATCACCGCTCCGAACAGGCCGATCAGCGTGATCAGCAGCCCGAGCGGAACGGTGGCCGCGGCGAACTTCTGCTGGACGATGAGACCGCTCAGCGCCGCGGTGATCACCAGGACGAAGTTGGTCATGGTGGCGCGCTGGTTCTCGGATTGGCGCAGTTGCTGGCGGTGCTCGTTCCAGTAGGCAAGAACGACGTCGGGCGCCTCAGTCACCATTGTCCTCCCCGAGTGTGTGGCTGACCTGATCATGTAGTTCGTCCACGCGCTGTTGAATCGCTTTCGACCTCGGATGATCGGGACCAAGAGTGGTCAGCGCGATCCGCAGCGCCTCGACATACTGAGTCCGCGCCTCATCGAGCCGGCCCAGCCCCTGCAACACGCTGCCGAGGTTGTTCCGCCGTATGCACATGGTGGGATGGTCGGGACCAAGTGCCGAAAGGCTGATGTTGAGTGCCATCTCGTATTCGGAGTAGGCCTCGTCCAAGCGGCCCATTCTCCGCAGTACGAGGCCGAGGTTGTTGCGCCGAACCCCGATCTGCGGGTGATCGGGGTCGAATTCGTCCAGGCCGATGGCGAGCGCCTGCTCGTGCTCGGAGTAGGCCTCGTCCAGGCGGCCCATGTCCCCCAACACGAGGCCGAGGTTGTTGCGGAACACGCCGATGGTGTGATGATGGGGTCCCCGCCGGGCCAGCCCGATCGAGAGGGCCTTTTCTGACTCCGCGTGGGCCACATCCAGTCGGCCCAGGTGTCGCATCACGCGGCCGAGTTCATCGTGCCTCCATGCGGTCTCGAGGTCATCGGCGCCCAGATCAGAGATGGCGAACGCCAACGCGCGCCGGGCAAGTGGTTCCGCCTGCAGGTACTGCCCGACTTCCCGCAGGTAGGCAGAGGCCCGGTACAGCAGAGCTCCGGCCCACGCTCCGTCGACCTGCAGCCGCTCGGCATGCTCGGTCACCATCAGGGTCTGTGCCAGCAGCCGTTGACACTCCGGCCAGCGCGCCGGCTCCCAGCTGTCCCGGGGGAACAGCTGGTCAACCAGCCGGACAGCGGAGCTCACCCAGCGGGCTTCCGCTTCCGCGTCGAGCCGGGACTGCACGACCGCCTGCACCAGCCGGTGCATGCCGATCTCTGCCGGCTTAAGGCTGATCAACGCGTATCGGCCCGCTGCTTCGAGCACCCGGTTGTAGACCAGGCGGTCCGCGGCGGCCGCGCTCAGTGGTTCCGGTAGCAGATCCGGTCGCTTGAGAAGCAGATCCCGGGGCGCTTCCGGCGCCAGGAACGCGAGCAGCGTCAGCAACTGCTCGGCGAGGGGCTCCTCGGCGTGCACCCGATCCAGCGACAACGTCCACACCGAAGCCACCCGCTGCTGATCGAGGCCGGGCGGCGCGGTCTGCGCCGCGAAGATCTCCCGCCCCCGTTCCCGGACCAGTTCCACGTACGCCGCGAGATCCTCACCGGTCTGTTCCAGATAGGCGGCCGCCTCCTCCACCGCCAGCGGCAGATCCCCGACCAGGTCGGCCAGCTCACCGAGCAGCCGCTCGTCGGTGTGCGGCGTCCGCGCCCGCAGGAAGGCCACCGACTCCGCCCGAGGCCACACACCGACCGCCACCGCGTGAGCGTGCCGCCGCCACGCCGGCCACCGTGACGTGACAAGGACATGCCCGTTCCCGGCGGTGGGGATCAGCGGGGTCACCGATGCCGGCTGTTCGGCGTTGTCATAGATCAGCAACCACCGTGACCGGCCCTGCAACTCGGCGAACACCGCCGCCACCGCGTCCCGCTCATCCGCCGTCTCGGGCAACCCCAGCCGCCGCCCCAGAGCGGCAAGCTGCGTGGGTACGGTCGCCGGCTGTTCCGTGTCGATCCACCACACCAGTTCGTAGTCGCTGCGGAACCGCGACGCGTACTCGATGGCGAGGGTTGTCTTTCCCACCCCGCCGAGTCCGTGCACCGCCTCGGACACCACCGCCGCGGCGCCGTGGGCGTCGGACCGCAGTCCCGCGTACATCGCGTCGATCAGCTCGGCCCGTCCGGTGAAGACCCGGCTGCGTCCCGGAAGGTTCGACACCACCGGCCCGGCGCCGGGGAACCGCTTGGCGGCGGCGGGGGGAAACCCGCCACCGGCCGGCCGGGGCCGGTCCTTCTCCGCGGCGGCCAGCAGTTTCTTGCGGGCCACCTGTTCGTCCACGTCGACGAGGTCCACATAGACCCGCGTGGTCAGCAGCCCGGACGGGTCGCACGGCTGGACCCGTACCGGGATCAGCAGCCCCTTCCTCCCGCTCGGGTCCTGGGCGAACACCGCCCGCCACTCCGCTTCCCCGAACTCCGAACGCAGATAGGCCGGCGTCAGTACGGCAATGGTGCGCGCCGCCGACGAGACCGCATCGTGCATCTCGTGCACGAAATCGCGGCCCGGCCGGAAGTCAGCCGCCTGATAAATCGTGGAATATCCGGCGCTCTCCAGCTGAGCCGCGATCCATTCCGCCCAGGCGCGATTCTCGCTCGCATAACTGATGAAGAAGTCCCGGCCCACCACCCTGCGACCTCCCCGGAAACCGGATCAGGCCGCCATCGTAACGACAATTCCGGTGACCTACCCGGCGGCTGCTACCCTCGCGATCATCGAACGCATCGACCTGGTCATCCCCGCCGGCATGATCACCGACCTCCGGATCCCGCCCCTGTCCATCACCACGGGCACGCCCGATCCGGAGTGGACAGACGTCCCGCAGAGCCGGCGGCTGCCGATCCCGCAGCTCCCGGTCGACCCGAGGACCGCTCGCAGCCTGCGGCGTCACCGCAGGCTCGCGCCGTGGTCCCCGTGGGTGAGTCTCGTCGCGGTCGCCGCGCTGGTGCTCCAGTTCGCCCTCTTCATGAGGGCCGACAGCGGCACCGTGCAGTTCTTCCCGGCCGTGGCGATCGCCTTCGCCCTCTGGTCCGTGCTTAGGCGCCGCGGCGTGCCGGATCGCCTCCCGCACCGGACCCGATCCGGTGACCTGCGCATACCCGACGTCCCGGTCGAGGTGGCCGGCGTCTGGGTGGAGCGGAACCCCGGTGTGCTCGCCACCCGCGAGCCGGAGCCGCCCGCGCACTCCCGGCGCTTCTACGCGTTCTGGGCGGCGGGTCTGCTGACGGCCGCGACCGGACTCTTCCTGCTGATCGCGAACAACGGCCGGGAGGATGGGGTGCTGCTGCCGATGCTCGTGCCGGCGCTGTTCCTCTCCGGTCTGTGGGCTGCCGCGAGGACGCTGCCACGGCCGAGCGGCGCCCCGACACGGACGTTCCCGCCCGGAGCGCTGTAAATAAGCTGTAAAGGAATCAGTCCGGCTCGCGGAGCAGGTCACGCAGCAGTTGCTCGTCCTGCTCACTGAGCGTGCTGACGAACCGCCGCAGCACCGACGCCCGATCCGGCTCGACGGCCATCAGGCGGGTCATCCGGTCGGCGACCAGGCCGGCGGGGTCGGCCAAGGCCCCGTACCGGAAGGCTCGTCCGTCTCTGTGTCGTGCGACCGCGCCCTTCTCGTGCAGCCGGGTGAGCGTGGTGACGACGGTGCTGTAGGAGAGCTGACCGCTCGGATCGAGCAGGTCACGGACCTCGCCGGGGGTCAGCGGATCGGTGACGCGGCCGAGAACGGTGACGATCTCGGTCTCCAGCTGGCCGGGCCGGCGGCGTGTGCTCACCGGCGGATCGTATCGATCATTTCTGTGTACGTGTTGAAAGCTCACGCCAGCAGTGACCGGCCCCAGAAGTCGTCGGCGGCCTGCAGCCCGGGCGGACAGGCGAAGATCCCGCTGGAGACGTGCCGGATGTACTCGTTCATGGAGTCTCTCCTGGCCAGCGAGGTCTGCACGGGGATGAACCCGCGTCGCGGGTCCCGCTGGTAGGCGAGGAAGAACAGCCCCGCGTTGAGCCGGCCGAGCCCGTCGGACCCGTCGACGAAGTTGTATCCGCGGCGCAGCAGCCGCGCGCCCTGGTTCTGCGTCGGGTGCGCGAGCCGCACGTGCGCGTCGACCGGGATCGCCGACTTGTCGGACAGGTCGGGCTCGTCGAACTCCTGCCCGCCGGAGAGCGGCGCCCCGGTGCCCTTGGTCCGCCCGACGATCGCCTCCTGCTCACCCAGCGGCGTCCGGTCCCATGTCTCCACGACCATCCGGATCTTCCGGCTGACCAGGTACGATCCGCCCGTCAGCCAGGCCGGCCCGTCCCCGTCGCGCACCCACAGATGCTCGTCGAGAAGGGCCGGCTCCTCGGCCTTGAGGTTCGCCGTGCCGTCCTTGAACCCGAACAGGTTGCGCGGCGTCGCCTGCGAGGTCGACGTGGACGACGTGCGTCCGAATCCGAGCTGCGACCACCGCACGCTCACCACGCCCATGCCGAGCCGCGCCAGGTTGCGCACCGCGTGCACCGCCACCTGCGGATCATGGGAACAGGCCTGGATGCAGATGTCGCCGCCGGAGATCTTCTCCTCGATCGCGTCGCCGGGGAAGTGCGGCAGATCCTCCAGCGCCTCCGGGCGCTGCCCGCTCAGGCCGAACTTACGGAACAGGCTGGGACCGAATCCGATCGTCAGCGTGAGCCCCGAGGCGGGCAGCCCGATCGCCTCGCCGGTGTCGTCCGGCGGGGCCTCCGGGATGCCGCCGACCGCGCCGATCGTGCCGGCGTCGAGGCCGGCGGTCATCCGCGCGGCGGCGGCGGTCCAGTTCTCCAGCATCGCCACGAGCTCCGCGCGTTTGCTGGTGGTGACGTCGAACGCCACGAAGTGGAGCCGATCCTGGGCGGGCGTGATGATGCCCGCCTGCCGTACCCCGTAGAAGGGGATCGCGTCGCCGCTCGTCGCCGGCGGCGGCTGACGCTCCTCCTCGGTCAGGGCGAGCACGCCACTGGTGGCGGCGATCCCGGCGACGCCGGCCCCGGCCAGCCCGATCATGCTGCGGCGCTTCACTCTTTCCCAACCTTTCCCTGGGTACGGTCGGACTACAGCCGTAGTTACTTGCCGGCGACGAGAGCAGCGACCTTGCTGATCGGCTCCGCCAGCGCGTTGATGTGGTCGCTGAGCACCTTGAGGTCGGCCTCGGTCAGCTGGTTGTGCAGCTTCCAGCCGTCACCGGCCCGGTGCTTCTCCAGCGACGCCTCGACCGCCGCGAACTTCTCGTCGAGCGTCTTCACCAGCGCCGGGTCCTTCTCCTCCAGCGCCGGGCGCAGCGCCGCGATCGCGGCCTGGGAACCCTCCACGTTGGCGGCGAAGTCCCACAGATCGGTGTGCGAGTAGCGGTCCTCCTCGCCGGTGATCTTGCCGGTGGCGACCTCGTCGAGCAGTTCCTTCGCGCCGTTGGCGAGCTGCAGCGGGGACAGTGCGGCGCTGTTGGCCTGGTCGACGATCTTCTGCACGTCGACCAGCAGCTTGTCGGCGATCGGGCCGGACTTGCTGATGTCCTTGGTCTGCCAGAGGTCCTTCTCGATCCGGTGGTACCCGGTGAAGTCCTGTCCCGGCTCCAGTCCGTCCTCACGGCCGTCGATCGCCGGGTCCAGGTCGCCGAAGATCTCCGCGACCGGCTCGATCCGCTCCCAGTAGGTGCGCGAGACCGGGAACAGCGCCTTCGCCTTCGCCGCGTCGCCGGCCTTCACCGCCGTCACGAACTCGGTGGTCTTCTCGATCAGGGCGGCGGTCTGGCTCTTCACGTACCGCTGGTAGTCCTTGGTGGCCTGGGCCAGCTTGGCATCCTCGGTGAGCGGCGCGCTGGACCCGGTCACGGTGAACCCGTTGCGGATGCCCTTGCCGACCATGCCGGGCTTGCAGGCGGTCTCGTAGGTCCCCGCGGCGAGCTCTACGTGCAGCTCCCGGGAGAGCCCGGGCGCGATGTTCTCCACCTCGCCCATCACCCGGTCGCCGGGGGCGTAGACGTAGAACTCGGTGACCTTGTTGCCCTTGTTGGCGATCGCGAAGGTGACGGTCCCGGCGGCAGACTCGGCCTTGGCGACGTCGCAGGTGGTGTCCGAGGCGGCCACGGCGATCGAACCGTCGCCGGCCGCGCCGCCGGCGTCGTCGGTGGACGACCCGCAGCCGGCGAGCAGCAGGAGCGTTGCCGCGGAAGCGGCGGTCAGGCGGCGCATGGTTCTCCTAAGAAACTTTCTGCAGGGTGGGTTTGCGGGCGGGCCACAGGAAGAGCACGAGGACCGGAATGCCGTACGCGAGCCAGGCGACCGTCTCCAGCACCGTCGGCGCGGGCGTGAAGTTGACCATGCCGCGCAGCAGTTCGGCGTACCACGTGTCGGGCGGGAACGCGCCGCTCACGTCGAACGCCTGGGTGTCCAGGCCGGGCAGCACGCCGGCTTCCTGGAGGTCGTGCACCCCGTACTTGGTGATGCCGGCCGCGACCAGGACCAGCAGCGCGCCGGTCCAGGTGAAGAAGCGGGACAGGTTGATCCGGACCGCGCTGACGTAGAGCAGCCAGCCCAGCACGACCGCGGTGAGCAGCCCCAGCGTGATGCCGAGCAGCGGCCGCGAGTTGTCCCCGGCGCCCTGCGCGGCGGCGTAGAACAGGATCGAGGTCTCCAGGCCCTCCCGGACCACCGCGAGGAACGCCACCGAGGCGATCGCGAACGGCCCGACCCGGATCGCCTCCTCCATGCGGCCGCGCAGCTCACTGCCGATGCTGCGGGCCATCCGGCGCATCCAGAAGATCATCCAGGTGACGAACGCGACGGCCACGAACGACGCGATCGCCTCGAACAGCTCCTGCTGCGTGAACGACAGCCGGGCGACCCCGGCCTGCAGCAGGATCGCCACCGCGACGGAGAGGACGGCGGCTGCGGCGACCCCGGCCGCGACGTGGCGCAGCAGGGGCCGGCGATCGGTCTTGACCAGGAAGGCGACCAGGATGGACACCACCAGGGTGATCTCCAGGCCTTCACGGAGACCGATCAGGTAGATGGCGCTCAACTCGGCTCCTGAGGTAAGGCATACCTAAGTGCTGGTGAGGCCAACCTTCTTCTATTCAGTTGTAGAAGTCAAATGCCCTGGACACTTCCATGCCGTGACGGTGATCTCGCCGCCTGGCTGGGCAGGTGGAGCGGGCGTCCGGGGCGCCGCACCTGAACGACGACGCCCACTCGTTCGCCGAGCCAGGCAAGCCCGCGCACGGGGTCCCGGGCCCGCAGCCGTCACGATTGTTACCGCAGGCCCTTACGCGGTCCTGCTCGTGGGGGCCTAACGCGGTGGGCGCCGGCGGGCCCGTACCCGAAGATTTGGTTTCGTTCGTGGCTCCGGGGCCGCGAACACGGCGGTGCGGGGCTGCCTGATGGCAGCCGCGCACCTGTCACGTTCTAGAAGTAGGCCTTGTGCCACTTCTGGTTGCTGCCGATGCTGCAGGTCCAGATGTCGCCGCAGCAGTGGCTGCGAACAAGCGCCGGAACCCACGTCCAGATCTCGGCGATCGGCCATCACACCGCGAACACCCGTGTTCACAACCTCACTGTCGCGGACCTGCATACGTACTATGTGCTCGCCGGAAGCCGCCCGGTCCTCGTCCATAACAGTGACCCCTGCAAGACGGCGGTCCTGGGTGTTAGGGCTGCAGGCGAGCAGTTGGCCGCTGAGCTTCGATCTGCCAACCCCGGGCGTGTCGTTGAAACCTACAATGATCGAAGTCTGCGAGCGATTCCGCGGGGTGAATCCCATCCACCATGGATAGGTAAGGTCAGGGACGCCGTATATGACACTCGAAACTACGACCTAGCGATTTCTCTGGACGGTCTGAAGCGTTACGGTAATACGCCGAGTGAGATCTGGCAGAGCAAAGAGTTGGATCTGACGAACTTCGATTCGTTCGATTGATGGACGGATGGCCGCCAGGATTCTGGCGGCCATCCGGCTATAGCTTCCAGGGGAGGAGTGCTGGTGGGTGCGACTTACCGAGTTGATCGGGGAGATGAGCCTGATCCGATCCATGACAACCTCATGGCCGATTTCGGGTGGGCGCATCTTCATGCCTTCGAGCGCCTATTGGCGGCTGAGGAGGGGATAGGCCTCGCTGATATGGTCGGCTATGGAGGGGATAAGCCGTGGCATGACATCGAGACTCCGCTGAGGCCGATGTTCGATCCCGATGCCTTCCCTGATGGAAAACTGCCGGCCCCGGAGTGTGTACCGGTATACGTTCGGTTGAATGAAATACTTTCTGCGTGGTACAAGGGCGCCTATGCCGGCACCGCAGAGCCGGAGATGAAATCCGATCAGCTCGCTACCCTCGACAGTATGGTGAGGGTCATCGGTGCCTGTATTGAGACCGGGCGAGCATTGACGGTCGAATGAATAAGTGGTCAGCGTTCTTGGCGCGGCCGGCGAAACCCGTGAATAACGGTCACCCGGGCATCGCCAAACGCAAGAAGAAGCTCAAGGACGACGACAGGGGATGCAGGGGGGCGAACGGCTTCCTACTCGGTACCCCGGTGTTGCCGGCCGACGGCACCACCGTCGCCATCGAACGGGTGAAGGTCGGCGACTGGGTCCTGTCCACCGAACCGATCACCGGGATCACCACCGGCAAGCCGGTCACCGCGGTCATCGTCGGCGACGGATACAAAAAGCTCGTCGAGGTCACCATCGACGTCGACGGCGACCACGGCGACAGGACGGCCATTGTCACTGCGACTGACAACCACCCGTTCTGGGTTCCGGCCCTCGCCAGTTGGATCGATGCCGGACACTTGGCACCGCGAATACGTGCGGGAAGCCATTGAGAACATCAAGGGAGGGCGGGCGATGGCACGCGGAGATTGGGAAGCCGGCGACGTCGACGAGCCGTGGCTGCCCGAATTCGATGTGCGTGCGATCGTCGCCGCCCTTCCCCGCAGGCCTGTCACTGTCGATGACTTTGTGTGGGACGAGTCGCTGCGGAACGACGAGCGGCTCGTCGAGGTTCGCGACGGCATCCGGGGCCTCATCGCGGGGGAGGCCGCTGCTGTCACCCGGGCATTGTCCGATCTGCGGGGTCTGACCTGCGACGACGGCGTCACCGGCGTCTTCGGTGCTTGCGTGGTGCCGTCGCTGATCCGCCTGGCCGAAGAGGGAAGCGGCCCGGTGCGCACCGAGGCGCTTCAGCTCGCCGGGGATCTGGCGCGCATGGACGTCTTCGGTAAGGATTCGCGCTCCGGGCTGCTGCGGACGATGGGGCCGCTGGCGCGGTACGACTCTTGGGGATACTTGGAGAACTGGGCTGTCGAAGCGGTCCGCATGATGATCGGGCGAGACGCCGGCCCGCTGATCACCCTGTTGAACGACGACGATCCGCACGTCCGGGGACGCGCGGCCTATGTCCTGGTGACCTCACTGCCAGCAGGTCAGGAGATCGCCGACGCGTTGTGGGAGCGGCTTGGTGTCGAGCGCGATCCGGCCGTACAGATGGATCTCGTCGTTGGTCTTGCGCAGCACGACAACGAACGAGATCAGCTTGCGCAGGCCATGACCTGGACACGAACACTGTGGTCCGAGCCGGCGTCAGCGTCCGGTGCCCGGCTGGGCGCCGTCGTCGCCTGGCTGGCGCTGATGTCGGAGAGTGCGCCGCCGGAGCTGCGGCGGGTGCTCGTCGACATGCCGATGCCCGCCACGTATGAGCTGTTGCGGCAGCTGGCGTGGATCTGGTGGGTCGACGTCCGGCCCGGTCGGCTCGTGGACCGGTGGCAGGATCTGACCCGTGGTGACGCGCCGGGCTGGTAGCGGTGCGGTGGGAACGCCGACTCGACATCCACGACAGCTTCGGCTGTCATCGAACGACCATCGCGGCGTGCAGGAGTTCGCCGAGGTCGTAGGCGGCCTCGCCGGTCCAGATCAGGGAGAACGCGGCGAGTGCGACGGGCAGCGCGCAGAGGATCGCGGCGGTCCGGCGCCCCGGCGGCCGCAGCAGGTTGCTCACCCGGCGGGGGACCACGCCGCCGGCCGCGTGCAGGCCGACGGCGGGGCGGGGGGTTGCTGCCAGCGCGGCGATGCCGATCGCCTCGGCGACCGTGCGGCGGGAGCCGACCACCGTCGCGGCGCATTCGTCGGCGGCGCGTTCCACCAGGTAGTCGACCTGCCGGGTGACCCACCACAGTGCCGGGTGCGCGGCCGACGCGAGCTCGCTGACCCGGACCAGCCGGTGGTGGCGGGCGTCCAGGTGGGCCTTCTCGTGGGCGAGCAGCGCCGCGAACTGCTCGGCGGAGAGCGCGTCGCGCATGCCGGTGGTCACCACCACGTGCCCGGGCCGGCCGGGCACGGCGTAGGCGTGCGCCGCCGGGTCCGGGACCAGCACCACCGGCTCGTCGGACCGCCCGGCGATGGACAGCAGGCGATCCTGCCGCCGCCAGGTCCGCACGAGCGAGACGGTGGCGGCGGCCAGCAGCAGCACGCTCAGCGACGACACCCACGGCTCGTGGGCCGTGTCGTCCGCGACGACCTGGGCGGACCAGCCGAGAACGCGCCCGACCGGCGGGATCTCGGCGACCGCCTTGAGTGCGAAGACCGCCAGGTTCGCCAGGCTGGCGAGGGCGGCGCCGGCCGCCGACCAGGCGACCGCGGACGCGGCGATCCGGGGTGGCAGGTGCTCGGCGACGAGACGCACCGCGATCACCAGCAGTGGCGGGATGATGACGACGGATACCAGGAAGTGGTCGAACAACGTCTTTCCTCTCACGGCGCCTGCTGCTGACGCCAACCTAGCGCGTCCACGCTCGCGAGACCCTATGTAGAAAACCGTTCGAGGGTCGGCTACGGTGTCCGGCATGACCACGCCCGTCCGCGTCACGACCGCCGTGTCGAAGGTGCTCGCCGCGCTTCTGGAGGACCCGGAGGCCGAGCGTTACGGCCTCGACCTCATGCGCGCCAGCGGCCACCCCAGCGGCACGCTCTATCCGATCCTGCTCCGGCTGCAGCGCGCCGGCTGGGTGCAGGCCGAGTGGGAGGACGTCGATCCGGTCGCCGCCGGTCGCCCCGCCCGGCGCTACTACAAGCTCACCCCGGACGGCCTCGTCGCGGCCCGCACCGAGCTCGCGGCTCTGCGCCGGCAGCTCGACCGGGCTCTCGGCGGCTCCCCGGAAACGAGGCCCGCGTGAACGTCCTCGACCGCCTCGCCCACCGGGCCCTCGACCTCGCCGCCCGCCGCTGGCCGGCCGAGATCCGCGACGAGATGGCCCGCGAGTGGCACGCCGAGCTCGCCGCGATCATCGACGAACCCCGGGGCACACGACAGGCCATCGGGTACGCCGTGAGCCTGCTCACCGCCCCACCCGTCCGCGACGTCAGCGGCGCCCCGCGCGGCTGGGCCGAGACCACCGGGACGCTGACCCCGGCCGGCGCGGTGCTCCTCGCCGGGCTGCTGACGCTCGGTGTCGCCGAGCTCGCGGCAGCGCTCGTCCGGGTGCTGTTCCCGCTGCTCGGCCTCGGCGACTACCGGTTCGGCCCGTGGCCCTCCGCCCTCGCCGGCGGCGTGCTCGTCGTCCTCTGGTGCCTGGCCGCCGGCAGATGGCTGGGCCGGCGGCTCCCGATCGAGGCCGGCGGCCGCCTCGGATCGGCCACCCCGGCCGGTTTCGCCCCGCTGCTGCTCGCGCCCGCCCTGCTCGCCCCGGCGCTTCCCGACCAGGACCCGATCCAGATCTTCGGGTACGTGGCCGGGCTGCTGATCTGGGTTCCCGGCATCGCCCTGGCCGGCGTCGCGGTCGCCCGCGGCCGTTTCCGGGCCGGGCTGCTGCTGCTCGTCGCGCCGCTGGTCAGCGCGGTCGCCGCGGTCGCCGCGACGCTGCCGCTGGCACTGTCCGGCCCGGGCGGCTTGGCCGGCGGGCTGCGGGTGATCGCGGCGTCGCTGACCGGCGGTGAGCCGCCGCTCGCGTTCACCACGATCGAGGAGGGCGCGCTGAGCAGCCGGTCGTTCTACCACCTCGGACCGTGGGCGGTCACGCTGCTCGGGTTCGCGGCCCTCGCCCTCGCGTACGGCGTGGCCGCGTCCCGCCCGCAGGAACACCCGGAACCCGTGACGGCGCCGCAGCGGACCCCGGTGGCGGACGACGCCCGTCCGGTGCCGGTCACCCTGCTCACCGCCGTGGGCGCCGCGTGCGTCGCGCTCGCCGTGACCGGCTGGGCCTACACGCTCGCCGTCCTGGACCCGGCGATGCCGGGCGTGTCCGCGACCGCGCCGATGCCCGGCGGTGACGGCGAGATCTACCTGTGGGTGGCCGAGCTGCGCTGGGGCGCGATCCTGCTCGCCGCGACGGGCATGCTGGTCGCCGCCGCGGACCGCCGCCGGGCCGGCGTGGCCACCCTGGTCTTCGCCGCGCTGCTGGTCGCGGCGGACGGCGTGCTGCTGCGTACCGGCGTCACCGGCGGCGGTGGCCTGCGCCTCACCCTGCTGATCGGCGCCGCCGCCGCGGCCGCCACCTGGTTCACCGCCGGCGGCCCGGCTCCCGAAACCCGGCAGGCAGCCGACAGCGCCGGGGCGCCGACGGGCAGCACGCGGCACGCGGTCGCCGCGCACGGCGGCCACGAGGGCGAGGCGTCGCCGGGCGCGGGAACGGGCGGCGCGGGGCTGCTCGACGAGCTGGTGCGGCGGCGGGTGACCGCGGCTGCCGTGATCGCGGCCTGCTGTGCGCCGCTGCTGCTGGCGCAGGGCACGCCCGGCGTGAACCACCCGTTCCTGCCGCGCGGCTTGGTGCTGACCACCACCGGGCTGGCGGTGCTCGGCGTGCTGCTGGCCGCGATCGCCGCGGTGACGCTGAGCCGGCTCCGGCTGCCCTGGTGGGCGGCCCTGGCGCTGCTCACGCTGCCGGCCGCCGCGGTCACCGTGAGCGGGCTGCTGCCGGTGCCGGTGACCTCCGAGGACACCGGGAACGCGCTCTACGGGGCGTTCGCCGGGATGCCGCTCGCGGTGCTGACGGCCGCCCTCGCCGGATGGCATCGGGGGCGTTCGATACCCCGTACCCTCGGCATGGTTGTGGCGGGAATCCCGGGGACCGTGGTGCTCTGGCTGGCCGCCGTGTTCTTCCTGTCGATCGCGCCGAACCTGTTGTTCTCGATCGAGGGAACCGGGTATCCGGCCGACGGCGTCTCCTTCGTTCCCGGCGCTGCGCTGCTGGTCGTGCCGATCGCGGTGCTCGTCGCGGCACGCCGTGTCCCGCGCGTGGTGGCGGCGGATCCGGCCGGTGGCTCTACGGTGGAGGGTAAGCCCATCGCCACCGTGTAGGGAGTAACCGGATGAGTGCCCCAGACGTCGTGATCACCGGGCTGGGTGCCACCAGCCCACTGGGCGGGGACGTGGAGACCCTCTGGCAGGGTCTGCTGGACGGCCGTTCGGGGGTGCGGCGGGTCGACGAGCAACTGCGGGGGTACGCGCATTGGGAGCAGCTGTCCCCACGGATGGCTGCCCCGATGGCGGTCTCCCCGGACACCGTGCTGCCGCGTGTGCAGGCCCGCCGCCTGGATCGCTGCGAGCAGGCCGCGCTGGTCGCCGCGCAGCAGGCATGGGCGGACGCGGGCGCCCCCGCGGCCGAGCCGGAGCGGATCGCCGTGGTGATCGGCACCGGCATCGGCGGGGTCACCACACTGCTCGGGCAGGACGACCTGATCGAGGAGAAGGGCCCGCAGAAGGTCTCCCCGCTGATCATCCCGATGATGATGCCGAACGGGCCGGCGGCCTGGGTGAGCATCGAGCTCGGCGCGAAGGCCGGCACCTACACCCCGGTGTCGGCGTGCGCGTCCGGCGCCGAGGCGCTGGCCCTCGGCGCCCGCCTGATCCGCTCGGGGGAGGCCGACGTGGTCGTCGCGGGCGGCGCGGAGGCGTGCATCACGCCGCTCACGATCGCCGGGTTCGCCCAGGCCCGCACCCTGTCCAAGCGCGACGACGAGCCGGAGCGCGCGTCCCGTCCGTTCGACGTGGACCGGGACGGGTTCGTGCTCGGCGAGGGCGCCGGCGTGGTGGTCATGGAGCGGGCCGATTTCGCGGCCGCGCGCGGCGCCCGGGTGGTGGGCCGTCTCGCCGGGTTCGGGGTCACCTCCGACGCGCACCACATCACCGGGCCGGACCCCGCCGGGACCGGCCAGATCCGCTCGATCCGGGCGTCGGTCGCCACCGCCGGGCTGACCCCGGCCGATGTGGACCACGTGAACTGTCACGCCACGTCCACGGTCGTCGGTGACGTCGGCGAGGCCGCCGCGATCCAGGCCGCGCTCGGCGACGACGTGGTGCTGACCGCCCCGAAATCCGCGCTCGGTCACCTGGTCGGCGCGGCCGGCGCGGTGGAGAGCATCATCACGCTGCTCACCCTCCGCGACGGCGTCATCCCCGCCACGCTGAACCTGGAGAACAAGGCGCCCGAGGTGAAACTCGACGTGGTGACCGACAAACCGCGCCGCCAGCAGGTGCGCGCGGCGGTCTGCAACTCGTTCGGGTTCGGCGGGCAGAACGTGTCGCTGCTCTTCACCGCGGCCTGAGCAGCGGCGTCGGCGTCAGCCCCCGCGCGAGCAGCGGCGTCAGCCGCGGGCGGGCTACGGGGTGAACCCGGTCCGGTCGGCCTCGGTGATCTCGCGGATCACCCGGGCCGGCACCCCGGCCGCGATCACGCCGGCCGGGACGGACCGGGTGACCACGCTCCCCGAGCCGACGATCGCGTCGTCACCGATGGTGACGCCCTGATTGATCGTGACACCGCCACCGATCCACACCCGGTCGCCGATGGTGACCGGCCGGGCGTAACAGCCGCCGGCCACCCGCTCGGCGGCGTCGATGGCGTGGTTCGAGGTGTAGACGCCGACGCGGGGACCGAACAGGACGTGGTCGCCGATGGTGATCCCGCCGCCGTCGAGCATCACGCAGTCGAAGTTGGCGTAGAAGTGGTCGCCGACGCTGATGTTGAAGCCGAACTCGCAGCGGAACACCGGCTCGAAATGGCAGCCCTCACCGACCGACTTCAGCAGCCGGCGCAGGATTGTCTCCCGTTCCTCCTGAGCGCGGCCGAAACTCGCGTTGTACTCGTCGGTCAGCAGCACGGTCCGCTGCCGCGCCTGCACGAGCTCGTCGGTGAGGTCGTTGTACATCGCGCCGGTCAGCATGTGCCGCCGCTGGGCTTCGAGATCCACTCCGTGATCCTCGCATCCGGCGGGGCATCGAAGTGCGCGGGTGAACGGTACGGTGCTGAGCGTGAACGGGCGTCGAGTGGTGAGCGACGACGAGGTGATCCGCGCGGCGTGTCACTTCTTCCTGCGGCACGGCACGATCGACATGGACGGTCTCGCCGCCGCGATGTGCATCAGCCGGGCCACCCTCTATCGGGTGACGCACGGCCGGGACCGGCTGCTCAGCGACGTGCTCTGGCGGCTCGGTGACCGGATGCTCGGTGAGGCGCGGCGACGGCGTACCCGAAGCGGGGTCGATGGCGCGATCGAGGTGACCCATCTCTTCGCCGAGCAGCTGCTGGCCTCCGAGCCGTTCCGCCGGTTCCTCGCCGCCGAGCCGGACGCCGCGTCCCGGATCCTCCTGACCCACACCGGCCGGCTCACCGAACGGGTGGTCGTCACCCAGCAGGAGATCTTCCACGAGGTCGGGCTCGACGCGGCGAGCGCCGACACCGCCTACCTCTACGTGCGGATCATCGAGTCGGCCCTCTACGCCGAGCTGGTCGCGGGCCGCAGTGCCGACCTGGGCGTGGCCGAACAGGCGGCCCGGACCCTGCTGCTGGCGGCGTGCTGAGACAGCTGTCGCAGCTTGCGTCGCAACCGTGGCGTAACTGATCGACGACTGCTTATGGTGCGGCATTGCCAAGATTGCTGGCTGACGCGATCTCGACGAGGAGACCGATGCCGACACCCGCCCCACGATCGCGTCACTGGCAGTGGCTGCTGATCCTGCCCGCCACCGCCCCGCTGCTCACACCGCTGGCGAACCGGATCGAGCCGACGCTGATGGGCGTGCCGTTCTTCTTCTGGTACCAGTTCGCGTGCGCGGTGCTCGCGATCGTCGTGATCACCGGCGTCTACCTCGCCACCCGGTCCCTGGAGTCTCCCTCTTCTTTGGGGGATGACCGTGACTGACCGGGAGATCGAGGTCGGGGTCTTCCTCGTCCTGATGGGCGTGGTGCTGGTGCTCGGCTTCGGCGCGGCCCGCTGGCGGGCGCCGGCCGACCCGCACAGCCTCGAGGAGTGGGGCGTCGGCGGGCGCTCGTTCGGCAACTGGGTGACCTGGTTCCTGATCGGCGGGAGCATGTACAGCGCGTACACGTTCATCGCCGTGCCCGCGCTCACCTACGGCGTCGGCGCGATCGGGTACTTCGCGGTGCCGTTCGCGATCATCACGACGCCGATGACGTTCCTCTTCACCACGCGCGCCTGGTCGGTGTCGCGCCGGCACGGGTTCGTCACGCTCAGCGAGTTCGTGAACGCGAGGTTCGGTTCACCCGGCCTCGGTGCCGCGGTCGCGGTCACCGGCATCGTCGCCACCATGCCGTACGTGGCCGTACAGCTCCTGGCCCTGCAGGCGGTCCTGCGGACGGTCGGGTTCGGCGGCGAGTGGCCCCTGCTGGCCGCCGTCACCGTAGTGTCGGTGTGCACGTTCCGCTCCGGTCTGCGCGCCCCGGCCCTGCTGTCGGTCGTCAAGGACGTGCTGATGGCGTGGATGCTGCTGACCGCGGTGCTGATGGTCGCCATGTACGGCGGCTGGGACCACGCCTTCCAGCAGTCCGCCGAGCACTTCGCCGCCACCAAGAACCCGGCCGACGGGCTGCTGCTGCCGCCCACCGGCCACCTCGGCTTCCTCACCCTGGTGATCGGCTCGGCCCTGGCGATCTTCGCCTATCCGCACGCGCTCGTCGGGATGCTCGCGGCGAAAGACCGGGCCACGGTACGGCGTAACGCCGCCGCCCTGCCGATCTACTGCATGGCGCTGGCCCTCATGGCGCTGCTCGGCTTCTTCGCGCTGTCCCGGGGGATCACGCCGGTCGACGGCGACCTGAACACCGTCGTGCCCCGGCTCATCCACGAGTACTTCCCGAGCTGGTCGGCGGGAATCGCGTACGCCGGGCTCAGCGTCGCCGCCCTCATCCCGGCCGCGGTCATGTCGATCGCCGCCGCGAACGCGTTCACCCGCAGCCTGTTCCGCCCCTACCTGCGCCCGGCCGCGTCCCCGGCCGTCGAGGCGCGGGTCAGCCGCTGGGTGTCCCTGCTGGTCAAGTTCGGTGCGGCCGCGCTGATCCTCGCCGTCGACCCGACGTTCTCGGTGGACCTGCAACTGATCGGTGGCGTGATCATCCTGCAGACCATCCCGGCGGTGTTCGTCGGCCTGCTGACCGGGTGGTTTCACCGGGCGGCGCTGCTCGCCGGCCTGTTCACCGGTCTCGGGGTGGGGGTGTGGATGCTCTACGACATCCCCAAGGTGGACGGGACCGGGCACTTCGGCGGGTCGAGCTGGCCGCTCGACAACGGCAGCAGCGTGTACGTCGGGATCGTCGCCCTGATCGCCAACCTGGTCGTGACGGTGGCCGGGACGCTGATCCTGCGGGCGGTGGGCAACGCGGGCGGCGTGGACGCGACGCATCCGGACGATTATCTGGCCGACGCGGGCGACGCCAAGCTGAAGCGGCTCGACGGGCTGATCGACGGGTTGCCGCGGCGCGGGGCGGTGACGGTGGACGGCAGGGGTGAGCACACGCCGAGTCACGCCCCCCGCCCGCCGGTCCGCTCCGCCCGCGACTGACGAGGCACGGGCGATCGGCGCACGCAGAAGCCGATCGCCCGAACGGCTGCGCGCCCGAATTCGATGCGGGCGAGTGACCTCAGTACCAGATCTGCAGGCGGAGCGCCGCGGTGAAGCGTTCGGCGTCGGCCGACACCCGGAAGCGGGCCTCGCCGGGGCTGTCGGTGATCACCTTCATCGAGATCCCGTTGTCCGGGTCGTGCAGGACGAACTCGCCGTGCTCCGAGGAGACGGCGCCGTCGAACAGGACCGCGTCGAGGGTCAGATCGTCCGACTCGTGCTCGAACACGTCCACCGACACCGGCCCGTCCACCGCGTTGCGGACCTTCAGGTAGACCGAGTCGGGCCGGGCGTGCACCGGGACGCGGCCGTCGTAGCCGTCATGGGTTTCCGTGGACCGCACGTCCCGGAAGATCAGCAGTCCGTGGTGGGCGAAGACGCGGAAGGATCCGGCGAAGCCGTCGTCCTCGTCGGAGCGTTCAGCTGTCACGGCCCTCACCTTACGATCCCGGGGGCGGTGCGGCCCGCCCGCGTGGCAGTCGTGCCACGCGGACGGGCCGCTTTCCCTGACGGTCGATCAGCTCATCGGCTCACCGGTGCGCTTCTCGTATTCCTTCCTGGCCAGGTAGAGCAAGGACTCGGCCGATTGGAGTGCGGGGGCGACGAAGTCGCTGAACCGCTCCGATTCCTCGAGCACCGACCGGGCCGTCTCGCGCCCGGCGAGCAGGCAGGCACACCGCGCGTACAGGAAATGATCGGTGGTCTGCTCCAGGACCAGCCCTCCCGCCAGTTCGACGGGGATGGACGCCAGTGAGCTCAGGTCCAGCGCATCCAGGTTCTGATCCAGCTGACCCTCGAAGGCGACCAGGTCCGGCGGGTCCAGCTCCCGCAGACGCTGCTCGACCCGATCGAGCGCCGCCGTGACGTCCGCCCGGCTGGTGATCACATTCGATCCGATCACGGACCAGAAGTCACTCGGCATCATTGCCCCCAATCCTCGGCTCCGGGAAGCATCGGCTGGGCGCGCTCTTCAAGGATCTTCTTTCCGGGTGAATTGATGTCGTTCGACAAGGGGACACCCAGTTTACGCAAATGCTGAATCCGCAGGTGCTCGGCCACGAACACATCATCCTCGCAGCCACAGACATGCGTGATCTTGACATCGTCCAGGCTCCTCAGCCGGCCACTGCGGAGGTGTTTGCCCAGACGGTCGGTCAGGTCGATCGACTTGCCGACGTAGGTCTTACCGGGGTTGTGCTGGTCCGGGAACTCGTAGATTCCCTGGTCCTTCCCGCAGTTGTGGACGAGGACCGGGGCGTCACCGGCGAACACGTAGTACGTGTGCAGGTCGTTGACGGTCAGGTCGTACGTGCGCTGCGAGTCCTCGTACCCCCGAAGGCTCTTGATCGTGATCTCTTCGCCCTCGTCGGTGCGCAGCTTCTCGCCGACCCGGAGGTCTCCGGCGTCGACCCACGCCTTCCTGGTCACGGACCAGAACGGGTGTGTCGCCGTGGTGGTGAGCTCGCCGCCGCCGGCCACCGTGACGTCGACGAACTGCTTGTCGTCGTCGGTGCGGATGGTGCGTTCCACCTGCCGTGCGCCGGTCTCGCCGGTCTCCGGGTCGGTGGCGGTCACGGTGTCGCCCGGCTTGAGGTCGGCGATCGACTCGGCGGCGCCGTCGGCCAGCAGGACGCGGGTCGCGGCGGTGAAGCTGTGCGCCTCCCGCATCTCGTTCTTGCAGCCCTTCGGGCCGGACTTGGCGTCGCCGGAGCCCTTCTTGGTCTTCGCCTTCAGCTTCGCGGCCTGCGCCTTGGCCCGGGCCTGTGCCTCGGCCGCGGCCTTCTTCGCCGCTGCCTCGGCCGCTGCCTTCGCCTTGGCCGCCTTCTCCGCCGCTGCCTTGGCCGCCGCCGCTGCCGCTGCCTTGGCCGCCTCGGCCGCCTTCTCCGCCCCGGCCAGGATCATCCGGGCCCACTTCAACTCGGAGAAGAAGGTGATCACGGCCTTGCCGGCCCGGTAGATCGCCTCGGCGATCTTCTTGGCCTTGAAGATCTTGCCCCAGGGCAGCGCGCCGACGATCATCATGGCGCAACCGCCCAGGTCGCCCTTGAGGCAGTTCATCAGGTCGTTGATACCGAGGAACTCCATCAGGATCTGGCCGCCGGCCTCCAGGATGACGTCCAGGGTGCTCTTCGACTGCAGCTGGTTGGCCTTGGCGATGTCCTCCGGCGACGGCCCGGTCGGTACCGTCGTGCCATCGGTCCCGGTGGTGGCGGCGCCGGTGTCGCCGGCCGCGGGGACCATGCCGGTCGGGTCGGAGAACGCGAGCGGGTTGTTCGAGGCGTAGGTGTACGCCGAGGTCGCCTCCTGGGTGACCGGCATCGGGTCGCGGGTGGCGAACCGGCCGGTCTCCGGGTCGTAGTTGCGGGCCCGCAGGAAGTAGTTGCCCTCACCCGTGCTGGAGTCCTGGTACGCCCCGTGGAACCGCATCGGGTTCTCCGGGCTCGCTCCCTCCGGGATCTGCTGTCCGGCCAGTGACTCGCCCACCCGCGGGTTGCCGAACGGGTCGTAGTCGTAGCCGGCCTCGACGGTCCCGGTCGGTGACAGCAGGTTCGCGATGCCGCCGAGCCAGTCGTGGGTGTACGAGTGCGTGGTGCCGGCCTCGTCGATCAGGCCGAGTGGCTCGTCGTCCGGCCCGTACGCGAACTCCCGCTTCTCCAGGATCGCGCCGCCCCGCTCCACGGTGTCCGCCGCGATCTGCGGCAGCGTGCCGGCCATGTCCCAGGAGAACCGCTGCACGTCGGCACCGGCGGTGGCGGCGAGCCGCAGCCCTTCGGCGCCGTACGAGTACGCGGTCGTGATGCCGTTGACCGCGGCCGTCGCGACGCTGTTGTCCAGGTGGTAGGTGAGCTTGTCGCCGCCCGCCTTGACCTGGTTGCCCCGCTCGTCGTAGTCGTACAGCGTGGTGCGCAGGTGCGCGCGCCCGACCAGGTGCTCCGACTGCAGCTGGTTGGCCGCGTCGTACTTGTAGGTGGTGACGTCCTCGCCGGCGGTGCCGGTGCGCTTCTGCGACGTGCGGTTGCCGGTCAGGTCGTACGTGTAGTCGATCCGGCCGGCCGGCTTCACGTCCTTGCCGGTGCAGCTCGCGACCGCGTAGCAGGCCGAGGTGACCCGGTCGTTCTCGTCGTACGCGTATGCCACCGACTCGGCCACACCGCCGCGCGTGGTGATCACCCGGGTCGGGTTGCCGACCGGGTCGAGGCTGATGTCGTACCGCGACACCGGGTCCTGTACGCCCGGCACCGGGTCGCCGACCCGTTCGGTGCCGACCGCGGTGAGCCGGCCGGCCTGGTCGTAGGAGCGGTTCTCCACCAGTCCGGTGCCCTCCGGCAGCCGGGTGCTGGTCCGCCGGCCGGCGATGTCGTACCCGAAGGTCCAGCTCGCGCCGGCCGTGTTCAGCGCGGTGACCCGGCTGTCGGCGTCGTAGTCGTAGCCGACAGTGGTGCCGTCCGGGTACTGCCGGGAGGTGACGTTGCCGCGCACGTCGTACCCGTAGGTGAACGTCTCGTCGGCGCGACCGGCCTCCTTGCGGGTGACGGACTTGATCTGGTCCTCGTCGTCGTAGGTCACCTCGCGGACACCGAGCGGGTCACCGTAGGAGGTGGTGCGGTCCTCGGCGTCGTAACCCCAGCGGTAGACCGGGCCGGCGTTGCCGAGGGCCCGTGAGGTGTGGCGGCCGACGATGTCGTACTCGTCGACGATCGTCCGCTCGGCCTTCTCCTTGTCGCTGATCAGCCACGGGAGCTCGAGCGTGTCGAGCGACAGCTGGCTGACCGGGTTGTTCTCCGCGTCGTAGGTGATGGTGGTGGACCGGCCCAGCGGGTCGATGCTGCGGACCGGGCGGCCCGCCTCGTCGTACTCGATCCGGACGCGGTTGCCGCGCGGGTCGATCACGGCCTCGACCGCGCCGTCCCGGCCGTAGTCGTAGACCGTCGAGGCGCCCAGCACCGAGTCCGGCTCGGTCACGGTCCGGGTCTGGTCGTCGGCGGTGAACGTGTACCGCGTCGTGTTGCTGTTCGCGTCGGTCGTCGCGACGAGGCGGTTGGCGTCGTCGTACTTGTACTTGGTCTCGTGGTCGAGCGGGTCGATCACCCGGACCTGGTTGCCGGCCGCGTCGTACTCGTAGTGGGTGGTGAACTGCTCCTTGTCGGCGCCCTCGACGTTGCCGCGCGGCTCGGTCCTGGCGATCAGGAGACCGTCGCCGTCGTACTCGAACGTCGTCACGCCGCCGACCGGGGAGATCTCCTTGATCTTGTTGCCGGCCGGGTCGTACTCGGTCTTGGTCTGGCTGCCGCCGGAGTCGGTGATCGACGTCTGCTGCCCGGCCCGGTCGTACGTCATCGACGTCTTGCGGCCCAGCGCGTCGGTCGTGGACGTGACCTCGCCGGTGTTGGCCCGCTCGAAGCTCGACGTCTTGCCGAGCCCGTTGGTCGTCGAGGTGGTCCGGTCCAGGTCGTCGACGGCGATGTCCTTCACCACGACCTTGCCGCCCGGGTACGGGCGCCGCAGCTGGATCGGGTTGTCGTTGCGGTCGTAGACGTACGTGGTGGTGAAGTCCGCCTTGGCCGCGCCGGGCAGGTTGCCGCGCGGCGAGGTGACCGTCTCGACCAGGCCCTTCGGGTTGTAGGTCCAGCTCGTCACCAGGTCCGGCTCGTCCTTCATGTCGACCGCCGAGGTGAGCCGCCGGCCCGCCGCGGTGTACGTCATCCGGCCCGTGGTCCGCTCGCCGGTGACCGTCTTGACCAGACCGGTCGGGTAGTAGGCGTACGAGGTGGTCACGCCGGCCGGGGTCACCGAGCGCGCCAGACGGCCGGTCGGGTCGTACACCGCGACCGTCGGGGTGAGCCGTTCCGGCTTCAGTGTCGCGACCACCCGGTCCTGGTCGTCGTAGGTGATCTTGGTGGCGTTCTTCCGCGGGTCGATCGACACGATCGTGCGGCCGGTCTTGTCGTACACCGAGGACGACCGGCGGCCCTCGGGACTGACCACGGCCTCGACCAGGCCGGAGTTGCGCTCACCGGCGGCGATCGTCTCGTACCTGGTGACCTTGCCGCGCGCGTCGGTACGGCTGACCGCCAGGCCGCGCGCGTCGTAGGCGTACGTGATGGAGTGACCCTCGGGGTCGGTGCTCTTGATCAGCTCGTCGAACTCGTTGTACTCGTCGGTCCACTTCTCGCCGTTGGCGTCGACGTGGCTGGTCGGGTTGTTGCGGGCGTCGTAGGAGACCTTCTCGCTGAACCGGCGCTGCGGGGCGAACCGCTCGATCGGGTTGCCGGCCGCGTCGTAGGCGGTCTCGTGCTGGTTGGCGTTGCCGTTGACCACCAGGTTGCGGTTGAGCGTGCCGTCGTACCGGTGGTGGCTGGTGTCGCCGTTGCCGCGCTGGGTGTAGAGCAGCACGTTGCCCTGGTAGCCGTCCCAGACCACCACGTCGTCGGCGTCGGTGGTCTTCGCCTCCTGCTTGGCCGGGTCCCAGGCGAACGTGGTGGCCGCGCCGAGCGCGTCGAGCTGCCGGGTCACCCGGCCGGTCTCGGTGTACTCGTTGGTGACGGTCGTGACGTGGTACGGGTCGATCACCCTGGTGAGCCGGGCGCCGGCGTCGTACTTGTACTGCCAGATCTCGCCGCGCGCGTCGCGGACCTTGGTGAGCAGCCCGTCGGTGTACCAGAACTGGACCTTGCGCAGGTCCTCCAGCAGGATCGACTCGATCCGGCCGCCGTCCAGCTTGACCAGCGCCTTGTGCCCGGACGCGTCGGTGACGGTGATGCTGTTCGTGCCGTGGGCGAACCGCAGCCCCTGCTGCCTCGGGTTGAGGATCGAGGTGAGCCGGCCCGGCGCGTCGAACGCGTAGACGATGTTGTTGCGGGTCACCAGCTCCCACCCGTCGCCGGCGCGGCGCAGCGTGGAGCGCACGCCCGGCGGGCGGCGGTACCCGTCGCCGTCGGCCGCGAACAGGGTGTCCGAGCCGTCCTCGGCACGGACGATCGCGCCGCCCTCGGCGGGCGTCACCTTGAGGTCGTACGCCCACGCCCAGCCGGGTCCGAAGGCGGACGGGCCGGTGTTCAGCGAGGAGTACGCCCGGGTGGAGTCGAAGCCCACCGCGAACGAGGTGAGCGCCAGATCCTGCTCGGCGCGGGTGAACGCGCCGGTGCCGGTGTTCACGCCGTTGGCCCGGATCGCCTGGCTCGCGTCGGTCATCCCGAGCGCGACGCTGCACCCGCAGCCGGCCGCCTGCCGGTCCGGTACCGCGGGCGGGTCGACGGTGGCGCGCGGCGCCGACTGGTCGGACGCGGCCGACGGGACCTCACCGTCCGGGTAGAGGCCGGTGATCGTGACGAAGTACTGCTTGGCCGCGTCGAGCTGCCAGCCCTCGGCGGTGCCCAGCGACTTGCAGAACGTGCGCGGCTGCCCGCACCTGCTGGTCTCCAGGGCGTCCTTGCCGAGCGTGACCGACTCCTGCTTGGTGCCGGACGCGACGTCGAACAGGTCGACCCGCCACGTCTCGAAGCCGGCGTCGGCGAGGTTGAAGTAGACGACGAGCGACGTGTCGCCGACCACGAAACCGGGCCGCAGCAGCAGGTCCCGGAACGCCTCGCCGGGCGCGAGCGCTTTCGCCGCCCGCAGATCTGCCGCGGCCTTCTCCGGCTCGCCGCCGGCTTTCACCAGCGGGGGTACGACCGGGGGACGCTCGCTGTCGGTGACGGCTTTCGTGGAGGCGGCGTTCGGCGGCAGGCCGCGCTGCTGCGGATCGGCGCCGTCGGTGACGCCGGGAACCGCTCCGGGTTCCGCCCGGGCCGGCCCGGAGACCGGCGGGGCGAGGGTGAAGACGAGTAGTGCCGCGCAGAAGCCCGCGACCTGGCGGGCACGCGGAAACCTGTGGCTGGACATGGGCGTAGAACCTCCCCCGTAGGATTCGACCGCCCCCGAGGGAATCACGTCCATCGATGAACGCGAGTATTTATAAAGATAGACGTTCGTCTATTGCATCTCTCCCCGGTACGTGCCAACCCTCCGGCTCTTCACAGCGGCTTCACAGCTTCCCGCGTTCGATGTCTCTGCAGAGCGGCCGGACTCCTCGCCGGCCGCGCGACGGGGGAGGACTCCATGATCGAATTCCGGTGGCGAGCGGTCACCGCGGCGGCGGGCGCGATCGCGCTCACGGTCGCCGGCGTGGGCGTCGCCGAAGCGGCGGCCGCCCCGCCCGCGTTCACGTTCCTGGCTGCCACGCCGAACGTCACGGCCGAGCGGTACAGCGACAGCGAGGGCGTCTACATCGCCCTGGACCTGGGGCTGCACGTGATCGCCGGTAAGGACGCGTTCGAGATCCGGGCCAAGCGCGCCGGTTACGACAAGCCGGTCACCGCCCACCGGATGGTGGTCAAGGGCGGTAAGAAAACGGCCGTCGCGCTTCCGGCCGGCACGGTGACGGACTTCTCCGGCCTCAAGGACTTCACCACGATCGTCTTCAAGGACAAGGCCGGGAAGGTGGTCACCCAGTACAAGACCCCGTTCTGCGGCAACTCGTACTCCTCGGGGCGGACCCGGCGGGACGCGCCCGCGACCAACCCGTACCCGACCCGGTGCGGCGGGGAGAACCCGTTCACCCTCGGCGCGGTCTGGGGTGTCCAGGCCGGGTGGGACGCGACGGTGACCGACCAGCCGGTGAACGGCGCCGGCCTGTCCAAGCTCAAGGCCGGCAAGTACACCGTGACGGCCACGGTGAACGCGAAGTACCAGAAGATGTTCGCGATCCCGGCGAACAAGGCCACCGCGAAGGTGACCGTGACGGTGGCCGACGTCAAGAACGAGGAGAAGCGGGCCTCCGCGGCCGCGGCGGCGAAGCCGAAGACGGCCGGGGGTCACGGCCTGCACCACGGTGAGGGCGACGCCAGCCGCCAGGTCTCGTCCCGGCTGGCCGAGTTCCGGGCCGCCGCCCGCCGCCCGGCGCAGCTGAAGGCCGCGCCCGCGACCGGGCCGAAGCCGGACCTCAAGTCGCTGCCGGCGTGGGGCATCTCGCTCGCCGAGGGCGTCAACTCCAAGACCGGCAAGCCGGACGGCAAGTGGTACGTCAACTTCGGCGCGACGGTGTGGAACGCCGGCACGTCCCCGCTGCTCGTCGACGGGTTCCGCCGCACCGGCACCGAGCTGATGGACGCGTACCAGTACTTCTTCGACGCCAAGGGCAAGCAGGTCGGGTCGCGGCCGGCCGGCACCATGGAGTGGGACGCGCGCGAGGGTCACCTGCACTGGCACTTCACCGACTTCGCGCAGTACAACCTGCTCGCGGCCGACAAGAAACTGGCCGTGCGCAGCGGCAAGGAGGCGTTCTGCCTGGCCAACACGGACGCGGTCGACTACACGATGGCGGGCGCGAAGTGGCGGCCGGAGAACACCGACCTGGCGACGTCCTGCGGTGCGAACACCGTGGTCGCGGTCCGCGAGGTGCTGGACATCGGCAACGGTGACACGTACAGCCAGGACCGGCCGGGTCAGTCGTTCGACATCACCAAGCTGAAGAACGGCACCTACTACATCCAGGTGCTGGCGAACCCGTCGAAGAAGCTGGCCGAGCTGAGCACCAGCAACAACACGGCGCTGCGCCAGATCATCATCGGCGGGACCGCGAAGAAGCGGACCCTGACGGTGCCGAAGGTCTACGGCATCACCGGCTGATCGATCGTCGCTGCCGCTGTCGTGGTCCACGACAGCGGCAGCGACGCCGTTTAACAACGTTGTATAGTCCTCAGCTGTGCCGCCTGGGCTGAAGGACGTCGCCGCGCGTGCCGGTGTGTCGATCAAGACCGTCTCCAACGTGGTCAACGGCTACACGCACGTGTCGGCCGATACGCGGGCCCGCGTCCAGGAGGCGATCGACGCGCTGGGCTACATCCCCAACGCGGCGGCCCGGCAGCTGCGGACCAGGCGATCCGGCGTGATCGCCCTCGCGGTGCCGGAGCTGCAGTCGCCCTACTTCGCCGAGATGGCCGGGCTGATCGTGCAGGCGGCCGAGCGGCGCTCCTGGACCGTGCTGATCGACCAGACCGACGGCCAGGCCGAGCGGGAGCGCAACCTGGTGGCCGGGCTGCGCCGGCACGCCATCGACGGCCTGATCTTCAGCCCGCTGGCGCTGGCCGGCGAGGAGCTGTCCCGCGGCGGGGACACGCCGATGGTGCTGCTCGGCGAGCGGGTCTGGCACGGCCCGGCCGACCACGTCGCGATCGACAACACCGAGGCCGCCGCGGACGCCACCCGGCACCTGTGCGGGCTGGGCCGGCGCAGCGTCGCGGCGATCGGCGCGCAGGACTTCGCGTCGGCGGTGACCGCGCATCAGCGGCTGGCCGGGTACCGCGCGGCGATCGAGGAGGCCGGCCTGGCCTGGGACCCGCTGCTGGTCGCCCGGGTGGAGCGGTTCCACCGGGCCGACGGGGCGGCCGCGATGGCCGCGCTGCTGCAGCGCCCCCGGCGACCGGACGCGGTGTTCTGCTTCAACGACCTGCTGGCGCTCGGCGCGATCCGCACCCTGCTGGAACAGGGCGTGCGGGTGCCCGAGGACGTGGCCGTGATCGGTTTCGACGACATCGAGGACGGCCGGTTCAGCACCCCGACGCTGAGCACCGTCGCGCCGGACACGGCCCGGATCGCGCGTCTCGCCGTCGACCTGCTCGCCGAGCGGCTCGGTGACGGCCCGGCCGCCTCCGACGCGCCCCGGGAGGTCAGGGTCGCGCACCGGCTGGTGGTCCGGGAGAGCACCGCCGGATAACGAGATCGAGCCATGTAACAACATCTTTACAACGTTGGTTCCAACGTTGTAAACAGGATCCATGACAGTGGCGCGTCTCACACTCGACCCGTCCTTCGTCGTCGGCCCGGTCGACCGGCGGCTCTTCGGCTCCTTCGTGGAGCACATGGGCCGTTGCGTCTACACCGGCATCTTCGAGCCCGGGCATCCCCGGGCCGACGCCGACGGCCTGCGCACCGACGTGCTCGACCTGGTCCGCGAGCTGGGCGTGACGACGGTGCGCTATCCGGGCGGCAACTTCGTCTCGGCGTACCGCTGGGAGGACGGCGTCGGCCCGGTGGGCGACCGGCCGCGCCGGCTCGACCTGGCCTGGCGCTCGATCGAGAGCAACGCGTTCGGGCTCAACGAGTTCATGCGCTGGGCCGCCCTGGCCGGCGTGGAGCCGATGATGGCCGTCAACCTCGGCACCCGCGGCGCCGCCGAGGCCGCCGAGCTGGTGGAGTACTGCAACCTCGCCGACGGCACCGCCGCGGCCGACCTGCGCCGCAAACACGGCGTCGCCCGGCCGCACGACATCCGGCTCTGGTGCCTCGGCAACGAGATGGACGGCCCGTGGCAGATCGGCAGCCGCACCGCCGAGGAGTACGGGCGGCTCGCCGCCCAGGCCGGGCACGCCATGAAACGCGTCGACCCGAGCATCGAACTGGTCGCCTGCGGCAGCTCCGACGCGGACATGCCGACCTTCGCCGCGTGGGAGGCGACGGTCCTGGAGCAGGCCTACGACCAGGTCGACTACCTGTCCCTGCACACCTACTACGACCCCGAGCGCGGCGACGAGGCGAGCTTCCGCGCCTCCGCGGTGCACCTGGACGGCTACGTCGACGACGTGCTCGCCACCGCCGACCACGTCCGCGCCCGGCTGCGCCGCACCAAGCGGATCCGGCTCGCCCTCGACGAGTGGAACGTCTGGTACAAATCCCGGCTCGTCGAGCCCGAGGACCGCGGCATCGAGGACACCCCGGCGCTGATCGAGGACGATTTCACCGTCACCGACGCGATGGTGGTCGGCAACCTGCTGATCAGCATGCTGCGCCACGCCGACCGGCTCACCGTCGGCTGCCAGGCCCAGCTCGTCAACATCATCGCGCCGATCCGGACCGCGCCCGGCGGGCCGGCCTGGCGGCAGACGATCTTCCACCCGTTCGCGCAGACCGCACGGCTCGCCCGCGGCACCGTGCTGCGGCCCGCGCTGACCGCGCCGCTCATGACCACCGGACGGTTCGGCGACGTGCCGGCCGTCGACGCGGTCGCCACCCTCGACGGCCGCACGCTCACCGTGTTCGCGGTCAACCGCGGCACCGAACCGATTCCCCTGCACCTCGACCTGCGCGCGTTCGGCGGGCACCGACCCGGCGAACACCTCGTGCTGGCGAACGACGACCCCCACCTGTCCAACACCGCTGAGCACCCGGAGCGGGTCACGCTCGGGTCTTCCCGCAGCACCACGGAAGTCCTGCTCGCGCCCGTCTCCTGGCACGCGCTCAGCTTCACCCTTGAGGAGAGACAGTGAACCCTTATCTGACCCGACGCGGCGCCCTGGGGCTGGGCGCCGGCGCCGGGACCGCGATTCTGCTCAGCGCCTGCGGGGACAGCGGTCCCAACGAGAAGGTCACCGGCGGCGGGCCGAACGCCGCGCCGGCCGCGACCGCCTACACCGGCCCGAACGTCTCCCTCGCCTTCTGGAACGGCTTCACCGGCGGTGACGGCGCGTTCATGAAGACGCTCATCGACCAGTTCAACACCGAGCATCAGAACATCAAGGTGTCGATGAACGTCTACCAGTGGGCCGACTACTACCAGAAGGTGCCCGCCGCGGTCTCCAGCGGCAACGGCCCCGACCTGGGCATCATGCACGTCGACAGCGTCGCCACCAACGCCGCGCGCGGCGTGATCCTGCCGCTGGACGACCTCGCCGCGTCGCTGAGCCTGACCGAGGACGACTTCTCGCCGCCGGTCTGGCAGGCCGGCGTCTACAACCAGAAGCGGTACGGCATCCCGCTCGACGTGCACCCGCTCGGGCTGTTCTACAACAAGACCGTCATGGAGAAGGCCGGCCTCGACCCGGAGAAGCCGCCGGCCACCGCCGACGAGTACCTGACCGCGCTGGACAAGCTCAAGTCGGCCGGCGTGCAGGGCAGCTGGGCCACCCCGTTCCAGTTCACCGGCAGCATGTGGTTCCACTCGCTGCTCTGGCAGTTCGGCGGCGACCTGTTCGACGCGGGCGCGCAGAAGGCCACGTTCGCCCAGGACCCCGGCGTGCAGGCGCTCACCTGGTACACCGACCTGGTCCGCAAGGGATACAGCCCGCGCAACGTGGCGCAGGACGCCGATCTGGTGGCACTGCGCAACGGCAAGAACGCGCTGAACTGGAACGGCATCTGGACGATCAACACGCTCTCCGAGGACAAGAACCTGCAGTGGGGCGCCGCGCCGGTCCCGCAGATCGGCACCCAGAAGGCGGTGTGGGCCGGTTCCCACCAGTTCGTCCAGTTCAAGCAGCGCAGTCAGGACGACAACAAGCTCACCGCCGGCAAGGTGTTCATCAACTGGATCAGCCAGAAGTCCCTGGAGTGGGCGAAGGGCGGCCAGGTGCCGGCCCGCAAGGACGTCCGGGAGAGCGCCGAGTTCAAGGCGCTGCCGGCGCAGGCGGCGCTCGCCCAGCAGATCGACTACGTGCACTACCCGCCGTCGGTGCCGGGCATCGGCGACGCGCTGAACACCGTGGTCACCGCGGTCAACGAGTCGGTGCTGCTGCGCAAGGAGCCGGCCAAGGCGCTGTCCGACGCGGCGGCCAAGGCCGATCAGATCCTCGAGCAGAACCGCAAGAAGTACGGCGGCTGACATGACGATCCTGCAGGAGCGCACGCAGGCCGCGGACGAGACGGCGAACCCGCCGATGCGGCGGAACGCCTCGATCACCCCGTACCTCTTCTTGGTGCCGTATTTCGTGCTCTTCGCCGGATTCATGTTGTTGCCGGCGATCTACGGGTTGTGGATCAGCCTGCACGACTGGGACTACCTGCTGCCGGGCAAGCCGTTCGTCGGGCTGGACAACTACCAGGCGCTGTTCGACCCGGCGTCCGCGGTCTTCGACTTCTTCTGGCAGTCCATGCAGGCCACCGGCATCTTCACGGTGGCCAGCGTGCCGCTGCTGCTGGTCGTGCCGCTCGCGGTCGCGCTGCTGATCAACCGGAAGTTCCCGGGCCGCACGTTCTTCCGGGCCGTCTACTTCGCTCCCTACGTGCTCGGTGTCGCGGTCATCGGCGTGCTCTGGCGGTTCCTGCTCGACCCGAACCTCGGTGCGGTCAACGCCGTGCTCGGCACCACCACGCCGTGGACCACCGACCTGCCCTGGGCGTGGATCTCGCTGGTCGGCGTCACGGTGTGGTGGACGCTCGGCTTCAACGCGGTGATCTACCTGGCCGGGCTGCAGGACATCCCGCGCGAGCTGTACGAGGCGGCGCGCATCGACGGCGGCGGCAAGTGGGCCGAGTTCCGCCACGTGACGCTGCCCGGACTGCGGCCGGTCCTGCTCTTCGTCGTGATCAACACGGTGCTGAACTCGGCCAACATGTTCGGCCAGGCCTATCTGATCACGCAGGGCGCGCCCGGGGTGGAGACCCGCACGGCGATCATGTACATCGCCCAGACCGGCCTGCGCGACTTCAAGATGGGCAGCGCCGCGGCGATGAGCTACCTGCTCACCATCGCGCTGCTGCTGATCAGCCTGATCATCTTCCGCCTCTTCCGGACCAAGGATTGACGTCATGAGCCGTGTCCGAGGTATCGCCTGGTACACCGTGCTGCTCGGTCTCAGCCTGATCTTCATCGCCCCGCTGGTGTGGATGCTCCTCACCTCGATCAAGACGCCCGGGGAGGCGACGCAGGTCCCGCCGACGCTGTTCCCGCAGAAGATCACCACCGAGGCGTACGGCACCCTGTTCGAAGCCGGCTCGCAGACACCGGTGCTGCGCTGGTTCCTCAACAGCCTGCTCGCCGCCACCGGCCAGGCCGTCCTGGTGCTGATCGTGGCGTCGATGGCCGCCTACCCCCTGGCGCGGATGCAGTTCCGCGGCAAGAACCTGCTCTTCGGCATGATCCTGGCGACCCTGTTCGTGCCGATCTTCACGCTGATCATCCCGAACTTCCTGATCATCGACCGGCTCGGCTGGCTGGACACCCTGTGGGCGCTGATCGTGCCCGGCGCGGCCAGCGCGTTCGGCGTGTTCTTCCTGCGCCAGTTCTTCGAGAGCCTGCCGCGCGAACTGGAGGAGGCCGCCGTCCTCGAGGGCGCCAACTCCTGGCAGGTCTTCACCAAGGTGATCCTGCCGCTGTCCAAGCCGGCACTGGCCACGCTGGGGCTGATCAGCTTCCTGACCAACTGGAACGACTTCATCTGGCCGATCTACGTGCTGTTCAGCCCGACCAGCTTCACGCTGCCGCCGGGCCTGGGCATCCTGCAGGGCGCGTACACGATCAACTATCCCGTGGTGATGGCCGGCGCGGCCATCGCGAGCATCCCGGCGCTGTTGCTGTTCGTCCTCGCGCAGCGCTACATCATCGAAGGCGTCTCCCGCTCCGGCCTGAAGGGCTGATCATGCGCTTCGCTGTGGTCCTGCTGGCGGTGGGCCTCCTGCTCACCCCCTCCGCCGCGCGTGCTGACGCACGCGTCTACACCAACCCCGTCTCGGCGAGCTTCGCGGACACCTTCGCCGACCCGATGGTCATTCCCGGGGACGACCATCATTGGTACGCGTACGGCACGAGCGACCCGCTCCGCGAGGGGGAGGGCACCCCGCACCGGATCCCGATGGCCCGCTCCACCGACCTGGTCAACTGGTCCTACGCAGGCGACGCGTTCGGGGCGGACCAGCTCCCGGCGTACGCGCGGCCCACCGCGGCCCTGTGGGCGCCCGACGTCCGCAAGATCGGTAACCGCTGGGTCATGTACGTGACCGTCACCGAGACCGAACCCGACGGCGCCTCCGCGATCGGCGTCGCCACCGCGCCCACCCCGACCGGCCCGTGGACCTTCGCCCCCGAACCGGCCGTGCCGCCGCGCGCCGCACCGGACGGCGGCTGGTGGTGGACGTTCGACCCGGCACAGGTCACCACCCCGGACGGCGTGCGCTACCTCTACTACGGCAGCTACTTCGGCGGCATCTGGGCCAGCCGGCTCACCGCCGACGGCCTGCGGATCACCGGCGAGCCGACCCGGGTGGCGATCGACAACAAGTTCGAGGGGGCGTACGTGGTCCGCCGCTCCGGCTGGTACTACCTGTTCGCCTCGTCCGCCAACTGCTGCGCCGGCCCGACCACCGGGTACTCGGTGTCGGTGGGACGGTCCCGCAGCCCGCTCGGGCCGTTCGTGGACCGTGACGGGCAGTCGCTCAACGTCTCCCGGGCCGGCGGCACCCCGGTGATCGCGCCGAACGGCAACCGCTGGGTCGGCACCGGCCACAACGGGCTGGTCACCGACCGCCGGGGCCAGGACTGGCTGGTCTATCACGCCATCGACCGGGCCGACCCGTACCTGGACGAGCCGTTCGGCGTCAACGAGCGGCCGATGCTGCTGGACCGGCTGGACTGGATCGGCGGCTGGCCCACCGTCAACGGTGGCGCCTGGGCCTCGTCGTCACCCTCATCGTTGCGGGCCGTGCCCCGGCCCCGCCCGGTTCCGGTCCCGCAGCCCGGCCGTCTGCTGCCGTCCTACACCGACGAGTTCCGCGGCGGCCTCGGCGCGGCCTGGGACTTCGTCCGGCCCGACCCGGCGGCCACCGTCTCCGGCGGGCAGCTGCGCTGGCCGGTGCAGGGCGCCGACCTGACCGGGGACTCCGACGACGCCGGAGTGCTGCTGCGCGACGCCCCGGCCGGGAACTGGATCGCCGAGACCCGGGTCAGCCTCGACCTGGGCGAGGACACGGTCCGCAACTTCCAGCAGGCCGGGATGATCGCCTACGTCGACGACGACCAGTTCGCGCGGCTCTCCACGGTCGCCATCTGGAACACCCGTCAGGTGGAGTTCGGCAAGGAGATGCCGTACGCCGGGCGGACCTCGTACGGCGGCACCATCGCCGGCACGCCCGGCCGGACCACCACGTGGCTGCGGCTCGCGCACCGCGTCGACCCGGCGAACGGCGAGCACGAGTACCGGGCCGGCGTCAGCCGCGACGGCCGGAACTGGACGTGGGGTGGTGTGTGGACGCTGCCGGCCGACACCGACCCGCGGATCGGGCTGGTCGCGCACGGGGGAGCGGAGCCGGCGGTCACCGCGTCCTTCGACTACCTGCGGTTCTACCGGGGCTGATCCTGCACTTCTACCGGGGTGATCCCTACGCTTCTACCGGGGTGATCAATGTGGGCGGCTGCCGCTATCGTGCTCGGCGTGGACGACACGAGCGCAGCCGCCCCCGCCCCCGGCATCGACCCCACTGCGCCGCACCCCGCGCGGCGATACAACTACTGGCTCGGCGGCAAGGACAACTTCGCCGCCGACCGGGCGTCCGGCGACGAACTTCAGAAACACTTCCCCAAGGTACGGCTGGGAGCGCTGGCCAACCGCGCGCTGCTCCAGCGGGCCACCCGGTTCCTGACCGCGGAAGCCGGCATCCGGCAGTTCCTGGACATCGGCACCGGCCTGCCGACCGCGGACAACACGCACGAGGTCGCGCAGCGGCACGCGCCGGAGAGCCGTGTCGTCTACGTGGACAACGACCCGCTCGTGATGGTCCACGCCCGCGCGCTGCTCAACAGCAGTCCCGAGGGGCGCACCGCGTACATCGAGGCCGACCTGAACGACCCGGACGCGATCCTGCGCCACCCGGTGCTGCACGAGACGCTCAACCTCAAGGAGCCGGTCGGGCTCATGCTGGTCGCCGTCCTGCACTTCATCCACGGCGACGGCGCGGCCGCCCCGATCGTGCGGCGGCTGCTCGACGCCCTGCCGTCCGGCAGCTACCTGGTCGCCACCCACGCCACCTCGGACTTCGGCACGCCGGAGCAGCAGGCGTTGTATCAGCAGTTGATCGCCCAGGGCCGGTCGGACGTGTGGACCCGCCCGAAGGAGGAGTTCGCCGGGCTGTTCGAGGGCCTGGAGCTGGTGTCGCCGGGCGTGGTGCCGGCCAGCGAGTGGCGTCCCGAGCCGGGGGCCGAGATCCCGGAGCGTTCCGACATCAACGTCTGGACCGCCGTGGGCCGCAAGCCCTGACCCCGCGTCCGGGCCCGCGCCGCACCCGGGTTCCCCGCGCGGGCGGGGTCCCGACCGTGCGTGTGGACTTCGGGCGCGCCCACGTCAGCCCCGTAGCACCGGTCGCGGTTGATGTCCCGGTTCGTGTGCCTTGTGACCGTCGCCCGGCCGGCCGCGGACCGTGGAACTTCGCGGGCCGGCTGGTGTTCGGCGCTGGTCCTGCGTGGCGGCGAAACGGGGTGCTCGGCGGCCCCATGGGCGGGGCGGGCTGGTTACCGGTTCTGGTAGGGGGCGGGTCCCGGAATGAGCCGGGACTTGTCCCGGCGGACGCGCTGCGGCCGTGATCGGGCACACGGCCGCGTGTCAGGGCGGGACGGGTCATTATTTCTGGGGACGGCTGTGACGCGTACCGGGAAATGGGGTTGATGTTGTGGGTGAGTGGCCGCGGTTGCGGGTGGCGGATTGGGCGGGGACGCGCGACACGTTGCATTTGTGGACGCAGATCGTGGGGAAGGTGCGGATGGCGCATGCCCCGGCGGCGAATCACTGGTGGCATGTGACGCTGTATCCGAGTGCGCGGGGGCTCACCACGTCGGCGGTTCCGCATGCGGGCGGGGTGTTCGAGCTGGAATTCGACTTTCTCGAGCATGTGTTGCACGCGCGGACCAGTGACGGCGCGGCGCGGCGGATTTCGCTGGAGCCGAGGACGGTGGCGGATTTCTATGCCGAGGTGATCGGGACGCTGGACGAGTTCGGGGTGCCGACCAGCATTCATGCCGTGCCGAACGAGGTGGATCCGGCGATCCCGTTCGCCGAGGACGAGGTGCACAAGTCCTATGACGGGGACGCGGCCCGGCTGTTCTGGCGGCAATTGTTGCAGGCCGAGCGGGTGATGAGCCGGGTGCGGTCGGATTTCTACGGCAAGGCCAGCCCGGTGCATTTCTTCTGGGGCGCGATGGACCTGGCCTACACCCGGTTCTCCGGTCGGGTCGCGCCGCAGCATCCCGGCGGGGCGCCGAACTGCCCGCCGTCGGTGATGCACGAGGCCTATTCGCGGGAACTGGCGAGCTGCGGTTTCTGGCCGGGCGGGGGAGACGAGGGGGCGTTCTATGCCTATGCCTATCCGGAGCCGCCGGGATACGCCGAGGTGACGCTGCCGGGAACAGCGCGATACGACCGGGGACTGGGCGAGTTCCTGCTGCCCTATGAGGAGGTCGCGAACGCGGCGGATCCGGAGGAGACACTTGCCGGATTCCTGCGGGCGGCGTTCGCGGCGGCGGCCGACAAGGGCGACTGGCCCGAGCGCTGAGCCGACACGGAAACGGGCCACCGCGCTGAGCCGCCGCTACGGACGGATCAGCGCGATGGACGGATCAGCGGGATCAGGGCAGGTCGATCGGGCGCAGGACGCGGTCGACGCCGTGCGCGATCTGCCGGTTGCCCTTGTTGACGTCGAACCGGACCACCCGGGCGTCGCGGTCGCTGCGGTCCGCGTCGACCAGCTTGATCCGCTTCCAGTAGTGGCCGTAGACGTCCACCGTGACGGCACCTCCACCGGCGGTCGTCAGCTTCGCGCCGTCGGCCTTCAGCGCCGCCTTGCGGTCGATCGTGGAACCCGGCACGACGTGGTAGAGCAGCACCGCCTCGACCGTGTCGACGCCGAGGCCGGCCACCGCGGTGAACGCCGCCTTCTCGCTCGGCAGCCGCCTGGTGTCCTCCAGGTCGGCGACCAGCAGTTGGAAGGCACGGTCGTCGGGGATGAACGCGGTCAGCGCGGTGGTCCCGTCGGCGAGCACCTTGACCGGGCTGGCCGGCTTCGCCGTCAGCACCGCCTGCACCGCCGCGGTCAGGATGTCGTAGTCGCCGCCGCGGCGGTCGAAGCCGCTCTTGTCCGCGGTCAGCACGGCGGCGAGCGACGTGGTGCCGAGCGGCTTGGTCTTCGTGTGCGCGGCGGCGGGCGCGCCGGCGAGGGCGGAGGCGACGAGGGCGGCGGTCGCCACGGCGGTGACCCGGGTGAACCTCATGGTCGGCGTCCTTTCCGATCTACGGGGCGGTGACGTGAGCGCCACCACCCCGTACTTCGCTCCGGCCGTACGCGGTGGATGCACCTAATAGGTGAGAGTTCCGCGCAGCAGGCTCTGGCCGGAATGCGTGGCGTCGCCGTCGTGCGGTTCGTCGCTGACGTCCACCAGCCGGAACCGGTTGAGATCGGTTCCCGGCGGCACCGGCAGCACCACCTGACGGTCACGGTCACCGGTCAGGTTGCCGAGCGCGACCATCTTCGTGACGTCGTCCGGGTCGATCAGCCAGACCTCGTGGAAACCGGTGGTGAGCGGCAGGTTCCGTACGTCGATCTCCATCTCGCCGTCGGACCGGACCCGGACGGTGCCGCTCGCGTCCGCCGGAACCTTCTGCAGCGGCGTGAGGGTCGCCCGTGCCGTGACGGTCGACGCCGGCCGCCCGGTGAACTGGTTCACCACCACCGTGCCGGCGATCGCGAGGACCGCCGCGGCTGCCGCCGCCATCGCCGGTATCAGCAGCCTGCGCGGCCTCCTCCGGTGCAGCGGCACCACGTTGCTCCGCGAGACCTCCGTCTCGATCGCCCGCCAGATCCGCTCCGGCGGAGCCGGCAGGTCCTGCAGTTCCTGAGATTCGGCGCCCAGATCGGCGACCGAACGCAACGCCTCGAAGTCGTGCCGGCATCCGGGGCACTGGGCCAGGTGCGCCGACTCGTCGGCGAGTTCGTCCTCCTCAGAGAGCGCGAGAAGGACCAGCCGATCGGGATCCAGATGCTGCACCGTCCACCTCCCATCGACGTCGCAGGTTAGCCATTCCACGCCGGATATGGCTCTTGACCGTGCCGAGCGGGAGCCCGGTGACGGCCGCTATCTGTGGATGGGTGAGGTCGTCGAAGAACGCCAGCTCCAGCGTCCGCCGCTGCTCGGCGGGGAGCCGGCCGAGCTCGTCGGCGACGACCAGCCGGTCCACGATCCGCTCCGGCGACTCCAGTTCACCCGGTGGGGCGAGCTGGGCGCGTACCGTCTCGGTCACCCGGTCCTGGCGTTCCGCCGAGCGCAACCGGTCGACGGCCTTGCGCCGCGCGATGCCCAGCAGCCAGCCCAGCAGGGTGCCGCGCCGCGGGTCGAACGTGTCCCGTCCCGTCCACGCCGCCACGAACGTCACCTGGGTGACGTCCTCGGCGTCCGCGCGGTTGCCCAGCAGCCGCTGGGCCAGATACAGCACGGCCGCGCCGTGCCGGTCATACACCGTCCGTAAGGCTTTCTCGTCGCCGTCGCGTAACCGCTCGGCGAGCTCGTCGTCGGAGCTCATCGACCTCCCTTCCGCGCATAGGTCCTTCCGGGGTGTTCGCTCCCGGCGGCGCGGATGGATGCAGGTTCGCTACGGTTTTCTCAGTGATCCGGCGACGACGGCCGGCGCGATCAGCGGCGTCCACCACCTGCCGGGGTCGACGTTCACGGTCAGCCGGTCGCCGGGGAACCTCAGACGCGGAAGCGGGACACCACCGTCTGCAGTTCCGCCGCGATCCCGGCCAGCTCGGTCGCCGTCGCGTTCGCCTCGTCCAGGGCGGCCGTGGTCGTCTGGGTGGCGCTGGCCACGCCGTCGATGTTCCCGGCGATCGCCGACGTGCCCTGCGCCGCGTCGCCGACGCTGCGGGCCATCTCGCCGGTGGTGGCGGTCTGTTCCTCCACGGCGGACGCGATGGTCGTCTGGTAGTCGCTGATCCGCGCGATGATCGAGGAGATCTCGCCGATCGCGGCGACCGCGTTGGAGCTGTCCGCCTGGATCGCCTCGACCCGCCGGGCGATGTCCTCGGTGGCCCGCGCGGTCTCCTGGGCGAGATCCTTGACCTCGCTGGCGACCACGGCGAAACCCTTGCCCATCTCGCCGGCCCGCGCCGCCTCGATGGTGGCGTTCAGGGCCAGCAGGTTGGTCTGCTCGGCGATCGCGGTGATCGTCTTGATGACGTTGCCGATCTCGGCGCTGGACGTGCCGAGCTGGGAGACGGTCGCGTTGGCGCTGTCGGCCACGCCGACGGCCTCGCTGGCGACACGGGCGGCCTCGGACGCGTTGGAGGCGATCTCCCGGATCGAGACGCCCATCTCCTCGCTGCCGGCGGCGACGGTCTGCACGTTCGTCGACACGTCCCCGGCGGCGGTGGCCGCGACGTTGGCCTGGGCGGCGGCGTCCTGCGCGGACTGCCCGATCTGCCCGGCCACCCGGCTGAGCCGCTCGGTGCTGGTGCCGAGGGTCTGCGAGCTCGAGGTGAGCTGCCCGACCATGGATCGCAGGCCCTCCCGGGCGGTGTTCACGGCGACCGCCATGCCGCCGAGCTCGTCGCGGGCGTGCACCTCCGCGCCGACGGTCAGGTCGCCGTCGGCGACGGCCGCGAGCGAGCGGGAGACGCTGCCGAGCTGCTTGGCGATGACGCGGGAGATGAACGTGGCGAGCGCGAGCGCCAGCACCAGTCCCACGACCAAAAAGATGATCATTTGGGTACGGGCGGAGTTGTAGCTGGACTCGGCTTCCTCCGCCATGGCAGCCGACTCGGCGTCCTCGGTCTCCTGGAGTTCCACCACCGACGCCTGGAGTTGCTGCTGCGTCGCGGTCCAGGTCGTGACGACCTTGTCGGCGGCGGGTGGGTCGAACCCGGCGGCCGGACTCTCCCCGAACAGGGCGTAGTCCCGCAGGTTCTGGAAGTAGGAGAACGTGTCGGCCACCTCGGCGGCGGCCTTCTCCCGGCCGGGCGAACCCACAGCGAGCGCCTGGTAGTCGGTGATGGCCTGCGTCGTCGCCTCGTCGGTCGCGGCCACGTTCTCCCGCAGCGTCGCGGTGCGTTGCGCCGCGGGCGTGACCGCCCAGGCGAAGAGCGCGGAGAAGCCCGACCCGACCGCCCCGCGCAGCGTGCTCAGCACGAGGCTGCTGTCGACGTGCTTGGTCTTCATCGCCTTGATGTTGTCGTTGAGGCTCGAGAGCCTGACGATGCCCAGCACACCGACGATCGCCGCGACAAGCGCGCAGCAGAGGACCGCAGCATAGATCTTCGTGCCCACGCGGAAGTCCGCCAGCGCCCCGGTCACGGGATTACGCGGCGCGGTGACTTCCACCTTCGGGCTTCGCCCGCTCTTCACACCACCATGATCGGCGCACGGCGGCGCAAACTGAGCGATTCCGTCAGGCCGAGGCCCGCGGAGGCCACGGGCCTCGGAGCGGGCGAGCGGCGCGCCCGCGCTCGCTCGCCCGACAGCTGATTGATACGACGGCTGCCTTGACTACGCCCCGGTGGCGATCGCCCGCCCGGCCTCGACGGCCGACGCGAAATCGGGGACGACACCGATCTGAGCGAGAAGCACGTTCGCCGCGTTGTAGCAATTAAATTTCTCAATCTTTCCGGCACGGAGATACCAGAGATCAGCGGTCGGCACGTCGATTCTCTTACCGGTCGGCGGAATCTCACCGGCCGGAGTCGGGAAAGCGCCGAGATGCGTTCCCTGAATGCGAAGCTCGACCGCCACCACGTCGCCGATCACATGCACCGCGAGCAACTCCCGGTGGATGTCGGGAAAGACCGCCGCTAAGCCCGTTATCGCCTGCGGGATCTGGTCACCGCGGAAGGTCATCGCGTTCGGTACGTCGTTGAACTCGCCGTCGGAGGTGAACAGGTCACGAAAACCATCGGCGTCGGTAACGTTTCCCTCGGCCCGCCGGTAAGCCTCGCGAACGATCTCCTCATTGCTTTTCATGTCACATCTCCTCGATGCCGGGAATGGTGCTGGAAAGAATGGGTGCTTCATCAAGCTAACACGTTTTTGACCAGACGGTCAATAACGTATGCTTGCTCACATGCCGCGCCCCCGCAAGTTCCTCGAGAGCGACGTCGTCAGCAGCGCCAGCGAGGTGTTCGCCGTGCACGGTCTCGCCGCCGCGACGCTGGACGACCTCGTGCGGGCGACGGGCCTCGGGAAACAGAGCCTCTACAACGCGTTCGGCGGGAAACGGGAACTGTTCCTGCGGGCGCTGTCCGAGGACCGGGCTGAGGCGGCGCGCGCCGTCGCCGAGGCGCTCGGGCACGACGACGCCTCGCCGCTGGAACGCATCCGCGGTCACCTGCTCGGGCTGGCGATCGAGTTCAGCAGCACCGATCGGCGGGTCTCGCTGACCACGCGCGCGCTGGTCGAGTCGACCGGCGACGAGGACCCGATCGCGACGTCGACCAGGGCCGGGATCGAACAGCTCGCCGGCGTCTACGCCCAGTGCCTCGACCACGCACGGGAGGGCGGCGAGCTCCCGGCGGACGCGAACGTGCAATCGCTGGCGGTCTATTTTGTCGCCGTCACCCGCGGAATGGAGCTGCTCGGCCGGGCCGGCGTCGGCCGCAGCGTCCTCACCGCGGTCGCGCTCGACGCCCTCCGCACGATCCACGGCCGGCGAATGGACGACACCGAGCAGCGCGTGACCCTCCCGGAATAACTGCTCACCGCACCCGCGCCGCGGGGTTCGGCCGCTCGCCGAACCCCGCGCAACGGGGACGCGATCAGGTCCGGCTGCCCAGCCACGTGCCGAGCCGCCGGCGGACCCGGCCACGCCGGTAGCCGCCGTGCACCGCCCCGCGGGACAGCGGCTCGAAGATCGCGCCCGGCCCCGGCGGCACGGCGGACGACCCGGTCACGAACGCGCCGCCCCACCAGCCGATCACCGACTCGGCGGTTCGGGGCGCGAGCCGGTGGGCGGCCAGCATCAGGTGCGAGACCACACCCACGGTGGTCTGCCGGCGCGGGTGGCGGGCGACGGCGAGGATCCGGGCGGCGAGACGCTCCGGGGCGTACGCGGGGGGAATGGCCCGCAGCCGGCGCCCGGAGTGATTGGCGGACCGCTGGAAGAACGGGGTGTCGACGGTGCCGGGCATCAGCAGGCAGACCCGGATCCGCGGGTGCCGGGCGACCTCCTGCTGAAGGCTGAGCGCCAGTCCGCGGACGGCGAACTTGCTCATCGAGTAGAGCGGTATCACCGGGTTCGGGAACACCGACAACAGCGATCCGACGAGTACGAGGACACCGTGCCCCTGCGCCCGGAAGACGGTCACCGCGGAACGGGCGCAGAGCGTGGCGCCGAGGACGTTGGTGTCGACCAGGCGGCGCAGCTCGTCGACCGGTTCCGAGCCGAGCGGCCCGGCGATGCCGACGGCGGCCGCCTCCACCCAGACGTCGATCCTGCCGAACCGCTCCAGCGTCGCCCGGGTGAGCTCGTCGACCGCCGCCGGATCCCCGATGTCCGCCGGCACGACCAGCACGTCCGCGGCGCGCTGCAGGTCGGCGTTGTTCTTCTGGTAGTCGGCGAGGCGCTCGCGGCAGGCGCGTTCCACGTCGGCGAGCGCCTCCCGGCCGCGGGAGGCGAGGACCAGCCGGGCGCCCTCGGCGGCGAACGCCAGCGCGGTCGCCCGGCCGATCCCGCTGGACGCCCCGGTGATCACGACGACGGAGTCGCGCAGGTCGAGCGCCATCAGTCGTCGGTGTCCTGCTGCGCCCGGTTGGCGCCGGTGGCGTTGATGCCGGCGTTGCTGCTGCCGTGGGCGGGCGCCTGCTCGCGCGGCTCCTCGTCGGTGATGAAGGTGCCCTCCTCCTCGGCGCCGGTGACGTGCTGGTCGGTGCTGCCGCCGAGATCGGGGGACTGGTCACGGTCGTCGGACATTGCGGCGCCTCCTGTGGCAGTCGGGTGTCCGGTGCATACCCGATCGGTGCCGCTCGAAGCGTGATCCCGCCGGCCTGCGCCGACAGCACTGCCGGCCGGGCTGGTCCAGCTGGTTCTGCGGGCGACCGCACGGGCGAGTGGCCGGACCGGCCGGCTGCCAGCGCGACTGCACTCACGACCAGCCGGACCGGCCGGACCAGCCGGACCGGCTGGTTCTCAGTGCTAGTGCTGCTGCTGTGCGCCCGGCAGCGGCCGCACGCTTCCGGCGATCGCCACCGCCACGGCGAGCAGCGCCGAGACGACGACCAGGGCCTTCAGCACGGTGATGTGGTGGCCGAGCAGCCCGATCGTGGGTGGCCCGGCCAGGAACGCGCAGTAGCCGATCGACGCGACCACGCTGACCCGGGCGGCGGCGCGGCGCGGGTCGTCGCCGGCGGCGCTCATGCCGACCGGGAAGCCGAGGGAGGCGCCGAGTCCCCACAGCAGCGTGCCGGCGAACGCGAGGGCGGGTGACGGCGCGAAGACGAACAACGTCGCCCCGGCGATGCCCACAAGAGCGAGGACCCGGACCATCCGGGTACGGCCGTAGCGGTCCAGTAGTGCCGGACCGAACCAGCGGCCGGCTGTCATGGCGGTGAGGAACCCGGCGAACGCGAGGGTGCCGAGGGTGGCGGAGACGTGGTGGCCGTCGATCGCGGCGACGCTGATCCAGTCGTTGCCGACCCCTTCGGCGAACGCGAAGGCCAGCACGAACACCCCGATGAGCAGGGTGCGCGGCTCCCGCCAGGCGGTGAGCGCGCCGCCGGCGGACGGGGCCGATCCGTCCGCGGCCGGTTCGGTGTCGTCGTGGTCCGGCACGAACCGGCGGGCCTGCCAGGCCACGGCGATCACGACGAGGACGGCGACGACGGTCAGGTGGGTGGCGACCGGGACGTCCAGGGCGATCATGGCGGCGCCGCCGAGGGCGCCGGCGACGGTGCCGAGGCTGAAGCCGGCGTGGAAGCGGGACATGATCGATTTGCTGAGGAGGCGTTCCACGACGGTGCCCTGCACGTTCATCGCGACGTCCCAGGCGCCGTTGGCGAAACCGAGCAGGAACAGGCCGATCACCACCGGGATCACGCCGGCCAGGGAGCCGATCGCCGCGGTGGTGAGGCCGACGCCGAGCAGGAGCGTCATCGCCATCACGGTCCGGGACGAGCCGATCCGGGTGACGACCGGCCCGGAGAGCGGGAGCGCCAGCAGCGAGCCGGCGGCGATCGCGAGCAGCACCAGGCCGAGGGCGGCGGAGTCGAGTTCGAGCTGGTCACGGACTTGCGGGATCCGGGACGCCCAGCTGGCGAACGCGAAGCCGGAGCCGATGAAGGCGGTGTAGGTCGCCACGGTGGCGGCGCGGACCACCGGCGTGGTGGTGAGGGAGTCCTGCATGTGTACGACCGTACATAACGAGCGGGCGGAACGGGGACCCGTCCCACCCGTACCCTCGTCAGCCGGTTTTAACTGTTGTCGACGGCCGCCTGCTGCACCGGGAGGGCCGCCACGTAGCGCTGCATGAACGCGGTGAACCCGGCGACGTCCGCGGGGTCCGGCTCGGCCGTGTCGAGCTGCGCGTCCGCGAAGACCGTGCCGGTCAGGAAGTCGTCGAGGCTCTGACCCGGCTGCCGGTCCCGGACGAACCCGGCGAGCACCGCGATGCCCCAGGCGCCACCCTCGGCGGCCAGGTCACCGACCGAGACGGGCGTGTTGATGGCGGCCGCGAGCAGGTTCTGCGCCACGCCCTCGGTCTTGAACAGGCCGCCGTGCGCGAACATCCGGTCCAGCTTGACGGACTCCTCCTTCTGCAGCACGTCCATGCCGATGCGCAGCGTCGCCAGCGCGGCGTAGAGCTGGGTCCGCATGAAGGTGGCCAGGTCGAGCGAGCTGCCGGGCACCCGGAAGAACAGCGGGCGGCCCTCGTGCAGCTTGGTGATCGGCTCACCGGACAGGTTGTTGAACGCCATCAGGCCGCCGCCGTCGGGCGCGCCGCTCAGCGCGGCGCGGAACAGCGTCTCGAAGATCTTGTTGGTGTCCACGTCGACGCCGAGCGCCGTGGTGAACTCGGCGAACAGCCCGGCCCACGAGTTCAGTTCGCTGGCGCCGTTGTTGCAGTGCACCATCGCGACCAGGTCGCCTGCCGGGGTGGTCACCAGGTCGATCTCCGGGTGCATCCGGGACAGCTCGTTCTCCAGCACGATCATGGCGAAGATGCTGGTGCCGGCGCTGACGTTGCCGGTGCGCCGGGCGACCGAGTTGGTGGCGACCATGCCGGTGCCGGCGTCACCCTCGGGCGGGCAGAGCGTGGCGCCGGGCTGCAGGACGCCGCTCGGGTCGAGCAGCCGGGCGCCGGCCTCGGTCAGCGTGCCGGCCGGTTCACCGGCGGGCAGCACGGCGGGCAGCAGGTCGGCGAGCTTGCGCGGCACCCGGCCGGCCGCCAGCTCGTCGAACTGGGCGAGCATCCGGGTGTCGTAGCCGCCGGTGGCGACGTCGATCGGGAACATGCCGCTGGCGTCGCCGACGCCGAGCACCTGCTCGCCGGTGAGCTGCCAGTGGACGTACCCGGCAAGGGTGTTGATTTTGGAAAGGCGAGCGACGTGCTCCTCGCCGTTCAGCACGGCCTGGTAGAGGTGGGCGATGCTCCAGCGGTGCGGGATGTTGTGGCCGAACAGCTCGCTCAGCGCCTCGGACGCGTCGCCGGTGTTGGTGTTGCGCCAGGTGCGGAACGGGGTGAGCAGCTCGCCCTCGGCGTCGAACGCGAGGTAGCCGTGCATCATCGCGGACACGCCGAGAGCGCCGGTGGTGCGCAGCTCCGTGCCGTACTTGCGGCGGACGTCCTCGGCCAGCGAGGCGAAACAGTCCCGCAGTCCCGCCCAGACGGCGTCGAGGGAGTAGGTCCAGGTCCGGTCCACGAACTGGTTCTCCCAGTCGTGGGTGCCCACCGCGATCGCCGCGTGGTCCGGGCCGGTCAGCACGGCCTTGATCCGGGTCGAGCCCAGCTCGATGCCGATCGCCGTGCGGCCGTCGTCGATCGTGGTACGAATGCCGGCCGCGGGCCGTGCCTCTGTGTCGCTCATCGTCATGTTCTACCGCACCGGTCCGGAGAGCGGGAGGGGCCCCGGCACACTTTGTTAACGTGCGCCTAACGTGCGTGTTCTCGTTGCTCGTCACTGTGTGGCTCGCGGTGAGGTGGTATGTGAGCGTGAACAAGTCTGAATTGTTCGGCGATGTCCTGTGGCATGCTGGTGGTTGACGTGTCAGTCAAGGAGGCTTCTCTCATGCGCAAGCTGCCCAGCCGGGACGACCTGCGGACCTGGCGCGAGTTCATCGAGACGACCGAGGCGCTGCGGGGTGCGCTCACCGCACGGTTGCAGCACGACACCGGCCTGTCACCGGGGGACTACGCGGTGCTGCTGGCGTTGAGTGAGGCGGCGGGCAACCGGATGCGGTCGTCGGACCTGGCCGCCCACATCGGCTGGGAGCGCAGCCGTCTCTCCCACCACCTGGCCCGGATGGAGCGCCGGGGGCTGATCCGCCGGGAGGAGTGCGCGACCGACAGCCGGGGCGCGGAGGTGGTGCTGAGCGAGCCGGGGAGTGAGGCTTTCGGCGCCGCCACGGTGCCCCATCTGCGCGCCGTCCGGGAGCTGTTCGTGGACGCCCTGACGCCGGAGCAACTGGCTGCGGCGGGGGAGATCGCGGCCGCGCTCCGGGCCCGCCTCCCCCGCCCGTGACGCTTACATGACCTCGTCGAAACCGCCGCCGGCCCGCCACTCGCGCAGCAGGTCGTGGAAGGCGACCGGCCCCGGCCCGTACGAGTTGTTGACCGGTCGCGGCTTACCCTCCCCGTTGTAGTACCCGGGCGTACATTCGGCCTGGAAGTTGAAGTTGTCCGGGGCCGTCTCCCGGATCACCCGGATCCACCCCTCCTCGGCCTCCGCGCTCGGCTCGATCCGGGCCGCGCCGCGCTTGCCGGCCTCGGCGACCAGCGCGCCGATGTGCGTCGCCTGCTCCTGCAGCACGTGCACGAAGTTCACCGCCGCCGCGTTCTGCAGCGACCCGAGGTGGAAGAGATTCGGGAAGCCGTGCGAAAAGAAGCCATGGAGGGTACGGGGCCCGTTGCGCCAGTGGCCGAGAAGAGGCATGCCACCGCGGCCGTACACCGGAAGGGTCCCGGAGACGACGCCGGAGATGCCCACCTCGAAGCCGGTGGCGAAGATGACGCAGTCCACGTCGTACGCCGTCTCGCCGACGACCACGGAGGTAGCCGTCATCCGGGTGATCCCGCCGGTGTCCGCGGTGTCGACCAGGGTGACGTCGGGCCGGTTGAACGTCTGCAGGTAGTGGTCGCTGAACGTGGGCCGCTTGCACATGTACCGGTACCAGGGCTTGAGCAGCTCGGCGGTGGCCGGATCGTCGACGATCTCGTCGACCCGGGCGCGGATCTCGTTCATCTTCCGGAAGTCGGCGAGCTCGTCGAGGTACTCGCGTTCCTCGGCCGGCAGGTTGCTGTCGACCGAGCCGGTGAGCATCTGGCGCTGCAGCTTGGCGGTCGCCGTCCAGCCGTCGGCGATCAGGTCGGTCTCGGCGTGGCCGCCGGTGACGATGGTCAGGAAGTTGTCCATCCGTTCCTGCTGCCAGCCGGGCTGCAGGGAGGCCTTGAAGGCGTCGTCGATCGGCCGGTTGTCGCGGACGTCCACCGTCGACGGCGTGCGCTGGAAGACGTAGAGGTGCTCGGCGTCGCGGGCCAGGTGCGGGACGATCTGGATGGCGGTGGCGCCGGTGCCCACCACGGCTACCTTCTTGCCGGCGAGTTTGTGCAGGCCGCCGGTCTGGTCGCCGCCGGTGTATCCGTAGTCCCAGCGGCTGGTGTGGAAGGTGTGCCCGCCGAACTCCTCGATGCCGGGGATGCCGGGCAGTTTCGGCTGGGAAAGGGTGCCGGAGGAGAGCACGACGTAGCGGGAGGTGAAGCGGTCCCCGCGGTCGGTCGTGACGGTCCACTCGCCGGCCCCGTCGTCCCAGCGCAGCTCGGTCACCCGGGTGTGGAACAGCGTGTCGTCGTAGAGCTCGAACCGCTTGGCGATGGCGATGGCGTGCTGCCGGATCTCCTCGCCGGGCGCGTACCGCCACTGCGGCACGTACCCGACCTCCTCCAGCAGCGGCATGTAGACAGTGGACTCGATGTCGCAGTGGATGCCCGGGTACCGGTTCCAGTACCAGGTGCCGCCGAAGTCGCCGGCCTCGTCGATCATCCGCAGGTCCCGTACCCCGGCCTGCCGCAGCCGGGCCCCGGCGAGCAGGCCGCCGAAGCCGCCGCCGACCACGACCGCCTCGACCCGATCGGTGACCGGCTCCCGCTCGGCGCGCGGGGTGTACGGGTCGGTGGCGTAGAACCCCCACTCGCCGGCCGCCCGCCGGTACTGCGCGGCGCCCTCGGGCCGGATCCGGCGATCCCGTTCGGCCTGGTACTTCGCGCGCAACGCGTCGACTTCCACCGCGCTGAGGCGGTGCGGGATGTAGTTCGCGGACATGGGGCGGCCCTTTCGCCGGGGATCATGCGAGCCAGGGCAACAATTTAAAGCACGTGCATGACGAAATGTGAATCCCCGTGCCCGCGAGTCCGGTTTGTCACCGGGAGTTCATCGGGGCCCGCAACAGACCCTCCACCGCGTCCAGCAGACTCGTCGCGGTCGCCGCCCACCGCGGCTGCGCGCTGCGCTCCCGCTGCGCGCAGAAGTGCACGATGAGGGTGTGCGCCATGTCCTCGCGCTCCCGGCACACCTCGGGCGTCAGGTGCGGCAGCAGCCGGTGCAGCGCCTCACTCACCGCGAACAGCACCGGCGCGTCGCGCAGCACGTCACCGGCGAGCTGCCGCAGCCCCGGCTCGGTGATCACCTGCGCGGCGAACCGCGCATACCAGCTGGGCGCGCCGAGCGCGGCCAGATGTTGCGTGTACGGGCACACCACGCACGTGACCACGTCCCGCAGCTCGGCGCTCTCCCGGTACCGATCGAACAGCCCCCGCCGGATCTCCTCCATCGGCGCCGCGTGCCGCCGGATGATCGCCCGGATCAGCTCGCTCCTGGTGCCGAAGTGATAGCCCACGGCGGCGTTGTTGCCCTGCCCCGCGGCCTCACTGATCTGCCGGTTGGAGACGGTCGCGACGCCGTGCTCGGCGAAGAGCCGCTCCGCCGTGTCCAGGATGGTCGCCCGGGTCGCCGCCACCTGCACGTCACGTGTCCGGCGAGGGCTCCTCACGGCGGTCAGCATACGACGTGAATCTCGTGAGAGAGTGCATGGATCGCGATGGCGGAAGGGGGATCGGTGCGCGTCAGCACGGTCGACTACCACACCGGGGGAGAGCCGTTCCGGATCGTCCCCGCGCCGCCGGTGGGGATCCCCGGCGGGTCCGTCGCGGAGCGCCGCGTCCTCGCCATCGGCGACACCGACGCCGACCGGCTGCGCCGCCTGCTCTGTCACGAGCCGCGCGGGCACGCCGACATGTACGGCGGGATGCTCGTCCCGCCGGACGACGACGGCGCCCGGCTCGGGGTGCTCTTCTTCCACAAGGACGGCTTCTCCACCGCGTGCGGGCACGGCACGATCGCGCTCGGTGTCTGGGCGGTCCGCTCCGGCCTGGTCGACGCGCCCGCCGACGGGGTCGCGGAGGTGCCGATCGACGTGCCGTCCGGCCGGGTCACCGCGCGGGTGCACACCGCCGCCGGCCGGGTCACCGCCGCGGACTTCGTCAGCGTGCCGTCCTACCTGGTCGACGACAACATCGTGGTACGCACCCCGCGCGGGCCGGCGACCGTGACGGTCAGCTACGGCGGCGCGCTCTACGCCCAGGTGGAGGCGGCCTCGCTGGGTCTCGCGGTCACCCCGGAGCACCTGCCGGAGCTGATCGTGCTGGGCCGGCAGATCAAGGCGGCGCTCGCCGGGCACCCCGCCGCGCGGCATCCCAGCGACCCGCGCCTGGACGGCATCTACGGCACCATCTTCTTCGACGTGCTCCCCGGCGCCGCCCACCAGCGCAACGTCACCATCTTCGCGGACGGCGAGGTGGACCGGTCGCCGTGCGGGTCCGGCACCGCGGCCCGGGTCGCCACGCTCGCCGCGGTCGGCAGGCTCGCGCCGGGCCAGCGGCTGCTGCACGACTCGATCGTCGGCTCCCGGTTCGTGGCCCGGTACGCTCCCGGCCCCGAGGTGGTGCCGGTGATCACCGGAATGGCGTATCCGACCGGCGAGCACACGTTCGTCGTGGACCCGGACGACCCGATGACCCCTGGGTTCGTGCTCCGATGATCCGGTACGTCTCCGCCGCCGACGTCGCCACGCTGCTGCCGCCGGCCGACGCGGTCGCCGCGATCGAGGACGCGCTGCGCGCCGGGCTCGACCCGTCGGCCGGAGTCCCGCGCGGCGCTGTCGCGCTGCGGTCCGGGTCGATGCTGCTGATGCCGGCCGAGTCCGCGGCGCACGCCGGGGTCAAGCTGGTCACCGTCGCGCCCGGCAACACGGCTCGGGGACTGCCGACGATCAGCGGGCTCTACGCGATCTTCGACGCGGCGACGCTGCGACCGGTGGCGATCATCGACGGAGCGGCGCTGACCACCCTGCGTACCCCGGCGGTGTCGTTCGCGGCGGTCCGGCGGTTCCTGCCGGAGGCGCCGCACGTGGTGGTCTTCGGCGCGGGCCCGCAGGGCGCCGGCCACCTCGGCACGCTGCGGGCGCTCGTCACGCCGGCGTCGGTGACCGTCGTGACCCGCTCCGGGCCCGGCGCGACCCGGACCGCCGAGGCGCTGCACGCCGCCGACCTGGTGGTCTGTGCCACCACGGCCCGCGAACCGCTCTTCGACTCGGCGCTGCTCGGTGATCGGGCGGTGGTGGTGGCGGTCGGCTCGCACGAGCCGGACGCCCGCGAGGTGGACGCCGCGTTCTGCGGGCGCGCCACGGTGATCGTGGAGGACCGGGCGACCGCGCTGCGCGAGTGCGGCGACGTCGTCCTGGCCGCCGCGGAGGGCATTCTGCGCCCCGGTGATCTGCTTTCCCTCAGCGATGTGGTGAACGGCGCGCCGGTGCCGCCCGGACCGATTCTGTTCAAAGGCTCCGGCATGGCCTGGCAGGATCTCGTGATCGCGGAAGCGGTTCTCGCCCGCCCGCTCTGAACAATTCTGCAACAAGCCTGCAAACGGAAATCATTGACTGCTGTCAAAGTTTCGCGCAGATTTCACGGTACGGCGGCCGCCATCCCCGACAACTTTTTCGCTCACCATTAGAGGTTGCGATGAGACAAGTCCGATGGCTCACTACCGGTCTGGCCGTGACCGCCTCGGCCGTGCTGCTCAGCGCGGTGATCAGCGGTCCGGCGCGCGCCGAAACCCTGTTCGGTGACACCTTCGACGACGGCAACGCGGACGGGTGGTCGCGTAACGGCGGCACCTGGTCGGTGATCACCGACGGGACGCCCGCCTACCGGCAGTCCAACGCCGGGACGGTGGCCCGTGCCCTGGCCGGCTCCACCTCGTGGACCGACTACACCGTGCAGGCCCGGGTGAAGACCGCGGGGACCGCCGGAGTGGCGGCTCGCGCCCGCTCCACCAGCCAGTACTACGCGCTCGTGCTCACCGCGGGCGGCGCCGTGCAACTCCAGCGGGTCTCCGGCGGCACCGCCACGGTCCTCGCGACCGGTGCGGCCGGCGGCGCGACAGGCACGTGGCGCACGCTCGCGCTGACCGTGCGGGGCAGCACGCTGACCGGTTCTGCCGATGGGACCACCGTGGTCACGGCGACCGACAGCGCCTACCCGAGCGGGCGGATCGGCCTCGTCACCTCGTACACGAGTGGGGTTTTCGATGATGTCGCGGTGAGCACCACGGTGCCGGGCCCCGGTCCGTCGGCGACCTCACCGACGCCGCCCTCACCGACGCCGACCACCCCGCCGCCGCCCGGCGGATGCGCGGTGACCGGCACGCCGGCCGGCTTCGCGACCGTGAACGCCTGGGGCCAGAACGGCACGACCGGGGGCGCCGGCGGGCCGACCGTGCAGGTGGACACGGCCGCCGAACTGCTCTCCTCGATCGCCGCGCCCGGCCCGCTGACGATCTGCGTCGCCGGCGTGATCACGCTGCCGGCCGGCATGTACGACGTGACGAGCGACAAGTCCATCGTGGGCGTCGGCGCGACCGCGGGCATCACCGGCGGCGGCTTCAACATCGGCCTGCCGGTGTCGTCGGTGACGTCGCCGCCGACCGACGCGGTGCACAATGTGATCATTCAGAACCTGTCGTTCCGCGGCGCCAGCGACGACTCGATCAACGTGCAGATGTTCTCCCACCACGTCTGGATCGATCACAACGACCTGGCGCAGGGGTACGACGGGCTGATCGACATCAAGCGCGGCTCGTCCTACGTCACCGTGTCGTGGAACCACACCCACCACCACACCAAGAACATGCTGCTCGGGCACGACGACAGCAACGGCGCCCAGGACACCGGGCGGCTCAAGGTGACCTATCACCACAACTGGTTCGACGCGACGCCGCAGCGCAACCCGCGGGTCCGCTTCGGCGAGCCGGTGCACGTCTACAACAACTACTACTTCTACAACACCGACACCGGCGTGGCCTGCCAGAACACCGCCGGCTGCATGGTCGAGGGCAACTATTTCGAGAACGTCGAGGAGCCGGTCACCAACACGTACGCCGGTCCGTCCGGCCGCTGCGTGGCCCGCAACAACGTCTTCGCGGGGGAGTCCGGCGCGCCGGACTGCAGCGGGACCGTGCAGGAGCCGTCGGCGTACTACAGCTACACCCTCGACGATCCCAGCACGGTGAAGTCGCTGGTCACGGCGGGCGCGGGGGTGGGGAAGCCGTGATGCACACACTTCTCGCCATGGTCCTCGCCGCGGCGCTGCCGGTCCCGGCGGCAGCGCCCACGGCGGACGGTTTCGCCACCGGGACCACCGGAGGCGTGGCCGGACCGACCGTCACCGTCACGAACGGCGCCGACCTGGCTCGCTACGCCGGCGCGAACACCCCGTACACGATCATGGTTTCCGGCCGGATCAGCGTGGGCGGCATGGTCACGGTGGTCGCGAACAAGAGCATCCTGGGGGTCGGTGCTTCAGCGGAGATCTCCGGCGGCGGCCTCCAATTGGGTACGACCACGCGACCCGGCAACAACGTGATCGTCCGCAACATCCGGTTCAGCAACGCCTCCGACGACGCGATAAGCGTCACCAACAAGGCGCACCACGTCTGGATCGACCACAACGAGTTCCTGCCCGGATATGACGGCTCGCTCGACATCAAACGGCAGTCGACGAACGTGACGGTCTCCTGGAACCGATTCCTCGGCACCGACAAGTCGATGCTGCTCGGCCACTCCGACAACTTCACCGCCGACATCGGATATCTGCGCGTCACCTATCACCACAACTATTTCGACGGCTCGAACCAGCGCCACCCGCGGGTCCGTTTCGGCGAGCCGGTGCACGTCTACAACAACTACTACCGCAACATCGGCCTGTACGGCATCGCGTCCACCGAGAACGCCGGAGTGGTCGCCGAGGGCAACTACTTCGAGAACGTGGCCCACCCGTGTCACTCCACCGGTGGGTACGCCGACAGCGCGCCCGGCCGGCTGGTGCAGCGGCTCAACGCGTTCGTGAACTCCGGGACCTGCGAGGCCGGCGGCACGGTGGCCGAGCCGTCCGGTTACTACTCCTACACGCTCGATCCGGCGTCGTCGGTGCCGTCCCTGGTCACCGCGGGCGCCGGGGTGGGGAGGATCTGATGCACGTTCTGCTCGCCGCGCTGCTCACCCTCACCGCGCCGATCCCGGTGGCGGCGCCCGCCGCCGCGGACGGTTTCGCCACCGGCACGATCGGCGGGGCCGGCGGCGCCACCGTCACGGTGGACACCACCGACGAGCTGCTCGACGCGATCGACACGGTCGGCCCGCTGATCATTCAGGTGTCCGGGACCATCGCCGTCACCAGCAAACAGGGCGTCCGGCCGAACAAGACGATCGTCGGGCTCGGCAGCGACGCCACCATCACCGGCGGCGGCTTCGACTTCTACCGGTCCTCGCACGTGATCGTGCGGAACCTGACGTTCGCCGGCGCCGAGGACGACGCGATAAACGTCGGCCAGCAGTCACACCACATCTGGATCGACCACAACACGTTCGTCGCCCCGGTGGACGGCTCGGTCGACGTGGTGCGCGGCGCGGACTACGTCACCGTCTCGTGGAACCATTTCGCCGGCACCGACAAGAGCATGCTGATCGGGCACTCCGACGGCGCGTCCTCCAGCGACGTCGGCCATCTCAAGGTCAGCATCCACCACAACTGGTTCGACGGGTCCCGGCAGCGGCATCCCCGGGTGCGGTTCGGCGAGCCGGTGCACGTCTACAACAACTACTTCGACGGCAACGAGCTGTACGGGGTGGCGTCCACGATGAACGGCGGCGTGGTCGTCGAGGGCAACTACTTCGCCGGGGTGCCCCACCCGTGCTACTCCACCAGCGGGTACGCCGACAGCGGCCCGGGACGGCTGGTGCAGCGCGCCAACGTGTTCACCGGATCGGGGCCGTGCGAGGCGGGCGGGTCCGTGCGGGAACCTTCGACGTACTACTCCTACACGCTGGATCCGGCGTCGTCGGTGCCGTCGATCGTTACCGCCGGGGCGGGTGCCGGCCGGATCTGATCAGTCGCGCTTCCACCGTCAGGGTGGACCTGCCGCCGCCGTCGGCGAGGCACCGGCGCGGGACCGCGGGAGCTGGGCACGATGGGCGCCATGTGTCTCAGCAATCACCGCATCACCCGCCGTGGTGCCCTCGCCGGCGGCGTGGCCGCCGCCGCCGCTGCCGTCGCGCTGGGTGAGCCGGCGAAAGCCGGACCGAAAGCGAACGGTCCGCTCGACCTGACCTATCCGCTGACGACGTCCTTCCCCGCCTTCGAACCCGGCGAGGAGGCGGTCCGCCACACCGTCGCCACCATCGAGAAGGACGGCTACTTCCTGCAGGAATGGAAGATCCTGGAGCACATCGGCACGCACGTGGACGCGCCCGCCCACTTCACCAAGGGCGGGCGGGTCGCCACCGAGCTGCAGCCGTCCGAGCTGATCCTGCCGGCCGTGGTGGTCGACATCGCGGATCGGGCGGCCCGGGACGCGGACACCGTCGTGACCGTGGCCGACCTGCGCGCGTTCGAGCGGCGGCACGGCCGCATCCCGGACGGCGCGGCCGTGCTGATGCATTCCGGGTGGGGCAAGCGGTCCGGTGACGCGGACGCGTACCGCGGGGTGGACGCGGCCGGCCGGATGCACTTCCCGGGGTTCGGTACGGACGCCTGCGAGTGGCTGCTGCGGCACCGCAGGATCAGGAGCCTGGGCGTGGACACGCTCAGCATCGATCCCGGCAATTCGGTCACCTACGACACCCACCACGTTCTCACCGGCGCCGACCGTTACGGCATGGAGAACCTGGCGAACCTCCACCGCCTCCCGCCCACCGGGGCGACGATCATGGTGGGGTTGATCCCGTACGAGGGCGGGTCCGGCGGCCAGGCACGGGTGCTCGCCACCCGCTGACCGTCACCGCGCCGCCGGGGACCCCGCGTCGGTGGCGGCCCAGGACGCCAGCAGCGCCAGCGCGTCCGCCGTCGCCGACCCCGGCTCGGCGGCGTAGACGGTCATCGCCAGGTCCGCCTCGGCCTGCAGATCCATCGTCTCGTACGCCAGGACCAGCTCCCCGACCACGTGATGCCGGAACGTCTTCACCCCGGCGCCGTGGATCCGCACGTTGTGCGCGCCCCACCGGCGCCGGAACTCGTCACTGCGGGTGCTCAGCTCGCCGACCAGGTCGTGCAGGCCCTTGTCGTGCGGATCCTTGCCGGCCGCGGTCCGCAGGTTCGCCACGGTCATGTCGGCGGCCAGGTTCCAGTCCGGGTAGAACCGCCTGGCCGCCGCGTCCAGGAACGTGAACCGCCCGAAGTTCGGCTCCGGAGCCGCGAACACGTCGGTGTACATCGCCCGGGCCAGCGTGTTCGCGGCGAGCAGGTCCTGCCGGCCGTTCACCACGATCGCCGGGCTGGTGACGGCGTCCAGCGCCCACTGCAGGCCGGGCCGCACACTCCACGGCTTCGGCCGGCGGCTCGGCCGCAGCACCGCGTTGCTGCCGTTCGCCGCCTGCGCGAGCCGGACCAGGTGCGCCCGCTCGGCGTCGTCGAGCTGCAGCGCCCGCGCGATCGCGTCGAGCACCCCAGCGGACACCCCGGCCAGCGAGCCGCGCTCCAGCTTCGCGTAGTACTCCACGCTCACCCCGGCCAGCGCGGCGACCTCGCTGCGGCGCAGCCCGGAGACCCGGCGGGTCCCGGTGACGGGCAGCCCCGCCCGCTCCGGGGTGATCTTGGCGCGGCGGGTGGTGAGGAAGTCCCGCACCTCGGCTCGGTTGTCCATGTCACGACGGTACGACCCCGCGATCGGCCCAGGGATGCACTGTCAGTACACCTATCGGTAAGAACTCCCTTCCCGCGCCGGAACGCGGTTAGCTGGTCACCTACGTCAAGGAGGAACACCATTCTCACCGTCAACGCGATCGCCGCGACCTCGGCGACCGAACCGCTGGTCCGCACCACCGTCGAGCGCCGCGACCTGGGGCCGCGCGACATCCTGATCGAGATCAGCTACGCCGGCATCTGCCACTCCGACATCCACACGGTCCGCGGCGACTGGGGCCGGGTGGCGTACCCGCTCACCGTCGGTCACGAGATCGTCGGGCACGTCACCGCGGTCGGCCCCGAGGTGACCCGGCACGCGGTCGGCGACCGGGTCGGCGTCGGCTGCATGGTCAACTCGTGCCGGGAGTGCGCGAACTGCCGGGCCGGCCAGGAGCAGTACTGCGAGGCCGGCAACACCGGGACGTACGCCGCGGTCGACCGCGACGGCACGATCACGCAGGGCGGATACTCCACCCACATCGTCGTCGACCAGGACTTCGTGCTCCGGGTGCCGACCGAGATCCCGATCGAGGCGGCGGCGCCGCTGCTCTGCGCGGGCATCACCACGTACTCCCCGCTCGCCCACTGGAAGGCCGGGCCGGGCAAGAAGGTCGCCGTCGTCGGCATGGGCGGTCTCGGTCACATGGCCGTGAAGCTGGCCGCCGCGATGGGCGCCGAGGTCACCGTCCTGTCGCAGACCCTGGGCAAGAAGGACGACGGTCTCGCGTTCGGCGCCCAGCACTACTACGCGACGAGCGACCCGGCCACCTTCGAGGCCCTGCGCAACGGCTTCGACCTGATCGTCAACACGGTCAGCGCGCCGATCGACATCAACCAGTACCTGAGCCTGCTCCGGCTCGACGGCACGCTGGTCAGCGTCGGCGCCCCGCCGGAGCCGCTGCCGGTGCAGGTGTTCTCCCTGTTCGGCGGTCGCCGCTCGTTCGCCGGCTCCAGCATCGGCGGCATCGCCGAGACCCAGGAGATGCTGGACTTCTGCGCCGAGCGCGGCATCGCCGCCGAGGTCGAGGTGATCGGCGCCGACCAGGTGAACGACGCCTACGAGCGGGTGCTGAAGTCGGACGTCCGCTACCGCTTCGTGATCGACGTCGACACCCTGCGCTGACCGGACCGGATCACACGCCGGCCGCCAACTCCGGGGCCGGCGTGAGGTTCAGCCGCGACACCGCGTCGCGCAGGTCCTGCGGCCAGATCCACAGGCGGTACTCCGGCTCGATGCCGAAGTAGTCCTCCGGGCCGTGCAGCACCCGGTTGCGCATGTCCGCGCAGTACCGTTCCCGCCAGGACCGTTCGCCGACGTCGAGCGGCTCGTTGGACACCTTCTTCCGGGTGATCTGATACAGGTCTTCCAGCGCGCGGTACTCGTACGCGATCAAGGTCTCCGGTGTCGACCAGATGCCGAGCCCACCCGTGCGAGCCGCCGCCGCGGCGTCGATCAGCAGCGCCAGGTCCTCGGCGCCCGGCACCGACGGATAGATGACGAACGTCGCAGCCTGCCCGGCGACCACGAGATCCAGGTTGAACGTCGGCCGCAGCCGCTTCGGGATCTCCCGCCGCTCCTGCTCGGTGTAGTCCGGCGCGACGTAGGCGAGCAGCCGGTTCGCGCCGTCGAACGGGCTGTCCGCGACCCGGATGAAGATCTCCCGCTGCCGCCCGTTCGGCCGGGCCAGCCGCGCGGCGATGTTCTCCTTGGCGAAAGCGGACGCGGCCTTCCCCTGCGTGAAGTGCAGCGTGCCCGCGTGCCCGGTCTCCAGCTTCGGCAGCAGGAACTCGCCCAGAGCCGCGGAGATCGGCGCCAGTCCTTTCCGGATCCACTCCGCGAGCTGCAGGAACTCGGTGTCGATCGCGGCCGCCCGCTGCTCGCTGCGTGCGGTCACCTCCGGCGTGTCGACCGAGAGCATCCGCACCGCATCCGCAGATTCGGCGTATCACCATCGGTCACGTCGACGAGCGCGCGTGCGCCGAGAGCCGGCATGCTCGCCCCTGCCGGCGCCCAGAAGACTTGCACAGGATCGGCCATGTCTCGAGTGCACCACAGAAGCACGGCGATGCCGCTGACGTGCCGGAAAACCGACTTCCCATCGGGTACGGGCAGCCGCCCGCACCATCGCGGCGGCGGGATGCGACGCTGATGCCAGGAACAAGTGGCAAGGGGCATCGTCATGCGCGGATCGGAGCAGGTCTCCCTGGACGCCGTCGAACTGCCGGCGGTGCTCGACGCCCTCGCCGACCCGGTCCGCCTCGAGGTGATCCGCCAGCTGGCGGCGGCGGACGGCGTGGTGACCGGCAGCTTCCAGGTCGGCGTCACGATGTCGACCCTGTCGCACCACCTGAAGGTGCTCCTGGCCAGCGGCATCGTCCGGGTCACGCAGGAGGGCCGCTACCGCCGCTGCGAGCTGCGCCTGGCCGAGGTGGAGCACCGCTTCCCCGGCGTCCTGACAGCCATCCTGGCCATCCTCTGCGGAACCGGTTGACGCCCATCCGGGTGCCACCACTCGCTGCGTTCGAGTTGCGTCTCTACCAACTCCGAATTTCGCCCGGCGGCTGACCTGGGTGTTGCTCGTGATCGTCCAGCGGCGGGAAATCGTGGTGACCGGCCCATGATCACAGCAGTTTCGAGACGCTGAACGATCGACTTCTCTTGCGCGACCGAAGTGTCGCCCTCTCGGTGCGAAGCCCGCCCGCTCCCGCTGGTGTGATGTGCGGGTGAAGGACTCGAGGCTCGCCTACCGCAAGCAGCGCCACAGCGAGTCGGCGGAGCGGCGCGAGGACGGGAAGCTGTTCACCGAGCGGTTCGTGAAGGCCTCGGAGCAACTGGGCCACGGCAGCGCGCGCGTGCGGTTCGACGGCGTGCGCAGCGATCCCGGCGCGGTCACCTTCGACCGGGCCGAGCACACCGGCGGCGAGGTGGACTGGGGCCCGTTCCCGCCGTTGCCCCGCGCCGCACCCCCGCAACCGGCTCGCGTGCCGCGGCCCCGGTGGTGGACGCGGCGCTGAGTCCCGGGTCAGCGGGACATCAGGGTTTCCAGGATCGGCTCGGCGTGCGTCCACAGCAGCGCGCCACCCGCACCCGCCACCACATGCCGCCGCGCGTCCGGAAGACGTGACGCCAGCGTCGCCCCGAGATCGGGGGAGTGGACCGGGCTGGTGTCGGCGTCCCCGTACCAGAGATCGACCGGAATCCGCACGTCGGCGGGGTCGAACGGCCACCGGGCCGACGCCAGAACCGTGTCCCGGGCGTATCCACCCGGCCCCTGCACGAACGCCTCGTGCAGAGCCCGGCGGTACGCCTCCGCGAACGCCGGATCGGTGTAGACGGCCCGATCACCGTCCCCTGCCATCGACAGGATCCGCTGCCAGAAACCGTCCGCGTCACCCCACCCGGCGAAGAATCGCTCCGCGGCCACCGGGTCGGAACGCACCGCGTCGACCATCGCGGCGACGTCCGGGATCAGCGACGCGGCGAACGACGGGTGGGCCAGCTCGTCGGTGCCGGCCACCACGGCCGCGGCATCCAGGGTCCCCGCGGCGGCGCAGGCCAGGAGAAACGGCGCACCCTGCGAAAACCCGATTCCGCGTACGCCGGTCAGCTCCCGCAGCCCGACCAGTGACGTCATGTCACCGGCGAAGTCGAGCAGCGTGCGGCCGGGCGCCGGATCGGAGGCGCCCAGTCCGGGACGGTCCACCGAGATCAGACGCACACCGTGGTCGCCGAGCCCGGCGAGCAGATGGGCGCCGAACCCGAGCGACCGGCTGGTGGCGGCGCCGGGGCAGAACAGCACCGGGGTGCCGGAGGCCGGTCCCCACTCGGCCCAGCCCAGTCGCCGGCCGTCGGGCAGCAGGGTCACGCCGAGACGGTCCGGCGCAGTCACGTTCTTCTCCACGGAACGCCATTCTCACCACGCCACCCACCCTTGTCGCCCGATTTTCCCGCCGGGCCCGCGCGCGTTCGACCAACTCGCCGAGGCGATCCGCGCTCAGGGCGCCAGGCAGCCGCCGTCGAGGAGGGGGCCGGTGATCTCCGCGCGGCGAGGGCCCTCGCCCATCTCGGCGTAGGTGGCGATGCAGGCACCGCCGGGGAGGGCGGCGGCGTACATGACGGCGCCCGCTGGCGCCGGGTCGTCGGGGCGGGCCAGGCGCACGATGGCATCGGGGAAGCCCTGGTCGTGCAGCACTCGCCGGACCATGTCGACGTCGGCTTCGGTGGCGGGTCGGGGAGCCCGGCAGATGAGGTCGCCGCCGCCCGGAGTGCAGATCGCATCGAGGAGAGCACGCCATACCCGGGTGGCGGCGTCCTGGTCGGTGCCGGCCGGGGACGGCAGGGGCTTGCGGCTGCTCTCGTCCAGGGCTTCGCGGTCGCAGAGGGCCACGGCGGTGGCTTGTTCCTCCTCGGTCTGCGAGTCGTCCGTCACGCACACGTACACGCCGTTCGGCTGCGCCGTATGAGGGATCCCGGTCCGGACGAGGGCGCCCGCACCGGCCAGGACCAGCACGGTGATCACCGATCCGATGAGCTGTCGACGTCGCGAGACGTGAGGTGGGTCAGCGGCGGGCACGGTCATCAGCGTGGGCGCCGGCGGTTGCGAGGCCGGATGCGGCTGCGGAGCAACTGCAGTGGCGGCGTCAGGACGGCAGCGTGGTCCGGTCGGCGGCGTTCTGTGCCTGCACCAGGCGTTCCATGAGCGTCATGAGGGTTTCGACGTCCTCGGCCGGCCAGTCGGCGGTCAGCGTCCGCAGCACCTCGTCCTGCCACGCGTGCGCGTGCCGCAGCAGCTCCTCACCGGCGGCGGTGTTCGCGATCACGGATGCCGCGCCGATCCGGCCCGGCGCACTCCGGACGACGAAGCCCTGGTGTTCCGCGCGGGTCACCATCCGGCTGACGCCGGACTGATCGAGTCCCAGCTCGCGCGCCACATCGTTGACGGAGGCGGACCGGCCCTGGCCGGTCAGGGCGTGCACCGCCTCGACGACCATCACGTCGCGGCCGCGTTGCGTCTCGGCGCTCAGGTGGGCGCCCGTCCAGCGCCGTGACCAGAAGCGGACGAACGCGAACAGCGCCTGACCTCGAACCTTCACGAGCATCCTCCATTGTCGTCCCGGTATGCATTTCGCATACGATGGCCGTATGCACAACGCATACGAGAAGGATGTCATGCTCGAGACTCTGATCAACGCCTGGCACGACGCGGTCAACAGCCGCGACCTCGCTGCCGCGACGGCGACGGTCACCGATCCGGTGGAGGTTTCCGGCCCGCGCGGCGTCCACACGATCACGGCCAGGGAGTTCGCCGACTGGATCATCAGGTCGGGAATCCGGCTCCGCCCGTTGGCGGCACATCCGGTCGACGACGTCACCATGGTCGTCGAGCAGGAGGCCACCTGGCCGGATCACGCGGACGCGGATGCGGCAGCGACGCCGTCCACCCCGGTGGCGACGCTGTTCAGGATCCGTGACGGTCGCCTCGCCACCATCCGCCGGTTCGACTCGCTGCACGAGGCATTAGGCGCGGCCGGCGGCGAAAGCCCTCAGCCCGGATCGTGACCGGGTCACCTGCCGTCGCGGCCCTTGCGGAAGGACGTGATGAGCCAGGCGGTGAATCCGGCGGCTGCCAGCAACGCCACGATCACGGTGACATGCCAGGGCTTCACGACGTTTCTCCGAGAGTCAAGGTGGAGCGGACACGGACCGCCGCCGGAGCACGGGGGCCTCCGGCGGCGACCATGTTACCGGGGTCAGGGGGCCTGGAAGCCCGCGATGTGCAGGGAGAAGGCCCGGATCGAGCCTCTGTCGCTGCCGGCCCGGTCGGCTACCTGGAAGCGCCACGTGCCGTCCGCCGGGGACAACCGCAGCGACGACAGCGGCTGATCGGGGCGCCAGACGCCGGTGTACGGCTCGTTCGCCGTCACCGCCGCGCTGAACGGGGTCGCCGCCGCGTCGTCGAAGACCGCCTGGCACAGGTTGTTGCCGCCGCCCCCGGAACGGGAGAACAGCGTCGCGCTGCGGCCGTCCGGCGCGGTCAGGGTGCCGATCAGGTCGCCGACGAACGTGTGGTCGACGCCGACCGTGGTGGCGCCGGCCGCGGCGGTGCACTCGGCGCCGTCGACGGAGAAGGTCAGCGCGGACGCGTACCCGACGCCGCTGACCTCCACGGTGGCGGTCGCGCCGGTGGGGTCGTTGTCCGGGATCGGGACGGCGGGACCGGTGTAGGCGAAGTCGCGCACGGTCGCCGACGGCCGGCCGGTCGGCACGACCGCGGTGCTGGTCGTGGGGGAGAGGGTGCCGGCGAAGGTCGCCCGTACCCGCAATGTCACCGGACGACCCACCGGATAGCCTGCGGCGAGCCGCAGGGTGTAGTCGCGGCTCTTCGTCGCGCCCGCGGCGATGGTGCCGTAGGAGCGGCTGCGCGGCGTCACCACCGCCCGCGCGTCGTCCGTCTCCACCACGACGGTGACGCCTGTCGCGGTGCCGTCGCCGACGTTGGTGACGGGCAGTGTGACGGTCGTCTGCTCGCCGGGTTCCAGGATCGCGTCACCGATGACCGGAGCGCCCGCCGAGATCAGCGGCTGCGGGGTGGCGCCGGTGTAACGCAGCAGCCGGTCGGCGCGGATCACGCCGTGGCCGGTGCGGTTGTCGTATCCGGCCGGGGTGAGGTCGAGCGCGGTCTCGGTGAGCGCGGCGCGGATCTCGGCGTTGCTCAGACCCGGGTTGCCGGAGAGCGCCAGGGCGGCGATCGCGGCGGCGTGCGGCGCGGCCGCCGAGGTGCCGAAGAACGGCGCGAAGTCGGCGAGCGTGGTGGCCACCCCGTCAGCGGCGGTGATCTGCGGTTTCTCGCGGACCACGCCGCCGGTCGCGGTGAAGTTCCCGGGGGTGTACGGGGTGCCGTCGGCGGCGTAGAACATCCGGCGCGGACCGTCCGAGGTGAACGGTTCCGGCAGGTCAGCGCGGGTGTGCACGTCCGGGTACGGCCCGGCCGGGTTCGGTGGGTCGCCGGTTTCCAGCGCGAACGGCAGCGGGTCGTGCGCCGGGGTCGCGGCGACGGCGAACGCCTGCTCCGCGGCGCTGTGCCCGCGCAGCACACCGGGCGTGGAGAAGCCGGTCAGGCCGTCGGCGGAGTTGACGAACCGGCCACGGAACGCGCTGAGCTGCAGGTATCGGTCCGCTCCGGCGTACTTCACGACGGCGAGCCGCTGGCCGGTGGTGTTCGCGGTGGCGAGGATCTCGAACGGGTCGTCGTCGCCGTCCTGCACGTCCTGGGAGAACGACGTGACGTTGCCGGACGCGTCGAGCAGGTACAGGTCGTAGTCGTTGGCGGAGCTCTCCAGGGCGTCGGCCCACCAGAGGGTCACCACCCGGTTGCGGCTGCCGGGGGAGAGCGGGTTGAACTCCTGCACGCCCGTACCCGGATCGAAGTCGTGGGCGTCACCGGCGAACTTCTGGACGCCACGGCCGGAGTCGGCGAAGTCGCCCTCCCAGTTGCCGGAGGTGTCGCCGAGGGTGTTGCCCTCGTTGCCGGCGGAGCTGAAGTAGTACGCGCCGTCGGCGGTCACGGCGTTGACCGCCTGCGCCGGCAGCCCGTCCTGGAACGGGCTCTCGTGGTAGTAGACGACGTCGTCCACGATGATGTCGCAGCCCGCGTCGAACCGCAGGGCGCGGATGTTCTCGGCGAAGCTGACCTCATTGGTGAAGGCCGTCGCAAAACCGAGCTTCGCGTTGGGTACGAGGTCGTGCAGGATCTCCAGCATGGCGGTGCCCTCGTCGCCGGAGCCCTCCTGACCGGGCAGCACGTCGAGATCCGCGGGCAGGTCCCCGCTGGCCTGGGACGCGGCGAGCGAGTCCACCCCGTCGGAGAGCGCGCACACCTTGACGCCGGTGCCGGTCACCTTGTGCCGGGCCCGGGCGGTGTCGGCGGCGTGTGTCCGGTCGCCTTCGGAGACGACAGCGCCCTGACTCGCGGCCGCGATGGCCGGCGCGCGCAGCGCGGTCTCGATCCGCGCGGCCTTCGCCTCCTTGGTGTAGGCGACCGGCGGCGCGGCCGGGTCGGTCTGCCGGCCGGTGGTGAGACCGTGTTTCAGGCTCACGCCCGTCACGTCGGACCAGGCGGCGATCGTGGTGAGGGCGGCCAGCGGCGCCTCGACGAGGACCGTGCCGGTGGCGGCGGAGGGGTGCCGGATGCCGGCGCCGGTCGCCCGGAGCCGGTCGAGCAGGCGGTCGTCCACCCGGTCGGCGCGGATCTCCACCTCGGTGGTGCTCTTCGCGGTGACCGTGACGCCGGTGCGGGCGCCGACGGCGGCCTTACCGGCGCGTTCGCGCAGCTCGACGACGAGCCGGCTGTCGAGTTTGCGTTCCGCCGGGGTCAGGGACTTCTTGAGCTTCTGGAGTGCGGCGATCTGCGCGTAGGCGCGGGACGTGGGATCGCCCGGCGCTTGTGCGAGCGCGCCGGGCGTTCCGAGTGTCACGGTGGTGGCGCCGATCGCGACGATCGTCGCGGCGCGCCGGAGCATGGAAGTGTGCAATGCCGAGCCCCCCAATGACATCAAGTAATGTCGATGTCACTGGACGCTATCGGCTTGTATCGATATCCGGAAGTCCGATCAGGAGGGTGGGACGACCCGTTCCTCGTCCAGGGCGGACGTCTGCACCACGAGGACGTCGCAGACGGCGTTCTTCACCACGGCGGCCGGCACCGAGCCGAGCAGCTGCCCCTGACTGGCGCCCAGACCGCGGTTGCCCACCACGATCAGGTTCGCCGGGTCCGCGCCGACCGCGTCCAGCAGCGCCTGCGCCGGATCGCCCTCGACCAGCCGCTGGTCGATGTAGCGGGCCCGTTCGCGGGTCAGGCCGGTGACCGATTTCTCCAGGGCGTCACGGGCGGCGTCGATCCCGTACACGTCGCGGTGCGCCCCTTCGGCGAGAGCGGCGGGCTCGGTGGCGGCGGCGGTGCGGTAGGCGGTCACCACCACCAGGCGGGCCTGCGCGGCCTGGGCCACCTCGGCGGCGCGGTCCACCGCGTACAGGCTGGTGGGTGTGCCGTCGGAACCCACGACGACCCGGTCGTAGACGGTGATGCTGCGCTTGCTGCCGAGCGGCACGATCGGCGACTCGTCGGCCTCGTCCGGCGGGTTCACCCAGAGCATCGCTATCGCGCCGATGCCCAGCAGCACGCCGGCCAGCATGATCGCGTTGCTGCCCTTGCCGTCCAGCAGGTGCTCGAAGATCCAGCCGAACGTGAGGGTCTGGATCAGCATCGGCACCACGATCATCATGTTCAGGATGCCCATGTAGACGCCGGTGCGCTTGGCCGGGACCATGCTCGCCACCATCAGGTAGGGCACGCCGACCGCGCTGGCCCAGAAGATGCCCAGCCCGATCATCGGGACGAGCGCGACGTACTGATTGGTGATGTTGGAGAGCCAGACCAGTGACACGGCGGCCAGCCCGAGCGCGACCGCGTGCACCCGCTTCGCGCCGATCCGCCGCGCGAAACCGACCAGGAACAGCGCGGACACCATGGTCACGAAGTTGTAGGCGGCGTTCTGCAGGCCGCTCCAGCCGATCGCCTCCTCCCACGCCGCTCCGCCGTCCTGCGGGGTGGCGCCGAAGACCGTCTCACCGAGGCTGACCGCGACGAACTGCCAGTAGATGAACATCGCGTACCACTGGAACAGGAACACCACGCCGATCTTGTGCATCGCGACAGGCATGACCCGTACCGCGTCGGCGATCTCGCGCACGGCGTGGTGCAGGCCCTTCGGCGCGGCCCGCATCTCCGCGAGATCCTCGTCCGACGGGACGAGCTCCTTGGTACGCGCCATCGCCGTCAGCACGGTCAGCAGGATGCAGAACGTGCCGATCATGAAGCACACGTACATCCAGTACGGCACGCCGTTGCCGGCCGTCTCCTGGAGCGGCTCCACCTTCTCCAGCACGAACAGCGACAGGTTCGCCAGGACCGCGCCCGCGCCGGTGAACATGCTCTGCGTCAGGAAGCCGCGGGCCAGCTGGGATTTCGGCAGCCGGTCGGAGATGAACGCCCGGTACGGCTCCATCGACGTGTTGTTGCCGGCGTCGAGCAGCCAGAAGCAGATCACCGCGAGCCACAGGATCCCGACGAACGGGAACAGGAACAGGATGACCGCGCAGAGCAGCGCGCCGGCCGTGATGAACGGCCGCCGCCGTCCCCAGCGCGGATGCCAGGTCCGGTCGCTGATCGCCCCGATCAGCGGCTGGATGATCAGCCCGGTGACCGGGCCGGCCAGGTTGAGGATCGGCAGCTGCTCGGGCGAGGCGCCGATCAGCAGGAACAGCGGGTTCACCGCGGACTGGGTCAGGCCGAAGCTGAACTGCACCCCGAAGAAGCCGAGGTTCATCATCAGCAGGGCCGGGCCCGTCATCAGCGGCTTGCGTTCGATCTGTCCGCCGTCGGGGGCGACGGTCGTGGCAGTGGTCGTGGTGGCCATACGAGCCCCCTCTCGATTGAGCGGAAGCTAAACCCGCTGTAACGCGCCCGCAACTTGGCGTGATGACAAGCGTGAATTCGTGAAAAACCACGGGGATGGCGGCCGATCAAGATCTCGACCACCCTGGGGTACGGAGGGAAGGAGCCGACGGTGAAGCAATGGCGGACCATCGTGGTCGGTGTGGACGGCTCGCCCGGCAGCCGCAAGGCGCTGGCCTGGGCGGCCGCCGAAGCCGCGACGCACGGCACCGAACTGATCGTGCTCAACGTCTGGGAGCACACGCTGCTACCCCCGGCCGGCAGCGTCAGCGTCTCCGAGCGGTACGTGCCGGAGCAGAGCCAGCGGACAGCGGACGAGCTGCTGCAGGTCATCAAGGAGGAGCTGGGGGAGCAACCGGCGGTGCTGGTGCAGCCGGTGGTCAAGCAGGGCCGCCCGGCGAAGGTGCTGATCGAGGAGTCGGCGGACGCGGATCTGCTGGTCGTCGGCGAGCGCGGTCACGGCGGATTCGCCGGGCTGGTGCTCGGGTCGGTCAGCCAGCACGTCTCCGCGTACGCGAAATGTGCCGTCGTCGTCGTTCGCTGATCCTGAGTCGTTCGCTGAATCTGATTCTCACGGCGAACGGGCCGGCCGCGTCGCACGCGGCCGGCCCGTCACGTCACACCGTCAGGCGGTGGCGCCGTCGAGCTGCAGGCGCAGCTTCGCCAGGGCCTTGGTGAGCAGCCGCGACACGTGCATCTGGGAGATGCCGACCTGCTCGGCGATCTGCGTCTGGGTGAGGTTGCCGTAGAAGCGCAGGCTCACGATCTTCTGCTCCCGCTCGTCCAGGCTGGCCAGCGCCGGGCCCAGCGCGATGCGCATCTCGGCGACCGCGAAGCCGTCGTCCTCGCCGCCGAGGGTCTCGCCGAGCTCGGTGCCGTTGTCGGCGATCGGGGTGGAGAGGCTCGTCGAGTTGTACGCCCGCGCGCCCTCCAGGCCCTCGATCACCTCGTCCTCGCTGATGCCCAGGTGGCCGGCGATGTCGGCGACCGTGGGGGAGCGGCCGAGGGTGTGGCTGAGCGTGTTGTTGGCGCCGGTGATCGCCAGGCGCAGCTCCTGCAGCCGCCGGGGCACCCGCACCGACCAGGTCTTGTCCCGGAAGTGCCGCTTGAGCTCGCCGACCACGGTCGGTACCGCGAAACCGGCGAAGTCGATGCCCCGCTCCGGCTCGAACCGGTCGATCGCCTTGATCAGGCCCACCACCGCGACCTGGTACAGGTCGTCACGCGGCTCGCCCCGGTTCGCGTACCGGTTGGAGAGGTGCCGGGCCAGCGGCAGCCAGGCCTCGATCGCGCGGTCGCGCAGGGCGGCCCGGTCGGGGTGGCCGACCGGCAGGGCCGCCATCAGGGCGATCAGCTCACTGGCCCCGTCAGTGCTCGTCGTCGAGGTGTCGATCCGGGCGGGGGCGTCAGCGAGGACGGTCATGCGTGCACACTCCTGAGTTTCGTGGCTCGGCTTGCCCGCAGTCGTTGCCCCTCGGCAACCGTTCCCAAACACCTGATCCCTCGCCGGTGACATTCCCGTCGCGCGTACGCTGTCGCGAACGTCTCCATTTGCCGACCAGCGTGTTACCGCCGCGGTGTGATGGCATGGGATATGAGGCGCCGGAACACCTCCGGAGCAGCTGAAGGAGGACGCATGCCGTCGCGTACGGATCTCGTCGAAGATCTGATGGCCCGCTTTCCCCACGTGCCGCGTGAAGCGGTGATCAAGGAGGACCTGCTGCGGGGCGGGCTCGCCTTCGACGAGTCGGCCCTGACCGACAACGAGAGCGGCGACGTCAAGCCGAAGTCGTACTTCATCTTCTCGTTCGACCACCGCACCCTGCCGGAGCTGGGCGAGGCCGCGCTGCGCCGGCCCCCGGAGGAGATCGTGCTGACCGGCGGTCCCTACGGCCTGCGGCGCACGGTCGTGTCCGTGCGCACCAACCCGTCGTCGCCGTACCGGGTCAAGCCGGACGCCGACGGCCGCCTGCAGCTCTTCCTCGACGGCAAGCCGATCGCCGACGTCGGCCTGCCGCCGATGCCGGACTACTACCGGCACACGCTCGCCAACGGCAAGCAGGTCATGGAGGTCGCCCCGACGATCCAGTGGGGGTACCTCGTCTACCTGACCGTCTTCCGCGTGTGCCAGTACTTCGGCGCCAAGGAGGAGTGCCAGTACTGCGACATCAACCACAACTGGCGCCAGCACAAGGCCGCGGGCCGGCCGTACACGGGTGTGAAGCCGATCGACGAGGTCCTCGAGGCCCTGGCGATCATCGACAAGCACGACACGCTCAAGACGTCCACGGCGTACACGCTGACCGGTGGCAGCGTCACGTCGCAGGTCGGCGGCAAGACCGAAGCCGACTTCTACGGGCAGTACGCCCAGGCCATCGAGGAGCGGTTCCCCGGCCGCTGGATCGGCAAGGTCGTCGCGCAGGCACTGCCGAAGGCCGACGTGCAGCGGTTCAAGGACTACGGGATCCAGATCTACCACCCGAACTACGAGGTCTGGGACAAGCGGCTGTTCGAGCTCTACTGCCCCGGCAAGGAGCGGTACGTGGGCCGCGAGGAGTGGCACCGCCGCATCCTCGACTCCGCGGAGATCTTCGGGCCGCGCAACGTCATCCCGAACTTCGTGGCCGGCATCGAGATGGCCGAGCCGTTCGGCTTCACCTCGGTGAACGAGGCGATCGACTCGACCACCGAGGGCCTGCACTACTTCATGTCGAAGGGCATCACCCCGCGGTTCACCACGTGGTGCCCGGAGCCGACCACGCCGCTGGGCAAGACCAACCCGGACGGCGCGCCGCTGGAGTACCACATCCGGCTGCTGGAGTCGTACCGCGCGACCATGGAGCACTACGGGCTGAGCAGCCCGCCCGGGTACGGCCCGTCGGGCGCCGGCAACGCGGTGTTCTCGGTGAGCTCGTTCATGGACAGCCTCCCGCCCGCGCCGCAGGACTGACGGCAGGAACGCGTGTGTTGAGTTCGGGCGCGCTTCCGCACCTGAACTCAACACACGGGGCCGCGCGGTGAATCCGGGCCGGTCCGCCGACCACTGCGGTAGCACTCAGAGCGTGGTGGACGTACCCCGGGGAAGGTTGTCCAGAGGCAGGTCGGTGAGACCGCCGATCAGGGTGCGGGCCGCGTTCTGGCCCAGCTCGCTCAGCATGAGCTCGTGGATCTGGATGAGGCGGGACGGGTGCACCGCCCGTACGAAATCTGCTGCTTCTCCGAATTTCGTCCACGGGCCGCTGGTCGGCAGCAGCAGGGTCTCCACCGCGACGCCGGGCAGCGCGTAGGAGTCACCGGGGTGGAAGACCCGCCCCGCCACCAGGTAACCCACGTTGTCGACCCGCGGGATGTCGGCATGGATCAGCGCGTGCGACTCCCCGTGGACGGTCACCGTGAACCCGGCCGCCTCGATCCGGTCGCCGGCCGTGACAGTGGTCGCCCGCCCGCCGAGCTCCTCGGTGACCGCGGCCGGCCCGTAGACCGGCAGGTCCGGACGACGATCCAGCTCGGCGGCGAGCGTACCGGTGTCGAAGTGGTCGAAATGGGTGTGTGTCACGAGGACAGCGTCGGCGGCGGCGATCAGCTCCGCGGCGTCCGGGGTGAACGTGCCGGGGTCGATGAGCAGCCGGCGGCCGCCCTCGGTGAACGTGACGCAGGCGTGTGCGTGCTTGATCAGCTCCATGCCTGAGAAAGTACAGCCATGCTGTATAAATGGAAGCATGACGCCGGACACAGACATCGCCGAGCGGCTCCGGCAGTCGATCGGCCACCTCGTGCGGGTGGTCCGCGCGCAGGCCGACACGCTCCCGCCGCCGCAGGCCGCCGCGCTCGGCACCCTGGACCGGGACGGGCCGCGGACCATCGCGGGACTAGCGGCCGCGCGCGGCGTGAAACACCAGAGCATGAGCCGGACCGTCGGGGAACTGGAGGCGCTCGGCCTGGTGACCCGCACGCCGAACCCGGATGATCGACGGGCCGTGCTGATCACGCTGACCGGTGCCGGCGTGGCCCGGCTGGGGGAGGACCGCGAGGCCCGGCGCCGCTGGGTGGCCGGCGCGATCGCCGCCCGCCTCACCGCGGAGGAGCGCCGCGTCCTGCAGACCGTCCCCGACCTGCTGGACCGCTTGGCCGCCGGGCCCTGAGAAGGCCCGCCATGAGCGACCCGGTGCACGTTCGCGAAGGCGATCAGCGCCAGCTGACGTGGGGTCGCCGGGGCGCCTCCCCGGCTCCCTGGGCAGCGGTGATCATCGACTTTCGTCGAGCGTTGAGCCAATCGACGCTTGTGTAAGTTCCGGGCGCTCCTCTTTCGGGTGTTCGTGCCATGTTGTCCGGATGACCTGTGTGTCATCGTGGTGGCACGTTGTGTCCTGGGGGGTGGGGATGGCTCGGCTCGTGGTGGCGGTGGATCCGGCGGTCGGTGTGGAGCCGGCCGATCTGGTGAAGGCGTGGGCTGCTGATGAGGAGGCGGCCGCGTTGGGAGAGGCCTCGTTGGCGTCGTCGGCGCCGGGGAGTTTCTTTCCTGGGCTGGCGGAGTTGATCTGGGTTCCGCTGGCGGTGAACCTGGCCAGCAGTGTCGTGTACGACCTGGTGCGGCGGTTGGTGGCGAAGCAGCGTCCGGCGGTCGATGTGACCGAGCTTGAGCTGGTGGAAACGGTGTCCGGTGATGATCGGGTGGTGGTGGTCCGGGTCCGCCGGAGTATCGGGTGACTGCCGGTCCGGGCTCGGCACCGGTGGCGGTGATCGGTGTGTCCGAGCGGTCTCGCGAGCCGGATGGGTCGTTCGTCGTGCGGGTGTCGTTTCCGGATGCGACGGAGTATGAGGTTGCTGTTGTCGACCCGGCTGTAGCGGGTGACGAGGAACGGCTGGCCTGGTATTTCGAGGAGCATCTGCGTTTCCCGTTCCTGGATCAGGACTGGGACGACGATGCGGTGGAACGGCTACAGGCGTACGGTCAGCGGCTGTTTGATCAGATTTTCGGTGGGCCGGCGGCGGCTGACTACCGGGCGCTGGCCAGGCGCGGGTTCGATGGTTGCCGCCTTCAGGTGCAGGGCTCGGCGGCGTTTCACCGGTTGCATTGGGAAGCGTTGTTCGATCCGGAGTTGCCGGTGCCCGCGGTGTTGCGGCTGCCGGTGACGCGCCGGGTGGATCTGCCGTCGCGGGGGTTCGAGTTACCTCCTGAACGGCCGACGTTGAACATCCTGGTGGTGACTGCCCGTCCGGGTGGGCGGGCCGATGTGGGGTTCCGCACGATCTCGCGGCCGTTGCTGGACGGGTTGCGCACGGCGGACCGTCCGGTGGTCGTGGATCTGGTGCGTCCTGGGACGTGGCAGGCGGTGGAGCGGCAGTTGCGGGACGCGACGAAGCTGCACGGTACGGGCTACTACCAGGTGGTCCATTTTGACGTGCATGGTGCGGTGGCCGGGTTCGACGAGTTGCAGGCCGGTCGTGCCGCTGATCGGTATCTGTTCGGGTCGGGTAAGCCGGTGGCGTTCGAGGGTCAGCGGGCTTTTCTGTTCTTCGAGACCCCTGTTGAGGGGAAGTCGGAGCCGGTGTCGGCGCAGCAGGTCGCTGATCTGCTGGCCGAGCATCGGGTGCCGGTTGCGGTGCTGAACGCCTGCCAGTCGGCGAAGGAACCGGCCAGCGAGGCGAGTCTGGCCCAGCGGTTGGTCGCTGCGGGCGTGCCGGTCACGGTGGGTATGGCGTATTCGGTGACGGTGTCGGCGGCGCGGAAGGCGATGCCGCTGCTGTACACCGGTCTGTCCCGAGGCGATGATCCGGTCACCGCGATGCAGACGGCACGGCGGTCGCTGTTCGACGACAAGGCCCGCCAGGCGTATTTCGACCAGAGTCTGGATCTGGAGGACTGGGTTCTGCCGGTGGTGTTCGCCCAACGCGAGGTCCGGCTGAGGCTGTCGGACATGTCGGTGGAACAACAGACCCGCTACTACGAGCGGGAGGTGCTGGTCGGCGATGAACCGCACACCGAGTACGGGTTCGTGGGCCGTGACCTGGACATCCAGGCGATAGAGCGGCGGCTGCTGATCGATGAGAACCGCACCATGCTGCTCGTCAAAGGCATGGCCGGCGCCGGCAAATCGACTCTGTTGCAGCATCTCGGCTGGTGGTGGCAGCGCACCGGCCTGGTCGAGATGGTGTTCCGGTTCAGTTACGAGGACCGGGCCTGGACCGTCGATCAGATGATCCACGGTATCGCCGCGACGCTGCTGGACAAGGTGGAGCAGGCGAAGCTGGAGATGCTCCCCGCCGCCGCCCAGCCGCAGCGGATCGCGCAGTTGCTGCGGGCACGCCGGTACCTGCTGATCCTGGACAACACCGAGTCGATCACCGCGACTCCGGCGGCGATCCCGCACGCCTTGGCCGAACCGGAGCAAGAGCGCCTCGCGGGGTTCCTGGCCGGGCTGCGGGGCGGGAAGACGCTGGTGCTGTTCGGCTCCCGGGAGGATGAACAGTGGTTGGGTCCGCGCACCTTCGCCGACAACATCTACGACCTACCCGGTCTGGACGCTCAGGCCGCGTCGACGCTGATCGAGGCGATCCTGACTCGCCACGGCGGCACCCGTCACCTCACCGAGAAAGACCAGCGCACGGCCCTGGACGAACTGACCGCTCTGCTCGGCGGATATCCGCTTCCGCTCACTGTGGTCCTGCCCGCCCTACGCACCTCCACCCCGGCGCAGATCCTCGCCGAGCTGCAACAGGGAGGCAGCGACGCCGACCCGGTCGGGTTGATCGGCCGGGCCATCGAGTACAGCCACGGCAAACTCGACCCCAGTACCCAGAATTCCCTGCTGATGCTGGCCCCGTTCACTGCCAGTATCCCCATCGTGGCCCTCGACAGCTATCAGCAGTACCTCGCCGACCACGACGCGGTTGCCGACCTCAGTGGAATGGACCTGGCCGCCGCGGTCGCTGAACTGGTCCGGGTCGGCCTGGCCGCACCCCATCCCCAGCTTGAGGCCTGGGTGCAGATCCTGCCGGTGCTGCCGTATTTCCTACGGACCCGCATCCAGCACCAACCCGATCTGCAAGCCGCCGCTCAGCAAGCCCACTATGAGCTGTACACCGCGCTCGGGCAGCTGATCGCCCGGATGCTCACCTCGAACGAACCAGAGCAGCGTGCTGTGGGCCGTGTGGCGGTGCGCGCCGAATACGCGAACCTGACCACTGCCCTCGACCACGGCCTCCGCACCCAGCAAGTCATCGGCCCGATCATCTACGCGGTCGACGAATATCTCCACCAGACAAAACAGCAGGACAGCCGCAGGCACCTGGTCGACACGGCGATCGCCGCCGGCCGTGACCCGGACCGCGAAGACCTCCGCCGGGAACTCGCACAGCTTCACCATTTGGCCGGCATGGTGGCGCAGGAGGAGCGGCGTTTCGAGCAGGCTGAGGCTTATTACCGGCGGTCTTTGGAACTCGTGTTGGAGTTCGGTGACCGGCACGGTGCCGCCCGCACTTACCATCAGCTTGGGATGGTGGCGCAGGAGCAGCGGCGTTTCGAGCAGGCTGAGGCTCATTACCGGCGGTCTTTGGAACTCGAGCTGGAGTTCGGTGACCGGCACGGTGCCGCCCTCACCTACCATCAGCTCGGCCGGGTGGCGCAGGAGCAGCGGCGTTTCGAGCAGGCTGAGGCTCATTACCGGCAGGCCCTGGAACTCAAGCTGGAGTTCGGTGACCGGCACGGTGCCGCCCTCACCTACCATCAGCTTGGGACGGTGGCGCAGGAGCAGCGGCGTTTCGAGCAGGCTGAGGCTCATTACCGGCAGGCCCTGGAACTCAAGCTGGAGTTCGGTGACCGGCACGGCGCCGCCACCACTTACCATCAGCTCGGCTGGGTGGCGCAGGAGCAGCGGCGTTTCGAGCAGGCTGAGGCTCATTACCGGCAGGCCCTGGAACTCGTGCTGGAGTTCGGTGACCGGCACGGCGCCGCCGGCACTTACCATCAGCTTGGGATGGTGGCGCAGGATCAGCGGCGTTTCGAGCAGGCTGAGGCTCATTACCGGCAGGCCCTGGACCTTGCGCTGGAGTTCGGTGACCGGCACGGCGCCGCCCGCCCCTACCATCAGCTCGGCCGGGTCGCACAGGATCAGCGGCGTTTCGAGCAGGCCGAGGCTCATTACCGGCAGGCCTTGGAATTCCTGCTTGAGTTCGGTGACCGGCACAGCGCCGCCGGCACTTACCATCAGCTCGGGATGGTGGCGCAGGATCAGCGGCGTTTCGAGCAGGCCGAGGCTCACTATCGGCAGGCCCTGGAACTCTTGCTGGAGTTCGGTGACCGGCACGGTGCGGCCTCCAGTTACCATCAGCTCGGGCTGGTGGGACAGGGCCAGCAACGCTTCCACGACGCGGCAGCGGCGTTAACTCAAGCCGCTGCCCTCTGGCATGAGTTGTACGAGGTTTGGCCCGATGAGACGTTGATTGCCCTACGTAGCGTCCGGCAGAACCTGGACCCTAGGGACTACCAGCAGATTCTTCAGGTACATGTGCCCCCCGATCTCACCGATGCCTTCAACGCCGCGGTCGACGACACCGCCGAATAGTCGGCATCTCCCCATGGCGGCCGACAGGGTCGACCGTGCCACGACCCCCGGACTCCAGAACGCAAACCACATCGAAATAACGCGACAAGATGGGCCGGATGAACGCCCTCTCCGCGGCGATGGCGACGATCGCGCCGCGCCGCTTCACGCCGCGCCGCTTCACCCTCACCGCGTCCTCGAGTGACCGGCCCGGATCTTCAAGATCATCTGTGAGGAGCGACTCGTCGTCGCGCGGGCCGGACGTTCCTAGGATGGCCGTCATGAGTGAAGAGATGACAGCCGAGCAGTTGCGCCAGCGGATCGCTGACCTGGACGCCGAGATCGCCGAGCTTCGCCGTCTCGACGGTGACGCCCAGGCCCGCCGGGGCGAGGACGGCGCCCAGTCCGAGGGCAGTGTGGAGAACGAGGAGCTCGCCACCGAGCTCACCGGGATCGCGGAGAACGAGGCCGTCATCGACGTCCTCACCCAGCGCCGCGAGAGCCTGGAGGAGAAGCTGCGCGCCGCGCGGTGATCCGGGCCGGAGGGTGAGGCGGCGCGCTCGGCGTGACCAGCCACCCGCTGTAGACAGTGGCCGCCCTCTCCGCCTTCCTCCCGGCCCGGCTGGGCGGCCCGCTCACGCCCATCGGCGGCCGTCCGGCCGCATGGCGACCCCGCGGGGGTACGGGTGACGACTCCCGGAGTTCATATCGCGCGATGTAAAAAATGTTGTACATCCCTGCTACCGTGACGGTGTCAAAGATTCTTTACACGTCGGGGTGGGTAGTGACGCACGAAGAGAAGCGGGCCTGGGTGCGGCTGGTGGTCGCGGTGCTCGGCTACGGGGCCTACCTCGCGGTCGTCCTGAGCCGGGCCGGAGGGCGGCCGCTGACCGAGATCCCGTACGCGACGGTGCTGCTGATCTCGGTCGGCGCGGCGATCGTCGCGGGAGTCGTGGGGGAGACCGCCCTGGCCGCGATGACGCCGCACGCGAGCCGGGCCACGGACGAGCGGGACCGGGAGATCGGCCGGCTCGGCGAGCATGTCGGGCAGGCCTTCCTGGTGCTCGGCGCGCTCGCCGCGATGCTCATGGCGATGGCCGACTGGGATCAGTTCTGGATCGCGAACGTCATCTATCTCGGTTTCGTGCTCTCGGCGGTCGTCGGCGGCGTCGCCAAGGTGGTCGTTTACCGCACGGGCGTGCCGCAGTGGTGAAGCCGACCCGCGTCACCAACCGGATCCGCGCGTTGCGTGCGGCCGGCGGCGACATGACCCAGGCCGAGCTCGCCGACCGGGTCGGTGTGACCCGGCAGACCCTGATCGCCGTCGAGCAGGGTAAATACTCGCCGTCCCTGGAGGTCGCCTTCAAGATCGCCCGGGCGCTCGGCGTGCCGATCGACGACGTCTTCCAGTATCCCGACAGCACCGAGGAGCAGTCATGAAGGCCATCGTGTCGGACCGATACGGATCAGCCGAGGTGCTCGCCCTGCGGGAGGTGGGGACGCCGTCGATCGGCGACGACGAGGTCCTCGTGGAGGTGCACGCGGCGGCCGCCGACCCCGGTGTCTGGATCATGATGACGGGTCGGCCGTACGCGGCCCGGCTCGCGGGCGGACTGCGCCGGCCGCGGGTTCCGGTGATCGGACGCTCGCACGCCGGCGTGGTCGCCGCGGTCGGCGCCAAGGTCACCCGGTTGCGTCCCGGCGATGCCGTCTACGGGACCGCGGAGAGTGGATCGTTCGCGGAGTTCACCCGGGCCCGGGAGCGCCGGTTGGCGCGGATGCCGGGAAACCTGACGTTCGAGCAGGCGGCGGCGGTGCCGATCTCCGCGGTCACGGCGCTCCAGGCCGTGCGCGACGCGCGGATCCGGGCGGGCCGGCGCGTGCTGGTCATCGGCGCGGGCGGAGGGGTGGGCACGTTCGCCGTGCAGCTGATCAAGCAGCGCGGCGCGATCCCGGTCGGGGTCTGCGGCCCGTCCAAGGTCAGCCTCGTCCGGTCCCTCGGCGCGGCGGACGTCATCGACTACACCCGGCAGGAGATCGACGCGTCCGGCGTCTCCTACGACGCGATCATCGACACCGCGGGGAACCGCCCGCTGTCCCTGCTGCGCCGCGCGGTGACGGCGGACGCGACGATCGCCCTGGTTGGCGGAGGGCACGCGCGGTGGCCGGTGATGGGCGGTTTCGGGCGGCAGCTGGCGGCTCCGCTGATCTCCCCGTTCGGCAGGGCGCGGCTGGTCGGGGTGACCGCCCGGGAGCATCACGACGATCTGGACGAGTTGACGCCGCTGCTGGAGTCCGGCGCGGTGGTGCCGGTGGTGGGGCGGACGTATGCGCTGGCGGACGCCCCGGACGCGATCCGTCACCTGGAGGAGGGCCACGCCACCGGAAAACTCGTCATCACCGTCCGGTAGCCGCCCCGCCCACGCCGGCGGACGGCCGGGCGTGGACGGGACGGTGAGCGCTACTTCGGGGCTGACAGGGTGAAGTCGGCCACGGCGCCGTGCAGGAAGGGGTGTTTCACGTTCTGGGAGCGCCCCAGGTAATTGAACTGGGTCGCGCCGAGCAGCAGCGCGCCCATCTTCGGCGACTCGTTCACGCCGCTGACCTCGCCGTTGATCAGGAAGGTCAGCGTCTCGGCCACCCGGATCTCGACGTGGGTCCACACCCCGACCGGCAGCGCCACGGCCGCGTCGACGAAGTCCTCGGCCTCCATACCGCCGAGCTTCATCGCGAATCGGGCCCGGTTCAGGCCGGTGCGCGGGGTCAGGAACATGTACGACTGGGTGTTGAACCCCAGGTCGAACACCCGCGCCGAGTTGGCGATGCTGTCCAGCCGCACCCACACCGAGACGGTCAGTTTCGACAGTGACGCAGGCAGCCCGGCCGGCAGGACCACGTGCGCCCCGGTGCCGTTCAGCTCGATGCCCCGCTCACCGGGGACGGCGCCGCCCGCCAGCACGGCGTCCGGCCAGCGGCGCCGGGCTTCCCGCAAACCCGTCAGGGGGTACGAGGCGACGGTCCCGTGCCGGGGCCTGGCCGGCGGCAGCGCGAAGTACACGTTGTAGTGCTCGTGATGCACGTCGAGGAACGGGCTCAGTCGGACCCGCTGCCCGCCGACGACGACGCTGAATTCGGCCGCGCCCGCCTCCCGCCGCAGGGTGCGCGGATCCGCCGTGGGCAGCGTCGCCGGCCCCTGCGCGCCGTAGCGTCCGGCGAGGACCAGCGGGCCGTACGTGAGGGCGTGCACGGCCGGGTTGTCCGGCGCGGGCAGCCAGCGGGTGCGGAACGGCAGGTGCAGGGTGACCACGTCGCCGCGGCGCCAGACCCGCCGGATCGTGGCGAACCGGCCGGGGTGGGCGGGGACCGGCTTGCCGTTCACGCGCAGCGCGGGGTCACGGACCCAGGACGGGATGCGGACGCGCAGGGTGAACGGCGCACCGGTGCCGTCGACCCGGAGACGTACCGTTTCCCGGTACGGGAACATGGTGTTGATCTGGATCTTGGCGCCTCGGAAGGTGGTCTCGGAGGGGATGAAGAGCTTCACCGAGAGCGTGTCGCGGCTGGTGTCGTAGATCGGCTCGGCGAACTTGGTGTGCGTCTCCAGGCCGCTGCCGTGGTCGCAGCTGAAGTTGCCGTAGTCGCTGCTGTACGAGCCGGGGTCGCTGACCAGCCCCTCCTTGCCCTTGCGGGAGGCGGTGGAGGAGAGGCCGGTGTAGTAGGTGACGTTGCCGTGCGCCGAGTCCGGGTCCTGCTCGCCGAGCATTTGGTTGATCAGCGCCCACTCGTGGTAGTCCAGGTAGTCGGTGCGCGACGGATCGATGGCGTAGAGCCGCTCGGTCAGCTTGAGCATGTTGTACGTGTTGCAGTTCTCGCAGGTGTTCTCGCCGAGCTGGCTGACCACCTGGCCGGGTGGGCCGAAGAACTCGGCGTTGGAGTTGCCGCCGATCACGTAACTGTGGTGCCTGACCACCTGGTCCCAGAAGTACGTGGCGATCGTCCGGTGGTAATCGGAACCGGTCGCCTGGTACATCGCCGCGGCGCCCACGACCTTGGGGATGTCGGTGTTGGCGTGCCGGCCGGCGAGGGTGTCCCGCTTCTCCGACAGCGGCACGAAGATCTCGTCGTGGTCGAACGCCCGGGCCAGTTCCAGGTGCGCCGCCTCACCCGTCACCCGGTACAGGTTGACGAACGACTCGTTCATGCCGCCGAACTCGACGTGCAGCACCTTCTGCATCTGCTCGCGGGTCAGCTTCGACACCCGCGAACCGACCCAGTCGGCCATCCGGCGCGCGACGTCGAGGGCCGTCGTGTTGCCGAGCAGCCGGTGCTGATCGAGGAGCCCCGCGAAGATCTTGTGGATCGTGTAGTACGGCGCCCACGGGTTCTTACCGGCCTCGAGCTGATCGAAAATGGTCTCCGGGAACGCGGACAGATAGCCGTTCGGCGCCTGGCACGCCTTGAGCCCGTCGACCAGGGCGGCGCTGCGCGCCTTCAGATCACGATCATCCAGATGGTACGCGGCCTGCGCGAGCCCGGAGAGCAGATGACCTGTGGTGTGCCCGCGGAGCTGGACGGTCGGCGCCTCCCAGCCACCGAGCGGCTCGGCGGCGCTGGGCAGCCCGGCCGTGACCCGGAACATGTGCAGCATCCGGTCCAGGTCGACGAAGCGCAGGTAGGCGACGGTGCGATTCATGTTGTCCAGGAACCGGCTGGGCAGCAGCCGGACCTGGGGAACCCCCGGGCCGCCGCCGGGCGACGACGGGCCGGTGAGCGGCGAAGCGCCGGCGGCGAGGGCGGGCGGCGCGACGGTGGCGAGGGTGGCCCCGGCAGCGCCGGCGGCCAGAACGGAACGACGCTTCATCAGACGTAGTACCTCAGGGTGACCGGGCCGAGCAGGCCGTAGGCCTGGCGAGCGGCGATGCCGAAGACGGACGGGCTGGTGGTGCGCAGCCGGTTGAGCAGGGTGGTGGCGACCTCGACCTCGAGGGTGTTGACGCCGCGGCGCAGGCGCAGGTCGGCGACCGGCTGGAGCACGTCGATCGGGGGCAGCAGGCGGCCGTTGAGCCGCACCCGGCAGGTGTCGACGACCTTGCCGAGCTGCAGGAGCGCCCGCGCCTGCGACGGCGAGTTGATCGTGGTGCGGTAGCGGCCGATGCCTGACACGTCGGCCAGCGCCGGGATGGCCGACCAGGGGAGCAGCTCGGTGAGGGTCACGTTGTGCCTGGTGACGCCGGTGGGCTGCCAGTCCTCGACCTCCAGCTCCCACGGGCCGGCGACCGGGACGGTCTCGGTGAACGTCCGGCTCGGGATCGCCGCCCGCCGGCGCTCGAAGGCGAGCAGCTGGGACTGTCCCGGCTGCAGCGCCACCCGGACCCGCACCCGATGACCGTCCCGCTCGAACGGGACACCCTCCCGGGCGCCCGTCCAGGCGTTGATGACGACCGGCACCGACGACCGGGACGCGGTGGTCAGCCACACGTCGTGGTCGATCGCCTGGATCACCCGGTTCTCGGCGTGCCGCGCGTTCGCCAGGTAGTAGTAGTCGCTGTCGTCGTCGACCCGCCGCACGGTCATCAGCGACGACTTGGCGTACTCGACGTCCCGCTTCACCCCGAGCTCCTCCAGAGCGGCCGGGATCGCGGCCTGGTCGGCGACGTTGCGCACCACCGGCAGGGCGAGCAGCTGCTGCAGCAGGGGCTGGAGCTCGGCGGGGTGCACGTCGGACCAGTTGCCGACCACGATCGTCGGCAGGCCCTTGCGGGCGAACGACAGGAGCTGTCGCAAACCCCGTACCGAAAGGGTGTGGTCCTTGCCCCGGAAGATGTCCCCGTCGAGGATCATCGCCTTGTAGCGCGGCGGCCCGAGCCGGCCGTCGCGGACCTTCGCGGCCGGCAGGGAGAGCGACGCCTCGTCGGCGAAACCGTGCGTCCAGCCGATCGGGATGCCGTCGTTGGTCGCCCAGGGCGCGCCGATTCCGGTCGCGGTCCAGCCCTTCTGCCGGAAGAACACCAGGTCGGCGCGGGCGGTTCCGGTCTGGAGCACTTCCTGGGTACGGGCGAACCAGCCGGACACGTCACGGGCGTGCCGCCAGGTCGGCTGACGCGGGCCCCAGGCCTCCGCATAGCCGATGCCGTTGCCGTTGTAGGGCGAGAACGCCGCGAAGCCGGGCCACGCCGCGCCCGGCGCGTCGGAGTAGGCGAACCCGTGCAGGACCGCCTGGTTGACGCCGCCGGCGAACACGCTGCCCATCGTCTGCAGCACCTTGTTCCAGGTGGTGCTGTAGGCGCCGTTCGCGTAGGCGGCCGCCTCGCAGGAAAGCACCTTCTTACCGGCCATGTCCCGCGCGGAGGCGAGCACCCGGTAGTCGTCCAGGTTCTTGAAGCCGAGCGACTCGCTCTCCGCCACGTCGAGCAGGGTGGCGCTGCGGATCGCGTCGGTGGAGAGCCCGTACGGCTGGGCCCGCAGCTTGAGGCCGAGCGAGTGGGCGAACTCGCGCAGCGGGATCAGGTGGTTCTCGTGGTACAGGTCGGAGAGCACCTGGTTGAACGCGTCCCGCGCGTGGTTGGTGGGGTCGGACGCGAACGTGTAGAGGTACTTGCCCTTGGGGTTGAGCAGGATCGGCAGCAGCGGAAGCAGGTCGGTGCCGGTGCGCTTGGCGAACTCGGCGGGCATGTCCGGCGTCCACAGCGTCCAGTCGGTCTCCAGTTCGAGGGAGTCCTCGAAGAGGTCGCCGCCGGCGTCGCGCAGCAGCTTACGGATGCTGCGGGTGAGGACCAGCTCGTTCCAGGTGTCGATGATCGCCCGGGTGCCGGCCCTGCTGAAGTGGTCGACCACGTAGGAGTGCGGGTCGGTGTGCGGGCCGCCCTCGGGTTCCTGCCCGGAGCCGCGGACCAGATAGGTGAGGAGCAGCCAGTTGCCCTCGCCGGCCGTGACGCTGACCTGACCGCCGACCGGGGTGATCGTCTGCACGGAGGCGGGGTCGAGCGTGGTCCCGGTGACGACCCGGGCGATCTGGACCGCGAACACGCCAGCGGCGACCGGCGCGGTGATGCTGCCGGTGAACGGCGTGACCGTGTGGACCAGCTCTTTCGTCGCGGCCGGGTCGTCGGGGGTGATGCCGGGGACGGCGGCCGGCCAGCTCGGGCCGACCGCGAGGTCGATCGTCACACCGCGCCTCTTGGCCTGGCGCAGCGCGGCCTCGACGGCGTCGCGCCACGGCTGGGTGCCCCAGCCGTGCCCGGCCGGGTCCAGGTCGACGCCGCCGCGGATGCTGTGGTGCACGTCCTGGATCTCCATGCCGGCGAACCCGGCGTCCGCGATCTGGTCGATCTCGCGGGCGATCTCGACCGGGTCGACCAGGCCGTGCGGCCACCACCAGCGGAACTTGGCGCCGGCCTCGAACGGCTTCAGCGCTCCGGCGGCGTGGGCGGCGGCGGCCGACGGCCAGGGGAGGGTCGCGGCGGCGGCGCCGGCGGCGCCGAGGGCGAGGACGGAACGGCGTTTCATCGGGTCTTCTCCAAGGTTGCTGTCAGGACTGCCTGCGGGCGCAGGGTGACCGGTCCGAGCAGGCCGGACGGGAGGATCTTGTTGCGGGAGTTGGCGAGGGTGTTGGTGACGCGGACGCTGATCGTGTTGGCGCCGGGCTTGAGGACCTTGGTGACGTCCACGGTGTACGGGCGCCACAGCGCGGCCGGCAGCTTCACCCCGTTGACCGTGACGGTGGCCAGGTCGTGCACCTGGCCGAGATCCAGGTTCAGTTTCCGGTTCGTCAGGTCGGCGGCGGTCAGGGTGAGCGTGGTGGTGTAGGTGGCGCTGCCGGAGAACGTCGGGGCGAAACTGGTCCACGATCCGAGCGGCCGGACCTGCGGGTCGGAGCCGTCCAGCTGCACGGCCCAGTCACCGTCGAGGGCGATGCTGTCCAGGGGATCGGTGGTGACGGCGCTGCCTCGGTAGGTGCGGTTTCCGGCCGTACCGGAAAGGGGGTAGACCCCTGGTTGATCGGCCGTGACCGTCGCGCGGAGCTTGCCGCCCTGCTGGATGACGCTTGTCGCGGGGAGCGTGGCGCCGGTGAGGTGGGCCTGCTCGCGGACGCCGGGCCGGAAGATCACGCCGAGAGTCTCGAAGGGCTTGAGCGTGAGCGGGACCGCGGAGCCGTGGTAGCTGGTGGCGGCCTTGATCGAGCCGGTGCGCGGGTCGTTGATGAACGGAACGCCGCGGGCGGGGAAGGTGGCGGTCGTGGTGATCGTCTGGTCGCTCTCGTTGTTGAGGACGAAGACGGTGTCGCCGCCGCGCCGGACCCGGATGACGCGGACGGCGCCGGCGGCGGGCGAGAGCTGGGCGGCCCGGAAGCCGGCGGTGGTGGTCAGGTCGTCGGTTGTGGGGATCCTGGTCGACTTGATCTTGGAGAGCGTTGCGATCAGCTCCGCGTCGCGGCCGAACGCCTCCTTCGCCGGCAGGTCGCCGACCACGATCAGCTTGCCGCCGAACCGAACGAAATCGGACAAGCGCTTCGCTGTCGACAGGTCCAAGATCGGCGTGGCCGGTAGCACCAGCTGGTCGTAGGCGGCCTTGCCGACGTGCAGCCTGCCGCCGCGCACCACACCCTGGAAACGCGCCACCGGATCGCCGCTCAGCGACGAGTCACTGAGCAGGTCGAAGTCGACCTGACCGCGTTCCAGGGCGAACGCCGCCTCGGTGAAGTGCTCGTCGAGCACGTGCTCGGTGTCGGTCGACCGCGTCATCTCGGCGGCCCGCTGCGGCTGGATCAGCGCGGTCCGCGCCAAACTGGTGCCCCGGCCGAGATCCATCACCCGGCCGATCCACTCGTCCACCTCCGGCATGTCCGACCAGAACGTGCTGCGCGGACCGAACGGCGGCGGGAAGTTGACGTTCGCCTCGTCGGTCCACATGGCGTGCAGGAACGTCTGGTTGACGCCGCGGGTGGCGAGCGCGCCGACGGTGGCTCGCATGTAGTCCGGCGCGATCTGCCAGCCGCCGTTGCCGAACGTCTCCATCACCACGCGCGGGGCCCCGCTCTGGTGCGCGACCGAGGCGGCGTTGCGGCCCAGCATGGTCTGCTTCCCGGCCACGTAGTCGGTGGTGATCTCGTCGCTGCCCGGCACCTGCGCCCACTGGTTGATCTTCGTGAGGTCGCCGGTGCTGTGCATCCGGTCCTGCGGCGACTCCTCGTCGAGCAGCGGGTTGGTGATCAGTTTCAGTCCGTGGCGGCCCATCCACGCGGCCTGCCGCTGGTAGTAGCTGGTCGCGAAGAGGTCGTTCACCGCCCGCCAGTAGAGGCCGGCCGCCGGGTCGAGCCGGTCGGCCGCCGCAGTGTAGGCGACACCGGCGCTGCCGCCCGCCCGCTTCACCGCGGTGGCCAGACCGGGTGACCAGGCGAGCTGCTTGAACGGGTGCGGCTGCGCGGAGGCGAGGAACGGCTCGTCGTCCCAGAAGCCGAGAACCGTGGAGCCCATCGCCCATCCGAAGCGGCGCACGTACTCGCCGGGGACCCGCTCCAGGAACGCGTCGGTGGCGGCCGGGTCGAGCAGGTCCAGGTAGTCACGGACGTACCCGCTGGAGTCGTCGATCAGCGTCTTGCCGGCGTAGACGTCGAGTTGCCAGGTGCCGGCCGGGACCTTCCAGGTGTTCCCGGTGAGTTCGACGGGTTTGCCGTCGGTGACGAGTCGCGCCGCGGCCGCGGTGCGCCCGCCGATCTCCACCCGGTCCGCCGGGAACTGGCTCAGGACGTCCGCGTCGGCGAAGTGGTCCGAGAAGAGAGTCTGATCAGACCCGGTCACGGCGAGGTTGTCCCATTGCGTGCGCTGGGTGCCCTCCGCGGCCACGGCGACAGACCCCCGGGGGTACGTGTCATCGCTCGCCGCCGGCTGCACGGTGTTGTTGATTTTCGGGGTGACGACGCCTCCCGCGACCGTGACGCTAATGGTCTGCGCCCGCGTCGCCGAGAAGCCCGGCGTCGGCACACCCGTGGTCAGTCGCGTCCGCACGCCGTCGTCCACCCGGTAGACGCTCGCGACACCCTTGACGTCGACGTCGACCAGATAGCCGTCCTGCTGCTCCCGGTCGGCCCGGACCCAGACCTGCGCGCCGCCTGCGGTCAGCGTGACCTTGCCGGTGACCGTGTAGTCGGTCCAGCCGGCGCCGCCGGTGAGCGGCGCCGGTTTCGCCGACAGCGCCGGGTCGACCACCAGTCTGCCGTCGCTGACCGACAGGCCGGACGTCTCGTCCAGGTCCACGGTGGCCGGTCCGGTGACGATCCGGCTGGAGCGCAGCAGCGCCTTGAGCCGCAGGTCCGGGCGGGCCGGCCAGGTGCGGTCACCGACCGTGCCGCCGTCGGCGACCAGGCCGCCGGCCCGGCCGCTCGGGAAGTTGTTGTCGTTGAACAGCCACACCTTCATGCCGGTGCGTTTCGCCTCGCGCAGTACGTGCTCGACCAGGTCGAACCAGGCCTCGGTGAAGAAGGCCGGCTGCTGGGCGGCGCCGCCGTAGGGGAACAGCACGAACGAGAAGACGTTCTTGGCGCGCATCTCCGCCATCTGCCGGTCGGTGATCTCCGGCGTGATGGTGTTGTTCCAGTACCAGTAGATGCTGGGGTAGCTGTCCTTGGGGATGTCCTTCGCTGTCGCCGCCGCCGGGCTCTGCAGGCCGCTGACGACCAGGGCGCCGGCGAGAAGGGCGGTCAGGGCCTTACGCATCGGCGCTCCTCGCGGTGAACGTCCAGGTGCCGGTGCCGACCGTGCGGGTCAGCCCGGGAAGGCGGATCTCGGCGGTGGCGCCGGGCGGAACGGTCACGGTCAGGCGGATCCGGTCGCCGGTCCTGGTCCAGGCGGTGGCGATCCGGCCGTACGGGGAGAGGAAGCTCCCGGACGCCGAGGCCGGGCCGCCGCTGACCGCCGGCGCGATGACCAGGTCGCGGAATCCGGCGGAGCCGGACTTCTGGTCGATGCCGGTGATCCGGCGCTGCATCCACGCGTCGAGCGCGCCGAGCATGAAGTGGTTCTGCGACTGACCGCTGCCGCCGTCCCAGGTCTCGCCGAGCGACGTCAGGCCCTGCTTGACCTGGAAGCCGAGGCTCGGGCTGGTGGTCTGGGTGGCGACCTTGTAGATCACGTCGTCGCGGCCGGCCTCGCTGAGCACCTGCAGCACCGACGGGAACGAGATCTCGCCCATGATCAGGTGGTTGTCCTTGGCCTCGATCGCGTCGATCAGGTGCTGCAGCTGACCGGGTCGTTCGCTGTCCGGGACCGCCTTGATGTCCAGGGCGAGAGCTGTCGCGCCTTGACCGCCGCCGCCGAAGAGACCGGTCGCGGGGTCGTAGTACTTCGCCCAGAGGGCGTTCGCGAGCGAATCGGCTGTTGTCCGATATGTCGCTGCGTCTGTCTCCCGCCCCAGCACGGTCGCGATCTTGGAGAGGCCGTCGGCGATGTGCCAGACGCCGGTGCTGCCCGGGATCGCCTTCGGCATGGCCGGCTTCTCGGTGGTGATCCAGTCGCCGAGGCTGTAGTCGTAGACGCCGTTCACCCAGCGGGCGGTCTGTCCCTGCAGGTAGGCCAGGTGGCGCTGCATCGCCGGGTAGTAGCGCTCCAGGATGTCCCGGTCACCGTAGGTCAGGTAGGTCTGCCACGGGACCAGCACCAGCGCGCCACCCCAGTTCGGGTCGTCACGGTACGCGCCGGCCAGCGACGTGTGATCCGGAACCGTCGACGGGACCAGGCCGGAGCTCTCCTGAGCGTCCACCATGTCCCGGACGATCTTGTCCATCAGCGGGCGGACGTCGTAGCTGCGGGCGATCGCGTCGAACGCCAGGTGGTCCTGCTCCAGCCAGCCGAGCTTCTCCCGGCTCGGGCAGTCGGTGAGGATGCTCTGCATGTTGCCCTCGACCGCGCGCCGGGTCAGCCGGTGGATCCCGTCGAGGACGTCGTTGTCGGTGTCGAACGTGCCCGCGCTGTCGTAATCGCCCATGGTCCGCAGCCCGGCCACCTCGATGGTGGCGCCCTCGGGCAGACCGGCCACCTCCAGGTAGCGGAACCCGTGATAGGTGAACCGCGGGTGCCAGGTCTGGGTGCCGCCCTTACTGGTGAACTGGTCCCAGATCGGCGCGCCGACGTTGCTGATCGACTGGTCGACGTGGCCGCTGTTCAGCGACTCCGCCGGGTAGACCCGGATCGTGGTGCCCGCGGGCGCGGTGAGGGCGATCTCCGGGAAGCCGGCGATGTTGCGGCCGACGTCGAAGACGCTGTTCTCGAGCCGGGTGGCGGGGAGCCGCTCGACGATCTTCACGGGCTCGCCGATGCGGGCCGTCAGCGGACCCCGCGCCGGGGCCGGGACGGCGTTCTCCCAGGTGGCCGGGTTCTCGCGGCGGGCGTCGTAGTCCTCACCGCCGTACCAGGAGGAGACCGTGGTGGCGCCGAGGGCGGTCTTCCAGGTCGGGTCGGTGGCGATCGTCTCGCGCCTGCCGTCGGTGTAGGTGATCTCCAGTTGGGCGATCACCTGGGGGTCGCTGACCTGCTTGGCGAACTTGCGGTAGCGGCCCTTGTGGTCCAGGGCGTTGGCCGTGCCGTTGCCGACCGCGATGTCCAGGGTGTTCCGGCGGCCGAGTGCCTTCGTCACGTCGTAGGCGGCGTAGGGCACCTGGTCGGCGTAGTCGACGTCGCCGGGCTCCAGGACGGCGTCACCGACCCGGCGGCCGTTGAGCTTCGTTTCGTAGACGCCCAGGCCACTGACGTACAGGCGGGCGGTTTTGATCGTGGATCGCGTCGCGAAGCGCTTCTGGAAGACCGGCAGGGCCTCGGGCAGCCAGGCCTCCGGGGTCGGCTGATCACGAACGGTCGCCGCGGTGGTCCACACGTCCGTGGTCGCCGTCTCGATCCGGTAGTCGACCGGGAAGTTCGCGGTCCGGCCGTCGGCGGTCAGCGTGTCCTTGCGCGGCTGGAGCACCACCCGGTCGAACGTCTTGTCCGCTCCGAGATCCAGAGTGACCTGGATGCTCGCGTCCGGGGAGTCGTGCGCGGCGCTCTGGTAGCCGAGGGCGGTACCGTCGGCGAGCAGCGCGGGCTCCCACTCCTTGCGGATCGTCTGCGTCTCGGAGACCGTGATGTTCTTGCCCCGGCCCTCGGCCAGGTTCACGCCCGGCGTCGCGGAGTCGCGGACCTCCAGCTCAGCGAGCTGCAGCCGGTAGGTGGGCGCCGGGAACCCGCCGGTCATCACCGCGCGGTTCTTGCTGTCCAGCGGCTGCTCGGCGAGCGGCAGGCCGAGCTTGCTGACGTCGAGCCGCACGAACCGGGCGGTCTGCTTCGGCAGCGAGACGACCACGGGTGTGACCGGCTTGGTGCTCAGCTGCCAGTCCTCGTTGCCGATCCACTGTGCCTTCCAGTCCTTGATCCCGGTCTCGAACCAGGCGGGCGCGCTCCAGGCGGTGCTCGTCGTGCGGCTGGTCCAGGTGCGGACCCGCCAGTAGACGCGGGTGCGCTCGGTGAGGGCGCGGCCGGCGTACCGGGCGGAGATGTCCGTGCCGCGGACGCGGCCGGAATCCCAGAGATCCGGATGGGCGAGCTTGGCGGGGGAGGTCGCGGCCTGGATCTGGTACGCGACATGCCCGGTTCGGGTGTCGCGCCAGCTCAGCTGCGGCGGGGCGAGATCGGTCCCGAGGGGATCGGTCTTGCCGTCGGTGCGCAGGGCGGCCGGCGCGCCGGTGATGGTGTGGGCCTGCGCGGGAGAGGGAGCGAGGGTGATCAGCAGGGCGGCTGCGGTGAGGGTGGACAGGAGGGTGCGGGGCACGGCGGCTCCAAGGGTGAAATCGTTTCAAAGAGCGGCGGTGGGGCTTGAGCTCTTGACGAATCGAAGCGTTTCGCCTATGGCTGTTAATCAGCGACAATCGGGGGCGTTGCGATTGTGAAACGTTATAAACACGGCCGTGACGTCACGTTAATATGAGTCGTGGATCACGTCAATAGACGGTGGTGCGCTTGGATGCGCGGGCGATGGGGCGCTTGGGTGCTCGGCGGCGGTGGTCGTTTGGATGGGCGGCGGCGGGGCGCTTGGACGCGCGGCGGCGGTCGTGCGCTTGGACGCGCGCCGCCGGGGCGCTGGTGGCGGGCTTGAAGGGCGCGGGCGGGTGGTGGCGCCCGTGAAGCACTCGCCACCGGCCGGTCCGGCCGGTCCGGCTGGTCCTCAGCGTTGATCGACGGCGTGGTGGCAGCACTGAGCGCCGGCTCGCTTCACCCCAATGCCGCTCAGCCTAAGTGGATCTCCAGTCCGGGTGGTGAACGAGACGGCGGCTCACGGTGGGCTCGTGTGTGGGTGGCGGCTCACGGTGGGCTCGTGTGTGGGTGGTGGCTCACGGTGGGCTCGTGCCCGGGGTGGCTCACGATGCCGCTCTGTCGCCGGGGTGGTGGCGCACCGAAGTTCACGCCGGCCGCGATGAGGTCGCACGGAAACGGTGCGTGTGCGTTCATCCCTGCCCTGGCGTTGATGAATCGCCACATAAGCGTTGTGTGTGGCCTTGTCCCCGCGGCGCCGGCGTTTCGTGTGACCTCATCCACGCCGTCACCGCCGCTGGCACCGTCGCGTCTCGGGCCGCACCGCGCCGGGCGCCAGCTCGCCTTGCTCGGCTGGTTGTCAGTGATGATCGTTAGGGCGGTGGCAACACTGGGCGCCAGCCGGTCCGGCTGGTCGTGAGCGCTGGCGGTCGGTAAGGGTGGCCGACTCGGGGGCACCGCGGATGGTTGTCGGTGCAGGTGTGGGCCGTGCTGGGTGGCGGTAGTTCGCCGTCGGCCGGTGTGCTGAGCCGATTGATAGCTTGATCGACATGACGCTTGGCCGCGCGCTCGATGTGTTTCGCCTGGAAGCGGGGAGCCTTTCCCGGGCGGTGACGGGCCTGTCCGAGGAGGAGTGGAACCTCTCGACGAGGTGTGCGCCGTGGACGGTCCGGGAGCTGGTGAGTCATGTCCGCGTGGTGATCGCCTGGCTACCGGGAATGCTGACCGCGCCTGAGCCGGTGAGGGCCGAGGTCTCCGCGGTCGACTACTACCGGCCGGACGATCGTTTCGCGGCTCATACGAACGCGGCCCGGATCGGTTTGGCGCAGCGTCACGCCAATGAGATGAGCAGCGGCGCCGCGCTTGTCGAAGATCTCACCGCCACCTGGCAGCGGGTGGATCGGGAGTGTCGTGCTGAGCGGGAGGACCGCGTGGTGCGCACCCGGCACGGGGACGCGATGCTGCTGTCGGAGTTCCTGCTCACGCGCGTGGTCGAGGTCGCCGTCCACGGCCTCGACGTCGCCGACGCGCTGGGGCGTGCACCGTGGCTGACCGCGGACGCCGCCGATGTCGTGACCCAGTTGCAGCTCGGCCCGGAAGCAAGGGCAGCGACCCGCGAGCTGGGCTGGGATCGGCCTACCTTGCTGCGTAAAGCCACCGGGCGGCAGCCACTGGAGCCGGCGGACGAGGTGCGGATGGAGCGTCTCGGCATCCGGTGGCTCACGCTGGGCTGAGGAGCGCTGAGCGCCAGCCGGACCAGCTGGTTGCCAGGGTTTGATTGACACGGGTTGATTTCATTCGGGGCATGCCGGTGGATACGTTTCGGGCCTCCTACGAGTGCCGGCTGCTCACCGGGGCGGCGGCGATCGGTGCGGCGAAGCGGCTGCAAGGGGCGGCCTACGTGCGGCACGGGCATCTGCCGGCGCGGGCGCTGACCGAGGACGGCTGGCTGCCGTGGCACGACCGGGTGGCGGCTGATCGGGTGCGGTGGTTCGGGGTTCATGACGAGGCCGGTGGGCTCGTCGCGGTCGCCCAGAAGATCACGGTGGACGGTCGTGGGCTCGCCTCGCTGCCGGCCATCGCGCTGCTGGACACGTCGCCGGCCGAGGGGCTGGGCACGTCTCGACCGGCCGACGTGGCGAGTGCGGCTCGACCGGCTGCGGCGGTGCCGGCCGCACCGGCGGGCGCTGCCGGACTCGTTGAGCAGATGGGCGATCTCCGGTCGGCCGGGGCCCTGAGCGGGCTGCCCGAACCGGTCGTCGAGGTCTCCGGAGCAGCCAAGGCGCCGCACGCCCCACTGGCAGCCACCATGCACGCCTACAAGGCGATTTATCAGGATAGTCGACACCGCGGCGACCGCGCCTGGGTCATGAGCGTCATCCCGGAACTGCGCACCACCCTGCGCCGTGTCGCCCCCGGCGGGATCACCGTGGGCCCGCATCCGCTCCGGATATCAAACCTTCACCCCGAGGTACGGCCGGACGTCCTCGCCTACCCCGCCTGGGGACTCGTCCACGGGTTCACCGCCCGGATCCGGGCCGCCGCCGACGCGGAACCGGACCCGGCGCGGCGGCACTTCTTGCACGAGTCAGCCGATTTCCTCGACGATCGGAACGGCGGATGACCACGCTGATCTGGGACGTCTACGCCCGTTCCTACGACGTTGTCGCGACGCTCACCCCGTACCGGAAAATGGTCGGGGAATTGATGGGTGAGGTCCCGGACGGGCCGCGCCGGGTGCTGGACGCGGGATGCGGAACCGGGAACCTGACGGCTGCCGTGCGCGCGAGACAACCCGCGGAAATCGTCGCGGTGGACGCTTCGGAGGCGATGCTGGAGCGGTCCCGGCGCAAGAATGCCGGGGTCGTTCACCTGCGCGCCGACCTGAACGGCGATCTCGCGGACGTCACCGGGGAATTCGACGTGATCCTGTGCGGCAACGTGCTGTACGCGCTGGCCGACCCGGCACGGACGGTGGCGTTGCTGAAAAGCCGCCTGTCGCCCGGCGGCCGCCTGGTGGTGACGACTCCGCGGGCCGGGGCGGGTATGCGCGCGATTCTCGGCGAGCACATCCGGGACCGGGGAATCGTCTCGCTGGGGCGGGTCATCGTGCCGCTTCTGGCCGTCGGCGTCGTCAATGCCCGGTTGCTGCATTCCCCGGCACACCATTTTCTCAGCCGGGCGGAGTTGAGCGCGATGCTCGGCACCGAGCGGATCCGCACCACCTACAGCGGGCAGGCGTGGCTGGCGGTGTACGAGCACGGGCGGGCCGGGGACACAGCGGGGCGTTGATGGTATTGAATGGCGGCCATGTCGTGGGTGGAGCGCATCGCCGAGGTGACCCGGGCGCGTCCGGACCGGCGTGACATCGCGTGGGAGCCCGTCGACGCCGAGTTGGGTGTCGCCGTTCCGTCCGACTTCCGGGAATTGTGCGCGCTGTTCGGCGACCGGTATTTCAACGGTTTTCTCCGGCTGATGAGCCCGACGGTCGCAGACGGGCGGCACCGCGAGTACGCCGTTCGTCCTGCCCGAAGGTGTCATGATCACCAGCGCCGAGGAATGGAACTTCTGGGCCGGAGGCGATTCCTCAACCGGGGGCTGAGAGCGCCGATACGACTCGTCCGCATGATGGGGAGGGGTCACCACCGTGAGACGACGACTTGTTCTGGGTCCGGTCCTGGCCACGCTGGCGGTCCTCGGAACCGCGGCACCGGCGGAGGCAGCCGCCACGCCGAAAGCAGTCCAGGCCGGCGCCACCTGGTCCACGGTGATGACCCGCAAACTCAACCTGGAGACCGCGCACGCCAGGCTCACCACTCAGCTGCCGGCCATGCGCACGACCGTGACCACCCGTAACGCCACGGTCGTCGCGGCCCGCAAGGCCGACGCCGCCGCGACGGCGGCCCTGACCCGCGCGACGAGCGCGGACCAGGTCGCCCGCGCGAAGCACGCCGCCGCGAAGACCGTGACCGTGGCGGCGCGCAAGGCGGTGAGCGCGGCGAAGAAGCAGCGCCCCTACAGCGGCAACCGGGTCGCCAAGGCGCAGAAGGCGTGGACGGCCGCCGACGCGACGGCGCGGTCCCGTGCGGCTGCCATCCGGCGCAGCGCTACGGCGCTGTCCGCTGCCCGTACCGCGTCCGCCGCGACGAAGCGCCAGGTCACCGCCGCCGTCACCGCGCACCGGACGGCGGTCACCGCGGTCGCCAACGCCGAGGCCTCGGTGGCGGCCTGGCCGAAGACCCGGTCCGCCCTGGCCGCACAGGCGACGGCCCTCAGCGCGCAGGTGGTCACGCAGACGCGCGCCACCTTCACCACGGCACAGACCACCCGGGTGTACGGGGTGACCGTCAACAAGATCATGGCCGTCCCGTTCCAGCGCATGATCGACGACGCCGCGAAGGCCGGCATCAAGCTGTCCGGGGGTGGGTTCCGCACGAAGGAGCAGCAGATCGCGTTGCGCAAGTCGAACGGCTGCCCGGACGTCTGGACCGCGCCCTCCCCGTCGTGCCGGGTGCCGACCGCGATTCCCGGCCGGTCCCTGCACGAGCTCGGCCTGGCGATCGACATGACGTCGGGCGGGAAGGGCATCAACAGCCGGAAGAACCCGGCCTTCGTCTGGATGGCCGCGAACGCGGGCCGTTACGGCCTGGTGAACCTGCCGTCCGAGCCGTGGCACTGGAGTATCACCGGGTCGTAGGTTGCCGCCCGATCATGTCCGCCTCCCGGCGCTGCCACAGGCCGGTCGCTTCGTCGCCGGTCTTGCCGAGCGCGATCGGCCGGTCCGCGTAGGCGCCGGCGGGAACCACAGCCTTCGACGGCGAGGCGAGCACTCGGACCGGTTGCGGCTCGCACAGCTCATCGTGCGTCGCGGACCTTGAGGATGGAGAGGGCGGCGACCGCGCTCAACGCGCACGCTACCGCCCACACCGCCCGGTAACCACGGTGAGAGCCACGACCTGCCCGGCGAGGACGGGACCGAGAGCCTGGCCGATGTTGGAGCCGAGGGCGGCGACGCCGAGGTCACGGCCGGCGCTCGCCCGGTCCGGCAGGACGTCGATGAGAGCTGCGGGTACGGTCGGAGAGCACCCCGACGACCGGCTGCACGATCATGGTGGCGGCCACGGCGAGCGCGGTGACCAGCGACAGCGCCTGGGCGCGGGCGGCGTCGAAGTCGGCGAGCCGGTCGAGCAGGCGCTGCTGTTCGGCGGTGGCGACCGTGGTGCCGGCGTCGACGGCGGCCTTGAGGTCGTTGAGCGCGGCCAGGTCGACGCCGGCGTCGGCGCCGGTGAACCACTTCCCGACTCGATCAGCTGGACCTGGTTGGGCAGGGTCACGCCGAGCACGCCACCCCAGACCGCGGTGATGGCGGCGAACGCGAGGGTGTACCAGAGCAGATATCGGCGCAGCGATGTGGATTGATCAAGTGACACGGGAACCCCTTGAGCGGCCCGGGAGGCGGGAGACGGAGCCGGTGTGATGCGACCTGGCTCACGTGAAAGCTGAGTGAAGGCGGGGTTCGTGTAGATGTCAAGGGATATTTCTGAGGATCTTGCGGTTAGTACCGCGTGATTGCTAGTTTGCACTCAACTTTCGTGCCGGAGGTTGAGATGAAGAGCGCACCGCCCCGCAAACGCGGCCCCTACCAGCGGTCCCGGGAGCGCCGGGAACAGATCGTGCTCGCGGTCATCGATCTGGTCGACGAGCTCGGCCATGACAGGGTCACCACGGCGGGCGTGGCGGCACGGTCGGGTTCCAGCGAGCCGACGGTGCTCTACCACTACCCGAGCAAGGATCACCTGCTGGTCGCGGCGCTGGAGCGCATCGACGACAACGAGGCGGAGCTGTCGCAGGCCGACAGTGACGAGGCGATCCTCGACCTCGAGGTGCTGCGGTCGGTCGCCGACCCGTTCCGCACCTCATCCGAGAACCGGCTGCGGCTGTTCGTCATGCTCAAGGGCCAGGCCGCCACGCCCGGGCACCCGGCCGCCGACTACTTCGCCGGGCGCACCCGGCACTCCGTCGCGATCTTCAGCCGCCTGATCGCCGGCCGGCAGCGCGCCGGTCTCGCCCATCCCGGCCTCGACGCCGACCTGGTGGCCCGGCAGGTCGTCGCGCTCTGGGAGGGCCTCACGTTCATGCGGCTCACCGACCCCGGCTTCGACATCGGCCAGTTGCTCGTCGACGGCGTGCGCCGGCTGTCCGGCGAGAACGTGATGAGCGCACTCACCACCGCTATCTGAGGGACCACCATGACTTTCGAACATCCCTACGTCGACGTCGACGAGTGGCGCGAAACGCCGCATCCGCACCGGTACGTGCATGGCGGCTTCACCGGCACCGAGACCCGCTTCTCGATCTACTTCCCACCGGAGGCCGCCTACCAGGGTCGGTTCTTCCAGCACATCACCCCGGTCCCGCAGCACGAACACCTCGCGCAGACCGCGACCGGCCAGGACGACAAGATCGGGTTCGCGTTCAGCGCCGGCGGCTACTTCCTGGAGACCAACGGGGGAGGACAGTCCGGCGGTCCGGGCTTGGGTGCCGACCCCACGATCGCCGGTTACCGAGCCAACGCCGCCTGCGCCGAGCACTCCAAGGTCATCGCCCGGCAGGTCTACGGTCAACACCGCACCCATGGGTACGCCTACGGCGGCAGCGGCGGCGCGTACCGCACGATCGGCGGCGCCGAGAACACCACCGGAGTCTGGGACGGGTTCGTGCCGTACGTGCCGGGCAGCCCGATGGCCGCGCCGAACGTCTTCGCGGTCCGCATGCACGCCCAGCGGGTGCTGCGTGACAAGCTCGAGCGCATCGTCGAGGCGTTCGACGCCGGCGGCGACGGTGACCTGTCGTTCCTGACGCCCGAGGAACACGAGGCGTTCACCGAGGTCACGAAGATGGGTTTCCCGGTGCGGTCCTGGTTCGGGCACCGCACCATGGGCTCGCACGCCTTCACCGCGGTCTACCCGGGCGTCGTCGCCGTCGACCCGCAGTACTTCGAGGACTTCTGGACCGTGCCGGGCCACCTCGGCGCCGACCCGGACTCCTCGGTGCACCACGACCGGGTCCGGCACAGCACGCCGATCGCCGGTCTGGTCACCCGCGCCGACAAGGCGGACCTCGGCCCGTTCGCCGAGGAGAGCCACGGGCAGCAGGGCGGCGTCGACGAGGCGTTCAAAGGTGGCACGGCGGCGGGCACCGCGGTGGTCGCGGTGCGGCTCGCGCGTACGCCCGGCGTCGTGCCACAGGGCGCCGAACTGGTCCTGAGTGACGGTTCACGCGTACCCGTGAAGGGGTTGCACGGAGATCTCGCGGTGATCGACATGCCTGATCACTTCCCGCCAGGAATCGCCGTCGGTGACACCGTGACGATCGACAACAGTAACTTCCTGGCCGCGCAGACCTACCACCGCCACCAGGTGCCGGAGCCCGAGTTCACGGTCTGGGACCAGTTCCGCGACGACGAGGGCCGTCCCGTGCACCCGCAGCGGCCGTTCCTGCTCGCGCCGATGTTCGCCGCCGGGGCGGCCGGCACCGTGCAGAGCGGGAAGATCAGCGGCAAGATGATCCTGGTCGCCACCCTCCTCGACCGCGAGGCTTTCCCCTGGCAGGCGGCCTGGTATCGCGCGAAGGTAGCCGAGCACGCCCCGGGCGACGTGCGGCTGTGGTTCGTCGACAACGCCCTGCACGGCGACGACGAGATCCAGGAGTACCCGACGTACTCGGTGAGCTACCTCGGCGTGCTGCACGAGGCGCTGCGCAGCCTGGCCGCCTGGGTGGAAGTGGGCGTCGAACCGGCCGTGGACACCCAGCACGTGATCGAAGACGGCCAGGTTGTCGTTCCCGCCTCCGCCACGCACCGTGGCGGCGTGCAGCCGGTGGTCACCCTGAGTGTGTCGGCGCAGGACCCCGCTGTGGTCCGGCTGGTCGCGGAGGCGCCTGAGGGCGCGCCGGATCTGGTACGCGTCGCGTGGGACCTGGACGGCGACGGCACGTTCGACGTGGACGAGGCCGTCGAGCCCGCCGCCCGCATCGAGTTGACGCGGCAGGTGAAACCCGGCGCCCGCTACGTCACCGCCCGGGTGTCCGCCCAGCGCGACGGCGACCCGGACACGCCGTTCGGCCGCATCGACAACCTCGCCCGGGTGCGCGTCTGACGGCGCTGAGACGCTACTGGTCAGCTGTCGCCGTTCCCGGCCTCGAGGGCGGTAGCAGCTCCTCGCTGGGCGCTTCGGGTCACGTCCTGGTCCGCACCGATCACTCGGCTTGGCTGTCGAGCGCTCATGCCGGCGCCCATGGGGGGTGACCGCACACTCTCCAATGGTAGGAAATGGCATGCGGATACATCCCCGGGCCTGGCTGGCGGCCGCGGTCGCCGTGGCGGTGGCGACCGGCGCGTGGGCGGCGGTCAGCACCGGCGACGACGCGTCGCCCGACGACCGTACCGCCGCCGATGTTCTCACCGGCCACGACTGGACGCATGTCGCCGGAGGCACCGCCGGCTCCGGCGGGGTGCGGATCGTCGGGCTGGGAAGGCGGATCGTGCAGCAGGACGGCTCCGGCGGCCAGCCGAACCCGCCGGTCAATCTGCGCGGGCCGCGGCTCGCGGTGCGCGGCCCGGTGGAGATCACCGCCGGGGTGGATCGGCCGGCCGGCCGGTCGGCCGTGCTCACCCTGTACGGCGATGTGCCGGTGGTTTACGACGAGTGGCGGCACAATCCGCCCGGGCTGGCCGTCACCGTCACCGACGGGGAGCTGCGCCTGGAGGTCTGGGACGGGCGGGGCAACGATCCGGCGGTCCGCCGCCGGGCCACGCTGGCCGCACCCGCTGCGGCCACGGTGACCGTCACCCGGGCCGGTGGGCGGCTCACGGTCCGGCTCGGTGACGCCCGCCTGTCCGTCACCGACCCCGGGGTGTTCAGCTCCGGACGGGTGTTCTTCGGCGCCGACGCCGATGACAGCGGGCCGGACGGCTGGACGTTGACCTCGTTGCGGGCCGCCGGGCTGGACGGCGGCAGCGCCACCGTCGTCGACGCCCCGGCGCTCGACCAGTCGGCGCCCCCGCCCGGGTCGCTGCGGGCGCTCGCCGCGGCCCGCCGGGCGCTGCCCATCGGCGCCGCCGTGGCCGCCGAGCCGCTGCTGGCCGACGACGGATACCGCCGTCTGACCGCCGCCCAGTTCTCCATGCTGACCACGGAGAACGCGCTGAAGCCACAGTTCGTCCACCCGCAGCCGGACCGCTACGACTTCACCGGGGGCGACCTGCTGGTCGACTTCGCGGCGGCCAACGACATGGCGGTGCACGCCCACACCCTGGTCTTCGGCGAGGCCAACCCGCGCTGGATGCAGGACGCCCCGGCCGACCGGCGCGAGCGGATCATGCTCGATCACATCAGCACCGTGGTCGGTCACTACCGCGGCCGGGTCGCCGAATGGGACGTCGTCAACGAACCGCTGTCCACCGAGAGCGAGGACTACGAGGACGGGGGAACGGGGCTGCGGCGGCACCTGTGGCAGCAGGCGATGGGGGAGGCGTACATCGACACGGCGTTCGCGGCGGCCCGGACCGCCGACCCCGGCGCCAAGCTGTACCTCAACGATTTCGGCCTGGAAGCCGACGGTGAGCGCTGGGACGCGCTGCTCGGCCTGGTCGGCCGCCTCAAGCAGCGGGGGGTGCCGATCGACGGGGTCGGGTTCGAGGCGCACATCCACGAGGCGGGCGACCGGGTCACCGCGGCCGTCCTTCAGGATCACTTCGCGGAACTGGCCCGGCTCGGGCTGTCGGCCCGAGTGTCCGAGATCGATGTGTACGGCGATCCGGCCGCCGGGCAGGCCGAGCAGTACGCCACCGTGTTGACCGCCTGCCTGGCCGCCCCGAACTGCACCTCGTACACCACCTGGGGGGTCACCGACCGGTACGGGTCCACCACCGAGTCCGACACCTATCCGCCGCAGCCCGGTGACGACCTGCTCTTCGACCGGAACCTGGCGCCCAAGGCCGCGTTCACCGCCCTGACCCGGGTGCTGCGCGGCTGAGTTGCGGCGGGTCACCGGTTGGATCTGCCGGGCATCCAGTCCGTCGTCGTGGGCTCGGCGAGTCGGCCGGCCACGTCGACGCCGGTGATCTCGGCCGAGCGGGTCCACAGGCGTTGCGCGAGGTCGCGATCGGTGGCGGGCCGGGAGAGCTTCTCGAAGGTCGGGCGGGCCCGGCGCAGCGGTTTGCCGGGACCGATGTGGCGTCCGGTGGGCGCCTCGGGGTTGGTGGCGGCGTAGAGCATCGGGGTCACGGCGTCGTCGACCGGTCGCCGGAAGACAAGTCCCATCACCGCCTCGGCGGCGCGGGCTACGGGCGGCGCGTCGCGGGCCAGGTCGGTCTTCGCCATGCCGGGATGGGTGAGGACGCTGCGCACCGGCGATCCGGCGGCGCGCAGCCGGCGGTCGAGCTCCAGGGCGAACAGCACGGTGGCGAGCTTGGACGCGGCGTACGCGCGGCCGGGGGAGTAACCGTGCTCGGCGGCGAGGTCGTCCGGGTCCACCCGCCCGATGCGGTAGAGGTCGGACCCGACGGTCACCACGACCGGGTGGCGCCCGGCGGCCAGCCGGTCGAGGAGCAGGCCGGTGAGGGCGAAGTGGCCGAGGTGGTTGGTGGCCATCTGGCTCTCCACGCCCTGGGCGCTGAGCCGTCGCGGCACGGTGCCGATGCCGCCGTTGTTGATCAGGGCATCGACGGTGACGTCCTCGTCGCGCAGGCGTGCGGCGAAGGCGTGCACGGTGTCGAGGTCGAGCAGGTCCAGGCGCCGGACGAGGAGATCGGCGCCGGGGTGTTCGGCGAGCAGCGCCCGGCGAACCTGGTCGCCTTTAGCCGTGTTGCGGACCGCCATGATGACGCGGCCGCCACGCCGGGCCAGGTGACGGGTCATGGCGCTGCCGAGGCCGCTGCTGGCGCCGGTGATGACGAACGTGCGCCCGGTCTGATCGGGAAGGTCGGCGATGCCCCAGTCGGCGTGATCCATGTGCTTCTCCTGAACTCTAAGCGGATGACTTATCCGATTGAAGCCGCAGGGAAGCGGATTGTCAATCCGGTTAGGTAGGCTGGCGTGGTGACCTCGCCCCTGCGCGCCGACGCCGCCCGCAACCGTGACCTGCTCCTGGCGACGGCTCGTGCCGTGCTGGCCGCAGAGGGCCCCACGCTGCAGCTCAACGACATCGCCCGGCGAGCCGGAGTGGGCGTCGGCACGGCCTATCGGCACTTCCCGACCCGCCGGGCCCTGGTCGAGGCCCTGGCCGACGACGCCTTCACCGCCCTGCTCGGCGAGGCCCGCGAGGCGAATCGGCACGACGACGCGTGGACCGGCGTCGCGATGCTGCTGCGGGCGCTGCTCCTGCGGCAGCTCGCCGATCCGGCGCTGACCGAGATCCTCTCCACCGGGCCGGATCAGGATGCCACCGAGCGCACCACCGGCCACCGCGACGAGTTCACGACACTGGCCCGGGGCGTGCTGGAGCGGGCCCGCGCGGCGGATCTGTTACGCCCCGGCCTCGCCGACGACGACCTGCAGCACCTGGTCTGCGGCGTCGTGTTCGCGCTGCGGATCGGCGACAGCCTCGAGGAGCGCGTCGATCGCTACCTGCAGGTGCTGCTGCGCGGCATCCGCGCCGGGTGACTTGAGGGTCAGGCGTGCAGGGCGGTCATGGCCCGGTCGAGCAGGTCGTCCCGCGAGCCCGCGCCGTCCGCCGCGCCCCACGCCTGCATGGCCGCGTTGTAGCAGGCCAGCGCGGACGCGACGAGCGCCCGGGGCGCCGGGTCCCGGTCGGCGGGCCTATCGCCGGCCAGCCGCTCGGCGACCAGCGGAACGAGCAGGTCCTCCCAGCTCTGCTGCCTCTCCGCGTAGCGCGCGGTCATCGTCGGGCTCTCCTGGAGCATCCGCATGAACGCCAGCGACCGCTCCGGCGCGTCGGCGTTCATCGCGGTGAACACGTCGAGCGTGCGGCGCAGCGAGGTCCACGGATGCTCGTCGCCGGGTCGCGCGCGGAACGCCGCCACCAGCGCCGGACCGAGCTCCTCGAGCCAGGTCAGCACCACGTCCTCCTTGGTGCCGAAATAGCGGAAGAACGTGGTGCGGGACAGGCCGGCCTCGGCGGCGATCTGCTCCACGGTGGTGTTGTCGCAGCCCTGCTCGGCGAAGAGCCGCGTCGCGATGGCGCTGACCTCGGCACGCATCGCCTGCCGGGTCCGCTGCCGCAGGGTCGGCTTCTTCGCTGTGTCGTTCACAACAGCATCGTACTCGGTCCTCAAGTGGGACTCAGTACCACTTGGCGTTACGGTTCCTCGGAGAGATTCGTCCGGCAACGAGAACGAGGACCACATGTCGAAGCTGTTCACGCCCCTGGAGCTGGGCGCCCTGCGCCTGCGCAACCGCATGGTGATGGCGCCGCTCACCCGGCTGCGCGCCGGCGTCGAGGGCGTCCCCGGCGACCTGCTGGTCGAGCACTACCGGCAGCGCGCCTCGCTGGGCATGATCGTCACCGAGGGCACCTGGCCGGTGCGCGAGGGCCGCACCTGGATCGGCCAGCCCGGCATCGAGACCGCCGAGCAGGTCGCCGGCTGGCGCCGGGTCACCGACGCCGTGCACGAGGCCGGCGGCACGATCGTCATGCAGATCATGCACGGCGGGCGGATCTCCCACCCCGAGATCGGCGGCACCGGCCGGATCGTCGCGCCCAGCGCCATCGCCGCCCCGGGCGAGGTCCGGCTTCCGGACGGCAGCAAGGCCGATCACCCCGTACCGGAGGCCTTGGATCGTGATGAGCTCCCGGTGATCATCGCTGGTTTCGTGTCGGCGGCGCGCAACGCGATCGCGGCGGGCATGGACGGCGTGGAACTGCACAGCGCCAACGGGTACCTGCTGCACCAGTTCCTCTCGCCGGCCGCGAACACCCGCACCGACGAGTACGGCGGTACGCCCGCCAACCGCGCCCGCCTGACCATCGAGGTCGTCACCGCGGTGGCCGAGGCGATCGGCGCGGACCGCACCGGCCTGCGGGTCTCCCCGGAGCACAACATCCAGGGCGCGCTGGAGACCGACCCGTCCGACGTCACCGCCACCTACACCGCGCTGGCCGAGGGCCTCGCGCCGCTGGGGCTGGCATTCGTCGACATCCTGCACGCCGACCCGGCCGGCGAGCTGGTCCAGAAGTTCCGGCACGCAGCGGGCGCGCCGGCGATCGTCAACAGCGGGTTCGGCGTGCAGACCACCCGCGAGGAGGCGACCCGCCTCGTCGACGAGGGGATCGGCGACGCGGTGGCGATCGGCCGGCCGGCCATCGCCAACCCCGACCTGGCCCTGCGCTGGGAGACCGAGGCCGGGGAGAACGCGCCGGACCCGAGCACGTTCTACGCGCCCGACGGCCGCGGCTACATCGACTACCCCACCCTCGGCTAGCACGACGCTCGACGTGGCGTAGCGCACCACGGCTACCCCAAAGGAACGGCCACCGCCTGCCGACAGTCGGTCCATGGCAGCTCGCAGGACCTGGCTTCTGATCGGCGTCGCGGCGGTGGCCGTCGCCGGGTCGATCGTCACGTACAACACCACTCCCGGAAACGTCCTCTACGTCGCCACCTACCTGGCGCTGTGCTCGATCGCCTGGCGCGCGGTCGCCCGGATGGAACCGGGCCCGCAGCGCCTGCCGTGGGCGCTGATCGCCGCGTCCCAGACGCTCTGGATGACCGGTGACCTGATCGAGCTGGTCTACTACTACCGGTCCAGCGTGCCGCCGGTCGGTCTGTCCGACGCCTGCTGGCTGGCCGGATATCCGCTGCTCGCGGTGGCCCTGACGCTGATGGCCCGGCACCGCGCGCCGGGCCGGTTGCGCAGCGCCGTGCTCGACGGCCTGACCCTCACCGTGGCCGCCGGGCTGGCGAGCTGGCAGTTCCTGATCCTGCCGAACCTCGCCACCGGGCTGAGCCTGGCCGAGACGATCATCCCGCCGCTCTACCCGATCGCCGACGTCGTGCTGCTCGCCGGCGTCCTTTTCATCGCGTTCTCACCCGGCGACCGTGGCGCTCCGACCCGGCTGATGCTCGGGGCGGTGATGCTGTACCTGACCGTGGACATCGGTTCCAACGTGCTGCCGTACTTCATCGACTACGGACTCGTGGAACGCATCGGGCCACTGATCATTTTCGGCAACGCGCTGATCGTCGGGGCGTGCGTGCACCCGCAGCGGGCGGAGCTGACGCGCACCGGTGAACAGCTGAACCTCCTGCACCCGTCGCGGGTGCTCTTCCTGGGCCTGGCGCTGCTCACCGCACCGACGCTGGCCCTGATGGAGAACGGACTCGCCAGCAAGGCGATGGCGGCGCTGATCGCCACCGCGCTGAGCACCGGCTTCGTGCTCACCCGATTCACCACGGCGGTCCGCGAGCAGGAGAAGGCCCAGGCAGAGTTGGCGTTCCGGGCCCGCCACGACCCGCTCACCGGGCTCGCGAACCGCGCCGTGCTCACCACCGAGATGGAACGGGCCCGCTCCGGCCCGGTCGCGGTCCTCTACCTCGACCTGGACGGCTTCAAGCAGGTCAACGACGGGTACGGGCACCACGCCGGCGATGTCGTGCTGGCCACCGTGGCGGACCGGCTGTCGAACGCCGTCCGTGGCACCGATCTGGTGGTGCGCCTCGGCGGCGACGAGTTCGTGCTGTTCTGCCCGAACCTGCCCGAGGAGGAGGCCGTCCGCCTCGCCGAACGGGTGCTGGCCGACGTGGCGCAGCCGATCCCGTTCCGCGGCGAGCTGCTCGACGTCGGGGTGAGCGTCGGCATCGCGGCCTACCGTCACCTCGACGGCGCCGACGTGCTGCGCAGCGCCGACATGGCGATGTACGAGGCGAAACGGCTCGGCCGCGGCCGCTGGGTGATGGCCGGATAGCAGGGCAGGCCGGATAGGTTGTGCCGCGTGAACGTGACCGACGCCCGCGAACTCGCCACCGGCCTGATGCGCCGGCACCGGCTCACCGGCTGGAAACTCGTGTTCGACGACGCCAAGACCCGCGCCGGGGTGTGCCGCCACGACCGCAAGGAGATCGGCCTGTCCCGGCCGCTGGTCCGGCTCTACACCGCCGAGCAGGTCACCGACACCGTGCTGCACGAGATCGCGCACGCGCTGGCCGGCGCGCGGCACGGCCACGACCGGGTGTGGCGGGCGACGGCGCTGCGGATCGGCTGCTCCGGCACCCGGTGCGTCGCCGAGGACGCGCCGCGCGTGGACGGGGACTGGGTGGGCACCTGCCCGGCCGGGCACCGCACGACCGCCCACCGCCGCCCGTCCCGGGTGCGCTCCTGCCTGGACTGTTCGCCCCGGTTCGACGAGTCGGCGATCTTCACCTGGACACACCGGGGCAGTCCGGCGCCGATGCTGCCGTCCTACACGACCGAGCTGACCCGGATCCGGCAGCGCGACGGCCACGCGGCGCCGGCGACGGCCGGCCGGCCCCTGCGGGTGGGGGAGACGGTACGGCTGACCGGCGGCGGCCGCTACGACGGCCTGATCGGCACGATCGTGAAACGCGGCCGCACCCGGTACCACGTGCAGACCCCGTCGGGCGTGCTCGGAGCTCCGTTCGCCCTGGTGGAGCCGCTGCCCGACGCGTGAGGCCGGGCGCCGGTCAGGCGTCGTCGAGGTCGTCCGCGCGGCGGTCGATCGCCTTGGCCTGTGCGGTTATCCGGTCGGCGAGCGCGTGCTGCCGCGCCTTCGTCTCCGGGTCCGGGGACCGTTCGGCGGCCGCGTGCATCAGGGCCTCGGTCCGTTCCAGCTGGGCGGCGGTGTCGTGCATCGTCGAGGAGGTCCGATGCCGGTGTGCGGTGTCGTCGTCATGCCGGGTCACGTCCGGTTCTCTACCCACTCGATGGATCATCATTCACGCGTGGGTGAGCAGCGCGGTCATGCCGACGATCTCCAGCACCCGGCGGACCTGGGGCTGCACCCGCACCAGCTGCAGCGCGATCCGGCGGCGGGCGGTCAGCGCGTAGGCCTCGTCGAGCACCCGGATCCCCGACGAGTCGCAGAACGTGACGCCGGCGAAATCCACCACGACGGTACGGGTACCGGCCCGCTCCGCGGCGTCCCGCAGCGCCGCCGCCAGCTCGTCGGAGGAGTCCATGTCGATCTCGCCGGTGACGCTGACGCGCGTGACGCCGGCCGGCCCCGCGCTGAGTTCGATCATGGATCCCGTCCGGTGAATCGCGGCGGCAACTGTCCTTACCGGGGTACCCCCAGCCGGTCGACCGTACACGGTGGTCAGTACGCGTATCGGCGCACCGTCCCCGGGCGGATCTCAGGTGAGGATCACCTGGCCGAGCTCCTGGGTGCACCGGGTCAGCGCCACGTAGAGCCCGTTCCAGCCGCGCGGCTCGGCGGCGATGCCGTCCGGGTCGACGAGCAGCGTGGCGTCCCACTCCAGGCCCTTCGCCTGGGCGGCGGTCAGCACCGGTACGCCGGCCAGGACCTCCCGCAAGCCGTCGGCGCGGGCGGCGGGCGCGACCACGCCGACCGTGCCGCCGGCCCAGCGGTCCCGCAGCTCCCGGACCGCCCGCTGCGCCGCGCCGGCCAGCTCGCCCGGGGTCACCGTGAGCTGCCACGGCTCGATGCCGGACGCGCGAACGGCCCGCGGCGGCGCGTTGCCGCTGCCGGCTTTCGCGAGCACCGGGCCGGTGAGGTCCATGACCTCGCGCGGCGTGCGGTAGCAGATGGTCAGCTCGGCGGCGGTCCACCTGTCGCCGAACGCTGCCCGCACCGCCTGCGCCCAGCTGGTGTGCCGGTGCGCCGCCTCCGCCTGGTCGATGTCGCCGACCGCGGTGACGGATCGGCTCGGGCAGCGCCGCAGGACCATCTGCCACTGCATCTCGGAGAGCTCCTGGGCCTCGTCGATGACGACGTGGCCGTAGACCCAGTCGCGCTGCCGCCGGGCACGGTCGGCGACCAGCTCGCCGCCCGGCGCGGCGGCCCGGCCGCGGTCCGGCGCGTCCGCGTGATCGCCCAGCAGGTCGGCTGCCGCGTCGAGCAGCGCGATGTCACCGGACGACCAGCCGCCGGGCTCGGCGGCGACGGCGGCGATCTCGTCCGGCGACAGCGACGGGACGAACGCGGCCAGCAGCGCCGGGTCACAGAGCAGGTCACGCAGCAGCCGCCCGGGCTCCCGGGTGGGCCAGAACGCCTCCACGAACCGGCCGATGGCCGGATCGGCGGCGATGCGATCGGCGAGCTCCTCGATGTCCTCCTCGGAGAGCTGCCCGTCCACGGCGCCGCTGCCGTCGACGCCGTTGCTCCGGTCGAAGCGGGCGAGGATGTCCTCGTACCCCTGCTCCATCTCCTCCAGCAGCGCCTCGCGCTGCTCCGCGATCGCCTCGGCGAGCAGGCGATGCAGCTGGTCGGCGAAGACCGAACGAGCCCGATGGTACGGCCGGCCCTGCACCGCCGAGGTGAGCGCCTGCGCGACTGCCGGCTCCGGGATGACGGTGAACTCGCCCTCCCAGCGCAGTCGCAGGTCACGGGGGCGGGGGAGCAGCGCGGCGACGTACCGTTCGAGGGCCTGCTGCCACACCGCCCGCCCCTTGATCTCGGCGAGCCGCCGGCTCTCGGGACGCTCCACGAGGACGCCGGGCAGCAGCGTGTCGCAGGTCGCCGACACCACCGCGGTCTCGCCGAGCGCGGGCAGCACCTGCGCGATGTAGTCGAGGAACCGGCCGGACGGACCGAGCACCAGAACCGCCTGGTCGGCCATCTGCTGGTGGGTGAAGAGCAGGTAGGCGACCCGGTGCAGCGCCACCACGGTCTTGCCGGTGCCCGGACCGCCCTGCACGATCAGCGGGCCGCTCGCCCCGGCCCGGATGATGTCGTCCTGTTCGCGCTGCAGCGTGGCGATCGCCGTGGACATCCGGCCGGTGCGCCGCTGGCCGAGCGCGGCGAGCAGGGCGCCCTCGCCGACCAGGCCGGAGCCCGCGGCGCCGTCCAGCGGCTCGTCGTCGACACCGAGGACGACCGACCCGGTGGTGCGGATGTGCCGGCGCCGGGCCTGCCCCTGCGGGTCGACGGGGGTCGCGGTGTAGAACGGCCGGGCGGCCGCGGCACGCCAGTCCAGCAGCACCGGCTCCGCGCCCTCCTCCTCGGCCCGCAGCCCGACCCGGCCGATGTGCCGCACCGTGCCGTCGGTGGCGTCGATCCGGCCGAAGACCAGTCCTTCGCTCGCCCGCCGCAGCTCCTCGTGCTGCGCGCGCAGCATCCGCTGCCGGGCCCGCTCCACCGCGTCGCCGGCCTCCTCCGCCAGTTCCGCCAGCAGACGTCCGGCGAGCCGGTCGCGCCGGTCAGTGGCCCGATCGAGGAATTCCTGCTCCTCGGCGATGGCGGACGTGTCGTATTCCCTGAGCATCCGGGAAGGCTAGAACCTTCAGCGCGGGAAATGCCAATGGAAGAGACCTCTCTCCAATTTCTCATTCATTCTTGACGGTACGGCCGGAACCGTGTCCCACGAGTTCCCGGATGCGTGCGGCCGCCTGTTCGGCGACGAGGTGCCCCTGCGGGCGGGTGACCAGGTCGCTGAGCGCGAACATGTCCAGGACCTCGCCCAGATACGCCCAGTTCGGGACGATCGGCAGCGGCGGGTCCTCGGCGAAGCCCTGCCGGAACCCGTCCAGGAATCCGTCCGGATATTCCGCGCCGAACCGCGCCATGTTCGCGGCATCGGCATACGGACTGCCGGAATAACTGAACTCCCAGTCGAGCAGAGAACGCACTTCCCAGCCATTGTCAAGCCGCGCCACCAGAATGTTTTTCGGATTGATGTCGGAGTGCACCAGCCGGGCATGTCCGTCGATCTCTGTCAGCGCCGGGGCGTGCGCGGCGCACAGGTCCGCCCAGGCGCGCCGGGTCGCGGCGTCGAGCCGCCCGGCGGGTGCCGCGCTCATGCAGTGCTCGGCCACCTCGGCGAGCTGCCGCGACCAGGGCCGCTCCCCGGCCACGGTCAGGTCCGGGCCGGTGAAGAACCCGCGCCGGTCGAAGCCGACGCGTCCGATCCGGGCGACGGTCCGGCCCACCTCGGCGCCCAGGCTCGCCGCCTCCCGCGCGCTCAGCTCGCCCGCCAGGACGTCGCTCAGCACGACGCCCTCCACGAACCCGATCACCGTGGCCGACGGCGTGACGAGCAGGACGTCCGGGACCGGCACGTGCTCGCGCGCGGCGGCCATCACCCCGGCCTCGACCGCCGGATCCGTGCCGCCGAAGCGCACCACCACCACCCGCCGGTCGGTGAGCGTGACCAGCAGCGTCTCGTGCGAGAACCCGCCGGCCAGCGTCGAGGTGCCCACCACCCGGCTGCCGAGCGCCGCCGCGATGGACTCAAGTTCCTGGATCGACATCCGGCCAGTCAATCAGGCCGGTCGGCGGATCAGGACTCCCAGGTCTTGGCGACCAGGGTGAGCACGTCGTAGGTGGCGACCGCCTCGCCGTTCTGGTTGGTCACCACCGCGTCCCAGCGGACCTCGCCGTAATCGGCGCTGTTACGCGGCTTGATCTGCTTGACGGTCAGCGTCACCGCGATCGCGTCGCCGGCCTTCACCGGCGTGAGGAAACGCAGGTTGTCGACGCCGTAGTTGGCGAGGACCGGGCCCGGTGACGGCTCGACGAAGAGGCCGGCGGCCAGCGACACGACCAGGTATCCGTGGGCCACGATGCCCCCGAACAGCGGGTTGCGGGCCGCCGCCTCGGGGTCGGTGTGCGCGTAGAAGGTGTCGCCGGTGAACTCGGCGAAGTGGTCGATGTCGGCGAGGCTGACGACGCGTGTCCCCGACCGGATGGTGTCGCCGATCCGCAGGTCGGCGAGGCTCTTGCGGAACGGGTGGACGTCCTCGGCGCGCTGCTGGGCGCCGGTCGTCCACTGCCCGGTGACCGCGGTGAGCAGATCGGGGGAGGCCTGGATCGCGGTGCGCTGCAGGTGGTGCAGGACCGCGCGGATGCCACCGAGCTCCTCGCCGCCGCCGGCCCGGCCCGGACCGCCGTGGACCAGCATGGGCAGCGGGGAGCCGTGGCCGGTGGACTCCTTCGCGTCGTCGCGGTCGAGCACCAGGACCCGGCCGTGCCAGGGGGCGAGACCGAGGACGACCGTGCGGGCGACCTCCGGGTCGTGGGTGGCGACCGAGGCGACCAGGCTGCCCCTGCCGCGGGCGGCCAGGGTGACCGCCTCGTTCAGCCCGTCGTAGGTCAGCACGGTGCTGACCGGCCCGAACGGCTCGACGTTGTGCGGCTCGACGGCGCCCGGAGCGGCTCGCAGCACGAGCGGGTTGACGAAGGCGCCGCGCTCCTCGAGGGAGCCTATGACGATCTCGGAGCCGGCCCGTAGCGCTTCGACGGCCTTGACCACCTCGTCGCGCTGGCCGACGCTGGCGAGGGGGCCCATCCGGACCTCCGGGTCGCGCGGATCGCCCACGGTGATCTTCGCGAGGCGGGCGGCGAGCGCGTCCTCGACCTGGCCGGCGATCTGCGACGGCACGATGACGCGGCGGATCGCGGTGCACTTCTGACCGGCCTTGACCGTCATCTCGGTGACCACGCCCTTGATGAACAGGTCGAACTCCGGGTCGTCGGCGCGCACGTCGGGGCCGAGGATCGAGCAGTTCAGCGAGTCCGCCTCGACGCCGAGCCGCACGCCGCCGTCGATCACGTTCGGGTGGCGGCGCAGGATGCCGGCGGTGTGCGCGGAACCGGTGAAGGCCACCGAGTCCTGCAGGTCCAGCTCGTCGAGCAGGCTCCCGGCGCTGCCCGCGATCAGCTGCAGGCTGCCCTCCGGCAGCAGCCCGGACTCGATGATCCGGCGGACCACCAGCTCGGTCAGATAGGCGGTCTGGCTGGCCGGTTTCACGATCGTCGGCAGACCGGCCAGGAACGCCGGCGCGAGTTTCTCCAGCATCCCCCAGACCGGGAAGTTGAAGGCGTTGATCTGCACGGCCACACCCGGCCGTGACGTGTAGATGTGCTGCCCGACGAAGGTGCCGCCCTTGCCGAGACGCTCCACCGCGCCGTCCAGGACGATCGTGTCGTTGGGCAGCTCGCGGGTGCCCTTGCCGGCGAAGCTGAACAGCGTGCCGATGCCGCCGTCGACGTCCACCGCGGTGTCCCGGGTGGTGGCGCCGGTCCGCACGGAGAGCGCGTAGAACTCGTCCTTGCCGGCCATCAGCAGCTTGGCCACCGCCTTCAGGGCGGCCGCCCGCTCGTGGAAGGTGAGCGCCCGCAGCGCGGGGCCGCCGGTCTGCCGGGCGTGCTGGACCATCGCAGTGACATCCAGGCCGCGGCTCGAGATCCGCGCGACCTCCTCACCGGTGGTGGCGTCCCGCAGGGGTTCGCCCTCGTCGGCGGCGCGGAACCAGCGTCCGGCGGCGTAGCTCTCCAGCACGGCTACTCCTTAACTGGGCGGTTGCGTGGGAAGGGGAGTCCGTGTCACGGTATTACAGACCGATCGTTAAGTAAATCCGGAGACGCCATGACGACAACGCCCTTGCAGGCGGCCTTCGATGCCACGATCGCGCGCCACGACCGGATAGAACCGCGTGACTGGATGCCGGAGGCGTACCGCAAGACGCTGATCCGGCAGATCGCCCAGCACGCGCACTCCGAGATCATCGGCATGCAGCCGGAGGGCAACTGGATCAGCCGGGCGCCGTCGCTGCGCCGCAAGGCGATCCTGCTCGCGAAGGTGCAGGACGAGGCCGGTCACGGGCTCTACCTCTACTCCGCCGCCGAGACCCTGGGCGTCTCCCGGGCCGAGCTGGTCGACCTGCTGCTCGCCGGGAAGCAGAAGTACTCCTCGATCTTCAACTATCCGACGCTCTCCTACGCCGACGTCGGCACGATCGGCTGGCTCGTCGACGGCGCCGCGATCTGCAACCAGGTGCCGCTCTGCCGGACCTCCTACGGCCCGTACGGCCGAGCCATGATCCGGATCTGCAAGGAGGAGTCCTTCCACCAGCGGCAGGGCTACGAACTGCTGATGACCATGATGAGCGGCACCGGCGAGCAGCGCGCGATGGTGCAGGAGTCCGTCGACAGGTTCTGGTGGCCGTCGCTGATGATGTTCGGCCCGCCCGACGACAAGTCGCCCAACAGCGAGCAGTCGATGGCCTGGGGCGTGAAGCGCAACTCCAACGACGAGCTGCGGCAGAAGTTCGTCGACATGACGGTGCCGCAGGCCGAGGCGCTCGGCGTGACCCTGCCCGACCCGGCGCTGCGCTGGAACGACGAGCGCGGCCACTACGACTTCGGCGAACCCGACTGGGACGAGCTGACCGCGGTGATCCGCGGCAACGGCCCCTGCAACGCCGAGCGCATGGCCCACCGCCGGGCCGCCCACGACAACGGCGCATGGGTACGGGAGGCGGCCACCGCGTTCGCCGCGCGGACCGCCGCCGGTGACACCGAGGAGGCTGCCCGATGACCACGGACCGGCGGGACTGGCCGCTCTACGAGGTGTTCGTCCGGGGCAAGCGCGGCCTCAACCACGTGCACGTCGGCTCGCTGCACGCGCCCGACGACGCGTTCGCCCTGCGGCACGCCCGGGACGTCTACACCCGGCGCAACGAGGGCGTGAGCATCTGGGTGGTCCGCGCCGACGCGATCACCGCGTCCAGCCCGGACGAGAAGGACCCGCTCTTCGCCCCGAACGGCGACAAGGTCTACCGCCACCCCACGTTCTACGAGATCCCCGCCGACGTCCCCCACATGTGAGAGAGCCCGCGATGAACGACAGCGTCTACGACGGCCTGCTCGGCGGCGACTCGTCGCAGTGGGCGTTCGGCACCGACTTCGAGGATCCCCTCGCCGGCGTCGACACCAGCGTCCCGGCCGGCATCGACGCCACCGAGCTCGCCACCTACTGCCTGATGCTCGGCGACGACACGCTCGTGCTGTCCCAGCGACTCGCCGAGTGGTGCAGCCGCGGGCCCGAGCTCGAGGAGGACATCGCCCTGGCGAACATGGCCCTCGACCTGCTCGGCCAGGCCCGGCTGCTGCTGGCCCGGGCGGCGGCCGCCGACCCGGCGTGCGTGCCACCGCTGCCGGAGGGCTCGCCGGTCCCGGCGGAGGACGCGCTGGCGTTCTTCCGCGAGGCGCAGCAGTTCCGCAACGTCCGGATGGCCGAGGTCCCCAACGGCGACTTCGCGCACGTCGTGGTGCGGCTGCTGCTGTTCGCCAACGCCCGGCTGGCGATCCTGTCGCGGCTGTGCGACAGCGCCGACGCGGTGCTCGCCGCGGTCGCCGCCAAGGGGGTCAAGGAACTCACCTACCACCGGGACTGGGCCGGCCGCTGGTTCGTCACCTGCGCGCAGGGCACCGACGAGTCCCGCCGGCGGCTGCTCGCCGCGCTCGACCGGCTCTGGCCGCTGCACGACGAGCTGTTCACGCCGCACCCGGTCGAGCAGTCGCTGGCCGCACGGGGCGCCGGCGTCGACCCGGCCGCCGTCCGCGCCGAGGCCGACGTCGTCCTGGACCAGGTGTTCGCGGTCGCCGGCGTGCCCCGCCCCGAGACGCCCGGCCTGCGCGGGCGCACCGGGCGCGACGGCCTGCACACCGAGGCGCTCAGCCGGATGCTCGCCGAGATGCAGGTGGTCGCCCGCGCGCACCCGATGGGCCGATGGTGAGCGTCCGGGAGCGGGCTGCCGCCGTCGCCGCCGAGGTGCGCGACCCGGAGATGCCGATGCTGACCCTCGCCGACCTCGGGGTGCTGCGCGACGTGCGGGTCGATGGTGACGTGGTGGTCGCGTCGATCACCCCGACGTACTCGGGCTGCCCCGCCATGGCGACCATGCGCGACGACCTGGTGCACCGGCTCACCGACGCCGGGTTCGGGCGGGTCGAGGTGCGGGTGGTTCTGGAGCCGGCCTGGTCCAGCGACTGGATCACCGAGTCCGGGCGGGCGGCGCTGCGTGCGGCGGGACTGTCCCCGCCCGGTCCTGCGGCACGCCTTTCCACGCCCGGGCCGGTGCCGCTCACGCTCGGGCCGCCGCGTCGCGAGGTGCGGTGTCCGCGGTGCGGCTCAGGCCGTACCCGATCGGTCTCTGAATTCGGATCGACCGCCTGCAAGGCGCTCTATCGATGCGGGGACTGCCTGGAACCGTTCGACCACGTCAAGGAGATCTAGTGACCCGGTCCGCCTTCCACACGCTGCGGGTCGCGGCGGTCGAGCGACTCTGCGACGACGCGGTAGCGGTGACGTTCGCGGTGCCCGGCGAGCTGAGCGACGCCTACGCGTTCCGGGCCGGGCAGTCGCTCACCCTGCGCCGGACGATCGACGGCCGGGAGGAACGCCGGTCCTACTCGATCTGCGCGCCGGTCGGCGCCGCCCCCCGGATCGGCGTGCGGGAGATCCCGGACGGCGTCTTCTCGAGCTGGCTGGTCCACGACGTCACCCCGGGAACCGCCATCGAGGTGCAGACGCCGACCGGCGCGTGGGACGCCGACCCGGAAGGCGGCGAACGGCACCTGCTGATCGCCGCCGGATCCGGCATCACGCCGCTGCTGTCGATCGCCGCGACCGTGCTGACCCACCCGGACGCGCAGGTGTCGCTGCTCTACGGCAACCGGGCCAGCAACACCGTGATGTTCGCCGAGGAGCTCGGCGATCTGAAGAACCGGTACGGTCCGCGGCTGCAGGTCACCCACGTGCTGTCCCGCGAGCCCCGGGACGTCGAGCTGTTCTCCGGAAGGCTCGACGCGGAACGGTTGCGGCGGTTGCTGACCGACGTGATCCCGGTGGAGACGTTCGATCACGTGTGGCTCTGCGGCCCGCTGAAGATGATCGAGGACGCACGTGCGGTGCTCGCCTCGATGGGCGTCTCCCGCGTGCACGTGGAACTGTTCTACGTCGATGAGCCGCCGCCGCAGCCCCGCCGGGCCGCCGCCGAGATGACCGGGGCGGTCACCGCGCTCACCACGATCCTGGACGGGCGCAAGGCGACCGCGACCGTCGCGCAGAGCACCACGATCCTGGACGGCGCGCAGGCCAGCCGGGCCGACCTGCCGTTCGCCTGCAAGGGTGGCGTGTGCGGGACGTGCCGGGCGCTGGTGCGCGAGGGTGAGGTGGACATGCGCCGTAACTACGCGCTGGAGGAGTCCGAGGTGGCGGCGGGATTCGTACTGACATGTCAGAGTTTTCCGGTCAGCGATGTGGTGACCGTCGATTACGACGCCTGACGGCTGATCGGCGTTTTAGACTCCTCGGAGCGCTCGTTTCGCGACAACGGGGGAAAAATGCGAAAAGCTCTGTGCGTCATGTCCGCGATCGTCCTCGCCCTGGCGGTGCCGGTTCCGGCGTCCGCCAGCGTCACCGGGTCGGGGTGCTCGGGCGAGATCCACGCGGTGGCCGGCGTCTGATCACCGGGAATCGGGGGCCGGCTCTCGGCTCCCCGGTTTCACCTCCCCGGTTTCACCTCCCCGGTTTCACCTCCGCGGTTTCACCTCCCCGGTTTCATCTCGGCGGCTTCACCGCGAGGGCTTCACCGCGGCGGCTTCATCTCGGCGGCTTCACCGCGGCGCGAGGCCGTCAAAGGCTATCGACGCGATGGCGTCCGCGATCGTGGCCGTGTCGTGCGTGCCCTCCGGCCGGTACCACTCGACCAGCGAGTTCACCATGCCGAACAGCAGGCGGCTCACCAGGTCCGGCGCGACGTCCTCGCGCAGCGCGCCCTCGGCGATCGCCGCGCGCACCAGGGCGGCCAGCTGGTCGTCCAGCCAGCGGCGCCGCTTCAGCGCCTCCACCTCGACCGGCGTGTTCCCGCGCACCCGCAGCAGCAGCGTCACCGCCGGCTGGTGCGCGGCGAGCACCTCCACCGACCGCCGCACGACGCCGCGCAGCCGGTCGTACGCGCTCGCGCGCTCGTCGCTGACCGCCGCCGACACCACCGCGGTCAGCTCGTCCAGGGCGTCGTCCAGCGCCAGCCGGAGCAGATCCTCCTTGCCGGCGACGTGGTGATAGATCGCCGACTTCGTGACACCCAGCTCCGCGGCGAGATCACCGATGCTCGTCGCGTCGTACCCCCGGCGGTTGAACAGCCCCACCGCCGTCCGCAGCACCGTCGCCTGGTCGTGCCCGGGCCGCCCACGCCCGCGGCGGGCGGGCACGGCGGGCGGGGATTCCGGTGACGTCACGCCCGGAAGCCTCTCATGCCGCCCCGCCGTTCCTTCCCTGCCGGTCATTCCCCGTCCGTCTCGCGCCTCGCGCCCGCGCCCGCGCCTCGCCCCGCCTCGCGCCCCCGCCTCACGCCGATCTTGGAAAATGCCGTCCCAGCCGTAGCCCGCACATGTGATCAAGCCCGGATAACCGGCCTGACCTGCGGCTCGCGCCACCCGGCCGTAGCCCGGACCGGTGATCAAGGTCCCATAGCCGGCGCCGGCGCCGGCGACGGCTCACGGCGGTGACCACCATCGCGGCGACCGGATCGCTCCGGGACGGCTCAACCGGGCGGCCTCCCCGCGCTGCTATCGTCCACCGTGGACGATCACCGGGGGATGACATGCTTGCGGACCATCTACGCGACGCCGCGGTCACCGCGGCGGTGTTCGGGTTCTTCGCCTCCAGCTGGTTCGGCTGGGCGCAGGAGGCGCCGCCGCCGTCGTGGCGCAAACCGCTGATCGCCGCGACGGTCGTGTCCCTGCTGACCGCGGTCGCGGGTGGGCTGCTGGCGTGGCGGCACGCGTCCGCGGGCACGGTGTTCGACGACGCGACGAGCCGGACGTTCGGCATCGTGGTCGGCATCGAGTTCGCGGCCGCCGGTGTGGGCGCCGTGATCCTGGCGGTGCTGCGGCGCCGCGAGCTGATCCCGGTCTGGATCGCGTTCGTGGTCGGCGTGCACCTGTTCCCGGTCGCCGTGATCATCCACTACCCGGCGGTTCACGTCACCGCCGCGCTGATCACCCTGGCGTCGCTGGTTGCGGTTCCGGTGGCCCGGTCCCGGTCGCTGCCGGTGAGCGCGGTGATCGGCGTGGCGACCGGGGCGGTGCTGCTGGCCGGAGCGCTGTTCTCCGTCGCCGTGACGCTCTGAGAACGTCAGGGCGTGACGCTCGGAGAGCCTCAGCCCTGTCACGCTCTGACGCCGCCCGGTGACATCAGTCGGCGCTCGCCTCGAACACCTGCCCGTTCCGGGGAAACCCGGCCATCCCGCTCGGCTTGGGCTCCCCGGTCGACCACCGCGGATCCACCTCCCCGGCGATCACCCCGGTCCACCGCATCGGAATCCCCGCGGCCGCCGTCGGCTCGGCCCGGTCCATCACCTGCACGTGCAGATGCGGCTCTGACGTGTTGCCGGTGTTCCCCACCTCCGCCAGCTGCTGACCGGCCTCCACCCGCTCACCGGCGCGCACCCGTGCCGACCCGCGGCGCAGATGGGCGTAGACGGCGAACGCCCCGTCCCCCTGGTCCACGATGACGTGGTTCCCGAGGATCCGGGACGCCCCGGCCAGCTCCCGCGCGAACGCCTCGACGGTCATCATCCAGATCAGCGTGGGCCAGGTGTCCCGGCTGCGGTGGTCCCGTTGCCGGTCGGCGGCGCGGACCACCGTGCCCGCCGCCATCGCCTGCACCGGCTCCCCGAAGCACGGGTAGGTCTCGGGCGCGCGGGTCCGGATCGACCACCCGATCGACGTCGCGGCGTCCGCGGACGGCTGGAGCAGGTCGACGGCGTACATCTGCCCGTAGGCCTTGACCCCGTGGCTGGGAACCGCGTTTCCCGGGCTGTTGAGGGCCACCCAATGCCCGCGGATCGGCGGGGCCAGCTCGACGGCGGGACGGGTGGATTGCGGCGGCCGGATCAGGAACAGGCCGAACGCCGCCGCCATCATGGCTATGTCGAACGGCTTGGGGATGGGGACGACCAGCAGGGCGAGTACGAGCAGTACGAACAGTCGCAGCCACCAGGTCTGCCAGCGGGCGATCGCACGTTTCATCGACGGGCTCCAAGGATCGTGGTGAGCAGGGGGATCACGCGGGCGACGGGCACTTCGTACCGTCCGCCGCCGACCGTGCGCAGCCAGCCGGCGGCGACGAGCTGGCGCAGGTGGTGGTAGACCTGCCCGCTGGTGCCCATGCCCTCGATCCGGATCAGGTCGTTGGCCGTGCTCGCCCCGCGGAGCACCTGCTGGAGCAGCCGGATCCGGGCCGGATGCGCGAGCGCGGCGAGCGCGGTCACCTGCGGTGACCAGTCGGCGTCGAGAAGCTCCTCGGCCCCGGCACTTTCCTGCCACCGGGCGGCGCGGTCGTCGGGGAGCGTCACCTGGCCGGTGATCAGCACGGCGCCGGGGTCCTCGGCGCGGGCGGACAGGCCGTCCAGCGCCCAGAACGTGTCCGTGTCCGGGCTGCTCTTCTTCTCCAGCCTGGCGACGCGCGCTTCGAGCGCCGCGAGACGGTCGTCGTCACTCACTCCGCGACCATATCGTAATTACGTAAATCCGTAGAGGCCTAGAATTCTGCACGGTGGGTGCAATAACGTCGGCGCCATGCCTGAGTCCTGGACATTCGCCGTCGCCCGCGACGACCTCGGCCGCACCACGCTGATCGACACGGCCACCCCGGAACTCGCCGAGGGGGAGGCGCTGCTGCGGGTCGACCGCGTCGGGATGACTGCCAACAACGTGACCTACGCGGTGCTCGGCGACGCGATGCGCTACTGGGAGTTCTTCCCCGCGGCCCGGTCCGGGCTCGGGCCCGAGTGGGGGCTCCCGCCGGTCTGGGGATTCGCCGAGGTGGCCGCGTCCACGGTTCCCGGCGTGGAGGCCGGGCAGCGGGTCTACGGATACCTGCCGCCGGCCGGGCATCTGGTGGTGCGCCCCGAGCGGGTGGACGGCACCGGCTTCCGGGACGCGACGGCGCACCGGGCGGAGCTGCCGTCGCCGTACAACGCCTACCGCTCGACGGCCGGGGACGCGGCCTACCGCCGCGACCAGGAGGATCTGCTGGTTCTGTTCCGGCCGCTGTTCTTCACCTCGTTCATGCTCGCCGACCAGGTCGCCGACAACGCGTTCTACGGCGCCGACCAGCTGATCCTGTCGTCGGCGTCGAGCAAGACCGGGTACGCCGCCGCGTTCGAGCTGCACGGTCGCGGCCCTCGCCTGATCGGTCTCACCTCACCCGGCAACGTCGCCTTCACCCGGGAGCTCGGCTGCTACGACGAGGTGCTCACCTACGACGAGGTGGACACCCTCGGCGCCGTGCCGTCCGTCTACCTCGATCTCTCCGGTTCGCCGGACACCCGTGCCGCCCTGCGCGCCCGGCTCGGCGACCGCCTGGTCCGCGACATCGCGGTCGGGCTGACCAACCAGATCCCGAACGCCGAAGCAGCCGGTGAGGTGTTCTTCGCCCCGGTACAGATGCGCAAGCGCCGCCAGGACTGGGGCCGCGACGGGCTGGATCAGCGTTTCGCCGAGGCCTGGCAGCGGTTCGCCGGCGCGGCGGCCGGCTGGGTCGACGTGCGCGCCGGCAAGGGCCCGGAGGATCTGCGGCGGGCCTGGCTGGACGTGTTCCAGGGCCGCACCCCGCCGAGGGTGGGACACGTGGTCGAGTTCCGGTAGGCGCCGAGCCAAGCGCGCTGACTAGGATCGATGCATGGCGGTGGCGGGCAAGGCGCTGGTTCTCGGTGGCGGCGGGGTGACCGGCGTCGCCTGGGAGATCGGGTTGCTGCACGGACTGGCCGAGCGTGGTGTCGATCTGACCGACGCGGGACTCTTCGTCGGCACGTCGGCCGGGTCCTCGGTCGCGGCGCAGGTGCTCTCCGGCGTACCCCTCAATGATCTTTTCGAGGCACAGCTCGCCGGCCCGGGCACGGAGGTCGCCGCCCGCATGGGTCTCGGTGGTCTTCTCGCGTTCGCGGTGGCCGGGCTCTGGCCCGGCGATCCGGCGCGCGGCCGTGCCTGGCTCGGGCGGCGAGCGCTGCGCGCCCGCACGATGCCGGAGGCGCAACGCCGGGAGGTGATCGCGCGGCGGATCTCCGAGGGCGCCTGGCCGGCGACCGACTTGCGCATCGTCGCGGTCGAGGCCCCGACCGGGAGGGTACGGGTATTCGACGCCTCCAGTGGCGTCCCGCTGATCGACGCCGTCGCGGCGAGCTGCGCGGTGCCCCTGACGTGGCCGCCGGTGACCATCGGCGGTGTGCGGCACATCGACGGCGGGGTGCGGTCGGTGGCGAACGTGGATCTGGCCGCCGGCAACGATCGGGTGGTGGTGATCGCCCCGGTGACGGCGGCGGCGCGGCGGTCCGGCCGTCCGGCGGCGCAGCTGGCGGCGCTCGGGCCGGACGTGCGTGGCGCCCTGGTGTCACCGGATCGGGCGGCGCGGGCGGCGATCGGCCGGAACGTGCTCGACCCGGCACGCCGGCGTCCCGCCGCGGAGGCTGGTTACGCCCAGGCCGCCCGGGAGGCCGGCCGGCTGCGCCCCCTCTGGACCTGACCCGCGTGTTGATGTCGGGTGCGGAGCGCGCCCGGACTCCACCCGCGGGAAGCGGGGTGCGGCCTATGCCGGCACGCCGGCTTCCAGGTAGCGGCGGTGACGGCGGCGCATGATCAGCCAGGAGATCCAGCCGACGCCGATGATGAAGCCGAAGCTGATGATCCGGTAGAGCACCACCGCCGCGATCGCCGTCGACGCGCTGATCCCGCCCGCCATCAGCCCCAGGATCAGGGCACTGTCGATGATGCCCAGCCCGCCCGGGACGATCGTGATGGTTCCCGCCGCCATTCCGGCGCAGAACGCGAGCAGCAACTGCGTCGCGTTGATCGGCTCGTCGCTGACGGCCCGCACGCACATCCAGAGGCAGACCGCGTCGAGTCCCCAGTTCAGCACGGCGAACAGCGCCGCCGCGAGCCCGCGCCCCGGCGTCAGCCGGGCCGCGCCGAGCTGGGCGACGAAGCCGCGCACCGCGTCGAGCCCGTGAGCGGCGGGGCGGTTGCGCAACCGGTTGATCCGGGCCAGGGCCGCGCGGGCCGGCCGGTCGGCGATCGCCGGGTTCGCGCTGACCCGCCGCACCCCGGCGACCAGCAGGACGATGACCACGGCCAGGCCGGCGAGGCTGTACCAGTCCGGGCTCCCGTCGGAGACCAGCGCGCCGGCGGCGGTGACCACGGCGAGCGCGGTGGTGGACAGGATGCCGGAGAGCGCGATCGTCCAGGACGCGACCGCGGGCGTGGCGCCGAACCGGCGCAGCTGCTGGTAGTTGAAGCTGGTGGAGAACGCGGGTCCGCCCGGCAGCGTCTCGTTGAGGGAGTGCGCGGCGTAGGCGAGGGCGACGTTGCGGTACAGCGGCACGCGCAGCCCGGCGGAGCGCAGCAGGGTGTGCTGCATGCGGGCGTAGGTGCCCATGGCGGCGAGCTCGGCGATCACCGCGGCGGCCAGCCAGCCGGGGGCGGGGGCCTTGAGCTGGCCCAGGGCGGAGGTCAGGGACGGCCAGCCCAGGTACAGCTCGACGGCGAACAGGACGATCAGCGCCGGTACCGCGATGCGCGTGATCCAGCGGCGGCGGCGCCCGGGGTCCGGGGCGGCGGGGTCGCGGGGCACGGGCATGTCATCTGTTTCGGCGCGCGGGACGACGGCTTGATCATTCACGGCGGCCGTCTTCGGTGGCGAGCAGCGCGGTGACGCCGGCGAGGTAGCCGGTGGTGTCGGTGCCGGTCATCAGCAGGCGCTGCAGGACATATCCCTGGACCAGGGCGAGCATGGCCGCGCCGACCTGTTCCGGGTCGGCGCCGGCGAGCCCGGGCCGGCGCCGGGCGATCTCGGCGAAGTTGCCGCGCAGCCGCCGGTAGACCTGATTGACGCGGAGGGCGACGTCGGGGCTGCGCAGGGCCTCGGCCCAGACCTGGACGCCGATCCGGGTGAGGTCCAGCCCGGTGCCCGGGTGGCGGCCGATCCGGGTGTCGATCGTCGTGATGATGATCGCCAGGGCGTGCTCGGGCGCGGGCGCGGCACCGTCGGCGAGCAGGTCCCGGAAGGTCTCGTCGGCGGCGGTGAGCGCCTCCTCGGCGACGGCCGCGATCAGCTCTTCCTTGCTGCGGAAGTAGCGGTACACCGCGCCGGCGGAGAGGCCGGCGTCGCTGATGATGTCCGCCATCGCGGTGGCGTGGAACCCGTTGGTGGCGAAGAGCCGGGCGGCGGCGTTGATGATCTCGGCCCGGCGGGTGGCTCGGTGCTGCTCGGTGACGCGGGGCATCATCCGACAGTAAAGCGAACGTTCATTCTTGACAACCCGAGCCGTCCGTGCCCACCATGAAAACGAACAGTCATTCTCCTTGAGGAGTTCCGATGGAAACCCGAAGCCCCTGGCCGGTCGTGACCCGGGCGGTCCTCCTGCTCACCGTCATCGTCAGCGTGCTGCTCACCGCGTTCGCCTGGCCGTCGGTGCGGTCTTCGGTGCACGACGTGCCGATCGCCGTCGCCGGCCCGCCCACCGCCGTCCAGCGGATCAGCGCGGCCCTCGACGAGCGACTGCCGGGCGCTTTCGAGATCACCGCGGTCGCCGGGACGGCCGAGGCCGAGCAGCTGATCCGCGACCGGGAGGTCTACGGCGCGATCGACGTCAGCTCCGGAAGCCCGCAGGTGATGACCGCGACCGCCGCGAGCGCCACGGTCGCGCAGACGTTGCAGGGCGTCGCCACCGCCCTCGGCCAGGCACAAGCCCAAGCCACCGGCGCCGGCGCGGCCACGGCGAATGGCGCGGCCACGGCCAGCGGCGCGGGCGTCGCCGTCCGGGACATCGTCAGCCTTCCCGCCGACGACCCGCGCGGCGCCGGCCTGGCCGCCGGAGCGCTGCCGCTGGTGATGGGCGGCATGCTGGCAGCCGTCCTGCTCACCCGTCTGGTGCGCGGCGCCGGCCGGCGGATCACCGGAGCGCTCGCCTTCGCCGTCACCGGCGGACTCGCGATGGCCGCGATCCTGCAGTTCTGGCTCGGCTCGCTGGACGGCGCCTACCTCGCCAACGCCGGCGCGATCGCCCTGACCGTGGCCGCCACCTCGTTGACCATTCTCGGTCTGGAGTCCCTGCTCGGCTACGTGGGCTTCGGGCTCGGCGCGGTCACCATGATGCTCGTCGGCAACCCGTTCTCCGGCACCGCGACCGCGCCCGAGATGCTGCCCGGCTGGTCCGGCACGCTCGGCCAGCTGATGCCGCCCGGCGCCGGAGGACAGCTGCTGCGCTCGACCGCGTTCTTCGGCGGCGACGGCGCGACGCACGCGGTGATCGTGCTGACGGCCTGGCTCGCGGCCGGGCTGGTGCTCTGCCTGGCCGGCGCGCAGCGCGCCCGCCGGGCCGCCGTCACGGGACCCGTCGCCGGCGGTGACGTGCACGAGGTCGTACCCGCACGGGGGTGAGGACCGTGGCCGGATTTCTGAAGAACTGACGAATTCGTGTGAAAGACCTTTCCCCGGGTACGGGACCGATGTCGCCGCATTGACCGGCAAGGGGAGGGAGCAGGGTGATGACATCGCGTTCCGTGGGTACGCGTCAGCCATTGGCCGAAGCAATAGTCGCGCTCGCCGAAACGCCGGATGACGTGCCCGATGTGCACGAGAGACTCGAGCGGGTATCGCAATTCGCCGCCGATCGGATCGGCGCGGTGGATTACGCCGCGGTGTCGGAGCGGCCCGGCGACGGCAGCTGCACGGTGGCCATGAGCGGCGAGCTCGCCGCAGCGGTCTCGGGCGCCTCGGCAGCGCCCGGGACGCCTGATGAGCAACCCGTCGCCACCACGATGACCTGGCCGAACTTCCGCCACGAGGCGGCCGGCATGGGGCTGAGCATCGTATCCGTGCCGCTCTTCACCGGCAGCGGCGCGGCGCGGGCCACGCTGGATCTGTACGGCCACGACGCCGCCGCGATGGCGCCGCTGACGGTCGGTATCTGCGCCGCCTACGACCCCGATCTGCCGTCACCCGTCGACAAGGCGGAATTGCGGCCGCTCGACGACGGCGGTGAGGAACTGATAGCGGGATTCGCCGAGGCGCTGTCGGTGCGGGCCACCATTCAGCTCGCTCTCGCGCTGATCGGGGGACCGGAGGAGGACGCCTACCTCACGCTGCGACTGGATGCCGCGCAGCAGGGTATTTCGTTGTCCGATGCCGCGTCCGCGGTCATTTCCAGCAGACTGCTGCCGGCATAGCGGCCGGTCCGGCGGGCGCCGTTCCCGCCCGCCGGACCGCGTGGAAGCGGTCAGCCTCGTGAAGACGGTCCGGGCTGATGCGGTCAGCCTCGGCGAAGACCGGCCGCCACCTCGGTACGCGAGGACACCCCGAGCTTGCGCAGGATGCTCGAGACGTGAACCGCCGCGGTCTTCGGCGAGATGTAGAGCCGCCGCGCCAGCTCCGCGTTCGTCATCCCGTCGCTGATCAGCACGGCCACCTCCCGCTCGCGCGGTGTCAGCGCCGCCGCGCCGGTCACCGCCGGTTCCGCGCCGGTGGGCGTCAGCCCCAGCCGCGCCCGGACCCGGTCGAGCTGAGCCACCCGCCAGCCGGCCCACCCGGCGAGCAGCCCGGCCGCCGCCTCGGCCTGCGCGGTCGCCTCCTCCCGCCGGCCGGCGGCGAGCAGGCAGCGGGCCGCGCCGACCCGGACCGTGCCCCGTGTCGCCGGCCCCAGGATGTGCGCGTCGACGATCGACAGGTACCCGGTCAGCGCCTCGGCGTGCCGGCCGTAAGCCTCCGCGACCTGGCAGTCCACGAGCGTCCGGTAGGCGTCCCACACGTCGGCGTCGATCAGCTCGGTGGCCATCGCGTCGAGCCGGTCCGCCGGCAGGCCGAGCTCCAGCGCCGCGGAGATCAGGTCGTGGGCCTGCTCGCCGCTGCGCCACGTCTGATCCACGACGAAGGCGAGAAGCTCCGCCAGGCTCGCCTCGGCGCCCGCGAGATCGCCGCGCCGGCAGGCCAGGTGGAACGCCAGGCCGGGAAGCACCGCCGGCGGGTTGTTCGGCAGCGCCGCCAGGTCCGCGATCAGCCGGTCCACCCGATCCAGCTCGCCCGCCTCGAGGTAGAGGCCGGCCAGGAAGACCGCGTGATAGTCGGCCCAGCGGCCTCGGCGCCGCAGGCTCCGGTCCTGCTCGCGGCCCTCCTCCAGCGCGGCGATCGCGGCGCGCAGGTCCCCGGCGCGCAGCGCCAGCCGGGCCAGGCCCTGGAAGTGGGTGGCGACCGCGAGCGACTCGAAACCGGCCCGCTCGGCGTCGACCCGCATCCGCTCCAGGGTCTCGGCGTGCTCCACCGGCGACGTCGGCGGCTCACCGTGCACCAGCACCTTGAGGGCCTGGGCGGCGAGGACCCACTCACCCGCCTCCTCGGCCTCGTCCACCAGCCCGGAGAGGATCTTGCGGCCGTCGGCGGCGGTCTGCGGGCGTTCGCAGAGCGTCGAACCCTTCTCCACCAGGGCGGCGCGGCGCACGGACGGCAGGCCGAACTCGTCGGCGAGGGCCAGCGCGCGGTCCGCCCAGAGCAGCGCGGCGTCCAGCTCGTCACGCAGGTACGCCGACTGTGCGATCGCGGTCATCGCCCACGCCTGGTCCGCGCCCGGCGGGAGTTGCGCGATGAGCGTCTCGATGTCGCGGGTCGCGGCGCGCATCTCCTCGGTCTCGCGGGACTCCCAGGCGAGACGGACGAGCAGGTAGAGCGACTCGGCCCGGTCGGTGGTGCTGCTGCCCGAGTCCCGCCAGTGCCGGGCGTGGCGCAGCGCGTCGTCCAGCAGGCCGGCCAGCCACGCCGACCGGGCCGCCGACGCCAGCAGCTCCGGGTCGTCGGGCGCCTCCTCCAGACCCATCTCGGCCAGCTGCAACGCCTGATAGGCCGATCCGATCGAGAGGTAGAGCACGGCGCCCCGGCGAGCCGCGGCGATCATGTCGTCGTACCGGCCGGCGCCACGGGCGTGATGAGCCACCAGAGCCGGGTCGGAAGCGCCGCCGGAGAGCAGCACGTCCAGCGCCGCCTCGTGCAACCGGCGGCGCTGCCGGCCCAGCATCTGCCCGGCGATCGCCTCCCGGACCAGCGCGTGCCGGAACGCGAACTCGTCCTCACCGGACTCCACCAGCACACCGCGGGTCACCAGATCGCGCAGGACCGCGATCAGCTCGTCCTCACCCGTGGCGGTCACGGCCGCGAGCAGGTCGAACGGGATGCGCCGGCCGAGCACGCTCGCCGCCTCGACGACGCGATGGCTGACCGGCTCCAGGTCGTCGACCTGGCGGCGCAGCACGTCGGCGAGACTCCACGGGAGTGGCTGCTCGACGAGTGCCTCCACGTCGTACCCGGGAAGGGCTCGTAAAAGCTCCTCCAGGAAGAACGGATTGCCGCCGGCCCGGTGATGCAACGCCGTCGCGGCGCGCAGCGGCGCCGGCGCGCCGGTCGCTGCCGCCAGCAACGCCGCGGTCTGCGCGGGAGTCAGACGATCCAGGTGTACGTGGGTGACCGCGTGCCGCCGTTCCATCTGCGCCAGCAGACCCGCCACCGGCTGACGGCGGGTCACCTCCTCGGGCCGGTAGGTGCCGATCAGCAGCCGCGGGCCACGCTGGTCGGCGATCCGCTCGAACAGCGCCGCGCTCTCCGAGTCCGCCCAGTGCAGGTCCTCGAAGACGATCACCGCGGGGGAGTCGCCGATCAGCCCGGCCAGGATGGCGATCCCGGTGTGCAGACGCTCGACCGGGCTGTGCCGCGGATCCGCGAGGGCCGCCAGCTGCTGCTCGTCGACCCCGGCACGGCCGTCGATCGCGTCCAGCAGCACTTCGTACGGCCGGGAGAGCGACCCCGGCTCGGCCTGCCCGACCAGCACCACGGTCTCGGCCGGCAGCGTCCGCAGCAGTTCCTGCACCAGCCGGGTCTTCCCGATGCCCGGCTCACCCGCGATGATCGCGACAGCGGGCTCGGACGCGGAAGCGAGCTGCGTCAACCGGCGCAGCTCGCTCTCCCTGCCGATCATCACCGGGCCGGCACCGCCACGGATGGTTCGCACGACGTCAGGGTACCGGCGGGCTGTCCGCGAACCGCCTTCTCGTTCCGGCGGAACCGGGTCCGCAGCGCACGGGCCAGCAGCCGCCCCCGGTCGGCTTCCGCGACCAGTTCCCGGTGCCTGTCGTGCGCCAGCGCCAGCATCATCTCCGGGTGCATCGTCATCGCCCTGTCCTCTCGTCGACCGATGCATCGATCGTCGGCCGGGCAGGGGTGGCGTCACATCGGGAGGGACTGCGTATCTCGGCTGTTCACCCGTACCTAGGAAGGGTTTGCCTGTCGCCTAGGTATACCTAGTGCCGGAAGTGATTCACCAGGGTGGTCAAGTCGTCGGAGAGGCGGGTCAGACCGGCGGCCGCCTGCTGGGTGGTGCTGGCGCCGGCCGCGGTCGCGGTGGCGACGGCGGCAACCCCGGAGACGGTACCGGCGACCTCGCCACTGGTGGCGGCGGTGTCGGCCACCGATCGGCTCATCTCCGCCGTGGTCGCCGTCTGCTCCTCGACCGCCGAGGCGATCGTGGTGGTGTAGTCGCTGATCTGCTGGATGACACCGGTGATCTCGCCGATCGCGTCGGCGGCGGTGCCACTGGAGTTCTGGATCGCCGCGATCCGGGTGGTGATCTCATCGGTGGCCCGCGCGGTCTGCTGGGCCAGCTCCTTCACCTCGCCGGCCACGACCGCGAAACCCTTGCCGAGCTCACCGGCCCGGGCGGCCTCGATCGTCGCGTTGAGCGCCAGCAGGTTGGTCTGCTCGGCGATCGTCGTGATCAGCTTGACCACGTCGCCGATCTCCGCGCTCGCGGCGCCGAGCTGGGCGACCTGGTCGGTGGTGCGCCGGGCGACCGCCATGGCCTGCTGCGCGACCTGGGCGGCTTGTCCCGCGTTGCTCGCGATCTCGGTGATCGAGGCGCTCATCTCCTCGGTGCCGGCGGCGATCGACTGCACGCCCGCGTTGACCTGCTCCGAGCCGTGCGAGGCCGCGCTCGCCTGCGCGGCGGCGTCGGCCGCGCCGGTCTGCAACTGGGAACTGACCGTGGTCAGCTCCTGGGAGGCGCCGGCGAGCGTGGCCGCCGACGAGCCGATCGTGGTCACCGTGTCCCGGAAGCTGGCGACCGCGGCGTCCAGCGCCCGGCCCATCTGGCCCGGCTCGTCGCCGCCGGTGAGCTCGGTGGTGCGGGTCAGGTCCCCGGCGGCGAGGCTCTCGCACACCGACTTGACCGTGCGCAGGGAGCCGACGATGCCCCGGGAGATGAAGACCGCCAGCGCCAGGGCGACGAGCAGACCGACCACGAGCATCACGATCGACGTGGTACGGCTGGACTCGTAGGCGGAGTTCGCCGAGGCGGCCGTCGCGGCGGCGTCCGCGGCCTCGATCGCCGTCATGTCGGTGATGTCCTGCATCGCCTCGCTCATCAGCGGGGTGATCTCCGAGTCGCGGATCTGCTGCCACGCCTCGATGTCGTTGCGGTTGCTGGCCGGGATCAGCTTCTCCTCGGCGAGCCGCGACAGCTCCTCGAAGTCCGCGTGGAGCTCGTCGGTCGCGGCCGCCTCCACCGCCGGCTCACTGCTCCGGTACGTCGCGAACGCCGCTTCGACGGTCTCCCGATCGCTGTCGAGCGTCCGGAGGTACTTCGCCTTGGTCGTCGCGTCCTGCGAGATGGCGTGGTTGGCGATCGTCAGCCGGGTGGCCAGGATCGACGCCCGGAGGTTGCCGAGCGCGTCGACGCTCGCCAGGTTGCCGCTGTAGATCTCCTGCGACGTCTTGTTGGCGTGGCGGAGCGCGTTGACGCTCAGGACCGTCACGATCACGGCCACCGCCGCGGCGAGGGCGACGGTGCCGAGGAACTTGGTGCTGACGCTGAGGTTGCCCAGCCATCCGCCAGCCGTGTTCGACTTCCGCACTCCGCGCTCCTTCGCCGTCGGTGCCCCCGCATGAGAGAGATCGGCAGGTGTGTCCGATGGCTGAACGGCAGCTGTGACCCAGGTCGCCGGGACCCCGGTTTGCCAGCGGGCCGAGTGGCCTGTAATGTTTTCCGAGCCGCCAGGGAGACGGGCGAGCGAGCGGGACTCGAAAGAGGCCCGGAGCGGCCGTCCTGGAGGAATCCCGGAAATGATCACGGTTCTCGGATCGTGTAATGTTCTGCGGGTCGAACAAAAGCCCCAGTCACGATGATGGTGTGCGGTTGTTCTTTGAGAACTCAACAGGGTGCTTGATAAGCCAGTGCCAATTATGGCAATACCCCGGCCTGTCTTCGGATGGGTTGGAGATTCCTTTGGCAACATATCATGTTGCTGGGAATCAGATTTTCCACAGATTTTGTTGGAGAGTTTGATCCTGGCTCAGGACGAACGCTGGCGGCGTGCTTAACACATGCAAGTCGAGCGGAAAGGCCCTTCGGGGTACTCGAGCGGCGAACGGGTGAGTAACACGTGAGTAACCTGCCCCGAACTTTGGGATAACCCTCGGAAACGGGGGCTAATACCGAATACGACACGCCTTCGCATGGGGTGCGTGTGGAAAGTTTTTCGGTTCGGGATGGACTCGCGGCCTATCAGCTTGTTGGTGGGGTAATGGCCTACCAAGGCGACGACGGGTAGCCGGCCTGAGAGGGCGACCGGCCACACTGGGACTGAGACACGGCCCAGACTCCTACGGGAGGCAGCAGTGGGGAATATTGCACAATGGGCGGAAGCCTGATGCAGCGACGCCGCGTGAGGGATGACGGCCTTCGGGTTGTAAACCTCTTTCAGCAGGGACGAAGCGCAAGTGACGGTACCTGCAGAAGAAGCGCCGGCCAACTACGTGCCAGCAGCCGCGGTAAGACGTAGGGCGCGAGCGTTGTCCGGATTTATTGGGCGTAAAGAGCTCGTAGGCGGCTTGTCGCGTCGAATGTGAAATCTCGGGGCTCAACTCCGAGCTTGCATTCGATACGGGCAGGCTAGAGTTCGGTAGGGGAGACTGGAATTCCTGGTGTAGCGGTGAAATGCGCAGATATCAGGAGGAACACCGGTGGCGAAGGCGGGTCTCTGGGCCGATACTGACGCTGAGGAGCGAAAGCGTGGGGAGCGAACAGGATTAGATACCCTGGTAGTCCACGCTGTAAACGTTGGGCGCTAGGTGTGGGGACCCTCTCCGGGTTTCTGCGCCGCAGCTAACGCATTAAGCGCCCCGCCTGGGGAGTACGGCCGCAAGGCTAAAACTCAAAGGAATTGACGGGGGCCCGCACAAGCGGCGGAGCATGCGGATTAATTCGATGCAACGCGAAGAACCTTACCTGGGTTTGACATCGCCGGAAAACTCGCAGAGATGTGGGGTCCTTCGGGGCCGGTGACAGGTGGTGCATGGCTGTCGTCAGCTCGTGTCGTGAGATGTTGGGTTAAGTCCCGCAACGAGCGCAACCCTCGTCCCATGTTGCCAGCATTCAGTTGGGGACTCATGGGAGACTGCCGGGGTCAACTCGGAGGAAGGTGGGGATGACGTCAAGTCATCATGCCCCTTATGTCCAGGGCTTCACGCATGCTACAATGGCCGGTACAAAGGGCTGCGATACCGTGAGGTGGAGCGAATCCCAAAAAGCCGGTCTCAGTTCGGATCGGGGTCTGCAACTCGACCCCGTGAAGTCGGAGTCGCTAGTAATCGCAGATCAGCAACGCTGCGGTGAATACGTTCCCGGGCCTTGTACACACCGCCCGTCACGTCACGAAAGTCGGCAACACCCGAAGCCGGTGGCCTAACCCCTTGTGGGAGGGAGCCGTCGAAGGTGGGGCTGGCGATTGGGACGAAGTCGTAACAAGGTAGCCGTACCGGAAGGTGCGGCTGGATCACCTCCTTTCTAAGGAGCATTCTTCTGCCGAAAGGTGGACAGAAATCCTGCGGTTCGCGAATGACGAATCGAGGAGCTCATAGGCGGAGACACTGGCTAGTTCAAGCCGGCAACGGTCGGAATCCTCTAGTACACGCCCTCGTGGCGAAGGAACGAGCTCTGATGCGGCTGGTAAGAACGATGAGCACCCTGTTGGGTATCTGAAAGAACAACCTTGCCGGCGAGGCCGGTGGTTGTTTTTCAATGCCAGGCATGACCTGGCGCCTCAAAACGGCCGCGGATTGCGGTGCTGATGGGACGCCTTGATGGTTGTGGGTTGGTCGTTGGTTGAGAATTGCACAGTGGACGCGAGCATCTTGTTTTCTGTGGTTAAGTTGTCAAGGGCGAACGGTGGATGCCTTGGCACCAGGAGCCGATGAAGGACGTGGGAGGCCGCGATAGGCCTGGGGGAGCTGCCAACCTAGCTGTGATCCCAGGGTGTCCGAATGGGGAAACCTGGCACGAGTCATGTCGTGTCATCCGCACCTGAATTCATAGGGTGTGTGAGGGGAACGCGGGGAAGTGAAACATCTCAGTACCCGTAGGAAGAGAAAACAACCGTGATTCCGTGAGTAGTGGCGAGCGAAAGCGGACGTAGCCTAAACCGGATATGTGTCATAGCTGTCAGGCGTTGCATTTCCGGGGTTGTGGGACCTGCTTATCAGGACTGACATTCTGATGAAGAGTTACAAAGTTATAGGTTAGTTGAACGGTGTGGGAAAGCCGGCCGTAGAGGGTGAGAGCCCCGTAAGCGAAAATCTATGACCTCTTTGCAGTGTTCCCGAGTAGCAGCGGACTCCTAGAATCTGCTGTGAATCTGCCAGGACCACCTGGTAAGGCTGAATACTTCCTGGTGACCGATAGCGGACAAGTACCGTGAGGGAATGGTGAAAAGTACCCCGGGAGGGGAGTGAAATAGTACCTGAAACCGTTCGCCTACAATCCGTCGGAGCCTTAGCTTTATAGCGGGGTGACGGCGTGCCTTTTGAAGAATGAGCCTGCGAGTTAGTGGCATGTGGCGAGGTTAACCCGTGTGGGGTAGCCGTAGCGAAAGCGAGTCTGAATAGGGCGTTTTTAGTCGCATGTTCTAGACCCGAAGCGGGGTGATCTAGCCATGGGCAGGTTGAAGCGTGGGTAAGACTACGTGGAGGACCGAACCCACCAACGTTGAAAAGTTGGGGGATGACCTGTGGTTAGGGGTGAAAGGCCAATCAAACTCCGTGATAGCTGGTTCTCCCCGAAATGCATTTAGGTGCAGCGTCGCGTGTTTCTTGCCGGAGGTAGAGCACTGGATGGTCTAGGGGGCCCACAAGCTTACTGAAATCAGCCAAACTCCGAATGCCGGTAAGTGAGAGCGCGGCAGTGAGACTGCGGGGGATAAGCTTCGTAGTCGAGAGGGAAACAGCCCAGATCGCCAGCTAAGGCCCCTAAGCGTGTGCTAAGTGGAAAAGGATGTGGGATCGCATGGACAACCAGGAGGTTGGCTTAGAAGCAGCCACCCTTTAAAGAGTGCGTAATAGCTCACTGGTCAAGTGGTTCCGCGCCGACAATGTAGCGGGGCTCAAGCACACCGCCGAAGCTGTGGCATTCACACATTAACTTCGCTCCAAGATTCGTCTTGGTGTGCAGGTGTGTGGATGGGTAGGGGAGCGTCGTGTTGCGGGTGAAGCGGCGGAGTGATCCAGCCGTGGACGCTACACGAGTGAGAATGCAGGCATGAGTAGCGAATGAAGGGTGAGAACCCCTTCCGCCGGATGACCAAGGGTTCCAGGGGCAGGCTAATCCGCCCTGGGTGAGTCGGGGCCTAAGGCGAGGCCGAGAGGCGTAGTCGATGGATAACGGGTTGATATTCCCGTACCCGCGTAGAAGCGCCCAAGACGAACCTCATAGTACTAACTACTTGATCAATTCAATGGCTTCGGCCGGCGATGCGGGAGACTAGGACCTCTGTGGGTAGTAGTTTAGCGATGGGGTGACGCAGGAAGGTAGATGAGCCCGGCCGGTGGTTGTGCCGGGGTAAGCGTGTAGGCCGGTGTGTAGGCAAATCCGCACACCATACAGGCTGAGACGTGATGCCGAGCCGTTCTGGTGAAGTCATTGATCCTATGCTGCCGAGAAAAGCCTCTAGCGAGCTTCGAGCGGCCCGTACCCTAAACCGACACAGGTGGTCAGGTAGAGAATACCGAGGCGACGGGTGAACTGTGGTTAAGGAACTCGGCAAATTGCCCCCGTAACTTAGGGAGAAGGGGGGCCGGACGCGTGAAGCCCCTTGCGGGTGGAGCGTGGTATGGCCGCAGAGAGCAGGGGGAAGCGACTGTTTACTAAAAACACAGGTCCATGCGAAGTCGTAAGACGATGTATATGGACTGACGCCTGCCCGGTGCTGGAACGTTAAGGGGACCTGTTAGCCCGTGAGGGCGAAGCGGAGAACTTAAGCGCCAGTAAACGGCGGTGGTAACTATAACCATCCTAAGGTAGCGAAATTCCTTGTCGGGTAAGTTCCGACCTGCACGAATGGCGTAACGACTTCCCCACTGTCTCAACCACAGGCCCGGCGAAATTGCAGTACGAGTAAAGATGCTCGTTACGCGCGGCAGGACGGAAAGACCCCGGGACCTTTACTATAGCTTGACATTGGTATCCGAATTTAATTGTGTAGGATAGGTGGGAGCCGGTGAAGCTCGGACGCCAGTTCGGGTGGAGGCATTGTTGAAATACCACTCTGTTGGGTTTGGGTATCTAACTTGCGGCCCTGATCGGGTCGAGGGACAGTGTCTGGTGGGTAGTTTAACTGGGGCGGTTGCCTCCTAAAGGGTAACGGAGGCGCCCAAAGGTTCCCTCAGCCTGGTTGGCAATCAGGTGTTGAGTGTAAGTGCATAAGGGAGCTTGACTGTGAGACTGACGGGTCGAGCAGGGACGAAAGTCGGGACTAGTGATCCGGCACTTGCGTGTGGAAGCGGTGTCGCTCAACGGATAAAAGGTACCCCGGGGATAACAGGCTGATCTTCCCCAAGAGTCCATATCGACGGGATGGTTTGGCACCTCGATGTCGGCTCGTCGCATCCTGGGGCTGTAGCAGGTCCCAAGGGTTGGGCTGTTCGCCCATTAAAGCGGTACGCGAGCTGGGTTTAGAACGTCGTGAGACAGTTCGGTCCCTATCCGCCGTGCGCGTTGGATACTTGAGAAGGGCTGTCCCTAGTACGAGAGGACCGGGACGGACGAACCTCTGGTGTGCCAGTTGTTCTGCCAAGGGCACGGCTGGTTGGCTACGTTCGGAAGGGATAACCGCTGAAAGCATCTAAGCGGGAAGCCTGCTTCGAGATGAGGTATCCCACCACCTTGAGTGGGTAAGGCTCCCAGGAGACTACTGGGTTGATAGGCCGGAGATGTAAGCACGGTAACGTGTTGAGTTGACCGGTACTAATAGGCCGAGGGCTTAACCACTCTAAACATTGCGCTTGCGTCCACTGTGTGATTCACAGCAAACGAACAACCACCCCGGTTGATTTCATCGGGTTGCTGGTTGCGGTTTGTTGGCAGTTGTTTCGGTGGTCATAGCGGTGGGGAAACGCCCGGTTACATTCCGAACCCGGTAGCTAAGCCCTCCAGCGCCGATGGTACTGCACTCGGGAGGGTGTGGGAGAGTAGGACGCCGCCGGACTCAACTTATAGAAAGGCCCACCCGGATAACGGGTGGGCCTTTCTGCATTTCAGGCTATGCAAAACCTGTGAGATTAGGTTAGCCTCCCCTAACCGACGAGACAGTTGATAGGGCAGGCCATAAATGCATACCTGGCGTTCAGTTCTGACAGTCGCGACTCTGGGCGCTCTGCTCGCCGGCTGCGGCGGTAACGCGTCCACCGAGGAACCCGCCGCGGCCGCCGGCCCCTGGTCGTTCACCAGCGGCAACGGTCAGGTGGTCACGGCGGAGAAGGTTCCGTCCCGGATCATCGCGCACGCCGGCGAGGCAGCGGCGCTGATGTCGTTCGGGATCAAGCCGGTCGGCATCTACGCCGACGAGCCGGTGAAGACCGACCTGAACCTCAAGGACCTCGACCTGACCGGGATCACCATCCTCGGCGAGGAGTGGGGCAAGATCGACGTCGAGAAGGCGGCCTCCCTGGCCCCGGACCTGATCGTCGGCGATTGGTGGCCGGCCGAAAAGGCGTACTCCGGCCTGGAAGAGGGTGTTGACGAGAAGAGCAAGAAACTCGCCGAGCTCGCGCCCATCGCCGGTGTCGCCCAGGGTGAGTCGATCGCCGACCTCGCGGAAGGCTACGAGCAGCTGGCGAAGAGCCTCGGCGCGAAGGTGGACGACCCGCAGATCGCCGCGCACAAGCAGCGGTACGAGAAGGCGGTCGAGGCGTTCAAGGCGGCGACCGCGGCGAAGCCGAACCTCACCGCCGCCGGGATGTCGCCGACCGACGAGAAGGTCTACGTCGCCAACCCGAAGTACGCGCCGGAGCTGCTCGACTTCCAGCGCTGGGGCCTCAAGGTGCTGGACCCGGCCGCCCCGGACAAGGACTTCCCGTACTGGGAGACGCTGAGCTGGGAGAACGCCGACAAGTACCAGCCCGACCTGATCCTCTGGGACGGCCGCGCCTACAAGGACACGCTGAACGCCGAGTTCGGCAAGAAGCAGCCCACCTGGTTCGAGATCAAGGCGGCCAAGGCGGGCGCCGTGACCGCGTGGCCGGCCTACTGGCTGCACACCTACGAGGACTTCGCGACCGAGCTGGAGAAGCTGACCACCGTGATCAACGGCGCTGATGAGAACGTCGGCAACTAATCGGGTCGCCGGGCTCGTCGTCCTGGGCGCCCTGCTCGCGGTCGTCGCGTTCCTCAGCGTCACGCAGGGCTCCCGGTCGATCGATCTGGCCGACGTCCTGCGGGCGCTGGGGAACCTGGGCGCGGGCGACGACGGGACGGTCACCAGCACGGTCACGCTGGAGCTGCGCGTCCCCCGTACCCTGTTGGGGGTTCTGGTGGGCGCGGCCCTCGGCGTCGCCGGCGCCATCCTGCAAGGGGTGACCCGGAACCCGCTCGCCGACGCCGGGATCATGGGCATCAACTCCGGCGCCGCCGCGTTCGTGGTCTTCGCGATCACGGTGCTCGGGGTGCGCGGCGCGGGAGTCTACGTCTGGTTCGCGTTCGCCGGCGCGATCCTCGCGACGGTGCTGGTCTACGCGATCGCGTCGATGGGCCGGGAGGGCGCCACGCCGGTGAAACTCGCGCTGGCCGGCGCCGCCGTCACGGCCGGGCTCGGCTCGCTCACCTCGGCGATCGTGATGACGAACATCGACGCGCTCAACGAGCTGCGGTTCTGGCAGGTCGGGTCGCTCGCCGGGCGGTACCTGCCGATCCTGACCGGGGTGGCGCCGTTTCTGATCCTCGGGCTGCTGGCCAGCCTCGCGCTGGGGCGGATGCTGAACGGGCTGGCGCTCGGCGAGGACGTGGCGCGCGGCCTCGGCCAGCGTGTCGGGCTGACCCGGACCGCCGCGTTCGGTGTGGTGGCGATCCTGGCCGGGGCGGCCACCGCCGCGTGTGGACCGATCGTGTTCATCGGCCTGGTGGTGCCGCACCTGGCGCGGTTCCTCTGTGGGCCGGACTACAGGTGGATCCTGCCGTACTCGATGCTGCTCGCCCCGGTCCTGCTGCTCCTCGCCGACGTGCTCGGACGGATCGCCGGGGCGCCCGGTGAGCTGCAGGTCGGTGTGGTGCTCGCGGTGCTCTGCGCGCCGGTGTTCATCGGCATCGTGCGGTACGCGCGGCTGGCGGAGGTCTGAGAATGACCACTCTCACCGTGATCAAGGCGACCCATCGCCGCCGGGCCACCCGGTCCCTGGTCGTCACCACCGGGCTCGCCTGCTTCGTCGTCGCGCTGTTCGTGCTGACCATGATGGTCGGCAGTTTCCGGCTGACCGCGTGGCAGGTCATCACGTCGGTGCTGCATCTGGAGTCCAACGCCGGCGTCGACTTCGTGGTGCGTGGCCTGCGCCTGCCGACCGCCACCACGGCGCTGGCCGTGGGCCTCGCTCTCGGCGCCTCCGGGACGATCTTCCAGCAGTTGCTGCGGAACCCGCTCGCGTCACCGGACTTCGTCGGCATCACCTCGGGCGCGAGCCTCGCCGCCGCCGGGAGCATCGTGTTCCTGCAGGCCGCGGGGCTGGTGGTGTGCGCGTACGCGCTCGGCGGCGCGCTGCTGGCGGCCCTGCTCATGTATGTGCTGGCCTGGCGCGACGGGGTCAGCGGATATCGCTTCATCCTGATCGGCATCGGCATCGCGGCGTTCTTCGACGGCCTCGTCGGGTACGTGCTGAGCCGCGCCAAACTGACCGAGGCGCGCCAGGCGATGCACTGGCTCACCGGCTCGGTCGGGCAGGCCAGCGACAGTGAGCTGCGGGTTCTGCTGTACGCGCTACCCCCGCTGCTGCTGATCGCGATCGGACTGCAACGGCACCTGCGGGCGCTGGAACTGGGTGACGACACGGCACGGGCGCTGGGCACCCGTACCGAATCGAGCCGTGCCGCCCTGCTCGCGGTCGCGGTCCTGCTGGTCGCGCTCGCGGTGGCGGTGGCCGGGCCGATCATCTTCGTGGCGCTGGTGGCCGGCCCGGTCGCGAACCGGCTGCTCGGCCCGGCGACCGGTGGCATCGCCGCGGCCGCGCTCACCGGCGCCGCGCTGATGCTCACCGCCGACCTCGTCGCCGTGCACCTGCTGCCGGCACCGCTGCCGACGGGTGTGGTCACCGGGGCGGTCGGCGCCCCGTACCTGTTGTGGCTGCTGGCCACGACGAACCGGAAAGGAGTGGGCGGGTGACACGGCTCAACGCCCGAGGACTGACCCTCGGATACGACGACCGGGCGGTCGTGACCGATCTGGACGCCGACATCCTCGACGGGAAGGTGACGGCGATCGTCGGCGCCAACGCCTGCGGCAAGTCGACGCTGCTGCGCGGCCTGGCCCGGCTGCTCAAACCCCGGGCCGGCGAGGTACGGCTGGACGGCGCGGTGATGAGCGGGATGAGCACGGTCGAGGTGGCGAAGGTGCTCGGCCTGCTGCCGCAGTCACCGGTCGCGCCGGCCGGGGTGACCGTCGCCGACCTGGTCGCGCGGGGACGCTACCCGCATCAGGGCTGGTTCCGCCGGTGGACCGACGGCGATCACGAGGCGGTGGCCCGGGCGCTCGAGGCGACCGGCACCGCTGATCTCGCCGACCGGCCGTTGCAGCAGCTCTCCGGCGGGCAGCGGCAGCGGGTGTGGGTGGCGATGGCGCTCGCGCAGGACACCGACCTGCTGCTGCTCGACGAGCCGACCACGTTCCTCGACATCAACCATCAGGTGGAGCTGCTCCGGCTGCTGCGCACGCTGAACGAGGACGCCGGCAAGACGATCGTCGCGGTGCTGCACGATCTCAACCTGGCCAGCCGTTTCTGCGACCACGTCATCGCGATGGCCGGCGGCGCCATCGTCGCCGAGGGGCCGCCGGCCGAGGTGATCACCGCGGAGCTGGTGGCGAAGGTGTTCGGGCTGAGCTGCGTCATCGTGACCGATCCGGTCGCCGGGACGCCGATCGTGGTGCCCGCCTGAGGGCCGTCGCCACCGGGGCAGGTTTCAACGGCCGGAAAACGGCGATGCCCCAGCCGCAGGGGGAGCGGCTGGGACATCGCTGGTCTGTTCGTTTCAGTTGGTCCTCAGTAACCGAAGTCCTGGGTGTAGTAGGGGGTGCCGTTGTCGCTGTAGACGGCGCCGACGCCGACGGTCTTGGACGTGCAGTTGAGGATGTTGGTGCGGTGGCCGGGGGAGTTCATCCAGCCGTTGACGACCTGGGCGGCGGTGCGGTAGCCGTAGGCGATGTTCTCGGCGGAGGGTTTGGTGTAGCCGGCGGCCTTGGTGCGGGCGACGAAGTTGGAGCCGCTGCGGCCGGTGTGCGAGAAGCTGCCGGTGCGGGCCATCCAGGCGCTGTGGGCGCGGGCGGCGGTGGTGAGTTTGGCGTCGACGGTGAGGGCGTCGCAGCCGTGGTCGGTGCGCTCGATGTTGATGAGGCGGTTGATTTCGGTTTGCAGGGCGGTCTCGGACGTCTTCGCCGGTGCGGCTTCGGCGGGTCCGGCGATCATCGTGGCGGCGCCGATGGCGGCCGGGGTGAGGACGACGGCCAGGGCGAAGCGGCGAAGAACGGTGCGCAAGAGCGGTCCCTTTCGTAGGTGTTTCGCGGTTGCGCTGTTCTGTTCGGCCCAGTCCCGGCGGGCCGGATTAGGGAAGCGGTGCGCAACGGTCACCACTCGGTTGCCGGGTCAGGATTGCGGCAGATCGACTTCCCTGATTGGCTGTCGCCGTGGTTTTCAACAAATGGCCCAAATGGCCGATGATGTCGATCCTGGCGCTCGGGATCCTCTTCCTCTGGATGCAGAACGGATACCGCTACCTCTTCTCACCCCGCGCGCAGGCCGTGGTGGAGAGCTGCCGGGACGAGTGCTTCGTGACCTGGGCCGACAACGGCAAGGCCGTCAGCGCCATGGTGGACGGCGCTGACGGCCTTGCGGTCGGTCAGTCGGTCGAGGTGTACCCGGTCGGCGACATCGGTCATGTCGCCGTCGACGACGGTGGTTTCCCGCTGGTGATCTGGGCGGCCCTCGCGGTCGCCGTCGTCTACCTCGGGCTGGTCGCCCTGCGCGTCGCGCAGGCCACCGCCAACCGCCGCCGGGCCCGCGAGGAGGGCAAACGCATCCACCGGGCGGGCGAGCTGGCGGTCCTCGCCCTCACCTTCGGGTTCCCGGTCACCGTGCTCGGCGGCCTGCTGATGCTCGGCGACGACAGCCGGTCCGCCGGTCTTGTCGTGCTGGTGGTCGGCCTGGTCGCGCTGGTCGGAGGATTCGGCGGCTTCCTGGCCGCGAACGGGAAACCACCGGTCACCGCTGCGTAGCCTCGGCGGGGGCGCCGTGGGCCGGGCCGCTCATCGCGTACGCGATGAGCCCACTCACCGCGAACACCCCGGCCGTCACCGCCGCGGCGGTGCTGGACGGCTCCTGCGCCTGCCAGGTCAGCACCCGCCCGACCAGTGACTCGCCCTGCGGGAACAGCGTCGCCCCCAGGGTCCAGCCGAGCGGCAGGAACCACGACCGGGACACCCCGGCCGTGGCCGCTCCCAGGGCGGTCAGCCCCAGCAGGCCGGCCGCGTCCCGGATCACCAGCCCGGCCGGGCCGAACCGGGCGCCGGTCAGCTGGGTGGCGAGCATCAGCGCCACCACGACCAGGAGCGCCGCCAGCAGGTGGACCGCCCGGCGTGGCACCCAGGAGAACGCCGCCGTCGACTCCAGCGCGTCGTCCGGGCCGCCGAGCGTGGCGGTCAGGGCGACGACCAGCAGCAGGACCGTCAGCATGACCAGCTGCACGTCGGCGGCGGGGCTCTTGGAGAGCGTCCGGGCGAGCACCCACATCAGCGCCATGACACCGGCGGCGCCGAGCAGTGCGGCCGGCACCCGCCGCGAGCGCAGGTAGAGCGTCAGCAGCCTCACGACGTGCTCTCTCCGAAGAGACTGACGCCCGCGCAGCGCTGCCCGGCGGCGCGCAGGGCCACCACCCGGGACTGCGCCTCGTCCTGCGGCAGCTCCCGCAGGCGGCTCCACAGGGCCACGATCTCGGCGCCGACGTCGGCGGGGTACTCCGCCGAGATCACCGGCTCCCGGCCGATCAGCCAGTACGCGGCGGCCAGTTGGTCCGTCTGCAAACCGGGGTCGTCACAGCTCGGCGGGTTGCGGAAGGCCCCGGCGACCACCTCGGCCAGCAGGCCGTCCCGGTCCTTCACGTGCCCGTCCGTGCCGACCTCGACGCGCAGCAGCGCCACGGCCGGGTCCGGCTCCGGGTGCACGTCCGGCCGGTACGTGGTGGTGTCCTCGTGCACCCGGGTCGGCGCGCCCGGCAGCTTCGCCATGATCGTCAGAGCCTCCCGGGCCGGTCCGGCGATCTCCGGCAGCAGCCCGGAGTGGACCCGGCTGACACAGACCCGGTCCTCGCAGACCAGCTCCCGCGCGACGGGGTCGATCGCGTCGATGACGTACCGGTTCTGGTGCGGCATCACCGTGATCGCCAGCGCGGCGCCGACCACCACGGGCAGCAGCGCCGCCACCCGGCCGCGCCAGCTCCGGGACGCGAACAGCAGCAGGGCGGTGACCGCGAGGGCGGCCATCCAGAGCGCCTGCGCGGCGCTGGCCCGGGCGGGGACGGTGGTGTAGGCGTCCGGCATGTTCATCTCGGTGATCGGCGAGAAGACCAGCGCCAGCCAGCCGCGCGGCCTGGTCGCGGCCGGGATGCCCAGCAGCAGCCCCAGACCGGCCACGGCGAGGACCGGTGCGGTGGCCCGCCACGGCAGCAGCCGGCCGACCGCCAGGCCCAGCCAGACCGCGGCGACGAGCGACAGCACGCCGACCGCCGTGACGACGAACGCCTGTGCCGGGACGTACGCGGCGGTGCGGACGATCCACAGCCCGCCGGCGACACCCATCGCCAGGTATCCGGCGGTGACCGCGAGCGTCATCGCGGCGAGGATCGGGATCACCCGCAGGTGGATCGGCCGGGGCGTGCTGGCGAACAGCTCGCCCACCTTCGACCGGTGCTCGCGGGAGGCCTGCCAGGCGCCGGCTGCCAGGGCGATCGGCCAGAGCAGGGCCAGGAAGAGCCGCTGCGTCATGGCGAGCTGCATCCAGCCGGTGGCGAACGCGATGCCCTCGGCGAAGTACAGCAGCAGCGTGCCGACCACGAACACGGTCAGGGCGGATCCGAGCGCCGCGGACCGGCGCAGCTCGATGCCGAGAATGCGGGTCATCGGTTGCCCTCCGCCCGGTGCCGGCGCAGCAGCGCCGAGTACCCGCGCTCGGCCGGGCTGTCGCCGGCGTCGGCCGGCCCGCCCTGCCGGGTCAGGTCGTCCGGGGTGCCCTGATAGACCAGCCGCCCCTCGCTCATCATCACCACGTCGGTGCAGGCCGCCACCACATCCTCGACCAGGTGGGTGGAGACCAGCACGCAGCTGTCCACGCCGATGTCGCGCAGCAGCTCCCGGAAGTCGAGCCGCTGTTCCGGGTCGAGGCCGACCGTGGGCTCGTCGAGCAGCAGCACGGCCGGGTCGTTGACGATGGCCTGCGCGATCCCGGCACGGCGCAGCATGCCGCCGGAGAGCGTCTTCATCCGCGCGTCGGCCTTGCCGGCCAGCCCCACGCGCTCGATCGCCCGCTGGGTGGCGCCCGGCACCGCGGTCTTCGGCATCTCCTTGAGCCACGCCATGTACTCGACGAACTCGCGGACCGTGAAGCGCGGGTAGAACCCGAACTGCTGCGGCAGATAGCCCAGCCCGCGGCGGACCAGCCGCAGGTCGGCGCGGCCGTCCACCTGCTCGCCGAGCAGGGTGAGCCGCCCGCCGGCCGGCTTGAGGACCGTGGCGAGGGCGCGCATCAGGGTGGTCTTGCCGGCGCCGTTCGGGCCGAGCAGCCCGTGCACGCCGCGGCCCAGGGCCAGGTCGAGCCCGTCGACGGCCAGATGGCGGCCGGCGCGCACCTGGAGTTTCTCGGCGTGCACTGCCCAGGGATGTGTGGTGGGGGCCGTCTCGGCCGCGTTCACCGTACGCATGAGGGGATCTTCTTTCAGTGGTGACTGGTCAGGCGGCGGAAGTTGTCGGCCCGCAGGAACGCCAGGCCGGCGAGGAGGAGGGCGGTCAGTGCCCAGGCGGTGGCGCTGGCCGGTTGCAACAGCACGGGCAGCCGCGCGGTGGCGACGGTCGGCACCACCACGGCGAGCACCCAGAGGGCGCCGAGCGCGATGGCGGCACGGCGGACACCGACGAAGCCACCCAGGGCGATGGTCGCGGCGGTGAAGGCCAGGCACGGCAGGAGCGCGACGGCCAGCGAGCCTCCGGTACGGCTGCTGCCCAGCGCGAGCGCCGGAATCACCACGGCGAGCACCCCGGCGGTGCGCCGCAGCAGCATCGTCAGCCCGGCCGCCGGGGTGCCGGCGATCAGCTCCCAGGCCGGGTCGGCGCGGCGGCTCCAGGCGATCGCGACGCCGGGCAGCGGCGCCACCGGGGCCAGGAGTGTGACCAGCGACGGCAGACTCGGCTGCAGCACCTGCAGGGTCACCGCACAGGCCAGCACGGCGACGGTCATGATCAGCCAGGGCGCCAGGCTCCACACCATCCAGCGGCGGCGGATCGTCCGTACCGGGGTGGGCGCCGGACCGGCGGCGATGCCGGCGTCGAGGCCGGCGGCGATCCGGTCGAGCAGGGCCCGGGAGTCGTCGGGGGTGCTGCCGGCGAGCACCGCTCGGCAGTCCGCGCACTCCTCCAGATGCACCTCCAGGGACCACATGGTGACCTCGTCGAGGTCCGTGTCGCGGTCGGCGTAGCGGGCGATCACCGCCCGGCTCGGATGCGTGGTCACGACAGTGCCTCCCGCAGAGCGATGCGAGCCCTGCGGGCCCGCGATTTGACAGTGCTTTCGGGTACGCCCAGCAGCAGTGACGTCTCCCGGACGGAGAAGCCGTCGAGGACCATCGCCCGGAGCACCTCCCGTGCCTCGGACGGGAGCTCCAGCAGCGCCTGCTCCAGCTCGTGTGCGACCCGGCCGGCCATCACCTCGTCCTCGGCGGCCGGGGCGATCGCGTCGGACATCTGCACCGCGGGCACCTGGTTGTGCCGGGCCCGCCGCCGGAACGCGTCGACCAGGCGGTGCGCGGCGATCGTCCAGAGCCAGCCGGCGGCGCTGCCCGACGTGGCCGCCCCGGCGAAGCTGCCGGCGGCCCGCCAGACGGCGAGGTAGGTCTCCTGCATCACGTCGGCGACCACGTCGTCGTCGGCGCAGCGCCGCCGCAGCCGGGTGAGCAGCCACGGCGAGGTGCGCCGGTACAGCTCGTCGAACGCGCGCCGGTCCCCGGCGGCGGTGCGGCGGACCAGCTCGTCCTCGTCGGCCGCACTCAGGTTTCGTTTCACATCCGGCAAGACGACGCGCCGATCATCATGGGTTCACCAGATCGTGTGACCTGGGTCACTTCTGCCTCCGGTAAATCGGTGGCGGGGGCATCGCGCCGGTGCCAGGGTGAACAACGCCCAGTCACTGACGACGAGGAGAGTGCCATGCGAGCAGCTTCCACGCTTCGGACCCCTGACCGTCCTACCGTGGAGTTCTGCCTTGGCATTGTTGAATCTCGGAATCGTCGCCCATGTTGACGCCGGCAAGACCAGCCTGACCGAGCGCCTGCTCTTCGAAGCGGGCGCGGTCCGGAGTCCGGGGAGCGTCGACGACGGCACCACCCGCACCGACTCGATGGACCTCGAGCGCCGGCGCGGCATCACCATCCGCGCCGCCGTCACCTCGATCGACCTCGGCGGTCTCACCGTCAACCTCCTCGACACCCCGGGCCACCCGGATTTCATCGCCGAGGTCGAGCGGTCCCTCGCCGTGCTGGACGCCGCCGTCCTGGTGGTCTCCAGCGTCGAGGGCGTCCAGCCGCAGACCGTCGCGATCTGGCGGGCGCTGCGCCGCATCGGCGTGCCGACGCTCTTCTTCCTCAACAAGGTGGACCGCCGGGGCGCCGACGTCGGCCGCGTGGTCACCCAGCTCCGGCAGCGCCTGGCCACCCGCCCGGTCCTGCTCACCACGGTCACCGATCAAGGGCAGACCCATGCCCGGGTACGGCCGATCGCACTCGACAGCGAGCCGGTCGTGGAAGCCGTCGCGGAGGCCGACGACACGGTCGCCGGCCGGTGGCTGTCCGGCGAGCCGGTGCCCGCGCGTGACGTCCGGCGGGTGATCCGGCGGTCGGTCCGCCGCGCCGAGCTGAGCCCGGTCACGTGCGGCTCGGCGATCACCGGCGCCGGGGTGCCGCAGCTGCGCCGGATCCTGGCCGAGCTGCTGCCGCGCTGCGACGAGCGGGACGGGCCGCTCGCCGGCACGGTCTTCGCCGTCGACCGGGACCGCCACGGCCGGCGCGCCTGGGTGCGCCTCTGGTCGGGCAGCCTGCGCGTCCGTGACCGGGTGGCGCTCGCCGGCGACCGCCCGCAGACGGTCACCCAGATCGCGGTCAGCGAGCCCGACGGCGTCCAGGTGCGCCCGTCCGCGTCGGCCGGGCAGATCGCCGCGATCCGCGGCCTGTCCGCCCGGATCGGCCAGCACGTCGGCGACCCGCCCCGGCGCAACCTCTACCGCTTCCCGCCACCGACCCGGCAGGCCCTGGTCGAGCCGGTCGAGCCCGGCCAGCGGCTGGCGCTCTTCGCCGGTCTGGCCGAACTCGCCGACGAGGACCCGCTGGTCGACCTGCGCCTCGACGAACACCAGGCGGAGGCGGTGATCCGGCTGCACGGCGAGGTCCAGAAAGAGGTGATCGCCGCGCTGCTGGAGGACCGGTACGGGGTGCGGGTGCGCTTCTCCGGCACGCTGACCGCCTGCATCGAGCGGGTCACCGGCACCGGGGCGGCCGAGGATCGGATCAAGGAGCGGGGCAACCCGTACCTGGCCGGGGTGGGTCTGCGGATCGAGGCGGCGCCGGTCGGGCACGGCATCGAGTTCCGCCCCGGCGTCGAACCCGGCCGGCTGCCACCGGCGTTCGTGGCGGCCACCGAGGAGGGTGTGCGCGCCGGGCTGCGCCAGGGCTTGTCCGGCTGGCCGGTCACCGACTGCACGGTCACCATGACGTCGTCGCAGTACTACCCCCGGCAGAGCAGACCGCACCAGAAGTTCGACAAGTCGATCTCCAGCGTGGCCGCGGATTTCCGCCACCTGGCTCCGGTCGTGGTGACCGCCGCGCTGCGCCGGGCCGGCAGCCGGGTGTGCCAGCCGGTCGAGCGGTTCGACGTGAACGTGCCGCACCACGTGTTCGACGCCGTGACGGCGCTGCTCGGCCGGTTCGGCGCGGTCATCTCCGACACCGTGGAGGCGGGCGGGCACCTGGAGGTGAGCGGTGTCCTGCCGTCGTCGCGGGTGCCGCAGGTCGTCGCGGTGCTGCCCGACCTCACCGGCGGCGAGGCGGTGCTGACCGCGACGTTCGACCACTACGCCCCGGTCACCGGCGAGGAGCCGCCGGTGCTGCCCCGGCGCGGCCCCGACCCCGGCGACCGGGAGGCCTGGTTCCGCGCCGTCCCCCGGTGACCGGGTGCGGTTATCGGCCGGCGAAGTCGGGTGTCTTCTTCTCGCGGAACGCGGACACCGCCGTCTGGAAGTCGGCGCTGGTCAGCAGCGCCGACTGGCCCTCCAGCTCGCGTCCCATGCTGTCCTCGAGGCCGCCGAGCGTGGCGGCGTTGACGGCCCGCTTCGTCGCGGCCAGGGCGAGCGGGGCGCTGCGGGACAGGCGGCCGGCGAGGTCGTCGACGCCGGCGGCGAGCGAGGCCGGGTCGACCACCCGGTGGATCAGCCCCCACTCGGCCGCCGTGGCCGCCGGGAGCCGGTCGCCGAGCAGGGCGAGGGACATGGCCCGGGCCCGGCCGACGCCGGCCGGGACCAGCAGGGTCGCGCCGCCGTCCGGCATCAGGCCGACCCTGACGAACGCCAGCTGGAAGTACGCGTCCGACGAGGCCAGCACCAGGTCGCAGGCGAGCGCGATCGAGCAGCCCACCCCGGCAGCCGCGCCCTGCACGGCGGCGACCACCGGCTGCGGGACCGCGCCGATGCTGCGGATCACCTGGTTCGCGGCGTGGATGGTCCCGGCCGGGGACGAGATCTCGGTGACCGTGGTGAGGTCGGCGCCGGAACTGAACGCCCGGCCCGCCCCGGCCAGGACGAGGACCCGCACCTCCGGGTCCTCGCCGGCCTCGGTGATCAGGTCGGCCAGGTCGCGCAGGACGGTCTCGGTGACCGCGTTGAGCACGTGCGGCCGGTTCAGCGTGATCCGCAGGACCGGCCCGTCCCGGCGACAGCCGATCTCCGGCGCCGCCGCGGTCATGCCGTCACCGCCGTCACCCGGCGCAGGCGGTTGTCGATGAGCTCGGCGGCCTCGGTGACGATGCGGTCGATCAGCTCGCCGCAGGTGGGCACGTCGTGGATCAGGCCCTGCACCATGCCGACGGTCCAGATGCCGGCGTCCAGGTCGCCCTCCTCGAAGACCTTGCGGCCCCGGGCGCCGGCCACCAGGGACTTGATGTCCGGGAACGTGCCGCCGCCCTGGAGGATCTCCACGACCTCGCGGCTCACCGCGTTGCCGGCCACCCGCGCGGTGTTGCGCAGCTGCCGGAAGATCAGCTGGGTGCCGCGCTCGTCGCCGTCGACGATGGCCTGCTTCACCTTGTCGTGGATCGGGGACTCGGCGGTGCACATGAACCGGCTGCCCATGTTGATCCCGTCGGCCCCGAGCGCCAGGGCCGCGACCAGCCCGCGCGCGTCGGCGAATCCGCCGGAGGCGAGGACCGGGATGGTGAGCCGCTCGGTGGCCGCCGGGATCAGGACCAGGCCCGGGATGTCGTCCTCGCCGGGATGCCCCGCGCACTCGAAACCGTCGATGCTGACCGCGTCCACGCCGACCGCCTCGGCCTTGAGAGCGTGGCGCACACTCGTACATTTGTGAATGATCTTGATGTGGTTGGCCTTGAACATCTCCATGTGGGGCTCCGGGTTAGACCCGGCGGTCTCCACGATGGTCACTCCGGAGTCCACGATCACCCGGCGGTACTCGTCGTAGGGCGGCGGCGTGATCGTCGGCAGGATCGTGAGGTTCACGCCGAACGGCTGGTCGGTGAGGCGCCGGGCGCGCTCGATCTCGGCCGCGAGGTCCGCCGGGGTGGGCTGGGTGAGCGCGGTGATCATGCCGAGGCCGCCGGCGTCGGAGACCGCGGCGGCCAGCTCGGCGCGGCCCACCCACTGCATGCCGCCCTGCACGATCGGGTGCCGGATCCCGAATGTCTCGGTGAACCGGGTGCTCAGCGCCGGGCTCATCGCGGCGCCATCCGGATCGCGCCGTCCAGCCGGATCGTCTCGCCGTTCAGCATCGGGTTGCGCACGATGCTCGACACCAGATCCGCGTACTCCTCGGGCCTGCCGAGCCGGGCCGGGTGCGGCACCTGGGCGCCGAGCGAGGCCTTCGCGTCCTCGGGCAGGCCGGCGAGCAGTGGCGTCTCGAACAGGCCGGGCGCGATCGTGACCACCCGGATCAGCGAGGAGGCAAGCTCACGGGCGATCGGCAGCGTCATGCCGACGATGCCGCCCTTGGAGGCCGAGTAGGCGGCCTGCCCGATCTGCCCCTCGAACGCGGCGACCGAGGCGGTGTTGACGATGACGCCGCGCTCGCCGTCGACCGGCTCGGCCGCCTTCAGGACGGATGCGGCCAGCCGGATCACGTTGAAGCTGCCGATCAGGTTGACCTCGATGGTGCGGCGGAACAGATCCAGCGGGAACGGGCCGTTCTTGCCGTGCACGCGGGCCGGCGTGCCGATGCCCGCGCAGTTCACCACGGCCCGCAGCCGGCCCAGCCCGGCGGCCAGGTCGATCGCGGTGGAGACGGCTTCCTCGCTCGTCACGTCGGCGGGGCTGAAGCGGACCGCGTCGCCGAGGCGCTCGGCGACGTCCTTGCCGTCGGAGGAGGGCAGGTCGACGATCACCACCTTCGCGCCCTCGGCGGCGAGCGCCCGCACGGTGGCGAGCCCGAGGCCGGAGGCGCCGCCGGTGACGAGCGCCACGTCGTGTTCGGTCAGTCTCACGTCAGATCCCCTTCGCAGTCCAGCCGGACCGCCGGCAGCGGGGTCCGCGCCTGCCGAGTCTTCACCGTGGACCCAGAAACAGTCAAGGCTGTCTGTTAATGCGGAATCCGGGCGGCTAGACGATGCGTCCGTTCAGCGCCTCGGTGAGCCGTTTCACCGCGTCGTCCGGCAGCTTGCCGTCGCTGTTCAGCGTCTGCGTCACGATGTCCTGGAAGGTGCTGCTGAACAGCGCGTAGTGCGTGGTCTCCGGGCGGGCCTTCGCGTTCTCCACGGCCTGCTTCAGCGTCGAGGCGTACGGCTGGAAGCGAATCACCGCCGGGTCGTTGTAGACGGCCGTGCGGGTGGCCGCCAGGCCGCCGTCACGGAACAGCCGGCGCTCGCTCTCCTCGCTGGTCAGGAACTGGATCAGCTTCTGCGCCGCCCGCGGGTTGTCGGTGCTGCTCGCCACCGCCAGGTTCTGCCCGCCCAGCACACTGGGGCCGGGCAGCGACCGGACGTCGAAGTCGGTCAGCGGTTTGTCGCCGGAGCGCAGCAGTCCGTACGCCACCGGCCAGTTCCGCATCAGCGCGACCTTGCCCTCCCGGAACGCCTCCCGGCTGGTGTCCTCGCGGAACGTCATCGACTTCGGGTGCACGGCCGGCGGCAGGTCGTCGACCCGGTCCATCGCCGCGGCCAGTTTCCGCAAGCCCTCCCGCGCCTGTTTACTGTCGATCACGACCAGGTCCTTCTCCTGGTCGTACACCTCGCCGCCCTCCGCCCAGATCGCCTCCAGCGCGCTCACGGTGAGCCCTTCGTACGCGTCGAGCGGGGTGACGAACCCGGCCTCCATGCCCGGCATCGCGTTCCGCAGCGCCCGCACGTCGTTCGGCCCCGGCGGCAGCGCGGCCGGCAACGCGCTGCCGGGCACGCTCCTGCGGTAGTAGAGCAGCCCGGCGTCGGTGTTGAACGGCAGCGCCCACAGCTTGCCCTCGAACCGGCAGGTCTCCAGCGGCGGCCCGAGGAATCCGCTGGTGTCGGTCGAGGGGTCCAGCGGCAGGATGTACCCGGCCGAGGCGAACGCGGCGGTCCACGTGGTGTCCAGGTTGTAGACGTCGGCGTCCGAGACGTCCGACTGGGCGGTCGCCCGCATCTCGCTGTGCTGGGCGTCGGCGCTGCGCGACAGGCTGACCAGCCGGGCCGGGGTGTCCCGGTTCTCCGCGTTCCACTCCTCGATCAGCTTCTGCCGCTGACCGCCGGTGCTCTCGTCCACCCCCGAGTAGATCACCAGCTCGGCGCGCCCCGGCTGCTGCTGCTGACGTGGCTCGTCCGGTTCCCGGAACACGTTGCGGGCGGCCACCGCGGTGACCATCACCAGCACTCCCAGCAGGAACGCGACGAACCAGGTGAACGGCCCGGACAGGAACTTTGTCACTTTCCACTCCACAACGTCTCGAAGAGCCGGGTCATCGTTTCCGGCAGCTCCTGCGCGCCGGCCGGCAGGCAGGCGCCGCGGCCGGCGCGGGCGAGCTGGTACAGCGGACCCGGATCGGCCGCGCCGCCGCCGCCGTCGTCGCAGCTGGCCTCGCCGGTCGCGATCACGTACAGCCGGACGTCGGCGCCGGCCGCCCGCTTCACCTCCGCGACGGTCCGTTCCAGACTGAGATCACCACTGGTGTTCTCGCCGTCGGTGAGCACCACCATCGCCCGGATCCGGTCGCCGCCGCCCGGCTCGGCGAGCTCGCGCATCCCGGCCACGACCGTGGTGTAGAGCGGTGTCGCGCCGGCCGGTTTCACGGTGCGCAGCGTGTCGACCACCGTGGTGCGGTGCTGCGGGGTGCCCGGTCCGATGCTCACCAGCTCCGGGGAGGTGCGGCCCTTGACCGTCGGGAACGACCAGAGGCCGAACTCGTCCCGGGCGCCGATCTGGCCGAGGGCCTCGCCCACGCCCCGCGCGGCGACGGAAAAACGGGTCGCCTTGCCCGGACCGGCGGGATCGGCCATCGAACCCGAGGTGTCCACGGCCAGCAGGACGCGTCCGGGACGCTTCGCCCGCTCGTACAGGGAAAGGGTTTTCTTGGGGTCCCGGGGGAGGCAGGCGTTGAGGGCGAGGTCGGCACACGCGGAATGCGGCTCGCCGAGGCCGGCCTCCCGCAGGTACGGATCGGCGTCCTCACCGAGCAGCCAGGCGCGGAACCGCTCGACCTCCGCGCGGTGCCGCGTGCTGGTCCAGGTGAACTGCACGAACGGGAGGTCGAGGGCGGGCGCGGAGGCGAGCACCACCGGCTCCGGCAGGTTCGACGGGGGAGTGCGCGGGGTGGTGCAGCCGGGCGTGCCGAGCGGCTTGCCCTTGAGGTAACGCTTCCACGTCCGCAGGCTGGTCAGCGCGGTCTCCGGCAGCCGGCCCTCCCGCAGGTACGCACAGAGCAGGCGGGTCTCGCTGCCCGCCGGCGGCGCCGAGTCGGCCACGATCTGCGTCCGGCGGCGGGCCACGTCGGCACCGACCATCTCGCCCTCCGCGTCGCGCAGATAGACGTCCGCCGCGAGCAGGCCCGCCGTCGAGGACTGCGGATCCGCGGCGGCGAGCGCCGGCGCGAAGCCCGGCCGGTCCAGCACCGCCGACACCAGCTTCGGCAGGGTGTTGTCGGTGGACTCCGGCACACCCGTCACCCGCGTGCCGGCCAGCACGATCGGCGACGACCCGATCGACGTGACACCGGCCAGCGGTGACGGCAGGGTGCCCTTGACCACGATCTCCTCGACCTGGCGCACGTCCAGCATGGAGTCCGGCAGCCAGATGTCCGGGCGCGGTCCGAGGTGCTCCAGCGGGCGGTCCTGTTTCGCGCCGGTCCACATCCGGGCCAGCGCGCCGCTCGCCACCGACGTGCCGGCGGCGTAGACGTAGGGGTAGACGGCCGGGCAGCCGTCGTTGCCGAGCGCGGTGGCCCGGGTGTACTCGTGGGCGAGCTCGCGGGTGGCCTGCGCGCCGTCCGGCGAGGCGAGGATCCGCAGCTCCAAGGCCTGCGGGCAGATGTCGGGGCGGGTGGCCTCGAAGACGACGCCGCTCACGGTGACGATGGCGATCACCGTGCCGCCGATCAGGATGAGCCGGGCCCGGCGCGGCAGTCTCTGCGGCAGCGAGAAACCCGCCTCGACCGCCTTGGAGATCGAGGCGAGAATGGCGAACGTCCAGAGGGTGACGGCCGCCAGCACCGTCGCGGAGACGGCCAGCACGTAGATGTTGTTCGCCCGTTCCAGAGCGAAAAGCGAAACTCCCACGATCACCATGGCGATCAGACCGGCCACGATGGTGTGCAGACGGTGACCCTTTTCGGACTCGCCCGTTTCGTCCGGCACGCGGAATGCGCCTCCACCGAGAATGCAGATGTTTCCGGGGCCACGGTGCCTCGGCCGCAGATCTCATTCTAGGGAGCCGCGCAAGTTGATCTATTTGTCGTTCATGAATGGTCAACGCGTTCGACAGGGGTCAATGTGGCAGGATCTGCGAGATGCCACCGTTGACGGCCCCCGGTATCTTGGCGCTCCTGTCCATCGAGGGAGAGCAATGTCATCGAGCATGTCCCGCCGCTCGGCGCTGGGTCTCGGCGCCGCCGCCGCGGTCGCAGGCATGAGCAGTCCCGCTGAAGCCGCGGAGAACGGCACGAGGTCGATCCGGAAGGTCTACCAGCGGGAGAAGTCCAGAGCGGGCGGCGTCTGGCACACCCACATCGCCGCCGTCGACGCCACCGGCACGCCGAAACCGATCGTCGAGGACGACGCCGACCACGTCACCCACGGCTACAGCGTGCAGAAACTCGCCGTCGCCACCGCCGTCATGGACAAGATCGACCGTGGCGGGCTGACCCTCGGCACGAAGCTCGACCTGCCCGCCGACATCATCCTCGGCGGCTCGGGCATCTACCACCTGCACCGCGTCTGGGGCGACGAGATCACGGTCGCGAACTTCCTGACCGCCATGCTTCTCGTCTCGGACAACACCGCCGTACGCATGTGTGGTCGTGTCGTCCCCGCGCTGGAGATCAACGAGATCCTCGCCGCCAAGGGGTTCGTGCACACCAGGGTGGAGCCGGTGGCGAACCCGAACCGCTTCTTCCTCGGCACGACCACGCCGCGCGAGATGCACGACCTGCTCTGGCGGCTGGCCACCAAGACCCTGCTGAAGCCGGAGTCCTGCGACTTCCTGCTGAGCATCACCCGCTGGCTGAACGGCTATCACGACGGCGTCCGCCGGGTGATGTCGTCGAAGGAGCGCGAGCGGGTCGCCACCAAGTACGGCGCCGGCTTCAACGATCTCGGCGAGTCCCGGCACGAGGCGGGCATCATGTTCAGCGCGAACGGCGTGCCGCTGCTGACCTACGCGATGTTCGCCGAGGGTCTGGGTGACCCGGAGAACTACGGCGCGACCCACCCGGCGGTGCAGGCGCACTCCAGGATCGGTCGCACGATGATGGACAACCTGCCCGCCACCACGGCCGCGCGGACCGTCGCGCCCCGTTCCCTGCCCCACCCGTTCCATCCGGTCGACGGCGGCTGAACAATGGGCGCATGCGCGCCGTCGTGATCGACACTGCCCAAACCCTTCCCCGGGTACGGGTGATGCCCGCCCCCGTCGCCCCGGCCGGCGGAGTCGTGGTGCGGGTCGCCGCGACCGGGATGTGCCGCAGCGACTGGCACGGCTGGGCGGGTCACGACGACGACATCGTGTTCCCGCACGTGCCGGGGCACGAGCTGGCCGGCGTGGTGGCCGAGGTCGGCGCGGGTGTCCGGCGCTGGTCGGCCGGCGACCGGGTGACCGTGCCGTTCGTCTGCGGCTGCGGGCGCTGCGAGTGGTGCCGGTCCGGGCAGGCCCAGGTCTGCCCGGACCAGCAGCAGCCCGGCTTCACGCACGCCGGGTCGTTCGCCGAGTTCGTGGCCCTGCACGCCGCGGACACCAACCTGGTGGCGATTCCCGATCAGGTGGGGTTCGCGGCGGCGGCCGGGCTCGGGTGCCGGTTCGCCACCGCGTACCGGGCCCTGGTGGGTCGTGCCCGGCTCGCCGAGGGGGAGTGGGTGACGGTGATCGGCGCCGGAGGCGTCGGCCTGAGCGCCGTGATGATCGCGCGAGCCCTGGGTGCGCGGGTGATCGCCGTGGACCGCAACGCCGAGGCCCTCGCCGCAGCGGCGGCCCTCGGCGCCGACCACACGCTGCGCGCCGCCGGGCGCGAGACCGGGCTCGCGCCGCGGGCCGACGGGATTCCGCAGGCCGTCCACGATCTCACCGGCGGCGGCAGTCACGTCTCCGTCGACGCGGTCGGCAGCGAGCAGACCTGCGCCGACGCCATCCTCAGCCTGCGTCGCCGGGGCCGCCACGTCCAGGTCGGCCTGCTGCCCCCGATCGACGGCCACCCCCGGGTCCCGATGGCCCGCGTGATCGGCTGGGAGCTGGACGTCCTCGGCAGCCACGGGATGGCCGCCGCCGACTATCCGGCCATGCTGCAGCTGATCGAGCGCGGCGTCCTCGCGCCCGATCGCCTGATCGAGCGCACGGTGGGACTGGAGGAGGCAGCCGCCCTGCTGCCCGGCTTCGACAGCGCGACAGTCGCCGGCATGACCATGATCGACCCGACGCGCTAAGAGATCAGGAGATCAGGGTCAGCGCCGCGTCCACGATCGCCGACGTGTCGATCCCGTGCAGCCGGTACGCGTCAGCGAGGCTCGACGACTGACCGAACTCGGTCACCCCCAGGCACCGGATCCGGTCACCGCGAGCCGCCGCCAGGAACGCCAGCGTGTGCGGATGCCCGTCCTGAACCGTCACCAGCGGCGTCCCCCGCCCGGCCGGCAGCAGCTCCTCGAGGATGTCCCCGCCCACCCCGGGGTCCCGGCTGCCGCGCTGCTGCAGCGACCGGAACACCAGGTCGGGGCTGGTCAGGCAGATGACACCGGCGTCGACACCGTGCCCCGCGAGGGCCTCCGCCGCCGCGATCACCTCCGGCATGATCGCCCCGACGCCGACGAGCGTGACCCGGTCCGTGGCGGAACCCGAGATCCGGTACCCGCCGGCGACCGCCTGCCGCCGCCGGCGCTCCCGCAGCGCCGGATCGTCGGGGACCCGCGCGAGAGCCGGGTCGAGGGGCCGGGTGGAGAGCCGGAAGTACGCGGACGTGCCCCCGTCCACGCCGACCCGGCTCATCGCGTGCAGGAAGCACCACTCGAGGTCCTGCGCGAACGCCGGCTCCCAGGCCACGCATCCGGGCTGTTCCAGGCCGATCGACGGGGTGGTGATCGACTGGTGGGCGCCGCCCTCCGGCGCGAGGGTCACCCCGGACGGCGTGCCGACCAGGATCGACTGCCCACCGGCGTAGATCCCGTACGACCACGGTTCGAGCGCCCGGGAGACGAACGGGTCGTACAGGGTGGCGATCGGGATGAGCCGCTCGCCCCAGCGCGACCAGGTCGCCCCGAGCTCGCCGAGCAGCGAAACCAGGTTGACCTCCGCGATGCCGAGTTCGATGTGCTGGCCGGTGCTGTTCTCCTGCCACCGCAGCACCCGTTCGGCGTCGTCGGCGAACCAGTCCCGCCGGTCCTCGGCCGACCACACGCCGGTCTTGTTGATCCAGCCGCCGAGGTTGGTGGAGGACGCGACGTCGGGGGAGCAGGTGACGACCCGGGCGGCGGCCCCGGGCGCGTCCCGGGGCAGGTCGGCGAGGAGCCGGCCGAGCGCGGCCTGAGTGCTGATCGCCTTGCGGTACGGGTGGCCGAGCTGAGCCGGAACCGTCACCGGCGCGGTCGGCGTCACGGGCTCACGGCGCAGTGCCTCCCGCCGCCGCGCGCACAGTCTCCCGGCCGCGTCGCCCGCGTCGAACGGCTGCCACGGCGCGGAGCGATCCATCCCGGACGCGGCGGCGAGGGCGTCCATCTGCGCGGCGGTGAGCAGCGCGGAGTGGTTGTTGGGGTGTCCCTCGGTGGGCAGGCCGCGGCCCTTGACGGTGTAGGCGAACACCACCGTCGGCCGGTCCGCGTCCACCCCGCGAAACGTGTCGACGAGCAGGCCCAGGTCGTGGCCGCCGAGGTCGCGCACGGCGGCGGCCAGCTCGGCCGGGTCGATGTCGTCGAGCAGCGGCTTGAGGTGCGGCGCGTCGGCGAGGATGCGCTCGGCGGTCTGCGCCGGGGCGGCCCGCAGCATCCGCTGGTACTCCTCGTTCGGCATCGCCTCGAGCCGGGCGCGCAGCGCCTCGCCCCCGGGCCGCTCGAACAGCCGGGAGATCATCCGTCCCCACTTGAGGACGACCACCTGCCAGCCGGCGGCGGCGAACATGCCCTGCAGCTTGGCGATCTGGATGTCCGGGACGACCCGGTCCAGCGACTGCCGGTTGAGGTCGACGACCCAGAGCAGCTCGCCCATCTTCGCGACGGCCGGGTCCATCACCGCTTCCCAGATGGCGCCCTCGTCGAGTTCGGCGTCACCGAGAAGGCTGACGAACCGCCCGCCGGTCCGTGTGCCGGGGAAGCGGGACGCCAGGTAGCGGTGGGCCATCGCGGCCCAGAGCGCGGCCGTCGCGCCGATGCCGACCGAGCCGGTGGAGAAGTCGACGGTGTCCGGGTCCTTCAGCCGCGACGGGTAGGACTGCAGCCCGCCCTTGTCGCGCAGCCGGGGCAGGTAGGACTCGTCCAGGTCGCCGAGCAGGTAGTTGATCGCGTGCAGCACCGGGGAGGCGTGCGGCTTCACCGACACCCGGTCATCCGCGGTGAGCTCGGCGAACCAGAGCGCCACCATGATGTCGACCATGGAGGCGCTGGACGCCTGATGGCCACCGACCTTCACCCCGGAGTCGTTCGGCCGTCCGGCGTTTGCGGCGTCGACGATCGAGGCCGACAGCCAGAGCACACGCCGGGCGATCTCACGCAGGACACCGATGTCTATGCGATCACTCACGGGCAGAGCGTAACGGCAAACCCTCTTTCGGGTACGGGGTGACCGCCCCGCGCCCGGGAGTCCGGCTGGTAACGTCATCCGATCATCACCAAGCACCGCAAAGCATGGCAGACAACTCAAAGGAGTGCAGCAGTGCGGATCCTGCCCGAGATCTCCCGCACCTTCGGTGAATACCTGCTCGTCCCGAACCTCACCGATGAGACCTGCACCCCGGACAACGTCGACCTCTCCGCACCCGTGGTCCGCCACCGCCTCGGGCAGGCCTCCCCGATACGGATCGCCACCCCGCTGACCAGCGCGATCATGGGCGCCGTGTCGTCGCCGCAGCTGGCGATAGCCCTGGCGCAGGTCGGCGGCCTGTCGTTCATCCACCAGAACCAGCCGATCGCCGAGCAGGCCGGCATGGTCTCCGCGGTCAAGAAGCACAAGGCCGGCTTCCGGCACAACGACGTCAACATCAAGCCGTCGGCGACCCTCGGCGAGGCCGACGAGCTGCTGCGGTCCACCGGGCGCGACGCGGCGGTGGTCACCGACGACGGCACCCCGAGCGGTGCGTTCCTCGGCCTGATCACCACCCAGGACTTCAACTTCCACCGCCACCACGTCGGCGACAGCGTGGAGAGCCGGATGCGCGGCGGCGCCGAGCTGGTGACCGGCACCGCGGGGATGTCGCTGTCCACCGCGAACTCGCTGCTCTGGGACTCACGCCAGGACGTGCTGCCGCTGGTCGGCGACGACGGCCGGGTCACCGCGCTCGTCCAACGCCGCGACTACGAGCTGCACAAGCAGTTCAGCAACGAGAGCGTCGACGACGACAAACAGTTCCGGGTCGGCGCCGGCGTCAACACGCACGACTACCGCGAACGGATTCCGGCGCTCGTCGAGGCCGGTGCGGACGTGCTCTGCCTCGATTCCTCGGACGGCTATTCGGTGTGGCAGAAGAACGTCCTGGAATTCGTCCGCACCGAGTACGGCGACACGGTCCGGATCGGCGCCGGAAACGTCGTCGACGCCCGGGGATTCGACTATCTCGCGGACGCCGGCGCCGATTTCGTGAAGGTCGGTATCGGTGGCGGTTCGATCTGCATCACCCGCGACCAAAAAGGCATCGGCCGGGGCCAGGCGTCCGCGCTCGCCGAGATCGTCACCGCCCGGGACGCCTACGCGCAGCGGACCGGCGAGTACGTCCCGCTCTGCTCCGACGGCGGCGTCCTGCACGACTCGCACATGGCGATCGCCTTCGCGTTCGGCGCCGACTTCCTGATGCTCGGCCGCTACTTCGCCCGGTTCACCGAGAGCCCGGCGCCGCTGGTCAAGGTCCGCGGTCAGGCGCTGAAGGAGTACTGGGGCGAGGGCAGCGCGCGGGCTCGCAACGCGGCCCGGTACGGCCAGGGCACCGAGCTGCACTTCGAGGAGGGCGTCGACGGTTACGTCCCGTTCGCCGGCAGCCTGTACGACAACGTCAAGGTCACCCTCGCCAAACTCCGCTCCACGATGATCAGCTGCGGCTCGACCACCCTGCGCCGCTTCCACGAGACGGCCACCCTGGTCCAGGTCTCCCAGCAGACGTTCGTGCAGAACTCCGAGGACATCGAACGCAACGAACGTCCCACCGTGGGCTGATGCTCACGAAACCTGGATGAGTCCTTCAACACAAAGTTACAGAAGGACCTTATACAAATCCCCGGTCCGGGCGGATAGTGAAGTGGTTCGAGATCGACCGCGCTCGGTTCCCGCCCGAGCGCGGCGCGTTCCACCCCGGGGAGGTCCTCATGCCTACCACCATCCACACCGACACCACCGCCGTACGCCTGAAAAGCCTGCTCGAGACGCTGCTGCAGACGCCCATGCCGGTGCGCCTGCGCGCCTGGGACGGCTCCGAGGCCGGCCCCGCCGACGCCCCCGTTGTGATCATCAAGCATCGCCGTGCGCTGCGCCGGCTGGTCTGGCAGCCCAACCAGCTCGGCCTGGCCCGGGCGTACGTCTCCGGCGAGATCGACGTCGAGGGCGACCTGTACGACGTGCTCTCCCGCCTCACCGCGCTGCTCTGGACCACGTCCGGCAGCAAGGGAACCGGCAAGCACATCCCGCTACGCTCCGTGATGACCGAGGCGCTCCGGCTCGGCGTCATCGGCAGCCAGCCCAAGCCGCCCGCCGAGGAGATGGCCGTCTCCGGCGCCCGGCACAGCAAGAGCCGCGACCGCCAGGCGATCAGCCACCACTACGACGTCGGCAACGACTTCTACCGCCTGGTGCTCGGCGAAAGCATGGTCTACTCCTGCGCGTACTGGACATCGGACGCCCCCGGGTACGGCCTGGCCGACGCCCAGCGCGACAAACTCGACCTGATCTGCCGGAAACTGGGCCTCGAACCGGGCATGCGGCTGCTCGACGTCGGATGCGGCTGGGGCAGCCTGGCGATCCACGCCGCCCGGGAGTACGGCGTAGAGGTCCTCGGCATCACCCTCTCCACCGAGCAGGCCGAGTTCGCCCGCAAGCAGGTCGCCGCCGCCGGCCTCAGCCACCAGGTCGAGATCCGGGTCCAGGACTACCGCGACCTCGACGACGGCCCGTTCGACGCGATCTCCAGCGTCGGCATGGCCGAACACGTCGGTACCGGCCCCTACCGGGAGTACGCCGGGATCCTCTTCCGCCACCTCAAGCGCGGCGGCCGCCTGCTCAACCACCAGATCTCCGCCTTGCACCCGGCACCCGCCGCGCCGGACCAGCAGCGCAGCTTCATCGACGCCTACGTCTTCCCGGACGGCGAACTGGCCTCCATCGGCACCACCGTGAGCCTCCTCGAGGACGCCGGCTTCGAGGTGCGTGACGTGCACGCGCTGCGTGAGCACTACGGGCGTACGCTGCGGGCCTGGGTGGCGAACCTGGAATCCGACTGGTCCACCGCCGTCCAGCTGACCAGTCCCGGCCGCGCGCGGGTGTGGCGGCTCTACATGGCGGCGTCCGCGCTCGCGTTCGAACAGGCGAACATCGGGGTCAACCAGGTGCTCGCGGTGAAGGCCCACCGCGACGGCGTCAGCGAGATGCCCCCGACCCGAGGCGCCTACCTGGCCTGACGGGGTCCCCCCCTGAGGGGATCCGTCCCGCCCGCGCCCGGCGCTCACGGTGGCCCCGCGTCGAGCCGTGACGCGCGCTCACGGTGGGCCCGCGTCCACCCGTGACGCGCGCTCACGGTGGCCCCGCGTCCACCCGTGACCCGCGCTCACGGTGAACCCGCACCGGCCCGGGCCCAGGGCTCACGGTGAGCCCGCGTCGACCCCTTACCCGCGCTCACGGTGAGCCTGCGTCTACCCGAGACCAGCGCTCACGGTGACCGCCGGCGTAGGCGTCAGCACACGGTGGCGAACGAGCCGTAGCTGGTGCACGTGATCAAGTCGCCGTCACGTCGGTGCCGGACCAGCGCTGTGAGCCGGCTGGTCCGGCTGGCTTTCAGTGCTGTCGGGCATCCGATTTGTCCGCACTGGGCGCCAGCCGGCGTCGGCATTTCCAAGATCTGGGACCCGCGCTCGTGCCTCGCGCCCCCGACCCGCGCCCGAGCGTGACCCGCGCCTGCGACTCTCGCCCGTGACCCGGGCCCGTGACCCCCGCCCGTGACTCGAGCCCGCGACTCACGCCCGCCCCCGGGCCGCCCCGCCCCGCCCCGCGATGCACCCGCTGAGTGATCCAGATCAACGGCCGCGCCCGCGCGCAACGCAGTAGCGTGACCACGTGCCGTTGAAATCCGATCTGACCAGTGCAGACCTGACCGAGATCCGGGAGTCCGCCCTCGGTGCCGCCGACCCGCTCGGTGTCGCCGCCGATCTGGCGAGTGCCGCGGAGGCCGGCCGGCTCGCCGACCCGGACGACGCGGGCGTGGCGTTGACGCTCGCCGCCGAGATCGCCGAGAGCCGCAGCAAGCTTGACGCCGCCCTGCGTTATGTGGAGCAGGCCGTCGACGCGTTCGGCAAGCGGGATGACAGCCCGGCCGCGACCGCCCGTGCGGTGCGTGCCCGGCTGCTGTTCCGGGCTGGTCGCGGCGACGAGGCGATGGCCGAGCTGGAGCCGCTGCGCCCCACGTTGACCCGGTTCCCGGACGCCGCGGCGTACCTGAGTGCCGCCCTGGCTGTCGGTGGCCGTGGCCGGGAGGCCGAGCAGTGGCTGACCGAGGCGGTGAAGGAGGCCCTCGCCGAGCGCGGCGGGACGGCGGAGCCGGCCAGCGCGGAGGACGCAGGGACGCTTTTCTTCCTGCTGCAGCAGCGGCACCGGGTCCGTCACATGCTGGGTCTGCAGCACGACGCGCACGACAACCTGGCCGAGCGGCTGGAGACCCGGCTCGCGAACGCGAACGCCCGCGCGGCCGCGGAGCCGGCCGGTGACCTGGTGTTCTGGCCGCAGCCCGCGTTCGACGAGGTGCGCAAGCTGACCGAGGCGTACGGCACGACCTGGGACGAGCACCGCGCCCGGCTGGAGCGCGAGCTGGTGCGGCTGGCCGGGGCGGGCCGGGCCGATCTGGCGGTGCTGCCGGGTTCGGTCGCCGGCTTCACCGCGCTGGCCGGTGACGGCGACCCGGGAAGCGCGGAGAACCGCGCGGGGTACGCCCGCCAGCTGGAGTCCGGAACCGCGCAGATCAGCTGGCCGCCGGAGCGGAACGCGCCGTGCTGGTGCGGCTCCGGCCAGAAGTACAAGAAGTGCTGCCTGCCGCGTTCCCGCAGCTGAGGCCGAGGACCATCGAATTCGATGGCCCTCGGCTAGTATCGCGATAGCTGTTTCAGCGGTCCCCGGGAGGGTGTTCCAGCACCCTCCCGGGTTCACTCACAGAAGACCCGCACCTTGCTGTCCGGCTGGTCGACCTCGACCGTCACCTCGTCGAGGTGTTCGATCAGCTCCTCCAGCTGCTCCGGCTTGAGCTGCGTCAGGTCGAACGGGACGCCCGACTTGCTCAGCTCGGCGTTGGCCTTGGTCAGCGCCTGCGGCGGGATCAGCGCGGCGAGCCGCACACCGGCCCGCAGCAGCTGCAGCGGCACCCGGACGTTGACCCGCCCCGGCTCGCCGCCCTCGGTGGTGTCCACCTCGACGCGCAGATATTTAGCGGTGCCCTTGGGCCGGGTCTCGGTGACCGCGGCCACCGGCGGCTGGTTGCGCTCCAGCGCGGCGATCAGCTGCTCCGCCTCCTCTGCGGTGATCTTGCCCTCGGCCAGCATGTCGAGGATGTCTCTGCGTTGTTCGGTCACTGTCTCTCCCTCTGGTTCTATCGGATCCTGACGAGCAGGGTCGAGCGTCCCTCGTGGACGTCGACCCGGGTGCCGGGCAGCGCGCAGATCAGTCGCCAGCCGACGCCGAACGCCCGCACCACGTCGATGCGGAACACCACACAGGCGATCACCGCCGCCACCACCGCCACGATCAGCAGGGGTGACAGCAGCAGCGCCACCGGGAGAACCGGCACCCAGGCACGGATCGGCCCGCGCCCCGGCCGGTCCACCCGGACGGTCACCAGCTGCGGTATCACGCTCCACCGTCCAGCTCGGCGAGGGCCTGCTGGGCGGTGATCTCGCCGCGCCGCAGCCGGGCGATGACCTCGGCCCGGGACGGCGCCGGATCGGTCTCGACGAAGTCGAGCGTCTGCGCGATCCGGTTCAGCCGTGACTTGATCGTCGGGTAGCTCACCCCGAAGATCCGCTCCATCTCCTTGATCGAGCCGTGGCACCGCACGAACGCCGTGACGAAGACCTGCTCCTCGACGCCGAGCTGAGCCAGCTGCGGCAGCTCGAACTCGCCCTCGATCACGACGCCGCTGCCTTCCAGGCGCACCCGCTCGACGACGAACGGCCGGCCCCGGGTGAGGTCGGTGAGTTCCTGCCAGTCCATCGCCCGCTCTGTCATATATCAAGTTCTACCTTAAAAAAATCAAGATCACCATGGGGTACGTGTTAACTTCCATGATCTGGCTGGCCTGGCCGCGACGGTCGCCGGGTCCGGCGGGCAACCGGGCCTGCCCGTGCGGGACGGGAACGGCGCCGCGTACAGCGCTCCGGCCGCCGGCGCTGGCACGGTTGCCGGGTGACGAACCTGCCAGCAACATCGTTCCCGGAGCTAGGGCTGCGCACCGAGGATCTGCGGGCGGCCGCGACCGCGCTGCTCACCGCCGAGCAGCTGAGCCTGGCCGCCGGTTACGGCACGCGGGTCGCGGTGGTCGCCGGGCAGCCGCTGTACGAGATCGGCGACGCCAACTGCGATCTCGTGATCAGCGAGTCGGCCACACTGACCTCCCGTGCCGTGTCCGAGGAGCCGTTCCTCACCTACGGCCCGGGCGGGTTCGCCGGTGAGCTGAGCCTGCTGACCGGGCAGATCGGCAACCTCGCGGTGCGGGTCGCCGAGCCGGGCACGGTGCTGATGATCGACCACGGTGGGTTCCGCCGGTTGATGGCGCAGCAGACCGACCTCGGCGACCTGTTCCTGCGCGCGTTCCTGGCCCGCCGCCGGCTGCTGCGGATGAGCGCCGAGCAGGAGACCCGCATCGTCGGCGACCCGCGCGCCGGGGAGAGTCTCGCCCTGCAGGTCTTCCTGTCCCGGCAGGGGCTGCCGCACCTCTGGGTGGACAGCGAGGCAGCGCCCGGGCGAACCGCGCTGCGCGACGCCGGGCTCGGATCCGCCGACCTGCCCGTCGCGTTCACCGCCGGGGCCACGCTGCGCCGGGTCACGCCGGGTGTGCTCAGCGAGCGGCTCGGTCTGTCGTACCGGAGCACCGGCCGCGGGGTGATCGACCTGGCGATCGTCGGTGCCGGACCGGCCGGGCTGGCCGCCGCGGTCTACGGCGCCTCGGAGGGGCTCGCCACGCTGCTGCTCGACGCGGTCGCCACCGGCGGGCAGGCCGCGACGAGCGCCCGGATCGAGAATTACCTGGGCTTCCCGTTCGGGCTCAGCGGCCTGGATCTGACCACCCGGGCGGCCGTGCAGGCGCTCAAGTTCGGCGCCGAGATCGCCACCCCGTGCGGGGTCGCGGCCCTGCGGTCCGGGCCGGACGGGCACGAGCTGGTGCTCGGCGACGGCACCCGGATCCGGGCGCGGGCCGTGTTGATCGCGACCGGCGCCGCGTACCGGTCGTTGCCGATCGGCAGGTGGGACCACTTCGTCGGCGCGGGGATCTATCACGCCGCGACCGATCTGGAGGCGCAGACCGTCGCCGGTGAGCCGGTCGCGGTGGTCGGCGGCGCCAACTCGGCCGGGCAGGCGTCGCTGCACCTGGCCCGGTACGCCCGGCATGTCACCCTGATCGTGCGGGGTGACGATCTCGGCGCGAAGATGTCGGCCTACCTGGTCGAGCGGATCCGCGCCGATCCGAGGATCACGGTGCTGACCGGTGCCGAGGTCACCGCGCTGCACGGCGGGAAGCACCTGGACCGGATCACGGTGACCGGCCGGGGCGGGCGGCTCGCCTGCCGGGGGCTGTTCAGTTTCATCGGCGCGGTCGCCGACACGTCGTGGCTGGACGGGCCGGAGCTGGACGGGGACGGGTTCATCCGTACCGATGGGCCCGGCCGGCTGCCGTTTGAGACCAGCGTGCCCGGTGTGTTCGCCGCCGGCGACGTGCGGCTCGGCTCGATGAAACGGGTCGCCGCCGCGGTCGGCGAGGGGTCCGGCGCGGTCCGCTCGGTGCACCAGTCACTGAATCGTCAGTGATTCGACGTATGCCTCCCGCCACCCGCTGCGGCACTGTTGCCGCAGCAGGTTCCGAAGGAGGACGACATGACCACCCAGGCCGTCGCGCCGGCGACGCAGATCTCCGTCTCGCTGCGCGCCACTGACCCGCTCACCCTGGCCGGGCTGAGCGGGCTGCTCGCCGACCGGCCCGAGCTGCTGGTGCTGGACCCGGACGAGGCCGGCGGTGAGGTGCTGGTGTTCGCCGCCGACCGGCTCGACGCCCGGGTGGTGCCGGCGCTGCGCCGCTCGGCGGCCGTCACCCGGCGGCCGGTGGTGCTGGTCCTCGACGAGATCAACGAGTCCGAGCTGCTGCTCGCGGTGGAGTGCCGGGTGCAGTCGGTGCTGCCGCGCGCGGCCGCGACGGGGGAGCGGCTGGTTCGCGCGGTGACCGCTGTCGCGGCCGGTGACGGCCTGCTCCCGCCGCCGCTCGTCGGGGACCTGCTGAAGCATCTGCGTGAGCTGCAACGGCAGGTCCTCGACGAGGCGGGGCTCACCGCGTCCGGGCTGACGCCCCGCGAGATCGCCGTGATCCGGTTGATGGCCGAGGGCCTGGAGACCACCGAGATCGCCGCCGAGCTGTGTTACTCGGAACGCACCGTGAAGGGCGTCATCCACGCCATCACCCGGCGGTTGCGGCTGCGCAACCGCTCGCACATCATCGCCCACGCCATGCGGTACGGCGTCATCTGAGCGCCCCGGCCCCGGAGCGCGAGGCATCGGCACGAGTCGAATTCCGCTGGACTTACTCATACCCCCGGGGGGTATGCTGGACGCATGATGACTTCCTGGCGTTCCGCGGCTCAAGCCACCCTGCACTGCCTGACCGGCTGCGCCATCGGCGAGATTCTGGGCATGGTGATCGGCACCGCGCTGGGCTGGCATGCCGGACCCACCGTGGTGCTCTCGATCGCGCTGGCGTTCGTTTTCGGCTACGCGCTGACCATGCGGCCGCTGCTGGCGCACGGCCTCCCGCTGCGCACCGCCCTCGGCGTCGCCCTCGCCGCCGACACCGTGTCGATCGCCGTGATGGAGATCCTGGACAACGCGGTGATGCTCGTCGTCCCCGGCGCGATGGAGGCCGGGCTGGCCAGCGGCCTCTTCTGGGGCTCGCTGGCGTTCGCCCTGGCTGTCGCGTTCGTGCTGACCGTGCCGATCAACCGCTGGCTGATCTCACGCGGCAAGGGGCATGCGGTCGTGCACCGGTACCACCACGCGCACCGATGAGCCGCCCGGAGCTCAGCGCGCGCGGCGGTAGTGCATGGCCACCGCGCCGTTGCGGAACGGCGACGCGGAGATCAGCTCGAGCCGGCGCGTGCCGGGCAGCCCGCGCTGGTACAGCGTCGGCCCGTGGCCGGCGATCCGGGGATGGACGAGCAGCTGGTACTCGTCGATCAGGTCCAGCCGGTCGAGCTCGGTCGCGAGCAGGCCGCTGCCGAGCAGGACCCCGTCCGGGGTGGCGTCCTTCAGCTTCTGCACGCCCTCGCGCAGATCACCGGCGACGTGGTGGCTGTTGGTCCACGGGAAGTCCGTGCGCGTCGACGACACCACGTACTTCGGTTTCGCCTCCAGCTTCTCCGCCCACTCCCGCATGGCCGGCGGCGCCTCCTCGTCGCCGCGGGCCACCGCCGGCCAGAAGACCTCCATCATCTCGTAGGTGACGCGGCCCCAGAGCATGGCGCCGCTCTCGTCCATCAGGCGCGTGAAGTGGGCGTGCGTCTCGTCGTCGGCGATCCCCTCCTGGTGGTCGACGCAACCGTCCAGGGTGACGTTGAGGCTGAAGGTGAGGATTCCCATGGCCGCCGAGCTTAGCGGCCGTCAGGGGTGACCCCGGTGAACAGATTCGCCACGAGGGCCTCGATGAACTCGTCGGTGACCGGCTCGTCGGGGACCAGCAGCCGGTGGTAGACCGCGCCCCAGAGCTGGTCGACCAGGACCCGCACGTCCACGTCGCCGCGGATCTGCCCCTGCTCCTGGGCCAGCGTCAGCCGCTCGCAGGCGAGCGCCCGGCGGCCGGCCGAGTACCGGGTGCGGTACGCGACGGCGAGATCCGGATCGGTCTGGGCGGCGCCGATCAGCTCCAGCAGGGCCCGGCCGCCGGGCGTACGCATGACGGCGGCGAAGTTGTGCAGCTGGGCGAGCAGGTCACGGCGTACGTCGTCGGTGGTCTCGAAAGCGAGCGTGTCGGCGACCGCGTGGAAGTAGGCGTCCAGCGCCAGCGCGTTCGGCGAGGGCCAGAGTTTGTAGAGGGTGGTCTTGCTGACGGCGGCGGCCCTGGCGACCTTCTCGAAGGTGAGGCCGGCGATGCCCTCGCCCAGGACGATGCGTCCGGTCGCGTCGAGCACGTCGCCGCGGACCTCCTCGATGGGTCGCCGGCCGCGGCCCCGTGCCCGCGGCCCGGACGAGGACGGTTCGGTCGGGTCCGGCAGCCGCGTCACGTGTGGTTCCTCCGCTCGTACATGATCTGGCTTTCGTCTCGTATCGGGGGTTCAGGCGAGGCCGCCGTTGGCGAACAGCACCTGGCCGTTCACCCAGCGGGCCGGGCCGGCCAGGAAGGCGACCGCCTCCGCGATGTCCTCGGGCTGACCGAGGCGCTCCAGCGGTGCGGCCTTGGCGAGGTTCGCCACGGCGGTCTCGTCCTTGCCCTCCAGGAACAGGGGAGTGGCGGTGGGGCCGGGCGCGACGGCGTTCACCGTGATGTCCTTGCCGCGCAGCTCACGAGCCAGCACCAGGGTCATCGCCTCGACCGCGGCCTTGCTGGCGACGTAGGCGCCGTACGTGGGGAACTGTGTCCGGGTGACGCTCGTCGAGAAGTTGACGATCGCGCCGCCCGCGCGGACCCGGTTGGCCGCCAGTTGCGACACGACGAAGGTGCCGCGGATGTTGATGCGGTGCATGCGGTCCAGGTCGTCGAGGCCGAGGGTGGCGATCGGGGAGAGCAGCATGATGCCGGCGGTGTTGACGACCACGTCGATCCCGCCGAACGCGGCCTCGGTGGCGTCGAAGGCCGCCGTCATCGCCTGCTCGTCGGCGACGTCACCGCCGACGGCGATCGCGGCCCCGCCGGCCCCGGTGATCGTGCCGGCGATCTGCTCGGCCCGGGCGGCGTTCCCGGCGTAGTGCACCGCGACGGCGAAACCGTCGCGCGACAGCCGCTCCACGACGGCGCGGCCGATGCCCCCGGATCCACCGGTGACCAGAGCGACCCGCTTCTGCTGAGTGGACATGTGCTGCCTCCTGCAACTCACTGAAATGAACGACGAGTTCATTTAACCAAGAAATGAACGTCGCGTCCATATGATGGCGAGGAAGTGCGGGGCGTCAGCCGGTGCGGAGGGCGGTTGCCAGGTCGCGGCGGGAGGTGAGGCCGAGCTTCGTGAAGATCGTGCGGAAGTGCCACTCGACCGCGGGGGAGACGGCGAAGTTCAATCCCGGCACGTGGCGCTCGTCGCGTCCCGGCACCCGTGTGAACGTAATTCGGGTTGCGTTCGTCAATAACAGTGTGCGGATGTTCTGGAAGTTGTTGCCGGTGATCCTTGCGGTGCCGATCGGGGCGGTCGTCGCGGCCGCGCCCGCCGAAGCGATCGCGAACGGGACGAGTGTGCCCGACGGCCGGTATCCCTTCGCGGTCAAACTGATCGACAACGGCATCCCGACCGCGGACGGTGGCCGCCGCGACAGCTCCTGCTCGGGCGGGCTGGTCTCGCCGCACTGGGTGCTCACGGCGGGGCACTGTTTCAAGGACGCGGACGGCCGCCGGGTGTCCCGCCCGGTCGCCGAGGAGTCCCTCGCCACGGTCGGGCGCACCGACCAGAGCGGCGACGACGGGCACGAGACCGAGGTCGTGGAGGTCCGCCAGCACGGCGAGGCGGATGTCGCGCTGGCCCGGCTGGATCGCGGGATCACGGACATCACCCCGCTGCGGCTGAGCCGGGCGCGTCCGGCGGCGGGCCAGAAGGCCCGATTGGTGGGGTACGGCCTGACGACCGCCACCGCCAAACGGACCCCTGATCGTCTGCGGACGGGCCAGTTCCGGGTCACCGGCGTGGAGCAGACCGAGATGGGACTGTCCGGAGTGTCACCGAAACGCAGCACCAGCCCGTGCGAGCGCGACTCCGGCGGCCCCTACTTCACCGAGGCGAAGGACGGCGCGGCGGTGGTGGTGGGCGTGGTGAGCCGCGGCCCGGCCTGCCCGCACACCGGCCCGGACATCGCGACCCGGGTGGACGCGATAGCGCCCTGGATCCTCTCGATCATCAAGTCCGACCTGGCCGCGAGCCCGTCGGTGAAGCCGTCGAAGACCACGAAGAAGCCCGCCAAGCCGGGCGGCACGCCGGCCCGGACCACCGTGGCCGCCCCACCGGCCGGCGACCCGGCCGCGCTGACCCTGCCGCCTGCGGCCCTGCTGTCCGTCCCGATCGTGCTGGTCGTCCTGATCGGGCTGCTCACGGCGGCGCGGGGCAAGCGCCGGTACCGCGGGCGACGGCGGAACTCAGCGCGCTGAGCCGGTTGCGGACTGATTCCCGGCGTTCCCTCAACCCGGGCGGCCGGCTGCCGAACGGCACCGTCATGCCGAAGTTCCAGCGAATGACGTTCCCGACGGCTCAGCCGGACGCCCGGGTCGTGCACACCATCGCCCCGACCGGACGCATCACCCGCCGACCCACCGAGACGCCCCGCGACGAGGCCCTCAACGAGGACGCCGGGTAGCGGGTGGTGGTGTCCATGCTCACGTGTCCGCCCCGATCCGACCGGGTAATCGCGCCGTCATGGCAGACGAGACCTTGATCCGGATCCGGGCGGCCGCCGAGGCCTACGCCGAGGCGGTGCGGCAGACGCAGCGCTACTTCGACCGGATCGACGACACCACCGACCCCAGCGTGCTGATCGAATACGCGGAGCTGGTCCGCACCGAGGAGGCCGCCCTCGCCGACCGGCTCGACGCGCTCACCGTGGCCGGCCTGCGAGCGGAGAGCTTCGACGGCGGCTCCGAGAACTGACCTCCGAAGCACGGCCATCAATGGCAGGATTACCCTGTTCTGGGCGTTTCGCTTGCGCCCATTCCCGGGTACGGCCGACCGGCGCCCGTCGCGCCGAAGGAGGATCAGTGGAACCCGCACAGTGGCCGCGCCCGTCACGACTGCGCCGGCGGGGACGATCGCGGTGCGGGGTCGCCCGCCGCCCGATCTGGGCCCCGCCGGACCGCCGCCCCCGGCGTCGTCCGACATAGCGCTTCCCTGAGCAGATTGCGCAGTGCTAACCGCCCTACCAGCGGGTATCTGTGCATTCTGCTCGGCGGAAACTGGACGTGTTGCGCAGGCCACAGCTCACTGAGCAGCCTGTGGGGCATCACCGGTTTCCCGCTGAAGGGAGCACGATGTCCGTCAACGACACGCTGACCAACGAAGAGCGGCTCGCGGAGCTCGATCTCGACACCCTCAAGCAGCTGGTGGGTCTCGTCGAGTACGACTCCGCCGCCGATCCGTTCCCCGTCACCGGCTGGGACGCGATCGTCTGGGCGGCCGGCAACGCCACCCAGACCGCGCACTTCTTCCAGTCGGCGTTCGGGATGGAACTGGTCGCCTACTCGGGTCCGGAGACCGGCAACCGCGACCACATGTCGTATGTGCTGAAGAGCGGCGCCATCAAGTTCGTCATCAACGGCGGGGTGGCGCCGGACAGCCCGATCATCGCTCACCACGCCCGGCACGGCGACGGCATCACCGACATCGCGCTGGCGGTGCCGGACGTCGACAAGTGCATCGAGCACGCCCGTGCCCAGGGCGCCACCGTCCTCGAGGAGCCGCACGACGTCTCCGACGAGTTCGGCACCGTGCGGATGGCCGCGATCGCGACCTACGGCGAGACACGGCACACGCTCGTCAACCGTACCCACTACACGGGCCCCTACCTGCCGGGATACGTGGCGCGTACCTCGGCGCGGCCGAAGAAGAAGCGCATCTTCCAGGCGCTGGACCACGTGGTCGGCAACGTCGAGCTCGGCGCCATGGACGAGTGGGTGGACTTCTACAACCGGGTGCTCGGCTTCACCAACATGGCCGAGTTCATCGGCGACGACATCGCCACCGACTACTCGGCGCTGATGTCGAAGGTCGTCGCGTCCGGCAACCACCGGGTCAAGTTCCCGCTCAACGAGCCCGCGGTCGGCAAGAAGAAGTCGCAGATCGACGAGTACCTGGAGTACTACGGCGGTCCCGGCGCACAGCACCTGGCGCTCGCCACCAACGACATCCTGCGGGCCGTCGACGTGCTGACCGAGGAGGGCGTCGAGTTCCTCGCCACGCCGGACTCCTACTACTCCGACCCGGAGCTGCGGGCCCGGATCGGCAAGGTCCGGGTGCCGATCGAGGAGCTGCAGAAGCGCGGCATCCTGGTGGACCGGGACGAGGACGGGTACCTCCTGCAGATCTTCACGAAGCCGATCGGCGACCGGCCCACGGTCTTCTTCGAGCTGATCGAGCGGCACGGCTCGCTCGGCTTCGGCAAGGGCAACTTCAAGGCGCTGTTCGAGGCCATCGAGCGCGAGCAGGCCAAACGCGGGAACTTCTAGCCATGGCTCACTACCAGCGGGCCGGCCACGTCCCACCGAAACGGCACACCCAGCACCGCGATCCCGACGGGCGGCTCTACTACGAGGAGCTGATGGGGGAGGAGGGCTTCTCGTCGGACTCGTCGCTGCTCTACCACCGGCACGTGCCGTCGGCCGTGGTCGGCGCCCGGATCTGGCAGCTGCCCGACCAGGCCACCCAGTCCAACCAGCCGCTGCTCCCGCGCCACCTCAAGCTGCACGACCTCTTCGAGGGCGAGGAGTGGAAGTCGTGCGACGCGGTCCGCGACCGGCGCCTGGTGCTCGGCAACGCCGACGTACGGATCAACTACGTCGTCGCCGGCACCGCGTCGCCGCTGTACCGCAACGCCACCGGGGACGAGTGCGTCTACGTCGAGGCCGGGAGCGGCACCGTCGAGACCGTCTTCGGTCACCTCGACGTCGGGCCCGGCGACTACGTGATCATCCCGCGGGCCACCACGCACCGGTGGGTGCCGTCCGGGGACGGGCCGCTGCGGCTCTATCCGATCGAGGCGAACAGCCATATCGCCCCGCCGAAGCGGTACCTCTCCCGGTACGGCCAGTTCCTCGAGCACTCGCCGTACTGTGAGCGCGATCTGCGTACCCCCGCAGCTCCTGATCGTGTCGAGGACGAGAACGTCGAGGTCTACATCAAGCACCGCGGCGACGGCCCGGCCGGGCTGGCCGGCAGCGTGCACGTGCTGCCGCACCACCCGTTCGACGTGGTCGGCTGGGACGGCTGCCTCTATCCGTACGCGTTCAACATCGCCGACTACGAGCCGATCACCGGCCGGATCCACCAGCCGCCGCCGGTGCACCAGGTCTTCGAGGGCGCCAACTTCGTGATCTGCAACTTCGTGCCGCGCAAGGTCGACTACCACCCCCTGGCCGTGCCGGTGCCCTACTACCACTCCAACGTCGACTCCGACGAGGTGATGTTCTACGTCGGCGGCGACTACGAGGCCCGCAAGGGCTCCGGGATCAACGTCGGGTCGATCTCCCTGCATCCCGGCGGCTATCCGCACGGGCCGCAGCCGGCCGCGATCGAGGCGAGCCTCGGCGCGGAACGGTTCGACGAGACGGCGGTCATGGTGGACACGTTCCGGCCGCTCGGTCTCGGCGAGGCCGGCCGGATCAGCGACGACGGCGTCTACGCCTGGACCTGGGCGCGGAAGCCGTGAACCCGCTGTTCGCGCGGCTCTTCGACGACGCGGCGATCTTCCCGCCGGGTGACCTCCCGGTTCCGGACGCGGTCAAGGCGTACCGGGAGCGGCAGCTGTCGCCCCTGGAACCGCTGCTCGGGCCGTTCGTCTGCTCGCTGGCCCGCCTCGACGAGCTGGTCGCGGCGGCCGGGCCGGTCGCCGCATCCGCGCCGGTCGCCGCACCCGCGCCGATCGCCGCACCCGCGCCGATCGCCGCCGCCGAGCCGATCGCGGCGGCCGCGCCAGGGCGGCCGCTGCCGGTGTCGCTCGTGCTGCCGGGGCCGGACGTGGCCGCGATTCCGGCCGCGTCGACCGCGATCGAAGTCGTGGCGGTCGAGGGGCCGGAACTGATCAGTCCGGGCGGGACGCTGACCGCGTACCGCGAGGTGGGCCGGGGAGAGATCACCGCGGCCCGCGTCGCGGCCTTGCGCGACGCGGGCCTGCGATTGAAGATCAGGACCGGTGGGGTACGGCCTGACGCGTTCCCGACCGAAAAGGATCTGGCTGAGGCGATCTGCCGGGCGACCGCGGGCGGGGTGCCGTTCAAGCTCACCGCGGGACTCCACGATCCGATCCGTCACCGTGACCCGCTGACCGGTTTCGAGCATCACGGGTTCCTCAACGTGCTGGTCGCGACCGCGCACGCCGTCCAGGGTGGCGGCGTGGACGAGGTCGCGGCCGCACTGGCCGACCAGGACGGTCACCGGGTCGCCGCGGCGATCGCCACCATCGATGATCGACTGGCCCGCGACGTGCGGCGGCAGTTCGTCAGTTTCGGCACATGCAGCATCAGCGAGCCGGTCGACGGCCTGCTGCAGCTCGGACTTCTCCCGGAGGACATCCTGTGAGCCCGCTCGGCAGCCCGGCCACCCTGCCCTACGGCGTGTTCAGCACCGCGGCCGACCCGCATCCCCGGGCCGGCGTCGCGATCGGCGACCAGATCATCGATCTCCCGGCGGCCGTCCGGCGCCTCGCCCCGCAACTGGCCGGCGCGGTCGCCGGCCCGTCCCTGGACGCCCTGCTGGCCGCCGGCCCCCGCGTCTGGGCCGACCTGCGGGCGCAGCTGACCACCTGGGTCACCGACGAGATTCATCGCGATCTGATCGCGGCGCATCTCGTGCCGGCCCGGGAGGCGACGATGCACCTGCCGTTCACGGTGGCCGACTACGTCGACTTCTACGCCTCCGAGCAGCACGCCACCAACCTCGGACGGATCCTGCGCCCCGGCCAGGAACCGCTCACCGCCAACTGGAAACACCTCCCGATCGGCTATCACGGCCGCGCCGGAACCGTCGTCGTGTCAGGAACCGACATCGTGCGGCCGAGCGGCCAGCGGGTCGGCCCGGTCTTCGGGCCCTCCCAGCGGCTCGACATCGAGGCCGAACTGGGTTTCGTCGTCGGCGTCGGATCCTCGCTCGGCAAACCGGTCGAGCTGGGCGCCTTCGAGGAACACGTCTTCGGGGTCTGCCTGGTCAACGACTGGTCGGCGCGGGACATCCAGGCCTTCGAGTACGTTCCGCTCGGCCCGTTCCTGGGCAAGAGCTTCGCCACCTCGATCAGCCCGTGGATCGTCCCGCTGTCCGCTCTCGATCATGCCCGGGTGGCGCCGCCGGAGCGTTCCGTGCCGGTGCAGCCCTACCTCGACGACGAGAAGACGCCGGCGTGGGGCCTGGACGTGCGGCTTACGGTGACCCTGAACGGTCACGTGATCTCCCAGCCGCGCGCCGCCGACATGTACTGGACGGGCGCGCAGATGCTCGCCCATCTGACGGTCAACGGCGCCTCGCTGCGCACCGGTGACCTGTTCGCCTCCGGAACGATCAGCGGCGGCTCGCCGGGCTCGCTCATCGAGCTGTCCTGGAACGGTCAGGAACCGCTCGCGCTGCCGGACGGCTCGACCCGCGCGTTCCTCGAGGACGGCGACGAGGTGGTGATCAGCGCGGTCGCGCCGGGCCCGGACGGCTCCACGATCAGCTTCGGGGAGGTCCGCGGGCGGATCGTGAGCGCGTTGTAGGGTTCAGCACGGCACAAGATCATGGTGAGGTGCCCCGTTCCGCTCCGGACGTGTCCGATATGGATTGGTCCGGCTCGGAGCGGGGAGAATCTGGGAAGCCGGTGTGATTCCGGCACGGGCCCGCCGCGGTGACCGGGGAGCCGCCGCCCACGCGCGCGAGCGCAGCCACTGGCCGCAACGGCTGGGAAGGCGGGCGGTGAGGCGACGATCCGGGAGTCCGAAGACCGGCCTCGCCGACTGTCGCCCGGGCGCACGCCCGGGCCGAATCGCAGCGGGAGCCTGCCCATGTCCAGTCAGCTGTACGACGTCATCCACCGCCGCCGCGACGTCCGCGGCCAGTTCACCGGCGCCCCGATCCCACCGGCGGTCCTCGATCGCGTGCTGGCGGCCGCCCACGCCGCACCCAGCGTCGGACTCTCCCAGCCCTGGGACTTCATCCTGGTCAGCGACGAGTCAACCCGCGTCGCTTTCCACGATCACGTCCAGCGCGAGCGCGCGGCCTTCGCGTCCACCCTCGACCCGGACGCCGCCGCCACCTTCTCCAAAATCAAGATCGAGGGGGTACGGGAATCCACCCTCTCCGTGGTCGTCACCTACGACCCGGACCGGGGCAGCCCGGCAGTCCTCGGCCGGCACGCCATCGCGGACGCCGGCCTCTACTCGGTCTGCCTGGCGATCCAGAACCTCTGGCTCGCCGCCACCGCCGAGGACCTGGGCGTCGGCTGGGTCTCCTTCTACCGCGAGCCGTTCGTCCAGGACCTGCTCGGCATACCCGCCGGCATCCGCCCGGTGGCGTGGCTCTGCCTGGGGCCGGTGACCCACCTGGAGGAGACCCCCGACCTGGAACGCCATGGCTGGCGCAGGCGAATGCCGTGGCAGTCGGCGGTCCACGAGAACAGGTGGTCCCCGAGGGAGGGCTGACGCCGGGCCTTTCGGGCGCGGGGTGGTCGCCCGGACAACCGGCTGCTTCCGCATCTCTGGCCGATGTTCGTGAGCGCTAACAAATCGATCGAGCCCTGTCTGGTGTGAGCCGTTTCCTGATGTCGGGCACGGCATGATTCCCCTGATCGGTCCCGAGCAGCGGAGCTGTGGGAAAGCCTGTGCGAGTACCCGCCCGAAATCGTCGGCGTCTTGTCGCGGCATCGAACCTGTGCAACGATCCAGTTACGTCGATGTTAACGTTCATCCCCCCCGGTACGAATACATCGGTCGTCTTCGTTCCCTCCCGTCCCCATCCTCTGGAGGATTCGTGTCGTCCCTTCCCCTGAGCCGGCGGAGCGTCCTTCGTGCCGCCGGCGCCGGTGCGGTCGTCTCCGCCGTCGGCGTCTCCATCGCTGCGACCACCGCGGAGGCCGATGCCGCCGTCGTCCCGCCGGTACGTACGGACATCGGCAACGCGGCGTCCGAGTTCATGCCCGGTCAGGTGCGGCTGACCGCGAGCCGGCTGCTGGACAACCAGAACCGCACCATGAACTACCTGCGGTTCGTCGACGTCAACCGGATGCTCTACGTCTTCCGCGCCAACCACCGGCTGTCCACCGCCGGTGCCGCCGCGAACGGCGGCTGGGACGCGCCGAACTTCCCGTTCCGCTCGCACATGCAGGGCCACTTCCTGACCGCATGGGCGCAGGCGTACGCCTACACCGGCGACACCACCTGCCGTGACAAGGCCGACTACATGGTCGCCGAGCTGGCCAAGTGCCAGGCGAACAACGCCGTGGCCGGGTTCAACGCGGGCTACCTGTCCGGCTTTCCGGAGTCGGACCTCGACGCCGTCGAGTCCGGCAAGCCGATCGCGGTGTCGTACTACTGCATCCACAAGACCCTCGCGGGTCTGCTGGACGTGTGGCGGCTGATCGGCAACACCCAAGCCAAGGACGTCCTGTTGAAGCTTGCCGGGTGGGTCGACTGGCGTACCGGCCGGCTCAGCTACAGCCAGATGCAGACGACCCTGCAGACCGAGTTCGGCGGTATGAACGAGGTGCTGGCCAACCTCTACCAGCAGACCGGCGACGCCCGCTGGCTGCGAGTGGCGCAGCGCTTCGACCACGCCGCGATCTTCGACCCGTTGGCGGCCAACCGCGACGAGCTCAACGGCAAGCACGCCAACACCAACATCCCCAAGTGGGTCGGCGCCATCCGGGAGTTCAAGGCCACCGGCACGACCCGCTACCGCGACATCGCCGGCAATGCCTGGAACATCACGGTCGGCGCACACACGTACGCGATCGGTGGCAACAGTCAGGCCGAGCACTTCAAGGCGCCGAACGCGATCGCGGGTTACCTGACCAACGACACGTGCGAGCAGTGCAACACGTACAACATGTTGAAGCTGACGCGCGAGTTGTGGCAGCTCGACCCCAACCGGGCCGGATATTTCGACTTCTACGAGAACGCGCTGTACAACCACCTGATCGGCGCCCAGAACCCGGCGGACAGCCACGGCCACATCACGTACTTCACCCCGCTCAAGGCAGGCGGCCGGCGCGGCGTGGGCCCGGCGTGGGGTGGTGGCACGTGGAGCACCGACTACAACTCGTTCTGGTGCTGCCAGGGCACCGGCATCGAGACCAACACCAAGCTGATGGACTCGATCTACTTCCGCGGCGGCACCACGCTGACCGTCAACCTGTACGTGCCGTCGACGCTCAACTGGTCCGAGCGAGGGCTGACGGTCACGCAGACCACGGCGTACCCGGTGGGTGACACGTCGACGTTCACGCTGTCGGGCAGCGTGAGCGGCAGCTGGGGCATCCGGTTCCGCATCCCCGCCTGGGCGGCCGGCGCGACCATCGCCGTCAACGGTGCCAACCAGAACATCACCGTCACTCCGGGCAGCTACGCCACCGTCACCCGTACCTGGGCGGACGGCGACACCATCACCGTGCGGCTGCCGATGCGCGTGATCATAAAGGCGGCCAATGACAACGCCGACATCCAGGCCATCACGTACGGCCCGAGCGTGCTCGCCGGCAACTACGGCAACACCGCGCTCAGCGCCCTGCCGTCGCTGACCGTCTCGTCGATCGCCCGGTCCAGCACCACGTCGCTGGCGTTCACCGCCACGGCGAACGGCGCTCGAGTCAACCTGGGTCCGTTCTGGGACGCGCAGGGCTTCAACTACACCGTCTATTGGAACGCCGGCGGCAGTCCGCAGCAGCCGACCGGCACGGTCAAGCTGGTCAACGTGGGCAGCAACCTGGTCCTCGGCATCCAGGACATGTCCACCGCCGACGGCGGCCTGGCGCTGCAGTGGGGCGACACCGGCACGGCCGACCACAACTGGACGATGGTGACCTCCGGCAACAACGTGAAGTTCCGCAACGCCAACAGCCAAAAGGTCCTCGGCGTGGAGAACATGGGGACCGGCGACGGCGCCCGCGTCCTGCAGTGGGGCGACACGGGAACCGCGGACCACCTGTGGACGCTGGTGAACAACGGCGACGGCACCTACAAGATCCGCAATGTGCACAGCGGCAAGCTGCTGGCGATCCAGAACAACTCCACCGCCCAGGGTGCTCTGGCCGTCCAGGACTCCGACAACGGCGGCGCCGACAACCGCTGGCGGATCGTCAACAACTGACCTCGGTCGGAGTCGCTGGGCTCGTCGAGATACCGGGGATGGCCCGCGGGAGCGCGGACACGCGCTCCCGCGGGGTCGACCGCGGCGCGGCAGAAAAGAGCGGATCGCGCTCAGACCAGGCCCGCGTCGTGGGCGAGCAGCGCTATCTGCGTCCGGTTGTCCAGCCCGAGCTTCGTGAGCACATGCGACACGTGCGTCTTCACGGTCGCCAGCGTCATGTCGAGCTCCGCGCCGATCTCCGCGTTGCTCCGGCCGCGCGCGATCGCCACGACCACGTCCCGTTCCCGGGGGCTGAGGCCGGCCAGCACCGCGGTGGCCCGCGCATACGCCCCGGCCTGGACGGACACCCGGTCCATCAGCCGCCGGGTGATCCGCGGGGACAGGATCGGCTCGCCGGCTGCCACCTGCCGGATGGCCTCGGCGATCCGGGCGGGCGGCGTGTCCTTCAGCAGGAAGCCGCTGGCCCCGGCGCGCAGCGCGTGCAGGATGTTCTCGTCGGTGTCGAACGTGGTCAGCACGATGATCTCGGGCGGCCGGGGGCGGGCGCGCAGCCGCCGGGTGGCGGTGATGCCGTCGACGCGGGGCATCCGCAGGTCCATCAGCACCACGTCGGGGTGGTGGGCGTCGGTGGCGGCCGGGACCTTGTCGCCGTCGTCGGCCTCCCCGACGACGGCGAGGCCGGGCGCGCCGTCGAGCATCATGGTCAGCCCGGCGCGCACCAGAGCGTCGTCGTCGACCACGAGCACACGCACCGGCGGCGTCATGACGGCCACGCCCACGCCGCAGCCGACAACACGAGCGAGCTCACGCGCACCGGCGGGGTCATGACGGCCATGGTAACGACGCGTGCAGGCGGAACTCGCCGTCGATCGCCTCGTGGTCGAGGCGTCCCCCGGCAAGGCTGACCCGCTCGGTCAACCCCACCAGCCCCGCTCCACCGGAGAACCCCGGCGCCCCCGACACCACCAGCGGATTGACCAGCGAGATCTCCAGCCCGGCACCGGGACCGCCGCGCAGAGCGACCGACACCGGCTGCCCCGCCGCGTGCTTGCGGGCGTTGGTCAGCCCTTCCTGGATCACCCGGTACGCGGTCCGCGCCACCGCGGGCGGCGCCGCTCCCGGCTCCTCCACGGTGGAGCGCAGCTGCACCGCGGTTCCGGCGTCCCGGGACTCCTCGACGAGGCGGGGCACGTCGGCCAGCACCGGCTGCGGGCGGCTCCCGTCGGATTCCACCTCGTCCTCACGGAGCAGCGAGATCACCTCGCGGAGTTCTTCGAGAGCCTGATGTACCCCGTCCCGGACCACCCCGGCGGCGCGGGAGAGCTGCTCGGGCGGGGAGTCCGGGCGGTACTCCATCGCTCCGGCGAACGTCGCCAGCAGCGACAGCCGGTGGGCGAGCACGTCGTGCATCTCGTGAGCGATCTTGCGGCGTTCCAGCATGCGGGCCTCGGCGACGCGGCGGCCCTGTTCGGCCTCGGCGCGGCGGGCGCGTTCGTGCAGGGAGCTGATCAGCGCCTCCCGGGCCTGGGCCCAGGCGCCCCAGCCGAGCAGAGCACCGTACCCAATGGTGATCAATATCAGCCACCAGCCGTATGACATGCCGGGGTTGGATCGCCATGCCCCCTGGATCGCGTGCGCGGCGACACCGGCGGCTGCCACGCCGATCGCGACCGGGAAGCGCGGCCGCCGCGCGACCTGCAACGCGCCGATCGTGGCCGGCGGGGTGACCGCGGGGGAGAGCGCGGCGAGGGCGGTGAGCATCGCGGTGGCCAGCACCGGCCGGTGGAGCAGCAGCGGGGTGAGCATCCAGCCGAGGACGCCGGTCGTCACGTCGAGGGCGAGCAGCGGCCCGGTGGCCCGATCGCTCCACCAGGACACGATCGACACCGCGACGAGCACGCCGGACGCGGTCATGGTCCAGGCGACGGCGATGGCAAGCCCGCGCCGATCGGTCCCGCGACGGTCGATTCTGCGGCGATCGGTTCTGCGACGGTCGGTCACGCAGCGAGGCTAACCATCGATCACCGCCCGCCGACACCATCCAAAGTTGTAGGCCACCCCTTCCGCGGCCCGATGTGCGCGCCCGCCGATTCATCGATGCTTCTCGGCATGACGACGACGCAGACCCACAAACCTTCCCTGGTACGCCGGATCAGCCGTCCCCTGACGATCGCAGCCGGAGCCGCCGGCGCCCTGCTGCTGTGGGCCGTGAACGACCCGCGGGGCGGTCACGACCTCATCGTCGACCGGGGCGTGATCGGCCCGGTGGCCGTCCTGGCGACCGCCCTGCTCGCCGGTCTGGCCGCCTGGGCCCTGCTCGCGATCCTGGAGCGCCGCACCCGCCGGCCGGCCCGGACGTTCCGGATCATCGCCGCGATCGTGCTGCTGCTGTCGCTGGCCGGCCCGCTCGGCGCCGGCGGCGACCTGACCACCACGCTCGCGCTGATCGGCCTGCACCTCACGGTGGGCCTCGCTCTGATCATCGGCCTGCCGGCCCGGCGGAATTGCCGATGACCGCGCCCATCGATCTTCGGTTAGGGTCCAGGACGTGACGAAAGCTCTGGTTCTCGGCGGCGGTGGCGTGACCGGCATCGCCTGGCATCTCGGTCTTCTCTGCGGCCTGCAGCGCGCCGGTGTCCCGCTCGGCGGCGCCGACACGATCGTCGGCACGTCGGCGGGCTCGGTGGTCGGCACGCTGCTGGCGGCGGGTGTCGACCTGGAGGCCGCGGTGGCCGAGCAGCTCCGCGAGGTGGCGCCCCGCCCGGGCGGCGGCGGTGGCGGTGGCCGCGGCACCGGGCAGTTCCTCGCCGCGCTGGCGGTTCTGGCCGACCCGTCGGTGCCGCCGCAGCAGGCGCGGGCTCAGGTCGGCGCGATGGCTCTGACCGCGCCCACCGCGGACGAGGCCACCTATCTGTCCCGGATGGAGCCGCTGATCCCGGTGCGCGACTGGCCGGAGCGTGACCTGCGGCTGGTGGTGGTCGACGCGGCCGACGGCCGGGACCTGGTGCTGGACCGTGCCTCCGGCGCCACCCTGCTGCAGGCGGTGTCGGCGAGCTGCGCGGTGCCCGGTCTGATGCCGCCGGTCACCATCGGCGACGCCCGTTACATGGACGGGGGAGTGCGGCTGGGCGCCGGAGCGGACCTGGCCGCCGGCGCCGACCACCTCGTGGTGATCGCCCCGATGGCCGCGTTGAGCCGGGACCGGATCCGCGCCGAGATGGCGTCCACCGGCGCCGGCAAGACCCTGCTGGTCGAGCCGGACGAGGCCGCGCTGGAGGCGTTCGGGCCGAACTTCATGGACCCGTCGCGACGCCCGGCGGCGGCCGGGGCCGGGCTGCGCCAGGGCGAGGCGCTGGCCGAGGCGGTCCGCGCGGTCTGGCCCGCCTGAGAGTAGGGGCGGAACACGTTGCCCTCGTGCGGCGCCACCGTCTCCGTGGAGAGTCCGCCGCGCCGCATGAGCGGGCCCACCAGCAGGTCGTACAGCGGTGGGGTGGCGACGAACCCGAACTGGATGATCCGGTTCGCGAGTCCGACGGTCACCACGCCGCGGGGCCGCCGGGCACAGCGCACGATCGCGGCGGCCACCTTCTCCGGCGAGTCGATCGGGGGCGGTGGCTGCCCGTACCGTCCGGCGAAGTTGGCCGCGGTGCGATAGATCGGCGTGTCCACCGAGCCGGGAGCGACCAGGCAGACATGGATGTCCGGGGCGTCCCGGGTCTCCAGGCGCAACGCCCGCACCAGCGCGCGCAGGCCCCACTTGCTGGTGACATACGAGCTGGTGTACGGGGTGACGACCGTCCCCAGCAGCGACCCACCGTAGATCAGCACGCCCCGTCCCTGCGCCCGGAACCGCCGCAGCGCGACCCGCGCCACGTTCGCCGCGCCGATCAGGTCCGTCTCGACGACCTGGTTGAACACGTCGGCGGGCACGTCCTCGAACCGCCCGTACGCCATCACCGCCGCGGTGTGCACCCAGACGTCGACCCGGCCGAACGCGTCGGCGACCGGGTCCAGGGCCGCCGGGTCGGTCACGTCGGCGACCACGACGCGTACCTCGGCGCCGAGGCCCCGGCAGGTCTCGGCGACCGGTTCGAGTGAGGAGGCGGACCGGGCGGCCAGGACCAGGCGCGCGCCGGCACGGGCGAACGCGATCGCGGCGGCCCGCCCGACGCCGCTGGATGCTCCGGTGATCACCACAACCACGCAGGTGCTGTACCCCCGGGTCAGCCGTGTAAGCGCGAATCGGCTCAGGCCTGCGCCGCGGCCTCCCGGCGGATCTGGTCGAACTGGGCGCCCATCGCCTCGGCCAGCGCGTTCGCCCCGGAGAGCGGCCGGACCATGACCATCACCTCGTCGATCAGCCCGTCCTCGTCGAGATGCAGGAAGTCGCAGCCGGTCACCTGCTTGCCGCCGACCGTGGCCTCGAAGACGAGCGCGTGGTCACGCTCGCCGGCGATCTCCCGGACGTACCGGAAATCCTCGAAGACCCGCAGCGCGCCGCGCAGGATCGCCGCGGTGATCGCCTTGCCGGGATAGGGCGGGAACGCGACCGGGCTGACGAACACGACGTCGTCGGCGAGCAGGGCCTCGACCGCGGCGGCGTCACGGGCCTCCACGGCAGAACGGAACGGATGCATAGCAGCCACCTCCAGATAGTCAATTTGTTGACTATCCAACAGGGTGACGAGGCACGCTGTCCATAGCCTGCCCTGTCACGGGCACCCAGGCGATACGGATAACCTCGGCACGCGACGGCGATGCCGAGAGGAACGAACGGGTTTGGGGACTGCGGACGACCTGCGGCTGCTGCGCGCCTACGAGCCGGTGGCCAAGTTCACCGAGGGGGAGTACTTCTACCCGATCTCGGTCGAGCGGTTCGTGCGGCAGGCCGGCCTGTGGCGCGCCGAGCCGGGCGCGCACCCGGTGCAGATCCTCGAACCGGGCGGGCTGACCCTGGACACCCTCGCCGAGGCGGGCGGCGCCCAGCACGGCCTGGGGTATTCGATTTCGGGCATCGGCAGCGAGCGGCTCACCCACATCCCGCTCCGCGAACGCCCGCCGCACCTGGCCCGGGCCAGCCGGCTCGCGTCGGTCGGCCTCACCGCCCGGCTCGTCGACACGCTCAACCGGTTCTCGCTGCTGTTCCGCGGCAGCGTGCCGGGCGGCAGCGCGGCGCACTCGTTCCTGCTGCAGCGCGACCACCTGGAGCCGATGCGGCCGATGTACTACGGCCGGGTGCTGCGCGACGACCCGTGGATCGTCCTGCAGTACTGGTACTTCTACTCCTTCAACAACTGGCGCTCGGCGTTCGGCGGGGTCAACGAGCACGAGGGGGACTGGGAGCAGGTCACCGTCTTCCTCGACGGGACCGGGGACCCGGCCGAGCCGCGGCCCGCCTGGGTGGTCTTCTCCGCGCACGACGAGACCGGCGACGACCTGCGACGCCGCTGGGACGATCCAGACCTGACACTGGTCGGCGGCACCCATCCGGTGGTGTTCGTCGGCGCCGGGTCGCACTCCGGGGCGTACCTGCCCGGCGACTACCTGATCACGGTGCGGCCGCCGCGGCTGCGCGGGCTGGTCACCGCGCTGCGCTGGTCGGCGCGGCTGCTCGCGCCCTGGTCGCCGGAGGACCAGCGGACCGTCGGCATCCCGTACGTCGACTACGCCCGCGGTGACGGGCGCGCGATCGGTCCCGGACAGCGCGAGGCCTGGCACCCCGTGGTGATCAGCGATGAGACGCCGTGGGTGCGGGACTTCCGGGGCCTGTGGGGACGCGACACCCGCGACCGGCTCGGCGGCGAACGCGGGCCGGCCGGTCCCCGGTACACCCGCGACGGCACCGTGCGGGCCTGCTGGGCGGATCCGGTCAGCTGGGCGGGACTCGCCAAGGTGATACCCGATCCGTCCGAAGAACGGCGGTACGCGGAGATCCGTACCCAGAAGGACCGGGACCGGCTCGCCGAGCTGGACCAGGAGATCGCCGCGCTGCGTCACGAACTAGCGGTGGCGGCGGCCGGTCTGCCGGCCGCCGACCCGGAGGTACGCGCCCTGGCCGGTCAGGAACAGCGGCTGCTCAGCCTGCGGATGGAACACACCCGCCTCGCCGACGAGCTGCACCGGGCCACCCTCACGCCCGGACCCGTCCCCGACGACCCGCACGCCCACCTGCAGCACCGCAGGCTGCCGATGGAGCAGGCGACGGGTCTCCTCGGCCGATCCCGCTCCTGGTGGGCGGTGCTGAGCACCCCGCTGATCCTGTGGGCGATCGGTGCGGTCGCCTCGCCCCTGGCGGCGATCCAGGGGCAGGAGACCGCGCTCGTGCTGCTGCTCCTGCTGCTCGGCGTGGAGGGACTGGTCCGCGGCAAGTTCTTCGCCGTCCTGCTGCGCCTGCTGGTCGCGGCCGCCGTGATCTTCCTGATCTCGGTGCTCGTGGTGGACGGCCGCTATGTGATCACTTTCGGCTTCTTCGCGGCCGCCCTGCTGGTGTTGCTGGTCAACATCAGGGAGGCCTGGCGCCGCTGAGCGGCTCCGGTGTCAGCGGCCGGGCAGGCGCTCGGTGACCTGCTGGAGCAGCCAGCCGTTGCCGTCCGGGTCGGTGAACGAGGCGTAGGTGCGGTAGGGGCGCCCCTCCGGGTCCGGTCCCGGCGGGCGGCCGCGCTCCACGATGGCCGCGAGCGGCGGCCGCGTGCCGCTGAGCGTGCTGGTGGCAGGCGGGCCGGAGAGGGCGGCAGGGTCGCGGGCGGGGTCGGCGGGTCGGCGGGATCGGCAGTCGGTTGACGGACGGCGTTCGGCTCCGCCGGTGTGATGGTGGGGTTCCGCCTTTGCTCGAAGGGAGCCCCTCTTGTTCAGGAACGTTGTCCGGGTCGCTGTCGGCCTTGCGGTTGCCGCCGCTGCCGCCCTCTTCGTCGCGTCGCCGGCGCAGGCCGTCCTCGGCGGCAAGCTCGCCACCAGCGCGCCGTGGGCGGTCCGGATCTATGCCGACGGCCAGCCGATCTGTACCGGCGCGGTCGTCGCCCCACGCTGGGTGATCACCGCGGCGCACTGCGTGCAGTTCGACAACACGAAGATCACGTTCCGGGTCGGCAACCTCGACCAGCGACGCGGCAAGGTCGTCAAGCGAATCCCCGGCCGCACCTACTTCGCGTCGAACGCCGACGTGGCTCTCGTCCAGATCCCGCTGGTGACGGTGAAGCCGATCGCGCTCCCGGTGAAGACCCAGAAGCCGCTGCGGGTCGGCTCGGTGCTGACCGTGCAGGGCTGGGGCGCCACGTGCGAGCCGAACGAGGCCAAGTGCCAGTCGAACCGTCTCCGCCAGGCCACCGTGACCGTCATCAAGCACAGTCGCAACCAGTGCTACATGCTCGCGGGCACGAGCGACTACTGCGCCACGAAGAAGTCCGGCCTCCCCGTCGGCGGCGACTCCGGTGGGCCGGCGCTGACCCGTACCAAGCGGGGCACCGCGGTGCTCCAGGGAGTCCTCACCGACTCGGACCGCCGGAGCACGGTAGCCGTAGCCGCCGCGACCAAGCTCCGCCCGTGGATCGTCAAGACCATCAATACCAAGCGCTGAACCGGAAGGACCGAAGGCCGCTCGTAACTTCCGGGCGGCCTTTCGGTTGTCCATAGGCGGGCGGGTGGGTTGACGGCATAGACCTGTAACTATATGTTGCGGACGTCCTCGCGAAACGAATCCGAAACTTTCGGAGGCGTACCCATGCGGAACCGTCCCCTCATCCTCCTTACCGCCCTCGCGCTGGCCGTTACCGCCGCCCCATCGGTCGCGTCAGCGCAGGCACCCATTCCCACATCCGCGTCAGCGCACCCGACCGCGGGTGCCCGAGGCGGTGGTAGTTACATCTCCACGACGCCCGGCCCTGGTCGCTTCCCGCTCGTTGCCGCCGGCCGCGCCGCGCCCATCATCGTGGACAGCGGCGACTTCCCGGGCGTGGTCCGGGTAGCCGGCGACCTCCACACCGACCTTCGTTCGGCGACCGGCGTCAGCGCCGACCTCCGCGCCGTAGCTTTCGGCGTCGATGGTGAGGCACGCTCGGCCGGAGCCGGAGCCGGAGCCGGAGCCGGAGCCGGAGCCGGAGCCGGGGTCGGGGTAGGGGTCGGGGCCGGAGCCACGGCCGAGGTCGGGGCCGATGCCGCCGCGTCTCTGGCCGGCGGGCGGGATCCGGTCATCCTCGGCACGCTCGGGCGGAGCGCGCTGGTCGACCGGCTTGCCGCCGCTGGCAAGATCGACACGCGGGGGATCGCGGGTAAGTGGGAGACCTCGCTGCAGCAGGTCGTCGAGAACCCGTTGCCGGGCGTCCGGCGCGCCTTCGTGATCGCGGGCAGCGACCAGCGGGGCACGATCTTCGGCGTCTACGACGTCTCGAAACGGATCGGCGTCTCGCCGTGGCACTTCTGGGACGACGTACCGGTGCCGCACGCCGACGCCCTCTACGCACTGCCGGGCCGGCACACCCAGGGCACCCCGAAGGTGAAGTACCGCGGGTTCTTCATCAACGACGAGAACCCGGCGACCGGCACGTGGGCGCCGAACTACTTCGGACCCGGGAAGGCGCCCGGTTACTCCGGCGGCCTGAACGCCGGCTATTACGCCAAGGTCTTCGAAACCATGCTGCGGCTCAAGGCGAACTACCTGTGGCCGGCGGTGTGGGGGCGCGCCTTCGCCGAGGACGACCCGGCCAACCACGAGACGGCCAGCCGTTACGGCGTCGTCATGGGCACCTCGCACGAAGCGCCGATGATGCGTGGCATCGAGGAGTGGAACCGGCACGCGAAAGCGGCGGTCCGCGACGCGAACGGCACGATCGTGACACCCGGCAGCGACCCCTACGGCGGCACCGGTGAATGGAGTTTCCGCCGCAACCGGGACGCGATCGTCGCCTACTGGCGCGATGGCGCGCGGCGGATGAAGGAGCAGGGATTCGAGGGCGTCATCACGCTGGGAATGCGCGGTAACGGCGACGTGAGCCTGCCTGACGGCGACGGCATCGACCTGATGAGCAGCATCATCGAGACGCAGCGCGGCATCCTCGCCGAATTCGGTCTCGAGGAGGCGCCGCAGGTGCAGACCCTCTACAAGGAGGTGCAGCGCTATTGGGACAAGGGCTATCAGCCGCCGCAGGACGTGACAGTCGTCTTCTGCGACGACAACTGGGGAAACATGCGCAAGCTCCCGCACGCCGGTCTGCCGCCGCGCGGCGGAGGCTACGGGCTGTACTACCACTTCGATTACGTCGGTGACGGGCGCAATTACAAGTGGGTGGACACCACCAATCTGGTCAACACCTGGGAGCAGCTGCATCTGTCGTACTCGAAGGGGGTTGACCGGCTCTGGGTCGTCAACGTCGGTGATCTGAAGAACGAGGAGATGCCCACCCAGTTCTTCCTGGACTACGCCTGGAACCCGGATGCTCTGCCAGTGTCGGAGCTCGGGGCCTGGGAGCGGAAGTACGCGGCCGAGAACTTCGGACCGGAGCTGGCGCCGCGCATCGCCGAGGTCCTTTCCGAGTACGGCCGTCTGCAGTCGCGGCGCAAGCCGGAACTGCTGAACCGCCGGATCACCGGGGACGCCGCGAACGTCGTCTACAACGACCAGGAAAACCCGTACACACCCGAGGAAATGGATGCCGTCGTCGCCGAATGGCAGGCCCTCGCCGCGGAGGCCACGCGCATCAAACGCCGGATCCCGGCCGCCGCGCGGGACGCCTATTTCCAGCTCGTCGACTATCAGGTGCAGGCCGGCGCCAATCTGTACGAACTGCGGCGTGCCCAGTTCACCAACATCCGGTACGCCGCGCAGGGCCGGGCCGCCACCAACGATCTCGCGGCCGAGGCGGAGGCCCGGTTCGCCGAGGACCAGGCGCTGAGCGAGCACTACAACACCCGGCTCGCCGGCGGGAAGTGGGCCGGGTGGCAGACCCAACCGAAGATCGGTTACGGCAACGCCGCCCGTTACAACAACGCGTCCTGGCAGCAGCCGCAGACCGACGACCACGTCGCGCTGCCGGACGAGATCTACCCGCATCTCAAGCGGATCGAGGTTCCCGCGGCGGCGTCGATGGGTGTCGAGTCGCTGCTGCCGGAGCTGAGTCCGTGGCAGAGCGGGGCGCGGCGGTACATCGAGATCTACAACAAGGGCACGACCGCATTCGATTACCGGATCACCACGGGACAACCGTGGCTGCGCGTCACCCCGTCTGCGGGGCGGGTGGACGAGCAGGTCCGTGTGGCCGTGACCGTGGACTGGCGGAAGGCCCCGGGCGGGCTGACCACCGTACCCATCACGATTGAAGGCCCGGGAGGCACGCAGGTCGTGCAGGCCGCCGTGCGCAACCCGGCACTCAGGCCGGCGGGTTTCGCCGAGGCCGGGGGATACGTGGCCATCAACGCGGACCGCTACGATCGCCGTGTCGGTGACTGGCAGTTGCTGCCGGACATCGGCAAGGTCGGCAACGGGATGGCTGCCGTGACCGGAAACGGTCGCCTGGAATACCGGATGACACTGACCACGACCGGCCCGGTGAAGATCTCCGCGCACCTGTCCCCGCGCAACAACGTGCTGCCTGGCACGGGTCTGAAGTACGCGATATCCGTTGATGATCAGCCACCGCAGACGGTCGACGTCATCGCCGCGACGGGCGCCGACGACACCACCATGAACCGGCAGTGGGCGCGGAACACCAGTGACAACGTCAACGTGACCACCACGACGCACGTGATCGACCGGCCGGGGACGCACACGCTGACGTTCCACGCCGTCGACCCGACCGTGATCCTGCAGCGGCTCGTGGTTGACACCGGTGGCGTGGGCTACAGCTACCTCGGCCCGGCCGAGAGCAGGAGGTTCTGACCCATGCGACGCCGCACACTGCTCGCCTCGTCCGGGTTCGCCGCCTCCGGCCTCCTCCTGACCCGAGGCAGGGATCAACTCTCCCGCTGGACGCACACCTGGACGGCGATGCCGCAGCTCACCGAGCCGCACAACATGCCACCCGCGCCCTTCGATCGTCTCGCCGACACCACGCTGCGGCAGACCGTGCGGGTCACCGCCGGCGGGCGCCGGTTGCGTGTGCGGTACTCCAACGCGTTCGGCACCGCCGACCTGCCGATCACCGCGGCGGCTGTCGCGCTGCCCGTCGGTAACCAGGCCGGCATGTCCGCGATCCGGCCGGGCAGCAGCCGGCCGCTCACCTTCGGCGGTAGCCCGTCGGTGGTGGTTCCGGTCGGTGCGCAGATAGTCTCCGACCCGGTCGACCTGCCGGTGCTGGCCGCCGCCAACCTCACTCTCACCACCTACCTGCGCGACGGCATCGCTACCGCAGAACTGACCTCGCATCCCGGATCGCGGACCACATCGTGGCTGGTCAAGGGCGACCAGCACACCGCGCTGGACCTCGCCGGCGCCACCGGGTCCGACCACTGGTACCTGATCAGCGGCGTCGAAGTCCTCGCCGGAGCGTCCGGTCTCGTGCTGCTCGGCGACTCGCTGACCGACGGCCGGGGCTCCACCACGAACGGCAACAATCGATGGCCCGACCAGCTCTTCGACCGGCTGCGCGATCCGGAACTGGCAGTGCTCAACCAGGCAGCGGGCGGCAACCGGGTGCTGCGGGACGGGCTCGGACCCAACGCGCTCGCCCGGCTCGACCGTGACGTCCTCTCCACCAGCGGCGCGCGGTGGCTGCTGGTCTTCGAGGGCGTGAACGACATCGGCGTCGCCCCGGCCACCGTCGCCGATCAGCAGCGGATCACCGCGGAGCTGATCGGCGCCTACCGTCAGATCATGCTGCGTGCCCAGGCGGCGGGGCTGCGAGCCTACGGCGCGACGCTCACCCCGTTCGGCGGCAACATCTACGACGACGCCGAAGGGCTGCGGGAGCGGTCCCGGCAGGCGGTCAACGCGGCGATCCGTGGTGGACTGTTCGACGCGGTGGTGGACTTCGACGCCGCCGTGCGGGACCCGGCCGCGCCGGCCCGCCTTGCCGGGCCTTATGACACCGGAGATCACTTGCATCTCAACCCCACGGGGTACGGAGCACTGGCCGCCGCAGTGCCCCGGCGACTGCTCCGCTGATCCCAGCCCTGCATGACATGTTCCCCCGTTTCGCACGTGCTGGTCACCGCCCTCGGTGGTGGCCAGCGCCGTCCTTCGGTGGGCGCCGGGTGAAGGCCGGCGCCCTTTCCGAGCTGGCACAGTTTCTGGCGGGCGTCCGTTGCCGGCCGGCGCTCGTTTTTGCCGGGCACCCGTTGCCACCCGACACATTTCGGTGACCAGCACACGCTGCCTTTTAGCGTCCGCTCAGCGCGCCGGACCGCTCTTGTTTAGAGTCCGCTCAGAGCGACCGGACCGCTGCCGGCCGCCGTTGCGGGCGCGGTGATCGGGGCTTGCGTCACATCGGCGGCCTCATCCCTGCGGGCGGAGCTTCAGCTCGGCCGCGAGGGCGCGCAGGGCGGGCACGATGTCGTCGCGCTGCGGCTGGACCTGCACGCAGACGTGATCGGCGCCGGCGTCGTGGTGCTCCCGGACAGCTGCGGCGATGACGGCCGCGTCGCCGTGCACGACGAGGCGGTCGACCAGCGCGTCGCTGCCCTCGCCGGCGACGTCGTCGTCGGTGAAGCCGGCCCGCCGCATCGTGGTCGTGTAGTTCGACAAGCCCAGGTAAAGCCGGAGGAACCTGCGGGCCGAGCGTCGCGCCGACTCGACGTCGGTGTCGAGGACGACGGTCTGCTCCGGAGCGACGAGCGCGTCCGGGCCGAGCGCGGCACGGGCCTCCCCGCTCTGCGACGGCACGGTGAGGTAGGGATGAGTGCCCGCGCTGCGCTCGCTCGCCATCGCGAGCATGCGTGGCCCGAGCGCGGACAGGACACGCGACTGGACGGGCACCTCCCTCGCATCGAGAACGTCGAGGTAGCGAGCCATCGCGTCGACGGGGCGAACCCGTTCCGGGTTGGCCTCACGGTGGCCCGAGCCGATGCCGAGCAGCAGCCGTCCCGGATGCCTGGCCTCGATGCGGTGATAGGAGTCGGCCAGCTCGGCGGCATCGGACGCCCAGATGTTCACGATGCCGGTGGCGAGCTGAAGCGACGTGGTGGCGTCGAGCAGCTCCTCCGCCTGGCGCAGGTCGGACCCGGGAGAGCCGCCCAGCCACAGCGTGCCGAACCCGAGGTCCTCAATGGCAGTGGCGAGGTCCCGATCAAGGAAGGGGCCCGGACGCCACACGCCGACGCCGCCCAGTCGTTCACTCCAGCTCATCGGCTCATGCTCCCACCTCGATGGCGATGCGATCCGCTTTCCGTGCCGACAGCATCGCGCGCCGGGTATGACAGGGGCATAACAGCGGTCGTTCTGCTCCTGTCATGGCGGTCCTGTTTCACTTCGAACCAAGCCGCACGAGGCGAAGCTCAAACGGCGTTCAGCACCGCGTCGAGCGGCCGGGGCAGGGCGTTTCCGGCGACGGCTGCTTCGACGAGCAGCCGTGCATAACGCAGATTGCGTCGTGAGCTGCTACGCACGAAGCGGTGCATCTGGGCTCGCGTGTCCTGTCCACGCCACGCGGGCTGCTTCTGGAACGAGTGGAAGGAACGGAGGTCTCTCTGAGACATGAAAAGCGCTGTGACACCCGAGACGCCTACCGCCCGGATGAGTTCGTCCTCCAGGTCGTCGATGCAGACGTGGAACCCGAGTTGTTCCATCTCGGCGCGCGTGCGGGGCGAGCCCAGGCCGGCGGCCTCCAGACCGCGACGGAAGATCTGTTCCTCCTGCACGTCGCACAGGCCCGCGAGCCGAGTTTTTGCAGCCGGAAGGGCCGGGCGAGAGGATGGGGTGATCAGGACGGACAGGGTTCGGCTGATCGCGTGCGCTCCACCGATCGGGACGATGACGACCTGTTCCGCATCGAGGTCCCGTCCGCAGAGGGCGGCGGCGGTCTCGAGCGCGATCTGGTCGGTGAGTCCTTCGACGAGGATCACGGACGCGGCGGATTGGGCCCTTGCCATCGCCTGTGCCGTCGCCCGGATGGATGCGGCGTTGCCGGCCGGGCGGCCATCGACCGTGTCCATGACCATGACGCCCATCATCAGCAGTCGGCGCACGGCTAGGCAAACGATTTCGGGTGAATGGCCTACGGCGGTGGAGGAGGCGAGTTGACGTACGGGTTGATGATGGAGGGATGGGTGCTGGAAGCTGGGTAATCCTCGATGTGGGCGCGTTCGCCGCCACGGCGCTGACGGTCGCCGCGTGGCTGTTCGGAATGCAGGGTGTCGAAGTCGCCAGCTGGTTCGCCGCTGTCTCGGGTGTGCTGGTCGTGCTGGGGACCATCCTGTTCACGCAGAACACCGTGCCTCTGGAGGACCCGCTGCAGGTCACTCCACCGCCGGGTGGGCCGAAGTGGGGCGCCATCACGCCGGCCGATCCGGAGCGTCCGGTGTCCGCTCCGCCCGCCCCGGCACATTAGACAGCCGCGCGGCCACCGAGGCACCCCGCGCGGCAACCGCGAAGCCCGCGTGGCAATGGCGAAGCCCGCGTGGCAACCGCGACGCCCGCGCGGCCACCGAGGCACCCCGCGCGGTAACCGCGACGCCCGCGCGGCAACCAGGTCCGGCGTTCCGCGACAGGTCCTTCGTACAGTGACGCGTCCTTGCGCCCTGATCCGCCTCAACGCTTCCGTCCTGTGCGCCGCGCCGCGCCGCGCCGCGTCCTCGCGGGTCGGCTCACTTAGCGGTCGGAAAGTGACCGCAATACGAGGAAGGATGAATCCATGACAGCCACATGGAAGATCGAGCTGATCCCCGTCCCCGTGACCGACGTCGACCGGGCCAAAGCGTTCTACGAGAGCCTGGGCTTCAACGCCGATCACGACCACAAGGTCAACGACAGCCTGCGGTTCGTCCAGCTCACCCCGCCCGGTTCGGCCTGCTCCATCGTGATCGGTGACGGGATCACGGCGAAGACGCCAGGCACACAGGAGATCCAGGTGGTGGTGCCCGACGCCGACGCTGCCCGCGCCCAGCTGCTGGAGGCGGGCGTCACGACCGGCGAGGTGGACGTTCAGCCGTGGGGCAGGTTCGTCTACTTCCAGGATCCGGACGGCAACAGCTGGTCCCTGCAGGCCATCGAGACCCGCCCCAACGGCTGACCTCAGGCGTCCTTGACGAAGACGATGCCGTCCACGTCGCCGAGGTGAGACGGGTCGAGCGGGGCGTACCCGAACCACGGGGACACCCGCGCGGCGCCCGGCGTCTCGGGCACCCGTCCGACGAATCGGCCCTCGGGGAGGGAGAGGGCATAGAGCGAGCCTTCCACGGTGTCCGGCGGGGGGACTTCTACGCCGTGGGCACGGATCGTTCCTGCGGCGCCGGCGAGGAACCCGTAGGCCGTACCCAGGTGGACGTCGGCAATCGCGCCGGCGCTCCACCACTCCACCTGCCGGCCGCCCATCCGCATCGAGCTCTTGTGTCGCTGGAAGTGGGCGTTCTGGCCGTTCGCGAGTGTCGGGCCGCGCTCGGCGAGGGCGAGCAGGTTGGCGGCCATCATGGAGTCGCGGACGCCGAGCAGGCGCTCGATCCGGTGGGGGGAGGTGTCGGCCATCGCGTAGTGGTAGCGCAGCAGTCCGAGGGCGGTTCGAGCATAGAGGCGCGCCCGGTCCACGTCGGCTCCGAGCTGTGGCGTCCACGCTTCGACCAGGCCTGCCATCTCGTCGGCGAGGACGCGTAACCGCAGGGCCTCGGTGGTCCGCCCGATGGACTGCGACGGGTCCATCATGGCGGCCGGGTTCGTCCACCGTTCGTCTGCGCCGAGTAGATCGTCGAGCTCCTGCGCCGATGGCAACGGCGGGGACGGCGGGAGGGCTGAGGCGCAGGCTGAGCGGAGACCCGTCAGGGCCTCTCGGGGGCTGGCCGCGGCGGTTATCTCCAGAGGGCCGTCGAAGCCCGCGAAACGGATCCTGGCGGCGGCATCACGGCTGGTGTTGTGCTCACGCATCCACTGGACCAGCTCGCGATTGCCCTCGAAGGCGCCCCACTCGTGGCTGAATCCGCGCTTCATCACATCGTCGAGCGTGCCGGCGCCCCCGGCGACGTATTCATCCACGATCAGGCCCATCAGGCAATCGCTCTCGATCGCGATGGTTCGGTAGCCGTGCCGCTCGACGAGTGACCGGAACAGGTCGTTGCGCTGCCGGAGCAGGGGCTCCGAGCCGTGGGTGGGTTCGCCGACGGCAAGCAGCCGGGGCGGGCCGGTAAACAGCGGGCTGGCGGGCTGCGGCCTTACGGGCTGCCCGCTTGCGGGGCGCGCACTGGGGAACTGCCCGCTTGCGAGGTGTGCGCCTGGGGACCGCGGGCTCACCGGCTGGGTGCTTGAGGGCTGGGCGCTTGGGGACCGCGGGCTCACCGGCTGAGTGCTCGGGGACTGCGGGCTTGCCGGCTGGGCGCTTGGGGACCGCGGGCTCACCGGCCGGGTGCTTGGGGACTGCGGGCTTGCCGGCTGGGTGCTTGGAGACTGCGGGTCGGGGAACAGGGCGTTGACGTCGGTCATACCCCTGAACCGTATCGTTGAACTGTCGGTTGAGGCTTCGCTGATACCGTCGCCGGCATGGCCGACCCGATCGATGCGACGCCCGCGCTGGAAGCCGCTGCGCGGTTCGGTCCCTACTGCACGTGGGAGACACAAGCTCCGGTCGGCGGGACGAGGCCGCTGACCGATCTGCAGGACCCCGCGGTGCTCGCCGATCGGGTGGACACCGCCACCCGGCTGCTCGCCGCGATGGGCGGGCTCAACCCCGGTGACCTGCCTAGACGCGCGGTCGCGTCGACCGTCTTCCTCGGACTGGCGGCTCGCCTGGTCTCCCCGCCGCTGGCGGCCGCGGTGGCCGGCGGCGCGGTCCCGATCCCGGAGCCGGCTCGGATGCGGTGGCAGCCGGTGGACCGGGGACCGATCCCGATCACGTGCGCCGGACTGACGGCCGGCACCGGTGACCTTGTCACAGGTCTCAACACGGTGATCGAAATACTGGTCGCGCCGGTGCTGGAGGTGTTCCGTACCCAATTTGTGGTGTCGCCCCGGGTTTTGTGGGGAAACGTGGCGTCCGCGCTCGGTGGCGCCGCCACGATGATGGCCGCGCAGGGGGCGGACGCGGGCGACCTGATCGAGGGGCTGCTGTCCCGGGAACCACTGATCGGGACGGCCGTCCTGCACCGCCCCGATCGTCATCACCGGAGAACGCTGACCCGCAACAACTGCTGCCTGTACTACCGGATCCCGGGCGGCGGCACCTGCGGCGACTGCGTGCTGAACGTCAGGCAGCGACGGCGGCGGCCGGCTCCGCAGCGGTGACCCGCGGCGTCACCAGCGCGGCGAAGGCCAGGCCCAGCACGGTCCAGAGCACCGCCTGCACGCCGAGCGAGGTGATCCGGAACTCCCAGAGCAGCGCCGCCGGGAACGACTCCGGCACTTCCTGGATGCCGGGCAGCAGCAGGTACGCCACGGAGACCACCACGACGAACGCCAGGGTCGCGGCCACCGCCCGGCGCCACTCCACGGTCTGCGTGCGGGCGGCGATCACCGCGGCCCAGACGGCGACCAGGCCGAGCACGAGCACCGCCAGATAACTCCAGGTCCGCTGGTTGATGGTGGCCGGGTCGCCGACGGCGGGCGGGTTCGGCGGGTACTTCACCCACGGCACCAGCACCGCCCCGACCAGCGCGGATCCGGCCAGCACGAGCGCCACCCGGCTGTCCGCGGCGATCCGGAACCGGCGGCGCAGCAGCGTGTAGGCGGTGGCGAGCAGTCCGCCCATCGCGATGCCGTAGAGGGTGGTGGCGAGAACCAGGCCGGCCTTCTGCCCGTTGCGGCTGACCAGCGGATCCTCCGCCGCGTCGGTGGACGAGGCGGGCGCGGCGGCCTCCTCGATGGCGATCGCGGCGTCGACGTGCGGCTCACCGAACACGAAGGCGAACCCGCCGGCCAGCAGACCGGCGATCAGCCCGGCGAGCAGGCCCCGCAAGAGCAACGACACGAAACGGGGCTGCCCAGCCGGAAAAGACGCAGACATGAGAGAGCGAACCTCCAACGGGATGACGCGTCCCGATCGTGGGGCTGCGACGGGCGAGTTCCCTGACTCCCGGCCCCTCGCAGGACCGGTCACAGTGGCGCGACCGCGCCGGACTCCCACCGGCTTCCCTCGCGTCGCCGCAGTTGGCATCCTCAACCTAGTGGTGCCCGGAGCAGCGGCACAACTCTGCGATCAGGCCTTCGGCAGGCGCACCCGCACGATCGTCCCGGCCGGCTCGTTGGCGTCCAGCCGGATGGTCCCGCCGTGCAGCGCGACGATCGTGCGGGCCAGGCTGAGTCCCAGTCCGCTGCCGGGAATCCCCTGGTGGCGCACGTTGCTGCCGCGGAAGAACCGGTCGAACACCCGCTCCCGTTCCTCGGCGGGCATGCCGATCCCGCTGTCCGCGATGCTCAGCTCGGCGGTCTGGGCGCCGGCGGTCAGCGTGACGACGACGTGACCGCCGGGTGGGCTGTACGTCGCCGCGTTCGACAGCAGATCGGTGATCACCTGGCGCAGCCGGTCCGCGTCGCCGCGTACTCCGACGGCCGGCGGCACCCACAGGTCGATGTCGAGCGCCGTGCTCGCCCGGGCGGTCTGCACCGCGTCGGTGACCAGGGCGGCGAGGTCGATCTCGGTGAGCCGCAGGCCGAGGTGACCGGAGTCCAGGCCGGCCAGGTCCAGCAGCGTGTCGATGATCCGTTGCAGCGCGGCGCTGTTCCGGCTGATCGACTGGATCATCTGCTGTTGCTCGTCGTCCAGCCCGCCGGCCTCCTCGGCGAGCACGCCGGCGTTCGTGGTGATCGAGGTGAGCGGCGTGCGCATCTCGTGGCCGACCAGGTCGATGAAGTCGTTCTGCGCCCGGCTCAGCTGCCGGGCCAGCTGCTCGGCGCGGCGCAGCGCCACGTAGACGCCGATCTGCGACGCCACCCCGTCGAGCAGCACGGTCAGCAGGTCCTCCTGGACCTCGGGGGTGCCGGCGTAACAGGTCAGCACCCCGAGCATGGTGCCGCCGTCGCGGACCGGGACGGCGAGGACCGTACGGATGCCGCGCCGCAGGCAGATGTCGATGCGTGCCCGTTCGGCGGGCCGGGGGATGTAGGCGGCGGTGTCCGCGATGTCCGGCACCCAGAGCGGCTGCCCGGTCTCCCAGACCCGGCCGGTGATCCCGTGCCCGTACGCCGGCACGTGCCCGAACAGCCCGTCGCCGGGGTCCGCGCCGGTCGCGTCGTAGTGCCCGACCGAGCGCAGGTCGCCGTGGGCGTCGTCGATCAGGAACAGCTCCGCGCAGGGCCAGCCCAGCGTCGTGACCACCGGTTCGAGGATCTCCGGCGCCGCGTCCTCGGCCGACTCCGCGGTCCGCAGCACCACTTCGACCCGGCGGTGGCAGTCCCGGAACTTCTCGGCCCGGCGCAGCGCGGTCACCTCGTGCGCCACCGACAACGCTCCGAGCCGCCGGCCACCGGTGCCGACGATCGGGTTCGCGGTGGCGGCGAAGGTGCGGATCCGGTGCCCGGGACGCACCGTGAGCACGTCGGAGACGCCGACCTGCTCGCCGCCGAGCGCCCGCATCAGCGGGGTCTCCTCCCAGTGCAGCGGCGTCAGATCCGGACGGTGGAGCATCCCGCCGACGTGAGCGGGGAGATCGTCCGGCACCGGCGCGTACGGCGACAGGCCGACCACCTCGCGCAACGCCCGGTTCATCACCACGATCCGCGCGTGCTCGTCGGCGACGATCACCCCGACCGAGAGGCTGTCGAGCAGGACCGTGAGCAGGGCCGCGGCGTCGAGCTTGGCCGGCGCCACCGGCCGCACCAGCGCCGCTGCCTCGGTGAGGGTGTCCATGTGCTCCGCGGTCCACTCCCGCGGCGCGACGTCGAGAACGGTCAGCGACCCCACCGGACGGTCCTCGGCGTCCCGCACCGGCACGCCCGCGAACGCCCGTACTCCGTACTCGGTCACCAGCGGGTGCCCGCGCAGCTCGCGGGCGGACTCGGCGAGCATGTCCCCGGAGCTGACCGGCTGGTCGGCGCTGACGATGTACTTGCACACCGAGTACGACAGCGACGCGTGCCCGGTCCCGGCCAGTGACGCGGGCAGCTCGTGCACGCCGGCGAAATGCTCCTCCTCCGCGCCGACGAGCGTCACCGCCGCCATCGGCGTGTGCAGCAGCCGGGCCGCGAGGCGGGCGACCCCGTCGGCCGGCGCCGGCGAGACGGGCAGCAGCAACCGCGCCTGTTCCACCGCCGCCAGCCGCACGGGGTCGCGCAGCACCGCGTCGTTCTCCGTCACCATCGTCACTGTCCTGTTCGTCGGGGCAACCTATGCCCTAGGGCAACGACCGATGTCCCCGCGGACAACGTCGAAAAGACACAAGTCGGATCTCCGACCGGAAGTCACTCGCACGGCGACAACCCGTTCCGCGCGCCGCGGAAATTACCGATCAGTAGCGCGTATCCGGAGAAGTGCGTAAGTTCCCGCGGATGAGCAAGGGTGTCGTTCTGATCACCGGCGCGAGCGCCGGCCTGGGTGAGGAGATGGCGCGGCAGTTCGCCGCGCTCGGCTACGACCTCGCGCTCTGCGCGCGGCGCACCGACCCTCTGGAACGGTTGCGCGAGGCGATTCCCGAGCGCCACATCGCGGTACGGGCATTGGACGTCACCGATGACGACGCCGTTTTCCGGGTCTTCGCCGAATTCGCCGCCGAGTTCGGCCGGATCGACCGGATCGTCGTGAACGCCGGGCTCGGCAAGGGCGCGCCGCTCGGCACCGGACGGTGGGACGCCAACCGGGAGACCGCCATGGTCAACTTCGTGGGCGCGCTCGCGCAGACCGAGGCGGCCCTGCGGATCTTCCGGGAGCAGGGACGGGGTCACCTCGTCCTGATCTCGTCGATGTCCGCGCTGCGCGGCATGCGCCGGTCGATGACCACGTACGCCGCCACGAAGGCCGGTGTCGCCGCGATCGCCGAGGGGGTACGGTCCGAGCGGATCCCCGGCGTCGACGTCTCGGTGATCTTCCCGGGGTACATCAGGTCCGAGATGAACGCCCGGGTCCAGCAGCGGACCCGGTTCATGGTCGACACCCCGGCCGGCGTGCGGTCCATGGTCGACGCGATCGAGAAACGGCGGGCGCGGGCCTATGTGCCGGCCTGGCCCTGGGTGCCGATCGGCGCGGCCATGCGGGTGCTTCCGCTTTCCGTCGTACGAAAGATGGTGTGATCGCCCGTGGCTCGTCTCCTGATGATCCGGCACGGTCAGGCGTCGTTCGGCGCGGACGACTACGACGCGCTCTCCGAAGCGGGTCACGAGCAGGCGCGGGTGCTCGGCCGGTCACTGGCCGCGCGAGGGATCCGGCCCGGCCTGGTGCTGCGCGGAACCCTGCGCCGGCATGCGGAAACCGTGGCGGGCCTGGACCTGCCGGCCGCGGTGACGGTCGATCCGGGCTGCGACGAGTTCGACTTCCAGCACGTCGTCGAGGTGCACCGGCCGCTCTACCGGGACCGGGCCGCCATGATGGCCGAACTCGGCCGGAACGCCCGTCCGGACCGCGCCTTCCAGGAGGTGTTCGAGGCGGCCACCGGGCGCTGGTCGTCGGGCGGGAACGACCATGAGTACGCCGAGTCGTTCCCCGCGTTCCGGGACCGGGTCGCCGGCGTCCTGGATCGGGCGGGCGAGCTGCTCCGCGAGCATCGCGACATCGTGGCGGTCAGCTCCGGCGGGCCGATCGCGATGGCCGTCGCGTTGCTGACCTGCGGTCCGAAGGCGGACGTGGCGCAGCTCGCGACGGTGTGGACCGCGTTGAACCGGGTGGCCGTCAACACCGGTGTCACGAAACTGATCGCCGGGCGGCGCGGGCTGTCGATGTCGACCTACAACGAGCACACTCACCTCGACGGGGACGCGCGCTTGTTGACGTACCGGTGAATTGTTTTTGATCTTGGAAGGTTGCTGATGGCTCGTCGCCTGATCAGACCCCGGCGGTGGACGCCGCCCCGGCTCGCCGATCCGGGGCCCACCGCGCCGCTGCGGATCAGCCGCAGGCTGCCGACCGGCGGACACGGACCCGAGGACGTCCGCTTCGACGACGCCGGGCGGATCATGACAGGTCTCGCCGGTGGGACCGTCGTGCGGATCGACCCGGCGACCGGGACGAGCGCGGTGCTGGCGTCGACGGGCGGGCGCCCGCTGGGGCTGTGGCCGCTCGCCGGCGGGGGAGCGCTGATCTGCGACCACGATCGGGGACTGCTGTCGATGAGCCCGGACGGGGAGATCTCCGCCCTGGTCAGCCCCGGGTACCGGTTCGCCAGCAACGTCGTGGCCGGCAGCGACGGGACGATCTGGTTCACCACGTCGACCAGCCGGTGGGCCCTCGACGAGCACACCGGTGACATCCTCGAGCACAGCTGCACCGGCAGGCTGGTCAGGCGTGCCCCGGACGGGACCGTGACCACGCTGCTGACCGATCTGAAATTCGCGAACGGGGTCGTTCTCGCCCCTGACGAGTCCCACCTGCTGATCGCGGAGACGGCCGGCTATCGGATCCGGCGGCACTGGCTGACCGGGCCGGATGCCGGTCGCACCGACACGCTTGTGGGGAACCTTCCCGGTTTTCCGGACAACATGTCACTGGGCAGCGATGGGCTGCTCTGGGTGGCGATCGCCGCGCCCCGGAACCCGCTGGTGGATCGCCTGCTGCCGATGCCGGGACTGCTGCGGGTGCTGGTCTGGAACCTGCCGGAGAGGGTACGGCCGGCGGCCACCCCGATCGCGTGGGTGATGGCGTTCACGATGGAGGGGAAGCGGGTGCACGACTGGCGCAGTTCGGACGGGTCGTATGGATTCGTCACGTCGGTGGCGGAGCGGGACGGCGTCGTGGTCGTCGGGAGCCTGACCGAAAACGACGTGGCGATCCTGGACACGGGTGACGTGCTGGGGTGACCTTGCCGGGGTGACGTGCTGGGGTGACCGGCTGAGGGCGGTCGCTCTGGCTGGGTCGGCGCCCTCGGCCGTAGCGGGCGCAGGAAAACCGGCTTGATCACATGGCGGAGCGACGGCTCGGCGTCGCGAGCCGTCGCTGGCGCGGGTTATGACGGCTTGATCACCTGTCGGAGCTACGGCTCGGGGCCGCGAGCCGTCGTCCAAGCAGGTTCTGGGCGTGTTTTGCCTGCCTGGACTACGGCTCGGCGCTCCCGGCCGTAGTTGGTGCAGGTTCGCCGGTGGGTTTACCTGCGTGGGCTACGGCTCGCCGGGCCGGTCAGCCGCAGCCCCGGTACGTCGCGGCAAGCAGCGGCGATCCGGCGGTGGCGACGCGGCATCGGCGATCGGGTGGCGTCTCCGAGCGGCCTGAGACGCCGGACCTACAGGCCGGGCAGGTCGGCGACCACCTCGTCCGGGTGCGGCATCGCCGCGATCTCCGCGCTCACCTCGCGGGCCGCTGACGCCAGGGACGCGTCGGTCAGCAGGCGGCTGATCACTTCCGGACCGACCTGGCGGCCGTCGACGGCGATTCCCGCGCCCCGGGCCGCCACCAGCTCGGCGTTGTGGCGGCGGTCGCCGGCGCCGCGGACCACCAGCTGGGGGATGCCGGCGTGGAGGGCGGCCAGCACGGTCCCGGCCCCGCCGTGGTGGATGATCGCGGAGCTGACGGCCATCGCGGGGGAGAGCGGGAGCCACTCGGTCACCCGTACCGTGGGGGGAAGGGTTTGCGCCGCCGCCCGCGCGTCCGGCCGGACCAGCACGAAGTCCGCGTCGATCGACGCGGCGGCGGCGATCACGCGGCTCATCAGGCGTTCCGGACCGGGCTGGGTCACCGTGCTGCGGCTGACCAGGACGCGCGGGCGGGGCGACGGCTCGGTGAGCCAGCCGGGCAGGGCGTCGTCGAGGCCGTGCGGGACCGCGCGCATCGGCAGCCCGGCCCGGGGACCGGCGACGCTGGGCGGGGCGATCGTGATCGTGGCGACCGGTGGTGGCACGTCGCCGGCGGTGGCGGTGACCAGCGGCGGGCCGGCGTAGAGCGAGTTCTCGTGCAGGACGGTCGGCACGCCCAGTGTCGCCGCGGCGGCCGCCAGCGGCTCGTGGATGATCAGATCCGGTCGCCACTCGCGGACCAGGGTCCGGAGACCGGGGAGCAGCCTGCGGTTGACCGCGCCGAAGAGGGCGCCGACCATCTCGGTGCCGGCGGTGCCGGACAGTTCGGCGCGGATGCGCAGCGGGTGGCGGAGCATGGCGCCGGCCGCGACCGGGCCGAACCGGAAACCCGGGGCGATGTCGTGGGTGGGCAGCGGGACCTTCAGCGCCTCGGCGGCCGTGGCCACCAGCACCTCGTGTCCCGCCTTGCGCAGGGACGCGGCGGTGGGCACGAGCGGGAACACGTGCCCGAGCAGCGGCGCCGCGACGATCAGAACGCGTCTAGAAGTCAATGGCCGTCAACCAATCCCCGCCCCGGACCGGGCGGTATCCGAGCCGGCCGGCCAGCGCCCGCACCACCGCCGGCATGTGCGCCGCGCCCACAGGTGCCGGACCGTGATGACGGACGTCCGGATCCCGAGCACGCTCACCTCGGTCAGCGGCATGGGCGCCTCCCCGCGTGAGTCTCCTCAGGATACGAGGACAGCGCCAGCCGTCTATGGCCGCAGCAGTGTCACGTCCAGGCGCTCGCTCAGCTCCTCGAACGTGATCCCGAACGTCTCGCGCACCACCACGCCCTCCGGCGTGATCAGGAACGTCGCCCGGTCCGTGTAGACCCGGTCGACGCACGCCAGCCCGGTCAGCGGGTACGTGCATGACGGCACCAGTTTCGGCGAGCCGTCCTTGGCGAACAGCGTCATCATCACGTAGACACTCTTCGCCCCGACCGCCAGGTCCATCGCCCCGCCGACGGCCGGGATCGCGTCCGGGTCGCCGGTGTGCCAGTTCGCCAGGTCGCCGCGGGCCGACACCTGGAAGGCGCCCATCACGCAGACGTCCAGGTGACCGCCGCGCATCATCGCGAACGAGTCCGCGTGGTGGAAGTAGGACGAGCCCGGCAGCTCGGTCACCGGGATCTTGCCGGCGTTGGTGAGGTCCGGGTCGACGGCGTCGCCGGTGGCGGCAGGGCCCATGTTGAGCATGCCGTTCTCGGTGTGCAGAACGATCCCGGCGCCGGCCGGCAGGTGGTCGGCGACCAGGGTGGGCTGGCCGATGCCGAGGTTCACGTAGGAGCCGGGTTCGATGTCGCGGGCCACCAGCGCGGCCATCGCGTGCTTGTCCAGGGAACTCATACCGCCACCACCCGGTCCACGTAGATGCTCGGCGTCACGATCACTTCGGGGTCCAGGTCGCCGGTCGGCACGATCTCGCGGACCTGGGCGATCACCAGCGCGGCGGCGGTCGCCATCACCGGACCGAAGTTGCGGGCGGTCTTGCGGTAGACCAGATTGCCCATCCGGTCCGCGCGGTGGGCGCCGATCAGCGCCACGTCACCCTTGATCGGAAATTCCAGCACATGGGTACGGCCGTCGATCTCCCGTGTCTCCTTGCCCTCGGCCAGGGGAGTGCCCACGCCGGTGCGCCCGTAGAACGCCCCGATGCCGGCCCCCGCCGCCCGCATCCGCTCGGCGAGGTTGCCCTGCGGCACCACCTCCAGCTCGATCTTGCCGGCCCGGTACAGCCCGTCGAAGACCCACGAGTCGGTCTGCCGGGGGAACGAGCAGATCACCTTGCGGACCCGGCCCTTGGCGAGCAGCGCGGCCAGGCCGGTGTCGCCGTTGCCGGCGTTGTTGGAGACGACCGTCAGGTCGCCGGCGCCCTGCTCGATCAGGGCGTCGATGAGCCGTACCGGCATGCCGGCCATGCCGAACCCGCCGACCAGGACGGTGGAGCCGTCCCGGATGCCGGCGACCGCCTCGAGCGCGGTGTCGCAGATGGTCACGGTCACGCCGCACTCTCCAGGACCACGGCGAGGGCCTGACCCACGCCGATGCAGATCGCGGCGACGCCCCACCGGCCGCCGGTCTCGCGCAGCCGCGCGGCCAGGGTGCCGAGGATCCGGGCGCCGGACGCGCCGAGCGGGTGTCCGATCGCGATCGCGCCGCCGCGGGCGTTGACGATCGACGGGTCGATGCCCCAGGCGTCGACGCAGGCCAGCGACTGCACCGCGAACGCCTCGTTGAGCTCGACCGCGCTGACGTCCGACCAGGTGATCCCGGCCCGTTTCAGGGCCTTCTCCGCGGCCTCGACCGGCGCGAACCCGAAGTCCTGCGGGTCGAGCGCGTGCGCCCCGCGACCGGCGATCCGTGCGATCGGCGCAGAACCGATCAACCCCGCGAGATCGGAGGATCCCAGGAGTACGGCGGAAGCGCCGTCGTTGAGCGGTGAGGCGTTCCCCGCCGTGATCGTCCCGTCCGGACGGAACGACGGTTTGAGCCCGGCGAGTTTCTCCGGTGTCGACCCGGCGCGGATGCTCTCGTCACGGGCGAGGTCCACCCCGGGGACCGGGACCGTCAGCTCGGCGTAGAAGCCCTCGTCCCACGCCGTCGCGGCGAGTGCGTGGGATCGGGCGGCGAACTCGTCCTGCCGTACCCTGTCGATCTTGTATTTGTCGCCGAGCATCTCGTTGGCCTCGCCGAGCGAGACGGTCCACTCGGCCGGCATCCGCTCGTTGACCAGGCGCCAGCCGAGCGTCGTCGACACGGCCGTCACGTTGCCGGCCGGGAACGCGCGGGACGGCTTGGGCAGCACCCACGGCGCGCGGGTCATCGACTCGACGCCACCGGCCACGACCACGTCGGCGTCACCGGACTCGATGGCCCGGGAAGCGATGATCGCCGCGTCGAGCGAGGAGCCGCAGAGCCGGTTCACGGTGGTGGCGGGCACCGAGGTGGGGAGCCCGGCGAGCAGGACCGCCATCCGGCCGACGTTGCGGTTGTCCTCGCCGGCCTGGTTGGCGCAGCCCCACACCACGTCACCGATGGTGGACGGGTCGAGCCCGGGAGCCTTGGCGAGCACGCCGCGCAGCGCCGTCGCGGCGAGGTCGTCGGGGCGGACCTCGGCGAGGGCGCCGCCGAAGCGGCCGAACGGCGTGCGGGCCGCGGCATAGAGGTACGCGGAGTTCATGTCTCCAACCTATGTCCCGTGGACCGATTGAAGCCAATACTCAATACGAACCTATTGATAATCTGCCGTTATGGAACTGCGGCATCTCCGCTCGTTCGTCGCCCTCGCCGAGGAACGGCACTTCGGCCGCGCCGCCGAGCGCCTGCACATCGCCCAGCCCGCCCTCTCCCAGCAGATCAAGCAGCTGGAGCGGGAGTTCGGCGTCGACCTGGTCACCCGTACCACCCGGCGGGTCGAGCTGACCGAAGCCGGTCACCGGTTCGCGGAGCACGCGCGTACCGTGCTCGGGTCGGTGAGCCGGGCGTCGGCCGACATGGCCCTTGTCGCCTCCGGCCAGGCCGGCCGGGTGTCGGCCGGCTTCATCGGCACCGCGACCTACGACCTGCTGCCGGCCGCGGCCCGCCGGATCAGAGACCAACTTCCCGGGGTACGCCTGGAGCTGCACGGCGAACTGCTCAGTCCGGCCCTGCTCACGGGCTTGATCGACGGCACCTACGACCTGGTGGTGCTCCGCCCCGACGGGGTGGCTCGCCCGGACGTGACAGTCGAGGTCCTGCGCACCGAACGCCTCGTCGCCGTCCTGCCCGACCGGCACCCGCTCGCCCGCCGATCGCGGATCGATCTCGCCCAGCTGAGCGCCGAACCGTTCGTCATGCACTTCTCCGGTCACCGCTCGTCAATGCACGAACACGTCCTCGCCGCGTGCGCCGCCGCCGGCTTCCGTCCGGAACCGATCACCGAAGTCGGGGAGACCGCGACACTCGTCGTCTTCGTGGCGGCGGGTCTCGGCGTTGCCCTCGTCCCCGAGCCGGTCCGCAGCCTCACCCTCGACGGCGTGACCTACGCCGAGCTCGCCGACCCGCCCGTCGTCGATCTCGCGATCGCGACCAGGGCCGGTGACACCTCACCGGCGATCCGCCAGGTGGCCGAGATCGTCACCGCGATGAGCCGTCGCTGTGACGGTTTGCTAGCTTTCCCGACGTGAACGAAGGCCTGGCAGATGCCCTGCGCGAGTGGAGCGGGTGGCTGGGCCGGGTGGGTGCGCCGGTCGCCTCCTCGCTGCGTCCCGGGCGGTCGCCGGAGGAGATCACTGCCGTGCTCGGGGCGGATCTGCCCGCGTCGGTGCTCACCTGGTTCTCGTGGTGCGACGGCGTGGAGGATGCGCCCGGTCAGACGATCGGCGACTGCTGGGTGATCCCCGGCTACTGGCCGGTCGCTCTTGCCGAGACCCGCCTCGACTGGTCGGTCGAGGTGCCGTACCCCCGCTGGGTTCCGCTGCTGCGCGACGGCGGCGCCGACCTGTACGTGGCCGCCTGGTCCGCTGCGGGCGACGAGCCGGTGGTCGTGTCCCTGCTGGATCCGGGGCAGCCGGTCGTCGAGTTCGACTCCATCGCGGAGCTGGTCGCGGTCACGAACGGGTGCTTCGCCCGGGCGGTGTACGCGGTGGACGAGAGTGGTCTGCTCGACGTGATCGACGCTGCCGGTTACGACGCCGTCTATGAAGAGGTCACCGGCCGGCCAGCGACGTGATCCTCCGCCCCGGCCGTGTTGGTGGGGGATCCATCGGCAGCGGCGATCAATCGGGCTGGGCTATCAACCCGCGGCCTGCCACCCGGGTCAGGGTTATCCGGTCGATCTCGGTGAACGGCTGCTTGCTGCCCGGCAGCGCGTCCGCCAGGCTGCGTACCGTCATCGTGGTGCGAGCGCCCGCCGCCGCCGGCGTCACGTCGACGGCGAGGAACGCGTACGCGTCGTAACGGACCTGTGACCAATCCACGGTCTCAGGGACGCGGGTTCCGGTCGGGTGACCGGCCGGGCGGATTTTGCGGTCGGCCGACCAGACGTAGCTGTTCACGATGTTCTCGGTGTTGTTCTCGGCCGCGTTCGGGCCGCCCGGTGGCTGATATCCGCGGTAGCGCTGCCCGGCCGGCAGCAACTGCGGGCCGGACGGTTTCACGCCTTTCGGCGGGGGAGCGGCCTTCGACGGCGCTGCCCGGAACGGATAGCGCGGCCGGCCGCCGGAGCCCACGCAGAGATAGGTGACGCCGTCGGTCACCGGGGAGATGGTGGCGCCGTCCGGCGCGTGGCGGGTGCGCCGGCCGTACCGGATGGGGTCGGTGCGTTCGAGCAGATGGTTGTGTCCCTGCACGACCAGGTCCACCTGATACTCGCTGAACAACGGGTCGATCACGTCGCGGACGCCGCCGTCGGAGGCGTGGCTGTTCGTCGTGGAATACGCGCAGTGGTGCAGGAACGCGACGACGAAGTCGATGTCGGCGCGGCTGGTCCGCCATTCGCGCAGGCTGCGTTTCAGCCATTTCGCCTGGACTCCGCCGGAGTAACCGGTGTTGGTCTGCAGTTCGGTGGAGAGCTCGTTGGCGTCGACCGAGATGAATCCGACGTTGGCGTAGACGAAACGGTAGACCGACGGGCAGGTGTGCGGCCCGTTCGACGGGAAGTCGAGCCGTTCCACCAGACCGCCGTACCCGTGGGAGGGGCTGTCGCCGAGGAACCGGGTTTTCCCGTAGAGCGGCTCCATGTCGTGGTTGCCGGTGGTGAACATCCAGGGTGTGGTGGACGCCAGTGGTTCGATCTGATTCAGGAAGACATCCCAGACGTACGGGTTGTAGAGGTTCTTTTTCTTCGGGGCGATCCTGGTCAGCGCCGTGGTGTCGTCGGCGGGTAACCCGGAACCGGACGGATTGGCGTAACAGATGTCCCCGGCGAGCAGCGTGAAAACGGGCTGCTGGGTGGCGAGCAGCATGGTCTGGGTGAGCGCCGGTCGTTTGTCGGTGCCGTTCGCCCCGGCCACCGGATCGTCCGGCAGATAGGAGTTGTTGTCGAAGACTCCGGGTGGCCAGGTGCCGTTCTTGGCGGTCACCGATGCCGGGTTCTGTCCCCACGCGAATCGCGGGTCGGTCGGCGCGGTGTTCGTGCCGACGTCGGCGAACGCGGTGAACGTGAACGGCGCCGGAACCGTCGTGCCGCGGGCCGGCGCGGTGGAGAAATGGGAGTCGCCGCTGACGGTTCCGTCGGAGAGCCGGATCCGATAGTGGTAGACGGTTCCGGGCCGTAGCCCGCGGACCGTCGCCTTCAGATAGAACTGGCTGCCGACCGGTCCGCCGGGAATGGCGTATTGGCCGGTCAGATGGCGGATGTCAGCTTCGAAATGTGTCCCGTATCGGCCGGGGACCGAACCTACGTCGACGTACGCCCGGATCGCCGCGGGCAGGGAGCCGGTCGTGCTGACGAGTTGCGCGGTGACCGCCATCGCCGGTTTCAGGGTGCCGTCGGTCGCCGGTACGAACGACAGGTGACGTCCGGAGACGACCACCCCGGCGGGCCCCGCCGTGCCGCCGCCGGCCGCGAACGCCGCGTTGGCGAGGTGGAACTGCGCGTACGCGTAACCACCCGCCCCGGCCATCACGGCCCGTAACAGCGACCGCCGGCTGACCTGCTCGCGGGCGAGGAGCCGGGCGTTCCATTCGCTGGACTCGTCAGCTTTCACGTTTGCCATCGTGTCCCGCGCGCGACGGTGTCGCGCCGGAACCCGGTAACGCGTCCGAAATGCCGGATTCTGTTTGATCGTCGAGGCCGCCGGGTACCGATGATCTCCATAAATCGGCCATGAGAGGAGCGCACGATGCCTACGAACCCCGACAAATATCCGCCACTCGACCCTGGCGCGCCGATCCCCGACGACCCAGGCGAGCTGTCGCCGGACAACCCCGATCCGCTCCCGCCGCCCCCGCCCGAGGCGGTACCCGAGCCCGCCGAGCCGGACGCCGTCCCGGAACCGGCATGACCGCCGGCCCGTGACAGCGGCCCCGTGACCCCATCCCGTGAACCCGGCACGCCTGTGCGGCGTTTCAGCGAGCGCCGCACAGGACCTACCCTGACCCGGTGAACCTGGGCATCATCGGACAGGCGGTCGGCCTGTTCGCCGTCACCAACATCGACGACATTCTTCTCCTGGCGCTCTACTTCGCGCGCGGGGCCGGGCGGCCGCACCTGAGCCGCAGCATCGCCGCCGGCCAGTACCTCGGGTTCATCGGCATCCTCGCGGTCGCGCTGGCCGCCGCGTTCGGCGCGACGTTCCTGCCCGAGCGGGTGATCCCGTTCCTCGGCCTGCTCCCGCTCGGGCTCGGCATCAAGGCCGCGATCCAGTCCTGGCGCGCCCGCGACGATCAGGACGATGAACAGCCGACCGGCGGCGACGTCGGCGCCCTCACGATCGCGGCCGTCACGTTCGCGAACGGCGGCGACAACATCGGCGTCTACGTCCCGGTCCTCGCCACCGCCGGTGCCACCGGCGCCGCCGCCTACGTCACCGTCTTCCTGATCCTGGTCGCCGTCTGGGTCGCCGCCGGCCGGTTCTTCGCCACCCGCCCGGTGATCGCGAAGGCACTCAGCCGATGGGGCCACGTCCTGCTACCGATCGTGCTGATCGGAATCGGCCTGCTGATCCTGAGCGAGGCCTTCTAGAACCTCAGGACGCCATCCGGATCAGCGCGTTGCCGCCGAGCAGCAGCACGTCCGCGCCGGCCACCAGGGCCATGCTCAGGTTCAGCCGCCGCGCCGCCACCTCGGGCTCCGCTGCGCCGAGCATGCCGCGCACCGCGAACACCACGGCGGCCAGCACCAGCGGGATCCCGCCGATCAGCAGGAAACCGACCGCCGACGGCGTGTTCCCGCGCGCCACCAGCAACGTCACCATCGTCGCGGGGAGCAGGCCGAAGAACACCACTGCCAGTCCCGCGTACCACCTCAGCGGCACCAACGCGTTCGTCATCCGGCAGATCCTAGTGGCGGCCGCTTCCGCTGCCAGCAGGCGGGACATGTGTCCGGGGAGTGGCCGGGCGCGCCCGCGGAGGCCGCCATCCGGGTCTTTAGTACAGCCACCTGTCCAGGACGGCCGGCCAGAAGTGCTTGTCGTGGCTGCCGTCGCCGACCGCCGGCGGGTCCAGGGCGCGGATCTGCTCCAGCAGCGCCGCGATCTCCGCGAACGTCTGCTCCTCGGCCTCCGCGTCCTCGTCCCACCGGGCCAGCGCCGCCGACCCCTTCACCCAGCTGCCGACCAGATGCAATGACCAGAGCCAATGCACGATGGACGAGTTGACGAACCGCATCCCGGCTTCCGGCGAATGCTCCATCACCGCGCCGGTGGCCGTGGCGGCCCCGAAGATCCGGTCCAGCCCGTGCGCGTGCGCGAGCTGGTACATCGTCGGTTTGGCCTGGAAGGACACGACGTCCACCAGCCCTTCGATCATCGGCACACCACTCGACGTGAGTGCGGTTTTCTGCTGGTCAGGCAGCTGCCACGCGGCCACGTCCGGCCCGGCCGCGCGGATCACCCGCCCGGCACCCGCCCAGTTCTCGACCGCTTCGAAGTCCGGAGGTGTGGGAAGAGCATCGGTAGGCACGGCAGCGAGAATAGTAGGACTGTTCGGTCGATGCTCGCCGATATCAGCACGCAGGATCTCATTGTTATCGACATGTGGTGCCACGGCGCAAAACCACTGCTCGATTCAGATGTCCAGGACCAGGGCGCGGTGGTCGGAGACCTCCGGTGTGGACAGCACCGCGAAGTGCTTGACCGCCGCCAGGTCCGAGACGAGCAGGTAACTGGCGTGCCGTACCGGCTTGGGGTAACTCGACGTGCGGGTGTCGGCGTCGCCGACCAGGTCGGTCAGACCCACGTCCGCCAGTACGGCGAAGGTCTCGCTGGACGGCAGCACGTTGAAGTCGCCGCAGAGCACCACGAGATCGCGCGGCCCGCGGATCCGGTCCACCAGCTCGGCCAGCCGGGTGGCCTGCCGCAGCCGGGCCGGGGTGTCGCCCTTGCCGGCCGGATCCCGCAAACCGTGCACCTGGACGACCCAGACCGGCCGCCCGCCGTCCGGCCCGGACCGGTCGGTGGTGCGGATCGCGAGCGCGGCCCGCGGCCGGTCGGCGATCGTCCACTCGGGGTGGTCGGTGAACTCGCCGTGCACGAACGCCGAGTCCAGCCCGATCACCGGCCACCGCTCGCCGGCGAAGGTGGCCAGGCCGAAGTCCTGCCGGTGCCGCCCGCCGTCGTCGTCGTGCACCGGGCCGGAGTCGCTCGCCACGAAGATGCCCTGGTGGCGGGGGAGCGCGCTCCGCACATCGGCGAAGAGGTCGGCCCGCTGCGGCAGCTGCCGCTCGCCGTCGTCGAACCGGGTCCAGCCGCTGCGCCCCGGCGTCCGGGTCACCTCCTGCAGGCAGGCCACGTCCGCGCCGCTCACCGGCAGCCAGGCGAGGAGCTCGTCGGCCCGGGCGCCGCCCCAGGCGTTCACACTCACGATCCGCATCCCCGGATTATCCGGTCCGGTACGGGGTAGTCCGCGCGCCATGTCCACGGCTGCGCGCACCTACCTCGACAACCATCGTGACGACCTCGTCCGGCACCTGGCCGACTGGGTGGGCGTACCCTCGGTCGCCGGTGTTCCGGAGCACGAGGCGGATCTGCTGCGCTCGGCGAACTGGCTGGCCGGGGTGCTGCGCGAGACCGGTTTCCCGACCGTGGAGGTGTGGAAGGCGGACGGCGCCCCGGCCGTCTACGCGCAGTGGCGCACGGATCCCGCCGCCCCGACCGTGCTGATCTACAGCCACCACGACGTGCGGGCCGCCAAGGAGCAGGAGTGGGAGGAGACCACGCCGTTCCAGGCGGTGGTCCGGGACGGGTACGTCTACGGCCGTGGCGCCTCGGACGCCAAGGGGCAGGTGATCGCGCACGTGTGGGGACTGCGGGCGTACCTGGCGGAGGCGGGCGCGCCGGCCGTGAACATCACGGTGCTCGTCGAGGGCGAGGAGGAGACCGGATCCGGGCAGCTGGAGACGCTGCTGAAGGAGCACGGCGTCACCGCCGACCTGGTCCTCTTCTCCGACACGCTGCTCTGGCACGCCGAGCACCCGGCGATCTGCACCAGCATGCGCGGCATGATCCTGGCCCAGCTGCGGGTCTTCGGGCCGCTGCGGGACATGCACAGCGGTGCGGTCTCCGGCCCCGCGCCGAACCCGGTCCTGGAGCTGTCCCGGCTGCTCGGGCAGATGCACGACGACAAGGGCCGGATCACGCTGCCGGGCTTCTACGACGACGTCGACGAGCCGTCCGAGCGGCGGCGCGCCGAGCTCGCCGCGCTGCCGTTCACCGAGGACGACTGGCTGACCCGATCGGACACCCGCAGCATCGGCGGGGAGGCCGGGTACACCGTCCTGGAACGGCTCTGGTTGCGCCCGGCGGCCGAGGTGATCAGCATCCTCGGCGGTGATCCGGTGGGACCCTCGCGGGGCGCGGTGCCGGCCGCCGCCGAGGCGACCATCAGCATCCGCATCGTGCCCGATCAGACCGCCCTCGCGGTCGGCGATCAGCTGCGCCGGTGGGTGGCCGAGGAGATCAACGACCGATTCGGGTACGAGCTGACCGTCTCCGAGGAGAGCGGGCAGGATCCGTACCGGACACCGCCGGACCACCCGGCGGTGACTCTCCTGGCCGAGGCCATGGCGGAGGCCTGGGGCGCCCCGGTGGGCCGGATGGGCAACGCCGGCGGTGGCCCGGCCGACCTGCTGAACCGGATGACCGGTGCGCCCGTGGTGTACTTCGGCACCGGCCTGCCCGAGGACCGCTGGCACGACAGCGACGAACGGGCGTCGATCGAGGTGCTGCTCAAGGGCGCGCACACCCTCGCCGGTTTCTGGCAGCGGTTCAGGCGGTCCTGACCCGCCGTTTTCTGGCAGCCGTTCAGGCGGTCTTGACCAGCGCGGGGGTGGCGTCCTCCGCCGGCGTGGCGTCGGTGGCGGCGGGCTCGGCGGGGATCGCGGCGATGCCGGCCAGGATCAGCGCGCCGCCGACCATCTGCAGCGGGGTGAGCGCCTCATCGACGACGACCCAGGCGAACACCGACGCGAACACGACCTCCAGCAGCCCGATGAACGACGCGAGCCGGGAGCCGAGCCGGCTGGAGCCGAAGATGCCCGTCGCGTAGGCGATGGCCGTCGCGAAGACGGCCACGACGGCGAGCGGCACCCACCACGGCGCGATCGTGCCGAGCAGCGTGACGTCGGTGAACGTGACGGTCATCGGCACGATCCCGGCCAGGCCGGTGAGCCCGAGCACCGCGCCGCCGAGCAGCAACCCGACACCGGCCAGGGCGACCGGGGGCAGCCCGTCGGCGGGCCGGGCCGCGACCACGAAGTACACCGCGCAGCCGATCGCGGCCGCGAACGCGAGCAGGATGCCGAGCGGGTCCACGGCCTGCAGCGCGCCCGGCCCGATCACCAGCACCAGGCCGCCGATCGCCAGGGCCGAGCCGAGCAGCACGGCCGGGCGCGGCATCCGCCGGGTGGTGGCCCAGACCCAGAGGACCAGCAGCAGCGGCGCCAGGTACTCCACCAGCAGCGCCGTCGACACCGGGATCCGGCTGATCGCGGCGAAGTAGCTGAGCTGGGTGAACGCGACGGCGATGACGCCCATGCCGGCGATCCGCCAGCGGGCCCGCCACAGCGTGTCCCAGCGCCCGCGCAGCGCCACGAGCACGAACGGGAGCAGGAGCAGACCGGCGATCAGCGCGCGGGCGGTGACCGCGGCCGCCGGGGACCAGCCGGCTTCCAGGAGCGGTTTGATGAACGCGCCGGACGTGCCGAAGGTGGCGGCCGAGATCACTGCGGCGACGAGTCCGGTGGAGCGCGGCGAGAGGTTCACGGCGGGTCCCCTGTCATGGGCTAAATTAGCTTCGTCCCTGACGCTAGGCCGGGTTCTGTAGGGAGTCAAATTGCTTTTTGCCCCTGACACCGAAGAGTCGCTGGAGTTCGTCGTGACACTCGTCAACACGAGTCCCGGCGCCTCCCGCTCCGGGGACGACGAGATCGCCACCATCGACCAGCTGAGCGAGCTGCTGCGCGGGTACGTCTACTCCGGACGCATCGACCACGACGAGGCCGAACTAGCGGCGGTACGGGAGACGCGGGCGCTGCTGCGCGAGGTGTGGACACTGGAGCGGGACGCCGCGGTGGAGGCCGTCAACCGGATACTGCGGGAGGCGCGCGCGTTGCCCTTCCTGACCCGCCACGACGGCTCGGACTGGCACATCCATGCCACCGAGCCGACGTCGCCGCTCGCCGAGCGGATCCGGGTGGAGGCGGCGCTCGCGCTGATCGACGTGATCCGCACCGGGGAGACGAGCCGGCTGCGGGTCTGCGGCGCCGACGACTGCACGGGCATCTTCATCGACCTGTCGAAGAACGGATCGAAGCGGTTCTGCAGTGTGCGCTGCGGTAACCGGGTCAACATGGTCAACTACCGGGCGCGCAAGTCCGACGGGCGGTGACCGTGAAGGGGGGCCCGGGGTGTGTATCCCGGGCGGTGACCGTGAAGGGTGGGGCCCGGGGTGCGTACCCCGGGCGGTGACCGTCAGGGGCGGGGCCGGAGCACGTACCCGGTGTAGCCGTAGTCCGTGCCGTGTTCGGCCCGGACGCCGATCTCGGCGCCGACCTGGTCCAGCAGATCGGCCGGGACACCCTCGTGGCGCAGCCGCTCGATGCTCGCGGCGAGCGGCCCGTAGTACTCGTCCCAGTCACTGTCCGGCAGCACGTACGTCGCCCGGACGGTCCACCCGGCCCGCTGGGCGGCCTCGACGTTGCCGGCGGTGGTACGCATCGCCGGGTAACCCGGATCCCAGAACTCCCGGGCGCCCGCCGACGGCGTGAGGGTCAGCCACTCCGCCTCGGTGAGCACCAGTACGCCGCCGGGTGCCAGCAGTGGTTTCCACGCGGCGAGCGCGGCGTCGAACCCGATCACGTAGGCCGAGCCCTCGGCCCAGATCAGGTCGGCCGTCCCGGGCGCGACGTCGAGGTCCTCCATCGACGCGACGCGCGTCTCGATCCGGTCGGCGACACCGGCGGCCCGGGCGTTCGCGGCGAGGCGCTCCAGGAACGGCTCGTGCAGATCGACGGCCGTGACGTGCCCGCCGGTGAGCCGGGCCAGCACGATCGTGGCAGGTCCGGTGCCGCAGCCGAGGTCGAGCACGCGCGGCTCGGCGGGGAGCCGGCCGGCCAGGCGCAGCAGCAGCTCGGTGGTGGCGGGTGAGCCGGGGGCCTCGCGGGGCAGGTCGTGGTGGGCGCGCCAGAACGCCTCGGTGAGATCAGTCATCGGCGGGCAGCATCCCATGCTCGGCCCGGCGGCGCACCGGATTTCCCGGCGGCGCGAGCGCCGCCAGCACCTCGTCCAGCGACCGATCGGCCGCGCTGGTCAGCAGCAGCTCGGCCGCGGTGAACCGGGCGTGGTCGGCATGCGGGTTGGGGACGGCCACGCACCGCAGCCCGGCCGCGTGGGCGGCCGCGACCCCGTGCGCGGTGTCCTCGAAGGCGACCGCCGCGCCGGCCGGCAGCCCGAGACGTTCCAGCGCCAGCAGGTAGACCGCCGGATCCGGCTTGTGCGCGGCCACCTCCTCGCCGGTGGCGAGCACCTCGAAGCGGGACCGCAGCCCGGCCTGGTCGAGCATCGCGCCGACGTGCCAGAGCGGGGAGCTGCTCGCCACCGCGAGCCGCAGTCCCAGGTCGGCGGCCCGGTCCAGCCAGCCGGTGATGCCCGGTGCCGGCTGCAGCGCGGCGTTCAACTCCTTGCGGTACGCGCTGCGCAGCGCATGACTGGTCTCCCGGTCGTATCCCGCTCCGGCGGCGGCGGCCAGGGCGGCGTACCGCGACTCGTTGATGTCCCCGCCGTGGTCGGCGAAGAATCCGGCCGGGTCGAGTTCCAGGCCGTGCCGCCGCCATTCCCACCGCCAGCTGTCCAGCAGCGTGGTCTCGGTGTCCATCAGCAGCCCGTCGAAGTCGAAGATCAGCGCCTTGATCGTCACGTTGCTAGTATCACCTCACGAACAAAACCGTACGTACGTCTTGTAAGGGGAGTGACGTGATCCATCACGTGCAACTGGCCTGCCCCCGCGGCGCGGAGGACGTCTCCCGGTTGTTCTACGCCGGCGTGCTGGGCCTGACCGAGATCCCCAAACCGCCCGTGCTCGCGGCCCGCGGCGGGTGCTGGTTCGCCGGTCACGGCATCGAGCTGCACCTCGGCGTCGAGGACGACTTCCGCCCCGCCCGCAAGGCGCACCCCGGCCTGCTCTGGCCCGACCTGGACGGCCTGGCCGCGCGCCTCGCCGCGGCCGGCCACCCGGTCGTGTGGGGCGACGACGAGCTGCCCGGCATGCGCCGCTTCCACACCGAGGACGCCCACGGCAACCGCCTGGAGTTCCTGGCCGCACTACAATGACCGGCGATGACCGACATCGAGCAGGCCTATGAGAACGTCTCCGGCCTCTACATCGACCTGTTCGGGTCGGTGGAGAGTGCGCACGCCGAGGACCTGGCGCTGATCGCCCGCCATCTGGGCGGGCGGGTCGTCGACGCCGGGTGCGGTCCCGGCCACCTGACCGGATACCTGCGCGGGCTCGGCGCCGACGTGACCGGAATCGATCTGACGCCGTCGTTCGTGGCGCACGCCCGGGCGACGCATCCCGGCATCGAGTTCCGGGTCGAGTCGATGGACGACCTCGAGGTCACCGATCTCGACGGCATCCTCGCCTGGTACTCCACGATCCACCGGCATCCCGACGAGATGGACGCCGTGCTGGCCCGGTTCCGCCGTGCCGTCCGGCCGGGCGGGAGTCTGGTGATCGGGTTCTTCGTCGGTGACGAGGTGGCGGCTTTCGATCACAAGGTGACGACGGCCTACCGGTGGCCGCCGGACGCGATGGCCACCCGGCTGGAGCGCGCCGGTTTCACCGAGATCGAACGGTTGCTCCGCCCTGCCGGAGACGGCCACCGCACGCACGGCGCGATCGCGGCCCGGGCGATCAACTGATCGAGGACCCCTTCTTGATCAGGGCGATCAGCTGCGGGCGGATCTGCTCGTACCCCAGATCGCGCTCGAACCGCCGCTCCTCGGCGCGGGCCGCCGCCAGCGCCTCGGCGCCCTTCTCGCTGAGCGCGACCAGGGTGCGGCGCCGGTCCTGCGGGTCCAGCGTGCGGGCGGCGTGGCCGGTGCGGGCAAGGCGTTCGAGGGTACGGCTCATCGTCTGATCCGTGACCCGGCAGAGGTGGGCCAGCTCGCGTTGTGAGAGCGGGCCGCCCTCCAGATGATGCAGGACGATCATCCCGGCGTGGGTGAGGTCCAGGTCGGTCAGGAAGCGGTCGAACCGTCGCTCCACCATGCGCGCCGCGGCCGAGAGCAGGCGGCCGGTCGGCCAGGATTCGACGTCCTCCACAGCAATCAACCTACTCCGATGCCGTACGGCATTCCCTCCACCGGGTCGCCACCGGCGGCCAGGGCCGAGGCGATCGCGGCGGCCGCCGGCGGATAGGCCAGCTCGCCGAGCCCGCCGATCGGGGCGTGCGACGGCACCAGGATCACGTCGATCTCCGGGCAGTCACCGATGCGGGCCCAGGCGTAGTCCCGGAACGAGGACTGGACGACCGCGCCGTCACGTACCGTGATCTGGGCACCGAGAACCGTGGACACCGCGTCCATGATCCCGCCCTCGACCTGCGCCGTCACGCCGGACGGGTGCACCGGGACGCCGACGTCGACGGCCGCCGTCACCCGCATCGGGCCGGTCGAGACCAGGACCGCGATCGCCGAGCCGTAATCCAGGTGGCACGCCGGCAGCACTACGAGCCAGCTCGGGTGAACCGGCTGGTTCTCCGTGCACCCGGGCGTGTGCCCGCACGACACTGAGAGCCAGCTCGCCTCGAACGTTCCAAGATCCACCACGGGGCGGTGGGGCCGGGCGGTGGGGCCGGGCGGGCGGCACTTACGCGGCGGACCTGCGCGGCACTTACGCGGCGGACCTGCGCGGCTGGGCCGCTGTGAACCCGCGGCTGGGCCGCTGCCAGCGTGCGGCGGGGCGCTGCGGACCCGGGGCGCGGGGCTCTACTGTGGCGGAGTGAGCTTCTTCGATGACTTTCCGCCGCCGCCCCCGGAGCCGGAGCACGAGGAGCCGCCACCGCCACCGTGGGAGAGGCCGGCCACGATGCTCGGCGGCGGGGTGGCGGAGCAGTTCCTGCTGGCGCGCGGTGATGATGCCGCCGTGGGGGTGAGCGGGCTCATCGCGTACCCGAACGGTTTCGGTTTTGACCTGGTGATCGCTCTGCGGGATGAGGATCGTCAGGGGCGGGTGTTCCGGCGCGGGTTCGAGCAGGACTACGGGCCCGAGTTCCTGCGGCTGGGCGTGCGCTTCGCTGACGGGCGCGTCGCCACGAATGCCGGCTGGCCGCCGGAGGGGGAGGGCGCGGGACCGGTGCTGATGCGGCAGAGCGGCGGCGGAGGATCGCGGCGTTACGAGATGAACCACTGGGTGTGGCCGTTGCCGCCGCCCGGACCGCTGATGTTCGTCTGCTCCTGGCCCGCGCACGGCATCGCCGAGGCCCGGGTGACGGTGGCGGCTGAGCCGATCATCGCAGCGGCCGGGCGGGCGATCTCACTGGTGTGAGCGGAGGTGGAACTCGTTGCCGTCCGGGTCGGCGAGTCGCGTGCTGTCCTCGTCGGTGCCGACCAGTGTGGCGCCCAGCGTGATCAGGCGGGCTGCCTCGGCCTGGTGGTCGCCGTCCGGGACCAGCTCGAACCGGAGGCGGTTGCGGCCGGTGCGCTCGTTGAGGGGTGGGCCGCCCCAGCTGACCTTCGGGCCGCCGCGCGGGGAGCGGATCGCGGTCTCCTCGTTCTGGTCCCAGACCAGGGGCCAGTCCAGGGCGCGGCTCCAGAAGTAGCCGACCGCCTGCGTGCCGTCGCAGGAGAGGGCGCCGATCGGGGGACAGCCGGCGAGGAACCGGTTGCCGGCCGGGATCACGCAGAACTCGTTGCCCTCCGGGTCGGCGAGGACGACGTGGTCCTCCTCGGGTTTCTGGCCGACGTCGAAGTGCCGGGCGCCGAGCGCCAAGGCCCGGTCGACGGTCTCCTGCTGCGGCGACAGGTTGCTGGACAGGTCGAAGTGGACCTGGTTCAGGCCCGCTTTCGGCTGGTCGGAGAGGACGAACCGGATCGCGAAGCCGGTGTCGTCGCCGGGCAGCAGTGTGGCGTCGGCGGTCGTCTCCCCGCCGAGCAGACCGGACCAGAACCGGGCGAGATGCCCAGGGTCGAGGGCGTCGAAGCGGAGCGCGGACAGTCGGCTGGCCATGCGCCGGAGACTAGGGCGGGCCGCCGCCGGACGCATCGGTTCATCCGGCGGCTGTGAGGTAGCGCTGGATGGTGGGCGCCAGCCAGGCGATCGCCTGGTCGCGGTCCATGTCGGTCACCGGTGGGAGCCGCAGGACGAAACGACACAGCGCGAAGCCGAGGATCTGGGTGGCGACCAGTCCCGCGCGTGTCGCTGCTTCGTCCGGGTCGGGGGTGACGCGGGCGGCCACCGGACCGAGCTGTGCCGCGAAGATGGTGCGCATCCGCTCCGCTGCGGAATCCTGGGTGACAGCCGCGCGGAGCAGCGCCATAAGCGTCTCGTCGCCGGACCACCTGTCGAAGAAGTGGGTGACAAGCGTCAGGCCCACGGCATCGGGTGAAATTTCCGATATGTCCGGAAGCCGGAGGTCGAACTCGGCGGCGGCCGCGAACAAACCCTCCTTGTTGCCGTAATAACGCATCACCATTGACGGGTCGATGTTCGCGTCGGCGGCGATCGCGCGAATGGTGGCGCGCTCGAAGCCGTCGGCGGCGAATCGTTCGCGGGCGGCGGCCAGGATCGCGGCGCGGGTGTTGTCGGAGCGGCGTGGCATGCCCGTCAGCATATGCCAACAACCGTTGGCCAACAGGTGTTGACTTAAGCTCGTCAACCGGCCTACCGTTGCCAACAAGCGTTGACAAAGGGAGGGCGTCATGATTGCGATCATCGGAGCCGGACCGACCGGGCTGCTGCTCGCCGGAGATCTGGCCCGGGCCGGGGTGCCGGTCACCGTCTACGAGCGTCGTACCGGCGCCTCGAACCTCACCCGCGCCTTCGGTGTGCACGCCCGCACCCTGGAAGTGCTGGACGCCCGCGGACTCGCCGACGAGATCGTCGCCGGGGGCGCCCGGATCGGCAGCCTTCGGCTGTTCGACCGGATCCGGCTCGACCTGTCCACCCTGCCGTCCCGGTTCCCCTACCTGCTGATCACCCCGCAGTACCGGGTGGAGCAGGCACTGGAACGGCGGGCGCTCGAGCTCGGTGCCCGGATCGTGCGCGGCGCCGAACTCACCGGCGTGCGCCAGGACGACGACCGGGTCACGCTGGAGTTCCCCGGCCGGACCGAGGAAGCCGGCTATGTCGTGGGCGCCGACGGCGTGCACAGTGCCGTACGCACGGCTTTGCGTCTGCCTTTCCCGGGCCGGGCCGTGCTGACCTCGATCATGCTGGCGGACGTCCGGCTCGCGGAACCGCCGGACGACGTGCTGGCGGTGAACGCGGTCGGCGACGCGTTCGCGATGGTCGCGCCGTTCGGTGACGGCTGGTACCGGATCTTCGCCTGGGACCGCCGGCACCAGGTCGATGACACCGTGCCGGTCACCCTCGACGAGATCCGCGAGGTGACCCGGCGCGTCCACGGCACCGACTTCGGCCTGACCGAGTCCCGCTGGCTGTCCCGTTTCCACAGCGACGAGCGGCAGGTCCCGCGATACCGGAACGGCCGGGTCTTCCTCGCCGGGGACGCCGCTCACGTGCACTCGCCGGCCGGCGGGCAGGGCATGAACACCGGCCTGCAGGACGCCGCGAACCTGTCCTGGAAACTGGCCGCCACGATGACGGGGGAGGCCGCGGCGGGCCTGCTCGACACGTACCAGGAGGAACGTCACCCGGTCGGCAGGCTCGTGCTGCGCAGCAGCGGCGCCCTGATCCGGATGGCGATGCTGCGGTCGCGCCCGGCCCGGTTCGCGCGTAACGCCGCCGGTTCGGCCCTGCTCGCGCTCCCCGCGGTGACCCGGCGCGCGGCCGGGGTGATCTCCGGGATCGGCATCGACTATCCCGGCGCGCCGCGCGCCGCCGATCTCCCGCTGCGTGGGGGAGAGCGCCTCTACGAGGCGCTGCGCGAGGGCCGGCACGTGCTGATCACCGCCGGCGCCGTCGGGCACCGTGACCGTCTGCGCGTGGCGGCGCCGATGACCGACACCGATCAGGCGATGCTGGTCCGCCCCGACGGTTACGTCGCCTGGCGCGGACCGGCCGCCTCGGTCAGCACCGTGACCGCCTGCACCGTGGCGTAACCGCGCCACTCCAGGGCGGCCGCCGCGCTGAACGTCTGGAACGTGACGTCCCAGCCGCCGTCCGCCCGCTGCTCACCGGCGAGCCGCTCCCGGTCGGCGGCGATCGCCTCGGCGCTGAACCACTCCCGCGACGGCGCGTCCGCGTGCGGCGTGAAGTCGAGCGGACGCAGCACCTCGCCCTCCGCGCCGCCGGCCACCGGCGTCGGGCCGTCCAGGCGAACGAAACCGGTCCACCGCTCCAGCAGCGCCCGCGCCCGGGTGTCGTCGGCGGCGATCGAGTCCAGGAGGTACATCGCGAACATCAGCTCGATCGCGTGCGGCTCCTCGGCGACGCCCTCCATGGTGTCCAGGCAGTACGCCGTCGCGGCGGCCAGCCACGGGTGCCGCGCCACCGTGCGGTTGCGGCGCGCGAGCCGGTGGGCCTGCGCCGCCAGCTGCGCGGTCATCGTCAGCGACGAGTCCGGACCGGCGGCGACCCAGTGCGGTGCGCATCCCTCGGTGTCCGCGAACGGCAGGCTGAAGGCGATGCCGCCGTCGTCGTTGGACTGCTCGGCGAGCCAGTCCAGCAGCCGGGGCACCCGCTCCGGGCCGGTGTCGCCGATCTCCGCGCAGATCTCCAGGGCGTGCATCGCGCCGACCGGCTGACTCGTCACCGAGCGCAGGTCGGGTTCGAGCGCCCAGCCGTACCCGCCGTCCGGATTGCGGTATCCGTCCAGCGCGGCGAGCACGGGCTCGGGCTGCCCCCGGCCGAGCAGGAAGGCGAGGCGGCGTCGCTCCAGCGCCCGGGCGTGGGTGGCGACGAACGAGACCGCGGCGTCGAGATCCAAGTCCATCCCGCCATCCTGTCAGGACCCTCACCGGTCCGCTCGGACATAGGCTGGGGCGCATGGCTGTCGATGGAAACCCGCTGCGGCGCCTTTCTTTGGATCAACTTCGCCGCCGTACGAGTGAGAAGTGGCGCACCTATCCCGAGGATGTGCTGCCCGTCTTCGTGGCGGAGATGGACGCGCCGCTGGCGGATCCCGTCGTGCGGGCGATCACCGACGCGGTGCGGCTCGGCGACACCGGCTATGCGGCCGGCAGCGCGTACGCGGAGGCGGTGGACGGCTTCGCCCGTACCCGATGGGGGTGGAAAGGGGTTGATCCGGCGCTGACCCGGGTGGTCCCGGATGTGATGGCCGGGATCCTGGAGGTGCTCGGGGTGATCAGCGCGCCGGGGCGGACGGTGGTGGTGAGCAGCCCGACATATCCTCCCTACTACGCCTATGTTCGGCGGACCGGGCGGACGGTGGCGGAGGCGCCGCTCGGCGCGGACGGGCGGCTGGACCTCGCGGCGCTCGATGCCGCGTTCGCGCGGGCCGGGGCGGGCGCCACCTATCTGCTGTGCAACCCGCAGAACCCGACCGGCGCCGTGCACACGGTGACCGAGCTGTCCGCGCTGGCCGCCCTCGCCGATCGGCACGGGGTGCGAGTGGTGTCCGACGAGATCTTCGCGCCGCTGGTGCTGGCGGGGGCGTCGTTCGTGCCGTACCTCAGTGTGCCGGGCGCCTCGCGCGGGTTCGCGCTGCTCTCCGCGACGAAGGGCTGGAACCTGGCCGGGCTGAAGGCCGCCCTCGTCGTCGCCGGACCGGACGCCGCGGGCGATCTCGCCGGCATCCCGCAGTGGGTGGTGGAGGGGGCCAGCCACGTCGGCGTGATCGCGCACACCGCCGCGTTCCGGGACGGCGGTCAGTGGCTCGACGCGGTGCTGGCCGGCATCGGCGAGAACCGGCGGCTGCTGGCGTCGCTGCTGGACACGGAGTTGCCGGCGGTGCGGTACCGGCCGGGCGAGGCGACGTATCTGGCCTGGCTGGACTGCCGGGAGCTGGGGCTCGGCGACGATCCGGCGGCGGTGTTCCTGGAGCAGGGGCGGGTGGCGTTCGTGCCCGGCCCGGACTTCGGGACCGGTGGGGCCGGGCACGTGCGCCTCAACATCGGCACGTCGCCGGAGGTGATCACCGAGGCGGTGCGGCGGATGGTCCTCCGGTGATCACGGGCGGGGCGCGGTGCGGGTCCAGGACCGCTCGCCGCGCCGGCTCGTGGCGGCGACGCAGCGGGGGCAGACGTAGCGCACCTCGTCCTCGGCGGTGACCACGTCGGTGGCCCGGAAGTCGAACTTGACGTGCGGGAAGGTGCGCAGCCGGGTGCGGCTCAGTGCCAGGCCGCAGAGGGTCTGGTTCATGCCGGGGGTCCAGGCGTGGACCTCGCCGGCCGGCTGCCGGATCCCGTCGTCGCCGGTGAACTGACTCGATGCCGCCACCGAGGCGGCGCGTGCCTTCGCCATGCGGGTGGCGTTCCCGGCCGGGCCCGGGTTACACCTGCCGTCTCACCGGCTCTGGCGTTCGATGGCCCGGCGGACCAGGTTGCGGACTCCGGGCAGGGTGATCGCTCGCATCGTGAGGTCGTTCATGGCGACGTGGAAGCGGGTCGGCGGCGCGTACTGCATCATCCCGCGCTTGGCGGTGGCCTGCCGTCTCACCACCTCGGGCCGGAGCGTCGCCTCCCACGCGGTGAGCGCGTCCGGAATCGACGAGTGCTCCCGGAGGCAGGCGCCGAGCCGGTCGGCGCCGGTCAGGGCGAGCGTCGCCCCGTGCCCCGCGAACAGGGTCACGCACCAGGCCGCGTCGCCGACGAGCACGATCCGGCCGTCGCTCCATCGGGGCATGGCGACCTGGCTGACCCGGTCGAAGTAGGCGTCGTCCGGCACGGTCGCCGGCAGTCCGACCGCCAGGTCGCCGACCGCGCCGGCCAGGGCGGCGGCGGGCCCCTGGCTGAGTTCCGCGCCGGGGTCGTCACAGCGGTAGGTGACGAACGCCGAGGAGCGCTCCGGCCCGAGATTGACGACCGCTGCCGTGCGGCCCGGTCCGATATGGGTCACCGCCGTGCCGGACGCGTCGCCGGCCACCGGAAACGCCAGCACCACGTAGGGGAAGTCCACCCGGAAGTCAGGACCGAAGAACATCGTCCGGGTACGGGACTGCACACCGTCCGCCCCGACCAGCAGATCCGCCTCTTCCGTCGTGCCGTCGGAGAGCTCCACCCGTACCCCGTCGGGGTGCTGGTCGACGGCCGTGACGGTCGTCCCGAAGCGGAAGTCCGGCGCGGTCCCGCCCAGCGCCGTGGCCTGGTCGAAGAGCACCGCCTCCAGATCGCCGCGGAAGACGGTCATGGCGCGCGGGCCGACCGCCGCCTCGGCCACCGCCGCCGGGACGGTGAACTTCGGGCTGCCGTCGGCCCGGACCAGCACCGTGGTGAAGACGCCGAGATCCCTCTCGGTCAACGCGGACAGCAGGCCGAGGCGTTCGGCGGCGTCGAACCCGGCGCCGATCAGGTTGACCATGTAGCCGCTGCGCCGCCGGGCGGGCGCCCGCTCGACGATCACGGTCTGCCACCCGTCGCGCCCGAGCCGTACCGCCGTGGCCAGTCCCGCGATCCCCGCACCGACGATCACCGCTCGTCTCATGACGTGCCCCTCCTAAGGTATGAGCGTTTGCTCAAACCACTATGAGCGTTTGCTCATACCTGCGCAAGGCTTAGCATCGGGGCATGCCCCGTGGAGTCGCCGTGCCGGAAGCCCGCCAGCAGCTGTTCGCCGCGCTGGAGCGGGTGATCGCCGCCGAGGGCGCGCTGACCAGCCGGGCGGTGACCCAGGAGGCGGGGGTGGCGACCGGCCTGCTGTTCACCCACTTCCGCAATTTCGACAACTTCCTCATCGGGTACGGGGTGGACCGCAGTTTCCAGATCGCCGCGTCCCTGGCCGCCCTGCCGGAGCGGCTCGGCAGCGGCACCGTGGACGGCAACCTCAGCGCGGCGATCCTCGCCCTGCCGCTGGACGTGGTGCTCACGCTGACCCGGTTGACGGCTTTCCGCCCGTCGCTGACCGCCGAGGTGGAGCGGGTCCTCGGTCCCGGGAGCGCGGGGCTGCGGGTGGTCGCCGGGTCGGCCGCCGGCTACCTCGCCGCCGAGCAGGAGCTGGGCCGGGTGCCGTCCGGGGTGGACACGGCGTCGCTGGCGCTGGCGCTGGCCGGGGTGATGCAGCATGTCGCGCTGACCGAGGGGCTGGGGCCGGAGGCACGTGCCCGGATCGGCCGGGCGGTGACCGCGATCTGCGCACCGGCGCCGGCGAGCCGTCAGGGCGGAGTGCGCCCGCCGGCGAGCGGGTAAGGGGTGACGATGATCGATTGCGCGATTGTCACTGGCGCCGCTGGCGGACTGGGGCGGCACCTCGCCCTCGGACTGGCCCGCACCGGCTACGGCATCGTCGTCGCCGACACCGATGAGCGGGCCGCCGGGGAATGCGCCCGCCTGGTCGAGGCGTCCGGCGTGCCGGCCCGGGCCCTGCGCGCCGACGTCCGCGATCGCCACGACCGGGACCGCGTCCTGGCGGCGGCCCGCGAGCTCGGCGGACCCCGAGTGCTGGTCAACAACGCCGGTGGCTGGACGCCGGGGGACCAGTACCCGCACGCCGCCGAGAGCGCCTGGACCGCGACGATCGAGCTCAACCTGATCGCCCCGATGGCGCTCAGCCAGCTGGTCATCCCCGCCATGCGGGAGCGCGGCGGCGGGGCGATCGTCAACATCGCGTCGAGTGGCGGGATCGGCGCGGAGGCCTACGGCTCGCCCGAGTACGGCGCGGCCAAGGCCGGGCTGATCCGGTTCACCGCGACCCTCGGCGGGCTCGGCGACGTCCGGGTGATGTGTGTGGCGCCGGACTGGATCGGGCTGGACCGCGCTCAGACCCGGTGGCGGGCGATGAGCGCCGCCGAACGCGCCGCGTCCCGGCCGCTGATCCCGCCGGGCGAGGTCATCGCCGCCGTCCTGGACCTGATCCGCGCGGGGGCCGGTGGGCAGGTGGTGGAAATATGGGGCGGCGACCCGCCGGACCGGAAGTGACCGGGTCTCATCCCATCGTGCGCAGCCAGACGGCGGAGCCGGCGGCGAGCACCAGGCCGATCAGACCGAACCAGACCGCCAGGCGGCCGCCCATGCCGATCGCGTCGCGGCGGGACGTGATCACCTCGGCGCGGGACCGCGGGGTGAGCAGGGTGAGGCCGGCGCGGCTCGGCAGCAGGCCGGTCGCGGTGACGCGGCCCAGGGCGAAGACCTTCACGCCGCGCGGGACGCGGACCTCGGTGAGGCGCAGACGTTCGCTGCGGCGCAGGTCACGGACCACGTCCGGGGGAACGATGCGGGGGAGGCGGGCCGGTTGGGATCCGCGGTGCTCGATCTCGGTGGTGATCGACACGAGCGGCTCGCCCGGGGTGGGATCGCGCAGGGCCCGGGGGTGGTCCAGCAGGCGCGGATCGATGGGTACGCGTCCGGAAGCGTCCCCGAGAGCCGCCCACGACGGTGACGTGATCTCCAGAAGCACATCATGGTCGGGGCCGTAGTCGCCGGTGGTGGAGTCGCGGCTGGGCTCGCGGAGCAGCGTGACCCGGTACCATGCGCAGTCCTCACCGGTCACCGGCGCGAGCTGCGGGCCGGCCGTGCCGTACTCGGTGACGCCCTCCACCGCTACCCGGCCACGCACGGTGACCGGTGTGACGGGGATCCGGCGTAGCGTCCACAGTGCCCGGAGATCACCGAGGGCGAGCAGGGCGAAGATGCCGGCGCCACCCACCAGGATGCCGCCCAGGCAGAACATCGTCGTCGCCACCACCATCACGGAAGTCACCGTAGGCGACCACGGCCAGTTTCGATGTCCCAGTCAGTGGAAAGCGGTCAGTTGTCAGTGGCCGGCGGTCAACGGTCAGCGTCGGTGATCGGGCGGACCACCCGGCACGGCACCCCCATCGCGACGGTCATCGGCGGGATGTCGTGCGTGACGACGCTGCCGGCGCCGATCACCGAGCCGTACCCGATCCGCACGCCGGGAAGCACCACCACGTGACTGCCGATCCACACCTTGTCCTCGATCACGATCGGCCGGGAGAACCGGCGGAAGTCCTCCCGCAGGCCGGGGTGGATCGGGTGGCCGGTGGTGGTCAGCGTGACGCCCGGCGCGATCATGACGCCGTCGCCGATCCGGATCTCCACGTCGTCGACGAACGTGAGGTTCACGTTGCCGAAGAAGTCGTCGCCGATGTGCACGTTGCTGCCGAAGCCGGCGTGGAACGGCGACAGCAGCACCGTCCGGGCGCCGACCGAGCCGAGGATGCGTTCCAGCAGCTCACGACGCTGATCGGTGGCGCCGGGGCGGGTGCTGTTGTACTCGAAGATCAGGTCGGCGCGTCGCCGCGGGTTCTGGAAGGCCGCCTCCGACTCGGTGTAGAGAAGTCCCCGCCCGATCCGGTCCAGCACCTCAGCCTCACGATCATCCATGGTGATCACTCTATGCTCGCGGTCTTCAATCTGTGGCGGGCGTCCTGATACTGGTGGGGTGAGCTTCCGTCCTGAGTCGTGGCATTACGGGCTGGCCGTTCTCCTGACGGTGGTGGGCAGCTTCGGCGTGCTCGTCGCCGCGATCCGCACCCCGGCGGCCCGGCTGCCCCGCCCCAGCCGGTATTGGCCGTTCCTGCTGGTTCTGCTCGTCTGGACGGGGGACGCTGCGCTGGGCGACGGACGGCCGGCGTTCGAGCGGGCCGGGAAGGCGACGATCGCCGTCCTGCTCTGGAGCAGCCTCGCGATCGTGGTCCTCCGCCGGCGGCGGGCGGCCGGGCCCGCCACGGCGGCACCGCTTCGTGATCAGCCGGACGGACCCCGCCTATCACCGAGCGACCCTGACGGGCCGCCCTGAGGCGGGCCGACCCGTCAGGGGGCCGGTCTGAGCAGGACCTCGGAGCCGATCGGGGTGAAGCCGCTGGACAGGAACGCTCGCAGGGAGCGGGCGTTGCCGGGGGAGACCGCGGCGAAGACCGGCTCGCCCTCCGGCACCAGGGTGAGCGCGTCGGCGATCAGGGACCTGCCGAATCCCCGGCCGCCCTGCCGGGGCTGGTGCAGTTCGATGCTGAGCTCGGTGCGACCGGCCAGACCGGCGGCGACCGCGATCAGGCCCCGCTCGTCGCCGAAGACCCGGACGCCGGTGCGCATCTCCCGCGCGTACCGGATGCGGGGGTGGTCGTCGGCGCCGGTGAGCGGGGCGAGGCGGGGTGTGCCGCCCGTGCCGCGGCTGACCAGCGTCACGTCGATGACGCCGATCCAGCCGTCCGGCCCGGCCAGGAAGCGGAGGAAATCGGGCGCCATGGAGCCGCCGAAACCGTCCGGTTTGCGGGCGTGCACCTCGGCGGCGGGCAGCGCGGTGGCGACCACGGCATGCCCGGTGAACGCCACCGAGCACGCGAGGCCGCCGGGTAGCTCGGGCAGCACGGTGACCTCGCCGTCGACCGGCGGGAACCGGCCGTCGGCGGCGTCGAGGAAATATCGGAGCAGAGACACGCCGACGAGTCTGGCATCACAGCAGGTACTGGATGCGCGCGGCCAGTCCCTCCGGGTCGGAGAGCGGCGTGAAGCGGGGCGGGGCCGGGTCGTCGCCAGGGCGGTGGGCGTGCGGGACGGGCCGGCGGCTGGACGGCTGGTCGAGCCACGAGCGGTACGCGGCGACCAGCACCGGATCGCGGCGCGGCTCCGCGAACGACCGGAACTGCTCCGGCACCCGGTCGACCCCGGTGGCGGCCACCACAGCGTCGACACCGGTCGGGGCCACCACCGCGTCCATCGCCGTCGCGTCGGCGCCGGTGCCGACCACGCCGGCCGGCTCGTCGACGGTGAGCATGCCGTGCACCGCGAACTGGCGGGCGAATGCGGTGGCCAGCGGCGCGGACGTGGCGTGACCGACGACGATCGGCGCCCGCCGCAGGCCGAAGCTCTCCACGAGCCGGGCGAGCACCCCGGCCACCTGGTCCGGGGTGAGGCCGGCGGGCAGCGGGGTCTCGCCGTGGCCGGGCAGGTCGGGGGCGACGACCGTGCACGATCCGGCCAGGTCGGCGGCGAGCGGCCACCATTGGGTGCGGTCGAAGAGCAGGGCGTGCAGCAGCAGGACGGGACGGGCGGCGCCGTCCCAGCGGTCGTAGACGAGGTGGCTTCCGGCGGCGGCAAAGGTGTGCGTGCTCCGGCAGGGCGGGCGGGGGTGCATGGCGGGGGCTTCCTGCGAGGCGCGCGTCCGGCAACGGGCCGGCCGAGCCGCGGGGGCGGCAGGACCGAGGGCGGCGAGACCACGGGGGCAGCCAAACCGCGGCGAGGTCACGAACGCGACGGGGACGGGGGAGAGGCGGCGCGCAGCGAGGTGCGCGCGGCCCTCTCACACCCGCAGGACCAGCGGCGCCGGTGACGGATCGGGAAGCGGCGCCGCCGGCACGGCCGGCTCCGGAGGGACGTGCCGGCCGGCGAGAACCACCGGGACCGGGCGGGGCCGCACCACCGGACGGCGCACGGCGGACGTCTCCGGCGACGGTGTCTCGACGCGATCGTCCACGGTGGCGCCCGCGGCGACGATGGCGGTGTGCTCGAAGCCCGGCGTGGCGAACAGCCCGGCGGTCAGCAGCAGCAGGAGCAGGGCGACCACGGCGATCGGCGGCCTGCGGCGCCGGTGCGTGGTCATGTGACGACGTTAGCGGATGTCGCCGCCGCGCAGTAGCACGGTCGCCGACGCGGAGAACTCGCGCGCCGCCTCGATGGCCTCCTCGACGGCGCAGAGCCGCTCGCCGGGCAGCACCCGCCGGGCTGCCGAGAGCTCGTCGCGGACCAGTGTCATCCGGGTCAGGTAATCGTCGAAAAGGTCGAGAATGGCGTTGTGCATGACGGCATCACCCCTCCGGCGCCGGGCGGGCCCGGCACGCTCCCCGCGACTCACCGAGAAGCTTAACCGGTCAATGTCGCCGCCTATTCGCTTTCTGTTGCCATCTGGGACGACCGCCGTTCATCCCCGGCCCGCAGCCCGCGCACCCCGATCATGAGGAACGGCAGGAGCAGCAGCAGGTCGGCCAGATGCGCGATCGACACCTCCCGGCTCATCCTGCTGAGTGGGAACGCGGCGGCTCCTAGAACCATCAACACCGCCGTGGGTACGGGCACCGCCCGCTCCCGCCACAGCAGGATCCCGAGCGCCGCCAGCGAGAACGGGAAGAGCGGTCCGCAGAACCAGTAGAGCGTGTTCGCCGCGAACGGGTACTCGTCGAGCATCGCCACCGCTGTCGCGTGACTGATCCCGAACATCTGCTCGTGGATCGCCTGCACGCTGAACGCGATGCCGCCGGCGGTGCCGAGGACGGCGAGCGGGATAAGGGCGCGGGTGTGCCGCTCGGGCAGCTGCCGGTAGACGCCGAGCAGCCCGATGAGCCAGAACGCGCTGCCCAGGCCGGAGAGCGTGCCGCCCGTCGCGCCCTGCGTGCCGGGCTGCCAGAAGAACGTGGCCGCGCCGTTGAGGGCCGGCCCCAGAATCAGGAAAATATTCATGCCGGTCACGCTAGAAGTGCGCTGACCCGGGCGAATCCCGCCGCCGTGGCAGTCCGGTTACCACGCTCACGGTAGCGGCGCGAGCCCGTGGCGGTAGGCGAGCACGACCAGGTGCGCCCGGTCGCGGGCACCCAGTTTGGTCATCGCCCGGTTGGTGTGGGTCTTGGCGGTGGCCCGGCTCATCCGCAGCCGCGCCGCGATCTCCTCGGTGGAGAGTCCGTCCGCGACCAGGGCGACGACCTCCCGCTCGCGCGCGGTGAGCGTCTCCAGGCCGGGCAGCGTCTCCGGTTCGGCGGTGGTGAACCGCGCGATCAGCCTGCGGGTCACGGCCGGGGCGAGCAGCGCGTCCCCGGCGGCGACGACCCGGACCGCGTGCCGCAGCTCGTCCGGGGTGAGGTCCTTCAGCAGGAAGCCGCTGGCCCCTGCCCGCAGCGCCGCGTAGACGTACTCGTCCAGCTCGAATGTGGTCAGCACGATGATCCGCACGCCGGGGAGCCGGTCGTCGGCGAGGATGCGGCGGGTCGCGGTCAGCCCGTCGGTGCCCGGCATCCGCACGTCCATCAGCACCACGTCGGGCCGGTGGGCGCGGGCCAGCGCGATCGCCTCGTCACCGTCGCGGGCCTCACCGACGACCTCGATGCCGGGGGTGCGCTCCAGCAGGACACGGAACCCGGCCCGTACCAGGGTCTCGTCGTCGGCCAGCAGGACCCGGACCCGATCCGGGGTCATCCGGGGAGCCATGCCCGTACCCGGAAACCGCCTGCCGGACCCGGTCCGGCCCGCAGCCAGCCACCCAGCCCCTGGGCCCGCTCGGTCATGCCCCGGATCCCGAAGCCGTCGCCGTCGCTGTGGCCGTCGCTGTGGCCGCTGCCGGTGTCCGAAACCGATCCCGCGCCGCCGTCGCTGCCGGTGACCGGAACCGATCCCGGGCCGCCGTCGGTGACCGATCCCGGGCCGCCGTCGGTGACGGAGAGGGACAGGCCGTCGCGCTGATAGCCGACGATCATCTCCACCCGGCCGCCGCCGGCGTGACGGACCGCGTTGGCGACCGCCTCCTGCAGGATCCGGTACGCGGTGGCCTCGACCGCGCGCGGCAGCGGCCGCGGCGTGCCCTGACGGATCAGCGTCGCGCCGGTGCCCGCGGCCAGCTCGGGAAGCCGCTCCAGGGTCGGCACCGGGCCGTCCGGCCGGCTGCCGTCGCGCAGCACCCCGACCGCGGCCCGCAGCTCGGCCATCGCCTCGCCGGCCGCGTCGCGCACCGCGGTGAGCGCCGCCCGGGCCTGCCCCGGATCGTCCTCGATCACGTCGGCGGCCACCCCGGCCTGCACGGTCACCACCGCGAGGGTGTGCGCGGTGACGTCGTGCAGCTCCCGGGCGATGCTCATCCGCTCCTCGGTCAGCCGCTGCGTCAGTGTCCGATCGCGATCAGCGGCGAGAAGCGTGATCCGCTCCCGCCGGCCGCGCACCACCTCGCCGAGCAGCAGCGCCGCCACGAACACCACCGTCGACCCGTCCAGGGTGGCGTCGAACGGGCCCACCCCGGTGAGGGTCATCCGGCTCTGCGCGTCCACCCAGAGGATCACCGCGGCGACGACCAGGCCGGTCCGGCGGTGGGTGGCCGCCCCGACCGTGTAGAGCGCCACCCAGAGCGGGACGGCCGGCGCGCCACCGGGGTACTCGAGCATGTGGTAGCCGAAGAACAGGGCGCCGACCAGCGCGAGCACGGCCGCCGGCGCGCGCCGCCGGGCGAGCAGGGCGACGCCCATGCCGAGCACCATCAGGTACGCGGTGAGGTCCGGCGCCCGGTCGGCCGGCAGCACCGGGGCGACCGCCACCCGCCCGGCCGCCGCCGCGCACGCGACAGCCGCCACCGCCGCGTCGACGGTCCGGGAGGATCGGGGCCAGCGCCGCATCCGTTCACGGTAGGCGGCCCGCACGGGGAACGCATACGACGACCGTGGTACAGGCCAAAGGTCCCTTTTTCCCGGGCCGTGCCCGGACGAACCTGGAGGCATGTGCGAATACTGCGGCTGCCAGGCCGTCACCGCGATCGACGAACTCACCCGGGAGCACGACACCGTCGTCAACATGATCGGCGAGGTGCGCGCGGCGCACGCGGCCGGCGACGTCGCCGGGATGGCCGCGGTGGCCCGCCGCATCGCCGCGGTGCTCGGCCCGCACACCGCGGTCGAGGAGCACGGCCTGTTCCCGCTGCTGGCGGGCGACTTCCCGGAGCAGATCGCGGCCCTGGAGGACGAGCACCGCCGGATCGAGGCGGTCCTGGACGCGGCGTCCGGCGGCACGCCCGCGGACCCGGCCTGGCCGCGGCGGCTGCTCGACGCCCTCGAGGTGCTGCGCGAGCACATCCTCAAGGAGCAGGACGGCGTCTTCCCGGCCGCGCTGACCACGCTGAGCGGCGACGACTGGGACGCAGTCGACGAGGTCCGCCGCCGTCAGACCGCGAGCGCCGCCGGCTGAGCCGTCACTGGGTGTCGGCGGCCCACAGGTCGGGGCCGAACATCTCGTACTGGATGTCGCGGGGCTCGACGCCCCGGTCCATCAGCGCGCCGCGGATCGTCTTCATGAACGGCAGCGGCCCGCACAGGTAGTAGACGGCACCCTCCGGCAGGTCGAGATCGGCGAGGTCCATCTGCCCGCTGTACGCGGCGGTCACCGGCAGTTCGGTGCCGCCGTCGTTCTCGTACCAGACGTGCAGCTGGGATTTGGGCAGCCGGGCCAGGTCGTCGGCGATCTGGCGGCGCAGCGGGAACGAGCGCTCGTCGCTGTCGGCGTGCAGGACCGTCACGTCCAGGTGCGAGCCGGCCGCGACCAGGTGGGAGATCATCCCGGCCATCGGGGTGATGCCGATGCCGGCGCTGGCGAACACCACCGGCCGGCCGGAGTCGTCGAGGACCACGTCGCCGTACGGCACGCTCATGGTCAGCTCGTCACCCGGCTGGACGGCGTCGTGCAGCAGGTTCGACACCTCGCCGTCGGGTTTGCCGCCGCCGTGCACCCGCTTGACGGCGAAGTACCGGTGCTCGCCGTCGTCGGCGCGGGTCAGGCTGAACTGCCGGGGCTGGCGGATTCCGTCCGGCATGGTGGCGAGCACGCTGACGTACTGTCCCGGAAGTGAGGTCTTGACCGGGCGGTCGTCGATGCGGCGCATCACGAAGGTGACGACGTCGTCGGTCTCCCGGATCTTCTGCGCCACCCGCCAGTCGCGCCAGACCCGTTCCGCGGTGACGCCCCGGGCGCTGTAGAGGCCGCGCTCCTGGTGGATCAGCGCGTACGCCATCAGCCAGTACACCTCGTCCCAGGCCGCCGCCACCTCGGGCGTGACCGCGTCGCCGAGCACGTCGCCGACGGCCCACATCAGGTGCTCGTGGACCACCGCGTACTGCTCGGGACGGATGCCGAGCGAGGCATGCTTGTGCGCGATCCGGGTGAGCAGCCGCTCCGGGAACTGCGGCGGATCGGCCAGCAGCGTGGTCGCGAAGACGGCGACCGACCCGGCGAGGGCTTTCGGCTGTGACCCCTCGGCCTGGTTGCCGCGGTTGAACATCCCGTCCTGGAACTCCGGGTGCGCGGCGAACATGTGCGCGTAGAACCGGTTCGCGATCTCCTCGATGTGCTCGCCCACGACGGGCAGCGTCGCCGCGACGACCGGACGGGACTTATCCGACAACATCCCTCGACGGTAGCCATCCCGGCGGGCCCGCGTGGCGGGTTCACCGGGGTTGATAGGCAAGCCGCGACTTGCCTATCATGGCGGGGTGACCGACCCCGGGGCGGACGTCTTCAAGGCGCTCGCCGACCCGACCCGTCGCAAGATCCTGGACGAGCTGGCCGAACGGGACGGGCAGACGCTGTTCGAGATCTGCTCCCGGCTGGCCATGCGTCACCAGCTCGGGTCGTCCCGCCAGGCCATCTCGCAGCATCTCGACGTGCTGATCGCCGCCGGTCTGGTCACCAGCCGCCGCGAGGGGCGCTACAAGTTCCACCAGCTCGACACCACGCCGCTCGCCCACCTCACCGATCGATGGAAGAAGCCGGAGAACTGACATGCGCATTCACGTGACGAGCATCCTGGTCGACGATCAGGAGCAGGCGCTGCGTTTCTACACCGGGAAGCTGGGCTTCGTGACCAAGAACGACATCCCGATCAGCGACACCGACCGCTGGCTGACCGTCGTCTCGCCGCAGGATCCGGACGGCGTCGAGCTGCTGCTCGAACCGGACGGACACCCGGCCGCGAAACCGTGGAAGGAGGCGCTGGTCAACGACGGTATCCCGTACACGCAGTTCCTCGTCGACGACGTGCGGGCCGAGTTCGAGCGGCTGCGCGGCCTGGGCGTCCGGTTCGTCCAGGAGCCCGCGGACATGGGCCCGGCCACCACCGCGGTCCTCGACGACACCTGCGGCAACCTGATCCAGATCGTGCAGATGCATCAGTGACGGCGACCAGCCCGGCGGAGCGCCCGGCGGCGGCGGCCTCCTCGCCGTCCGCCGCCTCGGCCGCGTGTGATCCGTACAGGCTGTACAGGCTGGCTATGGTGGGGAAATGGATGAGACGGTGACCGTGACGCAGGCGCGCGCCGAGTTCGCGGACCTGATGAATCGTGCCGCCTACGGTGGCGAGCGCATCGTGGTGACTCGGCACGGCCGGCCGATCGGCGCGTTGATCTCGGCGGCGGACCTGGAGCGCCTTGAACGCCTTGATCGGGAGCAGGAGGCCGGTGAGGGCACGCAGATCGTCCGGCTCGGTGGGGGGCCGGTCGGGGAGGCCGGAGCGCCGTCGGCGTTCGGCGGTCACGGCTTCGGTCTCGCCGCGCATCATCAGCCGCCCACCGGACGCGAGCAGAGGTAGCCCCTGCGTTCAAACCAGAGCGGCTGACAAGGTGCGCGACGCTCGAGTCGTTCGCACGGTGTGATGCGGTGTGATCATGTCGGCGAGAACGAGGTTCCGGCACAGGAAGTGTCGTCGATCGCGACCTTCTCTGGATCATTGGGTAGCGTCGCCATGATGGAGATCAGGGAACGACGTTGACGCAGCTCATCACGGCGGCCAGGGTCTTGATCGAGGCGATCGAGGCTAAGGATGTCAGGGCGAAGGAAGAAGCGATGCGTAGCTTCGTGGAGCGGGTTACCTTCGCGACGCCTGACGACATCAGAAACATGCTGCGCGAAGTCTTGGCCGCAGATTGGATGGCCCTGCCACCGTGGGCACGCAATCTTGCGTATCGGCTGGCGTGCCTGCAGCGGCCGGGCGATTCTGATCTGCTGCGGGAAGCGGCCACCGACCTGTACTCCTTCGGCCCGGACTGGGACGAGCATGCGCAGCGGCTCAGAGCCCTGGCGGACGGCATCGAGTAAGCGAGTCACGGGCCGTTCTCACCTGGCCGCGATTCATGCCCCGGCGTTCAGCAGGCGAGCAGGACTCGTTTTCGGAGCAGGTCGAAGCCAGCTCGCCCATACATCTGCCGTTCGACCTTCGACATTCGCGGCATCGACGGACCTCCGTCCCGACCAGCCGATGCTCCCACCACTCTCGGCGGCGCTGAATCTCGCTGACATCGAATCCACCCGATCGGGATCCGTTCCAGTGGCGCTCAAACTCGGCAACAGATACAAGGTCAACCAGCAGCCACAAGATTAGAAAGATCTATGATCTCTCCGCGTGGGAACCGATATCTACGGCGTGATCGAGGTCCGCGAACCCTTCAACGCCTTATGGCCGGACCAGAAGCGCCAGTGGGTCGAATGCATGAATCTCTACCCCATCTACCCCGGAAACGGTTACGACGGCTTCGGCTGCCTGTTCGGCGAACGCAACTGGGCCGGCTGGGAACCGGTCGCCGAAGGCCGCAGCCTGCCGACCGACGTCTCCGAAACAGTTTGCAAGGACTACGAGCACCTCGCCCGAGCCGACCGGGCAGTCCACGGCAGCACCTGGATCTCCTGGCCCGAACTGCGCGACCTCGACATGACGGTCAGGCTGCCGGCTCGCGGCATCCTCGGCTTCGGTGACAGCCCCGGCGACGGAACCTGGGTGCAATGCCGCATCGACGATCAATGGCCGAACGAGTTCATCGCCGAGTACGGCCTGTCTCCAATGAGCGGATCACCGGCCGACACTCCTTACGGCACCTGGTGGCAAGACGGCACCGGGAGGCAAGACGGCTTTTGGGGGCAACGTAAGAGTAAGACCATGTTCCAGTACAAGCCCACCATCTCCCGACACGACGTGCTCGGACTAGGAACCGGATGGGATCACGTCTTCGCCGTCATGCAGACGCTGGCGCATCGCTTCGGCGACGAAGGCGTACGGCTTATCGCTTGGTTCGACTGATCTCCTCCGGCTCGGCACCGCGACTGGCGCTCAAACTCACCGATACGAACACCACCTCGAAGGGGGTGGCTCACTGGGGGACATCCGGCGCTCAATCTCACCTGCAGAACCAGCGGTGGCTCGTGCTATGACCGAGGACCTGGTCCGCGCCGGGCGCTCGAGGTCAGCTGGGGTTCGTCCTCGCCGGTCTCGGTGCGATGACGTGTCAGGCTGACCGTGGCGGCGCCCAGGATGCCCAGGGCGATGGTGCCGGCCGCGGTGAACAGCATCGCGTCGAGGACCCCGGCGGTGGTCACCAGGACGCCGCCGAGGCCGACCCCGGCCTGACTGGCGATGATCATGACGGTGCTGCGGGCGGCGAGGACCTGGGCCCGCGAGTCGGGTGTTGTGGAACGTTGGAACAGTGCCACGGTGATCGAGCCGTAGGGCGCGTAGATGAATCCCGCCACGGCCAGTGAGGTGACGGCCACGATCGTCGGTGCGCCGAGGCCGAGTGGCAGGAAGGCCACGCCCACCCCGATGACGATGCCCGAGACCGTCGGCCCCAGCGGCCAGTCGCGCATGTATCCGGCCGCGAGCCCGCCGGCGACCGCGCCCGCGCCGAATGCCGTGAAGTACCAGGCCAGTTGGGATGCGGGGGCATGCTGGTAGTCCGCTACGTAGATCGGCAGGCCGACCTCGATCGGTCCGTACAGGGCGTAGAAACCGAAGGTCAGCAGGAGCAGCCAGAGCAGCCGGGGGTCGGCGAGCATCACCCGTAGACCGGTGGCTCGGGAGGGGCCTTGACCGGCCTGCGCCGGTGGGCGCCGGGGTGCGCCGAATCGGCAGCTCGCGGCGAGCACCAGGAAGGTCACCGCGTCGAGTCCGATGACCCAGCCTGCTCCCTGCCAGTCGATGAGAAGGCCGGCGACCAGCGGGCCGATCAGCGTGCCGGTCTGGATGAACATGCTCAACAGGGCGTTGGCCGGTAGGTGGTCACGTTCCGGAAGCAGTTCCGCCAGCAGCGTGAACACCCCCGCCGACCCCCACGAGTGCAGGACCGACGACAGCGCGAGCAGCGTGACCAGCAGCCAGATGTTCAGCACGCCCGTGGCGGCCGCGATCGCGATGGCTCCGAGGGAGAGCCCGCGCACGGTGGCGTCCCACGTGACCAGCTGGGCACCACCACGTCGTCGAAGCAACCTGGCGAGCGCGAAGGTGCCGATCACTCCGGGGAAGGTGTAGGCCGCGATGGCCAGCGACACCCACATGCTGTGCCGGTCAGGCGGGGCGATTTCGATCGCGAGCCACGCCACCGCGATGGCGCTCATACCGTCGCCCAGGAAGGAGGTGGCGAAGCCGGGCAGGAGACGCCGGACACGAGCGTTGCGCAGCACGGGAGCGTACGGCGCGGACCACGACTTGTACATCCTGTAAGTATTGTACAAAACTGTCGCAGAGTGCCACGCTGTGATGGCCCGTCCTTTGATGCTCAGGAAGGGATGCCGCAGCCTGCGGACACCGCGTCGGCGGGACCCGGTGCCAGACACCGAAGTCCATTGGTAGCTATCTACTGAGGAACCTGCGCAGGTGGCGGACGGCTGTGGGGTCACCTGATTCCGCGGCGCGCCGGACTTCTTCCACCCGACCGTGCTCGAGCAGCACGGTGAGGCGGCGTGCATGGGCCAGACGGGCCCGGGCCGGATGCTGGGCCGCCCACTCCTGAAGAGCAGCAAGCGCGTCGTCCGTACGACCGAGGTCGTTGAGGTAGTGCACAAGCCACATGACGTCATGGCCGGCGGCGATCTCGCGGCGCAGTTCGTCCTCCCGGCCCCGCCGGGTCAATGCCTCCATGAGGGTGGCGCCGGCACGATCGTCCCCGGCCTCCTGCATCGCCCGCAGTTCGTCGAGCCGGTCGGCATCGACCAGGATCTCCACGAGGGTAATGGCGGCGCACCTGTCGCCGGCACCGGCTCGGCGCCGTAACTCGGCTTCGTCGCCGGCCAGACGAAGTGCACCCATCGTTCGATCGCACAGCCGGTTGGCGGCCTCGTCCTCGTGGACGGCATGCCGGTGCGCGGCGCCGTAATAGGACCAATCCCTCACCGCGGCATCATGCCATTGGACGTATGCCGGGGTGCCCGCTCGTCGGCTCGGGATCCGGATGCTGAGCGCAAGCCGGGAAGGCGCGGTCCGGCGCGTGACCCGGTGCTCGCGTGATCCGGGTTCGCAGGTGCTCGCGCTCGGCGGGGTCGGTGGTCAGGGCCGTCGCCGCCGCGTATTCGCTCGCCGCCTCGTCCTCGCGGCCCAGCCGGCGCAGCAGGTCGGCGCGGACCGCCCGGGCCGGCTGGAACCGCCCGCCTGCCGCGCCCGCCGCGCCCGCCCCGGCCGTCAGCGTGTCGAGCAGCGTGAGCCCGGCCGCCGGGCCCTCGGTGTCCGCCGTGACCGCGGCGAGGGCGACGCCGCTGCCCAGCGACGGGGCGAGCCGGTGCAGGATCCGGTGCAGGTCGAGCAGCGTGCGCGGGTCGGCGCCGGGCGTGCAGTGCAGCGCCTGGATCGCCGCCTCCAGCTGGAACCGGCCCAGCCTGCCCGCCGCGTGCGCCGCCCGCAGATGCTCGTGGGCCCTGGCGATCAGCCGCCGGTCCCAGCCGGCCGGATCCTGGCCGGCGAGCGGCACGAACCGGCCGGCCGCGTCCACCCGCGCGCCGGCCCGGGCGGCGCAGAGCAGCACGAGCGCGGCCAGCCCCCGCGCCTCGGGATCGCCCGGCGCCACCCGCGCCAGCACCTCGGCAAGCTCGACCGGCGAGCCGACCCGGCCCGGCGAGCTGAGCCCGGCCGGCGCGCTGATCTCGACCGGCGGGCCGAGCCCGGCCGGGGCCTCGATGGCGTAGGCGCCGTAGACGGCCTCCAGCACCGCGGCCATCCGGCCCGGCAGGTCGCCCCGGTCCGGGATCCGGAACGGGATGCCGGCCGCCTTGATCCGCCTCTTCGCCCGGACCAGGCGGGTGGCCATCGCCGGCCCGGGCAGCGTGAACGCCCGGCCGATCTGCTCGGCCGTGTAGCCGAGCACGGTGTTCAGCATCAGCGGGGTGTGCACGGCCGGGTCGATCGCCGGGTGCGCGCAGACCAGCATCAGCTCGAGGCGCCGGTCCGGGATCGCGTCGACGTCGATCGCGTCCAGGTGCGCCGGGGCGTCCCGCTCGACGTCGAGGGCGACCGTGCGCCGCGCCCGCGCGGACCGCCACCCGTCGCGCAGCCGGTTGCGCGCCACGGTCAGCAGCCACCCGTCCGGGTTGGCCGGGACGCCGCGCTCCGGCCAGGTGCGCACGGCCCGCTCGAACGCGTCGGCCAGGGCGTCCTCGGCGGCGGCCAGGTCGCCGGACGACGTTGCGAGCAGGGCGAGGAGCCGCCCGTAACCGGTCCGGGCGGCCGACTCGGCACGGCTCAGCGCGTCCACGCGCCATCCACGAACGCCGTCGACACCGGGCGGACCTCGATCACGCCCCACTGGGCGCCGGGACACCTCCGCGCCCAGCCGAGCGCGTCGTCCAGGTCCGGCGTGTCGATCAGGAAGATGCCGGCCAGGGCCTCCTTGGTCGCGGCGAACGGGCCGTCCTGCACCCGCGGCGAACCCTCCCGCAGGGTGACCGTCGTCGTCATGTCGGTCGGCTGCAGCACGTCGGCGGAGAGCAGCACGCCGGCCTCGCGCAGGGCTTTCGCGTACGCGTCGAACGCCCGCATCGCCTCCGCGACCGTCTCCTGGTCGAGCTCGCCGGGCGCCGGCTCGCCGTAGTGCATCAGCAGTGCGTATCGCATGGTTTACCTCCTGGAGAGAACTCGGATGCCACCATGACGATCCGGCCGCCCCCGGATCGTCACCCGGTTTTCCGATCCTGCGGCGTGACACCAGCTGTCACGATGACCTTGTGACAGTTGAACGGACGGTTCTCCTCTGGTTCGGCCGGGCCTCGCAGGACGCGGCCACCCACACCAATCTCTCCGCGGTACGCACCGACGGCAAGGTGCTCTGGCTGGCCGGTGACGAGACCGCCAGCATCGAGCGTCTCACCGCCGACGACGAGGACAAACCGGCCGAGTACGGCGACGAGCGCACGTTCCGCCTCGCCGACCTGGTGACCCTGCCCGGCGACGACCCGGACGAGGAGGCCGACATCGAGGGCATCGCCCGGACCGGCGACTTCCTCTGGGCGGTCGGCTCGCACAGCCTGCGCCGCCGGCAGATCAAGGAGAAGCACAGCGGCCCGAAGGCGCTCAAGCGGCTGGCCCGGGTCACCGGCCAGGAGAACCGGCAGATCCTGGTGAGGATCCCGGTCGTGGACGTGGACGGGCTGCCCACCCTGGTCGCCGAGGCGGAGATCGGCGGCGAGCGGCACCACGCGGCGGCCGTGGCCAACCACGACAACCTGCGCGAGCTGCTGCGCTACGACGAGCACCTGTCGCCGTTCCTGGCGATCCCGAGCAAGGACAACGGGCTGGACGTCGAGGGCATCGCGGTCCAGGGCGACCGGGTCTACCTGGGTCTGCGCGGGCCGGTGCTGCGCGGCTGGGCGTTCGTGCTGGAGCTGCGGCCGTACGTGAACCCGGCCGAGCCGGGCCGCCTGAGGCTGCGCGAGTTCGAGGACGGCCTGCCGTACCGCAAGCACGTGCTGGACCTGGACGGCCTGGGCGTGCGCGACCTCTGCCCGTCCGGTGACGACATCCTGGTGCTGGCCGGTCCGACGATGGCCCTGGACGGCCCGGTCCGGATCTACCGCTGGCGGGGCGCCTGCCAGGCCGCGATGCCGGAGATCGTCCGTGGCGACCGGATCGTCCGGGAGCTGGAGCTGACCTACGGCGAGGGCGACGACCACGCCGAGGGCATCGGGCTGATCGGGCCGGCCGAGGACGGGCGGGTGCTGGTGGTGCACGACAGCCCGGCGGCGGACCGGATGACGGCGGACGGCGCGATCGTCGCGGACATCATCCGGCTGCCCGGCTGATGGCCGGTCGCAGCATCCGCAGGGTCCGCACGCCGACGGTCAGCCAGGCGGTGACCAGGGCCGCGTAGAGCAGCACGGCCACCACCCGGAACATCGTGGCGCCGGTCTGCGCGGCCAGCGCGGACGTCCCGGTCACGCAGGTGCCGACCGGGAACGTGAACGACCACCAGGTCAGCGAGAACGGCAGCCCGCGGCGGGCGGTCCGCACGGTCACCGCGAGCGCCAGGCTGCCCCACAGCGCCGCGAAACCCCACAGGGGCACGCCGAGCACGACGCCGAGAGCGGCAAACCCTTGCGGGTACGGGTGGGGCAGCGCCGTCGCGGCGACCCCGCCGAGCGCGTTCGCGGCGGTGATCGCCTGCCCGATCGGGCCGAGGACGATCCAGAGCGTGGGCACGGTCCCGGCCGGCCCCGCCGTGTGCAGGGCCAGCCGCTGCCAGATCAGGGTGGTCACGATCAGCGCGGCGATCAGGCTGAGACCGAACATCGCGTAGCAGCCGAGCAGCAGCGTGAGCCGGATCTGACCGGCCGGGGCGTGCGGCACCAGCGGGGCGCCGGTGGTCGCGGAGACCATCGGCGCCACCACCGGCATGAGCCAGCCGCCGAACGCCTCCCCGGTGCCGCCGGTGGCGTGCCGGGTGAATCTCAGGTAGGGGACGGCGACCGCAGCGAGCAGGCCGGTCAGTGTGCCGATCACCCAGAGCGTCGCCGCGACGGCGACCGCGGCCCGGTCGCCGATCGGGTCCGGGCCGAGCAGCAACGTCCCGGCGCCGACGGTGAGCAGCGCCATCGGCGGCGCGCCGTAGAAGTGCGCCAGCACCGGGTCGGCGGCGTGCCGGACGACTGTCCGCCGCTGCCGGGCGGCGATGACCAGCAGCGTCGTGAGCAGCGCGGCGGCGAGCAGCCAGACCGCGGTGGCGAACGGCCGCAGGACCGTCGCGCCGGACGGCAGGGACACCGCGGCGGTCGCGACGATGCCGGTCGCCATCACGGAGGCGAACCAGTTCGGGGTGAGCGAGGCCGGCGCGGGCACGGGTGCGGTGCGGGCCGGCGCGGGCGGGAGCAGGAGCTGTGGTTCGGCGTAGGGGCTCACGGTTCCACGATCGCCGGGACCGTGATCACGCGGTAGCGGGCGCGTTGTTGTGGGGTCACAAGGCGAGCTTGTACCCCCGTACCGGATGAGGTTGTGGGGTGATCTACGGTGTCACGCCCGCCACCAGTCGTCGAGCGGGGTGACCGGGACGGTGCGCTTGTGGCGGGTGTTCCGGAACAGGGTCTCCACCCGCTCGGCGACCTTGTCGGTGACCTCTTGGCCCTCCAGGTAGTCGTCGATCTCGGCGTAGGTCACCCCGAGCGCCACCTCGTCCGGCAGCGCCGGGCGGTCGTCCTCCAGGTCGGCCGTGGGCACCTTCTGCCAGCAGCTGTCCGGCGCGCCGAGCTCGCGCAGCAGCGCCGCGCCCTGCCGCTTGGTCAGGCCGGTCAGCGGGGTCACGTCCACGCCGCCGTCGCCGTACTTCGTGAAGAAGCCGGTGACCGCCTCGGCCGCGTGGTCGGTGCCGGCGACAAGCATGTTCAGCTGGCCGGCGATCGCGTACTGCAGGACCATCCGCTCGCGGGCCTTGATGTTGCCGCGGACGAAGTCGCGCAGCTCGCCGCCGTCGAGTCCCTGCGCCGTGGCGGCGGCCGACGCGTCCGCGCCCGGCTTCACGTTCACCGCGATCGACCGGTCCGGCTCGATGAACCCGAGGGCCACCTGGGCGTCCAGTTCGTCGGCCTGCACCCCGTACGGAAGGCGGACCGCGACGAACGTCGCCTCCCGGCCCTCGGCGCGCAGCTCGGCGCAGGCCAGCTGGCAGAGCTTGCCGGCGAGGGTGCTGTCCTGGCCGCCGCTGATGCCCAGCACGTAACCGGTGGCCGGTGTGGACCGCAGATAGTCACGGAGGAACCCGACCCGCCGCTGGATCTCCCCGGCCGGGTCGACGGTCGCCTTCACGCCGAGCTCAGCGATGATCTGATCACGAAGGTTAGCCACCCGCGTACCCTATCGGCCGCCCGCCCGGCGTCGTCGGCGGAGGACCGGCCTTCCGTACGATCAACTGCCGTGACCCTGAGCCCCCGGATGCCGGACCTCGCCGCCCTGGAGATCCTGCTCGCGGTGGCCCGGACCGGCAGTGTCAGCGCCGCCGCGCGCGAGGCCGGCCTCTCCCAGCAGGCGGTCTCGGCGCGTCTGGCCGCCCTCGAGTCGCGCACCGGCGTGCGTCTGGCCACCCGGACCCCGCGCGGCGCGCGGCTCACCCCGCAGGGCGCCGTGGTCGTCGAATGGGCCGACCGGCTCCTGCAACTCGCCGCCGAGGTGGACGCCGGGCTGGCGGCGCTGCGCGAGGACAGCCGGAGCACGCTGCGGGTCAGCGCCAGCCTCACGGTCGCCGAACATCTGCTGCCCGGCTGGCTGGTGGGGCTTTCGGCGGACGCGGCGCGGCGGGGGCAGACCCCGATCCGGGTGGTGCTGACCGCCACCAACAGCGACCACGTGATCGAGCAGGTGGAGACGAACCAGGCCGACCTCGGGTTCATCGAGGGGCCCACCGTGCCGCGTGGCCTGCGCAGCCGGATCGTCGGGCACGACGAGCTGGTCCTGGTCGTGCCGCCCGGGCATCCGTGGGCGCGGCGGCGTGCGCCGGTGACCGCCGGTGAGCTCGCGGCGGCCGGCCTGGTCACCCGGGAGCCGGGGTCGGGCACCCGGGACTATCTCACGGCGGCGTTGCGGGAGGCGCTCGGCGACGGGGTACGGCAGGCCGCGCCCGTCCTGGAGCTGTCCACGGCGGCTGCCGTGCGGGCGGCGGTGCTGGCCGGGGCGGCGCCGGCCGTGGTGAGCCGGCTCGCGGCGGGCGATGATCTGCGGGCGGGACGGCTGCGACACGTACCCCTGGAGGGTCTTCGTCTGGAACGCGACCTTCGTGCCATCTGGACCGGTCCGCGTGTGCCACCGCCAGGTGCGCTGCGGGCTTTGCTGACCCATATCGGTGCGCCGAGCGCGTAGGCTGGTCTGCGCCTTGCACTCCTTGCCGGTGCTCGTCACCGCTCGTCACCGTTCGCCGCCGTTCGCCCGAGGAGCAGGATGCCACTCACCCCGGCCGATATTCAGAACATGGCCTTCAAAGCGCCGCCGGCCGGCCGGCGTGGGTATGGCGAGGAGGAGGTGGACGCGTTCCTGGACGAGGTGGAGCAGGAACTCGCCCGCCTCATGGAGGAGAACAGCACCCTCCGCACGCGTGTCACCCGTCCGGAGGACGAGATCGCCGCGCTGCGCGGTCTTCTCGGTCAGTTGAGCGCCGAGCGGGACCGGGCCGAGCAGCGCGCCCGTGACCTGCAGGCCGAGCTGGAGCGTGCGCATTCCGCCCCACCGCCGGCTGCCGGTGGCGATGATCGGAACCTGCGGGTGCTGATGATGGCGCAGCGGACCGCCGACGAGCATCTGCGGGAGGCGCGCGGCGAGGCGGACGGCGTGATCGCCGACGCCCAGGCCCGTGCCGATCAGCTGGTCGCGGAGGCGCGGCTGTCCGCGGAGGGCACGGAGGCGGCCGCGCAGCGCGACCACGCGACGGCGCTGGACGGCATCGTGGCGGGGCGGGCGGCGCTGCAGCAGGAGATCGAGCAGCTCGGGCAGCTGGCGTCGACGTATCTCGCGGCGCTGCGCGAGCACGTGAGCCGTCAGCTGCGCGACGCCGACGAGCCGAGCGCCTATCAGTGACGGGTCGAGCCGGGCGGCCGGCGGTCACAGAGGGCCGGTGGGCAGGTTCCGGCGGATGAGTTTGCCGGTGGGGTTGCGGGGGAGCTCGTCCAGGAAGACCACGTCGCGGGGGACCTTGTAGCGCGCGAGCGACCCCCTGACGTACTCCTTGATCTCCTGGGCGTCCAGGACCGCGCCCTGGATCGGGACCACGAACGCGCGCAGGCGTTTGCCGAACTCCGGGTCGTCGACGCCGATCACCGCGGCCTCGAGGACGTCCTCGCGGGCGGCCAGCAGGTTCTCCACCTCCTGCGGGTAGACGTTCTCCGCGCCGGAAATGATCATGTCGTCGTCGCGGCCGTCGATGTAGAGCAGGCCCTCGGCGTCGAAGTGTCCCTGGTCGCCGGTGGACATGAAGCCGTCGATGATCTGTTTGTGCTGGCCGTCGGTGTAACCCTCGAACGGGATCCCGGTGCGCACGAAGACCCGCCCGATGGTGTCCGGCGCGGTGATCCGTTTTCCGGCGCCGTCGAAGAGCGCCACGTGCACGGTGACCGGCGGCTTCCCGACGGTTCCGGGGGCGCGCCGGGACTCGGCCGGCTGCGCGACCGTGGCGACGGCGACCTCGGTGGAGCCGTAGACGTTGTAGACCACGTCGCCGAACTGCTCCTGGAAACGGGCGGTCAGGTCCGGCGGGAGGGCGGAGCCGGCGACGAAGACGGTGCGCAGCGAGGACGTGTCGTACTTCTCGATCACGGCGGGACCCAGCGCCAGGATGCGGGTCATCATGGTCGGCACGGCGACCAGCATCTGCGCGCGATGGGCGGCGATCGCTCCGAGGACGCGTTCCGGGTCGAAGCGGCGCATCAGGATCGCGTGGTTGGCCAGCGACAGCCCGACGGTCCACGCGCCGAAGCCGGTGCTGTGGAAGAGCGGCGAGGCGATCACCGCGGCGCCCTGGCGGGGGAACGGGATCCGGTCCGCGATCAGGGCGCTGGCCAGCGGGGACACCTTGGTCCGCGGCGCGCCCTTGGGCAGCCCGGTGGTCCCGCTGGTGAGGATGATGAACCCGCCCGGCTTGTCCGGCAGGGGCAGCGGGGTGACCGGCCGGCCCGAGGCCAGCTCCTCGATGGACGTGCCGGTGGACGAGCCCCAGGTCAGGTACCGCGGGATCGTCACCCCGGCGACCAGGTCGTCGAACTCCTCGTCGTGCAGCAGGACCCGCACCTTCTCCCGCTCCACCACCTGCGTGAGCTGTCCGGGCGCCAGGCCGGTGTTCATCAGGGCGAGCCGCAGTGTGGCCCGCGCGGTCGCGCTGATCGCCAGCAGCAGGCCGCGGTGGTCGCGGGCGAGGACGCCGACGACCGCGCGGTCCGGCAGGTTGAAGCTCTTCAGCGCGTGGGCGAGGGCGTTGGACTGCTCGTCGAGCTGCCGGTAGGTGAGGGTGCCGCGCTCGTCGGTCAGGGCCGGCAGGTCCGGGTGCTCGGCGGCCGCTTTCATGATCAGGGCGGCCTGCGGGCCGAGCCGGCCGTTGGTGGCGGCCATCTTGAGCAGCCGGTCGGGGCGCGCGAGGTTGACGATCCCGATCTGGTGCATCCGCAGGACCGCGTGCAGATGTTCGAGCGTGCTCATCAGATGCCCTTCCATTGGGGGGCTCGGCCCTCGGCAAAGGCGCGGATGCCCTCCCGGGCGTCCGCGGAGCCGATCACCTCGCCGGCGAAGTCGGAGAGACGGTCGAAGGACTCCGCGGTGCTCCAGTCGCGGTGCTCGTCGACGATGCGCTTGGAGAGACGGACGGACAGCGGCGCGTTGGCGGCGATCTCCTGCGCCAGTTCGAGGGCGGTTTTGAGGGCTTTGCCGGGCCCGGTGACCCGGTTGATCAGGCCGAGCTCGTGCAGGCGGCGGGCCGGCAGGGGCGCGCCGGTGAGGGCCATCTCCAGGGCGGTGCTGCGGGGCAGGGACTGCGCCAGGCGCAGCACGCCGCCGGCCGCCGCGATCAGGCCGCGCTTGACCTCGGGGATGCCGAACCAGGCGTCCTCGGCGGCGACGATCAGGTCGGCGGCGAGCGCGAGCTCACAGCCACCGGCGAGGGCGGATCCCTCGACGGCGGCGATCAGCGGTTTCGCCGGCGGGCGGGCGGTGATGCCGAGCAGCCCGCGGCCCTCGGTGATCGGGTACTCGCCGCGGGCCGCCGCTTTCAGGTCCATCCCGGAGCAGAACGTGGTGTCGCCGCCGGTCAGCACGGCGACCCGCGCGGACGGGTCGGCCTCGAAGGCGTCGACGGCGCGTTCCAGGGCCCGTGCGGTGGCCAGGTCGATGGCGTTGCGCACGGCGGGACGGTGGAGCCGGAACACCGTGACCGGCCCGTGCCACTCCACGATCAGCGGCGGTTCGGCCGGGGCCGGCAGCGGCGACCGGGTGGTGTCGGTGACGGTCACCGTGTCCGCGGTGAACTCCACGGTCCACCCCAGAGGGTCGTCGGCGAGCAGCCGGGCGATCAACTCCGGGTCGGTCGCGCGGCGCACGATCCGGGCGCCGTCCGGGGCGAGCGCGGTGACGACGGCGGCGGCCGGCGATCCGGAACGGTCATAGGGGATCGTGTACGCCTCGAGCACCGCCGGACCCGCGTAGGAGCCGGCCGCGGTGCGCGCCGCCGGCCGGGGCATCCGCAGATCGGCGTCGACGTCCGCGTAGGGACGCTCCGGCGGCGTCGCCGAGAACACGCCCGCCGCGTGCTTCGTCAGGTACCACCCGAGGGCGGTGGCCAGGCCGGACGCCTCCGGGTCGGCCCGCAGCAGGGGTACGAGGTTGGCCACCGCATGCCCGGAGTAGTTGTTCCCCGGCCCGCCCGCGAAGGTCAGCCCGCCGGTGACGGTGAGCTGCCGTTGCAGATCCAGGCCGAGCTCGTCGGCGGCGATCTCCACAGCCGACGGGAAGCACGCGTAGAGGTCGACGTGCGTGATGTCGGAGATGTCCAGGCCGGCGTGGTTCAGGACGGCCGCGCCCGCCGCCCGGATCGCCGGGGAGGCCGCCAGATCCGCCCGCTCGGAGACGAACCACTCGTCGGTGGCGTGCGCCCCGGCGTGCGGGAACACCCACCTGTCCTGCGGGATCCCGGCCGCCTCGGCCGCCGCCGCGCTGCACAGGATCACCCCGGTCGCCTGGTTGACCTGCAGGTGGGCGGTGAGCAGCTTCGGATAGGGCGCGGAGATCGGGCGGTTCTCCCCGCTCGTGCCGGCGAGCTCGTCCGCGGTGCGCGCCCCGGGCAGCCAGGCGTACGGGTTCTCCGCCGCCACCGCCGAGAACCGCGACCACAGCTCGGTGATCCGGCGCTGATGGTCGGGGACGGAGAGGCCGAGCTTGCCGCGGACGGCCGACTCGATCAGCGCGTACATGTAGATCGGCGCGACCAGGCCGGCCGCCGTCTCCGGGTCGTTGTTCGGCTCGAGGTCGACGCCGACGATCCGGCCCGGCGCGGCGCCCTCGGGCTGACCGGGCCAGCCCAGCTCGCGACCGGCCTTCTCGGCGGCCGCCGCGGTCGCCGCCGCCTCCGCGCCGCCGACCAGCACGACCGTGGCGTGCCCGGCGACGATCGAGGCGGCCGCGTCGTTGATCAGCCGGAGTCCGCCGTCGCCGCCGAACGTGCTGCTGCGCACGGTCTCGGCCGGTGCCGCGCCGACCGCCGCGGCGATCAGGGCGGCGCCGTCCGGGTACTGCCAGGACACGCTCGGCACGTAGGCCACCGAGTCGGCGGTGGAGAGCAGCCCGGTGACGCCGCTGTCCTGTTCGGCAGCCCGCAGCGCGCGGACGGCGAGGGACACCGGGTCGGCGCCGAGCGGATCGGTGGACCGCTCGGACACCTGACCGACGCCGACGATGACGGGTGTCCACGCGTCGATCTCCCTCCCGGTCCGCTCGTGGCGAACCGGCGCGGGCTTCGGGGTGCGCACCGGGCGCGGCCGTGGCGGCTCCCGCCTCTCGGGCGTGGCCTGCCCGGAAAGCCGTCCGGAGGCCTTGTCGTGGGAGCGCGGCTCGCGCGGGGACGTCCGGGACGCGGGCGCGCCGGCTGCGCCGGGCCGGTCGGCGACCGCGGCGGCCAGGCGCTGCAGGGACTTGGTCATCGCGTCGGCCAGGTTGCGGGCCACCATCGGACCGAGCGGTCCGTCGGCCGAGCCGCCCTCCACGCCGCCGTCGATCCGGACCAGCGTGCCGGACCCGGCGGTCCCGAGACTGCCCAGCGACAGGTAGAGCCCGACGACGATGCCCATCGGGCCGGTCCCGTCGAGCCAGAGGGATGCCGGTTCCCGTACCCCCGACGCGGTCCACCGGACCTCGGTGGCCATGCCCATCAGCTTCGCGCGCTGCGCGAAGCGCGCGCCGTCGGTGATCCGCGCCGGCGGCGTACCGGCCCAGCCGGTGTGCAGGACCAGCCAGTCCGGCATCCGGGCCGGGTCGGCGAGCACCGCGAAGACGTCCTGGGGCGAGGCCGGGATCTCGGCGGACGCGGCGAACGGGTACTTCAGCTCGCGGGGCGGCGCGACCATCGCGCCCGCCGCCGTCTCCCGCGCCGCCGCGCCCGGACCGCCGGTCGCCGGGCGGCTGCGGCGGGGCAGCGCGGACGCGGCGACGGCGCGGAGCATGGCGAGGCGCTGACGAGCGGGCATAGACGACTCCCTAACAGTCTGGCGTGACGGTAAGCGAGTGACCCGTGTCACCACAAGCCCTCGAATCCTGCTCCGGAAATCTGCAGTAGACCGAACTAACCGTCAAGTCGTACGGTTACTGCCGTGACAGCGGAACAGGGCCGGCGCACTCAGGCGCAGCGCAGTGAGGCGACCCGGTCGAAGATCCTGGACGCGACGGTGCAGTGCCTGGTCGAGCGCGGCTATGCCGAGACCACCACCGCCGAGGTCCTGGCCAGGGCGGACGTGCCACGCGGCACGCTGCTGCACCACTTCCCGACGAAGGTGGACCTGCTCGTCGCGGCGGTGCAGCACGTGGCACGCCGGCGCCTCGACGGGCTGGCCACCGAGATCGGCATGGTGGCGCCCGGCGTGGAACCGCTCGACGCGTTCATCGACGCGGTGTGGCGGCACTTCTCGTCGCCGATCTTCTGGGCCGCTCTCGAACTGTGGAACGCCGCCCGCACCGACGCGGCCCTGCGCGACGCCCTGGTGGCCGTCGAGAAGGAGATCTTCGGGACGCTGCGGGACCATGCCCGGGAGCTGCTCACCGACGACCCGCGCGTCGACACCGTCGTCCACTTCACGTTCGAGGTCCTCACCGGACTCGCCATGACCGGCATCGTCAGCGGCGACCTGGCGAGCCGGGAACTGCTGATCCGCCGCTGGAAACGGGCCGCCGCGATCCTGCTGGGCCGCCGTGACCCGGACACCCTCGTCGAAACCCCTCGAAGGAGCCAGGCATGATCGAAACCGCGGAGCGCGCGGCCCTGCAAGCCTCGATGAAGCAGTTCGTCGGCCGGGAGATCCTCCCGAATCTGCCCGCCTGGGAGCGGGACGGGCAGATCCCGCGCGAGGTGCACCGCAGCGTCGCCAAGGCCGGCCTCTACGGCATCGGCTTCGCCGAGGAGATCGGCGGCGAGGGCGGCGACACCGTCGACATGACGCTCGCGACCGAGGCGTTCCTCGAAGCCGGCGGCTCCTCCGGCGCGCACGCGGCGATCTTCACGCACGGGATCGCGCTGCCGCACATCATCGCGAGCGGCGACACCGGCCTGATCGAGCGGTTCGTCCGCCCCACCCTGGCCGGCGAGAAGGTCAGCGCGCTCGGCATCACCGAGCCGGACGCCGGCTCCGATGTGGCGCACCTGCGCACCACGGCGGTCCGCGACGGCGACTCCTACGTGGTCAACGGCGCGAAGATGTTCATCACCTCCGGGGTCCGGGCCGACTTCGTGACCACCGCGGTGCGTACCGGCGGACCCGGCGCCTCCGGGATCAGCCTGCTCGTCATCGAGAAGGGCACGCCCGGCTTCACGGTGTCCCGCAAGCTCGACAAGATGGGCTGGCTCTGCTCGGACACCGCCGAGCTGTCGTTCACCGACTGCCGGGTGCCGGCCGCCAACCTGATCGGGCCGGAGAACGGCGGGTTCATGCTGATCGGCCAGGTCTTCGTGCCGGAGCGGATCATCGCGGCTGTCCACGCGTACTCGATCGCGCAGCGTTGTCTTGATCTTTGTTTGGATTACACGCGGCAACGGGAGACGTTCGGCAAACCGCTCATCGCCCGGCAGGTGGTGCAGCACAAGCTGATCCAGATGCGGCAGCGGATCGAGCTGGCCCGGACCTACACCCGCGAGGTCTCCCGGCGGCACGCGGCCGGCGAGTTCGTCGCCGGCGAGGTCTGCATGGCGAAGAACGCGGCCGTCGAGACCTGCAAGTACGTGGTCGACGAGGCGGTCCAGTTGCACGGCGGCATGGGCTACATGCGGGAGAGCGAAGTGGAGCGCCACTACCGCGACACCCGGATCCTCGGCATCGGCGCGGGAGCGACCGAGGTGATGACCGACCTCGCGGCGAAGATTTTCGGGTATGGTCGCTGATCAATACTGTCGTTGATCGTTCTAAGGGGCACGGGTGACCGAGACGACCGACTGGGTGCCGGCCGGCATCGACGTGAACCGGCCCAGCGCCGCTCGTGTCTACGACTACTTCCTCGGCGGGGCGCACAACTTCGCCGTCGACCGGCAGCTCGCCGAGCAGATCGCCGCGATGACCCCGAACATCGGTGAGACCATGCGGTCCAACCGGGTCTTCCTGCGCCGGGCCGTGCGGTTCCTGGCAGCCGAGGGCATCCGGCAGTTCCTCGACATCGGCTCCGGCATCCCCACGGCCGGCAACGTGCACGAGATCGCGCTCGACGCGGCGCCCGGGTCGAAGGTCGTCTACGTCGACATCGATCCGGTCGCCGTCGAGCACAGCCGGGCCATCCTGGCCGGCGTCGGCGGGACCGGGGTGATCTGCGCGGACGTCCGGGACGCCGACCGGATCATCGCGGAGTCCCGCAAACTGGAATTGATCGACTTCAGTGAGCCGGTCGCCGTGCTGCTGGCCGGGGTGCTGCACTTCGTGCCGGACGCCGACGACCCGGGCTCGGCGGTGGCGGCGCTGCGGGAGGCCCTCGCCCCCGGCAGCTACCTGCTGATCTCGCACGCCACCGGCGACGGCCAGCCGCCCGAGGTGATCGAGGCGCAGCGGCTGTCGTCCCGGACCGGCACCGAGATCAGCCTGCGGACGGCCGGCGAGATCACGGCGTACTTCGACGGGTTCGACCTGGTCGACCCGGGCCTGGTGTTCATCCCGCAGTGGCGGCCCGACCCGCAGGACCCGGTCGACGAGCATCCCGAGCAGGTCGGCGCGTACGCCGGTGTGGCTCGCAAGGGTTGACCGGTGTTCGCCCGGCGGTGGCGGCGTGAGCTGACCCGGTCGATGTTCGTGCCCCTCGACTCCGCGGACCTGGACGCCCTGCTGGAACGGCTCGCCGCCCTCCTGCCGCACGACCCGTCCGCGGTCGGCGCCGCCCTGGTGGAGGCGCACCTGACCGACCCGTCGGTGCTCGAGGCGATCATCGGCATCCTGGACGACAAAAGGGCAGCGGCGGCGGTCGCGGCCGGGTACGCCCGTGCCCTGCGCGCCGCCACCATGGCCGAGCAGGAACGCCTCAACCGCGCCGTCCTGGACGCGCACGCCGCCGCCGAGCGTGCGCTGCGGGCCAGCGAGTCCCGGATGCGCGCGGTCTTCCAGAACGCCGCCGTCGGGATCGGCATCAGCACCATGGACGGGCAGATCGTCCGGGTCAACCAGGCCTTCGCCGACCTGCTCGGCTACACCGCCGAGGAGATGACCGGGCTGCGGGTGCCGGACCTCGCGCACCCCAGCGACCCGCCCGACATGTGGCTGCTCTACGAGGAGCTGATCGCCGGCAAACGCGACGCCGTACGGCTGGAGAAGGCGTACTACCGGGCCGACGGCGGCGTGGTCTGGACCGACATGACCTCGTCGCTGATCCGCGACGACGACGGGGCGCCCGAGTTCACCATCGCCATGGTGCAGGACATCACCGACCGGCTGCGCCTGCAGGACCGGCTCGAGCACCAGGCCACCCACGACCCGCTCACCGGCATGCCGAACCGGGCGATGATCGCCGACCGCCTCGACCGGATCTTCGCCGAGGCCGGTCCGGACGCCCGGGTCGGCGTCTGCTTCCTCGACCTGGACGGCTTCAAACGGATCAACGACACCCTCGGGCACCAGGTCGGCGACGACCTGCTGGTGGCCGTCGCCGACCGGCTGCGGGACTGCTGCGAGCCGGCGCACCAGATCGCCGGGCGGGTCAGCGGCGACGAATTCGTGCTGCTCGTCGACGACCCCGACGGGCCGGGCGAGCTGACCCGTCTCGCCGCGTCCGTGCTGGCCGCCCTGACCCGGCCGTTCCAGCTGGGCCGGCACCGGACCCGGATCTCGGCGAGCATCGGCGTCGTCGAGAGCGCGGTCCTGGACACCAGCCCCGCCGAGCTGATGAAAGCCGCCGACCTGACCCTCTACGTCGCCAAATCGGAGGGCCGGGGGCGTTACGTCACCTACGACGCCGACCGCGACGCCCGGCAAGCCGCACGGTACGCCCTGGCCGCCGCCATGCCGGACGCCCTGGACCGGCGCGAGTTCACCCTCGTCTACCAGCCGCTGGTCAGCCTCGCCGACGGGCGGCTCACCGGGGTCGAGGCCCTGGTCCGCTGGAAGCACCCGGAACTCGGCGAGCTCGGGCCGGACGCGTTCATCCCGCTCGCCGAGGAGACCGGGGTGATCCTGGCGCTCGGCAGCTGGGTCCTCGAGGAGGCGTGCGGGCAGGCCGCGTACTGGGCGCGGGCTTTCCCGTCGGCGCATCTGTCGGTGAGCGTCAACATGACCGTCTCCCAGGTCCATGAGCCGACGTTGCCGGCCGACGTCGAGAAGATCCTTTCCCGTACGGGTCTTGACCCGTCCCTGCTCGTGCTGGAGCTCACCGAGAGCGCCGTGATGGACAACGACTCGGCGCCGCTGCGGGCTCTCGCGGAGCGGGGAATCCGGATCGCCATCGACGATTTCGGCACCGGGTACTCGAATCTGGCCTATCTGCGTCGCCTGCCGGTGCACATCCTGAAGCTGGCCGGCCCGTTCGTGGACGGCCTGCGCGGAGCACAACCGCCGGCCGCGTCCCCGCCGGCCGCGTCCCCGCCGGCCGCGTCCCCGCCGGCCGCGTCCCCGCCGGCCGCGTCCCCGCCGGCCGCGTCCCCGGCAGCGTCGTCCCCGGCCTCCCCTCCGGCGGTCTCCTCTTCGGCGGCGGACCGCTCGTCCCCGACGCGCACCGTGGACGAGCAGATCGTGGAGACGATCGTGCGGCTGGCGCATGTGATAGGCCTGTCGGTGACGGCGGAGGCGGTGGAGACACGCCCACAGGCGGACCGCTTGCGGGCGCTGGGGTGCGACACGGGGCAGGGGTGGCTGTTCGCCCGTCCACAGCGACCCAACGAGATCACCGAGTTGCTGCGCCGAACCACCTTCCCGGCCTCACCCGGGACAGTCGACGGCTCGCAGGATCTCGCCTGATGCGGGGTCCAGGACGATCGCTCCCGCGCGGTAAGAGTCCACACCGGAACGCGGCTCGCACAGTGTGACGGCACCCGCCGGATCGGGAGAGCCGGCGCGCTCGCGGGGAGGACCGAAGAGAACGAGCACCGCCGCGATCGCGATCAGCGCGCGCCGGTTCCTGCGCCGCTGCCGCTGGCGCTGTGCGGGTCGACTCGGCCGTGCCGCAGGCGGCGAATCAAGATCGATGACGGGCACGTTGCGGATCTTAGTGAGTGTTTGAGTGTGGTGTCGCACGGCGTGTCCCTGGGTGCGGCGAGAGTGGTCTGAAGCTGGCGTGGTGGAGCGTGAGCGTCGGTACCCGTCTGACCTGACTGACGAGCAGTGGGAGATCGTGGAGCCGATGCTCTCGTTGATCAAGTCGCCGGGCCGGATCCCGAAGCATCCGCGCAGGGCGATCGTTGATGCGATCTTGTACGTGGTCCGCAGCGGTTGCTCGTGGCGGCAGCTACCGGTCGACTTCCCGCCTTGGCAGACCGTGTACTGGCAGTTCCAGCAGTGGGAGAAACGCCAGGTCACCGAGCGCATCCTGGAAGAGTTGCGGGAGCAGGTCCGCCTGGCCGAGGGCCGCGAAGCCGAGCCGTCGGCCGGTGTCATCGACTCGCAGTCGGTCAAGGCCGCCGACACCGTCGGCAGCGACAGCCGCGGCTACGACGCCGGGAAGAAGATCAACGGACGTAAGCGGTTCATCGTCACTGACACTCTTGGCCTGCTGGTCGTAGTCTGCGTGATGTCAGCGTCCTGGCAGGACCGCGACGGCGCGAAGACGACCTTGCTGTCGACGTACCTGACCACGTCGATCCGGCACGTGTTCGCCGATCAGGGCTTCGCCGGCCGGTTGGTCGACTGGGCTGCCGAAACGCTCAAGACCACCATCGAGATCGTCCGTAAGCCCGCCGACCAGCGTGGGTTCGTGGTCCATCCCCGGCGGTGGGTGGTCGAGCGCAGCCTCGCGTGGCTGACCGCGCACCGCCGGCTGGCCCGTGACTATGAACGCGACCCCGCGGTTTCTGAGGCATTGATCCGCTGGGCCGCGATCAACACCATGGTCCGCCGTCTCGACCGCGGCCGACCCGCCATCCGCCAGGGCCGCCGGACATTGAGCACGCCCGGATAACAGCACTCTCAAACACGCACTTAGGCGAAGCACGCGACAACAGGTGCCCGCCTGACGGCGGACTCGCTGCTCTCGCTTCGGACCCCGACATTTTTGTGCCCGTCAATTTTCTCGGAGGCCCGCGCTTACCATTGTGCTGCTTTTCGAGGCGGTGGAGAGTCTGTCTCGGCACCGAGCTGACGAATGCCCTCATTTTCCAAGAATGCACATCTGCGGAAAGTTTATGAGCCGGGCTACGCCGAAGAAGCCTGAATTGGGTGGCTCCAAACAGGGCAGAATTGGATCGGGCAGCTCTGCGTCGTCCGCGGGCGGCAGCCGTCGTGAGCGGGGCCTGGCGGCTTGTGGATCCAAGGTCCAGGGCCGTGTCGGGTCGCGCCCCCTGCTCCGGCACCGGGTCCGACAGCGGGTCTGGCGCCTGCTCAGGCACCGGGTCTCGCGCTGGAACCGTCTCGATGGTGCTGCTCTGCTCCAACGGCGTGGTGTCCACCGGGGCAGCGACGAAGGCGGGTCCGCCCGCCGGGCGCGGGTCGGTCGAGTGAGCTGATTCGCCGGTCTGCAACTGGCGCAGCCGCCGGGCATGGCGCTGCTCCAGACCCCACGCGCGGTGCCTCTTGTGCTCGCGCCGGAACGCCTCACCCTCCGGCGAATAATTGCGACGCAGCTTCGGATCCCGCAGATGCCTCGTGGGGAACAATGAAAGCTGCCTCATGAATTAATTGTTCCCGGCGCATCCGGGATCGGCGATGGTGTTCGCCCGAAGTTCAGATCAGGCAATAATCCCCAGCCGACTGGTTGATCCGCTGATCCGGCGCTATCAAAGACCAGTCTGCGCGGTGCGGCCGCGGCGCGGACCTCGGCCGTCTCCAGGGGGTCGTCGCGCAGGTATCGCAGGCGGCTCCCTGTCCGCGGGCTGATCAACCGGAGGCGCGAGAAGGTCGTGGCGCCGAGCGTGAAGAGAGGTCAGGAGACGTTGGTGACGATCTGGCGGAGGACGGACAGGGCGGCGTTGTAGTCGGCGTCGGGGATGCCGGCGTGGATGCGGGCGGCGATCTCGGGGAGGTGCCGGCTCTGCTCGTCGCGGGCGGTGTGGCCGGCTGCTGTGATGCGGAGGCGGCCGTGACGGTCGACGGTGACCAGGTGTCGGTCGAGGAGGGACTCTGCCTCGGCGGCCAGGTCGTCGGTGGTGAGCAGGTGGGCGCGCAGGTCGCGGTTGAGGTCCTGGAGGGTGCGGTCGTCGCGCTCGGTCAGGGCTCGGAGCAGGCAGAACTGGGCGTGGGTCAGGCCCAGCTCGGCCTCCCGGGCGCGGGTGAACGCGATCAGCGCGCGGTGTGCCGCGCCGGTCCAGTAGGCGGCCGGCTCCGCTACGGGATCAGTCATGGTGCGGACGGTAGGACGTGAAGGGCAGTTGAGGTCAAACCCGGGCCGGACGGCCGGCTCGGGCCGCACGGCCGGCTCGGCCCGCACGGCCGCCGCAGGGGCCGTGCGGGAACGATGAGGTCGCGGCGGGGGCTTCTCGGGGAGTTCCGGGATCCCCGTACCCAATTATGATCTTGGCCAGGCGGACAGGCGGGATCGCAGCTCCTGGATGGCGTGGGCGTCCAGGCCGTAGAGGGCGAAGCGGGCGTCGTCGAGGCGGTCCAGGTAGCGGCCGGCGTCGGCGATGTCCTCCGGGTCGAGGGCCGGGTCCGCGGCGTGGGCGAGGTGCAGGATGCGGTCCAGGGGGTAGCGGTCGAGGGCGGCGGCGACGTCGATGTAGTCGCGGACCTCGCGGCGGTTGACGAGGGCGGCCACCTTCGTGGCGACCAGGTCGTCCAGGTGCATGACCGGGCCGACGTCCATCACCACCGGCGTGCGGTGCCGGTCCAGGCGGCACAGGGTGAGCCGCAGCGCGCGGTCGTCGCTCGCGACCAGGAACTCCTGGATGTCGGCGTCCATGCCGGCGAACAGCTCGTCGGCCTCCTCGCGGACCACGCGGTACCCGGCTTCGGTGAGCGCCGCGGTGACGTCGCCGGCCGCCGCGCGCACCCCGCCGGCGGTGTCGGTGAACAGGTCGATGTCCTCGGTCGGGCGGGCGACCAGGCCGTTGACCAGCCAGGCCACGCCACCACCGAGGACGAAACCGTGCTTGGTCGCCACGGTCAGGGCGATGCGGGCCACGTCGCGGTAGAAGTCATCGACGTGCACTGGCTTCTCTCAGCGGGCGGTGCCGTGCCTCCCAGGCGGCGCGCACGCCGCGGGGCAGATTGAGATCGGGCCAGACGCGGATCAGGGTCGGGCCGTCGATATAGGCCTGAATCTCGTCGATGCGGATTGCTTCGCGGAGCACGTTCTCATACATCCACAACAGCATCGTGGGCTGGCTGAGGTCGAATGCGCGATGCGGATTCCACCAGAGGCGCAAGGGCAACTCGACGAGGCCGGCGGTGGGGCCGCGCAATTCGCTCAGCATCCCGGCGACGACGACCGGCCGATGGGGGCGGGCCAGGTGCATCACCGGGACTGTGCTGACGGACATGACGTCAGCCTAAACCGAGGCGTCACGGGAAAGGCAAGCACCTAGGTTCCTAGGATGCTTTAGGCGGTGTGTTCGCTGCGGCTCGGTGGTGGTCATTCCCGGCCCTTTCCGGGGTACGGGGTCAGAGGTTGCGCTCGCGAACGCCGGAGAGCAGCCGGTCGATCGCCGTGCGATCCGGCTCGTCCGGCAGCGGCGTCGACGCGGCTGCCTCTTCCAGCTCGGCGAGCAGGGCGGACGACCAGGCGCGGATCTCGTCCCAGCCGGCCTCGCCGCGCCGGACGGCGAGCAGCCGGTCGCGCAGCGGGCTCATGTCGACGAGCACCTCGCCGGTACGCAGCACGTGCGCTCCGGCGATCAGCAGGCGAATCATGTGCATCGCCTGTTTGTGATTGGTCTCGCCGGTGCGGGCACGCCGCGCCTCCACCTTGGCGAGCTGGTCGCGGGCGTAATTGCCGTAGGTGGCGAATACGCGCCGGGACAGAAACGCCTGCCGCGCGCTGATCAGAGCCGTGCCGTCCGGATCTACCGTTTCGACGATGGGGGACCAGAGCACTTCCAGGACCGTCGGATTGGCCTGTGCGGCGAGCACGCAGAATCGCTCGAACTCCCAGTTGAACTGTTCGTCGAGGGGGCCGTCGAAATGCGTCGGCGGTTTGTCCAGACGCCAGAAGGAACGGGTGGGCGCCACGAAGACGCCCCGCCGGTCGTGGTCGGATCCGTCCACGGACAGTCCGTAGGCGCGCGATCCGACCACGACCGACAGCGCGAGCGGGAACATCAGAGGTCGATGACCGTCGCGTCGATCTCGTCGAGCTCGGCGGCGGTGAGCTCCGGTCCGCTCAGCGCGGCGATGTTGTTCTCCAGCTGGCCGACGCTCGACGCGCCGATGATCAGGCTGGTCATCCGCGGGTCGCGCAGCGCCCAGGAGAGCGCCAGCTGGGCGAGGGACTGGCCGCGGCGCTTGGCGATGTCGTTGAGCGCGTGCAGGCGGCCCATGGTCTTCGGGTCGAGGGCGCTCTCGTTGAGGAAGACGCTGGTCCGGATCCGGGAGTCGTCCGGGATGCCGGTGAGGTACCGGTCGGTGAGCAGGCCCTGCTGCAGCGGGCTGAACGCGATGCAGCCGGCGCCGGCGTCGGAGAGGGTGTCGAGCAGGCGGTCGTGCTCGATCCAGCGGTTCAGGATCGAGTAGGACGGCTGGTGGATCAGCAGCGGGGTGCCGAGGTCACGCAGGATCTGGGCGATCTCCGCGGCCTGCGCCGACTTGTAGTTGGAGATCCCGACGTAGAGGGCCTTGCCGGACCGGACGATCGCGTCCAGCGCCGACGCCGTCTCGTGCAGCGGCGTCTCCGGGTCGGGCCGGTGGTGGTAGAAGATGTCGACGTAGTCCAGGCCGAGCCGGGTCAGCGACTGGTCCAGCGACGACACCAGGTACTTCCGTGATCCCCAGTCGCCGTAGGGCCCGTCCCACATCGTGTAGCCGGCCTTCGTCGAGATGATCAATTCATCACGGTACGCCTTGAGGTCCGTCCCCAGCAGCCGGCCGAAGTTCGACTCCGCGCTGCCCGGCGGCGGGCCGTAGTTGTTCGCCAGGTCGAAGTGGGTGACCCCGAGGTCGAAGGCGCGGCGGACGATGGCGCGCTGGGTGTCGAGCGGGCGGGTGTCGCCGAAGTTGTGCCACAGGCCGAGGGAGAGGGCGGGGAGCTTCAGGCCGCTGCGACCGGCACGCCGGTAGGTCATCGTGTCGTAGCGGGCGGAATCAGGGGTGTACGTCACAGACCACACCCTAGGACTGTGATCCAACCGGGTGTGCGCTGGTAGGTTGGTCGTGCCGGCAACACCTGTGCGGAAGAGACCGTCCTCGTGACGGCGCCGAAGGGGCAAACCCTCCCCGGAAAACTCTCAGGCAGAAGGACCGCGTGGGCAGGCGCTCTGAAATACCCGTCTGGGTATGACAGAGGGGGAGGTTGCGTGTCGACCTTCTTCAGAGCCTGGAGTCGCCCATGACGTCACCCTTCGTTCCCCGCCACATCGGTCCGGGTTCGGACGAGCAGACCCACATGCTCAAGGCGGTCGGATACAACTCGCTCGACGACCTGATGGACGCCGCGATCCCGGAGTCGATCCGGTTCCACGGCGACCTGGACCTGCCGGCCGGGATCTCCGAGCAGGAGGCGATCGCCGAGCTGCGCGCGATCGCGGACCGCAACACGGTCGCCACCCCGATGATCGGCCTCGGCTACTACGGCACGCACACGCCCGCGGTGATCAAGCGGAACGTGTTGGAGAACCCGGCGTGGTACACGGCGTACACCCCGTACCAGCCGGAGATCAGCCAGGGCCGGCTCGAGGCGCTGCTGAACTTCCAGACCATGGTCACCGACCTGACCGGGCTGACCACCGCGAACGCGAGCATGCTCGACGAGGCCACGGCGGTCGCCGAGGCGATGACGCTGGCCCGCCGCGCTTCCAAGGTCAAGAGCAACGTGTACGCGGTGGACGCGGACACGTTCCCCCAGACGCTGAGCATCGTGCGGACCCGGGCCGAACCGCTCGGCATCGAGGTCGTGCTGATCGACCCGGAGGAGCCGGAGACGCTGCCGGACGAGTTCTTCGGCCTGCACCTGCAGTACCCGGGGGCGTCCGGTGAGGTCCGCGACCACGCCGCGCTGGTGGAGCTCGCGCACGAGCGGGGCGCCCTGGTCACGGTCGCGGCGGATCTGCTCGCGCTGACCGTGCTGCGGGCACCCGGCGAGATCGGCGTGGACATCGCCGCCGGCACGACACAGCGGTTCGGCGTGCCGCTCGGCTTCGGTGGCCCGCACGCCGGATACCTGGCCGTGCGCGCCGGCCTGGAGCGTTCGCTGCCCGGCCGCCTGGTCGGCGTGTCGAAGGACGCCGACGGCGCGCCCGCCTACCGTCTCGCGCTGCAGACCCGGGAGCAGCACATCCGCCGGGAGAAGGCGACCAGCAACATCTGCACCGCGCAGGTGCTGCTCGCCGTGATGGCCAGCATGTACGCGGTCTACCACGGCCCGCAGGGCCTTCGGGAGATCGCCGACGGGGTGCACGCGCACGCTTCCCGGATCGCCGGCAGCCTGCGGGAGGCCGGCATCGAGGTGCAGAACGACACCTACTTCGACACGGTCACCGCGGTGGTGCCGGGCCGGGCCGAGGCGATCGTGGCCGAGGCGGCGCGACGCGGTGTGGACCTGCGCCTGGTCGACGCGGACCGGGTGTCGGTCTCCTGCGACGAGACGACCACGGACGAGCACGTGGCGACCGTGGTGGCCGCGTTCGGCGCCGAGCTCGCGATGATCTGGGGGGTGTCCGGCGGCTGGCCGGAGCGCACCACCGAGTACCTGACCCACCCGGTCTTCAACACCCACCACTCCGAGACCTCGATGCTGCGCTACCTGCGCAAGCTCTCGGACCGGGACTACGCCCTGGACCGGGGCATGATCCCGCTCGGCTCCTGCACGATGAAGCTGAACGCCACCACCGAGATGGAGGCGATCACCTGGCCGGAGTTCGCCAACATCCACCCCTTCGCCCCGGCGAACCAGATCCAGGGGTACGAGGACCTGGTCGCCCAGCTGGAGGGCTGGCTCGCCGAGATCACCGGTTACGACGCCGTCAGCGTGCAGCCGAACGCCGGCTCGCAGGGTGAGCTGGCCGGCCTGCTCGCGATCCGCGGCTACCACCGCTCGCGCGGCGAGACGCACCGCGACGTCTGCCTGATCCCGTCCAGCGCCCACGGCACGAACGCGGCCTCCGCGGTGATGGCCGGCATGCGGGTGGTCGTGGTGGCCTGCGACGCGGACGGCAACGTCGACCTGGCCGACCTGGACGCCAAGATCGAGAAGCACCGCGACAGCCTCTCGGCGATCATGGTGACCTACCCGTCGACCCACGGCGTCTACGAGACCTCGATCGCGGAACTCTGCGCGAAGGTGCACGACGCCGGCGGCCAGGTCTACGTCGACGGCGCGAACCTCAACGCGCTGGTCGGCTTCGCCAAGCCGGGCAAGTTCGGCGCCGACGTGTCGCACCTCAACCTGCACAAGACGTTCTGCATCCCGCACGGCGGCGGCGGCCCCGGTGTCGGCCCGGTCGCGGTCCGGCAGCACCTCGCCGCGTTCCTGCCCGGCAACCCCCTCGAAGAGGGCGACCACCACGCGGTGTCGGCGGCGGCGCACGGCTCGGCCGGCATCCTGCCGATCTCCTGGGCGTACGTGCGGATGATGGGCCCGGACGGGCTGGCCGCGGCGACCGCGTCGGCGGTGCTCGCCGCGAACTACACGGCGGTGCGGCTGCGCGAGCACTACCCGGTGCTCTACGCCGGCAACAACGGCCTGGTCGCGCACGAGTGCATCCTCGACCTGCGGCCGATCACCAAGGCCACCGGCGTGAGCGTGGACGACGTGGCGAAGCGGCTGATCGACTACGGCTTCCACGCGCCGACGATGTCGTTCCCGGTGGCCGGCACGCTGATGGTGGAGCCGACCGAGAGCGAGGACCTCACCGAGCTCGACCGGTTCATCGCCGCCATGATCGCGATCAAGGGCGAGATCGACCAGGTCGCGGCGGGCGTGTGGCCGAAGGACGACAACCCGCTCGCCAACGCGCCGCACACCGCGTCGGCGGTCTCGGCGGACGAGTGGGCGCACCCTTACCCGCGGTCGGTGGCAGGTTTCCCCGAGGGCGTGGACCGGACGGCGAAGTACTGGCCGCCGGTGCGCCGGATCGACGGGGCGTACGGCGACCGGAACCTGGTCTGCTCGTGCCCGTCGCCGGAGGCGTTCGAGGACTGACGCGCCGAAGGCGAGCGAGGACCGGCTCGCCGGAGGCGGGGGAAGGTCGATGAGAGGGCGTCCGATCCGGGCCGGATCGGGCGTCTGATCCTGCGCAGGTCGCGGTACCCATCCGGGGATCGCGGCCTGCGCCGTCTTCGGGGTGACTACGCTACGGTGCGTAGTCGACTTTCAGGGAAATCTCAGGCGGCGAGGGCGTGCACGGCCGGGCCGCGGTGCGGCTCGATCAGCGTGCCGTCCGGCAGTAGCTCGCCGGTGTCCTCGAAGATGATGACCCCGTTGCAGAGCAGGCTCCAGCCCTGCTCGCAGAAGGTCACGATGACCTTGGCGGCCTCACGATCGGTCGCGTCGGCAGAAGGACAGGGAACTCGGTGCTGGCACATCTTGCTCGTTCTCCGATTGGGGGCTGTGTGAAGGTTCACAAAGTCGGTGTCGGACGTTACCTCACATGGAACGACGGCGGTTCAACCCGGTGACGCCGATTCGCGGTGAGTTCGCGCCTTCGATGCTCCACGGGACGGGGCATGTCGACCACTGTCCGTCGACTCCTTCCGGGGCTCCTCCGGCGGCGCCGGCCGCCTGCCAAGCCCGTCACCATGCGTTACGTGTGTTCCGGTGGCATCGAGGTGATCCCGGTGACCCCGCCGAGCTTCTGTCCGACTTCCTGGCCGGCAACGGACTGCCGGTGCGAAACCTTGGCCGAACGGCTGACAAAAACAAGACGATCGGCGATGGCACCATTTGCGGAGCAGCACTCTACGTGTCCGCTGACGCCGGATGCGTGATGGTCGGTGGGGAGCTCGGGGCACCCTCTCCGGTGCCCGATGTTCCGGATGTTTATGCGGTCGTCTACCAACATAACTCGAAAAGTCAGGAGAAATCGGGCGGCGGGGCGGATCGGTCAGACGGTTGGTGGTTCGACTCGCGGCAGCTCGGGCCGTGGCAGCCGGGGCCCGGGGCCGAGCAGCCCGGGTCGTGGCAGCCCGGGTCGTGGCAGCCCGGGTCGTGGCGGCTCGGGTCGTGGCGGCTCGGCGAGTGGCGGGAGAGCTGGAGCCGGGACGAGCACGCCCGGGCGGTCACCGCGGTCCGGGAGGCGATCGGGCGCGGCGACGTCTACCAGGTCAACGTCGTCGGACACGCGTCGGCGGCGTACACCGGGGACCCCGGTCCGGCGCTGCGGCGGGTCGCGGCACTGCCCGGCGCCCGGTACGGCGGGGTGCTCACCGGCGACGGCTGGGCCCTCGCGACGGCGTCGCCGGAGACCCTCGTGGAGGTCCGGGACGGGCGGGTGATCACCCGGCCGATCAAGGGGACGCGCCCGGCCACCCCGCAGGGGCTGCGGGAGCTGCTCGGCTCGGCCAAGGAGCGGGCCGAGCACGTGATGATCGTCGACCTGGAGCGCAACGACCTGGCCCGTCTGCCGGGGACTGGGCCGGTTGCCGTGGACGAGCTTTTCGCCGTACGGCAATGGTGTGGGTTGTGGCAGGCGGAATCGGTCGTCAGTGCGCCCCTCGCCGGCGAGGTCGGCCTCGCCGACCTGCTGCGTGCCGTCTGCCCGGGAGGCAGCGTGACCGGGGCGCCCAAGCTCGCCGCGTTGTCCCGGATCGCCGCGCTGGAGCCGGTGGGCCGGGGCGTGAGCATGGGCGCGGTGGGCTGGATCGGACACGACCACCTGGACCTGGGGCTGAGCATCCGGACCGTCGCGGTGGACGGCAGCCGGGTGCACGCCTGGGCCGGCGGCGGCATCACGGCCGACAGCGACCCGATCGCCGAGGTCGACGAGGCGGCCGCGAAGGCGGGTCCGCTGCGCGCGGCGCTCGCCTCATAGGCCCCTCATAGCCGGCTCCGAGCCGTCTCTACCGGTTACGTGCCACTGTCGGCGTCTGCCCCCTACGGAGGGGGCCGAGCGCGTAGTTTCACCTTCGCGCATTACCGACAAGATCCACTGCGACACGTTGGGTGTCCTTCCGTGGGGGCAGGAAGAGGCGACAGCATGCTTGAGCTGCTCGAGAGGCCACAAGTCAGGACGGCCGTGCGGCCCGCGATCCGGATCCGGGTGATCCCACCGGCGGCCACCCGGCGCGCCGATTTCGAGCGGTTCGCGCGGAGGTTCCTGACCCGGTTGCACAGCAGCGCCTACCAGCTCTGCCGCGACTGGCATCTCGCCCAGGACCTGGCGCAGACCACGCTCACCAAGCTCTTCCAGAGCTGGGACCGGGCCAGCTACAGCGACAACCTCCCGGCGTACGCCCAGAAGATCCTCCTCCGGGTCTACCTGGACCACCGGCGCCGCCGCAGCTCCACCGAGACGGCGTCCGGCTCGTTCCGGGAACCCGCCTACGAGATCAACCCGGATCTGCGGCTGGATCTGCTCGGCGCGATGTCGCGGTTGCCGGCCCGGGACCGCACCATCGTGGCGCTGCGCTACTTCGCCGACCACAGCGTGGAACAGGTCGCCGAGGAGCTCGGCGTGCCGGTCAACGTCGTCAAGAGCCAGACCCGCCGCTCTCTGATCAAGCTGCGGCAGATCCTCGGCGGCGATCGCCCGGCCATCGTCGCGTAACGACCGACTAAGCTTTGAGACATGACAGTTCGGCCTATCCGCATCTTCGGTGACCCGGTCCTGCGCACGCCCGCCGACCCGGTCACCAGCTTCGACGCAGAGCTGCGCGCGCTGGTCCGCGACCTGGAGGACTCGGTCCGCGAGCCCGGCCGGGCCGGTGTCGCCGGTCCGCAGATCGGGGTCAGCCTGCGGGTCTTCTCCTACAACGTGGGCGGCGTGGTGGGGCACATGGTCAACCCGGTGCTCAGCGACTTCGACGGGACCCAGACCGAGGAGGAGGGCTGCCTGTCGCTGCCCGGCCTCGGGTTCGAGACGACCCGGGCGATGCGGGTGACGGCGACCGGTTTCGACCTCAACGGGGAGCCCCTGGTGATCCACGGGGAGGGGTTCCTGGCGCGGGCCCTGCAGCATGAGACGGATCATCTGGACGGGCGGCTCTATGTCGACACGCTGACCGGTGACGTGCGGCGGCAGGCGCTGCGGGAGCTGCGCCGGGTGGTGCCGCGGTGACGCGCGCCCACGGTGAGTGCGGGTCCCGGCGGGGTGAGGGCACACGGTGAGCGGGCATCTGGGCGTGACCTGGGCACACGGTGAGTGCGCGTTCCGGCGTGCTGGGGGCACACGGTGAGCGGTGACGTGCGGCGGCTGGCGGCCGGCTATCTGCGGGACGGGGATCCGACCGGGTGGTTCGAGCCGCTCTACGCCGAGGCGGGCGCCGGCGGGGCCGCGGTGCCGTGGGACGTGCCCGAGGCCAGCGCCCACCTGCGCGCCTACCCCCTGCCGCCGGGTGAGGGACGGCGCGCGCTGGTGGTGGGCTGCGGGCCGGGGCGCGACGCCGAGCACATCGCGGCCGCGGGGTACGCGACGACCGCTTTCGACATCTCCCCGACGGCCATCGAGCTGGCCCGGTCCCGGCACCCGGACACGGCCGTCGACTACGTGGTGGCCGACCTGCTGGACCCGCCGGGGGAGTGGCGCCGCGCCTTCGACCTGGTGCTGGAGAGCAACAACGTGCAGGCCCTGCCCGCCTCGATCCGGGCCGCGGCGATTCCGGCGGTGGGCACGTTCGTGGCGCCCGGGGGTACCTTGCTGGTGCTCGCGGCGGCGGCGGTCACCGGCGACGCGGACGGGCCGCCGTGGCCGCTGAGCCGGGACGAGGTCGACGCGTTCGCCGGGGACGGTCTGACGATCGTCTCGGTGGAGCGGACGGCCGCTCCGGGTTCGCCGTTGCACTCCCGGTGGCGGGCCGTGCTGACCCGGTGAGTCGCCGTACGCGATAAGGGGTTGCTTGGCGATTGATCGGTGCCTCTACAGTGTGCGGGGCATTCAGATCAACGGGGAGTTCTCCTTGCGCGTCACGCGTCTTCTGGCCGGCGTCCTCGCCGGTGTCACCACCCTCACCATGTTCGCCGGCTGTGCCGGGCAGCAGATCCAGGCCCTCGAACCGAAGCTGGAGCTGCGCGACGCGGCGAAGCAGCTCGGCGAGGCGCAGCGGGCCGGCTTCACCATCAAAATCAACGGAAGTGCGGACGATCTGATCGCCGCCGCCGCGCTGACCGACTCCGGCGCCGGCGCCGGCGCTGACGAGAAGATCCTGCGGCAGCTGTTCAACTCGTCGGTCACGATCGCCTACGACAAGGCGGGCGAAGGCACCGAGGACGACCGCGCGTCGATCAGCGCCACCGTCGACGGCGTCACCGGCACCGAGGTCCGCTACGTCGACAAGACCGTGTTCCTCCGGGCGCCGATCGCCGACCTGGCCGCCAAGTTCGGCGCCTCCGCCGACGAGGTCAAGGCGCTCAGCGGGCAGACCGCCGGTGGACCCGCCGGGCTGGACGCGTTCTTCGACGGCGGGTGGGTGTCGGTGGACAGCGCCGCGCTCGGCGACCTGGCCGAGGCGGGCGCCGGCGTCGAGGCGCCGGACCTGGAGGAGGAGAAGGCGCTGACCGAGTTCAGCACCAGCGCCACGAACCTGCTGGAAGGCGCCGATCTGGTCCGCGACGAGAACGACGATACGCACCTGGTCGCCACGACGTCGACCACGAAGGCGTACGCGGAGCTGCAGCGGCTGGTCACCGCCGTCGACAAGGACCTGGCGCCGGAGCTGGGCACCGACGCGCCGGCGGACAAGCCGATCGCGCTGGACCTGTGGATCGTGGACGGCAAGCTGACCGCCGCGGAGATCAACCTGCTGCAGTTCGCCGACGGGGCGACCGGGCGGGTGGCGCTGCGGCTCGAGGTCACGACGGGTGCGGAGATCGCCGCTCCGGAGGGTGCCACGAAACTCGACCCCCAGCAGCTGCAGGGGCCGGCCTCGGTCCAGCCGTACCTGGAGTCCGGCGAGCTGCCGGTCCCGGCCGCCACCTCCTGACGCCGTTCTCTTCTCCGATGGCCGGCTCATCCGAGCCGGCCATCGCTGTGTGACACCCGGGGACTATGCACATGTGGACTCTGCTTTTCATCGCCACCACGGCGATCGCCCTGCTCGGGGCGATGGTCGGCTGGGTGGTCTTCACGCTGGTCAGCGGGCTTGCCGGGCTGGTGGCGCTGGGGATGAGCCCGGCGGTGGCGGGGCGTCGGCTGCCCCGTGCCGGGCTGATCCTTCTCGGTCTGGATCTGGTGGTGGAGGTGCTTCTGATGCCTGGTTCGGGGGAGCACTGGGCGCGGAACCAGTTCGGGCACGACGTGGTCGTGGCGGTACTTGTCACGGCGGGGTGTGCGGCGCTGTTCTCCGGGACGTGGCTGGGCGGGCGGGCGGCCGTCGGGGGGTTGCTGGTCACGGTTCTCGTGTACAGCTCGATCTCGAACGCGGTGCAGTCGTGGCAGTGGATGCATGATCTCGGGGAGCACATGGGGGTGGCGGTGGAGTGGAGCGGGTCCGCTGCGCCGGTGGTGCCGCTGGTGCTCGTGACGGCGGGGTTGCTAATGTCGGCGCAGCGGCGGGAGCCGATGGCCTCGGTGTCGGCCCCGGTTCGCTGATCTCGGCTTTCGTTCGCTGAGCCGTCGCCCCGTAGCTGATTCCTAGAATCCTAGGATGCTCTAGGGGCAGTGCGGCACACCCCTGGAGGACGGCTCCGCCGACCAGCCTTGATCACCTCGGCTACCCCTCGCGCGGTGCTTCTCTCGCTCCTTGGCAACGCGGCCTCCGGCTACCTGCTGGCCTGGGCCTCCCGGCGTCAGCTGGCCGCCGTGCTGCTGCCCGTCCTGGCCGTCGCGCTGCTCACCCTCGCCGCCCTCGACGTCCTGATCGGCGGCTCCGGCGCGGTGATCATCAACGGCGTCCTGCGCCTCCCGGAGCCCGGCGCGTGGCGCCTCGTCACCATCGCGGCCTTCTGGGTGGTCGCTCTCGCTGCCGCGGCGCTGGTCACGAATTGCGGGGGTACGCGGTACGCCCGTCCCGTGCGCTGCCGTCCGCGTTGCGTTCGTTCCCGGTGTTCGCGCTCGGCGTGGCGGCGGTGACCGGGGGCGACGATGCTGGGCGTCCGGTGGGTCGCCGGGATCACCGGTGGGCGCACCGGCCTGGTGCTGGTCCTCGCGGTGTTGCTGGCGGGCGCGGTGATCGGGGCGCGGATGCTGGTGGGGCTACTGGCGTACCGTCTCGGCGGGTCGGCGTGGGCGCTCACCCGAGGGCGCGTGACCGTCACCGCAGGGGCGTTCGTGCTGGGTGGGGTGGCCGTCCCGCTGGTCTTCGCCGGGATGGTCCCGGTGCTTCCGCCGGTCGTGTTCGCCGTGCTGGGGGCGGTGGGTGCGACGGTGGTGGTCGCCGTGCAGGGCGGCATTCTGGCGCAGGTCTATCTGCTGTCGCGGTCGGGTGGCGCGGTCGTTCCCGACGGTGATCGGTTGTCGGGGGCCGCGCGGTCCAAGCGGTATTCTGGTGTTGACGGGTCGTCGGGGGCCGCGCGGTCTTCCGAGCCGATTGCCGGGCCTCTTGACGAGGGCCAGGCTGCCGATGGGTCGGCGGATCTTGCGGACGTCGATGCCCGGCTGGCCGCATTGTCCGGTCCACCCGCCGGGCTGCTTCCGTGGGCCGGCGCGGCCGCCGCCGTCCTCGGGCTGCTGGCTCCGGCCGTGGCCGCCGCGGTGAACCCGTTCCACGTGCCGGCGGTGCGCTCGCACGGCGACACGACCAGCAGTGTCGCCGCGGTCGCCTGGCCGGCCGGGGGGCATCCGGTGATCGCGACGTGGACCGGCGCGCGGTTCTGTGACGACGACGTCTGTGATCGCTACACCGACCAGAACGGCGGCCCCACCGTGGTCGACGAGAACGGCGCGGCGGGAATCGGCACGGATGGCACGACGGTGGTGAGCGGCGGGCGCGATGACGGCGGGCCGTTCATCCACTACGCGCGGTGCACCCGGGACGGCTGCCCGGAGGCGTGGGTGCCGGTGCGGGCCTCGGCGCGGGAGGCGTTCGACTGGCCGGACCTGGGTGCGGCGGTCGCACCGGATCGGGCGGTGTGGTTCGTGCTGGCGCATCCGGGGGAGAAGGCCTACCGGATCACGTTCCTGCGCTGCCCGGCGGGCAACTGCGAGAAACCCCGACGGTACGAGGCCGGAACCGTCGAGCGGCTGGCCGGTGACGACTTGTACCCGGCGGTGCCCCGGGTGCGGCTGTCCGTGGGGGTGGACGGCCGGCCGCTGGCGACGATCCGTACCGGAAGTGCTTTGGTGTCTTTGTCCTGCGACAGCCAGGGTTGCGGTTCGCGCGGGGCGGCCAGTTTCATCAGCACCGCCGTGTCGGCGTGGGCGTCGCCGGTGACGCTGCGGGGTCCTGCCGTCTCCTACGAGCCGGGTCAGGTGCGGGTCGGCGAGCGCCCGCTGGACGTGCCGGGCAGCCGGCTGTCGCCGAGGTCGGGCGCGGTGGTGGCCGCCGGGTCGACGGTCTATGTGACGGCGGCGGAGGAGACCGCCCGGCCGGGCCTGCACGTCACGGTGGGGGAGCAGCCCGGCCCGGAGTCGGCGGACGTGTATTGGCGGCAGGTCCTGTGGCGCTGTGACGAGGTTCGGTGCACCCGGCAGGCCCTGGACGATTTCGGTCACGTGGCAGGTCACGAGGCCATGGCGGTCGCCGCTGACGGCCGGATCCTGATCGTCCGCCAGGACCGCATCCTGCTGGTCTCGGCTTCCCCTTCAACCTAGAATCCTAGGATGCTTTAGGTGCAGTGCGGCAAGCCGCACCCGGAACCGATAAGGACGGCTTCGCCGACCGACCCTGTGCTAGGTTTCCGAGGCCGTGCGAGAGACCGAGGAGGTGGTACCCGTGAACGCTGTATCGACATGGGTGCCTCCCTGCGGGGTCACGGCCGGGCGATAGGTCGTCCGGGAGCGCCGTTTCGCGAGCACTCCCGAAAGGCACGACCATGGAATTCAGTTCTGAGCGGCGTCTCGACGACGGTGGTGTTGTCGAGCGCGCCTTCACCCTGGGCGACATCCCGGGCTTCCTGTGGACGCCCGAGGCGGCCGGGACGGCGCCGCTGATCCTGGCCGGTCATCCCGGCGATCTGACCCGGATGTATCCGCGTCTGCAGGCCCGGGGCCGGCACGCCGCGGCGGCCGGGTACGCCACGGCGACGATCGAGTTGCCGGGCGGCGGGGCACGGCCGCGGTCGGCCGTCGCCGAGCAGGCCCGCGCCGACCTGCGGCGGGCCCTCGCCGCGGGTGAGCCGGTCAGCGACGACGTGGTCGACCGGCTGGTTCTGCCGCTGGTCGAGGCGGCGGTCCCGGAGTGGCGGGCCGCGCTGGACGCGCTGCTCGGCGTCCCCGGCATCGGCGGTCCGGTCGGCTACTCGGGCGGGATCATCTCGATCGGGGTGCGGCTGGCGCTGGTCGAGCCGCGGATCGCGGCGGCGGTGTTGTTCGCCGGTAGTTACGTGCCGCGGTCGATCGTCGAGGAGGCCCGGCGGGTGACGATTCCGCTGCTGGTGCTGCTGCAGTGGGACGACGAGAACAACGACCGGCAGATGGCCCTGGACCTGTTCGACGCTTTGGGGTCGGCGGAGAAGACGCTGCACGCCAACATGGGCGGGCACACCGGGGTCCCGCAGCACGCAGGTGACGACGCGGCCCGGTTCTTCGACCGTCACCTGCGCGACTAGGAACCGGGGGCCGGGCGCCGCAGGGTCAGCGACTGGAACCGGAATCCATTACCGGCGTCGACCGGGTGGAAGTCGACCACGTCGAACCCTGCGGCCCCGGCGAAGCCGAGCAGCTGCGCGTCGGTGCGCATGGAGAAGAACCGGGGCGGGTCGTGCTGGTCGTCGGCGAGGGGTCCTTCGGTGCTCTGGGCGCCGCCGTAGACGCCGACGAAGAAGAGGCCGCCGGGGCGCAGGACGGATCGCAGGGAGGTGAGCACGGCGGGCAGGTCGTGGTTGGGGACGTGCAGCAGGCAGTTCATCGCGTAGACGGCGTCGAACGAGGCGGGCGGGACGTCGAGGTGCAGGAAGTCCATGACGTGGGCGTCGAGGCCTTTGGCGCGGCAGTGCTCGACCATGGCCGGTGACAGGTCGGCGGCGACGACGGTGAGGCCGTGCTGCTGGAAGTAGGCGCTGTCCTGCCCGGTGCCGGCGCCGACTTCGAGCAGCCGGGCGCCGGGGGCGAGGTGGTCGCGGAAGGCTTGGCGTTCGGCGAGTTTCCACGGTTGCTTGGTGGTCTGGTCACGCCAGGCGGCGCGGGCGTCGTAGGCCTGCCGCAGCGGATCGAGCAACTCGTCGTATCGGACATCCATGCCGGCGATTGTCCTCGATGGGCCGGCGAGCGGGATGCCGGTGATCCGGTGGCGCCGGCGGAGTGCGGGGCACAGACTCGGATCCCATGACGAGCAGCGATCTGTGGGACGAGGAGACGGCCCGGCGGTATGACGAGGTCTCGGCCGAGATGTCGGCGCCCGCGGTGCTCGGGCCGGCCGTCGAATTCCTCGCCCGGCTTGCCGGTTCCGGCGACGCGCTGGAGTTCGCGATCGGCACCGGCCGGGTGGCGATCCCCCTCGCCGCGCGGGGTGTCGCGGTGACCGGGATCGCCACCCGGCCGGTGCCGATGGTGGACCAGCTGCGGCGCAAGGCGCCGGCGGAGGAGATTCCGGTCGTCGCTGGACCGGGGCGCCGTTCACCTCGGACAGCGAGAGCTACGTGTCGGTGTGGCGGAAACCGGTCAGCTCGGGAGGATGACGAACTCCGGGGGGTCGTGGCGCAGGAAGTCGTGGTGGGAGATGTCCCAGCCGTAGGCGCCGGCGCGGCCGAAGACCAGCAGGTCGCCGGCGCGGAGCCGGGTGACGTGCTGGCCTCGGGTGAGGACGTCGCGGGGGGTGCAGAGTTCGCCGACGGCGTCGATCGGGGTGTCGGTGACGGCGGGGCGGGGGTAGGTGCGGTTCCAGTCGTCGACGGGCAGGACGGTGAAGGGGTGGCTGTATCCCCAGGCGGCGGGGAGCCGGAAGTGGTGGGTGCCGCCGCGCAGGACGGCGAAGGTGCGGCCGTGGGTGGTTTTGAGGTCGAGGACTTCGGCGGCGTACCAGCCGGCGTCGGCGGTGAGCCAGCGGCCGGGTTCGAGCAGGAGTTCCACGCCGGCGGGGACGGAGACATCCGACAGGGCTGTGACGTCCATGGAGGCCTGGGTTTCGTAGTCGACGCCGAATCCGCCGCCCGCGTTGACCACGCGCAGTCCGACCTGGTGGCGGGCGGCGATGCGGACCGACCAGTCCAGGGCGTCGCGCAGGAAGGCGGCGTGCGCGGGTCCGTCGAGGTTGTTGGAGACGGCGTGCAGGTGGAAGCCGATGACGCGCAGCCCGTCGGGTACGTCGGCGAGCAGGCCGGGCAGTTGGGCTTCGTCGACGCCGAACGGGGTGGGTACGCCGGTCATGGCGTGGCTGCCGTGCAGGGCGGTGCCGGCCCGGTTGACGCGCACGCAGATGTCGGCGGTCAGGCCGAGTCCGGCCATGCGGCGCATCTCGTGGGCGCTCTCGACGTTGATGAGGGCTCCGGCGCGGACGGCGGCGGCGAGTTCGGTGTCGGTCTTGGCGGGTCCGCCGACGACGATGCGGCGGGCGCCGGCGGCCACGGCGAGGGCGAGTTCGCCGCCGGAGGCCACTTCCAGGCCGTCGGCCGCGCCGGCCAGGGCGGTGACGACGCCGGGGTGTCCGTTGGCTTTCACGGCGTACAGGAAGGAGGTGTTGGGGGGTAGGGCGGCTCGCAGCCGGTTCGCGCGGGTGACCAGGGACGCGGTGTCGTAGACGTAGGCGCAGGCGGGTGCCGGCAGGCGGCGCAGCGCGGCGGTGACGGGGGCGGGGAGCTCAGCCATGCAGGGGGTTGCTGACCGGGAGGTAGATGTCGCCGCCGGTGGCGAGGCGCATCCGGACGAGGGCTTTGTGGGCGATGGTGGGGGCGATGAAGTAGGCGTGGTCGGGGTGGCCGCCGAGGGTGTCGTAGGTGTCGTCGACGACGGCGCGGACGAGGCGCCAGGCGTGGTCCTCGGGCAGGCCGTGGGATTGCTGCAGGCGGATGACGAGTTCGCCGAGGTGGGCCTGCAGGGCGGTGTAGCCGAGTTTGGCGCGCAGCACGTCCTCGTCGTCGGTGCTGATGACGGAGCCGGGCCAGAGGTCGAGGTGGTGGCCGGCGGCGGCGAGGCGGCCGGGGTGCAGGCGCAGGCCGGCGAAGTCGCGCAGGGCGAGGCGGTGGGGGTGTCCGCCGAGGAAGGTGGGCAGGCAGTTCTGCAGGTGGGCTTCGAGGGCGACGCCGCGGGTGGCGAGGCGCAGCAGCGGGGGTAGCAGCAGCCGGGTGTAGGCGGTGAGCCAGGCGGCCGGGGTGAGGCCGGAGGCGGTGACGAGTCCGGCGATGACGGTGGTTCCGGTGGTGGGGTCGACGGCGGGGAGGGCGCCTCCGGGTACGGGGTGTTCGCCGGTGCCGAGTCGTCCGGTGAGGCCGTCGCGGGCGATGGCGGACAGGTCGCGTCCGCTGCCGGCGGGGACGGCGGCGCCGCCGGTCTCGGCGAGCAGCAGTAGCCGGTGGCCGTCGGGGTCGTCGGCGACGAGGCGGTGCAGCAGGTCGGAGAGGGCGGGGCCGTTGCGGGTGCTGGCGACGCTGATGCTGCGGCGGGTGGAGGTGACCTGGATGTCGAGGGACACCTTGAGATAGCGGCCGAGTTGGGGCAGGTAGAGGGTGCGCAGGGCGGCGGTGGGCACGGCGTCGAGCCGGCCGTCGAGGTCGCGTAGCACGCCGTCGGTGAACAGGTCGCGGTAGCGGTGGTGGACGAGGTCGAGTTGCCAGGCGTGGACGGGCTGGGTGCGGTATCCGGCGGGGGCGGCGGGCAGGCCGAGGTGGGCGCCGAGGTCGTCGCCGAGGTGGTGGTCGTCGCGGACGGCGACGAGGCCGACGGTGGTGTGGCCGGCTTCGAGGTCGTGGGCGAGGACGTCGCCGGCGTCCCAGCCGAGCCGGGTGCGGCCGGTGGGGTGCAGGTTGTGGCCGGCGACGGCGAGGCGTTCCAGGCGTACGGCGTCGAGGTCCGGATTGTGATTTTGATCTTGGACGGTGAAGCGGGACAGGGCGACGGCCAGGTTGATCACCGCGTTGCGGATCTCGGCGGCGAACGGGCCGTTGTCGATGCCGGCGAGCAGGTCGACCGGGTCGCTGACGCCGGCGACCGGGTATTCGACGCGGCCGAAGGCGTAGGTGTGGCCGCCGGCGACGGCCGGGGTGAGGCCTTCGCGGACCAGGGCGGCGCGCAGCCGGCGGCCGACGGTGTCGGCGGCCTGCGGCAGGCTGCGCAGGAAGCCGTCGACGAGGTGGGGGGCGTGCACGGCGAGGGCGGCCTCGGTGTGCGCGGCCGCGGCGGCGAGTCGTCCGGTGCTGACACTGCGAATCATCATGGGGTGTCCTTCACGCCGCCATCGGGTTCTGCTGGTAGGTCCAGATGTCGTGGAGCGGGTCGGCGGCGAGCCGCATCGCGGTGGTGGCCTTGACCGGCAGTGGTTCGGTGAGCAGGGCTTCGGTGTCGGCGGACGGGTCGGCGCGCATGGCGGCGGCGAGGGTCTGCCAGAGTTTGTCGGGTTCGGCGTCGACGGCGCCGATCAGCTGGGTGGCGACGGCGCCGAAGGCGGCCGCGGCGAGTTTGGCGCGTAGTTCGTGCAGGTCGCCGGTGGGCAGGTCGCCGGTCAGGTCGCCGGCGTCGATGCGGCCGGTGTGCACGCGGACGCCGCCGAGGTCGCGGTAGAGGACCCGCTGCGGCTGGCCGTCGCGCATCACGAGCAGGGTGTTCTGTCCGTGGGCTTCGAGCGCGACGCCGCGTTCCAGCACGCGCGCCAGCGGCGCGAACAGCACTCTGCCGAGTCTTTCCATCAGCGGGTACGGGTCACCGGCGCGCCTGATCAGCGCTGGTGACGTGGCGAGGACGCCGAGGGGGACGGCGGTCTCGCCGGGGCCGAGTGTCGGGGCTTGGCGGATCAGGTGGGCGAGGCGGCGGTCGGGTCCGTGTTCGGTGATGACGGCGCCGGCGGCGGTCTCGGCGAGGATGTCGATCGGCAGGTCGGCGGTGATCTTCTGGAGCATGGCGGAGAGGATCGGGCCGTTGTGGACGGCGGCCGGGGAGACGGTGCGCACGGCGGAGGTCATCTGCACGTCGACGGCGGTCTTGATGTGCGGGCCGCCGCTGACCGGGGCGACGGTGCGCAGCGACATCAGCGGGCGCACCGGGCGGGTGACGCCGGCGCTGGTCAGCCACGGGTACCGGGCCTGCAGCCGGGGGGCCTGCCAGGGGTGGGCGTAGAGGATGGGCATGCCGGTGCCGTACCAGCGGTCGGCGGGCACGCGCAGGCGGCGCAGCCGGATGACCGGGCGGTGCTCGGGGGCGTAGGCGAGGACGTCGGCGACGGTCATGCCGGCGCGGGTGCGGCAGCAGGGGTGCAGGGGGTGGCCGTCGACGAGGGATTGTTCGAGCCGGCCGAGCGCGTCGGGTCCCTCGCCGGTGCCGTCGCTGCGGGGGGCGGCGTTGGCGAGGGCGAGGGCGAGGTTGGCGACGCTGTTGGCGAGTTCGGTGACGAATCCGGTGCCGGGCCAGAGGTGTTCGGCGAGCGCGACCGGGTCGGTAGCCTGGCTAAAATTGTCCGATTTATCGGTTATGCCGGGCAAGGGCTCGCGGTCGAGGGCGAGCCGGAGACGGCGCATGATCGCGGCCTGCGCGCCGGGCAGGGCGGCGTCGTAGGCGGCCACCAGGTCGGGGCGCAGCGCGGCGAGCTCGGTGCGGGTCTGCGCGGGTCCGGCGGTGGGTTCGGGCACGGTTTCATTCTCCGGATGGGGGCCGCCGCTGTCGTTGGGGGGCGTCACGGGGCGAGGGACGACACACTCGGGTTTACCCGCAGGGCTGGCCCATTTCCTCTCAGCGTCAAATCCGATAAATTCTCGTATCCGGTCGTGACAGGCGTCACCCCGGCCGTGGCAATGGGGGAGGAACCGTGGACGCTGACGTGATCGTGGTGGGCGCCGGACTGGCCGGGCTGGCCGCCGCGCACGAGCTCACCGCCGCCGGCAAGAAGGTGGCGCTGCTCGACCAGGAGAACGCGGCGAACCTCGGCGGGCAGGCCTGGTGGTCGTTCGGCGGGCTGTTCTTCGTCGGCAGCCCCGAGCAGCGGCGCGCCCGGATCGCCGACAGCGTCGAGCTGGCCTGGGCCGACTGGCAGAACTCGGCCGGCTTCGACCGCCTCGCCGACGAGGACTCCCAGGCCGTGAAGTGGGCCCGGGCGTACGTCGAGTTCGCCGCCGGCGAGAAACGCGCCTGGCTCGCCTCGCTCGGGATGAGCTGGCTGCCGTTCGCCGGCTGGGCCGAGCGCGGCGACCTGCGCGCGAACGGCCACGGCAACTCGGTGCCGCGCTTCCACATCACCTGGGGCACCGGCACCGGCGTGGTCGCCCCGTTCGCCGCGTCCGCGGTCCGCGCCGCCGAGAACGGGCTGCTGCGGCTGCGGTCCCGGCACCGCGTCGACGCGCTGATCGTGGAGAACGGCGTGGTCACCGGGGTCCGCGGCGTGCTCCTCGCCCCCGACGACGCGGCCCGCGGCGTCAGCTCCAACCGCGACGTCACCGGCGACTTCGAGCTGCGCGCCCAGGCGGTCGTCGTCACCACCGGCGGGATCGGCGCCAACCACGACCTGGTCCGCGAGTACTGGCCGCAGCGCCTCGGCACCCCGCCCACCACGATGATCACCGGGGTGCCGGCGTACGTCGACGGCCGGATGCTCGCCATCGCCGAGACCGCCGGCGCCCGCCTGGTCAACCGGGACCGGATGTGGCACTACACCGAGGGCGTGCAGAACTGGAACCCGGTCTGGCCCGGCCACGGCATCCGGATCCTGTCCGCGCCGTCGCCGATGTGGTTCGACGCGCTCGGCCGGCGCCTGCCCGCGCCGTACTTCCCCAGCTACGACACCCTCGGCACGCTGCGGCACCTGCGCACCACCCCGGAGATCGCCGGGTACGACCACTCCTGGTTCATCCTCTCCCAGAAGATGATCGAGAAGGAGTTCGCGCTCTCCGGCTCCGAGCAGAACCCGGACGTCACCGCCGCCGACCGGCGCGCGTTCATGAAGGAGCGGCTCTTCGGCAAGGGCGCGCCGGCCCCGGTGGAGGCGTTCAAGCAGCACGGCGCCGACTTCGTGGTCGCGGCCACCCTGGAGGAACTCGTCGCCGGCATGAACAAGCTGACCGACCAGCCGCTGCTGGACGCGGCCGCGATCCGCGCGCAGGTCGAGGCCCGCGACGCGCAGATCGCCAACAAGGTCACCAAGGACGCCCAGATCCAGGGCATCCACAACTCCCGCCGCTACCTCGGCGACAAGATCGGGCGTACGTCGGCGCCGCACCGCATCCTGGACCCGGCGGCCGGCCCGCTGATCGGCGTGAAGCTGCACATCCTCACCCGCAAGACCCTCGGCGGCATCCAGACCGACCTGGACTCGCGCGCCCTCGACCTGGCCGGGGCGCCCCTGCCGGGCCTGTACGCGGCGGGCGAGGTGGCCGGTTTCGGCGGCGGCGGCGTGCACGGCTACAACGCCTTGGAGGGCACGTTCCTCGGCGGCTGCCTGTTCTCCGGCCGCAACGCGGGCCGCCACGCCGCCCGCTCCCTCTGACCGGGGCGCTCGTCGTTTCCCGCGAAAGACAACGTCACGGAGTCGACGATCCGCCAGTCGCTTGGTGACGGCCGGTGAGCAGCGGGAACGGCAAACATCAGGTATTCACGTTGTCTGAACACCTGTGCGGCGACCACAGCTCGTCCCGGGCCGACCGGCCGTGCGGCTACTGCGGATCGGCGGTTTGCCACGGATGAAGGAATTGCTCTGGCCGAAGGCCCCAAGCCTGCAGAGCTTGGGTGAGCGCGCTCTCACCGACGACACTGTTGGCCTTCACGAGGGTTGCGCCGATGTCGTAGTCGAAGCCGTCGATCCGGTCGGCGTCGTAGTCCCAGTGCTTCAACTGGAAGGTGCGCTCGCGATCAGCTCGGGTCCAGCCCTCGCGGCTGGCGTTCCGGTCATCGGTGGTGGCGACGGGGCGAATATCGACGAAGGCTCGTCTGCCTGGTCCGGATGCGGCCACCTCGGTGACCAACCGTCGTCCGAGGCGCAGTGCGGTCAGCTTGTCGATCGTCCATAGCGACGGCTCGTTTGAGCTGCTCACGCGGGCATCAGGCGGTTCAGAACGGTCCGGGCCAGGGCGTCGATTCGGGTTTGCAGGTCGTTGTCGGCGCGTCCACCGAGCTCGTCTTCCAGGCGCCCGGCCAGTGCGGCGACCGCCGGGAGCAGGTCGTGCAGCGGGCTGCCCTCATGTCCCACCACGTATAGGCGGTGGGTTCCCACCTCGGCGGGGATGCTGCGGTCGAGGACGCGCTCGCAGGTGTCGGCGGCGATCAACTCCACCGCAATGGCCAGGTCTGGTTCTGCGAGGCCGAGTTCGGCGGTGACCGCCGCCAGGCGCCGGTTCGCGTCATGCGCCCGCAGCGTCCGAGCCGACTCCGCGGCGAGCGCCACCACGGCGTCGCCGTTGGCGCCGGCCACCAGCAGGTCGCAGGCCAGCATCACCGCGTGATGAGGCTCGGCGTCGTAGAGAAGTGCCCGGGCCTGTTCGGCCCGGAGCCGGCGAAGAAGACTGTCGTCCACGGGCCGAGACTAGTGCGTCGCTATGGCTGAACTCTCGCGGTCGATGCACCGCTGCCAGCACGCTGTCGTCTGCTGATCGGGCGGGCCTGACCGGGCCCGTCACCGCGGCTTGCGCCAGACGGACACGTGGCTCTCGCTGTCGGAGGTGACCGGCGCCGCGTTCCCATCGGCGACGCGCCGCTCCAGCACCACGCCGGCGAGCCGGGCCAGGACGTCCACGGCGGGGCCGACCACCGCGGGCGACGACATCTCGGCTGACACGTCGTCGTACCGCTGCGCCGTTTCCTCGTCCCACAGGTCGCTGCTCGTCATGGGCCGGAGTCTGTCCGCCACACCCCGCTCGCGCCACCGGTTTCCCGCGCCGGTCCTCAGGCGATGATGGACGTCGACGACTACGGTGGTCGCGTGGTGGGTGGGGCAGTGACGGGACCGGACTGGCGTGACGACCGGCTCGGGGCGGCCGCGCGGGGGGAGAACCCGGCGGTGATCGCCCGGCTGCGCACCGGCTGGGCGGTTCTGGGCGACACCCAGCACCTGCCCGGATACACCCTTCTGCTGTACGCCGGGACGGCGGACCACCTGACCGACCTGCCCGCGCCCGAGCGCCTCGGCTTTCTGGCCGACATGAGCCTGCTCGGCGAGGCCGTGGTCGCGGTGCTGCGGGAGCAGGACCCGGCGTTCGAGCGGCTCAACTACGAGATCCTGGGCAACTCGTGGCCGCACCTGCACGCCCACCTGCACCCCCGCTACGCCTGGGAGCCGCAGCCGTGGCGCCGCGGCCCGGTGTGGCGCTACGACCCGCGGGTCCGGGCAGCGCCGGAACACGCGCTCGGGATCCGGCACGATCCGCTCAAGCACCTGATCGCGGCGAAGCTGGAGGAACTGGCCGGCGGGCGCTAGCCGCTCTGCGGGCGGCGCCGGCGGGTGGCCTGGCGGCGGATCTTGGCTTCGGTGCCGCAGTCGTCCATGCTGCACCAGCGGCGGCTGTTGTTCTTGCTGGTGTCCAGGAACAGGCCCCGGCAGCCGCCGGTGGACGCGCACACCTTGACCCGGGTGACCGGGCCGGTGGTGAGCAGTTTCGCGGCGGCGACGGCGGCCGGCCACCAGGCGCGGTGCAGGTGGTCGGCGGGCAGGGTCCAGACGAACTGGTCGCCGCGCTGTTCCAGGCGGGCGGTGGAGAGCGCGGTCGCGTACCCCTGCTGGATGAGGGTGAGGTCCGCCGGGGCCGGCGGCGTGCCGGCGTGCAGGCCCGCGAAGACCCGGAAGATCGCCTCGCGGAGGGTGAGCGCGGCCGTGAAGGACGCCTGGGCGGCCTGCGGCCGGGCGGTGGCGAGGGTGCGCAGGTGGCGGGTGGCGGGTTCGTCGAGCAGGTTCGCGTACGCGGCCCAGCGCACCAGGTCGGCGTAGTCGTGCAGGTGCTCCTCGCGGGGGTCGGCGCCACGGGCGTCGACGGTGTTGGCGAAGTCGAGGCAGGTGTTGCCGCCGTAGAGCGCCGGGAAGCTCATTGATTCCACCAAAACCTGTTTAGGGGGTAGCGCGCGCGGTTTGCTACCGGCTAAATAAGTTTAGCCCGCATCACCGTGAGGGGAAGTCCATGATCGACCTGATCCTGCCGATGCTGCCGGAAGCCCGCACCCAGGTGAGCCACTCCGCCCTGCCGGACGCCCCGGTGATCCCGCAGCCGGAGCCGGGCCGGCTGCGCCAGGGCGCGGCCGGGGTGCTGCGGACGCTCGCCACCCGCCTCGACCACGACGCCGGCACCCGCCGGATCACGTCACCCGCCTGACGCCGTCCCCGCCCGCGCCCGCACGGCTCGGCTTCCGGGCGGATCTCAGCAAGGGGCGACCCTCGTCTGCCTAGATCTGCGAGTGAAAGCGGTGGGCAGCATCCTCGCCGCCCGCTCGGGGCCGCTCTAGACCTTCGACGGCCGCGTACCCGGTGATCAACTTGCCGCTTTGTGCCTCAGGTATGCGTCGGGTTTTGCCGCTGACGGATCACAGGCTGACCGGTCGCTGCACGGATCGGTGGCCGATCAACGCCCCGCCAGCCGCAACCGCCAGCATCAGCGCGGCCGGCACGGTGACCGCGACGGTGAGCCCGCCCGCCGCCGCGACCGCGCCGATGGCCACCGGGCCGGCCAGGCTGCCGACCGTGCTCAGCCCGGTCACCACGGCGATGTTGCGGCTCGGGTGGCCCGCCGGAGTGTGCCCGGCGGCGCTCACGATCTGTGGCACCACACAGGAAACCCCCAAACCCATCAAGACCAGTCCGACGTACGCGCTGAGCGCGGTACCCGAGAGCACCCCGGCGGCGAGCCCGACGCCCGCCACCGCCGCGCCGGTCTGGATCAGCCGGACCGAGCCCCACCGGCCGGCCAGCCGGTCACCGGTCAGCCGACCGGCCGCGACCGCCGCCGAGAAGCAGGTCAACCCCCACGACGCCGGGCCGGCCGCCACGCCCAGGGCGTCGTGCAGGTACACCGCCGACCAGTCGGTCATCGCACCCTCGGCGGCCGCGCTGAACATCGCAAGCGTCCCGAGCAGCACCACGAGGCGGTGCAGGTCACGGCGGCGGATGGCGGACCGCGCTGGTTCGGCGGGGCCGCCGTCGTTAGGTTCCGAGGGCTCGCGGCCACCCAGCGTCCGGGCGAGCGTCAGGCCGATGACGAACAGGGCGACGCCGGTCGCGGTGAACGAGACGGTCGGGGACCATTCCAACTGCGCGAAGACGCCGCCGATCCCGGCGCCGGTGATCGCGCCAATGCTGAAGGCGGCGTGGAACGACGACATGAGCGGCCGCCGGTACGCCTTCTCCACCTCCACGGCCTGGGCGTTCATGGCGATGTTGAGCAGGCACAGCGCTGAGCCGAAGAGCAGCAGCACCGGGATCAGCGCGGCCAGGCCGCCGGCGAAGCCGACCGGGATCAGCGCGATCGGAGCGGCCAGCACGGCGACGCGCAGCACGGTGCGGCTGCCGTGCCGGACCACGGCATTGCTGACGAAGGGCAGGCTCAGCACGGTGGCCAGCGGCAGGGCGAACAGGGCCACCCCGAGGGTGCCGTAGCTGAGGCCTGCCTGCAGCCGTACCTCCGGGATCCGGCTGCCCCAGATGCCCATCTCGATGCCGAGCAGGACGAAACAGGCCAGCACCGGAAGGCGGAGCCGCCCACGATCCATGTGCACACGTTAGCGGCACGGGCGCGGTCGGCACTTGCCCGACCGGTGAGGTACCGCACACACTGTACGGACGTGGTCACTCCACGGAGGTGCCGATGTGGGCTCAGGTACTCACGCTGGCCGGTGTGCTGCTGGGCGGCTCAATCTCGTACGTGTTCACGTCCCGCCTCGAACGTGCCCGTAACCAGCGCGAGATGGTGATTCGCTGGGACGTCCGCAAATACGAGGCGTTCGTCGAGTACCTGTCCGCAGTGACTCGGATGGCGCGGACGAGCGGCCAGCTCGTCCGCGCCCGTGGCTGGGACACCCTGGCGGCCGAGGTGGAGCCGGAGGCTGGGCGTAGGACGCTGGACGATTTCGAGAGTGCGCGCACCGCGGCCTACGAACGGGTCGTCATGCTCGCCGACGAGACCTGCATCGCGGCCGCCGACGAGTTGAACACCGCGGTTTGGAAGCTGGAGTGGTTCGGGCGCGGCGTCGTCGATGACTGCTCCAAGGAGGACTGGCGGGAGGCGCTGTCGGTCTACACCGCCGCACTGGACCGTTTTCAGCAGGCGGCGCGAGCCAACCTGGTCGTACCCGGGGTGAGTCTGACCCGGCGGATCGAGCGGCCGCTGCCGGTGCCGCGCCGAGACGGTGACGACACGGGGATCAGCCTGCGGCGGCAGGAGGGGTGACGGCCCGCGCTCGGGGCATCGCACGGGTGCTCGTCCTGGCTTCTTCTCGTTCCGCCAAGGCGGACTGGTCCTTTGTGCCGAGCTCGCGGGTTCAGCCCGGTGACAATCGAGAACGACATCGGTTCGCTCGAGCGCACGCTGAACGCGTTGGGCCGTCTTGCGCGGGGCGATCTCGTCAACACCCTCGACCCGAAACTCATCGCCGCCACTATGGGCCTCGACCCGCCGAATACCGCGAACGGTCGATACGGCCAGTGGGATCCGTGGACGGCTCCGTAAGATCGCGGCGTGTCATATGACCTTGCGGTTTGAGAGGGTGACCGGCCCGCGAACGACTTCGCCGCGCGGGCAGAGTTTCAGCGCCTATATGGCGAGTACATGGGCTCGGATGCGCCCGTGACGCCAACCCCTCGTGTTGCCGCGTACGTGCAGGCGTTGCTCGCAAGGTATCCCGATCTCACCACCGAAGCTGGAGAAGACAGTCCCTGGTCCGCCGGCCCGCTGATCAATGAGGCACGGGGCCCGCTGGTGTACTTCCCGATGGTGTGGAGCCGCTGCGAAGAAACGTCGGAATGGGCTGCTCATCTGGCGAAAGAGCACGGGCTGAACTGCTACGACCCGCAGTGGAACCAACTGCGCACTCCGTTTCGCGAGTCGTGGCGCTTCAAGCTGACCTCTGCCCGAGGGCGTCCATTCCAGGACCCGGACGCTGACCTGATCCGTAGAGTCCTCGTGCGTCTGTCCCCGGACAACTGCTACGCGGTCCTCACCCGAGCCGACGACTGGTACGTCAGGGTCGGCTACGGCGAACAGGCCGGCGCGCGAGCAGGCTGGTATGCGCTCGAACGGCGAGATGGCGTCCTCGATCAGCACTTCCGCACGGAGTTGACGGACGTCGAAGAAGTGGTGCGAGCCTTCGTCGGGTTCATGGAGGGCGCCCCGCCGTCACCGTTGCGCCACCGAGGCGGTGGGCTAAGAGCTTGAGGGCTACAGGAGTGTGGCCTCGGCTTCGGGGGAGAGGCCGACCGGCGGCCGGTCGGTGCGCAGCGGGGCCGGGCCGGGCAGATCCGCCAGCCACGACCAGGTGTCGGCCACCGTGTCGCGGACCGGGCGGCAGCGCAGGCCCGCCGCCGTCGCGCGGGAGACGTCGCCGCGGTGCATGAAGGCGTACAGCGGGCCCGGGGGCAGCCAGATCGGCAGCTGGGTCCAGGGTTCGATGCCCGCGTCCAGGATCGCCTCGGGGGCGGTCCAGCGCAGGTCGGCGTGGCCGCCGGTGACCTCGTTGGCGATGCCGAGCAGCTCGCCCATGGTGGTGTGGCCGGATTCGTTGACGACGGTGTACGGCCCGGTCCGGCCGGCGGCCGCGGCGTCGAGGACGAAGGCGGCCAGGTCGCGGACGTCGATGTACTGCAGGGGCAGGTCGCGGGGTCCGGGCGCCAAAGTGGGGCCGCCGCGCTGCAGGCGGCGCAGCCACCAGGGCAGCCGGCCGACGTCCTCGTGGGGGCCGAGGATCAGCCCGGCGCGGGCGAGCAGCAGCGGCCCGCCGAAGTGTTCGGCCGCCTGCTCGCCGCGGAGCTTGTCACCGGCGTAACCGGGATCGTCGGCGGCCACCAGCGGCGCGTCCTCGGTCAGCGCCGGCGCGTCGGCCCAGGAAGCGCCACCCGGCGCTCCGGCCGTCAGCCCCGGAGACGACGACGCCGGCGACGGGTTCTCGTCGTAGTGGTAGACCGAGCGGCTGGAGACGTACGTGTAGTGCCCGGCCCGCCCGGCGAGGGCCGCCGCGGCGAGTTCCACCGCCCGGGCGTCGGCCGACCAGGTGTCGACGACTGCGTCCCAGCGGCCGCCGTCCAGCGCCCGCAGCCCGTCCGCCGTGAGCCGGTCGCCGGTCAGCTGCCGCACGCCGGGCACCGGGTCGCGCCGGCCCCGGTTGAGGACCGTCACGTCGCAGCCGCGGGCGACCGCCTCGGCGGCGACCGCCCGTCCCGCGAAACCACTTCCGCCGAGCACCAGAATCCGCATGCGCCGAGCCTGCCCGACCCCGGTGATTCATCGCCAGGCGGATCTGCCGTCGGCAGATTCAGCGCCTGGCGCAATGAACGAGCTCAGGAGATCAGGGTCTCCAGCGCGCGGACGACCAGGGCGTGGTCGTCGGCCTGCGGCAGCCCGGACACGGTGACGACGCCGATCGTGCCGGCGCCGGTCACCCGTACCGGGAAAGCGCCGCCGTGCGCCGCGAAGAGCGCGGGGTCCACGCCCAGCTCGGCCCCGAGGGTCTGGCCCTTGGCCGCCAGGCGGCGGCCGACGAGATAGCTGGACGCGTCGAAGCGCTGCACCACGCGCACCTTGCGCTCGATCCAGGAGTCGTTCTCGGCGGTGGCGCCGGGCAGCGCGGCGTGGAACAGCTGCTGCTGGCCGCGGCGGATGTCGATCGCGACCGGCAGCCGGCTCTCGCGGGCCAGCCGGACCAGCAGGCTGCCGAGTTCCCAGGCGGTGTCCTCGTCGAACTCCCGGAAGACGAGGCGCTGCTCATCCGATTCGATCTTCTTGATCAGGTCGTCGTCACTCATGCGGACAGTCTGTACTGGTCCCAGCCGAGCTTGACGATCAGGGCGAGGACCACGGCGAGCAGGATGACCCGCACGAAGCCGGCGCCCTTGCGCAGCGCCATCCGGGCGCCGAGGACCGCGCCGGCGATGTTGCAGACAGCCATGCCGGCGCCGAGCAGCCAGGCGACGTGCCCGTTGTAGGCGAAGACTATCAGCGCGCCGAGGTTGGTCGCGGTGTTGACGATCTTGGCCATGGCGGAGCCGTGGACGAAGTCGGCGCCGATCAGCGTGGTGAACGCGAGGACCAGGAAGGTGCCGGTGCCGGGGCCGATCAGACCGTCGTAGGCGGCGATCACCCCGCCGGCGACCGCGACGGCGAGGCCGCGCCGGATCGTCGTCCGCTTCGTGGCGTCCTCGTGCAGGCCCATCTGCGGGCGGATCGTCACGAACACCGCGACGGCGATGAGGACCAGCAGCACCACCGGGCGGTACGCGGACGCCGGGACCGCTCCGGCCAGCGCGGCCCCGCAGCCGGCGCAGAGCAGCGCCAGGGCCGCGGACGGCCCGGCCACCGTCCAGTCGATCTTCGTGCGGCGGGCGTAGGTGAGCGCGGCGGTGCTGGTGCCGCAGATCGCGGCGAGCTTGTTGGTGCCCAGCGCGGTGGCCAGGGGCAGCTGCGGGGCGGCGACGAGCAGGGCGGGCAGCAGCAGCAGGCCGCCGCCGCCGACGACCGCGTCGACCCAGCCGGCCGCGGCGGCCGCGATCAGCAGTGTGACGATCAACGTTTGCGGGCCTTCTGCAGCCAGATGCCGAGCATCGCGCCCACGACGAAGATCGTCGCGGCGCAACAGACCGCCTTGATGAACATCGCTTCCCTCCGTTGGCTAGGGTCGGCGTTGTGCGCCTGTCCACCTTCAACCTGCTGCACGGCAGATCGTTGTCCGACGGCACCGTACACGCCGATCGGATCAGTTCCGCGATCGCCGACCTCGACGCCGACGTGCTGGGCCTGCAGGAGGTGGACCGGGCGCAGCCGCGCAGCGGCCACATCGACCTGACCGCCCTGGCCGCCACGGCGCTGGGCGCGCGGACCCATCGGTTCGCCGCGGCCGTGGTCGGCACGCCCGGGCAGAGCTGGGAGCCGTGGCACTCCGGCGCCGACATCGCCCACCCGCAGTACGGGATCGCCCTGGTCAGCCGCTACCCGGTGCAGCGCTGGCAGATCACCCAGCTGCCGGCCGCGCCGATGCGCTCGCCGGTGTACGTGCCGGACGGCGGCCTGCTGCTGCTGCGCGACGAGCCCCGGGTGCTGCTCGCCGCGGTGGTCGAGACACCGGACGGGCCGCTGACCGTGGCGACGACGCACCTGTCGTTCGTGCCCGGCTGGAATGTGCGGCAGTTGCGCGCGGCCGTGCGCGCGCTGCGTGCCCTGCCCGCGCCGCGGGTGCTGCTCGGCGACCTCAACATGCCGGCCGGGCCGGTGCGGGCGTTCACCGGCTGGCGGCCCCTGGCCCGGGCGGCGACGTTCCCCAGCCCGTCACCGAAGACCCAGCTCGACCACGTCCTCGCCGACCCGCGCGGCGCCGGTGAGCTGGGCCGGGTGGTGCAGGTGCGCACCCCGCACGCGCCGGTGTCGGATCACCGGCCGCTGGTCGTGCGCTTCGACCGCAGGTAGACGTCCTCCAGGCCGTCCTCCGGATCCCACTGCTCGCCGATCTTGAAGAAGCCGAAGCCGGCGATGGTGGCCTTCGAGCCCACGTTGTCGGGACGGATGCTGGCCCGTACGGCGGTGACCCGCGGGTCCGCGTCGGCGCGTTCCAGCAGCGCGGTGAGCATGGCCCGGGCGTAGCCGCGGCGGCGGTGGGCGGGGTCGACCGAGTAGGCGACCTCGACGATCCCGTCGGCGTCCGGGGGACCGTGGAAGCCGCCGTGACCGACGACCGTGCCGGTGTCCTCGTCGACCGCGGCCCGGGCGATCCAGTCGGCGGCCTCGGGGTCTTTCGCGATGTCCTGCAGGCGGATCTCCCACAGCCAGCGCTCGTCGGCGAGGTAGCGGCTCATCGCCACGCCCGCCTCGGCGCCGGCCGTGGCGAGGTCGCCGGCGACGAGGGCGTGCAGGGCGGCGGGGGAGAGCTTCACGAAGCGGATCGACGGCATGCCCGGCATGTTAGCCACACCACGGAATGGTTGTGCACAACTAAATGGCGCACTACTGTTCTGGGCATGAAGGCGAGCACGGCACTGGACGACATGATCTGCTTCCAGCTCTACGCGGCCAGCCGAGGCATGACCGCCCTCTACCGCCCGCTGCTCGACCCGCACCACCTGACCTACCCGCAATACCTCGTGCTGCGCGTGCTCTGGCACGACGGCCCGACCACCGTGCGCGACCTCGGCCGCGTCCTGGCCCTCGACAGCGGCACCCTGTCGCCGCTGCTCAAACGTCTGGAGACCCAGGGCCTGCTCACCCGCCGGCGCGCCACCACCGACGAGCGGATCGTGATCGCCGACCTCACCGCCACCGGCCTCGCGCTGCGCGACGAGATCGGCGACCTCACCCAGCAGCTCGTCTGCGCCACCGAGCTCACCCTCGACGAGCTCACCCAGCTGCACCAGCTGCTCCACAAAGCCCGCACCCCACGAAAGGACCACGCATGAGCGCCCTCTACACCGCGTCCGCCACCGCCACCGGGGACGGCCGCAACGGCCACGTCCGCTCCAGCGACGGCGTCCTGGAATTCGACCTCGCCGTGCCGAAGGAGATGGGCGGCGCCGGCGGCGCCCTGACCAACCCCGAGCAGCTCTTCGCCGCCGGCTACGCCGCCTGCTTCCACAGCGCCCTCAAGATGGTCGCCGGCAAGCAGAAGATCACCCTCACCGACACCGCGATCACCGTCGACGTCGGCATCGGCCCGCTACCCAGCGGCGGCTTCGGCCTCACCGTCACCATCGAGGCCGAGCTGCCCGGCCTCGACGAGACCACCGCCCGCGGCATCCTCGACGCCGCCCACCAGGTCTGCCCGTACTCCAACGCCACCCGCGGCAACGTCGAGGTCGCGCTCAACCTCGCCTGAGCGAAAACAGCGAGGGTACGGGTGATGCCCGTACCCTCGCTGCGTGCTGGACTACTACCGCTACGACGACGACACCCTGCGCGCCGCGTTCGGCGACCACCTCCCGCTGCCGTCCTCCCCACCCCTGCGGCTCGGCCCGCCCGACCCGCGACGACGCCACTACCGCGTCCTGTTCGCCCCGGTGGGCACGCCGCCCGGCCCGCGCCGGCTTCCTTCCCCCGGGTACGGGTGGAGCCTGCGTCCCGTCGGCCCCGGCCCGGCCTGGGCCCTCGACGTGACCGTGGACCCGACAGCGCAGTCCGGCGCCGCGATCGCCGCCACCCTGGACCGGCTCACCGGCGCCGCCCGCCGCACCGGACTGCTACCGATCACCACCGAGCGCTTCGCCTGAGACGCTCCCACGCCGTCACGGGACCCCTCACGGGACCAGGATGATCTTGCCGCGGGTGCGGCCGGCCTCCGCGTCGCGATGCACCGACGCGATGTCGGCCAGCGGCCGCGAGCCGGCGACGTCGATCCGCACAGCGCCCCCGTCGACCAGATCCACCAGCGCCCGGAGCTGACCGACGTCGTTACGCGCGACGAACGTCATGGCCCAGACCCGTGCCCCGGCAGGCGGCTCGACCGGATTCGTGATCGACACGACGGTTCCGCCCGGCCGCAGCGCGGACAGCAGACCCGCGGACGCCCCCGGGCTCAGCGGGACGAGATTGAGGATCACGTCGACGGGCTCGCCCAGCACCTCGCCGACCGCGGACACCGTGTAGTCGACGACCCGGTCCGCGCCCAGCCGGCGAACCGCGCCGGCGCTACGCGGACTCGCCGTGGCGACCACGGACGCCCCCGCGTGCGCGGCCAGCTGCACGGCGAAGCCCCCGACACCCCCGCCGGCGCCGTTGACCAGAACCCGCTGCCCCGGCCTGACCCGGGCATGCTCGACCACCGCCTGCCACGCCGTCAGACCCGCGACCGGCAGCGCCCCGGCGTGCGCCAGAGGGACGGCGGACGGCGCCCGGACCAGGCAGTCCACGTCGGCCACGGCGAACTCGGCGGCCGCCCCGCCCGCGTCGAGCCGGCCGACGACCCGGTCACCGGGGGAGAGGACGCCGGCGTGCGCCCCGGCCGCCACGACCGTGCCGGCGACATCCCAGCCCAGCGTGTACGGAAGATCGACCGGAAGCGCCGACCGCAGCAACCCGGACCGCAGTCCCACCTCGGACGGGTTGAACGACGTCGCCGCCACCCGGATCAGCACCTGACCCGGCCCCGGCGCGGGACACGCGACCTCGTCGACACGGATGACGGAAGCATCGCCGTACTCATGAATGCGTGCAGCTCTCACACCAGCAACGTAAACGCGGCCGGGCGGACGATCCATGCGTCAGCGGCTCGCCCCCATACGCCATCGTCTTCGATGCAAGACTGGCCCCGTGGATGTGCTCAGCGCCATCGTCACCGCCCTTCGCACCGGCCGGCCGCGATCCGCGCGCGTCGCCTGGCCGGCGCCGTGGCATCAACGGTTCGCCCCGGTGCCCGGCGCCGTCGGCGTGCAGGTCGTCCTGCGCGGGCCCTGCTGGCTGATCACCACCGGCGCCGAGCCCACGCCACTGGCCGCGGGGGACGTGCTGATCAGCCACGGCGGACCCGGCTACGCCCTGGCGGACAGCCCGACGAGCCCGCCGACCGGTCCCGCCTGCGGACCCGAGGACATCACCACGATGGACCCGTACATCAACCACGGGGCCGGCTCCGGCGGCGAGAGCGCCGTCACCCTCTGCGGCGCCTACGAGCTGGACCCCGCGCGCACCCACCCCCTGCTCGCCGAACTGCCCGCCCTGGCCCACCTGCCCGCTCACCTGGGCCGCCACGCCGACCTGCGGGCCGTCGTCGACCTGCTCGGCGCGGAACTGCAACGACCCCGGCTCGGCGGGGACGCCGCCCTGCCGGCCCTGCTCGACGTGATGCTGCTGTACGCGCTGCGCGCCTGGTTCGACGAACAGCCCCCCGCGGGAACGACAGGCTGGATCGCCGCCCTCCACGACCCCGCCACCCTCGCCGCCCTGCACGCCATGCACCGCGACCCCGCCCACCCCTGGACCGTCGCCGCGCTCGCCGCGGAGGGCGGACTGTCCCGGGCCCCGTTCGCCCGACGCTTCACCGCCCTGATCGGACAGCCGCCGCTGAGCTACCTGACGTGGTGGCGCATGAGCACCGCGGCCCGGCTGCTGCGCGAGTCCGGCGCCCCCCTGCACGCGATCGCCGCCAAGGTCGGATACACCTCGGAGTTCGCGTTCGCCACCGCCTTCAAACGCGAGTTCGGCGCCGCCCCCGGCCGATACCGGACCCGCGCTTGACGCCGATCCCGGCTCTGACCGGCAGCGCTCGCCGACCCGGCTGGACGCCGCTCGGAGCTGTCCCGCACGCGCCATCCCCTCTCCGCCGGCAACCACGTGCGGATCCAAGCCACCAGCCGCTGACCGGACAGGCGTGCCGGCGCGCCCGGCCCCGGGAATTCCGGGCACGGACGCGCCGGTCGGATGATGCGTTCACGATCGCGGCAGGAATGGTATTCCGTGGACAATCAATGCGACGGGAAAATCAGCCGCCGATCAGAAATCCATCACGCCGGCATGAACGACGTAGTTGGCGCCGCCTTTGTACACCCGGAGGTAGAAGGTGGTGCCGTCGAGAACGTCCGTCGCCGCGTTCACCCACTGGCCGCCGGCCGGCACATAGGTCGTGTAGTTGCACCTGTTGTACCGCGTGAAGATCACGCAGACGTTGTACCCGGTACTGTTCGTCGACCTGATGTTGATGTCGGTGCACTGCGACGTCGTCCGGTAGACGCCCAGGTCAGCGTAGGCCTCGGTCTCGAAGTACGGACTGAACGTCGCCGAGTACGGCGCCGCCCGGCATCCCGCGGCCAGCGTCGAGGCCGTGTCCGCCGAGGCGGCCGCCGGCGTCAGGACGGTCAGCGCCGCGACGAGCGCCGCGCCGGCGACAGCCACGAGCCTGCTGAGTTTGTTGTTCATGGTGCTCCTTTCTCGATTCGATCAATGTCGAGCCGCGAATGGAGATCCTTTCGCACGCCAATGCCTGTCGACATAGGCGCGCTATCCCCGTTTCGAGTCAAAGTACCATCGATGGAGATCATTAAATATGTCACTTTCCAGATAACCGGAAAACGACACCGCGCCGACCCGGGAGAGCGCCCCGCCCGCCACAGCCGGGCCGCCTCCGGCACGATCACCTTCCCAGCCGGCGCCCGCCCCGCCCCCGACGACCGGCCGGCATCAGCTGCGAACCATCCCGGGCCGGAAGACCGCCGATCAGCGTGCCGAAGACCGCTGATCGGCGCGCGGGAAGACCGCTGATCAGCGTGCCCACACCGAACCCGGCATCCAGGCCCACAACCGCCAGCCCGACCAGGCACAACACGGCGAGAGCCGTCAACGCCCACCGCAGCGCACCGCGCCTGCCCGTCCTCCACGCGATCGCAGCCGCCACCCCGAAAGCCAGCACACCGCCGAGAAGACCCCCGGCGCACAGCGACAGAACACCCGCCGAGAACGCGAAGCAGGGAAAACGCCACCGCACGACCCGCGCCTCGGGCACCGACGCCTTCTCCCGAAACCGACCAGCCATACGACGCCCCTCGCCTCGTTGCGCGACCGCACACGAGGAGCGGGGGCAGCCCCTCACCCTCAAACCCTACGCGCCGCCCCTGGCACCTCCGGCCGACAAACTCGGGGAACCATCGACGACGGCCGCAGCAGGCAGACAAGCCGGCGAATGCGCGATCGACCAGGGCGGGCCCACACCGCCGATCGGCGTCACTCATGGCGCGACCCCGGCCGCCACCCGGCCACGACGCGGAGCCGGATCGGTGCGCCGGAACGCCGCCGTCACCAGCGTCACCGCTGTCAGCGACACCACCACGTCACTGACCACCATCAGCCACGGCGCCGCCGCCTCATACGGCGGCGCCAACCACGCCGCGCCCGCCGCCACCAGCACACCCGCACCCAGCACCGCCACGACATGCCGCTGCGAGCGCGCCTGCCACCACACCAGCGACCCCACCGCCAGCAGCATCAGCCACCGCAATCCCACACCCAGCCACTGCGACCCGAAGAACCAGCCCGCCACATGCGCCCCCAGCACCACCGCACCCAACGCCAGCGGACTGAACACCGCAGACCGCCATCCCCGCGCCACCGCGGCGGCGTGCCGGTCCGGCGTCATCCCGGGCTGCGCGCTGCGCGCCGCGAGCCGAGGGCCCTGCGAAGCAAGCTGCGAGTCTCGCACCGGCCAGCGGGGGAGAGCGGCAACCACCAGCAGCCCGCACACGGCCAGAACCACCGCCGCCTGCGCACCCGACGCGACCCGCCCCGAATCCGACCAGATCACCGCACTACCCGCGGCATACAGCACCCCGGCCACCACCAGACCCCGCCGGCCCAGCCACGGCCGATGCCGCACCTCCGGCGCCACGAACGCCTCCACCAGCGCGATCGGCGCACCGATGCTCAGCCATACATGACCACCCACGAAATCCAGCAGCTGCTCGGCACTGACCCCGAACACCACCGTCGCGCCCGCCGCCCGGTTCCACTCCGCGAACTGCGTGCCCGCCAGCGCCGCCCGGTCCAGCAACGACTGATCCACCAGCGCCGCCTGGAACAACCCGAACGCCGCCGCCAGCAGCACGATCCGCAGCCACCCCGCGCCCCGCCGCCGCGCCACCTCCCGGATCAGCAGCGCCGCGCCACCGTAGAGCGGCCCCAGAAACAGCAGAACCACCGGATAGTCCACCACCGTGAACCCACCCCACGCACACTCGGCACACCACGCCGCCAGCACGAACAACGCCACGATCCGCATGGGACACAGCGTGCCCCCGCGAACCGTGGCGCCGTCAGCTACCTAGGTATAGACCCGACTGTCCTTAGTCGTCGTCCTCCCCGCCGTCATCGTCGTCGTCATCATCGCCACCGTCCCCGCCGGGGCACCCGGTCAACGTCAGCAGACCGACAACCGCACCCCCCATGAACAGCGACCTTCGGCCCAGCAGCAACCGCTCCTCAGGTTCCTCCATGCCCCGCATTCTCGCCGTAGACCGAAGTCAGGCCAACTCCCGCAGCACACGGTTCGTCCGATTGGCACGCACCGCCGCCCGCTGCTGATCCGCCGTCACCTCGATGTAACTCTGCGACGTCGCCAGCGACGCATGACCCATCAACCGCATGATCTCCGACGCGTTCGCGCCGTCCTCCGCCAGCCGCGTCGCGAACGTGTGCCGCAACGCGTGCAACTGCGCACCCCGCGGCACACGATCCCCGACACCGGCCCGCCGGTAACACGACCGCACCAGGTACTGCAGACCACCGCGCTGCAACGCCACACCCCGCCGATCCACCAGCAACGGCGCCGTCGGCTGCGCCCGCCCGAACCGCGCCCGCCGCGCCTCCAGATACCGCCCCACCGCCGCGTCCAGACCGGAATCGATCGGCACCGACCGCGGCCGCCCACTCTTGCCCGACACCTCAAGCCGTCGCTCACCGTCACGCCCGCTCACCGAACCCACCCGCAGCGCCAGCATCTCCGACAACCGCAGACCCGCACACAACGCCAGCGCCAGCACCAGAACATCCCGCTCCGGCCAGGGATCCCGCTGACGCTCATCCGCGGTGCTCACCGTCCGTAACAACAGCTCCGGCGTGTCCTCACCGCGCAGCGGCTTGGGGGAGAGGGGCACCGTCCGCGGCTTGTCCACCGCCGACATCGGATTGCCCGCCACCACGCCCTCGGTCACCAGGAACGTGAAGAAAGCGTTCCACGACGACCAGGCCCGGGAGACCGACGCGGGGGCGCGGTCCGCGGCGAAGCGCGCGAACGCGGAACGCAGGACGCGAGGGGAGAGGTCACTCACGGTGAGCGGGGCGGGCTCCGCCAGCTGCAACACCAGCATCAGATCCCGCCGGTACGCGTTGAGCGTGTGCACCGAGGGCTTCCGGGTGGCTCGGGCCGCCAGGAATTCGTCTATGTACGTCCCGATTCCAGTGTCATGCATAAGGACCATTATGCATGATTTATGCCTGTTTGCGCAGTTCGGCCGGTGTGCTGCGGGTGAAAGAACTGAACGTGCCGACGCGAACCGTGAGCGCTCCCGCAGCGGTTCTACGCCGCACTGCCACCGGGAAAGGGGTCCCGCCAGGCGCCAATGGACCACTGGTGGGGGCGGTCATTGCTGCCGGCCTCGATCGCGCGCGGGTGAGGCGGCTCGGCTCAGGAGAGCGCGGTTCATGAGCCTGTGGCCCGCGCCCCATGGCCTATGGCCCGCGCTCCATCCCGGGCTCCGCCTGTCCGGGACACACCGGTCGGCGCCCGCTGGCCTGTCCGCCCGCAGGCTTGTCCGCTCGCTGGCCGCTTCACCTGGCTTCGTCGGCGAAGGTCCTGAACCGTGCGACGGGTTACGGAGGTGCGATCAATCCGGCCGGGGGGTACGCCGGGCAGCTAGATGCGATTGCAAGGTTTTGCGTGTTTGACGGGCGCGGGGAGGCCCACTCAGGAGGCCGCTCCCGGGGCTAAGTTGACATAATGTAGATTATCGACCCGAAAATTATGGGTGCGAGGGCGGGCTCGTCACTCCACGGCGCAGGCGTTACTCGTGCCCGGCCTGGCGACCGTCGACTGCCTAGATCTCGGCGGCTCGTGCTTACGTGCGTGAGCTCGCTGCCGCTGCCTATTCGCGCCGCGATCGACTCCCCGCTCACGCGGCGAGATTCGGCGCGGCCGGCGAACCGCTAGTAGGTGGCGGCCATTGCCGCCGGCCGGCGCTGGCGGCGCAGATGACACTGGCGGCGCAGATGGCGCGGGTGGCGCGTGAACGACGGTGCGGGCGGTTCGGCTGGGGTGCCACTCCCCCTCGGCGGTGCGGGACGTGTGTCTATAAGAAAGCGCGGCCCGGAATGGCTATCTACGCTTTTTGTCGACTCTGCCGGAATGGGAAGAATCGAGGGAAGCTGTGTTTCGGATGTTGATTGTCGGTCTTTTTGCTGCGGGTTCGATGCTGGTGGGACCGCCTGCGCAGGCGGCTCCGGTGTTTTATTCGGTGCATGTGGGATTCAACAACAAGTGCTTGGACGCTGATCTCGGCAATATTCAGAACAATGGTGCGATTGTCCAGTTGTGGGACTGTAACGGGTCGGCGCAGCAGTTGTGGTACTGGTCGGGCAGCAGTCTGGTGACGGCGTACAACGGGAAGTGCCTGGATGCGGATCGGACGCGGATCTGGGAGAACGGGGCGAAGGTTCAGCTGTGGGACTGCTGGGGGCCGGCTCATCAGCAGTGGCGGCAGGACAATGCGATGCTGCGCAACGGGTTCAACAACAAGTGCCTGGACGCGGATCGGACGCGGATCTGGGAGAACGGGGCGAAGGTTCAGCTGTGGGACTGCAACGGCTCGGATCAGCAGCGGTGGGTGTTCCGGCATCGGGCGGTGCGGTGACGGTGTGCGGCGTGCCGGGGCGGGACTGAGAGGAGAGGGGCGCGACCACTGACGCAGGTCGCGCGGTGTGTGGCCCGCGGGTCGGACGCGCCAGCGGCCGGCGGGCAACGCCGCGCCCTCGGCGGGAGCGGCGGTCTGTACCCACCGCCCCGCTGCGACCTGGTGGTTTTGATCGTGGTTTTGGTCGTGCGGATTGACCAGAATGATCGGATGCGTATCGCGGTGATCTCCGATGTTCATGGGAATCTGTTCGCCTTGGAGGCGGTGCTGGCGGCGATCGAGGGTGACGGCGTCGATGTGACGGTGGATCGCGGGCGTGCGGATGTGGCGTTCGCGGTGCGGACCGGGCGGGTGGCGTGATGATGGTGCGCTGGGTGACGGGTTTCCTGGACACGCCGCTGGAGACGGCCGGGGTGGCGGAGCGGTTCTGGATGGCGGTGACGGGGATGGGGTTGTCGCCGCGGCGGGGGGCGTTCGTGACGCTGGTGCCGGAGAAGGGTGACGCGTATCTGCGGTTGCAGGTGGTGGGTGAGGAGCCGGCGCGGGCGCATCTGGATCTGCATGTGGATGATCCGGTCCGGTCGGCGGCGGAGTTGGTGGCGCTGGGGGCCGCGGAGGTGTTCGCGGAGCCGGGTCTGGTGGTGATGCGGTCGCCGTCGGGGATCTCGTTCTGTCTGGTGGCGTGGGAGTACGAGCGGGAGCTGACGTTGCCGCGGCGGTGGGACGGTCCGCAGTCGAGTCTGGTGGATCAGTTGTGTCTGGATGTGCCGGCGGCGTTCTATGCGCGGGAGCTGGTGTTCTGGTCGCAGGTGACGGGGTGGGAGCGGCGGTCGTCGAGTCTGCCGGAGTTCACGTTTCTGCAGCCGCCGGCGCGGATGCCGGTGCGGTTGCTGGTGCAGCGGACCGGTGGCGCGGTGGCGGGGGTGCATGTGGATCTGGCGTGTGACGATGTGGACGCCGAGGTGGCGCGGCATGTGGCGCTGGGGGCGTCGGTGGTGCGGCGGGTGCCGGAGGATTGGACGACGTTGCGGGATCCGGCGGGCCGGGAGTACTGCGTGACGGCCCGCTCCCCTTTTAAATGATCTCTGCGGTGTGGTTGCCGGGGATTGTCGGTGGGTGCTGGTAGAAAGGGACCGCTCTCATACAGGCGTACGAAGGTGGTTGGGGATGGCGGCGCTGAGCGCGGAGGATCTGACGGGCATCGAGACTGCCCTGGCGGCCGGGCGTAAACCGAAGGTGCAGTTCACCGAGGCGGCGGGGCAGATCGCCGGGCAGATCGGGCAGGTGGTGGCGCTGACCGATCGGGCCGCGTCGGACGAGTTCGTGGTGGTGAAGTTCGGGCGCGACGAGTTGCCCTTCTCCCCCAGTGATCTGCGGATCGCGCCGCGGGGTGCGACGGCGCCGGTGAAGAAGGCGCCGGAGCCGGCGCCGGTGGTGCCGCCGGGTCCGGAGTTCATGATCGACAAGCCGGCGCCGGCGCCGCGGACGCCGGTGGAGGCTCCGGCCAAGGCCGAGTCGCCGGCTCCGGCGCCGCGCAAGGCGGCGGCGAAACCGGCGAAGGCCAAGCCGGGTCCGTCGCTCACGGTCACGTTGGCGTACGGGGAGGGCGAGTGGACCGTGGCTGCCCAGCAGGGCGCGAAGGCGCTGGCCCGTCCCTATGTGATCCGCCCGGCGGAGGCGTTGAAGATCGTGTCGCTGGTCGACGTGCCGGGGGTGCAGGAGGCCGTCGAGCAGATCATGGCGGCGGAGCGGGCGGAGGCGCAGGCGCAGGCGGAGCGGTTGCGCGCCGAGCTGGCCGAGGTGGAGGCCCGGCTGGCCGAATTGACCTGAGCGAGGCGGGGCCGTCCTAGTGGAAGTATTTGAGCCCGGCCACGCCCGCGACCACGAGGACCAGGCAGAGGATCCGCGGGAGGTTGGCCGGCTCCCCCAGCGCCACCATGCCGACCAGGGCGGTGCCGACGGCGCCGATGCCGACCCAGACGGCGTAACCGGTGCCGACCGGGATGGTGCGCAGGGCGTAACCGAGGCCGAGCATGCTGAGCACGGCGGCGACGCCGAAGACGGCGGTGGGCACGAGTTTGGAGAATCCGGCGGAGCGTTCCAGGGCGATCGCCCAGACGGTCTCCAGCACACCGGAAATGATCAGAACGAGCCAGGCCATGACGGATCACCTCGGAGGCGGTCGTCTTGTCAGGCCGGGTACGACACGCAACTCGTCCGGGATCGCCACGGTCTCGCGGCGTCGGGTACCAGGATAGCCAACCCGGGGACGGGGCGTGTCATCATGTCGGCCTCATGGACGCGAACGAAACCTGGCGGGCGCCGCGGATCTGGCGGTTCCTGCTGGCCCTCTCCCCCGTCGTGGTGGCGCCGCTGTGCCGGCTGCGGGTCTCCGGCGAGGTGCCGGAGCAGCTGCGGCGCGGGCCGCTGATCCTGGCCGCCAATCATGTGAGCCCGTTCGACCCGGCGGTGCTGGTCGCGGCGTGCCACCGGGCCGGTCTGTCGCCGCGGATCATGGCGACCGGCGGGGTGTTCCGGGCGCCGCTGGTCGGTGCGGTGATGCGCCGGTGCGGGCACATCCGGGTGGATCGGGGCACGGCGCGGGCGGCGGAGGCGCTGACCGACGCGGCGAAGGCGCTCGGTGAGGGGTCGGTGGTGCTGGTCTATCCGGAGGGGCGGATCGGCCTGGATCCGTGGATGTGGCCGGAGCGGGGCAAGACCGGGGTGGCGCGGATGGCGGAGGCCGCGGGGGCGGCGGTGCTGCCGGTGGCGCAGTGGGGCACGCATGCGGTGATCCCGTACGAGGCGCCGAAGCGTCTCGGCCGGGGGGTGCTGCGGGCGCTGTGGCGGCGGCCGGTGGTGCACGTGCGGTTCGGCGCGCCGGTCGACCTGTCGGCGGTGACCGGGACGCCGGGCGCGCGGGCGATGCGCGCCACCCGGCTGATCATGGCGGGGATCGACGAGACGCTGGCGCCGTTGCGGGCGGACGAGATGCGCACGCCGCGGGTGGTGGACACGAGCCGGCCGCGGGACACGTCGCGGGTGCGGCCGCGGCCGTAGCCGGCGTCAGCTGCTGCCGTAGTCGTTGGTCTTGTCGCGGAACAGGGTGAGGTCGTTGCGTGTCTCGATCCAGACGTGCGGGCCGTCGACGCGCAGGTAGGTGCCGGTCCAGCTGAGGCGGGTCCGGTCGTATTCGGCCTGGTAGGCGGCGAGCAGTTTGCGGCCGGCGGTCTCGTCGAGGTCGCCGGTCCAGGAGCTGATCAGGGCGGTGACGGCGGTGCGGGCGGTGTCGCCGAGTTCGGCGACGAGCAGGCCTTCGGGCTGCGGGAAGCCGGCGCTGTCCTGGCCGGGGCCCATCACCAGGTCGTCGGGGACGCCGGCGGTGAGCTGGGCGGCGGTCTTCTCCTGGTCGGTGAGGGCGGCGAGGACGGCCTGGGCCTTGGTGGCGGTGCCGCGGTCGTTGCCGGTCAGGCTCGGGGTCATGCTGACCTGGTCGCCGTGGTAGGTGAGGTTGCGGGCCAGGTGGGCGCCGCCGACCTGGACGGCGAACGGGTCGTGCGGTGACGGTGTGCCGTAGACGGCGACGGACGCGTCGGTGAGGGCGGTGAGGGTCTTCGCGTAGCCGGCGTCGCTGAGCGCCTCGGCGAGCACGACCATGACGCAGGCGCGCTGGGCGCCGCTGAGGTCGGTGAACGCGATGCCGGGGCGGGGCGCCTCGCCGGCGGGGTGGTCGGACCAGACGCGGCGGCCCTCGTCGTGCAGGTCGTGGACGATCGCGGCGCGCTGGGTGACGCCGAGCGTGGCGAGGAACGCGGTGACGGCGGCGGCGACTGCGGTGGTGTTGGCGCCGCCGGGGCCGGTTCCGGCGTTGTCGAGGGTCGGTGCGGGGGTGGGCGCGGAGCTGCGGGCGATCGGGGTGGCGGGGGTGGGTGTGGTGTCGCCGGTGCTGCTGCAGCCGGCGGCGAGAGCGGTGAGCAGGGTGAGGATCAGGCTCCGGCGCATCCGGACATATTACTGTTTAAAGGTCGTTTTCTTCTCGAACGCCGGGTGGTTGTCGGGCGAGTCGCCGCGGCGGGCGGGGCTTGAGTCCGCCGCTGGGGCCCGGGGCCGCGCGCCCCGGCGGGTAGGTTCGAGGGGACACGCGCGAGGAGGATGCCATGGCACAGCGGTGGAGTGATCTGAGCAGCTCGCAGCGGCGCACGATCGTCGTGGTCGGGGTGGTCGAGACCGCGCTGAAAGTCGCGATGGCGGTCGACCTGAAACGGCGTCCGCCGGAGCAGATCCGCGGGCCGAAATGGGTGTGGGCCACCGCGACGCTGGTGAACTCGGCGGGGATCATCCCGGTGGCGTATTTCCTGTTCGGCCGCGTGAAGTAAAAGGCCCGGCCTACTCGGGCTGGCGCTGCCGCTGCCGCAGGTAGGCGAGCACCGCCTCCCGGGTGGTGCGCACCCCGAACAGCTGGCGGGCCTCGGCGATGCGCCGGTTGGCGGTGCGCAGCGACAGGAACTCGGCGGCCGCCGCGGCGGCGATCGTGTCACCGGACGCCAGGCGATCCAGCAGGGCCCGCTGCTCCGGGATGAGGTTGGCGATCACGTCGGCGCCGTCGGTGACGGCGGTGTCCCGGTTGACCGGGCCCAGCCGGGTCAGGTCGTCGACCAGGGCGCGGCCGGCCGCGGAACCGGCGTCGACGACCGCGACCACCCCGGCGCCGTGGGCGGCCGCCAGCACGGCGAGGCGCACCGACTCCAGGTCGTCGTCGGCGATCCGGCCGTGCAGGACCAGCTGCTGGGTGCTGCTGCCCACCTCCCAGGACGCGCCGGGCAGGGCGAAACCGGACCGGACCTGCCACCCCTCACGGGCCAGGCGGCGCAGAACCGTGTCGGCCTCCCCCGAGGTGGCGACTACGTGGCGTGGAGCGTCGGGCTGTGTGGTCACGGTCACCGGCCATCCTCGCTGGTATCGAAGGGTTCGGTCCGCGCCGCCGGCGCGGCGAAGGCCAGGGCGGCGGCCTCGGTGCGGGTACGGGCGCCGAGCTTGCGCATGCTCGCGCGGATGTGGGTGTCGACGGTCTCGGCGGAGATGCCCAGCTGCCCGGCGATCCGGCGGGTCGGCTCACCCGCGGCCACCAGGCGCAGCACGTCGCTCTCGCGCTGGGTGAGCCGGCCGTGCGAGCGCGGGCTGCGGGTGTCCCGGTGGACCTGGTGACGGCGCAGGCCGCGGCGGGCCCGGCCGGCGAGCACGGTCAGCCCGGCGCCGTCGGCGAGCCGCTCGGCGTCGAGCAGGGCGGCCACGGCACGGTCGCGGCCGGGTTCGGTCAGGCCGGCGGCGAGCAGGCAGCGGATCTGCTCGCGCAGCGAGATCGGGCGCCAGCCGTCGGCGGCGGTGTCGAAGCCGCTGCGCAGGGCCCAGGCGGTGAGGGTGCGGCGGGCCGGGGCCGGCAGGTTGACCGGGATCTCGGTGGAACCGGGGACGCCCAGGTCCAGTGACGCCCACTGGCCGGTGATCGCGTGCAGGCCGGCGAGCAGGCCGGACGCGGCAGGGGTGCCGGGGAGGTGGACCGCTCGGTCCGGCTGGCCGTCCAGCCAGGCTGCCTCGCGCGCCACCCAGGCGGCTGCGGGGTGCAGGCCGGGACGGCCGGACCCGGCGCGGTCGAGGCGGGCGCGGGCGGCGGCGAGCAGGCCGGTGTCGGCTTCGATCAGGGCGGTGGCCGCGGTGGCGTAGCCGAGGGCTTCGGCGGGGACGGCGCGGTCGGTGAGGTTGGCGGCGCGGCGCAGCACTCCTTCGGCGCCGTCCCAGTCGACGTCGGCGGGCTCCGGGGCGTCGACGTCGGCGGGATCGATGGCGGCTGCGGCGGTGGGCTCGGCTGCGGGGGCGGTCGCCAGGAGGGCGCCGAAGTGCGGGCCGGCCGCGTCGGCGTCCGGTTTGTCCAGGCCGGCCGGTGTGGCCGGTGGAAGGGCCAGGTGGTGGCCGTGCAGGGCGAGGGCCCAGTCGGCGGCGGCGAGGAAGCGGGTCTGCCAGCCGTAGGCGAGCGCCTCCCCCGCTGACGCGGCGGCCCGGGTGGCGGCGTTCGCGGAGTCCAGCAGCCGGCCGTCGGCGGCGAGGTGCTCGACGAGCAGCCAGGCGCTCCAGCGGGTGATCAGCGGATCCCCGGCGCCGGCCGGACCGGCCGGCGCCGGGCCGCGAGGAGAGCGGGACGTGGTCCCCGCGGGTGACGGTCCGGCAGGGGGGCCCTCGGCGAACGCGGCCTCGGACAGGGCCTGCTCCCAGCCGGGCAGGCGGTGGGTGGCCTGGACGGCTGCCAGCGCCGCCGCGACGCCCGGCAGGGGGGCCGGATGACGCACGGCTATCTTGTCCGCCAGGTCCAGGGCGGCCATCGGCTCCAGCGCCAGGCCGGCCAGCAGCAGCACCCGGTCGCGGGCGGCGACGACCGGGGCGGCCGCGGTGTCCGGGACGGGGCGGACCGCGTCGCGGGCGGCCGCCGGGTCGCCGGCCTGCAGCAGGGCCTCGCCGCGCAGCACCGCCGCCTCCAGGGCGAGGGTGGTGGCCGTCGGCGGGGTCAGGGCGAGCGGGCGCAGCACCTCGGCGGCGTCCAGCGGGCGGCCGCCGGCCAGGGCCGCGTCGGCGGCGGCGAGACGCACCCTCGGGTCGGCGGGGACGTCCAGGCCGCAGGCGAACAGCAGCAGCGACGCGCGTTCGCCGCCGGCGGCGCGGTCTGCCGCGGCCAGCGCCGTGCGGTACGCCCCGGCGGGGTCACCGGCCGCCGCCAGGTGCCGGGCCGCCTCCGCCGGTGGGGTGAGCTCGGCGAGCCGGGCGTGCAGGTCGGCGCGGGCCGGGGCGTCGAGCAGACCGGCCGCGGTCTCCGCCACGTAGGCCGAGACCGGGGTCAGCGAGCCGCCCGGCTCGGCGGTGACCAGGCCGGCGGCCAGCAGGTCGGCGGCGCCGGTGCCGAGCAGTTCGGCGCGGGCCGGGCGGCCGAGCAGGCCGAGCGCGGCCAGGGAGGTGCGGGCGGGACGGGGCAGATCGGCGAGGGCGGTCGCCAACGCGTACGCTACCTGGTCGATGTCCTCGCCGACGGGCGCGCGACCGGCGGCGGCCTGCCGGGCCAGCGCGATGATCGCCAGGGGGTTGCCGCCGGCGCGGGCGAGCACGTCGGACAGGGCGGTCTCGTCGAGGCCGCCGGCGGTGGAGCGGGCCAGGGCGAGCGCGGCGCCGGGGTCCAGCGGTGGCACCGGCAGCCAGGCGGTCGCGGCCTCGCGCAGGGCGGAATCGGCCACCCGGTGCGGGGTGCGCAGGGCCACCAGGACCCGGCAGGTGCGGGCCAGATGCGGCAGGGCGGCCAGGGTCGCCTCGTCGGCGTGGTGCACGTCGTCGAGGACCAGCAGCCCGCCGCGTACGCGGGATCGAACCGCTTCGGCGAGCAGGTGCACGTCGTCGCCGGGAAGGCGGGCGCGGACCGCGCGGGACAGGGCCAGCGCCGGGACCGTGGAGAGCATGGCAAGGCCGCCGCCGACATGGGCCGGACCGGGCACCGCCGCGGCGATCCTGCGCAGCAGGGTGCTGCGGCCGCAGCCGGGCGGGCCGGTGAGCACGACCAGGGCCGGACCCTGGCGCAGAACGGTACGGGCGGCCATCTCGGGCTCGTCCGCCACCTGCGCTCCCCTCCACGCCGACATCGCTGAACGGCTTCACATCATCACTGACACGAGATCACTGTCACGAAATCACTGGCACGAACTCGGGATCCCGGGCTGGCCGGGCGGGTCCGTAGGCTGTTGGTACTGCCGAGCTACCGGGAAGGCCCTTTCGTGACGACGACAACCCCGTTCGGCCCATTGTCGCCGACGGTGCGGCCGGCTGACGAGTCGTGGTGAACGGACCCCTCACCACCGGCATCGCGACTCTCTGTAACGAGATCGTCACGAAAATGTCTTCCGGCGCTGGTGGCCAGCTACAACAGATCGGAAACCGTCTTAACGATCCGTTACGGGTCGCCATCGCGGGTCGCCTGAAAGCCGGAAAGTCGACACTAGTCAACGCCCTGATCGGCCGTCGCGTCGCCCCCACGGCCGCCGGCGAGTGCACCCGCGTGGTCACCCGGTTCCGGTACGGGCCGGCCGACCGCATCGACGTGGTCACCCGCGACGGCGCCCGGCACAGCCTGCCGCTCGACGAGGACGGCATGGTCCCGTCGCGGCTCGGCGTGCCCGCCGCCCGCGTCGCGCACGTCGACGTCACGCTGACCAGCGACCGGCTGCGCGACCTGACCGTCGTCGACACCCCCGGCCTGTCCTCCACCGACGTGGCCAGCAGCGAGCGCGCCGAGGAGGCGGTCGGCATCGACCCCGACTCGGCCGGCGAGGTCGCCGCCGCCGAGGCCGTCGTCTACGTCTTCACCCAGGCGGTCCGCGCCGACGACCGGCGGGCCCTGGAGTCCTTCCACGCCGCGTCGGCGCGCCTGGCGACCAGCCCGATCAACGCGATCGGGGTGCTCGGCAAGGTCGACACCCTGACCGGCGGCGCCGGCGACCCGTGGCCGACTGCCGGGCCCCTCGCCGATCAGCAGGCGGGACTGCTGGCCCGTACCGTCTCTGATGTGGTGCCGGTGGCCGCCCTGCTCGCCGAGACCGCCGAGGCCGGCCGGCTGACCGCCGCCGACCGCGACGCGCTCGCCGCGCTCGCCGCCCTGCCGCCCGCGTCGCTGCGGGTGCTGCTCACCTCCGCCGACCTGTTCCGCGGCCGGCCCGCCCCGATCGGCGCCGAACAGCGCGAACGGCTGCTGACCCGGCTCGACCTGTACGGGATCGGCTTCGCCTGCGCGCAGCTGGCCGGCGACCCGCGGCTGGGCACCGGCGAGCTGGTGCGCCGGCTGCTCGCCGCGTCCGGGTTCCCGCGGCTGCAGGAGACCGTGGACCGGACGTTCCGGTGGCGCTGCGACGCGATCAAAGCCGGCTGGGCGCTGACCCGGATGCAGCGGCTCGCCGGGTTCACCCCCGACCCGCGCGACCGGGCCGCCCTGCGCGACGGCCTGGAAGCGGCGCTGCGCGACCCCTCCTACCACCGGCTGCGGCTGCTCGACGCCGCCCAGCGCGCCGCCACCGGCGCCGTGCCGCTGCCCGCGCCCTGGGAGCAGGAGCTGATCCGGCTCGCCACCTCCGACGACCCGCGGTTCGTCCTCGGGCTGCCGGACGCCGGCGACGCGGAGCTGACCACCGCGGCGATCGCCGCCGCCGGGCGCTGGCGGGCCTACGCGGTCGACGGCGCCGGGCCCGCCCAGGCCCGGCTGGCGCACGTCGCCTCCCGCGGCTTCCACCTTCTCTCCCAGAGCGCCGTCGCGTCCCGGGGCGTCACCGGTGAGGTGCGGCCGTGCAGGACCTGACCGTCGTGCTCGACACCGCGGTCCGCGACACCCTCGCGTACCTGCGCACCGCCGACCCGGACGCCGCCGCCGACCTGGCCGAGCTGCGCCGCGCCCACCTGGTGCGGCCCAGCGTGGTCGTCGTCGGGGAGACCAAACGCGGCAAGAGCTCGCTGATCAACGCGCTGCTCGGGGTGCCCGGCCTGTCCCCGGTCGACGCCGCCGTCACCACCGCGGCGTACCTGGACTTCGTGCCCGGTGACACGTTCGCCGCGCGGGCCTGGCTGCCCGACGGCGCCGAGGTGCCGGTCGACGACCTGAACGAGTGGGCCACCGGCAAGCGCCGGGCCCGGCGCATCGAGGTCACCCACCCGGCGCCGCTGCTGCGCTACCTGAGCCTGCTCGACACCCCGGGCGCCGGTGGCCTCGACCCGGCGCACGCCACGATCGCCCTGGCCGCGGTCCGGCGGGCCACCGCGCTGCTGTTCGTCGCCGACGCGTCCGCGCCGCTGTCGAAACCCGAACTGGACTTCCTGGCCGCCGCCACCGAACGCGTCGACGCCGTCGTCTTCGCCCTCACCAAGATCGACGCGTATCCGCAGTGGCGCACGATCGCCGCCGACAACCGGGAGCTGCTGCAGGCGCACGCGCCCCGGTTCGCCGCGGCGCCCTGGTTCCCGGTCTCCGCCCGGCTCGCCGAACTGGCCCTGGACGACCTGCCGGAGCTGGTCGAGGAATCGCGGATCACGCCGCTGCAGCACGCGCTCGTCGAGCTCGCCGGGCGCGGCCACCAGCTGCGGCTGGCCAACGTGCTGCGCGCCGCCCGCGGCGACCTGGCCCGGCTGCAGGACAACGCCGAGGCCCGGGTCCGTGCCGCCACCGCCGACGCGGGCGGGCAGGCCGAGGCCCGCGCCGAACGCGGCGCCCTGGCCGCCCGCAAACGCACCGAGTCCCGGCAGGCCACGCTGCGGCTGGCCACCGAGATCCAGCGGGCCCGGGTCGCCACCGTCGGGCACTTGCGCACCCGGATCGGCGAGATCCAGCACGAACTCTCCGAAAAGATCGACACATCGGGTACGGGCGGACTGCCCGACGACGTGGACACCCGGTTGCAGGCGATCGCGGCCGACGTGTCCGAGCGACTGGAGGACACGTCGCGGCGGATCGCCGAGCAGATCCTCGTCGACACCGACCTGTCCACGGTCAGCCTGCGGCACGCCGTCACCACCGTCCCGCCGCGCGGCGCGGCCGGCGACAACGTGCTGATCGCCCTCTCGGCCGGCGGGATCGCCCTGGTCGCCGGCCGGGGCGCGGCCCTGGGCATCGCGGCGCTCGGCGGCGCCGGCGGCCTGCTGCTGCCGTTCGCCGGGATCGGTCTGGGCCTGGCCGCCGGTGGGTACGTGCTGTACCGGCGCAAGGTCCACAACGACCGCCGCCAGGCGCAGACCTGGCTGCGCGACGTGCTCGCCGAGGCGCGCGCCGCGCTCACCGACGAGATCAGCCAGCGGTTCACCGACCTGCAGTACTCGCTGTCGGTGGCCCTCGACGACACCATCGAACGGCGGCTGCGCGAGATCGACGCGCAGATCGCCGAGATCGACGCCGCGGCGGCCGAGGACGCGGCCGGGCGGGCGAGACGACGCGCCGCCGCGCAGCAGGAACGCGACGCGGCGGCGACCCGGTTACGGCAGGCCGACGAGGCGCTGCTGCGGGCACGGGCACTGACACCAGCACCGATCGACGACGACCGGGAGACGAGACGATGACCGATCACTGGGGCGACTTCGACTTCGACCACCACGACCTGCCGCACGAGACGCCCGACGATCCGCACGCCGATCTCCACGATGCGGATGCGGCGCTGCCGCTCGCCGATCACGGCCTGCATGACCCGTCCCTGCACGACCTTTCCCCGCATGATCCTTCTTTGCATGATGCTCCCGGCTTCGACGGGGCCGGGGACCCGGCTCTCGGCTCGATTACCTCCGACGACCCGCTTCCCCTGGGCGACGACCTCTTCCCGCCCGCGCTGCAGGTCGGTGAGCTGCCCGAACCCGTCGACGGCTTCCCCTGGATCGACACCGCCACCCTGGGCACGCCGGACGACACCGGCTTCGCCCCGGCGCTCGACCCGGTCACCCCGGACGAGCTCGCCGCCTACGCCCACACCAGCGGCCCCGCCGACTGGGCCGCCCTGGCCGACAGCGACGACCCGGCCACCAGCGCCCTGGCCCGCTGGTGGACGCTAGATGAACAGTGATCCATGTCTCCCGTTAACGGTCCGCGGGTGACATCATGTGCGCGCACAAAATCAACATCTGGGAGCGCACGTGACCGGCACACAGACCCCTGCCATTCCCGCGGGTAGGCGGGAACGCACCGGGTGGTACATCTACGACTGGGCCAACTCGGCGTTCTCCACCACGGTCATCACCGTCTTCCTCGGACCGTTCCTGACCACCGTCACCGAACTCGCGGCCGGCTGCGCCATCGACGCCGACGAGTGCAACGGCACGGTGCACCCGCTGGGCATCCCGGTCGCGGCGGGCTCCTACTTCGCGTACCTGGTCTCGCTCTCCGTTCTTCTCACCGTCTTCGTGCTGCCGGTCATGGGGGCGATCGCCGACCGCGCGCCGCGCAAGAAGCCGCTGCTCGCCGGGGCCGCGTTCACCGGCGCGGCCGCCACCATCGCGATGGCGTTCGTGACCGGCGACCGATACCTTCTCGGCGGCCTGCTGTTCCTGATCGCCAACATCGCGTTCGGCGCCGCGATCGTCGTCTACAACTCGTTCCTGCCACAGCTGGCCGGCCCCGACGACCGCGACCGGATCTCCAGCCGGGGCTGGGCGATCGGGTACCTCGGCGGCGGCGTGCTGCTGGCGCTCAACCTGGTCGCCGTCACGATGCTGTCCGAGGAGGGCAACCCGCAGCGGACCCTGGACATCGCCCGCTGGTCGATCGTGTCGGCGGGCATCTGGTGGGCGGCGTTCACCCTCGTACCGCTGCTGTGGTTGAAGGAACACCCCGGCGTGGGCGCGTCCTCGGCGAAGGGGAACGTGCTCACCGACGGTTTCAAACAGCTCGGCCACACGATCAAGGCGATGCGTGCCTACCCGCTGACGCTGTTCTTCCTCGGCGCCTACCTGATCTACAACGACGGCATCCAGACCGTCATCGCCCTGGCCAGCCAGTTCGGCACCGAGGAACTCAAACTCGAACAATCCGTCCTGATCATCACGATCCTCATCGTGCAGTTCCTCGCGTTCGGCGGCGCGCTGCTCCTCGGCGCCCTGGCCAACCGGATCGGCGCCCGCAAGACGATCCTGATCAGCCTCGCGCTGTGGCTGGTCGTGGTGACCGCCGCCTACTGGCTGCCGGAGGGCGAACCGCTGCCGTTCATGCTGCTCGGCGCCGGCATCGGCCTGGTCATGGGCGGCAGCCAGGCGCTGTCACGAAGCCTGTTCTCGCAGCTCATCCCGGCCGGGCGGGAAGGCGAGTACTACGGCTTCTACGAGATCAGTGACAAGGGCACCAGCTGGCTCGGCCCGCTCTTCTTCGGCCTGATCTTCCAACTCACCAGCAGTTACCGTGCCGGCATCATCTCCCTCATGGTCTTCTTCGTGATCGGCGGCGTGCTGCTCGCCCTCGTCCCGCTGCGGCGGGCCATCACCGCCGTCGGCAACACACCCCCCAAACTGCTCTGATGACCATCACGATCGACCCGGACTCCCCGGTCCCACCGTACGAACAGGTCCGCCTGCGGATCGCGCACCTCGCGGCGACCGGGGAGCTGGCGGCCGGCACGAAACTGCCACCCGTGCGCCAGCTCGCCACCGACCTCGGCCTGGCCGCGAACACGGTCGCCCGCGCCTATCGCGAACTCGAACAGGCCGGCCTCGTGGAGACCCGCGGCCGCGCCGGCACCGTGATCACCTCCCGCGCGGCCGGCACATCACACCTGGCCCAGCAGGCCGCCGCCGCGTATGCGGCGCAGACCCGGGCGCTGGGCGTCCCGGCGGACCAGGCGCTGGCCCTGGTGAGGGCCGCGCTGGAGCAGTGACCGGGGGCGTCGGCCCGGTGAGGCTGCGCTGCGCTCGCGGCGGTCCCTCCGCTTTCGGCGGCCCTCCGCTTTCGGCGGCCGCAGCGAGCAACAACCGGGCATGGGACGCCTGCTGCTACCGGCCCGGGCGGACGAGGCCGGTCTCGTACGCGAGGACGACGAGTTGAGCGCGGTCCCGGGCATCCAGCTTGGTCAGCAGGCGACTGACGTACGTGCGTACGGTGGCGTGGCTGAGGTGCAGCTTCGCGGCGATCTCAAGGTTGGCCAGGCCGACGGCGATCTCGGCCAGTACGTCGCGTTCGCGGTCACTGAGGACCGCCAGGCGGGTCGTGTCCACGCCGCGGTGCGCCGCGCCGACGGCTGCATCCATGACGCGCCGGGTGACAGCGGGCGACAGCAGGGCGTCACCCGCCGCGACCAGACGGACAGCGCTGCGTAGCTCTTCCGGGCGGCTGTCCTTGAGCAGGAAGCCGGCCGCGCCCGCGCGGATGGCCGCGAACAGGTGCTCATCGGTGCCGTAGGTGGTGAGGGCGACCACGCGGACGGCGGCCATGTCCGGGTCGGCGGTGATCCTGCGGATCGCGTCGACTCCGCTGGTGCCGGGCATGTGCAGGTCCATCAGCACGACGTCCGGGCGCTCGGCGGCGGCGACCGCGACCGCCGTATCGCCGTCGGCGGCCTCGCCGACCACGGTCAGCTCCGGGTCGCGCTCGAGCAGTGCGCGCAGTCCGGCCCTGACCAGCTCCTGGTCATCGACGAGCAGCACCCGCACCGCGGCCCTCATGGCTGAGCCTCCGCCGGCAGAAACGCCTCGACGACGAAGGAGCCCTCCGCACGTCCGGCGGTGAGCCGCCCGCCGAGCAGCGCCGCCCGCTCCCGCATCCCCCGCAGCCCGTGCCCCCCACCATCGGCGCCCGTGGACGACGCCGGATTGGCCACGCGCACGACCAGTTCCGCGGGCCGGTAGCTGAGGACGAGGGTCACGGGCGCGTGGGGCGCGTGGCGGCGGGCGTTGGTCAACGCCTCCTGAATGATCCGGTACGCGGTCGCGTCGGCCACCGCGGGCAGCTGCCGTGCCGTGCCCTCGATCAGCACGGACACGCCGTCAGTCAGCTCGCCGAGGCGCGCCAGCCCCACACCCGGCGACCCGCGGAGCGCGGTCAACGTGCCACGAAGCTCGCGGGCCGCCGTGCCGCTCGCCGACCGGATCCGGGTCACGGCGGTACGAGCGGCCGTGGTGTCCCCGTCGGCCAGTGCCTCGTCGGCGACGTCGGCGTGCAGCGACACCACCGACACCGTGTGCGCGAGAACATCGTGCAGGTCGCGGGCGAGGTGGACACGCTCCGCCTCCACCCGGCGCTCGGCTTCCCGGGTCAACCGTTGCGCCACCTCGGCGCGCCACAGCCGGCGGGCCCGCACCCCGTCGCCGAGAACAATCGCCGCAGCCATGACCGCGACCGTGGTGGGCAGCTCGAACGCGTACAGGTAGCGAGCGTCCTCGCCGCCGAGCGACCGGGCAGCCGACGAGACGGCGAGCAGTACGGCGGCCGTCCCGATCGCCTCACGCAGCCGACCAGCCTCACCGGCCGAGTAGAGCGCCGCCCCGATCGGCAGCGCCAGCCCCACCGGGGGGAACGCGAGAGCGTAATAGCCGAGCAAGCCGACACCTGTGGCGACGAGGGCCAACACCGGGTACGGCCGCCGTACCAGCATCAGCGCGCCGAACCCCACCGCGAACAGGTAACCGGTCGCCGGGACGGCGCCGCCGCGCAGGTTGGCGGTCACGGCGACCGCCACGACAGCTGCCGTGACCGCGCCCAGCGTAACGTCGACGAGCCGATCGCGTCTCATGCCAGCAGGGTAAGCCGCTTCACCGGGTGCGGCGCTCGATCAGCACCCCGGCCGCGGCCCCGGCGATCGCGAGCACCGCAGGGGCAAATCCGAGCAGAACCGACACGTCAGCCGTGGGGGGCCCGGCCAGCCGGACCACCGGCTCGGCCAGCAGCACCCCCACCACCAGCCCCGCAAACATGCCCGCGACGAGCGCGCCGAGCGTTCTCACCGGACGGCCCGCCTGCGCCGGGCGATGAGGCGCTGAATACCGAGCGCGATCAGGCCCAGGATCGCGCCTTGGGCGGCGTTGAACAGCAGCATCGCCAGGTGACCCGGCAGCGGAATGGTCTCGGCGGAGGCGAGGAAGGGCTGCAGCGACCAGTTCAGCAGGATGGCGAACACGGCATACGCGATACCTGCCACGGCGAGCGTCAGCACCGGATTGCGTACCTTGAGCCAGACCGCCGCCGCGACCCAGACGAGTGAGATCAGCGCGGTCATCAGCAGCGGGCCGACCGGCTTGGCGAGCGGCCCGCCGTCGTAAGCGCCGATGATGCTGAGCACAGGTCGCCCCAGCCCCACCAGCCCCAGCAGCAAGGCGAGTCGAAGGTTCATGACCAGCGACGCTACGGTTCGCGGGCGGACGGCAAATCGAACCGGTGTTGACGTCCCGCATCAACAATCAGGCGAGCGGGTTGGGTGACGTGTTCAACTGCAGCCTGCAGCCTGCAGCCCGCAGCCTGCAGACAACGGCTCGGCCGCTTAGCCGCAGACAACGGCTCGGCTGCTCAGCCGCTAGCTGGACCTGTCGGCGAGGTGCCGGCCCTTATGGCCGCGGCCGGGTGGCCGGATACCGTGGAACGGCGGTCGAGGGCCGCAGGCCGAGCCACTGTTCGGCGTCCCAGGCGTGGAACCGCTCCACCTCGGTGAACCCGAGCCTCGCCGCGAGGCGCATCGAGGCGACGTTGGCGCTCTGGGTGGTGAGCACCACCGGCTCGCCGGGAAGAACCGCGTCGAACCACGCCAGCACCGCCGTGCAGGCCTCTGCGGCGTACCCCCGCCCCCACACCCACGGCAGGAACAGGTAGCCGAGGTCGGCCCTGCCTGCCGCGGCCGGGCGGCGGTGCGCGGTCGCTCGCCTGAGCAGCACTTGGCCGATCATCGCCGAGTCTGCCGTTCGCTGACCTGGCCCTGGCTGGCCGGCCAGGCAGTGATCGCTCGTCGCCCGGCCGATGACCGCCCGGTCGCTCGCCGCTCTGCCGCCCATCGGCTGGTCGATCGTCGCCCGGTCGCCCATCGGCTGGTCGCTCGCCGCCCGGTCGCTTATTGGCGGGGTGAGCTCGACGACGAAGCTGCCGGGCCACTGCTCCGGCACCGTGGGCAGTTCGCGCTCGAGCTCGCCGCGCGAGCGTGGACCACCGAGGTAGGTGTGAACCTCCGCCGAGGCGAACAGCTCGACGAACCCCGCACGATCCCGCGCCTCGGACGCCCGCAGCACGAGCCGCTCGGTCCTGATCGGCTCAGGCGGCCAGGGCACGACGGGTCCCAGATCCGACATGCGCGCAGGCTAACAGCGCGAGTCTCGTGTAGCCCGCGCCGGCGAGCTGTGGGTGGGAGCCGGCGTCGAGTTCATCCCGGAGCACACGGCGCGGGAGGCGCTCTCCCTTTTCCGGGGTGGTGCAATGTTGGACACTGCGCATATTCGCCGACCGATAGAGATATCGGAAGTGGGTGCGAAATGTCGTTTCGGCTGGAATTCAATATCTGTTCAGTCTGCCCCTTTCGGATCTTGGAGATTCGAATTTTGGAAGGCCGGACCCGGTGGCCCGTGTCGGCTTCGGACGGAACGTGTGACGGTGCGTCCGCGGTGGTCGACGTCTCTGATCGATCTAGCGTCACCGTGGACGGCGGTGAGGCGAGTGACGGTGGCGTTTCCGCTGGCAGTGGTGCAGGTGAGGGTGCTTGCGGAGCAAGGTGGTGGCGGGACCTGGGGACACTCCTCCTGGTCACGCAACTGGCGCAGGCGCCTGGCGTGCCGCTGTCTGAGGCCCCACGCTCGATGCCGCTCGTGCTCGCGCCGGAAATTCTCGGCATCGGGTGAATAATTGCGACGCGCAGCAGGTTGCCGCAAATGCCGTGTCGGGAATAAGGAAAGCTGCGCCATGGGGACAGTGTTCCTCGCCTTTTTGGTCGTAGCCAGCAGAATTTCTCATACCAGGTATGAGCGCTGGAAATGATCCGTTCGGGAACGGCAGAGCCGAGCGGAACAGGGCCACCTGGTCGCGCCGGACGACCGTGTACTCGGCGTACCTACCGTCGAACGCGCGGCCCCGTCATGGTCGCGACCTGCTGTCGGCCCTTGATACTGGTGAGAGCGCCTATTCAACTGTTGCGGATCCTCGCCCGTGTTTGGCCGAGCTGACTACGTTGTGTGACCGAGCTCGAATCACGGAGGCGATCGCCGAGGTCCACTGCGGCGTCGTGACACTGCAGTGGTGCGCTTGTTCGCCGACGTGGAGGTCGTGGTGGGTCAGAGCCAGTCGGCCTTACTGAGCAGCCGGGCCCGCAACTCGCGGGCGGCCTTGCCGCGATAGGACTCCAGCACCTCGTAGAGCAGCTCGCGTAAGTCCGGGTCGGGGTGGTCGGCAAGGAACTCGAGCTCTTCGGCGCCGCCCCGGCTGCGCGCTCCGAGCCCCCACAGCGCGTCACAGACGTCCTCCGCCGTCGCCGCGCCGCGCAGTTGCGCCATCAGCTCCGGCTTGGTCCTCCGGGGCCGGAAGTCCTCGCCCGGCAAACGGCGACGCAACCGGGCCACCTTGGGAGTGCCGGGTTGAATGCAGGCCGGACAGGGACACGGCCGGACGCCATGCGCGTCCGGCTTGTGCCGCCACCCGATGCTCTGCGCCACGCTTCGGACTCCACGCACTTCACCAGCCGAGATCGCGCGGGGCACGAAGATCTCGAAGCCACGCGGATCGGCCGCCTCGCGCACCAGGGCAACGGCCCTTGCAGCCGGGCAGCGCTCCGGCTCCCGGTTGTACCGGCCGACCTGGACCGGCTCGTCGTCGGAGATGCGCAGGTCCACGGCGGCGAGTACGCCCGGGTGCCAGCGCCGCAGCTCGCGTACCCACTGGTGGGTGAGCATGTAGGAGGTGAGCACTGGCATGCAGTAGACGCCCCGTTCACCGGCCCCGCCGGAACTACGCGCTGCAACGCCGGAGCGGACGATTCGCCGCGCCCGGTCCTCGGGAGTCAGGTGCACCAGGTTCGCCATTGCGGCGCAGCGTAGCCAAGCCTCCATTGATCGCACCAGCGGATTCGCGTCAGCCCGCCGCACCACCTGCCCCGCGGGCGGGCGTCAGAATACTGGTGAGATCGCCTATCAACTGTCGCGAGTTCTCGACTCATTCCGGTTTGCGGAGCGCTCTGGCTTGGTGGCCTGGCTACTCGTTGTGATCGGCCGGCGTTGCATGGACCAGGTGGCGCTCGCGGCCGCAGCGAGGTGGTGATAGCCGAGCGTGGTAGCGCCGGACAGTCAGTCGGTGCGTGCGAACGTCCGGCTGGGGAGGGCGTCCAGTTGTTGGCTCCAGGCTGTGGCGGCAGCGAGTAGTTCGTCGGATCGCAGGCGCAGTTCAACCGTGTATTGGTCGGAATGTGGATTTGCGACATGCAGCCAGGGTGGTGCGGCCTCGGCGGCAAGCTCGACGTGGAGGACGAGTTCGTCGTCGCGGTGCGCTGTGACGGAGAAGCCGAGTAGCGGTTCCATGAACGACAACGACGGTTCTACCTGCTCGCCGGCCGCCGTTTGGCTTGACGCGATCCGGTCCTGCGCAGCGTTGCGGAGCCAGATTGCCAGCTCGTGGGCCTCTTCAATGAGCAGACAGGGATCGGTGAACGACCAGGCTTTGTCGCCGAGGTTAACGGTGCCGTCGATGACCAGCCACCGGTCGTCCCAGGCTCCGGCGTCGGCCGGGAACTGCCAGCGCGCCGGGCGCAGACTCACGGTGACGCCGTCATTCCCCTCGATCAGCACACTGCGACTTTAGATCGTCGCCGTGCATGCCTGTCCCGGCGGCGTAGGGGCGATGACAGGGGCTTGGACTAGCCACTTCTGTGATCACCGGGCGCGTAGTTGGACCAGGTGGTGCCCTGCCTCGGCGGCGAGGCGGGCGGTGGTGACCTGGTGGTAGCCGAGTGCGGTGGCGACGATTGGGGCCGGTAGGTCGAGGACGTGTTGGCGGATCGCGGCGGCGCGGGCGGTGATGGACGGGACGCCGAGGGCCTGGACCAGTGTCCAGAGGGTGCTGGGCTGCAGCGGTTCGCCGGCGCGGCGGCCGGGGAACAGCCAGCGTGAGTGGCAGTTGGTGGCGGTGCGCATGTTGGTGCAGGGCCCTGTCTGGAGAGCAGAGCGGCGTCGACCGCCCTGACCGCCTCGATGCCGGGGACGATCTCACCCGCATCGTCATGGTCGGGTGTCGCGCTTCCTCGGCTCGCAGAATTGTCGGAGGGTGGGACTAGCTTGTCGCCATGGTTGCGGATCTGAGGGAGCGCCCCACCGCGGTGTGGCGTCGTGCGGTCGAGGAGCAGCGTGCCGAGGTGGCGGCGGGCACGCTCGCGGCGGAGGAAGCCTATGCGGACGAGTTGTGGCCGGCCGGTTTCATCGCCGCGGTCGACGCGGTGCTGGAGGCCTACGAGCAGGAGGTCGCGGGGTGGCGGTCGCCCTCCGACGAGCAGATCTGGGCCGCCGTGGAGCGGGTCGTGGTGGGGCTCAACGAGGCCGACGGCGGTCACATCGAGACCGGGGAACGAGAAGATCTCGCGGGGTACGTCGATGTGGTTCTGACCCGCACCGGTGTCGACGTGGTGGCGTTGACGGGGCGCCGGGGCCGGCACCGCAGTGAGCTCACGGATCAGTGGCGGGATTGGTGAGCGGGGCGCCCGAGGAGCACGAGGAGGTGCCATAGGTATTTGATCAGCTGGAGCCGGTGCGGATCGGTGGCGGCGGCGCGGGCTGCCCGGCCGATCAGTTCGGCGTCGAGGTCCGGCCGGCGGTGACGGGTGGCGATGCGCCGGGCCAGGGGTGGGACCTCGGGGCCGCGCAGGTCGGCGGGGACGTCGGCGGCAGCCAGGGTGAAGCCGGCGTGCCAGTGCAGGGGGATGCCGAGCGACGCGAGGTGGGCTTCGGTGGGTGTGCCCTGGAAGGACGGGTCGGCGACGATGGCGGTGACGTCGTCGCTCAGGGTGAGGCCGCCGTGGATCTGGGCTTCGACGTAGTCGTCGAGGGTGCGGCCCGGGGCGTGCCCGCGGAGCGGGTGACGTGACGGGTCGTCCAGGCTGTGCTGGAGTGCTGCTCGGCGGGCGGCGAGGACGGTCTCCCAGCCCGGCGGGGAGCCGACCGTCGGCGCGGGGACGCCGAGTGCCTGCCCGGTGCGCGCCACCTCGTCGATCAGGGCCGCGCGGATCGCGCCGAAGGCATCGGCGGTGCCCACGGCGGCAGGTCCCAGATGGCTGTCACCGTGGCAGAACGTGGATCGAGCCGGCACACCGGCGGCCAGCACCAGATGGCAGCTGCCGAAACGGGGTGCGGCGCCGTCCGGGTGCCCGGCCAGGTTCAGCGCGCCGTAGATCGGGCGGCCGATGACACCGGTGTACGCGCCGCCGAACATGTCGTGCTCCCAGCGATCCCGGTCGCCGCCGGGATACGCCAGCAGGCCGCCGTTGGAGATCCGCGTCTCGAACTGGCGGCGGCGAGGCACCGCACGACGGTACGACCGTCGTCGAGCAGCCGGTCGGGGTGGAAGTTGACGGTGATCGGTGCATCCGGGACACGGCCGGGCGTACCCCGGGAACGGACATGGGCGAGCGCGCGCAGGCTCACCTCACCGGACCGCCTGCGGGACCCGTCGAACGACAACGACGGGCCGCCGGCGGGACCCGTCAGACGACAACGACCGGGCCGCGGCCCGGTCGTCTGTCATGCGCGGCAGCCTACCCGCTACTTCGCCGAGATCGTGCCCGTCGCCAGCAGCAGCAACAGCAGCGACCCGAGCGCCAGCCGGTAGAAGATGAAGATGCTGTACGAGTGCTTCGAGACGAACTTCAGCAGCCACGTCACCGACGCATACGCGACGACGAAACTGACCACCGTCGCCACGATCGTGTTCGTCCAGCCGACGCCGCTGGAGATCCGGTCCGCCTCGCCGACGCCCTGCAGGATGGACGCCCCGGTCAGCGCCGGGATCGACAGGAAGAACGACAGCTTCGTCACGGTGACCCGGTCGAGGTCACGTAGCAGACCCGCCGACATGGTCGCCCCGGAGCGGGAGATGCCCGGGATCAGCGCCATGCACTGCACGGTGCCGATGATCAGCGTGTCTTTCCAGGTGACGTCCTTCTCCCCCCGTACCTGGGTGGCGGCATGGTCGGCGAACGCCATCACACCGCTCCACAGGATCAGCGCCCCGGCGACGAACCACAGACTGCGCAGCGTGGTCTCGATGGCGTCCTTGAACAGCAGCGCGGCGATCACGATCGGGATCGAGCCGAGCAGCACCGCCCAGCCGAACCGGAAGTCCGGGTGGTCCCGGTACGCCTTGTTGAACAGCCCCCGGAAGAACGCCGGCACCACCCGCGCGATGTCCTTGCGCAGGAACAGGATGGTGGCGAGCACCGCACCCGACTGGATGATCACCGTGAAGGCGGTGATGTCCGGGTCGTCGATGGTGTGCCCGAACAGCTTCTCCAGGATCGTCAGGTGACCCGTGCTGGACACCGGAAGGAACTCGGTGACACCCTCGACCGCGCCGAGGATCACCGCTTCCACGATGCTCATATCCGAACTCAAAGTATCCCGCTTTCCCCTAGCCAGCTTGAGAGCATAGGGGGACGGATCAGGCGGGCTTGCGCCGGGCACGGGCCGGGGGCCGTGTCAGTTCTCGATCACCCGGCCGCCCTCGACGTGCCAGTGGCGGGTGTGCCCGACGGCATCGGCGAAATACCTGTCGTGGCTGGCGAACAGCAGCGTCCCGCGGTACCGGCGCAGCGCCTCCTCCACGACGTCGAGCGCTTCGAAGTCGAGGAAGTTGGTGGGCTCGTCGAGCAGCAGGATCCGCGACGGGCTGTTGACGACCACCGCCAGCAGCAGCCGCCGCAGCTCACCGGCGGACAGGTCGCGCACCGGCGCCGACCACTGGGAATCCTCGAACTGGTGGCCGGCGAGCAGCCGTTCCGCGTCGTCGACGTAGACCGGGACCCGCGAGCGGAAGAAGTCGATCACCGGGGTAGCGGTCCGCAGGCCCTCGTCGGTCTGCGGGAGCACCGCCACGTCGGGACTCTCCAGCGCGCGCAGCAGGGTGGTCTTGCCGGCCCCGTTGCGCCCGGTGATGAGGATCCGATCGCCGCGGGTCACGTCCAGGTCGACCGCGTCCAGCAGCACCCGGTCGCCGTGCGCGACGGTCAGGCCGCGGGCCTTGAGCACGATCTCCGCGTCGGCCGTGTCGTCGCCGGGGAACGCCAGGGTCAGCGGCGGCCGGGTGCGGGGCTGGGCGAGCCATGTCACCGACGCCATCTGCCGGCGCAGCCGCCGCTCCCGGACCTTCGCCTTGCGGGCCACGAGCCGGGCCACCCGGCGCAGGTGGGGAGCGGTCACGCCGGATCGCACGGAGGACTCGACGCCCCGGGCGTACCCTTTGGTCTTCTCGATGTCGGCTTCCCAGCGCAGCCGGTCCTTCTCCTGCGCCTCGAAATCGAGCAGCAGTTTCTCCCACCGGCGCTGTTTCTCCGCACGGTAAGCGGTGTAGCCGCAGCCCGGATAGTCCTGCGGCTGCTCGTCGATGCCGTCGAGCTCGATGATCCGGGTCGCGAACTCGTCGAGGAACGCCCGGTCGTGACTGACCGCGAGCACCCCGCCGTCGAAGTCGCGCAGCCAGGTCCGCAGCCACGCCGCGCCCTCGGCGTCGAGATGGTTCGTCGGCTCGTCCAGCAGCAGCAGATCCGGCGAGCCGAGCAGCGCGCGAGCCAGCAGCAGCCGGGCCTGCTCGCCCCCGCTGACCTGGCTCATCGCAAGGTCGTCCGCGAGGTGCTCGATGTCGAGGCGCTGCCGGATCTCGGTCAGCCGCGCGTCCGCGTTCCACCCTTCGAGGGCGGTCCAGCGCTCCTGCACGGTCCCGAACTCGTCCAGCACGTCCGCACCGGCGGCCAGCCGCGCCTCCAGCGCACGCAGCGCCAGATCAACTGCCGCGAGCTCCCCGAGACCTCCGCGCAGAAAGGCGCCGACGCTTTCCGCGTCACCGGCCCATTGCTGGGGTACGTGGGTGAGCCGCGCGCCAGGCGCCACCGACACCGCTCCCGCCGACGCCGGTAACTCGCCGGCCAGCACGCGCAGCAGGGTGGTCTTGCCGGCCCCGTTGGGACCGACCACGCCGATCCGGTCGCCGGCGCGCAGCACCAGATCGAGACCGGAGAAGAGCAGGTCACCGTCGTGAGTGGCGGCGAGGCCCGCGGCTTTGAGGTGGGCGCTGCCGGAATTCCCTTGGCCGGACTTCTGCTGGGTGGACTTGTGCTGGATGGACTTCTGCTGAGTGCTGGACTTCGGTTGGTTACTGGGCAAGGAGGCCTCCGCAAGCGTGCGACACCGACAGGACAACTCAGGGGTCGGTCTCGCTCTCACATGATCGGCGGGTGCTCCTCGGCTCCGGCGGCAGGTCCGGCTCCACACTCCCCCACGCCGGACCGGACCGCAACCGGTTTTAATAGCTCGGTTGCCGATATATAGCGGGTGCCGTACTGTCGCGGCATGCAAGAACCCACATTCCTGATACTCACCGCGCTGGCGGGTCAGCCGCTGCACGGTTACGGCATCGTGCGGTCGGTGCTCGACCTCTCCGGCGGCGAGGTGAAACTGCGGGCCGGCACCCTCTACGGCGCTCTCGACCGGCTCGCCGACCAGGGCCTGATCGAGGTCGAGCGGGAGGAGGCCGTCGAGGGCCGGCTCCGGCGTTACTACCGGCTCAGCGACGACGGCGCGGCCACCCTCGCCGCCGAGGTCGAGCGGCTGCGCAAGCGGGCGTCGGCCGCGGAGACCCAGCTGCGGCGGCGTCCCGGCATCGTCCCCGGCCTGTCGCGCGGTGCTTCCCTGGGCAGTGCTTTCCGGGGCAGTGCTTTCCGGGGCAGTGCTTTCGGGGGCAATGCTTTCGGGGGCAATGCTTTCGGGGGCAATGCTTTCGGGGGCAATGCTCTCCGGGGCAGTGCTCTCCGGGGCGACGACGCTGTCCTGGGAGGGCTCGCGTGACCACGAGCGACTGGCCGCAGGCCGACCCCGGGCTGGAGCGCGCCTACCACCGGCTGCTGCGGGCTTATCCCCGCGACTACCGGCGCCGTCACGGTGCGGAGGTCGTGACGACGCTGCTGGAGATGGCCGCGCCGGGCCAGCGGCGGCCGGACCGTGCCGACGCCCGGCACCTGATCGTCAGCGGGTTGCGCCACCGGTTCCGGCTCCCGGCCGGGCGGCCCCTGGCCTGGGTCGCCGCCGTGCTGGTCACCCTGATCGGCGGGGCCTTCGGCGCGGCCGCCGGCTCCTGGGCGGTCGAGCAGGCGGTCCTGCCGGCGCCGGACGGGCAGGCCGCCGCCGCGCTGCACCGCACGGTGGTCGGCGCCGGGGGCACCGGCACGACGGCCGTGGAGTGGGACCCGGTCTCCTCACCGTGGGGCACCGACGCGGTCGGCTGGAGCACCTCGATCGCCGCGTGGGATGCCGACGCCGCCCGGCACCGGCTCGCGGCCGACGGGTGGGCGCTGAGCGAGGCGACTCCGGCCCGCGGCATCACCGACATGATCAGCGACGGCTCCGGGGAGGTGCTGCAGCGGTCGGTCGCCGGCTGGGAGTTCACCGCCGACCGGGACGGCGTGCGCCTCGACGTCACCGCCCGGCTGATCGGCAGTGACGGCTACAGCCCGGCGGACGGCGGAGTGACCACGACCGTGGCCGCGGCCGGCAGCGCTGCGCTGGTGCCGGCGATCGCGGCCGGCGGGGTGTTCGGGCTGGTCGCGGGCTGGCTGGTCGCGGCGGCCACGGCCCGCCGGGTGCGCCGCCTGCCGGCCGGCCGGGCGCGGGTGGTGACCACGTTGAGCACGGCCGCGGTGCTGGTCCTGGCGCTGCCGGTGGTCGCGCTCTACGGCAACGTGATCCGCGCCGTCGAGTCCGCCGGCATCCCCGGGCACGTCCGGACCGTGCACAGCGCGTTCAAGCTGGGGCCGTACTGGCCGTTCGGCCCGTTCTGGCTGAACCTGGCCCTGCTCGCCACAGGCCTCGCCCTGGGAGTCGCGGCGGTGGCCCTCACCGCAACGCGCCACCCCGCCGTCCCGGCAGCAAGCACGCAGCCACAGCCCAGCTGACCCGTCCGGCACCCCACAGTGCGATCTTGGCAGGTGATGCCCGGAGCGCAGCCGTCACCCGCCGAGATCTGGGCGGGCCGGTGTCGAGGAGCGGCTTCGGTGATCACCCGCCGGCTCGGTGCCGTCGACGATCCGCACGCCGCCACGGGGGCGGTGAGCGGACGCGCATGTGCCGGCCGCCACCGGGCAGGCGGCCGCCACGGGGGCGGTGAGCGGACGCCCATGAGCCGGCCACCACCGGGCAGGCGGGCGCTGACCGCACGCCGGGCGGCAGGGCTCCGGCCGGGCGACCCGCCGCCGGAGCCGGCGGCGGGTCGCGCCGGGGCATGGACCGGCAGGTGTCCGCCTTCGGCGGGACTGGTCGGATCGGTGCGGGACGGGGTCGTCCGTACCCGATGAGGTGTTTCAGGCGGCGGCGGGCATGTCGGAGAGACGCAGGCCCTGGGCGTCGGTCGCGCCGAGGCGCGTCGTCATCGTGCTGCGGGCGGCGATCTGCGCGGCGTAGGCGGCGCGGCGGCGGGCCACGCAGCCGTCCTTGGCGTCCGGGACGCGTTTCTGCTCCATGTGCGTGGTGAGGCCGTCGCGCAGCAGGGCGAGCGCTTCGGTGCGCAGCTGGGACACCCGGGACTCGGTCACGCCCAGTTCGGCGGCCACCTCCGACAGGGGGCGCTCCTGCAGGAAGGACGCCTCCACCACGTACCGCAGACGCTCCGGCAGCACCGTGACCGCGTCGTGCAGGTAACCGAGGCGCTCACGGTGCAGCAGCAGCTCCTCCGGGTTCATCGCGGTCTCGGTGACGAGGTCCTCGGCGGTGCCGGTGGCGAAACCCTGCAACGACAGCACGGCGGCGCGCTGCACGTCGTCGTCGACGCTGCTCAGCTCGCCCACCGCGACGCCGAGCAGTTCGGCCAGCTCCTCGGCGGTCGGGGTGCGGCCGAGCTGGCGGGTCAGCTCCTCGCGGGCCACGTCGGCGCGGCGGGCCCGGGCCCGCACCGAGCGGCTCGCCCAGTCCATGCTGCGCAGCTCGTCGAGCAGGGCGCCGCGGACGCGGACCGCCGCGAACCGGCCGAACGGGATGCCGCGCTCGGCGTCGAACGACTGCGCGGCGGTGACCAGCGCGGCGTACCCGGCCGAGGCGAGGTCGTCACGGTGCACGTGCGGCGGCACCTTGAAGAGCATCTCGCGAACCATGTGGCCGACCAGTGCCATGTTGTCCCGGATCAGGTCTTCCTGTTCACGGGTGACAGTTATCTGAACGGTCGCGGTCATTTCGGTTCCCCCCTGTGTCCTGCTGACAGGGGGAACTTTTCGCCGCTACGGGTGCAAGGAGCAGGCACTCTCGGTTGCTGCTCGGTTGCACTGCGAATTTCTCCTCAAGTGCTGTTTACGGAATCAGCCACCCCACTTCGACGGCGAGACGCACCGCCTCGGCCCGGGTCCGGGCACCGGTCTTGCCGATCGCGCTGGAGAGGTGGTTACGCACCGTACCCTCGGAAAGCCGCAGCTCACGGGCGATGTCAGCGACCGTTCCGCCGTCGCGAGCGGCCCGCAGGACGTCGCTCTCGCGTTCGGTCAGCGGGGAGTCGCCGTGGGCCAGGGACTGCGCCGCCAGTGCCGGATCGACGACCCGCAACCCCTGGTGCACCCGGCGCACCGCGTCGGCCAGCTGCCGGGCCGGAGTGTCCTTGACGATGAACCCGTCGGCACCCGCGGCCATCGCCTGTTTGAGGTAGCCGGCCCGGCCGAACGTGGTCACCATCAGCACCCGGCAGGACGGCACCCGCTCGTGCAGGACCCGGGCGGCGCTGATCCCGTCGAGGCCGGGCATCTGCACGTCGAGCAGCGCCACGTCGGCCCGATGGTCGGCGGCTGCGGCGGCCACCTCGTCGCCCCGGCCCACCTCGGCGACCACGGTCAGGTCGGGTTCCAGGTCGAGCAGCGCGGCCATCGCGCCACGGACCAGGGCCTGGTCGTCGGCGAGCAGCAGTCGGATCATTCGGGCACCTCCATCAGCACCCGGAACCCGGGTTCGTCGTCGCGGTTGCCGGCGGTCAGCCGTGCGCCCGCCTCGCCGGCCCGCCGGCGCAGCCCGGCCAGGCCCTGCCCGCCGCGGTCCGGGCCGGTCACGCCGGTCCCGTCGTCGACGATCTCGACCTGTCCCGGCGACAGCCGCACGGCGGCGTGCCGGGCGGCGCTGTGCCGCACGATGTTCGTCACCGCCTCCCGGATGGTCCAGGCGAACAGCTCCCGGTTGCGGGTCGGCACGTCGTCGGCGGCGCCCGGCAGGTCGGCTTCGACGTTCGCCGCCGCCAGGGCCTGCCGGGCGGCGGCGATCTCGCCGGGCAGCGAGATGCCGCGCATGCCCAGGGCGGTGGCCCGCACGTCGGCGAGCGCGTCGCGGGCCAGGGACTCCAGGTCGCGCAGCTCGGTGCGGGCCCGGTCCAGGTCGACGTCGAGCAGCCGCTGCGCCAGCTCGGCCTTCAGGGTGACCACGGTCAGCGAGTGCCCGAGGATGTCGTGCAGGTCGGCGGCGATCCGGGCCCGCTCGTCGGCGACCGCGAGCTCGGCGATCTCGTGCTGGGCCTCGCGCAGCCGCCGCTGGCGGTCCAGGGCCAGCCGGATGCCGCCGGTCGCGACGGCCGCGAGGACGATCGCCAGGCTGTAGCCGTGCCCGGCGGTCTTCCAGCCCGGCATGGTCCGCAGCAGCACCTCGGCGAGAATCACCAGGGTGACCGCGACGGTGATGCCCTGCCGGCGCGGCAGGCCCATCATCGCGGTGGCGGCGACGTAGACCAGGCAGGTCAGCGCGTGCGGGCCGGCGCCGGGGACCTGCAGCGCGCCGAGCCCGGTCATCAGCACCAGCGCTGTCCCGATGATCAGCTGCTCCCGGCTGGTGGCGGTGACCGCGCCGGCGGTCAGGCCCCGGAAGTGCCGGACCTGGGCCAGGACCAGCACGTAGACCACGGCGAAGCCGGCCAGCGCGGCCAGCCCGACACTGCGCTGCCAGCCGGGGTCGGCCCTCAGCAGGGCGGTGAGGTTCTCGCCGAGGTAGAACAGCCAGACGGCGGCGAACACCCAGCCGTATTTCGGGGCGGGGCGTTCGTCGACCATGTCCGTCACGGTACCGAGAGCATCAGACGCGGGCGGTGTCGCGGCGGAACCGCCACATCGCGCCGGCCGAGAAGAGCGCGGTCCAGACGATCACGTTGAGGGCCGCGACCCACAGGTCACCGTCCTGGACCAGGGGGTAGCGGGCGATCTCGCCGACGCCGTACACCGGGGTGAATGTGGCGATCGTCGCGAACGTGGAGCCTAGCTGGTCGACCGGGACGAAAAGCCCGCCGGCGAAGGACAGCACCGCGAGGGCCGGACCGAGGATCTGCATGACGTTCTCGCTGGGCAGCAGGTATCCCATGAACAGGCCGAACGCGGCGAAGACCAGCGAGCACAGCCAGGCCAGCAGGCCGCAGCCGATCCAGGCCCGCAGCGGCAGCTCGGCGCCGCCGACCGCGCCGACGGCGAACGCGACGGCCACCGACACCGCCCCGATGATCATCGCGAGGAGGAGTTTCACGGCGACGTAGGCCAGCGGTTTGAGCGGGGTGAGCCGTAGCTGCCGGCTCCATCCGGCGGCGCGTTCGATCGAGACCATGGCGCCGCCGGACGTGGTGGCCAGCATCGCGCCGTAGACCGCCATGCTGACCAGGACGTACCCGGTGACGTTGCCGTCGCCGACCCGCTCGGTCCTGTATTCGGCGCTGCTGCCGAAGAGCAGGAAGAACGCGGCCGGCATCACCAGCGTGAAGATGATCGTGCGTTTGTTGCGGAGCATCCGGCGCAGCTCGAGCCCGATCATGCCGAGGCTGAAGCCGCCGAAGCGGGGCAGGGTCCGGTCCAGAACAGTCATGACGCATCCGCCGTGAGGGTCAGGAACGCCTCTTCCAGGTTCCGGGAGGTGATCTCCAGGTCGCGGGCGGGCGTCGCGGTGAGCAGGTGCCGGGCGATCGTGTCGGTGTCGCGCCCGTGCAGGTAGACGGAGTCACCGCGGACCTCGGCGGACTCCACGCCGGGAATCGCGGTCAGGTCGCCGGTGGAGGCGCCGGGCAGCGTCGCGCGGACCGTCCGCCCGGACGCCAGTGCCTTCACCTCCGACGCGGTGCCGTCGGCGACGATCCGGCCGCGGCGCACGAAGACCACCCGGTCCGCGTACGCGTCGGCCTCCTCCAGATAGTGGGTGGCGAACACGACCGTGCGGCCACCGGAGGCGTCCTGGCGGATCGCGGTCCAGAAGTCGTGCCGGCCGCCGACGTCCATGCCGGTCGTCGGCTCGTCGAGGATCAGCAGTTCGGGGTCGGGCAGCAGCGCCATGGCGAACCGCAGCCGCTGCTGCTGGCCGCCCGAGCACTTGCCGACCAGCCGGTCCGCGATGTCGCTGATCCCGGCGCGTTCCAGAACCTTGTCGACGGCGGCGCGGGGTTTGCCGAACAGCACGGCGGTCAGGCGCACGGTCTCGCCGACCGTGTAGTCCTTGAGCAGCCCGCCGGTCTGCATCACGGCCGAGATCAGGCCGAGCGCCACGGCGTCCTGCGGCGCGTGGCCGTACACCCGGACCGTCCCCGCGTCGGGCCGGGTGAGGCCGAGCAGCATGTCGATGGTGGTGGTCTTGCCGGCGCCGTTCGGCCCGAGGAGGGCGACCACTTCGCCCGGGCGGATCCGCAGGTCGAGCCCGGCCACCGCGGTGACCGTCCCGAACCGTTTGACCACGCCTTCCAGTTCCACGGCTTTCATGGGAAGAAGACTGCTCCGGCGACAGTGGACACACCTGAGCTATGCGTCACGAGGAGACCATGACATCCGTCATCGATGCGAGACTGCGTCGGTGGAACCGACGCAGAGCGCTCTGATCGTGTCCGTCCCGGAGGCCGAGCCCGCGGTGGCCGGGCTGCGGGACCGGCTCGACAGTTTCGCCGCCCAGGGCGTCCCCGCGCACGTCACGGTGCTCTCCCCGTTCCTGCCGCCGGCGCAGCTCACCCCGCAGGTGCTGGCCGCGGTGCAGCTGGTCGCCGCCGGGGTGCCGGGTTTCTTCGTCAGCTTCGACCGGGTGGCCTGGTTCGGCGACCGGGTGCTGTGGCTGGCACCGGACCCGGCCGAGCCGTTCCGGGAGCTGACCAACCGGATCGCCGCCCGGTTCCCGGCGGCGCAGCCCTACGGCGAACAGTTCGCCGAAGTCGTCCCGCATCTGACGATCGGGCACGGCCGGCCGGTCGCCGCGCTGCGGGCGGCCGCCGCCGAGGTCGAGCCGCTGCTGCCGATCCGGGCCCGGGTCACCGCGCTGCGGCTGCTGGCCGGCGCCCCGGAGGCCGGCGAGCCGTGGCACACGCTCGCCGACTTCCCCCTCGGCTGACCCGTCACGCGCTGAACCGTCACGCGCTGAACCGTCAGCTGCTCACCCAGGTCGGCACCGGGCGGGTGGTGCTCACGGTGGTGGCCGGCACCCAGGTGCGGACCAACCGGTCCACGTACCGGCCCTTGACCCAGACCTTGCTGGTGCCCTTCTTCACGGTGCGGGTCTCGTGGTGGCCCTTCACCCAGACCCGTTTCGTCACGGTCTCGTAGTGGCCCGGGACGGTCTCCTCCACGATCTTCGGGACGTAGCGCCGGGTCTGCCACTGCACGCGGGTCACGGTGGCGCCGTCGACGGTCGTGGTGACCGGCCGGCGCTGCCACCAGCGGCAGTCGCGCACCGTGTAGTAGTGGCAGAGGTACGCGAACGCGGTGTCGTCGGGGTCGGCGGCGATCCGCCAGGCCGGTCCGATCGTGGCGCGCAGGCCCTCGTACCAGGCGTACGCCATCCGGGCGTACCCGTAGGCGTTGGGGTGATGCCGGTCGTAGATGGACAGGCCGTCGACCGCGGACTGGTCGACGAGCCGCACCAGCGCGCCCTTGCCCGCCACGACACCGGGGATCAGCGCGTTGTACGCCCGGTTCGCCGCCACCTCCGACGCCACCGTGGTGCCGACGATCGTGGCGACGTAGACCCGGGCCGCCGGCGCGGCGGCGCGGACCTGGTCGATCAGCGCGGACAGCTTGCCCGCGACCGCGCTCGGCTCCTCGCCGAGGGTGATGTTGTTGGTGCCGGCGTGCAGCAGAACCACGTCCGGCCGGTACGTGGTGACCCAGCCCGTGGTCTGCTCGGCCAGCTGGTCGATGGTCCAGCCGCCGTGGCCCTCGTGGTCGATGTCGCCGTCGGTGCCGCCCTTCTGGGAGCCGACGTAGTCGACCCGCTCGCCGGCGCGTTCCAGGGCGCGCTGCAGCGCGAGCCGGTACCCGTCCTTGCCGGGCACGCCGACGCCCGCGGTGATCGAGTCGCCGAGCGGCATGATCCGCATCGGCGCGTCGCCGGACGCCATCGCCGGTGTGCCGGACAGCACCCCGGCGGCCAGCGCCAGAGCGGGAAGCAGACTACGCAGCATCGCGGAAACACACCGTCCTCAGCATCGGGGAGCCGTTCTCCCCAGTTCCTTCGGCGAGGGGTCAACGCGGCGAAGGGCCACGGGGGCACGGCGACCGGTCCGCACCGAGTATCTATCCGGGCTGCTGCGCCGACCCGGACTCCTGCGGACCGGCCAGCACGGTCCGCTCGACGGCGGCTTTGTGGATGCCGAGCCGGCCGAGGACACCGCCCTCGGGTTCCTCCTCCTCCAGCAGCGCCAGCAGCATGTGCCCGGTGCCGACGAGGTCGTGCTCCAGCCGCAGGGCCTCGCGGAAACTCAGCTCCAGGGCCTTCTTGGCGTGCGCGTCGAACGGGATCAGCGCCGGGACGTCGCCGGCCGGCGCGGGCAGCGACGCGGTGGCGCCGGAGCGCACGGCGTCGCGGTCGAGGCCCTGGGCGGTGAGCGCCCGGGCGGCCAGGCCGTCCGGTACGTCCAGCAGCGCGAGCATCAGGTGGCCGGGGGCGATCTCGGGGTGGCCGAGGGCCTTGGCCTGGCTCATCGAGCCGACGACGGCGGAGCGGGCGGCGTCGGAGTAGCGGTGGAAGCCCTGCGACGGGTCGAGTTTGCCGACGAAGCGTTTCTGCGCGGCCTGCTTGGAGACGCCGAGGCCGGCGCCGATCTCGGTCCAGGAGGCGCCGGAGCGGCGGGCCTGGTCGACGAAGTGGCCGATCAGGTGGTCGGCGAGCTCGCCGAGGTGGTCGGCGACCAGCACGGCGTCGCTGAGCCGGTCGATCGGCGAGTCGGGGCTGGTCTTGTTGATGGCCTGGATCAGATCGTCGAGGCGTACGGGTGAGGTCATGCCGTCAACAGTAGGTTGACGGCATGACCAGCGTCAACCTACTGTTGACGGCGACCGCGGGGGCCGAGCGGCACTTCGGACATGTCGACCGTCTGCGAGGTGATCCGCTTGAAGCCGTAGCCCCGCTCGGTCATCCAGGCCGCCGCCTTCGCCTCCGCCTGCGCCGTCACCTTCGGGATGTCCTTCTCGTCCGTGACCTGCGCGCCGAACCGGAACGTGAAGAACGGCCGGGCCGCGAGGTCGTAGGTGAGATGGCCCTGTTCGGTGTACTGCACGGCGAGGATGTCGGCGTGGTCCGGGCCGGCCGCGAGCAGCTCGGCTTTCTGATCGGCGGTGAGGTTGTCGAAGGATCCGCGCACGGTGACGCGGATGGAGCGCTTATCGGTCACGCGCGCCAGTATCGACAAACTCGTGCGCCCCGCGCAGCCGAATTTTCAGCACCTCGGCCGCCCGGTCGATCACCAGCCGCACGTCGGCAGGCCGCTGCAGACCCATCTCGGCGGTGGTGGTGGCCGGGATCCGGGAGACGTCCAGGCCGTCACGGCGGGCGACCAGGACGCCCAGCTCGTACCGGCTGACCGGGTCGGCGCCGGCCACGTTCAGCACGCCCGCGTAGTCGCCGGCGGCCAGCTCCAGCAGCGCGTCGGCCAGGTCGTCGACGTGCACCGGCGTGCGGATCTCGTCGGTGAACAGGGCGCCGGTGACCCGGCCGGCGACCAGGTCGTGAGTGAGCTTCTCGTGATAGCCGTTGCCGTCACCGAGGATCAGCGAGGTGCGCACCACCGCCGCCGACGGGACGGCCGCCCGGACCGCCGTCTCGGCCGCGGCCTTCGCCGCCCCGTAGGCGTAGACCGGATCGGGCACGGCGTCCTCGGCGTAGTGCACCGCCCGGCCGGAGAAGATCGCGTCGCTGGAGACGTGCACCAGGCGTACCCCGCAATCGGCGGCCGCGACCGCGACGTTGGCCGCACCGTCCGCGTTGGCCGGCCAATCGTTGCGATCGCGGCCGGCGGCCGCGTGCACCACCGCGTCCGGACGGACCTCGCGCAGCACTCGCCGCACGTCGGCCTGGTCGCGCACGTCGAGCCGCACCGACGCGGTCGCCGGCCCGATCGCCGAAGGCGGCGCGGACAGATAGGTGCCGACCGGCTCGGCGCCGGCGGCCGCCGCGCGGGCCACCACGCGACGGCCGAGCGACCCGGTTCCCCCGGTGATCAGAATGCGCATCGGCAGACCTTATGCCATCCGGGTCTCATGCCAAGCAGACCTCATGCCACCCGGGTGCGCACGGAGACGTCGCGGGCGCTGTACCACAACAGGCCGTAGGCGATCACCACGGCGGCCAGGGTGACCGGCACGAGCGGCATGCCGGTCCGGGCGAACGGCAGGCTGAAGAACCCGTTGACGCCTCCGGTCCAGAGCACCAGCAGACCGGCGGGGACCAGGCAGAGCCCTCCGGCGGCCTCCCACCGGTAGAACGCCACGCCGACGAAGACGCCCAGCATCAGCCAGATCAGCAGCATGCTCCAGTGCACCCCGAAGATCGTCGCGAGGTCGCCGGCCGTGTCGTAGGCGCGCTGCTCCTGCACCTTCTGCGTCCATCCGAACGCCCGGTACGCCAGCCCCTCGACCGCGAACGCACCGGTGATCAGCGCGGCCGCGAGCAGCGTGGTGATCACCTGGAACACCGGGTGCTGCAGCAGGAACTCGCGGCGGGTACGCCCGTGCACGAGCACCGTCGTGAGCAGGCCCGACGTGCCGGCGCCATAGCCGAACGCCACCCACGGCAGCGCCTGCCCGACCACGTCGACGCTGCTGAGCCGGATGTCGGTGAACAACGAGACCGCGCCGACCACGAGCAGTGCGAACACGTAGATGCCGGCCAGCACGATCAGCAGGAAGACGGTGTGGCTGCCGAGCAGATAGCGGGCGATCGGCCAGCGGTTCATTTCTCTCCCCCGGTCAAGTGGATGAACAGGTCCTGCACGCCCACCGGGCCCAGCTCCAGGCCGTGCGCCTTGGCCCGGCGCCGGTGGTCGTCGTCGAGCACCCCGTAGACCATCGCCTGCAGGGTCGGGCCGAGGCGCTGGCGCCCCAGCACGGTCAGCCCGGCGACGAACTCCTCGACCAGCTCGGCCGGGCCGGTGACCGAGACCCCCCGGGTGCGCAACTCGTCGAGCTCCTCGTGCACGAGCAGCCGGCCGTCCGCGATGACCAGGACGTCCTCGAACAGCGGGCTCTGCTCCTCGATCAGGTGGGTGGAGACGACGAAGGTGCGCGGCCGCGCCAGGTAGTCGCGCAGCAGCTCGTCGAGGAACATCTGCCGGGTCGGCGCGTCCATGCCCAGGTGCGCCTCGTCGAACATGGTCAGCGGCGCCCGCGAGGCCAGGCCGACGACCACGCCGAACGCCGAGCGCTGCCCCCGCGACAGCGCGTTGAGCGTCTGCTTGCGGGGCAGCGCGAACCGGTCCATGAGATCGTTCGCGTACGCGGTGTCCCACGTGGGCCGCAGGATCCGGGCCATGTCGAGGATGTCACCGAGCTGGTCGGTCGGGTCGCCGACGCTGCCGTCCTCGCGGATCAGGCAGATCTGCGAGGTCACCGCCGGGTTCTCGAAGACCGGCCGGCCGCCGATGAGCACCGTGCCGGCCGCCGGCTTGCGGAATCCGGCGAGGGCGCCGAGCAGCGTGCTCTTGCCGGCGCCGTTGCGCCCGAGCAGGCCGTAGATCTTGCCGCCGGGCAGGTCGAGGTCGAGGCCGTGCAGGGCGTCGGTGTCGCCGTAGCGCACCCGCAGGCCGGTGGTCTGGATCGAGAGCGTCATCGGGCGTCCCCCTGGTCCATCAGATGCTGAATGCGGGTCACGATGTCGGCGGCCGGGATGCCCAGCGTGCGGGCCTGCGCCACCATCGGGTCGAGCACGTCGGTGAAGAACCGCTCGCGTTTCTCGTCGCGCAGCCGCTGCGGCGCCTCGGCGCTGACGAACATCCCGACGCCGCGCCGCTTGTAGATCACGCCCTCGTCGACGAGCTGCTGAAACGCCTTGGCCGCGGTGGCCGGGTTGATCCGGTAGTGCGTCGCGTACTGATTCGTGGACATCACCTGCTCCTCGGCGCTGAGCACACCCCGGAGCACGTCCGCCTTGATCTGCTCGGCAATCTGCCGGTAGATCGGGCTGTGGTCGTCGAACACGGGACCCGCCCTTCACTGGTTCATTACTCTACTAATGAACCATAGAGGCACGGCGCCCGGAAGGGCAAGCGTCGATGTCAGCGGCCGCCGAGCACCCTCTCCCGGGCCGCCTCCAGACGCTCCCGGTCGGTGCCGCCGGTCCGGCCGGAGACCTCGTCGGCCCAGGCGAGCAGCCGGTGCAGGCTCGCGTCGGTGGTCGCGGCGGCGACCGGCGCCCGGCCGGCGACGACCTCACCGCCGGTGCCGTCGATCGTGACGAGCTCGCCCTCGGCGAGGGTGCGCCCGCCCACCCGCACCGACGCCCCGGCCTCGTCCACGGTCAGCGCGGTCGCGCCCACGACCGCGGGCTTGCCCATCGACCGGGCGACCACGGCGGCGTGGCTGGCCGGCCCGCCCCGCGCGGTCACCACGCCGGCGGCGGCCGCGAGACCGTGCATGTCGGCGGGTGAGGTGTACGGGCGTACCAGAATGACCGGGCCTGCCGCAGCCATCCGGGCCGCCCGGTCGGCCGTGGTCGCCACCCGGCCCGACGCCACCCCGGGACAGGCGCCCAGCCCGCGCGCCAGCACATCGGTCCCCTCCCCGATCGCCAGCCGCGGCGTGCTCGTGTACCGCAGGTGGTGCGGCGACACCCGCGCCAGCGCCTCGCCGCGGTCGATGACCGCCTCGCCCACCAGGTCCACCGCGACCCGGACGGCGGCGCGCCCGACGAGACGGCCCGGCCGGACCTGCAGCAGCCACAGCCGCCCCGACTCGAAGGTGAACTCGACGTAGCAGGCGTCGCGGTAGTGGCCCTCCAGGCGGGCGAGCGCCGCCGTCAGCCGCGCCCACACCGCGGGCTCCCGCTCGCCGAGGGTGGCGAGCGGATCGGTGATCGACCGCCCGGACACCACGTCCTCGCCCTGCCGGCCGATGAGGACCTCCCCGAACGGCGACCGCTCCCCGGTGTTCGGATCGCGGCTGTACGCGACCCCGGTGCCGCTGTGCCCGTCCCGGTTGCCGAACACCATGGCCTGCACCGTGACGGCCGTGCCCGCGTCGTGCCCGATGTCGTGCAGCGCACGGTACGTCCTCGCCCGCGGCGTGTTCCACGAGGCGAAGACCGCCCGCACCGCGGCCCGCAGCTGCTCGCCGGCCCGATCCGGGACCGGGCTTGCGGATTTCTCCCGGATCAGCTCCTCGACCGCCCGCGCCGCGGCGTCGAGCCGGTCGCCGTGCCCGCCCGCGACGGCCTCCAGCCGGTCGGCGTCCAGCCCGGCGACGGCGGCGCCGAAGCTGGTGAGGAACCGCAGCCGCGAGTCGAAGGCGAAGCGCGGATCCCCGGTCTCGGAAGCCAGCGCCGCGGTGGCCTCCGTGGTCAGGCCCAGGTTGAGGACGGTGCTCATCATGCCGGGCATGGACACCGCGCCGCCCGAGCGCACCGACACCACCAGCGGCCGGACGGGCCCGCCGAGCCGGCGCCCGGTATCCGCCTCGAGCCGGGTCACCGCGGCGGCCAGCTCCTCGTCGAGCCCGTCCGGGAAACGCCCGTCGCGCAGGAACGCGCGGCACGCCGCGGTGCCGATGACGAACGCCGGCGGCACCGGCAGGCCGAGCCGGCGCATCAGCACCAGCCCGCTCCCCTTGCCGCCGAGCACGGCCGGGTCGGCGTCCACCTCCGCCGCCACCGGCTGGATCCAGCGCTGCGACACTGCTGGCGAATCCGTCACCCCAGGCCCCCCGTCCCCTGTGCATGGTCCCGATCGGCCGCCCGACGATACCCGCGCGATAGCATGTCGGCGTGCCGGACCTCTCCGATTCCGACGTCAACTTCCTGGTTCTCCACACGCTGCGGTGCCTCGGCTTCACCACCCTCGACCGCATCGCCGAGGCGACCGGGCTCTCCGCCTCCGACGCCCAGTCCGAGCTGATCGACCTCGGCGTCGACAAGCTCGTGTCCCACGTTCCCGGCGACTTCGGCGGGTGGGGCCTGACCGACGCCGGCCGCGCCGCCGACGCCGAGCGCGCCGCCGCCGAACGGGACAAGGCCGGCGCCCGCGCCGCGGTGGCCGCCGCCTTCGAGACGTTCCTGGTCCTCAACCCCGAGCTGCTCGACCTCTGCACCGCCTGGCAGACCCGCACGGTGGACGGCGTGATGACCCCGAACGACCACACCGACCCCGGCTACGACGCCCGCGTGCTGGACCGCCTCGGCGACTTCCACGACCGTGCCCTCGCGGTGTGCGGCGAACTGACGGCGGCGCTGCCCCGCTTCGGGCGTTACGAGCACCGGCTCGGCACGGCGCTGGCGCGGGCCACGGCCGGCGAGGGCCGGTTCGTCGCGGACGACACCTCGTCGTACCACGTGATCTGGTTCCAGCTGCACGAGGACCTGCTGGTGACCCAGGGCATCCCGCGACACTGACTCTGCCTGGCGACGACAGCGCGGCCCGGGTAGCCGTCGAGCTACCCGGGCCGCTTCGTGCCTGTTCCTCTGGTTACGCCCGGTCGGACGCTCCCGGCTCGCCGGCGGGACGCTCGGGAGCCGGTGCCGGCGTCTGCGCCGGCTCAGCGGCGGGCGCCGGGGCCGTCTCGCTGTGGCTGCCCAGCTTCACCTCCGCGCCGGGCCTCTCCGCCTCGCCGTGCTTGTCCCCGCTGTGCTTGTCACCGTCGTGCGCCTTCTTGCGGTGCAGGGTCACGCTCAGCAGCGCCACGATCGCCGCCCCGACGATGAGGCCGAGGATCGCGCTGGCCAGGGTGTTCACCAGCCAGCCGACGATCCCGCCGACCGGGCCGGTCGCGTCGTGCGCGCCCTCCTCCAAGTGGTGGACGAACTCGTACAGCGGGTGGAAGCCCAGCTCGTCGACGCCGACCAGCAGGATGTGCCCGCCGACCCAGAGCATCGCGATGGTGCCCAGCACGGTCAGGAACGTCAGCACCTTCGGCATCGCCTTGACCAGGCCCCGGCCGAACTTGACCACACCCGGGCTGGAGCCCTCGGCCAGCTTCAGGCCCAGGTCGTCCATCTTCACGATCAGGCCGACGACCCCGTACACCAGCACCGTCATGATCACGGCGACGACGGCGAGGATCGCCAGCCGCGACCAGAACGACTCGTCGGCGACCTCGTTCAGCGAGATCACCATGATCTCGGCGGAGAGGATCAGGTCGGTGCGGATCGCCCCGGAGACGAGCGTCTTCTCGTCCTGCGGCTTGTCCTCGTCACCGTGCGCGTCGTGGTGGGCGAGCTTGGCCCACACCTTCTCCGCGCCCTCGTAACACAGGTAGGCGCCACCGACCATCAGCAGCGGCGTCAGCAGCACCGGCAGGAACTCGCTGAGCAGCAGGATCACCGGCAGGATGATCAGGAACTTGTTGCGCAGCGACCCGAGCGCGATCCGCTTGACGATCGGGATCTCCCGCTCAGCGGCCAGGCCACGTACATATTGAGGGGTGACGGCGGCGTCGTCGATGACGACGCCCGCCGCCTTGGCGCCGGCTTTCGCGGCGGCCGCCCCGACATCATCGACCGACGCGGCTGCCGCGCGCGCCAGCACCGCCACGTCGTCCAGCAGGGCTGCAAGTCCAGCGCTCAACGAAAAGGTCCTTCCAGGTTCGGGTAGCGCTCATTGTCGTGCATGCCGACTACCCGCGCATGTCCCCCCTCACTCAAATGGATCTCGTTTTCACCGATGTCGTGGTCACGGAGGTCCGGTCTTCCGCAGTCCTGTCTCCCGCGGTGCTGTCTCCCGCGGTCTTGTCTTCCGCGGGCCTGTCTTGCTGGGCGGCGATCAGGGCGTCGGCGGACCACCGGCCCGCGCCGGAGACCGCGATCAGCAGGAACGCCCACGCGTACAGGGCCGAGGTGACGCCGCCGTTCTCGATCGGCAGCAGCCCGCCCGGCTGGTGGACGACGAAGTACGCGTACGCCATCGAGCCGGAGGCGAGCAGCGCGGCCGGCCGGGTGGAGAGCCCGACGAGCACGAGCAGGCCGCAGACCAGCTGGATCACGGCGGCGTACCAGCCGGGCCAGGCACCGACGGGCACGCCGTGGCCGGTGCCGTGGCTGCCGCCGAACACGCCGAACAGGCCGGCCAGACCGTGGCAGGCGAACAGCAGGCCGACGACGACGCGGAACAGCGGCCAGGTGACGGCAGCGAGACGGGGGGACGACACAGGGAACACTCCTTCGCCGGATACGGACTACCCGGCAAACGACGCACTGCCCGGACGGTCGCCCCCGTTAATTATCGAATTACTGATAATTACAAACCATTAATCGGTACGGTCGGACGGCCGCTCAGCGGGGCGTAAAATAATGACCGTTATCCTTCAACCCGGATTGTCGGCGTGACAGACGAGCTCGTCGTGGCTGTCCGGGTTCCGCGGTGGAAGCTATCGTCGAACGCCCCGGGACCGGCTGCGCTGAGCGGTGCCCGAGAGCGCACCAGCCGCGCCTGCACCGGCAACCTCCGGCGCTTCGTCACCTGGTGCGGCGCGAGGCATTCGCCCGGCCCCCAGCGCCGCCGATTGCGTCATGGGCAACTCGTAATAACACCGTGAAGCAGGTGGGGACAGGTTCCGTGCGGAGGGAGGCCACCACGGCGAGATACCAGGCCGGCAGAGGGTGTCTCTCCCGGCCTCGCAGGCGGCGTCCGTCAGTTCGTGACCATGGGTTCAGCGGGAGCCGTCCGGGCTTTTCCGCGTTCTTTTACGATCAACACTGCTGCGACGCAGAGCGCCGCGAAGCCGAGTATCGCCAGTGGCCGGAGGATGGCGTACATGTACGCCTCCCACGGGATGAGCGGGTACGTGTCGTCTGCGGTGAACACGTGCGCCACCAGGGTTGCCGAGGTGATGATCGCCGCCGGCAGGGAGAGCGCCGCACCCAGGGCGAAGAACGACGTCGCCCGGGAACGCGCCCGTGCCTTCCGGCCCCGGCGCGCACCGAGCAGAGCGCCAAGGAGGACTCCGGTCAGCCACGCCGTTCCGGTGGCCCACCGCACGGCCGCCGGCGTCTGGCGATAGACGGAGACTTCGACCCCGTCCGGCTGCACGTCGGTCACCCACAGCGTCAGGTCGTCCGACGCCGCGGTCACATCCTCCCCGGGTGTGTGCGAGCCGACCGTCCACCCGGCCCGCTGCAGGAGCGGACCGACACCGGCGATGACCTCGCGCGGCGCATTCACCCGGGCTGTCACGATCAGTTGTCCGGGATAGTAGTCGTCCCCGCCGAAGAGGAAGAAACCCAGACGCTCCTCCTGCGTTCCGGCCTCTTCGTACTGGGCGACCTCAGGAATGAGATCGACCCGCACCTGCTGAGCCTCCGGAAAGATCTCGGAGGCGAACTGCTGCCCCCACGCCCGATCGGGGAGGGCGGGCGCGTTCAGGTGCCAGGAAAGCGCGCCCGCGACCGCACCGAACCATGCTCCGGCGATGAGGGCGAGTGCCGTCCCGCAGAGTGCCTTCATCAGATGATCCGACATGCTCATCGCCTCCCGTTCACCACGCCCAGCACTTCAGGCAGGCGTACAGGATCGCCCACTCGCCGCGCTTGTAGGCTGCTTGGGGCAAGGAACGTGGAGGTCATCCATGGAGACGCAGCGCTGCCCGAACCAGCAACTGGCGAACCCCAGTTCGGAGAGTTGAACCTTTGCCAGCCTCACGGAGCCAGAACAGCGTGACAGACGAACTCGTCGTGGCCGAAACGACCTGGGCACCGGCGCTCCCGACACCGATGCCGACCCGGCTCGCCGAGCTCACCACCATGTGGCTCAGCCGGCAGCGGTCCGTCCACACCCGCACCGCGTACCGCCGGGATCTGTGGCAATGGGGTGACTGGTGCGCGGCCACCGGCCGCAACCCGCTCACCGCCCGCCCCGCCGACCTCGACGCCTGGATCGTCGAGCAGCGCGCCACCGGTGCCCGCGGCAAACCCGCCGCCGAGTCCACGATCGCCCGCCGGCTGTCCGCCGTCGCGTCCTGGTACGACTACCTGGTTGTCAACACCGCCGCCGACCCGGAACCGCTGATCGCCTACAACCCGGCCCAGGCCGCCGCCCGGCCCCGCATCGACCCCGACGACAGCAGCACCGTCGGCCTCGACCGCCCCGAAGCCGACCGGCTGCTCGCCGAAGCCCGCGCCGACGGCCTCACCAGCCACGCCCTGATCCTGCTGCTGCTCGTCGCCGGCCTGCGCGTCGGCTCCGCGATCGGCGCCCGGATCACCGACCTCGGCGCCGACCGCGGCCACCGGGTCCTCAACCTGACCGTCAAGGGCGGACGCCGCCGCCGCGTCCCGCTGCCCCCGGCGCTGTCGCACGCCATCGACCAGATGCTCGCCGAACGCGGCACCCCTGCCGACGGCCCGCTGTTCCTCACCCCGACCGGCCTGCCGCTCTACGAGCTCTACGTGCACCGGCTGATCCGCCGGCTCGCCCGCCGCGCCGGCCTGGCCTCGGCGAGCGCGCTCAGCCCGCACTCCCTGCGGCACACCGCCATCACCGAGATCCTCGACGCCACCGGCGGCGACCTGCGCCGCGCCCAGGACTTCGCCGGCCACGCCGACCCGCGCACCACCCGCCGCTACGACCGCCGCCGCGACCAGCTCGACAACCACGGCGCCTATCTACTGGCCGGCCGCTTCGGCGACTGACGGTTCTGTCAGAACGATTCTCCTGGGATTTCGCCCACGGCTCCGGATCCGGGACGCCCCTTTCGGAGCCACGCCACCGGGCGTCCGGCCCGGACTCCGGGCAGATGCCCTGGCACAACCCCTCCACCTGACCCGGCTATCAACATCGCCGACAACCTGGCCGGCGCCTCACCTCCCTGAACGACGGACAAGACCCACGTCAGGGTGGCTCAGGCCCGGCAGAATCACGCCATGGACGATCAGGGACTCGACGTCGGGGAACACATCGTGCTCGAAGACCTGGAGGACTCCCCCCTGCCCCTCGGGGAGATCGGATGGCCCGAGGCGCCCTCACGGCAGCGGGTTGCCGAGGTCTGCGGCGCGGGCCTTGTCTCCTTGGTAGCCCGCGGCTTCATCGAGGTGCGGCGTTTCGAGAGCTGGCCGGAACCGTGGGAACGGGGCCGACCCGTTCGGGGTGACGAACTTCTTGCTGAGAGCCGACGCGTCGAGAGATGGACCTCCAACGCCTCTCACGCTCACCTGGTCGCCCACATCACCGAGGCCGGCCGGCGATATCTGTAGAGCTGACCGGCGGTCGGACCGAAACCTGCACGAGCTCGAACGCCGCGGCGGATGCGCGTAGTGCGGTGACGACGGCCGCGACCGCGGGGTGCGCGGCGGCGCCCCGGCGATACCCGATGCGGGTGCGCCGCCGGGTCGGCACGTCGATGAGGCTGACCTGGGGTCTCGGCGCCGCTGCCAGCTCGGGCACCAGCGCGACCCCCTGGCCGGCGGCGACCAGGGCGAGCACGGCGTCGAAGTCGTCGATGTGGTGACGCGCTCGCGGGATGAAACCGGCGGCCCGGCAGACCCGCAGAGCGGCCTCGTGACACAGCGTCCCGGGTGTGGACAGGATCCACGCGGTGTCGCGCGTGCCGGCGAGGTCGCTGATCGGCGCGTCCGCCGCGACGGCCAGGTACACCCGCTCGTCGAGCAGGGCCACCGACTCCAGCATCGGGTCGGCGGCGGCGGGCGCCACGTCGTAGTCCTGCACCAGCGCGACGTCGAGCCGCCGGTCGCGCAGCGCGGCGGGCACCGCGATCGGATCCAGCTCGCTGACCGACAGTTCCAGCCCGGGATGGTCGCGGCCGAGGGCGACCAGCGCCGCCGGCAGCACGGTACGGACAGCGGTGGGGTGGGCGCCGACGCGTACCAGGCCGGTCGGTTCTGAGGCGACCGCGGCCAGCGCCGCGGTGGTCTCCTCCATGGCGTTCAGCACCACCGCGGCGTGCCGGACCAGCACCCGCCCGGCCGCCGTGAACCGCACCCGGCGGCCGGTGCGCTGCAGCAGCGCCACCCCGGCCTCGCGTTCCAGTGCCGCCAGCTGCTGGGACACCGCCGACGGCGTGTACGCGTGGACGGCCGCGACAGCCGCGATCGTGCCGAGCCGGTCCAGGTCGGTGAGCAGCCGCAGCCGCCGGACGTCGAGCATCAGCTTCCCTTACGGACAGGCGAAGGAATCGGAACTGGATCTTACGGTTTCCCCTCGGCAGGCTGAGGGTCATGATGCTGACCGGTGTGCACGTCCCGTTGATCACTCCGTTCGACCCGGCCGGGGCGGTGGCTCACGGCGTACTGAAGGAACTTGCTTCTGAGGTTGTGCGTGCCGGCGCTGCCGGGGTGGTGGCTCTCGGCACCACCGCCGAGGCCGGCGCGCTGGACGCTGCCGAACGCGATGCCGTGCTCGGCGTGCTGAACGCGGTGTGCCTGCGGCAGGACGTGCCGCTCGTGGCCGGCGCCACCACCGCCGATCAGCTGCGGGCGCTCGCCGGATTCCCTGCGGTGACCGCCGCGTTGTGCCTGGTGCCGCCGTTCGTGCGGCCCGGTGAGGACGGCGTGATCGCCCACTTCGCCGCGCTCGCGGCGGTGAGCCCGGTGCCGTTGGTCGTCTACCACGTGCCGCAGCGCACCGGGCAGCAGCTGTCCGCCGCGGCGATCCGCCGGCTCGCCGCGATCGACGCCGTCATCGGGATCAAATACGCCCCCGAGGCCCTCGACGCCGACGCGGTCGACCTGCTCACCGACCCGCCACCGGGGTTCGCCGTGCTCGCCGGCACCGACACGCTGCTGGCGCCGATGCTGGCACTCGGCGCGCACGGCGCCGTCGCGGCCTCCGCGCATCTGGCCACGGAGGAGTTCGCCGCGCTCGCCGCCGCCTGGCGGGACGGCCACGCGCGGTCGCGAGCCACCGGCTCGCCCGGCTGTCGGCCGCCCTGTTCGCCGAGCCGAACCCCACCGTGATCAAGGGGGTGCTGCACGCGCATGGCCGGATCCCCAGCCCGGCGGTCCGGCTGCCGCTGCTGCCCGCCGCCGAGGCGGCCGTCCACACGGCGATGCGAAGGCTGTCTACACTTCGGACCTTGTGAATATGAAGACCGCCGGCGCCGCCCTGATGATCATGCTTGTGACGGGGTGCAGCGCCGGGCCGCCGGCCCAGCGCGCGGTGGCCACGTCGGTTCCGGCCGGCGGCCCCTCTGCTGCCGGCCCCTCCACGGCGCCGCCCGGCGACGACAGCCAGTGCGATCTCCCGGTCACGTTCGACATCGCCGACGGCTGGACCACCAAGGCCATCGACGTCTCCACGATCAGCGACAAAGTGCTCGCCGGCATGTTCCGCACCGGCCCGTTCGACACGATCTGCTCGGTGAACGGCAAACCCGCCGGCGTCGACGGGTTCGTCCGCGTCTACTTCTCCGACATCGGCGCCGGCAACCCGCGCGACAACCTCAAGGTGTACGTCCACACCGACACCCTCGGCCCGCTCGACGAGGTGAAGTACGAGGTCCGCGCCGCGAAATACCGCGACCTGACCATCGCCGGGACGCCGGCCGCCGAGGTGACCTGGAACCGCCGCACCATCGCCACCAAGGCCAGCACCCGGTACACGGCGTTCTCCCTGGACACCCCGAAAGGCACCGTCATCGTCGTGCTGATGCCGTTCACCACCAAGGACTACGCCGACGTGCTGCCCGCCTACGAACTGGCCCGGTCGACACTGACCGTGAACCCCTGACGCACCTTCGCGAAGAACGTGCGGATGTCGGCGACCAGCGCGTCCGGGGCCTCCATCGCCAAAAAGTGCCCGCCCCGGCCCAGCTCGCACCAGTGCACGACGTGGTGGTCGCGTTCGGCCCACCGCCGGATCGTCACGTCGTGGGCGGAGACGAGCACCCCGGTGGGTACGCTCCCCCGCCCGTTCATCGCAGGCGAGCCCGCCGACATCTCCTCGTAGTAGACCTGCGCGGCCGACGCCGCGGTGCCCGTCAACCAGTAGATCGACACGTCGGTCAGGATCCGGTCACGGTCGATGCTCTGCTCCGGCAGCCCCTCCACCGGATCCGTGAGCTCCTTGAACAGTTCCACGATCCACGCCAGCTGGCCGACCGGGGAGTCGGTCAGGGCGTACCCGATGGTCTGTGGTCGTTTGCTGTTGCACTGGAAGTAGGCGTCGTTGTGGTTCTGCATCCGCTCCCAGCGGCCCTGCTCCACCGCGCTCAGACCGTCCAGCTCACCGGCCTCGCCCACCGGAACCGTCACCAGCGCCGCGACATGCACTCCGGCCACCCGCCCCGGATCCCGCCGGCCCACCCGCGCCGCGATCCACGCCCCCCAGTCGTAGCCGTGCACGCCGTACCGGCCATACCCGAGAAAAGCCATCAACTGCGCAAAGATCCCGGCCATCCGGTACGCGTTCATCCCCGGTCCCGCCAGCGGCGTCGAGAACCCGAACCCCGGCAGCGACGGGATCACCAGATGAAACGCGTCCGCCGGATCACCGCCGTGACGGCGCGGATCGGTCAGCGGGCCGATCACGTCGAGGAAATCCACCACCCCACCCGGCCACCCGTGCAGCAGAAGCAGCGGCGTGGCATCCGGCTCCGGCGAGCGCACATGCAGGAAGTGCAGGTTCTGCCCGTCAAGGGTGACCAGATGCTGCGGGTACGCGTTGATCGCCGCTTCCTGCGCCCGCCAGTCGAAGCCGTCACGCCAGTACTCCGCGACCTCCCGCAGATACCCGGCCGGAACACCGCGGCTCCACCCCACCCCGGGCAACTCGTCCGGCCAGCGGGTGTTCGCCAGACGGGCCGTCAGATCGTCCAGCTGCGACTGCGGGATGTCGACACGGAACGGTTCGCTGTTCGTCATGTGGACCACGCTAGGAACAGTTCAGGCCACCTCCCGTCCTCAATGGCGGCAATCAGCTCCCATTGACGGAGTGAGCACTCACTCCGTAACGTGCGGCGTATGACCACGACACCGGACCGGCGCCGCGCGCCCGGCATGACCCCCGACCAACGACGCGACACCATCGTGCAGGCGGCACTGCCGCTGGTCGCCGAACTCGGCGCCGCCGTCACGACCGCCACGATCGCCCGAGCCGCAGGCATCGGCGAAGCGACCATCTTCCGCGTCTTCGACGACAAGAACGCCGTCCTGCAGGCCTGCGTCACCGCAGCCATGGATCCCTCTCAAGTGCTGCAAGAACTGCACTCCATCCCCCTGGAGCAGCCGCTGGCCAACCGCCTCACCGACGCGGTGCACGCCCTCGACGCACACCTGACCCGCATGGGCGCGGTCATCGGCGCCCTCCACGCCACCGGGGGCACCAGCCGGGCAACCGGCGGCACCAGCCGGCCGGCCCCGGCAGCCGCCGGCTCCCGGCCGCGCGGGCGCGACGCGGCCCAGGCGGCTACCCGGCAGGCCGTGCTGGAACTCATCGAACCCGACCAGGACCAGCTGAGGCTGCCGGCCGGCAGCCTGGCCGACGCGGTGCTGAACCTGTTCTTCGGCCGCTCGCGCCACACCGCGCCCGGCGACACCACCGTCACGGTCGAACAACTCGTCGACCTCCTCCTGCACGGCGCGTTGAACCCCCAGCAACCGTCATGACCGGTCTCCCGGCCGCCGATCGGTCCGGCATCCTGGGGACGTGACAGATCCGGAGCGCTTCCTCACGTTCGAGCATGGAAGGTTGACCGCTCGCCGTCTGGGCTGGGGCCCGCGCAGGCCTTCCGGCGATCGACGGCGTGCGGGCCGTCTTTCTCGTCGCCGACAACGGCGACCCAGGGTCGCACGCGGCGTTCGGGCCGGCGAAGTCACGGGCGGCAGTGGAGGAACCAGGCTTCACCGCGCGGCAAAGCCAGCGCCAGCTCCCACTGCTCGTGCTGCAGGCTCCCGCCAACAGCCATCAACTGACCGGCGAGCCCCCACGCATCCTCCGAATCGGACGGCGGACGCGAGGCCAGGAACTGCAGCATGGTCCCCCACGACGCCACCAGCTGCGCACCCCAGCGCTGCTCCCACTCCAGGATCGCCGCACCCAGCGACTCGCGGTCACGGCCCGCCCCGTAATAGCTCAGCCACAGCGGGGTGAGCCACTGCGCCGGCGTCGGCAGCAGCACCAGTTGGGCGTCGGTCTCCGCGTGCCAGCCCCGTGTGCTGGTGAGCATCGCCCCGCGCGCGATGCCCCGGCCGGCCAGGACCGGGTCGGCGAGCATCTGGTCGTAGACCCAGCGGTCGAGTCCGCGCCGGGTGATCCCGCCCAGCCGCGGATCGTCGCGCCGTCCCGCATCCGGGCCCAGACAGGCGTCGAGGTAACTGCTGACCTGCCACGCCTCGAAGTCGGGGCGCTCGGAGAAGACCGCCCACGGATCCAAGGTCTGCGCCGCGGCCGCGAACGCCGCGCACTCCTCCGGCGCGGGCTCGCGGTCCAGGTCGACCGTGTCTTCGAGGCCGGTGATGACCGGCCAGCGACCCGTCACCGGCACCGCCGCCCTGGCCGCATGCCACAGCGGCAGCAAGGCGGTGCTGTCGAGGCCCTCGACGACGAAGATGCCGGCCGGCCCCTCCTCCACCATGTGCCCGTCGAGCGCCGTACCGCGAAACGCGGCCATGAATTCGTGGGGGTCCTTCATGGCCGCACACCGTAGCGGCCGGCACCGACAGTTTCAGGCCGGGTTTCTATGGTTTGGTCGGCGAAGCCGTCCTTTCTGTTTCGGGTGCGGCTTGCCGCACTGCCCGTAAGCCATCCTAGGATTCTAGGATAAAGGACGGTCCGGGCCATCAGCGACGTAGTGGAACTCAGCTGTGCCCGCCACCCGGCAGCGCCGACCAGGTCGGGCTTGGCGCCCGGCCCCTCGGCCGCAGAACGCCGCCACGGCTCGCGCGCGATGGTCAGTCGCCGGTTGGGCGGCTCGGTAACTGGCGTCCACGTCGTCGACCTGAATGCAGGAGCGACGGCCCCTGGCCCGGCTCCGCAGCAGTCTCTCATCGCTGTCGAGTCGCGTCCGGATCCGCCGCGTCGGGCATCGACACTCACCAGGTCTCGGCTGCGGTAGCGGCCCGGGCGACCACGGCCGCCAGCGACTCAGGAGGGCCCAGAGGGCCGTCGTAGACGTTGAGCTGGAACAGGTTGTCGCTGTACGGATGGAAGGCAAGGCCATGGTGGACGGCGTCGAAGGGTTCTCGGGGCGAGAGCAGATGCAAAGTTCCGTGGCTGACCCATGGGCGCAGACCGCGTAGTGTCGGATTCCGCCGGGCTGCGTTGACCAGCGGACGGAGATACTCCTCGCCGTGGTCGATCAGCAGATGCCATATCGCCTCGGCGTTGCCTGGCAGGTCGACGGCGTGGAGGTATCGGTAACGCCGGCATAGATCGTGCGCCGACAGTCCCTCCTGCCAGTCGAGCATCGTGCCGGCTATGTCCGCCGGGTACGAGGTGCGCCCCGCCGCGACGATCTCTTCTCCCCCGAAGATGGTCACCTCATAGCCGTGATCGCAGCCATCGCGCACGCTGACGCAGCCGTTGGCGAGCAGCAGCGCCGCAACCGGGCCATACCGGTCTCGGCCCACACTCAGGCGGACGAGGGAACCGCTTGATGTCGCGGCGACCTGAACCAATTCGTCAACGAGCGGCATCCGCGGACTGTACCGAGGGCGACAGCGGGCCGGTCGCTGACCGGCTCCCAGGGGGCAACCTTGCGAGAACCGCAGGAGGCCGGCTTCGATCTCCGTTGACACGACGCGGGAAGATCGCAGAGTGAACATGCTGTGGCGCGATGTCTTCGTTCCCGACCACGTAGTGGCAAGCGACGGATTCACCGCCGAGGTCGGCGGCATGGTCGAGATGCCTCTGGCCCTGTTCTGCCGGTTCCGTAGCCAAGTGAGCAAGGATGGCGACCATCGGCCATCGGTGACCTCAACGCCTGGTGATCACACACACCCCGATAACCGCAGCGTCTACGACCTGGTCGGCCAGGCTGTCGCCATCGAAAGCACCGTCTGGTCCGCCGGATGGATGCTCGACGTCGACGGTCTCGGAATCTATGTCAGCGAGGCTGACGCCGGGCCGCCGCCCGGCCTCCCGACCTCCGGGGTGTACCGGGAAGGCGCCTCGGATCCAGCTGCACCGGTTCCGGAGCCGGGCACCTGGACGCGTGTGCGCGGCCAGCTCAGCATCGCTGAACCGTACGAGACCGGGGCCTATGAACCTGAGGCTGACCTGCTACGCCACGCCGTACGAACATGGCTTGTCCGCCGGGCCGTCCGTCTGGACGGCAAACCAGGCAAAGGCCGCCTTATCCAGGGGCGTGGCCAAGATGCCGCGGTCATCCAGTACGCCGACCTCCGCTACAACGCCGCTTGGACCACCGTCGGCTACCTCCTCGACCTGGAACAGGTTCACCGCGAATAGCCGTAGATCCGGGCGCTTCGGCGCAGTGGTGTCGAAACTCGCGGACCCGAAATCCACCGTCGACCACGCGTGCCCACAGTGACGTTCAAACGGCTCCGTGGTCTGGTCGGCGTAGCCGTCCTCCGGGGTTCTTGGTGCGGCTTGCCGCACTGCTCGTAAGGCATCCTAGGACTCTAGGAAAAGGGCTTCCGGACGGCGACTGATTGGGCTACCGCGCTGTGGGCGGCGTCGAAGATCGCCGGCTTGCGGCTGAAGTCGTGGGCGCGAATCGGCACCGGCACCGGGCTGCACGGCCGCCGCCGATATGCAAAGGTGGGCATCAGTCCGTAGCAGTATCACGCGAGAGGTGAAACATGACCGCGATCGCTGAGCCCGGAGCCATCACGTTCAATTGCCCGGACCCGGAATCGCTGGCCGATTTCTACGCCCAGGCGACCGGCTGGCAGAAATTGTTCAGCAGCGAGACCGCCGCTTATCTGGGCGGCCAGAACGGAATGCGAATGGGATTTGTGAAATCCGAGGATTTCGCGGCCCCGTCGTGGCCCCAGGCGGACAGCCGGGTGCACGTCGACTTCAGCGTCGCCGACCTGGACAAGGCCGAGGCGGAACTGCTCGCCCTGGGTGCGACCAAGCCGGCTGAGCAGCCCGGCGCGGGCAAGTGGACGGTTCTGCTCGACCCGGCGGGCTACCCGTTCTGCATCACCACGATGGGCTGATCCGCCCTGACGAGAGATGCCCCGCCCAGCCAACCGGGCGGGGCATCTCTCGTCGCGGGGTCAGGCGCCGGGATCACTCGAGTGGAGCAATTTGCCGGCCGGCCGGTCCATCTGGCGGCATGATTGTGCCGTTCACAGCGATTTCTGCTCCTGCTGGGCGTCGTTGTGACAAGCCTATGGAAACGGAGATCGCGGCGACGCTAAGAATGGGCCAGACGCGTTTATCCGACGTCCTCGGAAACGCTTACGGCCCTCGATGGCACCTCGGCCCCCACCGAGTGAGCATTGGTGCCGCCGGACCGGCTGGCGGGGGCGGCGCGATCGGTCGGCTGTACACCTTCCGACAGTGGACGGTGCATCGGGACAGGGCTACGCGCCGGCGCACGATGTTGACGTGCCGCTATGTGACGGAGCGCCATGGGAGGGCGATCGAAAGTGGAGACGGGCTCCTGCGTGGCGGGGCGGCTATCTGCTTTGATCGGCACCATGAGTGAGCCCGTTGTCTTCTTCCAGGATGCCGGCCAGTGGCGTCAATGGCTGGCTGAGCATCATGAGAACAGCCCCGGCGTCTGGGTCAAGATCGCCAAGAAGGCGACCGAGGTATCGAGCATCACCTACGCCGAAGCGCTGGACGGCGCGATCTGCTTCGGATGGATCGACAGCCAGCGCGACAAGATCGACGACCAGTACTGGCAGCAGCGGTTCACCCCGCGTACCAAGCGCAGTCCCTGGTCCCAGGCCAACCGCGACCGTGTCGAGCGGCTGATCGCGGCGGACCTGATGCACCCCTCCGGGCAACGGGAGGTCGACGCCGCCAAGGCGGACGGCCGGTGGGAGGCGGCGTACGCGTCGCAGAGCAAGATGACCGTGCCCGACGACCTGCAGGCCGCCCTGGACGAGGACCCGGACGCGGCGGAGTTCTTCGCCACCCTGGACAGCAAGAACCGGTACGCGGTGCTCTATCGCGTCCAGAGCGCGAAAAAGGCCGAGACGCGCGCCCAGCGCATCGAGAAATTCGTCGCGATGCTGGCGAACAAGGAGAAAATCTATCCCTGACACATCGCGGTCGGGTTCAGCCGGCCCCGGCGCTCGCGGATCTTGGAAGCGCCGATGCCGGCTGGCTCTCAGCGCGGACAACGCGGACGCCCAACAGCACTGGTCACCAGCCGGACCAGACGAGCCGGCTACCAGTGCTGTCAGCAGGGTGCTCGGACAGCCCTGACAGCCGGCCGGTCCAGCCGGTCCACAGTGCTGATCACCAGCGTCACGGCATGGCGCTCCGAGGACGGTCGGATGCGCTGAGCCGTGAGCGCGCGTCCCGCTCTCAGGCGAGAAATCGCCCGGTGGAACGACACGCTAAGCGGCACCGCTCCAGCGCGGATCCCGGCCGGTCATCGCGAGCATCCTCTCCCACTCGTCCGCGTCGTCAGGCGGCGTCACCGCCGGACCGAACGCCCCCATCGCCCGCCCCTTGTCCGCCATCTGCTCCAGGAACTCCCCGGTCACCGTGAGCAGCGGTCCCGGCACCCGCAGACTCTGCCCGGTCGCGGCCGCCAGATCCCAGCCGTGCACCACCAGGTCAACCACCAGCATCAGCCCGACGGTGCGCTGCGGCAGCCCCATCCCGGCCGACACCCCTTCCACCGCCTCCGGCACCGACCACGCCTCACGCAGCGCGGCCAGGTCACGGTCGAAACCGTCCCGCCAGTCGCCGGTCACCCGGTCCGGTCCCGGGCTCCAGTCGGCGTCCGCGTGCCGGGCCAGGGCCTGGAAGTTGGTGGTCACCTGGAGCAGATGGCCGAGCAGGGCGTGCACCGTGAAGTCGGCGCAGGGCGTCGCGGCCGGCAACTGCTCGTCGCGAACCCCGTGCACCACCGGGCTCACCGCCGGCGCGGCCATGTCGAGCAGGTCGCTGATCTGTGTGGACATCCGACTGAGACTAGGCACGCCGGACGCCCGGGCCAAGCAGAACACGCGCGCGTTCCATCGCACGATTGCTCGGGCGAGCTCTCGTCGGATAGGTTCCGGGGCACGCCGTGAGCCGGAAGGAGGTCAGAACACCATGTCCGATGTTCTGCGCCCCTCCCGCGTCCCGGCGTCCTCGCGGGTCTGACCGGGGCGCTCGCTGCCGGAGGTTCCCGCCATGTCCGATCTGGTCATCCGCCCGCTTACCGCGGGCGAGGAAAGTCTCTTCACGTCGATGCCCGACCCGCTGCCCGAGCTGCCCCGCACCGGCTACCTCGACGGCGTCGCCACGGGCGGCTACCACCCGGAGCGTACCTGGGTCGCGCTGCGCGGCGATCGGGTGGTCGGCCGCGCCGCCTGGGTGCTGCCGCCGGGCGCGGCCGGCCGCCCCTGGCTGGAGTGGTTCGATCTGGACGCCGATCCGCAGGTGGGCGCCGACCTGCTGCGGGCCGCGCACGCGGCGCTCGGCGGTCCGACGCTCTACCACGCCGCGGTCCCTCCCCGCTGGCAGCGGATTCCGGCCGCGACGCGACCCCTGGCGGCGGCCCGCCTCGCCGGTCTGGTCCAGCACGGCGTCCGGTTGCGCTTCCTCCACCGGGGTACGCCCCCAGAACCGTCCCCGACCGGATAGGCGCGCCGAAGAACGGCGGCAGGTTTGCGGCGCGACCCTAGGGTGACCGCATGAAACGGGACGAACAGGAATTGGCCTCCTCCTTCGGGAGGGCGGCCACCGCCTACGCCGCACACCGCCCGGACTACGCGCAGGCCGCCGTGCGCTGGATCCTCGACACCGCGCCGGGCGCGCGCGTGCTCGATCTCGGGGCGGGCACCGGCAAGCTCACCGCCACGATCCGCGCGGCCGGCGGCGCCGTCACCGCCGTCGAACCGGACCCGGCGATGCTGGCCGAGCTGCGCCGGGAGCTGCCGGACGTGCCGGCGCTGGCCGGCGGCGCGGAGTCGATCCCGCTGCCGGACGGCTCGGTCGACGCGGTGCTGGCCGGCAACGCCATGCACTGGTTCGACATGGGCACCGCCGGGCCGGAGATCGCCCGCGTCCTCGCGCCCGGCGGTGTCGTGGCCGGACTCTGGAACGTCGTGGACGACCGGATCGACTGGGTGGCCGGGCTGGCCCGGGTCAGCGGCAGCGCGGCGATCGGCCCGCGGGACACGCCGGACAGCTGGCGGGTCGAGGCGGCCGGCATCGCGCTGCCCGGCGAGCTGTTCACGGCGGCGGAGCAGGCCACGTTCGAGCACGGACAGCCGCGCACCGCGGACTCCCTGGTGGCGACGCTGGGGACGCGGGCCGGGATGCTGGTGATGCCGGCGGACGAGCGGCAGGCCGCCCTCGACCGGATCCGTGCGTTCCTGGCGAGCCGCCCCGAGACCGCCGACGGCGAGTTCACCCTCCCGATGCTGACCTGCGTGCTGCGGGCCCGGAGAGCGGACGGGCCCCGATAATTCGCTGTCCGATGTCGACGGCCGGTGGTAGACAGCCCCGATGGAATACTCTGACGTGCTCCGGCTGATCGACGACCGGGCCGCCGCGTTCCGGGCCGCGATCGCCGCCGCCCCCGACCTCGACGCGCTGGTGCCGAGCTGTCCCGGGTGGACCCTGTTCGACCTGGCGCAGCACCTGGGTGAGGGCCGCCGCAAGTGGGCCGCGATCGTCGCCGCCGGCCCGGCCGGCGCTCCCCCGTCCAAGCCGGTCTGGGAGAGCCCGGCCCCGCGGGACCGCGCGGCGCTGCTGGACTGGTGGGACGCGTCGGCACGGCAGTTGGTGGACGCCCTGCGCGAGGCCGGCCCGGACCGCGGCTGCTGGTCGTGGTGGGGCCGATCGCAGTCGCCGGAGACGACCGGCGCCGCGGCCCGCCACCAGTTGCAGGAGATCGCGGTGCACACCTACGACGCGCAGCTCACCGCGGGCGCGCCGCAGCCGCTGCCCGAGGAGGTCGCGCTCGACGGCGTCGACGAGTTCCTCGCCACCTGCGCCGCGACGACCGTCCCCTGGCCGCACGAGCCGGCCACGGTCGACCACCACGCCACCGAGGGCCGGTCCTGGCGACTGTTCCTCTCCGCCGAGGGCGCCCGCAACACCGACAGCACCCGCCATCCGGCCGAGGCGGCCGACGCGTCCGTCGAGGGCACGGCCAGCGACATCGTGCTGCTCTTCTACTGCCGGATCCCGCTCGACGCCCTGAAGGTCGAGGGTGACCGCCGGGTCATCGACCAGCTCATCGCCTGGGAACCGGAGTAGTCACCGCAACGCCGGCGGGGCCCGATCGCGGGCCCCGCCGTTTTCTCCCATGACATTGAACCCGTCGGCTCAGTGTCATATGCTGAACCTTATGGTTCAGAAAGACACTCTCGATCGGGTCTTCGCGTGCCTGGCCGACCCGGTCCGCCGCGGTGTCCTGATCCGCCTCGGCGACGGCCCGGCCAGCGTCGGCGAGCTCACCGAGCCGACCGGCATGACCCTGACCGGCATGACGAAACACCTGCGCGTCCTCGAGGACGCCGGCCTGATCGTGACCGAGAAGGTGGGGCGCACCCGAATGTGCCGCCTCGCCACCGCGCCGCTCGACGAGGCGATGGCGTGGATCGCCTTCTACCAGCGCCTCTGGGCCCGCCGGCTGGACGGTCTCGACGTCTTCCTCACCCTCCGCGGCGGACCGCAGCAGGACGAGACACACCCATCGGACGACCCGAAAGGACCCCGGGAATGAGCTTCGACATGCGGATGACGCGGCAGCTGCCGGCCACACCGGAGGAGGTCTTCGACGCGTACACCGACGCCGAGAAGCAGAAGATCTGGTTCAGCATCCTCGACGAGGAGCCCGGCATCGTCGAGATCGAGGTCGACCTGCGGGTCGGCGGCACCCAGACGGCGGTCTGGGGTCCCAGCCCGGACGCGCTGTTCCGGGAGACGCAGACGTTCGTCGAGATCGACCGCCCGCACCGGCTGGTCACGGACTCGACCGGGTCGAGCCCGGACGGCATGACCATGCAGACCCGCATCGAGATCACCTTCGAGGCCCGGGACGGCGGGACGCTGATGACGGTGGTGCAGAGCGGCTTCCCCGTACCGGAGGTCCGTGATTTCTTCGTCGGCGAGGTCTGGGCCGGCGCGTTCGACCGGATCGAGGCGTTCCTGACCCGCCGGACCCGGGATGCCCAGCGGACCGACGCTCTTCGGACCGATGCCTGAGCCGCGACGGGCCGCGGTGGTCGCGCTCGGCGTCACCGCCGCGGTCGCGCTCAACCTCGTGGTGTACGCGATCGGCCGGGCCGCCGGCGCCACCTACCGGTTCACCTCGCGGGGCGAGCCGGCCGAGGTTGACGCACTCACCGTGGCCGGGTTCAGCGCGGTGCCCCTGCTGCTCGGCCTGTCGGTCGTCGCGCTGCTGGCACCCCGGGCCGGCTGGGTGGCGACGGCCGCGCTGATCGCCGGCCCGTTCCTGGCGGTCGCCACGGTCCCGCTCATGACGCTTGCCGCCGACTTCGACACGGCCAGCACGGCGGCCCTGGCGATCTGCCACCTCGTGCTGGTGCCGGTGATCATCCTCGCGGTCCGGCGGATGCGAACGCCACACCCCGCCGCGACCTGATCAGCGGCGCATGCAGACCCGCGGCCAGCGGTCCAGGCCGTGCGCCGCCTCCCGCTCCCGGACCGCCCGCAGCGCCGGGGTCAGCTCGCCGTCGGCCAGCACGACGAACCCGCACCGCCGGTAATAGGGCGCGTTCCACGGGACGGCGGCGAACGTGGTCAGCGTCAGCGTCCCGGGCAGGTGGTCGATCAGCCGCCGGCCGATCCCCCGGCGCGCGTGCGCCGGATGCACCGACACCTGCTCGATGTGCAGGTGCCCGTCCAGCTCGTCGGCGATCAGGTAGCCGGCCGGCCGGTCCGCGTCGTCCACGGCGACCCAGGCCCGGCCGGCCGCCGCATACCCGGCGAGCACCGCCACCGGCAGCGGCTCGTCGTCGGCGATCTCCGGCATGCCGATCTCCCGGAACGCCTCCCCGGCGGCCTGCTCGATCTCCCGCAGCGCCGCCAGTTCCCCGTCGTGGGCCGCTCGGATCCGCATCCGGCCATTGTGGCCCTGTGCCACGATCACCGGGGTGACGACCCCGTCGATCTATGCCGAGTTCGCCGCCCGCGAGGCCCGCGGGGTCTCCCCCGCCTACGACCGCCTCGCCACCGCTGTCGCCGCCGACCCGGAGATCCTGGAGCTGCTCGGCACGGTCCCGCCGGCGAAACGGCAGCCGAACCTGCTCTTCGCCGTGGTGCGCCGGCTCGGCGGCCCGGTCGGCGACCCGGCGGCGTTCCACGACTACGCCGTCGCCCACTGGCCGGCGATCCGAACCGGTCTGCTGACCCGCGCCACCCAGACCAACGAGATCGGCCGCTGCGCGCTGCTGCTGCCGATCCTGGCCGCCCTGCCGCAGCCGCTCGCCCTGCTGGAGGTCGGCGCGTCGGCCGGCCTCAACCTCTACCCCGACCGGTACGGCTACGACTACGACGGTCACCGGATCGGCGCTGACGAACCCGTGCTGACCTGCGCGCTCACCGGAACACCCGCCCCGCGGCGACTGCCCGAGATCGCCTGGCGGGCCGGCCTGGACCGCAATCCGCTGACCATCACCGACCCGGACGACCGGGCCTGGCTGGAGGCGCTGATCTGGCCGGAACACCACGAGCGCCGCGACCGCCTGCACCAGGCCGCCGCCCTCGCCGCGCAGCCCCCGCTCACCCGCGGCGACCTCGTCGACGACCTGCCCGCCCTGGCCGCCCAGGCGCCGCGGGACGCCACCCTGGTCGTCTTCCACACATCGGTGCTCTACCAGGTCCCGCCGCCGCGCCGGGAGCGGTTCGCCGCGCTGGTCCGCGACCTCCCCGGCCACTGGATCTCGGTGGAGGCGCCCGGCGTGATCCCTCTCGGTCAGCTCCCCGCGCCACCGGACGGCGCCCTGCACAACGTCGTCGCCCTCGACGGCGCCGCGAAGGGCTGGGCCCGCCCGCACGGCCAGGCGCTCACCTGGTTCGCCTGAGCCGCGTCAGCTCTGGACGGGGGGCATGCCCTCGGTACGCCGGGCACGCCGCAGTTGAGCACTCGCATACGCGGCAGCCCCGTTCCAAGATCTGCGAACCCCGGGGAGCGCGAGACGCCAACCCGAGCACGAGGAGAACTTGGGCACTGGCTCACCCGTACCCCAGGGGCAGCGGGTGCGGAACGCCTGGCGTGCCCACCGCCGTGGTTGTGCGCGGGACGCCGCGGACACTAGGTTGAGGGAACCGAAACTGCGGCGTCGCGAGGGAAACCGGTGAGAACCCGGTGCGGTCGCGCCACTGTGAACGACATCCGCCCAGGGTGCCGTGAGTCAGGACGCTCACGCGTCGCAGGCCCCATCGATCGGGACGCGTCATCCCGTAGGAGTTGATTCGCCGTGCCCAAGGCATCCGCGCCCACCACCGCCGCCATTCCGGCCGTCTCGCCGCGCCTCGTCGCCGCCGCGGCCACCGTCACCGGTGTCATGCTGCTGATGGCCTACCTGGTCGCGTTCGACCAGGGCGCCCTGTCGCAGTCCGGCATGTACCTGCACGAGCTCATGCACGACGGCCGCCACCTGCTCGGCGTGCCCTGCCACTAACGGTCCAGGGTGACGGCGCCCGGGTGGTCCAGCAGGAACGCTGCCACCCGGTCGTTCTTCACCGCGGTGAAGAAGCCGGAGGCGTCGAGGCGCTCACCGAGGTACTTCCCGCGTTCGAAGACCGGCCGCCCCGGCAGGCCGACGGTCGTCACCGCTGCCACATCGATCTCGCGCAGCTCGGCCACCCACTCGGCGAGGGTGTGCCGGCCGCCGTTGAACCGCAGCGAGCCGTTCGCCGCGCCCAGCACCGACCGCAGCCGGGCCGCGCCCGCCCCGTGCAGCTGACCGGCGACCGCCGTCAGGAACTGCCGCTGGTGCCGCTGCCGGTCGTAGTCGGAGTGCGGCAGGCCGTACCGCTGCCGGACGTAGTCCAGCGCCTCCCACGCGCGCAGCCGCACCGGGGTCGAGCTCGGCGGATACACCTTCTGCGGTCCGGTGTACGGCCGGGCGCAGTCGTCGTGCCCCTGACACTGGGGCACCCGATCGCGCGGTGACCCGTCCGGCTTGCGGTGCTCGGACGCCACCCGCTGGTCGATCACCATGCTGACTCCGCCGAGCGCCGCCACCACGTTCTTGAACCCGCCGAAGTCGATCACCGCGCTGGCGTCGAACGCGCCGATCCCGGTGACCTGGCCGACCGTCGTGGACAGCAGTTGCAGCCCCTGCGCCGGATCGTAACGGCCCGCACCGGCCTGCGCGCCCAGCCGCATCGCCGCGTTGATCTTTGCGCGCTGCGCGGTGCTGCCCGATTTCGGGAACGCCGGGATCCGCACCACCAGGTCCCGAGGCAGCGAGAACAGGTAGGCCCCCTGCCGGTTCGCCGGCACGTGCAGCACGATGATCGTGTCCGCGAGCGGCGCCTGGTGCGAGCCGCGCGGGTCGATGCCGGCGAGCAGCACGTTCAGCGGCCCGTCGATCTCGGCGTGCCCGGCGACGGCGGGCGCGGCGGCGAGCGCCGGCAGCAACAGCAGGCTCCCGGCGACGACGGCGAGCCGGGTACGCAGCGGGGCACGGCGTGGTTTCCGCACGGGACCTCCTCAGAAGACCAGCGGATACTCGCACGCCGCGCCCCTATATGTCCGAGTTTCCCCGGCTTTAGCCGTCCAGCACCGGGATCAGCACCCGCTCCTCGTGCTCCAGATGCGACTCCAGCTCGGCGATCAACTGATCCACCTGCACCGCCAGACCGGCCCGGTCAGTCGTGCACGACCCGCAACATGCCGCCCGGCGTCGACGCGTTGAACCGCGGCGGACCCGGAATCGCGGTCAGCGCCACCACCGGCAGCACCCGGCCGGACGCCCGCTCGTACTGCGCCCACCCGGCGTCCTGCTCCACCGCGCGGGCGAACACCGTGTCCCGCTCGGTCCCGGTCAGCACCGCGGCCGTCGCCTCATAGGTGAACGCGCCGTCCTCCACGGTCACCCGCGGCTGCGCCACCAGATTGTGGAACCACCCCGCCGGCGGATCAAACGTCGGCCGGGTGCCCCACTCGGTAATGGCCCAAGGCCGACCCGGCAGTCACGAACGACACCTACAACGACCGCGCCCGATGGGCGACCACCGCGACCACGTTCACCGCCACCACCACCGCGATGCCCGTCCATTCGTGCGCGGCCAGGACCTCACCCAGCAACACCAGCCCGGCCAGCGCGGCGAACACCGGGTGGACGCTCATCACCACCCCGAAAAATTGCGGGGGTACGGTCCGCAGCGCCACCAGATCGCAGGCGTACGGCACCACCGAGCTCAGCACACCCGCCCCCACCGCGAACGCCACCGCGGTCCACGACCACGATCCCCGCAGGACCAGCGCCACGACCACCGGCAGATACATCAGCGCCGACACCGTCGTCGCCGCGGCCGGGGCCTGCAGACCCGGCAGCCGGGCGCCCAGCATCCGGTTCAGCAGGATGTAGGCGGCCCAGCACACCGCCGCGAGCAGACCCGACCCGATGCCGAACCAGTCGCTGCTGCCACCCGGCAGCACCAGCACGTAGACACCCGCACCCGCGCCCACCGCGCACGCCAGGTCCAGCCGCGTCCGCGACCCGGCGAGCGCCACCGCGAGGGGACCGAGGAACTCCAGCGTCACCGCCAGCCCCAGCCCGATCCGGTCCACCGCGGTGTACAGGCTCAGATTCATCGTCGCGAACACCAGCCCGAGCAGCAGCGTCGGCCACCACTGCGCCCAGGTGAACCGCCGCAGGTTCGGCCGCGCCACCGGCAGCAGCACCGCCGCGGCCACGAACTGCCGTACCGCCACCACCCCGGCCGGCCCGATCACGCCGAACGCGTGCGCGCCCACCGCCGCGCCCACCTGATTCGACGCCGCGCTGCCCACCATCGTCGCCAGGCCCGCCGCCAGCGACCGGCCCGACCGCGGCCGGGCCGCCGTCCGCTCCAGAACATCCGCGCTCACAGCCGCCAGTCTGGTCACCGGCGACCCGCGCACGGAAATACGCGAGACGGCCGACTTATACGCTCAGCGCATGGATGTACAGCTGCGGCACCTGCGCGCCCTGGTCGCCGTCGTCGACACCGGCACGTTCACCGACGCCGCCGCCGAACTCGGCACCTCCCAGGCGGCGGTCTCCCGCTCGGTGGCCGCGCTGGAGACCGCGCTCGGCGTACGCATCCTGCAGCGCACCACCCGGCACCTCGCACCCACCCCGACCGGCGAGCAGATCCTCGCCGGCGCCCGCCGGATCCTCGCCGAGACGGCCCACCTGCACCGCGTCGCCGAACAGTCCCGCAGCGAACTGCGTGTCGGGTACGCCTGGGCCGCCCTCGGCAAACACACCCGCCGCCTGCAGCGGGCCTGGACCGGGGCGCCGCTGGTCTTCGTGCAGTCCAACACCGCGACCGCCGGCCTCAGCGAAGGCGCCGCCGACGTGGCGGTGCTCCGCCGCGGCCTGCTCGCGGTCGCCGGGGACGGCGCGCCTTCCGGGCCCGGCGCGTCTTCCGGTCCCGGCGCGTCTTCCGGCCCCGGCTCCGGGACACCCGCTGATCAGCTCGCCACTCCCCTCGGCCCGCCCCTAGCCGACCCCCGCTTCGGCACCGCGCTGATCGGGCTGGAGAACCGGTGCGCCGCCATCGCCACCGACAACCCCCTCGCCCGGCGCCGCACCCTGCGCGTCGAGGACCTCACCCGGTACACCGTCGCGATCGACGCCCGCACCGGCACCACCACTCCGGGGCTCTGGCCGCCCGGCCAGGGACCGGCCGCGATCCGCTCCACCCACGGCGTCGACGAGTGGCTCACCCTGATCGCCGCCGGTCAGGCCGTCGGCATCACCTCCGAGGCGACCGCCAACCAGAACCCGCGACCCGGCGTCGCGTACCGGATGCTCCGCGCCGTCCCGAAGATCGAGGTGTGGCTCGCCTGGTGGCGCGACGACCCGCCGGCCCAGTTGCCCGATCTGATCAGGCTCGGCCGAGAGGCGTACGCCGGAAGTTGATGCTGTTTCGCCGGCGCGCGAGGACGCACATAACCCCTGAGGCGTCCTAGGAAGATAGGATAATGCCTGTGCGGGTATCTTCATCTGCGAAAAGGAGGTCGCCATGCGGACGGTCAACCGCCGGCTCGCCCTCACGCGGGCACAGCTCACCGACGCCCTCTGCCCGGTGCCGGACGACCTCGCCCCGCGCATCCCCCACCCGGACGCCGTCACGGTCGTCCTCGACCACCGCCCGCACGGCGGCCCGCCCGCCGGGGACTCCGTCGTCAGCAGCCTCACCGAGGACCACGGCGGGTGGCAGCTCAGCGGCATCCCGTGGCCCCCGGACATCCACCCCGGCACCCTGATCAGGATCTCCTGGCAGCCCGCCAAGGACGAGATCCACCTGCGCACCATGCCCCTCGACGAGCCGCTGCGCATCGACGGCATCGACTACTTCCACGAGTACGACCCGATCGCCGTCACCCAGGAGTTCGACCCCGGCCGTTCCAACCGCGGACGGGTGCTGAACGTGGTACGCCGCCAGGGCCGCGTCTACGAGGACGGCAGCGCCCTGTTCGCCGAGTCCGGCCTCGCCGCCGCCAGCGGTCTCGGTCGCGGCGCCAAGGGGGCGTTCCTGCTGAAGAACGCCGTCGACCAGCTGATCCGGGAAGGCTACGTGACCCGGGTGACCGGCAGCCTGTCCGCTTCCGGTCACCCGTCCTATCCCCCGATGGACGGCGAGGAGACCGCCGAGATGCTCTTCTATGCGCCCCTGGTGGAGCCCGCCCCGCTGGCCGAGGGATTCGGCGGCGACGGGGGTGGCGAGCGCCGCGAGCACTGGGTCAGCGGTTTCGTCCGCAAGCTCCCGCCCGGCGCGCACGCGTCGGAGCGGCAGTTGTCGCTGCACCAGAAGGCGATGGAGACCGCGCAGATCGACGAGCCCCTCGAGCCCGGCTACACGTTCGTGAAGAAGCACCACCGCCACGGCTGAGCACCCGGCCGGCCTCCCGGATCAGGGTGACATCGGCCGGTCCACGAAGACGTCGCCGCCTGTGCCGGGGACACGAATCTGTCATCTGGCTGGCGCGCGACCGCGCGCCGATCGTCACATCACCGCGCCAGGGTCGAAACAGCCTCCATCCGACGACCCGGGGAGTGACATCATGCGATTCTTCCTGGTCGGCCTGGCCGTCACCGGGCTGACTCTGACGGTGGCCGGTGCGGTGACCACCACCGGCTGGCTGGTTCTGGTGGGTCTCAGCGCACTGGTGATCGCCGTGGTGATGACGGCTCTGGCCCTGCCGTCCACCTTGCGGAGCGGGAGACCCACCGCGCGGAGCGGGAGACGCGATGCCTGACACGGAGCCCTACCCGCCGGACGGGACCGCCGAGCCGAACCGGGCCGAGCTCGTCGTCCAGCGGCCCCCAGTGTTCGTGATGGTCATCGGCGGCTGGGTGGTCGCGGCGCCGCTGATCCTCGATCACGCCGCCGCCGGCGTCGCGTTCGCCGGGATCACCGATGTGACCGTCGGAACGGCCCTGGTGATCCTGGCCGCGATCCGGCTGCGCCACCGGGCCGCCGCGTGGCTGAACCTGGTCAACGTCGCGCTGGGCGCCGTACTGATCGCCGCGCCGTTCGTGCAGGGCTTCGCCGACACCGCGCAACGCGCCACGCTCAACGACGTCCTCGCCGGCCTCATGGTGATCATGCTGGCCGGTGTGAGCTGGCTGGTGGACCGGCCGGCAAAGAGCCGAGCTTCGGTGACAAGCGCCACGGCGCTCCCGGAATCGGTGTACGCGTCGCGCACACCCGTCACGTCCGGGTCCCGCACGCCCCCGTCAGCCGAGGTCAGCCCGGTCACCGGACGCACGCCGCACCGCCCGGACGATCTGCGGCGCCGCCCGGATCGTGAGGTGCCCGCGGCCGCACGTCAGCTCGTAGACAAGGTCGGCGTGATGGGCGAACAGCAGCCTCCTCCTCGCCTGCCTCGCCGAGACGGCCGGCGTCGCGAGCGCGCTCATGGTCCCAGACTCACCCGCCGGGCGAGCGCACGCCGTCGGAGATCCGGCCGCGAACGACGACCGTCGCGCCGAGCACCCGGTCGCCGCTATCCCGGCAGCACGAACGGCGTCGTCGTGGTCAGCGCGCCGACCCCCAGCCGCTCCAGAATTGGCCGACTCTGATCAGTCGCGTCCACCTGCAGATAATCGAAGCCCTTCTCTGCCGCTCGCCGCGCCCGGTGCGCCACCAGCGCCCGGTAGATCCCCCGCCCCCGCCACTGTTCCAGCGTCCCGCCGCCCCACAGGCTCGCGAACGCGGTCCCCGGATGCAGATCCATCCGCGCCGCCGACACCGGCTCGTCCCCGGCCATCGCCACCAGCATCTGCGTGGTCGGTGAACCCACCTGCGCCAGCAACCGCGCCCGCAGCCACGGGATGCTCGCACCGAACGCGCGCTCGCTGACGTCCACCATCAACTCGACTCCGGCGGGGTCGGTGACCTCCTCCACCCGTACCCCGCCGGGCAGTCGGGGCTGAAGCCGCAGCTCGCTGACCGCCGCCACCATCAGCGTCTCCGGCTCCTCAGCCTCGAACCCCGCTGTCCGAAGCCGATCAGCGAGGTCGGCCGGCCGATCATGCCCGTAGAGCTTCCACTCGAAGCCGGCGCCCATCTGTGCCTGCTCGGCGATCACCGCATCAGCCGTGGACTCCTCCAGATCGGACCAGATGACCGCATTCCAGTCACCCTCCCCGCCGATGTGCCTGATCACCCGCTCCGACCGCTCGATCCGCGCCCCAGGCGTCTCCGGCCGAGCTTCCCGCCGCATCTGACGATCGAACAACCCCAACACAAAACCAACATCCATAAACCCATCATTGGGTACGCCCGAAGCCCCGTCCCGCCACCCCCGCGCCCGGAGTCGGGTCCCCGCCACACCCCCACTCCACGCGCCGGCCGCGCCCCGCCCCCGCGGGTCGGGCTCAGTCAAGTGGATCGCGGGCTGACTGCTGGCGCCCAAAGAGCCGGGCCGTGCCACCTCGACGGCCGGGGAGCGTCGCCACGAGGATGATCACGCCGAGGACGGCCTCGACCAGGTAAGGGGCCGCGTCGAGGGTCCAGTGGATCACCTCCCGCCAGCCCGGGACCACACGGGCGGCGACGATCACGACGGGTTCCAGCACGAGCAGCAGCCCGGTGACCCGGAGCGCGGCACGCCACACGTCCGCAGCGCTCCCCCGGACCAGCGCGCCGAGAGCGCCCATGACCGGGCCGCTGAACACTCCGGCGATCAGCCAGAGCCGGTTCTTGCGCAGGACGTGTTCCAGATGTGTCTGCAGGGTCGGCATGTGGTCGTCGGTGGTCACGGCCACGACCAGGTAGAAGCCGAGCAGCGCGGTCAGCGTCGCCGCCAGCCCGGTCACCGCCCCGCGCCGCGGATCACGGGTGTGCAGGGCCGGCAGAAACGCGACGAGCAGCCACGGAGTGCTCAGGTTGCCGATGGTGTCGCGCAGTCCGTACCGGTCGCCTTTGATCAGCGCGGCGATCATGCCGAACGCCAGCGCGCCCGCCAGCACCGCCACCGCATGCCGCAGAGCCGGCCGCCCCTCGCCGCCCCGCACGCCGTCCCCACCCATGCCGCCCCCCGCAGTCCGACCCGTCAATCAACCCCGTCGCAGAGCAGCCCCACCGCAACCAAGCCCGCCGCACGGCAGCCCCGCCGCAACCCAGCCCGCCGCGAAGCAGCCTCACGGCAACCCAGCGCGCCGCGAAGCGGCCGCACCCGCCGCTGCAATACCCCCGCCCCGACCACCGCCGCACGCGATCTGCGACACGTCACCCCGGGAACAGCCGCCTCAGCTGGTACTCCATCACCTCCACCGCCTCCGCCGCCGACCGCACTCCGACCAGCACCGTCGACGACAGCCCCGCCGCCAGCGCGGCCAGCCCGCGCGCCTCCACCCGCGCGTCGATCCCGGCCGGGACCACGCCGGCCTCCTGCCCCGCGCGCAACTGCGTGACGATCACCGACTCGAGCTGGTCCTGCGGGTTCGTGGCGTCCGCGCCGGCCAGCGCCGGATCGGTCAGCGCGGCCGCGTAGTAGGCGGCGTGCACCCGCGCCAGCAGCAGGCTGTCCTCGTCGGTCGGGAGCAGTTCGAGAAGGCAGATCCGCACCACCTCCTCCGGCGTCGGCGGATGCCCGAGTGCGGAGAACCGCAGCCGCATCCGCTCGCCCGCCGCCCGCGCGCCCAGTTCGAACGCGTGGATGAGCAGCTGCTCCTTGGTCCCGAAGTAGTACTGCACGAGCCGCATCGACACGCCCGCCTCGGCCGCCACCTCCCGCAGCGTGGCGGCGGGCAGCCCGCGCCCGGCGGCGATCCGCCACACCGCCCCGGCGATCTGTCGTCGTCGTTCGTCGTGGTCGACCCGCTTCGGCACGCCAGAACTCTCGCACACCCCCGGAACCTCGCAACCGTACGGCGACGATCACGCACCGCATCAGTGATCGAGTCGCCCGCGCTCGCGCCGAACAGAACAGCGCAAGCACGAACCGCTCCGGTAAGACCGACGAAAGGGACCGCTCTTGCGCAAGCTTCTCCGCCGTTTCGCCCTGGCCGCCCTCATCGCCCCGGCCGCGGTCGGCATCACGATGACCGCGTCCCCGGCGGAAGCCGCGCCGGCGAAGTCCAGCGAGACCGCCCTGCAGACCGAGATCAACCGCCTGATCAACGTCCAGCGCACCTCGCACGGCTGCGCGGCGCTGAAGGTCGACGCCAAGCTCACCGCCGCGGCCCGCGGCCACAGCGCGTGGATGGCCCAGACCGGCACGTTCTCGCACACCGGCCGGTCCGGCTCGAACTTCGTGGCCCGCACCAAGGCCTCCGGTTACGCCAAGCCCTCCGCGGAGAACATCGCCTGGGGTTACCGCTCCGCCGCGCAGGTGGTGAACGGCTGGATGAAGTCCCCGGGTCACCGCACCAACATCCTGAACTGCAAGTCCAAGAAGGTCGGCGTCGGCGCTGTCTACAGCAAGAGCGGCGCTCCCTATTACACCCAGGACTTCGGCTACTGACCCCCTGAGCCGAGGAAGAAGCGATGCCCCAGCCGATCCCCCTGCGGCTGGGGCATCGCCATGTCTACGCATGGCCACCAACGTAGAGCGACGCGCATAACACCGCCGTGACAACATCCGTCATCTTCGAGGAGGATGTCGCGATGATCATCCGCGTGCTCGCCGCGCTCCTGGTGGCGGCGCTGCCCGCCGCCTGCGCCACCCCCGGGGAAGACCGGACGAACGCGGAGACCCCCGCCGTCCCCGCCGGCTGCTCCCCCGCCGGAGTCCGCTGGTCGGAGCCGTCCTTCGCCTCGCGGCTGACCCGCGTCACCGTCTTCGGCGAGCGCGCCACCGTCTCCCCGACCGGCCAGCCCGTCCTCACCGAGCCGTTCACCACGTCGATCACCCGGCTCACCGCACCGGACGACTGGACCACGGCGCTCGCCACCTCGCTGAGCGCGGTCTCCGGCCGTACCCTCCGCAATGGCCCTGCCGTCGCCCAGGACGGCGGCTATTCGCTGCTCACCGGCCCCCAGGACGATCCGACCATTCCCGAGACGCTGCTCTACGAGGGCGTGGAGACGGTGACGGCCGACTTCAGCGTCGACTGCGGCGGAACACCGGTGTCCGGCACGTTCACGGCGTGGACCGAGCTGACCGTGGGCGGCGTGACGTGCGGCGGTGTCGAGGCGCCGGCCGAGGAGTTGGGTAAGCGAGCTCGCGCGCACTGTCCGAGAACGCCCGCGCCGGGCAGCTCAGCCGCCGTCCCCGACACGCTCCCCTTCGACCCGTCCGACGAGGTGTTCGCCGACTGAGGTCCGCGCGACAAGCGAACCGGCGTCCGCTCGACAAGCGACCGGTCGACGAATCTCAGGACAGTTCGTAGTCGAACCAGATCCGATGGGTGCCGTCCTCGTCGACGGTCAGCCCGCCGCTGCCGCGGACGCCGGTCAGCCCGCCGGTACCGCTCCCGGGAACGATCACCAGAGACTCGTCCTGCCGGCCCCCACCGGTCGTGGTGGCGGAGTGCACGAAGTTGAAGGTCCCCGTGTGGCCGGCGATGCGGCCCTCGAACGACTCCATCGCGACGTACGTGCCGGTGTTGCTCGCGGGGTCGAAGGCAGAGGTGAAGAGCGTCTCGGACCGACCTTGGATCTCGCCGGTGAACGCCTTGCGCATGGTGGCGAACCCGACCGGCAGACCGGTCTTGATCTCGGAAGGCGGCACGGGTGCCGCGGTGAAGTCGACTACGTCGAACGTTCCAGTTGCTCGCATGCCTGGCACAGTACGGCCGTTCGGCTGGAGCCCGCGCAGCGGCACGCGGCGGGATCAGGCGGGGAGAGTCCGCGCCGCGATCCGCCGGGCGTCGATCTCGGGCACCCCGAACAGGCGCAGCACACCGAGCGCCGCCTGCCGACCGGCCTGACCGGTCTCCGCCGGCGACGACTCCAGCGCACGCCGCAGCGTCCCCAGCGTGGCACCCCCGACGCACGACCACGCCACCTCGGCATCGTCGAAACAGAGCCGCCCCACCGCGTGGGCACGACGCAGGAAGCGCAACCCGGCCGGGGCGAGCGCGTCGAGATAGCCCAGCCCGGCCCGGTCGATGACCCGCGCCATGCCGGGCCCGGTCTGCGCCAGCAGCACGGTGAGCCGCACCGCGACCGACAGCACCTCGGCCGGATCGGTCAGCCCCGCCGTACCCGCTTCCAGCATCTCCCGATGCTCGCCCGCGACCTCGGCGATGGCCTGATCGAAGAGCGTCTGCTTCGACTCGAAATGGTTGTAGAAGCTGCCGAAGCCCACGTCCGCAGCATCGGTGATCTCCTGGATGGACACCTCGGCGGGCACCCGGGAGACCAGCAGGTCACGGGCCGCTCCGAGCAGTGCCGCGCGCGTGCGGGCGCGGCGCTGGTCGAGGCGGTTCGGCGTCATGCCCCGATCCTAAGCCGTCCGCCAAGTTGATGATCTCATCAGAACTGATTAACGTTCCCAGTATGAAGAAGATCCTGCAGGCCGCCCTCGGCGCGACCCTCGCCTTCGCCGGCACCACCCACCTGACCGTCGCCCGCGAGGAGTTCCAGGCGCAGGTGCCGGACTGGTTCCCGATCGACACGGACTTCGTCGTGCTCGCCTCCGGAGTGGCCGAGATCGGGCTCGGCGCGGCGCTGCTGGCGACCTGGAAGCAGCCGTACCGAGGGCTGGTCGGCGCGGCCGCCGGCGCCTTCTTCGTGGTCATCTTCCCGGGCAACGTGGCGCAGTGGCTGGAGCACAAGGACGGCTTCGGGCTGGACACCGACACGAAGCGGTTCGTGCGGCTCTTCTTCCAGCCGCTGCTGGTGGCGTGGGCGCTCGGCGCGACCGATGCGATCCCGGCCGTCCGGTCGCTGCGTGGACGGCGGGGTCTACGCTCCCGTCCATGATCACGAGGGCCTATCTGGCACTGCTCGGCTGGTACCTCGCGGCCGCCACCGTGCCTGCCCTGCTCTTCCAGGAGCACCCGGACAATCCCGGGTACACCGAGGTGTCCGGCGCGGTCCGGTCGTGCGAAGGCGACTGGGGCTGTCCGAAAGTGATCGAGGCAAGCGACATCTTCGGCACCGTGGTCCTCTGGACCTCCCCGAGCCTGCTCGTCTCGGTGCCCCTCTGCTGGTACCTGGTCCGCAAGTGGAAGAGGCCGGGATCAGCCGCCTTCACCGCCGCGATCGGCGGCTGGATCGCGCTCTGCTTCGCCGCTTGGCTCTACGCAGAGCTGCGCTGACGAGACGGCTGTTCCCGGCCCCTGCCCCGTTACGGCTTCAGCACCACCTTGATGCAGCCGTCCTCCTTCTTCTTGAAGATCTCGTACGCGTGCGGCGCCTCCTCCAGCGGCAGCCGGTGCGTCACCAGATCGTCCACGCCGAGCGGGTCGTCGTCCCCGCTGACCAGCGGCAGGATGTCGTCGACCCAGCGCTTCACGTGCGCCTGGCCCATCCGCAGGGTCACGCCCTTGTCGAACAGGTCCATCATCGGCATCGGGTCCGCGTTCCCGCCGTACACCCCGATGATCGACACCGTGCCGGCCCGGCGGACCGCGGCGAACGCCGTGGTGAGCGCGGCCATCCGGTCGATGCCGGCGGTCTCCACGGCCTTGCGGGCCAGCGCGTCCGGCAGCATCCCGGCCGCCTTGACCGCGGCCGCCTGCACCGGCGAGCCGTGGGCCTCCATGCCGACCGACTCGACCACGCTGTCGGCGCCCCGGCCGGACGTCAGGTCGTACACCGCGGCGGGAACGTCCACGTCGTCGCTGTTCAGCGTCTCGATGCCGTGCCGGCGGGCCATCTCCAGGCGCTCCGGCACGTTGTCGGAGGCGATCACCCGCTCGGCGCCGAGGTGCCGGGCGATCCGCGCGGTCATCTGCCCGATCGGGCCGAGGCCGGTGACGAAGAACGTGTTGCCGGGCTGCACGTCCGCGTACTTGACCGCCTGCCACGACGTGGTCAGCACGTCGGAGAGGAAGAGGAAGCGCTCGTCGGGCAGGCCGTCCGGCACCTTGATCGGCCCGAACTGGGCCTGCGGCACCCGCAGGTACTCGGCCTGACCGCCGGGGACCTGGCCGTACAGCTTGGTGTAGCCGAACAGCGCGGCGCCCTTGCCCTGATCGGTCACCTGGGTGGTCTCGCACTGCGCGAAGAACCCGCGCCGGCACATCCAGCAGTGCCCGCAGGAGATGTTGAACGGGATCACCACCCGGTCACCGGGCTTGATGTGGGTGACCCCGGCGCCGACCTCCTCGACGATGCCCATCGGCTCGTGGCCGAGCACGTCGCCCTTGTCGAGGTACATGCCGAGCACGTCGTAGAGGTGAAGGTCGGATCCGCAGATCGCGGTCGAGGTGATCCGCACGATGGCGTCGGTCGGTTCCTGAATCTTCGGGTCCGGCACGGTCTCCACCGAGACCTTGCTCGTCCCCTGCCACGTCAAAGCTCGCATGATGTCTGCTTGCCCGTTCAACCACCGATCAATCCCACGGGGCGGACACCGACCCCGGAATCCGCCGGCGTCCTCCCCGTGCGTACATGATCGCGGCCCTCAGATGTCCCCCGGGCGCGCCGATGGTGGAGGTGAGCGGAACGCCCGGGCCGGCGGAAGCCATGGCTCCCTGAAGGTCACAGTCACCCACCGGCTCAGGGCGGCCGCTCGCACGGTCAGGACGGCCAGCGCGGCAGCTCGATGTGCACGCGCGTGCCCTGCCGCTGCTCGTTCGGCGTCACCGTGATGACTCCCTGGTGCCGCTCCACGATCAGTTTCGCGATCGACAGGCCGAGGCCGGCGCCCGCGATCGCCAGCTCGGTGGTGACCGCGCCCCGGAAGAACCTGTCGAACACGTGCGGGCGTTCGTGCTCCGGGATCCCCAGCCCGGTGTCGACGACGTCGAGGCAGGCCGTGGTGGCGCTCGCGGCGACGGTCACGGTGATCGTCCCGCCACCCGGGGTGTACGTGATCGCGTTGTCCAGCACCGCCGTGACCAGCTGGGTGAGCCGCCGCGGGTCGCCGCGCAGGGGCAGCCGATCGGGCCCCGAGCGGTGCACCGCCAGGTTCTTCACCACGGCCCGGGACGCCGTGTCGCCGACCGCGCTCGCGACCAGCCCCGCCAGATCGATCTCGGTCACCTGCAGGGGGTTACGGCCGGCGTCGAACGCCGACAGGTCCAGCAGCGCCTCGACCAGCCGTCGCAGCCGCTCGCTGCCGCGCCGGGCGGCCGCGATCATCGGCAGCAGCTCCGTGGCCGGGCTCTCCGGGTCGCTCTCGCCGAGCAGCTCCAGGTACGAGCCGATGATCGTCACCGGGGTGCGCAGCTCGTGCCCGACCAGGTTGAGGTACTCGTCCTTGCTGCGGGCCAGCTCCCGTTGCAGCTGCTCGGCGCGGCGGGCCTCGGTCACGTCGTGCACGACCGCCACCGCGCCCAGGCTGCGCCCGCGCCCACTGGTGATCGGGTGACCGTTGACGATCAGCCGGCGCCGGGTGCCGTCCGGGCGGTGCAGCACGTACTCGGCGCCACGCGCGTCGGCGCCGCCGAGGGCGAGCAGCAGCGGCAGCCGGGTCACGTCGATCGGGGCGCCCTCCGGCGTGGTGAGCGGCAGTCCGCGCGCCCACTGCTCGACCGTGCCCTGCACCTGCTCGGTGCCGAACCGTTCGCGCAGGGACCGGTTGACCAGCACCAGCCGGCCGTCCGCGTCGCAGGCCGCCACCCCGGTGTCGAGGCTCTCCAGCAGGGTGTCCCGGAACATCCGCTGCCGGTACTCGGTCTCGTGGGCGCGTAGCTCGGCGACGAACGCGGTGCACGCCTGTGCCCCGTCGTCGAGCGCGGTCAGCTCGTCGGGCGTCCACTGCCGCGGCTGGTAGTCCATCACCGAGCAGGTGCCGGTGATCGCGCCGTTCGGGTCCCGCACCGGGTAGCCGGCGAAGCAGCGCAGGCCGACCGCGCGCACCGGGGCGTCCGGCGGCACCCGGTCGTCGCGGTCCACGTCGCTGATCACCACCGGGAATCCGGTGCGCAGGATCACCCCGGCGACCGTCGCCGTGACCGGGACCTGCTGCATCGCCTCGAACCCGGACGGCAGATGGTGCCCGCCGACCAGCCGCAGGTTCCGCCCGTCGATCAGGTGGATGACCCCGCAGGCGGCATGCGCGCCACGGGCCGTGAGCGCGGCGAGCCGGTCGGCCGCCGAGCGGGTCATGCCGCCGGCGGCCATCTCCATCGCCGGCGCCGACCTGTCCATGTCGCTGATTCTTGTCGCCGCCGTGCACCGGCACGTCCGGTTCGGCAAACCCGTGCCCCAGAGGGTGCCGACCGTCGCGCCCGTCACCTCCCCGGACCCCGGCGAAGCCGGCGCGCAATGCCACTCAACCCTCGTTGATCTCCAGTGCGGGCGGTGAACGCCAGGGCGGCTCACGGTGGGCTCGTGCCCGGCTGGCGACTCACGGTGGGCTGGTGCACGGGTGGCGACTCACGGGCTCGTGCCCGGCTGGCGACTCACGGTGGGCTCACGCGGGGGTGGCAGCTCACGATGCGGCCCTGTCGCCGGGGCGAGGGCGCACCGGCGTTCACGCCGGCCGCGATGAGGTCGCACCTAAACGGTTCGTGTGCTTCCATCCCCGCCCTGGCGTTGATGGATCGCCACACAAACGTTGCGTGTGACCTCGTCCCCGCGGCGCCGGCGTTGTGTGTGACCGTGTCGATGCGGGTCGCCCGAACAGCCGGACAAAGCTGATAAACCGGAAGTGTGGCAGGCGGTCCACGCACCCAAAGCCGATCACCCACCAGGCCAGCCCCCCGACACCAACTTGAGCCGAGCGGCATTGAGCCGATGCGCGCGGTGACAATGTCAGCGATCAATGCTTATTGGCGGGGAGCATAGCAACCGCGTGCAATAGCGCGCATTCTCGATCACCGCCGCGCTTTATCACAGCGAGCGGCGTCACATTCCGGCGTTTCCGGTGTCGCATTTGCGCTGTTGTTCTGGTGTTGATCATCACGGTGTAGGCCAATGAGTTGACGGTGAAAACGGTCAATCGCAACGATGAGCGCTCCGCGAAAGCACAGGGGGATTCTCGCGATGACGGAATTCGTCAACAAACAGTCCGCGACCGGTGACAGGTCAGTCGCACAGGGACGTTCACGCCGCCGGATCGGCGCGCAGCTCGCCGTCGGCCTGGTGGCCGGCTCACTGGTGGTGGGCGCCGCACCGCAGGCCGGGCAGGCCGCGCCCGCGACGGTGACCGCCGCCGCGCCGGCCGCGAGCGCCGCCCGGCAGGTCCAGGCCGCCGAGGCGGCCGCGCTGCGGGTGCGCACCCTCGAGGTGGCCTATTCCGCCGCCGCGAAGGCCAAGCGCAAGACCGTCGCGCTCACCTTCGACGACGGCCCGTCGAAGTACACCCCGCAGGTTCTCGACATCCTCAAGCGCAACAACGTGAAGGCGACGTTCTGCATGCTGGGGAACAACGTGGGGCCGTACCAGAAGACCGCGAAGCGGATCGTCCGCGAGGGACATCGTCTGTGCAACCACAGCCGGAACCACCCGGACTTCACCGATCTGTCGACCAGCTCGGCGCGCTCGCAGGTGGTCTGGACCCAGAAGAAGATCAAGAGCGTGACCGGCCGGAGCCCGCAGGTCTTCCGTTTCCCGTACGGGGCGAGCAACTCCCGCACCCGCAAGGTCGTCCGTGACCAGGGGCTGCGGATCCTCGGCTGGACCGTCGACACGCGGGACTGGTCGCGGCCGGGCACCAGCGTGATCGTCAGCCGGGCGGTCGGCAACACCCGGCCGGGCGGCGTGATCCTGATGCACGACGGCGGCGGCAACCGCAGCCAGACCGTCGCGGCGCTGGACAAGACCATCAAGAAGCTGAAGGCCAAGGGCTACACGTTCGTCCTGGCCTGACCGGCGAGCAGTCCCTCGCACGGGTGGCAGGGCAGGCCGGATCGCCGGTGTCGTCGTTGGGCACGGCATGCGTAGAGCGCTTCTCCTCCCCGTACTCGTGCTGGCTCTTGCAGGTTGTGGCGCGGAGCCCGCGGCCGCCCCGGTGGCCGCGGGTGAACCGGCGTCCGCGGACGCCGACAAGGCGGCCTGCGCCGCGGTGAACGACGTGAACGCCGCGAAGGCGCACCTCGATCCGGCGCGGACCGGGCAGGCCGCCGAGGTCGCGGCGAAGGCGACCCAGGAGTCGATCCGCACGGCGGCCGGGACGGTGCGTGACACCAGCGCCGCGGTGGCGGCCGCCGCGCCGAAGCCGCCGGAGAAGCTGAACCTGGCGATGGCGCAGGCGTGGCTGAACCTCTCCAGCGCATGCGGGGAGATCAACGGGAAGTAGCCGCTGATACATAGAAGTTCTTGACATCGATTGTGTGAGCGTTAACACTTCGGCAACGCCTCCGTCACGGGAGATCACATGCCGCGTGTGTTAGCGCTCCTCATGTTTCTGTCCGTTCTGGTCGCCGGCTCCCCCGCGCAGGCGGCGCCCGACGACGGCCTTCTGCTCCACTACCGGCTCGACGAGACCTCCGGCACGGTCGCCGCCGACGCGTCCGGCAACCATCGCGACGGCGCCGTCCTGGGGACTCCCGCGTGGGACGGCGCTCAGGGACTCGGCTTCAACGGCACGAACACCTACGTCCGGATGCCGGACAGCGTGCTGCGCGACCGCGCCGCGATCAGCGTCGCCTTCGACGTGCGGATCGACCCCGCGCAGGCCACGCCGTACTTCCTCTACGGCTTCGGCAACACCGACGCCGGCACCGGGTACGGCAACGGGTACCTCTTCGCGACGGGCAACACGCTGCGCACGTCGATCTCGCTGAGCAACTGGGCAGGCGAGCAGAACATCCGCCCCGCCGACGGCCGCGCGCTGGCCCGGGGCGCGTGGAAGCACCTCACGTACACGCAGGCCGGGACGACCGGGACGCTCTACGAGGACGGCGTCGCGGTCGCCACGAACACCGCGATCAGCATCCTGCCGAGCGCGATCGGCGGCGGCACGACGACCGCGAACTACATCGGCCGGTCGCTCTACACCTCCGACAGGTACTTCGCCGGGCGGATGCGTGACTTCCGCGTCTACGACCGGGCGCTCACCGCCGACGAGGCTCGCGCCCTCGCCGCACCCGCGAACACCGAGGCGGTCGCGGCGGACACCGCGGCCCTCGATCTGGGCGACACCGCCGGGGTCATCGCCGACCTGACCCTGCCGTCCACGGCGGCCGGTGGCTCCGCGATCACCTGGTCCACCAGCGACCCCGGCCTGGTCACCGCCACCGGCAAGGTCACCCGTCCGGCGCGGGGGTCGCCCGACGGCCGGGCCACGCTCACCGCCACCCTGCGGCGCGGCGAGGCGGCCGGCAGCAAGACCTTTCCGATCACGGTACGGGCGGAGTACGGCGACCGGGAGACGGCGGAGGCGGCGGCTGCCGCTCTGACGGTGACCAACCTGGACGACGTCCGGGGGAATCTCACCCTGCCGGTCGCCGGCTCGTCCGGCTCGACCGTGTCATGGTCGTCCGCTTCCCCGTCGGTGATCTCCAGCTCCGGCGTCGTGCACCGATCGGCCGCGTCCGATGAGACAGTCGTTCTGACGGCTCACGTGACGTCGGGTTCGGTCACGGTGAATCGGGAGTTTTCCGCTTTCGTCCCGCGGCTGCCCGCCGCCGCCCCCTACGAGGGTTACCTGTTCAGCTACTTCACCGGTGAGGGCTACGCCAACGGCGAGCAGGTCTACAACGCCCTCTCCAACGGCAACGACCCGCTGAGCTGGCGCGAGATCAACAACGGTCAGCCGGTGCTCACGTCGACGCTCGGCACGCAGGGCCTGCGCGACCCGTTCATCATCCGCTCCCCGGAGGGCGACAAGTTCTACCAGATCGCCACCGACCTCAAGATCTACGGCAACGGGGACTGGGACGCCTCGCAACGCACCGGCAGCAAGTCGATCATGGTGTGGGAGTCGACCGACCTGGTCAACTGGACCGACCAGCGCCTGGTCCGGGTGTCACCCGACACCGCCGGCAACACCTGGGCGCCGGAGGCCTTCTACTCCGAGCCGCTCGGGGCGTACGTCGTCTTCTGGGCCTCGAAGCTCTACGCGGAGTCGGACACCGCGCACACCGGGTCGTCCTACAACCGGATGATGTACGCGACGACCCGCGACTTCCACACGTTCAGCGAGCCGAAGGTGTGGAAGGACCCCGGCTACTCCGTCATCGACTCGACGGTGATCGAGCACGACGGCGTCTACCACCGGATCACCAAGGACGAGCGGAACAACTCCTCGTCGTCGCCGTGCAGCAAGTTCCTCATCCAGGAAAAGTCCACCGACCTGCTCTCGCGGGACTACTCCTTCGTCGCCGAGTGCATCGGCAGCGGGGCGCTCAGCCGGGGCGAGGGGCCGCTGATCTTCAAGTCCAACACCCCGTCCCCGGACGGCAAGGACAAGTGGTACCTCTTCATCGACGAGTACGGCGGCCGGGGCTACGTCCCGTTCTCCACGACCGACCTGGACTCCGGGGTGTGGACGCCGGAGACGAAGTACAGCCTGCCGTCGCGGCCGCGCCACGGCACGGTCCTGCCGGTGACGAAGGCGGAGTACGACCGGCTCTCCGCCCGCTGGGAGGAGCCGGCCCCGGCCCGCGGGCTACGACTGCGGTACGAGTTCGACGAGACGACCGGGACCGTGGCGAAGGACAGCTCCGGCAACGGGTTCGACGGCGTCTACCACCGCACTCCCGCGTGGGGCGCCGGGGTGTCCGGCCGGTCGTTCGCGATGGCAGGTGGCAGCGACTCGCCCTACGTGACGATCCCGAACGGCGTGCTCCGGCAGGCGTCCGCGGCGACCGTGTCCACGTGGGTGAAGTGGCCGTCGTCCACCACGGTCAACCAGTGGATCTACGGTCTCGGCCCGGACAGCACGAAGTACCTGTTCAGCAGCCCCCGCAACGGGAGCAACGTGCTCTACTCGGCGATCACCGGCGGCTCGTGGTCGGCCGAGTCGAAACTGCCGTCGGCCGCTCCCCTGCCGGGCGGCAGCTGGCAGCATCTCGCCGTCACGGTCGACGGCGGCACCGCGGCGATGTACCTCAACGGGGTGAGGATCGCGTCCGCAGGCGGGGTGACCATCAAGCCGTCCGATCTGTACGACCCGGCGAAGACGTACAGCGGGTACGTCGGCAGATCGCTCTACGCCGGTGATCCGTACTTCGCCGGGGAGGTCGACGACTTCCGGATCTACAACACCGCCCTGTCCGCCGGGGAGATCCTCGCGCTGGCCGGCAAGGGCACATCGGTCGGCGCCGTGAGTCTGGCGCAGCTGAAAGTGGACGCGATCATCGACGACGCCGCTGCGGTGATCAAGCTGCCGGTCGCCGAGGGTACCGGCGTGACGGCGCTGGCGCCGAAGTTCACACTGGCGGCCGGCTCGACGATCACGCCGGCGTCCGGCATCGCACGGGACTTCACGAAGCCCGTCACGTACCGGATCAGCTCACCGGACGGCAGCGAGCGGGACTGGACCGTCCGGGCGCTGGTGATGAAGAGCCCGGTGCTGCCCGGCCTGTACGCGGATCCGAACATCAGCGTCGTCGGCGACACGTTCTGGATCCACCCGACGACCGACGGGTACGACGGCTGGTCGGGCACGCGGATCCACGCGTTCTCGTCGAAGGATCTCGTGCACTGGACCGATCACGGTGTGGCGCTGGATCTGGGTCCGGACGTGACGTGGGCGGACAACAGCGCGTGGGCGCCCGCGTTCGCCCAGCGCGACGGGAAGTACTACCTGTACTTCAGTGGCGGCATGGCGACCGGCAACACGGCGAAGCATCTGGGTGTGGCCGTGGCCGACTCGCCGGCCGGGCCGTTCACCGATGCGCTCGGCAAGCCACTGGTCGCAGCCGGCACGTACAGCGGACAGATGATCGACCCGGCCGTGTTCACTGATGACGACGGGTCGTCTTATCTGTACTGGGGCAACGGGTCGTCATATCAAGTCAAGTTGAAAAACGACATGACTTCATTCGAATCAAGTCAAGTCAAGACGTACCGGCCGGTCAACTACAACGAGGGCAGTTTCGTCGTCAAGCGCAACGGCACCTACTACTTCATGTGGTCGGAGAACGACACGCGCAGCGCCGACTACCGGATCGCCTATGCGACGGGCACGTCCCCACTCGGTCCGTGGAATGATCGGGTCGGCGTGATCCTGCAGAAGGATCCCGCGCTCGGCATCCTCGGCACCGGTCATCACTCGGTGGTACAGCTACCGAACAGCGACGACTGGTACATCGCCTATCATCGCTTCAAAATCCCCGGCGGCGACGGCACTCATCGAGAGGCCACCATCGACAGGTTGACGTTCGCACCGGACGGCTCGATCAACCCGGTGACGCCGACGCTGGAGAGCGTCAACCCGGTCACCGTCGCGTCAGCCGGACCCGACACCGCCGGCATCGAGGGCGCGAAGATCGCCCTGTCCGGCACGGTGTCGAACACCGCGAATCGCCCCGCATGGACTGTCAACACCACGTCGTGCACCGTCGCGAATCAACATGACCCGTCAACGACGGTGACCTGTGTTGACGACGGGGTGTACGAGTTGACGCTGACCGCCGGCGCCAGTCATGACACCACGATCGTCACGGTCGGCAACGCGGCACCGGTGATCACCGCTCCGGGTGGACGTCCCGCACCCGTCGCACCGATTGCCACCGGGACCACCGTGACCCGCCGGTTGCCGGTCAGCGACCCCGGCGCCGGCGACGCACTGACCTGCACCGCGTCGTTCGGCGACGGCTCGCAGACCACCGGCACGGTGGCGGGCGGTGTCTGCACCATCAGCCACGCCTACCCGGCCGCCGGGGTGTACCGCCCGCAGGTCACCGTCACCGACGACGACGGCGCCACGGCGACGGTCTCCCTGCCGCACGTCGTCACCTATGTCGCCGGCAGCGGGCAGGTGGCCGGCGGCGGCCGGCTGAGGAACGGCCCGGACTTCGCGTTCGTCGCGAAGGGCGGCGCCTACGGCGGCGGCACCTGGCTGCGCCTGCCGGACGGCCGGGTCTTCGAGGCGACCCGTCAGGGACCCGCGGTGGTCCTCGGCACGTCGGCGCTCTACACCGGGGTCGGCACCCTCGACGGCGCGGGCAGGCACCCGTTCGCCGTCGCGGTGACCGGCCGGATCCTGACCGTCACGGTGGCCGGCAAGACGTGGTCCGGTCCTGCAGCGGGCGGCGGCCTGGTGGTCTCCCCGAGGATCCGGGGCCACCACGGAGTGCTAGACGTTGAGGTGATGGCCGGTCGACCCCACCTTGCCGACGCTCCACGGCCGCCGTTTCATCCGGCGGGACTGCCCGGGCCGGGGGCGGCGGAGCGGATCGCTACCCCCGTACCCTCGGAGGTGGTGTTGATCTGTTCGGAGAGGGACCGGGCCGCCGGGAGCGACCCCTCCGCGCGCCGGCGGCGCTCGGCCAGGACGGCGGCGAGGTAGGCGTCCGGCGGCGTGCCGGGCGGTGGCGCCGGACGCACCCGGCCGGCGACCTCGGTGGCCAGCTCGTGGGCCAGCCGGGAGCGCTGCGGCTCGCGCAGCAGGTAGGCGCGGGAGAGGTACTGCCGGGCGGCGAGGGCGAGGCGGTCGTCGATCGCCGAGAGGTCGGCGACGGAGATCCACCCGGCGAGCGCGGGCGGCATCGGGGGGACCGCCTGCCAGGAGTACGGGCGGCGCACGTGCACCACCATCGTCCCGGCTGCCATGTCGCCGAGCCGGCGGCCGCGCGACGATCCGAGCATCGTGCCGAGGCTGACCACCCAGGTGACCAGCGGCAGGAGCAGACCGGGCCATTCCACCGCGAATCCGACGAGCGCCCGGGTGAACGCGTGCCGCGCCCGGATCGGCCCGCCGTCCTCGCGGATCACCCGCAGGCCGACCACCGCCTTGCCGAGGCTGCGGCCGTTGGTGACCGTCTCGACGACCGCCGGATAGCCGATCAACACGACCACGATCACCAGGCGTAACGATGTGTCGAACAACGCTTCGTCGACCAGGCTGGGCGGCAGCGCACGCAGCGTGAGCGAGCTGAGCAGCAGCAGGAACAGCACGAGCACGGCCTGCACGGCGATGTCGAGGGCGAGCGCGAGCGCCCGGGAGCCGAGCCGGGCCGGGCGCACGTCGAGCGCCACCGCCTCCGCGTTGACAACCCGCCCCGCACCCAGCACAGTCACCCGGACAGTAAACACGAAAGGCGCACGGTGGACCTCGACGCGTACGTGCTGGAACGCGCCGGCGAGTGGGATCGGATGGCGAACCTCGCGCGGCGGCGACGGCTCACCGCGGCGGAGGCCGACGAGCTGGTCATGCTCTACCAGCGGGCCGCCACGCACCTCTCCGTGCTGCGCCGGCGCGCCCCCGACCCGGTCGTCCTGGCCGGTCTCTCCGAGCAGCTGATGGCCGGTCGCGCCGCGATCAATCGCGGTCAGGGTTTCGCCTGGCGCTCGATCCCCCGGTTCTTGCTGCGGACCTTCCCGTCCGAGGTGTATCAGGCCCGCCACTGGTGGCTCCCGCTCGGCGCCCTGCTGCTCGCCGCCGGCATCGCTCTGACCTGGTACATCGCCAGCTATCCGCAGGTGGCCGCGCACTTCCTCACCGAGCAGCAGATCGCCGGGATGGTCGGCGGCGACTTCGTCGGCTACTACAGCAAGTATCAGCCGCAGAACTTCGCCGGCCAGGTCTGGACCAACAACGCCGTGCTCACCGCGCAGTGCATCGCTGCCGGCGTGCTCGTGCTGCCGGTGTTCTACCTGCTCGGCGTGAACCTGCTCAACATCGCGCTCGCCGGCGGCGTGCTGACCGGCGCGGGTCTCGGCGGCACCTTCCTGACGTTCCTCGCCCCGCACGGCCTGCTCGAGCTGACCTGCGTGATCGTCGGCGCGGGGGCCGGCCTGCGGATCGGCTGGGCCTGGATCGCCCCCGGCGAGAGCCGCACCCGCCGGCAGGCGCTGACCGACCGTGCGCGCTCCGGCATGCTGATCGCGATCGGACTCGTGCCGGTTCTCGCGGTCGCCGGCGCGCTGGAGGCCTGGATCACGCCGTCCCCGCTGCCGCCGGCCGCGCGGGTCGGCGTCGGCGCGGTGGTCTGGCTGGGTTTTCTCGCTTACGCACTGCTGCTGGGCCGGGCGGCCCAGTCACGCGGCGTTCCCGACGAGAGCGCGGCCTACGAGCTTCCTTCCGCCTGATCTCCGGTACGGGTCATGGCCCGCTCCCCGAGGAATCCGGCCCGCTCGGCCCGCAACTCGGCGCGGACCAGCTCCAGCAGGCGACCCATCCAGTTGCGTCCCTCGCTGCCACCGCTCCAGTAGGCGGAGCTCAGGTTGTACTCGATCCGGGCGTCCCCGGTGCCGAGCAGCACCTCGGCCAGGTCATCGTGCTGGCCGAACTTCGCCCGCAGCACCGCGTGCATGGCGGCGAGCCGCACCTCCGGCCAGTCCGCGCGGATCGTCGCCTGCCCGGCCGCCGCCTCCGCGTCGGAAGGGGTGACCGTGTCCCGGATCGCCTCCCGCGCCGCGTCCTCGGTGACGGCGAGCGCCCAGTAGGCGTGCACCGCGCTCGGGTACGTCCGCCCGCCCATCTCGATCGGGGTGGGCCGCTCGTTGCGCAGCCACACCACGTCCGGCTCGTCGGGGAAGCGGCCCAGCACCGCCAGCTTCACGGTCGGGTGTTCCGGCTGGTCCGGGCCGTCCAGGGGCCTCGACTCCGCCCACTCCCCCGCTGATTGGTCCCGGCCGTCGAAGTAGGCGAACGCCTCGGCCCGGTCCTCCTCGGTGACCGGCTCGTCGTCCGGCCCGAGCGGCGCGCTCAGCACCTGCAGCGGCCAGTCCCGGTAGTCCATGTCGCCGAGCGCGTAGACCCGCAGGTGCTCGGGGATCGCCAGGTACGCCCGGCGCAGCGCCTCGCGGTCCTCCTCGGCGCGGCTCGCCAGGTACCTGTCGAGAGCGGCCATGCACCGGCTCGTCGAGTCCGGCCGGCCGTTGAGCTGGTCGATCTCGTCGGCGACCTCGCCGAGCAGGTCCTCGGCGGACACCGCCGTCATCGGATCGGTCAGCACCCAGGACGCGAGGTGATGGGCCGACGCGGTCACGCCCGGTTCGAGCGCCGTCGCCACCCAGCCGCTCTCCAGCTTGCTCCGCAGCCCGTCGAGGTCGACCCACTCCCAGCAGTAGAGAGCGCCGTCCGCGAAGATCAGCAGATCGGTCAGAAAGTAGTTACGGCCGTTACGAATGAAGATCGGCCGCCACGTGCCCTCGATCCGCTCGCCGTCGACGGTACGGTACGTCCTCCGGTCCAATGCCACCGCCGCAGTCTAGGACTGTTGATCCACTGTCTGCCCGATGAGGACTCTCAGGTCCGAACCGGAAATCTGTTCCTGCAGGAAGACGACCCGGTAGACCAGGTACCCCATCCAGGCGTGGGCGGTCACCGTCACCGGGAAGCCGGGCGGAAGCTGCTCCCTCCGGATCCCGCGTTCCAGGATCTCCGCCAGGCCCTCGAACCACGGGTGCAGGATGTCGCGCAGGTCGGCCACACCGGCCTCGCCGCGGGAGCTCATCGCGCCGGCCACCACGCTGGCGTCACCGTATTTCGTCAGGGTGCCGAGCATGGCCTCCAGCTGGGTATGGGCGTCGGCCATCACCGTACCCAGGTCGGGGGTGGAAAGCGGCGCGAGCCGCGACCGGACCGCATCGGTGACCACCGCGGCCTTGTTCGGCCACCAGCGGTAGAGCGTCATCTTGGCCACGCCGGACCGCTCGGCGATCCGCTCCATCGTGACCCGGTGATAGCCGATCTCGTTGAGCAGCTCCTCGGCGGCGGTCAGGACCGCCGCGTGGGCCTGGGGGTCTCGCTTGCGGCCGGCTCCGGGCCTGGCTCCTCCGACGGACATGACGTCCATTCTCCGGCAGTCCCGGGCGACGCAGATCACAGGGCTTAGAATACGATACGAGACGTATCGTAAACGAATCAAAGCCGCACCACATGAAGGAGCAGGACGATGGCTCGATTCGATGGCAGGACCGCGCTCGTGACCGGCGGAGCGAGTGGCATCGGCCGGCAGACGGCGCTGCGGCTCGCGGCCGAGGGTGCCACGGTCGTGGTCGCCGACGTGCAGGACGGACCCGGCGCCGAGGTGGCGGCCGCGATCGAGAAGACCGGTGGCACGGCGCTCTACCTGCACCTCGACGTCACCGACGAGGCCGCGTGGGCATCCGCGGTCGCGGAGGTGCAGTCCCGGTTCGCCGGCCTCGACATCCTCGTCAACAACGCCGGCCTCGGCCACGCGGAGACCCTCGAGGAGACCACGCTCGCGCTCTACGAGAAGGTCGTGGCGGTCACCCAGACCAGCGTCTTCCTCGGCACGAAGGCGTTCGCGCCGCTGCTCAAGGCCTCCCCCGCCGCCGCGGTCGTCAACATCAGCTCGATCTTCGGGGCGTCCGGCGGATTCGGGACGTCACCGGCGTACCACGCGGCCAAGGGCGCCGTCCGTACGCTGACCAAGAACGTCGCCGTCGAGTGGGCGCCCCTCGGCATCCGGGTCAACAGCATCCACCCCGGTTTCATCGAGACCCCGATGATGGGCGACACCGACCAGGAGCCGTACGTGGCGACGACGCCGCTCGGGCGGGTCGGGCGGCCGGAGGAGGTCGCGGCCGCGATCGTGTTCCTGGCGAGCGACGACGCGTCGTTCATCACGGGCGCGGAGCTGTTCGTGGACGGCGGGTACATCGCCCGCTGAGCCTCGGGGGCCGCGTTCTCACGGGAGGCGCGGCCCTGTTTCACGTCCGGCGTCAGGCTGCCACGCGTTTGCGGCGGCGTGCCGCCGTGATCGCCCCGGCCAGCCCGGTCACGATGCCGGCGAGTGCCAGCAGCGCGGCGCCGAACCGCAGGTACAGCTGGGTGCTGAAGTCGTGGATCAGCGGCGGGTCGCCGAGCGCGAGTGCCGCGTCCCCGGTGCACGTGATCTCATAGGTGCCGGGCGGCTCGGCGGTCACCAGCAGCGCGCCGCGCCAGGTCCGGCCCTCGCCCTCCACCGTGAGATCCTCGTCCCGCACCGACCGCGCCGACCACGGTCCCTCGATGTCGGCCGGTTCGCAGCGCACGTCGACGGCGCCGGCCGACCACACCATGAACTCCCCGCCGGGCACGTCCAGCACCGCCGGCGCGCCCGGCTGGAAAACCTGCTCCACGCTGCCGCCGACCCGCACCCAGGACAGCGCGGCCAGCGCCACCGCGGAAACCAGCAGGAGCGCGGCGGCAACAGATATCCGATTCACGGAGGCATTATGGGGCCTCGTCCCGGAGGAAGTCGATCAACTCCGCGCTGACCTGTTCCGGGGCCTCCTCGGCCTGGTGATGTCCGCTGTCGATCAGCCGGTGACGCAGCGGGCGGCGCAGCCACGGCGCCCAGATCTTCGCCGGGTCACCGTGGATGTCGAGGTCGTCGCGGACCGCTTCGAGCAGCATCGCCGGACACTCGACGCGACGACCGGCCGCCCGGTCCGCCGCATCGTGCTCCCGGTCCACACCGAGACCCGCCCGATAGTCCTCGCACATCCCGTGCACCACGGCCGGATCCCGCAGCGCCGCCCACAGATCGGCGTGATTCTCCGCGCCGATCACCTCCGGGCCGGGCGTGGTGTACCAGGCGTCAGGGTCCGCGGTGATCACCCGCTCGGCGGGCTTGTCGGTCTGCCCCAGGAACCACCAGTGCCACCACACCCGGGCAAACACCTCATCGGTACGTTCCAGGTGCTCGATCACCGGGAGACTGTCCATGACGACCAGGTGGGTGACCGCCTCCGGATGATCCATGGCGGTCCGGAACGCGACCAGGGCGCCCCTGTCATGGCCGACCACCGCGAACCGGTCGTGACCTAGACGGTTCATCAGTCGGACTACGTCGCCGGCCATGGCGCGCTTGCTGGACTGCGCGTGGTCAGGCCGGCCGGGGTGGCCGGGGGCGTCGGGGGCGTCGGGGTGGCCGGACCCCTCGGGTTGGCCGGACCTCTCGGGCGGGAGGGTGGATCGGCCGTATCCGCGCAGGTCGGGCGCGACAACGGTGTGCCGGGCGGCGAGGCGGGGCGCCACCGCGTACCAGGTGGTGTGGGTGCGCGGGTGGCCGTGCAGCAGCACGACCGGGGTGCCGGAGCCGCCGTGCCGGACGCGCAGCGAGACGTCGCCCAGGTCGATGTGGTCAAGCCGAAAGCCGTCGAACATCCACAGTGGTTACCCGGCCGGCGCCCGGTTACGCCCAGTCCAGCCGTCGCCGGTCAGCTGGACGCCGGAGCGGCTCGCAGGGTCGATCAGCGCACACGTAAGCCGTTCGTGTGCGCTCGGAGCGCGCCGGGCTGATCGCGCGCCCATCGGCGGTAGGTGCACGCGATCACCATGCTCGTGCGCTGATCGCCCTCGGCGGAGCAGAGGCCGGGGATCGTGGAAACGTCGATGCCGGCTGGCGCTCAGTGTTCACAAACCGGACGCCCGACAGCACCAGCAACCAGCCGGCCGAGTCGAGCTGGCTCCCAGTGCTGCCACTGACCCGTTGGAGCAGCGCTGAGCACCGGCCGGACCCACCAACCGCTACAACCGCCCCGTGGCCTTGAGCAGCAAATAAACGTCCACCACCTGACCCGCGAACGCCCCCGCATCGGCGTCCACCACGATCGCCCCGTGCCGGCCGAGCACCTCCCGCACCCGATCCCTCTCGCTCAGCACCCGCTGCGCCGCCGCCGCCGTGTGCACGTCCGACACCGACGCCGACGGCGGCACCTCGGCGAGCCGGGTGACGGCCGGGTCCCGTACCCCCGCGATCAGCACCTGGTGGCGCGCCGCGAGGCGCGGAAGCAGCGGCAGCAGCCCTTCCACGATCGGCGCCGGCTCCAGAGCCGTGAAGATCACCACCAGCGACCGCTTCTGGTCACGCCGCAGCAGCGACGTGGCGAGCGCCGCCCAGTCTGTCTCCACGGCGGACGGCACCAGCGACGCCATCGCGTCGATCAGCCGTTCCAGCTTCGACGCCGACGCCGCGGCCCCGGCCACCCGGGCCCGCACCACCGCGTCGAGGGCGATCAGATCCACCCGGTCCTCGGCACGGACGGCCAGCACCGACAGCAGCAGCGCCGCGTCGATCGCCGCATCCAGGCGGGGCGCGTTCCCCACCCGGGCCGCGGACGTACGACCGGTATCGATCACGCACACCACGCGCCTGTCGCGTTCCGGCCGCCAGGTCCGGACCATCACGTCGTTGTGGCGTGCGCTGGCCCGCCAGTCGATCGAGCGGACGTCGTCGCCGATCACGTACTCGCGCAGCGCGTCGAACTCGGTGCCGTGCCCGCGCCCGCGGGTCACCGACGAGCCCTCGATCACGCGCATCCGGGCGAGCTTCTCGGGCAGGATCCGCCGCGACGGGAAGTGCGGCAGCACACGCAGCACCCAGGGCGGGGAGATCGCGGCGTTCCACCGCCGGCCCCGTTGCCGGTACGCGACACCGAACGGCCCCAGAGAGCGGAGGATCACGTGGACCGCCGGCCGGTCACCGTGCCGTACCGGATTGAGCTTGATCGTCAGCGCCTCGTGCGCGCCCCGCGGCAGCCACACGTCGTGCCGGGACGGCCACGCCCCGGCGGACGGCACCCAACTGTCGCGCACGTGCAGGCGCAGCGGCCGGCGGCCGGTGTTCGTGACGGTCAGCGTGACGGTCGCGGTGCCGCCGAGCCACACGGTCCGGTCACCGGCGCGGGACAGCCGTACCGCGGTCAGCGGCCCGGCGACCGCGACGTCGATCGCCGCGACCGCCACCGCGAACCCGAGGACGATCAGCAGACCGGTCCAGGGCGACGGCAGCAGCGCCGGCAGCGGCAGCCCGGTGAGCAGGATCAGCGCGAACCGGCGGGTGACCATCAGCGCGGGGCGGGCACGGCGGCGAGCACCCCGGCGAGGACCGCCGGCACCGTCGCGCCGTCGAGTTCGGCGTCGGCGCGCAGCCGCACCCGGTGGCGCAGGGCGGCGATCGCGTACGCCTTCACGTCGTCCGGCACCACGTAGTCGCGCCCGGACAGCCAGGCGTACGCCTTCGCGACGGCGAGCAGGGCGGTCGCACCGCGCGGGGACGCGCCGAGTTCCAGCGCGGGGGTCTGCCGGGTGGCCCGGCAGAGGTCGACGACGTACGCCAGGACCGGGTCGGCGACGGCCACCCGCTGCACCGCGGCGCGCCCGGCGGCCAGGTCGGCGGGCCCGGCGACGGGGGTGATCCCGGCGGCCTTCAGGTCGCGCGGGTCGAATCCGTGGTGGTGGGCGCGCAGCACGCCGATCTCGTCGTCGCGTTCGGGCAGGGGGACGGAGAGTTTGAGCAGGAAACGGTCGAGTTGCGCTTCCGGGAGCGGATACGTCCCCTCGTACTCGATCGGGTTCTGGGTGGCCGCGACCAGGAACGGCTGCGGCAGCGGCCGGGGCGTGCCGTCGACGCTGACCTGGCGTTCCTCCATCGCCTCGAGGAGCGCGGCCTGGGTCTTCGGCGGCGTCCGGTTGATCTCGTCGGCGAGCAGCAGGTTGGTGAAGACCGGTCCGGGGCGGAAGTTGAAAGCGGAGGTGCGTGCGTCGTAGACCAGCGAGCCGGTCACGTCGCCGGGCATCAGATCCGGGGTGAACTGCACCCGTTTGGTGTCCAGGTTGAGCGCGGCGGCGACGGCCCGCACCAACAAGGTCTTCGCCACCCCGGGTACGCCTTCGAGCAGCACATGCCCGCCGCAGAGCAGCGCCACCATGACCCCGCCGACGACCGCGTCCTGCCCGACGACGGCCTTGCCGACCTCGGCGCGCAGACGGCTCAGCGCGTGGCGGGCCTGTTCGGATTCGGCGGTCACGATTCTCCTTCACCCGTCCGGTGCGTGACCTCACGCACCAGTGTCTGCATGTTCTGCGCGGCTGCCACCAGCTCCGCGTCGGTCTCCGGCGGGTCGCCGCCGAGCACACTACGGACGTGGTCCGGTGACAGCCCGGCCCGCCCGGCGATCTCGGGGAGGCTCGCGTCGCGCGGCAGCCCGAGGTGCTCGGTGAGACGGCGCCGGGCCGCCGCGCGCAGCACGTCCAGGGACGGTTCGCGCGCCCGGGCCCGCTGGTAGAGCCGGGCGTGGCCGAGCATCGTCTCGTGCGCGGGCACCCGGGACGGCAGCGGTTCGGCGACCGGGGCGCCGAGCCGGCGGGCGGCGGCCGCGGCCAGGGCGAGCAGCGCGAGCGCGGCGAGCACCAGGGTGGCCCAGAACCCGGCCGGGAACGCGTCGGTGAGCGGCGGCCGCGCGGCCTGCCGGCCTCCGGCGTCCGGTGGCGCGCCGGGGGTGCCGGTCGCGGGGCCCGGCGGCGGGGCGGGCAGCGACTGCTCCTCGCTCGGCAGCTCGACCGGTGACGACGCGGTGGACTCGGACGGCTCGGGTTCGGCGACCCGGTTCTCCCGCTCGTGCAGGTCCAGCCAGACGACCCGGTCGCCGCCGAGCAGGGCCGTCGCGAACGCCTCGTTGGCGTGCTCGCCGATCCGGTCGTTGCGGAACGGGTCGGCGGCCCCGACCAGGATCACCGTGACCGGTCCGTCGTCGCACGCCACGAACCCGCCGCCGTAGCAGACGACCCCGTCCGGTGCCGTGTACTTCTGGCGCAGCACGGCGGCCGGGCCGGGCAACAGCGGCAGTTCGCAGTCCTTGGTCACCGCCTTGGCGGCCCACCGGGTGCCGGCGTGGCCGATCTGCCAGCCGGTCCGCTCGATGTCCCGCAGCTCCGCCCCGGCCACCACGATCCGGGTGTCCGGCGGCAGGCCCGTCGAGTTGCTGAGGCTCTGCAGGTCGACGAAGGAGGGCGCCGGCACGAACAGGGTGACGCCGGGCTTCTCCCGTACCCGATCGAGGGCCTCCTCGGTGCCGGTCACCGGGACCACCTCGGTGCCGCCGGCGCGCAGCGCGGCGGCCAGCCGGGCACTGCCGGCGGCGCCGCTCGCGCCGGGGTCCAGATAGCCGGGATCACCCGGATCGGGCTGCTCCAGGGCGTGCGCCAGCAGCGTGGCGAGGATCAGGCCGAGCAGGGCGGCGAACGGCAGCACGATCCGCATCCGCCGGTGGGTGCGCGGGTTCAGGCCGCTCAGCAGGCGCCTCATCGCGGGCCTCCGACGTCGTCGCGGATCTCGTCGGTGAGCCGGCGCATCCGCTCGTCATGCTCGGCGGCGGCCGGGCGGTGGCCGTACCAGACCTCGGAGAAGAGCGCGGTGGCCTCGTCCATGGCGGGCGCGACGCCGGGGCGGGCGCCGGCCGTGGCGTCGGCGAGCTCGGCGGCGGTCGTGCCGGGCTGCGGGGTCACCACGCCGGCCCGGGTCAGGTCGGTGACGGTGTCGCGCAGGCGCTGGCGGATGGCCTCGGCGTAACGGCCCTCGGCCGCGAGCCGGTCGGCGTCCGGCTCGGTGGGTGACGCGTGGTCCCGTACCCGATGGGGCTGGTGAAGGTGATCGTGGGGTTCGGCGCCCCGGGTGGCGGGACGCCGGCGGGTGCGGCGGCGCGGGAGGCGCAGGTCGATCCGGGGCATCCGCAGGTGCGGCCAGCGGCGCGGGACCCAGACCGGGAAGGAGTACCACAGGAGGGCGCCGACCAGGGTGATCAGAAACAGTCCGAGCAGGACCAGGCGGGCCGGCACCACATCGAAGACGGCGGCCACCCACTCGTCGTAGGCACGGGTCATGCCGCGTCCACCAGGGCCGCCGAACCGTCGCCGCCGCGGGCGCGTTCCCGCCCGATCTCGATGTCCAGACCCTCACTGCGGATCCGCGTCTCCACCAGCATCGCCGCATCCAGGCAAGCGAGCGCCGGGTAGGCGACGGTGTTCGCCAGGCCCCACGCGATCGGCACCACCCAGGCCACCACGCCGTCGTCGACCGTCCAGCCGATCTGCGAGGCGATCGCGACCCAGCCGGTCCCGAGCGCGAACCGGACCACGAACCAGCTGCCGTAGCCGAGCAGCCTGATCAGGGCCGGTCGCAGTCCGTCACGGGTGGCGAGCCGGGCGGACCGGCGGAACGGATGACGGGCACGGCCGAGGGTGAGCGCCGGGGTGGCCATCCCGATGAGCCCGTAGACGATCAGCCACGGCACGAACCCGAAATAGGCGGCGAACGCCGACACCACCCCGGCGACCGTCGCCGTGGCGAGGACCGCTCCCGGACGGCTCAGCAGGCGCGCCCGGGCGCCGGTCAGCGCGGACCCGGCCGCCACGCCCGCGTAACCGCCGAGCAGCGCGACGATCGCCGCCTCCATGCCGAACCCCGCCGCCACGACCAGCCACCATCCGCCCAGGTCACCGAAGTCGGGCAGGAACGCCGGCGGGGTCAGCCCGGCCCGGTCCCGCAGCCCGGCGAGGATCAGCTGCTCAGCGGCCACCAGCGGCGCGGCGATCGCCAGCAACGGCCAGGCGCGCCGGCGCAGCAGAGCGGCGCCCGCGTCGAGGAGTTCCCCGGCGGTCATCGGCCGCATCGGCAGAACTTCGGGCGCCATGGCGGGCAATCCTAGGTGATCACCCTGCAGTATTGTTGGCGGCTATGTCGGGGCTCTCGCGGTTGCAGCACGTCCTGGTGGTCGACGACGACCCCGCGGACACCATGATGATCGAGGAAGCGCTGCTCGGCGTCGCCACCCCGCCCGTCGTGCACACGGTCGAGGACGGCCGGGAGGCGCTCGACTACCTGCGCCGGCACGGCCGGTACGCCGGCATGCCCCGCCCCGATCTGGTGCTGCTCGACCTCAACATGCCCCGGATGGGTGGCCACGAGGTGCTCAACGAGATCAAGGCCGACGACGACCTGAAGAGCATCCCGATCGTCGTGCTGACCACGTCGACCGCCGCACCGGACATCACCGCGAGTTACGCGAAGCACGCCAATGCGTATGTCTCCAAGCCGATGGACCTGGAGTCGTTCGAGGCCGCGGTGCGCCAGATCAACAACTTCTACAGCGAGATCGCGATCCTGCCCGCCCTGCGTCAGGGCTGACGCGGAGCGTCACCCGCGGCGCCCGTCTGCAGCACCCGCCGGAGCGCGGCCACCTCGTCGGCGAGCGCCAGCACCGCGTGCGCGTGCGCGGCGGCGATCACGGCCGGGGTGCCCGGCAGTCTCCCGGCGACGCTCGCCAGCAGTTCGTTGGCCAGGTGCCGATGGCTCGCCGACGTCATGTTCTCCCCCGCTCCGAACGACTTCGCGATCATGTACGAGTGTGGCAGGCGGAGTCACGCAGGCGTCGTGCATGACTGTCATTGCCAGCTGGTCACGCGGGCGTCGTGCATGGCCGTCATCGCCGGCCGGTCACGCGGGCGTCGTGCATGGCCGTCATCGCCGGCCGGTCTCGCACGCGTCCAGGAACGCCTCGATCCGGTCCGCGACGAGGTCCGGCGAGTGCACCGGCAGGTCGTGCGACGCGCCCGGCACGATCTCCACCCGCGCCGCCGGCATGACACGCCGCAGTCGCTCCGCGACGTCGGCCGACCGATACAGCGCGCTGCGTTCGCCGAGCAACACCAGATGGGGTACGGTCACCGCGCCCAGTTCCGCGTCGGACATCGCGGCCGGCAGGGGCAGCCGGCGCCGGAACGACATGGTCAGCGGCAGCAGCGGCATCAGCTCGTCGTCACGCAGCGTGGCGTTGCGGACCACCCCGGCGAGCCGGCGGCCGACCGGTCGCGGGCTGACCCCGGCGAGCCCACCGGCGAACAGCCACACCCAGAACCGCAGCCCGATCGCCCCGAACCCACCCGGATCCAGCAGTGTCAGGCTGGCGGCCCGGCCGGGGAACTCCAGCTCGTACCGGAGCGCGGCCCACCCGCCGTAGGACATGCCGACCAGGTGCGCGCCGTCCAGCCCGAGCCCGTCGAGCGTCTCGTCCAGGCAGGTCACGACGTCACGCTCGGTCGTGAGGGCCCGCGTCTGCCGGGCCGCCCCGGGCTCACCGATCGGGTCGAGCGCGATCACCGGGCGACGGCGGCCGAGCCGCTCGGCGTAGTGGTACCAGGTCACCGCGTTCCCCCCGGCGCCGGGCAGCAGCACGACCGGGGTGCCGGTGTCCTCACCGCTGCGATAGGCGACCGCCTCCCCGAACCCGGTCGTGACCCGGATCGGCGCGGTCCCGCCGGGCAGCAGCCGGGCCAGCGCCGCCCGGTACGCCACGTCGAACCGCTCCCGGGCCCGGTCGCTGGTGAAGGCGCTGATCGTTTTCATGGTGCAAACGTATCATTTAAATCCGTGGATGGCCGCGTCGTGGTCTGGCACGCTGGCCGGATGACACGAGCAGGGCTGGTCCGGCACGGGTTCGCCGTGCTGGTCTTCCTGCTGATGATCGGATCCGGGGTGGATCTGCTGGCCCACCGTGCGGCCGGTCTGGGCGCGCCGTTCCTGATCGCCGGCGTGGCCGGGGTCGCCGGGTCGCTCGCCGTGATGCTGGGCCACCCGCGCGCCGCCCGCATCGGCATGCTGGCCGGCGCGGCGGCGGCCGCGGGCGCGGGATGGGCGCTGGCGCCGGGCGGGATGGACCGAGGCTTCGTGATCGCGGCCGGCGCGGTGGCGGGAGGGGCGCTAGCGGTGTTTGCCCTGCTGGCAACCCCGAAGCGGCACCCGTCGTGATCGCGCGGTAGCCGCCGCCCTTGCCCGCCCCGCCCCGCGCCGTCCCGCGCCCGTGCCGCCCCGCGCTGTGCCGTGCCGTGCCGTGCCGTCTGGTCTAGCCGGCGCAGAATGTTGTCGCCACCGCCCTCACAACCAGCCGGTCCAGCCGGTCCGGCCGGTCCGGCCGGCGCACAGCGCTGCCACCACAGCCCTCACGACCAGCCGGTCCGGCCGGCGCACAGCGCTGCTGGAACGCCCACCGACAGCACTGGCAACCAGGTCGTCCCGGCCGGCTGGCGCTCAGTGCTCCCGCACGCCTGTCCCGGCGACACTGAGCGCCAGCCGGCCAGCGGCGATCCACGATCTACAAGCACCAGCGCGGAGCCGTCCGCCACGCCGCGCCCGTTCTAACGCCTAAATCCGATAAGTCGCCCCGCCCGGGCAGCCAACGCACAGGGGACGGCGCACGCCAGGTACGGCGCGCACGCGATGGACGGAGCACGCTATGGACTGCGCACGCCCGGGACTGCGCACGCGTCTCAGGGTTTGAACTCACGCAGGATCTCTGTGCCCGAGCCCGCCGGGGTTGTCGGGTCGACGGCGAGGCGTTCGGTCTCGACGAAGCCGGCCTTCTCGGCCACCCGGCCGGAGGCGAGATTCGCCGCGTCGTGGCGGATCACCACGCGGTCGATGCCGGGCAGCGTCAGCGCCACCCGGGTCAGCACGCGCACCGCGGCGGTCATGTGGCCGCGGCCGGCCCACGGGGTGCGGATCCAGTAGCCGATCTCCAGCGCGCCCGGGCCGACCCGGGTCATCAGGCCGATCGAGCCGATCACGTCGCCGACGGTGGTGAACAGCGCGTAGTTGAACTCGGTTCCGGCGGCCCAGCTCTCCACCGAGCGGTCGATGTAGGACCGTGAGGCGGCGAGGTCGTAGCCGTCGTTCGCCCACGGCATCCACGGTTTCAGCTCGGGCAGCGACTCGCGGACGGCGGCGGTGGCCTCGGGCGCCCACTCCGGTTCCCAGCGTTTCAGGACGAGGTCACCGGCATTGATCATCTCGGGTGGTTCCATGCCGGGTAGCTTGCAACCGGCACAGGACCAGCGCAAATCCATTCAGCGGTACGTGATGATGAGGAACGGCCACTTCTCGGCCAGCCAGCGGGTCACCACGACGGTCAGAGCCTCATCCGCGTGAGCCCGGTCGGCCCGCACCCAGGAGGACACCCGCACGTCACCGGGTGGGCCGGGCTTCAGGTAGACGCAGCCGATCACCTCCCCGGTCGCCGGGTCGAGCACCGCGTACGCGAAGTCGGCCCGTGCCGCCGAGCGGGCCGCATGGCTCTGGAGGTCGGCGAGGTTCTCCGCCAGGGTCATCCCGCCGGGCGGCGGCCAGTCCCCGCCGAAGCCGGGCGTGGACCTGATGTGCTCGATGCTGGACATCCAGGCGGCGTGGTCGGCCTCGTTGTGCTGCGGGCCGAGCAGCTCCAGCCGGAAACCGCCGGCGGAGTACGACTGCGGGACGGCGAACGACTCGTCGACGAGCGTCACGACTCGCCGTCCAGCCGCTTCACCAGGGCGGCGACGAGCGCGGCCCGCTCGGCCTTCGTGACGTTGGAGCCGCGGATCTCGTAGTCGCCGATCTTGACGGAGAACTCGTTCGGCTGGCGGCTCACCCAGGACGCCACGATGTCCATCAGCGACTGCACGACGATCGGGGCGAGGGTCACCACGAGCGCGCCGACGGCCAGTGCCTCGCCCGGTTTCGCGCCGGGCGGGACGGGCCCGCCGCCGGGCACCACCCGGTCCACATCGGTCTCACGGATCTCGGCCAGCAGCGTCCGGGTGCGGCGGTCGATCTCCTCCGCGTCCACACCGTGCCCGTACACCTGAAGAGTCAACTCGCCCGCCATGCGCGGCACCCTACTCCCCTCAGCCGTCCCCCGTGGGCGGCGAGGATCGTCTCCCGTTGATGTCGAGGACGCGATAGATCACGGTGCGCGTCGATCTTCCGGCGGCAGGACGTGTCGTCACCCTGCCTGCTGTACTTGTTCCGCCCGGCGCGGGCCTGAAGGATCGGAGGCCCACGACCCACCGAGCGTGAGGAATCGCAGCATGCCACGATCCGTCCTGGACCTCATCCACCAGGCTGCCGCGTTGGACCGCACCATGCTGTCGCTGGCAGGGACCAGGGAGACGGTGCTGCCGCCGGAGATCGGCCGGATCCGCCATCTGAAGTCCCTGGACATTCACAACAGCAGCATTCAGGCGCTCCCGCCGGAGATCGGCGAACTCTCCGATCTGGAGGGGATCAACGCGCACGAGAGCAGGCTGCGGACACTTCCTCCGGAGATCGGAAGGCTGCGGAAGCTCGAAAGGCTCGACGTGCAGGGCTGCCCCCTGGAGCAGCTTCCCGAGGAGTTGTGGGACTGCACGTCACTCCAGGTGCTGGCCCTCGGCGGGCGGTTCCGCCAGCTGCCGCCCGGCATCCAGAAGCTCGGCAACCTCACCCGGCTCGACATCGAGGCGAGCTGCCGGCTGGACTGGCTGCCCCGGGGTTTCTCGTCGCTGCCGAGGCTGACGGTTCTCACCCTGCCGCCGTCCGCGGACGGCACTCTGCCCCCACAGGTCTTCAAGCTCCCGAATCTGGCCCGGCTGACGGTGGTGGGAGGCGGCCCCTTGCACCTGTCCGCCGAGGTGGGTGATCTGACGCGGCTGCGGGAGCTCGACCTGACCGCCGTGGTGGTCACCGACCTCCCGACCGAGCTGGCCGATCTACCCCATTTGCACACCCTGCGGCTGCGCCCGCAGGCGCTCGCGGAGCCACTGGGAGATCTCTACAGCCGAGGGCTGCACGCGCTGATCTCCTATCTGCGCGACGAGGGCCGCGATGGCGTTCCGCTCTACGAGATCAAGGTGCTGCTCGTGGGCGAGGGCGAGGTCGGCAAGAGCTCGCTCGTCGACTCGTTCCAGGGCCGACCGTTCATCACTGGCCGGCCAACCACCCACGGCATCGAACTGAGCACTCTGCAGCTTCCCCATCCGGAGCTCCCGGACGTCGACATCACCCTGCGGTTCTGGGACTTCGGAGGCCAGGAGGTCTACCGGATCACGCATCAGTTCTTCTTCTCCCGGCGGTCCCTGTACCTGCTCGTCTGGAAACCGCGGCAGGGCCAGGAGGAGAACGCGATCGAGTTCTGGCTCCGGCTGATCCGGCTTCGGCTCGGCCGCGACGCGCAGGTCATGATCGTGGCGACCCACGGCGACGAGCGGCAGCCCGAGATTGACCTGCCGCACCTGCGGGCGAAGTTCGCGCCGTCCCTGATCGGGCAGTGGGTGGTCGACAACTCCTCCGGCTCCGGCATGCCGGACATCCTGCGCGAGCTGGCGCTGCAGGCCTCCCGATACCCGCAGATGGGGCGCCGGCTGAGCAAACGCTGGGTGGCGGTACGGGACAGCCTCGCGTTCCTCGACGAACCGCAGATCCCCTACCGCCGCTACCACGAGATCTGCCAGGAGCACAGTCTCGACGCGGAAGCCGAACGGACTCTGATCGAGCTTCTGCACGACCTCGGGAACGTCGTGCACTTCTCGGAGATCGACGGGCTCCGCGACATCATCGTGCTGCAGCCGGAGTGGCTGACCAAGGCCATCGGGTACGTGCTGGAGGACCGCCGGACCCGCGCCGACGGCGGAGTTCTCGACCATGCCCGGCTGCGCGAGATCTGGCAGTCACCCGACCCGTCCCGTGAGCAGTACCCCGCCGAGCATCACCCGTACTTCCTCCGGCTGATGGAGAAGTTCGACGTCTCCTATCGGCTCCCGGACTCGGACAAGAGCCTGGTCGCGCAGCTGGTGCCGTACGAGCGGCCCGAGCTGAAGTGGCGAACCACACCGCTGGTGCCCGGCGGGACCAGCGAGGTGAGCCTGATCTGTGAACTCGCCGACGAGGTGCCCGGCCTGGTCGCCTGGCTCACCGTCCGCAACTTCCGGTTCTCCACCGGCTTCCACTGGCGCCGCGGCGTATTCCTGCGGCACAGCGCCTACAACCTGGAGGCGCTGATCGAGCTGATCGACGACAAACGCCTGTCGCTGATCGTCAAAGGGCCGTCGCCGATCTACTTCTTCAGCATCATGCGGGACGCGATCGAGGATCTCCTGCGGAGCCGATGGCCAGGGCTGCGCTACCAGCTCCTCGTACCCTGTCCGAATTCGCTCAAGGGAGCGCCCTGCACCGGGACCTTCCCGCTGTCGACGCTGGACGGTCTGTTCCAGAACGGGCGGGAGGTGGTGACCTGCCACACCTGCCTGCGCGAAATGGCGCTCACCTCGGTGCTGATCGGCTTCCCGGACACCTACGAGTCCGGGCCGACCATCCTCAGCCGCCAGGAGCATCGCATCGACGCCCTGGCCCGCAGCATCTCGCAGGTCTCGGCCTCGGTGAGCCAGGTCGAGGAGATCGCAAGCGAGACCGCGCTCATGCTCCACACGGTACGGCGGATGCTCGCCACCGAGGTGGCGGACTGTCCGGCGTTGATCAGCATCGCGCCGATCAACCGGGCCCGGCTCAATCCCGCGCGCCTGCTCAGCCAGCGGTTCGTCCTCAGCCTGTGGTGCGAGTTCCCGGAGAGCCAGCATCGCTGCGACAACGGTGAATACCGCTTCGAGCAGACCCGTGAGTGGTTCGTCCGGGCCGAGCCCTACCTCGTGCGGCTGTCCACGATCCTGCGCATCATGCCGATGGCCGGCGCGATGGCGGGTCTGCTCGGTGTGGTCGATACCGGACGGACGAACGAGATGAAGCGGCTCAAGGCCGAAATCGATCTGATGGGAGCGACGGCGAACCTGCTGCCCGCGACTGCCGGCGAACACAAGACCCCGGCCGGTGTATCGGACGAGGTGAGCGGGTTCCGCGCGGTTCGCGAGCTGCTCCTTCAGCTGGATCCGGCCCGGCAGTTCGGCGGTCTGCGCCGGGTGGTCTCCGAGTCCGGCGACTTCCTCTGGATGTGCGCGGACCACTACCGGATCTACGACCCTGGGCTGCCCAAGCTCTGAGGCGGGGCCGTGGTGGCGCGGTGCCGCAGCCCGCTCGCCGGGCCGGCGTGGTCGCGCGGGGCGGCACCGGCGAGCAGCTCGGCGACCGCCCGGCCGAGGATGCGGCCGTGGGCGTGCGCGTTGGTGCTCAGGGCGGAGAGCGGCGGTGACGCCAGCTCGCAGAGCGGCGAGTCGTCGCCGGCCAGCAGGCTGACGCCGGTGATGCCGGCGCGGGACAGCTCCTGGGCGGCGGCGACCGCCATCACGTCGTTGTCGAAGATGACCGCGGTGGGCGGTGGGTCGGCGGCGAGCAGCGTGTGGATGCCACGGACACCCGATTCGGCGCCGTAGTCGCCTTCGGTCTCGATCACCCGTACCCCCGGATGGTGGTGCTCCGCCGCCGCGAGCGCGGCGGAACGCTCGGCGGTGTGCACCAGAGCCGGCGGGCCGGTGACGCGGCCGATCGTGCGGTGACCGAGGGCGATCAGGGCTTGGGCGGCTGCCGTCATGGCGGCCGCGTCCTCGGTGAGCACACGCGGGAAGCCGGGGTCGCCGCGGCCGGCCAGGACGGCGGGCAGGCCGAGGGTGGCGAGGCGCCGCGGGCGCACGTCGTCGTGGACCAGGTTGACGACGATGACCGCGGCGACGGTGTGGTCGGCCGACCAGCGGCGGTAGGTGTCGAGTTCCGCCTCGAGGTCGGGTGCCACCAGCAGCAACACGGTGACGCCCTGCGGCGCGAGGACCTCCTCCATACCGTCGATCAGCTCCAGGAAGAACGGCTCGACGCCGACCTGGGCGGCGCCGCCGGTGAGGAGCAGGCCGACCAGGCCGCCCATCTCAGCCGGCCAGGCTGTTCGCCGAGCGCAGCGCCGCGAGGAAGGCCGCGTCGTCGACCGTCGCGGTGGTCGTGACCGAAAATGTGTGGCTCTCCCCGGGCAGCAGATCGATCAGCATGTCGTCCACCGTCGCGTCGGGCGCCACCCGGTCGGCCAGAAGAGCGCCATCCCGCAGGTACGCGGTCGCGGTCACGGTCACCTCGTATCCGGTGCCGACGCGCCGCACGTCCATCGCCGGAGGCGCCGGGTCGAAGGCGAGGGAGTGGTCCTCGGCGAACAGATGGGTGGCGCGCAGGCCTCCGGCGTCGGCGACGAGGACCTCACGGGTCGGATCGGCGACCGCCAGCTCCCCGATCGGAATCAGTCTCACCCCGTGGGCGGGGACGTCCAGATCCGCCGTACGCTCACTAATGGTTTTTCCGTCAAAGCCGATTTGCCGGATTTGCGCGGCGGCATCCGTCCACGCCTCAGCGGTGTCATTGATCGCGACCAGCATCAACCCACCGTCCCGGGTCACGAACCCCAACGCCCGCGGCGCATACGCCGACCGCACCGCGTACCACGCCGGTTTCAGCCGCTCAGCCCCGTCGACCACCGCCCACGACGTCACCGGCCAGCAGTCGTTGAGCTGCCACAGGATGCTGCCCATGGTCCGCGGCGCGTGCGAGCGCAGATGCAGCACCGCATGCCGGGTGGCCCGCGCCTGGTTCAGCTGAGTCGCCCAGTGCCAGTCATCGAAATCGGACGGCACCCGCATGTGATGCGTCAGTCCCCGGTCCAGCTTGCCGTTGCCGTCCTCCGCCTTCTGGTGCAGCAGGAACGCCGGCGAGTCCTTGCGCAGGTCACCCGGTTCCAAGGTCTCGGTCAGCGTGGACCACGCCGGCGGCGCCTGCCAGCCGAACTCCGAGCAGAACCGGGGCACGAAACGGTCGTGGAACGTGTAGTCCTCGCGGTTCCAGGCCTCCCACTCGTGGCGGGTGCCGTGCCTGTCGTCGTTCGGGTGCGCGTCCTGGCCGGGGCTGGACGGGCTGCCCGGATGGTAGGGGCGGGTCGGGTCGAGCTCGGCCAGCAGCGCCGGGAAGTCCTCGTAGTAGTACCTCGCGCCCCAGGTCAGGCCGTTCAGGGCCGCCTTCCAGCCCCAGTCCTCGTACCCCCAGATGTTCTCGTTCCCGCCGTTCCACAGGATCAGCGACGGGTGCGGGGCGAGACGCGTCACGTTCTCCCGGGCCTCGGCGAGGATCTCGGAGCGGATCGGCTCCTCCTCGGCGTAGCCCGCGCACGCGAGCGGGAAGTCCTGCCAGACCAGGATGCCCCGGGCGTCGCAGACGTCGTAGAAGTCGTCGCTTTCCCAGATCCCGCCACCCCAGACCCGCAACAGGTTGGCGTTGGCGGCGGCGGCACGGTCCACCGCACGTTCCAATCGGGTACGGGTGATCCGCGTCAGCAGATGATCCTCCGGGATCCAGTTGAACCCGCGGACGAAGATCGGCTGATCGTTGACGACCAGGGTGAACGCGGTCCCGTGTTCGTCCGGCGACTCGTCCAGCCGCACGTCGCGGAACCCGACCTGGGAATCGTGGCGGTCCAGGGTGTCACCCTGGTGCAGCAGTTTCACGGTGATCGGCACGAGCGTCTGCTCACCGTATCCGGCGGGCCACCAGACCGGCGCGTCCGGCACGTCGATCTCGACGGTCGCGGTGGCCGGGCCGGTCCGCGGCAGCGGATGCCGGCGGCGGATGCCCTCCCCGACCAGCACCTCCAGGGCGAGGGTCGCGTCGGCCGGGCGCTCCACGTCGACGGCCACGCTCAGGTGCGTGCGGGTGGCCAGCGGACGGACCGCGGCGAGCCGGGCGACACTCCAGCGCTCCAGCCGCACCGGCTTCCAGATCCCGGCGGTCTGCAGGTCGGGACCCCAGTCCCAGCCGAACGAGCAGGCCATCTTCCGGACCGCGTTGAACGGATGAGGGTACGGCCGGGGCCGCTCACCGATCTCCTGCTGCACCTTTTCGGCGTAGTCGAGAGCGGGCTCGAACCGTACCGTGAGGGTCTGATCCTCCCCGGTCAGCAGGGTGCCCACGTCGAACCGGAAGCTTCGATGCATGTTCGCGGTCCGGCCCAGCTCCACGCCGTCCAGTTCGATCGACGCCACCGTGTCCAAGCCGTCGAAGACCAGCTCCACCCGCTCCCCCGGCTCGGCGGGCGCGGCGCGCAGGACCGTGTCGTACCGCCAGGAGGACCGATGGAACCAGGCGAGCGCCGCCTCGTTCTCGCCGAGGTAGGGGTCCGGGATCAGGCCCGCCGCCAGCAGGTCGGTGTGCACGGTGCCCGGCACGGTGGCCGGGACGGTGACGTCGGCGATCTCCGGTGGGACCGGGCCGCCGGTCGCTCGGACGGTCCACCCGTTGTGCAGCTCGGTCTTGCGCATGACCATATTCTTAAGCTGCTGAACTAAGCCCGTCAACGAAGGGGGCCGCGGTGGGACGAACGGCGCGTTCCGCCCAGGGGCCCGCGGAATCGGCTCAGGGGCCGGTGCGTTCTGCTCGAGGGCGGGCGCGGGAGGCGATCCTCGACGCGATCCGGGCCGCCGAGCCGCTGAGCCGGGTGGAGATCGCGGCGGCGACCGGGCTCACCGAGGCGTCGGTATCGATGACGGTGCGCCGCCTGCTCGACGAAGGCCTGGTCGTCGAGACCGGCCGCACCCCGACGGCCGGCAAGCCGCGCACCCTGCTGCGGCTCGACCCGGCGGCGCGGATCGCGGTCGGGGTCTACCTGGATGCGGGACGGGCGACGTTCGTGCTGACCGGCCAGACCGGCGGCATCATCTCCCGGTTGGCCCGCCCGCTGTCCTCGACTCCTTCCGGCGCGGCGGTCTCGGCGGTCTCGGCGGATGAGCTGGCTGCCGGGGTCGTCGTGCTGCTCGCCGGGTCTGGGGTGGATGCCGCACGGTGTGCCGGCATCGGCCTCGCCGGCTCCGGGTTGCCGGTCACCCTCGGCGGCGAGCTGTCCGCGGCCACCGGCATGAACGTGCTGGTCGAGAACGAGGCGACGGCCGCCGCGATCGGCGAATACTGGGTGGCCCGGCTCGGCCCGGAACGGTCCTTCGCCGCGCTCCACATGGGCAGCGGCATCGGCGCCGGCATCGTGGTGGGCGGTCAGGCGCTGCGAGGCGGGGAGTTCGGCCATTTCTGCGTACGCGTGGACGGCCCACCCTGCTGGTGCGGCGCCCGCGGCTGCCTCGAGGCGGTGGCCGGCCCCCGTGCCGTGGTGGCCGCCGCCAGCGCAAACCCGCAGGCAGCAGCCGAAGCCGAGCTACCTCTGTCGCCCGCCGCCGCGTCGCCGCACCCCGCCCCCGGGCCGCGCGGGTTCCCTCCCGGATCACGCCAGCCCGCCGGATCACGCCAGTCCGCCGGATCACCGCAGTCCGCCGGCTCACGCGGGGTTGCCGCCGACTTCGCGGCCGTGGCGCGTGCTGCCCGCGCGGGGGCGCCGGCCTGCCTCGCCCTGCTGGAGGAATCGGCGACCTACGTGGCAGCCGCCGCCGAATCCGTCGTCAACCTGCTCGACCTCGATCTCGTCGTGCTGACCGGGGCAGGCTTCGCGGCGGCGTCGTTCGTCTACGGCCCGGCGATCCAGCGCCGGATAGCCCCCGCCGACGCCCGAACCTGGCACCGCGCGGTAACCGTCACGGTCTCCCTGGCCGCCGCGACAGCCTCCGCGACCGGCGCCGCCGCCCTGGTCCTCCAGCCTCACCTGCGCCACTGACCCCACCCTCGCGTGTGGTTTCGGGCGCTCCGGCGGGGCACGCCGGGCCGGGCGGGCGTCTCTAGGATCGGCGCATGACATCGACGGGGAATGTGGTTAAACCGAGCGGCATGGTGACCGGCAGCCTGATCGCCATCTCGTTCGGGACCGTGTTCATCATGGTCAACAGCGGCGGACTGCCCACGCCGTGGCCGCTGATCATCCGGGTGGCCGGGGTGCTCGCCGCGGCGGTCCTGCTGGTGGCGCTGTTCCGGCAAGCGCGAACCCCCACGAAAGCAGGCGGCGCAGCGGACATCAACGGCTTCACCGACCGGCGGTACTGGATCATCGTCGCGGCCGAGGTGGTCGCGCTCTTCGGTGGCCTCTACCTGATCAACAGCGTGTGGGAGCGGCCCGAACTAGCGATCGCCTGGGTCGCCACCGTGGTCGGCCTGCACTTCTTCGGGCTGGCGTGGGCGTGGCGGCTGCCGCTCTTCCACGGTCTCGGCGCGGTGATGACGGCGCTCGGGCTGGCCGGGTTCATGATCGCGGCATCGGGCGGCTCGGATGCGACGATCGCGCTGGTCGCGGGTGTCGGCTCGGGGGTGGCTCTGCTGGGCACGGTGGTGGTCGCGCTCCGCCAGGCCGCCGGGTGACCAACTGGTCACGGATGGTCGCCGTCGGATAGCGTTCCGTCATCACCGTCCACGAAGGAACGTCATGACCGTCGTCGCTGTGCACGGCATCTGGAACCGCCAGTCCGGCGTCACCCCCGCCGAGGCGGCCGAGCTCCTCGCGGTGCGGTGGAGCGACAAGCTGGCCGCCGGGTACCGCGACGCCGGGCTGACCGATCCTGCGCCCCGGCTGGCGACGGCCTACTACGCGCACCTGCTCGACGACCAGTCACAGGGCGCCGACGATCTGGAGACGCTGACCCCCGCCGAGCAGGCCTGGGCGTGGGAGTGGATGCTGCAGGCGGGCGTTCCGGCCGAGGCCGCGCAGGGCCCGGTGACCTATCCGCTGCAGGAGGGCCTGGACTGGCTGGCCCGGCACTGGGACCCGGGCGCGCGGACGGTCGGCCGGATCATGACGGCGCTGCTGCGCGAGGTGTACGTCTATCTGACCCGCCCGGGCGTACGGGACCGGTGTCGTCAGATCGTCATGGACGCGATCGACGCGACCGGAGCGCGCGTCGTCGTGGCGCACTCGCTCGGGTCGGTGGTCGCGTACGAGGCGCTCTGCGCCCATCCGGACCGGAAGATCGATCTGCTGCTGACGCTCGGATCGCCACTCGGGCTGACCGGCGCGGTCTTCGACAGCCTGGTTCCGGAGCCGGTGGACGGGCGGGGCGTGCGGCCGGGCGGGGTGGGGCGCTGGGTCAACATCGCGGACCCGGGTGACCTGGTGGCGCTCCCCGCCGAACTGGGCGGGCGGTTCCCGGTCGACCTTCATGACACGGCCCACCTGGGGAAAGTGGACTTCCACACGCTCGGGGGCTATCTCTCCAGCGGCCTCACGGCGGCGGCGCTCCACCCGTACAGCTGATGGGGTGAGAATTTTAAATTACTTAAGAATGTCCGTTCAGGACGTTGACAGAGTTGGATGCGACGGCGCATCTTGGGAGCGCTCCCGGTAGTGAATCGTCCCCAGGAGGAATCCCCCATGAGATCGAAATGGTGGGGTGGCCTGGCCGCCCTGCTCTGCGGTGCGGCGGCCGTCCTCGTCGCCGCCCAGCCCGCCCAGGCCGCCACCGGCTTCAGCGTGTCGGGCACCACGATCGTCGACGCGAACGGCAAACCGTTCGTGATGCGCGGCGTCAACCATGCTCACACTTGGTATCCGTCACAGCTCAACTCGTCACTGTCCGGCATCAAGGCGCTCGGCGCCAACACGGTCCGCGTGGTCCTCGCGAGCGGCCAGCGCTGGACCAAGAACGAGGCGTCCGACGTCACCAACGTGATCAGTCAATGCAAGGCGAACCGGCTGATCTGCGTCCTCGAAGTGCACGACACCACGGGTTACGGCGAGCAGTCCGGCGCCGCAACCCTGGCACAGGCCGTCGATTACTGGATCTCCGTGAAGTCGGCGCTGGAGGGCCAGGAGTCCTACGTCATCCTGAACATCGGCAACGAGCCCTACGGCAACGGTAGCGCCGCGTCGAAATGGACCGCCGACACGAAGAGTGCGATCAGCCGCCTGCGCGCCGCCGGATTCCAGCACCAGATCATGGTCGACGCGCCGAACTGGGGTCAGGATTGGCAGTTCATCATGCGCGACAACGCCGCCTCGGTCTTCGCCGCCGACCCCAACCGCAACACCGTCTTCTCGATCCACATGTACGGGGTCTTCGACACGGCCGCCGAGATCACCGATTACCTGGGCCGGTTCCAGACCGCCGGCCTGCCGATCGTGGTCGGCGAGTTCGGCTTCGACCACTCCGACGGCAACCCCGACGAGGACACCATCCTGGCCACCGCGCAGGCCCGCGGAATCGGCTATCTGGGCTGGTCGTGGAGCGGCAACGGGGGTGGCGTCGAATACCTCGACATGGTCACCGACTTCAACCCGTCGGCGCTGACCACGTGGGGCCAGCGGATCTTCAACGGCGCGAACGGCATCAAGGCGACCGCGGTCGAGGCGTCCGTCTTCGGCGGCCAGCAGCCGTCGTCGCCCCCGCCGTCCTCGTCGTCCCCCTCGCCCTCCACGTCGCCGTCCACCCCTGCTGGTTCGTGCACCGCCACCTACACGATCAACAACTCGTGGCCGGGCGGTTTCCAGGGCACCGTGACGGTCAAGGCCGGCGCGGCGCCGATCAGCGGCTGGACCGTCAGCTGGACCTGGCCGAACGCCCAGCGGTTCACCAACTCCTGGAACGCCACGGTGACCACCTCCGGGGAGACGGTCACGGCTCGTAACGCGGCCTACAACGGCTCACTGGCCGCCGGCGCGTCGACGAGCTGGGGTTTCACCGCCACTTCCGGCAGCACCAACACACCCCCCACCCCCATCAACTGCGCATAACCATCGGGTACGGGCGGGGCCGCGCTCACGGCCCCGCCCGTAGCCACAGCCGAACCGAAAGCGACGAGCTCCGCCACGCGTCGGCACGTCAGCCAAGCGCCGCAGCGAGTCAGCCGTAGCTGGCACCGGCTAAAACCGCGCTTGACCTGCCTGAACTACGGCCCGCTCACCCCAGCCGTAGCCGAAGCAGGTCAAAACCGCGATTGACCAGCCTGAACTACGGCCCGCCCACCCCAGCCGTAGCCGAAGCAGGTCAAAACCGCGCTCAACCAGCCTGAACTACGGCTCGGCTCGGCCGTGGGCCCGATCGTGGAACCCCGCACGGCGACGACACTCCCAACCAGCCGGACCGGCTGGCGCTCAGTGCAGCGGCGACAACACTGGGGACCAGCCGGACCGGCTGGCGGCCAGTGCGGTGGAGGCGACACTGTGGACCGGCTGGACCGGCTGGACCGGCTGGACCGGCTGGACCGGCTGGTCGGCAGGGCTGCGACTACGCCGTGAGCAGGGCCCGCATCGCGGCGACCAGCTGCTCCCGCGACCTAGCCTGGTCCCCGACCGCCGGCCACCACGGGCATGCCACGTCGAAAGCCACCACCCGCCCCGTAGCAAAGACGCGCCGGCACGCCGACAGAACGGCCTCCGCGGAGGGACCACCATCGGCGGGGAACCGGAAACCCGGGAACTCCCCAGCATCGATCACGTCCAGGTCCACGTGCAGGACCAGCGGTCCCGCCGGGACCGTCTCCGGGGCGACCTCGGACACCGGGATGCGACGCGTCGGGCTGACCGCCAGATAATCCGCCTCCGCCGGGTCCAGATCCCGGCCGTCGACCAGCACGGCGCGCTCCGGCGCCACCGGCCGCAACCCGATCAGATCGGCATAGAGTTCCCGGTGGGCGCCCGTGACGACCCGTAACGACAACCCGCCCAGATAACCGGAACCGGTCGTCTCCAGCGTGTGCACGTCGCCGTGCGCGTCGAACCAGATCACCGCCGGGTCCACACCGGCCTGCTGCACGCCCGCGACCGTGGCCCCCGCGACCAGGCAGTCACCCGAGAACACCACCGGCACCTGACCGGAAGCGACCACCGGCGCCACCGCGGCGGCCGCGGCCCGGCCCACCACGGCGTTGCGCTGCCACTGGTCCCCCACCCCGCCGGCCGGCACGTGGACGATGTGGTCGGCCCGGACCGGGATGTCGTCGTCGGCGAGCCGCTCGTCGTGGTGGTACGGCACCAGGATCGTCGTCATCCCGCGAGGCTACGCGCCGCACGGCCGAGCGGAGCGCGTCGGCGATAGTGTGGGCCGTGTGGCCACATTCGTACTGATTCACGGTGCCGGTGACGTCGGGTGGTACTGGCATCTCGTGGAGGCGGAGCTGCGGGCGCGCGGCCATCGCACCGTCGCGCCGGATCTGCCGTGCGACGACGACACGGCGGGCCTCCCGGAGTACGCGAACACCGTGGTCACCGCCGTGGAGAAGACAGCACGGACGGGCGCCCTGGTCATCGCCGGGCAGTCCCTCGGCGGCTTCGTCGTGCCGCTCGTCGCTGACCGGGCCCAATCCGAGGTACGCCTGAGCGAACCGTCCCCGTTGCGGGCCTGGCCGGACGTCCCGACCCGGGTGCTGCTCTGCCGGGATGACCGGCTGCTGCCACCGGCGTTCGTGCGGCGCGTCGCCCGGGAGCGGCTCGGCGTCGTCCCGGACGAGATCCCCGGCGGCCACACCCCGGCGCTGAGCCGTCCCCGGGAGCTCGCCGAGCGGCTGGAAGCCTACGCGGTCGAGGGCTGACCCGTGCAGACCGTGGAGCTGCTGCTCGACCCGGAGCTGGACCGCGCGGTGCGGGGCCTGTGGGACGAGCTGCACGCGGCGGGACTGCGCAGCCTGGCGACGCACACCCATCCGACCAACCGGCCGCACGTGACGCTCGCGACCACTGATGCCGTGGACGGGGCGCCGGAGCTGGGGCTGCCTGTCCCCGTACGGATCGGACCCGCTTTTGTTCTTGGTCGTGCTGCGGTTCTGGCGGTGGAGTCGGCGGAGTTGCGAGCGGTGCAGGCGCGGGTCTGGGCGGCGCTCGGCGAGCCCACGGCGATGTATGCGCCGCAGAACTGGGTCCCGCACGTCAGCCTGGCCCTGAAGATGCCCGCTGATCAGCATGAACGGGCGCTCGCGCTGCTCGCCCGCCGGCCGCGGCTCGGCGGGGCCTGCGTGGCGGCGCGCAGCTACGACAGCGAATCCCGGCGAGTACGGTTGCTGGGTGGAGATGCCCTCGTTTGACAGCCGGTTCGCCCGTGAGCTGCCGGAGATGGCGGTGCCGTGGCAGGGCCTGGATTCGCCCGGCGCGGCGATGCTCGTGCTGGACGAGCGGCTCGCCGCCGAGCTGGGCTTCGACCCGGAGTGGCTGCGCGGGCCGGCCGGTCTGCGGCTGCTCGCCGGGACCGAGGCGCCGCCGGGGGTCACGACGGTGGCGCAGGCCTATGCGGGTCACCAGTTCGGCGGCTATTCGCCCCGGCTCGGTGACGGGCGGGCGCTGCTGATCGGCGAGTTCACCGGGCCCGACGGCGTGCTGCGTGACCTGCATCTGAAAGGTTCGGGCCGCACGCCGTTCGCGCGCGGCGGTGACGGGTTCGCGGCGGTCGGGCCGATGCTGCGGGAGTTCGTCGTCAGCCGCGCCATGCACCCGCTCGGCATTCCCACCACCCGCTCACTCGCGGTGATCACGACGGGCCGTCAGGTGCGCCGGGAGGAGAACCTGCCGGGCGCGGTGCTGGCCCGGGTCGCGGCAAGTCACCTGCGGGTCGGCAGTTTTCAGTACGCGCGGGCGACCGGCGACCTGGGCCTGCTGAAACGGCTGGCCGACCACGCGATCGACAGGCATCATCCGGCGGCGCGGGAGGCCGACCGGCCGTACCTCGCGCTGTTCTCCTCGGTCCTGACCGTGCAGGCCGAGCTGGTCGCGCGGTGGATGCTCGTCGGTTTCATCCACGGCGTGATGAACACCGACAACATGACGATCTCCGGCGAGACCATCGACTACGGTCCGTGCGCCTTCTTGGACGTGTTCGACCCGGCGACGGTGTTCAGCTCGATCGACACCGGGGGCCGCTATGCGTACGGGAACCAGCCGCCCGTGGCGCACTGGAACCTGGCCCGGCTGGCCGAGTCGCTGCTGCCCCTTTTCGACGACGACCAGGACAAGGCCGTCGCGCTCGCGACCGAGGCGCTCGGCGCGTTCGGCCCCGCCTACGACGCGGCCTGGACCGGCGGCATGCGCGCCAAGCTGGGGCTTTCCCCCACAACCACCGACGATGAGGTACGGGGTCTGGCGCAGGCTCTCCTGACCCACCTGCGGGACCGGCGGCTCGACTACACGTCGGCGTTCCGTGACCTCGGCGCGACGGTGACCGATCAGGACTGGCTGGCCCGCTGGCGGTCCTACGAGCCGGACACCGAGGCGGCGAAACGGGTGAACCCGATCTACATCCCGCGCAATCACCTGGTCGAGGAGGCGCTCGCCGGCGGAGACCTGGAGACGCTGCTGGACGCGGTGAGCGACCCGTTCACCGAGCGGCCCGGCCTGGAGCGGTACGCGGAGCCCGCGCCGGAGAGCTTCGGCGCGTGCTACCAGACGTTCTGCGGGACCTGATCGGGTGAGCCGGCGGGCAGCCAGATCTCCAGGTTCGCCGGGGAGAACACCTCGTCGAGCGCCAGGTGCGCCGTCCCCGTCACACCGGAGACCTCCTCGGGCAGCGTCGCGACCTCGATCCGCAGGTCACGGGTGGCCAGCGGGAGCGCCCGCTTGTGGATGGCCTCACGGATCGCGCCGAGCACGTGGTCGCGCGCCGGGGCGAGGCTGCCGCCGAGGATCAGCCGGTTCGGGTTGTAGAAGCTGACGAGCGTGGCGAGCGTGCCCCCGAGCAGCGCGGACGTGCGGTGCAGCAGGTCCCGGGCGGCGGTGTCGCCGTTCTCTGCCGCCTCGACCACGTGATGCGGGCGCAGGCCGGGGATCGCGGCGAGCCGCGGGCTGCGCAACCGTCCCTCGCGAACCAGCGCCGCTCCCCCGGCGACCGCCTCGAGGCAGCCGATGTTGCCGCACCGGCAGATGATCGCGCCGCCCTCCGGGATGGCGACGTGGCCGATGTCGCCGGCCGAGCCGTTCGCGCCCCGGTAGAGCCGGCCGTCCATCACGATCGCCGCGCCGATGCCGAGGCCGGCCCGCACGTAGAGCATGTGCCCGGCCGGTTCTCCTCCGGCGTGCAGCTCGCCGAGCGCCATCAGGTTCACGTCGTTGTCGACCCAGACCGGCGCCCCGAACCGGGCCCGTAGCCGCCGCCGGATCGGGTACCGGTCCCAGCCCGGCATGATCGGCGGCACGATCGGCAGCCCGGTGCGAAATTCGACAGGCCCGGGTACGCCCACGCCCACCGCCCACACCGGAATGCGCCGCGGCTCCAGCAGTTCGGCGGCGAGGCTTTCGGCCAGGGAGAGCACGGCTTTCGGGCCGGCGGCGACGTCGATGGCGCGCTGCCGGCTGGCGAGCATCCGGCCGGTCAGGTCGGCGACGCCGACGATCAGGCCGGTGGCGCCGACGTCGATGCCGAGGACCACGCCCCGGCCGGCGCACAGTCGCAGGCGGCGGGGCGCCCGGCCGCCGGACGAGGGGCCGAAGCCGGCGCCTTCGACCAGGCCGGCGGCCTCCAGCTCGGCGACCCGTTGCGCGACGACGGAACGGCCGAGGCCGACGCGCTCCACGAGCAGCGGCTGGGTGATGCCGGCGCCGGCGCGCACGGCGGCGAGGATGGCGGCTAAGCCGTTGATCCGGTCGCTGACCACACGGGTAGGTTAATCGACTTTCTCCGATGAACGGAAGAAGCCGTCCGGCGACCACCCACCGGTAGCGATGGTCGCCGGACGGCCCGGACCCGGCAGCGAGGTCGCGCGGACTCTCGGGGACGGGGTTGGTGCGGTTGAGGGCGGGGTCGCCCGTACCGGATGGGGGTCAGGCCGCGGCGCAGGTGAGCGTGGGTGTGGTGGCGGCGCCGTTGGCGAGGAAGCCGAATTGGGCGGTGGCTCGTGGTGCCAGGGCGCCGTTCCAGGAGACGTTGCGGACGGTGACGGTGGAGCCGGTTGCGGAGAGTGTTCCGTTCCAGGCCTGGGTGATGGTTTGGCCGGCGCTCAGCGGCCAGGAGACGGACCAGCCGGAGAGGGCTGCGGTGCCCGCGGTGACGGTGACCTCACCCTGGAAGCCGCCCTGCCAGGAGCCGGTGACGCGGAACGTGGCGGAGCAGGCACCGGTCGGCTGGCTCGCCGACGGGCTGGCGGACGGGCTGCCCGACGGGCTCGAAGACGGGCTTGACGAGGGGCTTGACGAGGGGTTCGACGGGGACGGTGAGGGCGGGTTGGTGGCGCTGCTCGCCAGGCTGTAGGCGAGGTCGGGCTGGAAGGAGCCGGCCGCGTAACGGCATCCGTCGGCCTCGCCCGGCGGCTTGACCCACAGGTATCCGTCGATGTTGTCGTCGCCGGTGGCCACCGTCGGGTAACGGCCGATCCGGCGGTCGGTGTTGTCGTCGCCGCACCAGTCGCCGCTCGCGCCGCCGTTACGGCTCGTGTCGATCACCTGGCGCTTGCCGGACACGCCCTGCGCGGAGAGTGAGCTGATGATCGAGCGCCCGTAGGACGCCTCGCCGCTCGTCGGGTTGAAGTTGGAGACGTTGGTGTAGAAGCCGTCGGCGTCGGCGATGCCGGCCGCGATCAGGCGGCGGGCCTGCTCGGCGGCGCTGTTCCAGGTGGAGTGCCCGGCGTCGAGGTAGATCTTGGAACTCGGGTTGCCCGACTTCAGGGTGCGGACCGCGGTGTGCAGCGCCTGGTTGCGGGCGGCCAGGTCGGCGCCGCTGAGGCAGGTCTGCAGGGCGATCGAGTCCGGCTCCAGGATGATCACGACGGTCCGGTTGCCGAGACCTCCGGCCAGATTGGAGATCCAGGTCTGGTACTGCGTCAGGTCGGGGGCGCCGCCGGAGCTGGCGCCGCCGCAGTCGCGGTTCGTGATGCCGTAAACGGTCAGAACCGGAATCTGCCCGGCCGCATTCGCCGCACCGACATATCCGGAAACTTCGGATCTGATCGTGGATTGATTGAAGTTCGACAGCCAATGGGACGCCGGCTGGCTCGCGATCCGGTCGCGAATGACGGGCATTCGGGAGTCCGCGGGATTAGCGGCCACCCATCGGGAAACTGACGTGTCCGGTTCACGATATAGCGAACCACTGATGGTTCCGGCGGACGCGTTCCCGGCGAAAGCGACAGCTCCGGTGGCTATCAGCAGGCCAGCAGCGAGGGCGAGGGGGATACGGGACATGACACCTCTCCTGGGGATTGGGAGCGCTCCCAAACATAGCCCGACCTGGCACGATAGGCAACCGTCGATTGTGAATTCGAAGATCTACATTGCGGGATATGTCACTGCATACGCATCGAAGCCACGCTGGGCCCGTTGCGATCAGGCCAGTGTTGGCGCCTCATCTGCAAGAGATCGTCGAGTCCCTGGCGGTCGGTGAAACCGCGCGCGAGGCGGCGGCGCGGCTGTTCATCTCGCCGAATACCGTCAAATCCCGCCTGAAGGCCCTCTACCAGCAACTGGGCGCACGAGATCAGGCGCACGCGGTGGCCATCGCGTTCCGCCTGGGCATCCTGCGCACGACCGACGAGCCGAACCTGCAACCGGTGGTCATCGGAGGTCTCAACCCCGACCGGCTACGCACCACCATCAACGACCTGACCGCGCTCCTGCGCGTGGCCGAACGGGTCCCCCACCATCCCGACTACCAGAACGGTCCCGACTACCAGAACGGTCCCGATTACCAGGACCTGCTTCGCGAAGTGGCCGAGCTGGCCGCCGACCCGGAAGCCGACCCGCACGACGCACTGCAGCAGATAGCCCGGATCGCCGAATCGGCCACCGACGACCCGGCCGCGGCAGCTGCCTGATCCGCCCACCCGGGGCGCACCTGCGCCCCTCGAGGCTTCATCCCGCCGGGGAGGCGACGGGGTGGAGCCCGGGCCGGTCAGTCGCCCGCGGTCACCCTGACCTGCGGCTGGCCGCCGACGCACTCGAGGTCGACCTCCAGCACCACGGACGGGTCGCCGGCCGAGCGGAACTCGCCCTCGTCATCGTCCTTCTCGGCCACCGACCAGCCCTGCGCCGGCGCCATCGACAGGATCCGGGAGCAGTCGGCGACGACCAGGCCGCCCGGCGTGGTGAACGAGGTGCCGGCGGCTTCGGGGGGCGCCGTTTCCGAGGGAGCGCCGGCCGCGCCGGATGTGGCGGGCAGGGCACGAAGCTCGCGGGAGACCTCGTCCTCGGTCATCGGCGCGGCCCGCTCGCCGGTCAGGCCGCTGCCGACCAGGTTGATCCCGACCACCCCGACCAGCACGGCGAGCGCCACCGCCACCAGCCAGCCGCCGGCGATCACCAGTGGCCGCCGTCCCCGTCGCTCTCCCACGTGGGCAACTATGCGCCAGGCATCGCTAAGGCCGGCGCCCGACACGGATAAGACGACGTTAAGGAGCGCCGGATCTCCAGGAAACGCGGATACCGTGCAGCCCGTGGCCAGACTGCTGTTGATCGAGGACGACCCGGCGATCCGGGGCTCGCTGCTGCGGGCCCTGCGGGAGCGCGGGCATGCGGTGGCCGCCTCACCGGCCGCCATGGACGGACTGCAGACCGCCCTGGCCGAGCGACCGGATCTGATCGTGCTGGATCTCGGGCTGCCCGACCTGGACGGCCGGGAGCTGCTGCGCATGCTGCGCGCCGTCAGCCGGATCCCGGTGATCATCGCGACCGCACGGGACGAGGAGACCGAGATGGTACGGCTGCTCGACGCCGGCGCCGACGACTACGTGGTGAAACCGTTCACCGCGGCGCAGCTGGACGCGCGGATCCGGGCCGTGCTGCGGCGCGGAGCGGGGCCGTTGGCGAGCCCGGTCCTGACGGTCGGCGGGCTGAGCATCGACGTCGGCGCGCGGACGGTCACGCTGGACGGCGCCCCGATCGAGCTCAGCCCGCGCGAGTTCGACCTACTGCATCATCTGGCACAGCGGCCCGGCCAGGTGGTGACGAAGCGGGACCTGCTCAGCGAGGTGTGGCAGGTGCCGTACGGTGGGGCCGACAAGACCGTCGACGTGCACCTGTCCTGGCTGCGCCGCAAACTCGGGGAGACCGCGCAGGAGCCGCGCTACCTGCACACCGTCCGCGGGGTGGGCGTGCGGCTGAGCGAGCCCGCGTGAGGAAACGGCTGGCGCTGCTCGTCGCCGGGACCACCGTGCTGGTCCTGCTGGCCTTCCTGGTACCGCTCGCCGTGCTGGTCCGCGACTTCGCCGAGGACCGGGCGCTGAGCCGTGCCGGGGACGCGGTGCAGACCATCGTCCCGCTCGTCGGTGACGTCGGCGGGTTGCGGCGGGCGGTGACGGCTCAGGCCGTACCGGTGACGGTGTTCCTCCCCGACGGAAGCGCTCTCGGCGCGCCTGCCGCGCCCACCCCCGCGGTCCGCCTGGCCGCGGCCCGCGGGCGCGCGCTCACCGTGACCACCGACGAGGGCCGCGAGCTCGTGGTCCCGGTGGTCAGCGGCGGCCGGACCACCGTGGTACGCACCCTCGTCACCGACGAGGCCCTCACCCACGGCGTGACCCGCGCGTGGCTGACCCTGGCCGGGCTCGGGCTGGCGCTGGTGCTGCTCGGGCTGCTGGTCGCCGACCGGCTGGCGCGGTCGATCACCCGCCCGATCACGGAACTGTCCTCGGTCAGTCACCGGCTGGCGAACGCCGAACTGAGCGCCCGCGCCGCGCCGTCCGGGCCGCGCGAGCTGCGGGAGGTGGCCGGGGCGCTGAACCATCTCGCCGGGCGGATCCAGGAACTGCTGACCGCGGAACGGGAACAGCTCGCCGACCTGTCGCACCGGCTGCGCACGCCGCTGACCGCGCTGCGGCTGGAAGCGGAGTCGCTGCGGGACCCCGAGGAGGCGGCCCGGGTGGCGGCGGCGACGGACCAGCTGGCGCGGGCCGTCACCGCGGTGATCCAGCAGGCGCGGCGGCCACCGGTCGCGGCGGCGTCGTGCGACGCGGCAGCGGTGGTACGGGACCGGGTGGCGTTCTGGGCCGTTCTCGCGGAGGACACCGGCCGGGCGCTGACGCAGTCGGTCCCGGCGGCGGAGGTGCCGGTGGGGGTGGCTGCGGACGATCTCGGAGCGGCGCTGGACGCGCTGCTGGGGAACGTGTTCGCGCACACGCCGGAGGGGACGGGGTTCGCGGTCACGCTGGAGGCTCGCCCGGAGGGTGGGGCGGCCGGTGGGGCAGTGCTGACGGTGGCGGATGCGGGGCCGGGGTTCGCGGAGTCGGCGGCCCGGCGCGGGGTCTCGGAGGGCGGGTCGACCGGGTTGGGGCTGGACATCGCGCGGCGGGTGGCGGTGTCGTTCGAGGTGGGGGTGGCCGCTGAGGGCGGGGCTGAGGTGCGGCTGGGGCTGCCCGGTGCTGCGGGGTGATCCGCCGCCGCCGTTCGAGGGCACACGCAGGCCGGGTCGGCGTGGGTGAGGGCACACGCAGGCCGGGTCCGCGTGGGCGAGGGCACACGCAAGCCCACGCTGGCGTGGGTGAGGGCACACGCAAGCTCTGCGTGTGCCGACGTCGCGGCCCTGGCGTGGATGCGGGCGCACGCAGGCGTTCCGTGTGCCCGCGTCCACGCTGAGCCCTGCCGATCTTGGAGCGTCTGCGGGAGGGAGCGGGCCGGCTACTACCGCTCCGGCCGCCCTCCCGCTCCTACTGCCAGCTGATCAGGCGTCAGTCGTCGTCGCCGTCGTCGTCATCCGCGTCGTCCGCGTCGTCATCCGCGTCGTCCGCGTCGTCATTCGCGTCATTCGCGTCGTCATTGGCGTCGTCGGCGTCGTCCTTCTCGGCGTCGTTGCGCAGGATCTCGCCCGTCGCGGCGTCGATCTCCAGCTCGTGCTCGACCGCCCCCGCCCTGACCTCGACGTCCCAGACCTGCCGCCCGTTCTCGGTCTCCCGCTCCACGTCGTCGTCGACGGTCCCGCCCGCGACCGCCGCCAGAGCAATCTCCCGCGCCCGAGCCTCAGTGATCTCCGACCCCGTGGACGAGCCACCCGACGACGCAGCCCCGGACGACGCAGCCCCGGACGACGCGGCCCCGGACGGAACAGCGGACGACGGGACACCGGAGGGCACGCCGGTCGAAGAGGCGGGACCGGACGGGCTCGGGCTCTCCATCGCCAGCGCCGTCCCGGCCACACCCAGGGCAGCCAGCGTGCCCGCCGCGAGAACCACACCGGCCTTCGTCTTCGTGATCATCAGTGAAGCCTTCCGTCTAGAGGTGACTTCACGATCGCCCGGCGACGGCTATGGGCGCGCTGTGTGATCGATAAGGCCGGGCTAAGAATCCCGGCACGTCAAACACTTGGAATCGCAAAGGCCGGACCGATCTACTCCACGTGCGCCCCTTCGACAGTCTCCGGCGGGACCCGGTTCTGCTCACCCTGATCGGGATCACCCTGATCGGAAGTGCGCTGTTCTTCGTCTTCTCCGGCAACCCGGACCTGCAGACGCGGATCTACTGGGGTGTGCAGGTGCCGCTGGACGCGGCCCTGGCGCTCGGTGGCTGGAAGCTGCGCGGCCTCGCCCACCAGCGGTACCGCCGGTTCTGGTCGATCATCGCCTTCGCCGGAGCGTCGTTCACCGTGGGTGACACGTACCAGTTCCTGCACACCCTTTTCGCACCCGGTGCGCCGTCGATGACCGGCGGCGACGTGCAGACCGTGTTCTTCGCGATCGGCATGAGCAGCAACGTCGTGGCCTGCCTGATCTTCCCGCAGGGTCTGCGGAACGGCCGGGAGAAGTTCGTCTTCTGGCTGGACGCGACCACCGTGCTCGTCGGCGGCGGCGTGGTGGCCTGGTGCTTCGCGTTCAACCCGATCTCCAGCGTGCACGTCGACCGGGTCAACGCCAGCGTCACCGCCGCGCTCGTCCTGGTGGCGACGTTCTCCGCGACCAAGGTCGCGCTCATCAAGAAGCCGCCGATGGCGCGGATCGCCGCCTGGCCGATGGTCAGCGCCGCGATGATCCAGGGTGTCAGCACGTTCCTGCCCGGCGATTTTCAGAGCACCGAGCACGCGTACGTCTTCGTGATCCGTCTCCTGCCGTCGGTGTGCATCGCCGTCGGACCGTGGATCCAAGTCGTCCTGATCACCATCGGCGCGGTGCAGGAGCAGCCGAAACGACGACCCTACAGTCTTCTTCCGTACGGGATGATCGCCGTCACGTTCGTGGTGTTCTTCCTGATGCTGCCCGACACGGCGTCGTCCCAGCTGATCGGCGCCACCATCGGCGTCGTCGTGATCACCTGCCTGGTGGCGGGACGCCAGCTCGTCGCGTTCCACGACAACATCGCGCTGATCGAGCGGCTGGACGAGGCGAACTCGGTCGACGCGCTCACCCTGCTGGCGAACCGCACGCACTTCAGCGAGGAGATCCCCCGCCTGCTGACCCGGGAGTCGTCGATGCTGCACATCGACCTCGACGACTTCAAGGAGATCAACGACACGATGGGCCACGCGGCCGGCGACACCCTGCTGGTCGCGGTCGCCGACCGGCTGCGCGCGGCGGTGCGCCCCGGCGACCTGGTGTCCCGGCAGGGCGGCGACGAGTTCGCGATCCTGCTGCCGGGCGCCGGACCGGACGACGCCGCGCTGATCGCCGAGGAGATCCTGCGCCGGCTCGCCCAGCCGCTGGAGATCCAGCAGCACACCGTGGTCACCCGGGCCAGCATCGGCATCGCGCCGGCCCGGCCCGGTGACGAGCCGTCCGCGCTGCTCAGCACCGCCGACATCGCGATGTACGAGGCGAAGCGGCGCGGCAAGGGCATGTGGGTGCACTACACCGAGGACATGGGCGCGCGGGTCAGCGCCGAGGCGGTCCTGATCCGCCAGATGGCGCAGGCCATCGAGAACGAGGAGTTCGCGCTGCTCTACCAGCCGATCGTGCGCCTCTGCGACGAGCGGATCACCGGTGTGGAGTCGCTGATCCGCTGGAATCACCCGGTGCGCGGGCTGGTGTCGCCGATCGAGTTCATCCCGGTCGCCGAGCGCACCGGGCAGATCGTGGCGATCGGGCTGTGGGCGCTGCGCACGGCCTGCCGGCAGGGCGCGGCGTGGCGGCGCGAGCACCCGGAGGCCGAGCACATGTCGGTCGGTGTCAACGTGGCCGGCCGTCAGCTGCGTACCCCCGGCTTCGTCGCCGACGTGGCAGCGGTGCTCGCCGAGACCGGCCTGCCCGCGGCGAACCTGACGATCGAGGTCACCGAGACCGCTGTCCTCGACGACGAGGAGTCGAACGAGGCGATGATCGGGCTGCGGGCGCTCGGTGTGAAGCTGGCCCTGGACGACTTCGGCACCGCCGCGTCGTCGCTCGGCCTGCTGCTCACCTGCCCGGTGACCACGCTGAAACTGGACCGTTCGTTCGTCGAGTCGATCACCACGGTGGGCCGGCAGTCGGCGGTCGCGACAGCGGTCAGCCAGATGGCGAACGCCCTGGACTTCTCGTCGGTGGCCGAGGGCATCGAGACGGTGGAACAGCAAGAAATGATCAAGAAACTGGGGTACGAGTACGGGCAGGGTTACCTGTACTCCCGTCCGGTGCCGGCTGACAAGATCGTCGAGATGTGGGCCGCCGCCCGGCTGGTGAGCTGAATTTGTACCCTGGGCGGCACCATGATCCGCCTCGTCACGGTTCTCGCGCTGATGGCCGCCGCTCTCGGCCCGCCCCTGCCCACACCCGTCGCTCTCGGCCCGCCCCTGCCCACCCCCGTCTCGAACCGGCCGAACATCGTGTTCGTGCTGGTCGACGACCTGTCGTTGAACCTCGTGCCGTACATGCCGAACGTGTTGAAGCTGCACGAGGACGGGACGTCGTTCACGAACTACACGGTCACCGACTCGCTGTGCTGCCCGTCGCGGGCGTCGATCCTCACCGGGCAGTATCCGCACAACACCGGCATCGTGAAGAACCACGGGTCGGACGGCGGTTTCCTGCTGTTCCGCAGTCGTGGTGAGGAGAAGTCGACGCTCGCCACGGATCTGCGGTCCGCGGGATACCGGACGGCTTTCCTCGGCAAGTATCTCAACGAGTACCTGCCGGAGAGCGGCTATGTGCCGCCGGGGTGGGACGAGTGGATGGCGGGCGGGAACGCCTACGACAACGTCAACTACACATTGAACGAGAACGGCACGGTCAAGCGATACGGCAGTGAGCCGTCGGACTACTTGACGGATGTACTGTCCGCGAAAGCGCAGGACTGGATCAGGACGGGTTCACATGAGCAAGGGTTGATCAAGTCAACTCAAGTCAAGCCGTTCTTCATCGAGATATCAACGTACACACCACACCTGCCGTATCCGCCCGCCCCACGTGATGCTCAATCATTCCCCGGGTTGATCGCGCCGCGCGGTGACGCGTACGGCAAGGTCCCGAAGAACGCACCCGCCTGGCTCGCGCCGCACTCACCTCTCACCGCCGCGCAGATCGCGCACATGGATCGCGGTTTCCGCAAGCGTGTCCAGTCGATCCAGTCGATCGACCGGATGATCGGCGACCTGCGCGCCACGATCGACAGAGCCGGCATCGCCGAGAACACCGTCATCGTGTTCAGCTCGGACAATGGCTATCACATGGGCGAATACCGGCTCAACCCCGGCAAGCAGACTGCCTTCGACGTCGATGTCAACGTGCCGCTCGTCGTCGTCGGCGCCGGGGTGCGCCGCGGTCATGTCGTCGACGCGCTCGTCGAGAACATCGACCTCCGGCCCACGTTCGCCGACCTGGCCGGCGTACGCCCACCGGCGGAGGTCGACGGGCGTAGCGTGCGGCAGTTGCTCGGCGGGCTGACGCCGTCGCAGTGGCGGACCGGGGCGCTGATCGAGCACAGCGATCCGGCCACCGACCCGGCCGACCCGGACTACCAGAGCGAGTCGGAGAACGTCCCGCCGTCGTACACGGCGCTGCGGACCGCCGACGTCACCTGGGTGGAGTACGTCGACGGGTCACGCGAGTACTACCACCGGCGTACCGATCCGGATCAGTTGCTCAACCTGGCGGACGGCCTGGACCCGGAGCGGGTCACCGAGCTGCACGAGCAACTGCACCGGCTCGCCACCTGCGCGGGTCCGTCCTGCAGGTGATTGCCGCCATGAACTGAATCGTGGTTCAATCCTTCCATGGCATACCGGCAGACCGCCCTGACCAGGAAGAACGCTTCCGACAAGCGGGACTCCCTGCTGCGCGCCGCGCGCACCGTGGTCTCCACCGGCGGATTCGCGGCGGCCACCGTGGCGGCGATCGCGGCCGAGGGGCGAGCCAGCGTCGGATCCGTGTACTCGTACTTCGACGGCCGCGACCGGCTGCTCGCCGAGGTGTTCCGCAGCGCGGCCGGGCACGAGCTCGACGTCGTCCGGCAGGCCGCCGCCGACCACGGGCAGCCGGCTGCCGAACGGCTCGGCGCGCTGATCCGGGTGTTCAGCGGGCGCGCGCTGCGGGGCCGCCGGATGGCCTGGGCGCTGCTGTTCGAGCCGGTCAGCCCGGCCGTCGAGGAGGAGCGGCTGATCTACCGCCGGGCGTACACCGAGATCGTCGAACAGATCGTGCGGGATGGCCTGGACCGGGGCGAGTTCGTCGCCGAGGATCCCGGGCTGGCCGCGTCGGCCGTGATGGGGGCGATCTCCGAGGCCCTCGTCGGGTCGCTGCGACCGTCACCGGACCCAGTCGATCCAGCCGACATCAACATTGACGACATCAACCCGGGCGTCGTCAACATGGACGGCATCAAGATGGCCGACATCAACCCGGGCGTCGTCAACCCGAGCGTCATCAACATGGACGGCATCAACATGGACGGCGTCAATCCGAGCGTCGTCAATCCGAGCGTCATCGATGGCATTCAGCGTTTCTGTTTCCGGGCTTTGGGGGCCAGTCATGACTCATGAGGTTGTCAACCAGGCTCCGCCGCGCGCCGGGCTCAACGAGTACCTGATCAACCCGGCACTGACCGAGGCGGTGAAACGCTACGACGCGCAGTGGGCGTCACCGCAGCTCAGCGACGTCGGCGCGCTGGTCGGCGAGCCCGGGTTCCAGCACGACGCGGAACTCGCCAACATCCACCCGCCGGTCTTCGCCCGCCACGACCGTTGGGGCAACCGGGTCGACGCGGTCGAGTTCCACCCCGCCTACCACCGGATCATGGGCGCGGCGATCGAGCACGGCGCGCACACCAGTTGCTGGTCGGCCCCGAAACCCGGCGCGCATGTCGCCCGGGCCGCCACGTTCATGCTGTTCGCCCAGGTGGAGCCCGGTCATGCCTGCCCGGTGAGCATGACGCACGCTGTCGTACCGTCGCTGCGGTTCACCCCCGACCTGGCCGAGCAGTGGCTCCCGAAGGTGTATGCACGGGTCTACGACCCGCACCTTCACGACCCCGCGGTCAAGACCTCGGCGATCTTCGGCATGGCCATGACCGAGAAACAGGGCGGTTCCGATGTACGGGCCAACACCACTCGCGCCGTCGCCGGCTCGGACGGGACCTGGTCGCTGACCGGGCACAAGTGGTTCTGCTCGGCGCCGCAGTCCGATGCGTTCCTGGTGCTCGCGCAGGCGCCCGGCGGCCTCTCCTGTTTCCTGGTGCCGCGGGTGCTGCCCGGCGGCGAGCGCAACGTCTTCCGGATCCAGCGGCTCAAGGACAAGCTCGGCAACAAGTCCAACGCGTCGTCCGAGATCGAACTGGACGGCACGACCGGGTGGCTGCTCGGCGAGGAGGGCCGGGGCGTGCGCACGATCATCGAGATGGTCGCGCAGACCCGGCTGGACTGTGTGCTGGGCAGCGCGGCCGGGATGCGGCAGTCGGTGGCCGAGGCCGCCTGGCACGTACGGCACCGGCGCGCGTTCGGGGACCTGCTCATCGACCAGCCGGCCATGACGTCGGTGATCGCCGATCTGCAGCTGGAGGCGGAGGCGGCCACCTGGACGGCGCTGCGGCTGGCCGCCGCCTACGACTGCGTCGACCGGGAGGCCGTCGCGTTCCGCCGTCTCGCCACCGCCGTGGCGAAGTACTGGGTGTGCAAGCGGGGGCCGAACCACGCCTACGAGGCGCTGGAGTGCCTGGGCGGGAACGGGTACACGGAGAGTTTCCCGCTCGCGCGGCGCTACCGGGAGCAGCCGGTGATGGCGGTCTGGGAGGGCTCGGGGAATGTGATCGCCCTGGACGTGCTGCGGGCGATGGCACGCGAGCCGGATTCGGTGGACGCGGTGGACCGGGAGCTGGCCTCCGCGATGGGCGTGCACGCGGCCTACGACCAGCACGTCCGGGCCACCCGCCGGCTGATCGGGCGGCTCCCGGCGGATCCGTCGGCGGCGGCCGGGCAGGCGCGGCGGCTGGTGGAGTCGCTGGCGCTCGGGTTGCAGGCGGCGGTGCTGATCCGCGAGGCCCCGGCGGCGGTCGCGGACGGTTTCGTGGCGGCGCGGCTGGGGCCGGATCGGAGTCTGGAGTACGGGGCGCTCGGGGCCGGCCTCGACCTGACGGGGATCGTCGCCCGCGCGTGACCAGCAGCGGCGGCAACGGCGATCAGTAGGTGGCGGTGACCGCCTCCCTGACCAGCACGGTCTCCGGTCGGTGCCGGGGACAAACGAATGGTGATTCTCGCGTCAGCGTTGAACCACCCACCGCTTGATGGACAGCAGATGGGCCCGGCTCAGATCGGCAGCCGCCTTCACGTCCCCGCCGGCCACCGCCGCCAGCACCCGCGCGTGCACGTCATGGTCGTCCGCTCCCCCGAACTCCCCCTTCAACCCCAGCATGTCCACCATCGACGCGCGGCTGCGCGGGACGAAGCTGTCGAACAGCTCGACGAGCAGCGCGTTCCCGGACGCCGCGACGACCGCCCGGTGGAACGCCATGTCCGCGTCCACGTGCTCCTCGGCAGTGGACCGGCGGGCCGCCCTTTCCTCCAGCGCCGCGCGGATGGCTGCCAGATCACCGGGCGTACGGCGTTCGGCGGCGAGAGCCGCGGCCTCCACCTCGATCGCGATTCGCGCCTCGATCACGGCGACGATGTCGGCCCGGCGCAGCACCGCGTCCCAGTCCTCGGTCACGTCGAGGGCGGTGAGGAAGACGCCGGCGCCCTGCCGGGTGGCGAGCACGCCCTGGCCGGCGAGCTGGCGGATCGCCTCGCGCACGGTCGAGCGGCCCACCCCGAGCTGCGGCCCGAGAGTGGTCTCACCAGGGAGTTTCTCGCCGAGAGTCCATTCGCCGGACCGGATGCGCTCGAGCAGCAGACGGGCGGCCTGGTCGGCCAGCGGCTCCCTGCGGACCTGTTCCATGCAGCCACCTTAGCTTGTCTACTTGTCTGAGGAGTTGCTACGGTCGGCGACCATGAACTGGAATCGGCAACAGCCCTCCCCCATGCCGTCGCACAAATATCACGATGTGTACGCCCGAGTCGCCGTACCCCTGAAAGACCGCATGTGGCCGTCCCGGCGCCTCACCGAGGCACCCCTGTGGGTGCCCGTCGATCTGCGTGACGGCAATCAGGCGCTGGCCGAGCCGATGGACCCGGCCCGCAAGCGCCGCTTCTTCGAGCTCATGGTCGCGATGGGCTACAAGGAGATCGAGGTCGGCTACCCGTCGGCGTCGCGGACCGACCACGACTTCGTACGCCTGATCGCCGACGAGCGGATCGCGCCGCCGGACGTGACGGTGGTCGTCTTCACCCCGGCGCGCCCCGAGCTGATCGAGCAGACCGTCGCGTCGATCGCCGGCATCCCCAACGACGTGGTGATTCACATGTACGCCGCGACCGCCCCGCTCTGGCGCAGCGTCGTTCTCGGTCACGACCGGGCGAGTCTCAAGGAGCTGATCCTGGAGGGCGGCCGGCACATCCTGAAGCTCGCCGGACACCTGCCGAACGTGCGGTTCCAGTTCTCCCCCGAGGTGTTCAACCTGACCGAGCCGGAGTACGCCCTCGAGGTCTGCGACGCGATGACCGAGCTCTGGGAGGCAAGCCCGGACCGCCCGGTGACCCTGAACCTGCCCGCCACCGTCGAGGTCGCCACCCCGAACGTGTACGCCGACCAGATCGAGCACATGCACCGCAACCTGGCCCGCCGGGACAGCGTGATCCTCTCGGTGCACCCGCACAACGACCGCGGCACCGGCGTGGCCTGCGCCGAACTGGCGGTCCTGGCCGGCGCCCAGCGGGTCGAGGGCTGCATCTTCGGCAACGGCGAGCGGACCGGCAACGTCGACATCGCCACCCTGGCGCTCAACCTGCACGCCCAGGGCATCGACCCGATGATCGACTTCTCGGACATCGACGAGGTACGCCGCACCGTCGAGTACGCGACCCGGCTCGACGTCCCGCCCCGTCACCCGTACGCCGGCGACCTGGTGCACACCGCGTTCAGCGGCACCCACCAGGACGCCATCCGGAAGGGCTTCGCGGCGCACCGCCCCGGCGAGTGGGAGGTGCCGTACCTGCCGATCGACCCGGCCGATCTGGGCCGCGGCTACGACGAGGTGATCCGGGTGAACTCGCAGTCCGGCAAGGGCGGCATCGCCTACCTCCTGGAGACCGGGTACGGCGTCGAGCTGCCCCGCCGCCTCCAGATCGACTTCGCCCGCCACGTCCAGCGCCACACCGACACCACCGGCGACGAGGTCACCGCCGCGGACCTGTGGGCGCTGTTCGAGGCGACCTACCTCACCGGCGAGCCGGCCGTGACCCTGGCCGGGTACCAGACGTCCGACACCGGCACCACCGTCACCCTGCGCGTCGACGGGACCGAGCGGACCAGCACGCACGAGGGCGTCGGCCCGGTCGAGGCGCTGGTGGAGGCCCTGGCTGCCGGCGACATCACCGTCGACGTGCTGAGCCTGCACCAGACCAGCATCGGCGCCGGGAGCGACAGCGAGGCCCTGACCCTGCTGGAGCACCGCGCCGGCGGCGTGACCCGCTGGACCGCCGGCCGCGACCGCTCGGTCCTCGCCGCCAGCCTCGCCGCCGTCCTGCGTGCCACCGCGTGACCCGAAATCGCGTTCGCCGGGCGCGAAGCGGGCTCAGGCCGTACCCTCCGAGCTGTCTGCGTCGTTAGGGTCGCAGGACCGCCCGGCGAGGGAGTCACACATATCATGACGTCCGCGATGAAACGGCCCCGAGTGTCCGGCAGCGACTTCGCCGCCCTGAACAGGCGGATCGCCGAGGCCGGGCTCCTCGACCGCCGACCGGCCTACTACGCGGTACGGATGACGGTCGTGACGGCGATCTTCGCGGGCGCCTGGGCGGCCTTCGTGATCCTCGGCGAGTCGTGGTGGCAGCTCGCCGTCGCCGTACTGATGGGTGTCGCGTTCTCCCAGGTCGGCCTGCTGGCGCACGACGTGGCGCACGGCCAGGTGTTCCGCACCCGCCGCTACAGCTGCCTGGTCGGCCGGATCGCCGGGAACGTCGCGGTGGGCATGAGTTACGGCTGGTGGCAGGAGAAGCACACCCGCCACCACAACAACCCCAACCACGACGACCTCGATCCGGACGTACAACCGGAGGTGTTGATCTGGGCCACCCACTCGGCGCTCGGGCGGCGCGGGCTGAGCGCGTTCATCAACCGCCACCAGGCCGGCTTCTTCTTCCCACTGCTGACGCTGCTCAGCCTCGACCTGCGGATCTCCAGCGTGAAGGCGCTGCGCAAGCCGGGCATGCGACGCCGCGGGCTGGAGGCCGGCCTGCTGGCGTTGCACGCGGTCACCTACCTGGGCGCGCTCGCGCTGGTACTGACCCCGTGGCAGGCAGCCGCGTTCTTCGTCGTGCACCAGGGCGTCTTCGGCGTCTACCTCGGCATGACGTTCGCCCCGAACCACAAGGGCATGCCGCACCCCACCGGCGACGAGGACTACCTGCGCAAACAGGTGCTGACCTCCCGCAATGTGACGGGCGGCCGGCTGATCGACGCGGCGCTCGGCGGCCTGAACCACCAGATCGAGCACCACCTGTTCCCGGCGATGCCCACCCCGAACCTGCGCCGCGCCAAGCCAATCGTGCGGGCGTACTGCGCGGAGCTCGGCGTCCCCTACGCGGAGACCGGCCTGATCGAGTCCTACCGCCAGGCCCTGCGCTACCTGCACGAGGTCGGCGAACCCCTGCGCCAGAAGGCCGCCGCCTAACTCGCCGTTCACCTTCCCGGCCTCTTCGGTCACCCGCTCCGCGGCAGGCGGAGTTTGGTGCGACTCCAGGCAGCCTGGCCGCTCAGCAATGCGACGGCCTCGGCGTGGTCACGTCGAGCAGCGGCGGCGATCGCTGCGACACGATCGGGCTCGGCCAGCGCCAAGTCCTCCGGAAGATCCCGGAACTCCCCCAGCCGGGTGACCCGTTTGTCCAACGACAGGTCAGCGATCAAGTATTCGGCGGGCTCGCACAGAAGCTGGACGCCCGCCGACATCTGAAAACTCCGGGACCCCTGCCGTGTCTGCATCACCACGGAACAGAGCAGCCAGTCAATCGGCTGCTGGTAAAGCAGGGCGTTCCGGTGCCCCCATGCGCCGGGTAGCTTCGGAACCAGATACTCGCGCGCCGCCTTGGCCCACTCAGTCGGCCTCACCACAGCATGGTCGAGCACGCCGGCGCTTGAGGTAGGCGAACATCAGAACCCGCCGCTCCGGACCCTGCGAGGCGCGCTCCCAGCACGAGCCGACACCGGCCTGTCGATGGGGGACGCCGGCGGTTTCATGGACGCGCAGCTTTCCTTGTTTCCCACCCGGCATCTTCGGGATCGGACGCTGCGCCGCAATCATTCTCCGGCGGCTGAGGAGTTCCGGCGGGAGCATGAGCGGCACCGTTCGTGGGGTCTCACTCAACGCCACGCCCGGCGCCTGCGCCAGTTACGACAGGCCGAGGAACGCGCCGAGCCACCGTGCGGGGCCTCGCAACCCGATGGTGAAGCACCGCTCGGCAGCGCGAGTGAGCCCAGCGACGGCTCGGTCGATGCGGTCTTGGCCAGGGCGGATCAGTGCGCTGCCGGGGAAGGTGACGTGCTCGTGCCGGACCGTGCAGCGCGAAACCCCGGTCGGCACAGAAGGCGCAGGACGAAGGGTCCGCATTCCAGGCCACCGGAACCACCGGCTAAAGGACTCCGGAAATGTGGAAACTGCGCCTTGCCGAGGGCCACTCATAGTCGCCCTGTTCGGCTAATGGAAATCGGCAGAACGACCTGCGCGGCCCTCCACGAGAAACGCGCAGGCGGCTGGTGCTCGCAGCGGTGAGACGGCAGTCCGCCCTAACGGCGCATCCCGTGTTCGATCGCCCCATACGTTCCGATCAGCGTGACCGTGACGCCGATCCGCACGCCAGGCGAAAGGTTCGACGGTGCCAAGTTCGCGCCGGGCCTCCGGCAATCGGACTCCCCCCGGGTACGGGGACCGGCAGCGCCCGTCCGGGTCAGAACCAGCAGGGATGGCCCTCGCGGGCGCCGCCCTTGGTGAGCGTCTGCTCGCCCGTGCCGTCCGCCCGTTCGATGACCACCGCCGGATGGTTCAGGTCGCCGCGCACGTAGGCCAGCCACGCCCCGTCCGGGGACCAGGTCGGGTCCATCTCGCGGTCCGCGGCGCTGGTCACCGGCTTGGCGTCGGAGCCGTCCGGCTCGACCGACCAGATGTCGTAGTTGTTGTCGATCTTGCGGGTGAACAGGATCAGGCGGCCGTCCGGGGAGATCGCCGGGTCCATCGCGTCGCCGAGGTCGGGGTTGGTGATGGCGCGGTTGTCGGAGACGCCGCTCACCGAGATCTTCCAGAGCGAGCGGACGCCGTCCACCTTCGTCCAGTAGATGATCGATTTGCCGTCCGGGGTCCAGACCGGGTCGTCCTTGTCGTTGCCGGAGACGGTGATCTGCTCGGCCCGGCCGCCGTCGATCGGCATCGTGAAGATCTGCGGGACGCCGTCCTCGTCCTTGATGTAGGCGAGTGTCCGGTTGTCCGGCGCCCACACGACCCGGCCGCCGGTGACGCCGCCGACCAGCTTGCGGCGGTTGCTGCCGTCGCGGTCCATCACGACGATCTCGTTGGTCCCCTTCGGGTTCCGGTGCGTCAACGCGATCATCGAGCGGTCGTTCGACCAGCGCGGCAGGGTGTCGCCGGGCTCGGTACCGGCCAGCGGCTCCCGCTTGCCGGTGGCCGGGTTCAGCGTCTGGATCGTCGGCTTCCACGCCGCCGACGCGAACGGGCCGCCGGTGTCGACCCGGATCACCAGGTTGGCGTCGGGGATCCCGGCCGGTCCGGCGGCGCTCGCCGACGCGGCCGGCGCGGCGCCCTCGTTCTTCTCGTCCGGGTCGAACAGCGACGAGCCCACGACCCCGGCGACCGCCGCCACCACGATCATCACGGCGAACCCGGCCTTCCCCATCACCGGCTTCGGCGTCGGCCGGGCCGGCGCGATCACCTGGGTCTGCGGCTCAGATTCAAAGGCAACCGCTTGCGGGGGTACGGCCGGAGCAGCGTCCCCGGCCAACCCGTCGAACGGGTGCTCCGCCGCGCGGGCCTCGGCCTCGGCGGCGGCCCACGGGTCAGCGGGCGTGCGCAGGTCGGTGAAGTCGAGTTTCTCCGGCGCCCGCATCGACAGCCCGAGACGCTCCGCCGGCGACCGCGGCCGATCCGGCGCCCCGGCGGCCGACTCCACCGAGAACGGCGACCCCTGCCCGGCCGGCACAGTGGTCGCGCCCGGGAAGGCCGGGACGTCGCCGCCCGCCGGTTCGGTGGCGGCGGTCTCGGTGCGCGGGCCGCCGCTGGGCGCCACGACCGCCGACTCGCGGCGGGAGATCTCCGAGGCCGCACCGGCGGTCGCCGCACTCCCCTGCGAGGCGGGGACACGCTTCCCGGATGACCCGGGTGCGAGGGCTTCCCCCGTACCCGATGGGGTGGCGAACGCGGCGGCGCCCAGCGCGACGCTCAGCTCGGGATGCGCGTCGGCGGCGACCAGCGGGCCGAACTCCTCCTCGAGGACACGCCGGACCAGCGGAATCCGTGACGAGCCGCCGGCCAGCAGGATCCCGCTGAGATCGCCCGCGGCCACGCCCGCCGACCGCAGCGCTCGCCGGGTCGCGTCGACGGTGTCCCGGACCGCGAGCGCGATCAGGCCCTCGAACACGGCACGGCTGATCGGCACCCGGGTGTGCCGGCCCGGAACCGCGACCGCCACGGTCACCTCGGTGTCGAACGACAGCGACTCCTTGGCCTCCACGCAGTCGCGCCGCAGCCGGGCCAGCGCGGGCGCGGTCTCCGGATCGTCCAGGTCGACGCCGTCGAGGGCGCCGAGCACGTGGGCGTAGACGGCCGCGTCGAAGTCGCCGCCGCCGAGCTGGTCGACACCTTCGGGCGTGCCGAGCAGCGTGAACGCGTCCCCCTCGCGGCGCAGCACCGCCACGTCGAAGCTGCTGCCGCCGAGGTCGTAGACGGCCACCGTCCGCCCGGACGCGACGTCGCGCCGGCGGGCCACCGCCTCGGGCTCGCTGAGCAGCCGCACCGGGCCCGCGTCGGCGAGCCGGATCGCCTGGTCCAGCTGCTCCCGTTTGTACGGTCCCCAGTGCGCCGGGTAGGTCAGCGCCACCCGCGCGGGCGGACCGCCCTGGGCGCGGGTCGCCGTGTCGAGCACGAACCGCAGCAGCTTGCCGGTGAGCGCGTGCGCGGAGAACGGCATCCCACCGGCGAGGATCGGCACCGGGTCGCCGAGCCGGCGTTTGAACTCGCGGGCCAGCCGGCCGGGCTCGTCCCGGCCGCGCCGCTCGGCGGCCTCGCCGACGAGCAGCTCGCCGTCGTCCTTGACGAAGACCGCGGACGGGATCTCCATCCGGCGTGCGCCCAGCCGGACCGACTCGACGTGCCCCCCGGTGTTCACGGCCGCTGCCGTGTGGGTGGTGCCGAGATCGATGCCCAGGCCGTAGTCCGCTGTCACGACACCGACCTTAGGGGTTCATCGCCAGCTCTTTCATCCTCCGGTCGGTGGGCTGGTGTACACGGCCGGATCGCCTTGCCTGATCCACACTTGTGGACTGTCGATCGGCAGGAACGACCGGTCGCCGCCCGGCTCCCGGCTGGTCGGGACGGTGTCGCCGTTCGGCAGGTGCATGATGAAGTTGACGGGTTTCGTGTCGTCGGCGAGCGGGATGTCGTACTCCGCCCAGTCGTCGCCGATCCGGGTCGGCGGCATCGGCTTGTCCCAGGTGATCCGGGCCAGCAGGGCCGGGTCGACGGCGTCTCCCCACAGGTGCAGGCCCCATCCGGCGTAATCGCCGGCCGGCCGCTGGTAGCGCAGGGTGGCGACCTCGACCGGTGGCCCGGCGTACCGGACCGTGCGCACCTCGCCGGCCCGCCCGTTCAGCACCGCGCGGTACCGGATCGGCGTGCCGGTTGTCAGATTCAGGGCTGTCAGATCATCGACGACGGTGTACGCGGGCGACGAGCTGTCGACGCCGGCCGTCGTCCACGCGCCACCGGCGACACTGCGCTCGATCCGTACCACGTGGCTGCCGCGTTCCGGGTCGGCGACCGCGCGCACCTCGAGGCGTCCGCGCACGTTGCTGCCCTCGGCCGGCGCCTCGATCGTCAGCCGCGGCGCCGGGACGCGCGTGCCACGCGCCGCGCTGGTCGCGGTGTGCCCGCGGTTGTCCAGCACGACCGCCTTGTACTCCACACCGGCGCCGGTCCGCAGCCCGCTGACGTCGTGGAACACCCGGTAGGGCGCGGTGTCGTCGGTGCCGATCAGCTTCCACGGGCCGCCGCCGCTGCGGGTGTAGAACGTCACCTCGTAGAACGACGTCCCGGCGACGTTCGCGTCGACCCGGATCCGGCTCGGTGTCTCGGCCGCGGCGGCAGGCGCGCCGAGCGCGACGGCGGGGGCCTTCTTCGAGTACGGGATCCGCCCCGCCGACGCGTAGACCACGGCCGACAGCGGCGGAACCGTGACGGTCAGATCGCTCCCGCTCGTCCGCAGGCTCGCCGGGCCCTCGCCGTAGACCCGGGTGAACGCCTGACGGTCGGCGTAGGTGGGTATCGCCGCGGTGGCCGGCTGCTCGCTGTTGTTCAGCGCCACCACGTACTCGCGCTGCTGGTCGCGGTCGATCCGGGAGAAGGCGTAGACGCCGGGACCCGCGGACGCGTACCGGTGCTGGTGGGCGCCGTCGCGCAGCGCCGGATGCCGGCGGGTGAGCCAGGCCAGCCCGCTGATCGTCCGGTACAGCGGATGCGACGCGACGTAGTTGTCCTGCGCGTGGGTGGCGCTCGTGCCGAGCAGGTCGTCGTCGAGGTACTCCGGGACCTTGCTGGCGAACATCGTCTGCCGGGCGTCCTGGTCGCCGCCCGGTCCGGTGAAGCCCTGCTCGTCGCCGTAGTAGACGACCGGGTTGCCGCGGGAGAAGTACATCAGCTCGTGGGCGAGCCGGTCCCGGGCCAGCCACTCGGCGTCCCCGGCGCCCGGGTTGTCGGTGACCACGAAGTTGCCGATCCGGCCCATGTCGTGGTTGCCGAGGAAGGTGGGCAGCTCGTAGACGTTGGAGTCGGCGTCGGTGTACCAGTCGTCACCGGCGAAGAAGTCCTGCAGCTCGCTCGTCGCGTGGCCGCGCGAGGCGAAGTCGCGGGCCGCCTCCTGGAAGGGGAAGTCGAGGACCGCCTGCATCCGGTTGGCGGTGGTGTACCGCGAGGTGAAGCTGCGGCTGGTGTCGAAGACCTCGCCGAACATGAAGAACTCGCGTTTGCCCTGCGCGCGGGCGAAGGAGAGCACCTCGGGCCCGAACCGCTGCCAGAACGCGTCGTCGACGTGTTTCATCGTGTCGATGCGGAAACCGTCAATGTTGAAATCCGCGATCCACGTCTTGTAGATGTCGATCATCCCGTTGACGACGCGCGGGTTCTCGGTGAACAGGTCGTCCAGGCCGAAGAAGTCGCCGTAGTACGAGTTCTCGCCGGTGAACGTCGTGTCGCCACGGTTGTGGTAGAGGCTGACGTCGTTGAGCCACGCCGGATTCTTGAGGTTCTTCTCCGACTCGTCGAGCACCGGCGTGTAGGGGAACTGCAGCGGCGGGAACACCCTCGGGTAGTCACGGTCGTCGAAGGGCGCGCCGCCGGCCGTACGGTACGGCTTCTGATCCTTGCTGACGTAGGGCTGCCGTGCGCCCTCCTGGTAACCGATCACGTCGGCCGTGTGGTTCGTGATGATGTCGAAGTAGACCTTCATGCCCTTGGCGTGGGCCGCGTCCACCAGCGCCCGCAGGTCCTCGTTGCCGCCCAGGTGCGGGTCGATCCGGGTGAAGTCGGTGATCCAGTAACCGTGGTACCCGGCGGACGGGCCGTCCTCCAGCTGCACCGGCTTGTTCGTGAAGCTCGGGGTGAGCCAGATCGAGGTGGTGCCGAGGCCCCGGATGTAGTCGATCCGGTCCCGCAGCCCTTTGAGGTCACCGCCGTTGTAGAAGCCCTTGCGCGTCGGGTCGAACCCGCTCACCAGCGGATCGTCGGGCAGCCCGCCCCGGTCGTTCGCGGTGCTCCCGTTGGCGAACCGGTCGGCCATCACGAAGTAGAAGTTCTCGTCGGTGACCGGCCCGCGCAGCGCGTGCCGGGCGGGCAGATGACCCCCTCCGGCGTACGCGGGCGGGGCCGCCAGCGTTCCGGCGGTACCGGCGAGAACGGTGGACAGGATCACGGCGACGGCGCGGCGAATCGACATCTGCGTATACCCCCCGGCCGCGATCGTAAGCGATTTCGGTGCTGTTGCGAGGGCGTTTCCCCGACAGTACGTTGCAGACAGCGATGCTCGTCGATTCCTTGCCGTCCGTGGGGGTTACCATGCCGATCAGTCGTCGCACCGCGCTCGCCGCCGGCCTCGGAGCAGGGATCGGGGCCGGAATCGGCGCCGGCCTGGGTGTTTCTGCGAGCGCGTCGCCCGTACCCGATGATGCGGGTTTTGATCTTTTCGCGGAAACGCTGGACGGCGGTGAGCAGGTCACCGCGGTCATCCTGCGGACCGCCCGGCTCGGCGGCGTCGACCCGGCGAGCGTCAATCCCGGCACGTTCACCGTGCACGCCCGTGCCACCAGCCCGTTTCCGGCGCTCGGCGTGTACGACGTGGACCGCACGGTCACCGCGGCCCGCCTCGACCGGCGCGGCAACATCGTCCTGGAGCTGGCCCACGGGGAGGGGCAGGTCGGCGGCGGCACGCTCGGGTACGTCCTGAGCCGGGGGCGCAATGTCCGGCTCGACCTCGTCTACACCATCACGCAGAACACGCCTCTTGTGCTCCGCGGCGGGCGTCCGGTGACATTCCCGGGGTTCACGCAGGGCCGGTTGCTGAATCCGGAGGTCGACGCGTTCGGCTACCACGAATCCGCATCCGGGATGAAATATCGCCTGTATGCCCCGCGCGGCCGGGGCCGGCGCCCGCTCGTCGTCTGGCTGCACGGCGGCGGCGAGGGCGCGTCCCTGCCGGACGGCTACTACGACAACGAGACCACGCTGCGCGCCAACCGGGGCGCGCTCGGCTTCGCCACGCGAGAGGCCCAGCAGATCTTCGACGACGCGTACGTGGTGGCGCCGCAGAGCTTCTCGTACTGGATGGAGGACGGCGACCGGTTCGCGCCGCTGATCCGCGAGGTGATCCGCGACGTGGCCCGCCGGCATCCGGTCGACCCGCGCCGGATCCACGTGGTGGGCTGCAGCAACGGCGGGTACATGTCGATGAAGATGACGGTGGCGTACCCGTCGCTCTTCGCCTCCTCGATCCCGATCTGCGGCATCGTCACCGGGCTGATCTCCGACGCTGAGCTGGCCGGCATCCGCACGCCGTCCTGGCTCGTCACCTCGCTCGACGACGACACCGTCGGGCCCCAGCCGAACACCGTGCACGCCGCCGAGGTGATCCCGGGCGCGCGGGTGACGCTCTACGACCACGTGATCCGGGACGGTCACCAGTTCCCCGGCCACTGGTCGTGGATCTACGTGGCCCGCAACGACCGCCACTACTGGCAGTGGATGGCCGGCCAGCGCAGAAGAACAAGGTGACGCCAGCGATGATCTGATCCCCGTGGTGCGATGACTACCCTGTGACGTTGGCTGGGTGGTCCAGGAAGACCGCCCACGGCCGGGCGGCTAGCAGGTAGGGCCGGTCCCGCAGTGGAACCCGGTCCGCGAGGTCGCCAGCACCGTGCAGGGCGGACGGCACAATACGCTGAACACCGTGGTCGATCTGGCTGAGCAGCAGGTCGGCCGCCTCCGGGTATCCCGCCGCAACCAGCCGCTGAACCCGGTCAATCAGCAGGAGCTCACGACCGTCCGCCCTCACTACGGCTTTGTCAAAGAGTCCAACGCAAATCGTCTGGCCCAGCGCCACCGCGGTGACCACCCCGGCCATCACCGGCACGACCACGCGGTGCCCTTCATGAAGGAAGCTCACGCGCCCGGCGGGCAGAGTATCTGCGGACACGATCCAACCTCCGGCGGCCGAATCGCGATGCAACGGCACGGATTGCCATTCACCTTCGGCTCCGTGCACGGTCACCGTGTCCGGTGGAGCGGCGGTAGCCCCCGACAGACACAGCCGTGCGCCGCCGGAGCGCTGCGCCATCCTTTGGCGCTGTGAGCGGACGAGCAGTCCAGCGGCGCTGAGTCGCTGCCCTACGGGTTCCGCGTCGGGCCGCCACACGATTACGTCGCCGCTGTCTACCTCGATCGCCGTTTGCCGGTGCCGGCCGGCCAGGCCTAGCCAGACTCCCGAGTATGATCCGGCGGGGATGACCAGGCGAGTCCCGCTGACGAGGCGGCCGACCTGCTTGCCCGACATCGAAAAAATCTGGCCGACGTCGGCGGGATCGTCGCTGTAGAACTCCACCTGCCCCCTGCCGGATCCCCGCCGGATCGGCCCCCACGACACCGTGCCGCCCGGGGCGGCTTCAGGTTCGAGGTCCACTGTGATGTCCATGTCGGTGTACGCATCGACGAAACGCCAGCCCCTATGGTGTCCATCGCTGGCGACGACCCGGTGCCGGCGCGGCGGGACGCTGACCTTCAGTGGTGCCGGTCCCGTGGCCCACGCTGCGCCGTCAACCGGGCTCGCCGGAACACGATAGTGGGCGTTGACCGACAACGGTCCGTCTCCGTTGCCCGTTGCAGTGATGCTCAGTGTGACGTCGTCGAACCAGCCGTCCGGGAAGGATGCGAGAACGAAGTCGCCCTCGCCGTAAGGCCGAGGGCGCTGGTGTGCGGCGGCGGCCTCGACGTATTCGGTCAACGTCGACCAGCGCACCACGTAAGGCTGCGGCCGGGTTTCGTCGAACGTCTTCGCTGTTGCATCCCCGCGCAACCCGTTGAGCAGCGCCGAGGTGAAGTCGCCGCGGACCAGGCCATTGGTCTGCGAGCCGTGCGCGACGCCGCCCGGCACGGTTGCCTGCAGCAGATAGACGCGGGGAAAGTGTTCGCGGTATTCCGGTTGCAGCGGATCGAAGCCGAGGGTGCCCGGCCGGAACGGCCGTCGAAAACGCAGATCGCGGCAGGCATCGGTGATGACGACGACAATCCCGAACCAGGACAGGCGCAGCTTGCTGACGAGGTCGTGCACGGCAACGGTCGTCGCCGCCGGGTCGGCAGCCGTGAAGTCCGTGAGCGCCAGCACATCTTGCGAGAAGATTTCGTTGAGCGGGTCCGTCCGCAGCCCGTGCCCCGCGAAATAGACGTAGAGCCGGTCCCGTGCGTCAACGTCCCGGCGCTCCACCAGGCTCAAGACGGCTGTCGCCACTTGCGGTCGGCTGGCCTCGCCGTGTACCCGGCTGCCTGGCGTGAGGCTGTAGACGTCGGAGACCAGGAGCGTGAGGTTCTCCGGCGCCACCGGGCCGCCGGGCCGGGTCAGCCAGTCAGCGATCGCCATAGCGTCGGGAACAGCGCCCTTGAGGTCACCGCCCGGCAGACTCCGATAGCTGTTGCAGCCGATTATGAGGGCGTGACTGGCCATGCCGGTTCGACTCGCAGCTCGTGTCCGGTCAGGAACTGGGCGCCAGTGATGCTACGGATCTCGCCGCTGGTCCGGGGTAACTCAGAGACCCAGAATCCCGACTCATCGACGTGCATCTGAGCCGCTTTAGCAGCAACGGTGATCGATTGGCTGCCGGAGATCGTGAGCCAGGTGTCCGAGCCCCGACTCGACTCAACGGTGACCGAGGCTCCGAGCAACGCTTGGATCGCTGGCACATCGACGGCCACGTCGTACGAGCGGTCGTCGAGTAGTCTCATCCGGACCGCTTTCGCCTTGAGAACTGCCACCACGACGTACACGTGATCAGCCACCAGTAATTCGGCAAGGTTGCGCAGCCGCGGATGAAACCGAGCGCCCGTCAGCCATAGGTCCAGCGTCGACAGATCCACCCGGTCAACGGCCATGTCGGAGTAGACGAACTCGACGGCCGTCGCGGTCGTGGAACCCAGCGACAGGTTCGCCTCCCCGCCAAGTGCTTGGATGATGGCGGAGACGATCCCCAGTCCCACTCCGAGCTGCGTTCGGCGTGTCGCCGTCCCGTGCACATCGACGGTCCGCTCGTCAGCCAACACCCGTGGAGCAGCCTCCCGCTGCCCACCGGTCAGGACGGACTCCAACTCACCGTAACGGCGCAGCACCTGCCCGGTGCGGATCAGCACCTGCAGAGCTCGCAATCCGGTGGTCGGCATGGCGACCGGCAGGAAGTCACCGTCGGGCAGCACCGGGACCGCTGATCGCCGGAAAAGGCTCACAAATCCTCCAAGGAGATCGGGGACTTTTTTCGAGGCGTCTCACACGTATAGACGGTCACATTCTCAGCGTTCACCATGGCCAGGTGCCAGCCATCCGGGCCGATACGAATGTCGGTGAGGCCTTCCGGGAAAGGCGGCCGAGGCAACTCCTCGGCACGGGCGATATCCCAGAGTCGGGCCACGCCGCCATCCAGGACAGCCAGCAACCGGCCATCCGGACTGACATCGGCGACGGCGGCCTCCGACACCTCCGGCAGCAGACGCGGCTGTGTCTCGCGTTCAAACGCTGTCCAGTAGGCCACCCGGCCGTCGGCCAGAACCACCACCACTACCCGTGCCTGACTGTCCACCGCGAGGCGCACAATCGCGCCGGGCACGCGTCGAGTAATCAGCTCCTCCACCTGAGGGACACTCCAGAGGTGTACCGTGTCCTCGGTCGCAGTCAGCAGGATTTCCCGGCTCGAGCCTGCGGTCACCATATCCACAACACGTCGCTCATGTTTGAAGCCCCGATGGACGCGCTCTCCTGCGGCCACGTCCCACACATCGACGACGGTGCCGGCACTGACGGCCGTCAGGGGATGGATCAGCGTCGCGAGCACCGAAGGTGTCCGGTCGGTCGAGAACACCCGCGCGACACCGCCGACCACCCGCCAGCACGAGAGCTCGGGCTTCCCGTAAGCGGTGACCAGCCACAGAGTGTTGTACTCGAATGCCAGGGAGGCGAGCACCGGGCGTTGAAACCCCCTACGATGCCGCAGGCGTCGCAGCAGGTTGCCGTCGGAGTACAGCAGGCGCGCTTCGCCGGTCGGTCCCCAGGTGGCCAGCCACTCACTGTCGGGTGAGTAGACCAGACGCTCGGCCCCATGGGCGGCCGTTGTGTAGCGCAGCCTCAGCGGTAGTTTGTTCTCGCGCAGAAGTCCCATCCGGGCATCGCTGACGAGGTCGCTGACTGAACGGCCGAAAATCCTGGTAACGCGCTTGCCGACCATGTCCCAGGGGACGTTCCTCCGAGACTGGATCTTCGACAGCTCGTCGATCACCGTCATCCAGTCAGAATCCCGGAACGCGACTTCTACGCGGGCTACCACATTGGCCACGGCCAAGCGGATCCGGGCGGCGCTGAGCAGGCCCACCACCTCTGCGTCGGCGCTGTTGACGGCGTAAATTCTCTCGTAACATCGGACTGCCGTCTCCTCGTCGCCGTCTCGCGCCGCCTGCGCCGCAGTGTTGAGCAAATCCTCGCGCTCTCGCTGCTGGGCCTCAGCTTTGGGACGGGCGCGATCGCGCGCCGATCGAAGCCGGACGTCGCGCGGGTCGGCCTGCAACGCGAGGGAATACGCGCGCTCGGCCAGCACATGGTTGCCAGGTCCGGCGGCCCGTTCGGCGGCCTGCACCAACAGCGCGGCGACCTCCTGCTCGTAGCCGGCCCACGACTTCTTGTTACGACCAACGACTGTGATCGCCTTCTCGACCTTGTCGTGCTCCAACCACCGGGTCACCTCTGTGAGGAAGTCCGGTTCAGGCGCGCCGCGTTCGACCGGCTGACGAGGGCGGGGGACCTCAGGCTCGTCAGGGTCGATCTCCATCTTCACCGGCTCGCGAGGCCGCAACGAAAAGACCGCCGAGGTCGGATGCTTCAGATAGAGAACCGGTGTCGCCCATTCCAGAGTTCCGGAGTAGTGCCTCGTAAGCGCCAGCCGCGCCGCGCTCATCGCCCGGTTGACCGGTCGACCTGCCGACACCTCAGCGTAGAAGACCTGGGTGAACGCCTTGGCGGCGCTGTCACTGATCGGGTACTGCATAGCGGCCACCCCGGGCACACCGTTACGCACGAGCGTTTCAGAGACGCTCATCTGGTGTTCCTCCGGTTCACTGCGCGCGGTATCGCAGGCGTTGAGAACCGCAAGACGCAACTGCCGTTGCTTGATCAGCAGCCGCCCGAGATCGGTCGCGGTGATCCGGTCGGACCGGCCAGTCGCGGCGTTGACCAAGTAGATGTATCCCTCGCCGCGGCTGATGTCGTGCCCGCCGTGGCCGATGAAATGGAAGACGTGCCACTTGCGCTCATCGAGTTTGCGGTTGAGCTGATCCCAGTCCGGCTCCTCCAGCCACGACAGCTCGACCAAGCCCTCGTCGACCAGCGGATACAGGGCCGACTCCAGTGAGGCTCGCTCCCGTTCCACGTTCAACTGTTGCTGGTCAGACGGGCTCGCCACGACGACCAGCACTTGCAACGGAAGCTCTACCGCAGCGGACTGGAGCGCCGCCGCAGCACCCAGATAACGTACGATATCGGCTTTGAAGATCAGATAATCACCGGCCCCGGGATCGAACATCAATTCCCACGGAAGACAGGCGAGCTGAGCGTACGTGCTCGACGATTGAATACCGAGCATCACGTCGATGTCATTGTCGCGTGCCTGCTGCAGAAAATATTCCAGGTGCGCGTGTACTGATCCTTTGAAGACCTTTTTGAACAGAAATTCACCGAACCGGCGAGCTGGTACCTCGACAGCGGTCGGCCGACCACGCCGTACCGGCGGCGAACTCGACAGAGTGATGGCGGACTCGACCGCGATCAGTTTGTCCTCGAGCTCTTCCGGCGTGGGTAGTTCGAATTCTTCCTCTGCCGAGCCCAGCTCCGTCCGGATCCGAACAACGTACGAGTTGCCTCCGCGCCGGGTGAAGCTGACCTCTGCATACCCACTCTCCAACGCCAGGCTCCCTAATTTGAATCATGGTGTCCTGGGTGCGGGATTCCCGGGAGCGCGCATGGACGCACGATTCTACAATATCCACAGCCTCCCGAGAAGCGATCGATTGACATACGACGTTGCGTCTACGCCAGTTCGGAATTCGATCATTGCAGCACGGCCGCCGTCACCCCGTCACATCGCTACAGACGCCGGCCGGAAACCGTCCAGAAGACACGCCATCCATCGCCCTCGGGCGACTTGCCATCGCACGCACGGCGTCCGCTGTTTCCACGGCCGCTAATGAACGCACGCGGAAGCCGGTGGCGCGGGCGGTCAGCTCACGCACATGCGGTTCGTGTGAGCTGACCGCCCACCAGGCGGCGCTGAACGAACGCAGAGCCGATCGGTGTGCGCTCACCGCCCCGATCACCGCCCACCGTGTGCGCGGATCGCCCCGGCCCACGACCCGATCTTGACAAGCTGTGCCTGCCTCGCGACCACAATTCACCTCGATCCAGCCGCGCCCGCCACCCGCTGATCCGCGGGCGGCGGCGGGCGGGCAGCGGGCGGCGGGCACCGGGCAGCGGATGATCGGCTACCGGCTCACCGGTGATCTGCCGGCTGCGTCTGCGCGAGCCGCCCCATCCACACGAGTCGCCCCGCCCACGCGCGCGGGCTCACCCGCGCCGCCCGCGGCCCTCCGGCGTCCCGCGTCCCGGACCGCTGCCGGGGTCGGCTGGGCGGCCGGGACCGGGCCGCGACGGCGGCGGTACACCACGTACGGCCGGGACAGGTACGCCAGCGGCGCCGACCAGACGTGCACCAGCCGCGTGAACGGCCACAACGCCAGGAACAGGAACCCGCCGAGCGCGTGCAACTGGAACACCAGCGGCGCCCCCGCCATCAGCGACGAGTCCGGCTGGAAGTAGAAGATCTGCCGGAACCACACCGCCAGGCTCTCCCGGTAGTTGTACCCCTCCCCGAACAGGTTGATCACGACGGTCCCGCTCATCCCGAGGACGACCATCGCGGTCAGCGCGACGTAGAGCACCTTGTCCATCGTCGTGGTGACCCGCCGGATCCGGCCGCTGACGAACCGCCGTGCGATCAGCAGCGCCAGCCCGACGACAAGCATCACCCCGGTGATCACGCCGCCGGTCACGGAGACCAGGTGATAGGCGTGCTCGGACACGCCGAGGGCCGAGGTGACCGATTCCGGTATGAGCAGGCCCATCGCGTGCCCGGCGATCACCCCGAACGCCCCGAGGTGGAACAGCGGGGATCCGAGCCGCAGCAGCCGGTTCTCCAGGAGCTGGCTGGTGTGCGTGGTCCAGCCGAACTGGTCGTGCCGCCAGCGCCACACATGTCCGATCACGAACACCGCGAGGCAGGTGTAGGGCAGCACGATCCAGAGCAGGGTATTCATCGGGACACCTCAATGAGATCAGGTCCGAGGCCGACGGTTTCCAGGTCCGGCGGCCCGTCGAAGGCGAGAGCCTCGATCGCTTCGCGATCTCGGTCGCCGAGTTGCGGCAGGACGTCCACGATCGCTTCCACCAGCATCCGGTACGGGCTGCCGGACTCCTCGATGGCCGCCCGGAGCAGTTCGATGCCCTGCCGGTGCTGGCGCAGCGGGGCTTCGCCGTCGCCGGGGCCGGCCACCGCCGCGAACTCCAGCACGATCGGCAGCAGGTCGGGCAGTTCCCCGTCGGCGAGGCGCAGGCCGTGTGCCCGGTACCGCTGCTTCAGCATGAGCAGCGCCATCCCCCGTTTGCGGGTGTCGCCGTGCAGGTAGTACGTCAGGTAGAGCCCGCTGCGGCGGCGCAGGTCGAAGGTCTCGACGTAGTGCCGCTGTGCCTGCATCGGGGTGACGGTCAGGAACCAGTCGAGGAACGTGACCACTTTGGCCCGTACCTCCGGAGGCTCCACGCCGGCGGCGGCCTCCCGCAGGCCGGGCCCCGCCTGGAAGAGCTCGTCGTCGGGGTAGGTCAGCAGCACCGAGACCAGCTGGAACAGTCTCGCCCTCATGACCGGCCCCGGATCGGGTTGATCGGCAGGCGGCGGCGGGTCGGCTGCTGCGGGAGGTGGAAGTCGGACATGCCGGGGCCTCCTTCGCAGTCGAGGGAGCAGTCGGTCTGCGCGGCGGCCTGTGCCTCGAGGGCCGCCGCGTCGCGCGCGTGCGCGGCCGGGATCACGTAACGCTCGTCGTATTTCGCGATGGCGAGCAGCCGGTACATGGCTTCGACCTGTTCGCCGGTCATCCCGATGCCGTCGAGCAACTCCTGCGCGACGCTGCCGTCGAGGGTGCGGGCGCGCATGTAGGAGCGCATCGCGGCGAGCTTCATCAGCACCCCGCCGGCCACCGCGGTGTCCCCGGCGGTGAACAGCGACGCCAGGTACTCGACCGGGATCCGCAGGTCGTCGATGGTGTGGAAGATGTCGTCGGCGTCGGTGTCGTCGCGGCCGGCGGCGCCCGCGGCGTCCAGGACCGGGGAGAGCGGCGGGACGTACCAGACCATCGGCAGTGTGCGGTACTCCGGGTGCAGCGGCAGCGCGATCCGGTACTCGCTGATCAGTTTCCAGACCGGCGACCTCTGCGCCGCCTCGATCCACTCCTCGGGGTGCCCGGCGTCGCGGGCGGCCTGCTGGATCGCCGGGTCGAACGGGTCGAGGAAGGCCGACCGCTGCGCGTCCAGCAGCTCGGACTCGGGGACCGACGCGGCGGCGAGCACGGCGTCCTCGTCGTACCAGACGATCCCGAGATAGCGCAGGCGGCCGACGCAGGTCTCACTGCAGATGGTGGGCTGGCCCGCCTCCAGGCGGGGGAAGCAGAACGTGCACTTCTCGGCCTTGCCGGTGGCGTGGTTGACGTAGACCTTCTTGTACGGGCAGGCCGACACGCACATCCGCCAGCCCCGGCAGCGGTCCTCGTCGACCAGGACGATGCCGTCCTGCTCGCGCTTGTACATCGCGCCGGACGGGCAGGCGGAGACGCACGCCGGGTTGAGGCAGTGCTCGCAGATCCGCGGCAGGTAGAACATGAAGGTCTTCTCGAACTCGAACTTGACCTTGTCGCTCACCGCCCGCAGGTTCGGGTCGTCCAGGCCTGTCGCGCCGCCGAGCGAGTCCTCCCAGTTGGCGCCCCAGACCACGCTCATCGGCTCGCCGGTGAGCTGCGAGTAGGGCTGCTTCACCGGGGTGTCGGTCCGCCCGGCCGGCGCGTTGACCAGGATGTCCTTGTCGAACGTGGCCGGCTCGTAGTAGTCGTCGATGGTCGGCAGGTCCGGGTTCGCGAAGATCCGGGACAGCCGCTTGAGCCGCCCGCCGGACCGCAGCTGCAGGCGGCCGTGGCTGTCGAGCTTCCAGCCGCCCTTCCACTTCTCCTGGTCCTCGTAGCCCTTCGGGTAGCCGATGCCGGGCTTGGTCTCGACGTTGTTGAACCAGACGTACTCGGTGCCGTCCCGGTTGGTCCAGGTCTGCTTGCACGTCACCGAGCACGTGTGGCAGCCGATGCACTTGTCCAGGTTCATCACCATGGCGACCTGCGCGCGGATGCGCATCAGTACTCCACCTCCTGCATGCGGCGGCGGATCACGGTGATCTCGTCGCGCTGGCTGCCGATCGGGCCGTAGTAGTTGAAGGCGTAGGTGAGCTGGGCGTGCCCGCCGGCCAGATGCGTCGGCTTGATCAGCAGCCGGGTCATCGAGTTGTGGTAGCCGCCGCGCTTGCCGGACTTCTCCGCCTTGGGGACGTTCACCGTGCGTTCCGGCGAGTGGTACTGGAAGACCGTGCCCTCCGGCATCCGGTGGCTGACGACCGCACGGGCCACCACGACGCCGTTGCGGTTGTGCGCCTCGATCCAGTCGTTGTCCTTGACGCCGATCTTGGAAGCGTCCTGCACGGACATCCAGATCACCGGGCCGCCGCGGGAGAGCGCGAGCATCAGCTCGTTGTCGTGGTACATCGAGTGGATCGACCACTTGGCGTGCGGGGTCAGGAACCGCACGGTGACTCCCCCGTCGACGGCGTCGCCGGGCTTGCCGAAGTGCCGCGCCATGTTCAGCGGCGGCCGGAACGCCGGGAGCTGCTCGCCGAGCTCGGCGACCCAGTCGTGCTCGACGAAGAAGTGCTGGCGGCCGGTGATCGTGTGCCACGGCTTCAGGCGCTCGACGTTGATCGTGAACGGCGAGTAGCGGCGGCCGCCCTTCTCCGAGCCGGACCACTCCGGGCTGGTGAAGACCGGCTGCGGGGCGTCCTGGGTCTCGGCGTACGTGATCCGGTCCTTCTCGTGGCCCTCGATGTAGTCGGTGAACCGTTGCCCGGTGCGCTTCTCCAGCTCCTCGAACCCCTTGAGCGCGAGCGCTCCGTTGGTGGTGCCGCTGAGCGCCAGGATCGCCTCGCACATCCGGTCCGCGGTCGCCAGCGACGGCCGGCCGTCGATCACACCGTTCTGGTGCTTCAGGTACGCGATCTCGTCGTTGACGTCCACCGTGATCGCCTTGGTCGTGGTGCCGAGCTTGTCCAGCAGCGGCCCGACCGTGCGCATCTTCCGGCCGATCTGCGTGTAGTCCCGCTGGACCGTGATCAGCTTCGGCATGGTCCGGCCCGGCTCCGGCTCGCACTCGCCGAACTTCCAGTCCCGGACCCGGCCGCCCGGCATCGCCAGCTCGTCCGGGGTGTCGTGCTGCAGCGGCGCCGCCAGAACGTCGGTGCGGACCCCGAGGTGGGTGACCGCGAGCTCGCTGACCTTGTCGGCCAGGGCCAGGAACGCGTCGTAGTCGGTGTGCGCGTCCGACGGCGGCTCGACGGCCGGGCTGAACGCGTGCACGAACGGGTGCATGTCGGTGGTGGAGATGTCGTTCTTCTCGTACCAGGTGGCGGCCGGCAGGACCAGGTCGGAGTGCAGACCGGTGTTGGTCATCCGGAAGTCCAGCGTGGTCAGCAGGTCGAGCTTGCCGATCGGCGCCTCGTCCCGCCAGGTCACGTCGCGCGGGCGCTGGCCGGGCTCGCACTCGGACGCGGTGGCGTCGCTCGCCACGCCGAGCAGGTGGCGCATGAAGTACTCGTTGCCCTTGCCGGAGGAGCCGAGCAGGTTGCAGCGCCACAGGGTGAGCGCCCGGGGGAAGTTGGCCGGGTCGTCGGGGTCCTCGGCGGCGGCCTTGATCTCACCGCTCCTCAGCCCTGCGATCACCGCCTCGACGCCCTCGTCACCGAGGTCCAAGGGGTTGCGGTTGAAGAACGGGTGACCCGGCGTCCAGCCCATCCGCTGCGCCGCCGCGACCGTGTCCGCGAACGACATGCCCGCGAACCGCCCGGTACCCAGCGGGGACGCCAGCTCGTCGGCCGGCACCCGCTCGTAGCGCCACTGGTCGGTGTGCAGGTACCAGAACGGGGTGGACGCCTGGTGCCGCATCGGCCGCTGCCAGTCGAACGCGAAGCTCATGTGCTGCTGGCCGGTGACCGGGCGGGCCTTCTCCTGGCCGACGTAGTGCGCCCAGCCGCCGCCGTTGACACCCTGGCAGCCGGTGAGCGTGACCAGCGAGATGAACGCCCGGTAAGTCATGTCGGAGTGGAACCACTGGTTCGCGCCGGCACCCAGGACGATCATCGAGCGGCCGCGGCTGCGCTCGGCGTTGCGGGCGAACTCCCGGCCGATCCGGGCGGCCAGCTTCGCCGGCACGCCGGTGATCCGCTCCTGCCAGGCCGGGGTGTTCGGCGCATCGGCGTCGTCGTACCCGGTCGGCCAGTCGCCGGGCAGGTCGCCGCGGCGTACCCCGTACTGGGCCATCATCAGGTCGAACACGGTGGTGACCGGGTGCCCGCCGAGCCAGCGGATCGGCACGCCCCGGCGGATCGTGGAGCCGCCCTCGGTGTCGCCGGTGTCGAAGCGGGCCAGGTCCACCACGACGCTCTCGTCGCCGGTGATGCCCAGGGCCGGGATCACGTCGCCGAGGTCGAGGTTCCAGTGGCCGGGTTCGCCGTACCGGAAACCGAGCGATCCGTTGGGGACGACCGGCTCGCCGGTGCGCTCGTCGATCAGGACGGTCTTGTGCTCGCCGTCCTGCTGCCCGAGATCGGCGGCTGTCAGGAAACGATCAGCGGCCCAGGTCTTCCCGGTGTTGCGCAGCGTCACCAGGAACGGCATGTCCGTGAATCTGCGGACGTAGTCGGTGAAGTAGTCCGTCTGCCGGTCGACGAAGAACTCCTTGAGCACGACGTGACCCATCGCCATGGCCAGGGCCCCGTCGGTGCCCGGATGCGGCGCCAGCCAGTCGTCGGCGAACTTCACGTTGTCCGCGTAGTCCGGGCTGACCGCCACCACCTTCGTACCCTTGTAACGGGCCTCCGCCAGGAAATGCGCGTCCGGAGTCCGCGTGACCGGGATGTTGGAACCCCACATCATCAGGTACGTCGCGTTCCACCAGTCCCCGGCCTCCGGCACGTCGGTCTGGTCGCCCCAGATCTGCGGGGAGGCGATCGGCAGGTCCGCGTACCAGTCGTAGAAGCTGAGCAGGGTGCCACCGAGCAGCGCGTGATAGCGGGTGCCCGCCGCGAACGAGGCCATCGACATCGCCGGGATCGGCGAGAACCCGACCACCCGGTCCGGCCCGTAGGTCTTCGTCGTGTAGACGTGCGCCGCCGCGACGATCTCGATCGCCTCGTCCCAGCTCGCCCGCACGAAACCGCCGCGTCCCCGCTGCGCCTTGTAGGCCCGCGCCTTCAGCGGCGTCTCCACGATCTCGGCCCACGCGGCCACCGGGTCACCCAGGCGCTGCCGCGCCTCGCGGTACATCTCGGCGAGGACACCGCGCAGGTACGGGTGACGAACGCGGGACGGGGAATACTCGTACCAGGAGAACGACGCTCCCCGCGGGCACCCGCGCGGCTCGTAGTCCGGCGCGTCCGGCCCGGTCGTCGGGTAATCCGTCGCCTGGTGCTCCCAGGTGATCAGGCCGTCCTTGACGAACACGTTCCACGAGCAGGAGCCGGTGCAGTTCACGCCGTGCGTGGACCGCACCACCTTGTCGTACCGGTACCGGTCACGGTAGAACGCGTCCCAGTCCTCGTTGCGGACCTGGTGCACCGTGCGGCCGTGGTCACCGACGGTCTCCCTGGTCAGGAATCGCCGGGTGGCAAGCAGGGGCGCGAGGGGTTCAAGTGACACGGGAGTCGCTCCTTGCTTCGGGGTGGCTCCCTCACCCTCGTCCCTTGATCAGCCGGGGACAGCGGCACCAGGTCCCGTCCCGTCCGGGACCAAAGTCCTATCCGGGCTTACGCGCCAGCTGGATGCCTGCCCGGGTCTCCACCGTGAACCCCACCGCCGCCAGGTCACGCCGGACCGCGACCGGATCCATGACCAGGTAATACATCACGAACGGCGGCCGGATCAGCGCGTTGCGCACCCGCATCACCACGTCGAACCCGAGCGCCGCCCAGTGCGCCGCCGACGTGACCGGGGGCAGCTCCCCCACCGGCACCGCGAACAGCCCGCCCGGCCGCAGCGCCCGGAACACCCCGGCGAACACGGCCGGCCGCTCCCGTGGCAGGAAGTGCCCGAGCGCCCCGAACGTGACCGCCAGGTCGAAGCCCGCACGGAACGGCAGCGCCCGCGCATCGGCCCGGACGAGATCGGCCTCCGGACAGGCGCGACGGGCCTGCCCGAGCATGCCGGAGCTGAAGTCCACACCGGCGACCCGCTCCCGGCACAGCCGCTCCAGGACGGTGAGTCCCGCGCCGGTCCCGCAGCAGACGTCCAGCCCTCGATGGAACGGTCCCTCGCTCGCCAGCCCGCGAGCGGTCACCTCGAGGATCCGATCCGGCGTACGGAACGGTGTGTGGTCGAATTTGGGCGCCAGCAGGTCGTAGCCCCGCTCGACCGAGGAGAGCGCCTGCACGCACAGCTCCCGCAGCGACGGGCCGTTCGGCGAGAACACGCCTGCGAGACTATCCCGATACTCTTCCGCGTGCCCTTCTTCACCTCCTACGACGGACTGCGCCTCCACTACGACCAGGTCGGCGACGGTCCGCCGCTCGTCGTGCTGCCCGGCGGCCCCGGCACCGACGTGCGCTACCTGCGGGACCTCGGCGGGCTGTCCGCCGGCCGGCGCCTGATCCGGGTGGACGCCCGGGCGGCCGGTCGCTCCGAGGTGCCGGCCGACCCGGCGACCGTGTCGTTCGTGGAGCAGGCCCGTGACGTCGAGGAGCTGCGGCGGCACCTCGGGCTGGAGACACTGGACGTGCTCGCCCACTCGGCGGGAAGCTTGACGGCGCAGGAGTACGCGGCGGTCCACCCGTACCGTGTCCGCCGCCTTGTCCTCGTCACCCCGGTGGGCCGGGCCGGGCGGGAGGCGGATCCGGCCGAGGTCGCGGCGCTGCGGGCCGCCCGCCGGGACGAGCCGTGGTACCCGCAGGCGGCCGGGGCCGACGAGCAGTCGCCACTCGGGCGGGCCCGGCTGGTGCCGTTCTCCTGGCATCGGTGGACGCCGGAGCGGCGCCGGGCCGAGTATGTTCCCGGCCATGCGACGACGCTGCCGTGGTTGCGGGCGGCGTTCTACGCGGGGTCGGCGACCGCGGAGACGCTGCCGGGGCGGTTGGGGCGGCTGGCTGCTGTCCGGTGCCCGGTGCTGGTGATGGCGGGTGCGTCGGACGGGTTGATCGGCACGATGCCGGCGCGGCTGATTCACCAGATGTATCCGGACAGCCGGCTGGAGGTGTTCGCCGAGTCCGGGCATCGTCCGTGGGTGGAGCAGCCTGAGCTGTTCCGCGCGGTGATCGAGGACTTTCTGGGCGGCGGCGGGGTGGCTTGAGGGCCGGGTGCCCGGTTCCGGGGGGGTGGATCGTGGAGCGCCCGAGGCCGGCTGGTCCTCAGCGTCGCCGGAACGGTCGCGCGAGAGCCCTGGTGACCAGCTCGTCCTGGTGAGCTGGTCACCGGTGCTCTCGGACGGCGCTCCAACACCACTGACCACCAGCCGGACCAGCCGGTCACCAGTGCTCCCCGCCAGCGCCCCGACAACACTCACCGCCAGCGGCCACAAGGCGACAACACTCACAACCAGCCGGCCACCAGCGCGACAACACTCATGACCAGCCGGGCCAGCCGGGACGGCCGCAATGCCAGTTCGCTTAAGTTGATCATCAGGGTGAGCTGCGGCTGTTCGTCGCGGGGTGCGGGATTTGCTCAGCCCGTTCGCAGGATGCCGCACAGCCGGCGGCGCGCCGACGTTCGCGCCGGCCGCGATGAGGCCGCACCGAAGCGGTTCGTGTGCCGTCATCCCTGCCCTGGCGTTGATGGATCGCCACGCAGGCGTTGCGTGTGACCTCGTCCTCGCGGCGCCGGCGTTGCGTGTGACCCTGTCGATGCAGCATCGGCGTTGCGTGTGACCTCATCCACGCCGCCACGGCCACGCCGCCACCACGCCACGCCGCCGCCACCGCTGGCGCTGCGGCGTGTCGGCCGGGCCCCACGACCGCGGCGCGGCTGGTCGATGCGACGATCCACGGCGCTCCACCCAGCCAAACAAAGCAGCACGTCATCGTAATGATCAACGTAAGTCAAGTGGCATTGGGGCCAGCCGGACCAGCCGGTCACCAGTGCTCCGGCGCCAGTCGCCCGAACCGGTCCCGACCGGCCCGCTTCCACCGACCGGATCACCCGCGAGCCGCACCCCCTCGACCATCACCCGCTGATCCTCCCGCCCCGCCCGGAGAGCACGTGATCGATCCGCTGGTCGATCCGCTGGTCGATCAGCTGTGGCCCGGCCCTCAGCGGCGCCGAGGGATGCGTCGACGGCAACGTGACCGCGTCGTCCGCTCCCCCACCGGCCACCGGTCCTGCCAGTGCGGCCCGAATCGCCACCAGATGTTCCACGTCATCACGCGAATCCTGTGGGTCATGCCGGCGCTGTACCCGCGACCGGACGCGATCAGTCACGGCAGCGGCGGCAGCAGGGCCGCGATCACCGCCTGCCCGGCCGCGTTCGGGTGGTCGCCGTCGGCTGCCAGCAGCCCGGTCGGGTCTCGGTCGCCGGACGTGCCGTGGAACGCCGCCTCCGTGGGCACGAAGACCGCCCCGGTCCGCCCGGCCGCGTCCCGCAGCGCCGTGTTCAGCGCCGCCGTGGCACGGGCCGCGTCGCGCATCCCGTCCGGGCCGTAGGCGGCGGTGCCGACCTGACCGTCCTCGACCACGTTCCAGTAGCCGAGCACCACCACCCGTACCCGATGGATCTTCTCGATGGCGGTCACCGTGGCGACCAGGTCGTCCTGCACCGCGGAGACCACCGAGGCGTAGGCGGCGGGCCGGCCGACGACGCCGGCGATGTCGTTCGCGCCGGCCATGATGACCACTTCGGAGGCCGTGGACAGGGCGTGCCGTGCGGCGGGGAGAGCGGACAGCAGGTCGGCGGCCGTCATTCCGGGAACGGCCAGGTTCACGTCGGTCGCGTGCTGCGCCCGCGCGTAGAGCGCCGGGAACGCCGAGCACGAGCACGCCGTTCCGGCCGGGACCGAATCGCCCAGGGTCACCACCGTGCGCGGCGCGTCCGCCGCACCGCATCCCGCCAGCAACAGCATGAGAAGAGCCGCCGGGGCCAAGGGGAATCTCACGACGACGGCCGGGCCAGATGCGCGGAGAGCCAGTCGAAGGCGGGCGGTTCCATCTGCCGCCACACCGCGCCGCTGTGCCCGCCGAAGGCGACCTCCGCGGTGGTCACCGCCAGCGGGCTGTGGCATTCCGACGCCAGCAGCCGGGAGTCCCGGGCCGGCGCGGCGTCGTCGTCGGCCCAGCCCAGCCACAGTGCCACCGAGGGCTGCGGCAGGTGTCGCAGCCGCCAGCCGGGATTGTTGGTGGTCTTCTCCGAACCGTCGCCGACCGCGATTCCGGGCGACGCGTATCCGGACATGCCGGCCGCCGCCGCGTACCGGTCCGGGTGCCGCAGCAGCAGATTCGTCGCGCAGAAACCGCCCGCCGAATAGCCGGTGAGCCCCCAGGACTCCCGGTCGCCGCGGACCCGGAAATGCGCGCGGGCGAACGCCGGCACGTCGACGGTCAGATAGGTCTCCGCCTGCGGGCCGCCGCGCAGATCGGTGCATTCCGTGTCGAGCAGCCGCTGCGGTGTCTGCGTCGGGAACAGCACCACGGTCGGCGCCATCCGGCCGGCCGCGATCTCGCGATCCAGCGTCGACTGCACGTGCAGCGACCGGATCCAGAACTGCGGTGTCCCGACGAATCCGTGCAGCGCCTCGATCACCGGGAAACGACCCTCGCCGGTACGGTAGGCGGCCGGCAGATAGACGTACATGGGAAGGGTCAGCCGACCGGGAACGGTGACGGTCAGCAGCTGGCTGCCGGAACGCGGCGACGACGGTTCCGGCGGCGCCGCCACCAGCTGTGTCACCCGGTTGACCTGCACGAACGTGGCGGCCGCCACGCTGACGACGGCGGCCAGGACGAGCAGCGACCGCCCGATGATCCGGAAACGGTTCCAGGAGACGGCGAGCAGCACCGCCGTCAGGAGCACCACGCTCAGGGTCAGCAGGTTCGTGATCATGACGGCAGCGTCACCGGGGCGGCGAGCGCGGGCGGCAGCGCGTCGAGCGGCCGGTCGTGCTCCGCGAACCCGGCCGGCAGCGCGCCCACGAACGCGACCCCGAGCGCGCCGCCGCCCGTCACGTCCCAGCCGCTGCCGCTGACCCGCACGTCCCGGCCGAGCGCCGCGGGCAGGCTGAGCAGCGCGGACACCGTGGTGCGCGCGGTGGGCGCGATGGTCACGGTCACCGCCCCGGGGGTACGCCGGCTATCCGCCCCCGGCGCGACCAGGGCGACGACCACCGGAAACGCCACGCCGGCCCGTGCCGCGTAGTCCTCCGGCAGCGTCACCACCGGCGGCCCGGCCAGTTGCCACGCGGCGACCCCGGCCGGCCGCCACGCGAACGGCCCGGCCGGCACGTCGTCCCCCAGCTCACCGGCGCGGACCGGGGACGTCACGGTGAGCGTCCCGGTGTCCCCGCGCAGCGCCTGCCAGGTCGGATAGAACTGCTCGTGCCGGTTCACCATCAGCCCCACGGTCGTCACCGTCAGCACTTCGAAGATCAGGATCCCGAGGGTACGGGTGACCGGCCGCAGCCTCCCGCCACGCCGCCACCCCCGCACCGCGAGCACGGCGACCGCGATCGTGGCGCCCCCGGCCAGCAGGATCAGCGGTGTCCCGGTGAGAGTCACGCCGCCACCTCGGCGTCCGCATTCTGCCGTCCCCGCAGGCGGGGCACCGTGACCTCGGGCAGGAACGCCTCGGCCCGCAGCGCGGCGAGCGCGATCCGCGGCAGGTCCCGCGCCGCCGGGAAGCACAGGTACCGCGGCGTCCAGCTGGGCAGATACTTCGCGTTCGAGCGGTAGAGCGACTCGATCTGCCACAGCCGCGACGCGGCCCGCAGCAGCCGGTGCCACAGCCGCAGCACCGGACCGGCCCCCAGCTCCTCGGCCCGGGCGAAGACCGACCGGAGCACCGCGAAGTTCAGCGACACCCGGCGCACACCCAGCTTCGGCGCCGCCTCCAGGACGGCGGTGACCATCAGCTCGGTGAGCCCGTTCTCCGCGGTCCGGTCGCCGCGCATCAGATCCAGCGACAGCCCGTCGGCGCCCCACGGCACGAACTGGAGCAGCCCCCGCAGCCGCTCCCCCTCGTCGTAGCAGAGCACCAGCAGGCAGTCCGCGTCGCTCGGGTCGCCGAGCCGGGACAACGCCATCGAGAAACCCCGTTCGACCGGCCCGTCCCGGAACGCGTCGGCCGCTTCGATCGCCGCCCGCAGCTCATCCGCGCCCAGGTCACGCTGGCGCACCACCCGGCAGTGGTAGCCGGCCCGCCGCATCCGGCCGACGGCCTGCCGCACCCCGCGCATCGGCCGGCCGTCCAGCGAGAACGCGGCGGTCTCCACGATCGCCTCGTCCCCCAGTTCGACGACGTCAAGACCCGCTTTCCGGTACGCCTTACCGGCCGCATTGCCGCATCCGAGCACCGCCGGTGTCCAGCCGTGCCGCTCCGCGTCGGTGAGCCACGCGCCGATCGCCTCCGGCCAGGCCGACGCCGGTCCGATCGGGTCACCGGCCGCCAGGCTCACCCCGTTCACCACCCGGTAGGCGATCACGGCCGCCCGGTTGCCCGACCAGATCAGGGACTTGTCGGAGCGGAGCGCGAAGTAGCTCAGAGAGTCGCTCCCTCCGTACCGGGAAAGGAGCTCGCGCAGACGCTCCTCGCTCTCGGCGGGGCGTTGTGCCCGGCGCGAGCCGGGCCGCAGCAGCAGGACCAGCGCGGTGCCGGCGGCGAGCAGGCCGCACGCCCCGGTGGTGTACGCGACGACGTCCGCGCCGAACCGATGCTGGAAGTGCACCGGCCCGTCGAATCCGATCAGGCCGAGCGCCGACTCCTTCGCCCAGGCGGCGACCCCCGGGCTGCCGACCAGCCGGTTCGCCCGGATCGCGATCTCGATGAACCCGAGCACGAACCCGGCCGAGCCGAATCCGATCAGCGCGGTCAGCGCCCGCCACCGGCTGCGCGGCTCCGGCAGCGCGGTGAACCGGTCCCGCGTCGCCAGCAGCACGATCAGCAGAGCGGTGGCGAGTCCGGCCGCCACCAGGCTGAAGTCGCGCAGCAGATGCAGCGCGATCGAGGCGGCCGCGAGACCCGCCGCGACCTGCCAGGCCCGCTGCTTGCCGCGGCGCAGCCCGGCGCCGAGGTAGACCAGCAGGAGGCCGGCGACGACCGTGGCGGCCCGGGCCGACAGCACGCCGGCGACCGGGATGACGTCCAGGGTCGCCGTCATGCGCGGCCGGTGCGGCACGACGGCGGTGAGAATGTCGAGGACGCCGGCCGCCTGGACGAGGCGGGCGACGGCTCGTCTCGACATCGGCGGGCGGGTCAACCGTGTCTGCTCCATGCCGCCACCGATCTCCGGACGGCGCACAGCTCACGCACAGACCCGGTTGTGTCGAACGTCTATCCGGCCGATGCGGGACGTTTCCGCTGCTGGGAGCGGCTTACGACGATCGCTCGAAGCGGTGTGCGGCTCGTCCCGCCGAGAACGCGTTTGCCGCGGGACACTCGCCGAAAGTCGTCCTAGGAGGCTAGGTCAAAGCCGTCGGCCCGACTCCGGCTGGGCGGAGCGGGACTTCGGCTGGGCGGAGCGGGACCCCGGCGCGGCAGAGCGGGCCTCCGGTATCGCCGGCGTCGCGGCCCGGGAGAAGTGCAGCTCCCGGTCGGTCACGTCCTCGGCCCGCAGCAGTTTCACGTCCGACAGGTAGTCCATCGAGGTCAGCCACGGCATCCGGTCACCCTGGCGGGGCAGGTTCGCGACCGCCCGCTTGATGTAACCCGCCTCGAAGTCCAGGAAGGGACGGGTCGGCATGGCGGAATCGCTCACCTCGGGGCGGCAGATCTCGTACCCGTGATCGTCCATGTGGCGCAGCAGCCGGCAGAAATGCTCGCAGAGCAGGCCCACCTTCAACGTCCAGGACGAGTTCGTGTAGCCGATCGCGTACGCCAGATTGGGCACCCCGGAGAGCATCATGCCCTTGTACGAGACGGTGTCCGGCAGCCGCACCGGCTCGCCGTCGACACTCAGCGGCACGCCGCCGAACGCCTGGACGTTCAGCCCGGTGGCGGTCACGATGATGTCGGCCGCGAGTTCCTCACCGGACTCCAGTAGCACCCCGGTCTCGGTGAACGAGGCGATCCGGCCGGTGACCACCGAGGCGGCGCCGTCCCGGATCACCCGGAACAGGTCGCCGTCGGGGACCACGCACAGCCGCTGCGCCCACGGGTCGTACGGCGGGTTGAAGTGCTCGTCGACCGGATAGCCGCGCGGCAGCTGGCGGGCGTTGACCCAGCGGATCACCCGGCGGGCGGCTTTCGGGTAGCGCCGGCAGAACGACCAGATCGCCCGCTGCTGGGCGATGTTCTTGCGGCGGGTCAGCGCGAAGCCGCGTTCGGGGCCGAAGTGCTTGCGCAGCGCGTTGGCGAGCCCGTCCCGGCGCGGCACCGGGAGGATGTAGGAGGGCGTGCGCTGCAGCATCGTCACGTGGCTCGCGGTGCCCGCCATCGCCGGGACGATGGTGACGGCCGTGGCGCCGCTGCCGATCACCAGGACCCGTTTGCCGGCGTAGTCGAGGTCGTCCGGCCACTGCTGCGGGTGGACGACCGGCCCCGAGAACCGCTCCCGGCCGGGGAACTCGGGGGTGAAGCCCTGGTCGTACCGGTAGTAGCCGCTGGCCGAGAAGATCCAGCGGCAGGTCAGCCGGGTCCGTTGCCCGCCGGCGTCGACCTCGACGGTCCACCGGGCGTCCGCCGTGGACCAGGACGCGGCGACCACCCGATGGTGGTAACGGATGTGGTCGTCGAGACCGTTCTCGGTGACGGTCTCGCGCAGGTAGGCGAGGATCCGCGGCGCGTCGGCGATGGATTCCTTGTCACGCCACGGCTTGAACTCGTACCCGAAGGTGTGCAGGTCGGAGTCGGAGCGGATGCCGGGGTAGCGGAAGAGATCCCAGGTGCCACCCGGCGCGGGCCGCGCCTCCAGGATGGCGAAGCTCTTACCCGGCAGTTCGGTCTTCAGGTAGCGACCGGCTCCGATGCCGGAGATCCCGGCCCCGATGATCAGGACATCCAGGTGCTCCAAGGTCATGTCGCTCCTCATAAAAAACAGAATAAACCGGACATAACTCCCAGAGATGAACGACTCACCCCGTCGCCGGTCACCTATCCAACAGTTGCGCCAGATGCACCGCGGGACGATCCCGCAGGTCAGCGACCTGCGTGCGGCAGGAGAACCCGTCGGCCAGGACCACCGCTCCGGGCGCGGCGTCCAGGGCCGGCAGCAGGTTCTGCTCGGCGACCGCCACCGACACCTCATAATGCCCGAGCTCGACCCCGAAGTTCCCGGCGAGGCCGCAGCATCCGGCCAGGCGCTTCACCGTCGCGCCGGTCTCCGCGAGCAGGTCGGCGTCGGTCTTCCAGCCGAGGACGGCGTGGTGGTGACAGTGCGGCTGGGCGACGACCTCCACCCCGGACAGGTCCGGCGGGGTCCAGCCCGGCGTCTTCGCGAGCAGCTCGGCGAGAGTGTGCACCGACCCGGCCACCAGCTTCGCGTCCTCGTCGCCGGGAAGCAGCTCGTGCACGTCGGAGCGGAGCACGGCGGTACAGGACGGCTCGATGCCGACGATCGGGATTCCGGCGCGGGCATCGGGCGCGAGGGCCTCGACCGTACGGGAAAGGATCTTCTTGGCGGCATCGAGCTGACCCGTGGTGATCCAGGTGAGGCCGCAGCAGACCTTCCCGGACGGCAGGCGGGGCTCGTATCCGGCGGCGCGCAGCACCCGGACCGTCGCCTCGGCCACCTCAGGCGAGAAGGCGTCCGAGAACGAGTCCGCGAAGAGCACCACGGGGGTACGCGCCGACGCCGCCGCCGGGGTGAACGTCCGCCGGAACGGGCGTCTCGCGAACGCCGGGACCGACCGCCGCTTGTCGACCCCGGCCAGCCAGAGGGCGATGCCGCGCAGGCCGGGCAGGCGGGTGCCCAGGTTCGCCAGGCGCGGCACCCAGCCGGCGAGCCGCGCCCACATCGGCAGTTTGCCCAGCGAGTAGTGCGAGCGCGGGCGCAGCCGGCCGGAGTACGTCTGGTGCAGCACCTCGGACTTGTAGGTCGCCATGTCGATGCCGGTCGGGCAGTCCGACGCGCAGCCCTTGCAGGCCAGGCAGAGATCCATCGCGTCGTGCACGGACGGGTGGGCGAACGGCAGCTCGCCGCGCACCACCTCCTGCAGCACCCGGGCCCGGCCGCGCGTCGAGTCCTTCTCCTCGCGGGTGGCCAGGAACGACGGGCACATCACGCCACCGGCCGCGGAGTTGTCCGCGCGGCACTTGCCGACACCGGTGCAGCGGTGCACGGCCTGCGCCAGGTCGCCGTCGTCGTGCGGGTACGCCATCGCGAGCCGCTTCAGCGGGAAGGTCCCGGCCGCCCGCACGTCCGCGTCCACCGGGTCCGGGTCGACGAGCACGCCCGGGTTGAGCAGATCCTCCGGGTCGAAGACGTGCTTGATCTGACGGAACAGATTGATCGCCTCGGCGGAGTACATGTGCGGCAGCAGCTCCGATCGGGCTCGGCCGTCACCGTGCTCCCCGGAGAGCGACCCGCCGAACTCGCCGACGAGTTTCGCCGCATCGATCAGGAACGACCGCATCACCGACGTGCCGTCCGGCGCGTCGAGCGGGAAGTCGAGGCGTACGTGCATGCAGCCGTCGCCGAAGTGGCCGAACGGCGCGGACGTCATGCCGTAGGACGCGACCAGCTCGTCGAAGCGGGCCAGGTAGGCACCGAGCTTCTCCGGGGGCACCGCCGCGTCCTCCCAGCCCGGCCAGGCCGGCTTGTCCGAGGGCGCGCGACCGGCCAGACCGGCACCGTCCTCGCGGATCCGCCACAGCCGGGCCTGCGTCGCCGGATCCTCGACGACCAGCGCGTCCTCGCCGATGCCGTCGGCGGCCAGCTTCCGCGCCCGGTCCAGCACCTCACCGGCGTCGTGGCCGGCGAGCTCGACGAAGAGCCAGGCGCCACCGCGCGGCAGCGGCGGGACGGCGTCCGGGCCGCGGCGCGCGCGCAGCACGTCGAGCAGCCGCGAGTCCAGGCCCTCGCAGGAGGTCGGCCCGTGCGCCACGACGGCCGGGGAGGCCTCGCCGGCCGCGACGATGTCCCGGAAACCGAGCACGACGACGACCCGGACCGGTGAGTCGACGACGAGTTTCACGGTCGCCTGGGTGATCACGGCGAGGGTGCCCTCGGAGCCGACGAGCGCCTGCGTCAGATCGAAGCGCTCGGGCAGCAGGTGGTGCGCGGCATAGCCGGAGACCTGCCGCCCGAACCGATCGAACTCGGTCCGGACCGTCGCCAGGTTCTTCCCGATGACCTCATTGACGCCCGACAGATCAAGACCGTTCTGGTACGGCCTGCCGGTCTCGTCGTATCCGGTGCTGAACGCCTCCCCCGACGCCGTGAGCAGCTCCAGCCCGGCCACGTTGTCCGAGGTCCGGCCATAGGCCAGCGAGCGCGACCCGCACGCGTTGTTGCCGATCATCCCGCCGATCGTGCAGCGCGGATGGGTGGACGGGTCGGGGCCGAAGCGGACACCGTACGGCATGACGGCCTTCTGCAGCACCGCGTGCACCGTGCCGGGCTCGACCACGGCGGTGCGCGCCTCCGGGTCGATGGCGAGCACCCTGTTCAGGTGGCGGGAGAAGTCGAGGACGATGCCCCGGCCGACCGCGTTGCCGGCCACCGACGTGCCGGCGCCGCGCGAGGTCAGCGGCACCCCCGTCGCGCGGGCGACGGCGAGCGCGGCGGCGAGCTCGTCGACGTGCCGGGGACGGACGACGGCGAGCGGCGGGATCCGGTAGAGGGAGGCGTCGGACGCGTACATCCCCAGGGTGCCCGGGTCGGACCGCACCTCGAGCCCGGCCTTCACCAGGGCATCCACCACACCGCTCGACTGCTCGCTCATGAGTAACATGTTACCCATGCCGAAGCTCGTGCTCCCTGCGGATGCCCCCTCCCTCGCCGACGCGGTCGCCCAGGCGGTCCGCGACGGCGTCGCCACGGGCGAGCTGGCGCCCGGCACGACATACTCGGTCTACCAGCTGGCCGACCTGCTCGGAGTGTCCCGCAGCCCGGCCCGTGAGGGCCTGCTGCGCCTCGCCGAGGCGGGCCTCGTGGAGATCCGGCGCAACCGTGGTTTCCGGGTCCTGCCGCCCCAGGCCCAGGACATCGAGGAGATCATCGGCATCCGCCTGGCCCTGGAGCCGCCGGCCGCCCGGCAGGCCGCCGTGCACGGCGCCGCCGAGCAGCACGCCGCGATCCGGGCGGCCCTCGACGCGATGGCGGCCGCCGTCGCTTCGGGTGACGAGGCGTCGTTCTGGGCCGCCGACCGGAGCCTGCACGACCTGCTGCTGCACGCCGCCGGGAAACCGCGCACCGCCGGGATCGTGGAGCGGCTGCGCGGCACGACCGCGCTGCTCGGGCCGCCGACGACGGCCAGCGGCCGCACGCTGCGGGAGATCCACGCCGAGCACCAGCCGGTGGTGGCCGCGGTCCTCGCCCGGGACGGCGAGGCCGCGGAGGGTGCGATGCGCGCCCATTTGGAGGCGACGCGCGACCTGCTGGTGGCGAATCTGCGAAGGCCGGTCGGCTGAGGGCCGCGCGGACCCTCAGCCGAGACGCGGCCCACGCGGACCCTCAACCGAGACGCCGGCCCACGCGGACCCTCAACCGAGACGCCGGCCCGCCAGCCGGCGCCACTCCGTCAGCTGGCGCCGCAGACGCGGCCGCACGTGGGCCGGCGCCGCGAAAGCGGCTGACGTGCCGCCCTCGTCAGCCGGCGATCTTGGAAGCGGCGAAGGCGGCGGCCTGCTGGACACTGCCGTTACGCGGATAGGCCAGATGAGCCGCGAAGTTGCCGCCCCCACCACAGACCGGGTCACCGGTGTTGCAGAACTCCTTCGCCTTCGGGCCGAACACCGCACTGCTCCCGGCGATCGTCCGCCGCTGCAGGCCGAGCGGGTTGCCGAAGACCACGACCGCCGCGACCCGGTCGGCGAGCCGTTCCGGGATCGCCTCCCCGGCCGTGCCCGCGCCCCGGATCCCGATCGCGATGTCGGTCACGCTGGCGCCCTGCGAATAGCCCCCGATCACGAACCGGGTGTCCGGGCACTCCCCCGCCACCTCGGTGATGTGCCGGCTCATGTTGGTCGCGCCGGGCCCGGCGCTGCGCTGGTTGCCCGCCGCGGCGTACACCACCGCGAACGACCCGACCGCCAGATCCGGCAGCGCGGCCGCGAGCTCCCGGGCCAGCGGCCGCCCCACGATGCCGAGGCCCTGCGGCTCCCCGGTGCCGCGCGCGAACACCAGCTCCACATCGGAACAGTCACCGGCAGCAGTCGTCGCCCTCCCACCGAACAACGTCCCGGCGAAGGCCTGCGGCGTGATCACGGCTCCAGCCGCCACCACCGCCGCGCAGATCCCGACCGTCGCCACGTTCCGCTTACGTCGCTTGTTCATCGAACTCTCCCTATCCGCCAATAGGACCGTTGCCCTGAAGTACGGAGAGGACGGCCGGACGGTTGCCCACCAGCCGAAGTTTTTTGCACCGTCAGTGTGACTTCCTCACCCTGGTTGCCCGCGTGCGCTCCCTCCACGGGTACGGGGTGAGACTCGGCCACTCACCAACAGTGATCCGTTGACGCGTCAGCCCGCCTGCTCAGCGGACGCCTGCTCAGGCGACGCCCGTCAGCCGAGCGCGTTCAGGAACGGCTCATGGCTGTTCCGGAACTCCCATCCGTAGAATTTGTCCCAGTTGATGCTCCAGGTCATCAGGCCCCGGAAGCTCGGGTTGGTCCCGCTGCGCGGCGTGTACCCCCCACAGCTCGTGCCCTTCACCAGGCACGTCACGGCCTGCTGCACGCCCGGCGGGGCGACGTACCCGTTGCCGGCGCTGACCGAGCTGGGCGCGCCGAACGCGATCTGGTCCTCGCGCAGCCCCGGGAAGATGTTGGCGGTGTTGCCGGCGACCGGGAAGCCGGCGAGCAGCATGTCGGTCATCGCGATGTGGAAGTCCGCGCCGCCCATCGAGTGGTACTGGTTGTCCAGGCCCATGATCGAGCCGGAGTTGTAGTCCTGGACGTGCAGCACCGTGATGTCGTCCCGCAGGGCGTGGATCACCGGCAGGTACGAGCCCGCCCGCGGGTCCTGCCCGCCCCACGGCCCGGACCCGTAGTACTGGTATCCGAGCTGGACGAAGAACGTCTCCGGCGCCATGGTGAGCACGAAGCCGGCGCCGTAGCGGGCTTTCAGCGACTTCACCGCGCTGATCAGGTTCACGATGACCGGGGTGGTCGGGTTCCGGAAGTCGGTGTCGCCGGTGTTGAGCGAGAGCGAGTGCCCTTCGAAGTCGATGTCGACGCCGTCCAGGCCGTACTTGTCGATGATCGCGCTGACCGACCGGACGAAGGTGTCCCGGGCCGCGGTGGTGGTGAGCTGCACCTGACCGTTCGCGCCGCCGATCGAGAGCAGCACCTTCTTGCCGGCCGCCCGTTTCGCCTTGATCGCGGCGAGGAACTCCGCCTCGCTCTCCACGCCGGGGCACTCGGTGGCCGGGCAGAGGCTGAACCGGATGTCACCGGAGGTGGCGCTGGTCGGCTCGCCGAACGCCAGGTTGATGATGTCCCAGTCGGCGGGGACGTCGGCCATCCGCAGATATCCGGAGCCGTTGGCGAAGCTGGCGTGCAGGTAGCCGATCAGGGCGTGTTTGGGCAGCCCGCCGACCGGGATCGGGGTCGTGGACGTCGAAGGAGACGCCGAAGAGGACCTCGAGGGAGACGCCGAGGGAGACACTGAGGGAGACGTCGAGGGCGAGACCGAGGTGGATGCGGAGACCGACGGTGACGGGTTCACCACTCCCCCGCAGGCCCCGTTGTTGACCCAGACATCCCACTGCCCGGACTTGACGGCCGGGTCCTCGCCCTGGGTCCACCACTTCGCGGTGTAGTTGTTGCCGCCCTTCGAGGCGACGCTGTCCTTGACGTACACAGCACCGGCCGACCAGGCCGGAGCGCAGGCCACGGCCGCGCTGGCCGTGGTCGCCACATAGACGGTGGAGCATGCCGCAGCGAGACCGGCCGCCACGGCGAGGATCAGGGATCGACGCATGGCTAATTATTAGGACTGTTAACTGTACTTGTAAACACTAGTAAATTTTTTTACTATGCAACACGTGGAGTATCCGACGCTGCTGAGCCCGCTCGATCTCGGCCACACCGTGCTGCGCAACCGGGTGGTCATGGGGTCGATGCACACGAAGCTCGAAGACCGCGCCCGTGACCTGCCGAAACTCGCCGCCTATTTCGCCGAGCGGGCGCGTGGCGGCGTCGGGCTGATGGTGACCGGCGGCTATGCGCCGACCTGGCGGGGCTGGCTCGCGCCGCTCGGCAGCCAGATGACCAGCGCCCGGCACGCGGACGCGCACCGGGTCGTCACCGACGCCGTGCACGAGCACGACGGGAAGATCCTGCTCCAGGTGCTGCACGCCGGCCGGTACGCGTACCACCCGTTCAGCCTCGGCGCGTCCGCGACCAAGTCGCCGATCACGCCGTTCTCCCCGCGCGCCATGTCGTCCCGGCAGGTCGACCGCACGGCGACCAGCTTCGCCCGGGCCGCGGCGCTGGCGCGGCGAGCCGGGTACGACGGCGTCGAAATCATGGGCTCCGAGGGCTACCTGATCAACCAGTTCCTGGCGGCCCGGACCAACGACCGCACCGACGCGTGGGGCGGCTCGGCGGCGAAGCGGATGCGGTTCCCGATCGAGATCGTGCGCCGCACCCGCGAGCTGGCCGGCGCGGATTTCATCGTGCAGTACCGGATCAGCCTGCTCGACCTGGTCGACAACGCGCAGACCTGGGAGGAGACCGTCGAGCTGGCGCTCGCCCTGCAGGACGCCGGCGTCACGATCTTCAACACCGGGATCGGCTGGCACGAGGCCCGCGTCCCGACGATCGTCACGTCGGTGCCGCCGGGCGCCTTCACCTGGGTGACCGCCAAGCTGCGCGCGCACACCGACGTTCCGGTCGTCGCGTCCAACCGGATCAACCGGCCGGAGGCCGCCGAGCAGATCCTCGCCGCCGGTGAGGCCGACCTGGTGTCGATGGCCCGGCCGCTGCTCGCCGATCCGGAGTGGGTCGCCAAGGCGCAGCAGGGCCGGGAGCGGGAGATCATCACCTGTATCGCGTGCAATCAGGCGTGCCTCGACCACACGTTCCGGAACCAGCGGGCCACCTGCATGCTCAACCCGCGTGCCGGTCACGAGACGGAACTGGTGCTTGCTCCGACCCGTACCCGGAAGACAATCGCCGTGGCCGGCGCCGGCCCCGCCGGGCTGGCGGCAGCGATCGAGCTCGCCGGACGCGGACATCGGGTGGACCTCTTCGAGGCCGGTGACGCGATCGGCGGCCAGTTCCGGCTGGCGGCGCGGATCCCCGGCAAGGAGGAGTTCGCGCGGACGCTCGACTACTACCAGCACATGATCGAGATCCGGGGCGTCCGCCTGCACGTCGGCCGCCGGGCGACGATCGAGGACCTTTCCGGGTACGACGAGGTGGTCCTCGCGACGGGCGTGCGCCCGCGGATTCCGGACATCCCCGGCGTCGACCATGCGAGCGTGCTCACCTACCAGCAGTTGCTGGCAGGTGAGCCGGCCGGCGGACGGGTTGCGATCATCGGGGCCGGCGGCATCGGCTTCGACGTGGCCGAGTACCTGCTGCACGAACCGGACGAGCCGCTCGCCGACTGGATGCGCCGCTGGGGCGTCACCGACCCGCAGACCGCGCCCGGCGGGCTCACCACCAAGGTCAAAGTGCCCGCGCGCCGCCAGGTCCACCTGCTGCAACGCAAGGAGACCGCGCTCGGCAAGGGTCTCGGCAAGACCACCGGATGGGTGCACCGGGCGACGCTGCAGGACGCCGGGGTGACGATGCTGCGCGGCGTCACCTACGAGCGGATCGACGACGCGGGCCTGCACACCGCGACCGGAGTGATCCCGGTGGACACCGTGGTGCTCTGCGCCGGGCAGGAATCGGTCACCGATCTCGCGGCCCCGCTCCGGGAGGCGGGCGTGCGCGTCCACGTGATCGGCGGCGCCGACGTGGCCGCCGAGCTCGACGCCAAACGCGCCATCAAACAGGCCACCGAACTAGCCGCTCGCCTCTGAAGGACGTCCCGTGAAATACGTGTCCCTGGACATCGAGAACCACATCGCCCGGGTACGGCTGAACCGTCCCGACAAGCTCAACGCCCTCACCCTGGAAACCCTGGACGAGCTGATCGCCGTCGCGGCGGGACTGCGCCGCGACCGTACCCTCCGGGCGGTGGTGATCTCGGGCGAGGGAGCGTCGTTCAGCTCCGGGTTGGACATCGCCGCCACCCTGCGCCGGCCCGCCGGTGTCGTGCGCGCGTTCCTGCCGAACCCGTTCCGCGGCACCAACCGTTTCCAGGAGGCCTGCTGGGCCTGGCGGCGCATCGGAGTCCCGGTGATCGCCGCGGTGCACGGTCACTGCTACGGCGGCGGCATCCAGATCGCCCTGGCCGCCGATTTCCGGTACGCGACGCCGGACTCCCAGTGGTCGGTCCTGGAAGGCAAGTGGGGCATCATCCCGGACATGACAGGCGTCCGCAGCCTCACCGAGGTGGTCGGCCCGGACGTCGCGAAGCGACTCATGATGACCGCCGAGCGGTTCGACGGCACCGAGGCGCACCGGCTGGGCCTCGTCACCGAGCTGGCCGACGACCCGGTGAAAGCCGCCACCGCGTTCGCGGAGAGCCTGCTGGACCGCTCCCCGGACGCGCTCGCCGCCGCGAAACGGCTCGTCGACGGCGCGCTGACCGGCAGCGCGCGGCGCACGTTCGGCCGGGAACGCCGCGAGCAGATCCGTCTGCTCGCGCTGCCGAACACCGGCATCCTGCGCCGCGCCGTGATGAAGAAGCAGACCCCTCAGTTCCGGCCACGGGCCCGTAGGATGCGTCCGTGGCATTGAGGAACGCCCTGCTGGCGGCGCTGATCGACCGGGAGTCCTCGGGGTACGACCTGGCGAAGAAGTTCCGGGTGTCGGTCGCCAACTTCTGGACGGCCACGCCGCAGCAGCTCTACCGCGAGCTGGACAAGATGGAGTCCGACGGCCTGCTCGCGGCACGGGTCGTCAAGCAGGAGCGGCGCCCCGACAAGCGACTCTTCTCGGTCACCGAGAAGGGCCGGGCGGCGTTGCACGCGTTCACCCGCCGGGAGCCGAAGCCGACCACGGTCCGCGACGAGCTGCTCGTGCAGGTGGAGGCCCTGGCCCACGCGGACGTGCCGAGCGTCCGGGCGTCGATCGCGGCCCAGATCGCGCAGAGCCGTGAGCGGCTGGCCGCCTACCAGAGCTCGCTCGCCGAGATCCTCGGCCCTCGCAGCGAGGCCGAGTTCGTCCGCACCGGCAACCGGATCGGGCCGTACCTGACGCTGCAGCGGGGCATCAGCTTCGAGCGGGAGAACATCAGCTGGGGCGAGCTGGCACTCCGGATCCTGGACGATCGATACCCCCGCTAGGGTGTCCCGATGCGATATCTGAAGAGCCTCTCCGGGGTGGCGGCCGTGACCGTCGCCCTGACCGGCTTCGGGGGCAGTGGAGCAACGGTGGCGGCAGGTCCGGCGCCGGTCGAACAGATCCAGGTGGTCCAGCCGGTGGCCATGACACCGGTCGCCGCGGCCGTGAAGGTGAAGTACGCCTTCCCGGTCAAGGCGAAGAACGTGTCCTTCCACAAGACACACGCCGGGTACCCGGCCACCGACATCTTCGCCGCCTGCGGCAAGCCGTTCGTGGCCACCACCAGCGGCGTCGTGCTCGAGGTGAGCCGGGTCGACAAGTACAAGAAGGGCATGAAGGACGGGCCGTACAACGGCGGCAAGTTCGTCTCCATCAAGGGTGACGACGGTGTCCGCTACTACGGCTCGCACCTGAGCTCGGTGAGCAAGGGCATCAAGAAGGGCGTCCGGGTCAAATCCGGCCAGCAGCTCGGCAAGGTCGGCAAGACCGGCAACGCCAGCAACGTCTGCCACGTGCACTACGGCATCTCGCCGACGTGCAAGAAGGCCGGCGACTGGAAGGTCCGCCGGGGCGTCGTGTGGCCGGCGAAGTACCTGACGTCGTGGCGCAAGGGCGGTCAGAAGAGCCCGGTCGCGGCGGTCAAGGCGTACCAGAAGAAGAAGGGCTGCAAGGCCTGACAACATTGACGGCGCCGGGCTCACCGCCCGGCGCCGTCAATATTGCACGACAGGTTGATCAATGCGTCACGGCAGGTTGATTGACGTCATGACAGGTTGATGTAGTCAAGTTCGGCGTAGCCGGTTCCGCCGGCGAAGTTCGGTGAACCCTTCGCGAGGCGGATCATGTTCCAGCCGGCGCGCAGGGTGACGCTCATGCTCACCGTGGACCCGAACACCCCCCAGGCCGCGGTGGGCGAGTAGCTCACGGTCTGCCAGGCCCCGCCGTTGTACGCGAGACCGTGGGTCGCCGTGGCGCCGGTGCCGTTCGCGTACCCGATCGTCATCGTGTACGAGCGGGCGCTCGGCACGTTGACCAGGAAGTCCACGAACGACTGGGTTTGCAGAGGACGGCCTGCGGCCGCCCGCGTATCCGGTCGCCCCGACCGCCGCCCCGAAAGAGTGTCACGGCCTGCCTCCTGAAGATCTCACGGTCGTCGCACGCCCGGACCGGGCGACCGCGCGATAGCCCCTGGTCGCTCAGGACACGGGCCGGGCCCGCAAGCCTTAGTAGGCTGTCGATGCATCGCGACGAGGGAGGACGATGGCGCAGCTGCCGTATCGATCGGATCGTGTCCCGGTCTCGTCCGGGCAGCTGGGCGGGTGGCGCGGCGCCAGGGTCGGCACGACCGTGCGGCTCGACGGCCCGTGCCCGGCCTGCCGGCACCCGACCCGGGTGGTCGCGTCGCTGACCAGCACGTCGCTGGAGGGGTTCGAGCCGGCCACCGGGCTGACCGTCGCGTTCGTCTGCAACTGCGGCAAGGAGCATCGCGGCCAGCCGCCGGAGCCACCCCAGGGCTGCGGGCGAAGCTGGTCGGCGACCGTGACGGTCGGCGACGACGGCGCGGTGAGCCTGGCGCCGGTCGACGATCCGCAGCTCGTCGAGGCGGCCGAGGCGTTCCGCGTGGCGCAGACCGGACAGCTCGACCGGCTGCGGGGCGCCGCCGAGAAATGGATCGCCGGGATCACGGCCCTGCTCGGCGTTCTCGGTGTCGCGGGCATCGGGTTCGGCGCCGAGCAGGTGCGCAAGCTGGGCGTTCCCGGACGCATTTCATTGGGTACGGTGGTCGCCCTCGCGATCCTGTCCGGAGCCGTCGCGATCGCCCTCGCCTATCGGGCCGCCTACGGCTGGCCTCGTCAACGATCGATCGCGGACGACACGGCGCTTCTGGCCTGGCATGCCGATCAGCAGGCGCTGCCCGCGGCGGTGGCCGACCGGCTGCGGACCGCTGTGCGGATGGCGGGTGTGGCGCTGGCTCTGCTGACGGTGGCGGCCGGGTTGCTCTGGTTCCTGCCGGAGGCGAAACCGGCGGCGCCGCTGGTCAAGGTGTCGACCGCCGAGGAGACGATCATCTGCGGCACGCTGCTGAACTCGCGTGCTGACGGGTCGATGCGGGTGCGGCGGGCCGACGACGGCACTCTGGAGACGATTCCGCTGGCCGGGGTGGCCCGGGTGGTCACCGTTGCCAAGTGTTGACAACGTTGACCGCGGCTGCCGGATGTGTTGATGCGGGTTGTTGTCAATCCCGATATCGACGAGCCAGTGTTGACACGCGACGTATTGACAACACTGGTCAACCCCGCCAGGCAGTGAAGATCGGCGCGGCCGGGACGGCCCTGTTGTAGGTCGGCACGTGCCACGACTCCCGGTTGGGGTCGCCGGCCTGGTGGATCGCGGCGAGCTCCAGCGCGAGAGTGAAACACGGCGAGCCGGACGAGCCGGCCTCGGTGTTCGCGGTGTGCTTGAGCCGGGTGCCGTTGCCGTTCAGCTCGGACACCCGCCCGAACGCCAGCCGCAACGGCTCACCCATGAGGTGCTGCAAGACCAGCAGGTCGTCGCCGGCGCGCAACGGGCCGCGGTGCACGGCCTCGATCCAGCCGCGCCGGGCCGCGCCCGGTTCGGCGTCCACGCCGATCGGCTGCTCCCCCGGTTCACCGGCCACCCGGAGGACCGCGAAGTCCAGTTCGCCCGGCTCGGGAAGCTCGGCGGACTCGCCGTCACGGTCCTCGAAGGAGCTGTTCGGCGCGGACGCCACCAGCCAGTCACGGGCGAGCGCGAAGACCGTGCCGGGCAGCGCCGTGGCGGTGTGCTTGTAGTCGAACCGCAGCCCCACGTCATCGCTGCCGATCCGGCCGTCGATCAGCGGGCGTACCACGTGGTAACTGGTCATGCAGAGATCAGGGCCGATCAGGAAGCCGGTACCGAGCGGCGCCGGGCCGGTCGGTGTGCGGCGTTCGATCCGGCAGATCTGACCTTCGAGCAGGCCCAGCGCGGCCCGGAACCGCGCCGGGTGGATGTCCGGGGCGCGGGTGTCGAGGATGCTCTCCAGATGGCCGCCGGTGTCGGCGGTGAGGTGCAGGCGCCCGGCGACCACCACCAGGCCCGGATGGGCGGGACGGGACTCACGGGCCGCCGTGACCAGGCGCGGGAGCCAGCCCTCCGCATCGGCCGCCATGATCAGGTCGAAGATGATCGACTCGTGGTCGGCCTTCATGGTGATCCGATGACGGTGCTTGCCGAGCCGGTAGAACAGCATCTGGTCGAGGCGGTCCGGCAGGAACGCGTCGAGCAGGGCTTCGCTGAGCAGGCGGGCGGTCACGCCGTCGATGGCCACGTCACGTCTCCGAATCCTCGCCGGTCGGCGGGAGGTAGAGCTGGATGAGCTGCACCTCCTCGTCACGGACGCTGATGATGCCCCGGCCTCGCGGCATCGGGCCGGCGAAGCCCGCCGAGATCGACATCTCGGTCCTCGGTCCGGGGAGAACCATGGCGGCGGAGTTCAGCTCCCGCAACCGCAGAAGGACCGGGTCGGCCGCGGACCGGTCGGTGTACCTGTGTGCGATCACCAGGTGCAGCCCGATGTCACGGCCGTGCACCAGGTGCTGCACAAGCGGGCGCAGCGGGCTGCGCTCGCCCGCGAGGACGTGGTAGTCGTCCACGAGGACGAACACCTCCGGACCCGGCTGATATCGGCTCCCGTCGGGGCCGGGCAGCCGTTCCTCGACGATGCCGATCGTGGACGCGATGAGACGCGCGGCGTTGCCGTTCATGGGGTCGATGTGGATGACACGGACGGCCTCGGCCGGGACCTGGCGGGTCAGGGTCGCCGCCAGGGCTCGCAGGAACGACGTCTTGCCCCGGCCCGGGTCACCGGTGACGAGGAAGTGCGGACTCAGGCGGAAGTCGATGTGGATCTGCTGGAGCCGCTCGTCGCCGATGCCGATCGGCACCCGCATGCGTTCGAAGCCGCCCGGGATCATCCAGTAGGGCAGAACATCCGGCAGCATCGGGATCGGCGGCGCCGGTGAGCCGGTCCAGGCGTCGGCCACCGCCCTGGCCGGCGGGTCCGGCCACTGGTCGCCGCTCAGGCCGGGTCGGAGGGCGAGGAAGTCCACGACCGCACCGGACGGCGCGGCGACGATGCCACGACCGACCTGCCGGGGCACCCTCCGGGCAGCCTGCGGGTCCAGGATCGACGTGGTCGGGTCGTCGAGGCGCAGTTCCAGCCGCGATCCGAAGTCATCCACGGGCAGCCAGAACTCGGCCCAGTCCCGCGCGGCGACGATCAGGTGGACACCGTATCCCGCTCCCTCCGCGGCGAGGCCGGCGACCGCGTCCCGGAGGTTCGGGAACCGCTCCCGGAAGAGGGCGCAGTCGTCGATGATCAGGAAGACGATCCCGAAGGCGCCGTCGTCGCGATCGTGCTGCCGCTGGCTCACCAGCTGTTCGAGGAACAGGACGGTCCGGCGCACCTGGTGCGTGTCGTAGTCGTCGGCCACCCCGCCCACGTGCGGCAGGGCGCGCAGTTCCCCGGCCGACCCGGCCAGGTCACCGAGACAGTAGAACTGCATCTCTCGTGGCGTGTGCGTGAGAGCCAGCGCGTAGACGAGCGTCCGGATGGCGGGCGACTTCCCGGCGAGGCGCGCGCCGACCACCGCGACATGGCCGCGGTCGCCGGACAGGTCGATCCAGAACAGGTCCTGACGCTGCTGACGGGGCTGGTCGTACACCGCGATCGGCAGCAGAAGCTCGCCATGCAGCCCGCCGGCGTGCAGCCCGTGCTCCGATGTCACGCGGAGCGAGCCGAGCGCCTCGTCGAGGGCGGCCTGCCGGGTCAGCGGCGGAAGCCACACCGGCCGGGCCGGCGGTCCGGAGTTCCGGAGGATGTCGACGACCGTATCCAGGGAATCCGCGATCGGGCCGGTCAGGCGGGCGGCCCGGAAGCGGATCGCCGGTCCGGGCCCGGCGTTGAGATACCCGGTGCCGGGCTCGTCCGGCAGCTCATGGGCCTCAGTCGTCCCCAGCGCCAGGCGGGACTCCGACGCCGCGTCGGTCCGCAGCGCGATCCGGTACGACAGGTACGTCGCCAGGTCACCGAGCTGCTCCTCGGTCAGGCGGCGGGCGGAGAGCATCAGGTGGACGCCGAGTGCCCGGCCGGTGCGCCCGATGCGGCGGAACACCTGCCGGAGGGTTTCCGGGCCGGCCGACAGCAGCTCGGTGAACTCGTCGCAGATCACCACGAGGGTCGGCAGCTTCTCGAGCTCCCGCCCGGCCCGCCGCGACCGCTCGTAATCCTGGGCGCTCGCGAAGTTCCCCGCCTCCCGGAGCAGGTCCTTGCGACGGTTCAGCTCACCGTCGAGGGCCTCCACCAGACGATCGATCAGGTACGGGTCGGGGATCAGCGCCGTGGCCGTGCCGGCGGTGTGCGGCAAGTCGGCCAGCGCGCCGAAGGTGGTGTTCCAGCGGCTGTCGACGAGCAGGAAGTTCACCCGGTCCGGGGTGTGCGTGAGCGCCAGCGCGGTCACGATCGTGCGCAGCAGCTCGTGCCGCCCCGACCCGCCCGCTCCGATCACCAGGCCGTGCGGGCCCATGCCCCGCTGCGCGGCCTCCTTGAGGTCGAGGTCCACGGGCTTGCCGGCGGGCGTCTCGCCGATCGGGACGCGGAGGAAGTCACGGTTGGTGCGCGGGCGCCAGGCGGTGCCCACCACGTCTGCCAATGCCATCGGATCGAGGGCGAGGAGATTCAGGAGGCTGACGTGACGGTCCTCGTTCTGCGGGACGGGTGAAACCCCGTACCGGAAAAGGGGCCGCAGGGTGTCGCTGACCTCGACCGCCATCGCCGCGACAGCGGCATCGCCGCTCTCCGCGAGGTGGCGCAGGCGTTCCACGATCTCGCCGACGGGGGCGCCCGGCAGGAGGCCGAGCTGGCCGAGGGCGCGGACGGTGTCCGGCGTCGGCTGCTGATCGAGGAGGCGGGCGTAGGTCTCGGCCATGTCGCCGGGTGACTCGGTGAGGCGTTCGCGCATGGCGACGAACCAGTCCTGGCCGAAGGTCTCGCGGCCGGCGGCCTGCTGTTGCGCGTTCGCCAGCCAGTCGGCGGCCCGTGACGGTTCGACGATGCTCAGCGCGGTGAGGCGCTGGGCGTACTCCAGTTCGCGCGGCTGCCACGGGTCGGCCTGGTTGGTGTACTGCTCCAGGAGTAGCGCGACCTTCCGCAGGCGGTCGATGCCGTAGGCCGCGTCGAGCCCGGCGAGGAGCAGGCCGCGCAGCTGCGGATCGACCTGGTAGAGGCCCGGGCCGGCCGGGGCGAACAGCGCGGAGTTGAGCAGCTCGGCCTCGACGTCGTGTCCGAGAACGGTCGGCGGGTCGACGAAGAAGTTGATCCTCAGCAGGTGCAGCAGCCCGACGTCGAGGACGGCCGGGACGGCGGCGTGGCAGGCCAGGTCGAGGGCGCCCGGCGGGAGCGCGGTCCGGGCCTGGTAGAGCAGGCTCGTCGACGGCGAGGCGCCGGTCCACGTGCTCACAGCGGTCGCTCCGTGCGGCGGGGCTGGCCGCGCAGCGCGTCGACGGCCCGGTGCAGGCCCTCGGCGGTGAGTTCGGACATCGGCACGTGCCGGGCGATCTGCTCGGCGGTCGTGCCGGGCCATCGATGGGCCGGCACCGGGTTGATCCAGGCGACCGGGCAGCGCAGCGCCTTGATCATGGCGATCGTGCCGACCAGGCGCGCGGTCTGCAGCGTGCCGCGGGCGGCCCCGCCATCGCTGATGATCACCGCCACCGTGCCGGGCGGGGTCACTTCCAACACCGAGGCGAGGGTACGGGGTTCGGTCAGCTCCGGGTCCGCGTAGAGCCGTCCCGCGGCCGACGGGGCGATCCGCGCCAGGATCGGGTCGAGTTCCGGGCTGAACGGGTCGGGCAGCTCCCGCAGCAGCGACGTGTCGGCGCGGGTGCTCGGCAGGTTGTGGAAATACCAGGTGGCGATGGATTCGAGCCGGCCAGCGTGGTGGATCTCGCGGACCAGGTGCTGAACGAAGTTCCCGTACGGCGTCATCGAGCCGTTCCGGTCGACGAGCAGCATCAGCCGTGCGGTGTTGCGGCGCGGCGGGATCAGAATCGGTCCGGTGAAGACGCCGGTACGGCTGTACCCGTCGATCGTGGCATCGACGTCGACCTCGGTGGCGGCGCCGTAGCGGACCGGCCGCCGCAGCCGCCGCCAGGTCTGGGCGATCTCCCGGGCGGTCAGGGGGTACTGCGGGGCCACGGTGAGCCCGGAGTCGAATTGTCCGGTGCTCGGGGGCATCAGGGACATGCCGGTCATGCGGTGGACGGTCGGGAGGTCGCGGGGTGCCGGCGTGTCGGTGGGCACCGGGGTCTCGGCCATCGGTTCGGACGGCGCGTCTTTGCCGGCATTCACGGTTTCGGCCACCGCGCCGGGAGCCTCCACCGGCACCACGTCGTCCCACCGCGGGACGTCCACAGCGGCCAGCACCGCCCGGATCGTCTCCTGCTCGCTGACCGATTTCGCCCACAGGCTGACGCAGAGCACCTCGAACTCGCGCGCCGACGCGATCCCGAAGCCCGCGCAGAGCGCCGCCCGCAGCGTCAGACAGTCGTCGACGCCGATCGGCAGCCCGCGCCGCCGCAGCCGCACGACGAGCTGCCGCACGAACTCGGGCGCTGCCGCGGGCTCACTCACCGCCGGCCGAGCCGTTCCGCCGCCCGCGCCTGATCGGCGCGCTGTTTGAGCAGCGCCTCCGGGTAGGGCAGCCCGGCCACCTCCTCGGCCGGCATCCCGACGGCCTGCAGGAACCCGGCCCAGTCGAGCAGCTCACTGAGCCCCGGCCGCCGCGCGAAGTCGATCTGCCGCAGCCGGCCGATCATGTCGATCACCGCCTCCCGCAGGTCCGGCCGGGTCACCTCGTGCAGGGTGAGGATCGCGTCCAGGTCGGCGGGGTCGTCCGGGAACTCGATGTAGTGGAAGACGCAGCGCCGCAGGAACGCGCCGGGCAGCGCCTTCTCCTCGTTGTTGGTGACCACGATGATCGGCCGCAGATCCGGGCGGTCGCGTGGCACGGCGTACCCCCAGCCGGGAACCTCGTCGACGGTGAACGCCAGCTCGTCGAGCTCGCGCAGCAGGTCGTTCGGGAAGTCCAGGTCGGCCTTGTCGATCTCGTCGATCAGCAGCACCGACCGGTGGCCCTCGTGGGCGCGGGCGATCACCCGCCCGAGCGGGCCGAGCCGGACGTACTCCCGGGCGTCGTTCCCCTTGCCGCCCCACCGGCGCAGCTGCGCGTCGTGCAGGCGGCGTACCGCGTCGTACTGGTAGAGCAGGTCCCGTCCCCTGCTGGTGGACTTGATGTGCGCCTGTTCCAGGGGCAGCCCGAGCGCGTACGCGATCGCGTGCGCCAGCCGCGTCTTCCCGACACCGGGATCGCCCTGCACGAGCAGCGGCCGGCCGAGACTGATCGCCAGGTTCACCGCCGAGGCGAGTTGCGGCGTGAACCGGTACGGCTCCTGCTCGACCGTGACACCCTGGACGGTCCGGGACGGCGGAAGCGTCTCGTCCGGGTTGAACCACAACGAGGTGTCAACACGGTGACGGGTCTGCACGGCTCCCCCACTCCTCAAGGTGCTGCCTGAACTCCACCGGCGCCCGGCGGAAGTCACGGATCGAACGGTCCATCGCCTCGAACAGCCGCCGCATGTCGAGGTCGTCGCCGCTGGCGCACTGGCCGGCGATCTTGGTGGCCCAGAAGTCGGCGAGCATCGGCGGCCAGCCCTTGCGGGACACGATCTGCTGGGCCCACAGCGTCAGGTCGGTCTCGTCGGCGGCCGGGGCCGGCAGCGCCACGACACCGTCCGGATAGTCGCCCGGCCGGCCGCCCACGTTGACGAACAACGCGACGAACGTGAACTCGTGCGCCCCGAAGTGCCCGCGGATCCCGTCCCAGAACGCGGCGACGGCCGGCGCGCTCGCCCCGTCGATCAGAATCGGGCAGACCACGTTCGCCAGGTCCAGGTCGGGCCGGTAGTCGAGGATCTGCTTGAGCTGGTAGTCCACGGTGCCCATGTCGGGGCGCAGGCTGAGCCAGTACTTGCATTCGGTCTCGCCGAGGCAGTGCGGCAACCACGAGCACAGTTTCCGGACCACCGATTCCTCGGCGCTGTGCAGCCCGAACCCGAGCACCCGTCCGCGGTCGCGCCGCTTCGCCGCCACGATCGCGCGTTTGATCGGGTCGAGGTCGAAGAACGCGGTGTCCAGCATCCGGTGGTCGTCCGGAGCCGCCGGTCCGCTCGGCTCGGCCAGCGCCTGCATCATCCCGTTCCCCGGCCGGTCCGCGACCGCCGACTGGATCAACGACCGCAGCCAGCCCTCGCTCTCCGCCGCCTGGATCAGCTGGAACACGACCATCGGCAGCGGCCGGCGCAGGTCGGCGTGGTGCGACAGCCGCCGATTGAGGAAGAAGAGCAGGAGACGCTCAAGATCATCCGTACTGCGATAGGCATCGAGGATCGCCGCTTCGATGCGCCGCAGCTGATCGCCGGTAATCTCGTCACCCCCATCGACCATTATGGTTGGTGCCTGTGAGCAGCGTAACGGTGGTGGGCGCGGGCGTGGTCGGCATGAGCATCGCGCACGAGCTGGCGACGGCCGGCCACCGCGTGCGGATCCTGGCCTCGGAGCCGGCGACCGCCGGGGTGTCCGCGGTCGCCGCGGCGATCTGGTTCCCGCACGACGTGCGCCGCTCGCCCGCGGTCCTGGAGTCGGCGTCCGTCGCCTACCAGCGGTTCCAGCGGCTGGCCGCCGTGCCCGAGACCGGCGTCCACATGCGCACCGGAACGGTGATCACCCGCCGCCCCGACGCCGATCTGTCGTGGACCAGCGCCGTCCCCGGCCACACGATCCGGCCCGACGGGGTGCGCTGCGTGGTGCCCCTGATCCAGACCGACGTCTATCTCACCTGGCTGCGCACGGCAATTCACGATCTCGGGGTACGGGTCCGAACCGCGACCGTGCGTTCGGTGCCCGACGACGAGGTGGTCGTCGTGGCGGCCGGCATCCGGTCGGCCGAACTCCTCGGCGACACCGGCGTCTTCCCGATCCGTGGCCAGGTGGTCCGGCTCGCCAACCCCGGCCTCACCGACTGGATCACCGACGAGGACAACCCGGACGGCCTCACCTACGTGGTCCCCCGCCGCGACGACGTGGTCTGCGGCGGCACCGGCGAGCACGGCGACTGGAGCACCCGGCCCGACCCGGCGACCGAGGAGGCCATTCTCCGCCGGGCACGGGCCCTGGTCCCCGAGCTGACCGGCCAGCCCATCCTGTCCCGCGCCGCCGGTCTGCGTCCGGGCCGGTCCAGCGTCCGCGTCGAACCGGTCCCCGGCCACGGCCGTCCGGTCTTCGCCTGCTACGGCCATGGCGGCGCCGGCTTCACCCTCTCCTGGGGCGACGCCGCCCGGATCGCCGCGATGATCGGAGCAGAGCAGTAAACCGACTGATGGCGGATCCGGCCCGGGTGGGCAGCCTCGATCGCAGAGGCTGGCTTCGGGAAGGGAAGTGCCATGTCGATGTCTCCGATGAGCGGATTCGATGATCTTTTCAGCCGGTTCTTCGGCGCGGAGCGCCCGGTTCAGCGGGTGGATCTGACCCGGCTGCTCTCCAGCGACGCCCGGGATCTCGTGGACCATGCCGCCGAGCAGGCCGCGAAGTCCGGCAACCCGGACCTCGGCACCGAGCACCTGCTCTCCGCGGCCGCGCAGCTGCCGGGGAGCCGGCAACTGCTGCAGCGGCTCGGCGCCGACCCGGACCGGCTGGTCGACGAAGTCCGGCAGTATCTGACCCCGGCGCGGGCGGCGGGGCCGGGTCTGTCCCTGACCCCGGCGGCGAAACGCGCGCTGCTCGACGCGCACCGGCAGGCACGGGAGGCCGGTTCCACGTACATCGGCAGCGAGCACGTGCTGCTGGGACTGGCCGCGAACCCGGAGACCCCGGCCGGGCGGATCCTGCGGCGGCTGGTCGGCGCCGATCCGCGGACGCTGCCGCTGAGCCGGGCGCCGCAGCGGCCGAGCACCACGCCGACGCTCGACGAGTACGGCCGCGACCTCACCGAGGAGGCTCGGCACGGGACGCTGGACCCGGTGATCGGCCGTGCCGACGAGGTGGAACAGACGATCGAGGTGCTGTCCCGGCGTACCAAGAACAATCCGGTTTTGATCGGCGATCCGGGTGTCGGCAAGACCGCCATCGTCGAGGGGATCGCCCAGCGGATCGTGACCGGCGACGTGCCGCGGACCCTCGCGAACCGGCGGCTGGTCGCCCTGGACCTGGCCGGGATGGTGGCCGGCGCGAAGTACCGCGGTGAGTTCGAGGAACGCCTCACGAAGGTCATCGACGAGGTACGGGAGTCCGGCGTCGTCCTCTTCGTCGACGAGTTGCACACGATCGTCGGCGCGGGAGCGGCCGGCGACTCCTCGATGGACGCCGGCACCATCCTCAAGCCGGCCCTGTCCCGCGGCGAGCTGAACGTCGTCGGCGCCACCACCGTCGACGAGTACCGCACCGGCATCGAGAAGGACCCGGCCCTGGAGCGCCGCTTCCAGCCGATCCTGGTCGCCGAGCCGGGTGTCGAGGACACGGTGGCGATTCTGCGCGGCCTGCGGGACCGTTACGAGGCACACCACCAGGTGCGGATCACCGAGGAGGCGCTGGTCGCCGCCGCCGAACTGTCCGATCGATACATCCCGTCGCGGTTCCTGCCGGACAAGGCCATCGATCTGATCGATCAGGCCGGAGCACGGGTACGCCTCAAGGCCCGCACCCCGGATCCCGCGGCCAGACGCGTCGAGGATCGCCTGTCGGAGCTGCGCCGCAACCGGGACAGCGCGGTGGCCGCGGAGGACTACGACCGCGCCGCGCGGATCACCACCGAACTGGAGATCGCGCAGAACGAGCTGTCCCGGATCGCCGACGAGAACGACGGGATCGTGCCGGAGGTGACCGCCGTCGACATCGCCGAGGTGGTGGCCCGCCGCACCGGCATCCCGGTCTCCCGGGTCAGCCGGGAGGAGAAGGAACGCCTGCTCACGCTGGAGGCGCACCTGCACGGCCGGGTCATCGGGCAGGACGAGGCGGTCGGCGCCGTCGCCCGGGCGGTGCGCCGGGCCCGCGCCGGGATGGCCGATCCGCGGCGGCCGGACGGCTCGTTCCTGTTCCTCGGCCCGACCGGGGTCGGCAAGACCGAGCTGGCCCGCACCCTGGCGGAGGCGCTCTTCGGCGACCAGGACCGGATGATCCGTTTCGACATGAGCGAGTTCCAGGAACGGCACACGGTCTCCCGCCTGGTGGGTGCGCCGCCCGGCTACGTCGGCTACGCCGACGCCGGTCAGCTGACCGAGGCGGTACGCCGTAAGCCGTACAGTGTGCTGCTCTTCGACGAGATCGAGAAGGCGCATCCGGACGTCTTCAACACGTTGCTGCAGCTCCTGGACGACGGCCGGCTCACCGACGGTCAGGGACGCACCGTCAGCTTCGCCAGCACCGTTGTGATCATGACCAGCAATCTGGGCGCCGACCGCATCCTCAGCGCGACCGCGAGCGGGCTGTCCGTGGAGGATCTCCGCGAGGAGTTGATGGGCCTTCTCGGTCAGCGGTTCCGCCCGGAGTTCTTGAACCGGATCGACGACATCATCCTCTTCCAGGGTCTCGACACCGCGCAGCTGCGCCAGATCACGACGCTGCTCGTCGAGCAGAGCCGGGCCCGGCTGCGCGCCCAGCACGTCGACCTGGAGCTGACCGACACGGCGATCGACCTGCTCGCCGGGCGTGGTCACCAGCCGCAGTTCGGCGCGCGGCCGCTGCGCCGGACCGTGCAGCGGCTGCTCGACGACGAGTTGTCGGAGAAGTTGCTCGCCGGCGCGATCTCCGCCGGGGACACGGTCTATGTGACGGCGGCGGACGGCGAGCTGGCGATGACGACCTCGCCGGCGTGACGCAGCCCGTGGGCCGGGGGTCGTGACCCGGCCCGTCGGGCCGAGGGCCGTGACCCGGCGTTGTGGGCCGGGGTCGTGACCCGGCGTTGTGGGCCGGGGTCGCCCCCGGCCCACGAGTGCCGCTGTCTCAGCTGGCGTACGCCTTGACCTCCAGCAGTCCGACGGATGCGCTGCCGCTGGTCAGCGCGACCCGCAGGCGGGTCGTATTGATCCGTCCGAACGTGACGGCGTTGTATTGATTGGCGGCGACCGGATAGCCGCTGGGCGACGGCACGTCCACATAGGCGCTGCCGTTCCAGTACTGCAGTTTCCAGGACGCCGGCAGGTCGATGCCCTGACCGTCGTCGAAGAAGTAGATCTGCGCCCGCTGGAGCGTGACCGCTGACGGCCAGGTCAGCTCGGCCCACTGCTGGCCGGTGTTGGGCCAGGTCCCCCACCGCGGGTTGACGGTGTCGTTGGACGACGGTGGGTCGATGCCGTCGTTGATCGCCGCGACGCTCTCCCACGCCGAGGTGTACGACGCGCTCGGTGTGGCCGACGACGCGACGTTGGGGTTCGGCGGCGCGACGGTGCCCCGGTTGTACAGCTTCACCTCGGTCAGGCCGACCTTGGCGCTGCCGGACGGCTGGGTGAACACGATCCGCAGCCGCGACGTGGTGACAGCGGTGAAGTTGACTCTGTTGAAATTGGATTGCGGCGCCGCCGGTGACTTGACTTGAGTTGACGAGTCAACCCATGCGGAGCCGTTCCAGTACTGCACGGTGTACGCAGTCGGCGGCCGGTATCGATTGCCGGCCCGATCGTTGCGGAAGTACACCCACGCCTCGTCAACAGTTCGCGTCGTACCGAAGTTGATCTCATACCAGTCGGTCGCGTTGGTGCTGCCGTAACTGCCCCACAGCGGCGACGTGGTCGGCAACCCGTCGATCGCGCCGGCCGTCGTCGTGCCGGACGCCGTGTAGGACGCGGACGCCGTCGCGCCGGACGCCAGGTTCGCCGTGGTCGACGTCAGGTCGACACCGGCCTTGCGGAACACGTCGACCACCCGGGCGCTGCTCTGCACCACGTTCTGCGGCGGCTGCAGGCCGGCGAACGCCGCGCTGTACGACACCGTTCCGCTCGTGGTGACCGCGCCGGTCGCCGGGTTGTAGGTGAACGGCACCAGTTGATTGACCGTCGCCACGCGCGTCCCGTTCAGGAAGATCGAATAGCCCTGCGGCACTCCGGCGTACCGGGCCACGCCGTCCGCCGGGTCGTCCCAGACCACCGACAGGTCGGCGTTGCGGTACCGCAGGTTGTTGACCGCGAAGTGTGACCACCCGATGTTGATCGGCGACAGCTCGATCTGCGCGTCGTTGCGCGGCCGCAGGCCCGCCACGTCCTCGATGATCGTCCAGTTGCTGCTGCCGAGGATGTTGTGGTGGATCCACGAGCGGTAATTGATCGCGCTGCCGTTCCAGTCGGCCCAGAACTCGTTCGCGTCCGGCCAGGCCGTGTTGCCGCCGACGTACTGCGACCAGGCGTTCCAGTAGAGCAGCTTCTTGTAGTCCTCGGCGGTCATCCACGAGTTCGGGTACGTGCGCAGCGCCTGCGAGTAGAGCCGGAACTGCACCGTCGAGTTGATCGTCGAGAAGTTGTTGCTGCCCGGGTTCCCGGCGGCGGCCGCGGCGGCCTTGTCGACCTGGTTCGCGGTGTAGAACGGGAAGATCGGGTACTGCGCGGGATCGGCGAACAGCCGCAGCGCCTCGCGGTACTGCGCGGTGTTCGGCATCAGCCCGACGGCGTACGGATAATAGTTGTTGATCTCCTTCCAGGGCACGTGCGTGTTGGTCGCCACGTGCTTGTGCTCGAGGAGCTGCCGCGACGGGTTCCACAGCGTGGTGATCACGCCGTTGCGGATCCGGTCGGCGAGGGTCTGCATCTCGGTCGCCTTGGTCGTGTTGCCGAGCAGCGTGTAGGCGTCCCGCGCGGCGTTGGCGGCGCTCCACACGTACGCGGTCTCGGCCCGGTCGAGGTTGCCCTCCCGCCAGTGGAACGACACCGCGTCGGCGTCGTTGCCCGTCATCGCGCCCCAGTTGTACTCGATCACCCCGTTGTTGTTGGTGTCGTACGTCGCGAGCTGCCCCTTCGCGTCGCCCTCGGCGTACCGGGCGAAGTTCGTCAGCATGGCCGGCTGTCCACCATGGATCTGGTACGCCCGCCAGGCCGCCTCCGCGATGTACTGCGTGTACGAGTTCGACCAGTTCTCCGGGTCGCCCGGGTTGTCGACGAAGCGGCCGTTCGCGGAGTACTGGCCGACCGCGAGATAGGGCCCGTAGGCGTACTCCGGGCTGCGCAGATACTTCAGGTCGTCGATGTGCATCGGCTGAGTCAGCGCGATCGCGTTGTTATAGCCGGTGACGCCCTCGATCGACTGCGGGAACTGGAAGTCCTGCCCGGGGATGTCCGCGTCGAGGTGGTTGAAGCGCATCAGCCACCAGCGGTAGTAGATGTTCTTCTTGATCGCCGCGTCCGGCACGTCGATGTAGGGCACGTTGTCGGCCCACCACTTGTTGTACGCCCGCACGTGCGTCGCGAACGCGTCGGCCGCCGTCCGCGCCCGGTACGCGTCGTACTCGGTCCGCGACTGCGGTATCTCGTTGGTGATCATGCCGAGCTGGACCTTGACGGTGACCGTCGCCCCGGCCGCCACCGTGACGGAACGGCTCAGCGCGCCGCTCGCCGCGGTGAAGCCGTCGCCGGACAGGCGCGGGTAGAGGGTCGTCAGGTTGTTCTTGACGGCTCGGGTGCCGGTCAACTCGTTGCCGCTCACCGTGGTGGCATACGGCGACGTCGCGTTCATATTGATCGTCGCCGACGCCGTGCCCGTGTTGACGACGGCGATATTGGTGATCAACACGTTGTTGTCGGTGATGAACTTGGTGACGTCGAGACGTATTGATCCGCTCGTGTGCACACTGCGCCAGTGGCTGGGCGTCTGGCGTCGCTGCGCGACCTGTTCGGTGAACGTGCCCGGCGAGGCAGTGATCGCGTACGCGTTCTGGCTGCTGATGTTGTCCCAGTACGCGGCATTGCCGCCGAAGCCGATCACCGCGGGGTTGTGGGTGTACATGAACGCGGCGCGGCCGCGCGTCATGAGCCAGGTGCCGGCCGGGTCGTTGCCGGTGCGGGCGAGGAGGCGGTCCATCCAGAAGTCGGTGCCGGAGGACTCGGCGTCGTAGATGGCTCGCATGGTGTCGCCGGTCGAGTAGCCGACCGGCGGCGCCGGAATCGATCCGGCATTGCCGAACGTGGGATAGCCGATCGTCTGGGCCGCCTGCGCCGGCGACGACGCGACGGTGAGACCGGCGACGATCAAGAGCAGACCGGTGGTGTACGCACCGAGCCGGCGACCGGCCGTGCGGAGTGATCGCGCGTTCATGCCTGGAACGCCTTCCACTCGAGCACGCCCGTGGAGTAGCCACTGCGCGCGGTGATCTGGAGCCGAAGACGTGTGGTGTTGACGGTGTTGAACGTAATCACGTTGTCAACATGTGCAGTCGTTCCACATGTCGACTGGCCGGCAACGTTTACATATTGACTGCCGTTCCAATACTGCAGTTGACACGATGCCGGCAAGTCAATGCCCTGGTTGTCGTCGAACCAGTAGACCGACGATCTATTGATGGACCGTGCGGACGGCCACTGATACTCGATCCATTGCGTGCCCTGCTGCGGCCAGTTGCCGTACACCTGACTTGATCGGTCCTGCGAATTGACCGGCGTCCCACCGTTGTTGATCGCCGCCAGACTCTCCCACGGCGATACATACGACGTCGACGACGTCGCACCCGGCGCGATGTTCGTGCCACTGCCACCACTACCGCCGCCGCCGGTCGTCGGCACGACGCGCTGGATCGTCCCGTCAGCGTTGAAGTTCAGCTTGTCGACCGCCACCGACCTGCGGAAATCACCGCCACCCGGCGCGTCAGCCGTGTGGTACACGATGTACGACTGTCCATTCAACTCGACGATCCCGGCGTGATTCGTCGTTGACGACACCTGACCGAGCACGATCCCGCGATGCGTCCACGGCCCCAGTGGATTCGTCGCTGTCGCATACCGCTGGCACGCGTAGTTCGTGTTGACGACACAGCCGTTCGTGTCGTTCGCGGCGTACATCATGTAGTACAGCCCGTTGCGCTTGAACATCCACGGCGCCTCCCAGTAATTCGTGAGGCCCTGCGGCGTCACGACCGAGCCCACCGTGTCGATCATGTTGGCGGCCAGCTTGACGGCACGCGGCACCCAATATCCGCCCCAGTACATGTATGCCTGGCCGTCGTCGTCGACGAACACCGTCGGATCAATGTTGAGTCCCGACGAGTTCGGCGTGCTGTCACTGATCAGCGGCCCGCCCTTGGCGTCGGTGAACGGCCCGAGCGGCGAGTCACCGACCGCCACGCCGATGTTCATCCAGCCGGGCCCGTTGCCGTTGACCGACGTGTACCAGTAGTACCGGCCATTGCGCGGCTCCACCTCGCTGGCCCACGCGTCTGCCCCCGCCCACGGGAACGTCGCGATGTTCGCCCGCGCGCCGTGATGCGTCCACGTGTTCGCGTCGGTCGACGACAGCACGTGCCATTCGCGCATCACGAAGTTGTTCGTGCCGGCCGGCGCCTCGTCCCGGCCCGCGTAGATGTACATCATGTTGCCGACCACGAGCGGCGCCGGGTCGGCGGTGTAGATGCTGGTGATGATCGGATTGGCGGCGTGCACGGGCACGGCGGCCACGGCGATCGCCGTGATCACCCCGCACGCGCCGGCCAGCCACTTTCTGACCGACATGGCGCTCCTTAACAACGAAACGACGGACCGGGTCGGCCCCGGCCGGAACCGGGGCCCGGAGAAACAGGTCAGTAGCCGTAGCGGCTCTTGAGGTGCCGCCACCAGTCCCGGAGCATCCAGGCGTCGAACTCGGTGATCGACGGTGAGCTGCCGGCGCGCATGATGAAGTTGCTGACGCCGCTCGGGGTCCAGTCGTAGAAGTCGTCCAGACCCCAGGTATGACCGATCTCGTGCAGCAGGATGGTCATGTTCGCCGCGTTGATGTTGTTCATGAAGTACTCGCGGCCCATCCGCTGACCCCAGTCGCCGCCCGCGCCGCCGCCGAAGCCGTCGGTGAGCCACAGTGACTGGTCGTAGTGCCGGGTGTATCCGCCGGGACAGTTCGGGTACTGCCCGTTCTGGTTGAAGAAGCGCCCGCACGGCACCGAGCACTGCGGGGCGTTCTCCCTGATGTCGTTCACGTAGATGTCCACCGACGTGTCGCTCCACTGCAGCTGGGAACGGTTGCGCACGGCCCAGCCGACGACCCGGACCGGCACATCGGTGTACGGCCAGGCATTGTGCCCGACCAGCTCGTCCATCCACTTCTTGTGCTGCCGGGCCAGGGCCGCGTGGACGGCGTCACGCTGGGCGGCCGTCACGGTCGCCGCCGAGTCCCAGCGCACGCAGTAGTTGACGTAGCCACGGTTGGCCATGATCTGGTCCCAGCCGTAGTTGCGGAATCCGTACAGATTGCCGTTGTTGTAGGTCTGCTCCTGGTGCTGCCAGACCTGGTGCAGCGGGGTGACCAGGTTCGACGGCGGGCTCCAGGTGGGCGGCGCGGCCTGTGCGGCGGCCGGGACCATGACGACCGCCAGCAGTACGGCGATCATGACGCGTATCCTCACGGAACCTCCTTGATCGACATCTATCGATGTCTTGGATGAGATTGCGCCCGCCGACATCGGGGTGTGCGAGATCGCCGGGCGGGCTCCGTCCCTGTGCCCCAAGTGGTGCTTCCGCCTGCCGGTGAGGCTGCCCTACGAAAAGGTTTTCGGCAAGGTGTTCATCGTGTTACGAATAGATTCCCGTAAACGGCCGACCTGCTGGGAGCAGCGATGGGACGACGGCGCAGCCAGGCGGTGACGCTCGCCGACGTGGCCCGCCGCGCCGGTGTTTCGGTCGCCACGGCGTCCAAGGCGATCAATGCACGGGATCAGGTCGCGGCGGCCACCCGGGAGCGCGTGCTGCGCGCGGCCGCCGAGCTGTCCTTCTCCCCCGGCGGACGCACCCCGGCCATCGGGCTGCTCACCGACGAGCGCGGCGGCCGCTTCGCCATGCCGATCCTGCTCGGCGCGGAGACCGCGATCGAGCGGCTCGCCGGCGAGCGGATGTCGGTGCTGCTCTGCGACGCGCGCGGCGACGCCGGCCGGCAGCGGGACCAGCTGACCGTGCTGGCCCGGCAGGTGGAGGGCTTCCTCGTGCTCGGCTACGACAACGACCTGCGGCCGTCCCTGCCGCGCGACCTGCCGGTGCCGGTGGTCTACGCCTACACCGAGTCCGACCACGACGCCGACACCTCGGTCGTCGCCGACGACGAGGGAGGCGCGCGGCTGGCCACCGAGCACCTGGTCGCCATCGGCCGCCGCCACATCGCGCATCTCACCGGCCCGGCGGCCTACCGCGCCGCCCGCGCGCGGGCGAACGGCCTGCTGGCGGTCCTCGGCGGTCACGGGCTGCGCCCGGCCGGAGGCCGGCCGCGTTACGGTGAGTGGTCGCAGCGCTGGGGCCGGGACGCCGCTCACGAACTGCTGGCCACCGCCCCGGACACCGACGCGATCTTCTGCGGCAACGACCAGATCGCCGCCGGGGTGGCGCAGACCCTGCGTGAGCGGGGCCGCCGCATCCCCGACGACGTGGCGCTCGTCGGTTACGACAACTGGACCGAGTTCGCCGCGGACTGCCGCCCACCGCTCACCACGGTCGACCTGAACCTGGAGCGGCTCGGCGCGACAGCGGTCCGCCACCTCGTCGCGGCGCTCGGCGGGCGGCCGTCCCCCGGCGTCCACCGCCAGCCGTGCGATCTGGTGGTCCGGGAGTCCACGGCCGGAACACCGGCGGCCCGGCGGTGACCCTGCCATCCGGCGGGTGATTTCCGCCGCGTGGCGCTCGATCGCCCGCAGCCGCCCAGCCATCCTGGCGACACCGGTCACACTCCCGTGATCTCCGGCCGGCACCGCGACGCTCCGGCTGGAACGCGCCAGCCGGCCCGGCCGCGCGCCCGCTTCCGGGAGCGTGTCAGTGGGCGACCGCCACGATGGTCCGGCCCTGCTCCACCGGGAGCCGGTGCGGCCGTACCACCACGAAGCAGACCACCGTCGCGGCCAGCATGCCGCCGAAGACGACGACCGCCATCGCGACCGCGCCGACGCCGAGCACCCCCACCAGCGGCGCGGCCAGGGCGCCCACACCGAACTGGACGGCGCCCAGCAGCGCGGCGGCGGTGCCGGCCGCCTCGCCGTGCCGGTTCAGCGCGAGGGCCGGGGCGTTCGGCATGACGAGGCCGACCATCGTGAGCACCAGCCAGAGCGGGATCAGGATGCCGGCCAGGCCGCCGATGCCGGTGGCGGCGAGCACGAGCAGCACCAGGCCGAACCCGAGGCCGGCCAGCAGCGAGGTGGCCAGGATCTGCTGCGGGGTCCAGCGGCGCAGCAGGCGCACGTTGAACTGGGTGGCGCCGATCAGACCGACGGCGCCGCCCGCGAAGATCAGCGCGAACTGCTGCTCGCTCATCCCGTACCCGTCCTGGAAGACGTACGACGAACCGCTCACGTACGCGAAGAGCGCGGCCATCGCCAGACCGGCCACCAGGATCAGGCCGACGTAGACCCGGTCGGTGAACAGCCGCCCGTAGTCGCGGACCGTGCCCGCCACGCCACCGCTGCGGCGCCGGGCCGGTGGCAGCGTCTCCGGCAGCACCACCGACGACGCGATCAGGAACGCCACGCCGATCACCGTCAGCACCACGAACACGCCCCGCCACGACGTCCAGCTCAGCACGAGCCCGCCGATGGTCGGCGCGAGGATCGGCGCCACCCCGACGACCAGCATCAGCCGGGAGAAGAGCCGGGCCGCGGCCAGGCCGTCGAAGAGGTCCCGCACGATCGCCATCGCCACCACCGAGGCCGCCGCCGCACCGAGGCCCTGCAGCACCCGCAGCGCGCCGAGGGTCGCCAGGTTCGGGGCCACCACGCAGAGCACCGACGCGACGATGTGCACGGCCACGCCGGCGAGCAGCGGCCTGCGCCGGCCGATCGCGTCCGAGAGCGGGCCCACCAGCAGCTGCCCGAGACCGAGGCCGAGCAGCGTGCCGGTCAGCGTGAGCTGCACCGCCGCGGCGGTCGTCTGCAGGTCGGAGGTGATCGTCGGCAGTGACGGCAGGTACATGTCGATGGTGAGCGGCCCGAGCGCGGTGAGGAAACCGAGCACGAGAACGATCCGGAAGCGGCGACCGAGCGGGAGCAGCTCGCCGGGTGTGAGGTCGTCGTCGGGCGGGGTGATGGTGCGAGTCTCTGCCACCCCTTCGACAAGTTGCTCCGCGACCGCGTTCTTCCGCCCGCCCCCGGTTTGGTAACGGCTATCACAGCAGGCCCACTACCTGGTAAATCGCTTGCGCGGCACCGGTCACGGGAGCCCGTAGTCCGGGTAGCCGAACCAGCGGGACAACCGCTCACCCAACTCGTCCTGGTCATCCCCGGCCCAGGCGACATGCCCGTCCGGGCGCAGCAGCACCGCCGCCGCCTCGATCTCCGCGTCCGGCGCCACGACGTGGTCCACTCGATCGCCCCACCCGGACACCGACAACCGCCCCGTCCGGTCCAGCAGCAGCCCGCGCCCACCGCGCAGCAGCTCGTAGAGCCGCGCCCGCCCGACCGGCATGTCCCGCAGCCGACGCCCGATCGGAAACGGTCCCGGGCCCATGTCGTACCGCACCCCGATCGCGGTGATCCGCTCGATCAGGAAGCGCGTCACGTCCTCGAAGTCCATCAACTCGGCGAGCAGCCGACGGACCGCCTGCGGACCCGGCTCGGCGCCGAGCAGGTGCATCTGCGCCCGCGTGTTGTCCAGCACCTCCGCGGCGACCGGCCGGCGCTCGGACTCGTAGGTGTCCAGCAGATCGGCGGGCGCCCACCCCCGTACCGAGGCGGCCAGTTTCCACCCCAGGTTGAACGCGTCCTGGATGCCCAGGTTGAGACCCTGCCCGCCGGTCGGCGGATGAACATGCGCGGCGTCGCCGGCAAGCAGCACCCGTCCCGACCGATACCGGTCAGCCAGCCGGGTGGCGTCGCCGAACCGGGACAGCCACCGCGGCTCGTGCGCCCCCAGGTCGGTTCCGGCCGTCGCCCGCAGCTGCTCGGTGAACTCCTCGAAGGTCGACCGCTCGGCCGACACCCGGGCGGCCGGCACCAGCACCCGATGGAACCCGTCGCCCAGCGGCATCGCGCCGAACCGCAGCTCGGTCCGGCGCACCTCGGCGTTGATCGCGGCCAGCGACTCCGCCGGCACGGTCAGTCGCATCTCGCCGAGCAGCGTGTCGACCCGGCTCGGCTCGCCGGGGAACCCGACGCCGATCAGCTTGCGCACGGCGCTGCGCCCGCCGTCGCACCCCACCAGGAACGAGGACCGCAGCTCCGCCCCACCGGCCGTCTGTACGGTGACTCCGTAGTCGTCCTGACCGATACCGATCACTTCGGTGCCCCGCCGGATCTCCGCGCCCACGGCGACGGCGTGCTCCGCCAGCAGCCGGTCGGTGACGGTCTGCGGAATCCCGAGGATGTACCCGTGCGCGGTGTCGAGGCGTTCCGGCCACGGCTTGACGATCCCGGCGAAGTACCCGCCGCCCTCGTGCTTCGTGCCGTGCTCGAGGAACCGCTCCAGCAGCCCCCGCTGATCCATCACCTCGATGCTGCGCACGTGCAGCCCGAGCGACCGCACCACCGGCGTCGGCTCCGGATCGCGCTCGAGCACCACCACGCCCACGCCCTGCAGCCGGAGCTCCGCCGCGAGCATCAGCCCGGTCGGCCCACCACCAGCGATGATCACGTCAATCATGACAATCCCCCCAGGTGGCCGATTCTGCGCCGTCACCCGCCCCTTGCCGCAAGCCCACCACCCCGCGATACGGTGAAGGCAACGAGCCGCGACCGGCGCCCCGACACTGTGGTCCGGCCGGTCCGGCCGGTCCGGCCGGTCGTCGCCGCTGTCCCAGCCCACCGCCCGGCGCGCCGAAGCGGCGGCCACCGGGCCGCCGCTTCGATCAACGCGTCAGGGAGTCGGGAACTCCTCCACCGGCTTGCCCTCCATGTAATCCGCGAGGGTCTGGTAGACCGCCGGGTTCACGATGTCGTGGGACATCCGGTCGGTGTGGTTCGCCCAGTCCGGGTTGGCCAGGTAACCGGCAACCACCAGGGAACGGGTCCCGACGACCAGCGCCGCCGTCTTGTCATGGTCGGTGGTGCCGGTCTTGCCGAACACCGGGTGACCGACCACGCGGCGCACCTGCGGGGCCGTCGAGCCCGCACACGTACCCAGTTGGGCCCGGTCGCCGACCGGGCAGCGAGCCGCGTCGAGCGCCTTGCGGGCCACCGCCGCCGTGGTCGCCTGGGTGCAGTTCGCCTTGCCGGTGTCGACCGCCTTGCCGTCCGCGTCGGTGATCGACGCGATCGGCGTGGGGGTGCAGTACATGCCGTCGGCGGCGAGGGTGGCGTACGCGCTGGCGATGTCCAGCGGCGTGGACGCGGAGACGCCGAGGGTGAAGGCGCCCCAGTCGTTCGCCGAGTTCTTCGCCATGTTCGCGTCGTCGGAGTTGCGGAACGTGATGCCGAACCGCTTCGCGACGTCGACCACGCTGGCCGCGCCGACGCGTTCCTGCAGCGGCACGAAGTACGTGTTGACCGACTTGCCGAACGCCGTCCACATGTTGAAGTTGCCGGCCTCGCTGGCGGACGCGTTGCTCGGGCACCAGTATCCGCCGCACGACGACGAGGACGAGTCGCGGTACTGCGACGTGTACCGCGCCGGCGAGTTGATCGTGGTGTCCAGTCCCATGCCCTTCTCCAGGGCGGCGACCATGGTGAACATCTTGAACACCGAGCCGGCCTGGTACCCGGAGAGATCGGCGCTGCCCGTGATGATCGGGTTGGTGGTGTTCGGGTACGTCGCCCGGACGCCCTGTTTCGCGAGCGCCGGGTTCGAGGAGAGCGGGTTCGCCGGGTCGTCCGCGTTGTCAATCTTGTACTTGCGGTTCGCGGCCAGGGCACGGACGGCGCCGGTTCCCGGCTCGACGGCGGCCAGCATCAGCGCGTTGCGGTTCTTGTCCGAGGTCCGGGCGGTGATCTCCTTGCGGGCGTCCGCCTGGGCGTCCACGTCGAGCGTGGTGACGATCCGGTAGCCGCCGCTCTTGAGCACCCGCTCACGGTCGTACGAGGTGGCGCCGAAATCGGCCTGGCCCAGCCACCAGCGGTAGAGATAGTCGCAGAAGAAGCCCCACTGGTTCTTCGCGACGTTGACGCAGCCACTGCTCGGCCGTTTCGTGGTGCGGCCCAGCTTCACCTTCTTGGCCGCGGTGGCCTCGTCGGCGGTGATCTGACCCAGGCTGAGCATGTTGCCGATGATGTAGTCACGACGGGCCAGGGCCTGCGGGTATCCGGCCTTGGTGGTGGGGTCGAACGCGGTCGGCGCCTTCACCATGCCGGCCAGCAGAGCCGATTCGGCGACGGTGAGGTCGGCCGGTTTCTTGCTGAAGTAGACCTGCGCGGCGGCGTTGATGCCATACGCCCCGTTGCCGAACGGCGCCATGTTGAGATAGCGCTCCAGGATCTGCTGTTTCGTCAGTTCCTTCTCGACCTGGATGGCGTATTTCATCTCGCTGAGCTTGCGCGACACGGTGTCCTTCGTCGCGTTCACAACCTCCTGCGGATCGGTCGCCGAGTACGCCTGCGCCATCCGCACGTACTGCATCGTCAACGTTGACGCGCCCTGCCGGCCGCCACCTTGATTGTTGTTGACGAATGCACGAGCAACACCCTTCAGGTCAACACCGTGGTGCTCGTAGAACTTGTGGTCCTCGGCGGCGACGATGGCGTCCTGCATGTTCTGCGAGACCTTGGAGAGCGGCACGTTGCTGCGGAACTCGTCGTACATGACGGCGATCTGTGTCTTGCCGTCGGAGGCGTAGACCCGCGACACCTGGGGTGATGTCTGCGTGATCAGCTCCGAGGGCAGCTCCTCCCACTCCTCGGAGCCGGCCTTCGCGGCGAGTCCGGCGATCGCGGCGGCGGGGAACGACGCGGCGGCGACCACGAGCGCGGCCAGGAGGCCGCAGACCACCAGGACGCCGGCGTTGCGGAGCGGGTGCGTTTTGCGGGCAGTCACCCCAACCAGGCTAATGATCAAGATCGCCGCCGTTCAGGGGCGAAGGAGGTTCGTCACAGTTGGTAACCGTTAACCCCGCGGCCGCTTGTTGATCATCTTCGGCGCGGAGACTTCCGCCGCACCGCAGTTCATCAGCACCACAGTTCACCCGCACCACAGTTCACCCGCACCACAGTTCACCCGCACCACAGTTCACCCGCACCGCAGTTCACCCCGCACCGCAGTTCATCAGCACCGAAGCGAGTTCCCGTGTCGTCCCTTTCCCACCGCGCCCTGGTGACGCTGACCGTCGCCGGGATCGCGGCGCTCGTCCCCAGCCCGGCATCCGCGCACCCGTTCGGCGATCCGCAGACCGTGGCGATCACCCACGACGCCCGTCGCCCCGACGTCGTCAGCGTCCGGTGGCGCGTCGGCGGCCCCGACGACCTCACCGTGCTCGGCATGTCCCTGGACGTCATCGGCAAAAACCGAGCACGATCCGACGGTACGGTCGACTACCGCTACACCGATGCCGGTGAGGTCGGCTCCTCGCCCGCGTTCACCGGTTACCTGCTGGACCGGATCACCGTCACCACCGGCGCCACGCCGTGCTCCGGAACCGTCCAGCCGGTCCGCGCCCTCGCCCTGAAGGGCGCGACAGTCGACTTCGCCTGCCCGGCCCCGGTCCGCACGGCCACCGTCGCGGTCCGGATGCTCACCGACCTCAACCCGGCGTACCGCACCCTGGCGACCGGTCCGAGCGGGCAGCGCACGGTGTACGAGAACGGTCACGACACCCACGACTGGACGCTCGTCGGCGACCCGCCCGGCAGCGGCAGCGCGCTGCTGCAGATCGGCGCGGTCCTCGGCGGCCTCGTGATCCTGCTTCTCGTAGCCCTCCTGGCCCGGCGAGCGGCAGCGGCCCGGCGAGTGACGGCGGCCCGGCCAGCGGCAGCGGCCCAGCGAGCGGCAGCGGCCCGGCGGGTGGCGGCGTGAACTCCTTCGCCGACCGGATGCAGGACCTGATCCAGGCTCCCGGCATCACTCCCCTGGCGTTCCTCTTCGCCTTCCTGGCCGGTGCGTGGCACGCGGTCACTCCCGGTCACGGCAAGACCCTGGCCGCCGCGTACCTGGCGGGCTCCCGTGGCCGCATCCGGGACGCGGCCTGGCTGGGCGGCTCGGTGGCCGCCATGCACACGTTCTCGGTGCTGGTGATCGGCCTGGCGTGGACGTTCCTGTCGCTCTCCGACGTGATCCGGATGGAGACGCTGACGACGTGGCTGCAGGTCGCGGCCGGGGTGCTCATCCTGGGCACCGGCGTCTGGATGCTGCGCCGCCACCTGCACGGGCACAGCCACAGCCACTCCCACGACCACAGCCACAGCCACTCCCACGACCACAGCCACAGCCACAGCCACAGCCACAGCCACGACCACGGCCACACGAGCCGGCCCGGCCTGCTGCTTCTCGGGATCTCCGGCGGGCTCACCCCGTCGCCGGCCGCGTTCCTCGTGCTCGCCACCGGGCTGTTCCTCGGCCGCGCCGGGTTCGCCCTGCTGCTCGTGCTGACGTTCGGCGCCGGCATGGCCGTGGTGCTGTTCGGCGTCGGAGTGCTGGCTGTCGCGGGAAGCTCGCTGGTCACCCGCAACGCCCGTACCCACGCATTGCTCTCCCGGGCGTCGAGGGTGACGCCGGTGCTCGCGGCGAGCGGCGTCACCCTCTTCGGCGCCGGCCTGGTCACCGTCGCCGCCGTCCATCTGACCGCGCTGAGCTAGCTAGCTCAGGCGGGCTCGACCGGCAGCCAGAGTTCGCAGGTCGCGGTGCTGAGGTCCGCGGCCCGATCGAGCACGCTGACGATCGACGGACCGGGCCGCATCCGCCACGGGTTGGACGGGAACCACTCGGTCGCGGTCGCCGCCCACGTCTCCTGCAGGGTCTGCGGGTACGGCCCGCTGCTGCGGAACACCGCCCAGCGCCCGGCCGGCGCCTCGATCACGTCGAGGTCGTCCGGCACGGCGGCGGCGCTCGACAGCGCGACCCCGTGCAGGTAGGTGAGCTCGCTGCCCTCCGGCGACTCCTGCTCGATGCCGTCGGTGACCGCCAGGATCCCGTCCGGCTCGGTGTCGCCGAGACTCTTGAGGCGCCCGTGCTCCTCGGCGGGGATCGCGGCGACGTGCTGCTGGATGTGCGGATTGACGCCCTCGTGGATCAGCGGCACGCGGGTGGCGTGCCCGACCAGGCGAAACGCGGGGCGGTCGGTGAGGCGGGTGTCCATGGGGGTGCTCCCTTCAACGGTCAGGCGGAACCTGATCTGCGGTTGTGTACGAAGGGGGCCGCCGTCCCGGCGTACCTCACCGGGTCCGGCGCCGTGCACCGCCCGGAACGCCCGGCCGAACGCCTCGGCCGAGGTGTACCCGTGCCGCACCGCGATGGTCAGCAGGTCGTCCTCGGCGCGGATCACGTCGGCGGCCGCCACGGTCATCCGGCGCCGCCGCGCGTACTCCGACAACGGCATGCCGGCGAGCGACGAGAACATTCGGCGCAGGTGGTACTCGGTGGTGCCGGCCGACCGCGCCACCGCGGCGAGGTCGACGTCGCCGTCCTCGACGAGGTCGACGATCCGGTTGAGTGCCGCGATCATCCCGGCCTCCCTTCGACCACCAGCCTCGCCGGAAGCGCCCCGCTCCCGCCCGACCGCAGCGGACCGATCCGATCATGCCGGTCCGGCTCGGACTTCGTGATCGCGGGCCCGCCGGCCGTATCGGCGCTGGTCGAATCGTTCAGCCGGGAACGGGATACCGTCAGCGCCGTGAACACCATCGAGAGCCGCGTGGTCGGCGCCATCGACGAACAATCCCTGGTCACCGACCTGGTCCGGATGATCCGGGTGCCCAGCGTGACGGGCACCGACGCCGAGTCCGAGCTGCAGCACTGGCACGCCGGTCAGCTGTCCGCGCTCGGCTTCGACGTCGACACGTGGAAGCTGGACCTGGCCGGGCTCGCCGCCCACCCGGGCCATCCGGGCACCGAGGCGCCCCGGACCGAGGGGTACGGGGTGGCCGCCACCCTCGGCCCGGCCGGTGTGCCCGCGCTCGTCCTGCAGGGTCACGTCGACGTGGTTCCGACCGGTGACCTGGACAAGTGGGACGACCGCGACCCGTGGAGCGGCACGATCCGCCACGGCGCGGTGCACGGCCGGGGAGCCTGCGACATGAAGGCCGGCGTGGTCGCGAACCTCGCCGTCGCCCGCGCGCTGGTCGCCGCCGGCGTGACCCTGGAGAGGCCGTTCGGCGTGCACACCGTGGTCAGCGAGGAGGACGGCGGGCTCGGCGCGTTCGCCACGATGCTGCGCGGGCACCGCGCCGAGGCGGCCGTGCTCACCGAGCCGACCAGCGGGAACATCGTGGTCGCGAACGCCGGCGCGCTCACCTTCGCGCTGCGGGTGCCGGGCCGGGCGGCGCACGGCAGCACCCGGCTCGCCGGGCACAGCGCGATCGACGCGTTCCTGCCGGTGCACGCCGCGATCGCCGCGCTGGAGCGGGAGCGGAACGCGAATCCGGACCCGGTCTTCGACGGCAACCCGCTGCCGTACCCGATCTCGATCGGCACCCTGCGGGCCGGCGACTGGGCGAGCAGCGTCCCCGACCTGCTGGTCGCGGAGGGCCGCCTCGGCGTCCGGCTCGGTGAGCCGCCGGAGCAGGCCCGGGCCGCCCTGGAGCGCGCCGTCGCCGAGGCCTGCGGCCGCGACCCGTGGCTGCGCGATCACCCGGTCGCGGTGAGCTGGCCGGGCGGGCAGTTCGCCAGCGGGCGCATCGATCCGGCGCATCCGCTGGTCACCGAGGTGGCCGGCGCGATCCGGTCGGCGGAGGGCCGCGAGGTGGCGGCGACGGCCGCGCCGTACGGCAGCGACCTGCGCCTCTACAGCGGCCTCGGCGGCATCCCCACCCTGCACTACGGACCCGGCGACGTCCGGTTCGCGCACGCGCCGCGCGAGCAGGTCGACATCGACGAGTTGATCCGGACCACCCGCACCCTGGCGGTTCTCGCCGTCCGCCGGTGCGCCGCGCACCTCTGACCGCTTATCCATTGCGACTGTATTGCCTAACCCGCTACGGTGTTTGGCAATACAGTCGTATTGGAGGCTTGTCATGCTCGTCGTCCCGCTCGCTCAGGCCACCTCGCGCGACCTCGCCGGAGGCAAGGCGGCCGTGCTCGGCGAGCTGATCCGCGCCGGGGAGACCGTGCCGGACGGCTTCGTGGTCACCACCGCGGCGTACCGGCGGGGCACGATCCCGCGTGACGAGGTGGCCGCCGCCTACGCGAGGCTCGGCGGCGGCCCGGTCGCCGTCCGCTCCAGCGCCACCGCCGAGGACCTGCCCGGCGCGAGCTTCGCCGGCCAGCACGACACCGTCCTGGACGTGACCGATCTCGACGGTGTGCTCGCGGCGATCGCCCGGTGCTGGGAATCGGTGCGCACGCCGCGCGCGGTCGCCTACCGGGAGGCGCACGACCTCCCCGAGCCGTCGATGGCGGTCCTCGTGCAGCGGATGGTCACCGCCACCACGGCGGGCGTGCTCTTCACCGCCGACCCGGTCACCGGCTGCCGCACGTCGATGCTCGTCGAGTCCGCGCACGGTCCCGGCGCCGGGGTGGTCGACGGGACCGCGCCAGTCGAGCGTCACGTCCCCGCCGGCGGCACCCCGCTGCACGCCCTCGGCCGCCGCCTCCAGGAGCGTTTCGCGTCGCCGCAGGACGCCGAGTGGGCCGTCGACGCCGAGGGCACCCTGTGGCTGCTCCAGTCCCGGCCGATCACCACGCTCTTCCCGGCGCCGCCGCCGCGCGACGGCAAGCAGCCCCGGATCTATGTCGAATTCGGTCACGTCCAGGGCATGCTGCGCCCGGTCACCCCGATGGGCATGTCCGGTCTCCAGCAGATGATCGCCGCGATGATGGCGTCGCTCGGCGTCCGGGCCGAGATCGTCGACATCGGCGGCCGCCTCTACGGCGACCTCTCCGACCTGGCCCGCCACCCCTCAGCCCGGAAACGCCTGGTCAAAATGATGGCCGTCGACTTCGGACCGCGCGCCCAGGCCGTCATGGAACACGTCCTCGCCGACCCCCGGTTCGCCCCCGCTCCCGCACCCCGACACCAACAATCAAAACCAGCCTTGGGTACGGGTCTTCGCGCGGTCACCGGCATCCTCCGCGCCCTGACCAGTCCCGCCGCGGCCCGCCGGCGCGTCCTCGACGCCGTCGACCGGCTCCGCCTCGCCGCGGCCGTTCCGGACAGCGTGACGACCAGCGAGGACCGGCTCGCCTTCGTCAGAGCGGACCTGCCCGGCACCGGCGCATCGGACGCGAGGGCCGCGGACGACCTGACCTGGCCCATCGTGGCCGGGCTGCTCGCCGCCGCACTCCCGGCCGAGCTGCTCAAGGGCGTCGCCACCCCGGCCGAGATCCACACCGTGCTCGGCGGCGTGCCGCACAACGTGACGATCGAGATGGACCTCGCCCTCTGGCGGCTCGCCCGGTCCGCCGCACCGGCTCACCGTGACCTCCTGCTGGGGTCGTCACCGGCCGACCTGGCCGCCCGCCACCGGATCGGCGACCTGCCGGACATCGGCCTCGACGAGTTCCTGGCGACCTACGGCCACCGCGGCCCCGCCGAGGCCGACCTCGGCGTCCCGCGCTGGAGCGAGGACCCGTCCGGGGTCTTCGCGGCGATCGCGAACTACCTCCGCGTGACCGACACGGATCAGGCACCGGACGTGCGGTTCGCCCGTGCCGCCGCGGCCGGTGAGACCGCCCTGCGCGAGCTGTCCCGGCGGGTCCGGTGGCGGCGGCCGGTCCGCGGCACACTGGCGGTGTTCCTGCTGCGCCGGGCACGGGCGCTGTCCGGGCTACGGGAGTACGGCAAGTTCGCCGGGCTGTACCGCTTGTCGGCCGTACGCGGGCAGTTGCTCCTGATCGGATCCGACCTCGTCGATCGTGGACTTCTCGGCGAGCCGTCCGACGTCATGTTCCTGACCCTCGACGAGGCCGCCGAGGCGGTGCGGGCCGGCGCCGACCACCGCTCGCTGGCGTCCGATCGCCGCGCCACCCACCGCGCCGAGTCCCGGCGGCGGCACGTGCCGGCCGCGCTGCTCTCCGACGGCACCGACGTGGAGACCCTCCTGGCCCGGTCCACGGCCGGCCCGGCCACGCCGCGGGACGGCGAAGCGTCGCGGGACGGCGAAGCGTCGCGGGACGCCGGCCCGGCGCCGGACGGCGAAGGGGCGCGGGGCACCGGCTCAGCGCGGGACGCCGGATCCTTGCGGGGCGTCGCCGCGTCGCCCGGGCGGGTGACCGGGCCGGCTCGCATCGTCCACGATCCGGCACAGGCCCGGATCGAGCCCGGCGACATCCTCGTCGTGTCCACCACCGACCCGGCCTGGACGCCGCTCTTCCTCACCGCGGGCGCCCTGGTCAGCGAGACCGGCGCGGTGATGGCGCACGGGCCCACGGTGGCCCGCGAGTACGGCCTGCCCGCCGTGATCAGCGTCCGGGACGCCACCACCCTGATCACCGACGGGCAGCTGATCACCGTGGACGGCGCGGCCGGCACCGTCACGCCCGCCGCCGCCGAGCCGGGCACGGCGCGCAGCGACACGGCCGGGACCGGCGTGACCACGGCGGCGTGACACGATCGCTGCCATGCCGAAGAAGGTGGACCATCGGGAGCGCCGCACGCGGATCGCCGACGCGCTGATGCGGGTCGCCGCCCAGCAGGGCCTGGAAGCGGTGAGCCTGCGCCACGTGGCCGCCGAGGCCGGGGTCTCGGCCGGCATGGTGCAGCACTACTTCCGCACCAAGGACGAGATGATGACGTTCGCGATGGACGTGGTGAAGGACCGCAACGAGGCCCGCGTCACCGCCGCCCTCGCCGCGCTCGGCCCGGATCCCGAGCCGCGGCTGCTGCTGCGCACGTTCCTCGCGACCCTGCTCCCGCTCGGCGAGGAGTCCCGCGCCGACGGCCGGGTGGCTCTCGCGTTCCTGGCCTACACCGCGGTCCGCCCGGCAGCCGTGCCGGCGCTGCGCGAGGACACCGGCCGGATGGTCGGCTTCCTGGCGAGCCTGCTCCCCGGCGCGGACACCGCGGCGGCGACCGGCCTGCTCGCGCTGATGGAGGGCCTCGGCGTCTACCTGCTCGGCGGCCAGTACACCGACGAGCAGGCCCTGGCCGCCCTCGACGCCCAGCTGGACCGCCTGTTCTGACGGTCGTGTGCGGGACGGCCGATCGCCCGAAAGGTGGAGCGCGACCGATTCCTGCCCATGTCATGCTTCTCCGGTGCTGGTGTCCGGTCCGTTCGGTCCCGTCCCGCAAGGCTCGCTCCTCAGCCGGCGTGCGCCACGGTCCCTGACCGCTCCCGTCCTCGGCGACACACCGGGCACCCCCTGGCTGGATCACACCCGCGAACAGCTGGCGGCCGGCCGGATCGTGATCCTCGGCGCGTCCATCGGCGCGCCGGCGCCCGTGCTCGTGCTGACGCCGGAGAGCCTCCGGGCCGGCCTGGCTCGTCTGCCGCGCGGCGAGCTGGTCGCCGTGGCACAGGCCCCGCTCCGCGAGCTGCGCCGGCTCGCCGGCGATGCCGCCCTGGTCGAGTTGGTCACCGTGACCCGCACGTCGCTGATCGTCTGGCACGCCGATCTGGACGACTTCTTCGACCTGGCGAGGCTGCTGCGCGGCTATCGGGTGCGGGATTCCGGCGACGACGCCGTCGCCTCCCCGGCGGAGACCGACGATCACCGACGGGCGGGAGCGGCGGTCGACATGTACCGCGCGGATGGGCTCGCGCAGCGCCAGAGACCTGATACGGGATCCGGGACCGTTTCCCCCGTCCAGACGCCGGCCTCCGCGGGCATGCGTCCGGGGACGAACGCCGTCCCCGGCAGAGGCGCTCCCACCGGTGGCATCGAGGGCCCGGGCGCATTCGGGCGGGCCTCCCCTGAGGTCTCCGACCCGGTGGACGAGCGGCGGTTCCTCGGTGTGGTCGTGACATCTCCCGACGGGACGCCGTGGCACCGTGGCCTGCCGGTCGGCTCCCCGTTCCGGCTCATGGTGCGGATCGGTCCCCCGCATCCGGCCGGGGTCGTCCCGGCTACCCGCGCCTTCCCCGCCGGTCAGCTGCCGCGCACGGATCGGGGGTGGGGCCTCGTCGCGCTCGCGACGAGCGACGACCTCGCGATCGACGACCGCGCGCGCTGGCTGTTCCTGCCCCCGCGCGGCACCAGCTGGTCGTGCGACTGCCCGGTCAGCCTCTTCGAGCACTCCTGCCCGCCGGACGCCCGGCAGGAGTGGTTGAGCCTGGCCGCGGAGACCCCCGGCGTGCCGTGCCGGGCCCGGATCACCGTGCGTGTGTATTACGGCGCCGTCCTGCTGCAGGCCGTCGACATCGTCGTCCCGGTGGGCGCCGATCCGGATCCACCGCGGGGCGAGATCGTCTACTCGCGGGACCCGCACTTGCGGGATCCGGAAATGCACGACCATCGCGGGATGAGCTGCCACGTCGGGCCGTCGGCGGACGGCAGGCACACGCTCGTGGTCAACAACGGGTACAACCGGCCGGTCCGGGTCTCCTTCGCCGACCGGCAGGGCGACACCGCCGCCGCGGCGCTGCGCCATGTCCTCTACGACACACAGTTCCACACCGACGCCACGCCGAAGCATCGGAACGGCCCGCACGGGCAGCCGGTGAAGAGCGCCGAGGAGTACCTCCACGACCTGCGCCGCCTCGCCGGCGCCGGCGCCACGGTCTATCGGGCGCTTCTCTCCGATCACGGCAACGAGCAGAGCCTCCGGCACTGGCTCGACACCGAGGTCGTGCTGACCGGCGCACCCCCGGTCATCCAGGTCGCGCGCTCCGCCACGTCGCGGGTCTCGGTCCCGTGGCAGGCGCTCTACACCGAACCGCTCGTCGACGGCCCGGACGCGGCCGACGTGTGCCCGAGCGTCTGGGAGCGGGGTCCCGGATCGGCCGTGGCCGACGCGCCGGCCCGGTGCCCGCACCGGGAGAAACACGACTGGGACCGGGGAACCATCTGTCCCTTCGGGTTCTGGGGGCTGGCCAACGTGCTGGAGCACCCGCCCAGCAGCCTCGACCGCATCCTGCCCCGGACCACCAGCGCCACGGCGCCACCCAGCGTCGTCGTGGCGGTGAACCCGACGCTCCGCGATCATCAGCGCCACCTGGGCCGGGTGTCCACCCTGATCGGCGGCCGGGACCTGAACGTCACGACGTCGTGGCGGGAGCTGCGCTCGGCCGCCGCCGACGGAACCGACGTCCTCTACTTCTTCGGTCACGGCAGGCTCGCCGTGGTGGACGGGCTGCCGACCCAGCAACCCGCGCTCGAACTGGGCAGCGAGGAATGGATCACGCCGGGCCGGTTGGGGTCGTGGTCGGCGACGGCGCGATGGCGGTACCGCCGGCCGCTGGTCATCCTCAACGGCTGCGGCACCGGGGAGACGCTCTCCGACCTGCTGGCCGGGTTCGTCGACGCGTTCGTCAACTCGCTGCGCGGCGCCGGCGTCATCGCCACCGAGATCGCCGTGGAGAGTCGCGCCGCTCAGTACGCCATGGAGGCCTTCCTCGCCCGGATGTGGGCCGGGGACACCGCCGGTGGCGCGCTGCGAGCCGTGCGCTGGCAACTGTTGAGCTCGGGCAGCGTGCTTGGCCTGGCCTACACCCCGCATTGCGACGCGTTCCTGACCCTGCCCGGCCATTCAACCCTGACCGGCGATTCGACCCTGACCGACGACCGCAAAGGACGACCATGAGTTACAGCCCGCTGGTGATGAGCATCGGCGCCGCCTGCTTCGGCCTGGTGGCCGGCTACATCGCCCACCGGACGCTGCTTCGCAACAGCCGGGGCGCGCAGATCTCCGACCTCGCCGCGGTGCTGGCCGCGATCGGCGGCGGCGCGGTCACCGCCCTCTTCCCGGTCGACGGCGTCACCGACGCTTTCGGCTGGTACGCGATCGGGCTGCTGATCGGCATGGCCCTCTACTTCGTCAACTTCCGGCTCCACCACACCAGGGAGCAGACGGCCGAGGTGCTCGGGGCGGGCGCGCCGCCGCGCAATCCGACCTGAGGCTCACCGCAGGCGGGCGGCCACCCCGTCCAGCAGCAGGTCCAGGGCCGTGGGGTAGGCGCTGGCCACCATCTCCGGGGCGAGCAGCGGCGCCACCTCGGCGATGTGCGGGTGGGTCGCGGCCGGGACCCGGCGGTACGTCGACTGCCACATCTCCTCGTCGGAGCGCAGCGCCGCATTGGGCAGCGCCAGCGACGCCGCGTCCAGGGCCGCGAAGGCCAGGGTCTGGTCGATGAACGCGTGGTAGACCGCCACCACGTCGCGCACCGGCAGGCCCGCGCCGCGGAGCACCGACAGGACCGCCTCGTCGGCGGCCAGCTCGTTGGCCCGGCCGGTCACGCGGCTGGTGGTCAGGACCGCTGCCTGAGGATGCGAGACGTACGCCCCGTGGATGCGCAGTCCGAGCGTACGAAGGTCGTGTCGCCAGTCTCCGGAGGGTGACCATCCGCGCAGAGCCTGACCGATGAGGGTGTCGCCGATCGCCAGGGTGAGCTCGTCCATCCCGCGGAAGTAGCGGTAGAGCGTGCTCGGGTCGCAGTCGAGCGCGAGACCCAGCCGGCGGGCGGTCAGGCCGGCGCTGCCGTGCTCGCGCAGCAGGCGAAGCGCGGTCTCGACGATGAGCTGCTCGGACAGGACCGTTCCGCCGCGGGTCGGCCGCCGGCGACGGCGTTTCTCCTCGGACACCACGATCTTCGGCATGGGCGCATCTTATGCCAACGCAGTTGACCATAGCGATGACAACAACGTTTGATCGAGGGACCGCACGCAAGAGCGAAAGGAAACCTCGATGCGAATCCTGCTGGTGGGCGCCGGCGGCGTCGGTACGGCCATCACCCGGATCGCCGCCCGGCGGCCCTTCTTCGACGAGATGATCGTCGCCGACTACGACCCGGCGCGGGCGCAGGCGGCGGCCGCCGCGACCGGCGACCCACGGTTCCGCGCCGCCCGGGTGGACGCCTCCGATGCCGCCGCCGTCACCGCGCTGCTGACCACTCACCGGATCGACTACCTGCTCAACGCCACCGACCCCCGGTTCGTCATGCCGCTGTTCAGCGCCGCGCAGCAGGCCGGCGCGGGGTATCTCGACATGGCGATGTCACTGTCCCGGCCGCATCCCGAGCGACCCTACGAACAGGTCGGCGTGATGCTCGGCGACGAGCAGTTCGCCCGGGCCGGGCAGTGGGAGCGCTCGGGCCGGCTCGCCCTGGTCGGGATGGGCGTGGAGCCGGGACTGTCCGACGTGTTCGCCCGGTACGCCGCCGACGAGCTCTTCGACACCATCGAGGAGATCGGCATCCGGGACGGGTCCAACCTGACCGTCGACGGCCTGGAGTTCGCGCCGTCGTTCAACATCTGGACCACGATCGAGGAGTGCCTGAACCCGCCGATCGTCTGGGAGCGCGGCCGGGGCTGGTTCACCACGGCGCCGTTCAGCGAGCCCGAGACGTTCGACTTCCCCGAGGGCATCGGCCCGGTCCAGTGCGTGAACGTGGAGCACGAGGAGGTGCTGCTCATCCCGCGCTGGGTGGACGTGCGACGGGTCACCTTCAAGTACGGGCTGGGCGAGGACTTCATCCGTACCCTCAAGACGCTGCATCAGATCGGCCTGGACCGGACCGAAGGGGTGATCGTCCCGGGCCCGCAGGGACCGGTGACGGTGAGCCCGCGGGACGTGGTCGCGGCGAGCCTGCCGGACCCGGCCACGCTGGGCGCGCGGATGCGGGGCAAGACGTGCGCCGGGACCTGGGTGCGCGGTGTCAAGGACGGCCGCGAGCGTGAGGTCTACCTCTACCACGTGGTCGACAACGAGTGGTCGATGGCCGAGTACGACTGCCAGGCCGTCGTCTGGCAGACCGCGATCAACCCGGTCGTGGCCCTGGAGCTGCTCGCGAGCGGCGCGTGGACCGGCGCCGGCGTGCTCGGCCCCGAGGCGCTCCCGCCCCGGCCGTTCCTGGACCTGCTGACCGCGTACGGATCGCCCTGGAGGATGCGCGAGACCGAGCTGAGCGACGTGCCGCCGCCGGCCCGGCCCATGCACACAGCCGACCTGGCAATTTGAAACTTCAACACGGTATAACTGGTGACATGAGCACCCCGATCAAGGTGGATGTCTGGTCCGACATCGCCTGCCCCTTCTGCTACATCGGCAAGCGCAAGTTCGAGGCCGCGGTCCTGGCCTCCGGTGTGCCGGTGGAGGTGGAGTACCACTCCTTCGAGCTCTCCCCCGACACCCCGGAGGAGTACGCCGGCAGCCACGCCGACTACCTCGGCGCGAAGCTCGGCGCCGGCCCGGCCCAGATCCGCCAGATGGAGGCGCAGACCACCGCGCTCGCCGCCACGGTCGGGCTGGAGTTCAAGTACGACGCGGTCCAGCCGACCCGCACCCGCAAGGCCCACGAGCTGCTGCACTACGCCAAGGCGCACGGCCGCCAGGCCGAGGTGAAGGACCGGCTGCTCGCGGCGTACTTCACCGACGGGGTCAACGTCGGCCACGTCGGCGAGCTCGCCGACATCGCCGCGGACCTGGGCTTCGACCGCGACGACGTGGTCCGCTCACTGGAGAGCGGCGAGTACGCGGACGAGGTCGAGTTCGACATCAAGACCGCCGGCGAGTACGGCATCACCGGCGTCCCGTTCTTCGTCTTCGAGAACAAGTACGCGGTGTCGGGGGCGCAGGACCCGTCGACGTTCGCCGGGGTGCTGACCAAGGTGGCGGGTGAGCGGGCGTGAAGTTCATCCAGCTCATCACCGACGAGGGCGCGGCCTGCACGGGCGACTCCTGCATGGCGCCGCCCCCCGCGCTCCAGGATTCCGCGGTCCAGGATTCCTCGCGTCAGGACGAAGAACCGGCCCTCGAGGACGCCACACCCGCCCGCGAGGCGTGACCACCCGCTCGAGTGTTACCGACCGTGAAACGTCCGGTTACCGCGCGCGGCGCCGGACGGGAGCGGGAGTTAGCCTCCGAGAATGATCCACCCGCCCGCGCGCACCACCCGGCGCGGTGATCTGCCGGTTCCCGGCCGGCGCCGGCCGCCGGACTCGGCGGGGGCGGTGCTGCGCGCGATCCTCGACCACGGCCCGATCGCGCGCAGTTCGGTGGCCCGGGCGACGCGTCTCTCCGCGGCCTCGGTCAGCGGCGTTACCGCTTCGCTCCTGGAACGCGGGCTGATCCGGGAGGCGCGGGAGGCGGCCGGTCCGCCGGGGATCGGCCGGCCGCACGTGCCGCTCGACATCGAGGCAGGCCGGGTCGCGGTCCTCGGTGTGCACATCGCGGTGCCGCGGACCACCGTGGCGCTGCTCGACCTGCGCGGGCAGGTGCTCGCGCAGCGCCAGGACCTGCACGGTGCCCGTGACCCGCAGAGCGTCCTCACCGCGCTGGCCGAGCGGGTCGCGGCGTTGCGGCGCCGGCACGCGAGGCGGCGGATCCTCGCCCTGGGTCTCGCGACCGGCGGCTGGGTGGACGCGGTCAGCGGTACGGTCGTCGAGCACCCCCCTCTCGGCTGGCGTGACGTGCCCGCGGCCGCACGGCTGGCCGCCGCGACCGGGCTCCCGGTGTTCGCCGACACCAACTCCCGCGCCCTGCTCCGCGCCGAGCAGCTGTTCGGCGCGTCCACCGAGCAGGCCCGCCGCAGCGCCGTGCTGCTCTTCGTCGGCAACGTGGTCGACGTGGCGTTCTCCACCGGCGGCGTGATCCACCAGGGGCCCCGGTCGGCGGCCGGCGCGATCGCACATCTTCCGGTCGAGGGATGCTGCGAGACCTGCTCGTGCGGGCGGACCGGCTGCCTGCAGGCCGCGGTCTCCGAGCGGGTGCTGGTGCGCCGGGCCGTCGCCGCCGGGCTGATCGAGCGGCCGGACATCCACGGGATCGTGGACGCCGCGCGCGCCGGCAGTCCCGGCGCCGCCGTGCTGCTGCAGGAGCGGGCCCGCCTGGTCGGGCGGGCCGCGGCGCTGCTGCACGACCTGTTCGACCCGGAGGTGCTGGTGGTCGCCGAGGGCGGCGCGAACCGGCTGCCGGAGTGCCTGGCGACCGTGCGGGCGCAGCTGTCCCCGGACGTGGCGGCCACCGTGCGCGCCTCCAGTTTCCCGGACCGCGTGCTGGCGACCGCCGGCGGTGCGGTGGCGCTCGACCAGCTCTACGCCGCGCCGCTGTAACCAGCCGTTACTTAATTCAACACGGCGCATGCTTGCCTCTTAATCCTAGCGGTTTAGTATGGATTTGGGCCGGCGACAAGGTGGTTGACCTGCCCATACCCCCTGCCCTCCTCCACGAGCAGAACGGAGGACCATCGATGACTATTGCAACCTCCCGGCCCGCCCCGGTCGACGCCACGCTGTTCCGTCAGGTGTTCCGGCGGCACGCCGCCGGTGTGGCCGTCGTGACCACCGACGCCGGGCGTGGCGCCGCCGGGGTCACCGTCACGTCGCTCACCTCGCTCTCCGCCGAGCCGGCGCTGCTGTCGTTCAGCCTCACCGCTACCTCGTCGGTGTGGCCGCACATCCGCGACGCCGGCAGCGCCGTCGTGCACCTGCTCGACGCCCGGCACACCGCGCTGGCCCGGACGTTCGCCACCAGCGGCGCCGACCGGTTCGCCGCGCCGACCCGCTGGCGGCGGCTGCCCACCGGCGAGCCGCTGCTCGACGACGCGGCCGCTTGGCTGCGGATCGCCATCGAGCACCGCCACCCGGCCGGGCAGTCGCACCTGGTCATCGGCCGGGTCGAGGAGGCCGGTCTGGGTGACGGGCGCAGCCCGCTGGTCTACCACGACGGCAGCTACCACGCCCTGTAGAGGAAGGACGTCATGCTCACACCACCCCGGAAACCGTTCGTCGCGGTGCTGGCCGCCGCCCTGCTCGCCGTCACCGCCGCCTGCGCGAAGGACCAGGCAGGCGCGAACCTGGAGCTGACCGCCGCCCTGCCGGACAGCGTGCCCAGCGGCACCGAGTTGCGCGTCGGCGACCCGACCATCCAGGCGATCGTGCAGGCCAGCGGCCTGGACAAGGAGCTCGCCGACGCGGGCGTGACAGTCTCGTGGGCCAACATCAGCGGAGGGCCGAAGAGCATCCAGGCGTTCCGGGCCGACAAGCTCGACTGCAGCGCCGTCGCCGACATCCCGTCGCTGTTCGCGGCGTGGACCGGCACTTCCACGAAGATCGTCTTCCAGTCGGTCACGGTCGACCCGCTGGAGTTCCCGATCTACAAGCTCGGCGTCGCCCCCGGAGTCAGCGTCTCCTCGATCGCCGACCTGCGCGGCAAGAAGATCGCCTACAGCGCCGGGCAGGCACAGGGCGCCCTGGTCCTGCGGGTGCTGCAGAAGGCCGGCCTCACCCGGAAGGACGTCCAGCTCATCGAGCTGACCAGCACCGGCGACTCGTACGTGACCGCGCTCGGCGGCAAGGCCGTGGACGTGGCCCCGATCGCCGCCCACCAGGTGAAGGTCTTTCAGGCGAAGCACCCGGGGGCGACCACCGTCGGCGCCGGTATCCGCGACGACGCGTCCACGCTCTACTGCCTCACCAGCTCGGTGGAGGACGCGGACAAGGCGGCGGCGCTCAAGGCGTACGTGGCGGTCCGCACCAAGGCACTGCTCTGGCAGAACGAGCACCGCGACGAGTACGCCAAGGTCTACTACCAGGCCGTCGAAGGTCTCACCGCGAGCGACGCGAAGGACGTGGTCGCCACGCTGGGCACCAAGGCCGTCCCGGCGACCTGGGACAACGCGATCCAGCGGCTGCAGGAGACCGCCGACCTGCTCGCCGCCGAGCAGGGCCACGACAGGCTGGACGTGAGCACCCTGGTCGACCGCCGCTTCGAGAAGGTGCAGGCGGCGACCGCCGGCGCCCGGGTGGTCAGCGGTGATGCCGCGTGACCGCCACGATCGTGGAGACCCCGGTGGACGTGTCGACCGTGGACGCTCGGGTCGTACGCCGGAGGCTCGGTCCAGGCCGGAGAATCCCGTTCGCCTTCTGGATCGGCCCGGCGCTCATCCTGGCGATCTGGTCGGCCGGCTCGGCGACCGGTCTCATCCCGCCGGCGATCCTCACCGCGCCGTGGGACGTGGTGATCGCGTTCGAGGACCAGTGGGTGAACCACGACCTGCTCGGCAACATCCTGGCCTCGCTGGAACGGGCCGTCCTGGGCCTGGCCCTCGGCGTGGTCACCGGCGCCGCCCTCGCGGTGATCTCCGGCCTGTCCCGGATCGGTGAATCCCTGGTCGACGGGCCGATCCAGATCAAGCGGTCGGTGCCGACGCTCGCGCTGATCCCGCTCTTCATCGCCTGGTTCGGCATCGGTGAAGAAATGAAGGTCCTGACCATCGCGCTGATCACGCTGGTGCCGATCTACGTGCACACGCACAACGGCCTGCGCAGCATCGACGGCAAGTACGCCGAGCTCGCCGAGACGATCGGCATCGGGCGCGGCGCGTTCGTCCGGCACATCGTGCTGCCCGGCGCGCTGCCCGGCTTCCTGCTCGGCATGCGGTTCGCGGTCACCTCCTCGATGCTCGGCCTGGTCGTCGTCGAGCAGTACAACGCGGTGGCCGGCGTCGGTCACATGATCACCCTCGCGGAGCAGTACGGGCAGACCGACGTCATCGTGGTCGGCCTCGTCATCTACGGCGTCTTCGGCTACTGCGCCGACGCCGCCGTCCGCCTGACCGGAAGGAAGGTGCTGGCATGGCGTCGCACGCTGGAGGACTGACCGTCCCGGTGCAGTCGACGGCCGCGGTCCGGGTCCGCAACCTGCACCGCAGTTTCAGCCGGAACGGCGGTGTCCTCAACGGGCTCGACCTGGACATCGCGCCCGGGGAGTTCGTCGCGCTGATCGGCCGCTCCGGCACCGGCAAGAGCACCCTGTTGCGGGCGCTCGCGGGCCTGGACCGGGGTGTCAGCGGACACGGGCAGATCTCCGTACCGGAAAGTGTGTCGGTTGTCTTCCAGGACTCCCGGTTGCTGCCGTGGAAGCGGGTGCTCGACAACGTCACGTTCGGGCTGCGCGCCGGTGACGCCGGCGAGCGCGGACGGCAGGCGCTCGCCGAGGTCGGCCTGGCCGGGCGGGAGAACGCCTGGCCCTACCAGCTCTCCGGCGGGGAGCAGCAGCGCGCCGCCCTGGCCCGCTCGCTGGTCCGCGAGCCGCAGCTGCTGCTCGCCGACGAGCCGTTCGGGGCGCTGGACGCGCTGACCCGGATCCGGATGCACGCGCTGCTGCGCAAGCTCTGCGAGACGCACCGGCCGGCCGTGCTGCTGGTCACCCACGACGTCGACGAGGCGATCGTGCTGGCCGACCGGGTGATCCTGCTCGACGCCGGGGTGGTGCGCACCGACGTCCGCGTCGAGCTGAACCGCCGCTCGCGATCCGACGCCGGATTCGCCGAGCTGCGGACGTTCCTGCTGGACGAACTCGGTGTGGCTGAGGAGGCCCGATGACCCGCAAACTGCATCTGAACCTGTTCTTGCACGACACCGGACATCACGAGGCGTCGTGGCGGCTGCCGGAGAGCGACCCGTACGCGAATCTGTCCTTGGAGGCGCATCAGCGCCTCTCCCGGATCGCGGAGGACGCGAAGTTCGATTCGGTCTTCCTCGCCGACAGCCCGGTGCTCTGGTCCGACCCGGGCCGCCGGCCGTCCGGCAAGCTGGAGCCGACGCTGCTGCTCGCCGCCCTGATCGCGAGCACCAGCCGGATCGGGCTGATCGCCACCGCGTCGACCTCCTACAACGAGCCCTACAACCTGGCCCGCCGGTTCGCCTCGCTCGACCATCTCAGCGGCGGCCGGGCCGGCTGGAACATCGTCACCACCGCCGGCGCGGACGCGGCCCGCAACTTCGGTCTCGACGACCAGCCGCTGCACGCCGACCGGTACCAGCGCGCCGACGAGTTCCTGGACGTGTCGACCAAGCTCTGGGACAGCTGGGCCGACGACGCCGTGCTGGCCGACAAGCGGGCCGGGGTGCACGCCGCCGCCGACCGGGTGCGGTCCATCGAGCACCGGGGGCGCTACTTCCGGGTGGACGGCCCGCTCAACCTGCCGCGCTCCCCGCAGGCGTGGCCGCTGCTGGTGCAGGCCGGCTCGTCGGAGGACGGCAAGGAGTTCGCCGCGAAGTGGGCCGAAGCGGTCTTCACCGCCCAGCCCACGCTCGCCGAGAGCCAGGCGTTCTACGCCGACCTGAAGAAACGCGCCGCCGCCGCCGGGCGCGACCCGGACCACGTGGTGATCCTGCCCGGCATCGTGCCGATCATCGGTGACACCGCCGCCGAGGCGCAGGAACTCGACGCCGAACTGGACCGGCTGATCGCCCCGCGCTACGCCGTCGCCACCCTCGCCCACCTGCTGCGCGTCCCGGCCGAGTCGCTCGACTTGGACAAGCCCCTGCCTGAGGACCTGCCGCCGGAGGAGGAGATCGAGGGCGCGAAGAGCCGCCGCACGCTCATCGTCGATTGGGCACGGCGCGAAAACCTGACGGTGCGCGAGCTGATCGGAAGGCTCGGCGGAGGTCGTGGGCACCGCACCTTCACGGGTACGCCCGTCCAGGTCGCCGACACGATCCAGGAGTACTTCGAGAACGGCGCGGCCGACGGCTTCAACATCATGCCGGCGGTGCTGCCGTCCGGGGTGGAGGCGTTCGCGACAAAGGTCGTGCCGATCCTGCAGGAGCGCGGCCTGTTCCGCACCGACTACGAGGGCACCACCCTGCGCGAGCACTACGGATTGCCGCGCCCCGCGTCCCGCCTCCACGCGGGAGCAGTCCGCGATCGGGGCTACAGGTGACATTCCTCTGGTACATCCCGAACACCGTCCAGCCCGGGCACCGCGGCGACGACGCCGTCGACGGGTACGGCACGCTCGACCACTCGACCGAACTGGCGCTGACCGCCGAACAGCACGGCTGGGAGGGCGCGCTCATCGGCACCGGGTGGGGACGGCCCGACACATTCACGGTGGCCACCGCGATCGCGGCGCGGACCACGACGTTCCGGCCGCTGGCGGCGATCCGGCCCGGCTATTGGCAGCCGGCCCATTTCGCCAGCGCGGCGGCCACGCTTGATCACCTCAGCGGGGGCAGGCTGCTCATCAACATTGTCAGCGGGAAGGACAATCTCGCCGCTTACGGTGACGTCGAAGGAGATCAAGCACAGCGGTACGGGCGTACGAAGGAGTTCATGCGTCTGGTCCGGCGGCTGTGGACAGAGGAGAACGTGACGTTCGCGGGTTCGCACTTCCGCGTCGAGGGGTCGACGGCGGCGCCCCGGGTTGAGGGAACCGGGCCGCGGCTGTATTTCGGTGGGGCGTCGGCGGCCGCGGAGAAGGTCGCTGCCACCGAGGCTGACGTGCAACTGTTCTGGGGTGAGCCGCTGGAGGGGATCGCGGAGAGGATCGATCGGCTGCGGAAGCTGACGAATGATCTGGATCGGGATCTGCCGGGGCTGGAGTTCGGTCTGCGGATCACGACGGTGGTGCGGGAGACGAGCGCGGAAGCGTGGCGCGACGCGGAGGCTCGTGTTGACGCCATGGCTGATCAGGTTGAGGCCCGGCATGACCGGCAGTTCGATCAACATGGACCGGCGATAGGGCAGCAACGATTGCTTGATCTGGCTGCACGCGGGGACGTGCTCGACAGTTGCCTGTACACGGCGCCGGGCCGGTACGGCGGCGGTGGCGCCGGGACGACATGGCTGGTCGGGTCGGCGGACGAGGTCAGTGCGGCGTTGGTGAAGTATGCCGAGCTGGGGATCAGTCATTTCGTCCTGTCCGACACGCCGTACCAACGTGAGACGGCACGGGTCGGCGACGCGTTGATCAGCCGGCTGAGGGACGCATTGACTCAAGTGCAGTCACCTTGACGCGGGCGCTGAGTTGACGTGAGTCATCACGTCGACTCATCCGTCCGGTCATGACGGTCATGTGGTCGTCAGCCTCGCGGCGGCGTGCCGGTGCTCGCCAGTGAACGCGCCGGTAGACGTACCGTGAATGTGGTCTCGTCGTCGTCGGGACCGCTGACGGACAGGGTGCCGCCGTGTTGTTCGACGATCGCGCGAGCCACCGTCAATCCGAGGCCGTTGCCCGGAATGCCGTTGTGCCGGGCCGACTCGCCGCGGAAGAACGGATCGAACAGATCGGCCTGCTCGTGCGCCTTGATTCGTTCTCCGGTGTTCGAGACCGACAGCTCGACGACGCGGTCGCCGGGTCGCAGGCCGATCCGGATCGTGGAGTCTTCGGCCGCCCAGGTCGCCGCGTTCGCGAGCAGTTCGTCGGCCACCTCGCTGAGCCGTTCCGGGTCGCCGTCGACGATCATCGAGGCCGGGCCGTCGAACTGGACGCCGGGTCGTCGCGCGGCGGCGGCGCGCACGATCTCGGCAAGGTCCACCGACGTCGTCCTCAGGTCGATGCGACCCGAGCGCATGCCCGCCACGTCCAGCAGCCGCATCACGATGCCGTGCAGTCCGGCGGTGTTGCGCCGCATCACCTCCAGGGCGCTGCGATGCTCCTCGTCGAGGTCCGGCTCGCCGAGCATCAAGTCGGTGTACGACTGGATGCTCGTCAACGGTGTCCGCAACTCGTGGCCCACCAGGGCGATGTACTCGTCACGGGTCCGATCCAGCTCGGCGGCGAGCCGTTCGGCGCGGCGCCGCTCCAGGAACTCGCCGAGCCGGGCGCCGATGCCGGTGATCACCGCGGTGCGCAGTCCTTCCGGGACCTCCTCGGTGTCGCTGTAACACACGAGCACCCCGAGCGGGTTCGGTCCGGCCGGAATCGGGATCGCCAGGGCCGCCCGCAACGGCTCCCCCAGACCCGTCGTCCACACCGGTTCGGCGGCCTCCCAGGCCTGCCCCGGCAGTCCTTCGCCCGACGCGAGCGTCACCGGCCCGGACAGCAGCCTGCTCCCGGCAGGCGAATCAGGCGCGCCCGTTTTCGGCGAATCCGACGGCACGGGTCGGGATTCCGCGGGCGGGTCCGGCGGTACCGAAGGGCCTGACTCGGGCCAGCGCGCCTCCCGGTGCAGCAAGCGGGTCACGTCGTCCACCGTCCAGAACTCCGTGGCCGACCAGCCTGCCGCGGTGCCGACCGTCCGCATCACCTCGGCGAGACGGTTGCCCTCCGGGTGGCCGATCAGGTCCGCCACCTCCAGCTCACCCGCCTGCAGCCGGGCCACGCGGCGACGTACCGTCACGTCGTCGAGCGCCACCACGACGGCGAGGCCGGGCAGGCCGGTCAGCGGGCAGGCGTGCATCCGGAAGATCCGCCTGGCCTGACCCGGCGGGCGCAGGATCACCTCGGAGTCGCGTACCGGAATGCCGCGCATGGCCTGGCGCAGCGGCTCGTCGGCGTTCTCCAGGTGCAGCAGCCGCGGCCACTGGTCGGCGGGACGGCCGTCGAGCCGGTCGCCGGCGAGTTCGCGCGCCGCCTGGTTGTAGATCGTCGGCCGGCCCGCGGCGTCGCAGCCGATCACGACGGTGTCGAGGCTGTCGGCCACCGCCTGGAGGACCACGTTGCGCTCCTGCAGGCGGTGCCGGGCGAAGACCTCGGCCTCCATCTTCGCGTGCAGCTCAGGCTGCTGCGATTGAACGTACGCCGTGACGTCCTCCACCCGGTGCAGGATCAGCTCGACCTCACCGTCGGGGTCGAGAACCGGCGCGTTGACCGGCGCCCAATAGCGGATCTCGAAGCCGCTCGGCTTCTCGATGTCGTACTTCTGGATCGCCATCACGTCGGAGACCCGGAGGCGGAGCACCCGGTGAAGTGAGGCGCGGAGGTTGTCCACGCCGTCGGCTTCCCGGTCGTCGGGGTTGTCCGGGAACGCGTCGAAGACGTTCCGTCCGATCAACTCGTCACGGTGACGCAGCACGCCCGCGAGATAGGCGTCGTTGACCTCCACGATCGTCAGCTCGGGGTCGAGGACGAGGAGCGGGATCGGGGCGGCGCAGAACAGCAGCCGGTAGTCGATCAGGACCTCCCGCTTCCATCGCTATAAAACGCCCCCTAATGCTATAGGCCGTCATGTTCGCGAGGGTGAACCTCGCAAATCCGACGCGACACTGACGCCCCGCTGGTCCGGCCGATCCACACCCCGGCGTCCACGAGTGGAGCCGCTCGCACCCCCGCCACGGTCGCGGGCTCCACTCGTACCCCGAAATGCCCGGACTCAGCGGGCCGCCGCGGCCGGAGCCGAGGCGGTGACCGCACGGAGGATGTCGTCGACCCGCTCCTTGGCGTCGCCGAAGAGCATCGCGCAGTTCTCCCGGAAGAAGAGCGGGTTCTGGACCCCGGCGTAACCGGACGCCATCGAGCGCTTGAAGACGATCACCTGGTCGGCCTCCCAGACCGTGAGGACGGGCATGCCGGCGATCGGGCTGGACGGGTCGTCCGTGGCGGCCGGGTTGACGGTGTCGTTCGCGCCGATGACCAGGACGACCGAGGTGCCCACGAAGTCGTCGTTGATCTCGTCCATCTCGAGGACGATGTCGTAGGGGACGCGGGCCTCGGCGAGCAGCACGTTCATGTGGCCGGGCAGGCGGCCGGCCACCGGGTGGATGCCGAAGCGGACGGTGACGCCACGTTCGCGCAGGACGCGGGTCAGCTCGGCGACGCCGTGCTGCGCCTGGGCGACCGCCATGCCGTACCCGGGTGTGATGATGACCGAGTCGGCGCTGGTGAGCAGGTCCGCGACGCCGTCGGCGTTGATCTCGCGGTGTTCGCCGTAGTCCTTGTCACCGGCCGGGCCGGCCTCGATGCCGAAACCGCCGGCGATCACCGACAGGAACGAGCGGTTCATCGCCTTGCACATGATGTACGACAGGTAGGCGCCGGACGAGCCGACGAGTGCACCCGTGACGATCAGCAGATCGTTCTCCAGCAGGAAGCCTGCCGCCGCGGCGGCCCAGCCGGAGTAGCTGTTGAGCATCGACACGACGACGGGCATGTCGCCGCCGCCGATTGACGCGACGAGATGCCAGCCGAGCAGCAATGCCAGGGTTGTGACGACGATCAGGATCCATGTTGACGGGTTGACAACAAACCATGCAGTCAACACGACGAACATGATGACTGAAGCAATGTTGATGGCATTCTTGCCGGGCAGCATCAATGGACTTGACTTGATTCGTGCTGACAACTTGAGGAACGCGACGATCGAGCCGGTGAATGTGACAGCGCCGATGAACACACCGATCACGACTTCGGCGCTGTGGATGCCGAGCATCTCCTCACCGCGCAGCAAGGCCGCCTCCGCGCCGTCGAGATCCGCCTCGACGTGCAGGAATCCGTTCCAGCCGACCAGCACGGCGGCCAGGCCGACGAAACTGTGCAACAACGCGATCAACTCAGGCATGCCGGTCATCTCGACTTGGCGGGCTCGGTACAGACCGACAGCGGCGCCGATCAACGTTGCGACGATCAACAGGATCAACCCGGTGCTGCTGATCTCCGACGTGATCGCCAACGCGATCGTCGCGATCAACGCGACCGCCATGCCGGCGATGCCGAACGTGTTGCCGGCCTTCGCCGTCTCATGTCTGGACAGTCCCGCCAGCGCGAGAATGAACAGCAGCGCGGCAACGATGTAGGCCGCCTGCGCGGACGTCTCCACGGTCATCGGTCAGCTCCTCGAGAACATGGCGAGCATGCGGCGGGTCACCGCGAAGCCACCGAAGATGTTGATGCTGGCCAGCAGGGTCGCCACGAAGGCGAGCGCGGTCACGACCGCGTCGCCGTGGCCGATCTGGAGCAGAGCGCCGACCACGATGATCCCGGAGATCGCGTTGGTGACCGACATGAGCGGGGTGTGCAGCGCGTGGTGCACATGACCGATCACGTAGTAGCCGATCACGATGGCCAGCGCGAAGACGGTCAGATGACCCCGCAACGCGGCCGGCGCCAGCGCCGTGATCAGGAACAGCGCGACGGCGGCGACGCCGACGAGCGGAAGCGGGTTCCGCGACGACGGCGCGACCGGCGCAGCGACCGACGGCGACGCCACGGCGACCGCCGACGGGGCTGGCGCGGCCGACACGGACACCGCCGGAGGCGGCCACGTCAGCTCACCGTCTCGGACCACGGTCATCGACCGCTGCACCACGTCCTCGAAGTCGACGACCAGTCGGCCGTCCTTCTCCGGTGTCATCAGCTTCATCAGGTTGACGAGGTTCGTGCCGTACAGCTGTGAGGCCTGTGCCGGCAGCCGGCCCGGCAGATCGGTGTACCCGATGATCGTCACGCCGCCGGCGGTCACCACCACCTCCCCGGCGACCGTGCCCTCGACGTTGCCGCCGTTCGCGGCGGCCATGTCCACGATCACGCTGCCCGGTTTCATGCTCGCCACCATCGCGGCGGTGATCAGCCGCGGCGCGGGCTTACCCGGGATCAGCGCGGTGGTGATGATGATGTCGACCTCGGCGGCCTGCGCGGCGTACAGCCGGGCGGCCCGCTCGTTGTAGTCGTCGGACATCTCCTTGGCGTACCCGGTGGACGACACCTCGACGTCGGCGGCCTCGACCGAGAGGTATTCGCCACCCAGCGAGCGCACCTGGTCGGCGACCTCGGGCCGGGGGTCGGTGGCGCGGACGATCGCCCCGAGGCTGCCGGCCGCGCCGATCGCGGCGAGCCCGGCGACGCCGGCGCCGGCCACCAGGACCTTGGCCGGCGCGACCTTGCCGGCGGCGGTGACCTGGCCGGTGAAGAAGCGCCCGAACGCGTGCGCGGCCTCGACCACCGCGCGGTATCCGGCGATGTTGGCCATCGACGACAGCACGTCGAGCGACTGGGCCCGGGAGATCCGCGGGACCGCGTCCATGGAGAGCGCGGTGATCGGCCGGCGGCTGAGATCGCCGACCAGCTCGCGGTCGAGACGCGGGTTCAGCATGCCGATCAGCGTCGCGCCGGGCGTCAGCTTGTCCAGCTGCTCGGCGGGGGGCGGGTTGATCGTGAACACGATGTCGGCGGCGAACGGGTCGCCGATCGCGGCGCCCGCGTCGGCGTACGCCTCGTCCGAAAAGGATGAGCCGGCACCCGCGCCGGACTGCACCACTACGTCATAGCCGAGTTTGACCAGCTGCGCCACGGTGACAGGTGTGGCCGCGACCCTCCGCTCACCCGGCTGGGGGTCACGCGGTACACCGATGATCATCATTGACTCCCGGTTTGAAGTTGACCAAGACAACGTGAGGCGTGGGTCGTCGGTTCAACGCTTGTTACTCGCCAGTAGGGAGGCTAGGCGGTACAGCGTGAAAAACCCAGAGCCCGGCGCACTTAATGTCACCGAGGGATCGCTCACAGGCAAGGACAAACTTCAGAGGTACGGGGTCAACTTCGCTCTTCAGCCGAGCGCGTAGTGCAGGTACCGTCCGGCGTGGCCGGTTGCCTCCCGGACGGCCGCGGTGTCGCCGAGGGCGTCCACCATCACGAAATCGTGGATGACCCCGGCGTACCGCTCGACGATCACCGGCACACCCGCGGCACGCAGGTCCGCCGCGTACCCCTCGCCCTGTTCCCGCAGCACATCGGCCTCGGCCACGACGATCAGCGTGGGCGGCATCCCGGTGAACCGCTCGTCGGCCGGGTGCGTCACCACCGGCTCGGCGACCTGCGCCCGCGCCCCGGTGGACCACATCCCGGACTGCCGCATGATCCAGTGCTCGGTGGCCCGCCGGTGGTACGACACCGCGTCGAAGGCGGACGCGCCGGCGTAACTGCTGCTGATCATCGGGTAGAGCAGCACCTGCCCGGTGATGGCCGGACCGGACCGCTCCTTGGCCGCCACGGCGACGGCGACCGCGATCGCCGCGCCCGCCGAGTCACCGGCCACCGCGATCCGCCCGGCGTCCACACCGAGCTGCTCCGCCTGCGCGGCCAGCCATTCCAGAGCGGCGTAACACTCCTGCACCGCCGCCGGGAAGCGGTTCTCCGCCGAGTGGTGGTAGTCCACGAACGCCACCGCCGCCCGCGCCTGCAATGCCAGCTCACGGGTCATCCGGTCGTACGTGAAATCCTCACCGAGAATCCAGCCGGCGCCGTGGGTGAAGAGCACCACCGGCAGCACGCCGTCCTCCCCCGCCGGACGCACCAGCCGGACCCGCACCCGACCCGCGATCTCGAAATCCTGGATCGCGACGTCCGGCGTGCGTGCCGCCCGGATGCCGACGTCCTCCGCGTTGCCCCAGTGGCGCCGAAGCGCTGTCGCGTCTGTCATACCCCGAGATCCTTGCGGCGGCGGCGTACGCATGCATCCGTCAAACGACTGCTGGCCGGACCGGGGCGCTCGCGATCAGTCGGTTGACGGACGGCCGGCCGGTCACCGCGACCGGTTCTGATAACCATGACCGACGAACAGCTGCGCGGGCAAGGATCTCCCGCACGTCCGGCGCCGGGCTGCGGGCTTGGGGACGCCCGGCGGGCCGGGGACGCCCGGCGGGCCGGGGACGCCCGGCGGGCCGGGGACGCCCGGCGGGCCGGGGACGCCCGGCGGGCCGGGGACGCCCGGTGGCGGCCTGAGAGCGGGCGCTCAGGAACGTCGGCTACCGTGCGTGCTCGTGATGCGTTCCCGGATCCTGCCCGTCGTCCTGCTCGGCGCCTGCCTGGCCACCCTGGCCGCGTGCGGTGACGACGACTCCCCCTCGGCGGCCTCCTCCGCGCCCGCTGCCCCGGCCGCCGCCGGCTCCTCGACGGGTGCCGGCTCAGCAGCGGGTGCCGGCTCCTCGGCCGCTGTTGTCGCGCCCGATGACAAGGCACTGTGCAAGACGCTGAACACGGCGGCGACCGCGCTGCGCAACGGCATCACGAACGCCCAGCAGGACGGCGGTGGCGTCCGGGCCGCCGACGCGAAGAAGACGTTCATCGCGTTCCACACGACGGTGACCGAGGCGCTCGCGTTCGCCCCGGCCAGCGACGTCACCACCGCCGCCAAGGCGATCGCCGACGAGCTGGACGCCGCCGCGAAATCCGCCGACCCGATCGGCAGCGCGGCCGACTCCGACTTCGACAAACTCGGCAACGACCTGACCACGGCGTGCAAGGCCGCCGGCGTCACGGTGATGTTCTGACGAGTCGGCTCCGGGCCGCCCGGCGCGGGACGAGGGCACACGCACAACCGCACCGACAGGACGAGGGCACACAAGACCGCGCCAGCAGAGGCGAGGGCGCACGGAAACCGTTCGTGTGCCGGCATCGCTGCCCTGGCAGGGATGCGGGCACACGCAACCGTTGTGTGCGTCCTGAGCCCGCCGATCGTAGAACGCCAGCGGCCCAGCCGTAGCCCAGCCCGGTGATCAAGGGCTCGATTCCCTGCGCTGGCTACGGCTCGCCTGACGCCGGCGGACAGACCGTTCCGGGAGCACTGACCAGGCGGCACTGACGACCGGCCGGACCAGCTGGCTCCCAGTGCTGCTGAAACGGTCTGTGGGCAACAATCTGAGCCAGCTCGTCCCGGCCGGCTGGCTCAGAGTGCTCTCGCATGCCTGTCGCGTCAGCGCTGAGAGCCGGCCGGCCCCGAACGCTCCAAGATCCAGGGAGCGGAACCGGGATGTGGGCGGGACGCGGCACGACGGCCGACCGGGACGAGAGCCGACCGGGACGTGGGCAGGACACGGGCGAGAGCCGGACGGGACCAGAACCGGCCGCGACGTGGGCGGCCGGGACGAGGGCGGCCGGGACGAGAGCGGACGGGACGAGAGCGGACGGGACGAGAGCCGGACGGGGCGTGGGCGACCACTCTATGCCGCCGGCTCGGCGGGCAGCGGGTGGAAAGCGCGGTACCCGCGCAGCCGCAGCACCAGCCAGCCGAGGCTCAGGACCGCGAGGATCGCGTACGCCCAGACGGTCCCGAAGGTGTCCCACGCGGTGTGCAGGGCCACCGCCCCGGCGAACGTCAGCAGGAAGACGACCGCGTTGCGCACGCCCGGGGCGCTCGCCAGCATCCAGAGCGCGCCGCAGGTCAGGCCGGTCCACGCGGTGTGCCCGGCCGGGGCGGTCAGGCCGCGGATCAGCAGTGTCTCCTCGAGGGCGCCGACGTTGCCGCCGGAGGAGACGAGCGCGGTGAACGCGTACCCCATGGTCTCGAGCGCGGCGAAACCCATGCCGCTCGCGACGCCGATGACCAGGCCGTCCGACGGCAGCCGGCGCTTGTGCCGGATGAGGATGGTGACCAGCACGAGCAGCGGGACGACCAGTTTCGCGGTCTCCTCGATCAGCGCGACGAAGAGCATCGGCAGGGTGCCGAGGTCGCGCAGCGCGTCGAACTCGAGGGTGCCGGCGACGACCAGGCCGACCACGCCGCCGAAGAACGCGGTGACCAGCAGGACCGTGGCCGGCACCTGCCACTGGCCGGTGCGGGCCTGGGCGAACGTGAGGAACGCGGCCGGCACGGTGCACGCGCCGAGCAGGATCACGGCGGGCACGAGGTTGGGGTTCTGGGTGTGCACCAGGGTGCGCAGCACCAGGAAGTAGAGGGCCAGGCCGATGGCCAGCACAGCCACCCACCCGAGGCGCCGGAGTCGCTCACGCATCATGCGACTCATGGTCCACCGCGGCGCACGGTTCGTCATCGGTAAATCTACTGCCGCGCTGCCCCCGGGGCCGGGAACGCGGCAAGATCACGGGATGAGCGAACCATCGGTGATCGTCAGACAACAAAAGCAACTCGGCCGTCTCACGCTCAACCGGCCGGCGGCCATCAACGCGCTCACCGCGGAGATGGTGACGATCGTCGCCCGTACCCTCGATGGGTGGGTCTCTGATGATCGGATCCGGACCGTGGTGATCGACGGCGCGGGCGAGCGCGGGCTCTGCGCCGGCGGCGACATCCGGGCGATCCACGCCGATGCGGTCTCCGGCGGGACGGCGTCGCTGGACTTCTGGGCGCGGGAGTACCGGCTCAACGCGACGATCGCGGCGTACCCGAAACCGATCGTCGCCTGCATGGACGGTGTCGTGATGGGTGGCGGGATCGGGATCTCCGGGCACGCCTCGGTGCGCGTGGTGACCGAGCGTTCCCGGCTGGCGATGCCCGAGGTCGGCATCGGCTTCCACCCGGATGTGGGCGGATCGTGGCTGCTCAGCCGTGCGCCGGGCGAGATCGGCACCCACCTGGCGCTGACCGGTTCGGCGGTCGGCGCGGGCGACGGGATCGCGGCCGGGCTGGCCGACCACTACGTGCCGTCGGGCCGGCTGCCGGAGCTGCTTGAGCACGGTGACGTCACGCGGGTGGCCGAGGCGCCGCCGCCGGCCGACCTGGACCGCGCCTGGATCGACGAGTGTTACGCCGGTGACGACGTCGCGGTGATCCTGGACCGGCTCGCGAGCCATCCGCACCCGGCCGCGCAGGCCGCCGCCAAGGAGATCGCCACCAAATCTCCGACGTCCCTGGTCCTGACGCTGCGATCGCTGCGGGAGGCGGCGGGGCTGCCGGATCTGCGGGCGGCGCTGGACGCGGAGTTGCGGCTGAGCGCGTTCATGCTGCGGCTGCCGGACCTGGCCGAGGGGATCCGCGCGCAGATCATCGACAAGGACCGGCGGCCGCGCTGGCAGCCGGCTACCGTCGCGGAGGCCGCAGCAGCCCTTGGGACACCGCCACACCGATGAGGACGATCAGCGCGCCGACCGGCTGATTCCAGTGCAGATGCTCGCCGAGGACCAGCACGCCGACCACTGTCGCGACCACCGGCATCAGGTAGGTCACCGAGGTCGACGTGCTGACCCCGGCCATCCGGACGACCCGGAAGTTCAGCACGAACGCGATCCCGGTGCCGAGCGAGCCGAGCGCCAGCACGCAGAGCAGCACCTGACCGGAGAGATCCGCCGGGTTAGGCGGCGCGCCGGCCAGCAGCGGCGCGACCAGGGTGAGCTGGGCGAGAGCGGCGATCAGCTGCGCGGCGGCCATCGAGACGCCGCTGCCGGCCCGGCCGGCGATGAACTTCTTCTGGTACGGGATGGCAACCGCGTAACACATGGCGGCGCCGAAGCACATGAGCTGCCCGGTGAACTGCGCGCCGCCGAGACCCCGCCACACGCCGAGCACCACGAGCACCCCGGCGAACCCGACACCGATGCCGGCCGCCTTGCGGGCGCTCATCCGCTCGGTGCGGAACAGCAGCACCGCCAGCGGCAGCGCGACCAGTGGCGTGGCCGCGTTCCAGATCCCGGCGAGCACCGAGGAGACCCGCTGCTCGCCGTACCCGAACAGGGTGAACGGCAGGACCACGCCGAGCAGCGCGACCACCATGAGGTGCCCCCAGAGGCGGAGGTCGCGCGGCAGCCGGTCCCGGGTCACGGCCAGGACGACGAGCAGGATCAGCACCCCGGCGGCGACCCGGCCGAAGGTGAGCCACAGCGGATGAAGCTCCCGGACACCGACCTTGATGAACAGGAAACTGGTGCCCCAGATAGCGGCGAGCGCCAGGTAGCTCGGCAGCCATCGGCGCAGTTCCACGCGGCTGTCAGGACCGGTCAGTGTTGTCACCCCTGACACTCTGCCGAACGACGGTCAGCAGGGCTGCGCCGGCCCCGGCCGCGGTGATCGTGGGCAGCAGCAGGATCGTGATGTCGTACGGCTCGGTCCGCAGCTGCCGCATTCGGGTGTCGTCGATGAGGACCTCGACCCGGCTGCCGACCGGATAGTCCGCGGCGTCCAGCACCTCCATGTAGAACGAGTCGCCGTTCACCAGGTCCACCCCGATCACGGCGTCCTCCCGGTGTTCCCGGACCACGGCGGGGACGGCGCTGGCGGACGCCTCCTGCGCGGTGACCCGCGCCTGATGCCACAGGGTCCACCCGGCCCCGGCGAGACCGGCGACGAGCAGCAGCGTGCCGAGCACCGGCCGGGCCGGCGCTCGCGGCGGAGCGGGGGGCACGAGAGCCGGCCGCACGTCCTCGTCGAGGGAGGCGACGAAGGCGACGAGATCCGGCGACGGCGAGTACGGCGGGAACCGCAGCCGCGCCACCGCGACGGTGACGGCGAGCAGCGCGAGCGGAAGCGTCACCCGCCAGCCCATCCCCACGTCGTCGACGCGGTCCGCGATCGGCCACATCACCACGCAGGCCACGGCGGCGGCCACCGCCGACCAGCGGTGCAGGAAGGACATCACGGCGACGGCGGCGACCAGGCTCACCGCGATCGATGTGACGGGTTCCGCGTCGCAGGCGTCCGCCACTGAGCAGGGTGGATCCGGCGTCGTGAAGATGATCAGCGCGAAGATGGTGACGGCGACGCCGACGACGAAGAAGTCGGCACGGGGGTGGGGGCGCACGCCATGATCATGCCTGCTTGGAATCTGATCAGAAACAGCTGGGAAACACCTGGTGTTTAGCGTCCCCGCCTAGTTGATCATTCAACTCCTGTTTCCAGGGAGCGTTGTATGAAAATAGGCGGATCACTCCTCTCCGTAGTCCTCACGCTCGCGATCCCGGTCGGCGTCTCCGCCCCGGCGAGCGCGACACCCCCGACGACAGCGGCGGCGGCACAGGCGCTTCCCGACCCGACCGCCCGTGGCCCGTACGGTCACCGGGTCATCCAGGAGGCCAAGTTCGGCCTCGCCACGATCCAGGAACCGAACTCGGACGGCACCGCGCCCACGGCGGGCACCGCCCAGGCCGCCGAGCAGGTGGAGATCCGTGGCCAGCTCTACACACCGGACTACGCGAAGCGCACGAAGCCGTCGCCGCTGATCGTCCTGGTGCACGGCAACCACGGCTCCTGCGACTCCGGCCAGAACTCGGCGGCGCTCACGTGCGCCGAGTTCAAGCACAACGAGAGCGGGTACGCCTACCTCGCCGAGAACCTCGCGACCTGGGGATACACCACCTTCTCCCTCTCCCAGGACCAGCTGATGATGCGGCAGGACAACGCCAAGGGCAAAGGCATGCACAACCGCCGCATGCTGCTGGCCGCCACCCTGGACGCGATCACGGCAGCCAACCGGAAGGCCGGTCTGCCGGTCGACGAGCACACCACGATCGGCACCACGCTCGCCGGCCGGCTCGACCTGAGCCGGATCGGCATGATGGGCCACTCGCGCGGCGGTGACGCGGTCACCAACTTCATCGACTACAACCGGATCCGCACCGACGGGCCGCGTTACCCGATCAGCGGCGTCATCTCGCTCGCGCCGACCGACTACGAGCGCAAGGCGCCGTACGGGATGCCGTTCATGACGATCCTGCCGATGTGCGACGGCGACGTGTCCAACCTGATGGGTGCCCGCCAGTTCGAGCGCGGCCAGACGATCAACTCGGACGACCCGTTCCCGAAGATCCAGGTGGAGCACCTCGGCGCCATCCACAACTGGTACAACACCGTCTGGTACGCCGACGGCGGCGCGGACGGCCAGGCGAACAACGACGCGGCGTGCGGCAACTCGGCGCCGTTCGCGACGAACAACGTGCACCCGAACAACCTGCGCCTGTCCGGGGCGGCCAGCTCCACCGACGAGGCGCGGAACTACCGGATCGGCAACACCGACCCGCTGAACCCCGAGGTCAACACGAAGATCTCCGGGGACCCGGAGCGGATGGGCGACCAGGAGAAGCTCGGTCTCGCCACGATGGCCGCGTTCTTCCGGCGCTACATCGGCGGTGAGGGCGCGTTCGAGGCGTACATGACCGGGGAACTCGCCAACCGGCCGGGCAACCTGCAGGTGCCGGCGTCGGCCTGCCCGACCAGCGAGTCCGGCGCCCGGATCCCGTGCGGCGAGCGGGTCAACACCAGCTACTACGCGGGCGCCGGCGCCCGGGTGGACGTGATCACCCTGCAGCCGGAGAACCCGCTCACCATGAACGCGCTCGGTGGCTCGCTCTCCGGGGACGGCTTCGCTGACCCGTACCGTCAAGCAAGCGGAACCACCCCGAAGCCGCCGGCGACACCGCAGGGTTTCGACTGGTGCAACCCGGAACCGCAGGACTTCGCGCCGGGACAGCTCGGCAAGACCGGGCTGCCGGCGGCCGCGAAGCAGTGCCCGCTGCCCGCCCCGGCCGCGCTCGGCGGCCAGAACGGGACCCGGGAGAACGCGCCGATCAACCACTCCTACGGGCCGCAGCTCACCCTCGCCTGGGAGCCGGCGAGCGCCGCGACGCTGACCGCGGAGATCCCGGCCGCCTCCCGCGACATGTCCGGCCTGGAGGCGCTCGCGCTGAGCGCCGCGGTGAACTTCTTCGACACCCGCAATCCGGGTGCCGACAACCGTGGCGACAACACCCGTGACACGACCGTTGATGGCACGCCGGCCTCGCCGGCCTGGCCCAACGAGAAGCCGACGTCCTACGACCCCGCCTCGACCAGCCAGAACTTCGTGATCGCGCTGACCGACACGGACGGCAACGAGGCCACGGTCCAGGCCGGCGACCCGCGCTGGGGCAACGCCCTGCACATGTCGACCGGCACCAACACCCCGAACACGCACATCGTGCTCGACCAGATCCGGGTGCCGCTGACCGAGTTCGCGAGGCAGGGTGTCGACGTCCGCTCGCTGTCCTCGCTGGAGTTCCGCTTCGGTGGCGCGGGCATGCCGGCGTCCGGCGCGATCCAGATGGCGGACGTGCGGTTCCAGGAGTCCGCGTCCGGCAAGCAGATCCAGTCGGACGGCACGTTCAAGGCCGACGGCGCCGGCTACGGACGGTTCGACCACAGCGTCAAGGCGTCGACAGCCGCGGCGACCGGCAACGTCTGGACCGTCGACGACGACCTCCAGCAGTGCCCGAACGCGCAGTTCTCCTCGATCCAGAAGGCGGTCGAGGCGGCCGCGCCGTGGGACACGATCCTGGTCTGCGACGGCGTTTACCAGGAACAATCCACGCCGCTCAACCACAACGCGAATCCGGTGCAGACCGGCGCGAAGAACGGCCTCACCATCACCAAACCCCTGACCATCAAGGGTACGGGGGCGGACAGGGTCACCATCGAGCCGGTGCAGTCGCTCGGTACCCTCGAAGGCACCGCGCCCTACCTGCGCGACGGCGGCGGCAACGTGATCACGGTGTCCCGCCAGTCGCTCGGCTCCACCGACACCAACGAGATGTTCGTCGACATCTCCGGTGTCACCGTCACGTCGGGTGACGTCTGGGCCGAGGCGGGCATCGCGTACTTCGGTGCGGCCGGGCGGGTCGCCGACAGCGTCGTGGGCCCGCTGAAGACCGCGTCCACCGGCTCCGAGCTGGCCGCGCATCCGCACGGCTGGGGCATCATCAAAACCGGCAACATTCAGGGTACGGGCATCGGAACCGTGGAGAGCGAACTGTCGGTGACCGGCAGCGTGGTGACCGGATACCAGTCCGGCGGCATCCTCTTCGACGGCGCCCGTGGCCGGGACGGCGCCCCGGAGAACCTGGTCCGCAGCGGGATCCGCTACCACGGTCACGTCGACGACACCGTGGTGACCGGGACCGGCTCGTCTACCGGGGTGAAGTTCACCAGCGGGGTGGACGGCCACGTCCGCTCCAGCCGGATCACCGGCGGCGCGACGGGTCTGCTGCTCGCCGACGCCGGCCCGGTCACCGCGTCCGGCAACGTGTTCACCGGGAGCGGCCAGGCGGTCGCGAACGACTCCCCCGCCACCCCGATCACGGTGTCGAAGAGCTGGTTCGGCAAGGGCAAGCCGGTCGTCTCCGGCGGCGGCTCGGTGATCGTCAGCAAGCCGCTGTCGTCAGCGCCGAAGTCGGTGCCCACCTCGGTGCGCCGGGTGACCGACCACAAGCCGTCCGCCGAGGTGGCCTCGCCGAGCCGGACCAGCACGACCAGCCCCGGCCGGAGCGTGGACGTCGTGATCCGGGCGTCCGACGACTTCGGCGTCACGTCGGTGACCCTGGTCGTCGACGGCAAGAAGGTGGCGACCAGCGCCACGTCGCCGTACCGGTTCTCGTGGACGCCGACGGCGAAGCAAGCCGGCAAGAAGGTGTCGATCGAGGCGCGGGTGGTCGACTCGTCAGGGCACGTCACGGTCACCGACGACGTGAAGGTGTCGGTCAAGAAGAGGTAGCACGGGACAAGGCCCTTCCGCTCGGGCGGGAGGGCCTTGATCGTTCCAGACTCTGATCGGGCTCTGCGGGCGCTGGTCAGGCTCCGATCAAATTTTGCAGGCGTCCGCTGACCTCACCGGTGATCGACTCCCGGCGCTCGTCGGCCTCGGCCCGCAGCGCGTCGATCCGGTCCAGCGCGGCAGCCCGCTTGCCCGGCAGCGCCGCCATCAGCTCGGCGTGCCGGTGCCGGGCGTCCGCCACGATCGTGGAGGCCCGCAGCTCGGCGTCGCTGATCAGCCGGTCCGCCTCGGTGGTCGCCTTGCCGAGCAGATCCGCGGCCTCCCGGCGCACGTCGGCGAGATAGTCGTCGGCGGTCCGCGCGGCCAGCTTCACGACACCCGCCGCACCGGGCCCCGGCTCGCTGATCGTGGAGAGTTCCGCCTCCAGCGCCCGCACCCGCTCCTGCGCTTGCGCGCACTCCGCTTCCAGCGCGTGCAACCGGGCATGGGGATCATCCGGACCGAGCCGATCGCGGAGCGCCCGGTTCTCGGCCGCGAGGCGACGCATCTCCCCGGCGACATCGGAGAGGAACGCGTCCACCTCCCCCTCGTGGTACCCACGTGACCCCGGTGCGGCCCGCCGGAACGCGGCGCCGTCCACATCGGCCGGGGTGAGCTGCTTCGCGATTCCGGTCATCGACTCGCTCCCCCTCGTGCGATGTCCTGTGCACGTTCCCAGCGTGTGACCAGGCCCCCCGGGTGCTGAGAACGGCGCTGTCAAAGTAGACGTGACCCCTCTTTCAATGTCAACACCGCGTATCCGGACGGGTTCCTGACAGTTACATCCTCTCCCGCGCGCGCGGGGTGCGGGCCGTCCTCCGCGCCGGAACTCCCCACACCCGCCGCGCTGAGCACCGGGCGGTCCAGCCGGTCGCCAGTGCAGCGCGCTGAGCGCCAGCCGGTCCGGCTGGTGCACAGTGCTGTCGCCGGGCCGCTGGAACGACACTGAGCACCAGCCGGCCCGCGACTCTCCACCGATCCACGGCTGCGGGGAGCCGTCACCGCGCCGGAACTCCGCACGCCCGCCGATTCAGCGCTCTGCGTGGGAGCTGAGGCGCGCTCCGCACCAGAAGGCAACACGCCCGCCGTCAGAGGTCGAGGGTCCAGGTCTGGCCGGTGAGGGGGTGACCGAACCCGGGATGGGGCTCCTCCGCCGTGAGCGTGAAGCCGACGCCCTCGTAGATCCGGCGCGCCGACACGCACTCGTCGACCGTCCAGAGTGTCACCCGTCGATAGCCTGCCTCGCGCGCGAACGCCAGGCACTCCGCCACCAGCTTGCCACCCAGGCCGAGGCCCCGCGCGGCCCCGGTGACCAGCAGCACCCGCAGCTGGGCGACGCCCGGCTCGGCGCCGGCCACGAGCATCACGCAACCGGCACGCCGGCCGTCGGCTTCGGCGATCCAGGCGGCCTCACGGGACGGGTCGCAGGTGGCGGCGAAGTCGGCGACGATCTCGGCGACCAGCTTCCGGAACGACGTGTCCCAGCCGAACTGGCTCTCGTAGACCTCGCCGTGTGCGGTGACTATCCAGTCCAGGTCACCGGGTTGGTCGGCCCTGCGCAGCGACATCACGAACTCCCTACTGAAACGACTGTTTCAGTCAGGATAGAGTACCGCCATGAGCGCACGGCAAGCCGAACTTCTCGAAGCCGCCTACCGGTATGCGCTCGCCAACGGGCTCGCGGACCTCTCGCTGCGGCCGCTGGCCACCGCGATCGGGTCCAGCCCGCGGGTGCTGCTCTTCCTCTTCGGCAGCAAGGAGGGTCTGGTCAAGGCGCTGCTCAGCCGGGCACGCACGGACGAGCTGGCAATGCTGGGCGACAAGAAAGGTGACGAGGCCACCGAGGATCTGCCGAACGCGATCGAGCGGATCTGGGCGTGGCTGGCCGCCGAGGAGCACCGGCCGCTGCTGCGGTTGTGGGCGGAGGCCTACGCCCGGTCGCTCACCGAGCCGGACGGGGCGTGGGCCGGGTTCGCGAAGACCACCGTCGACGACTGGCTCACCGTGCTGGCCGGGTGTCAGGCGCCGGCCGAGCGGGACACCGCCGCGGGCGTCGCGCGCCGCACCCTGGCCCTGGCCGTCCTTCGTGGCGCGCTGCTGGACCTGCTCGCCACCGGCGACGAGGCCCGGGTGACGGCGGCGGTCAAGCAAGCCTTCCCGTCGTCGGTGACAGGGCCCGGGTGACGGCGGCGGTCCGGGAATCCACGGCCGGTGTCAGAGCAGCATCTCGCTGATCGGGCGGCGCGGGGTCTGGCCGGCCACCCGGCCGTACCCGACCCGCAGCACCATCTGCGCCGGTCGCCGGGTGAGCTTCGCGCGGACCGCCGGCACCTCGACCGGCTGGCTGATCGGGGTGGTCGCCAGCCCGAGCCAGGTGGCGGTGAGCAGCACTCGCTGCAGGGCCTGACCGGCGCGCAGCCAGTCGAGCGGGGTGTCGCCGTCGGTGGCGAGAACCACGATCGTGGGGTACGGCTCGAACGGCTCCCGTGGCCCGCCGGCACCGGCGAAGTCGCGGACCGGCATCACCTCGAGGGCGTCCCACGGCCCGGCTGCCCACTCGGGCACCCCGTCGTGGCGGGCGTTCTGGCCGGTCCAGCGGGCGATCTCCTCGGCGTAGTGCGGGCGCTCGTGCAGCCAGCGGTCGGCTTCCCGGGCCAGCCCGAGGATGGCGTCCCGGCCGGTCGGGTCGGCCACGGTCAGGGTGGCGCCCTCCTGGCGGGCCGCGTCCTGGAGCTGGGCGATCGCGTCGGCGGGGACCGCGACCTGGGCGAACGGCCGGCGATTGGTGTGCCGGTGCGGGATCGCGGCGGCCAGGGACTCGGTGACCGCGTCGGCGTGGGCGGGACGGTCGGCGATGATCCGGGCGACCGGGGAGGCGACGTTCCCGGCGACCGAGGAAGCGACCGAGGAGGCGACGGTCCCGGTCACCGGGGAGGCGACGGACCGGGTGACCGGGGACATGTCGGGCTGTGCGGGTGACAGCTCCGCCCGTACCCGATAACCGGCCTTGCGCATCGCGATGCGCAGGGTGACGACGGCCGCGCCCAGGCTGATCAGCTGTTCCCGGCCGACCGGGTCGACCACCGGAAGGCGGCGCGCCGGATCGGCGAACACCTCGACGGCGGGCGGATCGACCCGGAACAGCCAGGGCTGACTGTTGTGCAGCGACGGCGCGCGGGCGGCCGCACGCACGCAGTCGAGCAGGATCTGACGCGACGGCGGGACGAGACGTGTGGCTTCCATGCCTCCACGAGACTCCCCCGCAGGCACGGGAAGAAGGGCCGTTGGTCCCCTCATGAGGCGTCCCTGACCGAGCTGCCGCGGCGGGCCGCCCAGATGACGAGCGCGGCGCAGATCGCGGTGAGCACCAGGGTGGCGGTGGTGACCGCGTTCTCGAAGGCGCCGGTGCCGGTGGTGCCGATCTCGGTGAGCGAGCCGGCGATGGCGGCGGCCACGATGGTGCCGGTCACGGCCATGCCGATGCTGCCGGCGACCTCCTGGCTGGTGTCGCTGAGCGCGGCGCCGGTGGAGGTCTGGTCCTCCGGCAGGCCGCGCATCACGGTGACGCCGGCGATCGTGGAGACCACCCGCATGCCGGCCGCGGTGAGCGCCAGGGCCACGGCGATCCAGACGTAGTCGTACCGGCCGAGGAGCCCGTAGACGAGCAGGCCGGCGACGACCGCCGCCGCGCCGAGGGCGCCGGCCCGCTGGGTGCCGAGCCTCTTCGCGAACTTCTCCACGAACGGTCCGACCGCGAGCAGGACGACGACCTGCGGGAGGTTGCCGAGCGCGGCCTGCGCCGGCGACCAGCCCCAGACCAGCTGCAGCTGGAGCGAGACGCTGTACGCGAGGGCGGCCATCCCGAGGCCCATCGCGGCCTCGTAGGCGAGGCTGGCCGAGACCGTCGGCCGCCTGATCAGGGCGAAGTCGAAGATCGGGTGGGCGGTGCGCCGCTCGCGGACCACGAACGCGGCGGCGCTGAGGATGGCGCCTGCGCCGGCCAGCCAGGGCGCGGCCTGCCCCCAGCCGTCCTCGACGGCGAGCGTGGCGGTCCACAGGGTGAGGATCAGGGTCACCGTGCCGAGCAGGGCGCCGGGCAGGTCGAGCGGCGTGGTGTTGCGCTTCGCCGGGTCGTCGGACGGGATGCCGCGGCGGATGCAGACGATCGCGAGGACGGCGATCGGCACGTTCATCACCAGCAGCGTCTGCCATGGCAGGACCTGCAGGATCAGGCCGCCGGCGGTCGGCCCGACGGCCATCCCGACCAGGCCGACCGTGGCGATCAGGGAGGTGGCCCGCATCAGCAGGTTCTCCTGGTCGAAGAGGCGGAAGCAGAGGGCCATGGTGCCGGGCGCGGTCATCGCGGCGGTGACCCCGATCGCGGCGCGGACCGCGATCAGCTCGCCCGGGGTGCGAACGGCCACGACGGCGAGGCTGGCCAGGGCGAACAGGCTCAGGCCGAGCAGCATCATCCGGCGGGTGCCGTACCGGTCGGCGATCGCCCCGAAGGCGATCATCAGGCCGCCGAAGAGCAGCGAGTACCCGGAGGTGATCCATTGCAGGTCGGTGGCGGAGGCGCCGAGTTCACGCGTGATGGTCGGCAGCGCGACGGTGAGCACGGAGTTGTCGAGCATCTCGACGAGGAAGACGACGGAGAGCCCGAGGATGGCGGGCCACACGGCCCGCAGGGAGGTGGCGGGCGATGTCGCGCGCGCCTCGAGAACGGTGCTGGTCATGGGGGACCTCGCTTTCTGGAACGGCGTTCCACACGGATCAGCTTGGAACGCCGTTCCAGACATGTCAAGATGGGTCCATGGCGACTAGGACGCGGAACACAGAGCGGCTCTCCCGGGAGCGCATCGTCGAGGCCGCCGTCGAGCTGCTCGACACCACCGGCGAGGACGGGCTGACCTTCCGGGCGCTCAGCGCGCACCTGCGGACCGGGCCCGGCGCGATCTACTGGCACGTCGCGAACAAGGGTGAGCTGCTCGACGCGGCCACCGACGCGGTGCTCACCCGCGGGATGACCGGCGAGGCCGCCACCGGCACGCCGCAGGAGGTGATCCGGGCGATCGCGCTGGTGCTCTTCGACGCGATCGACGAGCACCCGTGGGTCGGCGCCCAGCTCTCCGACGGGCCGTGGAGATCGGTGACGCTGCAGATCTGCGAGCGCATCGGGCAGCAGATCCAGCGGCTCGGCGTGCCCGGCGCCGAGCAGTTCATGGCGGCGTCCGCGGTGATGCTCTACATCCTCGGCGCCGCGCGCCAGAACGCCGCGAACGCCCGGATGAACCCGCCCGGCGCCGACCGGGCCGCGATCCTGGCGACCCAGGCCGCCGCCTGGGAGGGCCTGGACCCGGAGGGCTTCCCGTTCCTGCGGCACGTCGCCGGGCAGATGCGCGAGCACGACGACCGCGAGCAGTTCGTCGCCGGCCTCGACCTGATCCTGGTCGGCATCACCGGCCTCGCCTAACCGTTGATCGCGGCGGCCGGCTGCCGATGGAAAGGCCGTGAGGAACCGGTTGCTGACGAGGCTCGGCGTGATCGCCGTCGCGGGCCTCGTGCTGCAACTGCTCCTGCCGCACCTGTCCGAGACCGCCGGACTCGTGCTGGCCTGCGCGCCGATCGCGGCCGCCGGCTGGTACGCCGCCACCGGGTTCGCCCGGCAGACCCGCTCCCACCGGGGACGGCAACGCCTCGGGATGGCCTTCGGCGCGGTCTCCGGCGGGCTGCTCGGTGTCTCCTACACGCTCTACACCGTGGACGCGCTGACCGGCGCCCAAGCTCACCTGAACACACTGGCCTCGGTCACCAGCATCGCGGCGGCCGTCGTCGCGGTGCCGGCCATCCTGATCGCCGTGCCGCCGTTCGCGAACTGGCTGGCCCGCGGCACGTACCTGATCGATGTCGCCACCGTCGCCGGAGCGATCTTCGCGACGGCCTGGCAGTTCGCGCTCCGGCCGGCCGCCGAGGCACTGCTGCCCGGCGCTCGCGCGCAGTTCGGGCTGACCGTGAGCGCCGAGATCCTCGCCGCGGCGCTGGCCCTGATGCTGATCTCCCGGACCGACGCCGGCCGGTACCGGGCCATGCGCGTGCTCGCCGCCGGACTCGCCCTCTTCGCGCTCGCCGCGCTGATCAGCGTGCACAACCACACGGACGGGGACGCCTGGTACGCGCACGGGCTCGGCGCGGTCTACCTGATCGCCGGGCTGGTCATCGCCGTCGCCAGCCGCAGCACCCTGGAGACCGACGAGAGCGGCACCCGCAGCCAGTTCAGCGGAATGTGGAGCACGCTGCCGCACCTGCCGGTGATCGTCGCGCTGGTGTCGGTGATCGTGCCCTACGTGCGGGACGCGACGCTCAGCCCGGTGCTGCTCGGCACGCTGCTCAGCACGTCGGTCCTCGCGGTCGTCCGGCAGCTGCTGAACTCGCTGGTGGTGCGCGGTCTCGTGCTCGACCTGGAGGACCAGCGGCGGCGGCTGGACCACCTCGCGCACCACGACATGCTGACCGGCCTGCCCAACCGCACCGCCTTTCAGGTACGGGGTGAGCAGGCCCTCACGACGATCCGGCCGGGCACGGTCACCGGCGTGCTGCTGATCGACCTCGACGGCTTCAAGACGGTCAACGACACCCACGGCCACGCCGCCGGCGACGCGCTGCTGAGGACCGCCGCCGGCCGGATCACGCGGGCCCTGCGCGACGGCGACACGGCGGCTCGTCTCGGTGGGGACGAGTTCGCGGTGGTCGTACCCGCTGTGAAGGACCTCGGCGACGCCGTCGCCGTGGGTGACCGGATCCTCCGCGAATTCGCCGGGGCGGCAGTGCGCGGCAGCGTCGGTGTGACCGTGTCGTCGGTGCCGGGACGGTCACTGGACGAGTTGCTGCACGAGGCGGACACCGCTCTCTACGCGGCCAAGGCCGCCGGCAAGGGACTGGTCCGCGCCTACTGCACCCCGAGCCTGGCAATCGGCTCGACGAGCTCCCGCTCCTCGTAGGCCAGGTGCGACAGCAGGGTGTCGCTGAGCAGGTCGACGGCGGCGCGCAGACCGGCCGTACCCCCGCCGTCGGTCGTCACCAGCGCGACCAGGGCCTTGTCGACGCCTTCCAGCACGTCGTGGATGACGTGGTGCTCCTGCTCCAGGCGGTCGATCACCGGGGCGAGGCGGGGGTCGTTGCGCTTGAGGTGCGGGAAGAGCGAACGGTCCTCGATCGTGTGGTGGGTGGTCACGATCCGGCAGTAGGACTCGCAGAACGTCCCGAGCGTCCAGTTGTTCTGCCGCATGGTCATCGTGTTGATGTGCGAACGGGCCGCGCCGACGTCCATGGTCCCGGCCTCGACCTGGTCGATCAGGTCGTGGATCTGGGCGAGCTCGGCGCGGAGGTGGTCGTGGATCTCGACCAGGTGACGGCCGGAGGCCTGCTCGTGCGGGGTGTAGGTGCGGGCCGGGTCGGGTGCCGGACCGGTCGGGCGGGTGGACTCGTCCCAGGGGGTGCGGGTGCTACGCCGTACACCGGTGTCGGGGGTGGGGGTGACGCCGAGATTCGTCGCTTTGATCGGGGTCTTCGGTGTTTCCTTGTCTGATAGCTGGGCCGCTTGCCCTGATCGCTCCGCGGTCACGAGCTCGCGGACCGCCGGGGCGACCTCCTCCCCGAAGACCCGGATGACGTCCGGCTCGTCCGCGGCCAGGATGAACGTGCTTATCCCCTCGGTCAGGGCCAGCTCGGCCAGCTCCTCGGCGCCGTGGGACGGACCGGCGAGGTTGAGCAGCCGCCGCACGTCCCGCGGTTCGCGGCCCGCCGCCAGCGCGGCCTCGTCGATGATCGCGTTGCCGGACGCCAGGTCACCGGGTTTCAGGTAGCCGAGTGACGGCAGCCAGCCGTCCGCGAGCCGGCCGGTCAGCGCCAGCATCCGCGGCTTGTAGGCGCCCAGCCAGATGCCGACCCGGTGCGCCGGGGCCGGGCCGCGCTTGGCGCCGGAGACCCGGTGGAAGTCGCCGTGGACCCGCACTCCCCCACGCGTCTCCGCGTCCCAGATCTGCCGGATGATCTCGATGCCCTCCTCCAGCGCCTGCACGGCCTGGCCGGCGGTGAGACGCTCGCCGCCCATCGCCTCGATCGCGTCCCAGAACGCGCCCGCGCCGAGTCCGAGCTCGATCCGGCCGCCGCTGAGCAGGTCGAGGCTGGCGACGCTGCGGGCCAGGACGGCGGGCGGCCGCAGCGGAAGGTTGATGACGTTCGCCGACATCCGCACATTCCGGGTACGGGCGGCGACGAAGCTGAGCAGAGTCCAGGTGTCGAGAAACCCCGCTTGGTACGGGTGATCCTGGAACGTGACCAGGTCGAGTCCCGCCTGTTCGGCCAGCACGGCGAGGGCGACCACACGGTCGGGATCGGTGGCGGCGGGCGTGATGAAGGTGCCGAATTCGAGAGAGTGGCCGTAGTCGGGCATGATCCAACTGTGCCGCTTTACAGATGTTCTGTCAAACAGAAGATCTGTGACGTCATGTATTGTGGCGGACGTGACGACCCCCCTCGAAGGTGATCTCGGCTGGATGCTGGGCGTGGTGTTCCGCGCGTACGCGAAAGCCGCCGAGCACGCCCTGCGTGATCTGCCCGGCGGGCCGCGTGGTTATCAGGTGCTGACCGCGGCGGTCGGCTCGCCACCCCGGAACCAGGGGGCGATCGCCGAGGATCTGGGCATCGACCGGACGATCCTCACGTACCTGATCGACGACCTGGAGAAACGTGATCTCGTGGTGCGGCGCCCGGACCCGGCTGATCGGCGAAGCCGCCTGATCGTGGCGACCGAGACCGGGCGGGCGTCGCGGGAGGCGCATCGGGCGGCGTTGGAGCACGTGGAGGCGCATGTGCTGGCGTCGCTGGAGCCGGAGGCGGCGGAGACGCTGCGAGGGTTGCTGCAGAGGGTGGCGTGCAGCGCGCAGGAGCGTGACCCGATGAGTGACCTGTGCGAGGCGGTCAAAAAGATCGACGGCTGAGCGGTCACGTCACGCGCCCCGCCGTCGCCGTCGCCGTCGCCGTCGCTGTCGCCGTCGCCGGAGTTCGTATCGCGTCAGCCGAGTCGCAGATCTTGGAAACGCCTATGCCGGCTGGCACTCAGTGTGGACAAAACGGGCGCGCGACAGCACTGTTGACCAGCCGGGCGAGGCGAGCTGGTCAGCAGTGCTGTCAGCAGCGTCTCGGACAGCACTGTGTACCAGCCGGACCGGCCGGTACACAGCGTCGGCACGGGGCGGCACGGGGCACGGGGCGGCACGGGGCGGCACGGGGCGGCTAACCGCCGTACCCCGGGAGGGTTTTGATGGTGGGCACCACCTCGGGGAACGCCGAGATCGACGCTGTCACGTAACGCGGATCGAAGTCGGACAGCCGCCTCACCCCGCTCTGCAAGCAGGCGATGAACGCCACCCCCGCCCCTCCCGCCGCCAGCGCATCACCCGGCGAGTCACCCACATAGACGCACTCCGGCGGCGCCAGCCCCGCCTGGGACAGCAATTCGTCGAACGCGCGCGGGTCAGGCTTGCCGAAACGGGTGTTGTCGCGGTGGTATGCGGCGGTTATCCGCGACGAGAGGGCGTGATCCGGCTCGAGCATGTGGCGGATCTCCGGGCCGGTACGGGACGTCAGCAGCATCAAGCGGAAGCCCTCGGCCAGCAGCTCATCCAGGGCGTGCAGGTTCTCCGGCGGGATCACGTCGAGCAGGCCGTCCGACACGTGGCGGGTCATCGCGTCGTGGAAGAGTGGGCCGAAACGGTCGAGGTCGAGGCCGGGTGAGCGTTTCGGCATCGCCTGCAGCAGCGGCTCGCCCCAGGTCTGCAGGTGCAGGGAGCGGGGCATCGGCGGACGCCCCATCGCGGTGAGGACCTCGTTCTCCAGGATGAACGACGCCTCCTCGGTCATGCAGAGCGTGTCGTCGACGTCGATGGCCACCGCACGGATCATGATCCGAACCATAGAACCTCAACTTGCGGGCGTGCGCGCCGATGTCCACGGCGACGGGTGCTGCAACGCGGGAGGAGGGGCTGTGGTCACGCGCTGGCGCGCCTGGTACCTCCCCATCGCCGTCGTGATGGCCGTCGCCGACGTTGCGCTGATCGTGCTCGGCACCCGTACCGTGTTCTCGAATCTCCTCGTCTGGGTCCCCGCCGTTCTGGGCGTCGCGATGGCCGTGGCGAACTTCGCCGCCGCCGCTCGCGGCACCACCGGGCAGCTGCGCACGTTCTGGCGCCGACTCACCGTCGCGATGGCGTTCGTGCTGGTCGCGGCGCTGAGCCAGACCGTCGACGTGATGACCGTGCGGTCCGCGGGGATGCCGCCGATCGGGTCGCGGACGCTGCTGCTCTACGTGGCCGGCACGGTCCTGGCGATCTCGGCGATGCTGCGGCTGCCCGGCGGCGGGCGCAGCTGGCGGCAGCTGACCACGGCCGTGCTGGACGTGACGGTGGTGGCCGTGACGGCCGGGATCGCGGCGTCCGAGTACGTCGGCTGGTTCATGGACCGGTTCGGGGTGAGCACCTCGGCGTGGTGGCTAAACATCGCGATGATGGCGATCGCGGTGGCCGGTGTCGTGGTGGTCGTGAAGATCATGGCGGCGCGGCAGAGCCCGGTGCCGCGGGCCGCGCTCTGGTGGCTCGCGCCGATCGGGCTGGCCGGACCGATCTCCACGGTCCTGATGACGCTGCTGAACTCGTGGCCGCACCTCAACGGCAGCGCCGCGGTGCTGCCGTTCGTCGGCCTGTTCGGCACGCTCGCCGCGTTCGCACAGCAGCGTCCGGGCGGCCACGCGGCGCCGACGCTGCACCCGTCGTTCTACCGGCGCAGCACCGCGGTCCCGCTGGTCGCCACCGGACTCGCAAGTGTGCTGGTCGCGACCGTGTACCTGCGCACCGGCCACCTGAGCACCGTCCAGGTCGGCGGCACCACCCTGCTGTTGCTGCTGGTGGTGGCCCGGCAGGCGATGGCGTTGTCGGAGAATTCCACGCTGCTCGACACGGTCGCCCACTACGCGATGCACGACGAGCTCACCGGTCTGTACAGCCGCCGGTACTTCACCGCGGCCGTGGCCGAGGCGTCCGGCCCGCACACCGTCATGCTGGTCGACCTGAAGGACTTCCGGTCGATCAACGACAGCCTCGGGCCGGCGGCCGGGGACGCGCTGCTCATCGCGTTCGCCGCCCGGCTCTCCGGTCTGGTCGGCGCGGACGCCGTGGTGGCGCGGCTGGGCGGCGACGAGTTCGGGCTGCTGCTGCCCGGCACCACCGCGGTCACCATCGGTGACGAGCCGTTGCATGCGGACGGTCACGAGGTGATCGTGGACCTCTCCATCGGCGTTGCCGAGGGTGACGACGACCTGTTCCGGCGCGCCGAGATCGCGCTGCGCGAGGCGACGGTCAATCCCGGTCAGGCCGTGGTCCGCTATGACGCCTCGCTGGAACGCCGGCTGAACCAGCGGGCGACGATCGCCGCGGACCTGCGGCGCGCGCTGAGCGCCGGCGAGTTCCACCTGCTCTACCAGCCGGTCGTGGAGCTGCCCGGCGGCCGTATGGTCGGCGTGGAGTCGCTGATCCGCTGGCGTCGCCCGGACGGCGCGACGGTCTCGCCGGCGGACTTCATCCCGGTCGCCGAGGACACCGGCCTGATCGTCGAGCTGGGCGCCTGGATCATCGACACGGTCTGCGCGCAGGCGGCCGCCTGGCGGCACCGCCACGGCCCCGGCGCGCTGCAATCCGTAGCGGTCAACGTGTCGGCCCGTCAGCTGCTCGACCCGAGCCTGCCGGACGTCGTGGCGACCGCCCTGGCCCGACACGGCGTGCCCGCCTCGCAGCTCACCGTCGAGATCACCGAGACCGCGGTGTTCGGCGGCGGTCGCGCGCTGAACACGGTCACCGCGCTGTCGTCACTGGGCGTGAGCATCGCGCTCGACGACTTCGGCACCGGCCACTCCTCGCTCGGCCTGCTGCGCACCTGCCCGGTGGACGCCATCAAGGTGGACAAGTCGTTCGTCGACGGCCTCAACGGCACGCCGCAGCAGGAGGCGATCGCCATCGCGCTGACCGGCATCGCCGAGACGATGGGCCTGCGCACGGTCGCGGAGGGCGTGGAGACCCCTGAGCAGGCACAACGCCTCTTCGAGCTCGGTTACCGGCACGCGCAGGGCTTCCACTTCGCCCGCCCGCTCCCGCCCGAGGAGATCGACGCCCTCCTCGACCGGGCCCACCGCCTGGCCGCATAGAAGACCTTTTCCAGTACGGCCTGACAGAGTCCCCGAGAAGCCGCGCGACCAGGCTGCCCACGCCGGGCCGCTGCGCGGGCTACGGCGACGGGCGCGGGGAGACCCGCGCGGGCGACCCGATCCCCGACAGTCCCGACCACGCCGGTCCGCGGGCACGGCGCAGACGGACGCGCGGAGCATTCCATGGCAGGATCGTGCGCTCGACCTGGAGCATGCTGAGGAGACACCCTGGTGAAGGCCGATCACTACGACAGTTTCGCCGAGCGCTATTCCGCGGCCAACGAATCCAACCTGATGAACGGCTACTACGAGCGGCCGGCGATGCTCACGCTAGCCGGGAACGTGACCGGCCGACGGGTCCTCGACGCCGGCTGCGGTTCAGGGCCCTTGTCCGCAGCTCTTCGCGAGCGAGGGGCCGTCGTCACCGCCTTCGACTCCAGCCCCGCAATGGTCAAGCTGGCCGAACGGCGGCTGGGTGAGGACGCCACGCTGCTGGTCGCCGACCTCAGCGAGCCGCTGCCCTTCGACGACGGCGCCTTCGACGACGTCATCGTCTCCCTGGTCCTGCACTACCTGAAGGATTGGACCGGGCCCCTGGCTGAGCTGCGACGAGTCCTGAGGCCAGGTGGCCGCCTCCTCCTGTCGGTGAAGCACCCGATCGCCTACGAGGTCGTGCACCCGGACGGCGACTACTTCGCCCTCGCGCGCTGGTCGGAAGCATGCACGTTCGACGGGCACCGCGTGGAGCTCACCTACTGGCATCGGCCGTTGCACGCGATGACGGATGCGTTCACCGACGCGGGCTTCCGCATCTCGGTCATCAGCGAGCCGCCCATGTCTCCGGACACTCCGCGCGAGCTGCTGCCTCCACACCTGGTGGACCGCACGGCGTTCCTTTCCTTCATCTTCTTCGTCCTCGAAGCGCATTGACCCGGAGTCCCGGCTGCGGCCGCCCGGTCAGGTAGTGCGGGTCCACAGGGCGGCTGCCTCCAGCGCCGCCCGGATGTCGCCGGTTCGGCGGTGGACCGCGCGCTGGCGATCCGCGCCGCAGCCGGTCTCGCGCAGCCGGACCAGCCCGTCCCGCACGAGCTGCCGGTCGCCGGATCGCCGCAGGGACGGGTCCACCAGTGCGGCGAACTCGCCGATCAGCTCCCACGCCGGGCGGGCCCGGCCGTCGCGCAGGTCGACCAGGTCACCGCCGAGACCGTCCCGGGCGGCCCGCCAGTGCGCCCCGGACACCACGGCGTCCCGCGGGTCCGGCGCCGCCCGCCCGGCACGGGCCTCCCCGAGAGCGGTGTCGACCGCGGCCCGGACCAGGGCGGTCACCAGCACCGCGTCGTCGACGTCGGCGCAGACGTCACCCATCCGGATCTCCACGGTCGGGTACCGCGGGGAGAGCCGGGCGTACCACTGCACCATTCCCTCGTCGATCATGATGCCGGTGGCGATCAGGTCGTCCACGGTGCGGTCGTGCTCGCGGGCGTCGCGGAGGTACGGGGTCGGCGCGACACTGAACCACCGGCGCAACTGGACGTTGCGCCAGCTGCTGTGCCCGGTGTCCGCGCCCTCGAAGAACGGCGAGTTCCCGGTGAGCGCCTGGATCACCGGCAGCCAGATCCGCAGGTGGTTGCAGACCTGCACGGCCAGGTCCCGGTCGTCGACGCCGACGTGCACGTGCATCCCGCAGAGCGCCGGGTCCTGCGCGAGCGGGCCGAACCGGTCGATCATGGTGTGGTACCGGGGGTCGTCCGGCACGCTGCGGTCGGGTTCGGACACCGGGGTGGCGGCGACCGCTGTCAGGCGTACCCCCGCGTCGTCGGCCGCAATCGCGGCGGCACGCCGCAGTGAGCCCAGCTGATCGCGCACGTCGCGCAGATCCGTGCACACGCCGGTGACCATCTCCAGCATGCTGCGGCGCACCTCCGCCCGGCTCTGCCGGCGCGCCTGCTCGGGCAGCGCGGCCCGCACCTTCTCGGCGACCGGGGCGTTGGCGCCGGTATCCGGATCGAGCAGCAGGAACTCTTCTTCGACACCGACGGTCAGCACGGCGCCGTGGCTACCCGGCGGAGTGCCCCACCAAACCCCGGGCCGCCTTGCGGGCGTCGGCGTCGTCGGCCGCGGTCAGGGTGTCCAGAGCGTGACGGCGTTCGCGGCGGCGGCCGGCGATCGGCAGCGACCGGACCGCGAGGGCGGCCAGTCCGGCGGTCAGGGCGGTCAGCAGCACGACCGTGACGGCGCGGTTGCCGCTCGCCTCGGCGGTGAACGCGGTCACCGCGCCGGCCGGGAACGTGAACGACCAGAAACCGAGCGAGAACGGCAGCCGCAGGAAGCGGGGCAGGAACGCCAGCTCGACGAGGGTCAGCACGACCGTGAGGCCGGCGAACGCGGCCGGCACCGGGCCGAACGCATCGCCGGCCAGGGCGAACCAGGCCAGCCCGGCGACCGCGGGCGGCGCGAGGAGAATCGCCACGGTCGGCACGAGCGGGTCCGGCAGGCTGGGCCGCACGACGAGCCGGAGCAGGATCAGCGTGGTGATCACGATCGAGAAGAAGACGCCGACACCGAACGCCGCCCAGCCGACCATCGGATGACCCACCGCCGCTGCCGCGTCCGCCGCGACCAGCCCGCCGGCCACGGTCGGCAGCAGGTAGCCGCCGTGCACCGCCTCCAGGGTGAGGCGGCCCTCCAACCAGGTGCCGATCAGCCAGCCGGCGAAGAGCGCGGCCACCGTGATCGCGGCGAGCACCACGATCTCGCCGGCCCGGTGCTGGAAGTGCGCCAGTTCGGCGCCGAGCAGCATGCCGGTGACCGGCACGAGAGCGGCGAGCGGGCCCTGGGCGGGGTGCCGCAGCTGGTCGCGCAGCCGCTGGTCGCCGCGGGCGCCGGCGATCAGGTGCGCCGCGATCAGCCACACCCAGGCGATCGCCGCGACGGCCCAGAACAGGTGCGGCAGCCAGGACGGCAGGGACAGCACCCGCGCGGCGGCGGTCCACGCCTCGGCGAGGCCGGACAGGCCGAACGCGATGGCGAACGTGTTGAGGGGAATGCGCATGCCTCGATGCTGGGCCCGCGCCGGGGACGCGGGATAAGTACAACGACTGGCCGGCGCTGTGCCAGTCGTCATACGCATGGCGGCGGCGGGGATCGCTCCTAGCTTCGGGACAGAACACGAACGAGGAGGAACCATGACCACCCCGTACGACCGTATCGCGAAGGTGCCGGGATTCACCGTCACCAGCACCGACGTCCGTGACGGCGAGCCGATGGCGCTGCGTCACGCCAGCGGCGTGTTCGGCGCCGGCGGCCAGGACGTGTCGCCGCAGCTGAGCTGGAGCGGCTTCCCGGCCGAGACGTTGAGCTTCGTCGTCACCGCCTACGACCCGGACGCCCCGACCGGCAGCGGTTTCTGGCACTGGGCGGTCGCCGACATCCCGGCGTCGGTCACCGAGCTGGCCACCAGCGCCGGCGCGGAGGGCGACGCGGCGCTTCCCGAGGGCGCCTGGCACGTTGCGAACGACGCCCGGCTGCGGCGGTACATCGGCGCGGCCCCGCCGGCCGGGGACGGCCGGCACACCTACTACGTCGCGGTGCACGCCGTGGACGTGGAGAGCGTCGCCGCGATCGGCGTGGACCGCGAGTCGACGCCGGCCTTCGTCGGTTTCGCGCTGAGCGGGCACACCCTGGCCCGTGCCGTGCTGACCCCGTACTACGAGCAGTGAACCGGCCGCTGGGGGCGTGGGCCGCCCCGGACTACGAGACGGTGGCCGCCTTCGACGACCTGATGCCGACGGGTGTCACGGCCGACGGGAACGGGCGGGTGTTCGTCTGCTTCCCCCGGTGGGGCGACGACGTGGCGTTCACGGTCGCCGAGGTCGTCGACGGGACGCCGGTGCCGTACCCGAGCCGGGAGTTCAACGACGAGCACCTGGTGAGCGTGCAGAGCGTCGTGGTGGACCCGCGCGGCAGGCTGTGGCTGCTGGACACCGGCAGTCTCGCGTTCGCGCCGTGGGTGGAGAACGGGCCGAAGCTGGTCGAGGTGGACCTGGCGACGAACACCGTGCTCCGGGTCATCCGGCCGGCGGCGATCACGCCCACGACGTACCTTAACGATGTTCGTTTCGACAGGTCGGGAAAGTACGCCTTCGTCACCGACTCGCAGGCCGAAGGCGCCCTGATCGTCGTGGACTTGGAGACCGGCGAGAGCTGGTCACGGCTGCGGGGGCACGTGAGCACCCGGGCCGAGGACGGTTTCCGGGCGGTCGTGCAGGGCGAGGTGCGCGAGGGGTACGTGGTGGGAGCCGACGGCATCGCGCTGAGCGCCGACGACACCCGCCTCTGGTACTGCCCGCTGTCCAGCCGCAGGCTCTACAGCATTCCCACGGCGGCGCTGCTCGACCGTACGCTCAGCGAGGAGCAGGTGGCCGCGCAGGTGACCGACCACGGTGACAAGGGCGCCTCCGACGGCCTGGAGATGGACGCGTCCGGTGCGCTGTACGCGACCGCCTACGAGCACAGCGCGGTGCTCCGCCGGGCCGCCGACGGCACCTGGTCGACGGTGCTGCACGCGCCGGACGCGCTCTGGCCGGACACCCTGGCGCTCGCCGCCGACGGGTATCTGTACATGAGCGTCAATCAGCTGCCCCGGACACCGCTGTTCAACAACGGGGTGGACGACCGGCGTCCGCCGTACCGGATAGTCCGGGTCCGCGTGGCGTGACCGAGCCGGAGGAAGGGAGAGCCACCCGGTCTTCCTTCCTCCGGCTGCGCACTGGGGTACAACGAAGGCGTGAGTATCGCCAACCTCGGCCTTGCGGGAGATCTCTCGGTCGCTACGTACCCGAGCCTCGCCAACGACGTCGCCAACCGTGCCTGTCTCCCCATCGGGGCAGTGCGGCCGGTCACCTGGGCGCCGGGTTCCACCTCGCCCATGGCGGCGACGCCGATAGAACTACTGCACAAACTCGGCCGGGTCTCCAGCTATCTGCCGACGCTGCAACATGCCGGCGCGGCGGGACTCTCCGGTCATATCGCGTTGAACTTCGCCTCGGTCTGGGCGATCATTCGATACCTGTGGGCATTCGACGCCCCGAGCGTGAACCCTGCGCAACTGCGCTTCTCGACAATAACCGACGAACTCAAGAAACGATCTCGTGCGCTGTTCAGCGAACACTTCGGGATTGCCCTCGCCGTCCATCTCGTGGAACAGCACGTGGCCAACCCGACCACAGCGCCGATCACGGTCGACGTCGATACAGCCGTTTCGGTTCCAGGATCAGGCGCGCCGCTTCCCGCGTTCGGCATGGAGCGACCCGACTATCTCACCTTCACCACGAACGCGAACGGACGCCCGCAGGTCATCGCGATCGAGGCCAAGGGCAACGTCGGTGGGCGCTCAAATTCCGTCCGGCAACTCGCCCGGGCCGTCCAGCAACTGATGGCAACCCCCTCGGTCGCCAAGCACCTCCATAGGGGCATCGCCGTGGCCACGTCGATCACGAACCTGGTTCTCAGGTCCTACGCGGTGGAACTGCATCCGGCACTGGCGAGCGGCCGTTTCGTAGAAGAAGTGGCCTTCGCGCAACGCTTACCGATTGAAGACCGTTATTTCTTCTGGGAGGATGTCCTCCGACGAGATGCTGCCGCCCTGGCAGATTACAACAACACTGAGGAAATCATTCCTCCCAACGGCATCTCGGTGAATCTCCCGCTGATTCGAGACGCCGGCCTGCTCACCTTTTCCGGTATCCCCGTATCAACCTCGGCGATTCTCGAATCCCATGCCGACCAATCTCGATGGAAGAATGAGAGTTCAACCCTCCGCGGTCTCACCGGAAGTCTTGTCACTCATCCTTTCAGAGATGTCGAATACCGAGGCAGATGGGTCATCGATCCGGTTCATGCCAATACACAGGTGTTCACAGGAATGGAGGAGAGGATCGCGTCCTCCCTGTTTCCGGAGAACATCACGCATGATCGAGGAAACAGGGAGGAAGTCGATGCCGACCCACTACCCCCGGTCCACGAGAAGCTGCCGGGCGGCGGCCTCCGGGTGACCACTCGACAACCATCCGGAACAATCCTCGTCGTCCAGAGCCGGGGAACCTGATCGCCATGGCCCCCATGCCACTTGGCGTAAGTTGATCTCCAGTTCGGGCGGTGAACGAGAGGGCGGCCCACGGTGGACTGGTGCGTGGGTGGCGGCCCACGGTGAGCTCGTGCCCGGGTGGGGGATCCGGTGAGTTCGTGCGTGGGTGGCGGCCCACGGTGAGTTCGCGCGTGGGTGGCGGCCCACGGTGAGTTCGCGCGTGGGTGGCGGCTCACGATGCGGCCCTGTCGCGGGGGCGGCGGCACACCGAAGCTCACGCCGGCCGCGATGAGGTCGCACGCAAACGGTTCGTGTGCCCTCATCCCCGCCCTGGCATTGATGAATCGCCACGCAGGCGTTGCGTGTGACCTCATCCCCGCGGCGCAGGCGTTGTGTGTGACCTCGTCCATGCGGCGCCGACACTGCGTGTGACTTCGTCCCTGCGGGGTCGGCGTTGTGTGTGACCTCGTCCATGCGGCGCCGGCGCTGCGTGTGACCTCATCCCCGCGGCGTCGGCGCTGCGTGTGGCCTCGTCCACGTCGCCGCCGCTGGCGCCGCGGCGTCTCGGACCGGAACACGCGACTGCGGCGCGGCCGGTCGACGCGACGGTCCGGGCGGCGTTCCACCCAGGCGAGCGAAGCAGCACGTCATCGGAGTGATCAACTAAGCTGACCAGGCATTGTCCATGGTCCCCACGGCGCTGGGCCGCCGCTACCCGGCGAGGACGCTGCCGAGCTCGCGCCGGCCGCTGATGCCGAGTTTCGGGTACGCGTTGTACAGGTGCGTGCCGACCGTGCGCGGCGACACCTGCAGCCGCTCGGCGATCTCGGAGTTGCGCAGGCCCTCCGCGGCGAGCAGCACGACGTGGCGCTGCTGCGGGCTGAGCCGGCCGAGCAGCGGCGACTCCCGGCCCGGCGGCCCGGCGAACTGACCGGCCGCGCTCAGCTCGATCCGGGTGCTCGCCGCGAACCCCTGCGCGCCGAGCCGCTCGAACGTCTCCAGGGCCGCGGTGAGCTGCGAGCGGGCCTCGGCGGGCCGCCGCTGCCGGCGCAGCCACGTGCCGTAGAAGAGCCGCGACATGGCCCGCTCCAGAGTCCAGGTGTCCCCGGCCGGGTCGTCGACGGCCTGCGCGAAGAAGGCGCCCGCGTCGGCGTCGGCGAGCAGGCCGCTGATGTGCGCGAGCCGGATCCGCCGCCGCGGGCTGTCCGGCCCGGTGGCCGCCGCCAGGAACGGCCGGACCTCGGCAACCCGACCGGCCCGGTACGCGGTGAGCGCTGCCCCGAGCAGCAGGGTGACCGTGAAATCCGGGTAGAGCGGCCGCCCGTCCGCACCGAACAGGCTCCGATGATGCTGGTAGGCCATCTCGTAGTTGCCCTCGGCGTAGACCGCGATGCCGAGCGCCTGCCGCAGGTGCGCGTGCGCCCGCAGGTTCTGGTGCAGGTCGACCCGTGACCACGCGGTCTCGGCCAGCTCGCGGGCGGCCGTGCCGTCGCCGCGCAGCCCGGCCAGCCGGGACCGCATCGCGGCGATCTCCACTTCGAGCAGTGGCAGGTCAGCACGGTCGCACCGGGCCTGCGCGTCGTCGAGCAGCCGTTCCGCCTCGTCCCACTCCCCCGCGTCGATCAGGCTGGAGGTGAGCGGCAGGCACAGCTCGGCGATCCCGGCGACGTCGTCGTCCCGGTCGCGCAGCGCGTCCCGGGCAGGCGGCCGCAGCGCGTCGGCGGCGGACGACTGCCAGGCCATCTCGGCGGCGTGGGCGAGCAGCAGGGCCCGGAACGCGGACCGGTCATAGCCGGGCGCGGCCACCGCCGGCGGCTGGTCACCGTAGGGATCGGCGGACCCGCGGATCGCGGCCCGGATCGCCGGGTGGTCGTCGCCGGGAACGTCCCGGTAGAGGCCACGGGCGGTGATCCGGTGCTGTTCCAGGCCGGAGAGCCGGGCCACGTAGGCCGCCGCCGAGGCCAGGGCCAGCCGGTCCAGACGCGACGACGGCGGGTGCCGGCGGGCGCTGTCGAGCAGCACGTCCATGGCTTCGCGCTGGCGGCCGGCCCGGCACAGGGCGAGAGCGGTCTCCTCGGCGGCGACCTGCGGGACGTCGGGGGCGGCCAGGTACAGGCCCCGTACCCAGCCGGTCTGTCCCATCGCGCCGGCCCGCATCAGCGCCGCGGTGTGCCGGCGGGCCGCGGCGGCCGGGTCTGCGGAGAGCCGGGCGGCGCGTTCCAGCAGTTCCGGGTCGTGACCGAGTTCTTCGAGCGCGGCCGCCAGCGCGTCGTCCGGGGTGGCCGTCACGGCGGCGAGGTGCCGGGCGCCGTCCGGCAGGATGGCGGCGAGCCTGCGGTGCAGGGCGTCGCGTTCGGCGGCCGGGCAGGCGTAGTAGGTGGCGATTCCGGCCAGCGGGTCGGTGAAACGCACGCCGTCCTCGCCGGTCTCCAGCAGCCCGTCGGCGACGGCCCGGGCCAGCACCTGCGGGGACACCCCGGCGGCCGTGGGCAGCGTCCCGGCGACGACAGGCAGGGACCCGGCCGTGATGGGCAGCGCCCCGGCGACGCTGACCAGACGGGCCAGCGACAGCACGTCCGGGTCGGCGGTGACGGCGGCGTACCGGCGCAGCGCCGAGGTCATCGCCCCGGAACGCGCCAGCTCGACGATCGCCCGCGGATTGCCGCGCGCCAGGCGCAGCAGCCGCAGCCGCTCCCGCCCGGCCGGCGCACCCGGCTGCCGGGCCAGCAGGCGGGCGGCCGCCGCGTCCGGCAGCGGTTCCAGCGGCACCACCGGGATCCCGGCCGGCAGCAGCCCTTCGGCCCGGTGCCGGCGTACGCCGAGCAGGATCATCACCGGCCCGCGCGGCGGTTCGTTCACCAACGCGGCGACGATCCGCACGGAGAGCGGGTCGAACAGGTGCAGGTCGTCGACGACCACCAGCACCGGCCCGCCACCGAGCAGGGCTCGCGCGCCGGTGAGCAGGGTCGTCTCCAGGTCGTGGCCGGCGTGCGGGCGCAGGGCCAGGGCCGCGGTCGCGACCGCCCGCAGCGGCCCGGGCAGCACGCCGGCCCGCTCACGCACCGGCTGGAGCAGCTGGTGCACGCCGAGCCCGGCGAGGTCGGTCTCGTCGGCGTGACCGGTCGCCCGGACCACCCGGACACCGCGGCGGGCCGCCTCCGCCGCCGTCGCGTCGAGCACCGTGGAGATGCCGAGGCCGGGGGTGGCGACCACGGCGGCGGCGCCCCGGCCGCGGTCCAGAAGCTGGGTGAGCGTCACGCCGGCACGACCTCGCGCAGCTGGGCGCGGCGGGCGACGCCGAGCGCCGGATAGATCTGGTAGAGGTGGAAGCCCACTGTGCGCGGGGACAGCCCGAGCCGCCCGGCGATGTCCCGGTTGGACAGCCCACCGGCGGCCAGCCGGGCGATGAGCTGCCGCTGCGGGGTCAGCGTCGTGAACGTCGCGTCGGCGGCGCCCTGGGCACGGATGCCGACGGCGCGCAGCCGCTCGCGCACCGCGGCGGCGTCGTGGCCGGCGCCGAGACGGACGAAGGCGTCCAGGGCGTGTTCCAGCATCGGCCGGGCACGGATCGGCCGGCGCCGGGATCGGAGCAGGTCGGCGTGACAGAGCTCGGCCCGGGCGTACTCGTACGGCCGGCGGTTAACGGCGTCCGGGTCGGCCAGGGCGGCGCGCAACCGTTCCTCCGCCTCCGGACCGTCGCTGGTCAGGGCCAGCGCGACGGTCCACGACCAGGCTCGGCGCGGGCTGACACGCACCGCCCGGGCGTGGGCCGCGACCAGCACGGCGTGCGCCTCGGCGCGGCGGTCCGACTCGGCGGCCGCGATCGCCAGCTCCACGACGGACCGCTGCGACAACAGGTAGTGCAGCGGTCTCCCGCCAGGTTCGAAGAGCTTCAGGTACGCGTCGAGAGCGTCCCCGTGATTCCCGGTGGCCGCCGCGAGCTGCCCGGACGCCCGGTGCAGCAGGCACCGGACCAGCCGGCTGTCCGGCCGATCCGCCCGCACGGTGTCCAGCAGGGCGCGGGCCGCGTCCAGGTCGCCGCGCCGGGTCAGCAGGGTCACCCGCTGTGCGGTGACGGCGCGCCGGACCGGGCTGTCCGGGTTGCCGCCGACCAGGTCGGCGGCGTCCCGCAGCCGGATCGCGGCCTCGTCGAACATGCCGAGGTCGAACAGCACCTCGGTGAGCGCCACAGCGGCGATCGCGGAGACGCCGAGGGACTCGTCGCGGCTCACCATGTCCAGCGCCCGCCGGTAATGGTCCACGGCGATGTCCGCGTCGTCGAGCACCCACGCGATGCCCGCCACGCAGAGCAGGCGGATGCGTTCCGCGGCCGGGGGCAGCGGGCGCAGCAGCGCCGAGTCGCGCAGCGGGACGTGCCGGCCGGTCCAGCCCGCCGGGTCGGCGACGGCGCGGGCGAACGCGAGACGGACCTGCCCGATCCCATCGGCCGTCGGCGCCGCGCCCGCCAGGAGGGTGGACAACCGGCGTACGTCGGCCGGGTCGCCGTCGGTCAGCACGGCCCGGGCGGCCTGGGCGAGCAGTCCGGGATCGTCACCGCCGGTGTTGAGCAGCCGGTCGACCACGTCCAGGACCGGGGCGGCCGGGCGGAACATCGCCATGTTGCCGAGGTCCGCGTAGGCCGTGCTCAGCATCGCGGCGTCCCCGGTCGTGGCCGTCATCCGCTGCCAGAGGTGGGCGGCCCAGCGGACGTCACCGCAGCGGTCGGCCTCGGTGGCGGCCCGGCCGTACCGGCGGGCGGCGTCGGCGGGCCGGCTGCTCAGTTCGGCGGCACGCTCCCACAGGCCGGCGGCCTCCAGTCCGGTGGCCAGGCGCGCGACCCCTTCGACGGCGGCGGCGCTTGCGCCCAGCCCCGCAGCCGGGTCTCCAGCCGATGCAGCGTGGGCGTCGGGGTCGGCGGCGTGCAACCTGTGCCAGGGCCGGCTCGGTGAGCCCGGCGGGAGCACCTCGGCGAGCCTGCGGTGCGCCTCCCGCCGCTGCTCTGGCGTCGCGCTGAACACGCTGATCGCCCGCACCATCGGGTGCCGGAAGACGATCCGGCCGGCCGGCACGGTGATCAGGCCCGCGTCCTCCGCCGGGCGGCAGTCGGCGAGGCCCGCGCCGGCGGCGGCGAGGACGGTCCCCATGTCCTCGGGGGCGGCCAGTGACGCGTACCGGAGGAACTGCCTGGTCTTCTCCGGGAGGCCGGCGGTGAGCTCGCCGCTCAGCCGGAACGACGGCCGTGCCGCACCCGCCGCCGGCACCACCGCGCGGGTCAGCTCGATCAGGGCTCGCGGGTTGCCGCCGGCATACCGCAGAACCTCCGCCCGCGCCCAGCCGGTGGGCGCGCCGGGCAGGCTGTCGACCAGGCCCGCCGCGGCCGCCGGGCTCAGCGGCGGGACCGGCAGCACGGTGAGCCCGGGGCCGGCGACAGCGCACGCGCGCGGGCCGCTCGCGGCGAGCAGGACCGACAGCCGGTGCTCCCGTAGCCGCCGCGCGACGAACAGCAGCAGGGCGACCGGCTCCCGGTCGTCCTCCGGCACGTCGTCCACCGCGATCAGCACCGGGCCCCGCCGGCACAGGCTCTCCACGACGGCGAGCACCGCCATCCGCAGCCGCAGCGGATCGCCGCCGCTTCCGGGGACGCGGTGCACGGCGGCCAGCAGCGCGCCGAGCCGGGCGATCTGGAAGCCCTCGGCCCGCGCGATCTCGACGCCGCGGCCGAGCAGCGCTGACGTGCCGGCGCCGGTGTCACCGGTGAGGACGAGGAAGGTGTTCGTCGCGATGGCGGCACGGATCGCGGCCTCTTCCGCGGCCCGGCCCTTGAGCATGGTCTCCATGGCCCTCACTGTCACGACCATGGCGATCATGCCCATAAGCACGTTGACGGCAGTCCGGTGAGCGAGCGCTGTCACACCCGCGCCCGGCCGGGCGGAGATCCGATTACGGTGTGCGGCGTGATCTCGCAGGACTTACCCGGGCCACTCCTCGGCCGCGCCGTTGAGCAGGCCTTTCTCGACGAGGCGCTGCGCCGGGCCGAGACCTCCGGCACCGCCGTGCTGCTGCAGGGCGCGGCCGGTATCGGCAAGACCGCGCTGCTGCGCGACGCCGCCCGCCGGGCCGGCCGCCGGGGATTCCGGGAGCTGCACGCGCGCGGCGTGCAGGGCGCCGGCGCGGCCGGGTTCACGGGTCTGCACGAGATGCTGCACCCGGTGCTGGACCGGATGGCGTCGCTGCCGTCACGGCAGCGGTCCGCCCTGATGGTGGCGTTCGGTGAGGAGGACGGCCCGGCGTCGGACCGGCTGCTGATCAGCCTGGCCACGCTCGGACTGCTGGAGGAGACCGCCACGGCCGGGCCGGTGCTGCTGACGGTCGAGGACCTGCACTGGCTGGACCGGTCCAGCGCCGAGGTCGTGGCGTTCCTGGCGAGGCGGTTGCGGGCCACCCCCGCGCTGCTGCTGGCGACGACCCGTACCGACGGCGCGTACGCCGACTGGAGCGCCGCGTTCCCGCAGCTCCTGCCGCTGTCCCCGCTGTCCGGGGAGGACTCCGCGCGCCTGCTCGCCCAGGTCGCGCCCGCGCTGCGCCCGCGCGCCCGGGACCAGGTCCTGGAGATCTCGGCCGGCAACCCGCTGGCCCTGCGCGAGCTGCCGGAGGCGCTGCGGGACAGCGAGACCCTGCTCCCCGACCCGATGCCGATGACCGAGCGCCTGGAGCAGGCGTTCCTCGCCGAGGTCGCCCAGCTCCCGGACGCCGGCCGGCGGGTGCTGCTGGTCGCGGCGGCCGGTGAGGACGTCCCGGCGACCGAGCTGGTCGCGGCGATCGGCACGGCGGGCCTGGACACGGCCGGCCTGGACGCGGCCGAGCGTGCCGGGCTGGTCCGGGTGACCGGCGGACGGGTGGTCTTCCGTCACCCGCTGCTGACCTCGGCGATCCTGGGCGCCGCGTCGTCGCCGGCCCGGGCGCAGGCACACCGTGCTCTCGCCGCCGTGGCGGCCGATCCGAGCCGGGCCGCGCGGCACCGGGCCGCCGCCACCTACGGCTGGGACGAGGAGGTGGCCACCGCGCTGGAGGCCACCGCGGACGCCGCCGCGCGCCGGGGCGCCAACCATGAGGCGATGATCGCGTACCAGCGGTCCAGCGAGCTGTCGCCGCTGGTCGCCGACCGGGTGCGCCGCCTGGCCGAGGCAGCCGAGGCGGCCCGGCGCGGCGGTCTGACGGCCGAGGCCGCCGAGGTGCTGCGCCAGGCCATGCCGATGGCGGGGGCGCCGGACGAGGTACGGGCCCTCGCGCGCACCGAATGGCTGCTCAGCATGACATCCGACGTGCCCGGCCGGAGCGCCCTGGACCTGACCGGGCTCGCGGCCGGATACGCCGATCCGGCGGAGATCCTGCTCTGGGCCGCCACGAAGGCGTTCATCCTGCAGGAGAACGACGAGGTCCGCGCCGTGATCCGCGCCGCGCTGGACGAGGTGCCGGCGGACCGGCGGGACGCCCTGCACGAGATCGGCGTGACCCTGCTCGATCCGCGCCGGGGCCTGACCACTCTGCGCGAGAACCTGCCCGAGATCGTCCCCGGCCTGCTGGAACGCCACGCCGAGATCGTCAACGTGCTGGCGTTCACGGCCGAGGGCGTGCAGGACTTCGCGACCGCGGACCGGTGCTGGACGGCCGCGATCGAGCATCACCACGCGTCCGGCCGGATCGGCGACGAGGCGGTCACCCTGTGCGGGCGGGCCACCGAACGGGTCGCGTCCGGTGACATCGCCGGCGGGCTGGCCGACGCCGAGCGGGCACTGCGGCTCTCCCTCGACTTCGACCTGCCGGTGGTCGGCGCGATCGCCGCCGCCAGCGTGGCGCTCGCCCGGGCCGTCCGCGGTGAGGACGCGGCCGCCGGCGACGCCGTCGAGCAGGCCCGGACGCTGATCGGGGCGGCCCCGTTCGCCCGGGTGCACGCCATGACGTCGTGGGCGGCCGGTGTGCTCGCCCTCAATCAGGGCCGGCACCTGGACGCACTGCGGGCGCTGGAGGCGACGGCGGTCAACGAGCCGATCGCGCTCTGGGCCGGCGCCGACCTGGTCGAGGCCGCGGTCCGGTCCGGCCGCCCGGAGGCCGCCGCGCCCTGGCTCACGACGGTCGAGGCGGCGATCGGCGTCGCCGCGTTCCCGGAGCGTCTGCTGCTCGCCCGGGAGCGCTCGCTCGCCCTGCTCTCCTCCGGCGCTGTCTTCGCGGGCACCAAGCTTTCCGCCGGCACCGGCTCGGAGGCCGGCCCGGCGGGTGACGCGCGGGCTCATTTCGAGTCCGCGCTGGAGCACGGCGTCCGCGCCGGCGCCGGCCTCGAGCTCGGCCGGACCCACCTGCGGTACGGCGAGTGGCTGCGCCGGGAACGTGACATCACCGCCGCCCGCACCCACCTGGAACGCGCCGCCGTCCTGCTGCGCGAGGCCGGGGCGGCGCACTGGGCCGCTCAGGCCGAGTCCGGGCTGGCGGCGGCCGGTGGCGGCACCGCCCGCCCGCCCGGCGGACGAGACGACAAGCGGATCCTGACGTCGCGGGAGCTGGAGGTCGCGCGTCTCGCGGCGCAGGGCCTGACCAACCGGGAGATCGCCGACCAGGTCTACCTGTCGCACCGGACCGTGGCCGAGCACCTGAGCAGGGTGTTCGCGAAGCTCGGCCTCTCGTCCCGGTCCCAGCTCGCCGCCGCACTGCGGGACCGCTGACGCGTCCAGCGCCACGCGCAGGTGCACCCGCCCCGAGATCCCCAGCTTCGGAAAGATCCGATAGAGGTACGAGCCGACGGTCCGTGGCGAACACCCGAGCAGTTCCGCGATCTCCCGGTTGGTGAGCCCTTCCGCGGCCAGCCGGGCGATCCGCAGCTCCTGGGCCGACAACTCCCCCGAGACGGACGAGCCGGACGCGCCACCCGCCGCCCGCAGCTCGGCGGCCGCCAGCTCGGCCCACGGACCCGCGCCCGCCCCGTCGAAGAGGAACCGGGCCTCGGCAAGCTGCGCCCGCGCCTGGACGATCCGTCCCTGCCGCCGCAGCCGGCCGCCGTGCGCGAGCAGCGTGCGGGCCAGGTCGAGGGGTGTTCCGGCGCGGCGCGCGGCGGCCGCCGACAGCAGGAAGTCCGCGTCGCCGCCGTCGAGGATCGCCCGTCCGCGGGCGGCGACCGCGAGCAGGTGGTCGGAGCCGATCACGCGGGCCACGCCCTCGGCCTCGCCGACGCGCGCGCGAGCCAGGCGGATGAGTTCCGGATCGCCGGTGCCCGCGGCCGCCTCGGCCAGGTCGGCGACCGCGTTGCGGGCCGTGGCCGGGTGCTGCCGGGTGCAGGTGAGCGCGTTCCAGGCGTCCAGGAACCGGCGCTCCCGCACGGCGACCAGCCCTCGCGCCCAATCGGCAATCGCTTCCGCGAAAGCGGGCGCGTCAGCGGGAGCAGGCACAGCAGCGAGGGCGGGCGACGTCCAGGCCAGCGCGAGATGGTGAGTAGCGGTCGCGAGCGCCCGCACCACCGGCATGTCGCCACTGAACCGCCGGGCGGTCGCGCTCTGCGCCAGCGCGTCACTGAGCCGGCCCTGCAGGATCCGGGTCCGCGCCTGCTCAGCAAGCCGCCGCACGTCGTCCGCCTCCGGCCGCGCCCCACCTGCGAAGACCCCCGGCCCGCCCGCAGCGCGCCGCCCGGCATCGGAGCCACCCCCGGCGAACACCCCGGCGAGCAGCTTCCAGCAGGCGGCCGCCGTCTGCGGATCATGCAGCGCCTCGGCGATCCGGGCCGCGACGACGATCATGTGCCGGGTCTCGTTGCGCCGCATGCCACGATCCACCCGTGCCCGCTCCCGCAGCGTCGCCATGACCCGCGGAAACCGCTCCCGCGCGTCAGCACCGGCACGCGGGTCGATCCACGCCCGGCTGAGCGCCAGCAGGTCGACGTGGATCAGCTCGTCGTCGGCGACCCGCCCGGCGAGCGTCTCGTCGATCCGGCGCATCAGGGCCTCGCGGGTGCCGGCCGGCGGGTCATGGTTCCAGGCCAGCGACCCGGCCACGATCAGCGACCGGACCGACGCGGCCGACTCCACGATCGCGGCCACCGAGCGATCCGGCAGCCCGGTGGTCAGGCCGAGCACGGTCCGGGTGACGATCAGGTGGCCGAGCGCCGCGCCCTGCGGTGACAGCGCCATCGCCTCGTCGATCAGGGTGTGCGCCCGGTCGTACTCGCCGGCCTGCCGGGCCAGTTCGGCCGCCCCCGCGAGCCGGATGATCCGCTGGTCGGCGCCGGGTGACAGGGTGGCGGCGCGGTGCAGCAGGCGGACCGCTTCGGGCAGTGCCGCCCGGTCGGCGCCGCTGTCCAGACCGGCGGCCGCGGGTTCGTCCGGGTCGGTGACCAGCGCTGACCGGTGCCAGGCCGCGGCGCCGGCGTCCTCCGCGGTGGCGGCCAGCGCGTCGTGAGCCTCCCGCCGTTCGGACCAGGTGGCGGCCCCGTGCACGGCCGCACGCAGCAGCGGCTGCCGGAACCGCACCCGGTCACCGGTCACCGTCACCAGGCCCGCACGCTCGGCGGGGTCCAGGTCCTCCGGCCGCAGACCGGCGCGCAGCGCGGCCGGCACCAGCTCGGGGAGCAGGTCCCGGTCGGCCGCCGCGAGCAGCGTCAGGAACCGCCGGGTCGCCCGCGGCAGCGTCCGGACCTCAGCGAGCAGGCTGGTCTCCAGGCGCGGGGTGAGAGGCAGCGGCTCGCCGCCGGCTGGTTGCCACCCGGCCTCCCGATTGCGGGGTACGGCCGACGCGAACTCCCGCAGAGCGAGCGGGTTACCGGCCGCCGCCTCCAGGATCCGGCGCCGGATCCCGGCCCCGAGCGCCGGCGCGACCGTGTCGAGCAGCCGGGACGCCTCGGCGGCCGGCAACGGCTCCAGGTCGATCCGTTCCACCGGCCAGGGCAGTCCGCGATCGGTCGCCGGCCCGGCGCGCAGGCCGGCGACCAGCAGGATCGGCGCGGTGCGCAGCCGCCGGGACAGGAACGTGAGCACCTCGGCGGTCAGCGGGTCGAGCCACTGCCAGCCGTCGGCCAGCACGAGCACCGGGCGGTCCCGGGCGACGGTCTCGAGCAGGCTCAGCACGGCCAGGCCGGCGGCCAGCCGCTCCGGGCGCTCGCCGGTGAACCCGAGGCTGCCGAGCAGGGCCCTGCGCCGGGGTTCGGGCAGCCCGGCCGCCCGGTCCAGGACGGTGTGCAGCAGCTCGTGCAGGCCGGCGCCCGGTTCGGCGGACTCGCACCGCAGGCCGGAGCAGCGCAGCACCAGGTGACCGCGCCGGGCCGCGTACCCGGCGATGTGATCGAGGACGGCCGTGATGCCGGACCCGGCGTCGCCGGTGACGGCTATCGCGCTGCCCCCGCCGGGCGCCGCGTCCACGGCGTCCCGCAGCCGGGCGAGCTCCGTTTCCCTGCCGACGAGCACCGGCACCCCTCTCACGTCGTGTCCCATCGTGGCGTCCGGGCCGGCCGCCGGGTACCCGTCACCTGACCTAGTTCTCGGCCACGAGCCAGGTCATCTAGGCTCGGACGGTGATCGGGAGGCGGGCGGAACTGCAGGTGGTCCTCGACTCCCTGGACTCCCCCGCCGGCACGCTCGTCGTCCTCGACGGCCAGGCCGGCATCGGCAAGACCACGCTTGTCGCCGCGGCGATCCGGGCCGCCGAGGACCGCGGCCTACGCGTGCTGGAGTGCCTGGGCATCGAGAGCCAGTCCGTGACCAGCTACGCCGGCCTGCACGAGCTGCTGCACCCGGTGCTGCCGGCCGCCGGCGGCCTGCCGCACCGGCAGCGGGACGCGATCCGCACCGCGATCGGCGTGCTCGACGGGCCACCGCCGGACCCGCTGCTGATCGGCCTGGCCGCGCTCGGCCTTCTCGAGGAGGCGTCCGCCGCCGGCCGGTTGCTGCTGGTCGCCGACGACGCGCAGTGGCTCGACCCGTCCAGCCTCGCCGTCCTCGACTTCCTGGCCCGCCGGATCGGCGCGCTCCCGGTGACCCTGCTGGCCGCGGTCCGTGCCGGGACGCTCGCCGCGCCGCTCTTCGCCGGGTCCCCGGCGACCCGCCTCACCCTGACCGCGCTCGGTGACGCCGACGCCGAACGGCTGGTCCGGGAGACGGCGCCGCAGCTCGACGGACTGCTCCGGGAACGGGTGATGGCCGAGGCCGAGGGCAACCCGCTGGCCCTGCGGGAGTACGCGACGGCGGCGCACCGCCTCGCCCGGGAGAACCCGGCAGCGGTTCCGGAGCGACTGCCGGTGAGCCGGCGGCTGGAACACGCGTTCCTCGGTGACCTCGACGATCTGCCGGCCGCCAGCCGGACGCTGCTGCTGCTCGCGGCGGCCGGGGACGACTCCACCTCCGTACCGGAGATCCTCGCTGCCGGGGCGGAGGCCGGCGCCGGACCGGACGATCTCGAACCGCTGGAGCGTGGCCGGCTCGCCGGCCTGCGCCGGGACCGCCTGGTCTTCACGCATCCGCTGGTGCGCTCCGCGGTGTACGGCGCCGCCACCGCCTCCGAGCGGGCCCGCGCCCACCAGCGTCTGGCCGCGGTGGTGAGCGATCCGGTCCGGGCGGCGTGGCACCGGGCCTCGGCGACGCTGCGGCTCGACGAGACGGTCGCCGCCGACCTGGAGGCGGCCGCGCACCAGGCCGCCCGCCGAGGCGCCCGGCGGGAGGCGGTCGCCGCGCTGCGCCGGGCCGCCGAGCTCACCCCGGGTGCCGAGGCGCGCGTGCACCGGCTGGCGCTCGCGGCCGAGGCGGCCCGGCAGGCCGGGCTCGCCGACCAGGCGCACATCCTGGCCGGCGAGGCGGTCCCGCTCGCGGTCCGGCCTGCGGACGTGACGGCCCTGGCCGCCACCGAGATCCTGCTGTCGCTCACCTACGGCACGCCGACCCGCCCGATCGAGGAGTTCCTCGACCTCTCCGCCCGGCTGGGCGCCGGCCGGGACGACGAGGACGCCCTGGCGAACCGGATCCGGCTGCTCAACGGCGCGATCGGCTGGGTGTGGTCGGTGGGCGCCACCCCGGAGACCGCCGGCCGGCTGGCCGCCGCGGCCCGTGCCGTCCCCGGACCGGCGTCCTGGCAGCGCGACCTCGGACTCGCCATGGTGGACCCGGCCGGCCAGGCCGCCGGGCTGCGGCCCCGGCTGCCGGAGATCCTGGACACCGCGCTCGCCCAGGCCTTCGACGGCGACGCCGAGCGCGACGTGGGTTCCAGCCACTGGCTGCTGATCTACGCACGGGCGGCCGAGTCGGTGCAGCAGCTCGGCGCGGCGCTGGCCGGCTGGGAGGCGCTGCTGCGGTTCCACCATCGGGCCGGTTCCACCAGCGACGAGGCGATCGCGCTGCAGGGCCGGGCCATGATCAGACTGCTCGCCGGTGACCCGGGCGCCGCTCTCGCCGACAGCGAGCAGGCGTTGCGGCTCGCCGACGACAGCCGGCTCACCCGGATCGCCGGGCAGGCCGCCGCGATCTCCGCGCTGGGGCACGCTCTGCGCGGCGAGCCGGCCGAGGCGGCCCGCCGGATCACGGACAGCGCCCGGTACGCCGACCACCGCCCCTACGCGCTGATCACCTCCCGGGCCCGCTGGGCCGGTGGGCTGCTCGCCCTCGACGCCGGCCGGCCCGACGACGCGTGGCGCGAGTTGCGGCACGTCGCCGCGCACCCGGTCACCGCGCTGTGGGCGGTCGCCGACCTGGCCGAGGCCGGCGCCCGCAGCGGCAACACCGGCGCCGCCCGCGAGCACGTGACGGCCGCCGAGGAGCAGGCCGCCGCGTTCGGGTCGGCGCACCTCGATGCGCTCGTGCACCGGGCGGCCGCCGTCCTCGCGCCGGAGGCGGACGCCGAGGAGCGGCACCTGCTGTCGATCGGCAGCGCCCGGCACGCCGGCAACGCCTTCGAGGTGGCGCGGGGCGAGCTCGTGTACGGCGAGTGGCTGCGCCGGCGGCGACGCATCGTGCAGGCCCGGGAGCCGCTCGGCGCGGCTCTGCGCGAGTTCCGCCGGTGCGGCGCCGCGGCCCTGGCCGGACGGGCCCTGCGCGAGCTGCGGGCGGCCGGGGTGACGGTGCCGGCGGTCCGGGACGGCGTCCGGCTGACCGCGCAGGAGGCGCACATCGCCCGGCTCGCGGCGAGCGGGCTGAGCAACCGGGAGATCGCCGGACACCTGCACCTCTCCCCCCGCACGGTCGCCGTGCACCTCTACCGCGCGTTCCCGAAACTGGGCGTCACCAGCCGCGCCCAGCTCGCCGGGGCGCTCGAGGATCGCCTGTCCTGACCCGGCGCGCCTGCGTCGCATGACCGGCGGCCCGCCGTTCTCCGGAGCAGACGGGCACGCTGCGTTGCCCGTACCCCCGCAAGCGCTTGTGCGGCCCGCGCCGCGCAACCGACCGTGGGGGCATGACCGAGCTGATGCGCGCGGTGGGTTACCGACGGAACCTGCCGATCACCGACCCCGAATCCCTGCTGGACCTGAGCCTGCCCGTTCCCGAGCCGGGAGACCACGACCTCCTGGTACGGGTGGAAGCCGTCTCGGTGAACCCGGTCGACGTGAAGCAGCGGGCCGGCAGCAACCCGCACGGCAAGCCCCGGGTGCTGGGCTGGGACGCGGCCGGCATCGTCGAGCGGGTGGGCAGCGCGGTCACCCTGTTCCGGCCGGGCGACGAGGTCTGGTACGCCGGTTCGATCACCCGCTCCGGCACGAACGCCGAACTGCACCTGGTCGACGAGCGGCTCGCCGGGCCGAAGCCGTTCTCGCTGTCGTTCGCCGAGGCCGCGGCCCTGCCCCTGACTTCGCTCACCGCGTGGGAGACGCTCTTCGACCGGCTGCGGCTGACCTCGGCGAGCACCGGGACGCTGCTGGTCCTGGGCGCGGCCGGCGGGGTCGGCTCGATCCTGGTCCAGCTGGCCCGGCAGCTCACCGGCCTGGAGGTGATCGGCACCGCGTCCCGGCCGGAGTCCCGGCAGTGGGTCCTCGGGCGCGGCGCGCACCGGGTGGCCGGCCACGACGATCTGCCCGGCGGCGTGGACTACATCTTCACCCCGCACTCGGCCGGCATGATCCCGGCGTTCGCGAAGATCCTGCGACCGTACGGCGAGGTGGTCGCGATCGACGAGCCGCCGCACCTCGACCTGCTGCCGCTGAAGTCGAAGAGCATCGCCTGGCACTGGGAGCTGATGTTCACCCGGGCGCTGCACGACCCGGCGAGCACCGCGCAGCACGAGATCCTGCGGCAGGTCGCCGCGCTTGTCGACAAGGGCGTGCTGCACACCACGATGACCCGCCGCATCGACGGCATCACCGCGGCCGGGATGCGCGAGGCGCACGCGATCGTGGAGGCGGGCAGCGCCATCGGCAAGACCGTGGTGAGCGGTTTCTGAACGTTTGTCTGCTCCTTGTCCGGCGGTCGCCTGCCGTCCCCGCACCCCATAAATGATCTTTGCTCGTGGAACGAAGGAACCTGCTCGCGGCCGCGCTCGCCGCGCCCGCCGCCGCCACCCTCGACATGAGCCCGGCCACCGCATCGACCAGGGGTTTCGACAAGGCCGACCCCCGGTTCTCGATCGCGGTGCTGCCGGACACCCAGTATCTGTTCGACGCCGACAGCGCCGACCCGGCGCCGCTGAAGGCCACCTTCCGGTACCTGCTCGACCAGCGCGCCGAGGACAACGTCGCGTTCCTGACGCACCTCGGCGACATCACCGAGCACGGCACCGAGCGGGAGATCACGCTGGCCGGCTCGACGTTCCGGGCGATCGACGGGCGGCTGCCGTACAGCGTGCTCGCCGGCAATCACGACGTCAGCTCCAGCACGAACGATCAGCGGGGCAGCACGGCGTACCTGAAGGTCTTCGGCCCGGACCGGTTCCGCGGTGCGGCGACGTACCTCGGGGCCTCCGCCGACGGCTACAACAGCGCGCACCGGCTGACCGCGGGCGGCCGGCAATGGCTGATCCTCGCGCTGGACTGGCGGATCTCCGACGGCGGGCTGACCTGGGCCCGCTCGATCCTGGCGGCGAACCCCACGCTGCCCGCGATCGTCACCACGCACGACCTCGCCTACGGGGACGACGCGGGCAAGGCGTACCTGTCCAGTAACGGTCAGCGCCTTTGGGACCAGCTGATCAAGGACAACGACCAGATTTTTCTGACCCTCAACGGCCACTACTGGCCGCCCGGGCGGACCGTGCTGCGCAACACCGCCGGCAACGACGTCCACGTGCACATCACCAACTATCAGGACCGGTACTACGGCGGCGCCGCCATGATCCGGCTGTACCGCTTCGACCTGGTGCGCAACCGGATCGACGTGGAGACGTTCGCGCCGTGGTTCCTGCAGCGCAAGTCCCCCCTCGCCGAGGAGACGATCGAGCTGACCGGCGATGTCGACCGGTTCAGCCTGGAGATCGACTTCGAGAAGCGGTTCGCCGCCTTCGCGCCACCGGCGCTTCCCGCGCCGCGCCCGGCGGCCCGCGTGGTCGACCGGCACACCGCCGCCTACTGGCGGTTCGACACGGCAGGCCAGGCGGTCAGCGACGGCGCCGTCGTGGCCGATCTCTCCGGCAAGGGCAACGACCTCGTGGTACGGCGTCTCGCGGGCAGCGGCGCCGACGTGCTCACCGTGGCAGCCGACCACCATCGGGGCGCGCCGGCCCACGCGAGTCTCCGCTTCGACGGCGGCCCGAACCGGGGCGCGCTGCTGCAGACCGCCCCGGGGGCGCCGCTGAACAGCGCCACCTTCATGAACGGGTACACGTTCGAGACGTTCCTGAAGCTGCCGTCGCCGTTCACCGGGAACCATTCCTGGATGGGCGTCTTCAGCTGGGAGGGCCGCGCCGGGGACGCGGGCAAACACAGTGGGTGGTCGCCGCTGGAGCCGACGTGCAGCCTGAACCTGTCGCCGGAGCGGTTCCTGCAGTATGTGCTCTACACCGCCGAGGGTGATCACAATCCGACATCGTGGAGCCACGCCCTGCCGGTCGGCGTCTGGCATCACGTGGCGATCGTCAACGACGGGAAGCGCAGCGTCGTGTGGGTGAACGGCTCGAAGATCGCCCGTAATCCGTCACAGGCGGCGCGCGGGGTGGCGACGGTGGGGAGGCCGTTCACGCTCGGTGGGACGTCGTTCGATCTGGCGTACGACCAGGGGTTCTACGGGTGGATCGGCGACACCAGGATTACGGCTCGGGCACTGCGCCCCGAGCAGTTCCTCCCCGCCGGTCACTTCCGCTAGCCGTCACCACCCGGGAGGCGGCGAGATCGGCGCGGGCACGCTCGCCGCCGTGAACGAGATCGGCGCGGACACTCGCGCCGCCGGCGACGAGATCGGCGCGGCACCCGCGCCGCCGGATGATCGGCGGCATTCGCGTCGCCAGATCTTGGAATGGGCGGGGCGGGCTGGTTCTCAGCGTTCACAAAACGGACGGCCGACAGCATTGTTGACCAGCCGGACGACACGAGCTGGTTGACAGTGCTGTCGGCAGCACCTTGGACAGCGCTGAGAGCCGGCCGGACCAGCTGATCCACAGAAGTCGACTGCGCGCGCTGGCTGGCGAACTGCGGACGGGGGCGAGGGGCGGGACCGTCACCCAGGGGGCTGTGGGGTCAGGGTTTCGATCAGTAGGAGGGAGGCGTCGTCCTCGCGCTCGCCCGGTGCGATGATCGCCATCGACGCGTCGGCCAGCTCGTCCAGGCCCGCCCCCGGACGATCCGTGATCACGCGATGCAGGTGGTCGATGCCGTCGTCGATGGGGAACGTCCGGGTCTCGATCAGCCCGTCGGTGTAGAGCACCAACCGGCTCCCCGCGGGCAGCGCCCGGGTATGTGTCCGCCGCGTCACCCCGCGCAGCCCGCCGAGCAGCGGCCCCCCGTTGGGCAGCTGGCTGACCGTCCCGTCCGGCAGCACCAGCGTCGGCGGGATGTGTCCGGCGTTAGCCCAGGTCAGCGTGTGCCCCCCGTCCGGCTCGGCGGTGAGGTAGGCGACCAGCACGGTGGCCATCCCACCCACCCCGAGCAGTTTTGCCGCCCGCTCGAAACGGGACAGCAGCACGGACGGGTAGTCGTACCTGTCGACCAGCAGCGCCCGCAGCATGCTCCGGTAGTGGCCCATGGTCGCGGCCGCCGTCACGCCGTGTCCCGCCACGTCGCCGATCACCACGGCCATCCGGGTGTCGTCGAGGCGGACCGCGTCGTACCAGTCCCCGCCGACCAGGTCGGCGCGGTTCGCCGGGGCGTACCGTGCCACCAGCCGCACGTGGTCGAGCGCGGGCAGCGGGCTGAGCAGTGCCTTCTGCATCGTCTCTGCGGCGGTGCGCCGGTCGTCGTATGCACTGGCCCGCTGCAGCGCCTGAGAGACGTACCCGGCGAGCGCCGTCAGCACGGCGTGCTCGGCGTCGCCGGGGGTGTACCGCTGTTTCCAGCAGAACGTCAGCGCCCCGATCGGGCCACCCGCTCCGGGCAGCGGCACGCTGACCGCGGCCTGCCACTGCATCCGGTGGAACGTGTCCAGCGCGTCCGGCGTCTGCTCGGCCACCGCGGCAAGGTCGGGCAGGACAACGGTGCGCCCGCTGCGCGCGGCCAGCCCGGAGGGGGTGCGGACCTCGGTGCCGTACGTCGCCCAGTGTTCCGCGAGGTCGGGCGGGAGCAGCCGGCCGGACGCCAGCTGGATCAGGCCGCCGGTCTCCAGCCAGGAGACCCCGACGTACGCCGGGTCCAGCGTGCCGATGACCAGATCCCGTACCGTGTCGACCACCTGGTCGGAGGTGGCCGCGGCGCCGAGCGCGATGCTGGCCCGCAGCAGCAGGCGGCTCCGCTCGGCGACCAGTTCGGCGCGGTCCGACGCCTGGTACGACGCGATCCGCAGCTGGAGGCTGTCGGAGCAGGCGGCCGCCAGGTCGGAGAGCGCCGACAGCTCCTGCTCGGTCCACCGGCGCGGCTCGTGGTCGATCGCGCAGAGCGACCCGAGCACCTGCCCGTCGGCGTCGACGACCGGCATTCCGGCGTAGCCGACCACGCCCAGGTCCTCGATGGCGAGGTTGTCCCGCACCCGCGGGTCGACCCGGGCGTCGGTGACGATCAGCGGCTGCGCGGCGTCCACCACGTGCTTGCAGAACGAGTGGCTCAGCGGGGTCTCGCGCTTCTGCGCCCAGGGGTCGCCGAGCCCGCAGGCTCCGGGGAAGAACTGCCGGTCCGCGTCGACGAGTGAGACGAGCGCCACCGGCACGCCGAGCACGGTCCGCACCATGGACGCGAACCTGTCGAACATCGGATCTGCCACCGCATCCAGACCGGTACGCAGCAGTGCGGCGAGCCGCTGCCCGTCGTCGTCCGCCATGCATTCCTTCCAGCCGTGGTCTCGTTGCTCCGGGGCAACATACCCGGCTGGTGGACGAGGTACGACCCTGGCGAGGCACTATCGCGCAGTGGTGTGCGAGAGTCCAGCCACGGGGTAACGGGCGGGGATGGGAATGGCACGACTTTGAGCGGTGAGATGACCCCGGCTGACGACGTGTTCGCCGGCGGCGGCGAGACCGGCCGCCTGATGGCGCGGATCGACTGGGCGGCGACGGATCTGGGGCCGATCGGACGCTGGCCGCAGAGCCTGCGGGCGGCTGTCCGGATCGTGCTCTCGTCGCGGTACCCGATGCTGCTGCTCTGGGGGCCGGACCTGGTCCAGCTCTACAACGACGCGTACTCGGGACTGATCGGCGACAAGCATCCGGCGGCGCTCGGCCGGGACGTGCGGGTGACCCTGGCCGAGGGCTGGGACGTGCTGCGGCCGCTGATCGAGGAGGCGATGGCCACCGGCGTGGCGAGCTGGGTGCCGGCGCTGCAGCTGCTGCTGGACCGCTCCGGGTACCGCGAGGAGGCGTATTTCAGCGTCTCGCACGCGCCGGCCCGCGACGACGACGGCGTCACGGTCGGTGTGCTGACCGTGTGCAGCGAGGTGACCGAGCAGGTCGTCGGTGAGCGCCGGCTGCGGCTGCTGCACGATCTCGCGCTGCCCGGCGGGGACGGGACGGCCGGCGTCGAGCAGACCTGCGCGCGGCTCGGCGAGGTGCTCGGCAGGCATCAGCTGGACGTTCCGTTCGCCGCGATCTACCTGCGGGACGGCGGTGTGCTGCGGCGGCAGACGCTGGTCGGCGCGGCCGCCGTGGACCTGCCGGCGCAGGTCGCGCTGGACGGCCAGGTCGCGCTGGACGGCCAGGTCGCGCTGAACGGCGATGCCGGCGATCCCTGGGGGCTGCGTGCCGCGGCCGGCGGGGAGATCACCGTGGTGGGAGACCTGGGCGACCGGCTCACGCTCACCGGTGGCGCCTTCGGCGATCCGGTACGGGCGTCGCTCGCTCAACCCCTGCCCGGTGGGGTGCTGCTCACCGGGGTCAGTCCGAGCCGGGCGCTCGACGACACGTACCGGTCGTTCCTGACTCTGCTGGCCCAGCAGATCGGGGTCGCCCTCCGCACCGCGCAGGCGTACCAGGAGGAACGTGACCGGGCGGCGGCGCTGGTCGAGCTGGACCGGGTGAAGACGGACTTCTTCACGAACGTGAGCCACGAGTTCCGTACCCCGCTGACGTTGATGCTCGGCCCCCTGGCCGACGCGCTCGCCGACCGCGACCAACCGCTCGGGCCCGCGCAGCGCGACCGCGTCGACACCGCCTGGCGCAGCGCCACCCGGCTGCTCTCCCTGGTCAACGAGCTGCTCACGTTCTCCAGCATCGGCTCGGGACGGTCCGGCACCCAGCCGCGCACGCTGGACCTGGCCCGGTACACCCGGGACCTGGCCGGCGTGTTCCGGGCGGCGATCGAGCGCACCGGTCTGCGCCTGGTGGTGGACTGCGCGGCGCTGCCCGGACCGGTCGCGGTGGACCCCGGCCACTGGGAGCGGATCGTCACGAACCTGCTCTCCAACGCCCTCAAGTTCACCTTCGTCGGCGAGATCCGGGTGACCCTGTCGTCGGACGCCACCGCGGTCCGGCTGTCCGTGGCGGACACCGGCATCGGCATCGACGCGGCCGAGCTGCCCCGCCTGTTCGACAGGTTCCACCGGATCCGCGGCGCGCGTTCGCGCAGCCACGAGGGCACCGGCATCGGCCTGGCCCTGGTCCGCGAGCTGACCCGGCTGGCCGGCGGCGACGTGGAGGTGACGAGCGCGCCCGGCGAGGGCACCACGTTCACCGTGGTGCTGCCGTGGAGCGCGGTGCGGCCGGCCGGCGCCCCGCCGCTGGAGCCCGCGCCGGAGCCGCTCGCCGCCGCGCGGGCCGCCGCCGTGGAGACCGCCGGCTGGCTGGCCGACGAGGGCGGCGACGACGACGTGACGCCGGCCGGTGGGATCCGGATCCTGGTCGCCGACGACAACAGCGACATGCGCGCCTACCTGTCCCGACTGCTGACCGCCGAGGGCTGGCAGGTGCTGACCGCCGCGGACGGCGAGGCCGCCCTGCGCGCGATCCGCCGGGACCGGCCGCATCTGCTGATCACCGACGTGATGATGCCGCGCCTGGACGGGTTCGCCCTGGTCCGCAAGCTGCGCGGGGACGAGGCGACTCGCGGCCTGCCGGTGGTGATGCTCTCCGCCCGGGCCGGTCAGGAGTCCGGGGTGGAGGGCCTGGCCGCGGGCGCGGACGACTACGTGGTCAAGCCGTTCCACGCCCAGGAGCTGATCGCCCGGATCCGTAACCTGCTGGAGATGGCGAGCGTCCGGGCCACGCACAGCCGGCAGATGACCGCGCTCGCCGACACGGCCGCCGTGATCGCGTCCGGCCGTGCCCTGGAGGAGGCGTTCCAGACCGCTACCGATCAGGCACGCGCGATGCTGGGCGGCCTGTCGGCGGTCACCGTGCTGCGGGGTGGCCGCCGCCGCCCGGAGCTGCGGTTCGCCGCCGCCGACGGCGACGACGACGAGGGCGCGCCGGGCGAGTCCGTCGAGGTCGAGATCACCGCCCACGAGGGTACGGTCCTGGGCACCATCACCGTGCGGATCGACCCGGCCAACCCGCCCAGTGAGCAGGCCCGCAGCATCCTCACCCCGCTGGCCGACATGCTGGCGTCGCTCACCCAGAGCAGCTGGCAGCTGGAGCACGAGCAGCAGATGACCGTCACGCTGCAGCAGGCCGTGCTGCCGGAGAGCGTGCCGGCCCTGGACGGGTGGGACGTGCACACCGCGTACCGGCCGGCGTCCGGCCGGGTCGGCGGCGACTGGTACGACGTGGCCGAGGCCGCCGACGGCTCGCTCGTGGTGAGCATCGGCGACGTGGCCGGGCACGGTCTCGGCGCGGCCGTCACCACCGGGCAGATCCGTAACGCGGTCCGGGCGTACCTGGTCGAGAACCCGGCGCCGGCGCACGTGATCGGACGGGTGGCCACGCTCGTGGGCCGCCTGCACACGCCGCTCTTCGCGACCCTGCTGGTGATCCGGATCGACCCGCGGACCGGCGCTTTCACGTGGTGCAGCGCCGGTCACCCGACACCTGTGGCCTCCGCGCCCGGCGCACCGACCAGCCAGCTCACCGGCCTGATCGGGCCGCCGCTCGGCCTCACCCGGGCCCACTACCGGCAGAACACCGGCAGCCTGGAACCCGGTGGTCAGTTGCTGCTCTTCACCGACGGGCTGGTGGAGGACTTCCCGAAGTCGATCGACGAGGGCCTCACCCGGCTGGGCGCGCGCGTGCATCGGGAGTTCACCGCGGGCACCCCGCTGACCGCTCTGGTCGACGCGGTGCTCGGCGACGTGCCGCGCCCGCAGCACGACGACATAGCGGTGGTGGTGATCCGCCGGGACCCGGTTGCCGCCGCGGGCGACGTCAGCCTGCCGGAGGTGGAGACCGCGTGGACCTACCCGCTGGGCCCGGGGGCGTCCGCCGCCGCCCGCCGGGACCTGCAGGCCGCGCTGCAGGGCGACGCCGTCGACGAGGACCTGCTCTACGACCTGCAGGTGGCCGCCACCGAGGCGATCAACAACGCGGTCGAGCACGCCCAGCGGCCGAGCCGCCCGGAGGTGCACCTGCGCCTGCGGGTCTCCGGCGGCCTGGTCCGGATCGAGGTCCAGGACTTCGGCGGCTGGCGGGCCCGCCCACCGGCCCGTGACCGGGGCCGGGGCGCGATCCTGATGAACGCGTACGGCGACGTCCGCGTCACCACGACCGCCACCGGAACCCTGGTCACCATCGAGCGCCGCTGGACCGCCGGCTGAGGAACCCGCTCGATTCTGTCCGGTCGACCGCGCTCACGGCCTGACAGCGGCGTCGCAAAGGCCGGACGCACGGCCCGGCGGGCGGGTTCAGCGGGGGCGGACCAGGCCTACGTCGTAGGCGACGATGGTGGCCTGCACCCGGTCGCGGACGCCGAGTTTCGCGAGCAGCGCGTTGACGTGGGTCTTGACCGTGCCGACGCCGATGCCGAGCTCCTCGCCGATCTCCGCGTTGGAGCGGCCCCGCGCGATGCCGGCCAGCACGTCCCGCTCCCGCGGGGTGAGGGCGCCGAGGCGCGGATCGGGTTCGGGCGTCTCGGCGACGGCGCCGGTGGCGAACGCGTCGATCAGCCGGCGGGTCACCGCCGGGCTCAGCATGGCCTCGCCCGCCGCGACGGTGCGGATCCCGGCGACCAGCTCGGCCGGCTCCGAGTCCTTCAGCAGGAAACCCGAGGCGCCGGCCCGCAGGGCCTGGAACACGTAGGCGTCCTGGTGGAACGTGGTGAGCACGAGCACCCGCGGCGGGTTCGGGCCGGCGGTCAGGCGCGCGGTGGCGGTCAGACCGTCCACGCCGGGCATCCGGACGTCCATCAGGATCACGTCCGGCGACAGGGCTGCGGCGAGGGCGACCCCGGCGGCGCCGTCACCGGCCTCCCCCACCACCTCCATGTCCGGTTGCGAGCCGACGATGGCGGCGAGACCGGCGCGGACCATCAGCTGGTCGTCGACGATCAGGACACGGATCGGAATGACGGCACCTCCACGTCATCGGGCTGCCGGCCGGCGTGGCCGGCTGCGGGCTGGTGGGCGGCGTGGCCGGCTGCGGGCCGGTGGGCGGCGTGGCCGGCTGCGGGCCGGTGGGCGGCGTGGCCGGCTGCGGGCCGGTGGGCGGCGTGGCCGGCTGCGGGCTGGTCGTCGCGGCGGGACGGGCCGGTCAGGCCGTCCAGCAGGGACCGCATCGCGGTGAGGGCGTGCCGGGCCGCGCCGAGCACCCCCGTGAGGTCGCCCCGTTCGGCTGCCTCCGGCAGGTCGGCGGCGTGCCGCAGCACCTCCGCGCGCAGCCCGTCGGCGATCCTGGCCCGCTCGGCTGCGGCCCGGGCCTCGGCGCCGGCCAGCACGGCCGCCACCCGGCCCTCCTCACGCTCGCGGCGGCCGTCCCGGCGGGCGCGGGCGGTGACGCCGGCCCACCACGACGCGTACGCCGCCGGGATCAGCACCACGCCGAACAGCACCGTGAAGACGCCGGTGAGCAGCACCGCCATCGGGACGCTCCCGGCTGTACCCGGCTCGAACCCCATGGTCGCCGCCAGCGCGAGCGCCGGGGAGAGCGTCACCAGCGGGGCGGGCCAGGTGCGGCGCGGCGGTCCGGCGAAGCTGCCGGCGGCATGCACCGCGACCAGCTCGGACAGCGTGCCGAACAGGAACAGCCAGCCCGCGTCGGCCGGCGCCACCCGGGTCAGGCACAGCAGCGGGCCGATCCAGCCGGTCGCCGCCACCACGGCCAGTACCGGCCAGGGATGCCGCCGCCGCCACCAGAGCGGCGCCGCGTGCACGATCATCGCGGCGGTCACCGCCCACCAGGCCGCCGTGGTCAGTTCGGCCGAGCCGAGACCGGCCAGCGGCAGGGCCAGGACCAGCAGGATCAGGCAGAAGTCAAGCACCGCGCGACTCCCCGCCCACCGGCGCAGACGGCGTCCCGCGCCGCCGGGAGCGGTCTGCGGCACCAGCGCCCGCACAACCCAACCTCCCTGGGTACGGGGACCGGCCTCCACCGTCCCACCGAGGGCGCCTGCCCGTTCCCGCATGCCGGTGACGCCCCGGCCGCCGCCGAGCCCGGTCGCCGCGGCCGTTCCCGGGTCCCCGCCGTGATCCTCGACGACCAGTTCCGCGCCGCTCACCCCGTACCGGAAAAGAAGCGTGACCGCACCGCCCGGCGCATATCGCAGGGTGTTGGTGAGCGCCTCGCGCGCGATGCCGTGGATCGCCTCGGCGATCGCCGGAGCCGGCTCACCGTCCGGGAGGCTGAGGGTGACCCGCTGGCCGAGCGTGCCGAAGTCCTCAGCGAGCGCCGCCAGCGACGGGACCTCCTCGGCGCGCGGCTCGTCCAGCGGCATGATCGCGACCAGCCGGCGCAGCGCGGCCAGGGTGTCCCGCCCGGTGCGCGCGGCGAAGGCGAGCGCCTCGGCCCGCAGCTCCGGGCGGCTGTCGCCGAGCAGCTGCGCGGCCTGCGCGTTGACCACCACGGATGTCAGGTGATGGGCGGTCACGTCGTGCAGCTCCCGGGCGAGACGGCGACGTTCCGCGTCGGCGGCCTCGGCGTGCGCCTTACGGGCCGCCTCGAGACGGCGGGCGGCGGCGGCACGCTCGGCGTTCCACCGGGCGCGGGCCCGGCCGAGCGCGGCGGCGACCACGTAGACGGCCGTGAGCAGCACCACGTCGGTCACCGCGAATCCGTCGGTGACGGTGGTCAGCGCCGTCTGCCAGAGCACCACGCCGCCGAGGGGCACGAGCACGGTCCGCGCCGGGCGGTGCACGGCCACCGAGTAGAGCGCCACCAGGTCGGTGAGGGCCAGGACCAGGATCGCGTCGCCGGGCACCAGAACGTACTGGCCGGCCGGCACCGCGAGGGTGGCGGCGGTGATCGCGGCGGCCACGACGACGAGGGCGTGCACCGGACGGCGGCGGCGCTGGGTGAGGCCGGCGGCGGCGGCGAGTGTCGCGAGGACGACCACGACCGCGGCGCCCGGCGCGACGCCGGTGCCGGCCGCGACGTCGCCGGCGTCCCGGACCAGCGGCAGGATCGGCCAGAGGAGGAGCTGGGCGGCGGCGAGCAGGGCGGGCAGGATGAACATGGTGGCCTCACAGTAGAGGCCATATCTCTATCCATGGTTAGGGGCCGGTTTCCGACCCCGGCCGGATGTCCGGGGAGGTCCCCGCCGGACAGGATGTCGGCCATGACTTCCTATCATCACCTGGCCCGGCCGGCCGCCTGGTGGCGCACGCTGCTCGGCACCCTGTTCATCGTCGTCACCGGGACGGTGCTCGGGATCGGCGGGTTCCTGGTGGTCACGCTCGCGGCTGCGATCGCGGGGCGGCCGGAGGGGGCCGACGGCTACCCCAGCTTCGGGCCGCTCATCGATCTGGCCATGCTCTTCCTGGCGATCGCCGCCTTCCTGCCCGTGACGCTGCTGGCGGCCCGGTGGATCCAGCGCCGGCCGGCCGGCACGCTCTCCTCGGTCGCGGGGCGGCTGCGGGTCCAATGGCTGCTGATCTGTCTCGGGGTGGCGGCCGTCGGGGTCCTGCTGGTCGCCGTCATCACCTCGTTGCCCACTTCGCTTCCCGGCGCTGAACCGGTCGCCGCTGAGGCGTCGTTCGCCGGCTGGGGACCGTTCCTGACCGGGCTCGTCGTGCTGGTCGCGGTGGTGCCGATACAGGCCGCGGCCGAGGAGTACGTGACCCGCGGCTGGCTGCTGCAGGGCATCGGCACGTGGCTGCGCAGCCCGTGGGTTCCGATCCTGGCGCAGGCGGTGGTGTTCGCGGCGCTGCACGGCTGGGGTACGCCGTGGGGGTTCGCCGACCTGCTCGTCTTCGGCGTGGTGCTGGGCTGGGTGACGGTTCGCACCGGTGGGCTGGAGGCCGCCATCGCGCTGCACGTCTGCAACAACCTGATCGGCAGCGTGGTCGCGGCGGCCCACGGCGAGCTGACCGTCGACGAGACGGCTGCCGACCTGGGATGGGCCATGGCGGCGACGGACATCGTGATGATCCTGGGTTACGCGGTGGTGGTGCTCTGGCTGGCCCGGCGGCGTGAGGCCGCCGGTGCGGAGCCGGTGGCGACCACGGAGGCGGTGGCGACCACGGAGGCCGCCGCTGAGCCGGCGGTCGCGCTGCGGCCGTGAGCGGGCATGGGTGGTCGCGGCCGGAGGGGGCGGGAAGGCTCATGTGCGGTTGTGGGCGGTTGTCGCGCGTACCCGATAAAAGGCGCAGGCGGGCCGATTAGCGTGACCCAGCGGTGGTAGCCATGGGGAGTGACGACCGAAACGGCATGGGCGCCGCTGCGTGTGACAGCCTTCCGGAGCCTGTGGCTTGCGCTGCTGGCGAGCAACATCGGCACCTGGATGCAGACCGTCGGCGCCCAGTGGCTGCTCGTCGAGGAGTCCGGAAGTGACACCCTCGTCGCGGTGGTGCAGACCGCCAGCACCCTCCCGATCGTGCTGCTCGCGCTGCCGGCCGGGGCGCTCGCCGACACGTTCGACCGGCGGCGGCTGCTGCTCGGGGTGCAGATGTTCCTCACCGCCGTGGGTGTGCTGCTCACCGCCCTGACCGTTACCGATCACATGCCGCCGGAGCTGTTGCTCACCCTCACGTTCGTGCTCGGCGCAGGGCAGGCGGTGACCGCGCCGACCTGGCAGTCGGTCATCCCCGAGCTGGTGCCACGCCCGCAGCTCCCGCAGGCGTCCGCGCTCGGCGCGATCAGCATGAACCTGGCCCGCGCCGTCGGACCGGCCATCGCCGGCCTGCTCATCGCCCGGGCCGGCACCGGCGTGGTCTTCGGGCTGAACACCCTCTCGTTCGCCGTGTTCGCCCTGGTGCTGTTCCGCTGGCGGCCGGCGACGACGGGCAACGGCGACGCCCCGGAACGGTTCGCCGCGGCCGTGCGGTCCGGCAGCCGGTACGTCCGCCACTCCCCCGTCGTGCGGCGCATCCTGCTGCGCGCCGGACTGTTTCTGATCCCCGGGAGCGCGCTCTGGGCACTGCTGCCGCTGGTCGCCAGCCGGCGTCTCGGTCTCGGCTCGGGCGGGTACGGCGTGCTGCTCGCCGCCGTCGGCATCGGTGCGGTGTTCGGGGCGTTGCTGCTGCCCCGGCTGCGGGCGCGGTGGTCACTGAACCGGCTGCTGCTGATCGCCGGCGTCACGTTCACCATCGTGCTGTTGCTGCTGGTGGCGGTGCCGTCGGAGGCTGCCGTGGTGGTGGTTCTGCTGCCCGCCGGCGTCGCGTGGGTGATGGTCCTGTCGAGTGTGAACGCGTCGATGCAGCTGTTCCTGCCGAACTGGGTGCGTGCCCGGGGCCTGGCCGTATACCAGATCGTCTTCGCCGGGGCGCAGGCCGCGGGGGCGCTGGTCTGGGGTGTGCTGTCCGATCTGTGGGGCCTGGGCCCGACCCATGTGATAGCCGCCGGGCTGATGCTGGCCGGGACGGTGACCCTGCGGTGGTGGCCGTTGCGGGACACCAGCGGGATGAACCGCGACCCCGCCGTGTTCTGGCCCGAACCACACCTGACGCTTGACCCGTCGGACCGGGACGGGCCGGTTCTGATCACGGCCCGCTATGCGGTGGCGGATGCTCGGGCGGAGGCCTTCGTGGAGGCGATGGAGAGGGTACGGCTGAGCCGGTTACGTACCGGGGCGGTGCGGTGGGGGTTGTTCCGGGACGGGGAGGCGCCGGGGGTGTTCGTGGAGGCCTATGTGGTGCCCAGCTGGGGGGAGCACGTGCGGCAGCATGAGGGGCGGCTGACCGGGTCTGATCAGGAGGCTGAGGAGCGGGCGGTGGGGTTGGCGGAGGGGCCGGCTGAGGTGAGTCATCTGTTGTCGGCGCGGTGAGGGGCCGGCGGGGCGGTGGGCGGTGCGCGGCGGGCGGTGCGCGGCGGGCGGTAGGCGGCGGGCGTGGCCGGGGCACACGGTGACCGCTCAACCCCGGAGGGCGCGGGCACACGGTGACCGCTCAACCCCGGAGGGCGCGGGCACACGGTGACCGCTCGGCGCGGCGATTGAGCATCTCGGCAACGCCGGCTCGCGTGATCAAACCCGCCGGGCCGACACTGTGAGCCGGCCGGTCCGGCTGGTTCACAGTGCTGTTCGAGCTGCTGCTGGGAACCGCGAAACGCCGCTCGTGGACCGCGAAACTCCGCTCGGGACCTTGAAATGCCACTGCACGGCATTGACCCGCGGCCGGGACGGCAGCACACGGACGGCTGGCACGGCGTGGACAGGAGCACACCTTTCGCTTGCGTGTGCTCGGGTACCGGCTATGGCGTAGGTCAGGGTCCACGATGACGTTACGTGTGCTTCTATCCCGCTGAGCCGCTGCCGACCGCGCTGAGGACCAGCTGGGCCGGCTAAACGAGCCAGGCCAGCTGGTTCGGCTTCACACGCGCTTACGGGGTCGCGCCTCGGAGGCCGCCTGGCGCCGCCACTCGACCACTCCCCGGGTCAGCAGCAGCGCCACCCCGACCAGCGGGTACAACGCGAGCGGCATCAACGTGTAAGGCAACCCCGCCCACACCACCGGAAACCCGCTGGTCCCGAACACCGCGAGCACCGTGCCGGCCACCGCCGTCGTCACCATCACGGTGCTCCACGACAGCAACACCATCGCGCCGACCACGACGAACGACCACGTCAGCCCGAGAGGCCGGCGTCCAAGCCAGGCACCGGCCACCGCCCCCACCACCCAGAACCCGAGCGTCAGCAGAACCCCGGACAGCGGGGCCGCCCGCTCCACCCGAACCTCACCGAACTCCTCCATCGAGTTCGCATCGGTCACGGCGCTGAGACGCCAGCCACCCCGGGCCGCCGTCCCGTCATCACCGACCCGCCAGCCACGCTCCCGCAGCTCAGCCAGCAGCGGCGCCACATCGATCAGCGGCTCCGAGGCCTGGAACCGCACGTACCCGTACCCGATGTCCTCGCTCGTGTCGATGAGCCCGTCCACCGGGGTGGGCCCGCCGTACGCCGAATCCGTGGTCACCGCCTCGTCCCGATGGACCTGCCCGGCCACGCCGAGAACCGCCACGATGGACCGCATCTGGTCGTCGGTCGGCAGTTCCCCGTCGGCCCGCCAGCCCAGCCACGATCCGGCGACGCCGAAGAACGCCGCCACGGTCAGCCCACAGATCAGCATGTGCAGTCGACGCATCGGCGCATCGTAAAGCGTGCGGTGCGATGCGACAGCAACCCCAACGATGCATTGACAGTGGTAAGCCGAGGGCGCGAGGCTGGTGACCGACTTTCCGGGGAGGCGCGGATGGGCGGCTTCATCCTCGGTGTGGCCATCGCGCTCTTCATCGGGATGCGGCTGGCCCGCCTGATCGACGGCAGCAAGGGTGCGAAAGCGGGCTACAAGAAGGCCAACACGGATCTGCCCGGCGCGCGGAAGAAGGCGCGCGGCGCGTCCTTCGCGCTGTTCCGCTTCGTCGCCCTACTGGTGCTGATCGGCGCCGCGGTGCTCTACGGCTGGATCCAGCAGAACAGCGCCTGACCGGCCGTCCTGAGCGATCGTCAGCAGCCGGCGCAGGGACAGGGCGAGCACCGACGCGAGCAGGCAGCCGATCACCATGGCGACCACCCAGAGCGTGCCGAGACCGGCGCCGATCAGCGGGCCGGCGGTCACCGGGCCGAGCACCGAGGCGATGCCCATCAGCATGGTGATCGAGGAGTTGTACCGCGCTCGCAGGTCGTCGGTGGCGAGCAGGTTCGTCACGGCCGGCATGACCGGTTGCAGCAGCGTCTCGCCGCAGGCGAAAACGGTCGCGCAGCCGATCACGCAGAGCGCGGCGGCCACGGATCCGTCGCCGGCCAGCCCGCCCGCGCCGAGGATCAGCCAGGATGCCGCGAAGACGGCGCCGACCAGGGCCAGGGCACCGGTCCGGCTGCGTCCTTCGAGGCGTTTCACGACCAGTAGCTGTGCTGCCACGATGGTCACCGTGTTGGCGGCGAGGGCCCACGCCACGACTCTCGGGGGCACTTCGGCCACCCGTACCGCATAGGCGGCGAAGCCGACCTCGATCTGGGCGTAGCCGCAGGTGGAGAGGAAGAGCGCGAACAGCAGGAGGCGCCGGAACGGCCGGTTGCGCAGCACCGTCAGGTAGCCACCGCGCGGCCCGGACTCGGCGCGTGGCGGTGGCGCGTGCCCGACGCCGCGCATCGCCAGCAGGATCGCGAACGGGATCAGGAACGTCACCGCGTCGGCGAGATAGACGATCTGGAACGTGACCGGCCGGGACGAGTCGACCACCGCGCCGGCGATCAGGCCGCCGATGCCGATCCCCAGGTTGAGCAGCGCGAACTGCAGACCGAACGTGCGCTGACGTTCCGGTTCACGGGTCAGCGAGGCGAGCAGGGTGGCGCCGCCGGGCCAGGTCGGCGCGCCACCGGCCGCCATCACGGCGAGCGCGGCGAGGATCGCGGCCGGGTGGTGCACGAGCGCCAGCACGGTGGATCCGGCGGCCTGCGCGAGGTATCCGGGGAGCATCACGCGCCGGGTGCCGAACCGGTCCATCAGGGTGCCGCCGATCGGCGAGCAGATCAGCAGCACCGCGCCGAACCAGCCGACCGCGAGGCCGGCCGCGGCGTCGCTGAACCCGCGCACCTCGGTCAGATAGATGAACAGGAACGGCAGGGTAAGGCCACGCCCGAGGGACGACACCAGGACGCCGGCCAGAAGCCAGCGCGCTTCACGGCGCTCGGGCAGGATTTCGCGGAGCATGGGCGGGATTCTGCCGGAAAGGTAGGACTATTGGCGCGACAATTATCGATGGCGCTATGGCAGTATCGGTCAGCGTGCCGATGAGTCGCCGAGGGGCCCTGGGTGTCGCCGCCACCGCGCTGCTGGCCGGATGCGCCAAGCCGTCGTCCGAGGCGCGGGCCATTCCGAACATTTCCGAAATTCCGGAAGTGCCGCAGTCATTCAGCGTAGTGCCGGCCTTCGACCCCGCACCCCTCAAGAACGTGCTCACCAAATACCTGAAACCCACCAAGGCCAACCCGAGACATCCCACGTACGCCGGAGCTGTCGCGGTCGTCCTGCGCGACGGCAGGGTGGCCGCGAAGATCGCCGTCGGGCATGCCCTGCGCTACCAGGCCGGCCCGGTCGAGCTCCCGGCCGCCAAACGGGTGGCGATGCGCACCGATTCGATCTTCGACCTCGCGTCGCTCACCAAGGTCTACACCGCGATCCTGCTGCTGCAGCAGGTCGAGCGCGGCGCCGTCGACCTCGACACCCCGGTCGTGCGCTACCTTCCGGCCTTCACCGGCAAGGGCAAGAACACGATTACGGTACGGATGTTGCTCACTCACACGAGTGGCCTGCCGGTCGGGGCGAACGTGAAGAACGTGCTGGGCACCCCGCTGCTCGCGGGCGCCGTCCCCGGCACGACGTTCCGCTACTCCAGCACCGGGCTCATGGTGGCCGCCGAGATCGTCGAGAAGGTCACCGGCAAGAACCTCGCCGTCGCCCTCAAGACCGGCGTCACCGGCCCCCTCGGGCTGACCACCACCGGCTTCACCCCGCTGAAATGGCTGTCCAAAGCTGATCAGGCCAAGCGCCTGGTCGCCACCGACGCCCGCAGCTCGCGGGGACTGCTGCGCGGCATCGTGCACGACGACGTCGCCGCGAAGCTGGGCGGCGTGATCGGCAGCGCCGGTGTCTTCGGCACCGCCCACGAGGTGGCCGTGATCGGACAGCTGCTGCTGGGCGGCGGCGTCTACAACGGCAAGCGGATCCTCGCCGCGGCGACCGTGAAGCAGATGCTGACCAACCAGAACAAGGGCAAGCCCGCGATCGACCCGGAACGCCCCGGCCGCCCGTCCGACCACGGCCTCGGTGTCACGCTGCGCCAGCCGTGGTTCATGGGCAGGCTCTCCTCGGCGGCCACGTTCGGCCACACCGGTTTCACCGGAACCTCGCTGCTGGTCCATCCGGGGCACAAGCTGGTGCTGGCGCTGCTGACGAACCGCGCCCACCCGAACTGGAGCTGGGCCGACCCGGACCCGATGCGCGCCGAGGTGGCGAACGCGGTGGCCGCCCAGCTCTGAGGCAGCCCCGCACGGCCCGGAAAGGCGTACGGGAAAGGGCGCGGAGGCGTACGGGAAAGGGCGCGGAAGGCGCGCGGAAAAGGCGCGCCGGCGAGGGCGGTCACCCCAGGGCCGCCGCCACCGCTTCCTCCGGCGTCGCGACGTGCCGCACGCCCGGCACGTCACCGCCGCCCGCACCCACCACACGCCAGCCGCCGAGGGCCACCACCGGGATCCCACCCCGCCGCATGGCGAGAGCGACCTCGCTGAGCGTCCCCCACGAACCACCCACGCTGATCACCGCATCGGCGCTCCGCACGATCACCGCGTTGCGCGCCTCGCCCATCCCGGTCACGATCGTCGCGGACAGGTCCGGCGAGGCGCCCTCCCGGCTGTCACCGGGCCACACCCCGATCACCAGCCCACCCGCGGCCCGCGCGCCGGCGGCCACCGCGGTCATCACCCCGCCGCCGCCACCGCAGATCACCACGGCCCCGCGGGCGGCGAGCAGCTCACCCACCCGCCGGGCCGCCGCGGCGTCCTCGTCGGAGCACTCCCCGGGCCCGCAGACAGCCACCTGAACGGTCACACCGCCATGCTGCCAGGCGGCCGTCAGCCGCCGCGCCGGTGGCGCAGCACCAGGACCACCACGGCGGTGACCGCGGCCAGGTCGGCGACGATCAGGGCCGCGGTCGGGCCGAGGAACAGCCCGACGAACGGCATCGTCAGGAACACCACGACGCCGAGCACCGACAGGATCGGGAACGGGCGGCCGGGTGTCGCCGGTGGCGCGGTCATCCGTGCGGCGAAGGCCGGGTCGCCGGCAGCCAGGTGCTGCTCGATCTCCGCGAGCGCGCGGCGGTCCTTCTCCTCCAGCATGGCTCTAGCCCTACCATCGCAAGCCCGGAAATGTGGGTGATGCGCTGATCTAGCACGAAATACGGTTTTTGAAGCCTATAACAGGGGGTGAGCAACTGATCTGAGGAGCCTGCATGACCACCGTCGCCCCGAGGCCGAGCGTTACCCGGCCCCACCCGGTCCGCCGGCAGGTGAAGGGTTCGGCACTGACCCGGATCCTGCGCACCACCGACGCGAAGCAAATCGGGATCATGTACATGATCACGTCGATCATCTTCTACATGGTCGGCGGGCTGATGGCCCTGCTGATGCGGGCGGAACTGGCCCGCCCCGGCATGCAGATTCTCTCGCCGGAGCAGTTCAACCAGCTGTTCACCATGCACGGCACCGCCATGCTGCTGTTCTTCGCGACACCCATCGTGTTCGCGTTCGCCAACTACGTGGTGCCGATCCAGATCGGCGCGCCGGACGTGGCGTTCCCCCGGCTGAACGCGTTCGCGTACTGGCTCTACCTGTTCGGCACGCTGACCGCGATGAGCGGCTTCATCCTGCCGGGCGGGGCCGCCGACTTCGGCTGGTTCGCGTACACGCCGCTGAGCGACTCGCTGCACTCCCCCGGCATCGGCGGCAACGCCTGGGTGGTCGGCCTGGCGATCGGTGGTCTCGGCTCGATCCTCGGCGCGGTCAACCTGATCACCACGATCCTGACCCTGCGCGCGCCCGGCATGACCATGTTCCGGATGCCGATCCTGACCTGGAACATGCTCGTCACCAGCCTCCTGGTGATCCTGATCTTCCCGTTCCTGGCGGCCGCGCTCTTCGCCCTCGCCGCCGACCGGGTGGTCGGGGCGCACGTCTTCGACGTGGAGACCGGCGGGCCGATGCTCTGGCAGCACCTCTTCTGGTTCTTCGGCCATCCCGAGGTGTACGTCATCGCACTCCCGTTCTTCGGCATCATCACCGAGGTCGTCCCGGTCTTCAGCCGCAAGCCGGTCTTCGGCTACAAGGGGCTGGTCGCCGCGACCATGCTGATCGGCGCGCTGTCGATGAGCGTCTGGGCGCACCACATGTTCGCCACCGGCCAGGTGCTGCTGCCGTTCTTCAGCTTCCTCAGCTTCATGATCGCCGTACCCACCGGCATGAAGTTCTTCGTCTGGATCGGGACCATGTGGCGCGGCCAGATCAGCTTCGAGTCACCGATGCTGTGGGCGGCCGGCTTCATGGTGACGTTCCTGTTCGGTGGTCTCTCCGGTGTGCTGCTCGCCGCGCCGCCGATCGACTTCCACGTCTCCGACTCGTACTTCGTGATCGCGCACTTCCACTACGTGCTCTTCGGCACGATCGTGTTCGCGGTCTTCTCCGGCATCTACTTCTGGTTCCCGAAGATGTTCGGCCGCTACCTGGACGAGCGCCTCGCCAAGATTCACTTCTGGCTCACGATGATCGGCTTCCACAGCACGTTCCTGGTCCAGCACTGGCTCGGCACCGAGGGCATGCCCCGCCGGTACGCCGACTACCTGCCCAGTGATGGATTCACGTTCCTGAACACGTTCTCCTCGATCGGCTCCTTCGTGCTGGGCATCGCCACGCTGCCGTTCGTCTACAACGTCTGGAAGTCCTACAAGGTCGGCGTGGTCGTGACCGCGAACGACCCGTGGGGCCACGGCAACTCCCTGGAGTGGGCCACCACCACTCCCCCGCCGCTGCGCAACTTCGACCGGATGCCGCGGATCCGCTCCGAGCGCCCCGCCTTCGACGAGAAGTTCCCGCACCTGGCGGCCGGCGAGCAGTCCCTGGCCGGTCCGCCCGAGGGCGGCGCCCGCCCGCTGGGCAGGGAGTCCGACGGCGGCGCCACGTACAAGGAAGATCTGAGCAAGGACCACTGACGACCGCCGGCGCCGCCCGTAACGCCGAGGCCGAGAAGTGGGCGGACCTGAGCCGCTCGACCGACTTCGCCGCGTGAGGGGTACTAACGATCACCACGTCGTGTGCTTCGTTGAGAGTCACGTGCTTCCATGAGGGATGGCCGCTGACGAGGTGCTGACGATCGGGCGGCTCGGGGTGGATCTCTATCCCGAGCAGGTGGGGGTGCCACTGCGGTCGGTCCGGACGTTCGCGAAGTTCCTGGGCGGCAGCCCGGCCAACGTGGCCGTGGCTGCCGCCCGTTTCGGTCGCCGGGCCGCGATCATCAGCCGGACCGGCGCGGACGCGTTCGGTGAGTACCTGCACGAGGCGTTGCGGGACTTCGAGGTGTCCGACCGGTTCGTCACGGCCGTGCCCGGCCTGCCGACGCCGCTCACGTTCTGTGAGATCTTCCCGCCGGACGACTTCCCGCTGGTGTTCTACCGCTACCCGAAGGCGCCCGACCTGGAGATCCACGCCGAGGAGCTGGATCTCGCGGCGATCCGGGCCGCGGGCGTCTTCTGGGTCACCGGGACCGGCCTGTCGCAGGAACCGTCCCGCTCCGCCACCGAACACGCGCTCCGGGCCCGGGCGAAGGCCGGCGTGACCGTTTTCGACCTCGACTATCGGCCGATGTTCTGGCCGTCCCGCGACGAGGCCCGGCGCCGGTACGCCGAGGCGCTCCCGTATGCCACGGTCGCGGTCGGCAACCTGGACGAGTGCCGGACGGCCGTCGGCGCCGGCTCCCCGGACGCGGCGATCACGGCGCTGCACGCCGCCGGGGTGGACCTGGCGGTGGTCAAGCTCGGCCCGGACGGCGTGGTCGCCTCCCGGCGGTCCAGCGGGGAGCGGGTGCGGGTCCCACCCGTACCCGTGAAGGTCGTCAATGGGCTCGGAGCCGGTGACGCGTTCGGCGGCGCGCTCTGCCACGGCCTGCTCGCCGGGTGGGACCTGGAGTCGATCATGCGGTTCGGCAACGCCGCCGGCGCCCTGGTCGCCTCCCGGCTGGCCTGCGCCGACGCCATGCCCACCGAGGCCGAGGTCCGGCAGGTGCTGTCCGGCGCCTGACCGGAGGCGAGCCCGAGCGCGGTGCGATGCACCGGCGACAACCCTTCCCGGTACGCCGGGGCGTTGCTCCGCGCGTACCCCCGCAATCGGGTTTTCCCGATCCCGGCCGGGTCGCACAGGATCAGCGCCCGCCGCTAGCAGATGAACCCCGCGTGGCGGGCAGGGGGTGGCGGCCGGGCGGTGATCCGCTGGTGGCACGGTTTCGCCATGGACCTCACCGTGATCGTCGGCCCGATGAAGGGCGGCAAGTCCCTCGAGATGATCAGCCTGCTGTCGCCGCTGCAGCACGCCGGGATCCCGCACCGGATCTACCAGTCGGCGCGGCACGGCCGGGACACCCTGGTCACGTCGCGGTCCGGCGGCAGCCTGCAGACGGTGAAGGTCCACTCGCTGGCCGGCGCGGCCACCGGGGACGTCGAGTGGATCGGCGTCGACGAGATCCACATGTTCACGGTCGACGACATCGCCGAACTCGGCGTCGCGGTGCGCGCCGGGATCAAGGTGGTCGTCGCCGGGATCGACCTGGACCATCGGGGGCAGCTGTTCGCGCCGGTCCGGGCGCTGTTCGAGCTGGCGCCGGAGAAGGTGATCTACCGCCGGGCGGTGTGTGACGTCTGCCGCTCGCTGGACGCCACGCACACGCAGGTCCTCGAACACGGGAAGCCGTTCATCCGGGAGCTCGCGCCGTCGACCGCGCTGCCGGACGACGGCACCTACACCTACGAGGCGCGCTGCCGCCGCTGCGTCGTCCTGCCCTGACCGATTCTCATAAGAGCTTGGCGACCTCTTCCGGGTACGCCAGGTGCGGGAAGTGCCCGCCCTCCATCACGATGACGTCGACGTCCGGCAGCAGGCCGCGCAGCCACTGCTCGTACTCCGGAGCGGGCTGCCGGGCGGTCACCCAGCGATAGCCGACCTGCTTGTCCGCGAGGGCGGTCAGGTCCTTGCGGCGCTGCTCCTCGATCTCCTCGTCGCTGCTGCGCAGGATCTCCTCCCAGTACCCGAGCAGCAGGTCGGCGCGGGGCCGGGAGGTGCGCTCGACGAGGGACCAGGCGGCGGTGGGCAGCGCCTCGACGCCCATCCCGTCGAGCAGACCCTCCCAGACGGCACGCCAGCCGGGGCCGCGCAGCGTGGACTCGGCGTCCCGGATCACCCGGCCGAACGGGCCGGGCAGCAGGGGCTGGTCCAGGTTGACGACGCCACGGGCGGGGAACCGGGCGGCATACGTCGTCGCGATCAGTCCGCCGATCGAGTGACCGACGATGATCGGCGCGTCGAGTCCCGCCGCGTCGACCGCCCGCTGGATGAGGTCGACGACCACGGGCATCCGGTACGACTTCTGACTCGGCGACTGCCCGTGCCCCGGCAGATCGAGCGTGAGAACGCGGCGGCCCGGCAGCTCGGCGAGCAGCGGCGCCCACTGGCGGCGGTCGAAGGTCAGCCCGTGCAGCAGGAGCAGTGGCGGCTGGTCACTCGACGCCCCGCTCAACGTACCCGCCAATTCCTCAAAAATCGCCATTTTTCCGCTCCTACCGCTTAATCGGCATCGATATCCGTCCGCTGGAGACGACGCTGACGAAAGCGGAAAGTTCGTTGTGATCGGCAACACCGAGGCGACACCGGCCTTGACCGCCCGTATCCGACCCTGGCGCGACCACCCTAAACCCTCGCGATCGTCGATGACAGCCCAACGATCGGAGGACTGAAATGATCACTCAAGAGCGGTTGTCCGGCGGCGGTCTCCGCTTCTGCGCACGCTACCGTCCCCCAGTCGATATACCCCTGACGGCGAGCCCACGGGCCGGTGGCCCCGGATCGGCGACGCCCGGACAGTCACGACGTCACGACGTCACGACGTCACGAGGTCACGAGGTCACGAGGTCACGAGGTCACGACCCCGCGGGGTCACGAGGTCACGGAGTCACGAGGTTGCGGGGTCACGAGGTTGCGGGGTCACGAGGTCAGCGCCCCGGAGCGCCCCGGCAGCGCGGGTGAGGGCACACGCAACAGCTGCGTGTGCCCTCATCAACGCCAGGGCCGGGATGCCGGCACACGCACCGCTTCGGTGTGCCCTCGCCCCGGCGTGCGCGGGCTCACCGTGTGCCCCCGCCCCAGCCCGCGCCGGCTCACCGTGTGCCCCCGCCCGCCCGGGCCGGCACCGGTCTGCGTGGGCTTCTGTCCCACCTGCCGGCCGTCCGAGGGGACGCTGCCGCCGCGGTCAGCGGTTGTCGCGGCCGCCGGAGAAGATCTGTAGGAAGAACAGGAAGACGTTCAGGATGTCCAGGAAGATGGAGGCGGCCAGCAACGGCGCCGACTCCACGTCCGACGACCGGCGCAGTCTCTGGAAGTCGATGACGATCGGGCCCACGAAGATCGCCAGCCCAGCACCGAGTAGATCAGCGCAGCCATTCCCCGTACACCTGATGGGCTCGTGCCAGCAGCCTCCCACCCCCGGTGCCCGGCCTCACATTCTTCCGCCGGACGCCGCCGGACGCCGCCGGGCACCCCAGGGACCGGCCCTGGTCCGGACCCCGGGCTCTACTGCGGATCCTCGGCCGCCTCGGCGAGACGGTTCAGCGCCGGCAAGGCCCGCACGATCGCGTCGGTGTCCTCCGGGCTCAGCCGGTCGAAGAGCTCGTCGATCGTGGCGGCGTAGTGGGCGTACGTGCGTACCAGAAGATCCCGCCCCTCCTGCGTGACCTCGACGAGCACGCTGCGGCCGTCGTTGGGGTCGGCGACCCGGCGGACCAGGCCGGACTTCTCCATCCGGCCGACCAGCTGGGTCATGCCGGGCTGCGAGGCCCGGGTCATCCGGGCGAGATCGGTGATCCGCCCCGGCCCGTGGTCGGTCAGCTGCCGGAGCACCGCCGACGCGACCGAGCTCGGGTACTCCGCGCCTTCGATCTGCCGCAGGAACCGCACCAGCCGCCCGAGCACCGGCAGCAGCTGTGACCCACGACTCTCCCCGCCCGCCATTTGCATAACCTCATTATGTATCTAGAGTTGTCACCGTGAGCAGCCAGTCATTGTTCAAACAACCCAAAGCGGTCTTCGCCGTCGCATTCGCCTGTGTCGTCAGCTTCATGGGCATCGGTCTCGTCGACCCGATCCTTCCAGCGCTCTCCACCAAGCTGAACGCCACACCCAGCCAGGTCAGCCTGCTCTTCACCAGCTACCTGCTGGTCACCGCCGTGGCCATGCTGTTCACCGGCTGGGTGGCCAGCCGGATCGGCGCCAAAGCCACCCTGATCACCGGCCTCGCCCTGATCGTCGTGTTCGCCGCCCTGGCCGGGCTGTCCGGCTCGATCAACGGGATCGTCGGCTTCCGGGCCGGCTGGGGACTCGGCAACGCCCTGTTCATCGCGACCTCCCTGGCCGTCATCGTCGCCTCCGCCACCGGCGGCTTCGCCGGCGCGATCGTGCTCTACGAGGCCGCGCTCGGCCTCGGCATCGCGGCCGGCCCGCTGATCGGCGGCCTGCTCGGCGAGATCAGCTGGCGCGGCCCGTTCTTCGGCGTCGCGGTGCTGATGGCGATCGCCCTGCTCGCGACGGTCGCACTGGTCGAGCCGACGCCGAAGCCGGAACGGCCCACTCCCCTGCTCGCCCCGATCAAGGCGCTGCGTCACCGGGCCCTGCTCACCATGGGCATCACCGCGCTGCTCTACAACTGGGGCTTCTTCACGATGCTGGGATACGCGCCGTACCCGATGGAGCTCAACGAGATCCAGCTCGGCTTCGTCTTCTGCGCCTGGGGACTGCTGCTGGCCTTCTTCTCGATCACCGGAGCCCCGTGGTTGCAGCGCAGATTCGGAACAGCGCCATCCCTGTACGGGGCACTGACCGTCTTCGCCGTGCTGGTGCTCCTGATCGGCGTCTTCACCGACACCCGCTGGGTGGTGATCACCTGCGTGATCGCGTCGGGTGTCGCGGCCGGCATCAACAACACGCTGACCACCCAGGCCGTCATGCTGGTCGCCCCGGTCGAGCGGCCGGTCGCCTCCGCGGCGTACGGGTTCGTCCGCTTCATCGGCGGGGGCCTCGCCCCGTTCGCGGCGGGCAAGATGGTCGACCACTGGAACATGCACGTCCCGTTCGTGGTCGGCGCGGCGGCGATCCTGCTCGGCGTCGCGGTGCTGACGACCGGCCGCAAGCCACTCGCCGCGGCGGACGCGGAGCTGGCAGCGGGTGGCGCGCACGGCACGGCGGACAAGGTGGCGGGCGAGGCGGCCGACGAGGTGGCGGGCGAGATGGCCGACGAGTTCGGCGGCGCCCCCGACGCCATCGACTACGAGAAGACAGCCGAACGCGCCTGATCAAGGCTGATCGGCCAACTCAGCGAGACAGCTTCACTTGACGTGTTGACTGTACAAATCAAGTCGACGTGTTGACTGCGTGGCTGGGCAGTCAACACGTCCGCTCAACGCCGTGATCTCACGAGGCAGGCGCCTCCACGGCCGGCTGTTCCGGGCCCTTCGTCATCGGCCGCGGCGGGAACTTGCGCAACACCCACTGCTGCTGCGCCAGAGTCACCAGGTTGTTGGTCACCCAGTAGATGACCACACCGATCGGGAACAGCGCACCGGAGATCAACAGTGACGCCGGAATGCCGTACAGCATCAGCCGTTGCACCACCTTCTGCTGCGGGTCCTCGGCCCACCCGGTTTTGAGGATCATCTGACGGCTGGTCAGATACGTCGTCAACATCATGACCAGCACGAGCACCCCGGCGACGACCTTCACGGTGCCGCTGCTCGCCCCGAACGCGGCCAGCTCGGACGCCGTGGAGCCGAACTTCGCCGGGAGCGGTGAGTCGAACAGCGTCGCGTGGGTGGCGCCGGCGAACTGCTCAGTGGTCCACCCGTACCGTGTGGTGCCTTGATTGTCCGGGCTCAACCTATTGAGCACGTGGAACAGACCAAGAAAAACCGGGATTTGTACGAGCATGGGCAGGCACCCCATCAGAGGGTTGGCCTTCTCCGCCCGATACAGCTCCATCATCTCGGCCTGGAGCTTCTGCGGATCGCTCTTGTGCTGCTCCTGCAGTTCCCGGATCTTCGGCGCGAGCGCCTGCATGGCCCGCTGCGACTTGATCTGCTTCACGAACACCGGGAAGAGCAGCGCCCGCAACGTGACGACCAGGAAGACGATCGCCAGGATCCACGTCCAGTTGGTGCCGAGCACGAGACCGTCCGGAACCCCGGCCGCCTCCCACCGCTCGTGCCAGCGCAGGAGGATCCACGAGATGGCGTTATAGATCCAGTCGAGACTCACGGCGCGGATCATACGGCAACACTGTGATGCCATAACGGGACGATGCCTTAGGGTGAACCGGTGACCGCGGCCCCTCGACGAACCACCGGCGTGCGGCACGGTCCGCGCAGCACCCAGGTGGTCGAGCGGGTCCGTGCCGCGGTTCTCTCCGAGATCACCCGGCACGGGTTCGCCGGCATCACGATCGACGGGGTGGCCCGGGCCGCCGGGGTCAACCGGACCACGATCTACCGCCGCTGGCCGACGAAGGCCGACCTGCTCGGCGCGGCCGTCGAGCCGCTGCTCGCGGAGTTCGACGCCGATCCCGGGACCGGGTCGTTCCGTGGCGACCTGCTGGTGCTCATGCGACGGCTACGGGACAACGCCGCGCGACCCGAAGGCCGGGCGCTCGGCGACGCCGTCAAATCCAGCGCGGCCGAGCTGCGGGAGATCGCGGTACGGGCCGGTGCCCGTACCCTGGCGCCTTTTGATCGTGCCGCCGAGCGGGCGGCGGCGCGCGGTGAGATCGGCGATCGGGCCTTGGCCGGGATCGCGGCACATCTCGCCTATGCCGGCATCGTGATGTGGGAGCAGAACCGCGGCACGCCCGCGACCGATGCTGACTGTGCCCGCATGGTGAATCTCGCGCTCGCCGGACTGTCCACAGTGACGGAATAGCCGAGCGTCACTCTCCGCACGCCTCCCCTTCGCTTTGCGCAAACTTGCCCACTGAGCAAGCTTTGCGGATACTTGTCTGTGGCAACCAACAGTGGCCTCAGGAGGCATGCCATGGACGGCGCCGTGCCCGAGATCGGCACCCGTCTGCACGATCTGATCAGGGTCAGCCGGATGCTCAAACAGCGCCGGTCGGCGGAACGGTCGGCGATCCCGATCGGACTCTTCGTCCTGCTCTCAGAGATCGACCGTCTCCCCACCGGGTCACACGCCCGTGAACTGGCGATCCAGAGCGGACTCGACCCGTCGACGGTGAGCCGTGCCGTCGCCGCCCTCGTCTCCCACGGCCTGGTGACGCGCGAGCCGGACCCGCACGACGGGCGCGCGACGGTCCTGGTCGTCACCGCCACCGGCAAGGCCGCCCTCGCCGACACCCTCCAGTGGTACGAACGCACGCTCGCCCGGGCGCTCGCCGACTGGAGCCCGGACGAGCTCGCCGCGTTCAGCCGCGGACTCGGCCGGTTCACCGAGGCCATCGATACCGCACTCTCCACCAACGACACTCTCATGGAGGCGGCGCAGTGAGCGCATCCCCACCCGGGCAGATGAACCACCGGCAGACCCTGGAGGCACTCAGCGGTCTGCTGCTGGTCCTCTTCGTCGCCATGCTGAGCAGCACCGTGGTCTCCACGGCACTGCCGAAGATCATCGGATCGCTGAACGGGTCGCAGACCCAGTACACCTGGGTGGTCACCGCCACCCTGCTCACCGCCACCGCGACCACCCCGATCTGGGGCAAGCTCGCCGACCTGTTCAGCAAGAAGCTGCTGATCCAGATCTCGATCGTGGTGTTCGTGGTCGGATCCGTGGTGGCCGGCATGGCGCAGAACGCCGGTGAGCTGATCGCGGCACGCGCCTTCCAGGGCATCGGCGTCGGCGGCCTGCAGGCCCTCGTGCAGGTGGCGATCGCCGCGATGATCCCGCCCCGCGAGCGCGGCCGGTACAACGGCTACCTCGGCGGCGTGATGGCCCTCGCCACGGTCGGCGGTCCGCTGCTCGGCGGCCTCATCGTCGACACGTCATGGCTCGGCTGGCGCTGGTGCTTCTTCGTCGGCGTGCCGGTCGCGATCGTCGCATTGGTGCTGCTCCAGATCACTCTTCACCTTCCGACGGTACGGCGGGAGAACGTCAAGATTGACTACCTGGGCGCTACATTGATCGCCGCCGGAGTCAGCCTGTTGCTGATCTGGATCTCGTTCGTGGACGACACGTTCGCGTGGCTGTCCTGGCAGACGTGCAGCATGGTCGGCGGCACACTGATCCTGCTCGCCCTCGCCGTCCGGGTGGAGTCGCGCGCGCCCGAGCCGATCGTCCCGCTGCCGATCGTCCGCGAACGCAACACCGCGCTCGCCATCCTCGCCAGCCTCGCGGTCGGCATGGCCATGTTCGGCGGCGCCGTGTTCCTCGGCCAGTACTTCCAGATCGGCCGCGGATACAGCCCCACCGAGGCCGGCCTGCTGACCATCCCGATGATGGCCGGCGTGCTGCTCTCCTCGATCATCAGCGGCCGCATGATCACCAAGACCGGCCAGATCAAGCCGTGGATCGTGGCCGGCGCAATCGTGCTGGTCGCCGGGTTCGGCATGCTGAGCACGATCGACCACGCGACAGCCCTCTGGTACGTCGGTGTCGGCATGTTCGCCGTCGGCGCCGGTGTCGGCATGTCGATGCAGAACCTGGTGCTCGCCGTGCAGAACACGGTCGCGCTCAAGGACATCGGCGCGGCAAGCTCGACCGTCGCGTTCTTCCGATCGCTCGGTGGCACGATCGGCGTGTCGGTTCTCGGCGCCGTGCTGGCCCGTCAAGTCACCGACCAGATCACCCATGATCTGGCGGCGGCCGGGGTGCCCGCATCGAGCAGCGGCGGGAGCAGCAGCTTGAATCTGGGCGCGCTGCCGGAGGCGATCCAGCACATCGTGCGGGCCGCATACGGTGACGCCACCGGTCACATCTTCCTGTTGTCGGCGCTCATCGGCATCGTCGGGGTGGTGGCTGCGCTCATGTTGAAGCAGGTGACGCTCCGCGACAGCCTTGATCTGCCCGCCGAGTTGAAGGCGGCAGCCGTGGCGGCCGACGCGATCGACGGCGCCCCGCCGATCGATCAGGTCGACGGCGGCACATCCACGAAGCAACGCTGACACCACAACGCATTGATCCGGCACGTTGAGTTGACATGTTGAAGTGACAACTCAACACGAAGCGTCGACAGACTGACGCGTTGATTGCTCTAGTCAACACGCACTGTTCGATCCGCGCTGTATGAGTCGCGCTGTGTGAGTCGACCGATATGGGCCGTCACTCCTGCTGGAGTGGCGGCCCTTTCGCATGGACTGCGCCTGGCCAGACCGGCAACTCGCATGTGTTGACCACCTTGCAAGAATCCAGCTGTTGTTCGCTCGGACGGTCGGTTTCTGTCACGCCGGGTCAAGGTCGACAATGTGTGCCATGACTGACGACGTTCGTGATCGCATTCTCGGGCTGCTGCATGCCGGCCCCGCCACGGTGGCGGGTCTCTCCGCGCGGCTCGGGTTGCCGGGCGGGGTCGTCAACTATCACCTCAAGATCTTGGAGCAGGGTGGGCTGGTGCGCGCGGGCCTTCCCCGAATGGTGCAGGGAGTGGCGGTTCTGCGGTATGTCAGTACGGCCGCGGTCGCGTCACCGCCGCTGCGGATCCCGGCACCGCTGCCGGGACTCACCTGGACCGGGACGGGCCAATTCCCGATTCCGGTGTGGACGGTCGGTGCTGACCGTGGACCGGACGCGGCGATCGGCGCATCGGGATCCGCGCCGGCCCAGCCCGAGATCGGAGCATCCGGTTCCGCGCCGGCCCAGCCCGAGATCGGCGCGTCCGGATCCGCGCCGGCCCATTCCGAGATCGGCGCGTCCGGATCGGTGCCGGCTCGACCGGAGATGTCCGCCGCTGGTGCGCCGGCCGGGAACCCGCCGGGGTTCGAAGCCGCACTGGCTTCGCCGGCTGGGGACTCGCAAGACTTTGGGTTGTCACCTGCTGCGACGACGCAGGGGCGGGACGAACGAGATTCCGGTGACGGGGCCGGCGATGTTGGGATGTCTGCTGCGGCGGTTCCTCGTCAGGGTGGCGGAGGGAGGCCCTCGATGGTTGGCGGGGCTGAGCCGGTTTTTCCGTTTGAGGTGGGAGCTGGTGTAGGCACTGATCTCGGGCCCCGGCTTGCGGAGGTTCGGCGGGTTCCACTGGATGATGCGACGTTCTATGAGTTCGCTACACGGCTCGATGCGCTGACGCGGGAGTTCGCCGCCCGCGCCACTGACGGCTCCCCGGCTGCTGAGCTGGCGATTGCGCTCTACCGGCCGAGCGACGCGGGCGGCTCGGGGCAAGGCGGCGCTGGGCAGAGCGGCGCCGGGCAGGGCTCCTGATCACGCGGATACGGGGCGACCGGCGGATGCGTAACGCTTCGCTGAACATCGCGGCCGGATGCTGGCGACACGGCCGTATGCCAGCGACACCCGTTCGCGTGATCACAGCTGCTGGGGAGCACTGTGAACCAGTTGGTCCGGCTGGTTCACAGTGCTGTCCGAGACGCTAGAAACAGCACTGGTAACCAGCTCGTCTCGGCCGGCTGGTTATCAGTGCTGTCGGGTGCCCGGTTTGTCCGCACTGGGCGCCAGCCGGGACCGGCATTTCCAAGATCTGCGAACCTGCGGGCCCGCCCAGACGTCACTTTGTCATATTTGTCCGACTTTGGCACTGCGTTGCCCGTGCTGGCGAGGCTGGCCGGGCTTGACGGGAGCAGGGCAGGCCGAGAGCAGGGCGGGACAGGAGCGGGCCGGGACAGGAGCAGGGCGGGCAGCGCCCGGGCTCCATGCGGGCCCGACCCAGGACCACGGCGCGGGCGGGACGGCTCGGGGCGTGGGGGCGCACCCGTAGCGATGGCCGCGCTACGGCCTGGACGGCACACCCGTGGTCGCGACGTCAGGCCCGGAACGGGCCTGACGTGCGGTTGGGGACGGATCGGACGCGTACCCGGAAAGGTCAGGGACAGAAAACGGCCCGGACGCAATCGTCGTCCTTCTCCTTGAACATGCGGTAGCCCTCGGGCGCCTGGTCGAGCGGCATCACGTGCGTGGCGAGATGCTCGGTGACCAGCTCACCCTTCGCCATTCGATCGAGGAGCATCGGGATGTAGCGCTGGCCGTGCATCTGGGCGCCGCGGACGGTGAGGCCCTTGTTCATCAGGGCGCCGAGGGGAAACTTGTCGACGAATCCGGCGTAGACGCCGAGGACGAAGACGGAACCGCCCTTGCGGCAGGCGTGGATGGCGTCGCGGACCGCGACCGGGCGGTCGGTCTGCAGGCGCAGCTGCTGTTTGAGCTGGTCGTAGCCGCGGGAGTGGGCCTCCATCCCGACTGCCTCGATGCAGACGTCGGGACCGCGGCCGCCGCTGCGTTCGCGCAGTTCGGCGGAGACGTCGGTGGTCTCGAAGTTGAGCGTCTCGGCGCCGATGTGGCGTTCGACCTGCGCCAGACGGTTCGGCAGGCGGTCGATGACGATCACCCGGCCGGCGCCGAGCAGCATCGCGGCGCGGGCCGCCATCTGGCCGACTCCACCGGCGCCCCAGACCGCGACGACGTCACCGGGCTGGACGCCGCCCAGGTCAGCGCCCATCCAGCCGGTCGACGCGGCGTCCGAGGCGAACAGCGCGCGCTCGTCGCTGACACCCTCGGGCACCGCGAACGCCCCGACGTCGGCGAACGGGACGCGGATGAACTCGGCGTGACTTCCGGCGTTGCCGCCCATCGCGTGCGAGTAGCCGAAGCAGCCGCTCGGCGCGTGACCCCACAGGGTTTCGGTGATCGCCGGATTGGTGTTGCCGTTGTCGCAGAGCGAGTAGAGCTTCTGGTCGCAGTACCAGCAGTTTCCGCACGAGATGAACGACGACACCACCACCCGGTCGCCGATCCGGTGGGTGCGCACGTCCGGGCCCACCTCGACGACCTCGCCGAGGAACTCGTGGCCGAGGACGTCGCCCTTCTCCATGAACGGGATGTATCCGCCGAGCAGGTGCAGGTCGGAACCGCAGGTCACGGACTTGGTCACCCGGACGATGATGTCGCCGGGGTTGCGGAGCTCCGGGTCGGGCACGGTGCCGACGGCGAGCTTGTTGACGCCCTGCCACTGCAGCGCCTTCACAGCAGTCCTCCCTCGCGGCCGTGCCGGGTGGCCGCCTGAAGCGGCCGGTTCGTCAACGTTGTCACCGTTGTCGGCGGGCCGGACGGCAGCAGCACGTCACCGGTCTCCAGCAGCGAGCGGGTCTCGCGCAGCGCCGCCCGGACCTGGCCCTCGGTGATCGTGGAGCCCTCGGGGATGCGGACGGCGATCTCGGTACCCCGGTCGCCCGGTGCGGGGCGCAGGGTGATCTCGACGTCGCCGGTGATCTCCCGGAGCGAGCCGGGGAGCTGCTCGGACTCCAGTTCGGACAGCGGGCGGTAGATCGTTATCACGTGACGGCGCTGATGATCCGGCTGCTTCGCGCGGCTCTTCGCTGCGACGGTGGCAGCGGCGGCGGCCGCGAGCGGCACGGCGAACATCAACACCTTTCCGGTACGGGTCACAGCACGTTCCCTTCACGTCGGGTCGAACGTGATGTACCCGGTGGCATAGGGATAAACGGGTTCGCCGGTGCCGTGTAACCGCCCGATCCTGACGATTTCGTGCGCACCGTCCGTGCACGAACTGCCAAGATCGGGCGGTGGTCCGTCAGGAGAGCGTGCAGCTCACCGTGGCGGGAGTCGCCGACGGGCCGGAGCCGACCAGGCCGAATGTGGTGGACGCTCCGGCCGCCAGGGCGCCGTTGTGCTCGGCGTTGCGGACGGTCACCGGCGGTGTGGCCTGCACGCCGTTCCACAGCGACGCCACGGTGGTCCCGCTCGGATAGGTCCAGTTCACGACCCAGCCGGTGCTCGCCGCGGTGCCGGTGTTGCGTACCGCGACCTCGGCCTGGAAACCCCCGGACCAGGAACCGGTCGTCTTGTAGGTGGCGGTGCACCCGCCACCCGTGTCGCCACCGGTCGCCGCCGTCGTCACGCTGCGTCCCGCCGACGCCGCGGAGACGTTCCCGGCGGCGTCCCTGGCCCGGACACTGAAGGTGTACGTGGTGGACGCCGTCAACCCGCTCGCGATGTAGCTCGTCCCGGAGACCGTCGCCACCACCGTGCCGTTGCGCAGAACGTCATACGAGGTCACGCCCACGGCGTCGGTGGACGCCGTCCAGCTCAGCGTGACACCGGTGGCGGTGACGCCGCTCGCCGACGGCTGGCCCGGAACGGTCGGCGCGACCGTGTCCGACTCGCCGAAGGCCGCGCTCAGGCTGATCCCGGTGGTGCTGCCCGCCCCGCCCAGCGGCACCTGGTGGTCCAGGCTGACGAACTTGCCGCCCTGCTGCCACAGCGCGGGCTTGAGCAGGGCGTACTTCTGCTCGTCCCAGGTCTTCCAGTCGTCCAGCAGCAGACCGCCGGTGTCGCCCGAGTTCGGGTTCAGCACCCAGAACGTCTGGTGCAGCCGGTGCTCCACGATCAGGTCGCGCAGCGCGGTCATCCAGCGGTCCTGCCGCTCGTCCTGGCCGAGCCGGCCACCCCACTCGCCGATCAGCAGCGGCGCGGTGTCGTTCTCGTGGATGTAGAGCCAGTTCGGCCGCCACACGTCGTTGGTCAATGTGGTCTTGTCGAACGGCTTGTCGAACCACGGCTGGTTGAAGACCAGCGGCCCGTAGTCGTGCGGCGAGTAGACCAGCTGATCCTGGTTCGCGCCCAGGTTGATCGGGTAGTCGCGGACGCCGCGCAGGTTGCCGCCCCACCAGTTGTAGTAGTAGTTCGGCGACAGGTCCGGGTCGGTGTTCGGCGAGTTCCAGGTCTCACCCTCGCGCGGGTAGACCTCCTGCCCCTCGACCAGGACCAGCACCTCCGGGTTGATCGCCAGGATGCGCTTCGCCGCGGTCTCCGCCGTGTGCTTCCAGTTGTCCACGTCGGTGGAGTTGTCCCACTTGGCGCGCGGGGTGGTGCCGGGCGTGCCGTGCGGCTCGTTCTTCAGGTCCATCGCGACGATCGTGTCGTTCGCCTTGTAGCGGGCCGTCACCCACTCCCAAGCCTGGTAATACAGCTCCGGGGTGATCGTTCCCTTGTACCAGACCGGGTGGATGTGGCCGGAGTTGTCGGCCTCGGCGCTGTGCACGTCGAGGAGGACCTTGATGCCGTACTGCTCACAGAGCGCCAGCCAGAAGTCGAAGATCTGCAGGCTGTTCTTGCCGGCTAGTTCGGGGTTGGCGTACGTGTTGACGTTGACCGTGTTGAACGTGCCGGCTTTCCACTCCAGCAGCAGTTGAGTGGATATCGGGACGCGGACGATGTTGATGCCGCGCTGGGCCATCGAGCGGGTGATCTCGGTGATGTTGGCCGACCAGAGGCCGTGGAAGACACGTTCGGAGGCGTTGAAGCCGAACCAGTTGGCGCCGGTGAGCCAGACGGGGTTGCCGGCGGAGTCCACGATCTGGTTCCCGTCGACGTGCAGCCAGTCGGTGGCCGGGGCGGCGGCCTGTGCGCGGGTGGTGGCCTGCGCTTGGGTGGTGGCGCTGGTGTTCTGGGGTGGGGCGGCACTGGTGGCGGTGGGGATGCCGGCGCCGGTGATCGCCAGGGCCAGGCCGGCTGCTGCGGCCAGGATGCGTCTTCTTGCTCGGTGGGTGTGCACGGTGGACTCCTTGAGCGCGGGGATCGGGGACTCGGGAGCGCTCCCATGACATCCTGCAATCTCCACGACACACACCACAACTGTTTCCGAGAGGTTGAGCCACTCCGCGGCCCACCAGCCGACGCGGCGCGGTGCGGTGCGGCCGGCGCGGCGCGGTGCGCCCGGCGCGGTGCGGCCCGGCGGGCGGGCCGCGCGGCGGGCGGCGGGCGGGCCGCGGGCGCGAGCCGTAGCCCGCACAGGCAACCCGGCTCGAATAACCTGCCTGACCGACGGCCCGGGACCCCGAGCCGTAGCCCACGCAGCCAAACCAGCCAAACAACCTGCCTGAGCTACGGCTGGCCCGACCGTCACCTCATGCGGAACGGCCCCCACCGTCATACCCGCCCGCGGCGATCTCGGCGAGCAGCGACGCCCGCTCCGGCTTCCACCCGAGCACCCGCCGCGCCTTCTCCCCCGAAGCCTGCTGATCCACCAGCAGCGCAGCCCCGAAATCCCCGAGCCGCGCGACCGTTTCCGACGGCTCCTCCGGAACGACCCGCCCACCGAGCCCCAGCCGCCGGCTGGCCGCCTCCCCCAACTCCCGAACGGTGGGGTTCTCCCCACCGACACCCAGGAACACCGACCCGGCATCCCCCTTCTCCAGCGCCAGCACATACAGCGCCGCCAGGTCGTCAACATGGACGGTCGTCCAGTGCTGACGTCCATCACCGATCAACTGCAGTGCACCATCAACCTGTGGCGCGGACACCACCATCCGCGCGATCCCAGCACCGTGGCCGTAGACGATCCCCGGCTCGATCAGCACGGACCGGATGCCGGACGCGCCCAGCACCCGCTTGTCGATCTCGTCGCGCCAGGCCACGAGCGCGGGCGCGGCGATCGGTGTCTCCTCGGTGATGTCGGCGCCCGCCCCGTGCACCCAGACACCACCGGTCCGGATGAACGCTTTCGGTCGCCCGGCCAGGACCGCGTCCGCGAACTCGGCCTCCGCGGCCGCGCTGGAGGCGTCACCCGGGCTGGCGGTGTGGATCACGGCATCGCTGGTGGCGGCGAGGTCGCGCACCAGAGCCGCGTCCCGCATGTCGCCGATCATCACGTCGAGCCCGTCGCCGGTCACCCGGCCGGCGCTCTCCGCCCGTACGAGCGCAGTGACCGAATGTCCGCCGGCGATCAGGGCGGAGCGGACAGCGGAGCCGATGTAACCGGTCGCACCGGTAAGAAAGATCTTCACGGGGAAAGCTTCTCCCCACCCGGCGATCGTGTCCAACGAATGCTGTTCATAAGGGCAATCGGCGATGGCGATAAGGTCGGCGTATGGAACAGCGCCAGCTGGAGTTCTTCGTCGCGGTCGCCGAGGAGCTCAACTTCACCCGCGCCGCGAAACGCACCCACGCCGTCCAGTCCACGGTCTCGGCGAGCATCCGCGCGCTCGAGCGCGATCTCGGAACGCCGCTGTTCGACCGCAGCACCACCCGCGTCACGCTCACCGACGCCGGCCGGGCGCTGCTGCCGGAGGCGAAGAACGCCCTGGAATCGCTGGATCTCGCGCGGGCCGCGGTCGGGAGCGCCGGCCTCGGCCTGCGCGGCAGCCTGCGCGTCGGCACCCTCTCCGGCCTGACGGCCGTCGATCTGCCGGGGCTGGTCGGTGACTTCCGCGAGCGCCATCCGGGGGTACGGCTGACGATGACCGTGGCAGCCGAGGGCAGCTCCGGCCTGCTGGAGAAGCTCCGCTCCCACCAGCTCGACGTCGCTTTCGTGGGGGTGGACACCGCGGCCGTCGACGGGATCGACCTGACGCCCCTCGCCACGTTCCAGCCACGGCTGCTCGTGTCCGAGAATCATCCCCTCGCCGGCGCCGCGACGGTGGACCCGGGCGCGCTCGCCGACGAGCAATTCATCGATCTGCCGGCCGGTTACTGCAATCGGGTACGGTCCGACAACGACTTCCGCCGAGCCGGCCTGACCCGCTCGATAGTCGTCGAGGTCACCGACCTGACGACGGTGCCCAGTTACGTGGCGGCCGGCCTGGGCGTGGCCGTGGTCCCGCCGCTGCGCGCGGAGGCCGGGGCCCGCGTGGTCCCGGTCGACCTGGACCCGCCCGCCACCCCGTGGACCCTCGCGGTCGCCCGGCCGGCCGCGATCCCGCCGAGCCGGGCGGTCCGGGCGTTCCTCGATCTGATCCCCGCCCACACCGCCACGACCAGCGAATACTAGTCCCAGAACCCGTGGTGGACCGCTGCCGCGCTGGGCAGCGGCGCCGGCCCGTCGACCACGATCGGGCGGCCGCCGCGCGCGAACACCTCACGGGACGCCAGGTTCAGCGGCGGCACCCCTTCCTCCTCGTCGACCAGCTTGCTGAGTTCCTCGGAGGAGAACGCGAACACCACTCGCCCGATGCCGGCCCAGTAGATCGCGCCCGCGCACATGGCGCACGGCTCGGTGCTGGTGTAGAGCACGCTGCCGGCCCGTGTCGCGAGGTCGAGCCGGCCGGCGAGCCGCACCAGGTTGGTCTCGGCGTGCCCGGTCGGATCCGATGCGGTCACCACCGTGTTCACCGCTTCCAGCACCGTGCCGTCCGGCGTGACCAGCAGTGAGCCGAACGGGTGGTCTCCCCGGTTGCGGGCGTCCCAGGCCAGCGCGACGGACCGTTCCAGATGGGTCGTGTCCGCCGCCGTGATCTCCGTACCAGTCACCAACGTCATGGAGACATCCCATCATGACGGCGGGGCGCTCAGGCGAAGTGCACGGTGGCCAGGGCCGCGCCGACCAGCAGGCCCATCCCGTTCGTCGCCCAGTGCAGCGCGGCCGCCGCCAGCAGGCTGCCGCTGCGCCGCCGCAGCTCGCAGAGGAGCAGTCCGGCCAGCGCGGTGAACCCGACCGCACCGGCCACGGCCAGGACCTGCCCGGTGGTGCCGCCGCCCACCGCGTCACCGACCGCCCGGTTCGCCTCGGCGAGCCGCAGCGACGGCAGGATGTGCCAGAGCCCGAACAGCACCGACGACACGACGCTGGCCCAGACCGCGCCGCGATGCCGGTTCACCAGGCCGTGCAGCACGCCACGGAAGGCGATCTCCTCGAGCAGCACGGTCCCGAACGGGATCACCACGAAGGCGGTCTGCAGCACGGCGCTCAGGTGCAGGTCGTACCGGCCGTCCTGGAACGCCGGCCGGGTCGCCGGGATGGCGGCGGCGATCGCGTAGACGACCGCGACGGCGAGCACGGCGCCCACCGCGTACCTGATGCCCCGGGTCAGCGTGTGCGGCGCGAGCCCCAGGTCGTGCCAGGTCAGCCCCGCGCGGCGGCCGAGCAGCAACAGCCCGATCGCGACGACCGGGCCGGCGACCAGACCGGTGCCGGCCGGGCCGAATTTGGTCGCCACGTTGACCGCGACCAGCACCGCGACAACGGCGGCGAGGACGAGGCCCAGCCTTCGGCGGGAGATTCTTCGGGTACGGTCGACGGGCACAGCCGAAGGACGCTACCGACCCGATTCGATCTTTTCCGGCGAACCGGGGATTGTGTGACGTGAGCCGCTCCGGTGAACCGCCGGGCGTTACCGGACGACGAGTCCCAGGGTCTGCGCCAGGGCGGGCGCCGCCTCCGCCAGCTGATCGCCGCCGATCACGGCGCCGCGCAGCGACTCCCAGCCGAGAGCCACGTCCAGTTCGCGGGCGGTGCGGAAGTCCAGTTTCTTCACGGTCGCCTTCGCGAATCGGGCGCGGCGGATCGCGGTACCCGGGAAGGTGACGCCGACCAGGGTGGCGTCGGAGAAATCGACCTCGGTCAGGTCGCAGTCGCGGAACTCGACGTCCTGCAGCCGGGCGCCCCGCAGGTTCAAACTGTCGATCTTGCAGTCCTTGAGCACCACGCGACGCCACTGCGCCCCGTAAGACTGGACGCCGGCGAGAACGCTGTCCAGCACGGAGACGTTGAGGAAGGACGTCTCGCCCCAGCTGCCGCCGATCCAGCGGCAGCGTGACACGTAGACGTCGTCCAGCCGTACCCGATCGAAATTGCCGCCGGTGAAGGTGACCGAGGTGAGCGCGCTCTCGGAGAACCGGATCCCGCCGGCCTGCACCCCGTCGAACTCGGCGCCGTCGACGTGCGCCTCGCTGTAGTCCTCGCCGATCTCCAGCTCTGCGGTGAACGGCTGCAGGTATTTCGCGTACGGCAGCGAAGCGAGCTCCACAAGATCCCCTGTTGCGTAGGTCACCCGCTGTCACATCTCACGGGCGTCGGTAGTCCAAGACCACGACACGGTACGCCACGACGAAACGAGGGCTGACACATGCGAGTGGCCGTTGCTGGAGGAACCGGGCTGATCGGCCGGCTGATCGTGGAGCAGGCGCGCGCGGCCGGGCACGAGGTGGTGATCCTGTCCCGCTCGCACGGGGTGGACCTGACGACCGGCGCGGGCCTGGGCGATGCCCTGCGCGGGACCGAGGTGGTGATCGACGTGACGAACGTGGATACGCTGAGCCGCAGGGTGTCGGTGGAGTTCTTCGAGCGGGTCACCCGTACCCTCGCCGACGCCGGGGAACGCGCCGGGGTCGCCCACCACGTGGTGCTGTCGATCGTCGGCGTCGATCGGGTCGGATTCGGGTACTACCAGGGGAAACTCCGCCAGGAGCAGCTCGCTCTGGCCGGCCGGGTGCCGGCGACGGTGCTGCGCGCCACCCAGTTCTTCGAGTTCGCCGGCCAGTCGCTGGCCCGGGTGCCGGGACCGGTCGCCGTGGTGCCGCGGATGTCCGGCCAGCCGGTCGCGGCCGCCGAGGTGGCAGCCGAGCTGGTACGGCTGGCGGCCGGTCCGGCGCGGGGTCTGGCCCCGCAGATGGCGGGCCCGGAGGTGCTGGAGATGTCCGCGATGGCCCGCCGTGTCGCGAAGGCGCACGGGCCGCGGAAGCTGGTGATCGGGTTGCCGCTCCCGGGTGCCACGGGACGGGCCATGGCGGGCGGCGGGCTGCTGCCGACGGGTCCCGGGCCGCGGGGCACGACCACTTTTGATCAGTGGCTGGCGAAGCCGTGACGCTCTCCGCCAAGCGTGCGGTGGCCGCGCTGCTCGCGGTCGCCGCCGCGGTCATCGGAGTGTGGGCGGCGGCGTTCCCGCTGTCGTTCTACCGTGACTTCCCGTTTCCGGGGCGGAACTGGGTGTCGGCGCTCGGGCCGTACAACGAACACCTGACCCGCGACGTCGGCGGATTGTTCCTGGCGCTGCTGGTCATGACGGTGTGGGCGATCCGCCGGCCGTCGCCGGCGGTGCTGCGGATGACCGGAGGCGCGTGGCTGATCTTCACGGCGGAGCATCTCGTCTGGCATGCGCTGCACCTGGACGTCTTCCCCACCGTTGACAAGGTCGGCAATGTGGTGTCGCTCGGGGCGATGCTCGTGGCGTCACTGTTGCTGCTGCTCCCCGACCGTCCCGAACGCCTCGATTGACGAGTGGGCCGCAGCCTCCTCCCACTCCCGATCGGGCGCCGGAATGGCGGCGCCGTTCATCCCCGGTCACCCGGCTGCTGGCATCGCTACAGTCCTTCGAGAGCGAAAACCGTGCAGCCCGCCCTGGAAGGACGCCACCGATGCCGCTTTCCGATCTGACGCCCGCCGACCGCCACCGGCAGATCGCCGGCGGGTTCACCGCCCGCGTCCAGGGCGCGAAGGACTGGAACTCCCCCGCGCCCGTCGACGGCTGGACCGCGCGTGACGTGGTCCGCCACCTGGTCGAGTGGCTGCCCGGGTTCCTCGGCTCGTCGGCCACCCTGCCGCCGGGCCCGAGCGTGGACGACGACCCGGCCGGCGCCTGGCAGGCGCACGCCGGCGGGGTGCAGGCGCTGCTCGACGACCCGGCTGCGGCGCAGCGCACGTTCACCAACCCGCACATCGGCGAGATGCCGCTGGCGTACGCGATCGACCGGTTCTACACCTCCGACGTCTTCATGCACACCTGGGACCTGGCCCGGGCAACCGGCCAGGACGACCGGCTCGACCCGGAGTTCAGCGCGCAGCTGTTCGGCGGGATGGAGTCGATGGAACAGATCATCCGCTCGTCGGGGCAGTACGGTCCGCGGGTGGCCGTCCCGGACGACGCCGACGCGCAGACGAAGTTGCTCGGCTTCATCGGCCGCGACCCGAATTGGAAACCCGGACCCGACCCGATCCGGGCCGGAAACTCCGAGGATTGATCACTCCGGCTCCGGGTACCGGGCGCACATGCGTCTCACCGTCAACGAGGTCGAACACGAGCTTGACCTCGATCCCCGGACCACCGTGCTGGACGCGCTGCGTGAGCACCTCGACCTGACCGGCGCCAAGAAGGGCTGCGACCACGGGCAGTGCGGCGCCTGCACGGTGCTGCTCGACGGCCGCCGGGTGAACAGCTGCCTGCTGCTCGCGGTCGCCTGCCAGGACGCCCGGATCACCACGATCGAGGGCCTCGGCGACCATCCGGTGCAGCGCGGATTCCTGGACCATGACGGGTTCCAGTGCGGTTACTGCACGCCCGGCCAGATCTGCTCGGCGGTCGGGATGCTGGACGAGGTGGCGCAGGGCCGGCCGAGCGCGGTGACCGGCGACGGCGACCTGCTCAGCGACGCGGAGATCCGGGAGCGGATGAGCGGGAACCTGTGCCGCTGCGGCGCCTATCCGAACATGGTCCCGGCGATCCGGCAGGCGGCCGGCCGATGAAGACCTTCGAGTACCGCGCCGCGACGGGTGTGGGCGACGGGCTGGAGCCGGGCGCGATGTTCCTGGCCGGCGGCACGAACCTGGTCGACCTGATGAAACTCGGCATCGCCACCCCGGACGTCCTCGTCGACGTGCGCGGGCTGGTCCCGGACGAGATCACCGAGTTGCCGGACGGCGGGCTGCGGATCGGCGCCGGGGTGCGCAACAGCGACCTCGCCGCCGACCCGCGGGTGCGGACCCGGTACCCGGTTCTCAGTGAGGCGCTGCTCGCCGGCGCGTCCGGTCAGCTGCGGAACATGGCCACCACCGGCGGGAACCTGCTGCAGCGCACCCGGTGCCGGTACTTCATGGACGCCACCAAGCCGTGCAACAAGCACACGCCGGGCAGCGGCTGCCCGGCGCGCGAGGGCGACCACCGTAACCTGGCGATCCTCGGCGGCTCGGACGCGTGCATCGCCACCCACCCGTCGGACATGGCGGTCGCGCTGGCCGCCCTGGACGCCGTCGTGGAGACGAGCGCCCGCCGGATCCCGCTCACCGGCCTGCACCGGCTGCCCGGTGACGCCCCGGAACGCGACACGGTTCTCGACCACGGCGAGCTGATCACCGCGGTGACGCTGCCGGCCCTGCCGATGGCCGCGACCTCGGGTTACCGCAAGGCGCGGGACCGGGCCTCCTACGCGTTCGCGGTCGGCTCGGTGGCGGCCGCGCTGGACGTCGAGGACGGGGTGGTCCGTGACGTCCGGCTGGCGTGGGGAGCGGTGGCGCCGAAACCGTGGCGCGCCCGGCTCGCCGAAGAGCAGCTGCGCGGACGGCCGGCGACCCGGGAGTCGTTCCTGGCGGCGGCGGACATCGAGTTGGAGGACTCCCGGGTGCTGCGCGACAACGCGTACAAAATCGGTCTGATGCGCAACCTGACCGCCTGGATGCTGGAAAAGCTGGCGGGGGTGACCCGATGAGCGCGACCGTGCCGAGTGCCGTCGGCTCGCCCCTGGCGCGGCTCGAAGGGCCGCTGAAGGTGACCGGGGCGGCGAAGTACGCCGCCGAGTATCCGCAGGACGACATCGCGTACGGGTGGATCGTCCCGTCGCCGGTGCCGCGCGGGCGGCTGATCGACGTGATCACCGATCCGACCGATGACGCCGTCGCGGTGCTGTGGCACGGCAACGCGCCGGAGATCGCCGCGGCCGACGACCCGGAGCTGGCGGTTCTGCAGTCGGAGCGGATCAGCTATCGCGGCCAGCCGGTGGCGCTCGTCGTGGCGGACACGCTGGAGGCGGCGCGGTATGCGGCGCGGACGCTGCGGCTGGAGATCGAGGCGGAGGAGCACGACGCCGTGCTCCGGATCGATCATCCCGATCTGTACACGCCGGAGAAGGTGAATCCCGCGTTCCCTGCGGAGAGCATGATGGGCGACCCGGATCAGGAGGTGCTCGTCGACGTCGTCTATTCCACTCCGGCTCTGCACAACAACCCGATGGAGCCGCACGCCACGATCGCCCGCTGGGACGGCGACCAGCTGACCGTTTTCGACTCCAACCAGCATCCGTCCGGGATCGCCGCCACCCTCGGCCAGGTCTTCGGCGTGGAGAACGTCCGGGTCATCACCGAGCACGTCGGCGGCGGTTTCGGCTCCAAGGGCACCGCCCGGCCGAACGCCGTCCTCGCCGCTCTGGCCGCGAAGGTGACCGGGCGCCCGGTGAAAGTGGTGGTCACCCGGCAGCAGATGTTCAGCATCGTCGGGCACCGCACGCCGACCGTCCAGCGGATCCGCCTGGGCGCTGACCGCGACGGCACGATGACCGTGATCGATCACCAGGCGTACTCCCAGAGCAGCCGTCTTCTCGAGTTCGCCGAGCAGACCGCGGTGTCGACCCGGCACATGTACGCGGCCCCGAACCGCCGCACCGGTCACCACCTGGTCCGTCTCGACATGCCGACGCCGCGCTGGATGCGCGCGCCCGGCGAGGCGCCCGGCATGTTCGCCCTCGAATGCGCCGTCGACGAGCTCGCCGCCGAACTCGGCATGGACCCGATCGAGCTGCGGATCCGCAACGAGCCGTCCGCCGAGCCGGAGAGCGGCACCCCGTTCACCAGCCGGCACTACGTCGACTGCCTGCGGCAGGGCGCGGAACGTTTCGGCTGGGCCGGTCGCGACCCGCGGCCCCGGCAGCGCCGCGAGGGCGACTGGTGGATCGGCACCGGGGTGGCCGGGGCGACCTACCCGACGATGGCGCAGCCGTCGGCCGCGCGGGTCAGCGCGCTGCCGGACGGCCGGTTCGAGGTGGCGATCGGGGCCGCCGACCTGGGCACCGGCGCGCGGACCATCCTCACCCAGATCGCCGCGGACGCGCTCGGCGTGGGCGTCGACCGGATCGCGATCCGGATCGGCGACAGCAGCCTTCCGCAGGCCTCGGTCGCCGGTGGCTCGTCGGGCAGCGCGTCGTGGGGCTGGGCGGTGACCGGCGCCTGCCGCGCGCTCCGCGAGAACGGCGGCGACCAGGCCGTCTTCGACACCACCGAGCTCATCGAGCAGCAGGAGAAAGACGGACGGCACGCCTTCGGCGCCCACTTCGCCGAGGTACGGGTGGACGCCGTCACCGGCGAGGTCCGGGTGTCCCGCCTCTTCGGCATGTACACGGCCGGCCGCATCCTGAACCCGCGCACCGCCCGTAGCCAGTTCCTCGGCGGCATGATCATGGGGATGGGCATGGCGCTGCACGAGGAGGGCGTGCTCGACCCGGCGTTCGGCGAGTGGGTCAACAACGACCTGGCCGGTTACCACATCCCGGCGCACGCCGACGTCGAGGAGATCGACGCCGCCTGGCTCGACGAGCACGACGAGCAGATCAACCCGATGGGCAGCAAGGGCATCGGCGAGATCGGCATCGTCGGGTCACCGGCGGCGATCGTGAACGCGATCTGGCACGCTACCGGGATCCGCGTCCGCGACCTGCCGGTCCGTCTCGACAAGCTCCTCGACGAGTTCCGCTAGGGCTTGCGCGCCACCAGCCCGAACAGGGACGCCTCCACCGGACTCGGCTGCTCCTCGTCGGCCGGGTCCGGTCGCCACTCGCTGATCGCGGTGATGCCCGGCTCCACCAGCTCCAGCCCGTCGGCGAACTGCGCGACCTCGGCGCGAGTCCGCGGATGGACGTCGGACCGGCCGGTACGCAGCGACTCGTCCCAGTTCGCCTTCAGCTCCGGCGTCAGCAGGTCGGTGGTGGCGAGCGTCATCACCAGGTGACTGCCGGGCGGCAGGGCGTCGAGCAGCGTGCGCACCGCCGTGACCGCCTGCTCCTGCGAGGGCAGGAAGTGCACGACGGCGACCAGGATCAGCCCGACCGGCTTCGACAGGTCGAGGATCTCCAGCCCGGCCAGGATCTTCTCCGGCTCGCGCAGGTCCTCCTCGATGTAGCGGGTCTCCCCCGCCGGCGAGCTGGTCAGCAGCGCGCGGGCGTGCGCCATCACCATCGGGTCGTTGTCGGCGTAGACGATCCGGCTCTCCGGGGCGATCCGCTGCGCGACCTCGTGCGTGTTGTCGGCGGTCGGCAGCCCGGTGCCGATGTCGAGGAACTGCCGGATCCCGGCCTCGGCCGCGAGGTAGCCGACGGCCCGGCGCAGGAACGCGCGGTTCGCCCGCGCGGCGATCCGGGCCGCCGGGTACGACTTCGCGAGCAGGTCCCCCGACTCCCGGTCAGCGGCGAAGTTGTCCTTGCCGCCGAGCCAGTAGTTGTAGCGGCGGGCCGGGTGGGCCACGCCCGTGTCGAACTTCTCCAGCGTCACCCGAAAGATCCTAATCGGAGCGTCCGGCCGCGGCGAGCCCGCCGTCGTCAGTCCTCGATCTCCAGGACGAGCCGGCCGCCGTCCACCTTCTCGTACCACCCCGGGTGCCGGGTCATCACGTCCACGTCGAGCTCCAGCGCCAGCCACGCCGCCGACGCGCAGTCCGCCCGGCCGGTCAGCGCCCGGAGCCCGACCAGCATCTCCCAGTCGTCGGCGTCATCGGCGATCACCACCGTCGCGGGATGGGCGAGCAGCAGGTCGAGCCGGCCCCGATCGATCATCGCGGTCTCGTGGCCGGCCTCGACCAGGCACCACACCGGGATGACCGCCACGCCGTGCTCGTCGTTGATCTCCGCGAGGATCTCACCGACGGCGATCGAGCCGCGCACCCAGGAGGCGACCGCGGTGGTGTCGAGCACCAGCCGGACGGTGCGCGCCCGGGTCACGCCTGACCGGTGCGCAGGCGCATGATCAAGGCGGCGCGGGCGTCGTGATCGCGGGCCGCGGCCGTCTCCCGCAGGCGGCGGCGGGCACGCGCCTTGCCCTCGGCCGTGACGATCATGCCCATCCGGGTGTGGATCTCGTCGAGGCTGAGCTTCGAACTGGTGTCCTGCTCCATGCGGGAAGACTAACCGCTGCGGCGCGATTCCGGTCGGTGCGCGGTGTGCCCTCAGGGCCGGATCGGCAGGGGCGAGACGGTCTTGGTGACGCCGAACGCGAAGGTGGTCTCGATCGAGGCCAGCCCGGGGATGGTGCGCAGGCGGGTGCGGACGAAGTCCTCGTACGAGGTGAACGAGCCGACCGTGATCTTCAGCAGGTAGTCCTGGTCACCGGCGAGCAGGTAGGCCTCGACGATCTCGGGCACGCCGCGGATCTCGTCCTCCACCCGCTCGACGATCTCCTGGCCGTGCGACTCCAGGGTGATCCGGACGAACGCGGTGATCGGCAGGCCGACCGCCTCCTGGTCGATCACCGCCCGGTACCCGGCGATCACCCCGGCCTCCTCGAGGATCCGGACGCGGCGCAGACAGGGCGACGGCGAGAGCCCGACCCGGTCGGCGAGCTCCTGGTTGCTGATCCGGCCGTCGCGCTGGAGTTCGAGCAGGATCCGGCGGTCGATGTCGTCAAGCATTGGAAGATTCTGCCAAAGGTACGGTCGGCAGCGCACGAATTAGCAATCGGCTGCCGCGGCTGCCTCCGTAATGTTCCAGCTCATGACGAGGTGGAGCGGGTTCGCGGCGATGGCGGCGACCGTCGTGGTCTGGGCCGGGTTCGCGCTCAGCATCCGCGGCATCGGGGCGTCGTCGCTGACCACCACGGACGTGGCGCTGATTCGCTTCACTACTCCGGTGGTGCTGTTGTCGCCGTGGATCCCCCGGACACTACGGTCGTTGTCCGGTGAGCGGCCGGCGGTGATCGTGGCGCTCTGTGCCGGGGCGGGACTGCCGTACTTCGCGGTCTCCGCACTGGGCGGACGCCTCACCAGCGCCGCCCTCGTCGGGCTCGTCATCCCCGGCGTGGTGCCGATGTTCGTGGCCGTCATCGCGTACCGGATGTGGGGTCTCAAGATCCGGCGAGCGCAAGCCGCCGCGCTCGGGGTGATCGTCGTCGGTGTCGCGGCGTCGGTGTCCGGGCGCACCGGCGCCGGGATCGCCGTGCTGCTGCTCGCGGGGCTGATCTGGAGCGTCTACACGATCGCGCTGCGGGTGACCCGGCTCGATCCGATCGGTGCGGCGCTGGTGCTCTGCGTGCCCTCCGCGCTGATCACGGCAGCCCTGATCGGTTCCGGACTGACCGAGTCGCACCTCACCCTGAACACGGACACCCTTGTCTATGTCGTCGTGCAGGGCGCCGGCGTCGGCGTGGTCGCCGCGCTCTGCTACTCGATCGCGATCCGCCGGCTCGGCCCGCGCCTGGCCTCCTGCCTCGGCGCGCTCGCCCCGGTCCTCACCACGATCGTCGCCGTGCCGCTGCTCGGCGAGCCGATCACCCCATCGACGCTGATCAGCCTCGTGCTGATCGTGGCAGGCGTCGTCCTGTTCCCGCTGATCCCCACCGGAGGAACCCCTCATGCTGCTGACCGCCGACCCGTTGTGGCAGCTCACGGCGGCGTGCGCCGATGATCCGCGGCCCGGGCGGCTCGACCTGATCGTCGGCGTCTACCGCGACGATAGCGGCGCGAGCCCGGTGATGCGCGCGGTCCGTGCCGCGGAGTTGCGCCTGGCGCAACGATCACCGTCCAAGGGGTACGTCGGTCCGTCCGGTGACCTGCGGTTCGCGGCATCACTGACCGAACTGCTGCTGAACGACCGCACGCTTGTGGACCGGACCGTGGCCGTGCAGACCGTGGCCGGGACCGGAGCGCTGCGGCTGCTGGCCGAGTTGCTCGCCCAGACCGGGCCGGATCGGACAGTTCACCTCGGCGTGCCCGCTTACGTGAACCACCCCGGGATCATGGCGGCGGCCGGCCTGCGCGTCGTCACGCACCCGGTTGCATCGACGCTCGACGCCGTGTCGTCCGCGCGGGCCGGTGATGTGCTGCTGATCCAGGGGTGCTGCCACAACCCGACCGGGCGGCAGATGGCGCTGGACGAGTGGGCCGCCCTCGGTGAGACGCTCGCGCGGCGCGGCGTGGTGCCCTTCATCGACCAGGCGTATTTCGGTCTCGGGGACGGGCTCGAGGAGGATCTCGCCGGGATGCGGCTGCTGCTCGCGACGGTGCCGTATGCGGTGGTGGCGGTGAGCGGGTCGAAGGCGTGGGGGTTGTACAGCGAGCGGGTGGGCGCGGCGCTGGTGGTCGGCGGGGATGCGCAGGCGCGCGGGTCGCTGGAGCACATCGCGCGGGTCAGCTACTCGCAGCCGCCGGCGCACGGGGCGATGATCGTCGCGGAGATCCTGTCCGATCCGGCGTTGACGGCGTGCTGGCGCGACGAGCTGGAGTCGATGCGGCGGCGGCTCGGGCGGCTGCGCGACGAGCTGGCGGATCGGACCGGCTTCGACGGGTTGCGGGAGCAGCGGGGGATGTTCCTGCGGTTGCCGCTCGGGGCGGAGCGGATGGAGCGGTTACGGGTGGAGCACGGGATCTACGGCCTCCCGTCCGGCCGGATCAACCTGGCCGGGCTGCCCGCGGAGCAGGTGGGGCGGGTCGCGGCCGCACTGGCGAGCCACTCCCCCGCGTAGTCGACCGGCTTCACGCGGACTGCCGGATCACCAGGGTGGGCTGAAAGATCACCGACCGGGGGGAACGGGTGGGTGTGGCGATGTGGGCCAGCAGCAGCTCGGCCATCTCGGCGGCCATCTCCTCGACCGGCTGGCGGACCGTGGTCAGCAGCGGGCGGCACTCCAGCGCCGCGCTCGAATCGTCGAACCCCACCACGGCGATGTCCTGCGGCACCCGGCGGCCGCGGTCCTGGACGGCCCGCAGCGCGCCCTCGGCCATCAGGTCACTCGCCACGAACAGCCCGTCGATCGACGGGTGCGCGTCGAGCAGCGCGTGCGCGGCGGCCTCCCCACCGGCGCGGGTGAAGTGGCCGGTCGCCGCGGGGATGCCGGTCACGGCGGGGATGCCGGTCACGTCAGGGATCGCGGGATCGGCCAGGTGAGCCCGGAAGCCCTCCAGGCGTTCCGAGCCGGCCGGGATGTCGAGCGGACCGTTGATCGTGGCCAGCCGGCGGCAGCCCCGGGAGAGCAGGTGCGCGGCGGCGAGCCCGGCACCGCGCCGCTGGTCGACGTCGACGTAGCTGACCGGCAGCGGGCCGGCCGGGCGCGACGACAGCACCGCCGGGATGCCCAGCGCGTGCACCTGCGCCGGCAACGGGTCGTGCTCGTTGCTGCTGATCAGCAGGACGCCGTCGACGTGGCCCTGCCGCAGGTAGCGAACCACCTGGTGATGATCCGCCACGTCGGTGGGAACCACCACCAGGTGTACGTCGTGCGGGCGCAGGTCACCCGTCGCGCCCGCGGTCACCCGGCCGAAGTACGGGTCGGTGAAGATCCGGTTGAGGAACGAGTGGTCGTCGGGGCGGTCCGGTTCGCTGATCACCAGAGCCACCGAGTTGGAACGGCGGGTCACCAGGCTGCGGGCGGCGACGTTCGGAACGTACCCCGTCTCGGCGATCGCTCGCTGGACGGCCTCGCGGATCGCGGGGGCCACCGAGGCCGCGTTGTTCATGACGCGGGAGACGGTGGCCCGGGAGACCCCGGCCGCGGCCGCCACCTGGTCCATCGTCGGCTGCCGCGGTCGCGAGATCATGGAGTCTGTTGTAGGGGAAACTCGACCACCATCGCCACCCCGGGGTCGCGCGCCTCGGCGACAGCGGTGCCGCCGTGCGCCTCCGCGAGCTGCCGCACGATCCACAGGCCGAGCCCGACGCCCTGCGGGCCACCGACCGCGAACTGGCCGAACAGCCGGGTCCGCAGCTCGTCCGGGATGCCCGGCCCGTGGTCGCGGACCTCGAGACGGTCGGCCGTGCCGGTGCGGGTGATCCGGACGATCACCGGTGGCTTGCCGTACCGCAGGGCGTTCGTCACCAGGTTCAGCAGGATCTGCTCGAAGCGCTGCTTGTCGACGTACAGAAGAAGGGTTTCATCGATGTCGAACCGGATGTCGGCGTCGGCCCGGACGTAGGTGAGCGCGTCCTTCACCAGGGCGGTCGCCGGGTGCGTGGCGCGGTCGAGCCTGAGGTGGCCGGAGCTGTCGATGCGGTCGAGGTCGAGCAGGCCGTCGGCGAGGCGGGACATCCGGTCGGTCTGCCGCAGCGCCGCGTCGAGCATCTTCTGGTCGTCCGGGGTGACGGTGAACTGGAGTTCCTCGAGAACGTTGCGGACGATGCTGAGCGGGCCCCGGATGTCGTGCGCGAGGGTGCTGACCATGCCGGAGCGCCACTGTTCGATGCGGGCCAGCCGCTCCCGGTCGTCGCGCAGGTGCCGGGCCTGCGCCTCGATCAGCAGCGCCACCGTGATCGCGATCGGCATCAGCACGGACGCGCTGCCGATCACCATCGGCGGCTGACCGGTGATGATCAGGGGCACGAGGTAGGCGAGGGTCGCCGGCACCAGGTAGGCGAGCAGGATCCAGCGCGGGAAGTGCAGCGCCGCCCATGCGTAGAGGAGCACCAGGAAGGGTCCGGTTCCGGTGGCGACTCCGCCGAAGGACCAGGTGGAGATGCCGATGACGGCGAATCCGGCCACTCCGATGAGCGCCGGTTGCAGGCCGGTCCAGGGTAGGGACAGCGCAACGGCGGCGAGGACGAAGTCACAGATCGCGACGATCACGAGGCGGTCGGCGTGACCGGGATCGTTCAGGATGCCGAGCAGGGCGAGCAGGCCGGCGACCATGATCAGGACGCCGGCCTGGCGGGCCGCTGCTCGCGGCCCTGTACCCAACAATCTGAAAGGCCCCTTTTGCACCAGTGATGAGGCTATCTCTCAGGGGCGCCCGCCGGTCCCGCACTTGATGATCGGACTCCGCATGACGTGCCGCGGCTTCCGCACGATCACCGGTGGCCGGGCGGGCAGGCGCCTCATTGGTACACCCGCACGTAGTCGACGAGCATCCGGGACGGGAACGGGGTCGTCGTGTCGATCGGCCCCGGGAAGTCACCGCCGACGGCCAGGTTGAGGATCAGGTAGAACTTGTGGTCGTAGATCCACGGGCCACGCGTGTTCTCCACGGTCTCCTTGTCCGCGGTGAAGACCAGGGCATTGTCGAGGAAGAACCGGATGCCCTTGCTGTCCCACTCGGCGGCCCACGTGTGGAAGTCCTGGGACAGGTCGGCCGTGGCGTACCTCTGGCCGTACCCCCCGGCGCCGTTGTAGGCCGGCGCGTGCAGCGTCGAGTACGCCTCGCTGGTGTTGCGGCCGAGGACCTCCATGATGTCGATCTCGCCGTTGTACGGCCACGGCCGGCCCTGCAGGAAGTCCTCGCCCATCATCCAGAACGCCGGCCACAGCCCGTTGCCCTTCGGCACCTTGATCCGCGCCTCGATCCGGCCGTACTGGACGTGGAACGTGGTGCTCGTGTTCATCCGGTGCGAGGTGTACTGCCGGCCCTGGTAGTCCTGCCGGCGCGCCTCGACGACGAGCTGACCGGTGCCGTTCATCGAGGCGTTCTCACTGTTCGGCGTGTAGTACTGCACCTCGCCGTTCTGCGGTACGCCCGGGTCGTACGTCCACTTGGCGGTGTCCGGCTTGCTGCCGGCCGCGCCGTTGAACTCGTCGGCGAAGACCAGCCGGGCCGCCGGGAAGACCGGGTCGGCCGGCTTGGCGGGCGGCGCGGCCGGGCTACCACCGGTGCCGTAGACGCTGAACTCCCAGAGGGAGTATCCGTAGGTGCTGCTGCGGGCGGTGCCGTACATCCGCACGTAGCGGCCCGTACCGCTTGCATTGACGACGTCCTTCAACCCGTCACCGGTGGTCGTGGCATAGATGGTCGACCAGGTGGTGCCGTCCCCGGAGACCTGGATCTGGTACGCGCGGGCGTACGCCGGGTCCCACTGGAGCACCACCTGGCTGATCTGGGCGGTGGCACCCAGGTCGACCTGGATCCAGCCGGGGTCGACCCAGCCGGTGGTGGGACTGGTCGCCCAGCGGCTGGCCGGGTCGTTGTCGAACGCCTTGTCGGCGGTGCACGGGTTGCACTGCGGGTCGTTCTGCTCGGACGAGGCGCGGGCAGGTTTCGCGTACGACAGCAGGCCACCGCCGCCCGGAGTAGTCGTCGAACCGGCGTAGACCTGGAACTCCCAGAAGGAGTATCCGTACGCCTCCAGGGCTCGCTGGGTCAGGTTGAGCCGGACATAGCGGGCGGTTCCGCTGAGCGGGATGCTCTGCCGACCGCCGGTGGCCGTGGTCGTGGCGTAGGCGTTCGTCCAGGTCGTGCCGTTGTCGGAGAGTTGCAGGGTGAAGGCCTTCGCGTAGGCCGCCTCCCAGTTGATCGCGACCCGGCTGACCGCGGTGGACGCGCCCAGATCGACCTGGAACCACTGGGTGGCGGCGAACGCGCTGGACCAGCGGGTGCCGTTGTCGCCGTCGACCGCGGCGGCGGCGGGGGTGCCGGCCCATTCGCTGGACGAGGCGGTGGCGGGCTTGTTCTGCGAGACGAGGACTTCGGCGGCTGCTGCGGGGACGGCCGCGGGGACGACGAGGAACGCGGTGAGCAGGCCGGTGAGGGCGGCGGGCAGTAAGAGGCGACGCATGCGGGACTCCTCGGGGATGGGGGGAACGGTGCGTGAAAGCGCTCTCTTGGTGGTCACTGTGAACCGGGCGGTGAAGGCTGTCAATGCTCGGGAAATGCCCGGGAAGCGCTTTCACGGGTAGCGTCAATGGCATAGGGCCAGGTCATTGCGATACGGGTGACGCGGAGCGCCCGCAGGTTCCGGAACCTACGAGCGCCCTCATGCCGCGAGCGTCACGTGCGATAGACGCCGAACTCGTAGAGCGAGTAGCCCCACGCCGTCGCGCGACCCGTCATGTTGACGCGGACGTATCGACTTGACGCCGATACAGTCAACTCGTCGAATCCACCATCACTACTTGACTGGATGTGGATTGTCCGGAAGTTCACCCCGTCGTCGGACACCTGGATCGTGTACGCCGACGCGTACGCCGTCTCCCACGCCAGACGCACCCTGTTGAACGACTGCACCGAGCCGAGATCCACCTGCAGCCACGCCGTGTCGACCCATTCACTCGCCCATCGCGTGCCGTAATCACCGTCGACGGCATACGACGGCAACTGCGGCCCGTTCGCCCCGGTCGGTTGATGACTCGACGCGCTGACGGCCTTGCCACGGGACAGATCGACACCGGGAGCGGCCGGCGGGACGACGCGGAACGAGCGCTGCTCGATACCCACGTTGCCGTGCCCGTCGTACACGTAGACGTAGACCTTCCAGACGCCGAGCGCCTCCGGCGCCCGTACCGTGAAAGATCCTGATCCGGTCGGGGTGAACGTCAGATGGCTGAGCCCGCGATTGCCGGTGATGTGCTTGTCACTGGCCATCAGGTTGTAGCGAAGAAGATCGCCCTGCGGATCAGCGGCGGTCACGTTGACGGTGAACGTTCCCCCCGCCGGCACCGACGTCTGATCACTCACCGACATCGCGGTGATCTCCGGAGACGTGTTCGGCGCGTCCTGCCCGGTGTAGGCGGACCGCACCGCGTGATAGCCCAGCCGCCGCCATCCGCCGGTCGTCGTGTTCAGCCAGACGCCGCCGAAGTCATTCTCCAGGCCGTAGTGGAACAGCGTCGCGCCGAGCGCCACCCCGGGATGCCCCTTGATCGCGTTCCAGCTGTGCTGATAGGCCGCCTTCTTGGCCAGGTCGGACGGCTCGGACGGCACCCCGTTCACGTCACCCGGCACCTCCCACTCCCCCGCCGGTCCACCCTCGGTGAGGATGTACGGCTTGGTGTAGCCGCCGGCGATCCAGTCACGCTTGACCGTGTCGATCGCCCCGTACGAGTTGACCGCGAGCAGATCGAGCGCCGGCGCGTGCGGCTTGTAGTACGTCCAGGCGTGCGTGTACGCGTCCGTCGACGTGACCGGGTGGTTCGGGTCGGCCGCGTGGATCGCCACCGCGATCTCGTTGACGAACTTGGCGTACGCGACCCGTCGCGCCTCGACGACCTCGGCCGTCAACCCGTAGTTCTGCATCTCCAGGATGACCTCGTTGCCGACATCCCAGAGCAGGACACCCTGCCGTCCCTTGAGCTCGTTGACCTTGGCGACGATCTCGGCTTTCACCGCGGTCTTGTACGCGGTGTCGTTGACATAGTCGGCACCGTGATTGAGCCACAACCCGACGACGACCTTGACGCCGTGACGTGCCGCGGTGTCGAGCAGCGCCGGCGTCGCGGCGTCCGGTCCCCAGATGCGGATCGTGTTGACGCCCATGTTGACGAGATCTCGTATGTATCCGTCAGCTGCATTCTGTGGCGGTCCATATGTCAACCCGTTGACCACCCACGGCGAACCGTTGACAGTCAACTGCCAGTCGCCGGGCGTGCCCGTCACCTTGACGACGCTGGGACCGGCCGGCACCGGCGGATCAACCATGACCGGCTCAACCTTGATGGGCACTGCCGAGCTCTTCGATACCGACACCTCGTCAACACTGAGCACCCCACCCGACGTCGTTCCCGCCACCGGCGTCGTCCGTCCGTTGTTGAGCGCGTTCGACAACGACCCGCCGATCGCCAGATCGAGCCGCAGATAGAACCCGTGATGCACGGCCGCCTGCCACGCCGCCACACCGACCTGCGACTCGCGGACCACCCACGTCTGCCGCCCGTCGAGATAGAACCTGATCTCCTCGTCGGTCTTCGTCCGGTCGATGACCTGCGTGTACTCGTGATAGCCGCTCTGACAGCCGTCGCAACTCGCGAATCCGGACGTCCGCCCGTCGTACTCGTTGCAGACCCCGCCCGGCGCCGTCCCGCAGTGCAGCGTCTGCGCGAGCTGCCCGCGCCCGTTCACGTCGGTCATGATGTCGGTCTCGCCGACACCGGGCCAGTTCGTGTAGTTCCCCCGGTACGCCGCACCCGTGGCCCGGAATCCCGGCCAGTATCCGAGACCGTTCGCCACGCTCGGCTGTTTCAGCACCGCGCGGAACTTCAGCTGCTCACCGCGCTGCGGCGTGAAATCACTGCGCTGCGTCTCGATGCGTCCCGACGTCCACCTGCCGCCGCCGTCACGGATCGCCGTGATCGCCAGCTTGCCGGAGCCGTCGAGGGCGACGTTCGCCGTCGCGTCGCTGGCCGTCTCGACCGAGCCGGTCCCCCAGTTCGCGGCGCCACCCGGGTACTGCGTGCCGGTCCGCGTCAGCCAGTTCGCGCTGCTCGGGCCGGTGTTCGCGGGCCCGTCGAACGTGTCGCTCCAGACCGTGGTGAACGTGTCCTGGGCCGGTGTGGTGCCCCCGAACACCTGGAACTCCCAGAGCGAGTAGCCGTACCCGGTCCCCCGCGCTGTCGCGTTCAGCCGGACATAACGCCCGCTCCCGGTGACGTCGTGCGTCTCGGCGCCTCCGGCACCATTGCCGACGGCCTTGATCGTGGTCCAGGTGCTGCCGTCGTTCGAGGTCTGGATTTCGTACGATTTTCCGTACGCGCCCTCCCACTGCAGGACCACCCTGGTGACCGTGGTGACCGCGCCGAGGTCGACCCTGATCCACTGTTTGTCGGCGGTGGCGGGATCGGCGAACCGGCTCGACCACCGGGTCCCGGCGTCGCCGTCGACGGCGTTGGCGGCGGCCCAGGCGTCGCCCTCCTGTGACGACGCGAGGGCGGGCCGCCCCTGGGACAGCAGAACGTCCGCGGCACGGGACTGCAGGACGGCGGCGGCACGGGACTGCGGGACGGCGGCGGCACGCGCCGGGGTGACCGCCGCCGATCCGAGGAGTGTGGCGACGAGCGCGATGAGAAGGGGCAGCCGTTTACTCATGATCGCACCAATTCAGGAAGGGGCAGGGAAAGCGCTCTCCAAGTGCCGCGATTGTTTCGCCGATGTTGCCGGTCGTCAATAGAAAGCATTGACATCGACGGTTCCGGAACTGGACACTGCGCGGGTGCCGATCAATCGCCGGGCATTTCTCGCGGTAACCCTCACTTCCGCTCTCGCCGCCTGCGCCGAGCACCCGGAAAAGCCGCCGGGCACGTCGGCGACCACGCCGCCGGGCATGTCCGCCACCACGCCGCCGAGCTCGGCCACGCTCACCACGCCGCCCTCGCCCGCGTTCTCCACCACCGACTCCGCGTGGATCGAGATCAGCATCGCCATGGACGAGCAACTCCTCCCCCTGCTCGACCTGACCCCCTCACGCACGGCCAGCCCCGCCCTGCGGGAGCTGACAGAGCAGGTCAGGACCCGTACCCACAAGGAACTGGCGGCCCTGCGCGAACTCCACGACGCTGCGGGACTCCCCGCCGGGAACCCGCACCAGGGCATGCCGATGCCCGGCATGGTGATGCCCGAGCAGATCACCGAGGCGGCCGCGACCACCGGCGCCGCCTTCGACGCGCTGATCCGCGGCCACCTCGAGGCCCACCTGCGGCAGTGCCTGAACCTGATCGGCTCGCTGCTGAAAAACGGCAGCCCGCAGCAGGTCGTCACGGTCGCGAACACCATGAAGGCCACCGCGGAATACGCTCTGGAAAAAATGGGGACCCGGCATTCCGGGCCCCCATGACAACTGTTACGGCAATTCGTAGTTCTCGTTCAGCGCGGCACCGCGCTCCGGCTTGTACAGGTCGAATCCGCGCGGATTGCACTGCAGGCCGCCGTTGATGCAGTGCCGCACCAGCGCGGCGAGCGTCGGCGGATCCCAGACGTTGTAGACGTCGTAGTGGAACGAATATCCGCGTCCACTGGAGAACCGCACCGCCGACATGTTCCCGCTGACCGGCCACGCCATCTTGAACTCGATCATCGGCACGGCGACCGGGTGTGAGGCCGGGCAGACCCCGTTGACCGGGTACGACATGTGGCTCTTGTGGTCGGGCGTGTCCAGATGGAGACCGTTCCAGCAGCTCGGCGCCGCGTAGCGGACGTTCAGCTGGGTGCCGGCCGGGCAGGTCGCCGGGATGTCCCAGTTGAACGCGCTGTTGCCGCACTCGAAGCCCTCGACCGCACCGGGGGCGTAGCGGAACTCGTCGAGCGTGGCGGCCGGGCTGCCGACCACGTAGCGCAGGCCCGGCGGGAACGGCCGCACACTGCGGTAGTCGATCACGCCGCTCTTGTAGTAGATGACCTGCGGGCCGTCCGGCTGGACCGCCTGGTCGCCGTTGAGAAGCGTCGGCATCCAGTAGCCGGTCTTGTCACCGGGCGTGATGCACGACGTGCCTCCGGCCTGCAGGGTCTCCAGGGTCGAGTTCGCGTTCGTGGTGCGGTTGCCCATGAAGGTGTGCGAGTGCGAGGCGCCGGGCAGCCGCGGGAAGACGATCGGGTCGTCGTTCAGGTTGGTCCGGCTCACCGAGCAGTTCGCCTGGAACTCACGATGGGTGACCGGCGGGTTCTGGGCCGGCGGGGTCGCGGTGGACGGCACGACACCGGTGACCGGTGGACTGGCGTGGACGTACCCCGGCCCGTCGGTGGGTTGCGGGGTGGCCGAGGACGTCCCGAAGACCTGGAACTCGAACAGCGAGTAACCGTAGCCGGTGCCGCGCTGCGTCCCGAGCAGCCGGACGTAACGCCCGGATCCGCTCACCGTGAGCGTCTCGGTCCCGCCCGCGCCGCCGGTCCTGGACAGGATCGTGGTCCAGGCGGCACCGTCGGCCGAGGTCTGGATCTGGTACGCCTTCGCGTAGGCCGTCTCCCAGTGCAGGACGACGCGGGTGATCGCCGCGGTGGCGCCGAGGTCGACGCGGATCCACTGCGGATCGGCCCACTGGCTGCCCCAGCGGGTGTCGGGACGGCCATCGACGGCGGCGACGGCCGGTGCTTCGCCGTTCTCCACGGAGGAGGCGAGGGCGGGCCGCCCCTGGGAGAGCAGGGTGTCCGCGGCCTGCGCGGACTGGTTGGCGGCGACCAGCAGTGCGGCCGCCAGGACGGTGACGCCGAGGGGCGCCAGGATTCGTTGTCGCACGGTGTCTCCTCGGGGATGAGAGCGGATCGGAGACTTGGAGAGCGCTTTCCCATCGTGGGCTCCGATATCACACCCGTCAATGACTTCCCGGTTCCGGAACCGGGCTCCGGCGGCCCGGAGACGGGTCCCCGGAAAGCGCTCTCCGCGTGCTATAACTGCGGTCATGCAGAGTCACCGGCTGCCCACGCTCGAGGACGTGGCCCGCGTGGCGGGTGTCTCGCGCGCAACCGTCTCCCGCGTCATCAACGGCATCCGCAACGTCGATCCCGAGCTCCACCGGCAGGTGTGGACGGCTGTCGACCAGACCGGGTACGTGCCGAACAGGCTGGCCCGCTCCCTGGTGACCCGCCGCACCGGCACGGTCGCCCTGGTCGTCTCCGACTCCGAGACCCACGACGACGACCCGTTCATGAGCCGGTTCTTCAGCGATCCCTATTTCGGGCGGGTCGTCGGCGGGCTGATGAGCGTGCTGCGCCCGGCCGGTGTGCAGCTGGCCCTGCAGATGGTCGGCGCCGACGGGCACAAGCGGCTCGTCGGCGACCTGCGCAACGGCCAGGCCGACGGCGCCGTGGTGCTCTCCCTGCCGGCCCGCGACCCGCTGCCCCGCCTGCTCGCCGAGGCCGGCATCCCGGCCGTGCTGATCGGCCGGCCCGCCGAGCCGGTCCCGGTCAGCTACGTCGACCTGGACAACTCGGCCGGCGCCGAGCTGGCCGCCGCCCGCCTGGCCGATCGCGGGTGCCGCCGGCCGGCGCTGATCACCGGTCCGCCCGAGGTGCCGGCGAGCGCCGACCGGATCTCCGGATTCCGCCGCGCGATGGCCCGCCACGGGCACGCCTGGGTGCCCTCCGCCGCGGGCAACCTCACCCAGGAGAGCGGATCGGCGGCGATGCGGACGCTGCTCGCCGACCACCCGGGGACCGACGGCGTCTTCGTGGCGAACGACCTGATGGCCCTCGGCGCGCTGCTGGTGCTCCGCGACGCCGGCCGGCGGGTGCCGGACGACGTGGCGGTGGTCGGATTCGACGACAGCAGCGCCGCGCTCGCCGCCCGCCCGGCGCTCACCACGGTCCGGCACCCGCTGGAGGACATGTCCGCCGAGGCCGCCCGGCTGCTGCTGACCAGCATCGACGATCCGTCGGCCCGGGTCACCTCGGTGATCTACGAACCCACCCTGATCCCGCGTCACTCCGCCTGAACGGGCGTTAACGTCCGGCGCGAAACCGGGTAACGTCCGCCCTGCGAGGAGAGGACGTAGCCATGGGGATGCTGGAACGAATCCGGGACGGGCTGGCCGGCACCGGGCAGGTGCTGGACGGGCCGTTCGGGCCGCGGCGGATCACGTACGCCGACTACACCGCCTCCGGGCAGGCCCTCGACTTCATCGAGGACTTCATCCGCGACCAGGTGCTGACCCGCTACGCCAACACGCACACCGAGGCGTCCGCGACCGGCGCGCAGACCGGGGCGCTGCGCGAGGAGGCGCGCTCGATCATCCACCGCAGCGTCAACGCCGGCCCCGACCATGTCGTGATCTTCTGCGGGTCCGGGGCGACGGCGGCGGTGGCCAAGCTGGTCGGCATCCTCGGCCTGCGCATCCCGGAGAACCTCGACGACGGGTACGGTCTGAGCGCCCACATTCCGGCGGCGGACCGCCCGGTCGTCTTCGTCGGGCCCTACGAGCACCATTCCAACGAGCTGCCGTGGCGGGAGTCGATCGCCGACGTCGTCGAGATCGAGTCCGACCACACCGGGCACGTCGACCTGGACGCGTTGCGCGCGGCGCTGCTGGCCTACGCGGACCGGCCGTTGCGGGTCGGCAGCTTCTCCGCCGCCTCCAACGTGACGGGTATCCGCACCGACACCGCTGCGGTCTCCCGGGTGCTGCGCGAGCACGGCGCCCTGTCGGTCTGGGACTACGCGGCAGCCGGGCCGTACGTGCCGATCACCATGGACGACAAGGACGCCGTCTTCCTCTCCCCGCACAAGTTCGCCGGTGGACCGCAGACGCCCGGCGTGCTGGTGGTGGACCGAAGGCTGCTGACCAACCGGGTGCCGGTGATCCCCGGCGGCGGGACCGTGGCGTACGTCGACCCGTCCGGCCACCGCTACCTCTCCGACCCGGTCGCCCGGGAGGAGGGCGGCACCCCGGCGATCGTCGAGTCGATCCGGGCCGGCCTGGTCTTCGCGGTCAAGGAGGCCGTCGGCACCGACCTGATCGAGGGACGGGAACGCGCCCTCTGGCGGCGCGCCCGTGAGCGCTGGCGCGCCGAGCCGGCCATCGAGATCCTCGGCGACCCGGACGCCGACCGGCTCTCGATCGTCTCCTTCCAGATCCGGGCCGGCGAGCGCCACCTGCACCACAACTTCGTGGCGGCCCTGCTCAACGACCTCTTCGGGGTGCAGGCGCGCAGCGGGTGCTCATGCGCCGGCCCGTACGGGCACCGGCTGCTCGGCATCGACGAGTCGCACTCCCGGGAGTTCCGTGGCGAGATCGTCGGCGGCTGGGAGGGGATCAAGCCGGGCTGGAGCCGGCTCAACTTCAACTACTTCATCGCGGACGCCACCGCCGATTACCTGATCGAGGCGGTGCTGCTGATCGCCCGGTACGGCGCCCGGCTGCTCCCGCAGTACCGGTTCGACCCGCGTACCGGCCGGTGGACCCACCTGCGCCACACCCGTCCCGCGGTCCACCTGGCGGACCTGCGGCTGGACGCGGACGGCACCGTCACGATGCCGCCCGTCGCGCCCGTCGCCGATCCGTCCACCGCCGAGGCCGACCTCGCCGGATATCTGGTGGAGGCTCAGTCGATCCTGAGCGCTGCGCCCGTACCCGATGATGGTTTTCACCCCGGCCTGCCGCCGGCGTTCGAGAAGCTCCGGTGGTTCCTGCTTCCGGATGTCTGCCTGGTCTAGGACTTCGCCGAGCCCGGTTCGGCCATCTTGCTGTGCATGGCGGCCTTCAGGCGGTCCGGCATGACCTTGGAGCCGGCGCCCTGGGCCTTGGTCTTCCAGGAGCCGGCGACGACCTTCTCCTTCTCCTTGATCATCGCCTCGAAGCCCTGCTTCGCGACAAGCGCCGGGTCGTCCTTCTTGCTCGCGCCGACCCGGGTGTCGTCCATCTCGGCGCGGTGGAAGAAGTTGGTGTCGGTCGGGCCGGGCATCAGCGACGTCACCGAGACGCCGGTGTCCTCCAGTTCGGCACGCAGGGCCTCGGCGAACGACTGGACGAACGACTTCGACGCGTTGTAGACGGCCTGGTAGGTGCCGGGCATCTCGGAGGCGATCGACGAGGTGAACAGCACCTGGCCGGAACCGCGGGCCACCATGTCGGGCAGCACCCGCTTCGCCAGGTGGACGGTCGACGTGATGTTCACGTCGATCACGTTCAGCTCGTCCTCCAGGTCGGTCTGCCGGGTGAAGTCGCCGCCGATCCCGCGCCCGGCGTTCAGGGCGAGCGCGTCGACCGGGCGGCCGGTCTCCAGGATCGCGGCGTAGAGCTGCTCCACCCCGTCGAAGGTGGCCAGGTCCGCCCGGACCGCGGTGACCGTCTGGTGGCCGCCGTCGCGTCGCAGGTCGGTCGCGGCGTCGTCGATCCCGGTGTCCTCGGCGGTGATCAGCAGGTCGTACCCGTGCTCGGCGAACTGGCGGGCCAGCTCATAGCCGATCCCGCTGGACGCGCCGGTGACCACGGCGAACTCGTTCATCTCACTCGTCATGGTAACGGGATGCCCGGTCGGCGGGCGATTAACCGGCCGGGCGGTTTTTGGTCAGTTCCCGCTGAGTGTCACGATCGTGCCGCCGGTGAGCAGGCTCTGGTAATAGGCGCCGCCCGGGTAATAGGTAGCGGTCGTGACGCCGTCCACCGCGTCCGCCGTCCAGTTCACGGCGAGGGTCTGCAGGGCCGCCACGTTGGCCGCCTTCGAGGTGCCGGCGGTCAGCGTGCAGAGGACGTTGGTGCTCGAGCCCTCCGCGTCACAGTGCGAGCCGGTGGTGAGCCGGACCCCGAGGAAGTCGCGGTCCAGGTCGGTGGTGAGCTGCACGGTTCCGCTCGCGTTGCTGTTCGCCAGATACGGCGGCGACGAGATGGTACGGATCGGCAGCCCGGTCCCGGCGATCCCGGCCAGGCCGGTCGCCATGTTGCTGCCGAAGATGGACTTCACCGGGTCGAGCAGCTGCACGTACTTCAGGCCGGCGAAGGCGCTCGGGTAGGCCGTACGCAGGGAATCGGCGAGATAGGTGACCGCCTCGCCGCCGGCCGAGTGACCGGCCAGGACGTAGCTGGCCGGCAGCGTGCTGCCGGAGCGACCGGCGGCCCTGGCCGCCGCGGCGTAGCTCTTCGCGAGCGCGCCGTTCGGATCGGTCGCGGTCCCGATCCAGCCGGCGACGCTCTTCAGGAACACCGTGTTGTTGCCGAGATTGTTGACCGTGCAGCCGTAGATGTCGGCCGACGGCAGCGTCGGGGCGAAGACGAGGAAGCCGGCCGCCTGATACTCGCGGGCCAGGTCGGCGACGTTGTTGTTCGAGCGGGAGAAGCCGTGCTGCAGGTAGACGAGCGCCTTCGGGCTGGTGGTGGCGGGGAAATACCAGTCGGCGTCCGGTGTGTAGGTGTGGATCCAGCACGGGACGGAGATCTCGCCGTCCACCTCGGCGGCGGCCGCGGAGGCTGCCTGCGGGGTGGCGACGAGGGTGGCGGCGGTGAGGGCCAGCGCCGCTAGGGCACGGCGCAGGGACAGAGACACGGGACCTCCAGAAGGTCGTAACGCTCTCCGAAACAGTGTTTCCATTAACCTGTGTCGAATGTGAACTGTCAAGGCGCCGGCGGGGCCGGCGTCCTCCTGCGGCAGGGCGGCCGGCGCACGCGGAAGCCGATCGGGTGCGCCGGCCGCCACCGTGAGGGCGGTCAGGCGTACCGGGAAGAGAGCCGCCGGCGGACCGCGAAGAATGCGGGCGTCAGGATGACGGCCAGGCAGGCGAGGGGGGCCAGGGTCCACCAGATGATGGGGCGCGCCGGGAACGGGTCGGCCGCCGGTGTCGGGCCGCCGAAGCTGCCGGCCTGGAGGAGGTCCTGGGAGACGTCCATGGTGAGGACGCCGTCCGGCGGGTCGAGCAGGGTGCGGGCGGTTCCGGACGGGGGCAGGGCGAGCAGCGTGATGTGGGCGGTCTCCTGCCAGCCGGTGTCGTTCCACTCGGTCAGGGCGGCGTCGGCGCGGGCCTCGCGGTAGGCGTCGTCCTCCGGCTCGTAGCGCAGGATCACCAGGTCACGACCCTGACTCCAGCCGAGCGCCCGGATCGCGCTGCCGGTGACGGCGGCCAGGGACGGCCCGGGGGCGGGCTTGCCGGTGGCGGCGTCGAGGTAGCTGACCGTCCAGCTGCGGGCGGCGAGCGCTTCCGCGTCGCAGTCGTCGAGGCAACCGGCCAGCTCCGCGATCGCGATCTTGGAGCCGTCGGGGGTGAACGCGCCGGCGCCGGCGAGATAGGCGCGGTCGCCGAGGTCGGCGGCCCACACCATCTTTCCGGTACGGTCGACGAGCCTCACCTGATTCCCCGCCGAGATCGCGAGATGCCCGCCGTCCGGAGCGAACGCGGCCCGGGAGGCGGTCCGCCGCTGCCAGTGCAGGATGCGCTCGCCGATCGGCTGGACGGCGCGCGTCTCCAGGTCGAGCAGCGCCAGGTGGGTGTCGTCGCCGGCGTAGACCTCGGCGAGCACCGACTTGCCGTCCGGCGCCCACGCGACCGGCCCGGACCATCCCGGCGCCTGGGTGGAGGACGGCGGGGCCGCGAAGTCCGGCGGCGGGTAGAACGTGCTCCGCCCGCTCTCCAGGTCGATCACCTCGAGACTGTCCTGATCGACCGGCGGGCGCACGACGCGGCGGCCGTCCGGGGAGAGCAGCACGTCCTCGCCCGCCGCGACCGTGTCCCAGCCGCCGTGCAGCAGCATGCGGTAGTCGCCGCCGCGGCCCACCACGGCGATCTTGCCTTCGGCGTCGAAGAGGTCGGTGCCCCGGAAGCCGAGGGTGTCCCCGCCGGCCAGGATCGACGCGCGGCCGGGCGCGTCCATGCCGACGGTGGCCTGCCACATCCAGGGCAGTTCCAGATCACCGGGCACGACGTCGCCGGGCGCGTCCCGCCAGGGCCGGACGAGACCGGTCAGGGCAAGAGCGCCGATCGCTGCGGCGACGGCCACGATCAAGATCTTTCTCCGCACCCGGGCGAGTATGACGGGTGGAGTCAAGTTCCGTCGATAGCTACGCACAGTAGTGAACGGCTGACAGGGTCACGGCGTATCCACTGTTACCGGGGTCACACCCCGTTCACCGAGGAGGAGTCATGACGGTCCGGGAACTGCATCGCCAGGAGGCACAACACCACAGTGGCGCGATCCTGCGCAGCCACGGACGGTTCGCCCGGCAGTTCGAACTCGACGGTCACGTGATCACGCTCGGTGTGGAGCCGGGTGTGCGCGGCGGCCTCTACTACCTGCCATCCGCGCCGTGCTGGGACGACGGCACGCCGGTACCCCGCGAGGTCGCCAGCGCCCTGCAGCCGATCATCGAAGAGGTGGAGCGGTTCTGGGGAACCTGGCCCGAGTTCCGCGCCGTCCTCTGAGTCATCGGGTGGTGTAGGTGGCCCCCAGCGCGGCGGCGCTTGAGTCAGCGGGCGGTATGGGCCGTCCCCGGCGCGGCGGTGCCGCTGTCGTCGGCGCCGGCCATCCGGATCGGGATCGCCAGCAGCACGACCGCCGCGACGACGGCCACGATCGTGCGGACCCGGCGCAGCGACAGCCACCACGGCAGCGCCCACAGCGCCAGCCAGAGCAGACTGAAGACGACCACGTGCTCGCCGATCAGCCCGAGGGTGAGCTCCTCGCACCCGTTGGCGACCGCGACGTCGTGACAGATCGCCGGGGCGCTGTCGCCGTTCAGCAGCACCATCCCGAGGATCATGGTGAGCGGCGGCGCGAGGACCAGCGTGGCGACCGGGGTGATCAGCCAGCCGGTGATGTCGCGTTCACGCCGCGCGGGCGCTGCGGTCCCGGCCTCAGCCACCGCGGTTCCACCAACGGGTCGGGCCGGCCTGCGTATCGATCGACATGACCGTGATCCTATCGAGACAGGTCATGCTTGCGGTGTGTGACCTTCTCGGCCAGCGTCGCCGGGATGATCCGGCGCAGCGCGAACACCAGCGGCGCGTTGCTGCCGACCGCGTAGAGCGGCTTGGGCCGGGATGCATCGATCGCCTTCAGCACCGTCGCGGCGACCCGGTCGGCGGTGATGCCGGCGCTCTCGTTGCGGTTCAGCGCGGTCAGCATCCGGTCGAACTCCGCGCGGTGCGGGGAGTCCGGCGCGATGTATCTGGTCCGCCGCTCGCTGATCCCGGTGTTGATCGAGCCGGGTTCGACGGTGGTGAGCCACACCCCGTACGGCGAGCACTCGTGCCGTGCCCCGTCGCTGAACCCCCTGATCGCCGCCTTGGTCGCCACATAGGACGAGCGGTAGGCGAGCGGGAACGACGCGAGCATCGAGCCGATCATGACGACCCGGCCGTGGCGGCGCTCGCGCATGCCCGGCAGCGCCAGCTGGGTGAGCCGGACCGCGCCGAGCACGTTGATCTGGAACAGCCGGCGCAGCGCGTCGGACGGCAACTCCTCCAGCGGGCCGGACTGACTCTCCCCGGCGTTGTTGACCAGCACGTCCACGCCGGAGAGCAGGCCGGCGAGCGCCTCGATCGAGTCGTCGTCGGTCAGGTCCAGCGGCACGTACTCCACGCCGGGGGCACGCTGCGTCTCGGCCAGCGCGGCCGGATCGCGGCTGGTGCCGATGACCCGGTAGCCACGGGCGGCGAGGGCGCGGGCGGTGGCCAGGCCGATGCCCGAGGACGCTCCGGTGATCAGGGCGGTGCGCTTCACCGGAGCAACATACCGTCAGTCGTGGCGGCGGACGAGGACGGCGAGCAGGATCGGCGCGAGTCCCGCCACGACGGCGACCACGGCCATCACCGGGTCACCCGAGCCCAGCGCGGCCCAGACGTTGCCGGCCGCGATCACCACGATCACCGCGAGCGCCGCCCAGAGCAGCGCGGAGACGACCCGGCGGGCGACGGCGGGTGCCTGCGAGGAATGGACTGTCATCAGCTGCTCCCCGGTGCTCGGTTGTCGGTCCGTACTGTTCAGCGGTTCACACTCGTGAAGTGTCACTACCCGATCACCGTGTGGTCGAATCAGCGGCATGGATCTCGGGATCGCGGGACGCACCGCGTTGATCGTCGGCGGCAGTGGACTGATCGGGCGGGCCGTCGCATCGGCGCTGCTCAGCGAGGGTGCCGGGGTGATCCTCGCGGGCCGGGACGCCGAGCGGCTCGCCCGGGCGGCGGCGGAACTCGGCGACCGGCCGGGCTTCGTCACCCTCGACAACCGCGACCGGGCCACGGTGCGCGCCGCGGTGGGCGCGATCCGCGACATCGACATCCTGGTGAACGCGGCCGCCCCGCCGGCGCACACCCTGGACCCGGCGCTCGATCACGACCCGGAGCAGATCCTGGACGCGGTCGACGCGAAGACCATCGGCTATCTGCGCACGATGGAGGCGGTGCTGCCGGGGATGCGGGAGCGGGGCTTCGGGCGAGTGGTCAACATCAGCGGGCAGAACGCGTTCATCACCCGTACCGTGCTGGGGTCGGTCCGCAACAGCGCCGTGATCACGGCGTCGAAGGCGCTCGCCGACGCCTATGCCGGCAGTGGCGTGACGATCAACGTGGTGAACCCGGCCGTCGTGACCCGGGAGCCGCGCGCCACCATCGAGCCGGCCAGCGGCGGCGACTCCACTCCGGAGCAGGTGGCGGCGCTGGTCACCTACCTGGTCTCGGCGCACGCCGCGACGATCACCGGCGAGTCGATCGCGGTCGGGCACCGAGTGCTGGGCGTCCAGTGACGCGGGCACACGGTGAGCGCGCGGCCAGCCGAGACACCAGCACACGGTGAGCGCGCGGCCAGCAGAGACACCAGCACACCGTGAGCGCGCGGCCAGCAGAGACACGAGCACACCGTGAGCCCGGGCGAAGGTGTCAGCCCACGATGTCGGCTGACACCCCGGCGAGCACCTTGCGGACCGCGGCGAGCACCTCGTCGTCCACGTCGAGTCCGGCCAGGACGCCGACCAGATAGGCCCCGACCAGGTCGAAGTGCGCCTGGCTGACCGCGAGCCGGGCATGCGCCGCCCGCAGGGCACGCCCGGTGTAGTTCGCCGGCCCGCCCAGGACCTGGCTCAGCAGCGCGCCCATGTGCCGCTTGAGCCGGTCCAGGTCGATGCCGGCGAAGTACCCGTTCAGACGGTCGTCACTGAGCAGCGCCCGATAGAGGGCGTCGACCGCCGCCCCCACCGCCGGTCCCCCACCGATGCGCGCATAGAGAGTGTCCACGCAGCAAAGATAGATGATTCCTGATTAACTTAGCTAGACCTCAGGCGCGCATGACCGTGGCGATCGGGATGCCCGCCGCGCGGACCGCCGGCACGAAACCGCCCAGCACGCCCGCGATCAGCCCGGCGATGATGCCGGCCACCCCGGCGTCCCAGGGGAACTGCACGTTCGCCAGCAGCGGCTCGGAGTCGCCCAGGAACATCGAGAGGACCTTGAGCCCGGCCACCCCGGCGCCGATCGCGGCAGCCGCGGTGAGCAGGCCGGTCAGCATCGTCTCGGCCAGCACGATCCCGGCCAGCAGCGCCCGGGGCGTGCCGACCGCGCGGCGCAGCGCGAACTCCTCGACGCGTTCGCCGACCGTGGCGAGGCCGACGTTGAGGATGCCGGCCACGCCGATCAGCAGCACCAGCCCGGCCATCGAGAGGAAGACCAGCCGCATCAGCCGCAGCTCCTTCTCCATCTCCTTGCGGGACTCGACGACCCGGCTGTACGACTCCGCGCCGGCCGCCTTCAGCTTCGCGGTGAGCACCTGCTCGACCGGGCTGCCCTGCGACGTCATCACGGTGAACTGCCCGCCGAAGTTCGGGTCGACCAGCTTGTTCGCCGGGATCCAGTTGGTCAGCTCGTCCTGCCGGACGTAGGCGCGCGGCTGCATGTCGCCGTCCTCGACGACGCCGACGATCTGCGGGGTGACGTTGGCCTTCGCGCCGCGCATCCGCATCTCGGCGGGTACGTGGTGCTCGTTGAAGCCCTTGGCGGCCTCCTCGTTGACGACCAGGCGGGGCGCCATCGCCGGGACCGTGGCGAAGTCCAGCCACTGGCCGGAGACCGCGCGCAGCGGCCGGAACTTCAGCATGTCGCCGGAGACCGCGGTGAGCACCACCTCGATCGCCTCGCCGGTGGGCGGCCCGGGCACGCAGTTGCCGACGTTGTCGCAGATCTCGGTGCTGCCCCAGCTGCCCTGGTCGAACGGGGCAGCGCCCGGGTTGATCGGGCTGACGCCCGGCTCCCCGATGATCGCCTGCAAGCCGATCATGGTGACCGTGTCGTCCCGGCCGGCCACGGTCTCGGTCACGATGCCCGGGGCCTTCTCGTGCGGCATGACGTCGACGACGACCGTGCCGTCGTAGCCGTTCTGCATCTCCAGGCCGGCCATCTGGGCGCGTTCGGCGATGCCGGCGGCCGCCTGCACGGTCACCACCGCGAGCACGCCGAGGAACAGGCTGATCATCGAGAGCAGGGTGCGCAGTTTGCGGGCCCGGATGCCCTGGATGCCGATGATCAGGGACGACCGGAACCGGCCGGAGAGGCGCCTCATACCAGTACCCGTTCGGTGAGCACGCCGTCGACCAGGTTCATCGTGCGGCCCATCCGGGCGGCGTGGTCGCGGTCGTGGGTGACCAGGATCAGGGCGCAGCCGCGATGGGTCGCCGCGGAGAGCGCGTCGATCACGGCGGCGCCGGTCTCGGTGTCCAGGGCGCCGGTCGGCTCGTCGGCCAGGAGCACCCGCGGGTCCCGTACCAAGGCCCGGGCGATCGCCACCCGCTGCTGCTCGCCGCCGGACATCTTGACCGGGCGGCTCTTCGCCAGGTGCGCGATGCCGACCTGGTCGAGCGCCTGCAGCACCCGGATGCGGCGCTGCCGGCGGGGCAGCCAGCCCTGGCCGTTGACCAGCGCCATCGCCACGTTCTGCGCGGCGGTCAGGTGCTTGAGCAGGAAGAACCGCTGGAAGACGAACCCGAAGTGCGAGCTGCGCAGCCGGGCCGCCTTGCGCTCGGGCAGCCGGCTGATGTCGGTGCCCTCGAGAAGGTACTGCCCGGAGTCCGGCCGGTCGAACAGACCGAGAATGCTCAGCAGGGTGCTCTTGCCGGAGCCGGAGCGGCCGACGATGGCGACGCTCTCGCCGGCGTGCACGGTCAGGCCGACGCCGTCGAGGATGGTCCGGGGCTCCTCCTGCCCCTTCAGCACGCGGGTGATGCCGGAGAGCTCGATCAGAGGCTGGTTCATCCGCCCTGCCCCTGACCCGGCTCCGCCTCGGCGGTCGGCAGGTTCGGTCCCGGGATGGCGATGGTCTCGTCGCCGGTCAGGCCCTTCTTGATCTGGATGACCTTGCCGTCGGTGAGGCCCAGGGTCACGTCCACGGTCTTGCGGTTCTGGTTGGCGTCGACGATGTCGACCTTGCCCTTGCCCTGGGTGCCGGCGACCGCCTCGACCGGCAGCACCAGCGCGTCCTTGGCCTTGCCGGTGACCACGTCGAGGGTCACCTCGGCGCCGTTGATCAGCTTGACGGTGTCCGGCGGGGTGCAGACCAGCTGCAGGCCGGTCGCCTCCGTGCCGGCCGGGGCGTCCTCCTGCGTCTGCTCGGCCTCGACGGGCGGCACCGGCGCGCCGGAGGGACCGGAGGTGGGTTTGGTCGGGGCGGGCGGTTCCGGGACCGTGCCGGCCGGCAGCGCCGCGATGGTGCCCTTCGGCTTGCACTTGAACGGGCCGGGACCGTTCTTGATCTGGCCGGTCACGCTCGAGACGGCACCCGAGATCCGGTACGCCTGCGCGCTGTCGATCTCCGCCACGATGCCGTAGCCGCCGTGCCGGGCGGACACCACCGGCATGCCCTTGGCGACCGAGGAGCGGTCCTCCATCAGCCGGCCGGCCATCATCGAACCGGTCGGGATGGTCACCTCGCGCGGCTGGCCGTTGCGCCACACCGTCGCGACCCAGAGCGGCTCCTCGGCCGGCTTCGTGGACGGCTTGCGCTGCACGTACCGCACCTCGCCGGCGATCGGCGCGACCACCCCGAAGATCGGGTTGATGGCGACCTTGCCGGCCAGGCTGATCTGGTTCGTGAGGTCCTGCCGGGTGGGCTGCACGGTGGTCAGGACGGTGCCGCGTTCCTCCAGGCCGGGCGTCTGCGGCCCGCCGTCCTCCGACGTGCAGCCGGCCAGCAGGACCACTGCGGCCGCCGCCAGTATGGGTCGCTTCACGGTCCCTCTTCCCCGAGCCGGGCACCGCGCCCGGCAATGATGATCTCTGATGCGCTCGCGGCGCGGAGCAGACGGTACAGGGCCGCCGCAACCCTCATGTCACCCCTCTGACAGCCGATCGGAAGGCACATGAACCAGTGGCGCCGGCGGGCGATCCGGGTCGCCGCCGCCTACGGCTTCATCCCGGCGCTGCTCTGCGCCGCCTATCTGGCGGGTACCTGGGACCGGGAGCACCGCAGCGCGATGCTGGCCGTGGTGCTGGTCATGCTGGTCTCGGCGACCGGCGGCTGGCTGGCCTCGGCCCGCATGTCCGCGTCCCGCCGGTGGCGGATCCCGCTGCTGGTCACCGGCATCGTGAACCTGGCCGGCGACACGGTCCTCGGCCTGCTCGACGGCGGTGTCGCCGGTCCGCTGGGCGCGCTGGTACCCGCCTCCGCGGTGTTCCTGGCGATCACCGTGCCGCCCCGGGCGTTCCTCTGGCTCTCCGCGGTCAGCGCCGTCGCGTACGGCATCCTGATCGTCTACGGCGACCCGGCCCCGCCCGGATATCCGCTGGTCCACGCGCTCGCCTACGGGTCCGCGGCGGTGCTCTGCCTCCGGCACTCGGCGGTCCTCGCGTCGCTGCGCCGCCGCCTGTCGCACACCTCCCGCACCGACCCGCTGACCGGCTGCCTCAACCGGCGCGGCTTCGACGAGCGGACCGCCGCCGCACTGGCCGCGGCCCGGCGCGCCGGCACGCCCCTCACGCTGGTCCTGCTCGACCTCGACCACTTCAAGAGCGTCAACGACGCGCACGGCCACCAGGCCGGCGACGATCTGCTCGCCTGGGCGGGGCGGGAGCTGCGTGTCGATCGTCGCTGACAAGCGGCTCTACCAGGACAAATCACGCCACGTCCGGCGAGCGCCGACCCCGGAACAGGTGGCGTACGCCCGTACCCATGCGCATCGCGCCGACCCGGCGGCGGACGTCGACGAGGGCGAGCGACTTCGACAGCCTGTACGCCGTCGCCGACGCCCGTCTCTACCAGCAGAAACTCAATCGGCCGACGTCTTGTAACGCCGCCTCCGGTCTCTGACCCAGATCACCGCCGGCTTACCGTCCCCGGTGTCGCGCCGCTCCACCTCGAACAGCCCGATCGCGCCGACCAGGCTGCCCAGCTTCGCGTACCCGTACGTGCGCGGGTCGAAGTCGGACCGCTGCTTCGTGATGATCTGGCCGACCCCGGCGAGCGGCGCCCAGCCGTCGTCACCGGACGCGGCCTCCACCGCGGCCCGGATCAGGTTCATCAGGGTGGAGTCGCCGCGCAACTGGGACACGCTCGGCGCGGGCGCCGCGGCCGGCTCGCCGATCACCGGCACGGCCTCGGCCGGCTCCACCAGGTTCTCCGTGTAGATGAACTTGTCGCAGGCCGCCACGAACGGTTTCGGGGTCTTGCGCTCGCCGAACCCGTAGACGGTCAGCCCGGACTCCCGGATCCGCGACGCCAGCCGGGTGAAGTCGCTGTCGCTGGAGACGATGCAGAACCCGTCGAACCGGCCACTGTAGAGCAGGTCCATCGCGTCGATGATCATCGCGGAGTCGGTGGCGTTCTTGCCGACCGTGTAGGAGAACTGCTGGATCGGCTGGATCGACTGCGCCAGCAGCTGATCCTTCCAGCTGCGCAGGCTCGTGCCGGTCCAGTCGCCGTAGGCCCGCTTCACGTGCGCGGTCCCGTATTTCGCGACCTCGGCGAGCAGGCCGTCCACGATGGCCGCCTGGGCGTTGTCCGCGTCGATCAGAACGGCCAGTTTCGCCGAGTTGTCGCCTGCCACGTCAGGAGACTCCCTGTTTCTCATTGCGCAGGAGTTCCCCGTCCCGAGGGTGCCGCAATCCCGGATGGCCCGGCGGCAGGCTCCGCTGGATCACCCACCAGCTCACCGCGAGACAGGCCGCGACGAGGGGCCAGCTCAGCGCCACCCGGGCGATGCCGAGCTCCGCCGCCCGGCCGGACTGGTAGAGCGGCAGGAACACGGCGACCCGGATCAGGTACTGGCAGACCCAGACCCAGCTTCCCCGGGAGTACGCCCGGACCAGCGCCGGGTCACGCCGCCAGCGGGTCCGCTGCTTGAGCACGCCCCCGACGACCAGGCCGAGCAGCGGCCAGCAGATCACGATGCTGACGACCCAGGCCAGGGCGCTGGCCGCGTTGCTGAACAACTGGATCAGGAAGAAGTCCTCGGCGCGGCCGGTGTAGAGCGCGATCAGCGCCGCCACGCAGACACCGAGCAGGCCGATCACGACGGCGCGGGGTTTGTCGCCCCGCTTCAGCCGCCACGCGGAGAGCGCGAGGGCGACCAGTATCGCCGCTCCGGTGCCGGCCCAGATCGCCCCGCGCTCGCCGAGAGCCGGGCCGCCGATCAGATAGCCGGCCACGAAACCGATCGGTGGCAGGGAGGCGTCGACTGCCGCCCGGCGTCCGTTGAGCAACTCCGCCAGCGATTCCGGCTGTGCCATCTCTGTCCTGTTCCCTGTGAGTTAGGCGAGCCTAACCCACAGGGGTGGGCGCGCACAGAGCGGCGTGCCGTGGGGGTGGCCGAGCACACGCGCCGCCGCCGCCGGCTGGGACCGGCTTGATCACATGCTTCAGTTCCGGTCCGGCCGCGCGAGCCGTAGACAGCGCGGGCAGAACCCGCTTGATCAGCGGGCTGGGCTACGGCTGGGGGCGGGTCGTGGCGTGCGGGCGGCGGTGTGGGTGACCGGAGCCAGCAGGGCCACCACCGCTGTCAGCGCCACCACCAGCCACAATGCCGCGCTCAGACTGGTCAGCGAGGCGAAGCCGCCGATCAGTGGGGGACCGGCGATGAAGCCGAGGTACCCGCAGGTGGAGACGCCGGCGACGGCGGTTGCCGGCGTGGTGGTCCGCTCCGCCGCGGCTGTGAAGATCACCGGGACGAGGACGGCGAGACCGGCGCCCAGCACGGCGAACCCGGCGAGTGCGGCCCAGGTCTGGCCGGCCAGCAGCGCCGCGGCGAGTGTCAGGGCGGCGGTCGCGGCGGCTACCCGGACGGTGCGCACCGGTCCGAACGTGGCGACCACCCGATCACCGACCAGCCGGCCGGCTGTCATGGTCACGCTGAATGCCACGAATCCGGCGCCGGCCAGCCCGGCGGATGCACCGAGGGAACCGGTGAGGTAGACCGCGCTCCAGTCGGCGGCGGCACCTTCGGCGAGCAGTCCGGCGAAGGCCAGCAGCGCGAGCAGGGCCAGCGCCCGGTTCCGCAGCAGTGGCCCGACAACGCGCCCGATACCGGCGGGCCCGGGCCCCGGCGGCGCTTCGGGAGCGGGCGCGCCCGCCTCGGGAACCGCCGGATCGGGCACCGGGATCCGGGCCACCACCGCGGTCACCGCCAACCCGAGCGCCCCGGCCACGGCCAGGTGCACCCCGACCGGCACACCAGCCCCGGCCGCCAGCGACCCGGCAAGCGCCCCCACCAGCCCGCCCGCGCTGAACGCCGCGTGAAACCCGGACAGCACGGGCCGCCCGAGCTCCCGCTGAACGCCCAGCCCGGCCGCATTCATCGACACGTCGAGCGAACCCATCGCCGCACCCCAGACCAGCAGTGCCGCGAACAGCCACCACAGTGACGGCGCCACGCCGATCAGCGGCAGCGTCACCGAGAACCCGACGAGCGCGCACCCCATCACCCGGCCCGCCCCGAACCGCTGCACGAGCACGCCGGTGAGCAGCATCGAGCCGACCGAGCCGAGCGCGGGTGCGAGCAGCGCGAGCCCGAGCCGGCCGTCGTCGAGGCCCAGTCCGGCCTGGACCGAGGGGATCCGCGGGGTCCACGTCCCGAACAGCACACCGTTGGCAGCGAAAGCCAGCAATACCGCGACATGCGCCATGTCCGCCTCCTTGTTTACCGGTAAACACGGCCAGTTTACCGGTAAACTCCGCGACCATGGCGGTAACTCTGCGCGACGTCGCGAAGGCGCTCGGCGTCTCCCACACGACCGTGTCGAACGCGTACAACCGCCCGGAGAAACTCTCCGACCAGCTCCGTCTGCGGATCCTCGGCGCCGCTGAGCAGATGGGCTACCAGGGACCCGACCCCCTCGCCGCCGGACTGGTGCGCCGCCAGGCCGGCGCGCTCGGCGTGCTGTTCGACGAGGACCTCGCCCACGCGCTGACCGACCCGGCCGCACAACTCTTCCTGCAGGGCGTGGCCCGCGCCGGGCAGACCTCCGCGCTGGCGCTCACCCTGCTGCCCGGCCCGCAGGCGGGCGGCGACCCGGAACTGGCCGCCCGCACCGCGCTGGTCGACGGCTTCATCGTCTACTCGGTCTCCGCCGGGCATCCCGGCTTCCAGGCGGCCCGTCGCCGCGACATCCCGCTCGTGGTCGTCGACGAGCCCGCGCCCCCGCACGGTGACGACTGGATGTATCTCGGCGTCGACGACCGGGGCGGCGCCGCACAGGCCGCCCAGCACCTGCGCGACCTGGGACATCGCCGGGTCGCCGTGCTCGTCGACCGCCTCACCCCGGGAGACCGCCGGGGGCCGGTGGACGCCGCGCGGCTGGCCGCCACCACCTACCAGGTCGCCGGCGAGCGCCTCGCCGGCTATCGATCGGTCCTCGGGGACACCCCGGTGATCTGGGAGTGCGGCGGCGGCGCCCCGGAGCACGCCGTCCCGGCCGCCCGTGCCCTGCTGGCCGGCCCCGACCGGGTGACGGCGGTGCTGGCGATGACCGACGAACTGGCGCGGGGCTTCCTGCGTACGGCGGAGACCCTGGGTTATGACGTGCCCGGGGACGTCTCGGTGATCGGCTTCGACGACGTCCCCGAGGCGAACCGCACCGATCCGCCACTGACCACGGTCCGGCAGCCGCTCATCGGCAAGGGCGTTCGCGCGGTCGAGGTGCTGACCGGCGCGCGCTCCCCCGGCGAGCGGCTGCCCGCGACGCTCGTCACCCGGGCCACCACCGCGCCGCCACCGGATTGACACCGGGCGGTCCCTACCATGGAAGTCCGCGACCGCCGACCGAGGAGCCAGCGATAACGGCCTTTCTCCTGCTCAAGCCCGACTGCCTGCGACTCGGCCTGACCGGCGAGGCCGAGGAGGCGATCATCGAGGCAGGCCTGCGGATCGAGCGACGGCAGACGATGGTTCTCTCCCCCGCCGACACCAGGTTCCTCTGGTCGGAGTACACCGACGACGGTCACGTGCTGGCCCGCGCGTTCCTGGACCGTTATCTGACCACCGGCCCGTCCGAGGCGCTGCTGGTCAGCGGCGACGACGCGTTCGAGGGAGCGCGCCGGGTCAAGCGGCGGCTGCGGTCCCGGCACGCGCTCGGCATGTTCGCCAACGTGGTGCACGCCGCGGAGACTCCGGCCGAGCTCGCCCGGCAGCGGGGTTACCTGTTCGACGGCGTCACCACTGCCGCGGCGGCGCGTCACCGGCCGAAGGGGATGGATTTCCGCAGCGTGTTCGACGTGCCGGGCCTCGTCGAGGATCTCTGGCCGATGCTCCGGGAGGATCTGCCCGCGCCACCGCCGTTCCCCCTGGACGGCTCGGGCACGTCGGTTCTGGTCCTGGGCGGCGACCGTGATCACACGCTCGACTCGACGGTGTCGGCGATCTGGCCGGCACTGCCCGGTGTGGACCCGGCGCACGCCGTTCTTCTGGCCCTCTCCGCGGACCGGACCGGCGGCTTCCCGATCGCGAGGGGAAACCGCCGGTCCGTGGCGCGCGGCCACCGTGCCCTCATCGAGCACGGAATCCGGTACTGCTGGCAGGTCAGCGCCGACGAGGCGGGCCTCCCACCGGCACCACCACCGGCCCGCTGGAAACCCCCGGCCCGCCCGGAGCCCCAGACCCAGCCGGAACTCCAGGCCCGGCCGGAGCCCCAGGACCGGCCGGACGCCTGCCCGGTCCTGCCGGCACCGCGGCACGCCCACTCGGCGCACCCGGCCGGGTCTGCCGCGGCGGGACCGGCTGCAGCGGCATCGGCGCCACCACCGTCGCGGTGAGATCGGGCTTCGACGTCGCCGCCGTGACGCCGGTGACGGCGGCGGGCGCGGGCCACGGCACGAACCGCAACCTCTTGCGCGCCGCGAGATCCTCCACCCAGCCGAAGATCAGCACCGCGTTGACGAGCAGGACCAGCGCGATCGTCACGTACCCGACCTCGAAGAACCTGCCGAGCCGCCACACCTCGAGGGCGTCGCCGACCGGGTAGCAGAGCGCGATCGCGATGTTGTTCCACAGATAGATCGTCACGGCCCGCGCGTTGATCATCGCGACCCAGCCGTCGAGGCCGCGCCGCTTCGTCAGCCACGTCATGCCCGGCGACCAGCGCAGCAGGAACAGCACGAAACCGGCGTTGTAGACGGCGTACGCCACCGGGATCTCCTTGATCCCGCCGGCGTCCGGGTGCGCCCCGCTCCACGCGAGGGCACCCGTGACGAGAGCCGCCCCGAGCACCGTGACCAGCAGTCCCGGAATCCTCTTCAGCGAACCGTCCCGATGTGCGAACCCGATCATCCAGCAGGACGCGTACATCAGGATGTTCGTCGCCACCTCCTGGTAGTTCTCGTTCGCCGGCCAGATCGGGTGGATGCTCAGCGCCAGCAGCACGAGGATCGGCGCCACGATCGCGGCGAGCCGCGCCTTGCGGTAGATCCAGATCATGATCGGCGAGAGCGCCACCAGCCAGAGGTATGTCACCAGGTACCAGAGCACCTCGGCGGCCTGCAGCCCGAAACTGCTGGACGGCGGGTCGACGAACGGCACGATCCACGCGACGAGGTGCCAGAGCGGCGGGCGCTGCTCCCACCCGTACAGGAACATCGCCGGAACCAGCACCGCCGCGAGGACCCAGTAGGCCGGCAGCAGGCGCCGAAGGCGTCCGCGAATCACCGTGATCGCCGAGGGCGAGCGATCAAGGGAATTCGCCAAGAGCGAGCCGGCCAGGGCGAACATCACGCCCATCGAGGGAAACGCCAGCTCGAGCAGCGCGTAGGGGAACATGTGGAACACCGACACGCGGATGATCGCCAGCACGCGCAGGAGATCGAAGTAGCGGTCGCGCTTTCTCTCGACCGGCCCCGTCTCGACCGGCCCAGTCTCGACCGGCCCAGTCTCGACCGGTCCGTTTTCGCCCATGACGCCTCCCACCGAGCACACGGAGGCATCCCGGCCGCCCGGCTCCCCCGGCGGCCCGCACGAACCGCAGCGTCACGCTAGGAGGGCACCTTGGGCATACGCTGTGTGATCCCTGTCCGCCGCCCACGCAAACGCTCCGGGACACGGCCGAGGGCCGCACGCCGGGAAGCGGTGCGGCCCTCGCCGGGCACGGGAGATTAGCCCCGCCGGAAACCGCCGTCGTCGTCGAAATCGGAGAAGCCGCCGGGGCCACCCGGACCACCCGCGCCACGGAAGCCACCCGGGCCACCGGGACCGCGGAAATCGTGGTCGTGGTCCCAGCCGAAGTAGACCTTGAGGGCCCACCCGCCACGGTGGAATCCGCCGACCGGGATGCAGCGGTACCGGTCCCAGCGCTCCTGCCAGACGCCGGCGCGGCCGACCCGGTGACAGGTCCGCGGGCTGCGGTAGTAGTCGTAGATCCGGTCCCTGCGCCGGTGCTCCTGCTGCTGCGCCGCCGGCTTCGAGACCTGGGCCGACGAGCCGGACGCCGAAGTACCGGAGGACGGGGACGCCGCCGCCGGGCTCGCGGCCATGGTCGCGCCGGTTGCCACGGCCACGCCCGTGACGACGAGCGCGCGTGTCAACTTGTTCATGGGATCACCTTTCCACAAGAAAGGGCTATATCGGACAAACACGATTTTATGATCGATCCCGATGACAGCCTGCCGACACGCGACCACGATCGAGTGATCTTGCGATCTCGATGAATGCGTGGCGGGGACGCTCTCCCCCGTACCCCATGGAAAAGGCCCGGGCGCGGTGAGCGCGGCCGGGCCGGGAGAGGGTGAGTCAGACGGCGATCTTCGTGCGTGCCGACGGGCGGAGGTAGACCGCCCAGGTGACCAGGACACAGAGGGCGTAGAAGGCGATGAACGCGATGTACGCGGCGTCGGCGTCCTTGTAGGTGAGGAAGGACTGGCGGAACGCGAGGTTGACCAGCACGCCACCGACCGCGCCGATCGCGCCGGCGATGCCGATGACCGCCCCGGAGATGCGGCGGCTCTGATGCTCGTCGCCGGCGTACTTCTGGCGGAAGATCGCCGGGATCATCTTGTACGTGGACCCGTTGCCGAGGCCGCTGAGGATGAAGAGCGAGATGAATCCGACCAGGTAGAGCGGCAGGGATCGCTGCTGCGCCGCGACCAGCACGATCGAGGCGCCGATCGCCATCGCGATGAAGTTGACGAACGTGACGCGGGCGCCACCGAGACGGTCGGCGAGAGCGCCGCCGAGCGGGCGGATCAGCGAGCCGAGCAGCGGGCCGAGGAACGTCAGGTACGCGGCCTTGATCGGGGTGTTGAACTGCTCGGCGAACTGCACCTGCAGCACCTGGCCGAACGCGAAGCCGAAGCCGATGAACGAGCCGAACGTGCCGATGTAGAGCAGCGACATGATCCAGGTGTGCGTCTCCCGGGCGGCGTCGCGCATCCCGTGCTTCTCGTTGCGGGCCTGGGAGAGGTTGTCCATCCAGAGCGCCGAGGCGACCGCGGCGATCACGATGAACGGGATGTAGATGCCGGCCACGATGCCGGGGCTGTCCGCTCCGAAGGTCGCCAGGACGACGAGGCCGACCAGCTGGGCGACCGCGACGCCGAGGTTGCCGCCGCCGGCGTTGATACCGAGCGCCCAGCCCTTGAGCCGGTCCGGGTAGAACGCGTTGATGTTCGCCATCGAGGAGGCGAAGTTGCCGCCGCCGACGCCGGCCAGCGCACCGAGCAGCAGGAGCGTCTCGAACGAGACACCCGGCTTGATCAGGAAGGCCGCCGCGATCGAGGGAATGAGCAGCAGCGAGGCGCTGATCACCGTCCAGTTGCGGCCGCCGAACTTCGCCACCGCGAACGTGTACGGGATCCGCAGTCCCGCGCCGACCAGGGCCGGAACCGCGGTGAGCAGGAACTTCTGTGCCGGGTCGATGCCGTAGGCGGGTCCGAGGAACAGCACCAGCACGGACCACAGCGTCCATACCGAGAAGCCGATGTGCTCGGAGAAGATCGAGATGATCAGGTTGCGCTTGGCGATCGCCGAGCCGCCGTTGTCCCAGAACTCGCGGTCCTCGGGACGCCAGTCGTCGATCCAGCGACCCTTGAGAGAGGCCTTGACTTCCGGCCTTTCCGACAAAAGCGTCATTTATTCTCCCAGAACGATCAGATCGCCATCCACCCGGACCGGGTAGACGGTGATCGGGGGCTGGCCGGACTGGGAACACCCGGTGGCGAGGTCCCAGGAGAACAGGTGGAGCGGGCAGACGACGACCCTGTTGTCGATCTGCCCATCCGCGAGCGGGCCGCCTTTGTGGGGGCAGACCGCCGACACCGCGCGCAGGGAGCCGTCACGCAGGCGGAAGACCGCGATCATTTCGTCCTCGACGGTGAAGGTGCGTCCCTCACCGAGCGGGATGTCGTCGATAGAGCCGATAACCGTCTTTTCAATGGCAGAGATAGTCATGAGCGCACCGGAACCTGAGGGAGAACGGTCAGGGGGAGGGAGGTACGGAACTGGCCGGGCGTGGCCGGCTCGGCTCGCTCCTTCCAGGGGTCCTTGTAGGCCTGCACGGCTTCCTCGACGGCGGCGTCCAAGGCGGCGGCGATCCCGTCGGAGTCCTCGACGACGATCTCCCGGATCCGGTCGACGCCGATCCGCGGCACGAACGAGTACGTCCGCTCCAGCCAGTTGGCGTTCTCCCGGTAGTACTGCAGGAACCGGCCGGTCAGGCGGATCACCTCTTCCGGCGAGTCCACCGTGGTGAGCAGGTCACCCTTGCGGATGTGGGCGCCGGCCGCGCCGCCGACGTAGATCTCCCACCTGCCGCCGTCGATCGCGACGACACCCAGGTCCTTCACGTACGCCTCGGCGCAGTTCCGCGGGCATCCGGTGACCGCGAGTTTCATCTTGCCGGGGCCCTCCAGACCCTGGTACCGCTCCTCGAGGGCGATGCCCAGCGCGGTCGAGTCGCCGACGCCGAACCGGCAGAAGTCCGAGCCGACACACGTCTTCACGGTGCGGAAGCTCTTCGCGTACGCGTAGCCGGACGGCATGTCCAGGTCCGCCCACATGGCCGGCAGCTTCTCCTTCGGCACGCCGAGCAGGTCGATCCGCTGGCCGCCGGTGAGTTTCACCATCGGCACGTCGTACTTCTCGGCCACCTCGGCGATCTTGCGGAGCTGGGCCGGGGTGGTGACGCCGCCCTTCATCTGCGGGACCACCGAGAACGTGCCGTCGCGCTGGATGTTGCCGTGCACCCGGTCGTTGATGAACCGGGCGTCGCGCTCGTCGACGTACTCGTCGGCCCACATCATCTTGAGCAGGGAGGCGAGGCCCATCTTGCTCTTCGCGTCGTGCTGGGCGCCCGGAACGAGCGTGTCGAAGACGCTGGAGACGCTCTTCAGCTCGTACTTGCGGATCGCCGCCATCAGCTCCGGCTTCGGCATCGGGACGCCGGGGACGTACCAGGACGCCGCCGGGTCCTCCTCGGCCGCGCCACCGTTGGCCCATTCGACGATCCGCTGGACCAGCGGCTTGCAGGTGCCGCAGCCCTTGCCGGCCCGGGTCTTGTCCATCACGCCGCTGACGGTCTTGCAGCCGTCCGCGACGGCGCCGCAGATCGCGCCCTTGCTGACGCCGTTGCAGTTGCAGACCTGCGCGTCGTCGGGCATGTCCTCGGCGGACTCCTCGACCGCGCCGCCGAGGTCGAAGATCAGCCCGGCGCGTTCCTCGGGCAGCGGGGTCCCCCGGTCGAACGCCTGGATCAGCGACGCCGCCTTGCTGTTGTCGCCGACCAGCACCGCGCCGACCAGCACGTCGTCGCGAATGATCAGTTGCTTGTAGACGCCCTTCTTGGGCTCGTTGTAGACGACCACCTCGTCGGTGTCGTGCTCCGGGGCGATCAGGCCCATCGAGGCGACGTCGATGCCGGCGACCTTCAGCTTGGTGTGCAGCTTCGAGCCGGTGTACGCCACCTCGGTCGTACCGGTGATGTGGTCGGCCAGCACCTTCGCCTGGTCCCACAGCGGCGCGACCAGGCCGTAGAGGTTGCCGCGGTGCTGGGCGCACTCCCCGACCGAGTAGATGTCCTGCTCGCCCTCGACCCGCATCTGGTCGTCGACCACGATGCCACGCTCGACCGGCAGGCCGCTGTTCGCCACCATCTCGGTGTTCGGCCGGATGCCGGCGGCGATCACCACCACGTCGCAGTCGATGACCCGGCCGTCGGCGAGCTTCACCCCGGTGACCCGGTCCTTGCCGAGGATCTCGGTGGTCATCGCGTTGGTGACCACCTCGATACCGAGCTTGCCCTCGACGCTGGCCTGCAGCATCGCCCCGGCCTTCGGGTCGAGCTGCCGCTCCATCAGGTGGCCCATGGCGTGCAGCAGGGTCACGTGGCTGACGTGGTTCTGCAGGCCGCGGGCCGCCTCCAGGCCGAGCAGGCCGCCGCCGATCACCACGGCGCGCTCGTGGTCCCGGGCATAACGGATCATGCCGCGGGTGTCGTCGAGCGTGCGGAACGCGAAGACGCCCTGGTGGTAGCCGCGCTTCGGGTTGTGCACGTTCTTCATCGGCGGCGTCCACGAATAGCTGCCGGTCGCGATGATCAGCTTGTCGTAGGGGGTTGCGCTGCCGTCTTCCGCAATGACGATCTTGGAATCTTTGTCGATTCTCGCGATCTTCACCCCGGCGTTCAGGGTGATCCCGTTCTCCTGGTACCAGGAGAGGTCGTTGAGGAAGATGCCCTCCTCGGTCTCCACCCCCGCGAGGAGGTTGGAGAGCATGATCCGGTTGTAGTTGCCGTACGGCTCGTCACCGAACATCGTCACGGTGAAGTCGCCGTTCCGGGCGAGGATCTCCTCGACCGTCCGCGCGCCCGCCATGCCGTTGCCGATGACGACAAGTCGCTGAGTCATCGAGTTGAGTCCTTCCCGCCGCGGCTGTTCCGCCGTTACTGGAAGTAGCTTTTCGGCCGCCCGTTAACCCCGAAGACGCGTTGCGGTGACGCTGTTGTCAGGAATTCCCTACAACGCTCCGGCCAGCGTTGTGAGCCGCGCGCCCGTCCTCGCCTCATCGCAGCGCCGCAGGATCAGATCGACGACCGCCGCGTCGTGGCACAGCGGCGGCGTCACCGCATCCGCCCCCGAGCCGTGCAGAGAGCGGTAGAACAGCCCGTCCGCGAGCAGGTAGGCGGCGACGCCGACCGTCCTCGCGCCGTCCTGCCGCAGCCGCGCGACGACGTCCGCCACACGCGGCCCGCTCCCCGACGTGTAACCGATCTCCGCGTTCAGCCGGGCCGCGACGTTCTCCACATCGGCACGCCACAGCGGATCCGAGGAGCCGGCCGCCGCGAGAACCACCGCGTCGGCATCCGGCAGGGTGCGCGCCATGCTGTCCAGCAGGATCGCATCCGGTCCGAGCGGGCCGGCCACCGGGAAACCCGTCCCCGCGACGGCCTCCGCGATGTCCACCCGGACGTGGTATCCGCAGGAGAGCAGCAGGGGGACGACGACGGCGTTCTCGCCGTTGCTCCTCGCCGCCGCGACGACATCGGGCACCTTGGGTTCCTGCACGTCGACGTAGCAGAGCCGGACGTCGAGGCCGGGCCGGCGCCGCGCCACCGCACGGGCCAGATCCTCGATCTGCCGCCGCCCCGAGGGCGAACGGGTGCCGTGGGCGACAGCGATGAGTGTTTCGGTCACGTGGTTCTCCTTGAGTCTCGTGCGGATTCAGCCCGGCAAAGACATCAGGCATTTCGGGTACGCCGGGGAGAGGCGTCCCGTGGTGTTCCGGCGGCGTCGTCGCAGTCCGGTGGATTCGTTGTCTTTTTACTTGCGGGCGACGCTGTTACTTGTACTTGCAGGGCGGCGTCGTTACGCCGCTTCGTCGACGCGCAGCCGGTAGCCGCGCTTGATCACGGTCTCGATGTGTTTGCCGGAGCCGAGCGCCGCCCGCAGCCGGGCCACCGCCACGTCCACCGCGTGCCCGTCGTTGCCCCGCGGCAGCGCGTCGGCCAGCTGCTCCTTCGACACCACGACGCCGGGCCGCCGGGCCAGCGACACCAGGATCGCCATCGCGGCGGGCGCCAGGGCGTGGAAGGCGTCGTCGATCAGGACCGCGTGACCCCGTACCTCCAGGGTGGAACCCGCCACCCGCAGCCGGACCGCCCGCCGGGGCAACTCGTCGGTGACCGTCTTGATCAGCGCGCCCAGCCGGTACCGCTCCGGGGTGATCACCGGGATGTCCCGCTCGACGAGCGGCGCGGCCGTGACCGGCCCGACGCAGGCGGCGAGCGTCGAGCTCGCGAACGCGGCGCCCACGTCGGCGTTCGCGTCCTGCGCGATCCGCAGGAACGCCTTCACCGCCGGCGCGCTGGTGAACGTCACCGCGTCGATCTGCCCGGCCGCCACCTGCTCGGCCATCCGGCGCACCGGCGCCACGTCCGGCGGCATCGCCCAGCGGTAGACCGGCACCTCGACCACCGCCGCGCCGGCGTTACGCAGCGCGTCGACGAACTCGGTCTGCGGCTCACCGTGCTCCTGCACCACGATCCGCCGGCCGGCCACACCGTCGCTGAGCAACCGTTCCAGCACTTCCTCGGACGCCTCGGTCTTGGCCGCCCAGTCCTCGGTGAGCCCCGCCGCCCGGATCGCGCCACACGGCTTCGGCCCGCGCGCGATGATCTTCGCGTTCCGCATCGCCGCCCGCAGCGGCTCCGCCAGGCCCCAGCCCTCGGCCGCCTCCAGCCACCCACGGAACCCGAACCCGGTCGTCGCCACCACGAGATGCGGCTCCAGGCCGATGCACGCCTCGGTCGCCGCCCGCAACGCGTCGTCGTCGACCAGCGGGATGATGGTGATCGCCGGTGCGCTCACCACACGTGCGCCGCGCCGTTCCAGCAGAGCCGCCATCTCGCTCCGGCGTCGTTCCGCGGTCACCGCCACGGTGAAGCCCGCCAGTGCGCCCTCGGTCATCCGGTCCCCATCCTGTGCCGCCGTGCATCCTCCCCACCGGGCCGTGCCGTGGCCCGGTGGAAATCGCGCCTCGCCGCAAGAGTCCTAAGACCTGATTTCGGGACCGGCAATGTCATGTTTCCGCGAGAATAACGGCCGGTCACTTGCCTCACACCGGCGGTTGTGAGGATTCGCTCATGAACGTGACCCGGGCGGGGTCGTTCAGGATTCGTCGGGGTGCTCGAAGAGTGATCCTCGCACTCCCAGAATCCGGCGCACCTCGGCCATCAGGTGGAAGGCGGCGATGCGCCCGTCGAGCAGCCCGATCCGGTAGTCGGCGCCCAGCTCGGGGTCCTCGGCGACCTGCGGGTCCCGGAAGCCCGCGGCCCCGTCCACCCGGCCGGCGTTGTAGGCGACCAAGGCCTCGTCGATCACAGCTGCTCCCGGTTGGTGGTATTGGACGTGGCACTCACACGTGGCGCCGCGCTCGCATGTGGTGACGCGCTCGCACGTGACGCCGCGCCGCGCCGCGCTCGTGTGTTGCGTCGCGCCCATCTCACACGCCCCGGGAGGCCCCGCCCACCGGCCGACCGTCCGTTCCCGAGCCACCCGGGTAGCGCGGTGATCAGCCGTCCGTCGTCCGGCCATCGGCAACCAGCCCGCAACCGTCCCGCACCCCAGCGACCTCCATCACTCCTCTGACGGACAGCGTCGATGCGCTCACACCGGGTGGCGGAAAGCTACCCGCTCCCCCGGCAGCCGTAGCCCTAGCCCTAGAGCCCTGGCTCTGGCCCTGGCCGGAGCCGGAGCCGGAGCCGTGGATCGTGGAACTTCGCGGGGTCGGCTGGCGCTCAGTGTCGTCTGACCGGCCCTCGGAGAACACTGGGAGCCAGCCGGCCGGCGCGAGCTGGTTCCCAGTGCTGTCCCGGGACGTTCCGACAGCACTGTGCACCAGCCGGCGCTGTGCGCGACAGCACTGCGCACCAGCCGGACCGGCCGGCACTCAGCGCTGAGCCGGCGTGTTGAGTTCGGGCCCGGACTGACAAGCGCGCGGCGCACCCCGGCTGACAAGCGCGCGGCGCACCCGGACTCGCCACGCTCGGGAGCGGCCAGGCCGTCGCGTCAGGCGGCGGCCCACCAGCCGAGGACCAGCCCGGCGGCGAGCGACACCCCCAGCAGCATCCCGCAGATCACGGCGAGCCTCTTCTGCCGGCGGAAGTTGCTCCAGGCGTCCTCGGCGTCCATCACCGCGACGAAGCAGCACAGTCCGGCCCCGATGAACAGCACCGTGTCGGCCGTGGCGGTCACCGCCATGTGCGCCCGCGCCACGCCCCACCAGGTGATCACGGCGTACAGCCCGGTCAGCGCCACCCAGAACAGGCCGGTCGGGGTGTGGTACGCGAGTCCGGCTCGCCTGTTCATGTTGCTCATGGCCGATACCATATCCGAGCCATAGGAGATACGCGAAGCCGGAGAAAGGGCCCGCGACTCCCCAGTCCGCGGGCCCTCTCCAACCCCCGGGACCGACCCCCGGGGCGTCCCAATGATCAGCGCGCGAGCAGCCCCGAGGCACGCCAGAGTGCCGCCCCCGGCCCACCGATCAGACCAAGATCATCAAGGTACGTCACCACGCGCTCGCCGGCCCATCGCATGGTCTCCCGGAAGTACGGGTTGGCACGAGCCGCCCGCCGCCCCTCCTCCGGCTCGATGCCGACGGCCCGGTAGACGCGCGGGTCGACCAGCCGGGTGCCGGTCAGATACGCGGCCCGGCCGATCACCAGCTTGTCGAACGCGAGACGGCCCTTTCCGGCCAGCCGGATCTGGCGGGCGAGTTCCTCCCGGGCGTACCGGACGTGCCGTGCCTCTTCGACGACGTGAATGCGGGACACCATCCGCACCAGAGGCTGCACGTTCTCGTCGGCCATCGCCTCGCGCTGCAGGGTGTCGAGGATCTCCTCGGCGATCAGGATGGCGGCGAACATGCGCGGGCCGCTGCCGGTGTGTGCGATCCACTTGCCGAGCCACTGGTTGAAGCCGTCCGGCTGGTAGACCGGGGCGCCCAGGCGGGCGATCATCCGGCCGAACATCACCGAGTGACGGCACTCGTCGCCGATCTCGGTGAGCGCGTACTGCGCGTGGGCCGCGGTCGGGTCCTGTTTGAAGTAGTCGCGGATGAGCAGCTGCATGAGGATCGTCTCGAACCAGACGCCGAGGCCGGCGATGCTCGCGACCTCGTGTTTGGTGAGCTCGATGCGCTGCTCCTCGGTCATCCGGTCCCAGAGCGCCGTCCCGTAGAGGCTGGACCGGTGCGGCGGCACGAAGAACTTGCCGGGCACGAACGGCGCGTCCCAGTCGATCTCGACCTCGGGGTCGTAGGAGTGCTCCGCGGACGAGCGGAGCAGCCGGGTGGCGGTGCGATCGCGGTCGGGCGGAGTCACGGTGGTCATGGGCCCTCCGACGGGTCTTGACGTTACCGGCGGTAACAGTTACTTCTTGTACTATGAACTCGGCCACACCACCCGTCAATCCCCCATCGAAGCGTGGCGATGGCCGTCGCGGTCGCTGGGACAACCATCGCGAGCAACGCCGGGCCGAGCTGACCACCGCGGCGATCGAGGCGATCCGGCTGCACGGGCCGGACATCGGCATGGAGGCCATCGCCGCGCACGCCGGGGTCAGCAAGCCGGTGCTCTACCGGTACTTCGCCGACAAATCGGAGCTGTGGCTCGCGGTCGGCCAGCAGGCCGGTGAGATCATCCTGGAGGCGATGGTCCCGGCCGTCGCCGGTCTCCGGGAGGACCGGGCGATCGTCGCCGCGGTCATCGACGTCTATCTGGCGCAGATCGAGGGCGACCTGAACCTGTACCGGTTCGTCGTGCACCAGCCGGACATCGCCCGGCACCGTGACGTGGTCGCCGACGTGATGGACACCGTGGCCAGCGGCCTCGCCCGGATCTTCGGCGACCGGCTGCGTGCTCGCGGGCTCGACTCGGGCGCCGCGCTCCCGTGGGCTTACGGGGTGGTCGGCTACGTCCAGTCGGTCGGTGACTGGTGGCTGCGGCAGCAGCAGCCGATCAGCCGGGAGGCGCTCTGCGAGTACTTGACGACGTTCCTCTGGGGCGGCATCGCCGGCATGCAACGCGCCGCCGATCTACCCGGTGGACTGGCCGCACACCAGTGGACGGAGGCCGAGTGACAACCGACGACCCAGTCAACATTGACGACCCCGTCAACGAGAGCGGCCCAGTCAACATCAGCAACGCCGTCAACACGAGCGGTCCAGTCAACACCAGCAACGCCGTCGACACGAGCGGCTCAGTCAATGTTGACTATTCCGTTGGTGGTGACGACGAGGAGTACCGCGGACCGGCCACACTCCGCCTCGACGACGGAACGATCACGGTCGACGTCCGGATGTCCGCACGCTTCGAGCCGATCGAGGGCCGCTTCCGCTGGGCCGGCCGCACCAACCCCGACGACGTGCTCCGCGACCGGGTCGGCAGCGGCCTCCGGAAAGCCGTCATCGTCGTCGACCGCAGAGAGACCCCGGTCAAGCTGAGCGAACCCGACCCTTGGGGCGGGGTACGGATCTCCGGCACCGGCACGCCGCCCTGGTTCGGGAGGACCGCATGACCGAGCACTTCGACGTCCTGATCATCGGCGCCGGGCTGTCCGGGATCGGCGCTGCCTGGCGACTCCAGGACCAGCGCCCCGGCGACACCTACGCGATCCTGGAGGCCCGCAGCGCCATCGGCGGCACCTGGGACCTGTTCCGCTATCCGGGCGTGAGATCCGATTCGGACATGTACACGCTGAGCTACCCCTTCCGCCCGTGGCGGGAGCCGGAGTCCCTGGCCTCCGGGGACAAGATCCGCCGCTACATCGAGGAGACCGCTGCCGAGGCCGGGATCACCCGGCACATCCGCTTCGACCAGCGTGTCGTGCGCGCCGACTGGTCGAGCACGGACTCCCGCTGGACCGTGCGCACGGCCGACGGATCCGTCCTGACCTGCGCCTTCCTCTACGGCTGCGCCGGCTACTACAGCTACACCGAGGGTCACCAGCCCGACTTCGCCGGATTGTCGGACTTCACCGGGACCCTCGTGCACCCGCAGTTCTGGCCGGAGGACCTGGACTACACCGGCAAGCGGGTCGTCGTGATCGGCAGCGGAGCCACCGCCGTCACCCTGGTGCCCGCCATGGCCGCCGACGCGGCGCACGTCACGATGCTCCAGCGCTCCCCCTCGTACCTGACGGCTCTGCCGAACCGCGACGTGATCGCCGACCTGGCCCGGAAGGCTCTGCCGCCGAAGGCGGCGAACCGGGTCGCCCGCGCCAAGAACATCCTGCTCACGCAGGGTTTCTACCAGCTCGCGCGGCGGCGGCCGCAGCTGGTCCGGCGGGCGCTGCGCGGCATGGCGGTGCGATATCTGAAAAATCCCGAGTACGTGGATGAGCACTTCAAGCCCCGCTACGACCCCTGGGACCAGCGGCTCTGCGTGATCCCGTCCGGTGACCTCTTCCAGGTGATCAGCGAGGGCCGGGCGTCGGTGGTGACCGACCACATCGACACGTTCGTGCCGGAGGGCATCCGGCTCAGGTCCGGCACGATCGTGGAGGCCGACGTGGTCGTCTCGGCGACCGGGCTGTCGCTGCTGCCGGTCGGCGGTGTCCAGCTCGCGGTCGACGGCGAACCGATCAACATCGGACAGCATGCGGCCTATCGCGGGCTGATGCTCAGCGGCGTGCCGAACTTCGCCTACTGCATCGGGTACACCAACGCTTCCTGGACGCTGCGCGCCGACCTCTCCCACAGGTACGTGCTGAAACTGCTCGACCACATGGCCCGGCACCGCTACGCGACGGCCACACCGACCGCCCCGGCGCGCAGCGGACGCCCGCTGATCGACCTCTCCTCCGGGTACGTCCAGCGGGCTCTCGACAAGTTCCCCCGGCAGGGCGACCGTGATCCGTGGATCGTCCGGCAGAACTACCTGCGCGACGTCGTCGCCACCCCGCGCGCCGACGTCACCCGCGACATGACCTTCACCCACGCGCCCGTTCCTGAGAAGGTGGCCTCATGAAGCCCTACCGCTTCGCCGGACAGACCGCCGTGCTCACCGGCGCCGCCAGCGGCATCGGCGAACACCTCGCCTACGGCCTGGCCGCGCGCGGGAGCGACCTGGTCCTGGTCGACGTCGACGAGGCACGCCTCACGCCGGTCGCCGACCGGATCCGCGGCGCCCATCCCGGTCTCGCCGTGCGGACCGTCGTTGCCGACCTCGCCGACCGGTCCACCGTGGAGGCCCTGGCAGCCGGCATCCTCGCCGATCACCCGCGGGTCGGCCTGCTGATCAACAACGCCGGGATCGCGCTCGGCGGCCGCTTCGACCAGGTCTCGGTCGAGCAGTTCGAGACCGTCATGAACGTGAACTTCCGGGCGCCGATGCTGCTCACCCACGCCTTGCTGCCGGCCCTCTCGACTGGATCGCATCTAGTCAACGTGTCAAGTCTGTTCGGGTTGATCGCTCCACCTGGTCAATCCGCGTACAGCGCCAGCAAGTTCGCGCTGCGCGGGTTGAGCGAATCGTTGCGCGCCGAACTCGCCGAGAACGGGATCGGCGTGACGACCGTGCACCCCGGCGGCATTCGAACCCGGATCGCCGAGAGCGCGCTGGTAGGCGTATCCGTACCGGAGAAGGAGATCGAACCCAACCGCAAGCTCTTCGCCGCGTTGCTCAGCTTTCCCCCCGACAAGGCCGCGGAGCAGATCCTGCGGGCGATCGCGTCGCGGCAGGCGCGCCTGCTGATCTCCACGAGTGCGAAGATCCCGGACATCCTGGCCCGGCTCCTGCCGGTCGGCCACGCACGGATCATGCGCACGCTGACCACGGCGTCCGCGTCGCGGTCCGGTTCCGCTCGGCCGGTGGTCCGGCGATGAGATTCCTGGGGGTACGGGGTACGCGCATCCGCGTCCACGAGACCGGCCCGTCCGACGCCCCTGCCGTGGTGATGCTGCACGGCATCGGCCGCAGCCTCGAGGACTGGTCGCTGCAGCATGACCGCTTCGACGACCGGTACCGCGTGATCAGCCTCGACATGCCCGGCTTCGGCCTCTCCCAGCGCATGCCCGCGCCGACGACCTTGGACGTCCTCGCGGACGGCGTGTGGGCGACGCTCGACGAGCTCGGGCTCGGATCCGTGCACCTGATGGGCAACTCGCTCGGCGGCGCGGTCTCGATGACCATGCTGGCGTCCACTCCGGCCCGGGTGTCGACGCTGACCCTGGTGAACAGCGCCGGCTTCGGCAAGGAGGTGACGTTCGCGCTGCGGCTGCTCGCCGTGCCCGGCCTCGGCCGCCGGCTGCTGTCCCGGATCGATCCGCGAACCGCGCCGCGGGTGGAACGGCAACTCTTCGCCGACCGCTCGCTGGTCACCCCGGAGCGGATCGAGATGGCCATCAAGGTGGCCCGCCAGCCCGATTTCGCCCCGGTCTACCTGGAGGTCGCCAAGGCGCTCGGCGGGTTCCGCGGTGTGGCCGCGTCGTGGCGGACCGCGCTGCTGGAACGCGTCGCCGCCCACCCCAGACCCACGATGATCATGTGGGGTGACCGGGACGTGATCCTGCCGTGCGCGCACCTGGCGGCCGCCCGGGCCGCGTTCCCGCACGCCCAGTCCCACCTGTTCGGCAACACCGGGCACATGCCGCAGATCGAGCGCCCGGACGAGTTCGCCGAGCTGGTCCGCCCGATGCTGGCGAGGGTGGCCGTCTCGTAGCCGGTGGCGGGTTCGTGGGCCCGGGCCGGTTCGTCAGCTCTCCGGCCGGTGCACCGTCACCTCGTCGCGGGCGAGACTGGCGCTGGGCTCGTTCGCGTCGTCGGTGACGATCACCGCCAGGTGGTGGGTGTCCTCGCTGCTGTCCAGGCTGACCGGATCGCAGACGAAGTGCCGCTGCTCGCCGCACCCACCCGCCACCTGCCACGTCCCGCTCTGACCGGAACGGGTCAGCAGCCAGACCTGATACCCGTCGGGCGCCCGCGACTCGCCGCTGACCGTGACGCTGTCGCCGACGGTCTCACCGTCCTGCGGGGACGAGATGCTCACCTCGGTCTCGTCCGGGTCCACGGTCGCGGTAGGCGCCACGGTCGCCCGCGTCGCCCGGCGACCGGCCGGCGGTGCCTGCGCGGTACGGCGAGCTCCGGCGCGACTGCTCGGCGAGTGCCCCGGAGCCGCCGACGACTGATCCGGATCAGGCGACGGCGTCCCGTCGGGGCTGTCCACCGGCCCGGCCGTGACCGTCCGCAGCGGGGGAAGCTCCGAGGGCTCGGCGCTCGGCGACATTCCCGTGGCCACGACCGTGGGAACGGCCACGGCGAACGTCGGGTCACCGGGTTCGGTGTCCAGCACCGTGAACGCCGCCGAGACCACCGCGATCAGCCCGGTGGCGGCGAGCGCGGTGCTCGCCACCCGCCGGTTCCGCCGCCGCTTCGCGACCCGCTCCAGGTCGCCCGGTTCGACAGCCCGCCACCGCGGCCGGTCAAGCCTCGGCATGACCATCGTCACGTCCATCGCTCCGACCGGTCCCGTACCGGAGCCGGTCGGCTGTGGATCGGGGTGGCGGCCGGTTCCCGCAGGTCCGGAAGTGCCGGGCGCCGGTGCGTCCCACTGCGGGCCGTTCAGCGCGAAAGCGTCGCGCTGAACCACCTGGGTGGCGTCGTCCGGATAAGGATGCGGGTCACCGGGTGCCCGCGGGGTGACAGCCATCAAGCGCCTTCCGCGTCTCACGTTCGCCGAGCCGCAGTGCGCGGCGGCTTTTGACCCGATAAACGCTATGATGCTTCGTTAGATGCGGGCAGAACGGTCAAGTCGGACACTGTGTGCACGTGTTGACCGTTCGCGCCCGTCCGCTCGCCCACCGCGGCAGGCCCTGCCGGACGGGCGCATCACGCCGCCGGGGCGGATGCGGCGTCGCGGGCGCATCACGCCGCCGGGGCGGATGCGGCGTTGCGGGCGCATCACGCCGCCGGGGCGGGTGCGGCGTTGCGGGCGAGGGCGGCCTGCCAGCCGTGGACCGCGGAAGCGTCCCGTTCGGCCGGCCCGACATAGTCGGCCGACGGGCGGATGATTTTGGCGAGCGCCTTCTGCTCCAGGATGTGCGCGCTCCAACCGGCAGTGCGCGCACACGTGAACATCGCGGTGAACATGTCGGCGGGGACGCCCGCGAAGTCGAGGATCACGGCGGCCCAAAACTCGACGTTGGTCTCGAGAACCCGGTCGGGCTTGCGCTCCCGCAGTTCCGTCAGCGCGGCGATCTCCAGTTCACGGGCCACCTCGTACCGTGGCGCGTCGAGTTCCCGGGCCGCGTCGCGCAGGATGCGGGCTCGCGGGTCCTCGGCACGGTAGATCGCGTGACCGAATCCCATCAGCCGCCGGCCGCTGTCGAGCACCCGCTTGACGTACTTTCGCGCGTCGATCCCGGACTCGACTGCTTCGATCATCCCGAGTGCCCGTGACGGCGCGCCGCCGTGCAGTGGACCGGAGAGCGCGGCCATGGCAGCCGACAGACAGGCCGGCGCGTCGGCGCCGGTGCTGGCGACGACCCGAGCCGTGAACGTGGAGGCGTTCATGCCGTGCTCGGCCGCACAGATCCAGTAGCGATCGATCGCGACGACGTGACGCGGGTCCGGATCGCCCTGCCAGCGGATCAAGAACTGTTCGGTAGCGCTGCGGCCCGCGTCGACACGATGCTGCGGCACGACCGGACGATCAACGCCGCGAGCGGCTTGGGCGACGTATGACAGCACGCTCGCCGACGCGCGGGCCAGGTCGTCACGTGCCTGCTCAGCGCTGATGTCGATCAATTGACCGGCGCCCCAACGCGGCGTCAACATTGACACGGCGGCTTGCACGTCAACACGAAGGTCGCCGGTGTTGACGGGTATTGACGACGCGTCGGCGGACGGCAGCGGACGGTTGAGGTCGCCGTCGACGAGAAGACCCCACACGTCGCCGAACGAGACATGACCGGCGAGCGAGCGGATGTCGACGCCGCGATACCGCAGCGAGCCGCCGTCCCGGTCCGGTTCCGCTATCTGGGTGTCGAACGCGACGACACCGGCAAGCCCTGGATTGACAGTCAACATGACTTCAATCTGAAATCAACGCGATTTGATGTCAATGTTGATCCAGTCAACATGAGAGGATGCGCACAAGATTTCGAAACAGCTGACGGGCCCACTGAAAGGCCCGCTCACAGGCCCAGTCCGGGCCGGTTATCCACAGCCCTGAACTTCGCGTGGCAGCGGCGCCCTCACATGGGAGAACCTGCGAGACATGAGCCATCCCCATCAACTGATGACGACCGAGGAAGTCGCTGAGCGGCTCGGCGTCAAGATCCCCACCCTGTACGCGTACGTGAGTCGCGGCCAGCTGACCAGCATCCGCAACGCGGACGGCAAGGGCAGCCTGTTCGCCCGGGCGGACGTCGAGGCGTTCGAAGCCTCCCGTAAACGCACGACCACCCCGACGATCCAGACCGCCATCACGCTGATCAAGGACGGTCAGCTGTACTACCGAGGGCGCGACGCCGTCGTGCTCGCCACCACGGAGGAGTTCGAGGCCGTGTCGGCGCTGCTCTGGACCGGCGACTACGACAGCGCGCCGTTCCCGATCAACCGGGACATGCTGCACCTCGCGCACCGGGCGACCGAGCCGCTGCCGCACAGCGCCCGGCTCACCGACCGGCTGCGCGTCACGGTCGCCGCCGTCGCCGCCGCCGACCCGCTGCGCTTCGACACCTCCCCCGCCGCCGTCGTGGCGACCGGGCGGCAGCTGATGTCGACGATGGTGCACGCGTTGCCGCTCCGCGCCGCCCCGCCGGGCAAGCCGATGCCGCTGGTCGAGGCGCTCTGGTACCGGCTCACCCCGGAGAGCCCGACCACGGCGTCGCTGCGTGCGCTGAGCGCGGCTCTCGTGCTGCTCGCCGACCACGACATCGCCGCGTCGACCCTGACTGCCCGGATCGCGGCGTCCACGCGCGCCCACCCGTACGCGGTCGTCAGCGCCGGACTGGCCGCCCTCGACGGGCCGTTGCACGGCGCGGCGAGCGCGCTGGCGTATCCGATGCTCGCGGACGCGATGATCGACCCGGTCGCGACGATCTCGCACCGGCTGCGGGCGGCGCCGTCGAGCGGCGCCGTCGCGGGGTTCGGTCATCCGCTCTATCCAGGGGGCGACCCGCGTGCCACGGCGCTGTTCGCCCTGTTGAAGGGCCCCGCCGTGGAGACCGCCGAGCAACTGGCCGCGACGATGCGTACCCGGTCGGGGGTGTTGCCCAACATCGACCTGGCGCTCGCCGCGCTCACCTTGAGTTACGGCATGCCGGCGGACGCCGGTGAGGCGATCTTCGCGGTGGCGCGGACCGCGGGCTGGCTCGCGCACGCGCTGGAAGAATACGCGGATCGACCGTTGCGGTACCGGCCGAGTGGTCGATACGCGGGCGAATCGCCCACGTGACGGGCGGATTTCGCGGGCGTCGATACCGTCGGATCTGTGGACGCTCCACGAGTGGGCTGGGCGATGGCTGGGCTGTTCCTGGCCGCACTCGTGGTGTACGAATGCGTCAACTACGGCATATCCACCGTCATCGCGGCGGTGCTCTTTCTGGCTGTTCCGTGGCTGCCCTGGTGGCCGTTCCGTCTCACCTGGATTCCCCTGGTCCTGGTCGTCCTCTACACGTTCGGCCCGTTCTTCTGGCCGCCGTTCTTCGTGGCCGGACTGGCGTGGCTTACCGGAATCGCCGCCTATCACGTGGTGCGCGGCACACCGAACCGTAGGCTGCCGGCATGACCCCTGAAGATCTGCCGCTGCTGACGGCGCTGCATTCCACCCCGGCCCGGCGATTCCTCTCGACCGAGCCCATCCCGGACGATGTGATCCGCGCGATCCTGGACGCCGCGATCCGCGGGCCGTCGGCCGGCAACGGGCAGTTCTGGACCTGGATCGTCGTGCGCGAAGAGGCGACGAAACAACAGATCGCCGCGTGGTACCGAGAGGGCTGGGAACGCCATTACGGGTCACGGCGCGACGAGATTCTCAACGCGCCGGACGGCGGCCCGATGAGCAAGGCCAGCTTCCTCGCGGCCGAGCACCTGGCCAACCACATCGAGGAGGCTCCGGTGTGGATTTTCCCGGTCTTGCTGGGCGCCGGGAAATCGACCAACCCGCGGCTCGGATCGTCCATCTACGGCGCTGTCCAGCACCTCATCCTGGCGGCCCGCGCCTACGGCATCGGCGCCACGCTCACCACGCTGCACATCAGCCACGAGGAGGACGTGCGCAGGGCGCTCGGCCTGCCCGACGACGCGCTCACCATGGCGCTGATCCCGCTCGGATTCCCGACCAAGGGCCGCTGGTCCGAGCCGAAACGGCGCCCGCTCGACGAGGTCGTGCACTTCGAGAAATTCGCGAAGTGAATCGCGAGCCCGATTTCGCCGACGATTTCCGCGGCTCCGGACTGAGCCCGCAACGGTGGGTCGATCACTACCTGCCACACTGGACCACGCCGGACCGGTCGCGGGCACGCTACGACCTCGACGCCCACGGCCTGCGTCTTCGCATCGACGCTGACCAGCCGGATTGGCGGCCGGAGGACGCGCCGCTGCGGGTCTCCAACATCCAGACGGGCAGTCACGCGGGCACCCACCGGCACCGGCCCGACGGGCTGGAGATCCGCACCGCCACGGCGACGGAACTGCTCTGGGCGCCGTCCGCCGGCCGGGTCGAGGTGACGGTTTCCGCGAGCCTCGACGAGAACTGCATGCTCGCCGCGTGGCTCGTCGGAACAGAACATCTGTCGGCCCGCGACGCCGGGGAGATCTGTCTCTTCGAAATCGACGCGTCGGCTGTCACGGCGGAGGCGACGGTCGCCCGCAGCGGGATCAAAGCCCATGCCGACGACCGGCTCACGACGGATATGGCCGAGGTGACGATTCCGTTCTCGGCCGCCGCGCCGCACACCTGGACCGCGGCCTGGGGACCGGACGGAACGGTCATCGGCTGCGAGGGCCGGGTCGTCCGGAAACTGCCGCAGGCGCCGGGATATCCGCTGTTCCTGCTCATCGATCTGTTCGAGATCGGCCCGCCGTCCGGGAGCTATCCGAAAACGGCACGCGTTCACCGGGTACGGGGGTGGAGCTGACCTCCCGCCGGTGCCGGCGGCGGGTCGCGCCGGACCGGGTTCGCCAGAACCGGGAAACCCGGGGACGGGGAATCGCTTCTGGGGGCGGGGATCCGCGTACCGGAAAAGGGGCAACCGGAGTGCAACGCGCCTGAGCCGTAAGTCGGGGGTGTCGCGACCGAATAGGGCGGCGTGACGCAGCAGCCGCTTCTCGACCCGCCCGCCGGATCCTCGATCCTGGACGAGGCCGACACCCTGCTTGCCCGCGGACGGGCCGGCGACGTCGTGGACCTGCTCGCGCCCCATGTCGGGCGCGAGCCGGAGGACGTCGCCGCCTGGCACCGAATGGCCCGGGCGCGGCTGGACCTCGGCGACGCGCGGGGTGCGATGCGTGCCGCGTGGGCGGCTTGGCAGCAGGACCCCGACGGCACCGAGTCGCTCTACTGGATCAGCCGATCCTGCACGGCGGCCGGTGAGCACGACGAGGCGATCGCCACCGCGGTGTCGGCGTGCCGGCAGGATCCGGGCAACCCGCGGCTGCACGACCTGCTCGGCCGGGCGCAGCTGGCGGACGGCCGGATCGCCGACGCGGTGGCGAACCTGCAGGTGGCGGTGGAGCTGGCCGGGTACGACGCGGATCTGCACGTCACCTACGGGCTCGCGTTGTTCGCGGCCGGGCGTCCGCTGACCGCGCGGGAGGCCGTGGACCGGGCGCTGATCCTGGAGCCTGCGCACCGTGGCGCGCGGGAGACGCTGGCGCGCTTCGAGACCGCCCTGCGCGGGGTGATCGACGCGCCGTCGCTGGCCGAGGCGGCCGACGTGTTCGCGGAGTCGTTGCGGGTGCGCCCGGGCGGCGCGCGGCGGCCCGGGGCGGCGCGGGACGCCTTCGCCTATGTGATGCGGGTGTCGTTCGTGTGGTTCTTCACGGCGCTGCTCGGTGTGGGGGCGCTCGATCTGATGAACCTGGTGACCGTTCCGGACGGGCTATATCTGACGTTGCTGTGCTCGGCGGGGATGTTCGCGCTGGTGGCGCGGCTCGCCCGGCCCGCTTTGACCTGATTCTCCCCGGAAGGCCGCGAGACCCTGCCACCCCCCGGGCCGGGTCTCGCGGCTTTTCCACGGTCAGTCCCGGAGGATGCGCAGGATCCGGGACAGCTGGGCGCGATCCTCGGGGTCCAGCGCCGCGAACAGCCGCTCCCCCTCCTCCGCCCGCGCCCGGTGGATCGCCGTCGCCGTCGCCGCCCCCTGCTCGGTCAGCGTCACCAGCGTCGCCCGCCGGTCGGCCGGGTCCGGGCTGCGCGACACGAGGCCCCGCTCCTGCAGGTCGTCGACCACCTCGGTGGCCGAGCGCGGCGCGATCCGCAGGTGCTCGGCGAGGGCGCTGAGCCGCATCTCGCCGTGCCGGGACAGGACGGCTATCGCCCGGGACTGCGACGGGGTGACGTTCCACGGCTCCAGCGCCACCCGCGTCCCGTGGCGCAGGCGCCGGGCGACCGCCCAGAACACCTCGAACAGGCTCTCATCCTGACCTTCATGCACGGGAACAACGTAACAGCGGTTGCGGTTGTACCCTCATGTTGAGGTAACCTCAGGATCCCTGTTCGAGAGGAAAAGAATTTGGCGGAACGCCCAGGGCGGGCGGCACGGACCGTGACCCCCGCGGAGAAGGCGCAAGCACGCGCCGTCTCCCTGCGCCGGATCGGCGCCTTGTTCATCGGGCACCGGCGGCAGCTCGCCGTCGTTGTCGGCGTCATCGTGATCTCGTCGGTTCTCGCGATGGTGTCCCCGTTCCTGCTGCGCGAGATCATCGACGTCGCGCTGCCGGACGACAACCTCACCCTGCTGGTCTGGCTGGTCGCCGGAATGGTCGCGGTCGCCGCCGCCACCTCCGCGCTCGGCGTGGTGCAGACGTGGATCTCCACCCGGGTCGGCCAGCGCGTCATGCACCGGCTGCGCACCGACGTCTTCGCCCATCTGCAGCGGCAGTCGGTCGGTTTCTTCACCCGCACCCGCACCGGCGAGGTGCAGTCCCGCATCACCAACGACATCGGCGGCATGCAGCAGGTGGTCACGTCGACCGCCGGTTCGATCGCGTCGAATGCCACCACCGTCATCGCCACGCTCGTCGCGATGGCCGCCCTCTCCTGGCAGCTGACCCTGGTCTCGCTGGTGGCGCTGCCGCCGGCCGTCTACTGGACCAGGCGTGTCGCGCGGATGCGGCAGGCCATCACCGCGCAGCGGCAGCGCGAACTGGCGGAACTCAACGTCATCATCGACGAGGGCCTGTCGATCAGCGGCATTCAGCTGAGCAAGACGATGGGCGCCGGCGACGCGCAGATCGCCCGTTTCACCGAGTCGTCGCACCGGCTGATCGACCTGGAGCTCCGCTCCGAACTGGCCGGACGCTGGCGGATGGCGACCATGAACATCGTCTTCGCGGCCATCCCGGCGGCCATCTATCTCGCCGCGGGACTGCCGTTCAGCACGATGAGCATCGGCACCCTCGTCGCGTTCACCGGGCTGCAGGCCGGCCTGTTCCGGCCGCTGATGAGCCTGCTCGACGTCGGCGTCACGCTCACGTCCTCGCTCGCGCTGTTCCAGCGCATCTTCGAATATCTCGACCTTCCGGTCGAGGTCGAGGAGCCGGCCAGGCCCGTGCGAATCGAGCACGTGCGGGGCCACCTGCGCTTCGAGGACGTCACTTTCGTGTACGGGGACAGCGAGACAGCCGCCCTGGCCGGTGTGAGCCTGGACGTCCCGGCGGGTTCGTCGGTGGCGCTCGTCGGCGAGACCGGCTCGGGCAAGAGCACCATCGCGTCGCTGATCGCCCGCCTGCACGACCCGACGTCGGGCCGGGTGACGATCGACGGTGTCGACCTGCGCGATCTGTCCCTCGCGGACCTGGCGAGCATCGTCGGTGTGGTCAGCCAGGAGACGTATCTGCTGCACACCACCATCCGGGAGAACCTGCGGTACGCGAAACCGGACGCCAGCGACGAGGAGATCGTCACGGCGGCCCGCGCCGCGCAGATCCACGACCTGATCGCGAATCTGCCGGACGGTTACGACACGATGGTCGGCTCACGCGGGCATCGGTTCTCCGGCGGCGAGAAACAGCGCATCGCGATCGCTCGTACCCTGTTGCGGGATCCACGGATCCTGGTTCTGGACGAGGCGACGAGCGCGCTCGACACCGAGACCGAACGGGCCGTGCAGCGGGCGTTCGACGCGCTCGCGGTGGGCCGGACCACGGTGACCATCGCGCACCGGCTGTCGACGGTCCGCGACGCCGACCAGATCGCGGTGATCGACCACGGCCGGATCCTGGAGTCCGGCACCCACGAGTCATTGCTGGACCAGGGTGGCCGGTACGCCGGCCTGGCCCGGTGAGCCTCACCGGCCGCGCAGTTCGTCCCGGTACTCGACGAGGGCGCCGGTCATCCCGTTCAGGAACTTCTCGATGACCTGCAGCTCGTCGACGCTGAACTGATCCATCACGGCGTCGGTGTGCGGGCGCAGCGGTGTGAAGAAGGCCATCGCCAGCGACATCCCCGCGTCGCCGTAGCGCAGGTGGACCACGCGCCGGTCCGTGCTCTCCCGGCTCCGGCGCAGGTGCCCGCCTTTCTCCAGCCTGTCGATCAGGGCCGTGGTGGCACCCGAGGTCAGACCGATCGCCTCCCCCAGTTTGCCCGGGGTGAGCGGGGTCCCGTGACGCTCGGCGTGCATCACGGCCAGCAGCGCGTGCATGTCGGTGGCGTGCAGATGGTTGCGGTTCGCGAACGCGTGCCCGATGTGCTGTGCCTCACTGCTGTACGTGTTCAGCAGGTCGACAAGCGCCCTGCGTAACCGCTGGCGTTCGGCGGTCTCAGATCCCTCCACGGGGGTAAGTGTTGCAGATCCGTGCTTCGTCGTGAACAATCTCGATTGTAAAGATTCTCAGTCTTGGAGGTTTCATGAGAAGGGCATGGGCAACGCTGTTGCTGGCCCTCGTCATCGGCGGGGCGATTCTTGCCTTCGCCGGCTCGACGACCACGGACAACGACCCCACCTCGTCGCTGCCGTCCTCCGCCGAGTCGACCAAGGTCGCGCAGCTGCAGAAGGAACTGCCTTCCGGTCGGACGAACCCGGCCCTGATCGTGATCGCCAAGGGTGGGGAGGCGCTCACCGACGCCGACCTCTCCTCGGTGAAGGAGCTGGGTCAGCCGATCCTGTCCGAGGACCGTAAGGCCGCGATCATCACCGTCCCGCTGGCCGCCACCGGCAACGCGGACGAGACCATCACCGCCGTGACCGAGCTGCGGGACAAGGCCAAGGCCGGGCTCCCGGCCGGCGTCACCGCGCAGGTCACCGGCGGCGCCGGATTCAGCGCCGACCTGTCGGACAGCTTCAGCGGGGCGAACACCCGCCTGCTGATCGTCACCGTCGTGGTGGTGACGATCCTGCTGCTCGTCACGTACCGCAGCCCGATCCTCTGGATCGTCCCGCTGTTCGTGGTCGGTTTCGCCGACCAGCTCGCGGCGAAGGCCATCGCGCTCTTCTCGCAGCACACCGACCTGGCGATCAACGGGTCGACCACGGGCATCGTGACGGTGCTGGTGTTCGGCGCCGGCACCAACTACGCGCTGCTGCTGATCTCGCGGTACCGCGAGGAGCTGCACAGGTACGAGGACCGCTTCGAGGCCATGCGGGTCGCCCTGCGCGGTGCCGGCCCGGCGATCCTGGCCAGCTCCGGCACGGTCTTCCTGGCCCTGCTCACGCTGCTGCTGGCGAGCCTCAAGAGCAACGCCGCGCTCGGCGTGACCGCGGCCGTCGGTGTGGCCATCGCCGCGCTGTTCGCCCTGGTCGTGCTCCCGGCCGCGCTGGTCATCTGCGGCCGCAAGCTGTTCTGGCCGTTCATCCCGCGGGTCGGCCAGGAGGGTGCGGAGAACGAGCGCGGCCTCTGGGGCAAGGTCGGCCGGGCCGTCGTGAAGCGCCCGGTCGCGGTCACCGCCTTCTCCATCGTCGTCCTGGGGATCCTCTCCCTCGGCGCGCTCGGCACGAAGGTGGGCCTGTCGCAGACCGAGCAGTTCCGGGTCGAGGCCGAGTCGGTGCAGGGCCTGGAGACGCTCAGCAAGTACTTCCCGGCCGGCGCCGCCGGTCCGGCCACGGTGCTCACCGAGCCGGCCAAGGCCGAGCAGGTGCTGAAGACCGTCTCCGAGACGCCGGGCGTCGTGCAGGCCCGGGTCGCCGAGCAGAACGGCGACCTGGCCAGCATCAGCGCCGTCCTGCAGGCCGCGCCGGACACCGCCGAGGCCTTCCAGACCATCCGTGACCTGCGGGAGAACCTGGACGGCGAGGCCCTCGTCGGCGGCACCGTGGCGACCGCGCTGGACACCCGCGACGCTGCCCGCCACGACCTCAAGACGATCGTCCCGGTGATCCTGGGCGTGGTGTTCGTGGTGCTGGTCCTGCTGCTGCGGGCGCTCGTCGCGCCGGTGCTGCTGATGGCGACCGTGGTGCTCAGCTTCATGGCGTCGCTCGGCGCCGGCTCGTGGCTGTTCCGGCACGTGCTCGACTACCCCGCGCTGGACAACTCGGTTCCCCTGTTCGCGTTCCTCTTCCTGGTGGCGCTCGGCGTCGACTACAACATCTTCCTGGTGACCAGGGCGAAAGAGGAGACCCCGGCCCGGGGTACGAGGGAGGGCATGGTCCACGCCCTCGCGGTGACGGGCGCCGTCATCACCAGCGCGGGCATCCTGCTCGCGGCCGTGTTCGCGGTGCTGGGCGTGCTGCCGGTGGTGACCCTCACCCAGATCGGCATCATCGTCGGCATCGGCGTCCTGCTGGACACCCTGCTGGTGCGGACCGTGCTGGTGCCCGCGCTGGCGACGCTGACCGGGGACAAGTTCTGGTGGCCGGGCCGCCCGCAGGCCAAGGCCGTGAAGGGCGGCGAGAGCGGCAACGAGCCGCACAAGCCCCGCCACGACTGGGACTCGAAGGACCGCACCAAGATCGGCGAGCACGCCGACAGCTGAGCAGGACCGAAACGGCCCGGACGCTCGTGGATGGCGTCCGGGTCGTTTTCTCATGACCGCGTCTTTCTATGACCGCGTCTTTCTATGACGGCGTCTTTCTATGACGGCGTCGGGATGGGCACGCCGGCGAACGGGATGGCGCCGGCCGACGTGCCCCGGTCCCCGGCCGGGTGGCTCCAGAGCCCGCGCCGGCGCAGTTCGGGCAGCACCCCCTCGCCGAACCAGTACGCCTCCTCCAGGTGCGGATAGCCGGAGAGGATGAACTCGTCGATGCCGAGCGCGGCGTACTCCTCGATCCGGTCGGCGACCTCGGCGTGACTGCCGACCAGAGCGGTTCCGGCGCCGCCGCGGACCAGGCCGACACCGGCCCAGAGATTGGGCGAGACGACCAGGCCGTCGCGGTTGCCGCCGTGCAGTTCCAGCATCCGGCGCTGGCCGACGGACTCGCTGCGGTTCAGCCCGGCCTGCACCGTGGCGATGTCCTGCGCGGAGACGTTCTGCAGCAGCCGGTCCGCCTCGGCCCAGGCCTGCTCGGCGGTGTCCCGGGTGATCACGTGCAGCCGGATGCCGAAGCGCATGTCCGGCTTGAGGGTGCGAATCCAGGCCAGTTTCTCCGCCACCTTCGCCGGTGGCTCGCCCCACGTCAGATAGACGTCGGCGTGCTCGGCCGCGACCGGCCCGGCCGCCGGGGACGATCCGCCGAAGTAGATGGCCGGACGTGTCTGCGGAACGCGTGACAGCACCGCGTTCTCGACCCGCAGGTGCTCCCCCGCGTGCGTGACCGTCTCACCGCGCAGCAGCCGGTTGACGATGCTCAGGAACTCGCCGGTGCGCGCGTAGCGGGCGTCCTTGTCCAGGAAGTCGCCGAACTGCCGCTGCTCGTGCGATTCCCCGCCGGTGACCACGTTGAGCAGCAGCCGCCCGCCGGAGAGGCGCTGGAACGTCGAGGCCATCTGGGCCGCCAGGGTCGGCGAGATCAGGCCGGGCCGGAACGCGACGAGGAATTTGAGCCGCTCGGTGGCCTCGGTGAGCATCGCGGTGGTCAGCCAGGCGTCCTCGCACCAGGCGCCGGTCGGGGTGAGCGCGCCGACGAAGCCGAGCTGCTCGGCGCTGCGCGCGATCTGCCCGAGGTATCCGATGGTCAGCGGGCGCACCCCGCCGGCCGCGCCGACCGGCACGCCGTGGCCGCCGCCGACGATGTCCCGGGAGTCGCCGTTGGTGGGCAGAAACCAGTGGAAGTCCATGGGCATCAGGCTACCCACGAGTTCTATCTAATCCATAGGAACCATGGAGTATGGCCAGCAGCTCGCAGGCACTCCCTGGATGAAGGGGCAGCCCGCCCGGTACGACGTCAACGAGTGCGGGTTCCAGTTCGGATCGGAATTGAACACGTAGCCGTCAGGGTTCGCTGCCAGCCATGCCAGGTAGCCGGATCCGACTCCGGAGCAAGTCTCCAGGGAGCAGGCGCACCGGCGGAGGTCGAGGAGCAACGCCCTCATGCCGGGAAGGCCGGGAGCGGCAACTGACCGCAACCCTGCCGGCTTACAGATGGAGAAATCATGACCATGCCCGAGGAGTCCCAGATCCGACACACCCAACGTCACGACATCGATACTTTTCGTGATGTATTGAGTTCAGCCACCAACGCTGAGGAGGCGCACATGATCGCTGTGACGCCTTCAACGATCATGCCGACTTCGTCACCGGCTGAGGGGATGGACCACGCGCTAACGTCTCGCTACGTTGCGCCGATGACCACCAGCGCCAACTCCGTCATCACGGCCATAGAGCTCGAACGGCCCGGCCTGCGACTCGGCAAGAAACAGCTCCTCCTGTTCTTCGCCCAGGGCCACCACCTGGCAACCCACGACGAACCCCTGTTCGCCGAACCCATATATGCCACCGACCGCGGCGTCGCCGTCGAAGACGCACCCGGCGCCTCGACCGGCGCCCCCACCGACACCGCCCAGCTCGACTCGATCGGCTACGTCGTCGAGCGGTACGCCGCACTGAGCCCCGCCGACCTGCGAACGCTCATCCAGGCATCGCAGCCCTGGCAGGCGGCAACCAAGCCCGGCGCCGGCGCCCGTATCGAGTGGGCGCACCTACGCGACTGGTTCCGGCGACCCGACGAAACCGACGACCCTGACGACGAAAGGCCAAACCGCGCCGAATCGGCGTTCGCCGAATCGCTGTGGGCGGGACGGAATCCCGACTGACCTTCATGGAGGGGGATGTGTGACCGACATTCGTGACCCCGGCACGGACCCCAGGCTGCACCTGTTCGAACCGAAACTCAAAGCGTGGGAGCAGGAGGAACATCCCCCTCCGGCCGTTGTTGCCAAGGTGCGGGCATGGTGGCCCAGCCTCGCGGTCGAACCGCGGCGCCGGGGCCGGGCCGTACCCGGGCAGCCGGGCGTGCGCTTCGCGTGGGTTGCGGACATCATCCTGCCCGACAAAGGCGAGGGCCACCGCGGTGTGCAGTGCCATTACCGTGTTGAACGCGATCAGGTGATCTGCCAGTTCTTCGTGATCGCCCCTCTTGAGCGTGCCCCTGACTGACGAGCCCACCGACACCGGCACTCTTTGATAGCAGCCATCTCGATGATCTGGAACGACGATTGCCCTGCCGCCCTGATGGAGCACCTCCTGCAGGTGAACGAGGACTTGCCGGAAACCCCGCCGACGCTAACCTGAATGCCATGACCGACCAGCAGCAGCCGACCCGGCTGCCCGCCAGCGTCCGCTGGGCGCGGATTCTCGGCATCCCCGACCCCAAGCCGTTCACGCCTGAGGAAGAAGCCGCCTACCAGCGGTGGATGGATGATGGTGACGCCCAGGTGGAGGCGATGGTGCGGCGCCGGCAGCAGTCTCCCGCGTGACCTCCTTCCGATCCCCTCGCATCCTTGATGCGTCGGCGATGGTGGAGTTGTTCGCCGGCAACCCGCAGGTCATGCGGATGCTCAACGACGCCGAGGCGGGCGTAGCTTTGGTGGCGCTGCCCGCCACCGCAGTCCTGGAGGCGCAGGCAGCGTTACGGGCGGCACCGTCGATGTGGCATCACTTCTTCCGCTTCCCCGGCCTGACCGTACTGGACCTGACCGGTCACGGCGCCCTGGATGCGGGGGTTATCGCGGCAGCCCGGTTGGAGCATCATCCGATGCAGCCGACCTTGACGGGCCCGCAGATGGTGGGGCAGGTGGTGACGGAGGCACGGGCATTGAACGCGGCGATCGTGACCCGGATCCCGGAGTTGTACGGCGGGCACGATGTGCCCGTGGTGGTCGTCTAGCAGGCCTCACTCACCCAATTGCATGATCGAGCAGGATGTCGGCGCGCGCATGCCGGCGGCCGGGAGCACCTCCCATCGCCCGGCGGCCCCGCAGACGTCCAGCCGTCTCAAGAACAGTAGCCGCGTACTCGGGGGTAGACCGAAGACCTGGCATTGGCCCGAACGAGGTCGACCGGTTCGGCCGGCGCAACTGAAACATGTCATCGGCACCCTGGGACAGCCCGCTGTCCCGATAGTCCACTTCGGCGCACGCCCCGATCCGCACGGTCGAAGTGAGCACCGACGGCGGGGCGACCTGGGAACCGGCGTCGAGCAGGTACTTCTGGCTGCAGTCATCGGCATCGCGCAGCCGGCCGCTACGTTCGTCGCGATCGAGGAGCCGGAGACCGCCCTGCATCCGGCCGCCCAGCGAGCCATGCTCGGCCTGTTCCGCCGGTGGTCCAGCGATCGGGTCTTTGCTCTGACCACCCACTCACCGATCTTCCTGGACAGCCAGCACGCCGATACCTATTTGCTGCGCCGGTCCGGTGGTGAATCCTCGATCGAGAAGGCCGAGTCCGGGCTGGGTGACGTGCTGGCAGCGCTCGGCGTCCGGTCCAGCGACGTCCTGTCCGCCGAGCGGATCCTGCTCGTCGAGGGACCGAGTGATCGGGACGTCCTCGCTGCGTGGTTCCCGGAACTGCTCGAAGACCCGCGTAACGTGGTGATCATCGGTCAGGGCGGTCGCAATGCGCGGTTCGCGGGCATGCTCGACGAGTGGATCCGGGCCGCTGACCGGGTCGAGCGACCGATCCTCTACCTGCGGGACCGCGATGAACTCGACGACGACGCCGTCACGAAGCTGCGATCGGTGCCCGCGGTCCACGTGCTGGAGCGCCGCGAGATCGAGAACTATCTGCTGAACCCGGAAACGCTGGCCGTCTACTTCGCCGAGCTCGGCAAGCAGTGGGATCCCGCGCCGATCGCTCACGCCCTGCGCCAGGCCGCCGGGGACCTGCGGCGAACGGTGATCATCAAGTCGGTCGTGGCCCGGCTCGACGTCGTACGGCTCGTCGATGATCGGGAGCGGAGCCGACTGGTCAAGCGGGTACAGACTGCTGGCGACCCGGTCGAGGCCGTGCTGACGAGGGTGCCCGACCGGCAGAAGCTGGAAGGACAGATCAGGCAGGCATGGCTCGAGGTCGAAGCGGCTATCGGGGCGCGCTGGGAGATCGACTGGGTGACCCTCGCGCCGGGTGAAGAGATACTACGGGCGGTATTCCAAGAGTTTCTCGGCCGGGGATATCGGAAGACCACGGACGCCGGAGGGCTCGCTCGATGCCTCGCCACGCCACCGGCGGAGATCAGCGAAGTGATCGGCGGCTTCCTCGGTGAGCGGCGGTTACCCCGTACCCAATAGGAGTTTTGACCGAAAGTTATGGTGGTCGCCGAACCTAGGGAGCGCTCATGCGGTCGAGGAAGCCCACGTCCAGTGATGTGGCAGCGGCCGCTGGTGTCTCGCGTTCGGCGGTGTCGTTCGCGTTCAACAATCCGCAGCGGATCGCGGCGGCCACGCGGGAGCGGATCCTGAGCGTGGCCGAGGATCTCGGGTATCGGCCGAGCACGCTGGGGCGGATGCTGCAGGCCGGCACGACGAACTCGATCGGGGTGCTGTTTCCGCAGCGTCTTGCCCAGGTGATGGAGAACCCGTACTACTCCCGATTCCTGATGGGCGCCGGACAGGTCTGCGACCGCGAGGGGTACACGCTGCTGCTCACCCCGCCGCTGCAGGACTCGGTGCTCAAGGCCATCCCGTACGCCGCGGTGGACGGTTTCATCGTCTGCGGGCTGGAGGTCGACCGGGGTGAGGTGGCCGAATTGGATCGGCGCGGCATCCCGTTCGTGCTGATCGACAGCGACCGGCACGAGGGGGCGCCGAGCGTCGAGGTGGACGACCGGGGCGGCGCCGGTGAGGTGGCCCGGTACCTGCTGGAGCTCGGTCACCGGCGGCTCGCGGTGCTGAGCATCGATCCGGGGCCGCGGGTGTCCGAGCGCGGCTATCGAGGTCCGCTGGCCCGGCGGCTGGCGGGGATCAGCGACGCGCTGGCCGATTTCGGTCTGGACCTGAGCGATGTGCGCCTGGCCGAGGTCCCGGTGACCCGCACCGACGGCTACCGGGCGACGCAGGATCTGATGGCGCAGCCGGACCCGCCGACGGCCATCGTGGCGCTCTCCGACGTGCTCGCCTACGGTGCCGTGGATGCCTTGCAAGAACTTGCGGTCGACGTCCCCTCCGCGGTCTCCGTGACCGGATTCGACGACCTCGCCGAGTCGGCCTGGTTCCGGCCGCGGCTGACCACGGTGCGGCAGCCGATCGTGACCAAGGGACGGATCGCCGCAGACTTCCTGATCTCGGCAATTCGGGGTGAGGACCAGCATCCCCACCAGATGCTGGGCACCTCGTTGATCATCCGGGATTCCACCGCAAAACCGGCATAAGGCAGCCCTGCAAGAACTTGCTGAAAGAAAGCAGCCGTCCGGCTATGTAACACGTGTTAGTAACCTGCTAGCGTTCGTCGTCATGACAGATCAACTGATCGCACCGCCCGCCGTGGAGGCGCCGCCCGCATCCTGGTGGCGCAACGCGGTCATCTACCAGATCTACCCGCGCAGCTTCGCCGACTCCAACGGCGACGGCATCGGCGACCTGCCCGGCATCCTGAGCCGGTTGCCGTACCTGCGGGACCTGGGCGTCGACGCGGTCTGGCTCTCCCCCTTCTACTCGTCCCCGCAGGCCGACGCCGGTTACGACGTCTCCGACTACCGCACGGTCGACCCGATCTTCGGCACCGTCGCGGACGCCGAGAAGCTGATCGCCGGCGCGCACGAGCTCGACCTGCGCGTGATCGTCGACCTGGTGCCGAACCACTCCTCCGACCAGCACGAGTGGTTCAAGCGGGCGATCGCCGAGGGTCCCGGCTCGCCGTTCCGCGACCGCTACCACTTCCGCCCCGGCAAGGGTGAGAACGGCGAGCTGCCGCCGAACGACTGGCCGTCGATCTTCGGTGGCCCGGCGTGGACGCGCGTCGAGGACGGCGAGTGGTACCTGCACCTGTTCGCCCCCGAGCAGCCGGACTTCAACTGGGAGCACCCGGCGGTCCGCGACGAGTTCAAGACGATCCTGCGGTTCTGGCTGGACCTGGGCGTCGACGGCTTCCGGGTGGACGTGGCGCACGGCCTGGTCAAGGAGGACGGCCTGCCGGACGTCGGCCACGCGGCCGAGTGGCACCTGCTGGGCGTCGGCGAGAGCCCCTGCTTCGACCGGGACGGCGTGCACGAGATCTACCGCGAGTGGCGCAAGATCCTCGACGAGTACCCGGGCGAGCGGATCGCCGTGGCCGAGGCGTGGGCGCCGACCCTGGCCCGGGTCGCCGACTACGTCCGCGACGACGAGCTGCACCAGGCCTTCAACTTCAGCTATCTGGGTACGGCGTGGAACGTCCCCGCCCAGCAGCAGATGATCGACGACTCGCTGGCGGCGATGCGGGTCGTGGGCGCCCCCACCACGTGGACGCTCTCCAACCACGACGTCGTACGGCACAGCAACCGGCTGCTGCAGACCGGTGACGGTGAGGTGGCCGGTCGCCGCCCCACCGCCGTCGACCCGGTCGCCGGCCTGCGCCGGGCCCGCGCCGCGTCCGCGCTGATGCTGGCGCTGCCCGGCTCCGCCTACCTGTACCAGGGCGAGGAGCTCGGCCTGCCCGAGGTCGTGGACCTGCCGCCGGAGGTGCGCCAGGACCCGGCGTTCCACCGCGCCACCGGCCAGGACGGTTACCGCGACGGCTGCCGGGTGCCGATCCCGTGGAGCGGGACCGAGGCGCCGTACGGCTTCGGACCCGACGGCGGCGGCAGCTGGCTGCCGCAGCCGGACTCGTGGGCGCAGCTCAGCGTCGCCGCGCAGGAGGGCGTGCCCGGCTCGACGCTGGAGCTGTACCGGGCCGCGCTCGCGGTGCGCCGCGGCATGCCGGCGCTCGCCCCGACCGACAACCTGCGCTGGGTGCCGGCACCGGACGGGGTGCTCGCGTTCGAGCGGGCGGTCGAGGGCCGGCCGGTGTTCCGCTGCACGGTCAACATGAGCGGCCAGCCGGTCGCGGTCGGCCGTCCCGGCGAGCTGCTGCTGTCCAGCGGCGCCCTCGACGGGACCGCGGACAACGTGGTGCTGCCGCCGGACACCACCGTCTGGTGGTCCATCCAGGACTGAGGCTTCCGGCCACCCCAGGACGGTGGGGGTGGGCGGGAAGAACGCGGGCGTGACACGGACGGGGGACGTGTCACGCCCGCACTGTGTTTGGATGCGATCATGATGGTCTCCTCGTACTCGCTGACCCTGCCCACCGAGTCCGCCGCCCGCGCGGTGGCCGACCAGCTGGCGGACCGCGGGCACTGGCTGGTCGCGGTCCGCGCCGTCGGGCACTTCAGCACCGACACCCATCGGCCCGAGTTCGCCGGCTGGTGGGACGTCTACAGCGTGGTCACCACCGAGCCGGCCCCCGCCGGCGCCGAGACGGCCGCGGTCCGTCAGATCGCCCGCCACCACGGCGGCGTGACGGCCGGTCCGGGCGGCGGCAAGATCGAGGGTCTGTCCCGGTTCTTCAACCGCGAAGGACTGGTGCACGAGCTCAGCGCCGACGAGGCCGCCCGCCGGCGACCGGCCGTCGTCCCGCCGGGCCCCACCGTCGTACCGCCGGCGCCGCTCGCCTACCGGGAGACGCCGGACGAGGCGGCCGAGCTGGCAGCGATCATGGAGGCGCTGGCCGGTGACGACGAGCCGTGGGAGGAGGACGACGACGAGCCGGCCGACTCCGGCGACCTGCTCGGCGAGCTGTTCAACGCGGCCATGCATCAGGGCACGGTCTACGCCCACACCGCCGGGACGGTGCCGGACTTCGTCGCCCTGGCCCTCGACGAGCGTCTCGGCGACCAGGCCCGCGCCTGGGTCTATCTCGACCTTTTCATGATCTCCACGGTCGGGCGGCGGTACCTCTGCTCGACCGCCGACCGCGAGCACGCCTTCGGACGGCCGCTCGAGGAGTCCCCGGACGCGGTCGCGGCCCGGCAGGCCGTCATGGCGGGTCTCCCCCGGCTGCTACGCCGGTGGGACGCCGAGGTGGAGATCGGGCGGTTCTTCCTGGCCGCGCTGGTCGCCGCCGAACCGGAGGCCGGGGCCGGCTTGCGCCGGGCGATCGGCGAGCTGCGGCGGGGGTACGCGGGGACGGCGCGCGAACGGACCCTACTGCTCGTGGAGGCCCTCGCCGACCGGGACGAGCAGCGGATCGAGGAGGCGCTCGGTGATCTCGGGACGGGACTGAGCCCGTGGGCCACCGCGGAGCAGCGCGGTCTCTCCGTACTCGAAGATCTCCTCACCGCGGAGGTGTAGGGCCTAGGCGGTCGTTCTCCCCCGGTAGACCGACTGGCACCACTGTCCTTATCGGACCCGGCTATGCTCTGCGTCACCGACGTCCAGGGAGCCGGAGATGACCGACAACGACGCCAAGCTCGACACCTCAGTCCCGCACTCCGCACGGGTGTGGAACTACTGGCTGGGCGGCAAGGACAACTACCAGGTGGACCGGCAGGTCGGTGACGACTTCGCGAACCTGTACCCGGACATCGCGGTGGTGGCCCGGCAGTCCCGGGCGTTCCTGAAGCGGGCCGTCACCCACCTGGTCACCGACAAGGGCGTCAAGCAGTTCCTGGACATCGGCACCGGCATGCCGACCGCGGAGAACACCCACCAGGTGGCGCAGGCCGCCGCCGCCGACTGCAAGATCGTCTACGTGGACAACGACCCGCTGGTCCTCGTCCACGCGCGGGCCCTGCTGACCGGCACGGCCGAGGGCCGCACCGAGTACGTCGACGCCAGCCTCCACGACCCGCGCGCGATCCTCGAGGCGGCCCGCGGCACCCTCGACCTGGACCAGCCGGTCGGCCTGATCCTGATGAACATTCTCGGACACGTGCCCGACCTGGACCAGGCAGTCTCGATCGTCCGCGCGCTGCTCGACGGGCTCCCCTCCGGCAGCTACCTGGTCACCGCGGACGGCACCAACGTGATCGACGGGCCGGCGTTCGAGGAAGCCATCGGGGTGTGGAACGCGAACGCGCCGCTCAGCTACAACCTGCGCCACCCGGACCAGATCAGCCGCTTCCTGGAGGGCCTGGAGGTGCTCGAGCCGGGTCTGGTGCCGTGCGCCGAGTGGCGCCCGGACGCGGGCGCCACCGGCGACGAGGCACGCGCCGTCGACGAGTACGGCGCGGTCGGCCGCAAGCGGTGAACATCCGGGCGTAGCCACGGCGCGACGTCGACGGCCGGCACCGGCGGCCGTCGACCGGCCGGCGTGGCGCCCGGCCCGTCAGCGCGCAACAGGGCATCCGCCTGCCTGGCGTGTCACGGCCTCGATGTCACATCGCGACGGCGCCGGTGGAGAAGGACCGTGACGGCGGCGAGGACGAAGGCCAGCACGACGATCGCCCCTCGGACGAGGCTGCCGAAGAGACCGAACTCGACCCCGAGGTAGCCGACGACCTGCAACAGGCAGAACAGTCCGAAGCCGACCAGGTACCTGCCCCCGGCGACGGGGTCTCTGTACTGCTCCGACAGCCGTCGCGGCAGCTTGCCCGTGGCCAACGCCCGGATGCCGAGGCACAACGAGCACGCGCCGATCAGTGACATGACCAGATTGATCCACCCCATGAAGCCCATGAAGCCTGCCATACCCTCATCAACGGCAGCCGATTCGGGGATGATCGATCTTCTGGGGTGGCCGCCCGACACGAACGCAGGATCGGGCCCCGTGTCGAGAAGGAGGGCCGGGGCGAGGCGCGGTCCCGATGTCGTCCGCCCGCACGTCGCAGCCCGGCTCCCCTCCCGAGACGGTCCTACAGGTCGCGTTCGCCCGGGAAGTCCTCGGCGGTACGGGCGCCGGTGTCGTCGACCAGACCCGGCGCCATGCTGCCGCCGTGCGCCTCCTGCTCCGGCGGAGGGCTGAGTCGCTCCTCGTCGCTCTCCGGCGAACCCGGCCCGTCCTGCGTGGTGAACTCGGCAAAGTTGTCAGGGTTGAGATCGCTCATGATCAGCTGATTACCCGTGGCGGACGGTTTCTACCGTCGAGGGCGTGCAGTGGCTTCTCTGGGCCGCCCTGGCCGCGGCCATCGTGACGATTCTCGTGATCATCCTGCTGTTCGCCCGCGATCTGCGCCGCAGCCGCCGGGCACCGGGCACCCCGCCGCCGACCCGCGGCGGGAAACGCCCGGACGACACCTGGGCCCGGAACATCATGAACACCGACGACACCCGGGGCGGAGGTGACTCCGGCTTCACCGGCGGCGGCTTCTGACGAATCCCTCACCTCGCCCGCTCGGCAGCCGATCACTGCGGCGCCTGAACCCGTCGACGCCCGAGGTTGCCGCATGCCCGTTCTCACCCGGCCCGCCGTCCTGCTCGCCGCCGCCTCGGTCGCCGCCGGCCTGATCGTGGCCCCGAGCGCCGCGCACGCGTCTCCGCAGTCCCCGGTCGCCGCCACGGCTTCGGGCGCCGCCGACACGACCACGACGTTGAGCGCCGCCGAGATGGCCGCGGCCATGAAGCAGGTGGCTGCAGCCTCCACCACGGCCGGCGCGGGCGGATGGCGGGCCGACCAGAAGTACGCGGTCGACGCCCCGGGCACGATCGGCTCGTTCAGCGGCACGTCGACCACCGTGGTCGACCCGATCAAGGGCCTTTTCACCGACACGTTCACCACCGCCGGGTACGGGTCGGTGACCACGTTCGCCGCCGCCGGCCGGGGCGTCTACGAGTCGGTCGGCGACCCCGAGCAGGTGGCCGCGCTGAAGATGATGAAACGGACGGCGGTGAAGTACGCGTTCACCGCTGACCCGAAACTGACGCTGGCCGCGCACGTGGCGGAGAACGCGCAGAGCCCGCAGAGCGTGGCCGCCGAGTTCACCGACGCGGCCACCCGGGTCGCCCACGCCGACGGGACGGCCGACTACACGGCGGTCGACCAGGAGGGCGCGTTCGTCACGCTCAACGTCGACGCCACCGGGGCGCTGACCGGGGCGCACGCCGAGTTGGAGGGCGAGGACGGGGCGTCCGAGGTGACGCTCGCCTACGCGTACGGGCCGCAGGCGGTGACACTGCCGGCCGCGTCGGCGACGATCGGCTCGGCGGCGCTGGCGACGGGTGTGGCGTACCTGAGCATGGACGCCGTGGTGCGCACCGTGGCGAATTCCGGCGCGACCGCCGCCCGCAAGGCCGCCAAGGGCAAGAAGGTCAAGGTCACCGCCCTGCGTACGGTGATCCGCAAGAACGTCACCGCCCACAACCGGTCCGCCGCGGTGGCCGTCAAGGTCAGCAACGTCACCGGTGGCGTCAAGGTGCAGGCGACGAATCCGTGGACCCGGAAGACCACGGCGTACACGGTGAAGGCCTCCGGCACGAAGGTGGTCGTGAAGAAGGCGTGACCGTGTAACCACCTCTTTAAACATATACACCCGGTAGGACTTGTGGGTAATGCCCGGCGCTGCTTAGCGTTGCGGCACTGAACCACGGAGGTCCTCGTGAGTGTCCTGACTCCCATCCAGCCCAAGAACGCCGGCCCACCGGCCGACGACGACATCCTGACCGTGGTGCCGGCCCGCCACCGGTGGCGGTGGGCCGGCACCGCACTGGTTGTCGTGCTGCTCGCCCAGTTCGTGCACGGCCTGGCCACCAACCCCGGCTGGGACTGGAGCACCTTCGCCGGATACTTCCTGGAGAAGTCGGTGATGGAGGCGCTGCTGGTCACGCTGCAGCTGACCGTCGCCGGCGCGATCCTCGGTTTCCTCGGCGGCATTCCGCTCGCGGCGATGCGGCTGTCGAAGAATCCGGTGCTCTCCACGGTCAGCTGGGGTTACATCTGGGTGTTCCGCAGCGTGCCGCTGCTCGTGCAGCTGCTGTTCTGGGCGAACCTCGGGTACCTCTACGACCGGCTGCAGATCGGCATCCCGTTCGGGCCGGGCTGGTCGTTCGCCACGGCCGACCTGATCAGCCCGTTCGGCGCGGCGCTGCTGGGATTGGCCCTGCACGAGGCCGCCTTCGCCGGCGAGATCATCCGGGCCGGCCTGCTCTCGGTCGATCAGGGTCAGCACGAGGCCGCCGCCGCGCTGGGCATCCCGAAGCGCCGCCAGTTCTTCACGATCGTGGTCCCGCAGGCGATGCGCGCGATCCTCCCCAACGCCGCGAACCTCCTGGTCAACCTGTTGAAAAGCACGTCAATCGTGTACGTCCTGGCGATCGGCGAGCTGTTCTATCAAGTCCAGGTCATCTACGGACGCAGCGGCCGTGTCGTGCCGCTGCTCATGGTCGCCACGGTCTGGTACGTGATCCTCACGGCCGCCCTGTCGATCCTGCAGTACTACACCGAGCGCTACTTCGCCCGAGGCGCCGTGCGAACGCTCCCGCCCACCCCGTTCCAGCGGCTCAAGGCGGTGCTGTCCCGATGACCAACATCGACAAGCTGACCAGCCCCGACGCGCATGTTGACGGATTGAGTCGCGTTGACGTGTCGAGTCGCGTTGACGTGTCGAGTCGCGTTGACGTGTCGAGTCGCGTTGACGGGTTGAGTCGCGTTGACGGGTTGAGCAGACCCGTTGTTGAAGTGACCGGTGTTCACAAGTCGTTCGGCTCACTGCACGTGTTGCGTGGTGTTGACCTGACTGCACTTGCCGGGACCGTCACCGTCATCCTCGGGCCGTCCGGATCCGGCAAGTCAACGTTGCTGCGCTCGATCAATCATCTTGAGAAAGTCGATCGTGGACTCGTCCGGGTCGGCGGCGAGTTGATCGGGTATCGCCAGTCGGGCAGCAAGCTTCACGAACTGAGCGAACGCCAGATCCTCAAGCAGCGGGCCGGGATCGGCTTCGTCTTTCAGAACTTCAACCTCTTCCCGCATCTGACCGCGCTCGAGAACGTCGCCGAGGCGCCCGTCTCCGCACAGGGCAGACCCAAATCCCTGGTGTACGAGCGGAGCCGTGAGCTGCTCGATCGAGTGGGCCTGTCCGACAAGTCGGACGCATACCCTCGGCAGCTCTCCGGCGGTCAACAGCAGCGGGTGGCGATCGCGCGCGCCCTCGCCCTGGAACCCCAGCTGATCCTCTTCGACGAGCCGACGTCCGCGCTCGACCCGGAGCTCGTCGGCGAAGTCCTCGACGTGCTGCGCGACCTGGCCCGTGCCGGCACCACGATGATCGTGGTGACTCACGAGATCGGCTTCGCCCGGGAGGCGGCCGACAACGTGATCTTCATGGACGAGGGCCAGATCGTCGAGCAGGGACCACCCGCGCAGGTACTCGACAACCCACGGCACGACCGGACCCGGGCATTCCTGTCCAAGGTCCTTTCCTGAGAACGGAGCTCTTTCATGCGTACCAGATGGGTCTTGGCTCTTGCCGCTGTGACCTTGAGCCTTGCCGCCTGCGCCGCGCCCGAGGAGGAGCAGGCCGTGGTTCCCGCGGCCGGTGACGCCTCGGCCGCGACCACCGTCACGTTCAACGACAGCCCGGAGCAGAACCGGATCACGCCACCCAAGGACGACGCGGCCGCTGCGCTGCTGCCACCCGACGTCGCGAAGAGCGGCAAGCTGGTGATCGGCGTCGGCGCGGCCGGCTCCGGATTCCCGCCGCTCGCGTTCGCCGCCTCGGACAACAAGACGCTGATCGGCAACGAGCCGGACATCGCGGTCGCGATCGCCAGCACCCTCGGCCTGGAACCGGTCCTGGAGAACACCTCCTGGGAGAACCTGTTCATCGGCCTGGACTCGGGCAAGTACCAGCTCGGCGCCTCCAACATCACGGTCACCGAGGAGCGCAAACTCAAGTACGACTTCGTCAGCTACCGCAAGGACGACCTGGGCTGGCTCGCCAAGAAGGGCTCCGGGCTGACCGTCACGAAGCCCGCCGACATCGCCGGCAAGAAGGTCGCGGTCGGCTCCGGGACCAATCAGGAGAAGATCCTGGTCGAGTGGGCGGACGAGGTGAAGAAGGCGGGCCTCGCGCCGGTGGAGATCAAGTACTACCAGACCAACCAGGCGACCTATCTGGCGCTCGGCTCGGGGCAGATCGACCTCTACCTGGGCCCGAACCCGTCGGCTGCCTACCACGTCGCGACCACCGGGCAGACCGAGATCGTCGGCACCTACTCCGGCGCGGGCGCCGGCCTGCAAGGGCTCATCGCGTTGACCACCAAGAAGGACAACGGGCTGGTCAAGGCGTACGCGGCGGCGCTCGACAAGCTGATCGCGTCCGGGGACTACACGAAGATCCTTCAGCGGTGGAACCTCACGAACGAGGGTGTCACCGCCGCTGAGGTGAACCCACCCGGCCTGCCGATCGAGGGCAAGTGACGGGCGCGGTCGTCGCGTCCGTCCTGGACAACCCGGCGTGGTCGTCGCTTGCCGGAGCGCACGCACGGTTCGCGGTGCTCCACGGGCAGGCGGCGCGCTACCAGTCCGACGTCGCGCCCTTCCACGCGCTCGCCGATCCGGCGGATCCGCAGGCGTGGGACGACCTGACCGCGCTGGTCGAGCCGGGTGCGGCGGTGACGATCGCCGGGGCGGGCGGGGTCGCGTACCGGGGCTGGGAGGTCGCCGGGAGCATTCCCGGTGTCCAGCTGGTCGACGTGGCGCTGCGGGCGTCGCCGTCGCCGGACGCGTACCGGCTCGGCGCCGGGGACGTGCCGGAGATCCTCGATCTGATCGAGCGGACCCGGCCCGGGCCCTATCTGCGGCGGACCGTGGAGCTGGGCGCCTATCTGGGGCTGCGTTCCCCCGCGGGCGCGTTGATCGCGATGGCCGGGGAGCGCCTGCACCCGGCCGGATGGACGGAGATCAGCGCGGTCTGCACGGATCCGGCTCATCGGGGCCGGGGGCTGGCGACGCGGCTGGTCCGGGCGGTGGCGGCCGGGATCCGGGAGCGCGGGGAGACGCCGTTCCTGCACACGTCGGCGGCCAACGTCACGGCGATCCGGCTGTATGAGTCGATCGGATTCGAGCTGCGGAAGCAGACGGATTTCACGGCGTACCGCCGGCTGAGCTGAGAAGGCCCGGGACGGACCGGGTCACAGAGGCTCTTCGGTGGGGTCGGGGCGGTGCGACGGGTCGGGCTGGAGGCCCGCCACCTCGACGAGATGGTGCCGGCAGGACTGGGCGGCCGGGCTCAGCGGCCGGTCCCGGGAGTGCATCACGCCGATCGGCGGATGAACGGGCGCCGGGTGCAGGCTGCGGATCGTGATGGCCGGCCCCGGCGCCTCGGCGACCGATTTCGACAACAATCCCACGCCGAGTCCGGCCGCCACGAGATCGCGGATGCCGGCCGGGCTCGCGGTCTCGAACTCGACCCGGGGCGTGAAACCCGCCGAGCGGGCCGCGTCCTCCAGGATCCAGCGCAGCCCGCTGCCCGGCGGCAGGCTGACGAACGGCTCGTCGCGCGCCTCGCCCAGCGTCAGCCGGCCGGCGCGGGACAGCGCGTGGCCGATCGGGAGGGCGAGCAGCAGGTGTTCGTCGGCGAGCGGCAGCGCGTCGAACCGCGGCGGGAGATCGGCGTGCACCGGGCCGACCACCAGGTCCAGCTCACCCTCGTCGAGCGCGCCGAGCAGGCCGGTCACCAGGCCGCTGCGCAGGCGCACCGCGATCCCGGGGAAGCGGTCACGGAAGCGGGTCAGGGCCTGCGGCAGATCGTACGGTCCGAGCGCCGCCGTCGCCCCGATGCTGACCCGGCCGTGCACCACCGACGTGATCTCGTGGATCTCGGTCCGCGCGCCGTCGAGTTCGGCGAGGACGCGCCGCGCCCGCGCCACGAACAGCTCCCCCGCCGGGGTCAGCGCCACCCGCCGGGTGGTACGGGCGAACAGCGCCAGCCCGAGCTCCGCCTCCAGGGCCTTGATCTGGGCGGACACCGCGGACTGGGCGACGTGCAGTCGTTCGGCCGCCCGGGTGAACCCGCCGTAACGGGCCACCGCCTCCACGTAGCTCAGCTGCCGTAACTCCACACGCTGATGGTGGCGTGGTCCGGCCCGGCAGCCGGGCAGGATCCGGATCCGTCAATCATCCGGGGGAAACGACCCGGGTCTCGTCGAGATGGTTCTCGGCCCAGTGGCGCAAGGCTCGCAACGGCACGTTGAGGCTGTGACCGACCTCGGTCAGCTCGTACTCCACGTGCAGCGGCACCGCCGGGTAGACCGTCCTGGTGACCAGGCCGGCCTCCTCCATGCGGCGCAGCGTCTGGGTGAGCACTTTCGGGCTGACGCCCTCGAGCGTGCGCTGCAGGACGCCGAAGCGCTGCGGCCCGTCCTCCAGGGCGCCGACCGCGAGGGTGGTCCACTTGTTGGCGATCAGGTCGAGCAGGTGCCGGCAGGGGCACAGCTGGGCGTAGACGTCATGGTGGTCGTGATGACCGGTGGCACAGGCGGTCGGCATGGTCGTGAGCTCCTTACTTCCCTTCGGATAGTAGTAGCTCTTGCGGGTAACTACCACCTCGGGGATAGCTTCAGCGCGTTGTCACGAGAGAGAGGTTCACTGTCATGCGAGCGATCACCCAGCAGCGGTTCGGCGGCGCCGAGGTTCTCCAGGTGGCCGAGGTGCCACGGCCGGAGCCACTGCCCACCGAGGTCCTCGTCCGCGTCGTCGCGGCGGGCCTCAACCCGGTCGACGTGAAGACGCGCGAGGGCGGTGGAATGGCGGGCGTGCTCGGGGAGCCGCCGTTCATCCTGGGCTGGGACGTGTCGGGCGTCGTCGAGGCTGTCGGATTCGGCGTGCACACGCTGAAGCCGGGCGACGAGGTCTACGGGATGCCGTGGTTCCCGCGGCAAGCCGGCGGCTACGCCGAATACGTGACGGCGCCGTCACGTCACTTCGCTCGGCGACCGCTGTCGATCAGTCATGAGGCGTCCGCGGCGGTGCCGCTCGCGGCGCTGACGGCGTGGCAGGCGCTGACCGCCGCCACCACGGTCAAGCCCGGTCAGCGCGTGCTCATCCACGCCGCGGCCGGCGGGGTGGGGCACTTCGCGGTGCAGTTCGCCAAGCACCTCGGCGCCCACGTGATCGGGACCGCCCGGTCCGGGAAGCACGCGTGGCTGCGGTCGATCGGCGCCGACGAGGTGGTGGACTACACCGCCGTGCGGTTCGAGGACGCCGTCCGCGACGTGGATCTCGTGATCGACCTGGTCGGCGACGAGGAGACCGGGCTGCGGTCGCTGGAGACCCTGACGCCCGGCGGTCTGCTGATCGCGGTGCCGTCCGGGGTGGCGGGCAGCATCGTCGAGGCGGCGGGACGGTCCGGGAAGTCGGCGATCCCGTTCCTGGTGGAGTCGGACGGCCCGGCTCTCGCCGAGATCGGCCGGCTGATCGACGCCGGTGTGGTGCGGGTCGAGGTGGCCGAGGTCTTTCCGCTGGACCGGGCCGGTGAGGCGCACCGGGCGCTGGAGACCGGCCGGACCCGCGGGAAGATCGTGCTGACCGTCTAAGCCTTCCTGGAAACAGAGTCTAGCCGTGCCACTCCTTGGCCAGCAGCTCGTAGGAGCGGACCCGATCGGCGTGCCGGTGGGCGATCGTCGTGATCAGCAGTTCGTCGGCGCCGGTCACCCGCTGCAGGGTGCGCAGCCGTTCGGCTACCGTCTGCGGCGAGCCGACGAACTGCGTGTCGACCCGGTCGGCCACCAGCGCACGGGCTTCGGCCGTCCAGGCGTACCCGTCGGCCTCCTCGATGCTGGGGAACGGCACCGCGCCGAACCCGGTCCGGATGCTGTGCACCCACCTGGCGAACGGCGCCGCCAGGCGCCGCGCCGTCTCGTCGTCCTCCGCGACCAGGACGTCGGCCGAGACCATCAGGCGCGGCGCGCTCAGCGTCGCCGAGGGCACAAAGCTCTCCCGGTACGCGTCAGCGGCCTCGAGGACCTTGGCCGGTGCGACGTGATAGTTCGCGGCGAACGGCAGTCCCCGGGCGCCGGCCGTCCGGGCGCTCTCGCCGCCGCTGGAGCCGAGCAGCCACACCTCGAGGTCGGCGCCGGCGCCGGGCACCGCGGTCACCTCGTTGCCCTCGCCGTCGCCGACCGGTCCGGCGAGCAGCGCGACGATCTGGTCGAGGACCTCGTTCAGCGGCAGTGACGACGCTCCGGGCAGGGTGAGCAGGCTCGATGCGAGGGCGGTCCGCTGGGAGGCGAAGATCGGGGCCCAGGAGAACGGCTTCGGGATGAGCAGGCCGTCGACGATCCGTTCCTCCTGCGGCTCGGCGTGCTTCGCCTCCTCCCGCAGCACCTCGTTCTTGGCCTGGCCGGAGCGGCCGATGCCGAGGTCGAAGCGGCCCGGGTAGAGGGCGTCGAGCAGACCGAACTGCTCCACGATGGTCAGTGCGGTCTGGTGGCCGGTCTGCACCGCGCCGGAGCCGAGGCGGATGTTGTCGGTGACGGCCGCGATCTGGCCGAGCAACAGCGCCGGCTGGGAGCTGGCGACGCCGGGGGTGAAGTGGTGCTCGGCGACCCAGTACCGGTGGTAGCCGAACTGTTCGGCGTTGCGGGCCAGGTCGAGGGTCCGGCGCAGGGCGTCGGCGGGGCCGTCGTCCCCGGAGACGAGCGGCGACAGGTCGAGGACGGAGAGGGGAACGGACATGGTGGCTTACCGTCCTTTCGCAAGGCCGAGGTTGTCGCGCAGGGTGCCGCCGGAATACTCGGTCCGGACGACCCCGCGCTCCTGCAGCAGCGGGACCACCTGGTCCACGAAGTCGTCCAGGCCGGCCGGGGTCAGATGCGGAACCAGGATGAAGCCGTCGCAGGCGCCGGTCTGGACGTACTCGTCGAGCTGCTCGGCGACCCGCGCGGGCGTGCCGATGAAGTTCTGCCGCCCGGTCACCTCGATGATCAGGTCGCGGATCGACAGCTTCTTGGCCTCGGCGAGCGCCCGCCACTCGGCGGCGGTCGCCAGCCGGTCCGGGTACATGCCGGCCCGGCCCTTGATGATCGTGTCGTCCTCGTCCAGCCGCGGGTCGATCTCGGGCAGCGGCCCGTCCGCGTCGTAGCCGGAGAGGTCCCGGTTCCAGAGCTGCTCCAGCAGCAGGATGGCCGTCTGCGGGCTGACCTGCTGACGGCGGATGTGGTGCGCCTTCTCCTGGGCGTCGGCGTCGCTGTCCCCGAGCACGTACGAGACGCCCGGAATGATCTTCAGGCTGTCGGGGTCGCGACCGTGTCTGATCACCCGCTGCTTGACGTCGCGGTAGAAGACCCGCGCGTCCTCCAGCTGATGGTGCCGGGAGAAGATCGCGTCGGCGTGCCGGGCGGCCAGCTCGCGGCCGCCCTCGGAGTCGCCGGCCTGGAGCACGACCGGGTGCCCCTGCGGGCTGCGCGGGACCCCGAAGCGGCCGGCGATGCCGAACTGCGACGACGTGATCGAGAAATCCCCGCCGTCGCTGTCCCACAGCGTCCGCGCGGCCTCGATGAACTCGGCGGCCCGGACGTACCGGTCCGCATGGTCGAGGAACCCGCCGCGCCGGAAGTTCTCCCCGAAGAACGCCCCCGGCGAGGTGACCACGTTCCACGCGGCTCGCCCGCCGGACAGGTGGTCCAGGGTGGCGAGCTGCCGGGCCAGCTCGTAGGGCTCGTGATAGGTGGCGTTCAGCGTCCCGGCCAGGCCCAGGTGGGTGGTGACCGCGGCGAGGGCGGCCAGGACCGTCAGCGTGTCCGGCCGGCCGACCACGTCCAGGTCGTGGATGAGCCCCCGTTGCTCGCGCAGGCGGAGGCCCTCGGCGAGGAAGAAGAAGTCGAACCTGCCGCGCTCGGCGGTCCGGGCCAGGTGTTCGAAGGAGTCGAACTCGATCTGGCTGCCGGAGCGGCTGTCACTCCAGACCGTCGTGTTGTTCACGCCCGGGAAGTGCGCGGCGAGGATGATCTGCTTAGGCAACGGGGACTCCCTCCGGGCGCGGGGCGCCCTCGGCGCCGCCGGAGGCAGCGGGCCGCTCGTAACGGTTGATCGCGACCGGCAGGCCCAGACGCTCGCGCAGGGTAACGGCGGCCGACGGCGCGAACAGGCTGCGGCGGCGCAACTCCGGCACCAGCTCCCGGGTGATCTCGCCGAGGTCACGGCCGAGCAGGCCGGGCCGCAGACGGATGCCGTCGATGCCGGACCCGGCCCAGGCGCCGATCAGGTCAGCGAGCTGCGGCACCGTACCGGTGAAGACGGCCGCGTCGGACGGCGCCGCGCCCGGTCCGAAGAACACCGCGATGTCCGCGAACACCTTCAGTTCCGGGTCCAGCCTGGACTTGATCTTCGCGGCGTCGCCGGCGTCGGCCGGCGTGATGAACACCAGATCGGCCGCCGTGCCCGCGAACTGCCAGGCCGCCGGGCCGTGCGCGAGGGCGGCCACCACCGGCTGGCCCTGCGGCGGCCGCGGCACGATCGACGGGCCCTTCACCGAGAAGTACCTGCCGTCGAACGCGATGTAGTGCAGCCGGTCCCGGTCGATGAACCGCCCGGTTGCGACGTCCTTGATGATCGCGTCGTCCTGCCAGCTGTCCCAGAGCCGGCGCACCACCTCGACCACGTCCACGGCCTCCTCGAACAGCTCGTCGGCGCCGAGCGGCGGCCGCCGGCCGAGCAGCGCCGCCTCGGCCGGATCGCCGGAGATCCGCACCTGCCAGCCGGCCCGGCCCCGGCTCGCGTAGTCGAGGGTGGCCAGGGCCGTGGACAGGTGAAACGGCTCGGTGTGCGTGGTGGTGGCGACCGGGACCAGCCCGACGTGGCGGGTCAGCGGGGCGACCCGGGCCGCGGTCAGCACGGCGTCCGGCCCGCGTCGCCCGAACCGGTCGTCGAAGGTCACGAAGTCGAGCAGTGCCTCGTCAGCCTGCCGCGCCCAGCCGACCCAGTCGGCGGCGGCGAACGAGTCCCCGTCCAAGGCGACAGCCAATTGCAGTGTCATGCGGGAACCTCCAGTTACGCCGTAGGCCATTATTCCTATAGCTAAACTAGGAGATACGCAAGGGGTGAGACCGGTTTTGAACCATCGCGGCGGGCTGTCCGTTCCCCATGACGTGCAGCCGACAGACCTCGCCGATCCGCCCGCTTCCGACTCCGAGATCCCCTCGGAGACCGCGCCCGCCTCGGATCTTTCAGCGCCTGCCTCGGATCTTTCAGCTGAGGCCTCGGATCTTTCAGCTGCGGCCTCGCCGCCGAAAGAGCCCCATCGGGTACGTCGGCTGCTCGGCCACCCGCGTTTCCAGCTGGCCCTGACCGTCCTGGCCTGCGTCATCGTCTTCGCCGCACTCGTCTATCCGAACGTGCTCAAACGGCTCACCGTCGGCGGCTTCGCCCGCATCCCGATCGAGGCCGCCCTCGGCATCGCGCTGCTGATCGCGGTGCCACGCCGCCCCCGCCGCATCCTCGCCACCGTCGCCGGCCTCGCCCTCGGCTGGCTGATCGTCGAGAAATCCCTGGACATGGGCTGGTTCGAGATCCTCAACCGCCCGTTCGACCCGGTCCTCGACTGGATCCTCTTCGACGACACGTACGGCTTCATCCGCGACTCCTACGGCCAAGCCTCCGCGTACGGGGCGATCGCCGCCGTCGTGCTGCTGCCGATCGCCGTGCTCAGCCTCACCACCTGGGCGGTCCTGCGGGTGACGTCGCTGATCGGGCGGCATCGGCGGATCTCCGCGTACACCGCGAGCGGTATCGCCGCCGCCTGGATCGCCGCCTTCCTGGTGGGGGTGCAGGTCGTCCCGAAGGTGCCGATCGCGGCCCGCAGCAGCGTGACGTACGCCTACGACCGGGCCCGGCAGGCCAAGGCCGGCATCGCCAACAGCGCCGCCTTCGCCAAAGAGATCAAGAACGACCCGTTCAAGAACACCCCCGCCGACCGGATGCTCACCGGCCTGGCCGGCAAGGACGTCATCTTCACCTTCGTGGAGAGCTACGGACGCAACGCTGTCGAATCCCCCGAGCTGGCCCCCGGCGTCGACGCCGTCCTGGACAGCGGCACCGCACAGCTCACCGCGGCCGGCTTCGCGGCGCGCAGCGGCTGGCTCACGTCACCGACCTTCGGCGGCGGCAGCTGGCTCGCCCACTCGACGCTGCTCTCCGGCCTGTGGATCAACAACCAGAGCCGGTACCGGAACCTGACCGCGAGTGACCGGCTCACGCTGACCAGCGCGTTCCGGGGTGCCCAATGGGACACCGTGAGCGTGATGCCTGGTGCGACCCGGGCCTGGCCGGAGGGGAAGTTCTACGGCTACAACCGGGTCTGGGACAGCCGGAACCTCGGATACCAGGGGCCGAAGTTCAGCTGGGCGCCGATGCCCGATCAGTACACGTTGAAGAAGTTCACCGAACTGGAGTACGCGAAGCCCGGCCGGCAGCCGCTCATGGTGGAGATGCCGCTGGTGTCCAGTCATACGCCGTGGGCGCCGATCCCGTCGTTCATGGACTGGGAGAAGGTGGGCGACGGGTCGGTCTATGACGGGATCGTCGCGAACGGCACGAAGAAGGCTGACATCTGGGGCAGCACGTCGAAGGTCCGCGCCGAGTACGGCAAGTCAATTCAATACACGCTGACGACACTTGTTGACTGGGTCAAGACGTACGGCGATGACAACCTCGTGCTGGTGTTCCTCGGTGATCATCAGCCGTCCAAGGTGATCTCCGGTGAGAACGCCAGCCATGACGTGCCGATCACGGTGGTCGCCAAGGATCCGGCGGTGCTCAAGCGGATCGACAGCTGGGGCTGGACCGACGGGCTCAAGCCGGCGACGGACGCGCCGGTGTGGCCGATGAACGCTTTCCGGGACAAGTTCTTCACCGCGTACGGGCCGAACGGTTCCACCCATTGACCCGGTGTGCGGCGCCGGCTCCCCGGTCACCGTCGGCGCCGCACACCGCCCCTTCAACGTTGACGCCCCGTCAAGGTTGATGAGCCGTCAAGGTTGATGAGCCGGCAAGGTTGATGAGCCGGCAAGGTTGATGAGCCGGCAAGGTTGATGCCCAGGCAATATTGATTGGCCCGTCAATGTTGACGGCGCAGGACCGGGCGCAAGGCGTCCAGCACGTCCGGGTTCTCGATCGTGGAGGGGACCGCCTCGTCGCGCCCGTCCGCGATCCCCCGCATCGTGCCGCGCAGGATCTTGCCGGAGCGGGTCTTCGGCAGCGCCGTCACGACGTCCACCCGGCGCAACGCGGCCACCGCGCCGATCCGCTCCCGGACGAACGCGACCAGCTCCGCCGGATCCACTGTCACGCCGGCTTTCGCCACGACCAGGCCGCGGGGCACCTGACCCTTCAACGGGTCACTGACGCCGATCACGGCACACTCCGCGACCGCCGGATGCGCGGACAGCACCTCCTCCATCGAGCCCGTCGACAGCCGGTGACCCGCCACGTTGATCACGTCGTCGGTGCGGCCCAGCACGTACAGATATCCGTCGTCGTCAAAGCGGCCGCCGTCGCCGGTCAGATAGTTGCCCTGGAACGTCGACAGGTAGGAACGCACGAACCGCTCGTCGTCACCCCAGAGCGTCGGCAGGCAGCCGGGCGGCAGCGGCAACCCGATCACGATCGAGCCCTCCTGCCCGGCCGGCACGTCCGCGCCGGTGGAGTCAACGACCCGTACCCGATATCCGGGCATCGGCACCGACGGCGAGCCCGGCCGCGTCGGCAGCTCCTCGATGCCGCGCGGGCTGGCCGCGATCGGCCAGCCGGTCTCGGTCTGCCACCAGTTGTCGATCACCGGGATGCCGAGAAGATCACCCGCCCAGGTGTACGTCGGCGGGTCCAGCCGCTCCCCCGCGAGGAACAGCAGCCGCAGGTCGCTCAGGTCGCGCCCCGCCGTCAGCCTGCCGTCCGGGTCCTCGCGGCGGATCGCCCGGATCGCGGTCGGCGCGGTGAACAGCACGGACACCCGGTGCTGTTCGGCGACCCGCCAGAACGCGCCGGCGTCCGGGGTGGCGACGGGTTTGCCCTCGTACAGGATCGTGGTGGCTCCGGTGAGCAGCGGCGCATAGACGATGTAGGAGTGCCCGACCACCCAGCCGACGTCCGAGGCGGCCCAGAAGACGTCGCCGGGGCGGACGCCGAAGATGTTCTCCATCGACCAGCGCAGGGCCACCGCGTGGCCGCCGTTGTCGCGGACCACGCCCTTGGGGCGCCCGGTGGTGCCGGAGGTGTAGAGGATGTAGAGCGGATCGGTGGCGCGCACCGGCACGCAGCCGGCCGGTTCCGCGCCGTCGAGGGCGTCCTCCCAGGTGAGGTCGCCGTCCCTGAGGTCGAACGGCGCCTGCGGGCGCTGCAGGATGATCCGCCGCTCGGCGACATGGGTCGCCTCATCACACGCCGCATCCAGCATGGACTGGTAGGCGACGATTCTTCCCGCTTCGATCCCGCCCGACGATGCGACGATCACTTTCGGACGCGCGTCGTCGATGCGGGCTGCCAGTTCCCGGGCGCCGAAACCACCGAACACGACAGAGTGGACCGCGCCGATCCGGGCACAGGCCAGCATGGCGACGACCGCTTCCGGCACCATCGCCATGTAGATGACGACCCGATCGCCCGCCTCGACCCCGATGCGGCGCAAGGCGCCGGCGAAGAGCGCCACCTGGTCGCGCATTTCCCGGTACGTGTACGAGCGCACCACTGTCGTGACCGGACTGTCGTAGATGAGGGCAGGCTGGTCCCCGCGCGTCTCGACATGCCGGTCCAGAGCGTTCCAGCAGGTGTTGAGCGTCCCGTCGGAGAACCACCGGAAGATCGGCGCCTCAGTGTCGTCAAGGATCTTGTCGGGTGATCGTTCCCAGTCAATGGCGCTTGCCGCGTCGCGCCAGAAACCGTCCGGATCGGTGATGCTGCGGGTGTATGCCTCCCGATAGTTCGCCATGCACCGACATTCCGCCGGTCCACCCGCGATGTCCAGTCCGCACGCGGGAACGGATGGTCCGGACTGCACGGTCCGTCAGCGCGCTTGCGGGAACACCTGTTCCACCAAGGTCAGCAGGGTGGTCGCCAGCAACGCGTGGACCTGTTCGCGGCTCAACACACCGCGCTGCAGCCACTCGCGTCCCGTGAACACCGCCAGCCCCACGTATGACCGCGCCATGCCCCGTAAGGCTTCACTGGCCCCATCGCCCAGTCCGACCGCATCGAGCACATCGTCCGCAGCGACATCGATGGCCTCAGCGATCACTGCGTCAACTTGAGCATCACCGGCCATGCCGCCGGCGTTGACAGCCGCAAGCCATGACGTGCTGTGCCGGGAGACGACGTCGAGGAACCAGTTGACGATCGCGTCAACACGTTGTTCAAGCGGTTCGTCCCGCGGAATCTGCTCCAGTGCCACGGCGGGCACCGTCAACATGATGCGGACGACTTCGAGGTACAGGTCCTTTTTCGTCCCGAAATAGTGGTTGACGAGACCACGGGCCACTCCGGCCGCACGAGCCACATCTGTTGTCGAAACGTCCGAATAGGGACGCCGCCCGAACAACCGGACAGCGACCGTCAAAATCTCACCTCGACGGGTGTCCGGTTCCATCCGCCGGCGGCGGCTCGCCTCGACATGCACCTCGTGACACTACGTCACCTCTGGTCACATCACCTGGCACCGTCACCGCGTCACGTCGATTCATCGCGGCCTGCGATGTTGGCTGCATCGATGGGTTGATCAGTCAACACGATCGCGTCGAGGTGATTAATCAACGGTTGATCGGGTGTGCAGATGAATCTGAACAATTCATACGTCGCTTGTTGACACATCGCCAATAGCGATCGAGAGTGTATCGATGTCGACGCCTGGACTGGACGGCTACACCGAGCCGTGGCGCAAGCCGGAACACGATGACCTTGCCGAGCTGGCCCGCACCTTCTTCACCAAGGAGGTGGTCCCGCATGCCGGCCGCCTCGAGAAGCAGGGCCACCCGGACCGCGAGCACTACCTGCGCGCCGGCGAGCTCGGCCTGCTCGGCCTCTCGGTGCCGGAACAGTACGGCGGCGGAGGCGGCGACTTCACCCACGAAGCCGTGCTGTTGCACGAACAGACTCTGGCCGGCGAGGGTAGCCTCGGGATCGCCGTGCACAGCGGCATCGTCACGGGATACATCAGGCATTACGGGACGGACGAGCAGAAACAGCAGTGGCTGCCCGGTCTGGTCAGCGGCGAGCTGATCGGCGCCATCGGGATGACCGAGCCGGACGGCGGTTCGGACGTGCAGGCGATACGGACCCGTGCGGTCCGTAATGGCGACGACTACCTGGTCACCGGCTCCAAAACCTTCATCACCAATGGGTATCTGGCGGACTTATTGGTCCTGGCGGTGAAGACCGATCAGTCCGCTAAAGCCCATGGCATCTCGCTGCTGATCTGCGACCTGCGGAACGAGCCGGAGGGCTTCCGCCGGGGCCGCACGATCGAGAAGATCGGCCTGCACTCCAACGACACGGCAGAGCTGTTCTTCGATGAGATGCGGGTGCCGGCCGCCAACCTGCTGGGCGGCGCGGAAAACCTCGGCTTCATCCAGATGATGCAGCAGCTCCCCCAGGAGCGCCTGGTCATCGCCGTGGGCGCGGTCGCCGCGATGCAGCGTGCGGTGGAGCTGGCGACCGCGTACGCCAAGGAGCGTCACGCGTTCGGCAAGCCGCTGCTGGGTCACCAGAACACCCGGATGGTGCTGGCCGACTGCGCCACCCGTACCCGGGCATCTCGGATCTTTCTGGATGACTGCATCCAGCGCCACGGGCGTGGTGAGCTGGACGTGGCGACCGCCGCCATGGCGAAGCTCTATCTCACCGAGGGCCAGTGCGAGGTCGTCGACCGCTGCCTGCAGATTTTCGGCGGCTACGGGTACACCACCGAGTACCCGATCGCCAAGATGTATGCGGACGCTCGGGTCCAGAAGATCTACGGCGGCACGAACGAGATCATGAGGGAGCTGATCGCGCGTGTCCTCTGACCGTGAAGGGCCATTGCACGGAATCAAGGTCGTCGAACTCGCCGGCCTCGCCCCCGGCCCGTTCGGCTGCATGATCCTCGCCGACCTCGGCGCCGACGTCGTCCTGGTCGACCGCCCGGGCGGAACCGGACTGCCCGGTCCGCTGCAGCGCAGCCGCCGCGTCGTCACGCTCGACCTCAAGAGCGACGAGGGACGCGAAGCGCTGCTCAGCCTCATCGCACAGGCAGATGTCCTGGTCGAGGGCTACCGGCCGGGGGTCGCCGAGCGTCTCGGCTTCGGCCCCGACGCCTGCCTCGAGCTCAACCCCCGACTGGTGTACGGGCGGATGACCGGCTGGGGCCAGACCGGTCCGCTGGCCGCTGCCGCGGGACACGACATCGACTACCTGGCCATCGCCGGCGCCCTCGAACCGTTGGGCAGGCCCGGGCAGCCCCCGCACGCGCCGATCAACCTGCTGGCCGATTTTGCCGGTGGCGGCATGCTGCTGGCCGTCGGCATCCTGGCCGCCCTGCACGAACGGGAGCGCTCTCAGCGGGGTCAGGTCGTGGACGCCGCGATGGTGGACGGGTCGGCGCTGCTCATGACGTTCCTGCACGGCATGATCGCGGGCGGCATGTGGCGGGGCGGGCGCGGGGAGAACCTGCTCGACGGCGGGGCGCCGTTCTACGACACGTATCGGGCGTCGGACGGCGGCTATCTCGCGGTCGGCGCGCTGGAACCGCAGTTCTACGCGGCTCTGCTGCAAGGGCTGGGACTCGCCGAGGCGAATCTGCCGGCCCAGATGAACCGGTCCGAGTGGCCGGAGCTGCGGCGGATCTTCACCGAGCGGTTCGCGACGCGGACCCGGGACGAGTGGGCAGCGGTCTTCGCTGAGCTGGACGCCTGCGTGAGCCCGGTGCTCACCCCGGCCGAAGCGGCGGAGCACCCGCACAACGCGATCCGCGGAACGTTCGTGGAGGTGAACGGGGTACGCCAGCCCGCGCCGGCGCCGCGTTTCGCCCGCACGCCGGCGGCGGTTCCGAGCGCGCCGCAGGAGACCACCGTGTCCGAGGTGCTGACCAGCTGGAAGTAGCCGCCCGACAGCCCACCGATAGCCGCACCTGGCCCAAGCCGAGATCAACTCAAGCCAGGTGTACGGGAAACCTGCGCCGGCTACGGGTCGAGTGGCGCACCCGGGAGCGGTCAGGCGGCCAGGTTGCGGGCGCGTTTCTCCTGGTACATCTCGCCGTCTGCCTCTGCGGTCAGCGTGTCGAGAGTCGTGTCGGCACCGGCCGGGCGCAGGGCCACGCCGATGCTCACCCCCACGGTCACCTCGCGGTCCCCGGCGATGCGGATCGGGCGGCGGATCGCCTCGCGGATGCGGCCGGCCACCTGCGCGGCCCGGTCCGCGTCCGCGTCCGGGAGCAGCACCAGGAACTCGTCGCCCCCGAGACGCCCGGCGAGATCGCCGCGGCCGTCGTCGGAGAGATCATCCGCCAGGCCCCCGGCGCCCAGCGCCCCACGCAGCCGCACACCGACCTCGTGCAGCAGCTGATCCCCCGCCGCGTGCCCATGATGATCGTTCACCTGCTTGAACCCGTTCAGGTCGAGCAGCAGCACGGCCATCGGCTGCCCGGAGCGCGACGCCGCGTACTCGGCGAGCTGGCTGCGGTTGGGCAGACCCGTCAGCGCGTCGTGGTGGGCCTGGTGGTGCAGCGCCTGCCGGGTCTCCTGCAACGTGAGGAGCTGCCGGGAGAAGGCGGTCGACTGGGTTCCGGTGATCACGGCGAGCATCAGGTCGATGCCGGCGACGAAGGCGATGTCGTGCCGAGCCGATTCCGGCGCCATCACGGCGAACGCCACGGTCGTCACCAGGTAGACCAGCACGGCACCGAGCAGGCGGTGCCGGATCGCGGCGATCGTGATGGTGAGGCCGAGCAACGGCCAGGTGGCCTGCGAGGTCTCGCGCGTGGAGACGACCACGAACGCCACGATGGTGAGCGTGTCGAGGGCGATCTGCACGGCGCTGAACGGGGAGTACCAGCGGGACTGCGGCCGGCGGCGCCCGAACCAGGCGAGCACGTTCGCCGTGGACATCGCGGCGATGCCGAGCCAGCAGACGACCTGCATCCCCGAGCTGATGTGCGGGGGTGCCCAGCTGCCGACCCCGGCCACGTAGACGATCGTGTAGATCAGTCCGATGCTGCGGGACACCAGGGCGGCGGTCTCGATGGTGCGGCGACGGGACCGGAGTGAGTCGTCGATCGCGGTCCGCATACGCCCCTCATCGGCAGAGCGGACGACGGTATGAGAAAAGAGCCGGCCGCCCTGACGGGCGACCGGCTCTTACTCCGTACCGGAAGAATTAGAACTTGAACGCGCCGACCAGGCCGCGCAGTTCCTCAGCGGTGCGCGAGACCTCCTCGCTGGCCTCGCGGGTCTGCGCGACGCCACCGACGGTGGCCGCGCTCGCCGACGAGACGTCGCTGATGTTGGCAGCGATCCGGCTGGAGCCGGCGGCCACCTCGGCGATGCTGCGGGCCATCTCGCCGGTGGTGGCGGTCTGCTCCTCGACCGCCGAGGCGATCGTGGTCTGGAAGTCGTTGATCTGGGCGATGACCTCGGAGATGCGGTTGATGACCTCGACCGCGCCACCGGTGTCCTGCTGGATGGCGTTCACCCGGGAGCCGATGTCCTCGGTGGCGCGGGCGGTCTCCTGGGCCAGGTCCTTGACCTCGGAGGCGACGACCGCGAAGCCCTTGCCGGCGTCGCCGGCCCGCGCGGCCTCGATGGTGGCGTTGAGGGCGAGCAGGTTGGTCTGCTCGGCGATGCTGGTGATGAGCTTGATGACGTTGCCGATCTCGGCGGACGACTCGCCGAGCTTGCGGATGGCCTCGGAGGCGGAAGCGGCCTCGGAGACCGCGATGGAGGCGACCTGGGCGGCGTCGGCCGCGTTGCGGGAGATCTCGCGGATCGACAGGCCCATCTCCTCGGAGCCGGCGGCGACGGTCTGCACGTTGCGGGAGATCTCGTCGGCCTCGACGGTGGCCGAGCTGCTCTGCCGGTCGGTGTTGTCGACGGCGTCGGCGATCTGGCCGGACACGGCGGCGAGCTGGGTCGACGCGGTCGCCAGCTTGTCGGCGTCCTTGGCGATGGTCTGCATCGAGGTCTGCACCTTGTCGAGCGATCGGTCCAGGCCGGCGGCCATCGTGCCGAGCTCGTCGCGGCTGGTGATGCCGCTGCGCACGGTGAGGTCACCCCGGTCCAGGGCGTCGATCACGACGCCGAGCTTGCGGATCGGGTTCAGGATCGAGCGGACCATCGGGACCGCCATGCCGATCAGCAGGGCCAGCGCGAGGAGCGCCACGATGATCGCGGTGTTCCGGACCGACGACTTGGTGCTGGCCATCTCGGCCTTCTGCGCCTCGACCTGGGTCTCCACCGTCTCGGTCAGCTTGTCCAGCTCGCCGTCGGTCGTGTCGTTGCGCTCGGCGATCTCGTCGGTGCGGTTCACCACCGAGGACGGGTCGGCCACACCGGCCGTCACGAACTCGCTGATGAACGTGTTGAAGTCGTCGAAGTCGCCTCGGTAGCCATTGAACTCGGTCACGATGGACGACGGCAGACCGGACGTGACCACCGCGTCGGCGGCCTCGACGGCCGACTGCACGTCGTCCTTCACGTCACCGCTGACGTCGTGCCCGAGGGCGGACCGGTACGCGTCGACCTTGAGCTCGCTCTGCCTGTTGTTCAGGTGGTTGAGCGCGGCGAGGCCGGCTTCCAGGCTGCGGATCTCCTCGGCTTGGTCGGCCAGCCTGTCCTGGCCGGTCAACGTGATCGTTGCCATCGCCCCGAGGGCGATGGCGCCCGTGGCGACGATGGCACCAAGCCTCTTGGCTGTGCCGATGTTCTGTAAGCCGCGCATCTGCCCTCCATCCATGGTCCGACGCACGTTCCATCGGCCACGCACGGATGCATCTGAGGGCTGAAGTTTCGGAGAACAGGAAGTTCGAAAGCAGACGATCTGATCCTACGTCACCGATGGATCTTGCTGCGCCAATCCGCCGGAACCGCCTCGGCCGGTCCGGGGACCGTCTGCGACTCGGGCCGGCTGGTCGGCGGGGCGAGCTCGGGACCGCTGCCGGCCTCCTCGGTCGCGTAGTCCCAGAACCAGTCCTCTCCCGGCTCGAAGGACTGGATGATCGGGTGCCCGGTGCTCCGGTAGTGGGCCGTGGCGTGCTGGGACGGCGAGGTGTCGCAGCAGCCGATGTGGCCGCACTCGGCGCATCGGCGCAGATGGAACCACCATCCGCCGGTCTCGAGACACTCGGCGCAGCCGGTGCCGGAGGGCGGGACGTCGGTCTGAATAGAAGTGCTCACGACCGAAACTTATCTCAGCTCGTCGTACTGTTCCTGCGCCGCTCGCATGGTGTTGATCTCACCCTCCAGCAGTTCGATCAGGTTTACCAGCTGGGCGGCGACGCGTTGTCCGAGATCGGTCAGGCTGTACTCCACCCGCGGCGGGATGGTGGCCTGCACCTCGCGCCGGACCAGGCCGTCGCGTTCCAGCGACTGAAGCGTCTGGGCGAGCATCTTCTCGCTCACGCCGTCGACCTTGCGGCGCAGCGCGTTGAATCGGAACGACCCCTCGTGCAGGGCGGCGAGAGCGAGGGTGCCCCAGCGGCCGGTCACGTCGGTCAGCACGCCCCGGGACGCGCAGTCACGGGCGAAGACGCTCGGGATCAGGTCATCAACCGGGTCGCTCATGAGAAAGACGATACCGTCTCGGAGTTGGCACTTTCAAAAAGTTAGTGCATGCTTCAACGCAGCACTCACCCAGAAGGAGCTCCCCATGACCACCATCGCCGTCACCGGTGCCACCGGCCACCTCGGCCGCCTCGTCGTCGACGCGCTGATCGCGCGGGGCGCCACCCCCCGCGACATCGTCGCCACGGTGCGCGACACCGCCAAGGCCGCCGACCTCGCGGCGCGCGGCGTGCAGGTGCGCGAGGCCGACTACGACCGGCCGGAGACCCTGGCCGCCGCGTTCGCAGGCGTCGACCGGCTCCTGCTGATCTCCGGCAACGAGGTGGGCAAGCGGCTCCCGCAGCACACCGCCGTGATCGACGCGGCGAAGGCAGCCGGCGTCGGCTTCGTGGCCTACACCAGCCTGCTGCGCGCCGGCAGCAGCCCGCTCGGCCTCGCCCCCGAGCACAAGGGCACCGAGGAGAAGCTGGCCGCGACGGGCATCCCGCACGCGCTGCTGCGCAACGGCTGGTACACCGAGAACTACGCGGGCAGCATCGCCGGGGCGCTCGCCACCGGCGCCATCGCGGGCAGCGCCGGCGACGGCCGGATCGCCGCCGCCACCCGGGCCGACTACGCCGAGGCGGCGGCTGCGGTGCTGCTCGCCGGCAACCCTGGCGTCTACGAGCTGGGCGGCGAGCCGTTCACCATGTCCGAGCTGGCCGCCGAGGTGGCGAAGCAGAGCGGCAAGCCGGTGTCGTACCAGAACCTGCCGGTCGCCGAGTATCAGAAGGTGCTGGTCGGCGCGGGTCTGCCGGACGGCTACGCGCAGATGCTCGCGGAGACCGACGGCCTGATCGTCGACGGACACCTGGACACCGGCAGCGACGACCTGGCGAAGCTGATCGGCCGCCCGGTGACGCCGCTGTCCGACGCCGTCGCGGCAGCGCTCAAGGGCTGAGCGGCAGCGCTCAAGGGCTAATCGGTGACGTCGGCGAACGTACCGGAAAGGGCTTTGATCGCGGCGTCAGCCGCGACCCGCAGTCCCAGGCCGCGCTCCCCCGCGCCGAGGCTGATCGTCCGCCCCCGGGTGCGTTCGTCGGCGATCACCGGCCACGCCGTCGCCGAGCCGAACGGCGTGATCGTGCCGCGCTCGTAACCGGTGGCGTCCTTGGCGGTCGCGGCGTCCGGCATGGAGAGCCGGTTCACACCGAGCAGGGTGCGCAGTTTCGGCCACGAGATCGACCGGTCGCCGGGGACGAGCACGAACAGGTACTCGCCCTCGGCCCGGCGCACGACAAGCGTCTTGACCAGGTCACGGACCTCGACACCCTGCACCCGGGCGGCCTCCTCGACGCTGCTCACCGGCCCGTGACGGACCACCTCGTGGGGGATTCCGGCGGCGGCTGCGGCTTCGATCGCGGGGGTCGACACAAGATCAGCGTAATAGGCTCGAACAGCATCGACGAGAGGGGAAAGCCATGACCGGGAAGCCGCGGCTGCAGCCAGGACCGGACCACCCGATCACGATCAAGCCCAGCACCGACCGGGTCGTCGTGACGGTCGCCGGCAAGGTGGTCGCCGACACCCGCAACGCGCTGCTGGTGCAGGAGGCGAACTATCCGCCGGTGCGGTATGTGCCGCTGACCGACGTGGATCAGTCCCTGCTGGAGCGGACCGCGACGACGAGTTACTGCCCGTACAAGGGTGAGGCCGGGTACTACTCGATCCCGGCCGGCGGGGAGAAGTCGGTGGATGCGATCTGGGAGTACACCGCGCCGTATGACGCGGTCGCGCCGATCACCAATCACGTGGCGTTCTATCCGGACCGGGTGGATTCGATCGACGTCACGCGCGATTAGGGTCGCCGGCGGCTCACGCGCGGATGGCGGATCGGACGGCGGCGATCTGGTAGCGGTCCGCCTCGTACGGCGTATACAGCGAAACGCGATCAATCGCCGTACCGAAGCGGTCCTTCAAGCCGGCGGCCACCGCTGCCGCGTCGCCCGCCACCGCGAACGCGTCGAGCACGTCGTCGGTGATCTCCGCGGCCATCTCCCCCCACTGCTGGCGCCGTGACAGCGCGGTGAGCCGGTCCGCGAGATCGCCCCATCCGTGCAGCTCGAGCACGGGACGGTAGGCCGGAGTGGACGCGTAGAAGGCGATCTGCCCGCGTACCGCCTGCTCGGCGCGGGCCCGCGCTGCCGGGTCCGCGCCGAGCACCACCATGGCGCTCATCTGCAGGGTGAACCCGTCGAGGCTGCCACCGCGCGCGTCGCGAAGACACGGCAGGATCCGCCCCCGCAGATATGCCGGACTGGTCAGCGGGTGCACGAGCAGACCATCCGCCACGCGCCCGGCCGTCGTGATCATCCGCTCGCCGACCGCCGCGACCTCGACCGGCGGATTGCCGAACGGATTCGGTCCCGGGTTGAAGAAGTCGGTCATCAGCGTGTGCTTGTAGAACTCGCCGCGGAACATCAGCCGGTCGCCGGTCGCCCACGAGTGCCAGATCGCTCGCAGCGCGCCCACGAACTCCTCCATCCGCGCGGCCGGGCGGCTCCACGGCATCGCGAAGCGTCGCTCGATGTGTGGTTTGACCTGCGACCCGAGCCCGAGCCGGAACCGGCCCTCGCTGATCAGCTGGAGATCGTTGGCGAGGACCGCGACATTCATCGGGTTCCGGGCGAAAGCGACGGCGATCGCGCTCTGCAGGCTGATCTGGGAGGTCGCGCGCGCGACGAGGGCGAGCGTCGTGAAGACGTCGTGCTTGGTCTCGGCCGCCAAGAATCCGTCATAGCCGACCTGCTCCGCCGACACGGCGGCCGTCTCTGCCTCGGCCGGTGAGGCCGCGACCGGCGCGGCGAAGTCAACCAACATCATTAATGACTATCAGAACGGGTACGCGCACCGCCTCACCAACCGCACTTAATCCGTCCCGTGGCTCTGCGCACCTGACGGGCGCGGTCCGGCGCGGCCCGCCGCCGGCCCCGTCAGTGGTCCGGCGCCACCGGACCCCGCCGACCCGCCGAAGGCCAGCCGGGACTGTTCGGAGGCCGGCCGCCATCCCGATGAGCCGGGAACAGTCCGCCGGAACACCGCTCCGCTCAGGACGCAGAGCACCGGAACGATCAGCAGAAAGGCGAGGAGCATGGGTGGAACATCGCCCGCGCTCCCAGATCGTACGGTGCCCCGTTCCGGCGGACCGGCCCGTGGCGCCGCCGGGGTCGTCAACGGTCGGCGGCCGCGCGGATGGCGGCTGCTGTCACGTCGGCCGCCACCACTCTCAGCATGTCCAGGTCGGCTGTCAGATCGCCGGTGGAGAGGGCCACCACCGCGTCGCCGTCGAAGCGCGAATGGGCCGGGTACAACGCCCTCGCGAAACCCGTGTGCCCGCTCTGCGCCAGCAACTGGCACTCCGTCTTGGTCAGGGCCGCATCGGTCAGCACCACCGCGATCGTCGTGTTGGTCATGCCGAACGGGTCGGACACCGGCTCGCCGCCTCCGCCGGTGACGAACAGCGGACTGCCGTCGGCGCCGATCACGTCGCCCCACGGGTTCGCCACGGCCACCACCGCTATCGACGCGTCGCCGCAGCGGCCGTGTGCCACGCCGAGACCGCCGGGCGCCACGCCGCCCCGCCATTTGCCGGATGTTGCGCCGGCGCCTGCTCCGACCGTACCCGATGTGAATGTGTCGCCGCGGAAGGCGGCGAGCGCGGCATCGCGGCCGGCCGACGCGGTGGGTGGCGTGGCCGCGACCGAGGCGTCGAAGATCGACATACCGACGACGATGGGGACCGGGCCGAGCGGGGTGGGAAAGCCCAGGCCGCGGGCGCGCAGCACCTCCATCACGCCGTCGGCGGCGGAGAGGCCGAACGCGGAGCCGCCGGAGAGCACCACGGCGTCCACCCGGTCGACCGTCCGGATCGGGTCGAGCAGGGCGAACTCCCTGGTGGCGGGGGCTCCGCCGCGCACCTCGCCGGAACCGACGGTGCCCGGCGGCGGGAGGATCACGGTCACGCCGGTGCCGTCACCGGTCCAGTGCCCGGCCCACGCGGTCAGCAGTTGCGGTTTCATGAATCTCGACCCTACGCAGACGTTCCGTCCGGTTTTTCGTGGGTATGCAGGGCATCGCGATCACATACGGACGCCCGGAAAGAGAGAGCGATGCCTGAACCGACACTTCCCAGCCCGGCCGCGCTCGACCCTGCCGACTCGACGCCCCTGAAGGCCTCGCTCGCGCCCGAACGCGGCCTGCAGACCGGCGAGTACCTGACGAGCGGTCAGGGTGTGCGGCTGCCGGACACCGATCACTCCCTCAAGGCCGGCACGCGGGGACCGACCCTGATGGAGGACTTCCACCTCCGCGAGAAGATCACCCATTTCGACCACGAGCGGATCCCCGAGCGGGTGGTGCACGCGCGTGGCACCGGCGCCTACGGGGTGTTCACCGCGTACGGCAACGCCGCCTCCATCACCCGGGCCGGCTTCCTCGCCGAGAAGAACAAGCAGACCGAGGTCTTCGTGCGGTTCTCCACGGTCCTCGGCTCCCGCGGGTCCGCCGACACCGTGCGTGACACGCGCGGGTTCGCGACCAAGTTCTACACCGACGAGGGCAACTTCGACCTGGTCGGCAACAACATGCCGGTCTTCTTCATCCAGGACGGCATCAAGTTCCCGGACCTGATCCACGCCGCGAAGTGGCACCCGGACCGGGAGATCCCGCAGGCGCAGACCGCGCACGACACGTTCTGGGACTTCGTCTCGCTGCACACCGAGGCCACCCACCACGTGATGTGGGCGATGTCGGACCGGGCCATCCCCCGGTCGTACCGGACCATGGAGGGCTTCGGCGTCCACACGTTCCGCCTGGTCAACGCGGCCGGCGAGACGGCCCTCGTCAAGTTCCACTGGAAGCCGGTGGCGGGCGTGCACTCCCTCGCGTGGGAGGAGGCGCAGATCGCCGCGGGTGTCGACCCGGACTTCCACCGCCGCGACCTGACCGACTCGATCGACGCCGGCCTGTTCTTCGAGTACGAGCTGGGCGTCCAGGTCATGCCGGACACCCCGGACGAGACGTTCCAGGGCATCGACCTGCTCGACCCGACGAAGATCGTGCCGGAGGAGCTGGCGCCGGTGCAGCCGATCGGCAAGCTCGTGCTGAACCGCAACACCGACAACTTCCACGCCGAGACCGAGCAGATCGCCTTCCACATGGGCAACCTGGTCCCCGGCATCGAGGTCACCAACGACCCGCTGCTGCAGGCGCGGCTCTTCTCCTACCTGGACACCCAGCTGAGCCGGCTGGGCGGGCCGAACTTCAACCAGCTGCCGATCAACCGGCCGCACGCGCCGGTCAACGACAACCTGCGCGACGGCATGCACCAGAGCGTGGTGCACCGCGGCATCGCCCCCTACCTGCCGACGAGTCTCGGCAACGGCGCGGCGCCGGAGGCCACCCCGCCGGACAAGGGCGCCTACGTCCACCTGCCGAAGCCGGTCAAGGGCGAGAAGATCCGGGAGAACCCGGCCAGCTACGCCGACCACTACTCCCAGGCCGCGCTCTTCTACCACAGCCTCAGCCCGGTGGAGCAGGAGCACATGGTCGAGGCGTTCACGTTCGAGCTCGGCAAGTGCTACGAGACGCCGATCCGGGAGCGGATGCTGACCGTCCTCGCCAAGGTGGACGCCGGCCTGACCGCCAAGGTCGCCGCCGGTCTCGGCCTGCCCGCGCCGCAGGACACCACGCCCGCCGAGGTCGTGCCGTCCCCGGCGCTCGCCCAGGTCACCGACCGGGTCTGGCCGATCACCGGCCGGATCGTCGGCGTGATCGCCGGTCCGGGCGCCGACCTGGACGGGATCGACTCGCTGCGCACCGCGATGAAGGCGCACGGCGTGGTGCTGCGGGTGATCGCCCCGATCGGCGGGATCCTGGACGGCAAGGAGATCGTCGAGCGGACGTTCCAGACCGCGCGGTCGGTGGAGTTCGACGCGATCGTCATCGCCGGTGGCGCCGGCAAGCTCGTCGACCTGCAGGCCACGGTGCTGCTGCAGGAGGCGTTCCGGCACGCGAAGGCGATCGGCGCCTGGGGTGACGGCGAGCAGCTGCTGCTCACGGCCGGGATCGACCCGGCGGCCCCGGGCATCCTGCGCAGCGCTGACGCCGGTAAGGCGTACGCGGAGCAGCTCGCCGCCGCGCTCGGCAAGCACCGGGCCTGGGAGCGGATGCCGCTGCTCAAGCCGGCCGCATCCTCCCAGGGTTCCTGACGCTCTGACAGGCTCTGACGCTCTGACAGGCTCCTGACGCTCTGACAGGTGAAGCGACGACCGCGCCCCCGGCCTCCTGGTCGGGGGCGCGCGTTCATCGGAGTTGGCGCAGCACTCCCCGGGCCGCCGGGATCGCCGCGCCGAGCAGCACGATCAGCAGCGTGCCGGCGGTCAGCGCCAGCGGGGCGACGCCGGGCCGTCCGGGGAACGGCAGCGGGGGCGGCTCCAGCCCGGCGAGCGGCAGCGCCCAGCCGGTCAATGCCCACCCTCCGAGCGCGACCGCCGTCCCGGCGACCACCGCGAGCACCACCATCCACGGGTACGCCCAGAGCACCGCGCCCCGGGCCTCCCGGCGACCGAGCCCCTGCACCCGCAGCGCCGCCAGGTCCTCGGCCCGGCGCTGCCGGTCGACCGCCGCCGTGAGCACCAGCACCCCCGCCGCCAGGCCGGCGACCAGCACCGCGACTAGCACGAAGTAGCCGATCGCGACGGCCGGTCCCTGCCGGTCCAGCCGCCGCGCCAACTGCTCGGCGCGGACGTCGCCGACCACCTTCACCCCCTGGTCGCTCAGCCGGGCGACGATGTCGTCCGGCGCCGAGGCCGACAGCCAGACCTGCGCGCCGGTCGCCGCGGCGCCGTCGGCGGCGAGCCGGTCCGCGTACTCCAGGTCGACCAGGACGGCGGGGCTCCCGGCGGACGGCAGCGCGGGCAGCCGGGCGGCGATCGTGATCGGGATGTTCCGGTAGTCCAGGCCGGTGATCGTGCCTGGCCGCCCGCCGCCCGCGATCGCCACCGGCAGCGGGTAGGGCGTGCTGACCGGCTGCACGATCACCCCCTCGGGCAGGCCCTCCAGACCGGTGAGCGCGATCCGCAGCCCGTCCGGGCCGGCCGACAGCTCGCCGCCCGGCGAGGACCGCCACCGGGCCGGATCGCCGCCGCCCGCGGCCGGCCCGTGCAGGGTGATCACCCCGGTCACGTCGAGGACCGCGGCGCCACCGGCGATCTTCAGCGCGTTCAGCCGGCAGCCGGCCATGCACTGCGGCAGCCGCTGGCGGTAGGTGTGCCGCCCGTCCCGGAGCACCCCCATCGGCGTGACGACGTCCGGCTCGCCGCCGAGCGGGGTGAGCACCGCGTCCAGGCTGACCGCCTTGCCGGCCCGGAACTCGGCGGCGGTCAGGTCCAGGGCCACGTCGGCGCCGCGCAGCACCACCGGGTCCGGCGCCGGTGGGCGCAGCGACGCCGCGACCCGCGCCGGGTCCGATCCGGACGGCCACGCCGCGACCGCGGCGAGCCGGGTGGTGTCGACGGCCAGGGCCGGGCGCTCGCTCTCCGGCGTGACGATCGGGACCACGGCCATCGCCCGGACGCCGTCCGGGTCCACGGCGCGGACCGCGTTCATCAGCCGGGTCCGCCCGATCGGCGCCACGGTCAGCACCCGGTCGGCGCCGGTGCCGAGGCCGGCCTGCAGCTGCCGGCCGCGGGACGCCACGTCGGCCGCGCACGCGGCGTACCCGCTCACCGCCACCGACGCGACGAGCACCGCGAAGACCGTCACCGACCTCGGCTGCCGGGACAGCTGGTACCCGGCGAGCCCGCTGCCGAGCCGGCCCCGCGTGATCGACCGCCGCCCGAACCGCGCGACGAGCGGGCCGAGCGCCCGGGCCACCAGCAGCGCGCCCGCCACCATCACCAGCGCCGGCGCCGCCGCCCCGGCCCCGGCCACGCCACCGCCGGCGAGCAGCTGGGCCACGGCCGCCGCGGCCAGGGCGGCGACCAGCACGTCGGTGAGCAGCCCGGCGGCCCGGCCGGGACGCGGCGCCCGGCGCAGCAGCGTGGCGACCGGACGCAGCAGCGGGCGGCGCTGCGCCAGCACCACGGTCAGCGCGGCGGCGGCCAGGGCCAGCGGCGCGTACCTCAGCGACGCCGGATCCGGATCCGCCCCCACCCCCGGATAGCGCACCGCGACGGCCGCCGTGACCAGCAGCTGGCCGCCCACGACGCCGGCCAGCGCACCGGCCAGGACGGCGACCAGGCTCTCCCCGGTCGCCAGCCACCAGCGATGCCACCAGCGGGCGCCGCGCAGCGCGATCACCGCGGCTTCCGGGCGGCGGGCCTCGGCGCCGTAGCCGACGACCAGGAACAGGGTCAGGCAGGCGAGCAGGATCAGCGCGAGGGCGGGGACCGGGACCATGGCCCGGACCGCCTCCCGGCCGGCGTCGATGCGGTGCATCAGGGCCGGCATCGCGGTGGTCAGCGTCAGGCCGCCGCCCAGGTCCGCGACGTCGCGGTGCAGCTGGTCCAGAGCCGCGCGCACGGCCGGCAGCCGGTCCACGCCCATCGCGCCCGGCCCGGCCGAGCCGTCGATGGTGACCTGCACGTTGCGGCGCTGCATCGTGGACATCGAGCCCAGGCCGACGAACGCCGGCTCGCCGGGCCGGTCACCGGGATCCGCGGCGAAGTAGCCCTGCCGTCCCCAGTAGAGGGCGGCCGGCTCGGGAACCGTATAGATCCCGGCCACGAAGAGCCGTTTCGGGGCGCCGTCCGCCACGTACATCTGGAACTCGGGATCGGCGACGAACGTCGCGGAGCTCAGCGCGATCGAGTCACCGGCGGCCAGGCCGAGCCGGGCCGCGGTCTGCTCGCCGAGCACGACGTCACCGGCGCCGATCAGGCAGCGCCCGGTCACCATCCGCAGGTGGGCGCAGGCGTCCTGCCGGTAGACCAGCCGGGTGCGGTACCGGTCGTCCCGCTCGATGCCGACGGTCGGGTACTCGGCGGCGTAGACGTAGTCGAAACCGGGCAGCGAGACCAGCGCGCCGCCGGTCGACGACAGGTTGACCTGGCCGCCGCCGTCGGTGGCCGGATCGCCGATCTGCCCGGCGTTCTCGGTGAACCCGATCGTGACGGTTCGTTCCGGCAGGTCGGCGGCGGCAGCCTCACCGGCCGCGACGACCCGGTCAGCGGCGCGCACGTAGGCCGGCGCGGCCACCGCCGGGGCGACCGCCAGCGCGGTGAGCAGGGCCAGCACGACCGCCTGCCCGCGCCGGGCCCACACCATGGTCAGCACCAGCGCGATCATCGGGCCGCCGTCCAGCCGGTCACGGCGAGCACCAGGAGCGCCGCCAGCCCGGCGGTCAGCAGCGGAACAGGACCCAGCATCTCCGGTACGGCGAGAAGCCGCCAGCCGTCCGTGAAGAGCGAATCCGGTATCCCGGTCACCCACCGCGCCAGCATCGCGGCGAGCACCCCGCCGCCCGCCCCGGAGAGCGCGATCGCCGCGGTGCCGGTGTTCCGGGTCGCCGCCGCGGTCCGGCGGGACAGCCCCTGGGCGCGCAGCGCTCGCAGCATGACCCGGCGCGGTTCCCGGTCGACGGCGGCGGCGACCGCCGTGACCGCCGCCGCCACGAGCACCCCGACAACGGCGGTGAGCAGGGCGAACGGTCCGGCGGCGGTGGCGCCACGGGCGGGCAGGCGGCCGGCCCGCTCGCGAACCGAGTCGTCGGCGAGCAGGGTGAGACCGGCTCCGCGCAGCGCGTCCACCACGGACTCCGGCGCGTCCGGGGCCAGCCAAACCTGGGTCACCCCGCCCGGCGCCGCGTCGCCGGCCACCAGGCGCAGGGCGTTCAGGTCGGCCAGGACGCCCGTCACGCCGAGGACCGGCAGCACCGCCGGGGTGGCGGTGACCCGGACCGGGACCGCGCCGACACCGGCCGGTTCCAGGCGGGACTCGTCGAAGCGCCAGGTGGCCGGCGCCGGGCCGGCCAGGGAGACGGCGAGCGGCAGGGCGGTGTCGGCGGCGTACACGGTGTCCCGGCTGGTGCCGCCGCCCTCGCCGGGAGCGGCCGCGAGGGCCAGGCCGTCCGGTCCGCCGGCCAGCTCCAGGCCGGCGCCGCCGACGGCGGTGCGCCAGCGGGTGCTGTCCGCGAACGCGGCCGGGGTGAGCAGGGTCCGGTCCGGGCCGCGCTGCCGGAGCTCGTGCAGGGTGACCGGCGCGCGGTCGGGGGCGCCGTCCGGGCCGGGCAGGGTGGGCAGCTCCCAGCGGACCAGGCGGCAGCCGGCCGCGCAGCCGGTCACCCCGGCGGTGACGGTGTGCTCGCCGGGCGGGATCCGGCCGAACGGCACCCGAACGGTGGCACCGGTGTCCTCGGCACGCAGGACCGCCTCGAGGGAGGCGGCGATCGCGCGGCCGTTGTCCAGCCGGACCGCGAGGCGGGCGCCGTCGACCCGCAGCGGCTCGGTGGTGGCCCGCTGCGGGACGGGCTCCGGACCGTACTCGGGGCGCCAGGCGGCGACCGCCGGGGCGCGGGTGGCGTCGACGGCGAGCAGAGGCGGGTTGCCACCGCGGTCGATCACGGCGGCGGCCGCGTACCGGCCGGACGGGTCGGCCACCCGCACGGCGTGGGTCAGGGCGGTCCAGTTCGCGGCGCGCACGGTCAGCACCCGGTCGGCGCCCAGCTCGGCGGCGGCCCGGTCGAGGCGTGCCGCCCGGGACGCGCCGGCCGCGCCGAGGGCCACCGCGAGCAGCGCCACCGCCGCGGCGGTCAGCGCGAACAGCCGATCAGCGCCGGGCTGCCGCGACATCCGGACCAGGGTGAGGCCGGCGCCGAGGCGCCCGGACCGCAGCGCGGCGCCGCCGCCCCGGTCGGCTGCCCGGGCGATCAGGCGGGCCAGCAGCACCGCGACGGCGACCGCGACCGCCGCCGGAGCGAGAGCGCCGACACCGGCGTCCGGGCTGGGCGAGCGCGCCTGGTACGCGGCCGCCACCGCGACCGTGACGAGCAGGACGTCGACCAGGCCGGCCGCCCAGCCACGCCGGGCCGGCGTGACCCGCCGCAGCAGCGTGGCGACCGGAGCGCGGGCCAGCGCGAGATCCGCGACGAGCAGCGTGAGCAGGGTGACGACGGCGACGGTGGCGGCCGCGCCGGCGGAGAGCAGCGCGGCGCCCGCGTCCCAGGCCCCCTGCCCGGCGCTCGCCGCGCCCGTCATTCCCGCCGGTGCCTGGTCGAGGGTCGGTGGAGTGCCGGTGAGCAGGGTGGCGGCGACCGGGCCGGCGATCAGGCCGAGCAGGGCGCCGCCGAGGACGGCCGGGGTCTCCTGGCAGGCCAGCAGGGCGTGCAGGCGGGTGCGGGTGACGCCGCGCAGCCTCAGCAGACCGGCGTCCCGGCGGCGGTCCCGCGCGGTGTAGCGCCCGGCGAGACCGATCGCGAACCAGGCCAGCAGCAGCACCGGCACCACGGCCAGCAGGACGCCGCGGACCAGCCGTTCGCGTTCCCCGGACAACGCCGCCCGCAGCGGACCGGTCGGGTCGGTGACCGAGAACCCGCCCGCCGATTCCACCACCTCGCCGAGGTCGTATCCGTCGTCGCCGCGCAGCAGCGGCACGGGCAGCTCGGCGGCCCAGGCCAGCGTCGGCGGGCCGAGCGCACCGCCGGAGAACGTCGCGGGGACCGTGAAGATCGGGTCGAGGCCGCTCCCGGCCCGGAACAGCGGGTCCGCCCAGTATCCGGCGGACGGGTCGGCGAGCTGGTAGATCCCGGTCACCGTGATCGGCTCGGGGGCGGACTCCGGGTTGGCCCGCACGGTGACGCGGTCGTCCGCCCGTACCCCCAATCGGCGTGCGGTCTCCGTGGAGAGCGCCCCCTCCCCGGCCTGTGCCGGGCAACGCCCGGCCAGCCGGACCTGATCGCAGAACCCGTCCCGGGAGACGACCCCCACCTGGTCCCTGCCGCCACCCGGGATGTCGATCGTGCTGCGCAGGGCCAGCCCGAGAACCGGCTGCGCGCCCGGCATCGGCAGGGCGGAGGCGACGGCGTCGCGGAACGCGTCGAGCGCGAGGACCGGATCGCCGGCCGAGCCGTCGCCGGCCTGATGCACCGTGACCATGCGGTCGCCGGCCGGCACCGCGCCGATCGCCGCCTCCGCGGTCCGGGCGTCGGCGAGCCGCACGTACCAGGGCGCGGCGGCGGCGACCGTGGCCGGCAGGGCGGTCAGGATCAGCAGCGTGAGGGCCTGCGCCGCACGGAACCGCACGGCCCCGGCGACGATTCTGAACATGCGGCAGCGCTCCCCCGTGTCGTCCTCTGAGGACAGCCTCACGCCGCGCGCGGCTCCCGTCTGTCCCGCCGCCGCAGACCGTTATCCCTCCGATATAGACGACGATCGGGCCGGCGCACCGCCGGCCCGATCATGTGCGGGGGAAATCAGCTGGTGGTGACGCCCTCGAGGGCGGGCGCCCGGCCGGTGGTGATCTCGATGCGGCGCGGTTTGGCCGCCTCGGCCACCGGGATCGTCAGGGTGAGGACGCCGTCCTGCCAGGTGGCCGAGATCTTGTCGAGGTCGAGACCCTCGCCCAGCGTGAGACGGCGCTCGAAGGTGCCGGTGACCCGCTCCCTGCGGACCCACTGCACGTCGGCGTCGGTACGCGCGGACCGCTCGGCCCGGATGGTCAGCACCCGGCCGTCGACATCCACCGCCACCGAGCCCGGGTCGATGCCCGCGAGGTCGCAGTGCAGGACGAAGTGGTCGCCGGAGCGGTAGAGGTCCATCGGCATCGCGGTGGCGGCCGCACCCGCGACGGGCGCGCTCAGCATCTGCCCGGCGAGCCGGTCGAAATCACGGAAAGGATCAAACGTCAGCACCACGGATCCACCTCCTCACACACAGCTGCCGGGCCCTCCGACAGCTCTCTGACCTGTGGCGACAAGACATTTTTTAGCACTGTACGGGGGTGAGTGCCAACCGTTTCCTCAAGATTTTCTCGAGGCGGTGCGGAAGCCCGTGTTGCCGGTCGAGGAGTCCGGCGTGTTCGACGATCGGGCGGCGTTGCGGTAGCGGTTGCAGTACGAGTCGTGGCACAGGTAGGAGCCGCCGCGGATCACCCTCGCGGTGCCGTCCGGCGGTCCCTGCGGGTCCTCGACCGGCGCTGCGGCGTAGTACGCCGGCGAGAACCAGTCGGCGACCCACTCCCAGACGTTGCCGACCGGCTGCCACAGGCCGTACCCGTTGGGCTGGAACGTCCGCACCGGGGCGGTCGTGACGAACCCGTCCGCGGCGGTGTTCACGGCCGGGAAGCTGCCCTGCCAGATGTTGAGCGCGTGACCGGCGGCCGGCAGCTCGTCGCCCCACGGGTATCGCCGCGACGGCAGCCCGGCCCGGGCAGCGCACTCCCACTCCGCCTCGGACGGCAGGCGGCGGCCCGCCCACGCGCAGTACGCCTGAGCGTCGTTCCAGCTCACGTGCACGGCCGGGTGGTCGTCGGCGGCCACATCGGAGGGGCCGCCCGGGTGTGCCCAGTCGGCGCCCTCGACGCCCAGCCACCACGGGGTGCCCTGCATCTGGCCGATCACCTGATCGGGGTCGGTCAGCGCGAGGTGGAAGACGGCGGACCAGCCGTACTGCTCGGCGTCCGTGCGGTAACCGGTCGCGGTGACGAAGGACCGGAAGTCGGCGACCGTCACCGACGTGGCGTCGATGGTGAACGCGGGGACGCGGACGTCGTGGACCGGCTGCTCGCCGTCGCCGGGTGCCCCGTCGCCGTGGGCGTCACCCATCGCGAAGGTCTGCGCGGGCACGGAGACCTGCTCGATCCGGTGGTCGCCGGAGCCGGGCGGTGGTGCGGCGACGGGGGTGGACGGCCTTCCGGCCGACGGGGTGCAACAGTCCATACTCGCTAGGATAAGTAGGAATCGTGGCGGGGCTGTCGCCGGGTTGGTTCGGGCGGTTTCTCCGTTTGGCGCTGCTTTTACGCCGGCGTGAGGCAGCGGGCGGACCACGGGGCCGGCCACCACGACGCGCCGCCGGCCGACCAGGACTCGTCCGTCAGGCGGCGCAGCAGGATGCCCTCGCGCAGACCCCACGGGCAGATCCGGGCGCTGCTCTCGCCGAACGCGGTGAGCAGCTCGTAGGCGATGATCGCCCCGGCCAGGATCTGGTGCGCGCGGTGCGGCGACACGCCCGGCAGGCGCTGCCGCTCGGCGCTCGGCAGGCGGGACAGCCGCTCGATCCACTTCCGCAGCGGCTTGCGCTGCACGTGCCGCGACTGACGTGCGCCGTGCCGCATCGGAGCGGCCCCGGTGAGGCGGGCCAGCTGATAGAACGTCCGGGACGCGGCCACCACCGTACGCGGCTCCGGCCAGTCACCGGGCACGATCACCTCGCGGATCTGGTCCCGCACGTGCCGGCGCAGGCGTCGCACCGCGGCACTCGACGGCGGATCCCCGTCGAGCAGGAACTCCCTGGTCATCCGGCCGGCGCCGAGCGGCAGCGACAACGCCGACTCGGGCAGCTGGGCCTTGCCGGACGCGACCTCGAGTGTGCCGCCGCCGATGTCGAGCAGCAGCATCCGCCCCGCCTTCGGACCCAGCCAGCTGCGCGCCGCCAGGAACGTCAGCTCGGCCTCCTCGACCCCGGAGAGCACCCCGAGCCGGATCCCGGACTCACTCTCGATCTGGTCGAGCACCCGATCCCGGTTCGCGCAGTCACGGATCGCCGCCGTCCCGAACGCGAAGATCTCCTCGACGCCGGCCTGCCGCGCGTACTTCGACGCCTCGGCGACCGCGGCAGCGACCCGCGCCCGGCCGTCCGTGTCGATGGTGCCGTCCGGCGCGATGCAGGTGGCGACGCGGGTCCGCAGCTTCCAGGAGTGCACCGTCTTGGCGTCCGGCCCGGAACCACTCCGGCCGACGACGAGGTTGACCGCCTGGGATCCGACGTCGAGCACAGCTATCCGCATCGGCGCCGCCTACCCAAAATCAGTCCACCCTCACCTGGTCAACATGCGAAACGCCTCACACAATCGGTGAGGCGCAGACGCAAGTCTATCCGGCGAGTGAGGCGCTTCCACCCCAGACGTGACGCACCCGCCACACGGTGCCGCCGTCCGACGCCCCGGCCCCTGCCCGGGGCCGCGCTGCGGCCCGGCGTGGCAGGGGGTCGCGGGCGTGCCCCTGCACCGATAGCGAAACTCGCCGGACGGCCCGGCGTGGGCGGAATGGCCGCGCGGCTTCTCGGGGACTTCTGTCACGCGTACCGGAAATGGTTTTATGAGAATTGCGGAACGACCTCTTCGGCGAAGCGGAGCAGTGGCTCGTGGTCGTAGGCCACCCGGGGGAAGTAGACGATGACGTAATCGGCGCCGGCCCCGGCGATCTGCTCGACCTTGCGTTTGATGTCGGCGGTCGTGTCGTTCAGCGTCAGATTCAGGCTGGTCGACTTGTTGATGCGGTCGTAATCGCGGCCGAGATTGTCGCAGTGCCGGCGCAGGACCGCCAGTTTCTGGGCGATCACCTCGGGGTCGCCGTTGCCCAGGTTGCAGCCGTCGGCGTATTGCGCGACCAGTTTGAGCGTCACCTTTTCGCCGCCGCCGCCGAGCCAGAACGACGGATGCGGTTTGCGGACGCCCTTCGGCTCGTTGATGGGCTGGTCGATGTGGTAGTGCTTGCCGGTGAAGACGGGCCGGTCCTCGGTCCACATCTTGTGCACGATCTGCACGGCCTCGCGGAATGCGGCCATCCGCTCGGGGACCTCGGACCAAACGTATCCGTAGGCTTTCCACTCGTGCTCGTACCACCCGGCGCCGAGACCGGCGTAAAGGCGGCCGCGACTTGCCACATCCACGGTGGACGCCATTTTGGCATAGAGCGCCGGGTGCCGATAACCGTTGCAGCCGACCATCTGCCCGATGTTGACGCGGCTGGTGTCGCGGGCCAGCGTGGCGCTGACCGTCCACGCCTCGAACGTGGTGTTCATCGTGGGCTCGGGGAACGTGTGGAAATGGTCGTACACCCACACGGAATCCCACGGGCCGGCGTCGGCGAGTTTCGCCACCTGTGTCATTGCCTCGTACTGCTCGACCGGGTCCGCGATCTCGTCCAGATCGTTGCGCCAGCCCTGGGGGACGAAAACCCCGAAACGCATGCTCATGCTGCCAACCTATCGGACAAGATCGCGGACACCGGCCCGGCGGCTCAACCCCACTCGGCGCACTCCCCCGGTCGGCGCCCGATTCAGCCACGTGTTGACACACATGAGCCATGCGTGGACAACCATGCAGCGGTTGATGGCCCCGGAAGACGCAAGTCACGAGCGCAGGCGCCAGGGCCACGTGGTTTCAGTGCCTCAGAATCTGCAACGCGTCGCCCCAGCTTTCGATGATCGGGGTGAGGACGGGGATCGCGACCTGACTGTCGAAGGCAGCACACGACGTTTCGACACGCTGAAAAGTCGCTCGGATCGCCGATGGGTCACCATCCAGGGTGGCGGTCAGCAAGGCGATCAGTTCCTCGGCGGGCCAGAGGGTAAGGGGGTGCTGGCGGAGTTCCCAGGGAAGGTACTTGTGGTAGGGGCGCACACGTCCTTCCAGCGTGAAGATGACATCCAGGAGCCAAGGGATCGACTCGGCGGCGTCCAAGCGTCGTTCCAGCGAGCGTCCGTCGCGGTCGTTCTTGAGAGTGCGATAGGCGAAATTGAGCCAGCCGTCGAGCCGGTCATGCTCGACGAGAATTGATTCGGCTTCGTCAGCGGTGACCGAGGCTTGCCGATGAAGCGCCGATGCCAATCGCCCTTCGGTGCGATCCAACAGCACCGGGGCCCAAGCGAACGACCAGCGGTACCACCATCCCTCAGTGCCGAATGACGGCACCCGCTCGAGGTCAGAGATCGCAACGATGGTCTCGTCCAGTTCCGCGGAACGGCTCGTCTGGGGCCCACGTCCGCCGGTGTCGGCGAGCACGGTGAAGACATCGAGATCGGACCTCTCCGTCGCCATGCCGCGACCTGCCGAGCCGGACAAGACCAGTCCCACAAAATCCTCTCCGTAGTCCGCTTCGTGGCGACGCACCAAGCCCGCGAGTAGGTCCCGGTGCTCTGAAGAGAGGGTGGATAGCAGCTGCGGGGCATCAGTCCGATCTATCACAGTCGCCACGGTCACCGCCGGAGGCGGACAGCCGCAAGCGATTTGAGCCATGGAGCTGTGCACTCTCCTGGACAGTTCCGCGCGTCCGTGCTCCGAGAGACCTCAGGCGGTGCTAACAGGCGTGGCATCGGAAGTCGCGTATATCTGGCTCCCGAACTCGGTTCTGTCCCACGGAGAGTGATTGATCTTAGTTTGATCGGTCTGTGGGTTGCTTGTTCCTCTGATTGCCAACGGCCAGGAATCGCAGGTGGCAAGGTTGTTGCCGATGCTCACGAAGGTTCTGTTGGACGAACCTCGGCTGTTCGTCACCTATGGGATGGGGTCGGTCTTCAGCGGCGACGAACCGGTCGATTCGGGCGCGGCGTGGCTCGGTCAGGAGAACGGACTCTGCGGTGCCGCGGTTCCGGGGCAACTTGAGTTGCGGATGGCCACGCACACTGGATGGGTTCCGTTACGGGTGGAGCTGCACGATGGCGAACCGCCGGTTGACGATGCCTGGGACGAGATCGTGGAAGCGCTGTTCCGGCCGGCTCACGGAGAGGTTCACCTCGAGATCGGCGACGGTGATCTCTATCGGCTCGCGCTACCGCCCGGCGCCTACATGGTCCGATACAACGTGCGCGGCGTAGACGGCGCTGACGTTTCCGAGGATGCCCCGGACTCCTCGTACCTGCTGCAGTTCTGGCCAGCACCTCTCGCACCGGACCGCATCGTGAAAGAGTCCACCTCATGGGCGGCGTGGCACCACAGGCACCGGCCGGCCGATGGTCACGCACAGGCCGGCGAGGATGACCTGCACGAATGGGATGACGCCGAAGTTGGTGACCGCTGGGGCGACCGCGTGCCGAACAAACGTCTGCGTGAGGTCGAAGGCCTCGCCTTGCCGCTGATTTCGAAGCTGGACATCGACCTTGAGTTCACGCTGTCGCAACTCCCCGACCAGGTGCACCGCCGGGTCGCCGCCTGGGCTTCGTTGCGATGCCTTGAGCAAACTGGATTGATCGACCGGCCTGACTTCGCTCCCGCGGTCGCCGCGCTGCGTCGTGGGGAGCGTGTTCCCGCGCCGTTCGACGAACCCGCCCACATCAACCTGTTGTTTCACCGTTCGCCGCCGGCTCGGACGTCCGTGCCGGTGCCTCCGGACGGTGACTATGAGGAATCGCCGGAGGATTGGGCGGCCAGCACCGTGTTCCGCTCGGCGTTGGACGACTCGCTCGCCGCGGTTCTGGAAGTGCTCGTAGGTCTCGCCTTCGTCTATGGCCGAGACGGATATCAGCAGGCGTTCGCCGATACTCGTGCAGCCTTTCCTGAACTTGCCGAAGGCTAGTCACCCTTCGAAGTCACCGCTCGGGCGTTTAGCTGACGCGGGGCCGGTCCCATCCTGTGTGCGGCAGGGTAGGCGATACCCAGGTTACGTCGGGGCGGAAGTCGCACCATGTGCCGTCGAACGGGAACGCAGCGGCATTGATGTCTCGAGTGACGCAATCGCCTTCGGCCCGGATATCGGCGGCCTGTTCAACGGTCCAGTAGTCGGGATGTCCGGCGCGTTCGAGGTATTCGTGCTCATCTTTCCAGCGCCACTGCCGGTCCGGGGTTACCACGATATCGAGGGCGTGGTCGAACGTGTCGGTGGTCCGGCGGCACAGCCATGGTGTGCCGATCGGCCGCCAGGTCAGCGCCCCTCGCTCGTCATCAGCGATGACCCGCTGCGGCATGACCAAGACGAGTTGTCCGTCGCCGCGGTAGTCCCGATAGAGCAGGTCGTTGCCGCTGGTGAGGGCCATCTGCGCAGAGGCGGCGGTGGTCGGGCATCGCCCCCGGTCGGCTCAGCGGACTCCAGGCCGACCAGATGAGGAAGAAGCTGCTCGACAACGACTCATCGCTCAAGATGGCGGTGCGATGACAACGCGCGGACGGGGCGGTGGAGTGCGCGGACGCGGCGTGGCATGATTTCGATGCCGGGACCGGAAGTTGCAGCGGGCAGCGCCCGGCCGTAAGGAGCGCTCCCATGGCCATGGCCAGGCAACGTGTGACCATCGCGGCCATCGCGGAAGCCGCCGGTGTGTCGGTTCCGACGGTGTCCCGCGTGCTCAACGGTCGCTCCGACGTGTCGCCGCAGACCCGGGAGCTGATCGAGCGGCTTCTCCGCGAGCACGACTATCGGCCCCGCAACTCTCGGCATTCCGGCCGGGCCCGGCTCGTCGACCTGGTCTTCAACGATCTGGACAGCCCGTGGGCGCTCGAGTTGATCCGCGGCGTGGAGGACGTCAGCCACGCGGCCGGGGTCGGCACCGTCGTGTCCCAGGTTCATCACCGGACGACCGCCGCCCGGCAGTGGCTGCAGAACCTGCGGGCGCGCGCGTCGGACGGCGTCATCTTCGTGACCTCGGACGTGGCCGAGCCGATCCACGCCGAGCTGCACCGGCTCAAGGTGCCCGTGGTGATCATCGATCCGGCGGGTGGGGCGGCCGCGGACGTGCCGACGATCGGTGCGACGAACTGGTCCGGCGGGCGGACCGCCACCGATCATCTGCTGTCGCTGGGGCACCGGCGGATCGGGTTCGTCGCCGGGCCGAAGGATCTGCTCTGCAGCCGGGCCCGGCTGGACGGGTACCGCGCGGCCCTGGAGGCGGCCGGGCTGCGGGCCGAGGAGGAGCTGATCGAGACCGGCGACTTCCGGCACGAGTCCGGGTTCGCGGCCGCGAACAAGCTGCTCGGGCTGGAGAACCCGCCGACCGCGATCTTCGCGTCCAGCGACTTGATGGCGCTCGGCGCGTGCGAGGCGGCGCGGCGGCGCGGGCTGCGGGTGCCGGATCAGCTCAGCGTGGTCGGGTTCGACGACCTGCCGGAGTCGCGGTGGGCCTCTCCCCCGCTCACCACGGTCCGGCAGCCGCTCGCTGAGATGGGGGCGCTCGCCGCGCGCACCGTCCTGCGGTTGTCGCGCGGCGAGACCATCGAGACTCCCCGGGTGGAGCTGGTCACCAAGTTGATGGTGCGAGAGAGCACGGCCTCACTTGGAGAAACCCGCGGTTAGACCACTGAGCAGCTGCCGGCGCCCGATGATGTAGAGCGTCAGGATCGGCAGTGTGGTGAGCACAACCGAGGCGAGCACGGCCGGGATGTTCACGCTGTACTGACCCTGGAAACTCCAGAGCGCCAGCGGCAGCGTGCGCTGTTCCGGGGTCTGGGTCAGGATCAGCGGCAGGATGAAGCCGTTCCACACGGTCAGTCCCTGGTAGATGGTGACCGTCACCAGGGCGGGGCGGGTCAGCGGGAAGGCGAGCCGCCACAGTGTGCCCCACTCGGTGGCGCCGTCCATCCGCATCGACTCGAAGAGCTCCTTCGGCACGTCACGGACGAAGTTGCCGAGGACGAGCACGGAGAGCGGGATCGCGAACGCGAGCGACGGCAGGATGATCGCGCCGAGCGTGTCGTACATCTGCAGTTTGATGATGAGCAGGTAGATCGGGATGATCACCGCCTGGAGCGGGATGGCCAGGCCCATCAGGAACAGGCCGTTGACCCCGCGCAGGAACCGGCTCGCCGCGCTGCCGCGGACAATCGCGTACGCCGCCATGAACGACACCAGCACGGCCGGTCCGACCGCCCCGACGGTGACGATCACGCTGTTGACGAAGTACCGGACGAAGTCGTTCTCCAGCACGAACCGGTAGTTCTCCAGCGTCGGGTTCGACGGCGGCACCAGCGGGTTGGTGGCGTAGTAGTCGGACTGCAGCTTGAAGCTGGTGATGACGATCCAGTAGATCGGCAGCAGCACGACGATCAGCCAGAGCCAGCCGCCCAGGCCGCCCAGGTAGTTGTAGTGACGCAGACCGAGGCCGCGCTTCTTCCGGGGGGCGGCACGCTCGGTGCGAGACACGTCCCGTTTGTCCATCAGAGTCGTCATCCTCAGACCCCCTCGAGCTGGCTCGCCGACGCGTCCCGGCCGCCCAGCCGGCGCAGGCCGAGCGCGAGCGCCAGGCCGACGAGGACCAGGATCACCGCGATGGCGCTGGCCGGGCCCATCAGGTCGGCCTTGAAACCGCGCTGGTACATGTCGACGGCCAGCGCCCGGGTCGCGTCGCCGGGGCCGCCGGCGGTGAGCACCCAGATCAGGTCGAAGAACGTCAGCGAGCCGACCACCATCAGCGTCGACGACGTGATGATCGTGTACTTGAGCTGCGGCAGCGTGATGCTGAAGAACTGCCGTACCCGGTTCGCCCCGTCAATCTGGGCGGCCTCGTACATCGACGCCGGGATCTGCCGGATGCCGCCCTGGTAGATCAGCGTGTGGAACGGGATGAACTGCCAGGACACCACGAACACCACGACGCAGAGCGCCAGCGTGCTGTCACCGAGCCAGTCCTGCTGGAGGAACTCGAACCCGAGGCCGGCGCCGAGACCGAAGTTCGGGTCCAGCAGCGCCTTGTAGGTGATCGAGATGGCGGCCTGGCTGAGCAGCAGCGGGATGAAGAAGAGCACGGCGAGCACCGACCGGTACCGCTTCTGTGCGGCGATGAAGACGCCGAGCAGCAGCGAGATCGGCGTCTGGAACAGCCAGGAGAGCGCCATGATCAGGAAGGTGACCCAGAGGGCGTGCGGCAGCTGCGGGTCGCTGAGCACGGTGCGCCAGCTGTCCAGGCCGGTGAACGGGATGTCCTGGCTCAGCCGGTTCCACGAGGTGAAGCTCAGGAGCAGAACACCGATCAGGGGTACGACCCCGAACGCCACGAACGCGACCACGGCCGGCCACGCCATCCAGGTGACGGAACCGCTCCGCCCGCCGCTGGACGCGGCAGGCGGAGCGGTGTGCACTACGGGCGGAGCGATCGTCATTTGCCGATGACCTGGTTCATGTTGTCGGCGAACTGCTGCGGGGAGATCTGCATCTGGAACAGCTTCGCGATGTTGTCGAGTAGCGTCTCGGCGGCCGTCGGGCTCAGCGCCTGGTCCCAGGACTGGCCGAAGTACTTCGCGTTGCTGGACACCTGGTAGATGAAGTTCAGGAAGTCCTTGTCCGGCGAGGCGGCGAGCTTGGCGTCCGCGCCCTTGACGATCGGCACGCCACCGGTCTCGATCCAGCCCTGCTGCTCGGTGTCGTCGAGGAGGCTCTTGAAGAAGTTCTTCGCGGTCTCCTTCTGCGCGTCACTGGCCTTCGAGTAGATCGAGAGGAACTGGCCGGCGTTGCCGACGGTGTTGCTCGGGTCGCCGGTGCCGCCCTCGACGGTCGGGAAGCTCATGTAGCCGAGCTTGCCGTCCTTGATGAAGCTGCCGCCCTCGGCCGAGATGATGCCGTAGGACCAGGAGCCGTGCAGCATCATGGCCGCCTTGCCCCGGTAGAGCAGCGCCTGGTCGGCGTTGGAGTCGGCGGTGATCGAGGAGAAGCCCTTGACGAAGCCGTTCGCCTTGATCAGGTTCTGGATCTCGGTGAGGCCCTTGAGCGACGCCGGGTTGTTCCACGCGTTGGCCTCGCCGTCGAAGACGGCCTGGAACACCTCGGGTCCGCCGATGCGGTCGAAGAGGAACTCCAGCCACATCATGTTGGTCCAGCGGGACTGGCCGCCGAGCGAGAACGGCGCGACGCCGGCCGCGTTCAGCTTCGGCACCAGCTCCATCACCTGGCCCCAGGTCTCCGGCGGGGTGAGCTTGTTCTTCTCGAAGACCTCTTTGTTGTAGAACATGACGATCGGCTGGACCGTCTCGCACGGCATCGCGTAGATCTTGTCGTTGATCGTGGCCGGGCCGAACGAGGCCGGGAAGAGCCGGTCCTTGACCGCGGCGTTCTGCGCGAACCAGTCGGTGAGGTCGTCGACCTGGTTGTTGTCGACGTAGCTCTTGAGGCCGCCGCCGCCCCAGCCCCAGATGATGCTGGGGGCCTGGCCGGCGCCGAGCGCGGTCTTCAGCTTGTCCTTGTAGGCGTCGTTCTGGAACGTGGTGACCTTGATCTGGCCGCCGGAGTTCGCCTTGTTGAACCGGTCGACCGCGCCCTGGCGGATCGGCTCACCGGGTGGGCCGCTGAGGAACCAGTAGCTCGCCTCGGCGCCGGAACCGGTGCCGGTGGTGCTCTCGGAGGGACCGGAACTGCCACACGCGGCGAGGGCGGCACCCGCCGCGGCTCCGGCGGAGAGGGTCAAGAAATTCCTGCGTTTCACGCTGGTCTCCGTATTCGAAGAAGCCGCGTCGGGGCACGGCTGGCGATATGGCGATGGCGGGCGCCGATTTCTCCGAACCGGTTAAGTTTCGAAAGTTTCGGGTACCCGCCGCAACTTGACGCGAGGTTTCGTTAACGTAGGGTTTCGCCGTCACAGGTGTCAAGACCCTTGCCGTAACAGTGCTCACAGCGCGAGAGTAGGCATCGTCGGCGCACCGTCGAAAGCCGCGGCAGGACCCCCGCGCCGCTGAACCGCAGAAACTGAAAGTTTCGGAGGATTTCCTTGACAACAGATCAGCCGAATCAGCCCTGGCGCGACCCTGGGCTCCCGATAGCCCAGCGTGTGGAGTTGCTGCTCGCGGAGATGAGCCTGGAAGAAAAAGTTGCGCAACTCGGCAGCCGCTGGCTCGGCAAGGACAAAGGTGCCACCGGAGCGGCCGGCCCGGAACCGGAAACGAATCACAATGTGGCACCGATGGAGGACGAGTTCTCGACCGGAGCCGCCCTCGAGGACGCGAGCCGGCACGGTCTCGGTCACCTCACCCGCGTCTACGGCAGCTACCCGGTGACCGTCGCCGAGGGCGCCGCCGAACTGGTCCGCCAGCAGCGGATCGTGATGGCCTCGTCCCGGCTCGGCATCCCGGCGATCGTCCACGAGGAGTGCCTCACCGGTTTCACCGCGCACGGCGCCACCGTCTATCCGTCGGCCACCGCGTGGGGAGCGACGTTCGACCCGGACCTGATCGAGCGGATGGCCGCGGCGATCGGGCGGGACATGGCGGCGCTCGGCGTCCAGCAGGGACTCTCCCCGGTGCTCGACGTGGTCCGCGACTACCGCTGGGGCCGGGTCGAGGAGGCGATCGGCGAGGACCCGTACCTGGTGTCGCTGGTCGGCGCCGCCTACGTGCGCGGCCTGCAGAGCGCCGGGGTGATCGCCACGCTGAAGCACTTCGCCGGATACAGCGCCTCCCGCGGCGCCCGCAACCACGGCCCGGTGCCGATGGGCCGCCGCGAGCTGCTCGACGTGATCCTGCCGCCGTTCGAGACCGCGATCGCCCCGGTCAGCCGCAACGGTGGCGGCGCCGGCTCGGTGATGAACTCCTACTCCGACATCGACGGCGTGCCGGCCGGCGCCGACCCGTGGCTGCTCACCGACCTGCTGCGCGACGAGTGGGGCTTCACCGGCACGGTCGTCTCGGACTACTGGGCGGTCCCGTTCCTGGCGATGAACCACGGGATCGCCGCGGACGCCGGCGGCGCCGGCGTCCGCGCGCTCGAGGCGGGCATCGACGTGGAGCTTCCGGACACCATCGGTTACGGCGACGAGCTCATTTCCCGGGTACGGTCCGGCGAGGTCCCCGAGAGTCTGGTCGACCGCGCCGCCCGCCGCCTGCTCACCCAGAAGGCGGAGCTGGGCCTGCTCGACGCGGACTGGACGCCGGAGGCCGCCGTGGCCGGCGCGTCCACCGTCGACCTGGACTCGGCCGCCAACCGCGCGCTCGCCCGGGACATCGCCGAACGCTCGATCGTGCTGCTCGACCCGGGCACGGTGCTGCCGCTCGCCATGCCCACCGAGACCGCAATGCCCACCGGGACCGCAATGCCCACCAAGACCGCAATGCCCGCCCGGATCGCCGTGGTCGGCCCGTGCGCGGACGACGCCCGTACCCTCCTGGGCTGCTATGCCTTTCCCAACCACGTCCTGCCGCGCTATCCGGGGGTGGACGCGGGCATCGCGCTGCCCACCCCGCGCGAGGCGATGGAGGCCGAGTTCGGCGCCGGCGCCATCGTGTACGCGGCCGGCTGTCACGTCAGCGACCCGGACCGTTCCGGTTTCGCCGGGGCGGTGGCCGCGGCCGAGGAGACCGACGTGACGGTGGCCTTCGTCGGTGACCTGGCCGGGCTGTTCGGCGCGGGCACCTCCGGCGAGGGCTGCGACGCCGCGGACCTGCGACTGCCCGGCGTGCAGTCCGAGCTGCTCGGCGCGCTGCTCGCCACCGGCAAGCCGGTCGTCGTGGTGGTGGTCTCCGGCCGGCCGTACGCGCTCGGTGAGGTCGCCGGTCGCGCGGCCGCGCTGGTCCAGGCGTTCATGCCGGGCGAGGAGGGCGCCGCCGCGATCGCCGGGGTGCTCTCCGGCCGGGTCCAGCCCAGCGGCAAGCTCCCGGTGCAGATCCCCCGGCACCCGGGCGGGCAGCCGGGCACCTACCTGCAGCCGCGCCTCGGCGTGGTGCACACCGGCACCAGCAACCTGGACCCGACGCCGCTGTTCCCGTTCGGTCACGGCCGCTCCTACACCACGTTCACGGTGGACGATCTGCGGCTCAGCGAGGCGCGGGTGCCGACCGACGGCGCGTTCACCGCGACCGTGCGGGTCACCAACACCGGGGACCGGGCCGGGGCCGAGGTGGTCCAGCTCTACCTCACCGACCCGGTCGCCGAGGTCACCCGTCCGGTGAAACAGCTGACCGGCTTCCAGCGGGTCGAGCTGGCGCCGGGCGCGGCCGCCGACGTGGTGTTCACCGTGCACACCGACCGCACCGCGTTCACCGGCGCCCGGATGCGGCGCATCGTGGAACCCGGTGAGCTGCGGATTTCCGTCGGCGTCTCGGCCGGCGAGCTGCCCTGCGCGGGATCCGTCGAGCTCACCGGCGCGATCCGCGAGGCCGGACCGGGGCGGCAGCTGATCACCGGGGCGGAGGTGCGTCCCGCTGATTCGTGACGGGTTGCCGCATCGCGCGGACCACGGTGAACACTAGGCTTTCGGTGTGCCCCGACGCATCAACGACGACGAGCGGCTGCGCCGTCTCGAGGCGGTCACCGATGCGACGCTGTCCCGGCTCGACGTCTCCGATCTGCTCGACGAGCTGCTGGACCGGGTGCGCGACCTGCTCGACGTGGACACCGCGGCGATCCTGCTGCTCGACGAGCACGCGCGGCAGCTCGTCGCGACCGCGGCGAAGGGTTTGGAGGAGGAGGTCCGGGAGGGCTTCCGGGTCGCGGTCGGGCAGGGGTTCGCCGGGCGGATCGCGGCCACCCGCCGGCCGGTGCGCCTGCCCGACGTGACCGAGGGCGACGTGGTCAACCCGCTGCTGCTGGAGAAGGGGATCCGCTCGCTGCTCGGCGTGCCGATCGTGGCCGGCGCCGACCTGATCGGCGTGCTGCACATCGGCTCGCTGAGCCGGCGCGACTTCAGCGACGACGACGTGGCCCTGCTCGAACTCGTCGCCGACCGGGCCGGGCTCGCCGGGCGGATCCGCTCCGCGAAGCTGGAGCAGCAGGCCGCGCTGGCACTGCAGCGCAGCCTGCTGCCGGCGCGGCTGCCCGAGGTGCCCGGCGTCGAGCTGGCCGCACGCTACGTGCCGGGCCACGCGGCCGGGGTCGGCGGCGACTGGTACGACGTCTTCCTGCTCCCCTCCGGCTGGCTCGGCGTGGTGATCGGCGACGTGTCGGGTCACGGGCTCGCCTCGGCGGTGGTGATGGGACGGATCCGCAGCGCGCTCCGGGCGTACGCGATGATCTGCGACGACCCGGCGCAGGCGCTGACCCTGCTGGACCGCAAGGTCCAGCACTTCGAGGCGGGCAGCCTGACCACCGCGCTCTACGTGATGGTGAGCCCGTCGCGCGACCGGGTGGTGCTCTCCTCGGCCGGGCACCTGCGCCCGGTCGTCGCCGTGCCGGGCCGGCCGGCCATGCTCGCCGACTGCATCGTGGACCCGCCGCTCGGCGTGGGCCGGCACGCGCGCTCCCGGCGCAGCAGCACGCTGGCGCTGGTGCCCGGCGCGGTGCTGCTCTGCTACACCGACGGCCTCGTCGAGCGCCGCGATCAGGTGATCGACATCGGGCTCGACCGGCTGACCGGCACGGTTCGGGCGGCCCCTGCGGAAGACGTGTGCGTTACCGTCATGGCGGATGCGGGCGTGGACCAGCCCGCCGACGACGTGGCGGTCCTCGCGCTGCGGCGCCATCCATAGCGCGCCTGTTTCCGGTACGGAAAAATCTCTGAACCCTCTTGTTCGCCACGGATTCAGCGGAAAAGATGGGGCCGCATGCACTGATACCACAGCTGGAGGCCGGATGAGCGCCAAGACGGTTCTGCACAACTTCGTCGCCGGCGAGGCCGTCGCGCCCGCCGAGGGACGCTACGAGGATCTGATCGACCCGTCGACCGGCGAGGTGTTCGCGTCGGCGCCCGTCTCCGGGCCCGAGGACGTCGATCGGGCCATGCAGGCCGCCGCGACCGCGTTCGAGGACTGGCGCGCCACCACACCGAGCGACCGGCAGCGGGCGCTGCTCAAGTTCGCCGACGCGATCGAGGCGCGCGCCGACGAACTGGTCTCCCTCGAGTCGCAGAACACCGGCAAGCCGCTCGGCCTGACCGCCAGCGAGGAGCTGCCACCGGCGATCGACCAGATCCGCTTCTTCGCCGGCGCCGCCCGCCTGCTCGAGGGCCGCTCCGCCGGGCAGTACATGAACGGCTTCGAGAGCTACGTGCGGCGCGAGCCGATCGGCGTCTGCGCGCAGGTCACGCCCTGGAACTACCCGCTGCTGATGGCGGTCTGGAAGATCGCGCCGGCGCTCGCCGCGGGCAACGCGGTGGTGCTCAAGCCGTCCGACACCACCCCGGTCACCACGGTGAAGCTGGCCGAGATCGCCGCCGAGTTCTTCCCGGCCGGCGTCTTCAACGTGGTCCTCGGCGACCGCGGCACCGGCCGCGCCCTGGTCGAGCACAGGACCCCGCAGATGGTGTCGATCACCGGCTCGGTCCGGGCCGGCATGGAGGTGGCCGGCTCGGCCGCCGCCGACCTCAAGCGCACCCACCTGGAGCTGGGCGGCAAGGCCCCGGTCGTGGTCTTCGACGACGCCGACGTGGCGGCCGCCGCCGCGTCGATCGCCGAGGCGGGCTACTTCAACGCCGGTCAGGACTGCACGGCCGCGACCCGTGTGCTGGTGCAGGCCGGCGTCTACGACGAGTTCGTGGCGGCGCTGGCCGAGCAGGCCAAGGGGATCCGCACCGGCGCGCCGGACGACGAGGACGTGCTCTACGGCCCGGTCAACAACGCCGGCCAGCTGGCCCGGGTCGCCGGGTTCATCGACCGGTTGCCGGACCACGCGGTGCTGCAGGCCGGTGGCGCGCGGGTCGGCGAGCGCGGCTACTTCTGGTCGCCCACCGTGGTCTCCGGCCTCCAGCAGACCGACGAGATCATCCAGAACGAGGTGTTCGGCCCGGTCATCACGGTCCAGAAGTTCACCGGGGAGGACGAGGCGCTCGCCTACGCCAACGGCGTCGAGTACGCGCTGGCCTCCAGCGTCTGGACCAAGGACCACGGCACCGCCATGCGGATGACGCAGAAGCTGGACTTCGGCTGCGTCTGGGTCAACTGCCACATCCCGCTGGTCGCCGAGATGCCGCACGGCGGTTTCAAGCACTCCGGGCACGGCAAGGACCTTTCCGTGTACGGGTTGGAGGACTACACCCGTATCAAGCACGTCATGCACAACGTCGGAGCCTGAGCCATGTCCTCCTCCTCGTCGTCCGAAGAACTGCACAAGCGGCGGCTCGCGGCAGTGGCCCGCGGCGTCGGATCCACCATCTCCTCCTACATCGACCACGCCGGCGGCGGCACGCTGACCGACGTGGACGGCCGGGAGTGGATCGACTTCGCGTCCGGCATCGCGGTCACCAACGTGGGCAACGCCGCGCCGCGCGTCGTTGAGGCGGTCCGCCAGCAGGTCGAGCGGTTCACGCACACCTGCTTCATGGTCGCGCCCTACGAGTCGTACGTGGCGGTCTGCGAGCAGCTGATCGCGCTGACCCCCGGCGCGTTCGAGAAGCGGGCGGCGCTGTTCAACTCCGGCGCCGAGGCCGTGGAGAACGCCGTCAAGATCGCACGGCACGCCACCGGGCGGCAGGCGGTCGTGGTGTTCGACCACGCGTACCACGGCCGGACCAACCTGACCATGGCGCTGACCGCGAAGAACATGCCGTACAAGCACCGGTTCGGGCCGTTCGCCCCGGAGGTCTACCGGGCGCCGATGTCCTACCCGCTGCGCGACGGCGGCCTGGACGGCGCGGAGGCGGCCCGCCGGGCGATCGACGTGATCGAGAAGCAGGTCGGCGCGGACAACGTGGCCGCCGTGCTGATCGAGCCGATCCAGGGCGAGGGCGGGTTCGTGGTGCCGGCCCGGGGCTTCCTGCCGGCGCTGGCGGCGTGGGCGAAGCACAACGGGGTCGTCTTCATCGCCGACGAGATCCAGACCGGGTTCGCCCGTACCGGATCGTGGTTCGCCTGTGCGGACGAGGGCGTCGAGCCGGATCTGATCACCACGGCCAAGGGGATGGGCGGCGGGCTGCCGATCGCCGCCGTGACCGGCCGGGCCGAGCTGATGGACGCGGTGCACGCCGGCGGGCTCGGCGGCACCTACGGCGGCAACCCGGTGGCCTGCGCCGCCGCGCTCGCCGCGATCGAGACGATGCGCGAGCTCGACCTGGCCGCCTCCGCGCGGCACATCGAGTCGGTGCTGGTCCCGGCGCTGCGCTCGCTGGCCGAGACGGATCCCGGCATCGCCGAGGTGCGCGGTCGGGGCGCGATGATCGCGATCGAGCTGGTGCAGCCGGGCGGGCTGGAGCCGGACCCGGTGCGGACCGCCGCGGTGTCCAAGGCCTGTCACGAGGCCGGGCTGCTCACGCTGACCTGCGGCACCTACGGCAACGTGCTGCGGTTCCTGCCGCCGCTGGTGATCTCCGATGAGGACCTCGGGCGCGGTATCGAGATCCTGCGGTCCGCCCTGAGTTGACCTGTTCCCGGCGCTCACCTGTGCGTGGGCGCCGGGACCACTCCCCCGAAAGGCTCGGTCACTTTGCTCTCGCCAATCTCCGCAGGCAAGAATCGCGTAGTGACCGACGTGGCTCTGGACGAGATCAACAAGCAGATCATCGAGCATCTACAGCGCGACGGCCGGATGTCCTACGCGACGCTCGCGAAGACGATCGGCCTCTCCGAGGCGGCGGTGCGCCAGCGGGTGCAGCGTCTGCTCGACAACGACCTCATGCAGATAGTGGCCGTGACCGACCCGCTGACCCTGGGCTTCGCCCGGCAGGCGATGGTCGGCCTGCGCGTCACCGGCGACCTGCGGCAGATCGCCGACGAGATCGCCGCCATCCCCGAGGTCGACTACGTGGTGATCTGCGCGGGACGCTACGACCTGCTCGTCGAGCTGGTCTGCACCGACGACGAGCACCTGCTGGACCTGCTCAACGAGAAGATCCGCACGGTCAAGGGCGTCACCGAGGCCGACACCTTCATGTACCTGAAACTCGCCAAACAGACCTACGCCTGGGGAACACGTTAAATTGAGCGCCACCAGCCCCTCGTTCTGGCTCGACTCCCTCGGCCCACTGGACCGCCGCCCCGCCCTGCCCGGTGACCGCACCGCGGACGTGGCGATCGTCGGCGGCGGATACACCGGCCTCTGGACCGCGTACTACCTGGCGAAGGCCGACCCCACGCTGTCGATCGTCGTGCTGGAGGCGGAGTACTGCGGGTTCGGCGCGTCCGGCCGCAACGGCGGCTGGGCGTCCGGGCTGTTCCCGGTCGCCGAGGAGAAACTGGCCCGCCGGTACGGCGGCGAGCGGGCCGCGGCCATGCACATCGCGCTCGGCGACGCCGTCGACGAGGTGGGCCGGGTCGCCGCGGCCGAGGGCATCGACTGCGACTACGCCAAGGGCGGCACGATCTCGCTGGTCCGCAGCCCGGCGCAGCTGCGGCGGGCCCGGTCGGCGCCGGGTTTCGTCGGCGCGGACGAGGCGCGGGCCATCTGCGGCGCCAACGACGTGCTCGGCGGCATCTACAGCGAGCACTGCGCGGCGCTGCACCCGGCGAAACTGGCCCGCGGCCTGGCGTCCGCCGCCGAGCGGCTCGGCGTCACGATCCACGAGGGCACCCGGGCGCTGCGGATCAGCCGCGGCACGGTCGTCACCGACCACGGCACGGTACGCGCCGGCACCGTGGTCCGCGCGCTGGAGGGATACACGGCCGCGCTGGCCGGGCACCGCCGCCGGCTCGCGCCGGTCTACAGCCTGATGATCGCGACCGAGCCGCTGCCGGCCGCGTTCTGGGAACGGGTCGGCCTGGCCCGGCGGGAGACCTTCACCGACGAACGGCGCATGGTCATCTACGGCCAGCGTACGGCCGACGACCGTCTCGCCTTCGGCGGGCGAGGCGCGCCCTACCACTTCGGCTCCAAGATCCGGCCCGAGTACGACCGGGTGCCGCAGGTCTTCGAGGCGCTGCGGCGCACCCTGGGTGAGCTGTTCGACATCGACCCGCCCATCGCGTACCGCTGGGGCGGCCCCCTCGGCATCCCCCGCGACTGGATGCCGTCGGTCGGCCTGCGCGACGGCATCGGCTGGTCCGGCGGGTACGTCGGTGACGGGGTCGCGGCGGCCAACCTCGGCGGGCGTACCCTCGCCGACCTGATCCGCGGCGAGTCGACCGAGCGGACCGGCCTGCCGTGGGTGGGTCACCGCTCGCGGCGCTGGGAGCCGGAGCCCGCCCGCTGGCTGGGCATCAACGTCGGGTTGCGCGCAACGGCGCTGCTGGACGCCTGGGACCGCCGACCCGCGGCCTGACACGAAGAGCAGCCTGACGCCGGACCCGCCCTCTCCCGCCCGCCCGCTTGCTCGCTCGCGGCTGCAGCACACCCGCCCGCTCACGGCCGCAGCACATCCGCCAGCTGCGGCCCGCCACCACCGGCCACGGTGCCCTCTCACCGCGCCCGGCGCCCACCGTGTGCCCCCACCCCGGCGACCACGCTGTGCTCTCACCATGCCCAGCGGTCACCGTGTGCTCGGGCTTGGCTTGCGGCACTGATCAAGGCGAAAAGCCTCGCCCTGGTAGGCCCGGTCTGCCAGGATCGCCCGGTCTGCCAGGATCGCGCCGGCGGCTGGAGCCGGCTGCGCGAGCGAAAAGCCGCCGGTGACTTCAGGTGGTGGGTGGGCCGGCCAGGGGAAGGCGGACGTCGACGACCGTTCCCGTGGGACGGTTCTCCTCCAGGCGGATCGTGCCGCCGTGCAGCAGCACGATCGCCCGCGCCAAGCTCAGCCCCAGACCGCTCCCCGTCGTCCCCTGATGGCGCACATTGCTCCCCCGGTAGAACCGGTCGAAGACGCGCGCCCGCTCATCGGCCGGTGTCCCGATGCCGGTGTCGGTGATGCACAGGTTCGCCATCTGGCCCTCCGCCCGTACGGTGACGTGCACGGAGGCGCCGGGCGGGCTGTAGCGGACGGCGTTCGACAGCAGGTCGTCGGCCATCTGCCGGAGGCGTTCCGGGTCGGCGAGCAGGTGCAGTTCGGCGGGTAGCTCGGTGATCAGGGTGAGGCGGTCGGCGCCGCGGCGGGCGCGGGTGCACGCCTCGGCCACCAGGGCGGCGAGGTCGACCCGGCGCAGGTCGAGCCCGAGGTGCCCGGAGTCCAGGCCGGCCAGGTCGAGCAGGGTGTCGGCGATGCGCTGCAGGGCGGCGGCGTTGCGGGCGATCACGGTGGCCATCTGGCGGCCGTCGGCGTCGAGCCCGGCGGATTCCTCGGCGAGGATTGTCGCGTTCGCGGTGATCGAGGTGAGCGGGGTGCGCAGCTCGTGCCCGACCAGGTCGACGAAGTCGCTCTGGGCGCGGGCCAGCTGGCGGCTCAGTTCCTGGGCGCGGCGCCGGGAGACGAAGCCGCCGATCTGCGCGGCGACCCCGTCGAGCAGCACGGTGAGCAGGTCGGGCTCGTACTCCTGGGTGCCGGCGTAGCAGGTGAGCACGCCGAACAGCGTCCCGCCGTCGCGGACCGGCACGGCCAGGGCGGTGCGCACGCCACGCCGCAGGCAGATCTCGACCCGTTCCCGTTCGTGGGCGCTGCGCAGTTCGGGGCTGAGCGCGATGTCCGGCACCCAGATCGCCCGCCCGGTCTGCCAGGCCCGCCCGGTGATGCCCTCGCCGGGCACCGGGCTGTGCCCGAAGAAGTCGTCGGGGTCGAATCCGGAGGCGTCCCAGTGGCCGACCGCCTCCAGCACGCCGGTGGCGTCGTCGACCAGGAACAGCTCGGCGGCCGGCCAGCCCAGCGCGCCGGTGACCGCCCGCAGCACGTCGGGCGCCGCCTCGGCCGCCGACCAGGAGCGTTTCAGGACCTGTTCGACGGCAAGGTGGCAGGCCCGGAACTTCTCGGCCCGGCGCAGCGCGGTGGCCTCGTGCGCGACGGCGACGGCGCCGACGAGCCGGCCGCCGGCGCCGATGATCGGGCGGGCCGTGGTGGCCGAGACCCGGCAGCGGTGGCCCGGCACGTGCACGTGCACGTCCTCGTTGATCACCGTTTCGCCGTGCAGGGCACGGATCAGCGGGGTCTGCTCCCACGGCATCGACCGCTCGTCGGGGGTGGTCAGCACGGCGACCGCGCTGTCCTCGTAGTCGTCGGGCAACGGGCCGTCCAGCGGCAGGCCGCGCAGTTCCCGCATGGCCCGGTTCGCGAAGACCACCCGGCCGGCCGCGTCGCAGGCGACCACACCGGCGTCGAGGCTCTGCAGCAACGCGCCGAGGAACGCGCCCTCGTCGAGCCCGGCGACGGCGGTCGGCGCGGTGACGATCAGGGTTTCGGCGATCGTCACCAGCATGTCGACCTGCTCGCCGGTCCAGTCGCGGGTGCGGCGGTCCAGCACGGTGACCGAGCCGATCGGCCGGTCGTCGTCGTTGTGGACCGGGACGCTCACGAAGGCGCGGATCCCGTACTCCCGGACTATCGCGTGATGGCGCAGCGCCTCGTCGGGCTCGGCGCTCATGTTCCGGGAGAGCATCACATGGTCGGCGCAGACCACGTACTTGCAGACCGAGTACTCCAGTGGCGCCCGCCGGGTCTGCTGGAACTCCTCGGGCAGCCCGTGCATGCCGAGGAAGTGCTCCTCGTCGTTGCCGACCAGCGTGACGGCGGCCATCGGGGCGTCGAGCAGGCGGGCGGCGAGCAGCGCGATGTCGTCGGCCCGCGCGGCCCGGCCCTGCAGGGTGCGAAGAGCGCGTTCCACCGCCCGCAGCCGCACCGGATTCGCGAGCACCGCCGCGTCCAGCATCACCATGATCAGCCTGCTCTCAGCGAGCCGAGCAAGCCCCGCGGAGAGCGAGCCCGAGCAAGGCCCGCGGACAGCGGGCCATCTACTCGCATACCCCCTTATCTCAGACTGAAACTGGCATTTCGGCTGGGCAGCGGGACTCGCTGCTGTCGTGGTCGTGCGGGCCGATCGCGAGCAGCTCCCGCACGGTGGCGAGCAGCTGGTCGTTCGGGCACGGCTTGAGCAGGATCGCGCAGCACTGCGCGGTGCCGGCCCGAGGGTCGCCCGGGCGCAGGTGACCGCTGAGGATCGCGATCGGGGTGTCGGCCACCTCGGGACGGGAGCGGACCGCGGCGATCAGCTCCCAGCCGTCCATCCGGGGCATGCCCAGGTCGGTGACGACCACGTCCGGATGGTGCTCCACGATGAGCTCCAGCGCGGCCTGGCCGTCCGCCGCACGCAGCACCGTCATCCCGGCACGCTTGAACACCCTGGTCAGAACCAGCGCGATGTCCTCGTCGTCCTCGGCGATCAGCAAAACGGGCATCTCGACTCCATCAAACGGTCCTGAACTCAGCATGCCCCTGCGCCCGACGCGCCGGGCGGGTATACAGGATTTCTGCCCGTTCACCGCGATCACGACCCCGCCGAGCCAGCGAGGGGACGCGCGAGTGGTGATCATGTGCCACGATCGCGGGCATGCCGTCGACCGCCCGCCGTGCCGTGATCACGCTCCTGCTGGCGTCTGCGCTGCTGGCGGGCTGCTCGGACGATCCCCCGGACTACCGGATCGAGGGCGACGTCTGCGAGCTGATCGCGCAGAACCAGGTGCAGGCCCGCATCCCGGAGCCGCCGAAACAGACGTCCGACCCGGCCAACGGGCAGTGTGAGCTGGTCTATGCCAACGGCAGCGTCACGTTGCTGCTCTACGCCGAGGTGTTCCCGGACGCCGCGGCGGCCACCACCAAGTTCGATCAATTCAAGACCGCCGACGGTACGGTCGACGAGCTGGACGATCTCGGCGAGGCGGCCTATCTGAGGCGCTGGCACGACGACAGCAAGCCGTGGAGCCCGCAGGACCTGAGCGTGTTCAAGTACGTGGTCCGCGACGGCGCCCTGGTTCTCTCCTACCACTACTCGGGCTTCGTGACCGAGCCCGCCGGCTGGTCGGCCACCGAGCAGGAGATGCGCGACATGCTGCGCGGCGACGTCGAGAAGATCATGAAAGAGCTCGCCGGCGACGGGTAGTCACCGGCGAGCTCCGGGGGAAACGGGGTCAGAGAAGCTTCTGCGCCTCGACCAGCACGCCGCGGATGATCTGCTCGATCTCGGCGAACTGGGTCTCGGTCGCGGTCAGCGGCGGGGCCAGCTGGATCACCGGGTCGCCCCGGTCGTCGGCGCGGCAGTAGAGGCCCGCGTCGAACAGCGCGCCGGACAGGAAGCCGCGCAGCAGCCGCTCCGACTCGTCGGCGTCGAACGTCTCCTTGGTGGCCTTGTCCTTGACCAGCTCGATGCCGAAGAAGTACCCGTCGCCGCGGACGTCGCCGACGATCGGCAGGTCGAGCAGTTTCTCCAGGTGCGAGCGGAACAGCGGGCTGTTCGTGGTGACGTGCTGGTTGAGACCCTCACGCTCCATGATGTCCAGGTTGGCGAGCGCGACCGCGGCGCCGACCGGGTGGCCGCCGTAGGTGATGCCGTGGGCGAACCAGTTGGCGCCGTCCAGGAACGGCTCGGCCAGGCGGTCCGAGGCGATCATCGCGCCGAGCGGCACGTACCCGGAGGTCAGGCCCTTCGCGACGGTGATGATGTCGGGCTGGTACCCGTACCTGTCGGCGCCGAAGGTCTCGCCGAGTCGGCCGAAGGCGCAGATCACCTCGTCGGAGACGAGCAGCACGTCGTAGCGGTCGCAGATCTCGCGGACCCGCTGGAAGTACCCGGGCGGCGGCGGGAAGCAGCCGCCGGCGTTCTGCACCGGCTCCAGGTAGACGGCGGCGACGGTGTCCGGGCCCTCGAACTCGATCATCTCGGCGATGCGGTCGGCGGCCCAGATGCCGAACTGCTCCGGCGTCATGTTCTCGTCGGGGCGCCGGTAGTAGTTGGTGTTCGGCACCCGCATGGTGCTCGGGATCAGCGGCTCGAAGTCCTGCTTGAACGGCGGGATGCCGGTGATCGACAGGGCGCCCATCGAGCTGCCGTGGTACGCGATCGCGCGAGAGATGACCTTGGTCTTCAGCGGCTTGCCGACGCGCTTGAAGTAGGAGCGGGCCAGCTTCCAGGCGCTCTCCACGGCCTCCGAGCCACCGGTGGTGAAGAAGACCCGGTTCAGGTCGCCGGGGGCGAGGTCGGCGAGCCGGCCGGCCAGCTCGATCGCCTTGGGGTGCGCATAGGACCAGATCGGGAAGTACGCCAGCTCGGCGGCCTGCTTCGCGGCGGCGTCGGCGAGCTCCTGGCGGCCGTGGCCGGTCTGGACGACGAACAGGGCGGAGAGACCGTCCAGGTAGCGCTTCCCGGTGGCGTCCCAGACATAGCAGCCGTCGCCGCGGGTGATCACCGGCACCGGTGCGTTCTGGTACGCGGAGAGGCGGGTGAAGTGCATCCACAGGTGGTCACGGGCGGTCGCGGAGAGAGCGTCCACGTCGGCTGGTAGGTCTGTCACGTTGTTCTCCTGCACGCCACTAGTTACTACTGTTACAAGTGATCCTGCCTACGGAATCCGTTGCGCACAAGACCAGCAACCACTATTTCCGCGCCGTTTCGACCGGGCGACGGCTCGGACCGTACCCATGCGGGAAGGCGCCACCCGGCACCCGGCCGGATGGCGCCTCCCTGCGCGCGAGTACCGCTCAGATCTTCTGCTTCTTCGGCCGGGACCGGATGTTGGTGATCACGGCGATCAGCACGCCTGTCGCGAAGATGAGCGTGCCCATCACGTTGACCTGCGGCGGGAGGCCGACCCGGGTGGCGCCCCAGATCCACAGCGGGAACGTGATGCTGGTGCCCGCGGTGAAGTTGGTGACCACGAAGTCGTCCACGGAGAGGGCGAACGCGAGCATGAAGCCGGAGAAGACCGCCGGCAGGATGATCGGGAAGGTGACCTTCCAGAACGTCGTCCACGCGTTCGCGCCGAGATCGGCGGCTGCCTCCTCGATGGACCGGTCCAGGGTGATCACCCGGGCCCGGATCACCGTCGCGACGAACGAGATGGAGAACATGACGTGCGCGATCGTGATCGTCACCGGGCCCAGGCCGATGCCGAGCGAGACGAAGAGCGTCAGCAGCGACGCGCCCATCACCAGCTCCGGGGAGCTCATCGTGGCGAACATGATCAGGTTCATGCTGCCGGAGCCGCGGAACTGGTAGCGGCCCAGCGCGTACCCGATGCCGGTGCCGAGCGCCGTCGAGACGATCGAGGCGGCGACCGCGATGACCAGCGACAGGACCAGCGCCGAGGTGAGGTCGTCGAGGGCGAACAGCTCCCGATACCACTTCAGCGTGAAGCCCTGCCAGGTCTGGTTGTAGCGCCCGCTCGGGTTGTTGAACCCGAACAGGATCATCACGAAGATCGGCAGGACCAGCCAGAGGATGATCAGCCAGGTGTAGGCGTGCATGAACTGCACCCCGCCGAACCTCTTGCGGACCGTGACCGTCCGGGTCGGCGGTGTTTCCAGGGGCGTCGCCGTCGAAACCTGAGTCATCGGGTCGCCACCTTCATGACGTCCTCGGTGCCGAGCGCCCTGGCGTAGGAGAAGACGCCGACCAGCAGCACCGCCATCAGGGTGAAGGAGAGCGCCGAGGCGGTCGGATAGTTGGAGCTGGACAGGTACTGGCTCTGGATGACCTGCCCGATCATCGTGGTCGACGAGCTGCCCAGCACCTCGGAGTTCACGTAGTCCGAGCTGACCGGGATGAACGTCATCAGCACGCCGGCGAAGACGCCGGGCAGGGCGAGCGGGAGGATCACCTTGCGGAACGCGGTGATCGGCGTGGCGTACAGGTCCCGCGCCGCCTCGACCACCCGCGGGTCGATGCGCTCCAGGGCCACGTAGATCGGCAGCACCATGAAGGGCAGGAAGTTGTAGACCAGGCCGCCGATCACCGCGGCCGACGTGCCGAGGATGTGGAAGTTCTCCGGGAGGAGACCCACGTCCTTGAGCGGGCTGAGCAGGAAGCCGTCGTCGGTCAGGATCAGCCGCCACGAGATGGTGCGCAGCACGAACGAGACGAAGAACGGCAACAGCAGCAGGAAGAGATAGGTCGCCTTCCGCTTGCCGCCGTAGAAGGCGATCCAGTACGCGGCCGGGAACGCCAGCACGATCAGGATGATCGTGGCGATGACGCCGTACACCAGCGAGCGGATCAACTGGGTCTGGTAATCAGAGATCGCCTCGACGTAGGTCTGCCAGTGACCCGTGAAGACGTACCCGTTGACGATGTCGCCCTCCTGCAGCGACAGCGACAGCATGGTGGCCATCGGCACCGCGAAGAACATCAGGAGCCACAACCCGCCGGGCAGCACGAGCAGGTAGGGCGCGAGTGTACGTTTTACCCGGCCCATGGCTCAGCCCAGCACGATCGGGTCGAAGATCTTGCTGAAGTCCTGCTGCTCCTCAGCCGTGTTGAAGTCGACGTAATAGTGCAGCTTCGCGTAATCGGCCTCGCTCGGGAAGACCAGCGGGCTCTCGGCCACCGAGGTCAGGTACTCCTTGTCCTCGCCGGAGGCCTCGGCCGCGTGCTTCTTCATCACGGCCTGCGCGCCCGGCACCGGGCACACGTAGTTGATGTACTCGGCGAGGGTGGCGGCGTTCTCCACCTCGTAGAAGAAGTCCATCAGCGTGATCGCGTCGACCGGGTTGGCCGCCGTGATCGGGATGGTCATGTTGTCGGTCCAGATCGTGCCGCCCTCCTCGGGGACCACGAACTTGAAGTCCGTGCCGTCGGAGACGTTCTTCTGGAAGATGTCACCGGACCACGCCTGGGTGATCCAGACCTCGCCCTTGCCGAGCGCGTCGATGTAGGTCTGGTCGTAGTACTGGCGGACGATGCCGGCGTCCTTCTGCTCGCGCAGCTTGGCGGCGGCCTTCTTCCACTCGGCCTCGCCCGACTCGCCGGGCTTGATACCGGCCGCGAGCAGGCCGAAGTTGCCGAGCTCCTGCAGGTCGCGGAACATGCCGACCTTGCCCTTGAACGCCGGGTCCCACAGGTCGGCGAGCTTGGTGATCGGCCGGCCGGTCTTCTTCTCGTCGTAGGCGATGCCGGTGATGCCGGAGGCCCACGGGATGCTGAAGACGTTGCCCATGTCGTAGGCCGACTGGGAGTACGACTTCGCCGCGTTCGCCACGTAGTTCGGCAGCTTCGAGTGGTCCAGCGGCGCCAGGAAACCGGCGTCGCGGAACTGGCCGAACTGGATCGAGTTGGTGATCACCATGAGGTCGTAGCCGATCGACTGCCCGGCGGACAGCTGCGGCTGGACCTTGGCGAACCAGGGCCCCATCTCCTGGATGACCTCGTCGTACGAGTTGATCTTGATGCCGGTCTTCGCGGTGAACTTCTTGAGTTCCGGCCTCTTCGGGTCCATGTAGAGCGGCCAGTTCGCGAAATCGACGGTGCCGTTCTTGACCTTGCCGTTCCAGAACTTGGCGACCGCGTCGGGGGCGACGCTGGCCTGCGGCTTGCCCTGCCCCTCGACGCCACACGCGGCGAGGAAAGCGCCCATCGCCGACATCCCGCCGAGGCGCATCGCGTCGCGGCGGCCGAACCGCCGCTGCGTCATGCCCCGGAGGACGGAGGGGTCCGGCTTATTGGTGGGGAACAACTTCAGACTCCGATCGGGTACGAGTGCTGCGGGGCCCAGGTGAGGAAGACACGCTCGCCGCGCGAGGCGACGTCCTCGGCATCGTGTGCATTCTGATCGAACACCACGAAGTCTGATCCAGCGGTGGTCGCCACTGTGTAGTTCGTCGATGTGCCGTGGTAGACGACCTCGGAGACCGTGCCGGAGACGACGCTGAGGCCGGGCGCGTGCGGCGCCGAGCGGTGCAGGTCGATCTTCTCCGGGCGCACCGAGACCTCGATGGCCCGGCCGGCCGCCACACTCGCCGGCAGCGGCATCAGGACCCGCTCCCCCGACCCCAGGTCGATCACCCCGAGGCCGTTCTCGACCCAGCTGACCTGGCCGTCGATGAGATTGGAGGTGCCGATGAAGCCGGCCACGAACCGGCTCGCCGGGCGCTCGTAGATGGCCCGCGGCGAGCCCAGCTGCTCGATCAGGCCGCCGTTCATGACCGCGATCCGGTCCGACATCGTCAGCGCCTCGCCCTGGTCGTGCGTGACGTAGACGAAGGTGATGCCGACCTCGCGCTGGATCCGCTTGAGCTCCACCTGCATCTGCTGGCGCAGTTTCAGGTCGAGCGCGCCGAGCGGCTCGTCGAGCAGCAGCGCCCGCGGGTGGTTCACCAGCGCCCGGGCCAGCGCCACACGCTGCTGCTGGCCGCCGGACATCTCCTTGGGCTGCCGCTTCTCCATCCCGGTCAGCGAGACGATCTCGAGGATCTCGCCGACCCGCCGGCGGATCTCGCTCTTGGCCACCTTCTTGCGCTCCAGCCCGAACGCCACGTTCTGCAGCACGTTCAGGTGCGGGAAGAGCGCGTACGACTGGAAGACCATGTTGACGTCGCGCTTGTTCGGCGCGACGCCGGTGACGTCCTGACCGTCCAGGAACACCTTGCCGGCGGTGGGCTCCTCGAAGCCCGCGATCATCCGCATGGTGGTGGTCTTGCCGCAGCCGGAGGGGCCGAGCAGCGAGAAGAACTCCCCCTGTCCGATCGCCAGGTCCAGGCTCTTGACGGCCGGCACCGCCTCACCGTGCGACAGGTAGTCCTTGCGCACGCCGGCGAACTCGATCGCCGGGTGCCCGGCGCGCTGACCGTCGCCGGTCGGCGCGCTCGTGGCGTGGTGCGGGGGAGAAGTGGTCATCTATCACCTCAAGGCGGGGCGGTTTTATCGAATCGGTGGTGACCGGATCAGCCGTTGAAACTCATGACGTGCTTGATCCGGGTGTACTCCTCGAAGCCGTACAGGGAAAGGTCCTTGCCGTAACCGGAGTGACCGTAGCCGCCGTGCGGCATCTCGGAGACGAACGGCAGGTGCGTGTTGATCCACACCGCGCCGAAGTCGAGCCGGCGGGAGACCCGCATCGCCCGGCCGTGGTTCTGGGTCCAGACACTGGCGCTGAGACCGAACCGGACGTCGTTGGCCCAGCGGACCGCCTGCTGCTCGTCCGTGAAACTCTGCACCGTGATGACCGGCCCGAAGATCTCGTCCTGGATCATCTCATCCTGCTGGCGCAGTCCGGTCACGACGGTCGGCTCGAGGAAGTACCCACGGTCACCGATCCGGTTGCCGCCGGCCACCACGTCCGCGTGATCCGGGGTGCGGCCCAGGAAACCGGTGACCCGGTCCAGCTGGTTCGCGTTGTTGACCGGGCCGAAGTACGCCTCGGTGTCCGACGGCGGACCGGCCTTCGTGGCCCTCGCCGCGGCCGCGAGGGCGGCGGTGAAGTCGGCGGCGATCCGCTCGTGCACCAGCACCCGGGTGGCCGCCGTGCAGTCCTGCCCGGCGTTGAAGAAGCCGGCACCGGCGATCGCGGCCGCGGTGGCCTCGATGTCGACATCGTCGAAGACCACGACCGGCGCCTTGCCGCCGAGCTCCAGGTGCACCTTCTTCAGGTCGGGCGCGGCCGACGCGGCGACCTCCATGCCGGCCCGGGTGGAACCGGTGATCGACACCAGCTGCGGGGTCGGGTGCGCGACCAGCGCGCGGCCGGTGTCCCGGTCGCCGCAGACCACGTTGAGCACGCCCGGCGGCAGGAACTCGGCGGCGATCTCGGCGAGCAGCAGCGTGCTCACCGGCGTGGTGTCCGACGGCTTGAGCACCACCGCGTTGCCGGCCGCGATCGCCGGGGCGAACTTCCAGACGGCCATCACCATCGGATAGTTCCAGGGGGCGATCTGCGCGACCACGCCGATCGGCTCACGCCGCACGAACGAGGTGTGGTCGCGCAGGTACTCCCCCGCCGACTTGCCCTCCAGGATGCGCGCCGCGCCGGCGAAGAAGCGCAGCTCGTCCAGGATCGGCGCCATCTCCTCCTGGCGGGTCGCCGCGACCGGCTTGCCGGTGTTACGGCACTCGGCCGCGATGATCTCCTCGGCCCGCGCCTCGACCGCGTCCGCGATCCGCAGCAGCGCCCGCTGCCGCTCGGCGGGGGTGCTGTCCCGCCACACCTCGAAACCCTCGGCGGCCGAGGCCACCGCCCGCTCGACGTCCCGTGGCGAGGAGACCGGCGCCTGCGCGTAGGCTTCCCCGGTGCTGGGGTCGATGACCGGCGTGGTGATCCCGTCGGCGGTGTCGCTGTAGGACCCGCCGACGAAGTTGCGCAGCACGGTACTCACGAAAGATGGAGCCTTCCGGTTCATGGTGTGCCGGGGATCTCACCTCCGACTGGCGAGACCATTCCACACCGGTGCATTGAGGGGCAAGGGAATCCGAAGTAATTTCCAAGCCTGAAACGGAATCAGAACTTTGACCCCGGTTCAGACGACGTAATCCGGGGTTCACCCGGTGGTGTAACCATCCGCCGCGGTCAGCGCCTCATCCAGGATCGCGAGGCCCTCCCGAACCTCGTCCACGCTGGTCGTGCACGGGGGCACGACGTGGATCCGGTTGAAGTGGACGAAGGGCCAGAGGCCGCGTTCCTTGCAGGCGGCGGCGACCGCGTTCATGGGCGCCGCGTCTTTTCCGGCCGCATTGAACGGGACAAGTGGCGTCTTGTCCTCATTCTTGACGAGCTCGACCGCCCAGAACACGCCCAGTCCGCGAACCTCGCCCACGCTCGGGTGCTTCGCGGCGATCTCGGAGAGAGCCGGGCCGATCACGTCCTCGCCCAGCATCCGGGCGTGCTCGATGACCCCCTCCTCCTTGAAGATCTGCATGCTCGCCACCGCGGACGCCGCCGCGAGGGGGTGACCGGAGTAGGTCAGGCCACCGGGGAACGGCCGCTCCCGGAACGTCTCGGCGATCGCGTCCGAGATGATCACGCCACCGAGCGGCAGGTACCCGGAGTTCACGCCCTTGGCGAACGTGATCAGGTCCGGCGTGACGCCCCACCTGTCGATCGCGAACCACTCGCCGCACCGGCCGAAGCCCGCCATCACCTCGTCGGCGATGAAGACGATGCCGAACTCGTCGCAGATCGCCCGGACGCCGGCCAGGTAGCCGGGCGGCGGGACCAGGATGCCGTTCGTCCCGACCACCGTCTCGATCAGGATCGCGGCGATCGTGCCCGGGCCCTCGAAGACGATCGTGTCGCGCAGGTGCTGCAGGGCGCGCTCGGACTCCTGCTGCTCGTTCGCGGAGAAGAACGGCGACCGGTACGGGTACGGTCCCCAGAAGTGCACGACCCCGATCGCGACCGGCTCGTTCGGCCAGCGCCGCGGGTCGCCGGTCGCGGTGATCGCGGTCGCGGTCGAGCCATGATAGCTGCGGTAGGTGGAGAGCACCTTGTGGCGGCCGGTGTGCAGCCGGGCCATCCGGATCGCGTTCTCGTTGGCCTCGGCGCCGCCGTTGGTGAAGAAGACCTTGTTCAGGCCGTCCGGCGCGACCTCGGCGATCATCCGGGCCGCCTCGCCGCGCTTGTCGTTGGCGAAGGCCGGCTGGATCGTGCAGAGCTTCGCGGCCTGCTCCTGGATGGCCGCGACCAGCCGCGGGTGCTGGTGCCCGATGTTGATGTTGACGAGCTGCGACGAGAAGTCCAGATACTTCTTGCCGGTGTAGTCCCAGAAGTGGCTGCCCAGCGCCTTCTCGATCGGCAGCGGGTCGATCAGGCCCTGAGCGGACCAGGAGTGGAAGACGTGGGCGCGGTCGTCCGCGCGTACCTGAGCCTCGTTGGTCACGTGCTGATCCTTATCGAGTCTGCGGGAAGCCGAGGTCGATCGACGAAGTCCCCGGGTCGGGCCAGCGCGACGTGACGACCTTGCTGCGGGTGAAGAAGTGGATGCCGTCCGGGCCGTACATGTGGGTGTCGCCGAAGAGCGACGCCTTCCAGCCGCCGAACGAGTAGTAGGCGACCGGCACCGGGATCGGGACGTTCACGCCGACCATGCCGGCGTTGACGTCGAACTGGAACTGCCGGGCCGCGCCGCCGTCCCGCGTGAAGATCGCGGTGCCGTTGCCGTACTCGTTGTCGTTGACCAGCTGGACGGCCTCGGCGTAGGTGCCGACGCGGACCACGCTGAGCACCGGGCCGAAGATCTCGTCGGTGTAGACGGTCATCTCCGGGGTGACGTTGTCGAGCAGGGTGGCGCCGAGGAAGAAGCCCTTGTCCGAAATGTCGGTGGTTTCGCGGCCGTCCGCGACGACCGTGGCACCTTCGGATGCGCCTGCCGCCACGTAACCCGCGACCTTGTCCCGGTGCTGCGCGCTGATCAGCGGACCCATCTCCGACGCCGGGTCCGCCCCGTCGCCGATCTTGATCTTCGGGATACGGGCCGCGATGGCGTCCACCAGCGGATCCGCGATGTCCCCCACGGCCACCACCACCGAGATCGCCATGCACCGCTCACCGGCGGCGCCGTATCCCGCGCTGATCGCCGCGTCCGCCGCCGCGTCCAGCTCGGCGTCCGGCAGCACGATCATGTGGTTCTTCGCGCCGCCGAGGGCCTGCACCCGCTTGCCCTGTGCGGTGCCGGTCTCGTAGATGTACTTCGCGATCGGGGTGGAGCCGACGAAACTGACCGCGGCGATCTCCGGGTTCAGCAGGATCGCGTCGACCGCCTCCTTGTCGCCGTGCACCACGTTGAAGACGCCGTCCGGCAGGCCGGCCTCCTTCCAGAGCCGGGCCAGGAAGAGCGACGCCGACGGGTCCTTCTCGCTCGGCTTGAGCACGAACGCGTTGCCCGCGGCGATCGCGGTGGCGCACATCCAGAGCGGCACCATCGCCGGGAAGTTGAACGGGGTGATGCCGGCGACCACACCGAGCGGCTGGCGGATCGAGTACACGTCCACGCCGGTCGCGGCCTGCTCCGAGAAGCTGCCCTTCATCAGGTTCGGGATGCCGGTGGCGAACTCGACGTTCTCCAGGCCGCGGGCGATCTCCCCGGCCGCGTCGGCGAGCACCTTGCCGTGCTCGGTGGTGACGATCCTCGCCAGCTCGCCGGAGTGCGCCGCGAGCAGCTCGCGGAACTTGAAGAGGACGGCCGAGCGCTTCGACAGCGACGCCGCCCGCCACTGTTTCGCGGCCGCGGCGGCCACCGCGACGACCGCGTCGACCTCCGCCTTCGAGGCGAGGTCGACCGTGGCGATCTGCTCGCCCGTGGCCGGGTTGAAGACCGGTCCCACCCGGCCGGACGTCCCCGGCGTTTCCGAACCGCTGACCCAGTGCGCAATGTGACTCATGGGCCAGAGATTATGTGACGACCCTGGACCGAACAATGCTTGAAATGTACTGTCACAAAGTGCTCAACGCGGTGATGGAACGCCTGCTCGATCCCAGCGCCCGCGGCCTCGCGGAAGCGGTAAGCCGAGCCGTCGGCGACGGCGCCCTCGCCCCCGGCGTCAAACTCCCCCCGGTCCGCCGGGTCGCCGCCGAGCTGCACCTCTCCCCCAGCACGGTCAACGCAGCCTGGCAGCTGCTGCGCCGCTCCGGCACCATCCGGACGGACGGCAGGCGCGGCACGGTCGTCGCCACGGCCGGCACCGGCGGTCCCGGCCGCTACCGCGCGGCGCTGCGCGGCACGTCCGGGTTCGGCCTCGACCTCTCCACCGGGGTGCCCGATCCGGCGCTGCTGCCGCCGATCCCCGCCCTGCACGGGCTCTCCCCCGCGCCGACCAGCTATCTCGACGAGCCGGTGCTGCCGGAGCTGGGCACGCTTCTGCGGGAGCGGTGGCCGTACCCGATCGATCGTCTTGCGGTCTTCGACGGCGCGATGGACGCCGTCGACCAGGTCGCCTCCGCCCTGCTGCGCCTCGGTGACCTCGCGGTGGTGGAGAACCCCTGCTTCCCGCCCCTGCTGGACCTGCTCGAAGTCCTCGGCGTCTCCGTGATCGGCGTCGGCACGGACGCCAGCGGCATGCTCCCGGACCAACTCGGCGCGGCCCTCGCCCGCCGCCCGGCCGCCGTCTTCCTGCAACCACGCGCCCTCAACCCCACCGGCGCGTCGTGGTCACCCTCGCGGGCCCACGCACTCGCGGCGGTCCTCTCCGGCCACCCCCAGGTGTACGTCGTGGAGGACGACTCCGCGGGCGACCTGTCCGCCGGACCGCTCCGCTCGCTCGGCGCGCACCTGCCCCGCCAGGTCGTCCACGTCCGCAGCTTCTCCAAGTCACACGGCCCGGACCTGCGGCTCGCGGCCGTCAGCGGCCCGGCAACCGTCCTCGACCCGATCCTGGAACGCCGGCTGCTCGGCCAGGGCTGGACCAGCCGCCTGCTGCAACACCTGCTGCTCTCCCTGCTCACCGACCCGGCCTCGGTCCGGGCGGTCCGGGCCGCCCGCGACGAGTACGCCCGCCGGCGCCACCTGATCACCTCCGGCCTGGCCGCCCACGGCATCACGCTGCCGCCCGGCGAGGGCCTGAACGTCTGGCTGCCGGTCCAGGACGAACAGGCCGCGCTGCTGAGCCTCGCGACCGCGGGCATCGGCGCGGCGGCGGGCACGGCGTTCGCGGTCGGCCCGGCCGCCGAGCCCCACCTGAGGGTGACAGTGGGCCTGGTGGCGGACGGCCACGAGGAGGTGTCCGCCCAGCTCGCACGCGCCGCCCGAGCGGCAACCCCGGGAATCCCCCGTTGACCCACGCCATCTAGTCGTGAGACGGTCGTGGGCATGAGCGCATGCGACACTCTGCCTATGAGCGAGGAAACGCTGCTGGATCACCCCGGGCCGTGGACCGAGGAGGATTACTTCGCGCTCGGCGAGACCAACAGCCGGATCGAGCTCGTCGATGGGAGCCTCTGGGTGACCCCCTCAGCCAACGGACCGCACCAGGACATCAGCGGTCAACTCCGCGAGGCACTCCGACCCACGGCACGACCCGCCGGCCTTCGGGTGCGACAGGACCTCGACGTCCGCCTGGCACCGGGTCGCATCCTCCGCCCCGACCTCATCGTCACCCGAGGCCCCCGGGTCATCACGGTCGCCGAGGCCTCCGATGTCCTGCTGGTCAGCGAGATCACCTCACCGGGCAACGCAGCGACGGACCGGCTGTTGAAGAAGGAGCTCTACGCTGCCGCGAAGATCGAGTGGTACCTGCTGATCGAACCCGACATGGCCGACTACGAGTCGCTCACCCTGAGGCTGTTCCGTCTGGACGGTGACAAGTACCTCGAGGACGCGGTAGCGACCAGTGGAACGAGCCTGATCCTTACCGAGCCGTTTCCGGCGACGATCGATGTCGACAACCTTCTGGACCTCTGAGCGATGTCGTTCTCCCCGCTGGATCATCCGATGCTCTGGACTGCGGAGGAGTACCTGGCGCTCGGCGAAACGGTCAGCCGGGTCGACCTCATCGAGGGCGCGTTGTGGGTCGGCCCATCCGCCTGGGGCAGACAGCATCGTCGGGTCGGATCTCTTCCGATTGACCGGCGGCCGCTACCACCCGCATGCGACCGCGGAATCCGGCGAGACCCTGAGCTCGGATCAGCCTTCCCGCTTTCGATAAACACCACCGGTCTGCTCGGCCGTTGACTCACTTCGCCGGGACGAAGCTGTCGAAGACCAGCTGCAGGTCCTTGCGGGCCGCGTTCCACTCCGAGTCCTTGGTCTCCCAGTAGAAGCCATACGCCTTGTCGTCCGCCACGACCGCACCCCGGTTGTTGACGTGCACCCGCGTGCCGCTCCGGGTGAACGTGAACTCCCAGTCCGCCGCCTTGCGGAAGTACTTCACCGGGTCGATCTTGATCTCGTCGTAGTTCGGGAAGTCGCCGCGCGACACCCGGTACTGCGACTGGTTCTCCCAATCCTTCACCGGGTTCGACTTCGGCTCGTCGGTCTGGTCGATGCCGAGAACCCGGCCGTCCCCGCGGAAGTACACCATCGTCCCGCGTTCCGACTTCTTCCAGCCCTCCGGCACGTACACGGAGAAACCCGTCGCATCCGTGTAGTTCTTCCACCCCGCGGGAAGCTGCGGACGCCCACCCGCCGCGCTGCTGCTCGCCGAGGACGCCGCCGACGGTGACGGGGAGGCGGACGCCGGCGCGCTGCTCGCCGACGGCACCGCGGTGGTCGTGGCGCCACCTGTCGCGGCCGGCGGGTTCGCGCCCTGCGCACCCGTCGTGGTCGTGGTCGTCGTGCTCGGCTGCGGATCCCGCTGCGCCGTGTTCTCCGCGTCCGGCCGGGTCAGCACGAACGCCAGCCCGGCCAGCGCCACCAGCACCACAGCGGCGAGCGCCGCCAGCAACCGCGGATTGCGCCGGCGCACGTCATCCGGCACCTCACCGGGCAGAGGCGCGGTGCGCTGAGCGGGTATGCGCGAGGCCGTCGCCGGTCGCGCTTCCTCCTCCGTGGGTACGGGTAGAGCTCCCGTCTCCTCGACACTCGCCCGGATCAGGCGCTCGGCCTCCTCGATCCCGATCCGCTGCTTCGGATCCTTGCGGAGCAGCCCGTCGAGCACCGGCCGCAGCGGCCCGGCATGCGCGGGCGGCTCCGGCTCCTCGGTGGCGAGAGCGGTCAGCGTGGCCATCGTCGACGACCGCTCGTACGGCGAGTGGCCCTCCACCGCCGCGTACAGCGTCGCGCCCAGCGACCACAGGTCCGCCTCCGGCCCGCTGACACCGAGCCGGGCGCGTTCCGGCGCCATGAAGTGCGGCGAGCCCACCACCACGTCGGACCGGCTGATCACCGAGTCGTCGTCCATGGCAGCGATGCCGAAGTCGGTCAGCATCACCCGCCCGTCGTCGGCGAGCAGCACGTTCGCCGGCTTCACGTCCCGGTGCTCCACGCCGTTGCGGTGCGCGGCCCGCAGCGCCCCGAGCAGCTCCAGCCCGATCCGCGCGGCACGTCCCGGATCCACCGGACCGTCCTCGCTGATCACCTGCTTCAGCGAGCGGGACGGCACGTACTCCATGACGATCCAGGTGCGCCCGTCCAGCTGCAGAACGTCGTACACCTGAACCACCGCCGGATGGCTGAGCCGGGCCGCCGCGCGCGCCTCCCGCAGGGTCCGCCGCGCCGCGGCGCCACCCTCCTCACCGGGCGGCTGGTCGATCTCCTTGATCGCGACATCGCGTTCCAGCGTCTCGTCGCGGGCCAGGCGCACCGCGCCCATACCGCCACGACCCAGCAGTTCGCCCAGCCGGTACCGTCCGGCAAGGATCGTCGGCGCATCGGGCATAGGTTCCGTCTTACCCTTTCCGCGAGCGTCCCCAACGTAGGCCGCCCACGGCCCGCGTGTCGCAGGCCGTCCATGGCCCCGCCCGCCCGGACCGTCCCCGGCCCGCTAGTCACTCCACCGGGCAGCATCCCGCCCGCTTCCGCCCGTTCCTGCCCGGGCGACGCGCGCCCGCCTTACCTGTTCTTGCCCGCCGTGCCCGTTCCCGCCCGCCGTGCCCGTTCCTGCCCTGCCTGTTTCTGCCCGCCCTGCCCGTGCTGCCAGGGCGATGAGCGCCGCCCGGGCCTTTCCCCGTTCAGGCCGTCGTCGCCTGAGCCTGCCCGCGCCGTCCCGCTCTGCGCACGTGCGCGCTCCCACCCGTGCACACCGGCCCCGTGCACACCGGCCCGTCCAAACCTGCCCAGTGCACATCCCGCTCATGCTCGGCCCGGTTACGGCTGATCGCCCGCACGGCACCGGCCCGACGCTGCCACTACCGGCGCGGGCTGATTCTTTCCGAACTCGCCGCATCGACCGTCGCCGGGCTGCCCGAGACGCCCCGCACAGCCCTTAGGCCATCCTAGGACTCTAGGTTGCTGCCCCTGCCGCGTTGCTCATTGTGCCGCCCGCCCCGCCGACACCAAAACCGCCCCGCCCAGAGATCCACCCGCACCTCAAGCCGGACGCCCCCCGCACCACGCGAGCGCGTCGACTTCAGGCACGCTCCGCACCCCCGAAGCCACACACTGCGGTTGGCGCGCCGCCAAGCAGCATCCACCGACGGGATTGACGGGCGTGTTTACGGTGGCGGCATGCCTATTGATGATCATGAAGTCGCCATTGCCGCTGCCGAGGCGGGAGCCGCCGTCGTGCGGGCGCGTTACGGCAATGCGCTCGGCCGGGTCGACAAGGGCGGCGGCGACTTCGCGACCGAGGCGGACATCGCCGCCGAGCAGGCGATCCTCGCCGTGCTGCGCGAACACCGCCCCGACGACGCGATCACCGGCGAGGAGAGCGGATCAACCGGCCCCGCGGCCGCCCGCCGGCGCTGGCTGGTGGACCCGCTGTGCGGAATCCTCAACTACGCGGCCCGCAACCCACTGGTAGCCGTCAACGTAGCCCTCCACGACGCCGGCTCCGCCCGCGCGGCCGCATCAGCCGACCCCTTCACCGGCGAGACCTTCTGGACCGGAGGACAATTTTCCCGGGTACGCCGTGACCGCCACGACCACCCCCTGACCCCCTCCCCCGATTCCGCGCTGGTCGACGTGAACCTGGACCCGCCGTTCGACAGTCACCCCGCGCGCCTGCTGTCCGCGCCCGGGTTCACCGAACGGTTCCGGCCCCGGGTCCTCTCGACGACGCTCGCGCTGGTGTGGGTGGCGACGGGTCAGCGGGCGTCCTACGTGACCTACGGCAGCGTGCGGGAGAGCGTCCACTTCGCCGCCGCCATCGCGATCTGCGAGGCGGCCGGCTGCGTGGTCACCGGCGTTCAGGGCCAGCCCTTGCACACCGGACCGGGCGGCCTGCTGGTGGCCGCCGACGCCGCGACCCACGCCGAACTCCGCGACCTCGTGATCGCTTCCTGGTCCCCCGCCGCCTGACAGGCAGTGCATCTGGGCGGTGATCAAGCCGGTATAGCCTGCGCCAGCGACGGCTCGCGAGCCCGGGCCGGAGCCGAACACGGTGATCACACCGGTCCAGCCTGCCCCAGCGACGGCTCGCGAATCCGGGCCGTAGCCGAACACGGTGATCACGCCGGTCCAGCCTGCCCCGGCTACGGCTCGGGGAGCCGCAATGCCACTCAGCCTCAGTTGATCTCCAGTTCGGGTGGTGAGCGACAAGGCGGGTCACGGTGGGTCACGGTGGGCTTGTGTCCGGGTGGCGGCTCATGATGCGGTGTGGCGTGGGGGCGGCGGCGCACCGACGTTCACGCCGGCCGTGATGAAGTCACACCGAAACGGTTCGTGTGCTCTCGTCCCTGCTCTGGCGTTGATGGATCGCCACGCAGGCGTTGCGTGTGGCCCCATCGATGCGGCACCGGCCTTCCGTGTGACCCCATCCAAGCGGCGCCGATGTTCCGTGTGGCCCCATCCACGCCGCTGGCCGTCTCGGGCTGGGCTCCGGATCACCCCTGAGCATCCTAGGAATCTAGGCTGACCGCCCCCCGATAACGATCACCCCAGCGCAGCGACCCCTCTGACCAGGGCAAGGGCGATTAGTCGGGATTCGCAGGGGTACGTCAACTGCCGGGAGAAACGTGCAGGACGGAGGGGACGATGACCCACACAGACGCACGAACCGAACAGGCGTCTACCGCTGAACTGGTCAGCCGGCTCAGCGAACAGGTGACCACGCTGGTCCGGGACGAGCTCGCTCTCGCCCGCATCGAGATGGTCGAGAAGGGCAAGAAGGCCGGCAAGGGCGCGGGGCTGCTCGGCGGGGCCGGGGTGATCGCGGCATACGGCCTCGGTGCCCTGTTCGTCACCATCGGCGCCGCGCTCGCGCTGGTCATGCCGGTGTGGGCGGCCGCCCTGATCGTGACGGTGGTGCTCTTCGCGGGCGCCGGGGTCGCCGCGCTGATCGGGAAGAAAGAGGTGCAGCAGGCCGTGCCACCGTCGCCGGAGCAGGCGATGGAGAGCGGCCGCCGGGACGTCGACGCGCTGATGACGGCGGCCCGTAACGGGAGGCACTCATGAGCGACGACAAGCCGGGTTCGCGGCAGCACAGTCCGGGGACGCCGACACCCACGCACGGCGCGTCGTCGAATCCGCCCGCCGCGAGTGGCAAGCCGTCGCCGCGGCCGGCCGGGTCCGGGAGCGTGAACGCCACCGCGCGTCCGGCGCAGGGGCGGAACGCGAAGCAGCACAGTTCCAAGCCGGGCGGCCCCAAGCCGGCGCCGCCGCCTAATCAGAATCGGACCGGTCCGGGTCCCGCGAAGCCGGCCCGCGGCGACGCCCCACCGGGAACCGGCCGCAAACCGGCCAACCCCACTTCCCTGGGTACGGCCACCGCAGGCGCCCCTGGCAAACCGGAAACGGACACCACCGCGGCAGCCAAACCGGAGCCCGTGACCGAGGCCGCCAAGGGTGGCGCCACGGCATCGGCGGCTACGACCGGGAAGCCCGCCGAACCCGCGAAGATCGGGACGACGGGTTCCACGCCGCTCCCGAAGACGACAGCCGACACCAAGGCCGGCAGCGGCGCCGACGGCAAGACTGGCAACGGCGCGGACAGCAAGACCGGCAACGGCGCGGACAGCAAGACCGGCAACGGCGCGGACAGCAAGACCGGCAGCGGCGCGGACGGCAAGGCCGGCAGCGACGGCAGCGGCGCGGACGGCAAGCGGGACACGGCCCGCGACACGGCCCGGGACTCCGCCGGTGACGAGGGGGACCCTTCCCGCCGTACCCGGGAATTGAAGGACGAGATCGCACGGACCCGGACCGAGATGGGCGAGACCGCCGCGGCCCTGGCCGCGAAGGCGGACGTGCCCGGCCGGGTGCGCCAGGGGGCCGCCGAGACCAGCACACACGTTGCCGAAGGCGTCGCCGAGGCGGCCGAGCAGGCGCGGGCGGCGATCGGATCGGTTCCGCGGAGGGTGGGTGCGGAACCGCAGCGGTACGCTCTGCTCGGCGCCGCGGTCGCTGCCGCGGCAGCCGGTGTGGTGCTGATCCGGAAGGCACGCTGAGTCGTCAAACCGCGCTAGTCGTCAAGGCACGCCGAGTCGCAACGTCTCGTGAGCCCCAGCCGAAGCAAGACCGGCTGGGGCTCAGTGCTGCCCGGCCCAGCGCCGGGAGCCAACGCGGAAAACAGCGCCGGGAGCCAGCCCGGGGTGCGGCGCCGGGAGCCAGCGCGGGAGCAGCGCCGGGAGCCAGCGCGGGAGCAGCGCCGAGAAGCCGGTGCCGGACACCCATTCTTTGAAACGTCTCACCCATCCCCTGAGCTCGGCTCGTCACGCGGACATCACAGGTTCCAAGCGCATCCGCACTCAACTCTTGACCCAGCTCTAACAGGATCGTAACGTGAGTCACACCCCAGCTAGAACGTTTCAAGAATGTCCTTCATTGGAGGCGTCATGCGTCCTCGGTTCACTGCCGCCGTCGCGCTCACCGCGACTGCCGCACTGGCTCTCACCGGGTGCACCAAAAAGAACGACGACACTGCCGCCGGCGGCGACGCGAGCGGCGACAAAACATACAAGGTCGCCTTCGTCCCGAAGCTTCAGGGTGTCCCCTACTTCGAGGCGATGAACGCCGGCGGCAAGGAGGCGGCCGCCGCGCTCGGCAACGTCGAGTGGCTCTACCAGGGTCCGACCCAGGCGGACGCGGCCGCGCAGGCCGACATCGTCCGCTCCTACATCCAGCAGAAGGTCGACGCGCTGATCGTGGCGCCGAACGACCCGGACAGCATGGCGCCGCTGCTGCAGCAGGCCAAGGACGCCGGCATCCACGTGGCGACCGCCGACACCGACGCGCCGTCCAGCGTCCGCGAGGTGTTCGTGAACCAGGCGACCGCCGAGGGCATCGGCCAGGGCCTCACCGACTCGCTGCTCACCGCGATGGGCGGCAAGGGCAAGTACGCGATCGTCTCCTGCGGCCAGACCGCCGAGAACCTGAACTCCTGGATCGAGGTGCAGAAGGCGTACACGAAGGAGAAGTACCCGGAGGCCGAGATCGTCGACATCGTCTACGCCGGTGAGGACCAGGCGAAGGCGACGCAGATGGCGACCGACCTGATGAACGCGCACCCGGACCTGACCGGCCTGGTCGGCGAGTGCACCTCGTCCGCGCCGGGTGTGGCGCAGGCGGTCAAGGACGCCGGCAAGATCGGCAAGGTCTTCACGGTGGGCCTGGGCACGCCGCAGTCGATGAAGCCGTACCTGACCGACAAGTCGTCGACCGCCGCGATCCTCTGGGACGTGGAGAACCTGGGCTACCTGACCGCGTGGGCCGGCGCGCAGCTCGCGCAGGGCAAGCCGTTCGCGGCCACCAACAACGTCTCCAGCGACCTGTCCGCGGTCGCCTACACCGAGGCCGACAAGATGCTGCTCCTCGGCCCGGCGCTCGCGATCACCGACAAGAACGTCGACCAGTTCAACTACTGAGCCGATGACCCAGGAAAACGAAACGCCCCGGCTGCGCCTGACTGCTGTCTCCAAGCGGTTCGGCGCGGTCCGGGCCATCCAGCACGCTGATCTCACCGTACGAGCCGGCCAGGTGCACGCGCTCGTCGGTGAGAACGGCGCCGGCAAGTCCACGATGATCAAGATCGTCGCCGGGGCCGAGCAGTCCGACACCGGCGAGATCGAGTGGGACGGGCGCCCGGTGAGGATCGGCTCCACGACGGACGCGATAGCCCTCGGCATCGCGACCGTCTACCAGGAGCCGCAGCTCTTCCCCGAGCTCACCGTCGCCGAGAACATCTTCCTCGGCAAGGAGCAGCGAAGCGGCTTTCTCAAAAAGGTCGACTGGGCCGCGCAGAACGCCAAGGTGGTCGAGCTGCTCGAACTGCTCGGCCTGCCGGCGAAGTACGCGACGGCCACGGTCGGCGACCTCTCGATCGCCGAGCAGCAGCAGGTGTCGATCGCGAAGGCGCTCTCCGGCGACGCGAAGGTGCTGATCCTCGACGAGCCGTCGGCGATCCTCACCGACGCCGAGATCGAGACGCTGTTCACCGTGGTCCGGCGGCTGACCGCCTCCGGGGTGAGCGTCATCTACATCTCGCACCGGCTGGACGAGTTGTTCCGCATCGCCGACGAGGTGACGGTCATGCGGGACGGGCGGACCATCGGGACGTACCCGATCGGTGAATTGAGCGTGCGGCAGATCGCTCACCTGATGGTGGGCGAGGAGCTCTCCGACGACCGGCCGCACCGGGAGGTCCCGGAGGGACCGGCCGTGCTGGAGCTGCAGGGTCTCACCCGGACCGGCAAGTTCCGCGACGTCGACGTGCAGGTCCGGGCGGGCGAGATCGTGGCGCTCTACGGCCTGGTCGGCAGCGGCGTCTCGGAGATCGCGGCGAGCTGCTACGGCATCGAGCGGGCGACCAGCGGCACGATCAAGATCAACGGAACAGCGCAGAGCCCGAGGAGCCCGGAGCACGCGCAGAAGCTGGGGATCGCCCTGCTGCCCGCCAACCGCAAGGTCGAGGGCATGTTCGGCTTTCAGTCGATCGCGTTCAACATCTCGGCCGGCCACCTCAAGCTCCTCTCCAAGCTCGGCGTCTTCGTCGACCGGGGCCGGGAGAAGGTCGTCGCGCTCGACATGATCAAGCGGCTCGCCGTGCGCACCCCGCACGAGCGCCAGCCGATCAGCGCGATGTCCGGCGGCAACGCGCAGAAGGTGGTGCTGGCCAGGCAGCTGGTGGAGCGTCCGAAGGTGCTGATCCTCGCCGAGCCGACCCAGGGTGTCGACGTCGGCGCCAAGGAGGAGATCCACCGGCTGATCACGGAGCTGGCCGAGGAGGGCACCGCGGTTCTCGTGGTGACCTCGGACCTGCCGGAGGCGCTGCGCATCGCCGACCGCATCCAGGTGGTCCGCGGCGGCACCACGACGGAGGAGTTCGGTCCGGACGCCAAGCAGGTCGACCTGCTGGCGGCGGCCGCGGGAGGAAGCGAATGACCCTCGTGACGGAGAGGACCAAGCCGAGGGTCCTGACGAACCCGATCACCGGCCAGGAGATCGTCCTGGTCGGCGTGATCGCGGTGCTCTGGGCCGCTCTCGCGGTCAGCACCCCGGCGTTCCTGACCGCCGGCTCGATCCAGCCGCTGCTGGTGGCGACCGCGCCGATCGCCCTGGTCGGCGTCGGCATGACGATCGTGATCATCACGGGCGGCATCGACGTCTCGGTCGGCGGCGCCATCATGGTCTGCTCGGTGATCACGGCGAAGACGCTTGTCAGCTCGGACGTCAGCCTCGGCGTCGCGGTGCTGATCTCGCTGCTCTCCGGCGGGGTGCTGGGCCTGATCAACGGCGTGCTGATCGCCTACGGCCGGGTGCACGCCATCATCATCACGTTCGGCACGGCGAACATCTTCATGTTCCTCGGCCTGCAGATCTTCGGCTCCGGGACGGTCAACGGGATCCCCGCCACGCTGGGCTTCTTCGGCCGCGGCGAGGACGGGCGCACGCTCGGCGTGCCGCACGCGTTCCTGGTCACCATCCTGATCACCGCGGCCTGCTGGTGGTACCTGCGGCACACCGCGGGCGGCCGGCACTTCTACGCGATCGGTGGCGACGCCCAGGCGGCCCGGCTCGCCGGTGTCCGCGTCCAGCGCCGGGTGCTGCTCGCCTACGTGATCACCGGTCTGCTGGTCGGCCTGGCGTCCTGTTTCGTGATCGCCCAGGGCACGTCCACGCTGGACCAGTCGGTCGGCTCCGGCAAGGAGCTGGCGGTGATCGCCGCGGTGGTCATCGGCGGCACCTCGATCATGGGCGGCCGGGGCTCGGTGCTCGGCACCCTGCTCGGCGCGCTGCTGGTGCAGACCGTGTCGTCCGGTGTCACCCAGTTGGGCTGGCGCTCGCAGCTCTCCGACCTGTTCGTCGGCATCTTCATCATCGTGGCGGTCGGCGCCGACCTGCTGCGGGCTCGTGCACGGAGGTCCCGATGACGGCAGCTACCGTAGAAAAGCGCGAGAAAACGGATATCACGCGTCTTTTCCTGACGCAGCGTATCCCGCTGCTCGCCGTACTGATCGTCATCGTCGTCGTCACGTTCTTCATCAACGACGCCGGTGGCTACCTGACCGCCCCCTACGACTTCGACTACATGTCGGCCTCGCTGATCAACGCGGTCCCGCTCGCGATGCTCGGCCTCGCCGAGATGCTGGTGATCCTCTCCGGGCGCGGCGGCATCGACCTGAGCGTCGGGGCGATCGTCAGCCTGGCCGGCATGGTCTTCGGATTCGCGTACGGCGAGTGGGGCTGGCCGCTCTGGATGGCGATCATCGCGACGGCCGGCTTCGGCGCGCTCTGCGGCGCGATCAACGGGTTCCTGGTCTCCTACATCGGATTCCCGGCCCTGATCGCGACCCTGGCGACCTTCTACGCCTTCAAGTCGATCGCCATCGTGATCAACAACCAGCAGCCGATCAGCACCGCGCCGATCCAGGATCTCTTCTCGCTGAGCAAGTCGGTCGAGCTGCCGATCATCGGGCAGTACATCCCGGACGTGCCGCTGGGCATCTTCACGTTCCTGCTGCCCACCGTGGTCGCGGTGTGGCTGCTGCTGGCGCGGACCGCGTACGGCCGCCGCCTCTACGGCATCGGCACCAACGACGTGGCCGCCCGCTGGGCCGGTCTGCCGGTCCGGGACACGCGCTTCAAGGCGTACGTCTACGCGGGCCTGATCTCCGGCCTGGTCGCCGTGGTGACCGTGGCGCAGTTCGCCTCGGCCCGCCCGGACGCCGGCGTCTCCGGCAACGGCATGGCCCTGCCCGCGATCACCATCGCCGTCCTCGGCGGCGTGGCGATCACCGGCGGCATCGGCCGGGTCGCCGGCGTGGTGCTCGCCACCCTTCTCATCGTCTGGCTCAACGCCGGCATCCTGCTCGCCTTCGTCGGCAACGAGGGCTCGCAGTACCAGCTACTCGCCCTGGGCGCGGTCCTCGTCTTCGCGGCACTGCTGAACGGGCTCACCAACCGGAAATATGGAGGGGCGCAATGAACCTCGACGGTCTCAATGATTTCAGCATCGAGGTCCCGAGCTGGGCGTACGGAAACTCGGGAACGCGCTTCAAGGTCTTCACCACGAAGGGCGTGCCGCGGAACCCGTACGAGAAGATCTCGGACGCCGCGGAGGTCAACCGTCTCACCGGCCTCGCGCCGCGGGTCTCCCTGCACATCCCGTGGGACCTGGTCGACGACTGGTCCGACCTGCGCAGGCACGCCGAGGAGAACGGCGTCACGATCGGCGCGGTCAACTCGAACCTCTTCCAGGAGGACGACTACCGCCTCGGGTCGCTCTGCAACCCCGACCCGGCGGTACGCCGTAAGGCCGTCGACCACCACCTGCAGTGCCTGGACGTGATGCGCCAGACCGGCTCCACCGACATCAAGGTGTGGCTGCCGGACGGCCTGAACTATCCCGGTCAGGACTCGCTGCGCGGCCGCCAGGAGAGGCTCGCCGAGTCGCTCCGCGCGATCTACGACGCTCTTGACCCGGACCAGCGGATGCTGCTGGAGTACAAGCTGTTCGAGCCGGCCTTCTACAGCATGGACATCCCGGACTGGGGCACCTCGCTGCTGCACTGCCTGGCCCTCGGCGAGCAGGCCACCGTCGTGCTCGACACCGGTCACCACGCGCCGAGCACGAACATCGAGTTCATCGTGATGCAGCTGCTGCGGCAGAACCGGCTCGGCGCGTTCGACTTCAACTCCCGCTTCTACGCCGACGACGACCTGATCGTGGGCTCGGCCGACCCGTTCCAGCTCTTCCGGATCATGTCGGAGATCGTGGCGGCCGGCGCGCACCGGCCGGAATCCAAGGTCAACTTCATGCTCGACCAGTGCCACAACATCGAGGAGAAGATCCCCGGTCAGATCCGCTCGGTGCTCAACGTCGAGCAGGCGCTCGCCAAGGCGCTGCTCATCGACCAGGAGGCGCTGGCCGTGGCGCAGCGCGACGGCGACGTGCTGGGCGCGAACGCGATCCTGATGGACGCCTACGAGACCGACGTCCGCACGGCCCTCGCTGACCGGCGCGAGGAGCGGGGCCTGCCGCGCGATCCGGTGGCGGCCTTCCTGGCCTCCGGGTACGCGCAGAAGGCCGCCACCGACCGCGCCGGTGGCACGCAGGCCAGCTGGGGAGCCTGAAAAACCCGGCGTGGAACCGGGGACGCGGCGCACCATGGTCTTCATGGGAAGCATCGCGCCCCCGGACCACGATGCCCGGGTGACGGCGGTCCGGGCCCGTCTGGACGACGTCACCGGCGGTGAGCCCGGACCGGACGAGCTCGCTCTGCTGGTCCGGCTGCTGCGGGCGTTCGCGGTGCGGGCGCCGGAGGCCGCCGAGCAGGTGATCACGTTGTTGTCCAGCGGCTCCGAGGATCTCCGGGACCGTGCGCACGCACTGAAGGGGTCGGCCGCCAACATCGGCGCGGCCGGCCTGTCGGCGCTCTGCGCGAGCATCGAGCAGGACGCCCGGGCCGGTGTGCGGCCCGACCCGGTGGCCACCGCCGAGATGCTGCGCGCCGAGACCGCCGCGGTCCTGCGGGCGGTCACCGAGGTGGCGGACGCCTACGAGGAGCGCCGGACCAGGTACCGGTGAAAGTCCGGCACGGCCGCCAGGACCGGCTCCACGATATCGACGACCCGGGCGAAGTTGGCGAGCCGGTCCAGCATCACCTCGGTCGCCACGGTCCCCCGGCCGATCAGCACCAGGCCGTTGAGGGCCACGACGTCCTCGGCCAGGCGCATCCCGACCTCCAGCTCCATGATCCGCAGCGACTTCACCACCTCCTGGTGCGCCCGGACGCCCTTGATCCGGCGCAGCGCGGCGAGCACGTGCGGCGCGCCGTCGCCGCGCTCCTCGAGGACCCCGATCGCGGTCGCCGAGTTCGCCGAACGGGACTCGACGATCTCGTACTCGATGGCCGTCCGGATCACGCTGATCCCGGCCTCGACAAGCGCCGAGCGCCCGCTCTCCGGCTCCGGCTCACCGGCCAGGCCCTCCGCCATCGCGACCACGTCGTGCAGCATCGGGATGTCGCGCAGCAGGCGGACCGCGGCTCGGGGCATCGCGGTGACCATGGCCTGCTCGTCCGGGCCCAGCGGCACGCCCCGGTCCAGCTTCTTGAGCACTGCCGGCGGCACGGTCACCGCGCCGAGCTGCGACGCCATCGCGGCCACCTCGATCTCCCAGAGCCCGTCGAGCTGCAGCTCATGACAGAGCTCGGCGACCAGGGCGCGGATCCGGCCGGCCCGGGCGAACGCCACCGGGCTGGCCAGCTCGAGGCAGCCGAAGAGCGCCTGGACGCTGGTGCGCAGGGTCTTGTCGAGCAACTCCCGCTCGGCCATCGCCTGACCGTGCCGGGCCACCGCGTCGCCGACGATGCTGCGCAGCTCCCCGGTGCCGGCCGGCTTCGGCAGGTAACGGTAGACGCCGCCGGAGTTGATCGCGGCGATCGCCGTGTCGATGTCGCCGTGCCCGGTGTGCAGCACCCGGATGGTGTCCGGGTACTCGACCTGGACCCGGCGCAGCAGCTCGATACCGTCCATGTTCGGCATCCGCATGTCGCTGACCACCGCCGCGACCGGGCCGTTCTCGGCGAGCATCCGCAGCGCGTCGGCGCCGTTCGAGGCGGTGAGCAGCGTGTGGTCCGGTCCCAGTTGCAGCGCGAGCGTCTGCAGCACGGCCTCCTCGTCGTCGACGAGCAGCACGACGGGCTTCCCCTCGGTCCCCATCCGATCCCTCACTTGCCTGCGGCGGTGTCCTACGCAGGACTTATCGCCACCCGTGAAGATCCACTAAGTGTTCGCCCGGAACTCCTCAAGCGCGGGTGGCGGACAGCCGAACTCCATGCCACGTCCCGACGGAGCGCCGCCACCGCGGCCTGGAGAAACGGATGACCACGTGAGCACACCCGGCGACGACGCCCGACTGACGGCGGTGCACAGCTACCGCCTGTTCGACGCCCCGCGCCCGGTGGTGCTCGACGAGCTGACCCGGCTCGCCGCCGCCCTCTTCGAGACCCCGATGTCCGCTGTCACGCTGGTCGGCGGGGACCGCCAGTGGCTCGCCGGCAACACCGGCCTGCCCGAGGGTCAGGAGCCGCTCGCCACCTCCTTCTGTCGTGAGGTGGTCAGCACCGGCGCGCCGCTGGTCGTCCCGGACACGCGGGAACACCCCCTGTTCAGCACCTGGTCGAACGTCAGCGGTCCGCCGCACATCCGGTTCTACGCCGGCGTCCCGCTGATCGACGAGGACGGGCACCTGCTGGGCACCGTGTGCGTGGTCGACGACAAGCCGCGGAACATCGACGAGAAGCGGCTGGAGCTGCTCACCACGATGGCCGGGCAGGCCGCCGGGCACCTCGCCGCGATCCGCACCCGGCTGCTGCTGACCGAGGTCGGCGACGAGCTGTCCCGGGCGGTCGGCCGCGAGGAGGACTTCGTCGCGAGCGTCTCGCACGAGCTGCGCACGCCGGTCACCACGATCCAGGGCTATCTGGAGCTGCTCGTCGACAACGAGGAGCTGGAGCCGTACCGGAAGATGATCGACCCGATCCGGCGCAACGGCGAACGCCTGGTCCGGATGGTCGACCACCTGCTGGCCGGCACCCGTCCCGAGGCCACTCCCCTGCCGCTGTTGCGGGGCGGCACCGACCTGGTCGCGGTCGCCGAGGCGGGCGCGGCCGCCTGCCGGGCCGAGGCCACGCAACGCGACGTGCGCATCGCGGTCGAGACGACCGACCGGAGGGTACGGGTGTCCGGCGACTTCACCCGGCTGAGCCAGGCCGCCGAGCAGCTGATCCGCAACGCCGTCCTGTTCAGCCCGGCCGGCACGACGGTCACCGTCCGGGTGCTCGACACCGGGCTCGAGGTCGCCGACCAGGGCGCGGGCATCCCCACCGACGAGCTGCCGCACGTGACGGCCCGCTTCTACCGCGGCCGGCACGCCCAGCAGCAGGCCGTTCCCGGGGTAGGACTGGGACTCAGCATCGTCGATCGGATCATGCGGGCGCACGACGGCTCGTTCGCCATCACCTCCCCCGGCGCCGATCGCGGAACGACGGTCCGGATGGTTCTGCCCGCCTGATCCCGTTGTCGCCCTGATCCCGTTGTCACTCAGTCCCGCCCGGAACCTGCCGAATGGGCTGTCGACAGCCTGTTCGAGGCGGGAGAGGGACGGCATGGCGATCTTGCGACGGCTTCGGCTGGCCGGGCGGCTCGGGGTCGCCTTCGCCGTGGTGCTCGTGCTGCTGGGCGTCGCCGTCGGCATCGGCGCGGTCGGGCTGTCCCGGCAGCGGGACTCGATCGCCGAGCTGCACGAGCTGCAGGGGCTGATGCACCAGGTCGACGAGCAGAAGTTCTACAACGCGGACGTCTCCGGGTGGCAGATCGCGTACGCCTGGGACGCCTTTCTGCTCAGCCCGAAGGAGGCCGTGCAGGACTCCAGCGCGAACCGGGCCGGCTTCCTGAACTCGGTCGCCTCGCTGAAGAAGGTTCTCGCCGCGACCGACACCGGCGCCATGACCGACGACGAGCGAGCGATCTTCGACGACCTCTCCGGCATGTGGGACGACTACATGGCCACCGACGAGCAAGTCGTCGCGCTCTTCAACGCCAACAAGGTCAAGGAGGCGAACGCGCTCATCCTGGGCGCCGGCTACGAGACCTATTTCAAGATCGTGGAGGGCACGAACAGCCTGGTCACGTCGGTCACCGCCCGGGCGGACACGGCAGCCACGGACGCCCGGGCGGAGGCCTCCTCCCTGCGTACCGTGATGATCGTGGTCTTCGTTCTGGCCGTGATCGCCGCGGTGATCTTCTCGATCGCGGTGACCCGCAGCGTGGTCGTGCCGGTGACCCGCCTGGTCGGCGCGCTGCGCGGGATGGCCGCCGGCGATCTCACGGTCCGCGTCGACAGCGCCGGCAGCGACGAGATGGCCGAGATGGGCCGGGCCGTGGACGATGCGGTCGCCGGCGTCCGCGCGACGGTCGTGGAGATCCTCGACAACGGTGGCCAGCTGACCGCCGCCTCCCAGACCATGCGCCAGGTCAGCACGCAGATCGACGCGGCCATCGCGGAGGCCGACCAGCAGGCCGGGCTCGCCGCCACCGGCGCCGCCGGGGTCTCCGGCAACGTCAACACGGTCGCCGCCGGCTCCACCGAGATGGGCGCGGCGATCAGCGAGATCTCCCGCAACGCCGCCGACGCCGCGCGGGTCGCCTCCGAGGCGGTCGGCGCCGCCTCCGCCACCAGCTCCACGATCAACCGGCTCGGCGAGTCGTCCGCGCAGATCGGCGACGTGATCAAGACGATCACCGCGATCGCCGAGCAGACCAACCTGCTCGCGCTGAACGCCACCATCGAGGCGGCCCGCGCCGGCGAGATGGGCAAGGGCTTCGCCGTCGTCGCGTCCGAGGTGAAGGACCTCGCGCAGGAGACCGCGCGGGCCACCGAGGACATCTCCCGCCGGGTCGAGGCGATCCAGCACGACACCGATCAGGCCGTCACCGCGATCGACGAGATCAGCCGGATCATCGAGCAGATCAGCGAGTTCCAGACCACCATCGCGTCCGCGGTCGAGGAGCAGAGCGCCACCACCGCCGAGATGAACCGGGGAGTCGGCGAGGCGGCGGCCGGCGTCACCGACATCGCGAACAACATCGCCAGCGTCGCGCACAGCACCGCGTCCAGCCGGGAGGCGGTCGGACTTGCCGCGCGGACCGCGGAGGACGTGCAGCTGCTCGCCGACCGGTTGCGCGACGCGGCCAACCGGTTCAGGGTGTGACCGGCGGGTTCAGGGTGTGACCGGCGGGTTCAGCTCCACACGTACCCGCTTGCCGCCCTTGTAGTTCTCCACCGACCACCCGGCGGAGAGCGCCTCGATCAGCGCGATGCCCCGGCCGCCGACCCCGTCCGGGTCGCGACGCCGGGGCACCACCGACGAGCCGTCCGCCACCGAGACGACGACGGCGGACTCGTGGGCCTCCACCTGCAGCTCGACGCAGCCTCCGCCGTGCCGGACCGCATTCGTGACCAGCTCACTCACCACGACCGAGGCCTCGTCCAGCCAGTCCGGATCGCGGAAGCCCCAGCCGGAGAGGACCGCTGTCATCGCTCGCCGGGCCGCGCCGGGAGCGCTGTGGTCCAGTGGAACGTCGAGATGGGCGGTCAACACACTCATACACAGAACCCCGGGAAATCGCCGATGTGCGGCCGGACAGTACCCCGGGGACACCCCATGCGAAACCTAGTGGCTGTGGTCCCCGAGCAGCTTGGTGGCGAGCACGGCGGCCTGCGTGCGCCGCTCCAGACCGAGCTTCGCCAGCAGGCTCGACACGTAGTTCTTCACGGTCTTCTCGGCCAGGAACATCCGCGTCGCGATCTCCCGGTTGGTCAGGCCCTCGGCCACGTGCTCCAGGATCCGCCGCTCCTGGTCGGTCAGCGACGCCAGCTCGCGCGGCTGCTCCACGCCGTTGCGGATCCGCTCCAGCACCCGCTGGGTGACCTGCGGGTCGAGCAGCGACTGGCCGCCCGCGACCCGGCGCACCGCGTCCACCAGGTCGGTGCCGCGGATCTGCTTCAGCACGTAACCGGAGGCGCCCGCCATGATCGCGGCGAACAGGGCCTCGTCGTCCTCGTACGAGGTCAGGATCAGTCCCTTGATCGACGAGTCGACGGCCCGGACGTCGCGGCAGACGTCGATGCCGTTGCCGTCCGGCAGCCGGGCGTCGAGAACCGCCACGTCGGGGCGGAGCGCCGGAATCCGCGCGGCCGCCTCACGCGCGGAGCCGGACTCGCCGATCACCTCGATGTCGCCGCCCGCCTGGAGGAGGTCGACGAGGCCGCGGCGGACGACTTCGTGGTCGTCGAGGAGGAAGACTCGGATCATGTCTTATTTCTATCGCCCGGGTGGCCCGAACACCTAGGGCCATAGGTCCCGCGCCGCCGTCGGGCCCTGTTTCACGAGGGGGCCGGGGCGCGGTGAGGTCCAGCCACGGCGGTAACCTCGGGTCCGTGTCCGACGCCTCGACCCCCTCGCTCGGCCTGAGCCCTCTCTCCCGGGTCCGCCTCGACGCGTTGCTGCAGGAGATGCAGAACCGGGTCGGCGACATCGTCACCAGCCGGGAGCGCCTGCGTGCCCTGCTCGACGCGGTCGTCGGCATCGGCACCGACCTCGATCTGAACAGCACGCTGGCGCGGATCGTGCAGGCGGCCTGCGCGCTCGCCGACGCCCGCTACGGCGCTCTCGGCGTGCTCGCGCCGGGCCGCGACCACCTCTCCGACTTCGTCACGCACGGCATCCCGCCGGAAGCGCACGCGAAGATCGGCGACCTGCCGCACGGCCGGGGCGTCCTCGGCCTGCTGATCACCGACCCGCAGCCGGTCCGGCTGCCGGACATCACCAAACACCCCAATTCGTACGGGTTCCCGCCGAACCACCCGCCGATGCACAGCTTCCTCGGCGTGCCGGTCCGGACCCGTGAGCAGATCTTCGGCAACCTCTACCTCGCCGAGAAACGCGGGGCCGACGAGTTCAGCGAGGACGACGAGGAGATCGTGGTGGCGCTCGCCGCCGCCGCGAGCGTCGCGATCGACAACGCCCGGCTCTACGAGGTCGCCCAGCGCCGGCAGCGCTGGCTGGAGGCGACCGCCGAGATCACCGGCGTGCTGCTCGGCACGGTCCGGCGCACCGAGGCGCTGCGCCTGATCGCCCGCCGGGCCCGCGAGGTCGCCGACGCCGAGCTCGTCCTGGTCCTGCTCTACGACGAGGAGAACGCCCGGTTCACCATCGAGGTGGCCGACGGCGCCGACCCGGCGTGCGCGGACCTGGCCGGGCAGATGCTCGCCGGTGACTTCGACAGCTTCCCCCACGGTCTGCTCGACGATCTGCGGGCCGCCGCCGAGTGGCCCTGCCCGGTGCCGGCCGGCCCGGCCCTCGCCGCGCCGCTCGCCGGCCGGGACATGCCGCAGGGCGTGCTGATCGTCAGCCGCGCCGACGCCGACGACGCGGTCCTGCTCTCCACGTTCGCCGGCCAGGCCGCCCTCGCCCTGGAACGCGCCCGCGCCCAGGAGGAACGCGAGCTGCTCGCCGTTCTGGAGGATCGCGAGCGGATCGCCCGGGACCTGCACGACGTGGTGATCCAGCGGCTCTTCGCGACGGGCATGCAGTTGCAGGCCGCCTCCGGCCCGTCGGTCCGCGCGGACATCGCCAAGCGGATCAACGCGGCCGTCGACGATCTGGACGCCACGATCCGCGACATCCGCCGCTCGATCTTCGAGCTGCGCGCCCCGATCGGCGCCACCCTGCGCAACGATCTGCGCGACACCGTCGACGACGCGGCCGCCACGCTCGGCTTCCGGCCCAGCCTGGAGACGTCCGGGCCGGTGGAGAGCGCGGTGCCGGACGACGTGGTGCCGGAACTGACCGCGGTGCTGCGCGAGGCCCTGTCGAACGTGGCCCGGCACGCCGGCGCCACCGACGTGCGGGTGTCCGTGCGGGTCGCCGACGGGGAGCTGATCCTGCAGGTGGAGGACGACGGGGTCGGCATGGACCCGGCGCTGGCCCGGGGCGGCGTGGTGAACATGGGCGAGCGCGCCCACGATCTCGGCGGCTCCTTCGAGGCCGGACCGCGGCCCGGCGGCGGGACTCTGGTCACCTGGCGCGTCCCGCTCGGGACCTTTGCCCCTTAACGAAGGGCGGCCCGGCGCGCGACCGTAGGAGGATGACGCGCTACGACGAGTCGGACCTGCGGCGGGCAGCCGCAGCCGCGATCATGGCCCCCTCGATGCACAACACCCAGCCGTGGGCGTTCCGCCTGCGCGACGGCGCGATCGAGGTGCTGGCGGACGAGAAACGGCAACTCGAGGTGGCCGACCGCAGCGGCTGGGCGCTGCGGCTGGCCTGCGGGGCGGCCACCCTGAACGCCCGGCTCGCCCTGGCCTGGGCGGGCACCCCGGCGGAGGTGCGCCTGCTGCCGCCGGACGACCCCGAGGTGATCGCCCGGCTGACACCGGGACGGGAGCGGCCGCCTACCTACGCCGAGCGTGACAGGCACGCCGCGATCGAGCACCGGCACAGCAACCGGGACCCGTTCTGGCCCGACCCGGTCCCCGCCGACGTGCGGATTCGGCTGATCGAGGCGGCCCAGTCCGAGAACGCCTGGCTGGACCTGCTGGTCGGGATGACCGCGCTGACCGGCTTCTCGGAGATCGCGCACAGCGCCGACCGGGTGCTCCGCCGCGACCTGCGCTACCAGGCCGAGCTGATCACCTGGACGGACACCGAGGACGCGCCGGACGGCATGCCGGTGGCGGTCGGCGCCCCGGTCGGCGAGCCGCAGGACCTGATCCCGCAGCGGGCGTTCGCGCAGCGCCGACGTGGACCGGGCCGCGACTACGAGCCGGAGCCGCTGATCGGCATCCTCGGCACCGCGGGCGACCGGCGGCTGGACCAGGTGGTCGCCGGGCAGGCGCTGCAGAACGTGCTGCTCACGCTCACCGACGCCGGGCTGGCCGCGTCGCTGATCTCCCAGCCGATCGAGGTGATCCCGGCGCGTGACCAGCTGCGCCGCTCGCTCGGCCGGACCGGCTTCCCGCAGATGGCGATCCGCATCGGGTACGGGCGTCCAGGCCACCCCTCGCCGCGCCGCGACGTCAGCACCGTGATCGCGACGTGAAGATCACCACTCAGCTAGTTGCCAGGCATATGCAATAACAGGGTTGTACCAATATGCTTCGCCCATGGACACACAGGCGATGCACATCGCCAACGGGATCATCAACGGCCCCGTCTCGGCGATCTTCCTGGTCGTCGCGGTCGCGGGCCTGGCACTCTGCGTCGCGAAGGCCAAGACCGACCTGGACGACCGGCTCGCGCCGATGGCCGGGCTGGTCGCCGCGTTCATCTTCGCCGTGCAGATGCTCAACTTCCAGGTGCTGCCGGGTGTCTCCGGCCACCTGCTCGGCGGCACCCTCGCCGTCATCCTGGTCGGCCCGTGGGTCGGCGCGCTCTGCGTCGCGACGGTGCTGATCGTGCAGTGCCTGCTCTTCGCCGACGGCGGCCTCACCGCGATCGGGCTGAACATCACGAACATGGCGCTGATCGGCACCGCAGCGGCGTACCTGCTGGTCGCCGCGCTGCTGCGGATCCTGCCGCGCAACCCCGGCGGGCTCGGCGCCACCGCGTTCATCGCCTCGGTCGTCGGCGTCGTCGTCGCCTCGATGGGCTTCGTCCTGGAGTACGCGCTGGGCGGCACCACCGAGCTGTCGATCGGCGCGATCGCCGGCACGATGGCCGGCGTGCACGTGCTGATCGGCATCGGTGAGGGTCTGATCGCCGCCACCACCGTCGTGACAGTCGCCCGGGTCCGCCCCGACCTGGTCTACGCCCTCCGGCACTTCCGCGCTGCCAAGACCGAGGCGGTCCCCGCATGAACAAGAAGCTCGGCTGGTTCCTCGCGGGCGGCCTGCTCGTCGCCCTGCTGCTCGCCGGCGTCGTGTCCAGTTTCGCCTCCGGCAGCCCCGACGGCCTGGACTACGCCGCCCGTGAGGGCTGCACGTTCAACGCCGACGACGAGATCACCGGCGGCACCTGCATGGCCCAGCAGGAGGGCGAGCACCAGCTGGGCGACAGCCCGCTCGCCGACTACGGGATCAAGGGCATCGACAACGAGTACGTGTCGACAGGCCTCTCCGGCATCCTCGGCGTGCTGATCACCTTCGGTATCGGCGGCGGCCTGTTCTGGCTGCTCCGGCGCCGGCCCGCCGGTGCCCCTGCCTCCACCGCGACGCCGGGCACAGCCGCGTCCACCGCGGCGCCGGGCACAGCCGCCTCCACCGCGGCTCCGGACGCTTCCGCTCCGGACGCCGGGACCCGCACGGAATGAGCGCGGGGCACGCCCACCCGCTCCACCTCGACCGGGACAGCCCGCTGCACCGTCTCTCCCCCGAGGTGAAGATCGTCGCGGTGGTCCTGTTCACCGTCGTCGTGGTGGTCACCCCGCGCACCGAGTTCGCGGCGTTCGGCGGCTACGCGCTGCTGATCGCCGCGGTCGCGGTCCTGGCCCGGGTGCCCGCTCTCTGGCTCGCCAAACGCGCCACCATCGAGCTGCCGTTCGTGCTGCTCGCGATCGCGCTTCCGCTGGCCGGGCACGGCGAGCGGATCGACTGGCACGGCCTGTCGCTCTCGGTCGACGGCCTCTACGGCGCGTGGAACATCTTCGCGAAAGGCACCCTCGGCGTCCTCGCCTCGCTGCTGCTCGCCGCCACCACCACGATGCGTGACCTGGTCCTCGGCCTGGACCGGCTGCGCACCCCACCGGTCTTCACCCAGATCATGACGTTCATGCTGCGCTACATCGACGTGCTCGCCGACGACGCGCGGCGGATGCGGATCGCCCGGCTCTCCCGCGGCTACGACCCGCGCTTCCTCTGGCAGGTCAAGGCGTTCGCGGTCGGGGTCGGCGCGCTGTTCCTGCGTTCCTACGAGCGCGGCGAGCGGGTCTACCTGGCGATGCTGTCCCGCGGCTACACCGGCCGCCTGCCGCAGACCACCGGGGAGCCCGCAGTGCTGCGGGAGTGGGCGGTCAGCGCGACTCTGCCGATGGCGGCCGCCGGGATCGCCGTCGCGGGCCTCGTCATAACCTGACCGGGCGGCTTGGCGCCGCACGGTCCGACCCGGGCGGCTAGCGCCGCACGGGCCACCGGGTCGAGCTTCAACCATCGGGACTTGACCTGACCGGGCGGCCGGCGCCGCACGGGCCACCGGGTCGGGCTTCAACCATCGGGACTTAACATGATCGACGTGGACGCTCTGCTGATCACGGGACTGCATTTCTCGTACCCTGATGGGCGCGAAGCGCTCCGCGGGGTTGATCTTCGTCTCGCGCAGGGGGAGCGCGTCGCGCTGCTCGGGCCGAACGGCGCCGGGAAGACCACGCTGGTCCTGCACCTCAACGGCATCCTGCACGGCGGCGCCGGGCGCGTGAAGATCTCCGGACTGCCGGTCACCCCCGGTGACCGCGCTGCGATCGCCGAGATCCGCCGCCGGGTCGGCATAGTCTTCCAGGATCCGGACGACCAGCTCTTCATGCCCACGGTCGCGGAGGACGTCGCTTTCGGTCCGTCGAACATGGGGGTACGGGGTACCGAACTCGCCGACCGCGTCGACGAAGCGCTCGCGGCGGTGGGCATGTCCGCGCACCGCGACAAGGTGCCGCATCACCTGTCGTTCGGCCAGCGCCGCCGGGTCGCGGTCGCCACGGTCCTGGCGATGCGCCCGGAGATCCTGGTCCTCGACGAGCCGTCGTCCAACCTCGACCCGGCCAGCCGCCGCGAGCTGGCGGAGATCCTGGAGTCGCTGCCGGTCACGGTGCTGATGGTGACCCACGACCTGCCGTATGCGCTGGAGCTGTGCCCGCGGGCGGTGATCCTCGACGACGGCCGGCTGGTGGCGGACGGCTCCACGGTGGAGTTGCTCTCGGACCGCGCGCTGATGGAGTCCCACCGGTTGGAACTCCCGTTCGGCTTCGATCCGGTGGCCGCGCTCGCCTCCCGCCGCCCCCGCCAGTAGCCGCCTCGCCGCGCCGCAGCGCGGCCACGGCACCGCACCGCCCTGCCGCCGCCCCCTTCAGGCGCAATCTTGGCAACCGCTGGTCCCTGGTGGGCAGCGCTTGCCAAGATCCGCAAGTCGGGCGCGGGTCGGTCAGGCCGCCTGCTGCAACTCCACAGTGTTCGCCCCGCCGACCAGGGCCTGCCACGTCGTGGCCCCGACCACCCCGTCCGCCGGAATCGCCGCTCTCTGCTGGAACGCTCGGATCGCCTTCTCGGTCTCGGGACCGTAGACCCCGTCCACCTCGGTGGCGAATTCCTGCTGCAATCCGCGGACCGCGCTCCCCTGCGCGCCCGGACGCACCTCGACGATCAGCGCCTCCCATGTCGCCGGGCAGACCACGCCGTTGTCGGGCATGCCCTTCGCCCACTGGAACGCGCGGACCGCGTCACCGGTCTGCGCCCCGAACACGCCGTCCACCGTGACGGTGTGACCGTGGGCCAGCAACAGGAACTGCAGGGTGATTACCGCGTGGTCCTTCGCGCCCTGCCGGGTCGTCGGCCAAGGGCTCAGCGTGGCGGCCATAGAGGGGTCCCCTTCCTCATCGTCGAGCGACGGGTGTTGTGCTCCCCTCACTTTCGCTTAACCCGGCCGTTGATTAAAAGGGTGAGACATGTCATTGCAAAAGATTCTTAGGAGAGCAGGTGCGCTTACGCGCGTGAATGTGAGAATTCCACCCCGGAAACGCGCAGAGTCGCGCACTCCGGAGTGGAATATCCCACTCACAAGATCAACTGATCAGTGCTCGGCCCAGTCCCCCAGGGACCAGTCCCGCACCTCGGGCATGTCCTCCAGGTTCTCCACGACGTACCGCTCGTGGCGCTCCAGCTGCGCCTCGCACCAGGCCTTGAGCTCGGTGGCCCCGGTCGGCAGGCGCCGCGCGTTGTTGATCGCGTCCATCACCAGGTGGTAGCGGGACGCCCGGTTGCGCACGGTCATGTCGAACGGGGTGGTCGTGGTGCCCTGCTCGATGAAGCCGCGCACCCGGAACCGGTCGGCGTCCGGCCGGCCGTGCACCAGCTGGTGAATGGCGCCCGGGTATCCGTGGAACGAGAAGACCACGTCGACGTGATCGGTGAAGAGTTCCCGGAACAGCGTCTCGCTCATGCCGTGCGGGTGGTCCTTCGGGCGCGGCAGCGTCATCAGGTCGACCACGTTGACGACGCGGACCTTCAGGTTGGGCAGCTTCTGCTTGAGGATCTGCGCGGCCGCCACGGTCTCCATCGTGACCACGTCACCGGCGCAGGCCAGGACGATGTCCGGGTCGGTGGCGCCGTCGTCGGTGCCGGCCCACTCCCAGACGCCGGCGCCCTGGCGGCAGTGCTCGATCGCCTGGTCCATGTCGAGCCACTGCAGCTGCGGCTGCTTGTCGATCACGATCAGGTTGATGTACGACCGGGACCGGAAGCAGTGGTCGGCGACCGAGAGCAGGGTGTTCGCGTCCGGCGGCAGGTAGACCCGGGCCACGTCGCCGCGCTGGGTCAGCACGTTCTGGATCAGGCCGGGGCCCTGGTGCGAGAAGCCGTTGTGGTCGTTGCGCCAGGCCGTCGAGGTGAGCAGGATGTTCAGGCTCGGGACCTTGGCACGCCACTCCAGGTGCTTGGCCTCCTGCAGCCACTTGCCGTGCTGGATCGTCTGCGACGCGCTGACCATGGCGAACGCCTCGTAGGTGGCGAACATGCCGTGCCGCCCGGTGAGGTTGTAACCCTCCAGCCAGCCGTGGCAGTTGTGCTCGGAGAGCACCTCCATGACCCGGCCCTCGTTGCTGATCTTCACGTCGTCCGGGGTGACCGACTCCATGAAGCCACGGTCGGAGACCTCGAAGACCGCGCCGAGCCGGTTGCTGTTCGTCTCGTCCGGGCAGAACAGCCGGAACCGGTCGGCGTTGCGCGCGTAGATGTCGCGCATCATCTCGCCGAGCTTGCGGGTCGACTCGGCCCGCCCCTGCGCCGGCCGCTTCACGTCGACCGCGTAGTCACGGAAGTCCGGCAGGTCCAGGTCGCGGGTGAGCACGCCGCCGTTCGCGTGCGGGCTCGCGCTCATCCGCAGGTCACCGTCGGGCGCCAGATCCTTGATCATCTGAACCGGTGCGCCGGCGGCGTCGAAAAGCTCTTCCGGACGGTACGAGCGGAGCCACGTCTCCAGTTCCCGCAGGTGGTCCTCGTTGCCCCGCACGCCGGAGAGCGGAACCTGGTGCGACCGCCAGGTGCCGGTCACCGTGATGCCGTCGATCTTCTCGGGTCCGGTCCAGCCCTTCGGCGTCCGCAGCACGATCAGCGGCCAATGCGGGCGCTTGCCGTCCCAGTCACCGCTGCGCGCCGCGGTCTGGATGGCGCGGATCTTGCCCCAGGAGTCGGCGAGCGCCTGGGCGAACCGGTGGTGCATGCCGGGCAGGTCGTCCCCGCCGACCTCGATCACCTCGTACCCGTGGCCCTCGAGAAGTTTGCGGACCTCCGCCGGGTCCTTGCGGGCCAGCACGGTGGGGCCGGCGATCTTGGCGCCGTTGAGGTGCAGGATCGGCAGCACGGCGCCGTCGTGCGCCGGGTTGATGAAGGAGATGCCCTTCCAGGAGCCTTCGAGGGGGCCGGTCTCGGCCTCGCCGTCGCCGACCACCGCGATGCTGAGCAGGTCGGGGTTGTCCATCACCGAGCCGAACGCGTGGACCAGCACGTAGCCGAGTTCGCCGCCCTCGTGGATCGAGCCGGGGGTGGTCACCGACACGTGCGAGGGGATGCCGCCGGGGCTGGAGAACTGGCGGAACAGGCGCAGCAGGCCCGCCTCGTCCTGGCCGACCTTCGGGTAGACCTCGGAGTACGTGCCCTCGAGGTAGCCGGCGGCCACCAGGGCGGGTCCGCCGTGCCCGGGACCGGCGAGGTAGATCGCCTGCTGCCCGGTCATCTTGATCAGACGCGAGACGTGGGCGTAGATGAACGACAGGCCGGGGCTGGTGCCCCAGTGTCCGAGCAGGCGGGGTTTGATGTGCTCGGTGGTGAGCGGCTCCTTCAGCAGCGGATTGCCCTGAAGGTAGATCTGACCGATGGTCAGGTAGTTGTTCGCCCGCCACCAGGCGTCGAGGCCCGCGACCTCGTTATCGTCCGGTGCCGCCAGCTTGCGCACGAGTTCGTCATGGTCGAGCGCGCTGGCTCGGTTCTCCGAAACGGCGGTCACGGTCATTCCTCCCGAGTGATGTCGCCAGAGTCCTGACTTGTCACGATCAACGTATCTGTCCAAGATCTACTGAGCACGGGTCTTTGGTCCCGCCTCTCCAGGGCACGTTACCCACCGACTCGGACCGGAAGCGTCGACCGCAAAATGAAGGTCACGTTAAAGTCGTGCCCGATATGCCGGGAAGCCCGCCGAGACGGTCGCGGCCCACTGCTCGCGGCGACCGTGCCGGCGCCGGCCCGGGCGAACTCCCCATGCAAAGACTTCTACCAGGATCTGGCGGCGTTCCGGGTCGACCCGGAGGCTTTGCACCTCAATCCGTCCCTGGCCGGCTGGGCCACGGACGGACTGCCCGCTACGTCAGCGCGGTGGCCCGGTCGCGGAGGACGTCCAGCGCCGGCGCGTACATCCGCTCCTTGATCGTGGAAAGGGTCTGACCGGCCTTCGCCGTGTTCGCCTCGGCGATCTCGACCGCCGCGGCCCGGACCGCCTCCTCGCTCAGCGCCCGGTCGACGATGCCGGCGGCCTGGGCGTCGGCGCCGCCGTACCGCCGGCCGGTGGTCATCGCCTCGTGCGCGACCTGCGGCGTGAGGCGGGCCTGGATCAGCGCCGACATGCCCCGGCTGAACGGGATCTGGATGTCCACCTCCGGCAGGCACCAGAAGCCGCGGTCGGCGCGCATCACCCGGAAGTCGTGAGCCAGCGACAGCATCGCGCCGGCCGCGAACGTGTGCCCCTGCAGCGCCGCCACGGTGATCACCGGCAGCGCGAGCACCCGGGCGAAGAGCGCGTGCACGTCGGCCACGTAGTCACCGAAGTCCGCGCCGCTGCTGCCGAGCCAGTCCAGGTCCAGCCCGTTCGAGAAGAACTTGCCGGTCGCGGTGGTGACCAGCGCCGCCGGATTGCCGGCCTTGACGACCTCGTCGAGGTGCCCGTTGACCGCGGCGATCCAGTCGGGGTGGAAACGGTTCTCACCGTCGCCGAGGTCGAGGATGAAGACGTCGCCGTGTCGCTCCAGCGTGGTCATGATTGCCCTCCCGAGAAAGTTACCCGCAGGTAACTTAGCAGAGGGCGACAGCGGCCGGAACGGAGTGAGTGAGCCGGGCGGAATTGTGGACGGTTGGCTGCGGAAACGCAGGACTCGCGGCCTTTGCTTGTTTACACGTCCTCGCTCCGGTCTTCGACTTCGCTGACCTGCCGGCGACCGGCCTCGTGGGTATGGTGCCCAGACGACCTGAGACGCCCATCGCGGAACGAGGTCTCGGAGACATGGCGCCATTCCCGATCTTGTTTTTCATCTTCGTCGAGGTGCCCAGCATGGGAGCCATGCTGGCGCACAAAGGGATCATGCTGGCGACCGGCAATGAGACGAGACCACTCAATGTGTGGCTGTACCGCCTCATCGGCATCGTGTCGCTCGTCGTGCTTCTGGGATTGTCGTTCGCCATCGGCGCCGATGCGGCCTGCCTGCTGTTCGTGCTGCTCGTCGGCGGAGGGCTGGCCGCGTTCGTCACCCGGCGCAGGAACGACGCGGCACCGGACACCACGCGATACGATCCGCCGCCGCAGCAGCAGGCGGCCGCTCCCGACGCGCTGGCGAGGATGGTGGAGTGCGTTCAACGGTACGAGCAGACCAAAGATCTCGCCGATCTCGACCGCACGATCACCGAGGGGCGGGCACTCGTTCGTGCCGAGAAGGACATCGAGGTCTGGCGCCGGCTGTCGGTCCTGCTCGGTCAGGCGCTGCTGAAGCGACATCTGGCGACCAACGACCGGGGCGCGCTGGTCGAAGCGGTCGAGGTGCTGCGCAGCGCGGGGCAGAACATCCCGCCGGGGCATCGGCTGCGACCGGCGGCCCTGATCGAGCTGGGCGCCGCCCTGCGCGAACTCGGCAACCTGTCGGGGCGCCTGGAACTCCTCGACGAGGCGGCCCACTGGTACGGCCTGTGTTCCGCCATCGAGTCGCCGAAGCGGGCTCAGGCGTACGTCGGCCTCTCGACGTCCCTCAAGGTCAAGGGCGACAAGCTCGACGACGCCGGGGTGCTCGCTCAGGCGGTGGCACCCGCCCGGTACGCGGTGGGGTCGGCCCCGGACCAGCAGCAGCGCGGCGAGAATCTGACGTACCTGTCCGGCCTGCTCGTGCTGCTGCACCGTAGGACGGGGGATCCGGCGGCCGTCCGGGAGGCGGTCACCGCGGCGGAGGAGGCTCTCGAGCTGAGCTCGGACCCGCAGGACCGGGCTGTCCGTGAGCAGGCCCTCCGGGTCGCGCAGGCGCAGGAACGGCACCGGGAATAGTCCGGTGACCGGCGGCGGCTCGTGGACGCCGCCGGTCAGCCGGGCTGCTACTCGACGGTGAGAGCGCAGCTGTCCTGGCCGGCGGGGACCTCCAGCACCTCGGTCCCCCACTGGACGTTCCACGGGAGCGGATCGCCGGTGCGGGAGACGGTCACCGTCGTGCCGCTGCGCTCGATCGTGAACGTGGTGGTCTCGCCGGACGGGCCGGGGACCGTTGCTGACCCCGTACCCTCGGCAATGGGCTCGAAGAGCCTCAATGTCACGCCGTCGCGGTAGTCGTAGTCGGGACGGTCGGTCCGGGCGCCGATCGGGATGACCGCGCCGGGGCGGCCCAGCAGGGGGACGCTGTCGAAGCCGTGTGTCTCGGTGACCCAGCGCGGCCCCTCGACGACCTCGCCGGTGCGGAAGTTCGTCCAGCGTCCGGCCGGGACGTAGTAGCGGACCTCGCCGGAGGTGCTGAAGACCGGGGCCACCAGCAGGTCCGGGCCGAGCAGGTACTGCCGGTCCAGGTAGGCGGTGGCCGGGTCGTCCGGGAAGCCGAGGACCATCGGGCGCATCACCGGCAGGCCCGTCTCGTGCGCCTCGCGGGCGGCGGCGAACAGGTACGGCATGAGGCGGTACTTCAGGTGGGTGAAGGTCCGCAGGACGTCCGAGGACTCCTCGTCGAAGTTCCACGGCACCCGGTAGGAGGTGCTGCCGTGCAGCCGGCTGTGCGAGGAGAGCAGCCCGAAGGCGACCCACCGCTTGAACACCGCCGGATCGGGCATGCCCTCGAAACCGCCGATGTCGTGGCTCCAGAAGCCGAAGCCGGATGACATCAGCGACAGGCCGCCGCGCAGGCTCTCCGCCATCGATTCGTACGTGCTGGAGTTGTCGCCGCCCCAGTGCACCGGGAACTGCTGGCCGCCGACCGTGGCGGAGCGGGCGAAGAGCACGGCCTCGCCCTCGCCCTTGACCTCACGCAGCACGTCGAAGACGACCTGGTTGTAGATCTGCGTGTAGTAGTTGTGCATCCGTTCCGGGTCGGAGCCGTCATGCCAGACGACGTCGGTCGGGACCCGCTCCCCGAAGTCGGACTTGAAGGCGTCCACACCCATCTGGGCCAGGTACCGCAGCTTGTCCGCGTACCACTCCCGCGCGCCGGGATTGGTGAAGTCGACCAGACCCATCCCGGCCTGCCACAGGTCCCACTGGAAGACGTCGCCGTTGGCACGCCGGACCAGGAAGCCCTTCTCGCGCGCCTCGGCGAAGAGCGGCGACCGCTGCGCGATGTACGGGTTGATCCAGAGGCACACCTTCAACCCTCGGCCGGCGAGCCGTTTCAGCATCCCCGGCGGGTCCGGGAACGTCCTGGTGTCCCACTCGAAGTCGCACCAGGAGAACTCCCGCATCCAGAACGTGTCGAAGTGGAACACGCTTAGCGGCAGGTCCCGCTCGGCCATCCCGTCGATGAACTTGTTCACGGTGTCCTCGTCGTACGAGGTGGTGAACGACGTGCTCAGCCAGAGACCGAACGACCAGGCCGGCGGCAGCGCGGGACGGCCGGTCAGCGCGGTGTACCTGCGGATCACGTCGGCCGGCGTCGGACCGTGGATGACCAGGTAGGACAGGCTCTGCCCGGCGACGCTGAACTGGGTGCGGGACACCATCTCCGAGGCGACCTCGAAGGAGACCTTGCCGGGGTGGTCGACGAGGACGCCGTACCCGCCGGTGGTGAAGTAGAACGGGACGTTCTTGTACGCCTGCTCGCTGCTGGTCCCGCCGTCCTCGTTCCAGACGTCGATGCTCTGACCGTTCTTGACCAGCGGGCCGAAGCGCTCGCCGAGCCCGTAGACGGTCTCCCCCACGCCCAGGTCGAGCTGCTCGTGGACGTAGTGACCCCCGTCGAGGGTGTCGACGACGCCCATCCCCTTCCAGCCGCTGCCGGTGATCCGCTTGCCGCCGGCGAGGAAATCGAGTCCCCACTCCTCGCCGTCGCGGAACTGCGCGGTCAGCGCGCCCGAGGTGAGCGAGACGGCGTCGACGGCCACGTCGACCGGCTCCTCGGTGAGCGAAAAGTTCGGATATTTCGCCACGCCGCCCTGGAAGTGGTCGATGGTGACCCGGATGACGTCCGGCGCCGGCGCGGTGAGAGTGACCGTGATCAGCGGCGCGTTGAGCGTGTCCCCGCGCTGCCGGACCGGTCGCACCGCGGCGTAGACGGTGAGCGAGTCCGGACCGGTCGTGCTGTCCAGGTAGTGCGCGGGGTGCAGGACGGTCAGCCCGTCCCGCTTGCGCCAGTAGCCGTCGGTGAACTTCATGAGTGTCCTTTGCAAACGATCATTTGATGGCACCGGCGGCGATGCCGCGCGTGAGGGTCCGCTGGAAGAGGAGGAAGAAGAGCATCGCCGGGAGGATGCCGATCAACGCGGAAGCGCTGGTCGTCGTGGCGTCCATCATCCGGTCGCCCTGGAGGACGCCGAGCGCCACCGGGACGGTCTGGTTGTCGTTGGAGATCAGGAAGATCAGCGGCAGGAAGAACTCGTTCCACGTCCAGATGAAGAAGAACGTGAAGAGCACGGCGAGGGTGGGCCGGCTGACCGGGACGACGACCCGCCACAGCGTCCGCCACTTCCCGGCGCCGTCGACCGAGGCCGCGTCCAGCAGCTCGCGCGGGAACTCCGCGTAGACCGAGGTCAGCAGGTACGTGCCGAACGCGCTCTGGATGACGGTGAAGATGATGATGATCGAGATCAGGTTGTCGTAGAGGCCGATCTCCTTGCCGATGTAGTACAGCGGGTAGACCAGCACCTCCTGCGGCAACAGGTTGGCGACCAGGAAGAACACCAGGAACCAGATCCGCCCCTTCACCCGGCCGATGCCGAGCGCGTACGCGTTCAGGATGCTCAAGCCCACGCCGAGCACCGCGACGACCAGGCTGGTGATGAAGCTGTTCCAGAGCTTCTGCCCGAAATCGACCCGGTTCCAGAAGTCGACGATCCCGTCCCAGTAGAGGCTCGTGGGGATCGACAGCGGGCCGCTCCCGGCGTAGTCGGCCGGGCTCTTCACCGCGTTGACCGCGACCACGAGCAGCGGTCCGACCATGAGCAGGAGCAGGACGACCAGCGCGGCGAGCACCGCGAACCGCACCGGGTTGCGCCGCTTGGCGGCCTGCGGCGCGGCGGTCTTCACCGGCGTTCGTTCGGCCGTGACGGTCATTTCGCGTCCTCCGCCCGGTGCTGCAGCCGCAGGAACACGAAGGCGAGCACCACGATCAGCACGGTCAGCACCGTGGAGATCGCGGACCCGTACCCGACCTGGGCTTTTTCGAAGAAGTTCTTGTAGGCGAAGTAGGACGGCACGAGGGTGGCGTTGCTCGGGCCGCCGCGGGTGAGCACGAAGACCTGACCGAAGATCTTCAATGCGGCGATCGTGGTGGTGATCAGCACGACGTAGAACTCGGGACGGATCATGTAGACCGTGATCTTGCGGAACCGCTGCCACCAGCTCGCCCCGTCGAGGTCGGCCGCCTCGTAGAGCTCCGGGTTGATCCGCGACAGGCCGGACATGAACATGACGACCGGGTATCCCAGCTGGAACCAGATCATCACCGCCATCACGCTGTACAGCGCGTAGTCCGGGTCGCCGAGCCAGTTGCGGGTGAGCCCGCCCAGCCCGATCGACTCGAAGATCTTGTTGAGGGCGCCGTAGTCCGGGTGCAGGATCCAGCCCCAGACGATGCCCGTCACCGCGACCGGCAGCACCTGCGGAAGGTAGTAGCCGGAGCGCAGCGCGCCGGCCCAGCGGTCACCGAAGTGCTTGGCGACGTAGTCGAACAGGACCGCCGCCAGGACCAGCCCGAGCAGCGTCGGCACCACCGCCATGGCGAGGATGAGCAGCCCGATGTGCCCGAACGACTGCCAGAAGAGCGTGTCGGAGAAGAGCCGGGTGTAGTTGTCGAAGCCGACCCAGCGCGGGCTGCCCACACCGGTCCACTTGGTGAAGCTGACATAGACCGTCATGACGAGCGGCACGACGATCACCGCGAGTGAGGCGAGCACACCGGGGATCAGGTAGAGCGCGTACCCGCGGCTCTTGGTCTTGGTGGCCAAGGCCGATTCCTTCCGCGAGGCGGGCGGTGGTCACCCACCGCCCGCGCCTGGATCATTTGCCCAGATCGGCCAGGTTCTCCTGGTACGGCTTGGCGATCTCGTCGAGGAACGCGTCGGGCTTCTTCGACCCGTTGATCAGTCCCTGCACGCCGGCGACCAGCACGTCGTAGTAGCCGGGGGCGGGCCAGTCCGGGTAGAACGCGAGCCCGTCGCCGGTCGAGATCTTGTTGAACGTCTCGACCAGCTCCTTGTTCTTCGGATCGGTGATCTGCGACGGGTCGGCCGCGACCGGGACCCCGCCCGAGTTGCCGAGCAGCGCCTGCACCTCCGGCGACATGGTGATGTCGATGAAGTCGTACGCCAGGGCCTTCGCCTTGCTCTTCTCCGGGACCACCCAGAGGTTGCCGCTGGAGCCCGGGTGCAGGGTGTTGCCGGGGAAGAGGAAGCTGCCCCACTCGAAGTTCTTGATCTCCTCGCCGAAGCGGCCGTACCACCAGCTGCCCGAGATCAGGATCGGGAACTTGCCCTGGGTGAACGAGACGCCCATGTCCTCGGCCTTGATCCCGGCCGAGTCCTTGCTGATGTAGCCCTTGCCCACCCAGTCGGCGAACGTCTGGGCGCCGTAGGTGAGCTGCGGCCCCTTGAAGTCGACCTTGTTCTTGTAGAGCTGGTAGTCGTCGACGAACGCGCGGTCCGCCTTCGACAGCGCCAGCTCGTAGAAGATCTGCTGGGCCGGGTACTCCGCGCCGCCGACCGCGAGCGGGGTCACCTTGTTCTGGACGAACGTGTCCATCACGGTGGTGAACTCGTCCAGCGTGGTCGGCACCGCGAGCTTGTACTTGTCGAACAGGTCCTTGTTGTAATAGACCATGACGTACTCGCCGTAGTTGGGCACGCCGTAGAACTTGCCGCTGCCCATGATGCCGTCTTCGTCGTACTTCGCGGTGGTCTGCAGGCTCGGGCTGAGCTTGGTGTCCCAGCCGCGCTTCGTCGCCTCGTCGCTCAGGTCGGTGAGCAGGCCCTGCTTGGAGAGCAGGCCGGCGGTCGCGTTCCCCTTGTTGTACTCCATGATGTCGGGCGCGCTGTCCGAGTTGAGGATCATCTGGGCGTTCTGCTGGATCTGTTCGAAGCCCTTCTCCTCGAACTTCACCTCGACGCCGGGGTGGCTGGACTTGAAGAGCTCGATCGCCTTGTTCCAGGCGATGCCCATCGCGCTGGTGGGGCCCTCGTAGTGCCAGAGGGTCAGGGTCTTCGCATCGGCGCCCTCGTCGGCGCTGTCGCCGCCGCCGCAGGCTGCAAGAGTCAGGGACGTCGCCAGCAGGACGGCGGCGACGGCTCGGGATTTGAACACAGGTCCTCCCAGGGGGACTGGGTCTGCGGGTTCAGGAGGCCGATCGTCGAAGCGCTTCGACGATGTCGCGTCGAAACGCTTCGACAACGGCCTTGCGGGAGACGCTAGGGAACGAGCGCCATTCATGTCAACGGTGTGACGGGGAGATTTCCCGGCAGCTCCGGCGCTCCACGAGACGAGGCGCGAGCAGGCGCGTGTACTCCACCGTGCGGCCGTCGAGCAACCGCATCGCGGTCTCCACGGCCAGCGTGCCCACGTCATGGGCAGGGATGTCGATCGATGTGAGGTCGACCGGCATGCTGACCGCCACGTCCTGCGGGCAGATCGCCACGATCGAGATGTCCTCCGGAACCCGGCGGCCGCTCGCGTGCAACAGGTCGAGCAGCGGGCGGAGCGCCTCCTCGTTGTGCACCACCAGGGCGGTCAGGTCCGGCAGCTGGGCGTCGATGTCGGCGAGGGCGTCCCGGACACCCGCCGCGCCCGGCTCGCACGGGTGCGTGACGGTGCGCAGGTCCAGTTCCGCCGACGCCTCCAGGAAGCCGCTCAGAAACCGGTCCGCGTACGTCGTCTGCCGCTTGTAGACCGCCGGGGACGGGCCGACCAGGCCGATCCGGCGGTGACCGTGCCCGGCCAGGTGCTCCAGCGCCAGCCGGGCCGCCGCCGCGAAGTCCAGGTCCACGCAGGCGATCCCGGTGTGATCGGCGGGCAGGCCGATCAGCACCGACGGCTGCTTGAGCCGGCGCAGCGCCGGGATCCGCAGGTCGTCGCGCTCCAGGTCCATCAGTATCAACGCGTCCACCATCGTGCTGTGCGCGACGCGCTCCAGCCCGGCGGTGCCCTCGTCCTTGGTCAGCAGCAGCACGTCGTGGTTGTGCGCGCGGGCAGCGGTCACCACCGCCGTCGCGAACTGCATGATGACCGGCACGTTGACGTCCACCCGCAGCGGCGCGACGAGCGCCAGCACGTTGGTCTTGCTGCTGGCCAGCGCGCGGGCGCCGGCGTGCGGGTGGAAGCCGAGCTCGGCGATCGCGGCCTGGACCCGGGCGCGGGTCTCCGCCGAGATCGGGCGGCGGCCGCTGAGAACGTAGGACACCGTGCTGGGCGAGACCCCTGCTGCTCGGGCGACATCGTTGATCGTCGGCACTGCGCCTCCCCAAGTCGCCCGGTCTTTCGCCAAGACCGCTCCCCTCGTCGAATCCTACTGATACGCGGTCGCCGTCCCCGCGTGTGGAGTTCGGGTGCGCAATGCGGAATGCGCCCCAACTCCACACGCGGGGTGGGTCAGGTGATGCTGAACGTCGCCAGGCGCAGGCCGGGGCTGGGCACCAGGTAGACGTCGTGACGGCCGGTCGCCGGCGTCAGCGGGGCGGTCGCCGACACGTACCGGTAGATGCCGCCGGTGTCGCTCACCGTGGCCGTGCCCAGCAGGCGCCCGGAGGGCGAACCCAGCCGGACCTCGACGGTGCCGGCGCCGGACGCCCGGACCGTGAGGGTCCGGCCGCCGCGCAGCGCGGCGTCCTTGAACGCGATCCAGTCGCCGGCCGCGCTCGCGCCCACGACCGTGCCTCGTTCCTTGGTCTCGTCAAGAAGACGGACGCCCTGGTAATCGTCGAACGTCTCCGACCGCGTCTCTTCAGTGAGGGCCCGTGCCGGGATCGTCTCGCCCCGCACCGCGAGCGTGGCCCGCGCCCGGATGTCGCTCGACGAGGAGCCGAGGAGGATGTCGTGCACCGAGTTCTCGACCACCCAGCGCTGCCGGGTGACGTCCCAGCGGGCCAGATCGTTCCGGTCCAGGTCCAGGGTGACGGTCGCCGACCGGCCGGGTCCGAGGTGCACCTTCTGGAAACCGCGCAGCTGCCGCCGCGGCGTCACGTCCCGCGAGGTGCGCTGGCGGGTGTAAAGCTGCACGACCTCGTCCCCGGCGCGGCTGCCGGTGTTGGTGACCGTCACGCTGACCCGGCCGTTCTTCACCGTCGGCGAGCCGTAGCGGAATTTCGTGTACGAGAGACCGTGGCCGAACGAATAGAGCGGCTTCTCGTCGCTGTACAGGTAGGTCTGCCCGGTCTTGACGATGTCGTACTGGTTGAGGTCCTCCGGTAGCCGGCTCTCCGAGCGCGGCCAGGTCTGGGTGAGCCGGCCCGACGGGTTCACCGCGCCGAAAAGCACGTCGGCGACCGCGTGGCCGGTCTCCGCGCCGGCGTGGGTGGTCCAGAGGATGCCGGGCACGTGCCGCTGCGCCCAGGTGATCGACTGGGGGTAACTGCTCTGCAGCACCACCACGGTGTTCGGGTTGGCCCGGCGGACCGCCTCGATCAGGTCCTCCTGGCGTTCGCCGAGGCCCAGCGACGTGCGGTCGTGCACCTCACGGCCGGCGACGAACGGATCCGTGCCCACGACCACCACCGCGGTCCGGCTCCGCCGCGCCGCGTCCGCCGCCTCCCGGACGCCGTCCTTGATCACCGTCTTGTCGAACCGGGCCGCACCCGCCGCGTCCGCCGCGCCGAGCGCGAGGTTGCCGTCCGCACCCACCGTGACGTAGGTGTTCGCGCCGAACCAGGACTCCTGCGTCTCGTAACCGGCGTAACGCAGCACGACCGTGCCGTCCGGCTGTTCCTCGACCCTGAACTGCTGCTGGACGTACCAGCCGGTCGGGTCGTCCTCGACCGTGACGAACGGCCCCCAGTTGTAACCGAGCAGCTTGCCGTTGGCGGCGCTGCGCAGCGTGGACACGCCGTCGCCCCAGTCCACGCTGTCGAACTGGGCGGCGGTCGTGGCCGTCGTCGTGCCGAGGCCGGCCGGGCCGTCGGTGGCGGTGAGGTAACGGCCGGTGGTGATCTCCTTCAGCGCGATCCGGTCGGCGCCGGCGCTGGTGGTGACGGCTTTCGCCCGTTCCCGGACGCCGTCGAGGACCGTCACCTCGTAGGGGAGCTGCCCGCCGTACCAGTCGCTGTAGAGCTTGTCGGCGAGCGGGCCGACCACCGCGACGTCACCGCCGGGCTTGAGCGGCAGCAGGCTCCTGTCGTTCTTGAGGAGCACGGCCGCCTCGGCGGCGGTCTCGCGGGCCAGGGCCCGGTGCGCCGGGCTGTCGATCACGTCCGGGGTGATGTCGGCGTGCGGACCGCCGTCCGGGTCGAATTCGCCGAGCCGGAACCGGATGCTCAGCGCGTTGCCGACCGACTCGTCGATCTCCGCCTCGGTGAGCAGTCGCTGCTGGAGCGCCTCGTTGATCGCGGTCACGGTCGGCGCGGCGTTCGTGTCGTTGACCGTGAAACTGTCCAGCCCGGCCTTGAGGATCGCGGCGTTCGCCTCGGCCTGGGTCGCGTAATAGGCCTGCGAGCCGGTCAGGTTGGTCGGCGCCCAGGCGTCGCTGACGTTGTAGAGCCGCCGGTCGGACCAGTCCCGGACGATCGTCTCCAGGTCCCGGTCCACGGTCGCGGGCCGCCCGTTGATCAGGTTGTAGGACGCCATCACGCCCGTCGCGGCGTCGTTCTCCAGAGCTGCCTTGAAGGGCGCCCGGTCATACTCGTTGAGCACCCGCTGCGGCACGTTCGACGAGGTCACGTCGCGTTTGGTCTCGTTGTTGTACGCGGCGTAGTGCTTCAGCGTGGGCGCGGTCTTCAGGTGGTCCGGGTCGGGACCCTGCAACCCTTTCCCGTACGCCGTTGCCACCGCCCCGGAGAGCAGCGGGTCCTCGGAGTACCCCTCCTCGTTGCGTCCCCAGCGTGGGTCGCGGAGCAGGTTGACGACCGGCGCCCAGGTGTTGAGTCCCCAGACGACCGGGTCCTGCGCGTGGAACCCGCGCAGCTCGTCGCCGACCGCCGCGCCGACCCGGGTCAGCAGCTCCTGGTCCCAGGTGCTGGCGAGGCCGACCGCCTGCGGGAAGACCGTGGCCGTGGCGTCGATCTTCGCGCCGTTCCGGGTGTAGCTGTTCGACCAGGCGACGCCGTGCAGCGCCTCGGTGCCGGACTTGAACACGCCGAGGCCGAGTCGTGGGATGGCGGGCTGGTACTGGTGCAACAGGGAGATCTTCTCGTCCAGGGTGAGCCGGCCGACCAGGTCGTCGACGCGGGTCTCGAGCGGGAGGGCGGGGTCACGGAAGGGGTATCCGGGGTCGGCGGCGTGGGCCGGGGTGGATGCCAGAGGTGCTGCCAGCAGGGCTGCGGCGAGCAGGGCTAGGCCGCGTTTTCGCATGAGGGTCTCCGTCGTGGGAAGGCATGGCGAGAGGGCGCTTCGAAGAGCGTTTGTCGAAGCGCTTCGACAGTGCTGCGCGAGGGGACTACGGGCTTTGCTTGCGGTGGGGTCACCATAGATCCCGGCTGATGTGACAGGCAACCGGTACCGGCAGCTTTCCGGAAATCCCTCCGTAACACGGTGGTGCCGGCGTCCAGGTTTCCGCGCGCGGGGCAGAATGGACGGGTGCGACTGATCGTCATCGGTGGTGATGCGGCGGGGATGTCGGCGGCGTCGCAAGCCCGGAAACGGCGCGGACCCGGCGAGCTGGAGATCCTCGCGTTCGAGCGGGGGGACTTCACGTCGTACTCGGCGTGCGGAATCCCGTACTGGGTCGGCGGCATGGTCGACGGCCCGGACTCGCTGATCGCCCGCGACCCGGCGGCCTTCCAGCAGAGCGGGATCGACGTGCGCACCGGCCACGAGGTGACCGGAATCGATCTGGCAGCGCGACGGGTGGCGGTGCGGACCGCCGAACGGGAGTTCACCGAGGGGTTCGACGAGCTGGTGTACGCGGCCGGCGCCGTCCCGACCCGTCCGCCGTGGGCCGCCGGCCCCGTCGCGGGCGTCTTCGGCGTGCAGACCCTCGGCGACGGCGCGGCCGTGCAGGAGTGGCTCTCCTCGGTGCGTGTGCGCTCCGCCGTCGTGATCGGCGCCGGGTACATCGGGGTGGAGATGGCCGAAGCCCTGATCTGGCGCGACCTCAAGGTCACCCTCGTCGAGCAGTCACCGCAACCGATGTCGACCGTGGACCCGGACATGGGCGCGCTCGTCGCGAAGTCCATCGAGAACCTCGGCATAGAGCTGCGCACCGGCGTGACGGTCAAGGCCCTGGAGACCGAGAAAGATCAGATCCGCGCGGTCGTCACCGACGCCGGCACGATCCCCGCCGACGTGGTCATCCTCGGACTCGGCGTCCGCCCGAACACCGCGCTCGCCGAAGCCGCGGGCATCCCGCTCGGCGTCACCGGCGGCCTCGCCACCGACCTGCGCCAGCGGGTGACCGGACCGAAGGGAACCGTCGAGGGCGTCTGGGCGGCCGGCGACTGCACGCAGGTGCTCAACCGGGTGAGCGGCCGTCAGGTGCACGTCCCGCTCGGCACGCACGCGAACAAACAAGGCCGGGTCGCCGGGATCAACCTCGGCGGCGGGTACGCCACGTTCCCCGGCATCGTGGGCACCGGCATCACCAAGATCTGCGACCTGGAGGTGGCCCGCACCGGGCTGTCCTCGAAGGAGGCCGACGCCGCCGGCTTCCGCTACGTGACGGCCACCGTCGAGTCGACGAACCGGGCCGGCTACATGCCCGGCGCCGTCCCGATGACCGTGAAGGTGATCGCCGAGAAGGACAGCGGACTGCTGCTCGGCGCCCAGATCGTCGGCCGGGCCGAGGCCGCGAAACGCATCGACGCGTTCGCGGTGGCCGTGTGGAACCGGATGACGGTCACCGAGATGACCGCATTGGATCTGGGGTACGCGCCGCCCTACGCCCCGGTGTGGGATCCGGTGCTGATCGCGGCGCGCAAGGCCGACGAGGCCCTCTGACGCGGGCGCCGGCGAGCGACGAGCGGCCGGCGGCGCCGGCCGCCTCGCCGAGCCTGGTGAAGCCGAGCCCGGTCAGGCCGGGTGGGTGGTGAGGTGGGCCAGCACCACCGGCGTCTCCTGCCCACTCCAGCAGGCGGTCAGCACGCCGTCGTCGGTGGGGTCCACGACGATCAGCGGGAGCCGGTTCACGTGCAGCGTGAGCGGACCGGCGGTGATCAGGGTGGGGTCGCCGTCGGTGTGCCCGGTGATCGCGCCGGCCGGCGGGACCTCGGCGCCGCTGCCGGTCAGCGTCAGATCGGTCTCCCGGGTGACCCGCCCGCCGTCGATCTCGAGCTCCTCGACGGCCGCGCCGCCGCCCGAGCGGATCACCTCGACCAGCGCGGCGACATAGACCGGGTCGCCGGTGGCGTCGTAGACCCAGCGGGTGCCGAGCACCGAGTGCTCACAGGTGCCGATCAGGTGCTGCTCGGCACCGTCGAGCGGGGCGCCGCGGTAGGTCAGCGGCACGTGCAGGACCGGCCCGTCGCCGGAGCGGACCAGCATGGTCTCGATGCCGACCTCGCCGTCCGGGTCGTCGAAGCGGGCGGCGGCCACCCTGGTCAGGTCCGCACCGATCGGGCCGTCCTGCCAGGGCCGGCCGGGCAGCCAGGCGGTGAGCAGTTCGAGTTTCGACGGGGTGATCGTTGCCTTGTGCAGGAGAGCCATGAACGGCAGCGTATCGGCACCGGGCCGGCGCGGTCTGCCGCACCGGCCCGGTCCGCCGGCGGATCAGGCGGCCGGCCCGCCCGACCCCGCCGCGGGATCAGGCGGGCAACCCCGCCCAACCCCGCTGTGTAATCAGGCGGGCAGCCCGCCGACCTGCGTGTTCACCCAGGTACGGATGGACGGCAGGTCACCGTAGATGGACGGCGCCGTCGCACAGGTCGAGCTGTTGTTGCCGGCCCGGCTGGTCACGCCGATCAGCGCCCAGCGGCCGCTGACCGACCGGACCTGCGGCCCACCGGAGTCGCCGTAGCAGGCGCCGGAGTTGCCGTTGGTGTTGTTGGTGCAGATCTCGTACGCGGCGTCGATGCCGGAGCACCTGCTGTCCGCCACGATCGACGTGTTCAGCTCGTTGGCGACGAGCGGGGTGGAACCGCATCCGCGCCGCGGGCAGGTCTGCCCCCAGCCGATGATCCGGGTGGCGGTGCCGACCGCGCCGGACGCCGTCGGGATCGGCGCCGGTGCGTAACTCACCGAGGAGCCGAGCTGGAGCAGCTTGACGTCGATCCGGGGGTGGTTGACGGCTCGCACGACGGAGACGACGGTGCCGCCGCTGCTCCGGTTGACGCTTCCCACCCGTACCGAAGAGGGGGTGGGGCAGTGTTTGGCGGTGACCGCCCAGTTCGCCTTGATCAGGGAACCGGTGCAGCCGGAGACGTAGACCATGAAGGAGTAGTTCTCGCTGGCGGGCTGGCCGCCGACGACGAGCGGCCCGACGGAGGGTTCGTCGGACGGGCCCGCCGAAGCCGCCGAAGCCGGCCCGAAGAGGCCGACCACGGCGACCGCGAGCGCGAGGAGCACCCGGGGAACGGAGCGCATCGAGGGTCCTTTCTGCCTGGGAGGGGAATGGCCCCGACCCTAGGCGGAAAGTGACGAGCATCGATACATCCCAAGAAAACACTCCCCTGCGAGGGATGACTCAGAGGCCCATGTCCTTCGCGATGATCATTTTCATCACCTCGGAGGTGCCGCCGTAGATTCGATTGACCCGGTTGTCGGCGTAGAGGCGGGCGATCGGGTACTCGTTGATGAAGCCGTACCCGCCGTGCAGCTGCAGGCAACGGTCGATCACCCGGTGCGCCACCTCGGTGCAGAACAGTTTCGCCGACGCCGCCTCGGCCGCGGTGAGCTCACCCGCGTCGAGCGCCTCCAGGGCCCGGTCGGCGACCGCCTGCGCGGCGTCCACCTCGGCCTGGCAGGCGGCCAGCTCGAACTTGGTGTTCTGGAACGTGGCGACCGGCTGGCCGAAGACCTTGCGCTCCTGCACGTACTGCTTGGCGAACCGGACGGCGGCAGCGGCCTGCGCGTACGCGCCGTAGGCGATCGACAGGCGCTCCTTCGGCAGGTTCTTGCCGAGGTAGGAGAAGCCCTTGTTCTCCTCGCCGAGCAGATCCTCGACCGGCACCTTGACGTCGACGAAGGCCAGTTCGGCGGTGTCCGACGTGCGCAGCCCGAGTTTGTCGAGCTTGCGGCCCACCGAGTACCCGGGCGCCTTGGTGTCCACCACGAGCAGCGAGATGCCGAAGCGGCGGTCGTCGGGCTTGGCGGGCGACGTCCGGGCGCAGACGATCACCTTGTCGGCGTTGACGCCACCGGTGATGAACGTCTTCGCGCCGTTCAGCACGTAGTGCGTGCCGTCGTCGGAGAGACGGGCGGTCGTGCTCATGCCGGCCAGGTCGCTGCCGGTGCCGGGCTCGGTCATCGCGATCGCGTACATCGCGTCGCCGCTGACGAAATCCGGCAGCCAGCGCCGCTTCTGCTCCTCGGTGCCGAGATCCAGAAGGTACGGCAGGCAGAGCGCGACGTGCGCCCCGGACGCGCCGAACGAGACGCCGGCGCGGGTCGTCTCCTCGGTCTGGATGGCGGCGAACTTGAACGAGTCGATGCCGGCGCCGCCGTACTCCTCCGGCACCTCGATGCCGAAGAGGCCCAGCTCGGCGAGCTTCTTGTAGAGCTCGCGCGGGACCTCGCCGGCCACGAACCACTGGTCGTAGTACGGAACCACCTCGGCCTCGATGAACGTCCGCAGCGTCTGCCGGAACGCCTCGTGGTCCTCGTTGAAAACTGAGCGACGCATATTTCAAGATCCAATCAAGGGGTACGGGGTTAGAGGCGGCGTCCGCCGTCGACGTAGATGGTCTGCCCGGTGATGAACGATGCCGCGTCACTGGCCAGAAAGGCGACGACGGAGGCGATGTCGGACGGCTGGCCGACCCGGCGCAGCGGGGTGATCTCGGCGGCCTTGGCCTGCATGTCAGCGGCGGCGACGCCGACCCGGGCCGCCGTCGCGTCGGTCATCTCGGTGACGATGAAACCGGGCGCCACCGCGTTCACATTGATCCCGAACGGGCCGAGCTCCATCGCCAGGGTCCGGGTCAGTCCCTGAATACCGGCCTTGGCCGCAGCGTAGTTCGCCTGTCCGCGATTGCCCAGGGCGGACACGCTCGACGTGTTGACGATCTTGCCGGAGCGCTGCGGCACCATGTGGCGCTGCGCCGCCCGGCTGCACAGGAACGCGCCGCGCAGGTGCACGTTCATCACGATGTCCCAGTCCGAGGCGGACATCTTGTGCAGCAGGTTGTCGCGCAGGACCCCGGCGTTGTTCACCAGCACGTCGACGCTGCCCAGCTCGGCGGCGATCTTGTCGATCACCGAATCCACCTGCGCCTCGTCGGACACGTCGCAGGAGAAGGACACGGCGGTGCCGCCGGAGGACCGGATCTGCTCGACCACCTCGGAGGTGTCTCCCAGATCAAGGACCGCGACCGCCGCCCCCTCCGAGGCGAACTGCCGCGCGGTGGCCGCGCCGATTCCCCGCGCGGCGCCGGTGACGATGGCTACCCGACTCACAACGATCTCCCTCAGAACGCGCTGATCCCGGTCAGCGCACGGCCGATGAGCAGTTTCTGGATCTGGCTGGTGCCTTCGTAGAGCGTGGTGACGCGGGCGTCGCGCATGGCCTTGCCGACCGGGAACTCGTCGACGTAGCCGTACCCCCCGAACACCTGGATGGCCTGGTTGGCGGCCTTCACCGCGGACTCGGTGGCGAACAGCTTCGCCATCGACGCCTCGGTGCCGAACGTGCGGCCCCGGTCGACCAGGTCGGCGGCCCGCCACACCAGCAGCCGGGCGGCGTCGGTCTCCACGGCCATGTCGGCGAGCATCTCCTGCACGAGCTGGTACGACGCGATCGGTTTGCCGAACTGGGTGCGCTCCTGGGCGTAGGCGACGGCCGCCTCGAGGCAGCCGCGGGCCAGGCCGACCGAACCGGACGCGACGGCGATCCGCCCCTTGTCCAGGGCGGACATCGCGATCTTGAAGCCGCCGCCCTCCCGGCCGAGGCGGTTGGCGTCGCTCACCCGTACCCCATCGAAATTGATCTCGGCGGTCGCCTGACCGCGCAGGCCGAGCTTCCCCTTGATCTCCCGCCGGGTCAGGCCCGGCGCGTCGGCGGGAACCAGGAAGGCGGTGATCCCTTTCGGCCCAGGCCCTCCGGTACGGGCGAAGACCAGCACCACGCCGGCCCACGTGCCGTTCGTGATGAAGATCTTCTCGCCGGTGATCAGCCAGTCGTCGCCGTCGCGCACCGCCCGGGTGGTCAGTGACCCCGCGTCGGAGCCGGTCCCGGGCTCGGTGAGACCGAAACAGCCCAGTGTGTCCCCGGCACACATGCCGGGCAGCCACTGTCGCTTCTGCGCATCCGTGCCGTAGGCCTGAATGCTCTTCGCGACCAGGCCGAGCGAGACCGAGACGATCCCGCGAACCGAGGTGTCGCCGCGCCCGAGCTCCTCCATCATCAGGATGTAGGAGAGGAAGTCGCCGCCTGAGCCGCCGAACTCCTCGGCGATCCCGAGACCGAGAAATCCCAGATCGGCGAGCTTGCCGACGATCTTCAGATCGACCTGCTCGGCGCGATCCCACTCCGTGACGTGCGGGACCACCTCGCGATCCACCCAGTCACGGGCGAGGTCGCGGAACTGTTCCTGCTCCTGGGTGAGACCGAGGTCCACGACGCCTCCCGGAAATGCCGTAAAACTAACGCTGTCAGGTTTCTGGACGGGTGCTAACTTAACACCGTTAGGCAGCTTCGCGAAAGGACCTCATATGCCCCGGCCGACCACTCCCCTGCTGAGCCAGGCCGGCATCCGGGCGGCCGCGCTCGAGATCATCGACCGGGACGGCCTGGAGGGGCTGAGCATGCGCAAGCTGGCCACCGCGCTCGGGGTGAGCGCGCCGGCGCTCTACTTCCACTATCCGACGAAGGAGCAGCTGCTCGACGACGTCGCCAGCGAGATCATGGAAAAGGTGGAGACCGGCGGCTTCGTGGCCGGCTGGCGGGAGGGCCTGCTCGGGTGGGCGCGTTCCTACCGCGCGGCGCTCGCCGAGCACCCGAACATCGTGCCGTTCCTGGCACACGGGCCCGGCCAGCGCGACGCCTCCCTGCGCCGGGCCGACGCGGTGCACGGCGGGCTGGTCGCCGCCGGCTGGCCGGCCCGGGAGGCCACCATGATCGGTGCCTCGACGAAATATCTGGTGGTGGGCGCCGCGATGGGCTCGTTCTCCCGCGGCTTCGTCGACGACGTGCAGGTCTACCTCGATCGGTACCCGGCGCTCGGCGACGCGCACCGCCTGCGCGAGCACGCCGACGCGGTCGACCGGGACAGCTTCGAGTTCGCCCTCACCGTCTTCGTGGACGGTCTGGCGGCACGCCTCGCCCGGATGGGCTAACTCGCCGGCTTCCACCCGAGCGCCGGGCCCAGGCTCTGGGCCATATCGGTCAGGATTTGCACATAGTCGTCATGCTCGAAGGTGAACGGCAACGCGAACGCCACCTCGTCGATCGCGCGGAACGCGGCGTGCGCCTCGAGGGATTCGGCGATCTGGGCGGATGACCCGACCAGGTCGGGTGCGAACATCATCCGGGCCGGTCCCTGCGGCGATCGGGTACGGGGCAGGCGCTGCTCCGCATACGCGGCGTACCGCGCCCGCTGCTCCGGCGTCGCGCTGTCGGTCGGAATCACGACGAGTCCCTGCGACACCCGCGCCTCGTCACCGTCCGGATGCGCGGCCCGGAACGCGCGCACGTGCGACAGCTGGATCTCCGCGAAGTCGGTCTCGTCGCCCTCGGCCTTCACCACGCTGCTGGTCAGGAAGTTCATGCCGTGCTCACCGGCCCACTGCGCGGACCGCAGGCTGCCGCCGCCGTACCAGAGGCGGGACGCGAGACCCGGCGAGTGCGGCTGGACGCGGTTCGAGAACTGCTCGAAGCCGACCGTCCCCTGGAAGTCGGTGACCTGATCACCGCGTACGCATGCCAGAAGTCTTTCCACCCGCGCGTAGCCGAAGTCCTCGTCCGTGCCGGGGTAGAGCGCGTCCTTCACCGTCTCGTAGTTCATCGGCGGGCCGACGCTGATGCCCGGGTTGAGACGGCCGCCGGAGAGGATGTCGACGGTGGCCAGGTCCTCGGCGAGGCGCAGCGGGTTCTCCCAGCCGAGCGGGGTGACCGCGGTGCCCAGCTCGATCCGGCTGGTCCGCTGGGTCGCGGCGGCCAGCACCGCGACCGGCGAGGAGATGCCGAACTGCAGGTGCCGGTGGCGCAGCCAGGCGCTGTCGAAGCCGAGTCGCTCCCCCAGCTCGATGATCTCCAACGTCGACTCGTGCCCCCGGCGCGGATCGGCCTCGTCGAACAGCCCGATCGTGAGGAATCCCAGCTTGCGCAGCATCCCTGCACCCTATCCCCGGCATTCCCCGTCGCACAGGTAGGAGTTACCAGAATTACTGCCGCCCCGGACGGGTGATCCGCGGTACCGCTACCCTGGTCGGATGCCGAGCGAGCCGTATCCTGCGCAGCCGCCGAGCCGGAACCGCCGCTACCTGCTGATTCTGCTGGTGGCCGCGCTGCTCGTCGCCTTCGGCGCGGCGGTCGCGCTGGCCCGCGGCAAGGACGCCGACCCGGCCGCCGGCACCTGGGTGAGCCCGTCCGGCGTCCCCTCCCCCCGCCGCGTCGCCCAGCGCCGCGGCCACCCCTCCGCCCGCCGCGAAGCCGCCCGCCGACCTCCCCGTGATCAGCTATGCGGACGGTCCGGACGGGCTGCCCGAGGACCCCGGCGCCAGCACCCTCGAGGTCCCCTCCGAGGCGCTGCGCCCGGCGAAGAGGATGGCACTCTACGACGCGCCCGGCGGCGAACCCCGCGCCTACCTGCCGAAGAAGATCAGCGGCCTGCCGGTCGTCGCGCCGATCGTCGCCCGCGCCGACGGCTGGGTCGCGGTGCTCGCCCCGTCGTCCAACCGGCGGATCGGCTGGGTGCCCACCGGCGGCTGGGACCCGGAGCCGCTGCGCGACCACATCGTCGTCGACCTCAGCGACCACCGGCTCACCTGGCTGCGCGAGGGCGCCGAACAGCAGACGTGGACCGTCTCGGTCGGCTCCTCGGCCACCCCGACACCCCTCGGCAGAACCTTCGTCATGGGTACGACCACGACCGACGGCCCGGTCTACGAAGGTCTCGACGCGTTGGTGCTGGGAACCGTCCCGGAGAAGAAGGAGAACCTCGCGGCGTCCCTGCGCGGGGCGCACACGGCCATCCACGCGTGGTCCCGGAAGAGCGCCTTCGGCCGCAGCGTCTCGAACGGTTGCGTCCGCATGCCGGCGGCGGCCCAGAAGGCCCTGCTGAAGCAGATAGCCCCCGGCACCCCGGTCCTCGTCGTCGCCTGACCCGCCGGCGCCCGGCACGTGGGCCCCGGCACGTCGGCAACCGGCCCCGGCACGGCGGCGGCACTGCGGACATCGGCTGCCGCATCTGATCCAACGCGGCAACGGCTCACCCGGTCCTCAATCTCTATCCAGCTGGCTCAGCGCCGACGCCCCCCCCAGCCAGTCGGGTCCGGGCCGGGCGGCACGAAGGTCAGAGTCTGCCAGAGCAGCACGATGTCCCACCAAGCCGCCTCCACCGGGCTGAGCCGTCGCACGGACTCATAGCCGGCGCGGAACTGCGCGTGCACCTCAACCGGCACCGGGCCCCAGTCGTGGTAACGGGTGCCGAGGAGGACCGCCGACCGAGCCGCCTCGACGATCCGGTGGTCCCGCCGGGCCTCCTCGAAGTCGAGTACCGCGACGATGTCGGTTCCCACGCACAGGATGTTGGCCGCCCGGTAGTCGGAATGCAGGAGCTGCCGCGGCAGCGGGCCGGCGGGCGCGGCGGCGACCAGAGCACGCAGGGTGTCGCGGACGGCCGCCGGCACATGGTCGCCGCACGTGTCGAGCCAGCCGATGACCCGAGCCGCCAGCGGCTCGGCCGGAACGGAGTGTGTGGAGACGGGATCCGGGTCGGGATGCGGCCAGGCTGCCAACGCCGACTGCAGCCGGGACAGGAGCGCGCCGGCGGCCCGCACGTGAGCGGGGTCGGCGGTGTCGAGGAGCTCGCCCGCAATCACCTGCTGCAGGCCCATCGAGACGTGACCGGCCTCGACCTGGAGGCGGCCGTCCCGCGCCGGAACGGGCGCCGAGACCGGCAGACCCTGGCCGTCCAGCCAGTTCGTCAGGCACGCGACTGCCGCCAGCCGCGGGAAGCGATCGGGCACCACCGACCATTTCGCGAGCATCCGGCCGGCCGGCGTGCCGACCCAGGCGAGAGCGTTGCCACCGCTCATCACGATCCGCTCGCAGGTATCGACCCGGACACCCCAGTGCTCGTCGAGCATGCCGGCAACCCATCGGCCGGCCGATTCACCGTCGCTGAAACCGAACCGTCCCTCCAGCGTGTCGCCGGGGTCGTGCGCCTCCCACAACATTTCCAGCACCGGCGCATGCGATTCGGCCATGCGCGGTATCCCACCACAGCGCGCCTGCGGTGTCACCCAGCCAGCGGTCTCCCCGGCTTCGCGGCAGCGGCCCGGCGCATCGCGCCCGCGATCCACACGCGAACAAGGGGTCAGGCCAGGACCCGTACCGTCAATGTGCAGGTGTCGTCGTCGGGGCTCGGCGCATACAACAGGCGCTGGAGCCGCGTCAGCGGATCCGCGCCCGGCTCGGCCGAAACGGCCGCGAGATGACCGCGGACCTCAGCCGTCCGCCCGCCCGTCCGGCGTTCCACCAGCCCGTCCGTGTAGAACAGCACCAGATCATCGACCTGTAGCCGCGCGCTGGCCACCGGGAACTCCTCCTCCGGCTCGGCGCCCAGCAGCAACCCCGGCGGCCGGTCCAGCTCGGTGCTCTCCCCGTCGCGGGACAGCAGCGGGGCCACGTGCCCGGCCCGCGCCCACGACAGCGTGCGGGTCCGCGGGTCGTAGACGGCGACCAGCGCGGTGCCGGTGATGTCGAGCTGGGTGCAGAGACGGTTCAGGTGGCGCAGCAGGGTCCCGGGCTCGCGGATGCCGATCGACAGCCACGCGACCAGGCCGAACCGCAGGTGGGCCATGCCGCTCGCCGCCTCCAGGCCGTGACCTGCCACGTCGCCGATGGCGAGGAGGACCAGGCCGTCCGGGAGGGTCTGCGCGTGGTACCAGTCGCCGCCGACCTGCACGGTGCTCTCGGCCGGCAGGTAGCTGACCATCGCCTCCAGGCCGTCGAGGGCGAACGGCGCCTGCGGCACCGGCTGGATCATGCGTTGCAGCTGTCCGGCGAGGCGGTGCTCGGCCAGGGCGGTCAATTCACGGGTACGGAGTTTGTCACTCAACGATTCGATCTCGGTGCGCACCTCGACGCGGGCGGTGACGTCCTGGACGACCGCGTAGATCTTCACCGGTGTGCCGGTCGCGTCGCGGGCCACGTCGGAGAGGATCCGCAGGTGCTTCACGGCGTCGCCGACCCGGAACCGGACCGTCACGTCCGAGGTGGCGCCGGAGTCCAGGGTTTGCCAGGCGGCTTCGGCGAGTCCCCGGTCCTCGGGCAGCATCGCCTGTGCCTGGGCGATGCGGGTCAGCGGTTCGAGACCCGGATCCCGTTCGAAGATCCGGTACATGCCGGGTGACCAGTCGGTGCGGCCGGTGGACAGGTCGTACTCGGACCAGCCGAGGCTGCCGAGCAGCTCGGTGCGCTCGAGGCGGCGCTGGTGTTCGTCGACCCGCTGCCACCAGACGAGCAGGCCGCCCAGCACCCGGTTCACGCTGACCTCGAAACGGGACTCGGCGACGACGCCGGGCTGGCGTTCCTCGTAGCGGAACTCGTCGAGCCGGCCGGGCTCGCCGGTGCGCATCACCTCGAGGTAGAGCTGCCAGAGCGGACCGCCCACCATGGACGGGTAGAGCACGCTGAGCGTCTCGTTGATGCGCTGGGTGCCACGGCCCTGCAGGTCGGCGGCATGGCCGCTGGTCGCGGCGATCCGGAAGTCGGAGATCTCCCCGGTCTCGGACACGGGCACGAGCCAGGTGCACCCCTCGGGGATCACGGCGAGCAGTTCGCGCACCACGGCCTCAACCGCCATCGCCACAGCGTAGCGCCTGCCGAAAGAGGGGCGGCGGTCACGCGTACGGAAGGGAGGCCTGGATCCGGTGCAGGAAGGCGGCGTTGCTCGGGGTGGTCCGCAGCTGCTTCAGCAGCTGTTCCATGCCGTCGCGCTGACCCGCGATCGCGCGCCGGACCTGCGCCACGACGGCGAGCTCCCCGGCCGGCAGCAGCGCCTCGTCGTGCCGGGTGCCGCTGGCGGCGACGTCGATCGCCGGGAAGATCCGGGCCTCGGCCAGCCCGCGATCGAGTTTCAGGTCCGCGTTGCCGGTGCTCTTGAGCTCCTCGTGGATCAGGCCGTCCATCGCCGAGCCGGTCTCCACGAGCGCCGTCGCGAGGATGGTCAGCGAGCCGCCGTTCTCGATGTTGCGGGCCGCGCCGAGCAGCTGTTTCGGCGGATGCAGGGCGGACGCGTCCATGCCGCCGGAGAGGGTGCGCCCGCGGCCCGGCGCGGCGAGGTTGTAGGCGCGGCCCAGCCGGGTCACCGAGTCGATCAGCAGGACGACGTCCTGACCGTTCTCGACCAGGCGTTTGGCGCGTTCCACGGCGAGTTCGGCGATCGCGGTCTGCTCGCGCGGCGTGTGATCGAAGGTCGCCGCGACCACCTCGCCGCGGACCGTGCGGCGGATGTCGGTGACCTCTTCGGGGCGCTCGCCGACCAGCAGCACCATGAGGTGACACTCGGGGTGGTTGTGGCTGATGCCGGCGGCGATCTGCCGCAGCACGGTGGTCTTCCCGGCCTTCGGCGGCGCCACGATCAGGGCCCGCTGACCCTTGCCGATCGGCATGACCAGGTCGATGACGCGGGTGGTGAGGTCGCCGTTCTCCAGGCGGAGGCGCTCGGCCGGGTGCAGCGGGGTGAGGCGGTAGAAGTCGGGGCGGTCCTGGGGGCCGTCGAGCGTGACGAGTTTGCGGCCCTCGTGCCGGAACACGCCTGTCACGTGGTGGCCGCGGCGCAGCCCGTGGCGGCGCACCTCGGCGGCCGGCAGCGGGATGTCACCCGGTCCGGGGAGGTACCCGTTCGTGCGGATCCAGGCCTTGTCGTCGACGACGTCGAGCAGGCCGTCCACCGCGGTGGTGGTGGTGGTGGTGGGGTCGGTCCGGCTGCGGGCCGGACGGATGGCGGTCTGGGTCATGCGGTGACTCCTTGATGGGTACGGCCGCATCGCCGCGTCCCGGTCGGCGGGAGCGCGGCACGGACGACGGCCGTGTGAGAGATCCGGCGCGGAGCGCCCGATGAAGGAAAGAAAGCTGATCACCCGGGGGCTGGGGAACGCCCGCACCGGGAACCGCTGTGCACCACCGTAGCACCCCCACGCGCCGGCGGCACTTAAGCTGATCCCAGCGACGCATCACGGAGGAGACGGACATGGCACTGTTGCGCCGGGTCATCGGAGCGGTTCTGCGGCGGGTCCGTCAGGCTCAGGACCGCACACTCCGGGATGTCGCCGAGGCCGCGGGGGTGTCCCTGCCGTACCTCTCCGAAGTGGAACGCGGCACCAAGGAACCCTCGTCGGAGGTCCTCGCCGCGATCTGCCGCGCGCTCGGGCTCTCCCTGCCGGACCTGCTCGACGAGGCCCGCAAGGAACTGCTCCGCGGCGCGCCTGCCCCGCGTGCCGGCCTGAGCGGCCCGGTCCCCAGCGCCGCGGTCGTCACCCCGGCTCCGCGCTCGCGTTTCCGCACCCATCGCAGCGCCGGCTCCGCGGGCCCGACCTGCTCGGTGGGCGTCTCCCGCAAGCCGGGCGCGGGGTTGCGCTCCGCCGCGCGCCTGCGATGCGTCCGCTTCTCCGGCGTGTACGCCGTGACCTGCTAAAGATCGAGGCAGATCCGGACCAGGGTGCCCTCGGGGACAACGGTGGTGTAGACCGCGTCGCAGACCCGCTCGACTATCGCCAGTCCCCGGCCCCGGACCGCTTCGGCGGCCGGCATCGCCCGGCCGAACGGTCGCTCGGTCCCCTGGTCGACCACGTCGCAGACCAGGCGGCCGTCGCTCACCCAGACCCGGATGTGGCCGCCGCCGGTGGTGTGCTGCAGCGTGTTCGTGGTGAGCTCGCTGACCGCCAGGGTGAGCAGGTCGATCCGGGCCTCGGCCAGCCCGAGGGCGTGTGCCCGCTCGGTGACGAACGCCCGCACGGCCCGCAGGTCGTCCGGGACGGCGTAGGACATCCCGTCCCGGTCACCGGACACGCCCGCCTCCGGCCCGCCCGTCTCCGGCCGGCTTCGGCCGGGTCCGCTGGTGTCAGGCATGGCGGCGCTCTTCGGCGGGTGCGCTCAGCAGGGCGCCGACACCGGTGAGGTCCAGGACCGCGGCGACCGGGCCGGCCGCGTTCACCACGTAGACCCGGCCGCCGGTGTTCTTGGCGGCGTGATGCGCGGTGACCAGGCTGTGCACGCCGCTGGAGTCGAGGAAGGTCAGACCGCCCATGTCGACGAAGACCGCGGGCGCCCGGGTGAGCGCGTCCAGCAGGAGGGCGGTCAGCTGCTCACGGGCCGAGAGGTCGCACTCACCGGTGAGCGACACGGTGATCCGGCCGGGTTCGGCGGACGTGCGCGCCTCGAATTTCGCCATCGACCGCCACCCCTTTCTGACGTGGTAACAGCATGCCGGCTCACATCATGTCACCCGGCCCACCGGAACGCCCCTCCCGTCGTCAACCCCTTCAGGGGATCGCATCGACGAGCGCGGCGAGCGAGCGGGCGAGCCGGTCCAGGCCGGGGCCGGGTTCGCCGCCGGGTTCCCGCATGTACTGATCACGGCGGATCTCGATCATCAGGGCGGAGACCGCGCGGTCCCGGCCCCAGTAGTCCAGCGGGACGTAGCAGCCGGCGAACGGGCTGTTCACGCCGGTCTCCGGGAACACCGTGGCGGCGGCGTCGCGCAGCCAGTCCGGGGTGTGCGCCTCGTCGGTGCCGAGGCAGACCGGCGGGCGCGGGCCGTCGCCGTGCAGCTCGTAGGGCAGCGGCTCGGTCGCGTACGAGTGCACGTCGATGATCACGGCACGTCCGGTTGCGGTCATCCGCCGGGTGACCAGGGTGGTCATCGCTTCGGCGTACGGAAGGAAATGGCTCGTCAGCAGTGCCGCGTCGCGGACCGGATCAGCGTCACGCAGGCGTCGCCCGGCATGGCCGTGGGTGTAGACCGGCCCCATGCCGGAGGCGAGCATCTCCTCCTCGTCGCCGGGGAACCGTTCCGGGTCGACGACCAGCCGGGACAGCCGGTTGACGAGCGTCCAGGGGCGGCGGGCGGCCGCGCCGGCGGCGCGGGAGGCGATCACGTCGGTGTAAGCGTCGGTGAGGTGGTCCAGCTCCTCGGCGACCTCGGCCGGGCCGAGCAGCAGACCGGAATCGATCAGCTCACGGGAGGCGTGCGGGACGTGCAGGATCACCGGGGATGCCGGGTCACCGGGAATGATCTCGTAGCTCATCGCAGGTGAGGCTAACGCGCGGGGACAAGCGTCCCCGCGCGTCCGCGGTGGATCAGGCCAGCTCGGTGCAGATCGTGTCGATCAGCAGGCGGGTGACCACGTACGGGTCGACGTTGGCGTTCGGGCGGCGGTCCTCGATGTAACCCTTGCCGTCCCGCTCGACCTGCCACGGGATGCGCACCGAGGCGCCACGGTCGGAGACGCCGTAGCTGTACTCGGTCCACGGGGCGGTCTCGTGCAGACCGGTGAGGCGCTGGTCGATGCCGGCGCCGTAACCGTCGACGTGCTCCTGGCGCTTCTTGCCCAGGGCCTCGGCGGCCGCGATGATCGCGTCGTAGTTCTCGCGCATCGCCTTGGTGGAGAAGTTGGTGTGCGCGCCGGCGCCGTTCCAGTCGCCCTTGACCGGCTTCGGGTCGAGGGTGGCGGAGACGCCGTGGTCCTCGGCGATGCGGTAGAGCAGCCAGCGGGCGACCCAGAGTTCGTCGGCGACCTGCGGCGCGGCGACCGGGCCGATCTGGAACTCCCACTGACCCGGCATGACCTCGGCGTTGATGCCGGAGAGGTTGAGGCCGGCGGCGAGGCAGGCGTCCATGTGCTCCTCGACGATCTCACGGCCGAAGACCTCGTCCGCGCCGACGCCGCAGTAGTAGCCACCCTGCGGGGCGGGGTAGCCGCCGCCGACCGGGAAGCCGAGCGGGCGGCCGTCCTTGAAGAAGGTGTACTCCTGCTCGATGCCGAAGATCGCCTCCTGGTCGGCGAACTTCTCGGCGACCGCGCGCAGCGGGGCGCGGGTGTTGGTCGGGTGCGGGGTGCCGTCGATCAGCTCGACCTCGCACAGGACCAGGATGTTGCTGCCGCCGCGGATCGGGTCCGGACACACGAAGACCGGCTGGAGCACGCAGTCCGACTTGTCGCCGGGCGCCTGGTTGGTGCTGGAGCCGTCGAAGCCCCAGATCGGGGGCTCGGCGCCGTCGGCCAGGATCTTGGTCTTGGAGCGCAGCTTGGCGGTGGGCTGGGTTCCGTCGACCCAGAGGTACTCGGCCTTGACAGCCATCTCATGTCTCCCAAAATAGAAAAATCCGGCACATCGACGAAAGTGCATCGAGGCCGGACAACCCTGACAGCGGCGCGGGAATGCTATCCACCGAAGATCAAATCCTTGTTTCCGATCCCGCACCTCGGACAAGTGATCCCGGTTACCTTTCAGCCACCGAATGTTTCGGCCGATGAAGCAGTCGTGACGCAGCCATTGGGTCGCTCGCCCCGCGGATACGAGCTCGGCTACCTGGTCCTGCACGCCGGGCGCCTGGTACAGAACGCGGTGGAGGAGGCCGCGGTCGAAGCCGGCATGCCGGCCATGGATCTGCTCGCGCTCTACATCCTCGGTGAGCACGAGGGGCTGACCGGCGGCGCGCTCGCCCGGCTGCTGCACGTCCAGCAGTCCTCGATCACCCCGCTCGCCGACCGGCTGGAGGCGGCCGGTCTGATCGAGCGGGCCCGCGACGACAGCGACCGGCGGCGGGTGTGGCTCTGCCCGACCGACAAGGGCGGGACGATGGTGCGGCAGACCATGGCGATGGCCCGGGACGCGGCCCGGCACGCGTTCGCCCCACTGAGCCCGGGCGCGGCGGCGGCGCTGGCCGCGCTGCTCGGCGACGTGGTCGAGCCGTGGCTGGCCGAGGTCACCGGCTCACCAAAGTCGCCCCTGCTCAAGTAACGCCTTCCGGGCGGCCGCCACGTGCGGCGCGTCGTGCACGGCGGAGCGGGTCGCCAGGTAGAGCGTGTTGATCGGCGGGTCGTCGGTGGGATGCAGGTCGACCAGGGCGCCGGTCCGCAGGTCCTCGGCGATCAGGTAGCGGGGCAGCACGGTGGCCCCGATCCCGGCGATGGCTGCCGCCCGCAGCGCCCGCAGGTCCGGCACCACGAGGACGGCCCGTCTCGGCGGCGGGGCGCCGAGCACGTGACGCCACCAGCGGCGAACAATAGGCATATCCTCGGCATATGACATCAAACGTGATTTGTCGGTCTCCTGGGATGCGCCGACCAGCACGAACTCCTCGTCGCAGAGCGGCTCCGCGTGCAGCCCGGCGCGGCGTGGCCGGATGGCGCTGACCACCATGTCCAGCCGGCCGGCCGACAGGTCGGCGAGCAGGTCGTCGGCGAGGCCGAGCTGCGCCCGCACGCTCACCCCGGCGGCGATCACCCCGGCCAGGGCGGGCAGCACCCGGGCCGTCATCAGCTCGGCCGGTCCGCCCAGATGCAGGGTGCGCTCCGGCTCGGCGCCCAGCGATCCGGCCACCCCGGCGAGCGCGTCCAGCGGCCCGTCCAGCCGGCGCGCCAGATCGTCGGCGGCCGGCGTCGGCGTCACGCCGCGGGCGCCCCGGACGAACAGCGACTGCCCGAGCTGCGCCTCCAGGCTGCGCATCTGCGCCGTCACGGTGGGCTGGGAGAGCCCGAGCACCTCGGCGGCGCGAGTCAGCGTCCCGGACCGGTGGACGGTCAGGAAGGTGTGCAGCAGGTCGAGCGAAACGCGGTCGGACACATCAGGAATCCTATGGCGGACCCCATGGTTTTCTCTTGGTCACCGATGGCTGGACGGAGGCAGGATCGGGACATGACTTCGACGCGCAAGATTCTCATCGCACTGACCAGCCACGGCGATCTGGCCGGAGTCCGGCCGACCGGTTACTACCTGGCCGAGGCCGCCCACCCGTGGCACGTGTTCAAGCAGGCCGGCTACACGGTCGACTTCGCCAGCGTCGCGGGCGGCAAGCCGCCGGTCGACGGCGAGGACCTGACCGACCCGATCCAGAAGGCGTTCACCGAGGACGCCGAGGTCACGGCGAAGGTCGGCGCCACCCCGCGGTTCGCCGACGTGAACCAGGCCGACTACGACGCGATCCTGTTCGCCGGCGGTCACGGCGCCATGTTCGACTTCCCGAACGACCCGGACCTGGCGGCGCTCGCCCGGGAGCTCTACGAGCGCGGCGGCGTGGTCTCCGCGGTCTGCCACGGCCCGGCCGCACTGGCCGGCATCACGCTCTCCGACGGCTCGCCGATCGTGGCCGGCAAAAACATCGCCGCGTTCACGAACTCCGAGGAGGCCGCCGTCGGTCTGACCGATGTGGTCCCGTTCCTGCTGCAGACCACCCTGGAGAAGCAGGGCGGCAAGCACACCGGCGCCGAGGACTGGCAGCCGCACGTCGTCACCGACGGCCGCCTCGTCACCGGCCAGAACCCCGCCTCCTCGACCGGGGTGGCGGAAGCTGTCCTGAAGGTCCTCGAGAGCTAGGACTTTCGGCCTTGCCCACGAGTCGTCCAGACACGACGATCGTGGGTAGGAACGCCGAGGAGGTGGGCGCGGTGCCCGACCAGCGGATCGTGGTGGGTTACGACGGCTCACCGGACGCCCGCAAGGCCGCCCGGTGGGCACTGGACGAGGCGACGCGCACGGACGCGCCCGTCGAGCTGCTCTACGCGTACGAATGGCCCACCTATGTCCCCGCGGCGGCGATGATGCCCGCCGCTGCGGTCTACCCGGACGCGGACACCGACGACGCGGTCGGCGACATGCTGGGCCGCGCCATCGCGACGGCCGCCGACACCCACCCCGGGGTCCGCGTGCGGGCCCGGGTCGAGCACGGGACCGCCGCGGTGGCGCTCACCCAGCGCGGCGCCGACGCCGGCCTGCTGGTGGTCGGCGGCCCGCGGCACTCCGGCGTCCGCGCCCTGCTCGGCTCGACCGCCGCCTCGGTCAGCACACACGCCCGCTGCCCGGTCGTCGTGGTCCGCGGCGAACCACGGGCCACCGACCCGGTCCTGGCCGGCGTCGACGACTCCCCCACCGCGGCCACCGTGCTCGGCTTCGCGTTCGAGCAGGCCGCGGTCCGGGGCGTCGGGGTCCGCGCGGTGCACGGCTGGCCGGTGCCGGACGGCGGCCGCGACCTGCTCTGCGAACGCAACCTGGACGCGGTCGCCGCCGAGCGCCGCCGGCTCCAGGAGATCGTCGACTGCTGGCGGCGCCGTTTCCCGGCGGTCCCGGTCACCACCGAGGTGCTGGTCGGGCCGCCCGGCGAGGTCCTCGCGGAGGCCGCGGCCGGCGCTCAGCTCGTGGTGGCCGGCGCACGGGTGCGACGGGCGCTGCGGATGGCGCTGCGCCCGTCGATCAGCCGCCATCTGTTGCATCGCGCTCGGTGCAGCATCGCGCTGGTGCAGGGCTCTACCCCGGCAGGTTGAGCAATCGCGCCAAATGACCGGTAAGTCGCCCTATCGTGAACGACATGACGGTGAAGCGCGGGCTGCTGGAGCGGCTGCTCGGTGACCGCAGCCTGCTGATCAAGAGCACGGTCGCCGCCGTCTGCGTCGCCGTGGTGGCCCTCGGCGTGACGCTGGTGGCGCTGACCCGGCTCTCCGACCTCCGCGACGACCTGCAGAAGATGAAGGACCAGCACGTCGACAGCATGGAGCAGATCGCCGACATGCGCGGCGGGCTCACCGAGTACTTCCGCAGCGCCCTGAAATACAGCGCCGGGACGAACGGCAACAGCGCCGATCTCAAACAGGCCGGGCTGGACGGCGCCGCGGACGCCTCCACCAAGATCGACGAAGCGGTGGCGCTCTACGAGCAGATCGCTACGAAGTCCGGCGCCACCGACCGGCTGACCAAGCTCCAGGCGTTCTCCGAGGCGGTCGTCTACCACCGCGGGCTGAGCACCGTCGTCATCTTCGGGCAGGCGCCGCCGGCCGGCTTCACGATGCCCGCCGCCGACCAGATCCTCTCCGCGTTCAACACCTCGGACGAGACGATCAGCACCACCATGGACGACCTCCAGGCGACCGAGGAGGCCGACGCCGACGCGATGGCCGTGCACGGCACCGAGTCGTACGAGCGGGCGCGCAACGTCGTGCTGGCCGGACTGGTGATCGGCTTCGTCATCGCGGCGTTCGTCGGCTTCGGCGTGATGCAGCTGATCAAGCGGCAGCTGGCCACGGTCTCCCAGGCGCTGCGCGCCGTGGCCGACGGCGACCTCACCGTGCCGGCCGAGGTCCGCTCCCGCGACGAGCTGGGCCAGATGGCCGAGGCCACCAACCGGGCCCGGGACGGCCTGACCACCAGCGTCCGCAAGCTCACCCACGGCGCTCAGGTCCTCGGCGACGTCACCGATCGGCTCCGGGCGATCACCACCCGTCTGGACGCCGAGTCGCGCGAGGCCGCCGAGCAGGCCAACCTGGTCGCCGGCACGGCCGGCGAGGTCTCCGCGAGCGTGCAATCGGTGGCCGCCGGCAGCGACCAGATGGGCGCCTCGATCCGGGAGATCTCGCAGAACGCCAACAGCGCCGCGCAGGTCGCCTCCAGCGCGGTCGGGGTGGCGCAGACGACGAACGACACGGTCGCCAAGCTGGGCACGTCGTCCGAGGAGATCGGCAACGTGGTCAAGGCGATCACCGCGATCGCCGAGCAGACCAACCTGCTGGCGCTCAACGCCACCATCGAGGCGGCCCGCGCCGGCGAGTCCGGCAAGGGCTTCGCGGTGGTCGCGTCCGAGGTCAAGGATTTGGCTCAGGAGACCGCCCGGGCCACCGAGGACATCGCCCGCCGGGTCGAGGCCATCCAGGCCGACACGGCGAGCGCGGTCGTCGCCATCCAGGAGATCTCCCGGATCATCTCCGAGATCAACGATTACCAGGTGACCATCGCGTCGGCCGTCGAGGAGCAGACCGCGACGACGAACGAGATGAGCCGCAGCATCGGCGAGGCGGCCCACGGCAGCTCCAACATCGCCGGCAGCATCAACGCGGTCGCCAGTGCCGCCCACGCCACGACCTCGGCCCTGGGCGAGGCCGAGGCGTCGGTGAGCGAACTGACCACCGTGGCCGGTGAGCTGCGCGAGGTCGTGTCGGCCTTCCGCGTCTAGGCTGTCAGCACTTCGCGTCTAGCCTCGTCAGCACTCCGCCTTGCCGAGACGCCAGTAACCCATGAACGCGACCGCGCGCCGGTCCACACCGCAGCCGGTCACCAGGTGGCGGCGCAGCGTCTTGATCACCGCGGCCTCGCCGGCCAGCCAGGCGTAGAAGCCGTCAATCGTGGTCTCGGTGCCGTCCGGCACCTCCCACAGGATGTCGTTGTCGACGTCGATGTCCTCGAGGTCGGTCCGCACCGGCTTCGTGCAGTCGCCGAGCAGCCGCTGGGCCGCCGCCTCGATCTCCGGGATCAGGCCGCTGCCGTGCGGCGCGCCGTCCCGCGACAGCCAGGTCACCCGGAAGCCGGCCGGCGCGCTGATCTCCAGCCGGTCGCCGTGCTCCGGAACCTCGAGCACGGCCTCGCCGCACGCGTCGGCGGGCAGCCGCTCCAGGATCGCGGCGATCGCCGGCACCGCGGTCTCGTCGCCGCCGAGCAGGATCCGCCGGGTGTTCACCGGCGGGTGGAAGTCGATGCCGCCGGAGACGCCGGTGAAGTCGGCGTTCGGGCCCATCAGCCGGGCCTGCGAGCCGGGCCGGGCGTTGACCGCCCACCGCGACGCCGGGCCGCTCACCCCGTGCAGCACCATGTCCACATCGACCTCGCGCAGGTGCCGGCGCACGGCGCGAGCGGTGTAGGTGCGGATCGGGTTGCGCTGCTCGTCGGGGAGGCAGCGCCACTGCGTGTACCAGTCCAGGCCGTCCGGCAGGTGCCGGAAACCGGAGTCGTCGAGCGGCGGGATCAGCTTGATCCGCTGGTCGAACCCGTTGTCGGCGAACCGGTCCAGGTCCGCGCCGGTGAACGTCACCCGCACGAAGTTCGGGCTCAGCCGGACCACCCGGCTCACCTCGACCTCGAAGAATCGGAACGGGGGCGCCTCGGTGACAGGCACGGCGGTCTGGGTCACGGTCGCCTCCCAGGCATCGTGTTCACGCGTGTTCCGGCGTGTTTAGGCAACCCTAACCTAACTCGTCCGGCTCGCACCACCGCCCCCTGCTCCCCTTTCGCAACGCCCGGATTCCTGCAGCTCACCCCGTCGCCGCCGATCTGCAGAGTCCCAGGAGAGAAGGAGCCGAGATGCCGCAGTCATCCACCACCACGATCACGTTCAGCGACGCCCACGCGGCCGGCGCCTGGCGGGTGGAGGACTGGGCCGCTGCGCTGGAGCCGCCGACGGTGCTGGTCGTCGAGGACGACGAGGAGATCCGCGAGCGGATCGCCGAGGAGCTGCGGGCCGCCGGCTACCGCGCCCTCGTCACCGACAACGGGCTGACCGCGATGTCGATGGCGGTCAACGAGCGGCCGCACCTGATCGTCCTGGACGTGACGACCCGCAAGCTGAACGGCATCGGCTTCTGCTACGAGCTGCACTCGTCCCCTGAGACCGCCCAGATCCCCGTGATCATCTGCGGCTCCGGCGCGCCGTCCGACATGGAGCTCGGGCGCGTCGTCGGCGCCGAGGGCTACCTGATCAAGCCGGTCGCGCCCGCCGAGCTGGTCGAGCGCGTCACCCACCTGATCCCCGTCACTGCCTGACCTTCCACCATGGGGTACGGCCTGACCCGCCCCCGCCGCCGATCACCGCCCCGCCGTTGCCGGCTGGCGCTCACCGCGGGCAAAACCTGCACGCGACGGCACTGTTGACCAGCCGGCCAAGCCGAGCTGGTCAACAGTGCTGTCAGCGGCTTGTCCGGACGCGCTGACAGCCGGCCGGACCAGCCGGTCAGCAGCGTCGCCCCGGTGTGCTGTCGCCGTGCGCGGACGACCCACTGTTCAAGAACTGACAGCGCCCACGTCGGGTCGGTGCCAGAGTTCCCAGCATCCGATGGTTGCCGCCTGAGGAGGAACAGTGACCGAACCCGTGCGCGCCGAGCTACGACGATCGGGCGGTTACGCCGGTCGATCCCTGCACGTCGTGATGGACTCCCCCACCCTGCCCGAGCCCGAAGCCCGCCGACTGACCCAGCTCGTCCGCTGCCTCGACCTGACCCGCCTGGCTGCCAAGATCATGGCACCGTGCGCCGCCGACCTGGTCCGTTACGACCTGGCCATCCAGTGCGGCGGACGGCATTGGCGGGGCACGGTCGCCGAGCCGACCGTGCCACCCGAGCTACGCCCACTCCTGCGATACCTCACCCAGGCCGCGATGATCAGACGCTAGCGACCGCGCCGACGTACTCCGCCAGGTGCTTTCCGGTCAGCGTGGACCGGTCCTCGATCAGGTCGGCGGGCGTCCCCTCGAAGACGACCTTGCCGCCGTCGTGGCCGGCGCCCGGGCCCAGGTCGATGATCCAGTCGGCGTGGGCCATGACCGCCTGGTGGTGCTCGATGACGATCACCGACTTGCCCGCGTCGACGAGCCGGTCCAGGAGGCCGAGCAGGTTCTCCACGTCGGCCAGGTGCAGGCCGGTGGTCGGCTCGTCGAGCACGTAGACGCCGCCCTTGTCGGCCATGTGCGTGGCCAGCTTGAGCCGCTGCCGCTCGCCGCCGGAGAGCGTGGTGAGCGGCTGGCCCAGGCTCAGATAGCCGAGGCCGACGTCGACCAGCCGCTTGAGGATCGCGTGCGCGGCCGGCACCTTGCCGTCGCCGGCGCCGAAGAACACCTCGGCATCGGTCACCGACATGCCGAGCACCTCGCTGATGTCCTTGCCGCCGAGCTTGTACTCCAGCACCGCGGCCTGGAACCGCTTGCCCTCGCACTCCTCGCACGGGGTCGCCACCCCGGCCATCATCGCCAGATCCGTGTAGATCACGCCGTTGCCGTTGCAGGTCGGGCAGGCACCCTCCGAGTTCGCGCTGAACAGCGCCGGCTTGACGCCGTTCGCCTTGGCGAACGCTTTGCGGATCGGTTCCAGCATGCTGGTGTACGTGGCCGGGTTGCTGCGCCGCGATCCCCGGATAGGGACCTGGTCGACCGACACGACACCGGCGCTCGCCGGGATCGAGCCGTGGATCAGCGAGCTCTTGCCCGATCCAGCGACCCCGGTGACCACCACGAGCACGCCGAGCGGCACGTCGACGTCGACGTCCCGCAGGTTGTGGCGGGTGGCGCCGCGGATCTCCAGCTTGCCGGTCGGGGTACGGACCTTCTCCTTGACCTGTGCCCTGTCATCCAGGTGACGGCCGGTCAGGGTGTCGCTCGAGCGCAGTTCGCCGACCGTACCCTCGAAGCAGATCTCGCCGCCGGCCGTGCCGGCGCCCGGACCGAGATCGATCACCCGGTCGCCGATCGCGATCGCCTCCGGCTTGTGCTCGACCACGAGCACCGTGTTGCCCTTGTCGCGCAGCCGCAGGAGCAGCTCGTTCATCCGCTGGATGTCGTGCGGGTGCAGCCCGATCGTGGGCTCGTCGAAGACGTAGGTGACGTCGGTGAGCGCCGAGCCGAGATGACGGATCATCTTGGTACGTTGTGCCTCGCCCCCGGAGAGGGTGCCCGACGGCCTGTCGAGCGAGAGATACCCGAGACCGATTTCGACGAACGACTCCAGGGTGTGCCGCAGTTTGCCGAGCAGCGGCGCCACGGACGGCTCGTTCAGGTCACGCACCCAGGCGGCGAGATCGCTGATCTGCATCCGGCAGGCGTCCGCGATGCTGATCCCCTTGATCTTGGAGGATCGGGCCAGCGCGGACAGCCGCGTGCCGTCGCAGTCCGGGCAGGCGGTGAACGTGATCGCGCGCTCCACGAAGGCCCGGATGTGCGGCTGCATCGCCTCCACGTCCTTGGCCAGGAACGATTTCTGGATCTGCGGGATCAGACCGAGGTACGTCAGGTTGATCCCGTCAACCTTGATCTTCGTGGCCTCCTTGTAGAGGAGGGCGTCGAGTTCCTTCTTGGTGAAGTCGCGGATCGGCTTGTCCGGGTCGAAGAACCCGCAGCCCCGGAAGATCCGGCCGGACCAGCCGTCCATGCTGTAACCGGGGATGGTCATGGCGCCCTCGTTGAGCGACTTGCTGTCGTCGTAGAGCGCGGAGAGGTCGAAGTCGGTCACCGAACCCCGGCCCTCGCAGCGCGGGCACATCCCGCCGGTGACGCTGAAGCTGCGCCGCTCCTTGGTGGTGGTCCCGCCCTTCTCGATGGTGACCGCCCCGGCGCCGGAGATCGACGCCACGTTGAACGAGAAGGCCTGCGACGAGCCGATGTGCGGCTGCCCGAGCCTGCTGAACAGGATCCGCAGCATCGCGTTAGCGTCGGTGGCGGTGCCGACCGTCGAGCGCGGGTCGGAGCCCATCCGCTCCTGGTCCACGATGATCGCGGTGGTCAGCCCGTCCAGCACGTCCACGTCCGGCCGGGCCTGCGTCGGCATGAAGCCCTGCACGAACGCGCTGTACGTCTCGTTGATCATCCGCTGTGACTCGGCCGCGATCGTGCCGAACACCAGCGAGCTCTTGCCCGACCCGGAGACACCGGTGAAAACGGTCAGGCGCCGTTTCGGAATCTCGACGCTCACGTCCTTGAGGTTGTTCACCCGGGCGCCCTGCACACGGATCAGATCGTGACTGTCCGCTACGTGCGTTTCGGTGCTCATCCTGTCCCCTCGTTCGGCAGCGCCGTCAACGGTAGTCAGGCTAGAGCCGTCCCGTGGTCCCTTGCTTCTCCAATCCTGACCCGTCCTCGTGCTCGAAAGTTCTCATCCCCGCACGGGTGACGCCGATCGGACCGTCCCCCGCTCCTCCTTCGCCCCCAGGCCCTTCACCCCCAGGCCCTTCACCCCCAGGCCCTTCACCCCCAGGCAGGCCGATGAACATTCAGAACTACGCCCTCCGATCAGCCGTGTTCGCCGCCGTGTACACCACCGTCGCGTGGGCTGCCGCCGGGCCGCTCGCGCTGAGCCCGATCATGCTGCCGGCGGTGGCGATCGCCGCGCTCTGGCTGGTCGCGCAGTCCCGGTTCGGCAGGCACCGCTACGACGTGATCATGCTGGCCACGGCGACGGCTGTCGCGGCCACGCTGCACGGCGCCGGCCTGCTGCTAGCCCTCACCTACGCCGTGGCCGGGACCATCCCCGCCGTGCTGTTCATGATGATGCTGAACCGGATGCTGCCCGGCTACTGGCTCGGCCACGGTGACCGGTTCCGCCGGCGCAACGCCGTCACCGGACGGCTCGCCGCGTCGGCGGCGGTGGCCGCGGTCGCGGGCGTCGTGCTGGTCGAGATCATCGACCCGGAGGCCGCCACGGCCGGCTGGGCGACCTTCGCGGCGGTCCGCGACACCGCCCTGATCATGCTGGTGGTGTGGGCGGCGCGCTCGTACCGGCTCAGCAAGGAGCCTCGGCGCGGCCCACTCTCCGTGGTCCGGTGATTGCCGTGGTCCGGTGATTGGCGCGCCCACCTGTCAAGTCATGGACACCGCGTGGCTAACTGTCCGATTAGCGTCGGTTCCAGAGCGTGAATGAAACGCATCGGATGGTTGGAGAGTGACGCACGAGGGGCATAAGCCGACATAAGCCCGGACTACGCATCCCTGGAGAGGTGAGCGATGACCACCACTGACCAGACCACCAAGCTCAGCAGCGCGCCGTCGGACAACGGAGACATGGCGAGCCGCTCTCGCGCCCGTCAGGCGGTGTCGACCGCGCGGACGAAGGCGACGACGACCGCCCGCCAGAATCCAAAGTCGACGACGGCGTCCTTACTCGCCATCGCCGGCGCCGCGGTGGCCGCGGTCGTCCTGAGCCGCCGGCGCACCGCCGCCAAGGCAGCCGTCCCCCGCAACCGGCTGGCCGCCCTCCTGCACCGCTGATCCACCGACGCCGCGTCTTCTCCGCGGCACCACCCCGCCACCGCCCGGCCCGCCCGGGCGGTGGCGGTCCCTTTCCCCGCGATCCAGTCTCTTTCTCCCGTGATCCGGGCGACTCGATCCCACGAGCCGCCCGGATCGCGGTCAAGAGCGTTCGCCGGTGATGTACTCGGCGAGCGTCGTGCGCTCGGTCTCCAGCTCGTCGATCCGGTTCTTCACCACGTCACCGATGCTCACCACGCCACTGAGCACCCCGTCGGTCACCACCGGGACGTGCCGGAACCGCCGCTCGGTCATCAACCGCTCGACGTCCTCCAGCTGCGCATCCGGCGCGACGGTCCGCACCTGCGTGGTGGCGATCATGCTCACCGGCTCCGTCAGCACGTCGGCCCCGCGCACGGCGAGCGCCCGCACGATGTCCCGCTCACTGACGATGCCCTCGACCGTCGTGCCGTCCCGCGACACCACCACCGCACCGATCCGATGCTGTGCGAGAACTTCGAGCAGCCGCACCACCGGCGTCTCCGGTGGCACCGTGACTACCTGATCACCCTTGACTCGGAGAATGTCACTGATCCGCATCGTCCCTCCCTGCACTGGTCGGCACCGTACACACCTCTATGCCGAACCCCGCTCCCCTTGTCAAGAAAAACCCGATGGGGTACGGCCGGAGCACGCCCCCGATCGATGCCACAATGTCGATCGTGGATCTCAGCGGAGTGCGGCTCGCCTACGACACCGTGGCGGAGGAGTACGCGGCGCGCATGCCGGACACCCGTGTCGAATCAGCGTTGGACCTCGCCATGGTCGATGCCTTCATCTCGGCTGTGAGGTTCGACAGCTCGGTGCCCCTCGACGATGGCGACCTCCCTGTCCCGGCCGAGGGTCCCGCCACCGACGACGGCGCCCTTCCTGTCCCCACCGGAGTCGCCCGCCTCGCGTCCGGCACCGATCGTGTGCTCGACGCCGGGTGCGGCGCGGGGCGGATGAGCCGCTATCTCGCCGATCGCGGCTGCCGCGTCGAGGGCGTCGACCTGTCGCCCGGCATGATCGCCATGGCCCGCCGCGATCATCCGGACCTGTCGTTCACGGTGGCGCCGCTCGCTGAGCTTCCGTTCCCGGGCGGCTCGTTCGCCGGCGTGATGCTCTGGTACTCGATCATCCACACGCCGCCCGAGGGCCAGGCCCGGATCTTCGCCGAGGCCGCGCGAGTCCTGCAGCCGGGTGGGCATCTGCTCGCCGGATTCCAGTACGGCCGGGGCACCCGCGATGTCGGCGAGCTGTACCGGGTCTACGGCTACGACCTCCAGCTGACGCGTCACAACTACACGGCGGACGAGGTGGTGGCCCACGCGGAGTCGGTCGGCCTGCACGAGGTGTGCCGGCTGGTGCGTCAGCCCGGGAAACACGAACGTGACGGTCAGGCGATCGTGCTGGCCCGCGCCGATTGACGCCCTGTTTCCTGCGTGGGGTGGTTTCCTGGGCCAACAGAAAAAGGCCCACCCGGTCGCCCGGGTGGGCCTTTTCTACGTTGAGTCCGGCGGCGTCCTACTCTCCCACACCCTCCCGAGTGCAGTACCATCGGCGCTGGAGGGCTTAGCTACCGGGTTCGGAATGTAACCGGGCGTTTCCCCACCGCTATGACCACCGAAACAGCCTTCAGCAGAACAAACCAGCAACCCCGATCTCTCGGGGGTGGTTGTTCGTTTGCTGTGAATCACACAGTGGACGCAAGCGCAATGTTTAGAGTGGTTAAGCCCTCGGCCTATTAGTACCGGTCAACTCAACACGTTACCGTGCTTACATCTCCGGCCTATCAACCCAGTAGTCTCCTGGGAGCCTTACCCACTCAAGGTGGTGGGATACCTCATCTCGAAGCAGGCTTCCCGCTTAGATGCTTTCAGCGGTTATCCCTTCCGAACGTAGCCAACCAGCCGTGCCCTTGGCAGAACAACTGGCACACCAGAGGTTCGTCCGTCCCGGTCCTCTCGTACTAGGGACAGCCCTTCTCAAGTATCCAACGCGCACGGCGGATAGGGACCGAACTGTCTCACGACGTTCTAAACCCAGCTCGCGTACCGCTTTAATGGGCGAACAGCCCAACCCTTGGGACCTGCTACAGCCCCAGGATGCGACGAGCCGACATCGAGGTGCCAAACCATCCCGTCGATATGGACTCTTGGGGAAGATCAGCCTGTTATCCCCGGGGTACCTTTTATCCGTTGAGCGACACCGCTTCCACACGCAAGTGCCGGATCACTAGTCCCGACTTTCGTCCCTGCTCGACCCGTCAGTCTCACAGTCAAGCTCCCTTATGCACTTACACTCAACACCTGATTGCCAACCAGGCTGAGGGAACCTTTGGGCGCCTCCGTTACCCTTTAGGAGGCAACCGCCCCAGTTAAACTACCCACCAGACACTGTCCCTCGACCCGATCAGGGCCGCAAGTTAGATACCCAAACCCAACAGAGTGGTATTTCAACAATGCCTCCACCCGAACTGGCGTCCGAGCTTCACCGGCTCCCACCTATCCTACACAATTAAATTCGGATACCAATGTCAAGCTATAGTAAAGGTCCCGGGGTCTTTCCGTCCTGCCGCGCGTAACGAGCATCTTTACTCGTACTGCAATTTCGCCGGGCCTGTGGTTGAGACAGTGGGGAAGTCGTTACGCCATTCGTGCAGGTCGGAACTTACCCGACAAGGAATTTCGCTACCTTAGGATGGTTATAGTTACCACCGCCGTTTACTGGCGCTTAAGTTCTCCGCTTCGCCCTCACGGGCTAACAGGTCCCCTTAACGTTCCAGCACCGGGCAGGCGTCAGTCCATATACATCGTCTTACGACTTCGCATGGACCTGTGTTTTTAGTAAACAGTCGCTTCCCCCTGCTCTCTGCGGCCATACCACGCTCCACCCGCAAGGGGCTTCACGCGTCCGGCCCCCCTTCTCCCTAAGTTACGGGGGCAATTTGCCGAGTTCCTTAACCACAGTTCACCCGTCGCCTCGGTATTCTCTACCTGACCACCTGTGTCGGTTTAGGGTACGGGCCGCTCGAAGCTCGCTAGAGGCTTTTCTCGGCAGCATAGGATCAATGACTTCACCAGAACGGCTCGGCATCACGTCTCAGCCCATGTGCACCGCGGATTTGCCTACGGTACGGCCTACACGCTTACCCCGGCACAACCACCGGCCGGGCTCATCTACCTTCCTGCGTCACCCCATCGCTCAACTACTACCCACGAGGGTCCCGGACTCCACCAACGCAGACCGAAGTCCTTGCCGGCTTTGCGCGGTTAGCATCATGAGGTTCGTCGTTGGCGCTTCTACGCGGGTACGGGAATATCAACCCGTTATCCATCGACTACGCCTCTCGGCCTCGCCTTAGGCCCCGACTCACCCAGGGCGGATTAGCCTGCCCCTGGAACCCTTGGTCATCCGGCGGAAGGGGTTCTCACCCTTCATTCGCTACTCATGCCTGCATTCTCACTCGTGTAGCGTCCACGGCTGGATCACTCCGCCGCTTCACCCGCAACACGACGCTCCCCTACCCATCCACACACCTGCACACCAAGACGAATCTTGGAGCGAAGTTAATGTGTGAATGCCACAGCTTCGGCGGTGTGCTTGAGCCCCGCTACATTGTCGGCGCGGAACCACTTGACCAGTGAGCTATTACGCACTCTTTAAAGGGTGGCTGCTTCTAAGCCAACCTCCTGGTTGTCCATGCGATCCCACATCCTTTTCCACTTAGCACACGCTTAGGGGCCTTAGCTGGCGATCTGGGCTGTTTCCCTCTCGACTACGAAGCTTATCCCCCGCAGTCTCACTGCCGCGCTCTCACTTACCGGCATTCGGAGTTTGGCTGATTTCAGTAAGCTTGTGGGCCCCCTAGACCATCCAGTGCTCTACCTCCGGCAAGAAACACGCGACGCTGCACCTAAATGCATTTCGGGGAGAACCAGCTATCACGGAGTTTGATTGGCCTTTCACCCCTAACCACAGGTCATCCCCCAACTTTTCAACGTTGGTGGGTTCGGTCCTCCACGTAGTCTTACCCACGCTTCAACCTGCCCATGGCTAGATCACCCCGCTTCGGGTCTAGAACATGCGACTAAAAACGCCCTATTCAGACTCGCTTTCGCTACGGCTACCCCACACGGGTTAACCTCGCCACATGCCACTAACTCGCAGGCTCATTCTTCAAAAGGCACGCCGTCACCCCTAAAGGCTCCGACGGATTGTAGGCGAACGGTTTCAGGTACTATTTCACTCCCCTCCCGGGGTACTTTTCACCATTCCCTCACGGTACTTGTCCGCTATCGGTCACCAGGAAGTATTCAGCCTTACCAGGTGGTCCTGGCAGATTCACAGCAGATTCTAGGAGTCCGCTGCTACTCGGGAACACTGCAAAGAGGTCATAGATTTTCGCTTACGGGGCTCTCACCCTCTACGGCCGGCTTTCCCACACCGTTCAACTAACCTATAACTTTGTAACTCTTTAGATGCGTGTCAGCACATCAAAGCAGGTCCCACAACCCCGAAAACGCAACCCCTGACAGGTATGACACGAATTCGGTTTAGGCTACGTCCGCTTTCGCTCGCCACTACTCACGGAATCACGGTTGTTTTCTCTTCCTACGGGTACTGAGATGTTTCACTTCCCCGCGTTCCCCTCACACACCCTATGAATTCAGGTGCGGATGACACGACATGACTCGTGCCAGGTTTCCCCATTCGGACACCCTGGGATCACAGCTAGGTTGGCAGCTCCCCCAGGCCTATCGCGGCCTCCCACGTCCTTCATCGGCTCCTGGTGCCAAGGCATCCACCGTTCGCCCTTGACAACTTAACCACAGAAAACAAGATGCTCGCGTCCACTGTGCAATTCTCAACCAACGACCAACCCACAACCATCAAGGCGCACCACCAGCAAAGCCCTCAGGCAATCGGTATGGAGCGCCAGGTCATGCCTGGCATTGAAAAACAACCACCGGCCCAGCCGGCAAGGTTGTTCTTTCAGATACCCAACAGGGTGCTTATCGCTTCCACCAGCCGCACCCGAGCTCGTTCCTGCACGCAAAGCGTGTGTACTAGAGGATTCAGGCCGTTGCCGGCTTCAGCTAACCAGTGTCTCCGCCTATGAGCACCCCACCACCACATTCGGGCGGTACGGGCTACTGCTTACCTTTCGGTAAGAGTTGCTCCTTAGAAAGGAGGTGATCCAGCCGCACCTTCCGGTACGGCTACCTTGTTACGACTTCGTCCCAATCGCCAGCCCCACCTTCGACGGCTCCCTCCCTTACGGGTTAGGCCACCGGCTTCGGGTGTTGCCGACTTTCGTGACGTGACGGGCGGTGTGTACAAGGCCCGGGAACGTATTCACCGCAGCGTTGCTGATCTGCGATTACTAGCGACTCCGACTTCACGGGGTCGAGTTGCAGACCCCGATCCGAACTGAGACCGGCTTTTTGGGATTCGCTCCACCTCACGGTATCGCAGCCCTTTGTACCGGCCATTGTAGCATGCGTGAAGCCCTGGACATAAGGGGCATGATGACTTGACGTCATCCCCACCTTCCTCCGAGTTGACCCCGGCAGTCTCCCATGAGTCCCCAACTGAATGCTGGCAACATGGGACGAGGGTTGCGCTCGTTGCGGGACTTAACCCAACATCTCACGACACGAGCTGACGACAGCCATGCACCACCTGTCACCGGCCCCGAAGGACCCCACATCTCTGCGAGTTTTCCGGCGATGTCAAACCCAGGTAAGGTTCTTCGCGTTGCATCGAATTAATCCGCATGCTCCGCCGCTTGTGCGGGCCCCCGTCAATTCCTTTGAGTTTTAGCCTTGCGGCCGTACTCCCCAGGCGGGGCGCTTAATGCGTTAGCTGCGGCGCAGAAACCCGGAGAGGGTCCCCACACCTAGCGCCCAACGTTTACAGCGTGGACTACCAGGGTATCTAATCCTGTTCGCTCCCCACGCTTTCGCTCCTCAGCGTCAGTATCGGCCCAGAGACCCGCCTTCGCCACCGGTGTTCCTCCTGATATCTGCGCATTTCACCGCTACACCAGGAATTCCAGTCTCCCCTACCGAACTCTAGCCTGCCCGTATCGAATGCAAGCTCGGAGTTGAGCCCCGAGATTTCACATTCGACGCGACAAGCCGCCTACGAGCTCTTTACGCCCAATAAATCCGGACAACGCTCGCGCCCTACGTCTTACCGCGGCTGCTGGCACGTAGTTGGCCGGCGCTTCTTCTGCAGGTACCGTCACTTGCGCTTCGTCCCTGCTGAAAGAGGTTTACAACCCGAAGGCCGTCATCCCTCACGCGGCGTCGCTGCATCAGGCTTCCGCCCATTGTGCAATATTCCCCACTGCTGCCTCCCGTAGGAGTCTGGGCCGTGTCTCAGTCCCAGTGTGGCCGGTCGCCCTCTCAGGCCGGCTACCCGTCGTCGCCTTGGTAGGCCATTACCCCACCAACAAGCTGATAGGCCGCGAGTCCATCCCGAACCGAAAAACTTTCCACACGCACCCCATGCGAAGGCGTGTCGTATTCGGTATTAGCCCCCGTTTCCGAGGGTTATCCCAAAGTTCGGGGCAGGTTACTCACGTGTTACTCACCCGTTCGCCGCTCGAGTACCCCGAAGGGCCTTTCCGCTCGACTTGCATGTGTTAAGCACGCCGCCAGCGTTCGTCCTGAGCCAGGATCAAACTCTCCAACAAAATCTGTGGAAAATCTGATTCCCAGCAACATGATATGTTGCCAAAGGAATCTCCAACCCATCCGAAGACAGGCCGGGGTATTGCCATAATTGGCACTGGCTTATCAAGCACCCTGTTGAGTTCTCAAAGAACAACCGCACACCATTACTTCGCGCTGTTCGCGCTCCGCTCCGGGGCACTTGCTCAACTTTACTGCTTCGTTTTCCGCCCCGTCAAATCCGCCTGTTTGCAAACTGCACAGCCGACGAATTCAACAATGCGAAAACCGACCCACGGAACATTACACGACGTTGGGTCGTGATCAAGTCCTTGGGTTCCTCCAGGACGGCCGCTCCGGGCCTCTTTCGAGTCCCGCTCGCTCGCCCGTCTCCCTGGCGGCTCGGACAACATTACAAGGGCTCCGGCGCAACGCCAAATCGGGGTGGCCGCGACCCGTGTCACAGGGTCGTCGCGGGAAAACGCTAAACCGCGTATAACCAGGGCCATGCGCACTGACGAGCTCGCCGAGATGATCCAGGAGGTGCCGGGTACCGAGGTGTCCTACGGCCCCGGCCTGGTCACGGTCCACGTGCCGGCGATCGGCGACACCGTCCGCCTCGCTTTCCGCGACGTCCTCGACGCCGAATGGGTCCACGTGCCCACCGGCGCCCCGGCCGTCCAGGTCGACCTCCGCCGCAAGCACGAGTCGATCCCGCTCATCATCACGGTCGACGACGTCGTGTTCATCCCGGCCTACGCCGACGACCTCGTGCACCCCGAGGACGAGCTGCTGGTCCCCGCGATGCCGAACCTCATCTCGTACGCCGAGATGCACCGCGACGTGAGAGCGCTCGGCAAGGCGATCGACGATCCGGATGTCGAGCTGGAGGCCGAGATCCTGGCGGCCACGCTGCTGGCACACCGCTGTTTCCTGGCGGGCGCCATGCGCGTGGGCCTCTGGCCGGTCCGGGTGGCAGCGTGGTGGGAGTACACGTCAGCCCGCTCCGCCCAGTCCATCCGGATGGCCCGCTTCCGCGATGATCCCCGGTGGGACGCCCTCATGGCCGACGTGACGGAGGCAAGGCGCCAGTCCGCCCCGGCCGAGCTCTGACTCCCGCCAGACCCGCGCCCGATCTTGGCAACTCCTGCCCCAACCGCCGCGTTTGCCAAGATCCGGGAAGGACGGCGACGGGACGCCGGGGCCGGCGGCGGGATGCGCCGGCGGAAGGGGCGTCAGGTGTCCGCGGCAGCGGGACGGTTCCGGTGCGGTTGGGGACGGTGTCGCGCGTACCCCGGAAAAAGAAACCGGGCGGGAGATGACCCCCGCCCGGCTCCGGACTACTTACTCTTCGCCCTCGAAGGCGTCGCCGATCTCGTCGAAGACCTCGCCGGCGACGTAGCCCGCGGCCAGACCGCCCGCGACGCCCATCGCCATGCCGCCCATGCCGCCGCCGTGGTGGCCGCGACGGTAGTGACCGTGGTGACCGGGACCCTGGCGGTAGTGGCCGTGGTGACCCGGACCGTGCCCATAACCGGGCTGGCCGTAACCGGGCGGCGGGTAACCCGGCGCACCGTAGGCGGGCTGACCATAACCGGGCTGACCATAACCAGGCTGGCCATAACCCGGCTGACCATGGCCGGGCTGACCGAAACCGCCCCCCGCGCCGAAGCCCGGCATCGACTTGCGCTTGTCGAGGGCCTGGCGGACCCAGCCGTCGACGACGGCGCGCCAGTCGGTGGTGTCGGCGTCCTGGTGCTGGACCGTGTAGCGGCCGTAGGTGTCGTGGCCCTGGGTGAAGAGGCCGCCGCGCTTGTCGAACTCGAGGACGACCTCGACGGAGTGCGGGCTGGTGACGAACGTCAGCTCGACCTCGTTGATGCCGTGCGCGTACTGCTGGGGCGGGTAGAACTCGATCTCCTGGTAGAACGGGAGCGTCTGGTGCACGCCGTAGATCTGGCCGTGCTCCAGGTCGGCGGACTTGAAGCGGAAGCCGAGCTGGGAGAATGCGTCCAGGATCTTCTGCTGGATGGGCAGCGGGTGCACGTGCACCGCGTCCAGGTCGCCCTTGTCGACGGCGCGGGCGATGGCGACCTCGGTGCGGACACCCATCACCATGCCGCGCAGGGTCTGGCCGTAGACCGTGGTGATCGGCGTCTCCCACGGCATGTCGATCTGGAACGGGATGGAGAGCTGCTGGCCGGCCGCGAGGCGCATCGGGCCGCTCACGGTGAGCCGGTGGAAGTCGGCGACCGCCGAGTAGTCACCGCCGCCGCCCTCGACCTCCATGCGGGTGACCAGGCCGAGCGTGATGTGCTCGATGTCGGCATCCTGAGTGCCGCCGACGACGTTGACCTGACCGGTCAGGGGCGCGCCGGGGTAGGTGCTGGGGTTGGACAGCACGGTGTCCACGCTCGGCCCGCCAACACCGAGGGCGCCCAGCAACTTCTTGAAGACCACGTTCAACTCCCGCTTCGACAGAGCCCCGACAACCGGGCAGCTCGGAAATCCAGCTTGATCGGAAAAGTAGCAATGGAGGCTGAAGAAACCCTGAAAGACCTGAACAGCCACGGTACGGCTAGGGTGCAACGTCATGGAGCGTGTCGCCGTGTTTCCCCTGGCCGAGGTACTCGTGCCGCATCAGCCCGCCGACCCTGCGGTGATCGTCAGCGGGACGCCGACCACGGGATCAGTTTCGGTCACCGGGATCACCGGCGTCGAGGTCGGCGTCTGGGAGATGAGTTCCGGATCGGTCCGCGACGTCGAGGCGGAGGAAGTTTTCCTGCTGCTTGCCGGGCATGGCGTGATCGAGCTGGCGGACGGCGCCAGGTTCGCGATCAAAGCGGGTGACCTGGTGCGGCTCGCCGCCGGTACGAAGACCGTCTGGCACGTCGACGAGCCGCTGCGCAAGGTCTACATCACGGGCGCCTGAGGATCACCGGGACTTGAGGCCGATCGCGCCGTACATCGACACCTCGGCGGCCGCCGGGCGGTCCTCGGAGTCGGGCCGCCACTCGCTGATCGCCACCGCGCCCGGATCGACCAGCTCCAGGCCGTCGAAGAAGCTCCCGAACGTGTCCTTGTCGCGCGGCCAGGCGTCGACGTGCCCGGCGGCCAGCATCTGGTCGTAGACCGCGGCGACGTGCGGCGGCACGAAATCCTTGGTGGAGTTCGTCGCCACCAGGTAACTGCCGGGCGCCGCCGCGTCGACCAGCTCGCGGACCACGGCCCGGGCCTTGTCGTCGTCCGGGATGAAGTGCAGGACGGCGATCAGCAGGATCGCCACCGGCCGGCTGAGGTCGAGCGTGTCGCGCAGCTCGTCGGCGGCGAGGATCGCGCCCGGGTCGTTCAGATCGCCGTGCACGAACGTCGTGGTGCCGCCGGTCATCAGGGCGCGGGCGTGCGCGAGCACCATCGGGTCGTTGTCGACGTAGACCACCCGGCTCGCCGGGTCGATCGACTGGGCCACCTCATGGGTGTTGTCCGGCGCGGGCAGGCCGGTACCGATGTCCAGGAACTGCCGGATCCCGGCCTCGCCGGCGAGGTAGCGGATGGCCCGGTTGTGGAAGGCGCGGCCCTGCTGGGCGGCGGTGCGCACCGCCGGGTACGCCGCGGCTATCCGGTCGCCGGACTCCCGGTCGACCTGGAAGTGGTCCTTGCCCCCGAGCCAGTAGTTCCATCGCCGGGCCGGAGAGACGGTCTGGTCGTCGACGCTCGGGTTCATGGACGGCATTCTATCGAGATCCATCGCCGCCATGGGGTCCACATCGGACATTGAAAGCCCTTCGCCTTCCGGCTTATCCTGCGTCGTGGCCACGCAAGCACCGCCCTACCGACCGGTCCTGCCCGGCTTCCCGCCGGACGACACGGCGCACGGTAACGGCGGTTCCGCGATCGCCGTGACGATGCGGTACGCACCGCTGGCGTTCCTGCTCGGCATGTTCGTCCCGGTCCTGGAGATCGACGGGCAGCCGGTGCCGGCGAGCTGGGGCCGGGTCGTCACGTCGGTGGCGCTCGGCCAGCACCACGTGCACGTCCACGTGCCCTATCTGATGCCGTCCCGGATCGGCGCTGCGGAGACCACGGTGCTCGCGGTCTCCGGGCGCACGGTCGAGCTGGAGTACCGTGCGCCCCTGCTGTCGTTCCTGCACGGCAACCTGGGTGTGCCGCCGCAGCGTTATCCGGGGCTGGTCGCCGCGGTGGCCCTGCTGGTGCTCGCGGTGACGCTGCTGGGCTGCGGCTGCCTAGGGATCATCCTGTCAGCGCTGTCCTGAGGACAAACGCTGGTATCGCTGCGCCACCACCCGCGGCTGCTCCACGATCCGACCGGCCGCCACGTTCCCCGCCAGCCGCAGATACTGCGCGTGTGTCCAGGTCAGCGGCGTGGCCGAGGTGGTCGGCGTGCCGGCCGGCCGATAGGGCGGCTGCCGGTCCCACACCTGCTCGGGCAGCACCAGCGACGGCCCGGCCGCCCGCGCCATCAGCCGCAGCTGCTGCCGCGCCTCCCGCAGCGAGCCGGCCGCTATCGCGTACTCACCGCGCTCCCCGTTCAGCAGCGGCCACAATCGGCCACGGGTGATCCGCGAGTCGGCCGGCAGCGGGTAGTCCCACTGGCTGCCGTCGGCCTTCTCGCCATAGCCGTCGAAGGAGGCCCGGTACCAGTACAGCCCACCCCGGACCGGCACCCCGAGCTGCTCGTCCACCACGGCGAGGCTGTCCGCGAACACCGGGTCGCCGGCCGGCAGCACGCCGAGCCGGACCAGCTCCAGGAAGCCGGGATCGACCACCCGGCGCTGATCGACACCGGACGGGCCGCTGTCGCCGATGTCGTAGGTGGTGCCCCGGTCCGGCTGGCCGTCCTTGGTCAGCCGCAGGAAGTAGGGCTTGTCCGAGTAGGGTCCGGTGCTGGTGACCGTCCACGCCTTCACGTTCTTCTGCCACGCGTCGGCGGTGGCCTCGTAGCGCGCGGCGCTCGCCGTGTCGCCGTGTGCCCGCGCCATCGACGCCGCGCACACCAGACCGGCGATCGACGCGGCGATGGTGGCCGGCGAATATCCGGACTGGTTCTCCCAGCGGTCCTGCGGACTGTTCGGCGCCTGGTCATAACCGGTCAGGAAATCGGCGGCCCTCTTCACGCCGGGCCACGCCGAGGCGCGGTTCAGCTGATACGCCAGCACGATCGGCAGCGCCACCTCGTCGAGCTGCAGCCCCTCCCACACCGGGGTTCCGTCGAGCCGTGAGTTCTGCGGGAACGACCCGTCGGGCTTCTGCTGCACCCCGAAGAGATAGTCGACGGCACGCTCGGCGCCGGCGCGATCGCCGGCCGCGAGCAGTCCGGTGGCGATCTGGTAGAGGTCACGCGCCCAGACCAGGTGGTAGGGCCCGGACGGATCGTCGCGCCCGAACGCCCACGGCGCGGCCGGCGCGGCGATGTAGGCGCCTCGATGCGTCTTGTCCTCGCTGGCCGCCAGGATCATCGCGGACACCCGCCAGAGCCGCCGATCAGCAACGGACGGCGGGCGGCTCAGCGTCCGCAGATAACTCCCCCATCCCCGCGCATAAGACCGATCAACACCGGCAAAACCCCGATGGAGTACGGCCGAAGCGTCCCGAAGCGCCGACGATCCGAACCCGAGTGCCAGCGTGGACTCCGGCGCCACGGCAGCGGTCTGCACCAGGTTGCCCGCCGACGCGGACGCGTACCGCCAGTCCATCCGCCCGTCGGCCAGGTCGGTCCAGCCGTCACTGGTCCCGGCGAAGCCGTTCGACGTCGCGGTGAACCCGGGCTTCGCGACGAGCGCGCTGGTCACCGGCCCGTCCGTGGCGATCAAGGCGTTGCCCTCGGTGCGGCCGGAATCGCCACCACGACTGTTGTTCAGCGCCGGGTCGTAGATCGTGTAGAGCCGGTGCCCGTGCCCGCTCAGCCGCACCCTCACCAGCAGCACCGCGGCGTCGGGGTCGACCGTGTAGTCGGCGACGAGCCGCCACCGGCCGGCCGGGTCCTCCCACGTCTGCCGGTAGGAGAGGCTGCGGTCGCTGGTCAGTTCCGTGGACGGCTGCGGCATCCGGGCGACGCCGGACGGGCCGGTCACCTGGAACTGCAGGGCGCGGGCGCTGGGCGTACCCAGATCGGGGTAGAAGATCTCCCCGATGCCGCCGCCGCGCTGCAGGGTGACCCACACCTTGCTGCGTGTCCCGGTCGCCGTCAGGAGGCCGGCCTTGTCGGCCGGCAGATACTGCTGGTCCGTGCCCGGCGCGCCGGGCGCCGGACCGGCGGGCTCCGAGGGAGCCGCCTGCGTGGGCCGGGCACCGACGGGGTCCAGGCCGATGATCACCGCGAGCAACGCGGTCGCCACTTTCCGGTACGCCATGACGAGCGCTCTACCCCTCAGGGGCGGGCTTGAAGCTCGTCGTGCAGCGCTCGCATCAATTCGGCACTCGTGAATGGCTTCTCGAGCAGGTGGACGTCCGCCGACAGGGTGCCGTGCGTGGTCAGCACCGGCTGGGCATAACCGGACATGAAGAGGACCTTCGTTCCCGGCGAGCTGCGGTGCACCGCGCTCGCCAGGTCCCGTCCCAGCATCCCCGGCATGATCACGTCGGTGAGCAGCACGTCGACGGTGTTCTCCGCGGCCAGCCGCAACGCCTCCTCGCCGCTGCCCGCGACCAGCACCGTGTAGCCGCCGCGCCGCAGGATCCGGCTGGTCACCTCGCGCAGCGCCGCCTCGTCCTCCACCACCAGGACCACCGCGCCGTGCCCGCTCAGCTCCTCGGCCGTTTCCTCCGGGGACGCCTCGCGGGCCTCCATGTCGGTGGCCGGCAGCAGGATTGTGAACGTGGTCCCGATCCCGGACTCGGAGTAGATCCGCACGGTGCCGCCGGCCTGCGTGATGATGCCGTAGACGGTGGCCAGCCCCAGGCCGGTGCCCTGCCCGCTGGGCTTGGTCGTGAAGAACGGCTCGAACGCCTTGTCGATCACCTCGCGCGGCATGCCGGTGCCGGTGTCCGAGACGCGCAGGCGCACATAGCTGCCGATCCTCAGGTCGAGCCGGGCGGCGTACTCGGCGTCCACCTGCACCGGAGCGGTGTCGATGGTGAGCCGGCCGCCGGTGGGCATCGCGTCGCGGGCGTTGACGGCCAGGTTGACCAGCACCTGTTCCAGCTGACCGGGATCGGCCATCACCGACGGGAGTCCGGCCGTGGTGCGCACGGTCAGCGCGATGTGCTCGCCCAGCGACCGTTCCAGCATCTGGTGCACCTCGGTGACCACGACGTTCAGGTTCAGCGGGCGGGGACGGATCACCTCGCGGCGCGCGAAGGCGAGCAGCTGGTGGGTGAGGTCGCTGCCCCGCCGGGCGGCCCGGGCGATCTGCTCGGCGTCGGCCGCCGACGGCGTACCGGTGGCGTCCTCGACGATGAACGAGGCGTAGTTGAGGATCACCGCGAGCAGGTTGTTGAAGTCGTGGGCGATGCCGCCGGCCAGCTGGCCGAGGCTCTCCAGGCGCTGGGCCTGCTGCATCCGGGCCTCCAGGCGCTGCCGCTCGGCCTCCTCGCGCAGCCGCCGCCTCTCCTGTTCGGCGGCGAGCCGCTCGGTGATGTCCCGGACCACCACGACGATCACCACGCCGCTGTCGGTGTGCAGCGAGCTGCAGGCGAGGTCGACGGGCAGCTCCGCCCCGCCCCGGCGCAGCGCCCGCCGGGTGGCCCAGCGCTGGTCGCCGTACTCGGCGGGAGTGTCGCCGGCGCGTTCGGTGTCCAGCGGCGTGCTGTCGCTGCCGGTACGCAGGACGGCCGAGACCGGTGGCAACCCGTCCGGCAGCAGCAGCGGCAGCGGCATGTGCAGCAGGTCGTAGCGGGGATGGTCGAAGAGCCGCTCCGCCTCCGCGTTGACCAGCACCACCTCGCCGGACTCGGCGACGCCGAGCATCGCGTCCGGCGCCGCGTCGAGGATCGCCTGCACCCGGGCCTCGGCCCGCTCCCGGTCGCTGATGTCCCGGGTGATCGTCGTCGTGCCGATCATGTTGCCGCGCTCGTCGAGCAGCGGCGAGATCAGCGTGGAGACCGAGATCTGCTCGTTCTTCGCGGTGAGCCGGGTGCTGCGGTACCTGTCGACCCGCCCGCCGAGCCGGACCAGCATCCGGATCTGCTCCTCGTCGCTGCGCCGCTCGTCCGGGATGATCACGTCGACGGTCCGGCCGATCATGTCAGCGGCAGGGTGCCCGTAGAGCATCTCGGCGCCGGGATTCCAGGAGAGCACCACGCCGTCCAGGTCGGTCGTGACGATCGCGTCGTGTGACGACTGCACGACCGAGGCGAGAAGCGCCCTGGTCCGGGCCGCCTCCCGTTGCGCCGTGTCGTCGCGGAGCACCGACGTCACGTACGTCTCGTCTCCGGCCGGGGTGACCGCGGAGAGGGAGATCTCGACGGGGAAGACGCTGCCGTCGCGGCGCAGGCCGCGCAGCGGCAGCCGGCGCAGCGGAGGATGATCACCGGCCAGGTACGCCGATCGCCGTGCCGGATGCCGGGACCGGGCGTCCTCGGGAACCAGGTCGTCGACGGCACGGCCGACGAGCTCACCGGCGGGATAGCCGAACATGTCGTGCGCCCGGCGGTTGGCCAGCGTGATCGTGCCGTCCGAGCGGCTGACGACGATCGCGTCCGGGGCGGTGTCGAGCAGGAGCCCCGGGATCTCGCGGAACTCCACCGTTCCCTCCCCTCCTAAAAATACCTTTTTACGGATATTCCGGTTATGAGGATGGGCGATCTGGGCATCGTGGCGTGGTGAGCACTACGGCAGAGCCGCCCATCGACCCGAACCGGCCCAGCAGCGCACGGATCTACGACGTGTTCCTCGGCGGCACCCACAACTTCGCCTCCGACCGCGCGGTCGCCGCCCGCACCGCCGAACTGCTGCCGCAGACCCCGATGATCGCCCGGCACAACCGGGCGTTCCTGCGCCGCGCCGTCCGGTTCGCCACCGCCCGCGGGGTCGACCAGTTCCTCGACATCGGTTCCGGCATCCCCACCGAGCAGAACGTGCACCAGGTGGCGCCGGAGGCACGGGTCGTCTACGTCGACATCGACCCGACCGCGGTGATCTACGCCCGTCACCTGCTCGGCGACGATCCCCGGCTCGTCGTGGTCCACGGTGACGTCCGCGAGCCGGCGCCGGTGCTGGACGATCCCGCCGTACGGGGACTGCTGGACCTGAGCCGCCCGCTGGGCATCCTGATGGTCGCGGTGCTGCACTTCGTCCCGGACAGCCCGGTGCTCACCGAGGCGCTGCGGATCTACCGGGAGGCCGCCGTGCCGGGCAGCGTGCTGGCGATCTCGCACGTCTCCGCGAGCGCCCAGCCGACCGAGCTGGACCGCGTCGCCGACCTCTACAACCGCACCGGGGCGTCACTGGTCCCCCGCGACCGGGAACAGATGGAACGCCTCTTCGAGGGCTGGACACTCGTCGATCCGGGCGTCGTCTTCGGCCCGTCGTGGCGTCCGGATCCGGGTGAGGAGGTCGACGACCCGGCGCAGTTCCTCACCCTGGCCGGGGTCGCCGTCCGCTAGCGAGTGGAGGCGCCGTCCGCTAGCGCGTGGAACGTCCGCTGGCGACCGGTGCGTCGGCCGGGCGGTCCCCGCCGTCGCACTCGTCCTCGGGTTCGGGTTCGGGTTCGAACGGCTCGGCCGGCGTCGGCGAGCGACCCAGGAGATCGAGCAGGTCGGGGCCGGAGTGCCCGGTGTCGACCGTGCCGCCGACCAGTCCGAGCAGGGTGGCGCAGTTACGCCCGTACCCCTGGATCATGCGGTCCACCCGGGTCGGGTGCCCACACCGGCGGCACGGGCGCATCCGCTCCGCAGAGATCTCGGCCATCCCCCGATTATCGGATGATCGCCGCAACCATGCGCGCGACAGTCGACATCCCGCGATGCCGCTTCCCGTCGGCGGCGTCGATCCCGGTCTCAGTGCCGGCGTCCGCACCCGCGTCAGCCGTCGCCGAGGGCTTCCGCCAGCTCCTCCTTGGTCATCGTGGAACGGCCGGGGATCTCCTGTTCGCGGGCCAGGTCGTAGAGCTCGCTCTTCGTGTGGTGCTCCTCCTCGGGCAGTTTCGCGGTGGTCGCCTCCAGGAACCGCCGGCCCATCTGCTCGCGCTCCTCGGTGGTGAGGCTGTCCTGAAGGATGGGGAGCAGTTCCTCCTCTTCCTCCTGGACGTGGTGCCGCAGCTCGCCGATGATCGCGGCCAGCGTGCCGTCGTAGCCGGGGGCGTCCGGGTTGCCGCGCAGCAGGTTCTGCAGCATCTCCTCGATCTGGTGATGCTCGACCGCGCCGTCGACGACCTCCTCGCCCGCTTCGGCCGCCTTGTCGCGGATCGCCGGGTAGACGAAGTCCTCCTCGGCCTCGGAGTGCGGCAGCAGCATCCGGTGCACCTCGTGCAGGAGCGAGGCCTTGTCGACGCCGTCGTGCGTCGCCTCCTCCAGCAGCTCGTCGACCTGGCGATGCTGCTCCTTGATGACTTCCACGATGTCCGGCACGGAACCCCCTTTAATGCTGACAAATCGCTCCGAAGGGAATTACCCCCACTGCCAGCAAACACTCATCTTTGATCGCGTACGGTCAGCACCGCCGAAATCGAGGGGGAAACACGTGCAAGCGTTCCGGGTCTTCAGGATCACCGCGGTCGCCGAGGCGTTCTCGTGGACAGGCCTGCTGGTGGGCATGTACCTGAAGCACGTCACGCACACGACCGAGGCCGGCGTCTGGTTCTTCGGCAGGCTGCACGGCGCGCTCTTCGTGGCCTACCTGGCCGCGACCCTGTGGGTGGCGCGTTCCGAGCGGTGGTCGCTCTGGCGGACCCTGTTCGGCCTGGCCGCCTCCATCCCTCCCCTCACCACACTGATCTTCGAACGCTGGGTGGCGAAACGTCGCCCGGCAGCGGAGCCGGCGGCCGCCACCGCCTGATCTCCGCGGGCCGGGGAGGGGCGCTGCCCGCCCCTCCCCGGCCACCTACGTGGCAGTGCCGGAGAGCCGCCGCCGAGCGGCGAAGCGACGCGGCACTGCCGGCAAAGCGGCACGCGCCGCCACCGAGCGCCGCCGCCGAGCCGCGAAGCGACGCGGCACCGCCGGTAAAGCGGTACGCGCCGCCACCGAGCGGCGCCGGCGGCGAGTCGGCCGCCGGCTATTTCACCGCGATCGGGTTGACCGGGGAGCCCACGGCGCCGGTGATCGGCAGCGGGGCGGCGGTCAGCCAGAACTCGTAGACGCCGTCCTGCGCGCAGTCCGCCGCGAGCGCGTCCAGATCCCACATCTCGCCCAGGAAGAGCCCGATGTGCGGGATCGCCACCTGGTGCAGCGGTTGGAAAGCCTCCTCGAACTCGTTCGGCCGCACCTCGAAACCCCAGGTGTCGGTGGCGATCGCGGCGATCTCGGTGCGATGCAGCCAGTCCGCCGTGGTGAACGACAGGCCCGGCGCGGGACCACCCGCGTAGTCGCCCCAGCCGTTCCGGCGCACCCGGGCGAGCTGCCCGGTCCGCACCAGAACGATGTCTCCGGTTCCCACCTCCAGACCGTGCGCGGCGATCGTCGCCCGCAGATGCTCCTCCGTGATCGCGAAACCGTCCGGAAGCTCGCCGTCCTCGCCGAGGACGCGGCCGACGTCGAGCAGGACGCCCCGGCCGGCGATCACGCCGGCGACGGTCTCGATCCCGGTGACGGCGTCACCGAGGCTGGTCACCACCTTGTCGGCGCGCCGGCCGTTCCAGGTCATGCCGTGGTCGAAGATGTGCCCGAGCCCGTCCCACTGGGTGGAGCACTGCAGCGGCATCGCGATCACGTCGTCGGCGCCGCCGAGCCCGTGCGGGAAGCCCTGCACGCCGGTGACCGCGTCGGTGCCGGTGTCCAGCATCGTGTGCACCGGGTTGGTGCGCCGCCGCCAGCCTTTCTGCGGCCCGTTCGCGTCGAAGCTCTGCGACAGCGAGAACGACACCCCTCGTCGCACCAGCCGCGCGCCCTGCGTGCGCTTCTCCGGCGTCAGGAAGTTCATGGTTCCTTGTACGTCGTCGGCGCCCCACCGCCCCCAGTTGGAGCAGCGTTTCGCGGCCGCCGCGATCGCGCCCTCCGGGTCCTTGGGATCGATCACCGCGGGCTCCCTGACACATGCGGGCTCCCTGACACATGCGGGCTCCGGGACACACCGCGGAAGACGTCGTCGACCCAGTCGGCGATGAACGTCTGCACGTGGGCGAAGTGGTCCAGCCCGATGTGCTCGGCGCCACCCTCCTCCTTCGTGAAGATCCGCAGCTCGCGCTGAGGGCTGTTGACCGCCTGCTCGTAAGAGCGATGCGCGTACTGCAGGGGGATCTGCCGGTCGTTCTCCCCGTGGGCGATCAGGAACGGCACGGTGATCTGCTCGACGACGCCGTCCAGGTTCACCGCCTCGGCCTTCTTGATGAACGTGTCGAGGTCGGTCTCGCCCCAGACCCAGAGCACGTGGTCCCAGTAGTGCGGGACCGGGTTCTCCCCCTCGCGCTCCAGGCGGCGTTTCTGCACGGCGCCCCAGTCGTGGTTGGCGCCCCAGGCGACGCAGAGGGCGAGCCGCTTCTCGAACGCTGCCGCCCGCGGCGCGTAGTAACCACCGAGCGACCACCCGATCAGACCGATCTTCTCCGGTTGCACGTCGTCCCTGGTCAGCAGGTAGTCGACGCACGCCGTGGCCCAGTCCTCGGTCTCCACCCGGCTGGTCAGGCCGAGGAACCGCAGTGCCTCACCGCTGCCGGGGCAGTCGACCATCAGGGTGTTGATGCCACGGGCGGCCATCTCGTGGGCGAACCCGGACGAGTACATGTGCTCCTTGGTCGAGTCCAGCCCGTTCCACAGGATGATCGTCGGCGCCGCGGCCGGACCGGCCTTCGTGAAGTACGCCGGCAGCAGGGTGCCCTCGAACGGGATCGCCACCCGGGTGGTGTCCGGGTCGATCAGGTCGAACGCCTTCTGCTGCAGGTCGAGCAGCCGCTGGTAGAACGCCTTGCGCCCGGGCGACTTGGCGCTCTGCATCCGCTCGGCCTGGGCCAGGTAGTTGGTGGCCCGCTGATATTTCTGCCCGGCGGTGCGCAGGTGGCCGGCCTTCTCGTCGGCCGCCGCCTGGGTGGCGAGGTCCTCGGCGACGGCGGCCCAGGAGGCCATGAATTCCTTGGTGCCGACGTCCGAGCCCTGCGCCGCGAGGTCGCGGATCGGGCGGCAGGCGCGGTCCACCTCGTCGATCAGGCCGCCGCTGTTCAGGGTGGCGACGACGCCCAGGTTCCAGACGTAGTTGCCGGGAAAGTACTCGAACATTCAGCTCTGCCTCTCTGCTCGCGCTTGCGCCGGGTCACGGCGGCGGACGCGCGGAATTCCTGTGTTCTCTGCTCCGGAAGTGATGCGGTTCGTCAGGCTGCCGATCCCCTCGACGGTCAGCGTCACGACGTCACCGTCGGTCAGCGGCGGCGGATCCTGCGTGCCGTTGCGGCCCCACAGCTCGGCGAGACAGCCGCCGTTGCCGACCGTGCCGGAACCGAGCACGTCGCCGGGCTCGACCCGGCTGTCCCGCCCCGCGTAGGCGATCATCGCCTCGAACGTCCAGCCCATGTTGCTGAGCAGGTCACGGCCCACCTCGACGCCGTTGACCGCGGCGGTGCACCACAGATCGAGGAAGCCGTCGGCGTCCCGGTAGGGCTCCAGCTCGTCGGCCGTCACGATCCACGGCCCGAGGCTGCTCGCGAAGTCCTTGCCCTTGGCCGGGCCGAGACGCACCTGCATCTCCCGGCTCTGCAGGTCCCGTGCCGACCAGTCGTTGAAGATCGTGTAGCCGAAGATCGACCGGTCCGGTCCGGCGATCGCCGCGACCTCGAGCTCGAAGTCGCGGGCCACCGAGGCCGCGGGGAACGGGACGTCGTCGCCCGGGCCGTAGATCGCGTGCGGGTTGGTGAAGTAGAACGTCGGCGCGTCGTACCACGCGTCGGGCACTCCGGCGGACCCGTCCACGCTGCGCCGCACGCCCTCGACGTGCTCCTCGAACGCGACGAAATCGCGGATCGAGCTCGGCTGCAGCGGCGCCAGCAACTGCACTTCCTCCAGGGGTACGGTCTGAGCGACCTCCCGCCGGTGCGCCTCGGCGATCCCGCCCGCGATGATCGAGCCGATCTCCGGGGAGCCCGCGAAGACCCGTACCCCATGGTGGTGAATCTGTCCGGTCTTGATTTCTCCGGCATGACGGAAGCGTGCGATCCGCATGGTCGTCGGCCGCCCGGCTCAGACCGGCGGGGCGACGAAGACGCCGCGGTCGACGTCGTTGAAGGACTGCTTGGCGACGAACTCGTTCATCGGGTTCGCCGTGCCCCACTGATCGCTGACGGTCGGGTCGGAGAAGTCGTAGAGGTGCGGGTGCCAGCTGTCCTCGTCGAGTTCTTCCAGCTCGGTCGTGTATTCGATCGTGTTGCCGTGCGGGTCGAGGAAGTAGCTGAAGGTGTTGTTTCCGGCCATGTGCCGGCCCGGGCCCCACACCTTCTCCACCCCGCCGCGCAGCAGCCGGCCGGTGCCGCGCATGTACTCGTCGATGCCGCGCATCTCGAACGACGCGTGATGCAGGGAGACGTGCGGGCCGCGGGCGATGGCGAGGCTGTGGTGCCAGCGGTTGGTCCGCAGGAACCACATCATCTCGCCCATCCGCGGGTGCATGAGGGTGTCCGAGAGCGCGAAGTTCAGGTGCTTGTCGTAGAAGGCGACGGTCGCCTCCGGGTTCGGCGAGTTGATCACCACGTGGGAGAGCTTGACCGGGACGGACTCGCCCTCCTCCAGCCGGCGGTGCTGCCGGACCGCGACGTCGCAGGAGACCTCGACGGTCCGCCCGTCGATGTCGAAGAACCGGAAGCCGTAACCGCCGCCGGGCGTCTGGAGCTTGCCGGGCTCGCTGACCAGTGTGACGCCGGCCCGGCCCAGACGCTCGGCCAGCGCGTTCACGTCGGTCTCGTTCGCGGCGCCGAAAGCGATCAGGTCGAGCCGCTTCTCGGCGGCCTTGCGCAGCCGCACCGAGTACTGCTCGGGTGAGCCGGCGGCGGCCAGGAACGCGATGCCCTCGTCGCTGGTCTCGGCGTCGAGGCCCCACATGTCGGTGTAGAACTCGAGCTGCCTGTCGTAGTCCGGCACCGCCAGGTCGACGTGCCGCAGGTGCGTGATGAGCCGTTCGTCGTTCGTCATTGCGGTTTCCTTTCAGGCCGGGTCGGCCACGAGCTGGGACACGCGGGCCATCAGGCCCGGGACGTCGCCGCGCTCGTGGGCGAGCTGCCAGGCGGCCAGTTGCAGGGAGGCCTCGACCACGGTCTTCGCCCGGTGCAGGCGGCGGCCGGTGAAGTCGGACCAGAGCGAGTCGGTGACGCTGCCGGCGGTCAGCAGCAGCTGGGAGAGCACGGATGCGTCCTCGAGGGCCTGCGCGGCGCCCTGCGCGAGGGTGGGCGGGCAGGAGTGGGCGGCGTCGCCGATCAGCACCACCCGGCCCCGGTGCCAGGGGCCGTCCAGCACATGGCTCTCGAACGCGGTGTAGTTGACCCGAGCCGGATCGGTCAGCTGCTCCCGGATCTCGTCCCACGGACCGTGGTAGGCGAGCGAGAGCTCCCGCATCGTGGCCAGCGACTCCTCCGGGCCGAGGCGGAACCGGTCCTGCACGGCCTCCACCAGGTACGCGTAGAGGGTGTCCTCGCCGGTCGGGCAGTAACCGGCGATGTAGCAGGGCCCGCCGTAGATCAGGTCGGTCCGGGTCACACTGGCCGGCCGTTTTGTGAACGTGCGCCAGATGCCCATGCCGACCGGCTGCGGCTCGCAGTCGATGCCGAGCCGGCGGCGGGTCCACGAGCGGATCCCGTCGGCGCCGATCACCAGGTCGTAACGCTGCTCCTCACCGGACTCCGCGAACGTGACGCGCACCGTGTCGCCGTCCTGCTCCAGACTCTCCGGGCACCGGTTGAAGTGGATCTTCACCCCGGCCTCGGTGGCGCGGTCGATCAGGATGCGGGCCAGGGCCGGGCGGTACATGCCCAGCGTGGCCGGCAGGTCGGGGCCGCCGGTGCGGATGTCGGTGAGCTCGGCGACGAGGGTGCCGGCCGGGTCGGGGGCACGGATGCCGAGTGTGTCGAACGCGTACCCCTCGGCTTTGACCTTGTCCCAGACGCCCAGCTCGCGCAGCACCCGCAGGGCGTTGCCCTGCAGGGTGATCCCGGAGCCGATGGCTGCGACGTCGGGTTTCACGTCGACCAGGTCGACCGCCACGCCACCCTCGGCGAGCAGGATCGCCGCCGCGGCACCGGCCGCGCCGCCACCGACGACCAGTACGTTACGAACTGCAGGCACGGCTGTTTCCCCTCTGTTTCCCGCTGTGATGGCGACCACTGTCCCGCCGTCGAGGGGTATCAGGGAAGCTCGACTTGGTGATGGCTGCCATTGGTCACGCTTATAGTGGCCGGATGGCCGTCGACCGCATGCTCGCGAACCTGGACCTGAATCTGCTGGTGACCCTCGACGCGCTCCTCCGCGAGCGCAACGTGACCCGCAGCGCCGAGCTCCTCGGCCTCAGCCAGCCCGCGGTGAGCGGCGCCCTCAGCCGGCTACGCAGGCATTTCGGGGACCCGCTGCTGGTCCGGGTCGGTAACCGGTACGACCTGACCCCGCTCGCCAGCAGGGTCGCGGCGCTCACCGGTCCGGCGCTCGCCGGGGTGCGCCGGGTCTTCGACTCCACCACCGAGGTCGACCCGTCCGAATTGGATCGAGAGTTCACCCTCGTCACGTCCGACTACGCCGCCGCCATCCTCGGGCCGATCCTCGCCCGCATGCTCGCCGAACGGGCGCCGGGCGCACGCTTGAGGCTGCAACAGACCACCCCGACCGCGGTCGACCATGCCGCCGACACGCTGCGCACCGCCGACGGCCTGATCATCCCGTACGGTTTCGTGACCGGACTGCCCCATCTGGACCTCTACGAGGACCGCTGGGTCTGCATCGTCTCCGCAGACAACCCGCAGGTCGAAGAATCGCTCAGCCTGGTCCAGCTGAAGCACATGCCGTGGGTCGTCCTCTTCGACCGCCCCACCGCGTTCGCCCCGGCGGTCCGGCAGTTGCGCATGCTCGGGATCGAAGCGCGTGTCGACGTGGTCGTCGACGGGTTCATGCAGATGCCGTTCCTGGTCGCCGGCACCGGGCGCGTCGCGGTCATCCAGGAACGATTGGCCACGCTGATGGCGCCGATCGCCGGGGTACGCATCCTGGAGTGCCCGTTCGACGTGGTCACCCTCAACGAGTCGTTCTGGTGGAACCCGATGAACACCAACGACCCGGTGCACGCGTGGTTCCGCCAGCTGATGATCGAAGCCGCCGATCTGCTGTGGCCATCATTCTGAGTGATGCCCGGCATCAGCGAATCGCTCTTCCGCCGGAGAGGGAGCGCCGCCCATAGTCGGGGCCACCGAGTGTGACCTGGACCACCGGAAGGCTCTCCCTTGTCTCTCACCGCCTCCACACCCATACGTCAGGCCGGCCTCACCCAGCTGGTGCTCCTGCTCGCGGGCAGCTGCCTGTCCGTCCTCGGCGCCGTGCTGATCGCGCCGGTCCTGCCGCAGATGACCGACCACTTCGCCGGCGTCCCCGGCGCCGATGCGCTGGTGCCGATCGTCCTCACCGTGCCGGCCCTGATCATCGGCCTGACCGCCCCGTTCGCCGGCTTCATCGCCGACCGCATCGACCGCAAACGGGTGCTGGTCGCCGCCATGGTCGGCTATTCGATCTTCGGCACCGCCCCGCTCTACCTGGACTCACTCCCTGCGATCATCGGCAGCCGCGTCCTGGTCGGACTCTGCGAGGCCGCGATCATGACGTGCTGCACCACGCTGATCGCCGACTACTGGTCCGGCCCGCGCCGCAGCCGCTATCTGGGCATGCAGACCCTGCTCGCGTCGGTCTCCGCGACCGTGTTCCTCGGTCTCGGCGGCGCCCTCGGCTCGTCCGGCTGGCGGACGCCGTTCTGGCTCTACACGGTGGCCGTCGCGCTCGCCGTCCCGATGGCGATGCTGATCTGGCAGCCGGCCCGCCCCGCCGTGTCCGCCGCGCTGCCGCCGATCCCATGGCGTCAGCTGCGCGTTCCGTGCCTGGTCACGCTCGCCGGCGGTGTCGTGTTCTACGCGCTGATCGTCGAACTGTCGTTCGTGCTGGACGAGGTCGGCGTGACCGCGACCGCCACGATCGGCGCGCTGAGTGCCCTGATGTCGCTGGCCACCGCCGTGGCGGCCGGCTCGTTCGCGAAGCTGTCGGGGCAGACTCCGCGGACGTTGCTGCCGATCGCTTTCGGACTGTCAGCGGCGGGATTCCTGGTGATCGCGGCGACGCCGTCGGTCCCGGTGATCACGATCGGCGCGGTGCTGACCGGCGCGGGCACCGGGTTGTTGCTGCCCACGCTGCTGACCTGGGCGACCAACGGATTGTCGTTCGAAGAACGAGGCCGGGGTACGGGATTGTGGACCGGCACCCTGTTCATCGGTGAGTTCTTCTCCCCGATCCTGATCACCGGAGTGGGTGCGGCGGTGGGCGGGTTGCGCCCGGCGCTCGGCTTGCTCGGCGTGGTGGCGGCGATCCTGGCCGTCGTGATGGTGATGGTGGTCCCCCGAGACGCGCCGCGGCTCAACATCACCCAGGTTGACTGAACCACATGTGTTGACTTGAGACGGGCACGTTGACTTGAGACGAACATTGACCACTCAAGTCAACTCGACCTCTGCCTGTCGGGCGCATCAACATGAAAGACGATCGCGGACGTTTCCCGGCTGCCCGGGTAACGTCCGCGATCGTCATTGATGACGCCGGTCAAGCAGCGCGCAGCCGGGCCACCTCGGAACGAGCGTGCCGGACTCCGGCGCTGTCGGCGCCGGCCGAAACGGCGAGCTGATCGGCCAGGTCGTGAGCGGCTTCGAGCCGGTGATGACGGGCTCGCCGGTCGGCCTTGCCGTGCGCCGCCTTGCGGTAGGCCCGGCGCTGCTTCCATCCACCGGCCAGGGCGTCGAGCTCCTCACTGGTGATCACCCCGGCTTCCGCCTCCGGCAGCATCACGTCCCGCATCGCCGCGCGTTCCGGACGCACGGTCAGGTGGAAGACCGCGATGACGACGGCGAAGGACCCCGGCAGACTGAGGATGATGACGGCGGAGGCGATCACGCCGTTGCTGTAACCGCCGGCGCTGTCCCACAGCCCGTGCAGCAGCATCGAGGTCAGGATCAGCCCGATGCCGAGCCCGGCACGGCGGCGCTGCGCCACGGTGCCGACCAGGTAGACGACACCGGCCCCGACGACCGCCGAGTAGAGGATGTGTGAGGAGAAGCCGCTCAGCAGCCGGAGCCCGACGGTGTGCAGGCTGGCCCCGATCTGATTCGAACCGAACTCGGCCGGGGCGGCGTTGAGGGCGTAGAAGATGTCCTCGAAGACCTCGAAGCCCAGACCGGCGAACGCCCCCAGGATGAACCCGTCGTAGGCGGTGCGGACCACCCGGGGCGCGATGAACAGCAGCAACAGCACCGCGGCGCCCTTGCCGAGCTCCTCGAAGATCGGCGCGCTCAACGCGGGACCGAACCCGAAGTCCTGGCCGAACCACTTCTGCAGCAGGTCGACGAACGCGGAGTTGCCGGACAGCGCGATCGCCCACGGCGCGGCCAAGCCACCCCACACGAACGCCGCGACGATCAGCTTCAGCGGCTGCCGCGAGTAGCGGTCGATGCGGGTCGTGAACCACCAGAACAGCACGCCGTAGAGGGCGAAGATGATGGTGCTCGCGGCCAGCGCCGGCGCGTACAGGCGAACGCTGTAGTTGACCTGGCCGAACAGGCGCCAGACGCCGTAGCCGACGAGGTACAGGTAGAGCCAGAAGGCGGCGTTGCGGGGCTGCCACAGGTACACCGGGTTACCCCAGCCGGTCCGCTCGATCGCGGCCTGCCGGGCGGCGATCGCCGGTTCGGGTACGGCCACGGGCACCGGTTCGGACGTCGTCGTCATGATCCACTTCCCGGGGCGATCGACCGCACCGACCGCAGCATGGCAGCGATCTGCTGCGTCACGTTGTCCTGCACCTGCTGCGGTCCGACGATCTCGATCTCCACGCCGGTGCCGCCGAAGACGAACGCGGCAACCAGTCCGACGGACTGCGTGCCGTCGTAGTGGGCGGCCACGCCGTGCTCGCCGGCGGCGTTGGTGATCGTCACCGGCTCGCTGGTGACATGCAGACCACCACCATCCGGTACGCGTAGTCCCGCGTCATTCTTCTTGATCTGCTCCAGCAGCTGCGCCGGCGTGCCGTCGTAGGTGTCAGTGATGATCTCGAAAACGGTGCCCTGATAGGACACCGCCGCCGTCGACGGGTACTCGCCGCCCGGACCCGGTTGTCCCTTCCGCAGGCCGAGAAGAAGGTTGGCGCCCACGGCCGGCACGAACTCCACCGCGGAGCCCACCTGGATCACGTCACCGGCGACGACGGGATCCTCGACCGTCACCCGATTGTTGATCGCCGGCAGGATCCACACCGCGACCGCGAACAGCAGCAGGACCACTGCGGCCGGCAGCAGTGTCCGCTTGTCCAGCCCGAGCAGGCGCCGGTCGACCGGAACCCAGTTCTCCTGCCAGCGCTGCGCGTCGGCCGGATCTGATACGTACGTCTGCGTCATGTAGTCGTCTGCCCCCCACAGAAATTGATCACGACGCTAACAGCGGAAAAGCACGTTCGCGACCTGGGAGTTTGCCACCGTGTTAACGCTCACTGACAATGCGTGGCGAACTGGGCAGCACTGCCGACACGACGGGCGTCATACGGATCAACTGGTCGGCAGGCGCGCCGATCCATACGACCTACCCGCACGATCGCGCTCCAGCCAGCCCGTCTCGACGAGCATGCGACGCACTGCGGCCACGTCGTCAGCGACCGGAGCGATCCTGGCGTTGACCTCGTCCTCGGTGAGCACGCCCTCGACAGCCAGAAAACGGGCGAACAATTCGGCGATCTGTTGATACCGGTCACTCAACGTGGGCGGCAGTCCAGTCAACCTGCCGTGCGAGAAATACGACTTGAGTTGCGGAAAATCAATCAACAGCGCGTTGATCGGCTGCTCCCGGTCCAGCAACTGCGCCGCTTCGCGCAACACGTCAGCCCGTACCCGGAAAACGCCGTTCCCCGTGCCGCCGGCCAGCCCCGCCCCGACCAGTCGACCGAGCAACTCGGCGACCTCGGGCTTCGGCTGGTCCAGATAGATCGACAGCTCGGCGATCGTCGCACCGTCGGAGCCGGCGCGAACCAGTTCGGCGAAGGCCCGCAACCGTGCCGGGCGGGACAACTGCATCAGGAGGTCAGCGGCGCGCGCGGCGGCAATGGACATCCCTGCACCGTAAGCGGGACACCATCCCACAGCATCCGAATAAACGCGGCATCCGCATAGACCCGCCCTCCCGGGGTAATCATCAGAGAACCTCCGGTTCGGGCGACGCGGCGGATCCGCCGTGCCGCATCGGCGATCCCTGGAGGCATCATGCTGGCTCCCATCGCCGCCATCACGGCGACTCTCACCCTGGGTGCCGCGCCTGCCGCGTCGAGTCTGGATGCGCTGGCCCGGGTGTACGACGAGAACAGTCACGTTCTCGCCGAAGCTCACTTCGCGTCGGCCGGTGACACCTTCCATGTCACGAAGCAGTCAGCGGACGGCGGGCGCGCCTACGTGCAGTACAAGTACATCCGGGCCGACGGCACATTCCAGTCCGGCACGCACCGGGGACGCGACACGGTCGGCGTGACGGTCACCTTCGATCATGACTTCGGGGAGAACCGGAAGGTCCTGTTCCGGGTCTGTGTCGAGGCGGCCGGGGACGACCATTGCAGCGGCACCGGCGACGGGGAGAACTGGACGATCGGGTACGCGTGAGCACTTATTGACTTTGGTCGATCACTCAGCCAGTCTGGGCAGCACAGCGCAGCCGCCGGAGCCACGCGGTCACGGGAGCACGGGCAGCTCCCGGCGAATCCATCGCAGTCGGCCGTCACCGTGTGACGGCCCGATCTTCCGGAGTGCTGAGCGCACATGTCCTCACCCGCACGAAACAAGCTCTTGATCTCTGCTTTTGCCGCTGCCCTTCTCGCGGCTCTCGCCGTGCTGATCGCCCCCGGCAACCCGGCCGCGGCGCACGGCAACGTGATCGGTCCCGCCTCGCGCAACTACGGCTGCTACGAGCGGTGGGGTTCGAAGTTCCAGGACCCGGCCATGGCGACCGAGGATCCGATGTGCTGGCAGGCCTGGCAGGCCAATCCGAACGCGATGTGGAACTGGAACGGACTGTTCCGGGAGAATGTGGCCGGTCAGCACGAGACCGCCATCCCGGACGGCCAGCTGTGCAGCGCCGGTCACACGGAGAATGGCCGGTACAACGCGATGGACACGGTCGGTGACTGGAAGGCCACGTCGATCGGCAACTCCTTCACGGTGCAGCTCTTCGACGGCGCCCGGCATGGCGCTGACTACATCCGTGTCTATGTGACGAAGCCGGGCTACAACCCGGTGACCACTCCGCTGAAGTGGTCGGATCTTCAGCTGATCACCACGGTGCCGAACACGCCGGCGGCGAACTGGACCCACCAGCAGTCGAACGGGGTTCAGATCGACATCCCGGTGAGCGTGTCGGGACGGTCCGGGCGCGCCATGGTCTACACGATCTGGCAGGCCAGCCACCTGGATCAGTCGTACTACTTCTGCAGTGACGTCAATTTCGGCGGCAGCCAGCCGTCGGCGTCGCCGTCCGCTTCCGCGTCGGCGTCACCCTCCGCTTCGGCCTCGGTCTCACCGTCCGTGTCGCCGTCGGTCTCACCGTCGGTGTCCACGCCGCCGGTCACCGGGGCGTGCTCCGCGAGCTACGGCGTGACCTCGCAGTGGTCGGGCGGATTCCAGGGCGAGGTGAAGGTGACCGCCGGCAGCGCGGCGATCAAGAGCTGGACCGTGACGCTGGCCTTCGGCGGCACTCCCCCGATCCAGCAGGCCTGGAACGCCACGCTCACGACCAGCGGAAACGCCGTCAACGCCACGAACGTCAGCTACAACGGCAGCGTGGCGGCGGGGGCGAGCACCAGCTTCGGTTTCCTCGGATCCGGGACGCCGTCCGCGCCGACGGTCAGCTGCAGCGCCACCACGTGACATCTCGCGTAAGACATCGAACTTTGTTACATTGACGTTAATGGGAGCGCTCCCAGCTTCCGCCCGTCCCCCAACACATCATCCCCAGGAAACGGAGGCAAAGCCCACCCGCGTGGCAACGGCTCCGTCCACGCCAGTGCTGTGTACTCCATCGACGGGGAGCGAGGCCGCCCCACCTCGTTCCCCGTCATCCCCTGCCGGCCGTCACTGGCGCGCCGCGCTCAACCCCAGCGTGCTCTGCCGCGGCAGCACCCCCGACGCCGCGATCCGCCCGGCCAGCGGTCCCGCGAGCTGCACGAACCGGCCCACCTCGGTGCCGAGCGCCTGCCACGGTCCGGCGGCCAGCTCACTGGTACGTTGCTCCAGCTCACCCCGCGCCTGCACACCCCGCTCGGTGGCCGTGCCGTCGGACCGGACCCAGCCACGGGACTCCAGCCGGCCCCGGGCCGCATCCCACTCGTCCGGCGTCCAGCCCCGGCTCGCGAACACCGACTCCGGAGCCGCCCCCACCGCGGCGAACGACACCAGCAGCTCACACGGGTCGAACCCGGACACCAGCGCCGCCGCCACGTGCCCGTCACCGCGATGCTCCCGCAGAATCGTGGCGGCCTGCCACAGGACGAGGTGCGGCTCCGCGGCCCAGGGCAGATCGGCGTTCGCGGCCGCCAGCGGACGGCCCGCCGTGGTCGCGGACTGCGCGGCCCGCCGCGCGAGCCGCGCCGCCTCGGCCACCTCCGGACTGCCCACCGCGGTGTCGCCGAGCAGCCCGCGCAGCGCCCGGTCGACCGCGACGAGACGGCGCTCCAGCACGGTGGCCGGGTCGCTGACCTGCCACGCCGCGGGGATGAAACGGGACACGAGCGCGGGACTGAAGCTGTAGAACGCCGACGACACCGCCACCGGCCCGGCCGCGCCGAGCGGTGCCGCCCGCCACGCGAAGTAGCTGGGCCAGCGGGTCTCGACGTCGTACCCGAGCTTCGCCGCCTCCTCACTGACCTCGGGGGCGTAGTAGAGGATCGCGTGCAACGGTTCCACGATCCGCCACAGTTGCCGGGCAAGCCCGTCGGCCGTGCTACCAGTCATCCGGTGATGAAAGCACAGAAATGCAACCTCAAAAGCAACACATATCACCGGGTACGCCGGGAGCGCAGTCCCCCGCTGACATCCACGCGGGCGGCCAGCGCACGCAGCCGCCGGCGCGACGACACTGTGGTCCAGCTGGTCCGGCTGGTCCGGCTGGTGCTCCGTGCTGTCCGAGCACACCGGCGACAGCACTGTTAACCAGCTCGTTTGGCCCGGCTGGCTAACAGTGCTGTGGCGCGCCCGGTTTGTCCGCGCTGAGCGCCAGCCGGCCTCGACGTTTCCAAGATCTGCGAACCCGGGGACCGCAGGACGCGACCCCGGCGACCGGAGCGCAGGACGGCGCAGGCAGCGATCCGCTACTCCTCCAGGACCCGCTGCGCTATCCGGAACGCCGTGTTCGCCGCCGGCACCCCGCAGTAGATCGCCGTCTGCAGGATCACCTCTTTGATCTCCTCCACCGACAGACCGTTCGTCCGCGCCGCCCGCACGTGCATCGCCAGCTCCTCGTGATGACCGAGGGCGATCAGCGCAGTCAACGTGATCAGCGAACGATCACGGCGGGCCAGGCCCGCACGGGTCCAGATCTCGCCCCAGGCGTACCGGGTGATCAGGTCCTGGAAGTCGCGGGTGAACGCGGTCGTCCCCGCCGTCGCCCGGTCCACGTGTTCCGGCCCGAGCACCTCGCGCCGCACCGCGATCCCGGCCGAGCGTTCCGGGTCGAAGTGCTGGTCCAGCAGGAACGCCACGACCTCCGGTGACTCGGCCGGCGCGAGGTGGGCGACGCCGTCGAGGACCACCAGGCGGCCGTGCACCACGCCGTCGGCGATCAGCGCGAGGTCGTCCGGCGGTGTCGGCTTGTCGGCGGCGCCGGCGACGGCGAGCACCGGCGCGGCGATCTCGGCGAGCCGGTCCCGCACGTCGAAGCCGGCCAGGGCCTCGCAGGCGTACGCGTAACTGGCGTCGTCCACGGCCCGCAACGCGTCCAGCAGCGGCTCCGCGACCTGCGGCGAGCGGTCGGCGAAGCCCGGCGCGAACCAGCGGTCGGCCGAGCCGGCGACGACCGCCGCGGTGCCCTCGGACCGGACCAGTTCCGCCCGCTCGTGCCACATCTCCGCGGTGCCGATCCGGGCGGCCGTGCAGAGCAGCGCGGCGGCACTCACCCGTCCCGGATGATCGAGCAGCAGCTGCAGGCCGATCGCGGCGCCGAGGGAGTCACCGGCGTACAGGAAAGAACTGTCCGGCCGCATCCGGTCGGCCAGGTCGAGCACCGACCGGGCCAGGTCCGCGACCGTGAACGGTCCGGGCGCAGCAGCGCTGCCGCCGTGTCCGGGCAGGTCGAAGCCGACCACGTGGTAACGGCCGTAGAGCCGGGTCGCGCACTGCCGCCACAACGCCTCGACGCTGGTGCCCACGGACGGGCCCAGCAGCAACAACGGCCGGTCCGGCGCCTCGGCGAAAACGGTGGCGCTCAGCATGCTCACTCCTTGGCGCGGGCGATGACCGCGTCGATGATCTGGTCGGTGGCGCCCCGGTAGGGCTCGTCCGGTGCGGCGTCCGGCGCGATCGACCGCTGCTCGGCGTCGATCCCGGGCCGGGCCGCCGTCAGGTTCGCGGTCATCCACGCGGTCTCCACCCGCAGGCCGCCGAGCAGTTCGGCGGTCTGCGCGCCGGCCGTGACGGTGTGCCGGGCGAGCGTGCGCAGCGCGGACCACTCGACGTGCCAGCCGCCGTCCGGGCGTTCGTCGACGGCGGCCGCCGCGCCGGCGTGCACGGTGGCGGCGAGCAGTGGCGCGACCAGCGCGGCACGGCGTACCAGGATGGAGAGCACCGGGTTCTGCTTGTTCGGCATGGCCGACGAGCCGCCGCGGCCGGCGACCGCGCCCTCGGCGAGTTCGTGGATCTCCGGGCGGGCCGCCACGAGGATGTCGTTGGCGATCCGCCCCCACGCGTCGGTGCAGGTCACCATCGTGTCGGCGGCGGCCGTGAACGGCGCCCGCGCGGTGTGCCAGGGATCGCGGACCCGCAGCCCGAGCAGGTCCCCGGTGGCCTCGACCAGGTCGGCGACGACGGCCGGCGATCCGGCCAGGGCCACCGGCGCGGCGAGGCTGCCGGCCGCGCCGCCGATCTGCAGCGGCAGGTCGGCGGCGGACGCGAGGCGGTCCCGCGCGTCGAGCACGCCGGTCAGCCAGGTGGCCGCCTTGAGGCCGAATGTGATCGGAACGGCGTGCTGCGTCAGCGTGCGGCCCGCCATCGGTGTGGCCCGGTGCTCACCGGCCAGCCGGACCAGCGCGGCGATCTGGTCCCGCAGGTCGGCGCGGATCCGGGTGAGCGCGTCCCGCAGGCACAGCATCAGACCGGTGTCGAGCACGTCCTGGCTGGTCATCCCCTTGTGCAGCCACTGCGCGGCGACCGGGTTGCGCTCGCCGAGCCGGGCCCGGAGCAGCTTCAGCATCGGGATCACCGGGTTACCGCCGGCCTCGGCGTCGCGCGCCACCGCCGTGACGTCGTCCGGGCCGATCAGCCCGGTCAGGTCGTCGCGGGCCGCCGGGTCGGCCACCCCGTGCAGCACGAGCGCGCTCAGCCAGGCGGCCTCGACCCGGACCATCGCCTCGAGGACCGCGCTGTCGTCGAAGATCCGGCCGGCCCGGTGGTCCCCCGGCCAGAGGAGGTCACTCACCGGACTCATGCCCAGGAGTCACGCAGACGCGGGTAGGTCAGGAACACCGTCTCGCCGTCGCCCTGCAGGCGGATGTCGAAGACCAGGCCGCCGGGCTCGCGACGGGTGATCAGCGTGGCGCGGCGCTCGGGGGCGACCGACTCCAGCAGCGCGTCGCCGGCCAGCAGGTCCGGGTGGTCCGGCAGGTACGCGCGGGTGAAGAGCCGGTCGAGCAGACCCCGGGCGAAGACGGTCACCGCGAAGAACGGGGCCCGATCCGGCTCGGTCGCGCCCGGCTCCAGGGTGAAGAACTGGTAGTGGCCGTCCGGGTCGGTGGCGGCGCGGCCCCAGCCGGTGAACGTCCAGCCGTCGCGGCGCAGCGAGCCCGGCGTGCGCAGGACGGCGCCCTGCGGGTCGGCCTGCCAGATCTCGATCACGGCGTCCGGGACCGGATTGCCCTCGCCGTCGGTGACCCGGCCGTGCAGGCGGACCGCCCGCGGGCTGGCCGGCGGGACCAGCTCGTTCATCTGCGGATATTCCAGGCCCAGGTGGAAGAAGGGGCCGACGGTCTGTCCGGGAACGGCGCTCATGCGTCGTGCTCCTCAGTGTCGCTCTCGAGCGGGGTGCGGTGGGTGCCGGTCAGGACGATGTCCCAGCGGTAGCCGGTGCTCCACTCCGGGGTGGTGACGTCGTGGTCGTACGCGGCGACCAGCAGCTCGCGGGCTTTAGGATCGGTGATCGACTGGTAGATCGGGTCCAGTGCGAAGAGCGGGTCGCCCGGGAAGTACATCTGGGTCACGAGCCGCTGGGTGAAGTCGTGGCCGAAGAGCGAGAAGTGGATGTGCGCGGGCCGCCAGGCGTTGAGGTGGTTACGCCACGGGTACGGCCCCGGCTTGATGGTCTGGAACCGGTACGACCCGTCCGGCCCGGTGATGCAGCGGCCGACCCCGGTGAAGTTCGGGTCGTGCGGCGCCGGGTGCTGGTCGCGCTGGTGCCGGTACCGGCCCGCCGCGTTCGCCTGCCACACCTCGACGAGCTGGTTCGCCACCGGGCGCCCGTCGCCGTCGAGAACCCGGCCGGTCACCACGATCCGCTCGCCGATCGGGGTGCCGGCGTGCTGGATGGTCAGATCGGCCTCGTCGACCGCGACGTCACGGTGGCCGAACGCGGGCGCCCAGAGCTCGACCGACTCCGGGTCGACCAGGTGCGCCGGCTGTTTCGGGTGCCGCAGGATCGAGCTGCGGTACGGGGCATAGTCGATCTTCGGTTGCGGTCCGCCCGGCTGCTGCGCCGCTGCCTCGATCTCCCGGTTGATGTCAGCTTGTGACGACTCCATGTTCACGCTCCGGACGCTAGGCGGCTGGTGCCGATCCGGCGATAATCTTCTTCCATTCAACGGAAGGGGGTGGTGATGGGGGCCACCGTGACATCGCGTGCCCTGGCCGTTCTGGGCGCTTTCGACGGGGAGCATCGGGCCCTGTCGCTGACCGATCTCGCCCGCCGTGCCGAGCTCCCCCTGGCGACCGCACATCGCCTGGTCGGCGAGCTGCACCGGTGGGGCGCGCTGGCCCGCGAGCCGAACGGCGACTACGTCATCGGGCGCCGGATCTGGCAGCTCGGGCTGCTCGCGCCGGTGCAGAGCGGCCTGCGCCAGGCGGCTTCCCCATTTTTGCACGATTTGTACGGGACGACGCTCGCCACGGTGCATCTCGCGGTGCGGGACGGCTTGGAGGTGCTGTACGTGGAGCGGCTCGCCGGGCATGTGTCGGTGCCGGTGGTCAGCCGGGTCGGGTCGCGGCTGCCGATGCACGCGACAGGGGTCGGCAAGGTGCTGCTCGCCCATGCCCCGGAGGAGATCCGCACCGAGGCCCTCACGAAACTGACCAGGATCACGGCGTACACGATCACCCAGCCGGCCCGCCTGCTGGAGCAGCTGAAACGGGTGCGCGCCGAGGGCTACGCGACGACCGGCGAGGAGATGAGCCTCGGCGCCTGCTCAGTGGCCGTGCCGGTGCGCAACGGCGACGCGGTGGTGGCCGCGCTCGGCATGGTCGTCCCGGATCTGCGCCGCCAACTGCCCCGGCTGGTGTCGGCTCTGCAGGTCGCGGCGCACGGCATCGGCCGTACCCTTGCGGGGTCTTCTTCCGTTCAGTGGAAATAGGGCCTTGCCCGGCGGCCGCCGGGTGCCGAACTCTGAGGGGCATGCGTACCCAGGTCGCCATCATCGGCGCCGGCCCGGCCGGCCTGCTTCTTTCCCACCTCCTCGCCCAGGGCGGGGTCGCATCGGTGGTCCTCGAGACCCGCTCCGAGGAGTACGTCGCGGCCCGGATCCGCGCCGGCATCCTGGAACACTCCAGCGTCGAGCTGCTTGAGAAGGCCGGGCTCGGGGACCGGATCCGCACCGAGGGCGACCACCACCGCGGGATCTACCTGCAGTGGCCGGGCGAGCGGCACCACCTGGACTTCGTGAACCTGGCCGGGCGCAGCGTGTGGGTCTACGGTCAGACCGAGGTCCAGAAGGACCTGATCGCGGCCCGCCGAGCCGGCGGCCAGGAGATCCACTACGAGGTCTCCGACGTGGCGGTCCACGACGATCACGTGACCTTCACCGACGCATCGGGGCAGAGCCATCGGCTGGATGCCGACGCCATCGCCGGCTGTGACGGCTCCTTCGGCCCGAGCCGGAACGCCGTGGCGGCGGCGGAGAAGTACGAGAAGATCTACCCGTACTCCTGGCTCGGGATCCTCGCCGACGTGGCGCCCTCCACCGACGAGCTGATCTACGCCTGGCACCCGGACGGCTTCGCCCTGCACTCGATGCGCTCCGCCACGGTGAGCCGGCTCTACCTGCAGGTCCCGAACGGCACCGACCCGCAGTCGTGGTCCGACGACCGGATCTGGGAGGCGCTCGCCACCCGCCTCGGCCACGGCCAGAACGGCTGGAAGCTCACCCCCGGCCCGATCACCGACAAGAGCGTGCTGCCGATGCGCAGTTACGTGCAGACCCCGATGCGGCAGGGCAACCTGTTCCTGGCCGGCGACGCCGCGCACATCGTCCCGCCGACCGGCGCGAAGGGCCTCAACCTGGCGATCGCCGACGTCGCACTGCTCAGCAAGGCCCTGATCGACAAAATCAAAAACCGCGACCCCCGAAAAGCCGACAGCTACTCCGACGACGCGCAGCGGCGGGTCTGGCGGTGCACGCACTTCTCCTGGTGGATGACGACGATGCTGCACACGTCCGGCGACCCGTTCGACGCCCAGCTGCAGTTGTCGCAGCTCAAGTGGGTGGCGAACAGCGAGGCCGGGGCGACCGGCCTCGCCGAGAACTACGCCGGGCTACCGATCGGGTACTGAGGAGCCCCCCGACGCCGGCGGGTTGGTCGCGTCGATCGTGGGCGGGGCCGGCGCGTGATCGACGGCCTCGCGGTAGGTGCCGGTCGGCAGCGTCGACGGCGACGCGTCCGGCGGCACCTGCCCGTTCGGCGCGGCCGGCTCACGGGCCAGCAGCCCCTTGCCGAGCGAGGCGAGCGTCGCCAGGAACGCCACGTTGAGGGCGGTCTCCCAGTCGAACGTGGTCACGTCGAACGCGCCGGCCAGGATCGACGCCGACAGCGAACTGAGGAACGTCTTCGCCAGCCGGACGATCAGATCCGGCCAGAACGCCAGGTTGGTCTGCTTCGACAGGTACTGCACGCCGGTGAGGATCACCGACGAGACGAAGGCGCTGACCGCGAGAGTGAGCGCCTCCGCCCACGGCAGGTCGGCGACCGAGCCGATCCCGCCGGCCAGCAGCGTCGCGAAGAAGACCTGCCCGGCCGACCACCCGCCCCGCTCCACGAAGTCGAGGACGACCGCTCTCCATTTCGGAACCACATCCGCCATGGCATAGACCGTCCTCGTTGCAAAGATCAGGAGTAATCCCCCGAACGGGTCAGTAGTGCGGTGATCGCCGCGCCGATTCCGGGGTGCACCGGATAACGCTTCCCGAGCCATTCGAAGATGGTCCGCGCGGCGGCCGTGTTGTGCGCGTATCCGGGGACCATCGCGGCCAGCGGCAGCACGTCCGCCGGGTAGGCGCGCTCCACCCGCCGGGTCACGTCGAACGGATCCCGGTACGGCGCTTCCCCGCTGCTCAGCCGCATCAGCGAGACGACCCGGTCCACCGCGTGCGACTGGATGAACCGGAAGGCGCTCAGCCGTTCCCCGCGCAGTTCACGGTGGAGACCGACATAGAGGTTGGTAAGCGCCTCGTTGAGGTGGAAATCGACGGTGTCGTACGGCGTGCGGGGCATCGGCGCCTCCGATTGGGCCAGCCCGGCCGGCACGTCCGCCCGCCGCCACACCACCCGCGCCGCACAGAACGGGATCCGGGCCAGCTCGGCGGCGGTCAGCACCACGTACTCCACGAAGACGCCGTCCTCGTACAGCGCCTTCCGGCCGTTGCGCTCGTGGGCGAAGCTGAACAGAAGCGGACACGGCGCTTCCAGCCAGTCGATCCGTTCCACGTACCGCCACCGCGCGTCGTCCTCGACGACCACGAAGAAGTCCAGGTCGGAGTGCTCATCCAGCCGGGCCCGCTGGGCGCCCGCCGAGCCGAGCCCGAGCACCGCGAGAGTGTCGTCCCGGTCAGCGAGGAAGGTGGCGAGTTCGTCCAGGCGGCGCAACGTCGGCTGCATCGTCACTCCTACAGATATCGGTGGATGTCCTAAGGAGCTTCACCGATCCCCCGCCGCAGTCCAACCCCTACGGTCGTTTCATGATCGAGGATTTGCTCGGGGGGCTTCCGCCGATCGTGGTCTACCTGGTGGTCGCCGCGCTCGTGACCTTGGAAACGGCATTGCTGGCCGGGCTCGTCCTGCCGGCCGCGACAGCGCTCATCGCGATGGGGCTGCTCGCCAACGCCGGCGTCGTCTCCCCCGTGCCCGCCCTGCTCGTCGCGATCGGTTCGGCTCTGCTCGGTGGCAACCTCGCGTACCACCACGGCTCCTTCATCGGCATGGGACGACATGCGGAACGGGCCGAGCGACTGTTCGAAAGATATGGCGGTCGTGCGATCTTCTTCGGTCAGTGGGTGGTCGGAGCCAGAACACTCATGCCTCGATTGGCCGCGCGTAACGGCGTACCCCTCAATCGGTTCTTGATCTGGCACACGCCGGCGGCAAGCCTCTGGGCTGTCTGGATGGTGGGCGCAAGCTACGCCGCCGGCGCAAGCTACGACGTTCTCGCGGCGCGCGCAGGGCGCGCGGCAGGCGCGCTCGCCGCGCTCACGGTGCTCATTCTCGGACTGATGCTTGCGGGCCGCTGGCTGGGTCACAACCCCGATCCGGTACGGGCGATAGCCGTCACCATCCGCAGATCAACCCCGTTCCGTGCTTTTCCGGCCGTCCGGTCGCATCCCATGGCGATGGCATCGCTGAGCCTCGGATTCCTGATCGCCGTCGCCGTTCTGCTCGTCGTCGCCGTCCCCGCCGTGATCCGTTTCTCCGGCCTGGCCGCGACCGACGAGGCGATAGCGGCCTGGATGCGCAGTCAGTGGACATCGGACGGCTACCTCTTCGCGCTGGAGACCGCGACCACGCTGGTCCCCGAGGTGCTGATCGCCCTCGCGGTGCTGGTGTCCCTGATCCGCACCCTGCGCCGCCCGGTCACATGGCGCTCCCTCGGCAGCGCGTTCGGGCCGGTGCTGCCCGCGGTGATCCTCGCCGTGGTGCTGGCGATGACGGTCCCGCCGGGATGGCGGGCTGCGGAGACGCTGGTCTTTCCCACACCGGAGGAATTCGGCGGGGCGCTGCCGCTGGACTCGGCGGCGGTCGCCCTCGCCACCATGTCCGCCGGTCAGACGGCGCAGGTCGCGGCGGCGGCGGGGCTGCTCGCGTGGCTGGTCGCCCGGGGCCTCCCCTGGCGGTGGAACGTGACGGTCTGGACCGTCGCGGCGACGATCGTGGTGTTCTGCGCGGGATCCTGGATCTACCTCGGCTGGAGCCGAACCAGCGAGACAGCGGCAGCGGTGGTGCTCGGGGTGGCGTGGGCCGCCCTGAACGCCTCGATCTGGTCGGGCGGCGCGTCCCGGCCTCCACAGCTTTCCGGCTCGGCGCTGGCAACGTTGCCGAGCGCAGGCACCGAGGGTGTGAATTTGGGGCGCGTTCCGCACCTCAAGTCCACACACAGCGGGTGATGCCCCCGGAGCGTGCGGTGCTCGGGTTAGCGCGCAAGGGTTCCTAATCGGTCGAGCGCCGTGATCGTCACCCGGAGTGCCGGCATCCGGAGTAGCGCTGGCACATGGCGGAAACCCGCTGAAGAGTTGGCGTCTCATGCTCACCCAACGTGCCGAGCAGTACATGGAAGCCACACGTCACGGCATTGCGGTAGCGCAGCACCACGACCAGCTCAGGGCCCACCCATGCCGCGATCTGCCAGGCGCGGCGGACCACACGCCGAGCCCGCAGGCATGGCCCCCACGAGCTTCACCATCCTATGACTTCAGCGCCAAGCCACCTTGGCCGCTCCAAACGCCGCGGTTACTCACGCGAATGAAGTCGTTGCAAGACTCATCTCGCCGCGCAAGCCGGAGTGCGGGCGGAGGCGACTCCGATCGCTTGACACGGGCGCTCCGGTGAGACTTCATCAGCTAGATTCGTTCGACATGACATGAGCTGGAGGCTGTGAATGGGTTCGCCTACCCCTTACTACCGGACGATCACTCAACTTTTACAAAGTCGTTCATTTTCGGTCGATGACTACCAGCGCGAGTATAAATGGGACAAACCCAACATTGATGAACTCTTGTCGGATCTTGTAGGCGCGTTCCAGAACGCTTACCGCGACGGTGACCCCCCGCGCGCAGTGAGCGGTTACCCCACCTACTTCCTTGGCTCGATTATCGTCACCCGTCGAGGCAGCACCGACTTCCTCGTCGACGGCCAGCAGCGGGTCACTTCTCTCACATTGCTTTTGATCTACCTTTATCGCGAAACTAAAGCGCGTGATTTGTCCGTTTTTACGACCATTGAGCCGCTAATTTTCTCGGACGATCTGGGTGAGCAGAACTTCAATCTTAAGATTGAGGACCGACTGCCAGCCATCCAGGCACTGTTCAACGGTGAAGACTATACGCCGGACGGCAAAGACGAGTCCACACAGACTATCGTCCATCGATACGGAGACATTCAATCTTCTGGGTTGAGTGACGAACTCGGACAGGCGCTTCCGAACTTCGTCTATTGGCTCTTGCGCAATGTTGGACTCATCGAGATCACCACAGAGAACGATACAGACGCCTACGCCATCTTCGAGACGATGAATGACCGCGGCAAACCGTTGAGCCCCGTCGACATGCTGAAGGCCTACCTGCTCGCGCCAATCGATGACCCAGATCGGCGCTCCGTGGCGAATCGGGTATGGCGAAAGACCGTACATGAGCTTACTTCTTGGGAGCCCGATCCAAATCCGGAGCGTGATTCATCATTCATAAAGGCGTGGTTGCGTGCAAAATACGCAGAAACCATCCGTGACCGCAAGGCGGGAGCATCCGACAAGGACTGGGAGCTAATTAGCACAACGTTTCATCGGTGGATTCGGGACCGGGCGACGCATGTTGGAGTGGGCGACGATAAAAGTAACTTCCTCCTGATGACGGAAGAATTCCCCTTCTTTGCAAGGGCCTACCGAAGGATCTTGGATGCGGGCCGCCGGTACACGGACGGACTCGAATCAATTTTCTACAACGCCCACAATGAATTCACTTGGCAGAATACCGTTCTTCTGGCCCCCCCTAAACGCAGGTGACGACGACGACATCCTTCACCGAAAAATCGGGGCAACGGCCACGTATCTCGACATTTGGCTGATGCGCCGCGTGGTGAATTACATTCGCGTTTCTTACTCGAACGTTAGTTACGCGATGTGGGTGCTTTGCAGGGACATCCGCAACAAACCCTTGAATGAGCTGATCGACATCCTTCAGGAGCGTCTCGAGGATGACGACGACGCCACTTTCGAAGGCAGCCCATCTCGAGGCAGAACCGGCATCGAAGGACTCTTCTTAAACCAATTCACCCGCCGGTACATCTTTCACTTACTGGCCCGAATAACCTCTTATGTCGAGGTCGGTTCCGGCAGACCTGAGCAGTTCGCAAACTATGTGAATCGGCGAGTCAAGAACCCGTTCGACATCGAGCACATCTGGGCAGCCGACTACTCTCCTTATATGCACGAATATCCAGAGGAACAGGATTTCTGGGACTACCGCAATCATGTGGGCGCCCTGCTACTACTTCCTGCCGACGTCAACCGAAGCTACCAGGACAAGCCATTCAAGGCCAAGGCTCCGCACTACGCCAAGCAGAATTTTTACGCCGCTAGCCTTACCGCCTCAACCTATGAACATCAGCCTCAGTTCATCGGTTTTGCCGACCGTGAAGGGCTGCCGTTCAAGCCTTACCGAAAATTCGGCGATGTCGAGTTGGGTGAGCGGATCGATTTAGTGCTCGCCTTGACCAATAAAGTCTGGGCCACTGATCGACTGGAGAGTTATCGGGCCTGAGGTTAGGGCATCTGCAGAGGTCGCCCGTCTGGAGATCCACCAACCTGAGCTAAGTAGATCCTGCCCTGGCAGGGGGTTCGGGGTATGTGCGCAGTTCGGGCTAGTACGCGCAGGCGTAGATGCAGCCGCGGTGATCTCCAGGGCGTTGAACCTTTCCCACTTGAGACGAACCCGGGAAAATCGTTGAGGTCGCGCTGTTTCGCCTTGCCGGTCCTGACCAGATTGCCGGTGGCGGCGCGGTAGGCCAGCCGGGTCATCGGCGAGCTTCCGGATCTGCTGGAGTTCCGCCGCGTCCGGCGAATAGAAAGACCAGGGCACACGGTACGGGCGTCGCCAGCCTCCCGGATGTGCCGGGCGGTCTCCTCGGCGCCTTCGCCGAAGCGCACCGCGTGGCGGGTGGGAGACTCGTGCTCCCCCAGGGCGTCGAGGAGCACGTGGAAGCCGCAAGTCACCGCCTTGCGGTAACGCAGGACCAGTACCAGGTCCAGACCCCACTCATGCCGCGACTTGGCCAGCCGGCGTGGGCCGCACGGGCAGCCCACGCCGGCGCCGGTTCGTCAGTGCCGGTGGCGCAAGGCGAGCGGGAAGGTTCCCTCGCCGACGGCGGTGAGTGTGCGGGTGTACTGCCTCAGGTAGGTGTCGAGGAACGGCGACCGGTCACCCTGGGTCGGCACGTCGAACCGCGGGTTCTGCAGCTCGAGATCCAGCCGCGCGCGGGTGATCTCGATGGTGTTGCCGCTCGGGGTGTCGCGCCAGTTTCCGCTGCCGATCGTTCCGGTCTGGACACCCAGCTGGTGGCCGGCCTCGAGGGTCCAGTCCGTGGACTTCAGGTCGAACGCCACCCGGCCGGCTCGTTCGATCAGCGCGACGTTCTCGTCGAACATCACCGCGGTCCCGTCCGGGGCGACGTCCCACAGCCGTACCATGACGTTGCCCGGCGCGCTTGCACGCAGCCTGACCTGCGGGGTCCCGGTGATCCGCAGCCGGGACGCGACGGGCGTGGACCAGCTGAAGTAGCTGTGCGTGTCGCCGGCCGCCGTCATCGGCGCGAGGCGTTGACCGGTGGGCGGGGCGGCATCGGTGAAGTGCTCCATGTCCCACTGCTGGCCGGCCGGGGCCTTCAGGGTGGAGGCGATGCCGTCGTCGACGTAGGTTCCGTCGGACAGGTTCGCCGTGGTCGATGACGACCGCATCGGCCAGGTCGGCTGGGCCCGCCAGGCGCCGGTGTTGTCCTCGATGGCGTAGGCCGGGTCGTGCACCGCCGGGCGGATGCCCTTCAGGAAGCGGTCGTAGAAGCGCATGACCTCGTCGAAGAATCCGGCGCGGCCCATCAGCAGCTGCCCCTGCTCGTTCGTCTCATTGCCGCGGACGTGCTCCCACTGCCCCAGCCAGCCCCGCTCGACACCGTGGTGGTTGTCGAGGAACTCCTGCATGTCCTCGGGCTTGGTGTTGTTCTCGATGAAGCCCTGGGTGACGAAGAGCGGGGTGTTCGTACCCCTGGCCTGGGCCGCGAGGTTACGGGCGCGCCAGTAGGACGAGTCCGGGTCGGGATTGTTGTTGTTGGTGAGGTTGTCGGCGAGGCACTCGGGGTGGCTCTGCTCGTACGCCGCGTTGGCCTGGTAGCGGGCGGTGTCGTCGGGCAGCGACCCCATCGTGGCGATGCTGTTGTAGGCGTTCGGGGTGCCTGTCACGTTGGGCCGCGGAACCCCGTTGCTGAACAGGTAGTTGTACATGTCCCACACCGGTTCCTGAGCCACGACGGCTTTCAGCGCCGGCATGCGCAGGTTGTTGCCGACCAGCCCGGTGACGGCGTCGTACGACTTGCCGTACATGCCCACTCTGCCGGTCGACCACGGTTGCGTCGCCGCCCACCGGATCGCGGCCTTCACGTCCGCCTGCTCACCCGGGCCGACCCAGTCGAGGCAGCCGGTGCTCCCGCCGAAGCCGCGCAGGTCGACCATGACGTAGGTGTAGCCGCGGGCGAAGAGGCCGGTGCCGCTGGTGAAGTCGGCGAAGCGGTTGGACGGGCCGGTGCGGGTCCAGCCCTCGGGGCCGGTCTGACCGGCATGGCTGAAGTACGAGCTGACGGCGAGGATCACCGGTGTCTTGGCGCGCGGGGACAGGTTGGCCGGCCGCAACACGTCGGCGTGGAGCTCGACACCGCTGTTGTCGGCGGAGGGGAAGTAGGCCTCGGTCCACACCGCGCCCTCCGGCACGCGGGGGTTCTCCTCGTATGTGACGCCTGCCGGGGCACCCGGCGGCGAGGCGACGGCGGCGGTCGCCGCGCCACCCACCGCGAGAGTGACAACCGTGATCAGCGCGCCGGCGACGACTGTTGTCCGTCTGCGTAGGCTCACTCGACCTCCAAGAATCGATCGGCATCTTTGCCGCTCCTGACGCTAGCCTGCCTGCCTTCCTTTGTGGAGTACGTTTTTGACCATTGAGCTGCGTCGATAGATTTGCCAGGATGACGCCATGACGACGGGTCGACGGCTGTTCTCGGCACTGTCCGTAGCGCTGCTCGCGGTGGGCGGTGCCCTCAACGCCGTACCGGCGACCGCCGCGCCGCCCGGCGCGGATCCGGACACACCGTGGCGCATGCGGCACTGGCCGCAGACACAGCCGTGGCAGGTCGACGAGGTGGTCGCCCTGGGCGGCGGCCCGGCCGGCGCGCCGCAGCCGATCGACCCCCAGCGCTACGAGCTGCCGGACACGATGACCTGGGACGATTATCGGGCCGTGCCGGGCACCGACTGGGCCGACCCAGCGGTGCGCGGCTCGGAACGCACCTTCAACGGCGCCCTGGTGCTGGTCGACTACCCCAACCAGCCGTTCGTGGTCACCCAGCCGGCGAACTCCACGATCTACGGCAACCCTTCCGGCGTACAGAATCTGGATCGCTCCGAAGTTCCGGCGTTCTACCGGGACTTCCTGAACACGCCGGGGACGCTCAACCGGGGCCACACCATCCACGAGTACTGGATGGAGGACTCGAACGGGCGCTTCGGGATCGACCTGAGCGCGTTCGGCGTCTACCAGATGCCGCACGCGAGTCACGAGTACGGCATCGAGAACTCCATGCAGCGTGGCCTGGGCTGCCCGGCCGGTGACGTGTGCGGCCGTGATCTGCGGGCCGACGCCCGCGCGGCCTGGATCGCCGCGGTCGGCGAGCAGGAGGCGGCCGCGTACGACTTCGTGTTCTTCCTCTCGGCCGGCCAGGACGAGTCGGCGACCTGGCAGGAGTTCGGCCAGATGAAGTTCACCACCAAGGAGGACGTCAGCGAGGAGTTCGGCCCGCCGGACGCGGCACTGCCGAACTGGAACGCGACCCGATACGTCGAATGGACGTCGTGGCAGGCCTCGGCGAACATCTGGCCGAACGCCACCCAGGGCAGTTCCCTGCAGGCGGAGAGCTCGGGCATGTCGACGTACGCGCACGAGTTCAGCCACATCCTGGGGATCGGCGACAACTACAACAATCCGTACGGCGTACCGGCGCGCCGCGATTACAGCGGACCGTGGGAGATGCTCAGCCGCGGCACCTTCAACGGACCCGGCGGACCGCACAGCCGGTGGCTGATCCCGGGAACCGCGGGCGCCTCGATGGGCGCACAGCACATGCTGCGCAACAAGATGAAGCTCGGCATCGTCGACGACGACGCGGTGCTGAAACTGTCCCGCGACGCGCTCGCCCAGTCCGGCGTCGTGATGACGCGGGTGACGGCGCGCGCGGTCGACCCCGGCGGGCGCCGGCTGGCCGGCATCAACGTGACCCTGGACGGCGGCGACCGCAGCCCCGCCTGCAGCCCCGCGACGGATCCCTACTGCGACGGCGGCGGGTACCAGAACTACACCCTCGAGGTCGTCGACCGGATGGGCTTCGACTCGTTCACCCCGGACTCCGGCGTGCTGCTGGCCAAGACGAAGGACGCGGACGCCGCGCCGTTCATCTGGACCATCGACGCCAACCCGCAGGACATCGACAAGGTCGATTTCGTGCTGCCGGACGGCACACCCCAGAAGATGACCATCGGCGACTACCGGCAGCTCTCCGATGCGCTGTTCCACGCCGGCACCGGCTCGGGCAGCCTGTTCGAGTACACGGACACGGCCAACCGGCTGCACTTCTACGTGCTCGACCGGAAGCGGGACCGGCACGGGGTGCTCTCGTACCAGGTCGCGGTGCGCTCGCTCGACGGCGCCGGGCCGTCCACCCGCGGTGTGCGGGCCTCGTCGGCCGGCGCCCGCCCCGGGCCGTCCGGCTGGGCCCGGTGCACGATCCCGATCCGCAACACCGGCCGGGACGCCGACGTCTTCCGGATCTCGGCGCCGGGAGCGGTGCTGCCCCGGGAAGTCGTCGGGGTGGCCGGGCGCCAGCCGGCTTCGGTCGAGGTCTACGTCAAGGGTGTGGCGAAGGTGCCGGTCGAGGTCAGGTCGGAGAGCAACCCGCGCGCGAGAGCCGTGACCTCCTGCACCGTGCGACGGTGACGTCCCGGCTGGGGGTGCACTCCCGTGGAGGACGTGACGGTTCGCTTCCTCGACGGTGAGGCTGACGCCGGGGTCCTGCGCCGGCTCTACGAGGCGGTTCTGGTGCCGAGCTTCAGTCCCGGCGAGCGCGAACCCCTCGACAGGCTACGGCGGGTGCTGGCCGCCGACGAGCTGCGCGGGGCGATCGCGCTGGCGCCGGACGGGGAGCCGGTCGGCGCGTTGTTCCTGGAGTGGTTCGGTGACATCCGGGCCGCGCTGCTCTGCTACTTTGCGGTACGGCCGGACCTGCGCGGGCGTGGCATCGGGCAGCGGCTCGTCGCCGTCGCCGGCCCGCACTGGCGGGCGACGCTCCGGCCGCACGTCGTCTTCGCCGAGGCCGAGGACCCCCTACGCCCGGCCGGCGGCAGCAGCGTGAGCAAGGACGAGGACCCGACCGCCGACTACGGCGATGATGACGCTCGGTTGCGGCTCTACGCCGGGTTCGGCGGCCGCCGAGTGCCGGTCCCCTATCTGCTGCCCGAGCTGTCACCCGGCGCCGGACGCCTGAGCGGCCTCCTCTTTCTCGTCATCGAGTCCGACGACGAGGTTAGCCCCACCCCGGACCGCATCCGGAGCACGATCGTCAGCGACTTCGTGGTCCGCTACTTCGCCCGCCTCGAAGGCGCCCAGAAAGCCGGCCCGCTAAGCCCTCAGGAAGCCGACCGGCAAGGCGACCCGCACCGCGCGGACGACGACGACCGGCTGCGGCAACTGCTGGCGGCCTGCAGCCGCGCCGGCTTCCTCCCGCTCCTGCCCCTCTGACTTAGGGCGACCTTACTTCCGCAGGCCTGTCCGCAGGTTCCCCGAACTGCGAAAACATCGAGCCTTGCCGATGACACCGGCCGCCGCTATGTTAATGGAAAATCACAGTCCGGCGAACGGTGAAATCTGCACGTTACACCTGGACAGGAAGCAGGTAAGCGAATGCAAAATCTCAGCAGGAGAAGCGTTCTCACGCTCGGTGCCGCACTGGGCATCGCCGGCGCCGCGGCCCCCTCCGCCGCCTGGGGCTGGTCGTCCGCCGGATCGATCGCCGGCACTGACACGGTCACCGACCCCTGGGGGGTCTGGGACGACGACACCGATCCGCTGCTCGCCTCGCTGCTGGAGAACGGTCAGATCCCGGCCGTGAACACGGCGTTCGCGTCGTGGCGGCGCAACGGTGACGCGCTGCCGGCCGGCGTGCCCGCCGATCTCACCGCGTGGCTGCAGCGGCACAACAAGCTGCCCGCCTGGGCCGACCAGGCCAAGCTGGCCCGGGCCGCCCAGTTCAACAAGCGGATGAGCATGTACCTGTTCCTCCTCTACGGGCTGGGCAGCGGGATCATGAGCACGGTGATCCCGCGGGAGGCGCGCAACGTCTACTGGTCCGAGGGCGGCGGCGACATGAAGGCGCGCGCGGCCAAGACCTTCACCTACGGGTACGACCTGAGCGCGATGGACGCGTTCCAGCCGTCCGGCGGTTTCGTCGTCACGTCGAACAAGACGCGGCTGACCCACGCGGCGGTCCGGCACCTGCTGCCGCAGTCGGCGAAGTGGCGGGCGGTCACCGACGACCAGGACTTCATCCCGATCAGCAACGGCGACATCCTGGTCACCTTCCACAGCCTCGGCACCTATGTGTACGGCAAGCTCAAGCAGTGGGGCATCCGGATGTCGGCCGCCGAGGAGGAGGCGTACCTGCACCAGTGGCAGGTCGCGCTGCACCTGCTGGGCGTGCGGGACGACTTCATCCCGGCGTCCTGGGCGGCGGCGAAGCAGCAGTCGGCGTACGCGCTGACCCCGATCATGGGGTCCACGCCGGAGGGCGTCGACCTGGCGAGCATCCTGCTGAACCTGGTCTCGCAGGTGGACCTCGGCGTGACCCGGGGCTTCCAGCGCGAGTTCGCCCGGTACGTGCTGAGCGACAAGATCGGTGACTGGCTGAAGCTGCCGCGGGACTACGCCTCCCGTACCCTGATCGAGGTCGGGTGGCCCGCCTACGTCGCGTTCCGCGAGGGGTTGTCGCCGATCCTCCCGAACAGCTTCTCGCTCTTCGACCGGTTCGTGCGCGGGCTGGCGATGCTGTTCCTCAACAACGGGACGTCGCCGACGTACACCCCGATCACGATCCCGACCTGGAACCGGCCGGGCACTTAGATCGTCAGGGCGCCGGTCACCAGCGCGGTGACCGCGTCCCGGTTGCCGGGCGTGTCCTGCCAGCGCAGGGCGCGCCCGGCCTCCACCACCACACCGAACCCGGCGTGCGCGAGCAGCCGGGCCTGACGCGGATCCAGCTCCGGGCGGGCCGAGCGGAGCTGCTGCTCCCAGACCGCGATGTGCTCTCGCTGGGCGACCAGCAGGGGCCGGCGCAGGTCGGCCGGCAACCCGCGGATCTCGGCTTCGGCGACGCTGTTGAGGGCGTTGTGCTCGAAGCTGTAGGCGACGTACGCCGCGGTCAGCGCGACCACCGTCTCCCGCGGGCCGGCCGCCTGGTGGAGACTGCGGTCCACCGCCTGGGTCAGCAGGCCGGCCGCCTGCAGGCACGCGGCCACCAGGATGTCCACCTTGCCGGGGTAGTGCCGGTAGATCGCGGACGGGGCGAGCCCGACCGCCTGGGCGATCTGCCCGTTCGTCACGTTCGCGAACCCGTCCCGGGCGAAGAGCGGGATGGCCGCGGCCAGTATCTCGGCGCGCCGGGTCCGGGGCACCGGCTGCGCCGGCAACTCGACGAGCCCGGCGCTGCCAGGCGTGGCGGACGGATCGGTGGCGACCACCCGCATCGCGGACTCCAGCAGCAGCTCCTCGAGCCGGCGCTGGGCGATCGTGGTGTGGTGCATCGTCACCGATCCGATCGCGCCGAGCGCCGCCACCGCGCGCAGCCGCTCACCGGGCATCGGGTGCTCCCGTCGCACCACCTCGGTCACCCGGTCCACGACCTGGGCGAACTTCGTGCGCAGCAGCCGGCGGTCGTCGCGGTCGAGGTAACGGGCCTCCCAGCGGTACAGGCCGCCGGACGCGCGGTGCGCGACGGTGACGCGGATCAGCGCGGCGAGCAGGTCGGCGAGCGACGTCTCGGGCGGCGCCTCGTCGAGGGCCGCGACGAGGCGGTCCACCATGACGTTCGCGCACTCGGCGAAGAGCGCGTACTTGTTCGGGAAGTGCCGGTACAGCGCGGCGGCGCTGATCCCCACGCCGGCGGCGATCTCCTCCATCGAGGCGGCGTGATAGCCGCGCTCGCTGAACACCTGACCTGCCGCTTCGACGATGAGCTGCTTACGGTTGTGCGGGCGGGTCGCCGCGGCCGGCCCGGCGGTCACCGGCGCACTCGGGCAGACGGGGGCGGGCACATGACCATAGCTGCTAGTCAATCACAGCGGTCCTAGCGGGGATCAACGCGACCGCGCCGAAATCGGGCTGGGCGACCGGGCGGCCGAAATGCCAGCCCTGCGCGCAGTCGTACCCGAGTTCGCGCAGGTAATCGGCCTGCTCCGCGGTCTCCACGCCCTCCGCGACGGCCCGCAGGCCGAGCCCGTTGCTGACGTGGATCAGCGCGTCCACGATCACCGCCTGGCGGCCCGGTTCGGTGATCTCGTCCACGAACGACTTGTCGACCTTGAGGACGTCGACCGGCACGGCCCGCAGCAGGCCGAGCGACGAGTGCCCGGTGCCGAAGTCGTCCAGGGCGATCCGGATGCCGGCGCGGTGCAGGCTCTCCACGGCGTCGATCGCCACTCCCCCGCCGAAGAGCGCCGTCTCGGTGACCTCGACGAGCAGGGCGGCAGCGGGGACGCCGGTGTCCATCAGGATGCCGGCGACGACGTCCGGGAAGCCGGGTTCGCTGAGCTGGCGGGCGGAGACGTTGACGCTGACGTACTGCGGCGCGGTGTCGCCGAGCTCGGCGCGCCACCGGGCGAACTGCCGGCAGGCGGTCCGCATGATCCACTCACCGAGCTCGACGATCAGGCCGTTGTCCTCGGCGACCGGGATGAAGTCGGCCGGGCTGACCTGGCCGCGGATCGGGTGCGTCCAGCGGACCAGGGCTTCGACGGCGACGACGCGGCCGGTGCGCAGCGCCACGATCGGCTGGTAGACGACGGTGAAGTCGCCGTCGTCCAGGCTGTGCCGCAGGTCGGCGCCGAGCCGCTCGGCGGCCTCGGCGCATTCGTCCAGTTCGGCGGTGTGGACGACCAGGGGCGTACCCGATGATTTGGCCGCGTATCGCGCGGTGTCCGCGCGTCGCACGAGTTCGGTGGCGGTCAGCCCGGCGCCACCGGACGCCAGGCCGAGCCGGGCGGTGAGCAGCAGTTCGTGCTCGCCGGCCTGGACCGGATGACGCAGCGCTTCGAGCAGCCGGTTGGCGGCGGCCGTGCCGCCGGAGCGGACCAGCACCGCGAACTCGTCGGCGCCCATCCGCGCGGCCAGGTCGCCGTCACGCACGCAGGATCGCAGCAGCTCACCGACCGCGATCAAGGCCTGGTCGCCGGCCGCGCGCCCGAGCCGGTCGTTGATGTGCCGGAAGCCGGCCAGGTCGATCACGATCACCGTGCAGCCGCCACCTGCGGCGAGCACGACGGTCACCCGGTGTTCCAGCTCGCGGCGGTTCGGCAGGCCGGTCAGGTCGTCGTGCATGGCCAGGTGCCGCAGCTGGCGGGCCTGGCTGTCGACCCGCGTGACATATCCGGACATCCGGCTGGCGACCAGCACGAACAGCACCATCGAGCCGACCGCGACGACGCCCCAGCGGTGCCAGTCACCGCGGATCAGCAGCACGGCCGGGACCAGCAGCGTCGAGGCGGTGAGCACGGTCAGCCGGCTGCGGCCGAGGCTGTCGCCGTCGCCGGCCACCGGCCGGCTCATCGACGGGTGGGCCGCCGCAGCGGCGAAGAGCACGTAGGCGACCAGGTAGCCGGCGTAGAGCAGGCGGCTCTCGGCCTCCGGCACCAGCGTGTAGACCACGTTGCCGGCCAGGGTCACCGCGCTGCCCGCGGTGAGCAGCCACAGGCTCGCGGTCCGGGGTCCGGGGCGCAGCAGGATCGGAATGATCACCGCGCAGAGCAGGACGCCGGCGGTCGGATATCCGGCGATCACCGCTCGGGTCAGCGGCGGCGTCGACGAATCCGCCACGATCGGCTCGATCAGGAACGTCCAGTAGACGATGCCGAGCCCGACCGCGATGATCGCCGCGTCGATCAGGTTGCCGGACCACACCGGCCCACGCTGCCGGGTGAGCCGGAACAGCGCCACCGTCAGCAGCGGATAGGCGCCCAGGTAGAAGGCGTCCGCCCAGGACGGGAACGGCAGCCCGATCGGGTAGAGGACGTCACCGAGCACCCACGAGGCGATACCGGCGGCGAAGACGTACCAGCTGCCGGCGACCAGCGAGCGGTTCCGGCGAGCACCGATGATCATGACCGTGATCGAGGCGAGCGCGACGGTGATCGCCAGGGTCCGCGCGAGCCCACCGGAGGGCAGCAGGGTGTAGAGCACCGCGGCGCCGAGACCGCAGGCCAGCCAGGTGCGCCACCCCATCACGGTCTGTCATGTCGGCCGGTTCCCGCGAACCTTGAGGCCGTTCAGCTCACCGCGATCCGATTCGCAGATCCGCCTCGATCGCCGCGGCGGCCTCGAGCAGCGGCGGCAGCAGCCTCTCCCGGATCTCCTCCACGGTCGCCCGCGCCGCGTGGATGGACACGTTGACCGCGCCGGCCGCCACCCCGTTGCGGTCCCGGATCGGCGCGGCCAGCGCCCGCAGCCCCTCCTCCAGCTCCTGGTCGACCAGCGCGTGCCCCTGCTCGCGGACCCGCGCGATCTCGGCGCGGAGCTCGCCCGGCGAGGCGATGGTGCGGTCGGTCAGTGGTTCCAGCTTGACTTTCCCCAGGTACGCGTCGAGCTCGCTCTCCGGCAACGCGGCGAGGAGCACCCGGCCCATCGACGTCGCGTACGCCGGGAAGCGGGTCCCGACATTGATCGCAACTCGCATGATCCTGCTGGTTGGGACACGAGCCACGTAAACCACATCGTCCCCGTCCAGCACGGACAATGACGACGACTCGTGCACCCGGGCCACCAGACGCTCCAGGTGCGGCTCGGCGACCTCCGGCAGGGAGAGGCTGGAGAGGAACGAGTACCCCAGGTCGAGAACACGCGGTGCCAGGGAGAACAGCCGGCCGTCGGTCCGCACGTACCCCAGGTCGGTGAGCGTGAGCAGGAAGCGGCGGGCCGCCGCACGGGTCAGCCCGCAGGTCCGGGCCACGTCACTGAGGGTCAGTTGGCGATGGTGTGCGTCGAAGGCACGGATCACCGCGAGACCCCGCTCCAACGACTGCACGTAGTACGGTTCCCGCGGCATCAGATGATCGAAGTCAATCGTTGACGTGACACGGGGCACATCATAGCGTTCTTCATGAGAACTCATGTTCGTGATGCGCACATATTTCTAAGGAGTAGATATGCGGCGGCGACTCCTCGCGGGGATGGTGGCGGTGGCCCTCGCCGGCACCCTGACGGCGTGCGGCACCTCCAGTGACTCCGATTCCGCGGGCGGCGACAGCGGCAGCGTCGACAAGGTGAAGGTCGGCGTCATCCCGATCATCGACGTGGCGCCCATCTACCTGGGCCAGAAGCAGGGCTTCTTCAGCAAGCGGAACATCGAGCTGACCATGGAGGCCGGCCAGGGCGGCGCGGCCATCGTGCCCGGCGTGGTGAGCGGTCAGTTCCAGTTCGGCTTCAGCAACTGGACCTCGCTGATGATCGCGCAGAGCAAGAACGTGCCGATCAAGGCGGTCGCCGCGGGCGTCTCCTCCACCGGCGTGCAGGGCAAGGACTTCGGCGCCGTGGTGGTCAAGGGCGACAGCCCGATCAAGACCGCCGCTGACCTGGCCGGCAAGAAGATCTCGGTGAACACGCTGAAGAACATCGGCGACACCATCACCCGGCAGTCCGTGCGCAAGGCCGGCGGCGACCCCTCGAAGATCGAGTTCGTCGAGATGCCGTTCCCGAACATGCCGGCCGCGCTGGACGGCGGCCAGGTCGACGCCGCGTGGGTGGTCGAGCCGACACTGACCGCGGTCAAGGCGGCCGGCGGCCGTGAGGTGGCTTCCACGTTCGTGGACGCCGCGCCGGACCTGTCGGTGGCCGCGTACTTCGCCTCGACCGAGCTGATCGGCAAGAACCCGGACCTGGTCAAGCGGTTCACCGAGGCGATCAACGAGTCGCTCGCGTACGCCGACGCGAACCCGGAAGCGGTCCGCACGGTCCTCGCCGACTACACCAAGATCGACGAGAAGAACCGCGCCGCGCTGATCCTGCCGAAGTGGCCCGTCGCGATCAACGAGGCCTCGGTGCAGACCCTGGCCACGCTGGGTGTGGAGGACGGCATCTTCGCCGAGGCCCCGGACCTGGAGAAGCTGCTCCCGTGACCTCGGCTCGCCGCCGCAGCCCGGCCCGGCTCGACCACCCCGCTCTGCTCGGGGTGGCCGGCCTGGCCGGGCTGCTCCTCATCGTGCAACTGCTGCCGACGCTCGGCCTGGTCGACGACCGCTTCCTGCCGCCCACCAGCGCGATCGTCTCGGCGCTCGCCGACGAGGCCGGCACCGGCCAGTTCTGGATCTCGCTGAAGGACACGCTGGTGGCCTGGGGCTGGGGCCTGCTGATCGCGGTCAGCGCCGGCGTGCTCGCCGGTTTCGGGATCGGATCCGTGCCGCTGCTGCGCAACCTCACCGCCTCCACGGTGGAGTTCCTCCGGCCGATCCCGTCGGTCGCGCTGATCCCGCTCGCGGTCCTTCTCTACGGTACGGAGATCGGCTCCTCGCTCCTGCTGATCTGTTATGCGGCGTTCTGGCAGGTGCTCGTCCAGGTGCTCTACGGCGTCGCCGACGTGGACCCGGTCGCCTACGAGACCGCGCGCAGCTACCGGTTCTCGGCGGCCGCCCGGGTCCGGCACGTGCTCTGGCCGACCGCCCTGCCCTACGTCTTCACCGGCGTGCGGCTCGCCGCGTCCGTGGCGCTCATCCTGGCGATCACCGCGGAGCTGGTGATCGGGTCGCCGGGGCTGGGCAAGGACATCGCCGTGGCCCAGGCCTCCGAGGCCGTGCCGACCATGTACGCGCTGATCGTCGTCACCGGCATCCTCGGCGTGCTGATCAACCTGCTGGCTCGTACCGGCGAGCGCCGCCTGCTCGCCTGGCACCAGTCGGTCCGCGGGGAGGTGCCGGCATGAGACGGCTGATCTACGCCCTGGCCCTGCCGGTGGTGCTGTTCGCCGGATGGTGGGTCCTCAGCGCGGGCAGCGAGAGCTTCTACGCTCCCCCGCTCTCCGACATCCTGACCGCCTTCGGCGACACCTGGACGCTCGCCGCGCTGAAGGCCGACGTGCTGCCGAGCCTGCTGCGGCTGCTCGCCGGGTACCTTCTCGCCGCCCTGATCGGGATTGGACTCGGGCTCGCGATCGGGCTCAACCGCCGGCTGCGCGCGGTCTGCGAGCCGGTGCTGGAGTTCTTCCGGGCCATCCCGCCGCCGGTCCTGGTGCCGGTGATCATGCTGTTCGCCGGCATCGGCGACACCATGAAGATCATCGTGATCGTCTTCGGCTGTGTCTGGCCGATCCTGCTGAACACGGTGGAGGGCGTCCGCGCGGTGGACGGTGTCGTGCTGGAGACCGCACGGTCGTACGGGGTGACCGGGCCGGCCCGGATCACCAAGGTGATCCTGCCGTCGGCGGGACCGCAGATCGCGGCCGGACTGCGCCAGGCGCTCTCCATCGCGATCATCCTGATGGTGATCAGCGAGATGTTCGCGGCCAGCAACGGTCTCGGCTTCACCATCGTGCAGTTCCAGCGCAGCTTCGCGATCCCCGAGATGTGGAGCGGGATCATCCTGCTCGGGCTGCTCGGCTTCGCGCTGTCGCTGATGTTCCGGCTCGCCGAGAAGCGGGCGCTGCGGTGGTACGAGGGGCTGCGCGAGTCGCAGCGCCGGGCCGGCTAGGAGGTTCATGATGCTCGAGGTGACCCCGTGTTAGAGGTCAAAGGCCTGAGGAAGGTCTATCGCTCCGGGAGCCGCGAGGTGGAGGCGCTCCGCGATCTCACGTTCACCGTGGAGAACGGCGACCTGGTCTGTCTGGTCGGCCCGTCCGGCTGCGGCAAGACGACGCTGCTGCGCTGCGTCTCCGGGCTGCTCGACCCGACCAGCGGGGACGTGAAGGTGAACGGCAAGGCGGTCGCCGGTCCGCCGCCGGGCATGGCGGTCGTCTTCCAGGAGTACGGGCGCAGCCTGTTCCCCTGGATGAGCGTGCGCGACAACGTCGAGCTGCCGCTGAAGCAGAAGAAGGTCGACAGGTCCCGGCGTAAGGAGCTGGTCGAGCAGGCGCTCGACGCGGTCGGGCTCACCGGCACCGAGTCGGCGTACCCGTGGCAGCTCTCCGGCGGCATGCAGCAGCGTGTCGCCATCGCTCGGGCGGTCGCCTACGAGCCGGAGACGCTGCTGATGGACGAGCCGTTCGCGGCCGTCGACGCGCAGACCCGGGCCGACCTGGAGGACCTGGTCCGCGAACTGTGGCAGCGGCTCAAGGTGACGGTCCTGTTCGTCACGCACGACATCGACGAGGCGGTCTACCTGGGCCGCCGGGTGGTGATGCTGTCGTCCTCGCCCACCGTCGTGCAGGACGAGCTGGCGATCGACCTGCCGGCCGAGCGGGACCAGCTGCACACCCGGGCCGACCCGCGCTTCGTCGAACTGCGCACCCATGTGTACGAGCAGATCCAGCTGGCCAAGAAGGCGGCGGCCGCACGCTGACCCCGTACCCGGGGGAAACGAACGGCCCGGGCGGAATCCGCTCCCGCCCGGGCCGTCGCATGGTTCTGATCCTCAGCGGACACCGATCTCCGCGCGGATGTCCGCTGGGAGACCCGCCGGAGCAGAACGCTTGGAGAACGTCGACGCCGGCGCGCCGGCCGGAACCGGCTGCGGAACCGGGTCACACTGCGCGTCCGAACGGTTGCCACGGACCCGGTCCGGCAGGTCGCCGGTGGCCAGGTACGCCGCGATGATGTTGTCCGTGCAGGCGATGCCGTTCAGCGAGCCGGAGTGCGTGGTGCCGCCGACACCCTCGACCAGGACCGACTTCGGGAACCGCTTGCGGACCTCGAGAGCGCCCGAGTACGGCGTGGCCGCATCGTTCGTCTCGGCGATCAGCAGCATCTTCGGAGCCTTCTTGCCGTTGATCTCGACGGGCTTGCCGGGCTTCGCGCCCCAGGTGATGCAGGGAGCGTTGTACCAGGCGTTGTTCCACGCCATGAACGGGTGCTTCGCGTAGATCTTCCAGTTGTCCCGCTGCCACTTGGACCAGTTGGTGGGCCACTTGACGTCGGTGCACTGGACCGCGAGGTACATGGCGTAACCGTTGTCGGAGCCCGCGGCGCCCGGCTCGGAGTACTGCTCGAGCAGGAGCGACGGGTCCTTGTCGTTGACCCAGGCGGCGAACGCCTCGGTCGTCGCCTCCCAGCCGAAGACGTAGTAGGCGGCCGAGGAGAAGATGTCGTTCCACTCGTCCGGACCGATCTTGCCGGCGGCCGGCTTCTTGATCAGCGAGTAGAGGGTCGAGTAGTACTTCTGCTTCACGACCTTGGCGGTCTTGCCGAGGTGGTAGATCGAGTCGTACTTGGCGACCCACGCGAAGTAGACGTCCATGTTCTTGTCGAACTGGATGTCCTGGTCGAGGTTCGCGTCGTACCAGACCCGCTCGGGGTTCACCACGCCGTCCCAGACGAACTTGCGCACCTTGTCCGGGTGGAGCGTGGCGTAGACCTGGCCGAGGTACGTGCCGTACGAGAAGCCGTAGTAGTTGATCTGCTTCTGGCCGAGGGCCTTCCGCAGGCTCTCCATGTCGGCCACGGTGTCGGTGGTCTTGACGTGGTCGAGCAGTGCGCCGCCCGCTTTGTCGCACGCCTTCGCATAGCCCTTGGCCTTGGCCAGCCAGGTCTTCTCGAGCTGCTTGGTGACCGGCACGTAGAACGGCCGGTTGTAGCCGGCGTAGTTCACGTCGCAGGTCAGCGCCGGAACGCTGGAGCCGACGCCGCGGGGGTCGAAGCCGATCCAGTCGAAGTAGCTGCCGGCGTTATCCGGCACGTACTCACCGAGGACCGACAGCGTGAGCCCGGAACCACCGGGGCCGCCCGGGTTGGTGAGCATGACACCCTGGTACTGCGCCGCGCTGGACTTGTGCTTGATCCGGGACACCGCAATCTTGATCTTGGCGCCCTTGGGCTTCGCGTAGTCCAGCGGAACGACCAGGAAACCGCACTCCGCGCCCCGGGCGTTCAGCCCGGCGCTGGCGCACTTACCCCAGTCGATCGGGGGTGGGGTGTACCCCGGCCCCTTGCCATGGGCGGAGGCCGTGGCCGGGATCGCGCCGGCTCCGATCAGGAGACCGACGGATGCGGCGATGGTGGCCGCAAGGATTCTTCGCATCCCATGCCTTCCGTATGAACGAGTCACAGGTGGTCGTCGTGACTCCGCACTCTAAACATCCAGACATGGGCATGTGCAGCTCCTGCAACGCCGAATTTACGATTGCGATTCGGAAACCTTGATATGTATCGATTGATATGAAGGGTTTGACGTCCGCTCCTGCGATCCTCATCGACATGCTTCAGTTCCCCGTCGCCGGCCTGCTGATCGCCGGCCTGCTGTCCGCCCCGGCCCCGGTCACCGCCGCCGCCGCGCCGGACATCTCGCTGACCAACGTGAAGGCTCACCTCTCCCAGCTGCAGAGCATCGCCACCGCCAACGGCGGCAACCGGGCACACGGCCGGCCCGGGTACCTCGCCTCGGTCACCTACGTGAAGAACCTGCTCGACGCGGCCGGATTCACCACCACCCAGCAGTCGTTCACCTACAACGGCGCCACCGGGTACAACCTGATCGCCGACTGGCCGGGCGGCAACACGTCCAACACGCTGATGATCGGCGGACACCTGGACAGCGTCACCGCGGGACCCGGCATCAACGACAACGGCTCCGGGTCGGCCGGCATCCTCGAGGTCGCGCTCCAGGTCGCGCGGACCGGCTTCAAGCCCGACCGGCACCTGCGTTTCGCCTGGTGGGGCGCGGAGGAGCTGGGACTGCGCGGGTCCACCGCCTACGTCAACTCCCTGACGTCGGCGCAGCGGTCCGCCATCACCGGCTACCTGAACTTCGACATGATCGGTTCCCCCAACCCCGGCTATTTCCTGTACGACGGTGACAACTCGGACGGCACCGGGGCAGGTCCCGGGCCGGCCGGTTCGGCGCAGATCGAGGCGACGCTCGCCGCGTACTTCTCCTCGATCGGCGTGCCCACCCGGGGCACCGACTTCGACGGGCGCAGCGACTACGGGCCGTTCATCTCCGCCGGGATCCCGGCCGGGGGCATCTTCACCGGCGCCGAGGGCACCAAGACGTCGGCGCAGGTGGCGCTCTGGGGCGGCACGGCCTCCCGGTTCGACCCCTGCTACCACGCGTCCTGCGACACGATCTCCAACATCAACGACACCGCCCTGGACCGGAACTCGGACGCCATCGCGTACACGGTGTGGGCCCTGGCCGGCGCCGGGTCGCCCGGCGGCGGCACCACCGTCTGGTCCGACGACCTGGAGACGGCCACCTCGTGGACACGCGGGACGGCCGACACCGCCACCTCCGGGCTGTTCGAACGCGGCAACCCCGCGGCGACCAGCAGCTCCGGCGTCGCGACACAGCTGGACGCGGCGGCCGGCGGCAGCTACGCCCTCGTCACCGGGGCCACGGCCGGATCGAGCGCGGGCGCCAACGACGTGGACGGGGGCGTCACCTCGCTGCTCTCGCCGTCGATCACCCTGCCGTCGTCGGGGACGCTGACGCTGTCGCTGTCCTGGTACCTCGCGCACCTGAACAACGCGACGAGCGCCGACTACCTGCGGGTGCGCGTGGTGTCGGGCTCGACGACCACGACGGTACTCACCCAGTCGGCCGCGGCGAGCAACCGGGCGGCGGCCTGGGCGACGGCATCGGCGAACCTTTCCTCGTACGCGGGGCAGACCGTCCGCCTGCAGGTGGAGGCCGCTGACGCCGGGACGGCGTCGCTGGTCGAGGCCGCAGTCGACAGCCTGAAGATCACCCAGTCCTGACCGGTCCGGCTCTCACCGGGCGGCTCCTGCCGCTCGTCTGCAGCCGGCTCCCGGCGCCTGCCCGTGGCCTCCGTCGCTCGTCTGCGGCGGGGGCCACCGGCGCCGGGGTAATCCTCAGAGGTTCGGGCGGCGGGCCGATCGGGAATTCCAGCCGGGTCGGAAAGGACGCACCGCCATGAGCAGTCCCGCGCAGCCGCCGGGGGCGCCCGCCGGCTGGTACACCGATCCGCACGGCCTGCCGGCCCTGCGCTGGTGGGACGGCCGGGAGTGGACCGCGCACCTCCAGCCGGGCGCGGCAGCGGTGCCGCCGGCGATGCCCGCCGCAGCGCCCGCCGGGGAGCCGCTGCCCGGCGCGCACACGAGCCCGCGGCCGACGTTCGCTTCCCCGCGTGGGTACTCCATGCAGCCGATCGACGCGGTGTCGGCGCAGCTCGGTTACACGACGCCGGCCGTGCCGCCTTCCGTGCCGTCGTCCCCGTCAGCGCCGCCTTCCGGGCCGTCGTCCCCGTCAGCGCCGCCTTCCGGGCCGTCGTCCCCGTCAGCGCCGCCTTCCGGGCCGTCGTCCCCGTCAGCGCTGTCTCCCGGGCCTTCGTCCGGGCCCTCGTCCGGGCCGTGGGGCTCGCCGGCGGGCGGTGACGACGGGCGGTCCGGTGCGGCTTCGGTCCGGAACCGGGCCGTGATCGTCGGGGCGGTCAGCCTGCTGGTCAATCCGCTGCTGCTCTGCTCGATCCTGGCGATCGTCCTCGGAGTCCGCGGGCTCGCCGGTTCCCGTCCCATGGCCGTCCTCGCGATAAGCCTCGGCACAGCCGGAGTGCTGACCCACGTCGCCTTCGTCCTGCTCCTGAACCATCTCCTTTGATCACCAGCGCCCAGACCGAGCCCTCGTAGGGCGCGCCACACCGCCACGGCCACACGCAACGCCGGCGCCGCGGGGACGAGGTCACACACAACGCCTGCGTGGCGATCCATCAACGCCAGGACCGGGATTGCAGCACACGAACCGTTTCGGTGCGACCTCATCGCGGCCGGCGTGGGCGGATTCAACCGGTGGTGGCAACATTGAAAGTGACTGATCACGGACACGGGGATGCGGTGCGGCTCGGAGGTCACTAACGTGGCGGCCACCGTCCCGACTGGGATGTGCCGGTTTTCGGCGGAAGGCACCTCGTGTCCTACAGTCACGCGGCACCGGCGCGCCGTGGGCGCCGTGATCGGGCCATCGCCCTGGGCGTCGGGCTGCTCCTGGCGCTGCTTCTGCTCTTCATCGTGCTCGCCACCTGCGACAACAACGGTGACAACACCGGGCAGCCGGTGCCGGGGGCAAGTTCGTCGGGGCCGAGCGGCAATCCCGGTCCCGGTGCCAGCATCGACCCGGGCGGCGGCGGGCCGAGCAACGGCAGCCCGGATCCGGGTGGCGTCGATCCCTACCCGAGCGGAAACGCCCCGAGCAACGGCGGGAACAACGGGGGCGGGAACAACGGCGGCGGAGACAACGGGGGCGGGAACAACGGGGGCGAAAACGGCGGCGGCAACAACGGAGGGGACGACGACGAGGGGAACGGCAGCGGGGGCGACGACGGCAGCGCCACCACCGCGCCGACGCCCAAGGGCGGGGTCGACGCCGGTGGCGGCAGTGGCGCCGAGGACCGGCGGGTCCCGTTCCTGGTGATGGGCGTGTTCCTGCTGCTCGCCGCGTCCGGCACGGCCGCCTACGCGGTGGGCCGCCGCCCGCGCGCCTGAGCGGCCACGACTGCGAGCCCGGAGCCGGCATGCCGCAGATTCGTGACCGCCGGGCGGCGGGGCTTGCCGTGCTGCTGGCGGTCCTGGGAGCAGCCAGCACCGCGATGGGGCTGCAGAGCGAGGCGGCGACCCCCGCACCGGTGGCCGCCGAGCCCGCACGCCAGGAGCCTTCGAAGAACACGACCTCGATTCGCCCGGCACCCACCACACCCGGCACACGACCGGCCACGGCGACCGGCGGGGCCGCCTCCGACGACTCCGTGCCGGCTCCCCCGCCGGCTTCTGCCACTCCCAGGAAGGCCGCGCCCGGCAGCCTGGCCCGCTCCGAGCCGGTCAAGCTGGCCATCTCACGCATCGGGCTGGACACCGCGGTCAGCCGGCTCGGGCTGCGCCGGGACGGCACCCTGGAGGTTCCGCCGCTCACGGCTGACGCGCCGGCCGGCTGGTACCGGCACTCGCCCACGCCGGGTGAGCCGGGCGCGGCGGTCATCATCGGTCACGTGGACAGCGCCCGCGAGGGCCCGGCGGTCTTCTTCCGGCTGCGGGAGGTCCGGCTGGGCGACCCCATCACGGTACGGCGCAAGAACGGCACCGTGGCCACCTTCGAGGTCTACCGGGTCGCCACCTACCCGAAGCACGCCTTCCCGACCGACGAGGTCTACGGCGCCACCGACCGGCCCGAGCTCCGCCTGATCACGTGCGGCGGGAGCTTCGACCGCAGCCGGGGTAGTTATCGGGACAACGTGGTGGTTTACGCGTCGCTGCGAAAATAGCGGCGTAAGGGACGCCGGGATCGGTTGCGGAACCGGTTTCGAGGCGTTGAGGTTCCGGAACCCGGGTGTCTCGCCCCGGTGCACCCCGGTATGCCGGATCGATGCCCTTGACATCGAGGTTCGAGGATTGCTTCTGTGACCGGGATCATTGCGATCTTGTTACGGAAGGGAACCCTCCGCATGACGCGACGCCGCACCACCGCCGGAGCTCTCGCTCTCGGTCTCGTGCTCGCGGTTGCCGGCGTTTCGGCCAGCCCAGCCGCGGCCACGCCGTCCTCAGCCGCGCCCAACCTCGGCCCGAACGTCACCGTCTTCGACCCCAGCATGCCGGTCAGCGAGATCCAGGCGACCCTGGACGCCACGCACGCCGCGCAGGTCAACAACGAGATGGGTACGCAGCGGTACGCGTACCTGTTCAAGCCCGGCACCTACGGCACCGCCGAGCAGCCGCTGCAGATCAAGGTCGGCTACTACACCGAGGTGACCGGCCTCGGCGCCACCCCCGGCGACGTGGTGATCAACGGCAAGGTGGAGGTCTACAACCGCTGCCTTACCGCTGACAACTGCCTGGCCCTGGTCAACTTCTGGCGTACCGTCTCCAACCTGACCGTCAACATCAATGCGGCCGGCCAGGACGGCTGCCGGTCGACGGCGAACTTCTGGGCGGTCTCGCAGGCCACCTCGCTGCGCCGGGTGCAGTTCACCGGCGGTGGCCTGTCGCTGATGGACTACTGCACGGCCGGCCCGCAGTACGCGAGCGGCGGCTTCATCGCCGACTCCAAGCTGCCGGCCACCACGAACGGCTCGCAGCAGCAGTGGCTGACCCGCAACAGCCAGGTCGCCAGCTGGTCGAACGCGGTCTGGAACCAGGTCTTCTCGGGCGTCGAGGGCGCCCCGGACGACGCGACCTTCCCGGACCCGCAGTACACCACCCTGGAGAAGACCCCGGTCAGCCGGGAGAAGCCGTACCTGTTCGTCGACGCCAAGGGCAAGTACCAGGTTCGCGTGCCCGCCGCGCAGCGCAACACCAGCGGCGTCTCGTGGGGCGGTCCGGGCCGGACCATCCCGCTGTCGGACTTCTACGTCGCGAAGCCCGGCGACTCGGTCACGAAGATCAACCTGGCGCTGGCGCTCGGCAAGCACCTGCTGCTCACGCCCGGCGTCTACGACATCGCGCGCTCGATCGAGGTCTGGCGCCCGAACACCGTGGTGCTCGGTCTCGGCCACGCCACGCTGACCGCGGTCAACGGCTCTACCCCGCTGAACGTCGCGGACGTGCCCGGCATCGTCGTGGCCGGCGTGACCATCGACGCCGGCACCAAGGAGTCGCCCGTTCTGCTCCGGGTCGGCTCGAAGCATGGTCACGGCCTGTCGAACCCGAACAACCCGACCACGCTGCAGGACGTCTACTTCCGGGTCGGCGGCCCGCACATCGGCAAGACCAACATCGCGCTCGAGGTGAACAGCGACGACGTCCTCATCGACCACACCTGGGTGTGGCGTGGCGACCACGGCGTCGAGGGGTTCACCGAGGGCGTCAACGGTGACACCGACCGGTGGCGCACCAACACCGGACGCTACGGCGCCGTCATCAACGGCGACGACGTCACCGCGACCGGGCTGTTCGTCGAGCACTTCCAGAAGTACAACACCGTCTGGAACGGCGAGCGCGGCACCACCGTGCTCTACCAGAACGAGCTCCCCTACGACCCGCCGACGCAGGCCGACTGGATGAACGGCAAGGTCAAGGGCTACGCCGGTTACAAGGTCGGATCCAAGGTCAAGATCCATTCCCTGTACGGCGGGGGCGTCTACGTCTTCAACCAGAACAACCCGACGATCGAGACCGAGAACGGTTTCGAGGTTCCGAAGACGCCCGGCGTCAAGCTGCACCACATCATGACCGTCAACCTCAGCGCCGGCGTCATCAACCACGTCGTCAACGGGGTCGGCGAGGCCGCGGACATGACGAAGGTGGGCCAGCCGGTCTACGTCGTCGACTACCCCTGAGCCTTCGCGGGGTGCGTGACCACTAGCACGGGACGGCCCGCCCGCTGGATGAGACTCAGCGGCACGCTTCCGAGCAGCCGCTGGGCCACCAGCGGGCGGGCGCTCGACCCGACCACGATCAGGTCGGCCGACTGCTCTTCACCGAAACGGATGATCTGGTCGATCGGGCGACCGGGCAGCACCGTACCCGTCGCCTCGATGCCCGCCTCGGCGAGCCGCCGCACGGCGGCGTCCCGGGCCCGTTCCGCGCGCTCGGTGTAGACGCTGCGCGGCATCGGCGCCAGATGTTCGCTCTCCAGCTCGTCCACCGCCACGACCGCGACCGTCGCGCCGGTCTGCCGGACCAGGTCGGCGGCCGCGTCGGTGACCCACGGCTGATCGGCCTCAGGATTGGCCGCGAGCACGATTTTCATGGTGTCCTCCCAGGTTTCCCGTCACTCAAGGTACGGGTAACGTCACTGTTCCGCAGTGGACCATTTTCCGGGGGTGGCGGACGTGACCGATACCCATGAGGAACAGCCGACACTCAATCGCGTCATCGGGCCGGCGCTGCTCCTGCTCTTCGTGGTCGGGGACATCCTCGGCACCGGCGTCTACGCCCTCACCGGCAAGGTCGCCAACGAGGTCGGCGGGGCGGTGTGGCTGCCGTTCCTGCTGGCGTTCGTGGTCGCGCTGCTCACCGCGTTCAGCTACCTCGAGCTGGTCACCAAGTACCCCCGGGCGGCCGGGGCGGCGCTCTACACGCACAAGGCGTTCGGCATCCACTTCCTCACCTTCATGGTCACCTTCGCGGTGATGTGCTCCGGGCTCACCTCGGCGTCCAGCGCGTCCAAGGCGTTCGCCGGGAACTTCGCCGAGGCGTTCGACCTGTCACTCGGCGACGGCTTCGCGCTCACCGCTGTCGCGCTCGCCTTCATCACCCTGGTCGCGCTGATCAATTTCCGGGGCGTCGGCGAGAGCGTCAAGGCCAACGTGGTGCTGACCTGCGTCGAGCTGACCGGCCTGCTGATCGTGATCTTCATCGGCGCGTGGGCGCTCGGCGGCGGCGAGGGCGACCTGTCCCGGCTGACCGAGTTCAACACCCCGCCCGGCGAGAGCATCACCCTGTCGGTCACCGCCGGGACGGCCCTCGCCTTCTTCGCGATGGTCGGCTTCGAGGACTCGGTCAACATGGCCGAGGAGACCCGCGATCCGGTACGGATCTTCCCGAAGGTGATGCTGACCGGGCTCTGCATCACCGGGCTGATCTACGTGCTGGTGGCGATCTCCTCGGTCGCGCTGGTGACACCGGCCGAGCTGGGCTCCGGCGACACCCCGCTGCTCAAGGTGGTCTCGGCCGGGGCGCCGGGCTTCCCGCTCTCGGTCTTCGCGTTCATCACGATGTTCGCGGTCGCCAACAGCGCCCTGATCAACATGATGATGGCGAGCCGCCTGCTGTACGGCATGGCGAACGAGCGGGTGCTGCCGCGCGTGCTCGGCCGGGTACACCGCACCCGGCGTACCCCGTGGGTGGGAATCGTCTTCACCACCGTGATCGCTTTCGGGTTGATCTGGTTCGCCGACCTGACCGCGCTCGGCGGCACCACCGCGCTGCTGCTGCTCTGCGTCTTCACCGTGGTCAATGTGGCGGTTCTCGTGCTGCGCCGGGATCCGGTCGACCACGATCACTTCAAGGCGCCCACCGTGATCCCGGTCCTCGGAGCGCTCGCGTGCGCCTTCCTCGCGAGCCCGCTCTCCGGCCGGGCCGGCGCGGACTACCGGGTCGCCGGGGTGCTGCTGCTGATCGGCGTGGTGCTGTGGGCTCTTACGTACGCGGCGAACCGCTATCTTCCGGACGCTGTTTCACGGCGGTAAACGGCACACCGGGCCCTCGTTCCTGCTGGTTGACGGGGATGTGGAAAGCTGCCCGCTACCACATGCATCCCCATCTCCTGTCCGGAGGCCCGATATGGCATCATTCCTCTACTTTGTCGGCGGGCTCGCGATCGGCGCGATAGCCGGTTGGCTGATCAAGGGACGCGTCGGCGCCGCGAAGCCCGCACCGGCCGCTTCTGCGGCGTCCGCCGCTCCTGCTGCCGCGCCGGTCGTCGTGCCGTCGCCCGAGCCCGAGTCCACGGTGTCGCCCGCGTCGTCGTCGTCATCGTCGTCCACGGCGCCGTCCACCGTGTCGTCCACGGTGTCGTCCACGGTGACGGAGGAGCCGACGGTTGAGCCGGTTGCGGCTGCTCCGGTGGTGACGCCGGCGGTCACTTCGGAGGTTGCGCCGATCGAGGAGCCCGAGAAGGTCGAGCCGGTCGTCACGCCTGAGCGCGTTGCCGCACCTGTCGCTGAGCCTGAGCCTGTTGCCGCGGCTGAGCCGGTTGTCGCTCCTGAGCCGGTCGCCGAGCCGGTCGCAGAGCCTGTTGCCGCTCCTGAGCCCGTCGCCGCTCCCGAGCCCGTCGCCGCTCCCGAGCCCGTCGCCGCTCCCGAGCCCGTCGCCGCGCCCGAGCCCGTCGCCGCGCCCGAGCCCGTCGCCGCGCCTGAGCCTGTCGCTGCTGCTGAGCCTGTCGCTGCCGCTGAGCCGGTTGTTTCTTCGGTTGTCGACGACGAGCCGGAAGCCGCTCCGCTGACGCCTGCCGAGATCGCGGCCGCAGTTCCGGCCGACGTTCCGGAGCCCGACGACCTCACCAAGATCCCCGGCATCGGTCCGAAGATGGCGATCGCGCTCGCGGCGGCCGGCATCACGACCTACGCGAAGCTGGCCGACTCCGACGCCGACACGCTCAAGCAGGCGGTCACCTCGGCCGGGATGCGGCTCGCCCCGACGCTCAAGACCTGGCCGGACAAGGCCCGCGAGCTCATCGCCGTCAAGAGCTGACCCCGTCGCGAAGCCGCGATCCGGTATCCCCGTACCGGATCGCGGCTTTTTGCACAGCAACCACCCAGGTTGCACAGCTGTTGCATAGCTCACCGGGAAAAGTTGCAGGTCAGGAGCGCCCCCGACGATGTTTGCGGCCGTCCCCAACCGGCACCGCCGAGGAGCCTCGATGAACATCAGCGCCGCGACCACCTTCACCTGGAACAGCTCGGTCGCCTGGAGCCGCCTGCAGAGCAGCCGGGTGAAGCTGGCCGAGTCCCTCACCTCGGAGACCGCCGACAACGGCACCCTCACCACGATCCGGGCGACCATCCAGAACGCGGCCTCCGAGATCTCCCGCGTCGAAGCGGCCCGGGCCACCGAGCTCGCCCGCATCCGCAACAACCACCAGACCATCGACGTCATGGTCTGAGGCACCGCTCAATCGCTCCAACCGATCTCCGAGAGCGCCGGGGAACCGCCGGCGACGTCCAGCACCGGTCGGCTGAGTGTGCCAAACCGGGTTCGCTTCGCACCTGACGTCGGCACGCGGCGGGTGACCATGCACCCGTCGCCGGCGGACGCCGGACGGCCGGGAGTGGGCAGGTGGTCGCGCGGCCAGTCGGGGACGCGCTCGTGCGTTTGGGGAGTGATCACCCCGTACCCGATGAAAGACAAATATCCGTCAGCGTGCCAGATCCACTGAATCCAGTGAATTCGGCGCGGGCGCGAAGCCTGCCGATCTCGGCGGCTCGGGAGCAACATCACCGCAGGTAGATCGCCATGGCGGCCGGGGCGGTACCCGGCTAGATCAACCACTCAACGTTTCCGCGGTATGGCGGTTCGTAATCATCCAGGGGTTTCGGGGCGGGGCCCCGGCATCGCACCATGGATGAAGGGTGATGCGATGAGCGGCCGACGGCTGGCAGTGGTGGTGACGGTCGAGCACCAGGACGATCCTGTGCTGAGCAGGTTCGCGGTGCCGTCCGCGGACGTGCCTGTGCTCGCTCAGGCGCTCGGTGACGGCGGGCTCGGCGGGTTCGACGTGGCGTTCCTGCACGATCCGGGCACCGCGGAGACGCAAGCGCGGATCACGGCGCTCTTCGAGGGGCGCGATCAGGACGATCTCGTTCTGCTGTACTTCCGCGGGATCATGCTGACCGGGCCGGGCGGCGGGCTCTATCTGGCCGGTTCGGACACCGCGATGGCCCGGCCGCAGGAGACGGCCGTCGATGTCTCGCGGCTCGCCGTGATGATGCAGCGCAGCCGTGCCGGGCAGGCCGTGGTGCTGCTCGACGGGCGCACCGGCGGGCCGGTCGACGCCGGGCACCACTTCCGCGCGGCGCGGGCGGCGGAGTGGCAGAGCCGGATGGTGATCGCGACGACGGCGCGGCTGGAGCCGCCCACGTTCGCCGGGATGATCGCGGACGGGATTCGCACCGGCGCCGCCGACCGCGACCGCGACGGTTTCGTCAGCATCGGCGAGCTCCACGACCACCTGAGGGAACGGGACCCCGGCGTGCGCCAGTGGGTGTTCGGGTCGGGCCGCCAGCCCTACCTGTCCCGCATCCGCCGCCCCGGCAGCGACCAGATGACGATGATCGCCCAGCTGGCCGTCGCGGCCGCCGGCGCTGATCTCACCCGCGCGGTCGAGGCCCGCGAGACCCTGCGACGCATGACCACCGGTGAGGGCCGGGTGGCTGCCGCGGCTGCGGCCGCGTTGCGACGCACATCGGTACGGTTGGCCGAACCCGCCCTCGACTTCGGCCGCGTCCCGCCCGGCACCCGCCAGCTGGCCGCCGGGATCCCGGTGCAGGGCCCGCCGCTGACCGTCGCGTCCGCGGTGACCAGTTCGGTGGAGGGTCTGCACGCGCGGCTCGAGGGCAGCGTGCTCAAGGTTTCCTGGTTCCCGACCGTGGGCCGCCTCGACGGGGTGGTCACGCTGGAGGGGCCGGCCGGGTCGGCGCGGCTGGTCGTGACCGGTGAGGTGGCGGAGGAACTGGAGGCTACCGGCGGGTTCCAGCCCACGCCGGGTGCGAACGGCGCGCGGGCGGCGTCGGAGTTGCCGGCCGGTGCCGGGTGGCAGGCCGCGTCAGAGTTGCCGGCCGGGCCGGAGGCTGCCGCGCCACCTGCGGCTGCGATGCCGCTTCCGGCGGCTCCTGTTGCCGCGGAACCGGTTGCGCCTGTCGCCGCGGAGCCGGTTGCGCCTCTTGCTGTAGAGCCGGTTGTGCCTGTCGCTGCGGAGCCGGTTGCGCCTGTTGCCGTGGGGCCGGTTGCGGCTGAGACGGGGTGGCCGGCGGCTGCCGGCGGTGGATTCGGCTGGAGCGTGCGGCCGCCGCAACCCCGCGATCCGGTTCCGGCTGCGTCCGGGTCCGGGTCAGACCACCCATCGGGTACGGGCATCGTGAACCCGCCGCCCGCCGTAACCTCGAAGGAGGCTGATGTTCCCGCTGGTGGGGATGCCACGGCGGGTCAGGGGAGTTCGGGGAACGGCGGACCGGTGCCTGGGCCACGGCAGAGTTCCGAGGACCGGCCGGAGAGGGCCGGTGACGGGTCTTCGTCGGCTGCGGCGGGGTTCGGGGCGGTCGCGGCCGGGTTCGGGGCTGTCGCCGGGTGGGGCCGGGGAGATGGTTCGTCCGGTGCGGTTCCGGCAGATGTTGGAGCTCCGCCGGGGGCGGCTGCGGATGGTGGAGCCGCTGATCGCGCGTCGACGGATTCCGGGTCCGCGAGCGATGGGCCCCCGGATCGTGGTGGGCCTGTCGCGGCGGAGGCTGAGCCGGCTTCCGAGGGTGAGAAGTCGGATGCTGGTGGCTATCAAGGGTGGAGCGCGGCCGGGTCGTGGCCGACGGCTTCGGTTGCGGGGGCGGCTTGGTTGCGGACCCAGTCTGCGGCCGAAGACGCTGGTGGAGCCGGTTCCAGCGGGTCGTCGGGTGAGTCCCCCGGTGAAGCGATCTCGGAGCGCCCGAAGCCCGAGCCGGTGACCGCCACGCCGGAGCCCGAGCCGGTAGCCGCGACGCCGGAGCCCGCGCCGGTAGCCGCCACGCCGGAGCCCGCGCCGCGTCCGGCCCTCGATCCCCTCCCGGCTTCTGAACCGATCTCGGCACCTGCGGCCATGGCGCCGGAACCCGCGTCGGCATCCGATTCGACCGTGCCTCCCGAGACGGCCCGGGCTGCGGAAACGACGCCTGCACCGATCGGCGAACCGCCGGAAGAGGCGACGCCTGCGCACCCCTGGCCCAGTCATCACGGTGTCGCCGGGGATCCGTGGCTGACGCCGCCCGCCCGGACCCGTTCGCAGCCGGACACCGACCTCACCGGTCCGCTGCCCGCACGCCCGGCCTCCGGTGCGGGTGGCCCTTCGGCGCCGCGGCCGGTGTCGGCTGCGCCGTCCGAGCCGTCGTGGCCGTCCGCGCCTGCTGCCAGCGCACCCACGTCGGGGTGGCCCGGCCGCGGTCCCGGCTCCGACGATCCGTGGGCCGGCGCGGGCCCGCCGCCCGGCCCGGTCTCGGGCGCACCGAACGCTCCAACATCCGGGGCGGCAGCGACATCCGGGGCGGCACCGACATCCGGGGCGGCACCGACATCCGGGGCGGCACCGACATCCGGGGCGGCACCGACATCCGGGGCAGGGCCCGGGTTCGGCACGGCGCCCACATCAGGCGCAGCACCCACGCCCGACACCTGGCCGGGCGCCGCGCAGCCCGACCCCTGGGCCGCGCAGTCTCCGGGCAGCCCCGCCGACCCCTGGACTCAAGCGACCCCCGCCGACCCCTGGGGCCAGCCCACGGCCCGCGTCTCCACCTGGCCCGCCTCCCCCGCCGACGGTGGCTGGCAGGGCCCACCCACCACGCCGGCGCCCGCCTATCCGAACAGCCTGGGCGCCGCCTATCCCGGAACCCCCGGAGCTGCCTATACCGGTGCGCCGGGCTCCGGGTACCCGGCTACCCCGGCGGCTGCCTTCCCGGCGACCGTTCGGGGGACGGCTCAGCCCGGCTCGGGGCACCCCGGAGCGCCTCCGCCGGGCGGGCCGGGCTCGGACCCGTACCCGGAAAAGCCCCGGCGGCGAGCCGGCCTGGCCCTGATCATCCTTCTTGCGGTGGCGGTTCTCGCGGCCGGGAGCTATCTCGGCGTGCGCCTGCTGCGCAGTGACGACAACACCGCGGCACCCCCGCAGCAACAGCAGCAGGGGCAGGAGCCCGGCGCACCGGCCGAGGGCGAGACGACGACCGCCCCGCCGCCGGCCGCGGAGGTCCCCGCGTCGCTGACCAAGCCGGTCGTGGTGGACCGGTTCCGGCTGGGGCAGGAGCCGGAGGGCGTGGTCGTCTCGCCGGACAACAAGATGGTCTACGTGGCCGACCAGAATTCGAAGGACGTCCACTTCATCGAGGTCGCGAGCCGGAAGATCACCAAGGTCACGGTGCCGAACACGCCGCGGTTCATCGCCGTCTCGCAGGACGGCAGCCGGCTGTACGCGAGCATGTTCGAGAACGACTTCACCGGCAACGGCCTCGCCGTGATCGACACGAAGGACCGCAAGCTGGTGAAGGCGATCCGCACCGGTCCGCGGCCGTTCGAGCCGGCGGTCGGGCCGGACGGGGACGTGTGGGTGCCGATTCACAACGGCGCGCGGGTGGAGATCTACGACGACCAGTCGCTGACCGAGTCGGGCCGGATCTCGGTGCCGCCGAACCCGCACTGGGTGACGTTCTCGCCGGACGGCAACACCGCCTACACCGCGAACCACGAGTCCAGCCAGATCTCGGTGGTGAACACGGCGGACCGGATCGTGCAGCGCAACATCAAGGTGGGGCGGTCGCCGCACGCGATAGCGCTGACCCCGGACGGCGCGAAGCTGATCGTCACGAACTACGACCTGGACCGGGTGGAGATCTTCGATACCGCGACGCTGCGCCGGATCAAGGCGGTCGGCGTGGGCAAGGAGCCGCAGGCGGTGATGACGTCGACGGACGGCAAGCACGCGTACGTGGTGAACGAGGGCTCCGACACCCTGTCCGTGATCGACATGAAGGCCGCGAAGGTGGTCTCGACGGTGAAGGTCGGTGACAGTCCCCGGGTCGTGGCGCTGTCCCCGGACGGTCTGCGACTCTACGTGACGGATGGGGGTGGACGTACGGTTACCGTGCTCAGGACCACGGAAGAGTGACGATTCCCTGGTAACGTCGCGCCATGTCGACGGATTCCGGAATCGATCGCGCCCGTCTCCGCAGTCTTGCCGAGCGTGAGCGGACCACTTTCACCGAGCGCCACCCCCGGTCTGCGGGAGCCTATAAGGAAGCTGACCACCTGTTCGGCCGCGTGCCGATGACGTGGATGAACAAGACGGCCGCGGACTTCCCGATCTACCTCGATCGGGCGCGCGGCAACCGCATCACCGATGTGGACGGCAACGAGTTCGTCGACTTCGCCCTCGGCGACACGGGCGCGATGGCCGGCCACTCCCCCGCGCCCGTGGTCGAGGCGGTCACCCGCCGGATCAGCGACCTCGGCGGCCTGAGCACGATGCTGCCGACCGAGGACGCCGCAGTCGCGGGCGCGGAGCTGGCCCGCCGGTTCGGGCTGCCGGCGTGGAGTTTCGCGCTGACCGCGACGGACGCGAACCGGTGGGCGATCCGGCTGCTGCGCGCGGTCACCGGCCGCTCCAAAATCCTCGTGAACAGCTACTGCTACCACGGTTCGGTCGACGAGTCGCTGATCGTTGTCGGTCCGGACGGAAACGGCATGAGTCGCGAGGGCAACGTCGGCGCGCCGACCGACGTCACCCGGACCAGCCGGGTCGCCGAGTTCAACGACCTGGAGGGCTTGGAGCGGGAGCTCGCGCACGGTGACGTGGCGGCCGTGCTGATGGAGCCGGCGCTGACCAATATCGGCATCGTGCTGCCCGACGACGGATATCTCGCGGGCGTCCGGCAGCTGACCCGCAAGTACGGCACGTACCTGATCAACGACGAGACGCACACGTTCTCGGCCGGTCCGGGCGGCGCGACGGCGTTCTGGGACCTGTCGCCGGACGTCGTCACGATCGGCAAGGCGATCGGCGGGGGCGTGCCGGTCGGCGCCTACGGACTCTCCCGGGAACTCGCCGACGCGCTCAGCGGCCGCGGCGACCTCGACCTGGTCGACATGGGCGGCGTCGGCGGCACCCTCGCCGGCAACCCGGTCTCGATGGCAGCCACCCGCGCCACCCTCGAGCACGTGCTCACCGAGGACGCCTTCACCCACATGATCGGCACGGCGTCGGCATTCGCCGCCGGCATTTCGAAGATCATTGACGGGTACGGCCTGCCGTGGTCGGTCAGCCGGCTCGGAGCGCGCGTGGAATACCGGTTCGCGAACCCCGCCCCGCGCAACGGCACCGAATCGGCGCGCAGCGCGGACGGCGAGCTGGAGGACTTCCTGCACGTCTACCTGGCGAACCGCGGGGTGCTGCTGACCCCGTTCCACAACATGGCGCTGATGTGCCCGGAGACGACGATGGCCGACGTCTCCCGGCACCACGAGATCTTCGACGCCGCCCTCAAGGAGCTGACCGCCTAGAAGCCCGCCCACGAGACGTCGGGGGGCCGGAACGTCACCCGGTAGATGATGTTCCGGCTCTCCGTCTCGGACAGCGTCAACCCGCTGCCGACCACTCCCGGTTCCTCCCCCAGCAGGTAGACGGTCATCCCGTCCCGCTCCACCGACAGGTACGTCTGGTTCGGCTGCGGCGCATCGGTGGTGAGCTGGAACCCGCTGCGCAGGTCGGCCGACGTGTAGCCGAGCGTCTGCACCCCCGTACCCTCGCCGGTGGGGTTGACCTCGAAGGTCGCGGACCCGGCGAAGGCGTCGGGCACCTCCGGCACATCCATCGTGACCAGCATGGTTTCCTCGGTGGCGGCGACCGACCGGGCGACCCGCAGGGCGATCTCGGTGTCGTCGGCGGTGCCGTAGACCGACACGATCATCGACGGCTTACCCGTCGGCTGCCACTCCACCCACGCGCTGTCGGTGACCCGCAGCGTGCCCCGCACCGAACCGACCATCACCGGCTCACCGGACCCGTCGTCGATCCGCTCGCCGACCGAGAACGACACGCTGCCCTTCGGCACCTCCACCGTGTACGGCGAGCCGGTCGGGTACCAGGACCGGTTGCCGCCGAGCGGTTTCCCGGTGGCGACGTCGAACTTCACCGACCGGAAGCGCTCGACCAGCCCGTCCGGCAGCCACTGCGGCGTGAAGAGCAGCGACACCCGGCGCGCGGTCCTCGGCGAGGTCTTGACCGAGGGCGACGCGACAGGGAGGGCGGGCTCACCGCGCCGCTCACGCAGCGCCACCGGTACGCCCACCGCGACAGCAACCGTGGCGACACCGGCGCCGGCCAGCAGCAACCGCCGCTGCCGGTGTGCCGTGACGCGGGCGTTGAGCCGGGCCCGCACCCGTTCCGGCGAGACCGCGGTACCGGCGATGGCCTCGTAAGCGTCCTTGATCAGTTGTTCGTCGTTCACGGCGGTCAGCCTCCGATCCGGGAAGTGCCGGCAGAAGATGCGGTGGGAAAGTTGGCCCGCATGCTGGCGAGCGCCCGCGACGTGTGGCTGCGGACCGTGGCCGGCCGGCAGCCGAGCAGGTCGGCGATCTCCTGGTCGCTCAGCCCCTCGTAGAACCGCAGCGCGATCACGATCCGCTGCTTCAGCGGGAGCCGGGCGATCCGGCGGATCATCTCGTCGCGTTCGCCGACGGCCCGCTGCGGTTCGTCGGCCGGCGCGCTGACCGCGTCGAGCGCGTCGTGCGACAGCGGCACGACACGCGCGGCCCGGCGCCGCCGCCACGAGGCCAGCTCGTTGATGATCATGCGTTTCACGTATGCCTCCGGCACGTCCGCGGCGGCGATCCGAGCCCAGCGGGGCTGCGCCCGGGCGAGAACCTCCTGCACGATGTCCTCGGCCAGGTGCGTGTCACAGGCCAGCACGGTGGCGTACCGCAACAGCGCGGGCAGCCGTGCGGTCAGAAAGTCCTCGAATGTCACAGCGCTCCCCTCCGCCCTCGTGACGCCACCGGCGGCCGAAAATGTGGAGCGTCCCGGTGAAAAATAACTAGGGTGGTCGAATGATCGAAACCGATGTAACGGTGGACGGGCGGACGCTGCACGCCTACGCGCACGGCGACGGCGACCTGGTGGTGATGTGGCATCACGGGACACCCAACATCGGCACCCCGCCCGCGCCGCTCTTCGCGGCGGCGCGGCGGCTCGGCATCCGATTCATCGCCTACGACCGCCCGGGGTACGGCGGTTCCACTCCCCGCCCCGACCGCGACATCGCCTCGGCGGCCGGTGACGCCGCGGCGGTGGCCGACGCGCTCGGCGTCGGTACGTTCGCGGTGTTCGGTCACTCCGGCGGCGGCCCGCATGCGCTGGCCTGCGCGGCGCTGCTCCCCGGCCGGGTGACCGCCGCGGTGGCGGGCGCCGGGCTCGCCCCGTTCGACGCCGAGGGTCTGGACTGGTTCGCGGGCATGGGCCCCGGTGGTGTCGCGTCGCTGCGGTCCGCGGCCGCCGGCCGGGCCGCCAAGGAGGCCTACGCGGGGAACCCGGCGATCACCGATCCGGACTTCACCGCGGCGGACTGGGCGGCTCTCGAGGGCGCCTGGGGCTGGTTCGGCTCGGTGGTGGAACCGGCGATCGCCAACGGCCCTGCGCCGCTCATCGACGACGACCTGGCCTACGTACGCCCGTGGGGCTTCGACCCGGCCACGATCACCGTTCCGGTGCTGCTCGCGCACGGGGAGGACGACCGGATGGTGCCGGCGTCGCACAGCGTCTGGCTCGCGGACCGGATCAAGGGGGCGGAACTGCGCCTCACGCCGGGCGCCGGGCACATCTCGGTGCTCACGGCGCAGGACGAGGCGGCTCTCGAGTGGATCGCTGCGGTCGGCCGTACCCGGGAAAATGCGTAAGCCTCCCCCGGACCTGACCGAAACCGCCCTGCTGAAGGCGCTGCGCGCCGGTTGGCCTCCAGCGGCCGGGAAGATCGAGTTCCTGCCGCTGGGTGCGGGCAGTTACTCCTGGTCGGTCGTGGGCCGTTGGTTCGCCAGGGTGGACGATCTCGGTTTCGATCCGGCCGGCCGGGACGAAGCGTTCGCCGAACTGCACCGCTCACTGGCGACCGCGGTGTCCCTGCGGAACGATTCCGGGCTCGACTTCGTCCTCGCCCCGCTGCCGGACCAGACCGGGGCGCCTCTGCGGCGGCTCTCCTCCCGGTACGCGTTATCGCTGTATCCCCTGGTCGACGGCGTTGCCGGGCCGTTCGCGCCGCACCCGCCCGCTGACCGCGCGGAGATCGTCGACCTGCTCGCCCGCCTGCACGACGCCCCACCCGGCCTCGCGCCGCGGATCACTCCGGCGCTGCCCGGCCGCAGCTCGCTGGAGGTGGCGCTCGGTGACCTCGGCAGCGTGTGGGACGCCGGACCGTACGCGGAGCAGGCACGGGCCCTGCTGGCCGGACGAGCCGACGACATCCACGGCTGGCTGGCCGAATTCGATCGCCTGGTGGCGGAGTTGCCGGCAGACGGGGTGCTCACCCACGGCGAACCGCACCCCGGCAACGTCCTGCGCACCGCGGACGGCCTCCTGCTGATCGACTGGGACACCGTGGCGGTCGCGCCGCCCGAGCGTGACCTGTGGATGCTGACCGGCCGGTTCGCCACCCTGGTCGGGGCGCAGCCGGATCCGGGCGACGAGGAGGTGCTGGCACGGTACACCGCCCGCACGGGTCGGACCGTCTCCGAGGCCGGGCTCGCGCTCTACCCGCTGTGGTGGACACTGGCGGACATCGCCGTCTTCACCGACGAGCTGCGCCGCGGCGAGGACGCGCCGGAATCGCTGGCCTACCTGGGCGGCTATCTCCGGCGGCGCCGTTGAGATCCTCGCTGGATGCCGCTGGATGCCGCTGGATGCCGCTGGATGCCCGCGAGCGACCAGAGGGAACCAGCCGATGAGCGTGATCACCACGTACGTCCGCCTGCGGACCGAGGAGCTGGCCGAGCTGCTGGCCCGTCGGTCGACGTGATCGGCGGCGGGGAGCCGTTCACGCCGGAGCCCTGGGCCCATGACGCGCCCCGCCTGCTCACTGCTGACCGGGTGGCGGCGGCTGCCCGGGTGGCGGCGGCTACCCGGTTCTTCGCCGCGACCCCGTTCACGTCGCCGGCCCGGCACTACGACCCGGCCGAGCTGACCCTGACGGGGCCTGCGCCAATGCCACTCAGCCTAAGTTGATCTCCGGGTCGGGCGGTGAACGACAGGGCGGCCCACGGTGGGCTCGCGCGTGGGTGACGGCCCACGGTGGGCTCGCACGTGGGTGGCAGCCCACGGTGGGCTCGCACGCAGGTGACGGCGCACCGAAGTCCACGCCTGCCATGATGGGGTCGCACGGAAGCGGTTCGTGTGCTCACATCCCTGCCCTGGCGTGGATGGATCGCCACGCAGGCGTTGTATGTGGCCTCGTCCCCGCGGCGCCGACGCTGCGTGTGGCCTCATCCACACCGCCGGCCAACGCTGAGGCGCTCGTCCACCGCGATCCGAATCCTTCCAGCACGCGGATTTGATCTGCCAGCGTTGAGGAATCGCGGTGTCAAGCCCATGATCACCGCGATTGCCAGGCGCTGGACGATCAACTTCCCACGCACACTCCTGCGGGATTGAGTGCGTCGCCGGGCGATATTCGGCTCGCGCTCAACGCATCCATGGCCCATTGCCGCGCATCCATGGCCTATTGCCGACACTCTTTGCATTGTTGCGAATGACGCGTCGATGATGTCGTCTGCCGCGGCAGCGATCCGTCGGCACGAAGTCCATTCCGAGACGGTCCGATTCGACCGCCACGGCAATGTCGGTTGGCGGGGTGTTCGCCTCGGCTCCCGGCCCGCCCGCGTGGGTTCGAGGCTTGGTCGCGTGAGGGCGAACCAATAAAGTGACCGCTGCGGAACCGGCGAGGAGCGGGATCTGGGTTCGGCCCGTGACGACAGGGAACGACTCGAGGAGGTGGGGATGAGGACCGTTTATCTGGTCACGCATCCGGAGGCGACACACCACGTCGACGGGCTGGTCGGCGGTTGGTTCGACTCCGACCTCACCCCTCGCGGGCTGGCACAGGCCGAACAGATCGCCGAAGCACTGGCCGGCCGGCTCGTGGTGGATGCCCCCGTCGAATTGTTCTCGTCGGACTTGACTCGCACACGGCGTACGGCGGAGATCGTTGCGAAGCGGCTTGGCATCGACGTGGTCCTCGACGCCGATCTGCGCGAGAAATCCTACGGCGAGGCGGGCGGACGGCCTCAGGTTTGGCTGGACGGGCGGTTCATTCCGCCCCCGGCCGCCGGTGAACGGATGCGCCATGACGAGGGCGTTCCGGGCGCGGAGACCAAGTGGCAGCAGGCCGTCCGAGCCTACTCAGCCCTGGATCGCATTCTGCGGTCGAACATCGAGAACCAAATCGTGGTCACGCACGGAGGCACCGCTACATTCCTCATCGCAGCGTGGATCGGCATGCCCGTGGACGCGGCCGGCTTCGTCAGCTTCCAGGTTTCGTCCGGCAGCATCACATCTCTGCGTGAGGACGACTATTTCCACAACCGCGGAGTCGTCCACCTCAACGACACCGCCCATCTGACCTGACGTCCCGCCGGATGCCGCCGGAGTCGTCCGTGCGGCACCGCCGCGCCCACCGACGACCGACTACCGGGGAAGGCTGAACCGGGCCATGATCGACAAGGTTGCTTGGATCCATCTGAAGGACGGCGCGATCCTCAGCACTCGCTCCATCGGGAAAGACGTCTACTACCTGCCGGGCGGCAAACGGGAGCCGGGCGAGAGCGACATCGACACTCTTATTCGCGAGATAAACGAAGAACTCGATGTCATTATTGTCGCCGACAGTGCCACGCATGCCGGCACTTTTCACGCGCAGGCGCATGGGCATCCTGACGGAATAATGGTGCGCATGACCTGCTACACAGCCGAATATCGAGGAGAGTTGAGGCCGAACAGCGAGATCGAGGAGATCGCCTGGCTTACTTACGCCAACCGGCACCAAGTCTCAGCCGTCGATCAAATCATCTTTGATCAGTTACATCAAAAAGCGAAACTCGAGTGAGGCGCCGTTGGCAGAGCCCGCTGCTCAACGCACTCTCGTGTCGCGATCGGTGTGGCGATCAGGGAAGCCGGATCAAGGAGTGCCACCGCTGCTGCCGTAGCCGGCGTCGTAGGCCCGATTGTCGTCCCCGCCGTACCCTTGCCCGCGTGTAGTCCCACGAGATCGACGCTTGCGTTCGCCTGTGCTCTGTTTGATGGCGCGACGAGCGGCCAGCATGACCTCGGATCTAGATGTGATGTCCAGCCAGGTTGTTCAACCGGGTGATGGGTGCCAGTTTGCCGATGGCGGTGTGGGGTCTGTGGTGGTTGTAGTCGTGCAGGAATGCGGGTAGTGCGGCGCGGCGGGCTTTCTCCGAGGTGTAGAGCTTGGCGAAGGCCCAGCCGTCGGCCAGGGTGCGGTGGAAACGCTCGATCTTGCCGTTTGTCTGAGGCCGGTAAGGGCGCGTCTTCTTCACCGTGATGCCCAGTTCGGCGCAGGTGTCTCGCCAGAGGTGTGATTTGTAGGCGGAGCCGTTGTCCGACAGCACTCGCCGGGTGGTGACGCCGCGTTCGGCGAACCAGGTGGTCGCGCGGCGTAGGACTGCGGTGGCGGTGACCGCGGTTTCGTCGTCGTGGATTTCGGCGTAGGCCACGCGGGAGTGGTCGTCGATGACGGTGTGCACGAACGCGGTGCCGATCATGGGGTTGTAGTGCTTGTTGCGTGGCTTGCCGATCGTGGTGGCCCGGTTCTTCTTGCCTTGCTGACGGCCGAGGTAGCGCCAGCCGCCTCCATCAGGCACGTTGCCGAGTTTCTTGACGTCGACATGCAGCAGGTCGCCGGGCTGGGCGTGTTCGTAGCGGCGGATCGGTTCGCCGGTGGCACGGTCGAGGTGAGACAGCCGGTTCGCTCGCTGGCGGAGCAGGACGGCGTGCACGGTGGAAGCTGCCAGGCCGATCTCATCGGCGATCGGGACCGGACCCCAGCGTCGTTTACGGCGTAGGTGCAGAATCTTGCGTACCACCGGTGCCGGGGTCCGGTTCGGCTGTCGGTGGGGTCGTGACGAGCGGTCGTGCATGCCGGCTTCGCCTTCAGCGCGGTAGCGGCCGGCCCATTTCGCGGCGGTGCGCCAGGACACGTCGTAGCGTTCGGCTGCTCGTGCGGGTGACCAGCCGTGGTCCACGATCAGACGCGCCAGCCGCAATCGCGCTCGTGGGGTCAGCGCGGCGTTAGCGTGGGACATGAAGGCCTCCAGCCTGGTGAGAGTGGTTCCGTGACAGCTCCACTGCACCGTTGGAGGCCTTCATCTGTTCACAAGATCAGGTCTTGATCGTCAGATCGAGTGGTCGCACTTCCTCGACCAACGTCCCTGGACATCACATCTAGAACTTGTTGTTCGTCGTCGTCGCAACATCACGGCCAAGCCAAGTGCCACGAGAGCCAACGTAGCGCCCATGATCGCAATGAACGATGCGTCCCTCACGCGCCGACGGTAAGGGCGTCAGGCCATACCATCGTGCCGCAGACAACGCGCGCTCCGTCCCGCCTATGTCCGCGCCCAGCGCGCTGGTCGGCACTCGCTGTAGTCGCCCCGGGAAGGTGCGGTCTGGTCGTACCCTGAGGTACCCGATCGCAGGAGGCATGGCATGGGATTGTCGGGTCAACAGTGTCCTGACTGCGGTCGTAGTGTCCGCGAGCCGTTCGAGAAGACGATTACCGGGCGGGAGGTCTGCCCGGACTGCGCGAACGCGCTGTTTATGGGCTCAGCAGCCGGTGCGATCACGAACAACGTCGGGTCCGGATACGGAGTCTGGGCGATGCTGATGCGCAAGATTCGCCGCTCCGACTGACGGCCACGGAGATCTACTTGGTGGCGGTGGACGCCGAAAGGGTGCGCTCATCTAGCCGTGGAGGATACGCAGACCGTCAGAATGTCAAGGTCTGGCTGTCTTGGTGGCATGGGTTCGCGCTGGGCTGGCAGCCCTCATGCCCGCTCTCGCGTGTGCCAACTTGGGATATGGTCCGAGATCATGGCCGAGGATCAACGCCTGCTTCGCATCCGCCCGTACTACTGGGGTGCCATCTATCTCAACGACGCCGATTGCGAAGAGGACTTCGATATCGACTTCCACGACGGCGGAGGCCCGGTGCTCGCCACTGCCTCCCACGTTTCCGTTCTGGTGGTCAATGCCCGCACAGTCGATAAGGCAGATGCAGACGTCACCGTCGACGTTCGGGTGGCACCTCAGCGGATTGACGGCTTGTCGCATGAGGTCGCCTTCCAGCTTCCTTCCGGACGGCTCTACATTGGCGACGCCGACGACAGCGACGAGATCGCAGTTCAGTCCGGGCGTTGGTTGCTGCAGTTCGATGTTGACGACCCGGCGCAGGCACGGCATGTCCGGCTAGTGATGTCACCGCTATGACCAAACGCCGACGGAACTGACCGCACGGATTCGAAGCGACGAAGGACTGATCGGAGCCCGCCAGCTCGTGTCTGGCGGGCATCTCGCGCGTGATGCGCTCGTGCAATCAACGATGATGCAACATATCGGCGGCTCACCAGGTGACGTGCTCCTCTGCCGCCGGTCGTGCAGGTCGGCCGAGCCGCAATTACTTGTCGTGTCGCCGGCTGGGCCGTAGTGATCCGCCGTAGAGATGGACGCGGTGGTCGACGTGATGGTCGGGCTTGCGTGAGACGAACCCGTCGGCCTTCATCTCGCAGTTCGCGATGAGTATTAGCCAGTCCTCGTAGTACCAGCCTGGGTTGCAGGCGCAGGTAGTGACGGTGAACCGGAAATTTGCCCGATACCGTCCGGTCTCCCCGGGCTTGAGCGTGAAGAGCCGGGCCGGGCCACTGTGCCGTGGATAGGCAGCCCCGGCCGGCAAGCGGTCGACGACCAACGCCCCGCTTTCTGCCGACAACCAGAGGCCCAGGTCGCGGGCTCGATCCAGGCCGCCGCTGACTACGCCGTCACGACGTACGTACCGGGCCGTCTCGTCGGCGAGCACGTCGTGAATGGCCACATCACCAGCCGGCATTGACGGCGAAAGTACCGCTGGGCTGCACAGGTTCCGCCGGGCGTTCGCCGCGGGCGCTCCACGCGCCGCCGCACTCCAGCGCACACGCACTCGCTGAACAGTGATCACGGCTCACTCTGACGTGCCAGCCCACCGGACCGCCAACCGTTTTCCGGATCCGGCCGCCTAGCGTGGGCGGCGGCCCACAACGAGCCGTCACGCCCTGTGACGCTGGCCGGCTCCTTCTGGACGCACGCTCTCGCTGTCGAGCGGCCGGTTTAGGCACCGACGGAAAGGGAGTTTCTTGGTGACGGCATCGATCGGTGGCCGCCGCCTGTCCAGTGTGGTGGAAGTCAGCCACTATGAGGCATGACTGATCGGGGTTCCGTGATCCGGCGGCGGTGGCCGTTGTTGCTGTCCAACGCAGGGATCTCGGCCATGACAGCGTTGGTCGCCGCCATTGGAGTCACTGCGTTGGTGGTGATGCTGCGCATCGCTACCGGGGCGGCCGCGGACCAGGCGAGGCTGCAGATCGAGGCATTGAAGTACGGGATCGGATTTTTTGCCGCCGGCGGCGCGGTCGCCGCGTTGCTGCTGTCGTTTCGCCGGCAACTGCTCGCCGAACGCGCTCACGAGCTCGCGGTAAAGGCGCAGGCGCATACCGAGACCGACGCTACGGAACGGCGGGTCACCGAGCTGTACACCAAGGCCGTCGAGCAACTCGGCTCCGCTGACGCTGCCGTGCGCCTGGGCGGTCTATACGCGCTGGAGCGCGTCGCGCAGAACAACCCTGACCAGCGGCAGACCATCGTCAACGTGCTGTGCGCCTACCTACGGATGCCCTACGCTCTGCCGGCCGCAGCGCAGCCGGCGAGCATCGGGCCGGTCGCTGACCTGCCCCTGCCGCACCGCGCACCGCCAGCCAGCCGAGACCCGCACCAAGAACTGCAGGTCCGCCTCACCGCCCAACGGATCCTGGCCAGCCATCTCACCCCGCGATCCGGGATCACGCCAAAGCAGGCCGGAGCGATGACGCCCGCTGCAGACCAGACATTCTGGCCCGGCATCGACCTCAACCTCACCGGAGCGCACCTCGTCGGCTGGCAGATGAACAACAGTCACGTCGGTCAGGTTAGCTTCGCCGGCGTGACCTTCACCGGCGACGTGGAGTTCGCTGAAACGACTTTCAGTGGTCCCGCCAGGTTCGACCGAGCGGTGTTCACCAGTGACGCAATCTTCCACGAGTCGGTGTTCGCGGGCGACATGAGTTTCCATACCGCAAACTTCAGCGGCGCGCTGTTCGGAGGGGCGACCTTCGCTGGCGCCGCATTGTTTGACCAGGCGACTTTCTCCGGCGATGCGGTGTTCAGCGAAGCCACGTTCGCCGGTGGCCTCGGATTCAGCGCGGCGACCTGCGTTGGCGGCACCGTATTCCGCGGAGCAACTTTCGCCGGAGGTGTGACCTTCAACGGGACGACTTTCGCCGACGAGGCGTGGTTCCCCGAGGCGACGTTCACGGGCATCGTGGAGTTCCGCAAGGCGACCTTTTCACGGCAGGTGGACCTGTCGTCTGCCCGAGTGCAGCCGCCGGACGGCCGGCGCGACGTATGGCCGGCGGGCTGGGTCCAGCGGGCCGAAGAGTTGGTCCGCCATACCCCGACCGCTGCCGGATGAGCGCTTCGGCCGCGCTACAGACTTAAACCGGTCGACCGGCGCACGGGCTGGGATCGCCGACGATGCTGCCTGTGCCGCATTCAGGTCCGACCGTAGAGGCGATGTCGAGATCGGTGGCGGAGGAACCCGCAAGCAGCCTATGACGACCTCTTGGGAGAATGTGACTACGATTGACGACTGCTATCGAGGCATCTGTGCCAGCGTAACTCTCATGCCGCAAGTCGCAGGTCACCGAGCGTAACGGCAACCGTCCTGGCCGGTGCCCCCTCGCGCCGATGAGAGTGCAATTGATCACGGCTGGGAGAGAACCTCGACACCATACGTCCGGGCAGGTTTCCGAGTGTTAGGTCTAAATATTGTTTGATCAATATTATCTTGATAAAGTGACTCGATGGCAGATCGTAGTTTGCGAGTGCTGGACACCTACGGCCGAACACAGTTAAGCCTTGATCTATGGAAGCTAACGCGATGCATGTTCGGTGAATTCATAGAAGCAAAATGCGGACGGTATAAATTTCAGGGCGAATCGAGCTTCGCGCCCGACCTCTGGATGTCCCCCGTGGTCGCCGAGGTCTTCACCGGCTTGATCCTAGTCGACGATCGTGATCAAGAACTTTGGCTGAGTGGCTGCCTGAGTGGATATGGAGGCTTGGGCCATGAAGGGACTCGGCAGATATTGGAGGCGGAGGGCTTCTCGACGGGACACTTGGATGTCGCGCACAACTACGGTCAGTTCCACATCAGGAAAGACCTCGATGAGCCGCTTCACGTTGCCGAAAGGCGCCAGTGAAAAACACTAGTACCCGATCGTTGCTACTGCCGAAAAGCCCAGGGCGGTGCCACTTGACGGCTTAGCGACACGCATACAGGCGTGCATTCACATGCCGCGATCCGGGCGGTCTTCGCGTTATGGGAGTTGGTCGCAGGGTGGCGAGCAGATGTGGCCGAGACGATGGCCCTGATCCCGCAGAAAGAGTCGCCGGAGGGGCTCAGATAGTCGGCCTGCTCGCGTAGCCTCGCCTCCATGGCAGAGCTGCCTCGGATCTTCTGTCCGATGACCGTCGTGGCCAGGGTCCTTGGCGTGGACATCTACCTCCTGACCGTCGAGTCGTGGAACGATCTCGTGCTGGTACGGACCGTCGGCGCTCCGACCGAGACGGCGAAAGCCCTCGTGGCCGCTGACATCGCTCGCTCAGCCGAGGGGCTCCGACGCAGGGAAGCGGGGTCGAAAGAGCCGCCCGGCGAACCGGTCGCCGAACGCTTGGCTCAATCCTTGACGGTTGGCCTCACCGACGACGCCGGCACGGACTTCACGCTGCTCGGTAGAAGTACCGGAGGGAATCAGAACGGAGCCGCCGCGCTGTACTGCGAATGGATATTCACCCCGGCGATGGCTGAGGGCGCCAGTTGCCTCACGGTCGCTTTCACCGGCGGGGATGGCCATGCCATCAGCCACACCCTGAGAGAGGTACCAGTCTCCTGACTTCTCGATGATCGGCCGGCTTCGCAAGTCACCCCGACCAGCACGCTCATTTAGCCGCCGGTCGGCGTGCGTGCTCACCCGCCACGATCCTCCCGTCAGCTGGGCCCGCGTCACGGCTGGGCGGTCGGCGGCGATGAGTTCGGGGCGGGTGGGGGGTCTGTCTCGGGAGACCTACTGCTCGGGAGCGAACATGACCTCGATTCACCCCATTGTCAGCACGCCTGACCTGCCCCGGCTGCGGGCCTTCTACGAGACGGTGCTCGGCGCCACGCAGAGTCTCCGGGTGCCGGACGACGGTCCGGAGTTCTACGTCGAGCTGCGGATCGGCGGGAGCGCGCTCGGGCTGGTTCAGGAGGCGGGCACCCAGGTCGGCGCGCCGGTGCGGATCATTCTCAGCGCTGAGGTCGCGGATGTGGACGCGCTGCTTCCCGCGGTCGTGGCGGCTGGGGGCGGTGTGCCGGGGCAGGCGAACGACATGCCGGGGGGCAGCGGGTGGCGCATGTGCTCGACCCGGACGGCAACATGGTCAATCTGACCATGTGGCTTCAGGCGCGGCGGTCGGACAGCGCGTAGGCGGCCGCCGCGGTCACGGCGGAGACGGCGAGGACCGAGGGCCAGGAACCGATCTTCTTGGCCAGCGGGTGGGAGAGGCCGAAGGCGCCGATGTACGTCGCGACAAGCGCCGTCGTCACGGCGGGGCTGGTCGTGCGGGCCCACTCGCGGCCGGCCAGGATGCCGCCGGCGGCCAGGACCGCGCCGCCGAGTGGGCGGATGCCGGTGCTGCGGGCCAGCTGCCAGCCGCCGATGAGGGAACCCGAGGTGATCGCTGCGGTGGAGAGTGCCATGCCGCGACCCTACGTCACGGTCACCCGGTCGACGGTCTGCGACTCGATGAACGCCAGGTCCGGCTCCCAGCCCAGGCCGGGTGAGGACGGCACGTCGACGTAACCGTCCGTGCAGACGATCGGGTGGGTGGTGACGTCGCGGGCGTAGTACTTGTCGGAGCCGGAGACGTCGGACGGCAGCGTGAAACCCGGCAGCGAGCTGAGGGCGACGTTCGCGGCGCGGCCGATGCCGAACTCGTGCATGCCACCGCACCAGACTCCGACGTCCGCCGAGCGGGCCAGGTCGTGGGCGCGGACGGCGGGGGTGAGCCCGCCCATCCGGGACACCTTGATGTTGAGGATGCGGCAGGCGCCGAGGGTGAGCGCGGTCGCCAGGTCGGCGACCTCCTCGACGGACTCGTCCAGGCAGATCGGGGTGCTGATCCGACGCTGCAGCGCCACGTGGGCGAGCAGGTCGCGCGGCGGGAACGGCTGTTCGATCATGAGCAGCCCGAGCGCGTCGAGTTCCTCGAAGATCGGGGTGTCGGTGATCTCGTAGGCGCCGTTCGCGTCCACGTGCACCCGCACGCCGGGGAATGCGGAACGGACCTCCCGGACCGGCTGGACGTCCCATTCCGGGGCGATCTTCAGCTTGATCCGGCGGTAGCCCTCGGCGACCCGCGCCGACACCTGGGCGAGCAATTCGTCGATGGTGGACTCGATGCCGAGGGACACTCCGGCTTCGGCGCGCGAACGCGTACCCCCGAGGGCCTGGGAAAGCGGGATGCCGGACCTGCCCGTGAAGAGCGACCAGGCAGCAACGTCGAAACCGGCCCGGGCGAAATGGTTGCCGCGCACCCGGCTCATCGCGGCGGCCAGCTCCGCGGGGTGGTCCCATTTCGTCTGCAGGACGAGGGGCGCCAGGAAATCGCGGGACACCGCCCAGCAGGAATCGACCGTCTCGGCCGCGTAGAACGGGCCGCTCGGTGAGGCGATCTCGCCCCAGCCCTCGGCGCCGTCCGCGGTTTCGAACGTCACCAGGATGTGGTCCAGGAACCGTTTGGCGTGCGAACTGGTCCGGAATTCGTGGACCAGCGGCAGCCGCACCCGGCGCAGCGAAATCCTCATCATTCTCCCGTGTACAGGCCGAGTTCGCGGGCCAGGGCGTCGCGTTCTCGCAGGCGGCGGCCGGCGCCCTTGGAACTGGCGATGGTCAGGGTGGCGAGCAGATGCAGCGCCAGGACGATCGACGCCGGCGAATTGGCGTAGGAGGCGGAATCGGCGCCGGCAACGATTCTGGCCTTGGCCAGCGGAGCGAGCGGCGCGTCCTCGGCGTCGGTGACGAGGACCAGGTCACCGCCCTGCCGGACGTAGGCGGACGCGATGTCGACGGTCTCCCGGCGGTACCGCGAGAGCGACACGGCGACGAGCAGATCGCCCTGCCGGATGTCGCTGAGCACGTCGAGAGAACGCAACGCCGCGCCGTCGACCACGTGCACCCCGGAAAGGCCGGCGCTCAGATCCGCGCCGAGCAGCGACGCGTACCCGAAGGATTTGCCGTGCCCGAGCAGATAGCGACGCCGGGCGGAGACGATCAGGGCGGCCGCGCGTTCGATGGCGTCCTGCTCGGCGGCCCAGGCGAGGGCCTTCTCGAATTCGACGCGCTGCTGGTCGAGCACCCGCTGTTTGAGCAACTGCGCGGAACGGCGCTGCACGTTGCGGTCGAAACGCTCGGAGGGAGTGGAGGTCACGGTTCGCCATTCTCGAACGCGTAGGTGACGGCGTCCCCGGCGCGGGTCACCGCCACGAGCCGGCGGCCGGCCCCGAAATGGTCGGCCAATCGCCACCGCAGCCGGCTGCGATCCGCCGGGTCGGGCGCGGCGATCCGGTCACTCGCGGGTGTCACCACGCTTTCCGCCATTCCGGTACGAGCGGGCGGCGCTCCGGTGAGATCCCAGCTGACGACGATCCGATCGGTGTCCGGCTCGTCATAGAAATCGGGGTGGAACCGGATGCCGGTGGCGCCCAGGACCATCAGGTTGAAATGGGCGTTGCGCAACGCGTACGGATCGAAGGTCCACCGCATGGATCGCGCCCCCGTGTCGCGCGCGACGGCGGCCTGCGCCTGTTTCAGCCGGCGCCCGATGCCGCCGCCCTGCGCGCCCGGCGCGACCACCGCCGCCTGGCTGTAGTGGTAGATCTCGCCGGCCTCGACCGCGGTGAACCCGTAGCAGAAACCGATCAGCGTGCCGTCCTCGTCGAACGCGCCGATGGCCGTCCCGGAGTTCTCCCGGAGCGCGGCGAGCAGGCGCGGGCTGAGCCCCCACTCGGGCTCGACGTATCCGAAGACGGAGCGGTAGAGGCGGGCGGCTGCCTTCTGCTCGGCGAGCCCGTCCAGGCTGCGGATCTCTGCCATGAGCACCTCCGGGTGCCTAGGATAGCGATCGTATCCTTGCCACATTGACCGTATACCAGCACGTTGACAACCGGGAAGGCGCAACTTAGGTTCCGGATATGACAGCTGCCGCTCTTGAAGCGCTGCACCGGTACACACTGCTGGAGTCGCCCACCGGGGACGCGCCGGCACTGGCGGCGCTGGCGGAGGTGCTCGAGGCGGACGCTGTGCGGGCCGGTCTCACGGTGACCCGCGAGCGGGATCATCTGCTCTGGAGCCTGCCTGCCAGCGGGACCGCGCGGGGACCGATTCTGCTGCTCAGCCACTACGACACGGTCTGGCCGGTGGGCACGCTCGCCACGATGCCGTGGTCGATCGAGGGTGACGTGATCCGGGGGCCGGGCGTCTACGACACGAAGGCCGGGATCGCCGCGCTCCTGGCAGCCGTGACCGGGATGACCGGTCCGCACCCGGAGATTCGGGTGATCGTGGTGGCGGACGAGGAGGTCGGCTCGCCCACCGCCGGTGACCTGGTCCGTTCGGAGGCGGGACGGGCCGCGGCGGTGCTCGGGCTGGAGCCGCCGCATCCGGGCGGCGACCTGAAGACCGGGCGCCGGGGCAGCACCCGCGCGCGGATCACGGTGACCGGGGTGGAGGCGCACGCGGCGCTCGACCCGGACGCCGGGGCCAACGCGATCGACGAATTGATCGACCAGCTTCTGCGGGTACGGGCGGGGGTCGCCGACCGGCCGGTGCTGCTCAACACCGGGACGATCGCCGGTGGCGGGCGGACCAACGTGGTGGCCGGCGAGGCGCACGCCGATCTCGGGTTGCGGTTCGCCGACCCGGCGGACGAGGAGGCGGTGCTCGGACTGCTGCGGGGGCTGCGGCCGGTGCGGGCGAAGGCGCGGGTCGCCGCGGAACTGCTGTCGCACCGGCCCACCTGGCAGCCGGGCGGATCGGCGCTGCTGGACCGGATCCGTGCGGTGGCGACCGGAATCGGTCAGCCGCTGGACGGCCGGCCCGCGGACGGGGCGGCGGACACCAACACCACGGGAGCGCTCGGCGTGCCGACCGTGGACGGGCTCGCTCCGCGGGGCGGGGGTGCTCACGCCCGTACCGAATGGGTGTCGAAATCCGGGGTGAGTGAGCGGATCGCCCTGCTCGCCGCCCTCCTGCCGGCCCTCGCGGAGGTTTAAGCTTGTCGATACTCCGGAGAGGGGATCGATGCTCGACGATGATGAGCGCCGCATCCTCGCCGACCTGGAGCAGCAGTTCGAGCCGGGCGGCGGCGAGGTGGCGTTCCCGACGATTCCGGTGCTCTGTGTGCTGCTGTTCCTCGCCGTGCCGCTGGTGATGCTGCTCTTCGACTGGCCCGGGCTGCTGATCACGGTGGACGCGTTCGCGGCGGCGCTCGCCTTCGTCCTGGTCCGCCGCCACCGCGGCCGCCCGTGACGGGTGCGGGTCAGCCGGCAGTCACGGTTGTCGCCGTCACCACGCCCTCGCCGTCGGTCTGGCCCTGCACTGTCACCTGCTGGCCGGTGGACAACTGATCCAGCGTCGTCGTCCGGGCCAGCTTCACGGCGGTGGTGCCGCTCGTGCGTACCGTGATGGTCTCGCCCTCCGCCGTCTGCACGTAAAGCGTGCTCCCGTCGACCAGCTTGACCGTTCCCGACGTGCCGGCCGCCGCCGCGGGACGGTTGCCGCCGAAGCCGCCGCTCGGCATGCCCGCGTTGCGGGGAACGGCGCCTCCGCCGGTGGAGTCCGAGCCCCAGCGCTCCTGGGCCTGCACGCCGCCGAGGAAACCGCCGATCGCGAGGACCAGGCCGATCAGTGCCAGGGTGGTGCGGTTCCACCAGCGTTTCGGCGCGGCGGCGGCGATGGCGCTGTTCAGATCGCCGTCGGGCGATGACGGGGGCGGGTCGTCGATGGCGCGGGGCAGCACCTCGGTGTCGTCGTTCGCTGGGGTCACAGGTCCTCACTCGTAGCGCAGGGCGTCGATCGGCCGGAGCCGGGCGGCGCGGGCGGCGGGCAGGCCGCCGAAGAAGAGTCCGATCAGCACGGAGACGCCCAGGGCGAGCGCGACCGAACTGGGCACGATCACCGGCTGCACGCCGACGATCTCGAAGCGGCTGCCGATCACGGCGGCTGCGACTCCCAGCCCTCCACCGATAACACTCAGCAGGGTGGCCTCGATGAGGAACTGGCTGAGGATCACCCGCCGGGGCGCGCCGAGTGCCTTGCGGATGCCGATCTCCCGGGTACGTTCGGTGACCGTCACCAGCATGATGTTCGTGATCCCGATGCCGCCCACGAGCAGGCTGATCGCGGCGACCGCGCCGAGCAGCGTGGTGAACGTGTCGGCGGTCTCGGTCTGCGTCTCGAGCAGCTGCGACGCGTTCTGGATGCGGTAGGTGTCCGCACCGGCCCGCTGGTTCAGGATCGTGGTGATCTCGGACTGGACGGTGTCCACCATGCCGGCGTCGCGCGCTTCGACGAGGATGGAGCTGAGTGCCCCGTACCCGGAGAGGACCTGTTGGACCGCGCTGATCGGCGCGACCGCGGTGTCGCCCGCGTCCTGGAATCCGGACGAGCTCTTCTCCTGCAGCACGCCGGTGATCGTGAACAGCGCTCCCCCGACGGTGACCTGCCTGCCGACCGGGTCGACGCCGCTGAACAGCTCCTCGGCGACGGTCTGGCCGATCACCACGACCCGGCGGGCCTGCGCCTCGTCGTCGGCGGTGAAGGCGGCGCCGGACTCGACCGGGAAGTTCGAGGCGGTGAACCAGCCGGGCGTGGTCCCGACGAACGAGCTGATCTCGTGCTCGGCGCCCTCGTAGGTCATCGTGGCCGAGGTGCTGACGACCGGCGAGACGGAGGCGACGTCGGGGGCGAGCACCCGATCATCGAGCGCCTCGGCGACCTCCGGGGTGAGGCCGCCGGTCCCGCGACTGGTGCTCATCACGGTGAGCGTGTTGGTGCCGAGCGCCTCGATCCGGTCGGAAATCGACTGCGCGGAGCCGTTGCCGACGGCGACCAGCAGGATCACGGCCGCCACACCGATCAGGATGCCGAGCATGGTGAGGACCGAGCGCAGCTTGTTGGCGCCGATCCCGCGCAGCGCGAAGCGCACGATCTCCGCGAAGTTCATGCCGCGTGCCGCCCGACTCGCGCGTCCTCCACGACGTGCCCGTCGAAGAGCCTGATCAGCCGGTCGGCGCGCGCCGCCACCTCGTTCTCGTGGGTGATCAGGACGATCGTCCGGCCGGCCGCGTTCAGGTCGTCGAACACGGCGAGCACCTCCTCGGTCGCGTGGCTGTCCAGGTTGCCGGTCGGCTCATCGGCGAGCAGCAGAGCCGGCTCGGTGACCAGCGCGCGAGCCACCGCGACCCGCTGCTGCTGGCCACCGGAGAGCTGGTTGGGCTCGTGGCCGGCCCGGTCCGCGAGGCCGACCAGGTCGAGGGAGAAGAGCGCGCGGCGGCGGCGTTCGGCGGCCCGCATCCCGGAGTACGCGAGCGGCAGCTCCACGTTCGCCGCGGCGCTGGTCCGCGGGATCAGGTTGAACGCCTGGAAGACGAAGCCGATCAGCCGGTTCCGGACCAGGGCCAGCTGGGAGTCGCTGAGCCGGCTCACGTCCACGCCGTCCAGCAGGTAGGTGCCGGTCGTCGGCACGTCCAGGCAGCCCAGGATGTTCATCAGGGTGGACTTCCCGGAGCCGGACGAGCCCATGATCGCCACGTATTCGCCGTGTCCCACCCGCAGCGACACGTCGTCGAGGGCACGCACGGTGGTGTCGCCGTCGCCGTACACCTTGGTGATCGAGCGGACGTCCAGGACCGGCCGATTCGCCATGGGTCAGCGCCCGCCCGGCGGTGCGCCGCCACCGCCACCGGTGAGTCCGCCACCGCCGGTGCCCAGCCCGCCGCCGGTGCGGCCGGTGGTGGTCGAGGTGGACGTCGTGGCCGAGGTCGGGATCACCACGCGCTCCCCGGCGGTGAGGCCCGAGACGATCTGGTACGTGTCATCGCCCTCCAGCCCCACCTGAACCTGTCGCGTCTCCTGCCCGTTGGTCGTGCCGAGCACCGTGACGGTGTGCCGGTTGCCGGTGGTGGTGACCGCCGCCGAGTTGACCGCAACGACGTTCTCGACGTTGCCGGTGATCACCGAGACCGCGACGGTCTGGCCGGGTTTCGCGCCGGACGGCGGGTGGGGCAGGCTGACCGTGACGCCGTAGGTGACCACGCTGTTCGTGGTCGTCGCGGCCGGGTCGACGGCGACGACCTGACCGGTGGTCTCCGCGCCCTGCAGCGCGTTCCAGGCGATCGTGGCCGACTGGCCCTCCTTGAGCTCGGTCGCGTCGGCCTCCGAGAACGCGGCGGTGACCTGCAGTCTCGTCAGGTCAGCGAGGTCCACGAAGCCGCTGCCGCTCTCCGACTGGCCGCTGCTGGAGCCGCCCAGCGTGCCGTTCACCGCGGTCACCGTGCCGGCCATCGGGGCGGTCAGCTTCGTGCCCGCGACAGCGGCCTGCGCCTCGTCGACGCTCAGCTCCGCCTGGGTGACCTCGTTCGTCGCGCTGCTCGTGTCGGTGCCGGCGTCCTGCGCCCGGTCCAGCGCGTCCCGGGCGGCGTCCAGGTTGGCCTCGGCCAGGTCCAGGGACCGCTCGGCGTCGGTGGCGTCCACCTGTGCCAGCAGCTGACCCGAACTGACCTTGTCACCGACCTTCACCTTGATGCCGGTGACGGTGCCCGAGGTGGCAAACGTGGCGGTGGCCGTCGAGGCGCTCTCCACGCTGCCGTCGGCGGTCACGGTCTTCGTGACGGTGCCCTGCTCGACGGCGACGGTGCGCAGGCCGGAGGCATTCGCCTCGGTGTCCGAGTCGGTGTCCGAGAGCAGGGTCCAGCCCCAGAACGCGGCGCCGACGATGAGCAGCGCCAGCAGGGCGTTCACGGCCGTACTGGGACGACGAAGCGCTTTCACATCTGCATTCTGTCCGGTAGTACCGGTTCGTGGTGGCTTGTTCGCCATGATCCGGTCACCACGATCCGGTCACCACGATCGCACCACCAGCTCGCCCTCGGTCAGCCCGTCGGTGATCTCGGTGTACTGGTCGCCGCGCAGGCCGACCGTCACGGTCCGCTCCACCGAGCCCTCGCCGCCGCGGACGAGCACCGTCCCGGACTCGCCGGCCACGTCGTGCACCGCCGTCGACGGGACCCGGATCGCGGCGGTGACCTCGCCGGTCCGTACCTGGACCTGGGCGCTCTGCCCGACCAGCAGCTCGGACGGCGCGTCGGTGAACGCGAGCAGGACCCCGTAGCGGACCAGCGTGCCGTCGGAGGTGCCGACCGGATCGACCTGCACCACCTTCGCGTCGTAGGACTCGTCGGAGTCGGCCAGCGTCACCGTGCCGGTCTGCCCCTTCGCCAGCGAACCGGCGTCCGCCTCCGGGAAGTCCGCGGAGACCTGCATGTCGTACGTGTCGGCCAGCCCGATGAACGTGGACCCCGCCTTGACCTGGTCGCCCACGCTGCCGGCGATCGACACCACGGTCCCGGCGATCGGCGCCTTGATCACCGTCCCGGCCAGGGCCTCCGCGGCCTTCTCCAGCTGCACCACGGCGTTGTTGACCGCCTGCTCGGCGCTGAGCACCTGGTCACTGCCGGTGTTCGGGAACCCGCGGGTGGCGCAGGGGGTGGCCGCCGTGGTGGCGGCCGCCACGACGGGCGCCGACGGCTGACCGGCCGCGACCACCGGCGCGGCGGTGGGAGTGGCAACGGCGCACGCGGTCGCGCTCGCGGTGGCGGCCGCCGCGTTGTCGCCGGCGTCCGCGAGCCGCGCCTGCGCGTCGGCGAGCTTCTCCCGCGCGCCGGTCACGTCCTCGGTGGCGTCGGTCTTGTCCAGGACGGCGAGCTGGTCCCCCGCCTCGACCTTGTTCCCGGCCCGCACGGCGACCGACGCGACAGTGCCGCCGGTCGCGAACGCCAGGCTCCGGGTGGTGGCCGGCTCGACGGTCCCGGTGGTCGCGACGTCGAGTGTCACCTCGCCGCGGTCCACCGCCACGGTGACCACCTTGATCGTCGTGGTGGTCTCCTCCCCCGCCACGGCCAGCGTGATCCCGCCGGCGACCGCGGCGACCAGCACGATCGCCGCGCCGATCCATCGAACGCGCCGTTTGGACCGGCTTTGCCCCGTTACTGTGCTCATGTTCGCATTGTGGCCGTTCACTGATCCGCAGGAGTCCTCTTTGCCGACTGGGCACGACCGGGACCGGCAGCGGCAGCAGAACCGCGCCCTCGCCGAACTGACCGCCTCCAAGACCGAGCTGGTCAGCGCCCTGCTGCACGAACTGCGCACCCCGCTCGCGGCGGCGCTGGCCGTGATCGGGCTGCTGCCCGAGCAGACCGGCGACCCCGCGCTGGACGACGTGCTGCCGATCCTCTCCCGCAATCTGCGCCGGATCGACGACGTGGTCGGCGAAATCGCCATGATCAGCGGGATCGAGAACGGGACGATCCAGCTTGATCAGGTGCCGTTCGATCTGCCGGAGCTGGTGGCTGAGGTGGCCGGCGGCGGCTCGGCCTCGGCTTCCGCGGCGGCCTCGGCTTCCGCTGCGGCCTCGGCTTCCGCTGCGGCCTCGGGTGACTTGTTCACGAGCGGCTCTGTCACGGGCGGCTCTTTCACGGGTGATCGGGAGCGGCTCGGTCAGGCGTTCCGGCGGCTGCTGGCGGCCGTCCGCGCCCTCGGCGGCGACGGCACGATCGAGGTGGCCGTGGTGGACGGGCACTGGCAGGTCGCGTTCCGCCTGCCGCCGGAACAGCCCACCGACAGGCTGTTCACGGGCGGCGGCGGCCAGGGCAACGCCATGGCGCTGATGCTGGCCCGGGCGGTGGTGGGCAGGCACGGCGGTCACGTCGCCGTCGAAACATTGCGGGGTACGCCGTACCTGTGCGCCACCCTCCCCCGGTAGCCGATTCTCAGTGATCGTGAACGGACAGGGTCCCGTACTCGGCGAGCCTCGCACGCAGGTCCACGGCCCGGCCGGACAGCGTGGCGTCGAGGAACGCGGCAGTCGTCGCCTCGGTCATCCGCACACTGCCGGACCCGCCGAGGGACCCGACGAGCGCCGGCACCGGCGGCAGGTAGAGCGGGGCGTCGGTGAAGGTCAGGTGGGCGCTGCCGGGCACACTGAGCCGGTAACTCGTCGCAGCGCCACCGCCGAGAACGGTGTCCACCTTCGCCACGAACTCGGCGTCCGCCTGATCCCGTACCTCATGGGTGAGAGCGAGAACCGGCTGGCGCAACGGCCCCTGACCGGGGTTGAGACCGCCGTCCATGTTGATCGCCGCGGTGAACCGTGGATCGTCCGCGGCGGCCTCCATGGCGGCCGCGCCACCGATCGAATGCCCGGTCGCCGCCGCCCGCGCCGTGTCCAGCCGCCCGGCGAACGGCCCGGCGATCTCACCGGAGTCCAGGCGGCCGAGCTGGGTGAGCACGAAGCGCAGGTCCTCCGCCCGCACCGCCGTCCAGGCGGTCCGCAGCCGCTCGCCCTCGGCCCGGTCGCCGGTCGCCGCGATCCGCGTCTTCACGGTACGGCCGTCGTCGAGCACCACCGCCGCCGAGTCGTAGGGGTGGTCGACGCCCGCGACGACGTACCCTCGACTCGCCAGGTCCTCGGCCCACGCCGTGTTCTGGGTGCGCACCCCGCCGAGCCCCGGCGAGAAGACCACGACCGGGAAGCGCCCCTCCGCCGGCGCCGCTCCGGTCACCGCGTGCGTGCGCGCGCGGGTCGGTCCGTCGAGCAGGAAACCGGGCGCCCCGAGGTAACCGGCCACCGCTCCGGCGACGACGTCCGCCTCCCGGCGGGTGCGTCCGAGATACTGCGCGCGGTCCGCGCCGGCGCCCTGCGCCGGATACCACAACTGCACCACCACGGTACGGCGGTCAGCATCGTCCCTGGTCGCCGGCTCCTCGCGGCTCTGATCGGTCCACTGCAGCACCGTGGTGCCGACCGAGGACGGGCCGGACGGCTCCGGGAACGCGGGGATGGGCAGCGCCCATGCCGCGACGCCGCCGCCGAGCACGAGGGCGGCGCAGAGCAGCGACCCCGGCAGCGCCACCCACCACCGAGCCCGAACCCCACCGCCGTCACGCCGCCCCGCGCCCCGCTCCCCGGACCCGTCGCCCCGCCGCTCGCCGGACTCGTCGCCGCGCTGCTCCCCGGAGCCGTCGCCGCGCCGCTCGCCGGACGCGTCGCCGCGCTGGCCGTCGGGCCCGTCGCCGCGCCATTCGCCGGAGCCGTCGCCGCGCTGCCCGGTATGCCCGGCGCCGCGCCGTGCCCTGCGGCGGCCCAGCAGCCAGGCCGCGCCGGTCGCCGCCCCGATCAGAAGATCAGCGGCCAGCACCATCAGGATCTGCCAGCGCGGTTCCGGCAGTGTTCCGGCGGCGCCGGCGAGCGCCACCACCGAAGCGCCGACAGCGGCGCGGCCACGGGCGGCCGGCGGCAGCCACCGGGCCAGCACCAGCACGATCGAGCCCACTATGACGGCCAGCTCGGGAATGGTCAGGTGTAAACCGTGGATCATGGATGTCACGGCCCACAGCATCCATAACCGCGGCTGAGCGCACGCTGAGGAAGCGCTGCAAGCACTATGGACCAGCCGGTCCGGCCGGCTCCCAGCGCTGCCACTGTCGACCAGCCGGTCCGGCCGGCTCCCAGTGCTTTGTGGAGCGCCCTCGAGAGCACTGACAGCCAGCTCGCCTCGCCCGGCTGGTTCGCAGTGCTCCCGGGCGCCCGTTTTGTGAACGCTGAGCACCAGCCGGCCTCGCCATTTCCAAGATCCGCAACTCCGGGACCGGCGAGCGACGCGACCGGCACATGGCGGGCACGGCCAGCCGGTGACGGGCGCGGCCGGCACGGCCAGCCGGCGAGCGGCACGGCGAACCCGCGAGGGGCGGCCAGCCGGTGACGGGCGCGGCCGGCACGGCCAGCCGGCGAGCGGCACGGCCAGCCCGCGAGGGGGCAGTCAGCCAACGACGGGCGCAGCCAGCCCGCGACGGGCGCAGCCAGCCCGCGACGGGCGCGCAAGCTGGCGAGCAGCGTGGTCAGCCGGCGACGGGGACGGTCAGCCGGCGAACGGAGCGGTCAGGGCCTCCACCCGAGTCAGCAGATCCTGCGCCGTGAACGGCTTCACCAGGTAATCATCCGCCCCGGCGTCGAACCCGGACGCGACATCGAGCCACTGCCCCCGCCCGGTGAGCAGCAGGATCGGGATGTCCGCGGTCTCCACGTCGTCCCGCAGCGCCCGGCACACCTCGAGCCCGGTCATGTCCGGCATGCTGACGTCGAGCACCGCACAGTCGGGAAGCCGCTCATGCGCGGCGACCAGCCCGTCCCGTCCGGTGCTACGGGTGTCCACGTCGAGCCCACCCGACCGCAGCACCGTCTCCACGATCTGCAGGATCGTGGGATCGTCGTCCACCACCAGCACCGACGTCATCGCCGCCCCCTAGCTATTCACCCAGCGTAACCTAACCGTCACCCCGTACAACGGATACGCCCACCAGATCGACCACAAAAACCTAGAGTGAGTCTCATGTCCCGGTGGACCGTAGGCCGGATGCTGGCGGCCGGTTTCCTTCTTGCCCTCGTCGCCCTGGCGGTCGTCGGGATCAGCGCCTACGTCCGGATCGGCAGCCTGGTGGAGAGTCAGGCGCCGCTGCGTCACTCGCATGTGCTGCTCGGTCAGATCGGCGGCCTCGGTGACGCGATCCACGCCCTCGACCGGGTGTCCCGCAGTCGCCAGGATCCGCCGAGCGCCGAGTGGGTGGACGCGTTCGAGGGCACCGCGGCGACCGTCGAGCGGCGGTTGCGGGACGTCCGTACGGCGGCCGCCGGCGACACCACCCACCAGGAGCTGCTGAACCGTCTGGAACCGCTGGTCGAGGAGCGGATCACCGCGCCGCAGGGTGATGTCAGCCTGCTGTTCCCGCTGGTCAGCGAAATGCACCAGCACGAGGAGGCGGAGCTGGCCGGCAAGCTGGCGCAGAGCCGGGACAGCGCGCAGAACACCCGCTGGCTGATCCTGTGGTTCGTGGTGGCCACGTCGGTGCTCGTCGCGCTCTGCGCCCGCTGGATCACCAAGAAGATCACCCAGCCGACGAAGCAGATCACCGCGGCGGCGAAGCGGGTGGCGGAGGGTGACCTGACCCGGCGGGCGGAGGTGACGTCGCCCCGCGAGCTGGCGCAGATGGCGCAGGCGGTGAACACGTCGATGAGCGCGATCCTGGCCGCGCATGACGAGGCGGTGGCCGCCACGGCCGCGAAGTCGGCGTTCCTGGCGACCATGAGCCACGAGATCCGTACCCCGATGAACGCGGTGATCGGCATGACCGGTCTGCTGATGGAGACCGATCTGGACGACCGGCAGCGGGAGCTGGTGGAGACCGTGCACGCGAGCGGCGCGTCGCTGCTGGTCATCATCAACGACGTGCTGGACTTCTCCAAGATCGAGGCGGGCGAGCTGACCCTGGACGAGCGGCCGTTCGTGCTGCGGGCGTGCGTGCAGCAGGCGATGAACCTGGTGGCGCTCACCGCCGACGCGAAGGGCCTGCACCTGTCCAGCCACTTCGCGCCGGAGTGTCCGGAGATGGTCTGCGGCGACGAGGCCCGGATCCGGCAGATCCTGGTCAACCTGCTGGGCAACGCGGTGAAGTTCACCGAGCACGGCGCGGTCACCGTGGCGGTCTCGACGGCGCCCGATCTGGCCGCCGGGCAGAGCGGCCGGGTGGCGATCCGGCTGGCCGTCCGGGACACCGGCATCGGCATCCCGGCGGACCGGCTGGACTGCCTCTTCCTGCCGTTCAGCCAGGTGGACGCGACGACCGCGCGCAGTTACGAGGGCACCGGCCTGGGCCTGGTGATCAGCCAGCGACTGGCCGAGGCGATGGACGGCGGCATCACCGTGGACAGCCAGCCCGGCCACGGCTCCACCTTCGCGGTCACCCTGCGCCTGGCCGAGTCCACCCACACCCTCATCGGGTACGACCGGAGCGCTCCCCCGGCACACCGCAGCGCCACGGCCCGATCGCTGCTGGTGCTGGTCGCCGAGGACAACCCGGTCAACCAGCGGGTCGCCCAGCTCCTGCTGGAACGCCGCGGTCACCGTGTGGAGATCGTCAGTGACGGCGAGGCGGCCGTCGAGGCGGTCATGCGTACCCGGTACGACCTGGTCCTGATGGACGTGCAGATGCCGGTCCTGGACGGCCTGGACGCCACCCGCATGATCCGCGCCGACCCGCCCGCCCACGGCGCGCCCCGGATCGTCGCGCTGACCGCGAACGCCCTGGTCGACGACCGCAAGGCGAGCCGGCTGGCCGGCATGGACGGCTTCCTCGCCAAGCCGATCAACGAGACCGACCTGGACACCGTGCTGGCGGCCGCCGCCGCCCACGCGGACGTGCGGCTGGCCGGTCAGAGCCCGCTCGTCGACTCGGACGCCGAGGAGCCGGCCAGCATCCGGGCCTGTGTCGGCGCGATCGCCGGCGCGGTCCCGGACGACCGGCAGCGGATCGCCGAGATCCTGCACAACTTCGCCGACCGGCTGCCGGTGGTGCTCGACAGAATGGATGACGCCGCGGCAGCCGGCGACACCCGTAACCTGGCCCGGCTGGCGCACGGCCTGAAGGGCTCGTCGTCGACGCTCGGCGCGAACCGGTTCGCCGCGATCTGCGCCGACCTCGAGGAGCGCGCGGTCCGGCACCCGGAGGGCTCCGCCGACCTCCTGCGTGACCTGCACGACCAGGCGCGCGAGGTGAGCGACACGATGGTCAGCCTGTCGACGGAGCTGGCCCGCGTCTGACCGCACGGGCGGGCAGCACGGAAACGCCCGGCCCGTGCGGGGTAGGCCGCAGGCAGCCCGGTCAGGGGCGCAGGATCAGCCGGATCGGGTTGCCCTCCTTGCGCTGCAGGCGTTCCACCGCGGCCGGCGCGTCGGCGAGCGGGAGCACGTCGCTGATCGAGGCGGCCAGGTCGAGGCGCTGCCGGCGGGCGAGCCGGACCAACTCCTCCACGTGCTCCGGGTCGGAGCCGTAGTGCCCGTGGATGGAGAGCTTCAGGTAGTTGAAGAAGCTGTCCGAGCTGATCGTGACCGGCTGGTTCGCGATGCCGGCCAGCACCAGCTTCCCGCCGCGTCCGAGCACGGTCAGGGCCTGCTCGCGGACCGCGGGCACCCCGGCGAAGTCCAGCGCGACCGCCAGCCCGCCCCCGGTGAGCTCCCGGATCGTGCCCGCCTCGCTCGGGTCCAGCGCGACGTCGGCGCCGAGCGCGAGGGCACGCTCCCGGGCCGGTGCCAGCGGGTCCACCGCGATGACCGGCGCCGCGCCGATCAGCCGGAGCAGCTGCACGGCGTGGGCGCCCAGCCCGCCGACACCCCAGACGGCCACCGCGTCACCGGGCTTGACCTGCGCGGTCGCGGTGATCGCGGCCCACGGCGTGGAGACCGCGTCGGGGATGATGCAGGCCTGCTCGAACGGCAGGTCGTCGGGGATCGCCACGAGCGTGTCGGCGCGGGCCACCGCGTACTCCGCCCAGCCGCCGTCGTAGTCCACGCCACGGGTGTAGACGGTGCCCCGCCGGTCGCGCTGACCGGCCTGCAGCAGGATCCGGTCGCCGGGCTTCCAGCCCTCCACCCGGTCGCCGAGCCGATCGACGATCCCCGCGGTCTCGTGCCCGAGGGTGACCACGTCGCCGTCGAGCAGCCGCGGGGTCAGGCCACCCTCGATCAGGTGCACGTCGGAGAGGCACACGCCCGCTGCGGTGACCTTCACGAGGACCTCGTCCGGTCCTGGCTCGGGCACGTCCACCGTCTCCATCCGCAGCCCGCGTTCCTTGAGGTGCAACCGTCCCGCCAGCATCTTCATGAAGATCACCTTATGGGCAGATCCCGGACACGGCACGCGAATCCCCGTTGACATCGGTGGCGATGATGACCGGGTGAGATGGTGGCGCAGAGACTCCGCTGAAGCCCCGCGCTCGGTCAGCCGTGAGGAGCAGATCATCCGGGCGCTGCTGCGGCCGCCGGAGCCTCTCCACGTGCGGGGCGCCCGGCGCTGGCGGGACGCGATGGATCACTGGCAGGACTGGCTGCGCCGATCCGCGACGGGCGTCGAGCTGTACACCCGGGCGACGGCACGGGACGAGTATCGATATCTGCTCGGCGATGACGCGTACCGGGAGCAATTGATCGGGATTTTGGGTCGCGCGCAACCGCGTGACTGCGCGGCGGCACGGTTCGGCTGCACCCGCCGGATGGACCGGGCGTGCCAGGGGCCGGAGATCTGTTCGCAGGACCGGTCGCCGGATGATCGTGAGGTGCACCGGGAGGGGCCGCTGCCTGGCGCGTGCGACACGTTCTACGGCGACCTCGGCCCGGAGGAGAGACTCCAGGTCGCGTTCAGCGCCGGCGAGAGGCATCGCGCGGTGCTCTGGCACGACCGGGTGCTGACCGGGCGGCTCTGGATCGACGGCGCCCCGGTCGGCGAGGACGTGTTCCTCGGCGAGTGGGGGCGGTGGCTCGACGACCGGTTCTACGTGATCGAGGTGAACGGGCCGGACGACCATCCGAAGCAGGAGTACGGGTTCGGCGGCGCCGTGATCAACTCGGTGCTGATCCACGACGCGGACCGGTCGTCGACCCGGGTGCTGGAGCCCACCGCGGACGAGCGCTGGACCACGCCCTTAGTCGTGCGGGAGGGCGACGAGCTGCGGGTCTTCCCCGACCGGCAGGCGGCCGAGGCCGGCGCGTCCCCGGATCGGACGCTGCCGGCCATCGACGACTAGAGGACCTCGAGGTAACCGTCCCCGCCGTGCACGCGGATCCGCTGACCGTCGGTGATCAGCCTGGTGGCGTTCTCCACTCCGACGACGGCGGGCAGGCCGTACTCCCGGGCGATCACCGCGCCGTGGGTCATCAGGCCGCCCACCTCGGTCACCAGGCCGCTGATCGTGACGAACGCGGGCGACCAGCTGGGATCGGTGTACGCGGTGACCAGGATGTCCCCCGGCTCCAAGTCGGCGTCCGCGATGTCGAGCACCACCCGGGCCCGGCCCTCCACGGTTCCGGCCGAGACCGCCAGCCCGGCCAGCGCACCCGGCGGCAGGTCGTCACGACGGTACGTGGCGGTGACGGCCTCCCCCTCGGACGTCAGCACCCGCGGCGCGGACAGCGACCGGAACGACGCGAACGCCGCCCTGCGCTCGGCCAGCAGCCGCGTGTCCACCCGCTGCTCGCGGACCACCGCGGCGAACTCCGCCAGCGTCAGATAGGAGACGTCCTCGGTGTCGGCGAGCACCCCGGCCGCGACCAGCCGCCGCGCCTCGGCGAGCAGCGCCTGCTTGTAGACGAAGTAGCGGCTGACCAGGTGGTACTTCGGGTACTCCCGGTAGCCGATGAACGTCCGCAACCGGTCGATCATCCGTTTCGTCTCGGCCGCCTTCTCCGCCCCGCCGGGCAGCTCGCGAAGGCGGGCGAGCACCTCCGCCTCCTTCCGCTCGGCCCGCCGGCGGCCCTCCTCGAATCGCCGCGCGCGCTCACCGGGGGCGGCGTTCCGCACGTTGCTGAGGATCAGCGGCACGATCGCGGCCGGGTGCTCGCTCCACCGCGGCCGGGTGATGTCGATCTCGCCGACGCAACGCATCCCGTACCTGTCCAGGTAGTCCAGGATCGCCTCGCGTGCTTCCGGCCCGCCCGCCACCTCCGGCAGCCGGTCCAGGAAGCCGTCGTCCCCGGCGTCCGTCAGAAGCGCCACCACCCGGGGGTACGGGCGGATCACATCCGCCACGTCGAGCAGCGCCAGCCCCATCTCCGCGGTGACGTTGTCCGGCGCGGACAGGCTGAGCGTGTCGGCGGCGCCGCGCTCACCGAGCCAGGTCTCCAGGTTCTCGTTGAGCCACCAGGCCGCCTCCATCCCCGCCATGATTGCCGGCATGTTCCGCGGGTCGAACAGGATCTGCCGGATGCCCTGGATGTCCGCCGTGACGAAGTCGAGCAACGCGGTCCCGGTCAGGTCCCGGATCGCCCGCTTCAGCTCGGCGAGGGACGCCTCGCGGGTCGCGATCAGCTCGGCCACCACGGCGGGGTCCGTCCCGATCGGCTCCTCCCGCAGACCGGGCGGCGGCGTGACGGCGGGACCGGACTCCGGCGGCGGTGGCAGGAAGCCGTCCCGGTCGAGGATCGCCTGCAAGGCGTCGCCGATCAGCGGATCCGAGCGGCCCAGCATCCGCACCATGGCCGCACCGACCGCCGGGGACGCCAGCCTCGGCGTGACGTCGACGAACAGGCGGCCACCCGCGTCCACCATGTGCCCCGGCGACGTCAGCTTCCACACCGACAGTCCCAGGGGCTTCATCGCCTCGGTCATCATCTGCTGGTGACCGACGGAGACGTACACATGGGGGTTGTCGTCCGCTGTCTCCGGGATCGGGAAGAGGGTGGTGATCGGACGGCTCTGCACGATCGCGAACCCGTCGTCGTCCAGGCACCACTCGACGTCCTGCGGAGCGCCGAAGTGCTCCTCGATCCGCCGGCCCAGGGCGGCCAGGTCGATGATCTCGGCATCGGTCAGCACCCGGCGCTCCCGGCGGTCCGGCTCGATCTCCCGGTGCTCGGTCCCGCCGGACGGCACGGCGTGGATGGCGAGGCGTTTCGTGGCGATCGTGCGGCTGATGACCGCGCCGTCGCGGACCCGGTAGACGTCCGCGTTCACCAGCCCGGAGACCAGCGCCTCGCCGAGGCCGAACCCGGCGTCGATCGAGGTGATCCGGCGGTTGCCGGTGACCGGGTCGGCGGTGAAGAGGATCCCGGCCGCCCGAGGGAGGACCATGCGCTGCACGACGACGGCCATCCGCAGGCCGAGGCCCGCGTCGTCGGCCCGGTCGGTGTTTCGGTTGCTCAGCCGGTAGGTCAGGGCCCGCTCGGCGAAGAGTGAGGCCCAGCAGCGGCGGACGGCGTCGAGGACCGCCGCCGGGCCGATGACATTGAGGTACGTGTCGTGCTGTCCCGCGAACGACGCCGCCGCCGAGTCCTCGGCCGTCGCACTGGACCGCACGGCCCACGCGGTTTCGTCACCGGCCCTGTCGCTGATCTCGGCGGTCAGGTCGTCCGGCAGATCGGCCGATTCGACGGCGAGGCGCAGCCCCGCGCTGAGCACCCGGATCGCCTCCCGGTCGTCCGGGCCGGCCTTCGCCAGCCGGCCCAGCAGCTCCCGGATCGGCGGGGTGGCCGCCACGACCCGCTCGAAGGCGCCGGTCGTCACGCAGAAGCCGGGCGGAACCCGGATGCCGCCGATCCGGGACAGCTCACCGAGGTGCGCGGCCTTGCCACCGGATTCGGCCCGGCCGGTCTCATCCAGGCCGAGCTCTTCCAGGTTCACGACGTAGCGGGACACCCGCCCACCGTCCTCTCGTTCGCAGACCGGGCGATTCTGCGCGATCCCCCCGGTCTTGCGGCAAGGCCCCACCTCGGCTATAGCTTAGAAGTGGGAGAGCACAGCGAGGCCGCCACCGACCAGCTGATCACCTGGTCGACGACGGGCGCCGGGGTGCGTACCCAATAGATGTGATCGTTGCTCGCGCCCTCAGGGACGTCCTCGTGACGGTAGAGCCAGCTCGTCACGCTTCCGGCGGTGAAAAGGCGGGTGGCGAAGCGGTCCACCGCGGCCGGCGGCGCCAGCCGGTCGCCCTCCAGCGCGATCACCAGTGACGGCGAGCCGACCGTTCCGGTGGACGGGAACGGTGTGCGGCCGGTGACCGCCATCCGGGCCCACTCGCGCATCAGCGTGCGCGCGCCGGGGCCGCCGAACGCGGGTTTCGGCAGGTGACCGAAGAGGCCGGTGAGCGCCGGCACGATCACCCCGCCCATCAGCAGGAGATGCGGGCCACCCCACGGGTAGTCCCGGTGGTACGGCAGGCAGCCACCGACCGTGACGACCCCGTCCGCCGGAACCCTGCTGAGCTGGTGTCCCGCCGCGATCTGCGCGCCGAGACTGTGCCCGAGAAGGATCACCGGACGGCCGGGCGCCCCGGCCCGCGCGGCGTCCACCGCCCGGGCCATCTCGTCGATCTCGTCACCGTACGACCAGTCGTGCTCCCGCGACGCCCGCGGATCACCCGTCTCGAACCCGCGGCGCGGCAGCGCGGTCGCCGACCAGCCCCGGGCCTCGAACTCCTGCACGAGCGGGCGGTAGTACCTCGATCCGATCCCCATGGCGGGCGAGATCAGCACGAGCGGGTTCGCGTTCGTCACTGCCAGATGTTGTCATGCTCCAGGTAGAAGGCCGTACGCTCGGCCTCTGTCATCTCCGCCACTCGGGTCAGGCCCTCGAAGTAGCCCTCCCGCGGCGCGCCCGGCGAGAAGTGCAGCAGCATCGACACCGGTGCGCCGGACCGGTTCTTGAACGCGTGGATGCCGCCCGGCGGGACGTGCACGTAGTCGCCGGGCTCGGCCTCGATCCACCGGCTGCCGTCATAGATGTTCATCACCCCGGACAGGATGTAGAACGACTCGGACAGGGTGTGGTGGAAGTGCGGCTCGGGGCCTGTCACGTCCGGCCCGCACTCCCAGCGGTAGAGGCCGAACAGCCCACCTGTCGACTCCCCGGTGGAGAGGTAGTGGATGCGGGTCCCGTTCGGATAGACGAGCTCGGGCGCGGCATCGGCGCGGCGGTGGGTCGCGGAAACCTCACCCTCGGAACCGTGGTAGAGCGGCGGCGGATACGTCATGCGTCCGATTATGGCCTTCTCACGACCTATGGTCTTCTCACGACTTATGGTCTTCTCACGACTTATGGTCTTCTCACGACTTATGGTCTTCTCACGACGCCGCGCGGGCCCCGCGGACCGGCGTGACGGCCAGGAAGCGGTTCAGTTCGTCCGGCGAGCCGATGGCATCGCGCAGGTCGGGCCGGTTCGCGTACTCGTGGATGGCGCGGGCCAGCAGCTCCGCGTCGACGCCGGTGGCCGGCAGCATCGTCCGCTTCCCGGCGCGCAGGCCGCGCCGGCGGGTGCGCTCCGGGTGCGCCAGGAAGAGCGAGATCCGGTACGGGTCGGCAGCGTACGCCGCGTGCGGAGTGGACAGCGCCTCCCACGGCACGAAGAGGCTCCCGAAGATCTGCCGGTCGACGATGCCGTCCGGGCGCAGCCGAACACCGTTCCGGCCCAGCGCGGCGACCCAGAGAGCCACGATCAGCACGAGCCACAGCGCCAGGAGGGGCGCGCCGAACGCGACGTCCACCCCGGCCACCACGTCCCGGCCGGTGCCGATCCCCATCTTCGCGCCGGCGATCGTGAACCCGGCCGCGGCCAGAACCGGGCCGGGGCTGGCCGGCACGTCGAAGGCGGGCACGTCAGGACGGGCGACGAGCAGCGGCGGGTGGTAGAGCCGGGTGGCGGTCCCGGAGTACACGATGAGCCCGATCATCAGAAAAGCGTGCGCCGCGAGGACGAGGAACCACACGTCGCCGATCTCGGTGACCTCGTGCAGAACCTCGAAGACGGCAACCACCACCAGACTCGCGGCCAGCACCAGCACACGCCGCCGAGCGACCCACTCGAGCACACCGATCTTCACGGCCACAGCGTAGGCGGCGCGGGCCACGCCGAGAGGGCGACGCCGGGATACCCCGTGCGGGGGAACCGGGCTGCCGGAGTGTGCCAAGCCCGGGACAAGTTGTCGCGCACTACTAGGCCTGGGACTAGGTTCGACAGGCATGAAGAAGTTGGTCCTTGTGGGCCCGGCAGAGATTCGCCTGTGGCTGCGGGTGTCGCGGCAGCGCGCCTATCAGCTGATCAACCGGGCGGACTTCCCGGAGCCCTATCAGGTGCTGCAGATGGGCAAGGTGTGGGACATCGCCGATGTGGACCGGTGGATCCGGTCGAATCGGCCCTGGCTCTATCAGACCGGCGAGCCGGGGCCGAACGGGCGCGGCGCCCCCTGACGATCGTCAGAGGGTGGCAACGAAGCGCTCCAGACGCCTCAGTCCCTCGGTGAGGTCCGGCATGGACGCGGTGTAGGAGAGGCGCACGTGGGTTTCCGCGCTGTGATGACCGAAATCGCGGCCCGGGGTCAGCGCCACGTGCGCCTCCTGCAGCGCCCGCTCGCAGAATTCCCACGAGCCCAGCCCGGTGCCGCTCACGTCGATGTAGCAGTAGAACGCTCCGTCCGGCGGGACCGGCACCGGCAGCCCGATCCGGGCCAGGCCGTCGAGGACCACGGTACGGCGGGCCGCGAACTCGGCGCGACGGTCCTCGCAGACCTGGCGGGCCTCCGGGGTGAAGCAGGCGAGGGCGGCCTGCTGGGCCGGCGCGGATGCGCAGATGTAGTAATTCTGGGCTAGCCGCTCGACGGCCGGGATCAGGGCCTCGGGGAGCACGCACCAGCCGAGCCGCCAGCCGGTCAGGCCGAAGTACTTCGAGAAGCTGCCGATGACGATGGCGTCCGGGTCGCAGCTCAGCGCGGTCGGCGACGGGTTGAGGGCGAGGTTGAGGTAGATCTCGTCGATGATCCGCCAGGCGCCGTGCGAGCGGGCCAGTTCACACACGGCGGCGAGCTCGGCGGGCGGGATTGAGGTGCCCGTCGGGTTGGACGGGGTGGCGATCATCACGCCGGCGGTGGCGGGAGACCAGTGTGCCCGTACCGAAGGAAGGTCGAGTTGGAAGCGGGTGTCCGCAGTGGTGGGGACCAGGCGGACCCGGCCGCCGAAACTCTCGATGATCTGCCGGTTGCAGGGGTACGACGGGTCGCCGATGATCACCTCGTCGCCCGGATCGACGAGCGCGGCCGCGGTGAGCACCAGCGCGGCGGACGCCCCGGCGGTCACCACGACCCGGGCCGGATCCACCTCGACGCCGTGTTCGTCGCGGTAGAAGCCACTGATCGCCTGGCGCAGCGCGGGCAGGCCGAGCGCCGCCGTGTACGGCATCGGGCGCCCGTCCATGGCCTCGCGCATCGCCTCGCGAACCGCAGGCGGGGCGCCGAAATCCGGTTCGCCGATGTTGAGCCGGATGACGTGACGGCCGTCGGCTTCTACCATGGCGGCGTGCTTGGCGACTTCCATCGCGTAAAAGGGTGCGACGGCCTGCGCGCGATGGGAAATCTTCACTGCCATACCTTAGATGCCGGTTCTTGACCGGTCGTGGAATCATGCGTGCTCGATATCCGAGCACGGGGTTGGAGACAGCGGGTTGGGTACGACAGCGAAACGCCGCGCGCCACTGTGGGCGCGGCTCTGTGCCGTCTTCGGTTGCTCGCTGATGGTGATCAGCGGCGGCACCCTGGTCGCCGGGCAGAGTCTGATCTCGAAATACACCGGTGACATCACGAACGACGCGCTGCTCGACACCGACGCCGCGCAGGCCGGGAAGAAGGACATCAAGGGCCCGCTGACCATCCTGCTGGTCGGCATCGACCCGCGGAAGCCGACGACGCCGCCGCTCTCCGACTCGATCCTGATCGCGCACATCCCGAAGGACATGAGCACGGCGTACCTCTTCTCGATCCCCCGCGACCTCTACGTGGAGATCGCCGCCGACGAGAAGGCCGGCCTCCGCTCGCACCACGCGAAGATCAACTCCGCGATGGCGAACGGCAGTCAGGTCAACGGCAAGATCGACGTGGTCAACGGCTTCAAGGTGCTGTCGAAGACGATCACGAAGTACACCGGCATCAAGGAGTTCGACGCCGCCGCGATCATCAACTTCGGCGGCTTCAAGGAGATCGTCGAGGCGCTCGGCGGCGTCTCCATGAAAATCGACATGGACGTGAAGTCGGAACACCTCGATCCCGAGGGCAAGCAGCGGCCGCGTCTGCGCAGCTGCCCGATCAGCGGCAACTGCCAGCACCCGTACACCGGTCCGCAGGCCTACTACAAGAAGAGCACCAAGCCGGTACGGCTGGAGCCCTGGCAGGCGCTGGACTACGTGCGCCAGCGCTACGGGTTCAAGGGCGGCCCGCCGATGAGCGACTACGACCGTCAGCGCCACCAGCAGCAGTTCATCAAGGCCATGGCGAAAGAGGCGATGAGCAAGGACGTCATCACCGACGTCGGCAAGATGGGCAAGATCCTGGAAGCGGCCGGCGAGTCGCTGACGTTCGCCGGCGGCGGCAACAGCCCGATCGAGTGGGCGGTGGCGCTCAAGGGCGTCAACGTCGACGACATGGTCACCATCAAGCTGCCCGGTGGCGGCAAGTTCGAGCAGGGCACCAACGACTATCTCGGCGAGGAGTTCACCCAGCCGGAGCTGGCGCAGGAGTTCTTCGACGCGGTCAAGGCCGACTCCGTGGCGCAGTTCCTGCTCGACCACCCCACGCTGGTGAACAAGGACAGCTGACCCGGATGGGCGACCTTCCGGTGGAGCAGGTCGATGCGCTCATGCACATCGTCGACGGCTCGCCGGCGTTCGCCGGACGGTACCTGCACGAGGGCTCGCACCCGACGCACACGCACAGCTTCGTGGAGGTCGCCGTCGTGGTCGGCGGGTCCGGTGTGCAGCACAGCCTGGCCGGGCAGCAGCGGCTCACCGTCGGTGACGTGCTGCTGCTGCGGCCGGGCGTCTGGCACGGGTACGAGCAGTGCCGCGCCCTGGACCTCTACAACTGCTGCTTCACGTCCGAGCTGCTGCGCCGGGAGCTGGCGTGGACCCGGGAGGATCCGCGGATCGGGCATCTGTTGTGGACCGGGCCGTACGCGCATCAGCGGCGGGGCATGCTGACCGGGCACGTCGAGGGCACCGCGTTCGGGGAGTGCGTGGAGCATCTCGAACGGCTGCAGAGTCTGCGCGGGAGGCCGGTCTCGGCGTACAAGGGGGATCTTGTCGGGGGTTTGACCCTGTTTCTCAGTGCGCTGGCTCGGGCGCTGGGGCCCGCCGATCCGGGGTCGTGGGCGAGCGTCAGTCATCCGGCGGTGCTCGACGGGATGCGGCTGATGGAGGCGAAACCCGCCCATCCGTGGACGCTGACCGACCTCGCGACGCAGTTGCATGTCGCGCCGGGCTACCTCGTGCGGCTGTTCAAGGCGGCGACCGGGCTACCGCCGATGGCGTATCTGTCCCGGCACCGCATCGAGCTGGCCGCCGCGCGGCTGCTGCACACCGACTCACCGATCAGCGCGATCGGTGAGTCGGTGGGCTGGCCGGATCCGAACTACTTCGCCCGGCGGTTCAAGTCGCACTACGGGCTGAGCGCGTCCGCCTATCGCGCGTTGTCGACGAAGCGGATGCGGGCGGTGGAGCCGCCGACGGTGAACCCGTAGGTGCCGCGCGGCGTCACCCAGGCGTCCCGGCCCGCGTCGAAGTACTGCAGCAGGTGCAGGTCGGCGAGGTCGGACCGGGTGAGATCGATGGTGACGGTACGGCTGCGGCCCGGCTCCAGCGTGACGCGTTCCCAGCCGGCCAGACGCGGTCCCGGCTCGCCGGCCGAGGCGGGCAGCGTGACATAGGCCTGGGCGACCTCGGCGCCGGCCCGCTTACCCGTGTTGGTGAGCCGGAACTGGATCTTCACGCCGGTCCGGCTGTTCCCGGTCACCCGCAGATCACGGTAGGCGAACGAGGTGTACGACAGCCCGTGGCCGAACCGGAACAGCGGCTCGATGCCCTCGGCGGCGTACCACCGGTAGCCGACCTTCAGCCCCTCGGTGTAGTCGACCTGGCGGATCGTCTCCCCCTCCGGGCGTACGCCGGGGTACCGCTCCGGGCTGCCGGCCGTCGGGGTGTCGGCGAGCGAACGCGGGAACGTCATCGGCAGCTTGCCGGACGGGTTGGTGTCGCCGAACAGCAGCGACGCCAGGGCCGGGCCCATCTGCTCGCCGCCGTACCAGTTCTCCAGCACCGCGGGCACCGACGCCAGCCAGGGCATCTCGACCGCGCTGCCGGTCTGCAGCACCACCACGGTACGGGGATTGGCCGCCGCCACCGTGGCGATCAGCTCGTCGCCGCCACCCTGCAGCCGCAGATCGGGCAGGTCGGTGAACTCGCCGGCCCGCTGATATCCGAAGACGACAACGGTGTCGGCAGCGGCGGCGCTCGCGGCGGCCGCGGCCAGGTCACTGCCGTTGTCGTAGGTGACCGTCGCACCGGCACGCGCGGCCCGCTCCCGGATCCCGGCCAGCGGCGTGACCAGGTCCTCGCAGCGCAGCGTGGTCGGGTTGCCGAACCGCCACGGCAGGCTGCACACCTCGTGCGCGGTTTCCTGCGCGGTCGGGCCGATGACCGCGATGGTGTCCCCCGCGCGCGGTCGCAGCGGCAGCGTTCCGCGGTTGTTCTTGAGCAGCACCGAACCCTGTTCGGCCATCGTCCTGGCGATCGCCTTGTGCGCTTCCGTGGAGACGTCGGCGGCGGGCGTGGCCGGGAGGGGGTTGTCGAAGAGGCCGCCCCGGACGTACGCGGTGATCACCCGCAAGGCTGCGGCGTCGATCTGCCGCTGGGTGATCTGGCCGGCCGCGAGAGCGGCGTCGAGTTTCGCCGGGGTGAACCAGATCGGACGGTTGAGCTCCTGGTCCAGACCGTTGACCAGGCTGGCGGCGGTCGAGTGCACCGAGCCGAAGTCGGACATCACGTAGCCGTCGAATTTCTTTTTGAGGACGGTGTTCAGGCGGGGATGCTCGCAGGCGTACACGCCGTTGATCTGGTTGTAGGAGCACATGACGCTCGCCGGGTCGCTGCGCTTCGCGGCGATCTCGAAGGGCAGGTCGTACACCTGGCGCAGGGTGCGCTCGTCGGCGTTCGACGAACTGGTCTGCCGGTCGAGTTCCTGCTCGTTGGCGACATAGTGCTTGAGCGTCGCCAGCACCCGGTCGTCACTCTGGATGCCCCGGGTCCCGGCCGCCGCCATCAGGCCGCTGAGCAGGGCGTCCTCGCCGAGATACTCCGGGGTGCGGCCGGAGAGCGGGGTCCGGCCGCTCGCGATACCCGGGGCGAGAATCACATTCTTCCCCTTCTCGTACGCCTCGTCGGCCTGAGCGGCGCCCTTGAGGTACGCGAGGTTCTCGTTCCAGGTCGCGGCCGTGGCGATCGTGGCCGGGAACGCGGTGACGCCGTCGGTGAAGCGGATCCCGTCCGGGCCGTCGGTGTAGACGACGGCCGGAGTGCAGGGCAGTTGCTCGGGGTAGACGACGCCGTCCGGCCAGGTGGTCTGCTGGGGGTTGTTGGCGGGTTGTTCGACCAGCCAGCGGTACTTCTGGTGTTGAGTGCTCGCTGCCAGCAGCGAGTGGGCACGCTGGGCGGGCGGCTTGCGCTTGTCCATCCATGGGTACGCGTCGCAGCCGCTCGCCCGTGCCGGACTGACCGCGGGTGGGGCCGCCGGCGCTGGGGTGGCCGAGGGTTGGGTCACCTGCGCCTGAGTGGCCGCGGGCAGGGATGCCGGTGCCGGAGTGGCCGCGGGTAGGGCCGCCTGCGCCGGAGTGGCCGCGGGGGCTGCCTGTGCCGGCGCCGCCGCGGGCACGGCTGCCACGGGGGTCAGCAGCAGCGCCGCCCCCAGCAATCGGAGTCGCATCGGCTCGTCCTCTCGACGGTGAATCGTTTCATCGGCGCGGCTGCCGGATTGTTTCGTTTTCATGGCAGAGGTGTTGCACCCGCGTGACCAACATCCTCAGCGAGCGGCGACAGCCATCGATAGGACGACATGAACGAGCGGTAGCACGAAATGCACTCGCCGGTGCGCAGCGCGTTGCGGGTCAGGCCTCCGAGTCGCCGGAGAGGCGTCGGAGCAGGCGGCGATGCGCAATGCGCTCGGCCGCCGCGATGACGGACACGATCACGATGCTGACGATCCAGGCGACCAGGGTGAAACGCCACCAGAAGGCATGCTCGTCGTTCCAGGAGTGCTCCTCCCAGTCGAGCAGATAAAGCGGCGTCCACCCGAAGAACACGGTCAGCATGCTGATCATCCAGAGGGTCCGGACCGGGAAGCTCTCCAGGACCCGCGACTCCGGGGAGCTGAGCTCCGGGGCATCGACCGCATCGATGCCGTAGTCACCGTCACTGTCCACAGTCACCCCTCCCCCCACCAAGCTAACCAGCCATCCGCAACCCCGTCGCACCCGAATCCTTCAGTGCACGGGCACCCGGCCGATAGGTCGTGTCCCCGGACCACATGAGGAAAGGCGGTCCCACCCATGGCTGCTACCGGAGCGGATGTCCTCGAAGTTCACCACCACGACGACAGCGTCAGTCGTTACCAGCAGGTCGAATACTGCGCGTGGCAGGGCGGCGTCACCGTTTACCGCGACGGTGCCGAGATCGCCCGGCATGACGACGTGCTCGGCACGCAAGCCGTCAAACTCGCCGAGAGACTGCCTTAGCCCGCCGCCGTGAACCGCTGGCGTGAACCGCCGGCGTGAACCGCAGACGCAGGGACGACGGCGCTCCGGTGAACCGCCCCCCGGGACACCGGCGGCTCGGCCGGTTCGATGTCGTCCATCGCATCCAGCAGCGCGTCGGCGGCGACCTCCACCTCGGTCTTGGCGAGGGTCGCGCCGACGCGGAGCTCTCGGATCCGCGGTGCGGCCGGGTGGATTGGGGTCGCGGTGCGGGGCGCTCTCGGGTATTCATGGTGATCACCGTGCCGCTCGTCCGATGTGCGGCATCGACTCCACGGGGGACTCCATGTTCCGATTCGCCGGCATTTCCACCGTCGCCGGTTTTTCCACGGTCGCCGGTTTTTCCGCGGTCGCCGCCGCTGGGCTGACCTTCAGCGCGGTTCCGGCTTTCTCGGCGCCGGCAGCGGCTTCCGCCTCGGTGACCGCGCCCGGCAGCGTCCGCTTCACCGCCGCCGCCGGTGAGGCCAACAATCTGCTCATCACCGGCGGCGGGCAGGTCGTGACGTTCGACGACGACGTCACGATCACCGCCGGGCCGGGCTGCGCATCCGTGGACGGCGACCCCACGCAGGTCACCTGTGATCTCGGGGCACCGCCTGTCGCGCTCGGCCTGGTCGTCAACGTCCGCGACGGCGCGGACACCGTCATCAACGACACCGCCATCGGGCTGCTCGCCTCCGGCGGACCGGGCGACGACACGCTGATCGGCTCGGACGTCGCGGCGGACCACCTCCGTGGCGAGGGCGGTGCCGACAGCGTGCAGGGCCGGGGCGGCGACAACACGGTCAGCGGGGGCCCCGGCGCCGACCAGCTGTCCGGTGGCCCGGGCAGGGACCTGCTCGACGGCGCGGGCGGCAACGACGCGCTCTACGGGGAGGACGGCGACGACCTGCTGCTGGCCGGGGACGGTGACGACGAGCTGATCGGCGGGCTCGGCGCTGACCTGCACGACGGTGGCGCGGGCCGGGACGGCGCTTTCTACACCGAGCGGTCCAGCGGCATCGTGGCCGACCTCGACAACGCGCGCGGTGACGACGGTGAGCCCGGCGAGGGCGACTCGTTGCTGCGCATCGAGAACATCACCGCGACCACGGCGGACGACGTGCTGATCGGCAACGGCGGCGACAACGCGCTGTACGGCAGCAGCGGCCAGGACACCATCTCCGGTCTGGGCGGCGACGACTACCTGGAGGGCGGGGTGAGCGAGTTCGACGGGCCGGACGCGCTGGACGGCGGCACCAACCGCACCGAGGCCGGTGACACCTGCCGACTGAGCCTGGCCGGCGGGACGACGGTCAACTGCGAGAACTTCTGACATCCCTCCGGGTGCCCCCGGTCCGCGGTGCCGACCGTGAACCAGGGGGCAGCCGGGCCACGACAGACAGCTCATCGATACCTCAGATGCAGTGTCATCCCCTGCTCGGCGTGGGGCAGGTTGTGGCAGTGGTTGGCCCACATCCCGGGGTTGTCGGCCCGGAACGCCACCTCCCACACCTGGCCCGGCAGCACGTCGAACGAGTCCAGCCACAGTGGACTACCCCGGGACTCCTGCCCGTCCCGGCGCAGCACCCGCACGTGATGACCGTGCAGGTGCCACGGATGCACCACCAGTGACCGGTTCGCGATCGTCAGCTTCACGATCTCTCCGTACCGCACGGACTGATCCGCGATGCCGGGAGCGGCTGCCCCGTTGACCGTGTGCGCGTACCGCGGCAGCAGCCTCCGCAGGTCCAGCCCTCGGTCGAGCACCAGCGTGAACTCCCGGTCGATCCGTGCCCAGGGCGCCGGCCCCGGTTTTCCGTAGGTCAGCGGATCGAGCACGGCCCACCCACCGGTCTCCGCCGCGACGGGCCCGGTGGACCACACGATCCGCCCGTCGACGAGCAGTCCCACCGACGAGGCGGAGGCGGTGAACGTCAGGTCGTATCGGCCACCCGCCGGTATCAGCACCGCTGTCTCCGTCACCTCGGGCGGCCCGCGCAGGTCCATCCCGTCGATCGCGGCGACCTGGAAACCGGCACCCGCCAGCGCGAATCGGTGGGTCACGCTGTCCGTGTTGATCAGCCGTAGCCGCACCGCCCTTCCCGGGCTCACGGGCTGCACCACCGGGTCCGGCAGGAGCCGCCCGCTGAGCGTGTGCACCGGCACGACGACGTCGACGGCTGGCGCCGATCGAGCCGGCGCGACCACGAGGGTGCCGTAGAGCCCCATCCGCACGCCGACATCGGACACCGCATGCGTGTGATACCAGTACGTCCCCGTCTGGTCGGCACGGAACCGATAGACGAATCTCTCACCGGGCAGCACCGCGTCCTGGGTGACATCCGGTACGCCGTCCTGGCTGTTCGGCACGTCGTAGCCATGCCAGTGCAGCGTCACCCCGCGGGCGATGTCCCGGTTGAGCAGCGTCACCTCGATCACGTCACCGAGCGACGCGGTGAGCGGTGGGCCCGGCACCCGCCCGTCGAACGCCCACGCCGCCACATCACGTCCCCCGGCCTTCACCACAGCCGTCCCGGCTGTGAGGGTGAAACGCCTGGTCGGTTCGCCGACGGCAGGCGCGGAGAGACCTGAGTGATCATGAACGGGCACGGCGGCACCCGCGTCGACCACGAGTCCCGCACCGGCCGCCACCGCCGCGAGGGTCACCACACCGGCCACCCGCGGAACCATCGGTGCCGACCGCGCACCGGTCAACCGGCCGGTGACAAGCGTCGCCGCGGCCACTCCGGCCAGCGCGAGCAGCACGACCCCCGTGGACAGCGGGTACCCGTGCAGCACTGTGACGAGCAGTGCGCTGCTCTGCGCGTACCCAGCGAAGAGCAGCGCGAGCATAGCCCGGCGGATGTCGCCGGGCGGCCGGACCAAGCGCGGCGCCGCGACCACGACGCCGGTGAGGGCCAGCGGGGCCCCGAGCAGCACTTTCTCCGCGGCGAACCACCACCCGGCGCCGGCCAGCGGGATCACGGTCGCGGCCCGGGCCAGGGTGACGGCGAGCGCAGCCGTCCCCGCGATCCGCGCGGTCCGGCGGTGACCACCGGCGGCCGCAGCCCCGGCACCCAGCCAACCGGCGGCCGCGACCACGGCGACGACCAGGTCGAGGGCGATCAGTGTGCCGGTGGTCATGCGCCGGCACCCGCCATGCTCGATTGCGGGGACGGCTTCAAGGCTTCGCGCAGGACACCGGCGACGACGTGCACGGCGACGATGCCGTTGACCGCGTGCAGCCCGCCGATGGTGAGACCGAGCGGCGTGCTGGCGCCGGACGGGTCGGTGAAGGCATTCGCCAGTGCGGCGAGCAGCACCTGCAGCAGAACCAGCCCGAGCGGCAGCAGAGTCAGGCCGATGACCCGGCCGGGCGCCCGCGCCAGGGCCGCGAACAACGTGGTCAGCAGGCACAGTGCGGGTATCACGGCCATGCCGGTGAAGCTGTGCAAGAGGTAGGAGCCGTCCTCGGCGGGTTGCGTGAAGGCGCCGACGGCGGCGAACACGAACTGCAGCGCGAACGCGGCGAGGAGCGCACCACTGGTGATCACGAAAGCTCTGCGCACGACGGTTCCTCCCGGTCGGCATCGTGGGCGTGGGTCAGGGCGGGCGCGGGGTCGAGCGCCCGGGCGACGTGCTCGGTCGCGGTGACGGCGCCGTAGGCGACGAGCCGGACCAGGCCGGCGTCGGACGGATGGGTCAACCGCCAGAGACCGGTGTCGCCGACGGTGATCGCCTCGGGGACGAACGCGGCCAGCAGTGCGATGCGGGCGCCGGCCCGCTCGCCGGCGGGCAGGTCTCGGACCAGGTCACCGACCCAGGCGACCGGGTCCGCGGGATGGCCACCGTCCTCCCAGCGGACGGTCGCCGTCACGGTGTGCCGGGCGAGGTCGCCCAGCAGGTCACCACCGCGTGCCGCGGCGTCACGCAGAGCCACCCAGGCCACGCCGACCGGGTCATGCCCGGCCCACGCGGGCGGTCGCTCACCCGGATCGTCCAGGAGAGCCAGGCCGCGGCCCGGAACAACTGGTGCACGGAGTCGGCGGGCGAGGAGGCGGCCGCCGGCGGCCCGGACGGCGGACGAGCGTTGCAGGCCGCCGGGCAGCAGGTCCGGCGTGAGGAGCGCCGAGACGACCCGGTTGATGAAGTGGAAGGCGAGCAGGGTGCCGGTCAGCCGAGGGTCAGATCGTCCGGTCCAGCCGGTCGCGCGCGGGTGGCGGCTCGCCGCGGCCCACCGGGCCAGCTCGGCCCGGCCGGGCTGGCCCGGGGAGCCACCACGGGCGATCGTCTCGGCGAGCTCGTGCTCGCCGAGCGCGTGCAGGAGAGTCACGTGGGCGTCGGTGCAGAACCGGCAGCCGTTGGCGCGCGACACCACGGCAGCGACGACCTCCCGGTCGACCCGGTTCCCCCTCTCGTGGGGGCCGTCGTCGCTCGCCAGCAATGACTCGCGCATCAGCGCCCAGGTGGCGGCCATGACGTCCGGAGCGACCGAGAGCGCGTGAAACGTCGGCGCCGGACCGGGGAAGTCGTCGCGCATCTGCTGATAGACCTGTGCGACGCGGCCGGTCGCTGCCCTGGCCGGCGGCGGCGCGAAGAAGCGGTATGCCATGCCGTCGATGCTCGTCCGGGCGGGCCGGCGAAGCGTCCTGCCGCCGCAGGCACTTGACGGGGCGCCGATACCGCGCTCGCAGTACTGTCCACATACCGCAACCGCGGGATGCCTATCCGTCGATGCGCGTCCTACAGTTCGCACATGCGCTCGGACCTGCCCTACGCCCTCGGAGGCGCCGCACTCGGCGCCCTCCTGCTCGGCAACGCGGTTCTGTCACCCGACGCCGCGCCGCTCAGCGTGATCGATGTTGCCCTGGTCCTGGTGATGGCGGCCGCGCTCGCCCTGTGCCGCCGCTATCCGGTCGTGGCCCTGGGCGTGGTCGCCGGCACGATGCTGGCCTTCCATGTCCGGGTGCACGCCGGAGTGGCCGCCTCCTTCCCCGTCCTCGCGGCTGTCTATCTGGCGGCGTGGCGCGGCCGCCGGCTCGCGGCGGGTGTCACCAGCGTGCTGTTCCTCGCCGGCTTCCTGGTCCGTGACATCGCGACCGCGCCCGACGGCCGGCCCGCGCAACTCCTCGTCGAGCGCACCAGCCTGTTGCTGGGCTGGTTCGTCGCGGCCAACGTCGCGGGTCTGGTCGCCCGCCAGCACCGCGCTTATCTGGAGCAGGCCGAGCAACGTGCCCTCGAGGCGGAGCGCACCCGCGAGCAGGTGGCTCTGCGGCGCGCCGGCGAGGAACGGCTGCGAATCGCCCGGGACCTGCACGACTCGCTGACCCACAACATCTCGGTGATCAAGGTGCAGGCGGGCATAGCCGTACATCTGAATCGTAAGAATGGCGAGGAGCCGTCACCGGCGCTGATGGCGATCCAGGAGGCCAGTGGTGCGGCGATGCGCGAGCTGCGCGCCACCCTCGCCGTCCTGCGTTCTCCCGAAGACGCCGACCGTGTCGGTCTGTCCCGGGTCGACGAGCTGGCCGAGCGCACCCGGGCTGCCGGCGTTCCCGTGGAGATCACCTTCTCCGGCCCACCGATGCCGCTGCCGGTCGAGGTGGACCAGGCGGGCTACCGGATCGTCCAGGAGGCGCTGACCAACGTCACCCGGCACGCCGCCGGTCCCGCCAACGCCTGGGTCCACGTCGGCTACTCCCCCACCGAGCTCACCGTGGCGGTCACCGACGACGGCAAGCCCGCTGCGGAGACCGCGGTGGCGCCCGGGATCGGCCTGAGCGGCATGCGCGAGCGGGTCACCGGGCTGGGCGGCACGCTGCACGCCGCGCATGACGAGGACGGCGGGTTCACCGTCCGAGCCGCGTTCCCGCTGAGGGACCCCGCGTGATCCGGGTGCTTCTCGCTGATGACCAGGCTCTGATGCGGGCCGGGTTCCGGGCGCTGCTCGACGCCGAGGAGGGTCTGGAGGTCGTCGGTGAATGCGGCGACGGTGCCGCTGCCGTCGACATGGCCGGGAAACTGCGGCCCGACGTCGTCCTGATGGATGTGCAGATGCCCGGCATGGACGGGATCGAGGCCACGCGCCGGATCAACGCCGACCCCGGCCTGGCCGGCGTCCGCGTGCTGATCCTGACGAACTACGAGCTGAGTGAGTATGTTTTCGCCTCCCTGCGCGCCGGGGCCAGCGGGTTCCTGCTCAAGGACGCCGACCCTGCCACCCTGCTGCAGGCGATCACCACCGTGGCTCGCGGCGAGGCGCTGCTCGCCCCCACCGTGACACGCACCCTGATCAGCGAGTTCGTGTCCAGCCGGCCGCCGGGGGACCCGGCCGCCGGCCGTGCCGTGCTGACGGCCCGCGAGCAGGAGATCGTCGAGCTCGTCGGGCGGGGCCTGACCAACGACGAGATCGCCGACCAGATGGTGATCAGTCCGCTGACCGCCAAGACCCACGTCAACCGAGCGATGATCAAGCTGCACTGTCACGACCGGGCACAGCTGGTCGTCTGGGCCTACGAGTCCGGCCTCATCGCGCCCCGCCGCCGTAGCGCGGAGCGAGGCTGAGCGGTGAGGAGTTGGGGTATCGGCTGCCCACCGTTGACCGGGCGTTGGTGTGCCGGACGGCCGTGTCGGCAAGCCTCCATGATCATGTCTACGGAACAACCATTGCCGGAGTGGGCGGATCCCGCCGTCTCCGCCGACCAGCTCGACGCGCAGGGCGTGTCCCGGCGCGGCCTGCTGCGTAACGCCGGCCTGTTCGGCGCGGGCTTCGCGACCGCCGGCGTGCTCGCCTCCCCCGCCGCCGCTTCTGCCGCCACCAGCGCGTCACGCCCGTCCCAGGGGGACGACGATCCCGACTTCGTGTACCTGGCGGGCGACCACCACGTGCACACCGTCTACAGCCACGACGCGAAGTACACGTTCAGCCAGCAGGCCATGCGGGCAGCCCAGTTCGGTCTGGACTGGATGGTGCTCACCGAGCACAGCAACATCGGTCACGCCAACGCCGGCGGCGCCCTCGCCGAGCATGCCGAGGTGGTCACGGCCCGCGCCGAGAACCCGCGGATGCTGCTGTTCCAAGGCCTGGAGTGGTACATCCCGGCCGCCGAGCACGCCACCGTCTTCACCGCGCCCGGCCCGAACGAAGCGGAGATCCTGCGACAGTTCGAATTGGCGTACGACGGAAAGCTCCTCAATCGCACCACCGACACCCCGGAGAACCAGGCTCTCGCCGTCGAGGCGCTCAAATGGCTGGCCGCCCGCAAGCGGGCCGGTGACGTGCCCGACGCGCTGGTCTTTGCCAACCACCCGTCCCGGCTCGGCATCGACTCCCCCACTGAGCTGCGCGGATGGCGTGACGCCGCACCCGGCATCATGATCGGCATGGAGGGCGCTCCGGGTGCTCAGGGCGCCGCGCTGCCGGGTTGGCGGGGCGCGAACAGCATCCGCGGGGAGTACGAGAACAAGCCGTCCGCCCAGTCCTGGACCGGCTACCCCGCCGAGTCGTATGTGACCTACGGCGGTTTCGACTGGATGACCGCGACCGTCGGCGGCATGTGGGACGCGCTCCTCGCCGAGGGCAAGCTCTTCTCGATCACATCAAATTCCGACAATCACCGTACGGTGTACGACACCTGGCGCAACGGTGACTGGGCACCCGGCAAGAACTTCGACAACACCGGCAAACTGCCCGATCCGGTGCAGACGAGCACCCCGCAGGCCGGCAGCGACTTCTGGCCCGGTCAGTTCAGCCGCACCCACGTCGGCGTCACTCGGTACGGCTACCGCGAGGTGATGGCGGGTCTCCGGGCGGGCCGTGTGTGGGTGGATCACGGGCAGTTGATCGACGCGATCGACGTGCGCCTGGTCGCCGGCGGGTCCGGGCGTGGCGCGACCCTCGGTGGCCGGCTGCGCGTTCGCAAGGGTCAGAAGCTCACGCTGCTGGTCACGGTCACCACCGCGTCGCGGCCGAACTATCACGGCGTGCTGCCCGAGCTGGCCCACGTCGACGTGATCCGTGGCGCGGTCCGCGGCCCGGCCGCCGACCGCACGTCGTGGCGGGCGCCCGCCACCAAGGTGGCGCGCAGTGTCGACGTGAGTGGACGCTCCGGCACGTACACGTTGCGCATCCCGATCGACCCGGTGCGGGAGCCGACGTACCTGCGCCTGCGCGGCAGCGACGGCCGCCGCAACGGTCCCGGCCTGCTCGGCGCCAGGATCGACCCGCACGGCCCGGTGGCGCACACCCCCGGTGACGGCGATCCCTGGCTGGACACCTGGTTCTACACCAACCCGATCTTCATCGACGTCTGACCGTGACCGATTCGGCCCGGCGCGACACCACTGGCGCCGGGCCGGCCATCGCCGCCGGATCCCGGATGATCGGCGACCCGCCGCGCTCTCCCGTCACCCTCGGGAGCGCCGCGCTCTCCTGTCGCCCTCGGGAGCGCCGCGCTCTCCTGTCGCCCTCGTGCGCGCCGAGCTCTCCTGTCGCCCTCGTGCGCGCCGCGCTTTACTGTCACCCTCGTGCGCACCAACGACTGGAACGACATCGGCTGGCAGAGCGAGGCCGACGCATGGCTCACCGCGCGGCTCGACGAACTCGGCACCCCGCCGACCGGCCCGATCGAGCGGGTCCGCGTCCGCCCCTGGTCGGTCACCCATCGTGCGCCGACCGCCGCGGGCACCCGCTGGTTCAAAGCCAACATCACGGCCTGCCGGTACGAAGCCGCGCTCGCCGACGCCCTCACCGGGATCGCCCCCGGCGCCACGCTCGCGCCGCTGGCGACCGACGCGGAGCGCGGCTGGATGGTGACCGCCGACGCGGGACCCACGCTGCGCGAGACCCGGACAGCCGCCAACCGGACGGCGACCTGGATCGACATGCTGCAGGCATACGCCGCCCTGCAACGAGCCACCGCCCCGCACGTGACGGCGCTGCTCGCGCTCGGCGTGCCCGATCAGCGCGTCACGATGCTTCCGGCGACGCTGACCGCCCTGCTCTCCGACCCGCAGGTGCACGCCACGATCGGCCCGGCCGAGCAGGCAAACTTCAGCGAGTGGTGCGCGGCCCTCTCCGCCGACGGCATCCCGCCGGCTCTGCAGCACGACGACCTGCACGACGGCAACGTCTTCGCCGATCTGCGCTTCTTCGACTGGGGTGACGCGAGCATCGCCCACCCGTTCGGTTCGCTGCTGGTCGCGCTCAACGTCATGCACGACGCCATGGATGCCGCGGACCGGCAGCGCGAGCTGGGCCGGCTGCGCGACGCCTACCTGGAACCGTGGTCCGACCTGGCAGATCTGCCGACGCTGCGCAGCTCGGTCACACTGGCCTGCCGGGTCACCCGGGTGTCACGGGCGGTGGCCTGGCAGCGCGCGCTGCGTGATGCTGCCGTCCCGGTCGACGAGCAGTTCCGCACCGCGCCGCAAGCGTGGCTCAACGAACTCACCGCCGACACCACCGTGTAGCCACCGAAGTCGCCAGTTGTTGACGCGTAACCGGGAGGTTACGCTTTTCCCGTGGAGCAAATGGACGAGGTGGCCGGCGCGATCGCCGACCCGGTTCGACGACGGATCATGCTGATGCTGCGCGACGCCGCGCTCACCGCAGGCCAGATCGCGGACGGGTTCGACATCAGCCGGCCCGCCGTCAGCCGCCACCTGCGGGTGCTGCGCAGGTCAGGGCTGGTTCAGGACACCGCAGAGGGCCGGCACCGCGTCTACACGCTCGACACCGCCCCGCTCGGCGAGCTGTCCTCCTGGCTTGATCAGGTGCAGCGCCCGTCCGGGTGGCACCACCGTTTCGACGCCCTCGAGACCGAGGTCTACCGCACTCGCCGCGAGCGGCGCCCATCACCTCAGGAGGAGATCGCATGAGCCCCACCCCGACCGGACGGTTGTTCGGCGACGACCTGGTGCTGACCCGCACGTTCCGCGCGCCGATCGACGACGTGTGGGCGAGCCTCACCGAGCCGGACCGGACGGCTCGCTGGTTCGGCCCGTGGCAGGGTGACGCGGCGCCGGGCCGGCCGATCAAGGTGCAGATGGCGCAGGAGGAGGATCAGCCCTGGATGGACATGACGATCGACGCCTGTGAGCGACCGCGCCGGCTGGCGCTCTCCGCCGTGGACGACTACGGCGCCTGGCACCTGGATCTCACGCTGACCGAGACCGCCGGCGTGACCGAGTTGCGCTTCACCCAGCACCTGACCGGCAAGGAGAGTGTCGGCGAGGTCGGTCCCGGCTGGGAGTACTACCTGGACCTGCTGGTCGCCTCCCGCGATGGCACTCCGGCGCCGACCTTCGACGACTACTACCCGGCGATGAAGGAGCACTTCGAGTCGCAGCGCTGAGCAGCGGCGGTCCCGGCGCGTCCTCTCAGGCGCGCGAGGAGCCGCGGCCGGTCGACGCCCCCGCACCTCGCACCTCACACCTCGCGCAGCGCAGCGCAGCGCAGCGCAGCGCAGCGCAGCGGATTTCAGCGGCGGGCGAGGCGCCGAGCCCCGGAGAACCCGGAATCGTAGGGCAGGCCGTAATGCGCGAAGACCGACGGCTCGTCGGAGGCGGCGAGTTCGCCGTCCACACCGATGCCGGGCGCATTGCCGACCAGCTTCTTGTCGTAGCGGACACGCACAGCCTTGGGACTGACGGTCGCTCCGGCGAGCGGCACGAAGACGAGCCGGTGCCGCCCGATGATGCCGACGCGGACAGTGGCGAACGCCGGTTCGTCGTTGACCGTGTCGACGTAAACGGCCTCCAACTCGCCGATCTTGTCGCCTTCCGGGTCGACGACGTTCTCGCCGCGCCAGTCACGCAGGTTCTCAGCTGGGAACATGCGACCTCATTGCCCGGTTCCGGCACCCGAAAACACCGAGGTGGTCCGGCGCCGCCATCCGCTTCGCGCTTCCTTCCCGGGTACGGGTCGACAGCGGCCCGACCAGGCATACTTACTTCACTATTGACTTAATTAAGCCGTCACTGAAATAGTTCGGAGGTGCATGCGTTCGACATCCTCGGCGACCCGGTTCGCCGACGGATCCTGGAGCTGCTGGCCGCCGGTGAGCAGTCCGCCGGTGCCATCAGCGACGCCATCAAGGCGGAGTTCGGCATCTCGGCTCCCGCTGTGTCTCAGCACCTCCGCGTTCTGCGGGAGTCCGGATTCGCGTCGGTCCGGGCACAGGGCACTCGCCGCCTCTACGCCGTCGAGGCGGAGCCCCTCCAAGAGGCCCATGTCTGGCTGGAGAGGTTCCGTCCTTTCTGGAACCAGCGGCTCGACGCCCTGGCCACCGAGCTGGCACGCGGGCGCCGCAAGCACACGTCGCCCGGCTCGGAGCGTCCCAGCAACGGCAGCGGGGGCAGTGACCGCCCAAGCCCGGACGGCACCGCAAGCACGGCAAGCACCGCAAGCACCGCAAGCACCGCAAGCACCGCAAGCACCGCAAGCACCGCAAGCACCGCAAGCACCGCAAGCACCGACAGTGAGGAGAACAGGTGATCGACATCGTCAATCAGATCAACGCCACTCACCGCGAGATCGGCGAGCTGCCGGTGTCGGGTGGGCCGGGCCGGTCGCTGCTGTTGCGGCGGGAATACGCGGCGCCGATACGTCTGGGACGCCTGCACCGATCCGGTGCGGCTCAGTCGCTGGCTGGGCCAGGTGGACGGGGACTTCAGGCTCGGCGGCACGTTCCAGCTCAAGGACAACGCCGGCGGTGAGATTCTGCGCTGCGAGCAGCCGCACCTGCTCAAGGTGTCCTGGGTGCTCGGCGAGGGCATGGCTACCGAGGTTGAGGTGCGGCTGACCGCCGACGGTGACGAGCGCACCACGTTCGAGCTGGAGCACTCCTCGCCGGCGGAGATCGTCGACGAGCTGGTGCGGATGTACGGTCCGGGCGGCACGATCGGGATCGGCGGCGGGTGGGATCTCACCCTGCTCGGCCTGGACCTGCACCTGCGCGGCGAACCGATCGACCCGGCCACCTGGGAGGACTCCGCGGAGGCGAAGGAGTTCGCGACGCGAAGCTGTCAGGCCTGGGGCGCGGCGGTGCAGAAGGCCTGGGGAACCAGCGACGAGGACATCGCGGCCGCCGTCGCGTTCGGCGTGCAGCACTTCGCTCCGGCGAGTGAAGAGTCCTAGCCGAAGGACGCCGACGTGCCCGGGCGGCGAACCGTCGCCCGGGCACGTCACGTCACGCCGCGCGCTGGACCACGCGTCGCTGGGCCCAGCGGCGCAGCCGGGCCGGCACCGCCATGGGCTCAGGGATCCGCAGGTCGCTCGACGTGCGGGCGGCGGCTGCCCACTCGCGGCGCAGGCTGTCGCGGGTGGCCACGGCGAGCTGAGCGTCGTGCCAGGCGGCACGTTCGGCGGCGACGGCCTGCCGGTACAGCCGGTGCCGGTGCGCGGCGATGGCGCGGTGCACCTGCAGTTCCTGCTCGACCGGGTGCAGCCTCGGGTCCCAGTGACCACCGACGACGGCCTCGGTGGGCAGGTCGCCTCGGGCGGCGGCGGTCTGGAGCATGCGGTGCAGGGACTGCTCGCGGTCGGCGTACTCGGTCGGGGTCTGTGGTGCGTGCGGCGTGGGGAACGCTGCGGCCTCGCGGGTTCGGGCCAGGCGGTCCTCGGCGTTCTGCCAGGCCTGCCACGCCTCCTCGACGTGCTCCTCGGACTGACGCCAGATGTCCTGCCAACGTTGCGCGGCGTGGTGCGCGCGTTCGGTGGCCACCCGGACCTCCGCGGCGTACCGCAACGCCTCCAGCGCCTGCTCGCGCCGGCGGGACCGGTCCGTGCGGAGGCGACGCAGCACCCCGACCGTTTCCAGCGTGGCCAGGCGGGGGTCCCGCAGCGCGCGCGGGTTCGCCAGCAGGAGCAACGCCGGCAGAGCCAGCACCAGCAGAATGATCGAGATGCCGGCGGACGCAACCGGTGCGGCATTCATGATGGGACTACCTCCTTCCGTCGATCGGCATCAACCGTGACACAGCCGCGGGGCGGGACGGAAAGGATCGGACAGCGCTCTGCGCCACACCGCACGCACGGGAAGGCGCCGAGCCGCACACACGGCCGGGCGCCGAGCCGCACACACGGCCAGGCGCCGAACCGCACACACGGGCAGACGCCGAACCGCACACACGGGCAGACGCCGAACCGCACACGCGGCCGGCCGCTGAGCCGCACACGCGCGGGCGGATCGGCCACGCTACGGGCCCCGCGACCAACGGAGCGAGCCGCTACCAGGTCCCCGGCACGAGGCGATCCCGCCAGCCCTCGCGCGGGAACCCGGAGCGAGCCGGGAACCCGGAGCGAGCCGGGAACCCGGAGCGAGCCGCGAACCCGGAGCGAGCCGCGAACCCGGAGCGAGCCGGCCCCCGCCGCCGCGTCAGTGGACCGTGACGTCCTTCAGGTCGATCGAGACGATGAGTGGGTCCGGGACCTTCCGGTTGTTCTCGTCGGTGCTGTAGATCTTGCGGCTGGTCGGGACGACCAGGCCGTCGACGGTGGTGAAGTCGAGCGCGTACTGGGCGCTCGCCGCCTTCCCGGCGATGTCCACGGTGTAGTCCCGCCGGCGGATCAGGCCGTCGGCGTCGACGTAGAGGATCTGGTGCGGCGTGTGGGTGGCGATGCTGTCCGGGTACGTCACCGCCAGTCGCCGGAACGTCTGCCCGTCCTCGGTCCACGTGCCGATCTCCTCGGTCGTCACGCCCGGCAGGACGAGGGAGGCCGGCTCGGTCGTGTACGTCCACATCGCGTACCCGGAGAAGTAGGCCAGCTGCAACCGCGTCCACGGCGTGGTCAGCTCGTGCCCGGCGAACGACGCCCGCGGGTCGAGCAGCTCTTCGACGACCTGCCCGTCCTCGGTCTCCACCGCGATCCGGCCGGGCGTGAAGTCGGTGTGGTGGCCCGCGTCGAAGAACGGCTCCTGCCGGGTGTGCTCGCGGTGCAGGTCGACGGTGACCTGCACGTCGTCGAGGGCGCCGGGGTGGCCCTTCATCGCCCACAGGACGCCGCCGAAGAACTGCCGGGCGCTGATCCGCTCCGCCTCCTGCCAGGCGCGGCGCCCACCGTACCCGTCGAAGATGTCGTCGATCAGGGTGCTCATGTGACTCTCCTCAGGACTGGAAGATCGTGGCGTGCGCGGACAGGTCCGGGATGTGCTGGAGCAGCACCAGCGGCGTCTCCCCGCCCGCGCCGAGACGGCGGTAGGCGTAGGAGACACCACCCGCCTCGGCGAACCGGGCGGTCTGATGGGTGGTGTCCGGCATGCCACCAGTTCAGCCACGCGGCGGGCGCGTTGCCGAGCCGCGACGCCGACCCATGACCGAAAGGGCCACGCGGGTCGCCCCTGCGCCCGCCTGCCATGATCATCTGATGGAGGAGTGGTACCGCCCGGACGCGCTGCGGGTCAGGGCGGAGTACGGGGACGACGACCCGGTCTGGGCTAGCGACGGGGACCTCATGGATCCCGTGGAGCTGGCGGAACTCGGGGTCAGCGAGCCGCTGATCGCGGCGCTGCGGGCGTGGAACGCCGAGTTCAACGGCATCGCCCTGACCGGTTTCGAGTTTCGGAGCGCCGAGGTGGAGGAGGCCTGGGGACAGGAGGGGCTGCGGCTGGCGCACCTGCTGCAGAACGAGCTGCCGGACATCGAGATCAGCTACGGGCACGACGACGATCCCCGGCCGTTGCGCGCGCGGCGCGGCCCCGCGCCCGTCCCCCGCCCGGAGCGGCGGCAGCGACGCAAGCGGCGGCGCTAGGGAGTCAGCGGCTCCAGAACCCGGGCGGCAGGGATCGTGTCTCGGCGGCGGACCGTTCGAGGTTGGCGGCCACCGGGAGCAGCGCCGCGGCGGCCGGGTCGCCGCTGTCGGCCATGCCCCGGATGACGGCGGCCTGGCGGGTGGCCCGGGCGACGACCACCTCGCCGAAGGCATGCCTGTCGCCCTCGTAGCGGTACGCGTCGAGCAGCAGGTGAAGGCGGCGTGACCGGTCCTCTGGGCGGTCGAACCCGAAGTGGCGGGCCGCCTCCGGCGTGTAGAGCGGCACCCACGACAGCGCGGAGAAGGCCAGGTCGAACTCCCGTGTCGACGGCCCGGCCGTGTCCCAGTCGACGAATCCGGCCAGCCGCTCCTCGTCCCACACGGCGTTGAACGGCGCGGCGTCGTGGTGCCCGACGACCAGGCCGGGCCGCATCTGGCCGCCGGCGAACCAGCGCGCGTCCGCCGGCGGCACGAAATCCGCCGTCACGTCGTGCAGCCGTCGCAGCCACTGCCCGACCTGGACCAGCGTCGCGTCGGCGCGCGCCCAGGCGGGCCACGGCACCTGCCCGCCGATCACCTCGCCGGGCAGGTAGGTCAGCTTCTCCCGGCCCTGCTCGTCGAAGCCGAGCGGGCGGGGCGCGCCGCCGAAGCCGGCGCTCGCCAGGTGCCGCAGCAGCGCGTGCACGGTCGGCGTCCACGGCGCGGCCGGCTTGTGGACGACGTCGCCGATCCGTACCGCGCCGGTGATGTTGCCGCCCGGAAGCGTCTCTTCACTCACCGTAACTTCCTATCGGATGCCCGGCGGCGGCGACACCGAATTTCCGCCGGTGGTCGCCACCCGGCGTTTCGGGCCGCCCGGGAAGGGCACGACTGGAATGTCGGAGACCGGACGAGGAGGTTGTGATGCCCGCGAGCAAGGACATGCCGAGCACGCTGAAGCGTTCGCCGAAGAAGGCTCAGGACACCTACGTGAAGGCGCACGACGCCGCGGTCAAGGAGTACGGCGAGGGCGAGCGCGCCCACCGGACCGCGTTCTCGGCGGTCAAGCACTCGTTCGAGAAGGTCGGCGATCACTGGGAGCCGAAGGCCAAGAAGGGCCCGAGCGATTCCAAGGCCGCCGGCGGGCGCGACACCAAGGCGAAGACGGCCGGCGGGGTGGACGCGAACGCCAGCAAGGAGCACCTGAAGGACCTCGCGAAGAAGCTCGACATCAGCGGCCGTTCGAAGATGACCAAGTCCGAACTGGTCGACGCGATCCAGAAGGCCAACGCGAAGAGCACCCGCAAGGCGCGCGAGAAGTAAGAGCGGAGATCCGAAAGGCCCATCCCGGCGGGATGGGCCTTTCCTCACGAGAGCTCAGCGGGCCTCTTGCGCATGCAGCGCGGAGACCTCGGCGTCGCTGAGGGTACGCCCGTAGACGTGCACCCGGTCGACCGATCCGGACCAGTAATCGGTGTCGTTGCCCGCATACTTCGCCCGGCCGACCGACAGCGGCCCGGTGCTGACCACGTCCGGCCCGGCCGCGACGGTGGCGACCCGCTCGCCGTCGACGAACAGTCGGATCTGCCCGCTGGCGTGGTCCCGGACGCCGACCAGGTGGTACCAGCGGTTCAGCTCGGGCGTGGTGATGAGCCGGGCCCGGTTGCCGCCGGGCGTGCTGAACGCGAAGGCGCCCTGGCCGTACTGCAGGTAGAACGGATTCTCGGTGCGGCGCCCGTCCTGGCTGACCGCGGTGGCGTAGTTGCCGGGCAGCTCGTCCAGCGTCACCCACGCCGCGACCGTGTAGTCCCGCGTCGTGTCGAGGACCGGCCCGGCGGTGTCGGCATGGTCGCCGTCGCCGTCGAAGGACAGGGCAGAACCGGTCACGCCGGTGGTCCAGGTCGTGTCGCCGGCCAGCGTCAGATCCGCGTCGCCGCCGCTGCTGTCGGCCGCGGTCGTGCCACTCCCCTCGTCCAGTGTCCAGTCCGCGCGACCGGGGTAGGTTCTCGCCGCGGCAGCCGCTCCGGCCGCGATCACGGCGCGGTTGATCTCCCGTACCGGGGCGGGGTCGACCTTGATCTCTCGCCGGTCGTAGGTCCAGAGGCCGTTCAGCTCGGTCTCCAGGTCGGTGATCTGGGTGTAGACCGAGCCGGAGAGCTCCGCGCCGGCCGCTTCCAGGTAGAACCGCCGGGTGTTGTCGACGTATTTGGCGGTCAGCGCGGCCTTGTCGGCGACGCCGCTGTAGATGACGGCGGGCGGCCCGGGCCACATGTGACCGGGAGTGCGCAGCGTGAATCCGCCGTGCTCGCCGTCCATCGCGATCCGGGTCGCGTCCGGATAGGCCGGATCGGTGTTGTTGTAATCGTGGTGATCGATGACGTCACCCCGCCCGGAATCACCCTTGGAGGCGCAGCAGTTGACGCCGCTGTGCGCGTTCAGGATGCGGGACGGGTCGAGCGCCTTCACCTCGTCGGCGATTTTGCCGGTGGCGGTGCGGTCCCATTCGCCCCAGCCCTCGTTGAAGACGATCCAGCCGATGATCGACGGGAAGTTGTGCAGCTGTTTCATCATCGCCGTGCCCTGGCTCAGGAACGCGTCCTGGCCGGCCGGGCCGGTGATGTCAGCGGAGACGAAGTCCTGCCAGACCAGCAGGCCGAGCTCGTCGGCATGCCGGTACCAGCGGGCGGATTCCACCTTGATGTGTTTGCGGACCGCGTTGAAGCCGAGTTTCTTCGTCTCGGCCAGGTCGAATCGCAGCGCCGCGTCGCTCGGCTGGGTGTAGAGGCCGTCCGGCCAGAAACCCTGATCGAGCGTGGCGAGCGAGAAGACCGGTGAGCCGTTCAGCACGAGTTTCGGGAACCCACCGACGTTCTTCACCTCGACCTGACGCATTCCGAAATAGCCGCGCACGCGGTCGGCGCCGAGACGAACATCAAGGTCATAGAGGTACGGGTCGTCGGGGCTCCACAGGCGCGGATTCTTGATCGCCACGCGCAGGTCGGCATTGGCCGTACCCGATGCCCGGCCGGCGATGCGGCCCTTCTTGTCCCGGGCCACCACGGTGACCGGCGCGTTCGTGGCAGCGGCGACCCGGACCACCGCGGAACCGGACGGCACGTCGGGGGTGATCACCACGTCGTCGACCGCGACCGGCGCGACGGGCTCCATCCAGACCGTCTGCCAGATGCCCGACGACGGCTCGTAGACGATGCCGCCCGGGTTCAGCGACTGCTTGCCCTTCGGCTGATCCGGACCGGTCACGTCGGTGACCCCGACGATGATCTCCTGCGGGCCCCGCCCGGTCAGGGCGGCGGTGATGTCCGCGGTGAACGCCGTGTAGCCGCCGGTGTGCGAGGCGACGAGCGTGCCGTTCACCCACACCGTCGCCTGGTAGTCGACAGCGCCGAAGTTCAGCTTGATCCGCTTGCCCTTCCAGCCGCCGGGCACGGTGACCAGCTTGCGGTAGAACATGTGGTCCTCGCGGCGCTCGATGCCGGAAAGCAGCGATTCGACCGGGTACGGCACGGTGATCCGCTCGGCCAGCCTGCGGCCGAAGACCGGCTGCTCCCCGGCTTGCGCGCCGGCGAACTCCCACTGCCCGTTGAGGTTCAGCCAGTCCTTGCGGATCAGTTGCGGACGCGGGTACTCCGGGAGCGGGCGCCGCTTGTCGACCCGGTCGCCCCACGGGGTGGTCAGCCGGTGTTCGGACGTGTTCGTCGCGGAGCGGATGACCTGCGGGACGGTCTCGCCGCCGACGGTCAGGCCACCACCGCCGTCGTAGTTGACCCGGACCTTCTGGCCCTTCTGCACCGCCTCACCGAGCGTGATCACGACCTTGGAGGTGTCGCGGCGGTCGATCCGGGCCGCGGCGATCGGGAAGCGGGTCGTGTCGACCTCGACGCTCAGGTGCCCGGTGAGGTCGCCGAGAGCGGTGACCGGGGCGGCGAAGTCGGCGACCAGGGTGGTGCCGCCGAGACCGACGGTGAGGTCCACCGGGAAGATCTGGAAGCCGTCCGGCGGCGTGAAAGCGCTCTCCGGGACGATCTGCTTGTCGAGTCCGGCGCCCGACCAGCGCAGGAAGAGGTTCGCACCGCCGATGTCCTGGAACATCTCGATGCGTACGTCGTGCGCCTCCCCCGCCACCAGCGGCACCGCCGCGCTGACCTGCTCGCGGTCCCAGTCGCCGACCCAGTGATCGATCACCGGTTGACCGTCCAGGAAGAACCGGAACCCGTTGTCGCCGATCATGTGGAACGTGTAGTCGCCGGTGGCCGGCGCGGTGAGCTTCCCGGTCCAGCGGGCGGTGGTGTGCTCGGTGCGCCCGGTGAACGCCTCGAACGTGCCGGCCAGGCCGGGCAGGTCGATGTTCGGGTCGAGGGCGATCCCGCCGAGGTCGGCGAAGTCCCGGGCGCCCGGCGCGGACATCCGGAAGTACTCGCCCTTGAGCCCGTGCACGGCGGCTGCCGTCCCGGGTTCTCGGGCGGACGCGGCGCCGGCGGGCGCGACGAGGACGGAGAGGACCAGCAGGGCGGCGAGGAACAGGGGTCTCCAGGGTGATCGCGGCATCGAATGTTTCCCTTCGATCAACGACACATTGCGATCACATTGGCCCATTTGCATGTCTGACGTCAACAGAAGGAAACAGGTTCGGACACGTTCGCTAACGCGAACAGCCCGCCCCTTCCGGGGCGGGCTGTTGCGCGGTCAGGGCTGCGGGTCGGCTGCCCAGGTGCTGCTGCCCGGTACGGCGCCGCGCAGCGCCCGGTAGTACCGGTTCGCGACCGTGCGCTGGGCGCGGTCGCCGCCGTCCAAGGCCAGGCCGCGCAGGTCGACGGCGTGGAAGCCGGCGCCGGCGTCACGGATCACGGCCCGCATCGCACGCTGGAGAGCCGCGGTCTGCTTCGCGGCCTTCTGCTGCGCGGCGCTGGGCTTGGCCGCCTTCGGCTGCGCCTTCTTCGGCTTGGCTGTCTTGGGCTTGGCTCCCTTGCGCTTCGCTGCTTCGAGCGTGACCGTGCTGCGCCGCGCTGCCGGGGCCGGGGTCGCGGCTGGGGCCGTCGGGATCGACACCAGGACGGTGACGTCCGGCTGGTTCTCGCGGATGTGCGCCAGCAGCGCGGCCGTCCGGCGGGCGACCGTGTTCGCGGTCGCGCCCCGCTGCATGTCGACACCGCCGGCGTTCACCAGGATGACGTCCGGCTGGTGGGCGCTCTGCAGGCGGCTGATGTTGCGGTCCACCTGCTGCGTGGTCCAGCCTGCGTACTCGTCGTGGCTGATCCCCACCCGGGGGTTGCCGGCCACGTCGCCGACCCAGCGGAAGTTCAGCCCGTGCGGCTCGGCGCCCCGGCGCAGCAGCGCGTCCAGCTCGGTGCGGTACTCGCCGGCGCCGGAGATGCCGTCGCCCACCGCGAGCAGCTTCACCGTCGGCATCCCGCAGTACGGCAGCGCCTTGAACCGGTACCCCTGAGCGGTCAGCAGCGGCAGCAGCCGCTCGAACGCCCGCAGCTGCGCCCCGGCGCCGGACGTCTCGGCGTGCAGCGTCACCATCGCGCCGTCGAAGACCTTCTCCCGCACGGTCGAGACGATCTGGTCCTCGTCCGTCCAGGACGCCGGGATGAACACCCGGCGGCTCTCCATCGGGTCCATGATCGACAGGGTCTGCCGCAGGCCGAGGCTCTTCGCGATCTGCTCGATCGCCGGGGAGGTCTGCCAGCCCGGCGGCCGCCAGCAGTTGCTGACGTACGGCTCCAGCGCGGTACGTGCCTTGATCAGCTCCTGCTCGACCTCGGCGCCGGTCAGGGTGGGCAGCCGCCGGTGGCTGTAGGTGTGGTTGCCGATGACGTGCCCCTCGGCGGCCGCGCGGGCCACCAGCTCCGGCGACTGTTCGCCGTGCCGGCCGGTGTAGAAGAGGCTGACCTTGGCGTCGTAGGCGGCGGTGGCGTCGAGCAGCTCGGCCGTACCCGTGCCGGGCCCGTCGTCGAACGTGAAGTACACCGTCTTCGAACCGGTGACCGGCGCGGCCTGGGCCGGACCGGCCGCCTGGAGGCCGGTCACACTGATCAGCGCTGTCGCCGCCACTGCCGCGACCTGCTTCCACCTGGGGCTCATGCCAGAGAAGTCGGTGCGGCAGCGGCGGCGACGAGTCGGCCGGGGGTGCGCCTGAGGTGCGGCTGCGTTACACCACGGCCGGTGCGGGGGCCGCGACGACCGGCTCCTCGGCGCGGGCCCGGGCGGGCCGGTCGATGAAGAGCAGCACCAGCAGGCCGCCGATCGCGAAGATGACCGCGCCGATGCCGTAACTGAGCCGGAACGCGTTCTCGGTCGGGAGCGCCAGCGTGCCGTAGGAGTGCGTCCGCGCGGCCAGGATCGTGATCACCAGCGCGCCGCCGATGGTGCCGCCGACGGTACGCATGATCGAGTTCACCGAGTTGGCGATGCCCGTCTCGGCCGGCTGCACGTGGCTGACCAGCAGCGCCGGCATCGCCGCGTAGGCCATCGCGATCGCGCAGCTCGCCACCACGAACGCGGTGATCGTCTCGACCCGGTTGTCGTGCAGCAGCGTCAGCGACGCCATCCCCGCCGCCGCGAGGCCGCAGGCCAGCGCCAGCACGTTGCGGGGACCGATCCGGCCCATCAGCACACCGGCGAGCGGGCCGACCACCACGCTGGCCGCGGCGCCGGGCAGCAGGAAGACCAGGCTGGTCTCCAGCACCGTCGCGCTGAACCCGAACCCGGTGTACGCCCGCGGGCTCTGCACGAAGTAGCTGGTCGACAGCTGAAGGGCGAACATCGCGAAGCCGACCGCCATCGCGGCGAGGTTGGCGACCAGGATCGGGCGGTGCCGCAGCATCTCCACCGAGACCAGCGGCGCGGCGGTCCGGCGTTCGAGCAGGTAGAAGCCGACCAGGATGACCACGGCGGCGGTGAAGAGCAGCAGCACGCGGGCCGAGGTCCAGCCCCAGGTGTGCCCCTGCGAGATCGGGAGCAGCAGGCTGACCAGTCCGGCCGAGAGCACGACCGCGCCGAGCACGTCGACCCGTCCGCCGGCGCCGGCCCGGCGGGGCAGCGTGAACGCGAGCGCCAGCGCGAGGGCGGTGACCGCCACGCAGAGCCAGAAGATCCGCCGGTAGTCGCCGTCACCCTGCATGAGCAGGCCGGAGGCGACGAGCGCGACGCCACCGCCGACGCCGAGCGTGGAGGCGACGGTCGCCATCCCGCTGGTCAGCTTCGCGGGCGGCAGCTCGTGGCGCAGCAGGCTCATGCCGAGCGGGAACAGGCCGAAGCTGGTGCCCTGCAGCACCCGGGCGACGATCAGCCAGGTCACGTCCTGCACGGTGGCCGCGATCAGGCTGCCCACGAGGGTGACGATCAGCGTCCCGATGAAGACCGGCTTGATGCCGACGACGTGGCCGAGACGGCCGAGCAGCGGGGTGCACGCGGACGCGGCGAGCAGTGTCGCGGTGGACACCCAGCCCACGGTGGTGGCGTCCGCGCCGAGCTGCTGGGCGATCTGCGGCAGCACCGGGACGGGGATGGACTGGATCAACGAGAGCAGGAAGCTGGCTGCTGCGGCGGCGAGCAGGAGCAGCCGCGGGCGTACGGGAGGGGTCACGGTCGTACAGTAACCTTGTTTTTCGACGCCGCGTCGAGTTTTTTGGTCGGCGCGTCGATGATCACAGTGGGAGACTGCTCGACATGAGTCAGGCAACACCGTCACGCCGCCGGGTCGGCCCGTCCAAGGGCGACCTGCGCGAGGCCGCGATCCTGCAGGTGGCGAAGCGCATGTTCGCCGAGCGGTCCTACGAGGCGGTCACCATCGACGACCTGGCCTGCGGCGCCGGCATCTCGCGGACGAGCTTCTACTTCTACTTCCCGACCAAGCCCGCGGTCCTGACCGCGCTGATGACCCAGGTCTCGGACGACTTCGCCGCCTCGCACGTGTGGTTCGACAGCGCCGGCCCCTCCCCCGAGCTGCTCCGCGAGCAACTGCTCGCCTCGGCGACGCTGTGGCGGGAGAACGCCGGGCTGCTCTCCTGCTCGGCGACCGCCGCCGCCTCCTCCGAGCCGCTGCGCACGCTGCTCACCCAGACCAAGATCCGGTACGACCAGCGGGCCGCCGCCAAGATCCGCCGCGACCAGGCGGACGGCACCGCGACCAGCGACATCGCCGCCGACCGGCTCGCCGAGATGATCTCGGCGCTGCGCGACTCGCGCTACAACCGGCTGGCCGGCGCCACCGACGCCGAGCTGCACGACGCCGTGGAGGACCTGGTCACCGCGATCCAACGGCTGGTCTACGGCCCACGCTGACCGAGGCCCCCAATCGGTCACCGCGGTCACCTAAGATGACCATGGTCCATTCTTCCTGTATCGGACAGGGGTTCTGCGGTTATGGGATCAGCCGAGGCGACCGCGGCCGGCGTGTGCTTCCGCTGCGGCGGCAGCGTCACCGCTGACCAGGGCTCATGCCGCTACTGCGGGATGCCGGTGGTGCCCGAGCTGGTCGGCGCCGGCGCCCCGGCCGTCGTCGCGCCGCCCCCGGTCACCCCGCCGGCGCCGATGCCGGAGGTCGCGTTCGGCGCACCACCGCCGCCGTCCCGCCGCCCGCTGATCGTGGCGATCGGGGCGGCCCTCGTGGTCCTGCTCGCCGGCACCGCCGTGATCGCCGGGACCCGGTTGCTCGCCGACACCCCGCAGTCGGTGGTCGAGGACTACTTCGACGCGCTCGCCGACGGCGACGCCGGCCGCGCCCTCCAGCACGTGAACCGGATCAGCGAGCTCGACACCGCCCGGTACCCGCTGATCAGCGACGCCGCGCTCAGCGACCCGGCGGTGCGCCCGACGGACGTCACGGTCGGCGAGAGCAGGGAGGCCGACATCCCGTACGGGCGGGACGCCCAGCTCGTCGATGTCCACTACCGCGCCGGTGACACCGAGGTCGACCATCAGATCCTGGTCGTCCGGCCGGCCGAGGACGAGGACTACCAGGTGCTCGCGCCGTTCGTGGCGCTGCAGCTGACCGGCGTCCAGGGCCGGGCGGTCACCGTCAACGGCGTCGAGCTGACCGAGGCGGCGCTCGCCGAACCGGCCGCCTTCCCCGGCTGGTTCACCGCCGAGGTCGCGGGCAACGCGCTCTACTCCGGGGCCACCGCGACCGGGGTTCCGGCGCGGATGGGTCAGGGCATCTACGCCACCACGCTGGACTTCGGCACGCCTGTCCTCGCCGCCGGCGCGCAGGAGGAGATCGAGTCGACCGTGCGCGCGACGATCGACAAGTGCGCGGCGACGACCGTGGCGCAGACCGCGGGCTGCCCGTTCGCCCTGAACGTGTGGGGGCAGGACGCCAGCGTGCAGTGGAGCGTCACCGCGTACCCGAAGATCTCGGTGGCGCCGGCGCAGGGCGGCTGGCTGGGCGGTGGCGCCGGCGCGACGATCTCCGACGACGGGACCGGCAAGGTCCGCTGGACCGCGAAGTACACCGACTTCTCCGGCACGCGACAGACCGAGAGCGGCGAGGCGGCCTTCCGGGTCACCGGCATCGCCGAGGCGTCCGCGACCGGCATCCAGGTCACCCTGGCCTGACGGCACACGAGTGGAAGGAATCCTTCATGAGCATGCCCGGTGAGGCACCGCGGCAGCCGTCCCCGGTCGGTCCGGGGAGTGGCGACGTCGCGTACCGGATGCAGGGTCTGCGGTACGGCGGCATCGAGCTCGGCTTCGACGAATCGGTGTCCACCTGGACCATCGTGCGGCTCTGGCTGGGCGCGGCCGTGTCGGCGTTCCTCGTCTGGGCGGTCTTCGCCTTCCTCGGCGTGCTCGTCACGCTCGGCTCGGAGCCGTCGATCTTCTCCGGCAACAACCCCGGCGGCGGGCTGTTCACGATCGGTTCGCTGCTGTCGTTCGCGGTGTTCTGGCTGGTGCTGCTCGCGTCCCGGGTCGACGAGCCGATCGCCGAGTGGAAGACGCTGCTGGAGGAGCGGTACCAGGCGGCCGACTCGGCGTACGCGGCGATCTACGGCACGCTGCGCCGCCGGGGCTTCCCGCTGAACGCGCACGCGGTCCGGGTCCGCAGCGACTTCCTGGCCCCCGAGATGGTCAACAACCGGCTGCTGATCAGCGACCGGAGCTATCGCGTCTACGTGACCGTCTTCCCGTACGGCAGCAGCCTCTACCTCGGCTGGACGATGTGGCGCAGCCGGCGCGGCGCGACGCTCATCGGGCACTACCTCAAGGACCTGGTCGGCGGGATGCTGGGACGCACCGGCTCGATCAACCAGATGCTGCGCACCGAGCGGATCCGGGCCATGCGCGAGGCGGTGCATGCCGCCGTCCGGGAGGGCGCCGAGGTGGCGACGCAGGGGGTGACCGTGCCGCTGGCCGCGACGTTCGGGCAGGACGTGCCGGTGCAGGATCTGCGGGTGGGCGCTCCCCCGGCGCAGAACTACGGCCCGCCGCCCTTCGCCGGCCAGGACCCGGCATCCCCCTCACCGTTCCAAGGTCCGGGCCCGGCCCCCGCGCCGCCGTTCCAAGGTCCAGGCCAGGCATCCGCGCCGCCGTTCCAAGGTCCGGGGCAGGCATCCGCGCCGGGCGCCGGTCAGAACCCGGCCTCCGGGCCTCCGGCGACGTAGCCGAAAAATGCCGGTATCCGTTCCGTGGACTTCCGCATCGTCCTGCCCTGCGCCGGAATGACATGCCTGCGCTACGGCTCGGTTTCCGGCACGGGACGCCCGCTGGACCCGAGCCGTAGCTGGCGCAGGTAAAATCGCCGGGCCTGTGACATGGCTGAACGACGGCTCGCCGAGCCGAGCCGTCGTTCACACAGGCAAAACCGGCTTGATCACATGTCTGAGCTACGGCTGAGCCCCGCGAGCCGTAGACCAAGCAGGTCAAACGGGCGGGAAGCCTGCGTGCGCTACGGCTCGCCTCCGCTGGTCTCCGCGGGGCTCCGCGAGCCGTGACGCACGCAGGTCACACCGACGGCGGGTGTCGCCGGAGGACCCCGCCGGCTCGGGCCCCGTGACGGCCACCGCGGCAGGCTCCACAATGTCGCGGTGGATCACTTCAAGCACTGGGTGCGGATCGCGGCGGGAATCACCGGGCGCGGTCCACGCCCCCGCCGGCTGGCCTCCGCCGTCGCCGGCCGGACCGTGCTGGTCACCGGCGCCTCCGAGGGGATCGGCGAGGCCACCGCACGACGCCTCGCCGCGGCCGGCGCGACGGTCCTGCTCGTGGCGCGCACCGTCGAACGGCTGGAGCGGGTCCGCGACGAGATCGTGGCGGCCGGCGGGACGGCGCACGTCCACCCGGCCGACCTCTCCGCCCCCGAGGCCGCCGCTTCCCTCGCCGCCGAGCTGGTGAGGCGGTACCGGCGGATCGACGTCGTCGTCTGCAACGCCGGCCGCTCGATCCGGCGTTCGGTCGCCGACACCGCCGACCGGTTCCACGACGTCGAGCGCACGATGAGCCTCAACCACCTGGGTCCGGTCCAGATGCTGCTGGTGCTGCTGCCGGCGATGCGGGCGGCCGGCGGCGGCGGGCACGTCGTCAACGTCGCCACCGCCGGGCTCGCGACGCGCACGCCGAACTGGTCCGCCTATCTGGCCTCGAAAGCGGCGTTCGACGCGTGGCTGCGCTGCGCCGCCGTGGAGATGCGGCGCGACCGGGTCACGGTCAGCACGGCGTACCTCAATCTGGTCCGCACCCGGATGAGCGCGCCCACGCCGCACTACCGCAACGTCCCGGCGATGTCGGCGGACGAGGCGGCCGGGATCGTCTGCCGCGCGGTGGCCCACCGCCGGTCCTGGTGGCCGTGGTGGGCCCGGCTCGGCGCGGTCGTGTCGGCGGCGCTGCCCGGCACCGTGGAGAAAGCGCTGGCCCTGGGCTTGCGACTCATCGACGCGGCGGAGCCGGCGCGGGTGCTCGCCGCGGCCGGGCTGTGGCGACCGGACCGGCTGCTCCGGCTGGCACGCGCGAGTTCCCGGCACGGGCGCAGCCTGGCCACCGCGATCGCCGCCGGACCGCCGGGCGGCGTCGCGCTGATCGACGCGGACGGGCCGGTCACCTACCCGGAACTGGCGAGGATGGCGGAGATCTGCGCGGCGACCGCGGCGGCCCGGCTCGGGGTGCGCGCCGGAGACCGGGTCGGGCTGGCCTGCGACGGGCACCGGGGGTTCGTGGCGGTGGCGGCGGGACTGGCCCGGCTCGGCGCCGACGTGATCCTGCTGCCGCCCGATCTGCCCCGGGAGCGCCTGACCGCGGTGCTGGAACGGGAACGGGTCACCGCGCTGGTGCACGAGCCGGGCGGGATTGCTCCGGCCGTACCCTCGATGGCGTGGCCCGGGTTGCTGGAGGGTGACGCGCCTCCGCCGCCGCGGGCCCGGCCGGGTCGCGCGTTCGTTCTGACCTCGGGGACCACGGGTGTTCCGCGGGCGGTGTCCCGGCCGCTCACGCTGCGTGTCCTGCTAGGTCCGGTGACCACCCATCTGCGTCTCACGCCGGTGCGCCGCGGCGAGCCGATCGTCGTGGCGACACCACCCCATCACGGGTACGGGCTGACCTACCTCTCCGCCGGTCTGGTCCTGGGTGCCCCGGTGGTGCTGGTGCCCCGTGGCGACCCCGGACGGATCCTGGACGCGGTGGAGGAGCACCGCGCCGGGCTGCTGTTCGCGCTACCGATCCAGTTGCGCCGGATCTGCGACCTGCCGGACTCGCGATGGCCGGTCCTCGCCTCGCTGCGCGGCGTGGTCAGCGGCGCCGCCCCGCTCAGCCCGGGCCTGTGCGAACGGTTGCGCGAGCGGTTCGGCGACCGGACCTTCAACATGTACGCCACCACGGAGGCCGGATGGGCGGCGATGGCCACCCCCGCGGATCTGCGGGCGGCCCCCGGCACGGTCGGGCGCGCACCCCGCGGCGTCCGGTTCCGCATCGTCGCACCGGACCCGGGCGGCACCGGCATCGTCGCACCGGACCCGGGCGGCACCGGCATCGTCGCACCGGGATCCGGCGGTATCGGGGAGATCCACGTGCGCGGCTGGCACCCGGACGGCCGCTGGTCGGCGACCGGCGACATCGGCCACGTCGACCTGGCCGGCCGCCTCTTCGTGGACGGACGTGTCGACGACATGATCGTGTCGGGTGGGGAGAACGTCTACCCCGGCCCGGTCGCCGCGATCCTCAGCGGACACCCCGACGTGGCCGACGCCGTGCTGGAACCGGTCGACGACCCGGAGTTCGGCCAGCGGCTACGAGCCACCGTCGAGGTCCGCCCGGGGCGCTCGCTCACCGCCGATGAGCTGCGGGAATGGCTCAGCGGCCGGCTGTCCCGGGCGGAACAACCCCGGGACATCACGATCGTCGCCGAGCTGCCCCGCACCGCGACCGGCAAACCGGTCCGGATCAGACCGTGAACGCCGCCACGGCCGCCGCCAGCAGCAGGGCGATGTTCAGGCCGATCAGATTCCCGGCATCTCCCAGCGGATGCTCACCCTGACGCTGCGCAACCTGGAACGCGACGGGCTGGTGTCCCGCACGGTGTACGCGGAGGTGCCGCCGCGCGTGGAGTGCGCGCTCACCGATGTCGGCAAGAGCCTGATCCCGCCGGCGCTGGCGCTGGCCGGGTGGGCGCTCGAACACGTCCCCGGCATCGAGGCGAGCCGGGCCGCCTTCGCGAAACGCACCTGATCAGGGCCGGTCAGACCGGCTCACGTGCCCAGTCGAGCACCCGGTCCACGTCCGCCCGCGTCCACCCCACCTCCGGCGCGATCGGGACCAGCAACGTCGGCACGTCCCGCTCGGCCGCCCACCGCCGTCCCGCCTCGGTGTGGTTGTCGTCGATCCACGCCACCGGACGCGCGCCGGACACCGCGTCGATCGCCGGAACCTTCAGCTCCGGCGCGAACGGCACCGGCGGGAACCGCACCACCGGCAACGGCTCCAGCCCGAGCAGCGGCAGGTAAAGCTCATTGGCGTGATCACCCCACCCGGTCGCCCACCACAGCTCACCGGCGGCGGCCAGTTCCCGGATCCAGCCGGCGTGCGCCGGACAGAACCGCACCGGCTCCTCACCCTCGAAGAGCACCCGCTCCTGGTGACCGTCCGGGCAGGTCACCGCGGCGAACGGGTTCAGCACGCCGTCCAGGTCGAGCAGCAGCAGCGGCCGCGGCTCAGCCACGGCGGTGCAGCACGCAGAACTCGTTGCCCTCCGGATCGGCGAGCACGGTGAAACCCTCGTCACCGGTCTGCCCGACGTCCGCCCGGGACGCTCCCAGCTCCAGCAGCCGCTCCACCTCCGCCTCGACGTCCCCGTCAGCGGCGATCAGGTCGGGATGGTCGCGGTTCTTGCCGGCCTTCGGCTCCGTCGTCGGCTGCAGCCACACACTGAGCCCACCGTCCGGCGGCCAGAGGTGGGCGTCACCGTCCCGCCCGAACTCGATCTCGTATCCCAGCGCTGCCGACCAGAACTCGGCCTGGCGGCGCACATCCCGCACGTCCAGTGTCCACTGCGCGAATCGGCTCACCATGCCCCTTCGCGTACCCGCCGGGCGCCCGGCTAATCGAGCAGGCGGCGCTTCACCTCGTACCGGGGAGATCGCCGGCGGCGAGACGATCAAGCTCGGCCCGCTGGGCGCTCGAGAGGCGCAGCCTCTCGGCGGCGACGTTCTCCTCCAGATGCGCGACCCGCGCGGTCCCCGGAATCGGAATGATCACCGGAGAGTGATCGAGCAGCCACGCGAGCGCAACCTGCGTCGCGGTGGCCCCCATCGACGCCGCCACCGCCGCCACCGTCGCCGACACCCCGGTGGCACCCGCCGCGACCGGCCGCCACGGCAGGAACGCGATCCCGGCACGCTTGCACGCGGCCAGCACCGGCTCGTGCTCACGGTCCATCAGGTTGTACCGGTTCTGCACACTGGCGATGTCCACGATCGAACGGGCCTGTTCCAGCTCGGCGACGCTCACCTCGGAGAGCCCGATCCGCCCGATCTTGCCTTCGGCGCGCAGGTCGGCGAGTGTCCCGATCTGGTCGGCGAGCGGCGTCTCCGGGTCGACGCGGTGCAGCTGGAGCAGCTCGATCCGCTCGACCCGCAGCCGCCGCAGCGCCCGTTCCACCTGGTCACGCAGGATCTCCGGCCGCCCGTCGAGCTTCCAGGCCCCCCGCGGGCCGGTGCGGGCGACGCCGACCTTGGTGGTGAGGACCAGATCTTCCGGGTACGGGTGGAGCGCCTCCACCAGCAGCTCCTCATTGGCGCCGCCGCCGTAGAGGAACGCCGTGTCGATCAGGTTGACGCCCAGCTCCACGGCCCGCCGCGCCACCCGTCCGGCCCCGTCGCCCGACAGGTGCATCGCCCCGAATCCGATCCGCCGAACCGCCAGGTCGCCGCCGATCAAAAACGCTTTCATCGATCGAACACTATTCCCGTGACGGGTGTGACAATGCTCTACCCCCGGTAAACGGCGTTGACATCGTCGTTGGGCCTAGCGTTGTATGCAAACCAGCCCAGCACAGGAGGAGCAGTGGACACCGTCATCGAGCGGGACGTAGTCGTGGTCGGGGCCGGTCCGGCCGGCCTGATGGCCGCCCGTACCCTCGCCGCCGCCGGACGCAGCGTGGCCGTTCTCGAAGCGCGGGACCGGGTCGGCGGCCGCACGTGGAGCGACGTGATCGACGGGGCGTTCCTCGAAATCGGCGGCCAGTGGGTGTCACCCGATCAGACCGAGCTGTTGTCCCTGCTCAGCGAGCTGGGCCTGGGCACGTACCCGCGTTACCGGGAGGGCGACGCGGTCTACCTCGCGCCGGACGGCACCCGTACCCGGTACCAGGCTGCGACGTTCCCGACCAGCGAGAAGACGACCGCCGAGATCGACCGTCTCACCACGATCCTGGACGAGCTCGTCGCCGAGATCGACCCCGACGCGCCCTGGAAGCACCCGCGCGCCCGCGAACTCGACACCATCTCCTTCCAGCACTGGCTGCGCCGCGAGTCCGCCGACGACGAGGCCTGCGACGCGGTCGGCCTGTTCATCGCGGGCGGCATGCTGACCAAGCCGGCGCACAGCTTCTCCGCCCTGCAGGCGTTGCTGATGGCGGCCTCGGCCGGCTCGTTCAGCCACCTCACCGACGAGAACTTCATCCTCGACCGCCGGGTGATCGGCGGCATGCAGTCGGTGTCGCTGGCGATGGCCGCGTCGCTCGGCGCCGACGTGCACCTCGGCACCCCGGTCCGCACGATCCGGCGCGAGCCAGGCGGTTCGGTCACCGTCGTTTCCGACCACATCACGGTACGGGCGGAGCAGGTTATCGTGGCGGTCCCGCCGCCCCTGTACTCCCGGATCAGTTACGAGCCCCCGCTTCCGCGCCGTCAGCACCAGCTGCACCAGCACCTGTCGATGGGCCTGGTAATCAAGGTGCACGCGGTCTACGAGACGCCGTTCTGGCGGGCCGACGGCCTGTCCGGCACCGGGTTCGGATCGCAGTCGCTGGTCCAGGAGGTCTACGACAACACGAACCACGGCGACACCCGTGGCACCCTCGTCGGTTTCGTCGCCGACGAGAAGGCCGACCAGTTGTTCGCCCTGGACCCGGCCGCGCGCCGGGAGCGGATCCTCGCCTCGATCGCCGAGTTCCTCGGTGAGCAGGCGCTGAACCCGGTCGTCTACTACGAGTCGGACTGGGCCAGCGAGGAGTGGACGCGGGGCGCCTACGGCGCGAGCTTCGACCTGGGCGGCCTCTCCCGGTACGGGGCCGACCTGCGCACCCCGGTCGGCCCGATCCACTGGGCCTGCTCGGACATCGCCGGAGCCGGCTTCCAGCACGTGGACGGCGCCCTGCGCATGGGCCGAGCCGCCGCCGAATCCATCCTGGCCGCCTGACCCCGTCCCGCCCCGCTTGCGTGCCGCCGGCTGCTGTCTCGCGGCGATCGGGGTGGCGGCCGGGCGCCGCGCGATGCCCGGCGGTCGTTCGGCACGGCGTCGGTCGGCTACGTCAGACTGGGGTGGTGACGCATCCCGAACCCGCCCGCCTCGTCACGATGACCGCCGACCACGCCGACCAGGTCATCGACGTCTACCGGCTCGGCATCGCCTCCGGCCACGCCACCTTCGAGACCGAGCCACCCACCTGGCAGGCGTTCGACGCGGCCCGGCTGCCCGATCACCGATTCGTCGCCATGGACCCCGGTGACGAGCAGAACCGGATCCTCGGCTGGGTCGCCTGCTCCCCCGTCTCGGACCGCTGCGTCTACGCCGGCGTCGTCGAGCACTCCGTCTACGTCCACCCCGGCGCCCACGGCCGCGGCATCGGCAGGCTGCTGCTCACCGCGCTGATCACGAGCACCGAGAACGCCGGCGTCTGGACGATCCAGTCCGGCGTCTTCCCGGAGAACGCGGCGAGCCTCGCCCTGCACACCGCCTGCGGTTTCCGCGTCGTCGGCACCCGCGAACGGGTCGGCCGCCACCACGGCGTCTGGCGTGACGTCGTACTCCTGGAACGCCGCAGCCCGGTGATCACCTGACCCGCCGGCAGGCGATCATGGGTGACATGGAGACCACCGAGGACGGCCGGTACATCGTCGTCGACGGCAGGCCCTGGCGGGCCACCGACCCGGCCATCCCCGAGGAGGCGGCCGCCGAGCTGCGCCGGGCGTTGATGGCGGCCCGCCGGGACGTGGGCGCCGCGCTGCGGGCCGGCCGGGATCCGGCGCCGGCCCGTGCCCGGGTGCAGGCGGCGAAGGTGGCGCTCGGCGAGCGCGGCACGCCCTGGTGGGAGCAGACCGAGGACCAGCGCCGGTCACGCTGGGAGGACGGCTTGCGCTTCTTCTCCGGTACGGGGTGACGAACGCCCCGGGCAGGACGACGTCAGGCCCCGGCAGGAGCGCTCCGGGCCGTAGGCTGGATCTCACTATGCAACTCACCGTGGAAAGCACGTCCTCGTTGCGCTTCGACGACGGCACGCCGGTGCGGGCCGCCTCCGCGATCGCGCCGTTCGGTGACGGGTGGCTCGTCGTTCAGGACGACGCCACCCACGCGGCCTGGTGGCGCGGCGACACGGTCACCCCGGTGCGCGTGGTCGACGCGGTGGACGGCCTGGAGGAGTTCAGCTCGGCGGCCGGCACGAAACACCTCAAGCCGGACTTCGAAGCGGCGTGCGCGATCACTTCCGGCAGCGTGCTGCTGCTCGGGTCGGGGTCCACCGACGCCCGGATGCGCGCCTCCCTGGTGACCCCGGAGTCGTTCGCCGTGGCGGATCTGACGCCGGTGTACCACCGGGTCGCCGAGGCGATCGGCATCCCGGTCACGCGCCTGAACCTGGAGGGCGCCTGCCGCGACGGTGACATGCTGCACTGGTTCCAGCGGGGCAACGCCGCCGCCGGCACACCGACCGCCCGCGTCTCGGTCAGCCTGCCGGCCCTGCTGTCGGCTTTCACCGGCGACGCCGGCGACATCAAGGTCACCGACACCCGGCGCTTCGATCTGGGTACGGTCGACGGTGTCGCGCTGGCCGTCACCGACGCGGTGACCCTGCCCGGCGGGCGGGTCCTGGTCAGCGCCGCTGCCGAGGACGCCCCGAACGCGATCGACGACGGCCCGGTGGTGGCGTCCGCGCTCGCGCTTCTCGACGGCGAGCGGGTGCTCGACGTCGCGGAGATCCCGGTCGGGCCGTCCGGGCCGTACAAGGTGGAGGGTTTGGCCGTCGCCGCCGAAGTCCCCGGCGGTGTGCGGCTGCACGCGGTCGTCGACGCCGATGACACGAGCGTCGCGTCGAGCCGGCTCGCGCTCCAGGTTCTTGTCACACCCCGCCCGTAGGGTGCGTGCATGGCTGAGACGACGGTGGCCGAGGTGATGGCCGAGCTCGCGGCGCTGGAGGATCCGAGGGTCCGCGCGGTGAACGAGCGGCACGGCGACGACCACGGGGTCAATCTGACGAAACTGCGCGCCGTCGCGAAACGGCTGAAGACGCAGCAGGATCTGGCGCGCGAGCTGTGGCGGACCGGGGACGGCGCGGCCCGCCTGCTGGCGCTGCTGATCTGCCGGCCACGGGCGTTCGAGCGGGCCGAGCTGGACGCGATGCTGCGTGCGGCGCGCTCGCCGAAGGTGCAGGACTGGCTGGTCAACTACGTCGTGAAAAAGAGCCCGCACGCCGAGGAGCTGCGGGTGGCCTGGTTCGCCGACCCGGACCCGGTGGTGGCGAGCGCGGGCTGGGCGCTGACCACCGAGCGGGTGGCGGCAAAGCCGGAGACGCTTGACCTCGACGGGCTGCTCGACACCATCGAGCGGGAGATGAAAGACGCTCCGGACCGTCTGCAGTGGGCGATGAACCACTGCCTCGCGCAGATCGGCATCGAGCATGCGGCGCTGCGGGCCCGGGCGGTCGGGATCGGTGAGCGCCTGGAGGTGCTCAAGGACTATCCGACCGCGCCGGGCTGCACGTCGCCGTTCGCGCCGATCTGGATCGGCGAGATGGTGCGCCGTCAGGCGAGCGCCTAGAGCCGCCCGCCGGTGTAACTGATCGGGCCGGACGGGGTCTCGGTCTCGGGCAGCGGCTCGGGCTTGCGGCCGGCGATCGGCTCGTCGGAGGAGACGATGCCCGCGGCCCGCGGCTTGCCGTCCTGCGGCGGGGTCGCCGTGGCGCCGCCGGTGGCCTTGCCGGTGAGCTTGCGCGTGGTCGCGGCGATCTGCTCGTACTTCTCCCGGCCGGCCCGGGTGCCGAGGACATAACCGGTGGCGATTCCCGCCGCCAGGGTCATGAGTCGCATGATGATGCCTTCCTTCTCGTCGTACAGGTGAGGGGTCTCAGGAGCGCCGGCGGCGGAGGATGACGATGCCGGCCACGGCGGCGATCACGGCGGCGCCGAGCAGGGCCGGCGAGACCGCGCGGCGCGGGTCCTCCCGAACCTCGGCGACCGCCTGCCGGCCACGCTCGGGAGCGTCAGCCGTCACCGCGACGGCCCGGTCCTTGGCGTCCGAGGTGGCGGCCACCACCCGTTCCTTGGCCTCCGTGGTCGCCGACACGGCCCGGTCCTTGGCGTCGGCCGTCGCCGCCACGGCGCGGTCCTTCGCGTCGACGGTCGCCGCGACAGCGCGGTCCTTGGCGTCGGCGGCGGCCCCCTTGACGCGGGCCTTCGCGTCGGCGGCGGCGTCCTTCGCCCGGGCCTTGACGTCGGTCTTGGCGGCCAGCGCCTCCACCGTCTGCCCCAGGTCGGCGCGGGTCTGCTCGATCTCGCTGCGCAACTGCTCCTGGTCGGCCGGCTTGTCCGAAGTACTCATGATCGGCGTCCCTCCCGAGCCGCGGTCTTGATGGTGTTCACGTCGGCCTCCACGCCGGCGATGGCGTCCCGCGGGACCGGCGGCGCGGCCTCCTTGAGCTTGGTGCGGCCGAGCAGCGCGGCGATCCCGGCCGCGGCGAAGACCACGACCATCACGACCAGCACGGCCAGCCACAGCGGCCAGGCCAGGTCGAGCAGCACCACCGCGAGGGTGAGCAGCAGCCCGAGACCGTACAGGCCGAGGACCGCGGCGCCGCCGAACAGTCCACCGCCGACGCCGGCGCGCTTACCCTTCTCGGTCAGTTCCAGCTTGGCCAGCGCCAGTTCGTCGCGGACCAGGGTCGAGATCTGTGCGGCGGCCTGGTTGACCAGTTCCGCCGTGGACGCGCCGGTGGGCCCGCCACCGGCCGATGCGCTTGCCGTCACCGCAAACACCTCCTTGGTTACGCGGTGAAGTGCCCAGACCGGCCATCACGAAACTCCCCCACAGGGGTAACGGCACTTAGGATCGAGTCATGGCAGCACGAGCCGACCGGGTGAGCCGGTTGATCGCGGCGTCACCGGCGGCCGTCTACGGCGCCCTGCTCGACCGGGCAGCGCTCCAGGCGTGGCTTCCCCCGTCCGGCATGAGCGGACGGATCGAGCGGTGGGATCCACGGCCCGGTGGCGGGTTCCGGATGGTGCTCACCTACCTGGACCCGGCTGGCGCTCCCGGCAAGAGCTCCGACGCCACGGATGTGGCCGATGTGGGGTTCGCCGACCTCGTGCCGGGCGAGCGAGTGGTGCAGCGTGTCGTGTTCGAGGCCGACGATCCGGCGTTCGCCGGCGTGATGACGATGACCTGGGATCTCGCCGGCAGCGGTGACGGCACCGAGGTGACGGTCACCGCCACCGGCGTGCCGTCCGGGATCGGTCAGGCGGACCACGAGGCGGGCATCGCGTCGTCACTGGGCAACCTGGCCGCGTACCTGGAAAGGTCTTGATCTCCCGCGCCTCGCCGGTGTCTTTGGGACAATATCGGTCGGGACAGCATCGGTCCGCATTTGCGAGAACCGGTAGGAGCGGGGCGGATGACCTGGCCGTGGAAGAACCGGACCGGGAAGCGTTTGCTGATCAACGCGGCGCTGATCGCGGTGCTGCTCGCCGTCGCCGTTCTGGGCTATTCGGTGTCCCATCGGCAGGAGACGATGGCCGCCGACGCGCGGCGGGCGCAGCAGCTCGCCCAGGGCGCGCAGCAGGTGAAATTCCGGGCGGCTGATTTCAACGGCTGGCAGACGGCGTACGCGCTGGACATCATTCGCGCGGTCCCGGAGGCCGCCGCCGACAATTCGCCGAGCCGGGCGAAATTCCTCGACGCGGCCGCCGCTTTCGATCGGGAACTGAGTGCCCTGGAATCGCTTCCCGCGCCGCCCGAGGCGGCCCGGACCATCACCGCCGTCCGGGCCGCGTTCACCGATTTCATGGACCTCGACCGGAAGGTCGTGAAGCTGTACCGCAGCGACGGCCCCGGGGATCGCAAGGCCGCTTCCGAGTTCGTTCTCGGTCCGGAGATTCAGCTTTACGAGCAGATCACCGACGGCTGCGACGCCACCGTCTCGCTCTCCGCGGCGGCGGTCGACGCCAGTTTCACCCGGCTGGAATCGGTGGGCGCCGACACCCGTCGCCACATCATCCTGCTGAGCGTCATCGCCGCAGGGTTGGCGCTGGTCAGCATGCTCCTGGCTCACGCACGACAGCGTCTGGTCGAGGAACGCGCCCGGGAGGCGCAGCGGATGGCGAGCCTAGGGCAATTGGCCGGCGGCATCGCCCACGATTTCAACAATGTCCTCGCCATCATCCTCAACTACACCGGATTCGTCGCCGAGAAGGCGTCCGACGACGTCCGCAAGGATCTGGAGCACATCAGCAAGGCGGCCGAACGCGCGGCCGGGCTCACCGCGCAATTGCTGAGCTTCATCCGGCACGAGTCGATCCGGCCGGAGGTGTTCGACGTCAACGCCGCGATCGCCGAAGCGCACGCGATGCTCGCGCGAACCCTCGGCGAACACATCGAGCTCGTCGTGGTGCCGTCGCCGACACCGCTGAAGATCTGCGCCGACGCCGGCCAGATCCAGCAGATCCTCGTCAATCTCGCGGTCAACGCCCGGGACGCGATGCCGGACGGCGGCACGCTCGCGATCACCGCGACGACCGTCAATCTGGAGGAGAACCAGGCGAATGTGCGGCCGCCGGTGAAGGCCGGCCGCTATTTCCAGCTGCTGGTCACCGACACCGGCGGCGGAATGTCACCAGAGACGCTGGATCGCATCTTCGAGCCGTTCTTCACGACCAAACCCAAGGGGTACGGCACCGGGCTCGGCCTCGCCACCGTCTTCGGCATCGTGACCGAGGCCGGGGGCAGCATCGACGTCTCCTCCAAACTCGGCATCGGCACCACGTTCCGGCTCTATTTCCCGGTCGCCGACGCGCCGCAGGGGGCAGTCACCGCGGCACTCGCCCCGTCCGCCGTCCCGCACGGCCGTGGCCAGAGCGTCCTGATCGTCGAGGACGAGCCCGCCCTCAGCACCAGCATCGCCCGGATCCTGGCTGCCGGCGGATACCAGGTCCGGTCCGCCGTGAACGGCCCGGACGCGCTGGCCGCCCACGCGTACGACGGCTGCGACCTGCTGATCGTCGACGTGGTCATGCCCGACATGTCCGGCCCGCGACTCGCCGAGATCCTGCACCGCACCCACCCGCGGCTGCCGGTGCTCTACATCTCCGGCTACATCGACGGCATCCTCGGCCCGAACCGGCTCTGCACCCCGGAGACCGACGTGCTGGAGAAGCCGTTCACCGCGAACGAGCTCCTGATCGCGGTGAACAAGGCCCTGGCCGGAGCCCCGGGCGGCATCACCACCCCGGCCTGATCTCCCGGCAGCGGCCCGAAAGACCGAATCCCAAAGACCGATTATGTACGCGCGAAGCCGCGCCCTTTGCTGCTAATTTCCGCCGCATGTCCGATTCGCAGCGCGTACCCCTGTTCCGTTTCGCCGCCTCGACCGACGCCGGGCGGATCGCCGCTCTGCACGCCGACAGCTGGCGGCGGCATTATCGGGGCGCCTACAGCGACTCCTTCCTCGACGGTGACGTGGTCACCGACCGGCACGCCGTCTGGTCGGCGCGTCTGGCCGCCCCGGCGGGGTCGGCGACGATCCTGGCCGAGCAGGACGACCGGCTCGCCGGATTCGTCCATGTCGTCTTCGACGCTGATCCCCGGTGGGGAAGCCTCGTCGACAACCTGCACGTCGTCCACGACCAGCAGCGCACCGGGCTGGGCACACTATTGCTCAGTCACGCCGCGCTGGCCGTCAGCGAGCACGCCGCTGGAACCGCGCTCTACCTCTGGGTGCTGCGGCAGAACGTGGCAGCCCGGGGGGTTCTACACTGCGCGCGGCGGCGTGCACGTCGAGACCGTGACGGTGGCGCCGCCGGGCGGTGACCCGTCGCGGCTGGTCGGCCGCCCGGAGAAGCTGCGGATGGCCTGGGACGACCTGTCCCCGCTGATCGTCACCCCAGCGGGTCCGGCGCCCGAGCACGCCTGAGCCGCGCGTCCCCCACGGCCGGCATGGGCAACGGCACACGGTCATTGCGGTGGCGTGCCGCTTCGCTGGCCCGGGTGGAGCGCCCGGACCGTCGCATCGGCCGGCCTGGCGCAGTCGCGGTGCCCAGCCCGAGACCGCCCGCGGCACCAAAAGCGCCAACCGCGCCAACCGCGCCAACCGCGTGGATGAGGCCACACGCAACGCCGGCGCCGCATTGACGAGGTCACACGCAACGCCTGCGTGGCGATCCATCAACGCCAGGGCAGGGATGAAGGCACACGAACCGTTTCCGTGCGACTTCATCACGGCCGGCGGGAATTCCGGTGCGCCGCCGCCCCGCGACAGAGCCGCACCGTGAGCCGCCACCCACGCACGAGCCCACCGTGAGCCGCCTTGTCGTTCACCGCCGCGAGCTGGAGATCAACTGAGGCTGAGCGGCATTGCGGCCCCGCGAGCCGTCGCCGGCGCAGGCTGAACCGGCATGATCACCGTGCTCAGCTACGGCCCGCACTCGCGAGCCGTCGCCGGCGCAGGCTGAACCGGCATGATCACCGTGCTCAGCTACGGCCCGCACTCGCGAGCCGTCGCCGGCGCAGGCTTCCCGGCTGCTTCACCTGCGCGCACGACGGCTCGCGGAGGCCAGCGCTCTCAGCGCTGCCGCAACACCCCCGGCCAGCACTGAGAGCCGGCTCGAAGCGCCCGGAAGGGACGGGCGCGGGAGTCAGTCCAGGCAGAACTCGTTGCCCTCGATGTCCTGCATGACGATGCACGACTCCTCCACCCCGTCGGCGACCAGCACCTGGAAGCAGGTCGCGCCGAGCGCCTCCAGCCGCTTGCGTTCGGCCTGGAGGACGGCGAGCCGCTCGTCACCGACGAGACCGGTGCCCACCCGTACGTCGAGGTGCACCCGGTTCTTGACGGCCTTGCCCTCGGGCACCCGTTGGAAGTACAGCCGCGGCCCGGCCCCGGTCGGATCGGTGCACGCCGACCACCCGGTCTCGTCCTCGGGCTGCTCGGCCTTGACGTAGCCCAGCACCTCGCACCAGAAGCGGGCCACCCGCTGCGGGTCGGCGCAGTCGAAAGTGACCTGAAACTCCCTGATCGTCGCCATCGCTCCACCATAGAGCCCTTGTCGATCGATTTGTAGATCATGTTAGGTTAGGCAGCCCTTACCCCCAGTGCGATGGAGTACCACCAGCATGCGTGCATCCCGATTCCTCACCGGAATCGTCGCCCTCACCACCGCCCTCGCGCTCGGCGCCTGCGGCGGATCCTCCGACGACGAAGCCGCCCCGGCCTCCTCGAGCGGGGCCGCGGCGTCGTTCCCGGTCACCGTCACGCACGCGTTCGGCAGCACCACCATCGAGAAGAAGCCCGAACGGATCGCGACCGTCAACTGGGCGAACCACGAGGTTCCGCTCGCCCTCGGCGTCGTCCCGGTCGGGTACGCGAAGGCGAACTTCGGCGACGAGGACGGCGACGGCCTGCTGCCGTGGGACGCCGCGAAGCTCAAGGAACTCGGCGCGGCCACCCCGGTGCTGTTCGACGAGACCGACGGCATCAACTTCGAGGCCGTGGCGAACACCAAGCCGGACGTCATCCTGGCCGCGTACTCCGGCCTGACCAAGCAGGACTACGACACGCTCACCAAGATCGCGCCGGTCGTCGCGTACCCGAAGGCGGCCTGGGCCACCTCCTGGCGCGACAGCATCAAGCTGGAGAGCAAGGCGCTCGGCCTGGCTGCCGAGGGCGACGCGCTGATCGCGAAGATCGAGCAGGACATGAAGACCGAGGCCGCGCGGTACCCGAAGCTGGCCGGCAAGTCGGTGATGTTCCTGACCCACATCGACCCGACCGACCTGAGCAAGGTCAGCTTCTACACCACGCACGACACCCGGGCGCAGTTCTTCACCGACCTGGGCATGAAGCACCCGGACAGCATCGCGAAGGCCTCCGCGACGACCGAGGAGTTCAGCCTCACCCAGAGCGCCGAGCAGGTGCAGAACCTCAGCGACGTGGACATCATCGTGACCTACGGCGATGCCGAGGGCACCACCCTGGCCACCCTGCAGAAGGACCCGCTGCTCGGCAAGATCCCGGCGATCAAGCGCGGCTCGTTCGTCTCGCTGCCCGGCAGCACCCCGGTCGCGACCGCAGCGAACCCGACGCCGCTGGCCGTCTCGTTCGTGCTCAAGGACTACGTCGACCTGCTCGGCAAGGCCGCTGACAAGATCTGATGACGCTCGTCGAAACTCCGTCCGGGCCGGACGTCGCCGCGCTGCGACGCCCGGCCCGGGTGCGCCTGGCCTGGCTCCTCGCCGTCACCGCGGCCCTGGTCGTGGTGATGCTGGCGTCGGTGGCCTTCGGATCGCGGGTCGTCGGGTGGGACGACATCGTCGCCGCGCTCGGCGGCGCCGACACCACCCTGGACCAGGCCGCCGTCGTCAAACGCCTCCCGCGCACGGTCCTCGCCGTCCTGGTCGGCGCGGCCCTCGGCCTGTCCGGTGTGGTGATGCAGGGCGTCACCCGCAACCCGCTCGCCGATCCCGGCATCCTCGGGATCAACATGGGCGCGATGCTGGCGGTCGCGCTCGCGCTGGTGACCGTCGGGCTCTCCACCGCCACCGAGTACATCTGGGTCGCGATCGCCGGGGCGGCCGTCGCGGCGGTCTTCGTCTACGCGGTCGGCTCGCTCGGCCGTGGCGGCGCCACCCCACTCAAGATCGCCCTGGCCGGCGCCGCCACGTCCGCGGCCCTCGCGTCGCTGGTCACCGCCGTGGTGCTGCCCCGCGGCGACATCACCGACAACTTCCGGTCCTGGCAGGTCGGCGGGGTCGGCGGCGCCGGCTGGGACAGCATCGCCCAGATCGCCCCGTTCCTCGGCGCCGGCCTGGTCATCTGCCTGCTCTGCGCCCGGCCGCTGAACTCCCTGGCCCTCGGCGACGAACTCGCCGCCGGACTCGGTGAGCGGGTCGCCCTGGCCCGGGGCGTCGCCGCCCTCGGCGCGGTCGTGCTGTGCGGCGCGGCCACCGCCGTCGCCGGGCCGATCGCGTTCGTCGGGCTGATCGTCGCGCACACGTGCCGGCTGCTGATCGGCCTGGACCACCGCTGGCTGCTGCCCTTCTCCGGCCTGGTCGGCGCCACGCTGCTGACCGCCGCCGACGTGCTGGGCCGGGTGGTGAACCGTCCCGACGAGATCGAGGCGGGCATCATCACCGCGCTGGTCGGCGCGCCGTTCTTCATCTCCATCGTCCGCCGGCAGAAGGTACGCGAGCTGTGAGCACCATGACCCTGCAGGCCGTCACCCGCGGCCGGGTCCGGCGCAACCGGCGGCGCCGGACCGTCGTCGCCGTCCTGGCCGCGATCGTCGTCGCCGCGTTCGCTGTCTCGCTGATGGCCGGGCAGACCTTCTATCCACCCGGTGACGTGCTGCGGGTGATCCTCGGCGAGACCGTGCCCGGCGCGTCCTTCACGGTCGGCGAGCTGCGGCTGCCCCGCGCGGTCCTCGCCCTGGCCACCGGCGTGTGCTTCGGCCTCGGCGGGGTGACCTTCCAGACCATGCTGCGCAACCCGCTGGCCAGCCCGGACATCATCGGGATCAGCTCCGGGGCGAGCGCCGCCGCGGCGTTCGCGATCATCGTGCTGAACCTCGGCGAGACCGGGGTGTCGGTGTTCGCCATCGCGGCCGGGCTCGGCGTCGCCGTGGTCATCTACGTGCTGTCGTTCAAGGACGGCGTGGCCGGCACCCGGCTCGTGCTGATCGGCATCGGCATGGCCGCGATGCTGGACAGCGCCACCGCGTACGTGCTGAACCAGGCCGGACAGTGGGACCTGCAGGCCGCGATGCGCTGGCTCAACGGCAGCCTCAACGGCTCGACCTGGGACGAGACCGTCCCGGTGCTGCTGGCGCTGCTGGTGCTCGGGCCGGTGCTGCTCGGGCAGTCGCGCAACCTGACCATGCTGCGGCTCGGTGACGACACCGCCGCGGCTCTGGGGACCCGCCTGGAACGTACCCGTCTGATCGCGATCGTGGCGGCAGTGGGTCTCATCGCGTTCGCCACCTCGGCCACCGGCCCGATCGCGTTCGTCGCGTTCCTGGCCGGGCCGATCGCCGCTCGCCTGGTCGGGCCGGGCGGTTCGCTGCTCGTCCCGTCCGCCCTGGTCGGGGCGGCGCTGGTGCTGGTGGCGGACTTCGCCGGGCAGTTCGCGTTCAGCGTGCGCTACCCGGTCGGGGTCGTCACGGGCGTGCTCGGCGCCCCGTACCTGATCTATCTGCTCGTCCGCACCAACCGCGCCGGAGGCTCGCTGTGACCACTGACCACACCCTCACGGCGGAAAACCTGACCATCGGGTACGGGGACCGCGTCGTCATCGAGAACCTGGACCTGCTCGTGCCGCCCGGCCGGATCACCGCGATCGTGGGCGCCAACGCGTGCGGCAAGTCCACGCTGCTCCGCTCGATGTCCCGGCTGCTCGCGCCGCGGGCCGGGCACGTGCTGCTGGACGGCCGCGAGGTGCACCGGATGCCGGCCAAGGAGCTGGCCCGCACGCTGGGACTCCTCCCCCAGTCCCCGATCGCGCCGGAGGGCATCACGGTCGCCGACCTGGTCGGCCGGGGCCGCAACCCGCACCAGCGAATCCTGTCCCGGTGGAGCCGCCAGGACGATCTCGCGGTGGCCGCCGCGCTTGATGCCACGCACACCGCGGAGCTGGCCGATCGCTCGGTCGACGAGCTCTCCGGCGGCCAGCGCCAGCGGGTCTGGATCGCGATGGCGCTGGCCCAGCAGACCGAGGTGCTGCTGCTCGACGAGCCGACCACGTTCCTGGACGTCAGCCATCAGGTCGAGGTGCTGGACCTGCTCACCGACCTGAACGCGGACCGGGGCACCACGATCGTGATGGTGCTGCACGACCTGAACATGGCCGCCCGGTACGCCGACCACCTGATCGCCCTGGCCGCCGGCAGCCTGCACGCGGCGGGCGACCCGGCCACCGTGCTCACCGAGGACTGCGTGCGCGCGGTGTTCGGCCTGGACAGTCAGGTGATCGTCGACCCGGTCTCGGGCAAGCCGCTGATGCTGCCGATCGGCCGGCACCACGTCCGCGATCAGGCGGCCGAGCCACGCGCGGACCAGGCCGCCCAGAGCTGAGCGTATCGGCCGCCGGCCGTGACCAGGTCGTCGTGCGTGCCGTTCTCGACGATCGCGCCCCGGTCCATCACGATGACCCGGTCGGCGGCCGCGGCCTGGGTGAGGCGGTGCGCGACCACCAGCGCGGTGCGTCCCTCCAGCGCCGCGGCGGCCGCCTGTTCCAGGTCGCGGGCGCCGGCGCTGCCCGCCTCGGCGGTCGCCTCGTCCAGCACCACGACCCGCGGATCGAGCAGCACCACGCGGGCCAGCGCGAGCTGCTGGGCCTGCGCCGCGGTCAGCTGGTGGCCGCCGTCGCCGACCACCGTGTCCAGCCCGTCCGGCAGCTGCGACGCCCAGGCCAGCGCGCCGACCCGGTCCAGCGCCGCGGCCACCTCGTCCGCGGACGCCTCCGGGCGGGCCAGCCGCAGGTCGTCGGCGAGCGTGCCGGTGAACACGTGGGTCTCCTGGCTGACGATCGCGATCGTCCGTGCGGGCAGGCCGGACACCGGCACGCCGCCGACCGTTGCGGCGCCCTCCGCCGGGCGCAGGATGCCGGCCGCGATCGAGGCGGCGGTGGTCTTGCCCGCGCCTGTCGCGCCGACCAGCGCGACGAGTTCGCCCGGCCGGACCGTCAGCGAGACGCCGCGCAGCACCGGGTCGCCGCCGTCGTAGCCGAACGTGACGTCCTCGAGGACCAGCTCCCGGCCGTCCGGCGGCGTCCCACCATCCCGCTGCCCGGCGTCCCGCCGCTCGGTGTCCATTCCCAGGACGCCGACGAGGCGGGCCAGGCTCGCGCCGGCGTCCTGGGCCTTGTCGAACGTGACCATCAGGATGATGACCGGGTTGAAGAGCCGGTGGAACAGCAGCGCGGCCGCCGAGACCTCGCCGACCGTGCCGGCGCCGTGCCGGACCAGCAGGAAGCCCACGACCAGCACGGAGGCGAGACCGGCCAGCTCGGCGCGGTTGATCCGGCCGACGAACCGGGTGTAGAGGGCGAAGACCCGGACCGAGATGTCCCGGGCCCGGGCTGACGCGTCCTCGATGCCGGCGAGGTGACGGTCCTCCAGGTGATAGGTGTGGACCGTGCGGATGCCCTGCATGCCCTCGACGAACAGCTGGGACCGGGCGGCGATCGCGACCCGTTCCGCCGCGTACGAGGGTGCGGCACGCGGCAGGTACCAGCGCAGTGCCACCACGTAGAGCGGCACCGCGACCGCGCCGGCCAGCCCGAGCCGCCAGTCGATGCCGAGCATCGCGGCGAGGCTCAGCGCCGCCAGCAGCAGCGCCGAGATCATGCCGGGCAGCACGTCCGAGACGGCCTTCTCGATCGCGGTGATGTCCGCGCTGACCCGCGCGAGCAGGTCACCGCGCCCGGCCCGGTCGAGCACCAGCGCGGGCAGGCGCAGCGCCGTCTCCACGGTGCGTTCCCGCAGGTCGGCGAGGATCCGGGAGCCGAGCCGGCTGATCAGGTACCCGGAGACGCCGGTCGCGGCGCCGCCGACCACCGCGGCGGCCACGATCGCCACCGCGGGCGGCAGGATCGCCGCGGCGTCGCCACCGGCGCGGATCCGGTCGACGAGCAGGCCCAGCGCGTACGCCGGAACGATCGCCGCGCCGGCCGCGAGCAGGCCGGCCACCAGCGTGAACGCCGCCGAGCCGGCGCGTGATCGCAGTTCGGCGGCGAGCCAGGCCCGGCTCTCCCGCGCGCCGGCCACCGGCAGCAGCTGGGCCGTCATCGCAGCACCGCCCGGCGGTAGCTCTCGTCGGTGGCGCTGAGCTCGGCGTGCGAGCCCTCGGCGACGACCGTGCCGTCGCCGATCACGACGACCCGGTCGGTGACCGCGAGCAGTGCAGGGCTGCTGGTGATCACGACGGTGCCGTACCCGGCGTCCGGCCCGTGCCGCAGCGCACGGATCCCACCGGCGATGGCGTGCTCGGTCATCGCGTCGACGGCGGTGGTCGGGTCGTGCAGCACGAGCAGCGGCGGCCGGGCGAGCAGGGCGCGGGCCAGGGCGACCCGCTGGCGCTGCCCACCGGAGAGGTTGGTGCCGCGTTCGCTGACCGGCGCGTCCAGACCCGCGGTGGCGACCTCGTCCGCCGCGGCGGCACGCATCGCCGCGGTGAGCCGCTCGCCGCCGTCGCCGCGGACGTCGATGTTGGAGGCGAGCGTGCCGGTGAACAGGTCGGTGCGGTGCGGCTCGACGTGCAGCAGGCGGCGGGCGTGCGAGCGGTCCACCGACTCCAGCCTCTCGCCGCCGAGGAGGATGTCACCGTCGTACCCGTGGGGAAGGGTCAAGAGGCGAACCAGGGTCTCCGCGTCGGCGGGGCGCCGGGCGACCACCCCGACGAACTCGCCCGGGCGCACGTGCAGATCGAGTCCGGCGAGAGGGCCGGCGGTGACGCCGGACAGGCGCAGGTCGGTGACGCCCTCCGACGTGAGGAGCCCCTCCGGCAGGACCAGGCCGGCCTCGGTCACCGACGCGACCCGGCTCGCGGCGGCGCGGGCCGCGGCGAACCAGCTCGGCACGACCGCGAGCACACCGAACGGCTCGATCAGGAACTGCGCCGAGCCGATCACCGTGATGAACTCGCCGACGGTGATCCGGCCGGTCAGCGCGAACCAGCCCGCCGCGATCGCGATGCCGCCGGCCAGCAGGGTGCTCAGGGTGGTGGAGACGCTCAGGTACGCGTTCTGGGTGCGCGCCGCCCGCAGGGTGGCCGCCAGCGAACGGCGGCTCACCACCCGATAACGCTCGGCGGCGGCGTCCTGCGCCCCGATGCCGCGCAGCGGTCGCAGCCCGGTGACCAGGTCGGTCGCGAGCGAGGTGGCCCGGCCGGACTGTTCCTGCTGGTCGGCGACGCGCCTCGCGATCAGCGGCGCGGTGAGGTTCAGCACGGCCAGCACGACCGGCGTCGCGACCAGCACGATCAGCCCGAGCGGACGGGAGATCAGCAGCAGCGTGACGGCGCTGACCGTGGCCGCCACCAGGGAGCTGGTGATCCGCGGGATGTGGTCGAGCACGTACGAGGTGAGGTCGGCGTCCGAGGTCGACACGGTGAGCAGGTCACCGGTGTGCCGGTCGGTGCGCAGCCCGCGCGGGTGCAGGATCCGCGCGGCGACCTCGACCCGCAGCCGGTGGCCCTCCTCGGCGATCGCCCGCTGCAGCTGCCGGGCGCCGAACCGGTAGGTCAGGGTCATGACCAGGAACACCAGGGCGAGCACCGCGATCCAGGTGAGCAGCGCCACCACGTCGCCGGTGCCGACCGCCCGGTCGACGATCACGCCGATCAGGATCGGGATGAGGGCGGCGCAGAGCTGGTAGACGCCGGCCAGAGCGGTGCCGGTCCAGAGCCTCTTGCCGTTGCGCGCGACCGCTCTGCGCAGGATGTTGATGCCGTGCTCCTCACTCAAAGATCAAGTAAGGCTAGCCTAAGAGCATCCCGCGCTCGCGAGCGATCAGCACCGGCACGGCAACGGCCCGCGACACGATCTCCCACGAACATAGCCGCAGCTCAATTCATAGAGAGGCGGTCCAGGCGTGTCGTGGACGAGCGACCGGCCCACCGGCGATCCACAATGGGGTATGGATCGCTTCACGGGCCGATGTTGGCTCGATTGGTGGGCCAACCCGTCCACGAACCTGTTCGGCGCCCAGATCTCCGTCGTCATCGTCCCGGCCGACGCCGAGTCCGGCTGGACCGCGCACGGCCGGCTCGCCGAGGAGGGCGCCGACGCCCTCGAGGCGTTCACCTTCCTCCACGGGGTGGATCCCGTTTTCACGCTCCGCTTCGTCGACGACAGCGCGATCCCGGTGATCGTGCACACCATCAGCGACGACGGCGCGTTCACGATGACCGAGTACACCGGGCCCCAGGACCGGGCGTTCACCCACGAGATCCGCCTGTGACGGGCCCGCCTGGGTTGACCGGGAGTCCTACTCTCGATCGCTCGGCACGCGGGGAGGCGACCATCTGATGACCATGCTGAGCCCCGGGGGGACGCGGCGCGGCGGCCGTCCATCCGCCGTCGTCCATCTGCTCGGCCCGCTGGTCATCAGCGTTCTCGCCGGGCTGAGCACCCTGGTGACCTACCACGTGTTCGTCCGCACGATCTCCGGGCAGACACTGGACACCGCGGCGATGCTGGGCACCGACGTCCAGCACCCGCGGCTGGCCGGCCTGCTCAGCAACGCCCTCGACGCCACCAACATGCGCAGCGTCGCGGTGGTCTGCGTGATCGTCGCCGCCATCGGCGGGCTGCGCCGGCGCATCGACCTGGCGATCGCCGCCGCGGTCCTGGTGCTCGGCGCCAACGTCACCACGCAGCTGCTCAAGAACCGGTTGCCGCGCCCGCCCTTCGACGGCCTGCAGTGGGAGAACTCGCTGCCGAGCGGGCACACCACCGCCGCCGCGGCGATGGCGTTCGCGCTGGTCCTGGTGCTGCCCGAGGCCGTCCGGGGAACCGCCGCCCTGGCCGGGGCAGGCTTCACCGGGGCCATCGCGATCAGCACCGTGTGGGCCCGCTGGCACCGGCCCAGCGACACGGTGGCCGCCATCCTCGTCGTGCTGGCCTGGGGCGCGCTGGTCGTCCTCGGCATCCGGCTGCTGCGGTGGACCCGGCAGGCGGCGCCCGGCCGGCCGAGCTGGCTGGCCACCCTGCCGCTGCTGGTCACCGCCGCGCTCGCCGTGCCGGTCACGGTGCTGGGCCTGCTCTTCGCGAAGACCTCGGCAACCGTGGCCACCGAACCGGAACCGAGCCGCCTCAGCTTCCTGACCGGCATCGCCGGGATAGCCGCCGCGGTCTCGCTGGCCTTCCTGACCTGGCTGTGGCTGGCCACCGCCGACCGCGACCGGCCTAGAGAGTCATCCAGCAGTAGAGCGATTCCCCCTGCTCACGAGCCCGGGTCGCCAGGGCGGTGAAGTCGGTGATCACCTCACGCAGGTAGCCCGCGTCGCCGAACCCGCCGAACTCCTCGACGGTCGCCCACCGCTCGGCCAGCTCGGGCACCCGCTCCGTGGCGATCCCGGCGAGCACGTCCCGGACGCGATCGTCGAGAACCGTCACCCACGGGCCCTCGTGCTCCGGGTCCTGCTCGCCGTCCTCCGGCCAGACCAGGCGGTCGTCGACCAGATCCGTGCCCCACTCCCGGCCCATCGCGAAAGCGATCAGCTGGCCCAGGATCACGCCGGGATCGATGGTCTTCAGAGCAAGGCCGTCGAAGTCGCCCAGCAGCGGCGAGTCGGCCTCGTTCTCGTCCATGTGCGCGCGGACGGCGGCCACGCTCGGCGCCCGGAAGTAGTCGTACAGAACACCCATTCGACGGAGACTAACAGCGGGCGGATCACCGCTGGAGGTTGCCGCGCACCGTCTCCAGCAGCTCGACCAGGACGGCCCGCTTGTCGCTCGCCATTCCGGCGGTCGCGGTCTCGGCGAGGGTCCGCCAGGCCGCCTCGATCCGCGGGACGATCGCCCGGCCCTTGCCGGTCAGCCGGATCCGGGAGGCGCGGCGGTCCCCCGGCACGGGCTCCCGGACGAACCAGTCACCCTGCTCCAGACGGCTCAGGCTACGGGTCACCGTGGGCTGCTCCACGCCCATCCGGGCGGCGATCTCGGAGACGGTCACCCCGTCGGGCTCCTGGCCGAGCATCCACAACAGGACGTCCTGCCCGGGGTGCAGGCCCAGCTCGCCCAGCAGGTCAGCCTGGGCACTGCGGTACAGCTTGGCCACCTTGACCAGGGCTTTGTTGGTAGCCAGGACGTCCGTCAGATCCACCCCGGCAGTGTACGGGTTGACGCCTCCCGCCCTCCTGATACATAGTCGGCTAACCAATAGCCGACTATGGAGTTGATGATGGAAACCGGTCTGTCCGACAGGGTCGCACTCGTCACCGGGGCCTCCGGCGCGATCGGCCGCGCCGCCGCCGCGCACCTGGCCGCCGAGGGCGCCGCCGTCGCCGTGGCCTGGCACACCAACCAGGACGGCGCCCGTGAGGTCGTCGACGCCATCACCCGGGCCGGCGGCCGCGCCCTCGCCGTCCACCTGGATCAGGCGGACCCGGCCACCGTCCCCGGCGTCCTCGACGAGATCACCGGACGTCTCGGAGCCGTCGCCGTCCTGGTCGCCAACGCCGTGCAGTGGCCGTCCTTCGACGCCGGCGAGATCAGCGGGCTCACCACGTCGCTGACGGTGAACACGGTCGGCACGGCGGCGCTGATCGACGCCGCCCTGCCGGCCATGCGTGACGCCGGCTGGGGACGCGTCGTGGTGGTCTCGACCGACATCGTCGAGCAGCCGATGGCCGGGCCGCTCGCCTACGCCACCGCCAAGGGCGCGCTCGAGACCGCGGCGCGCGTGCTCGCCGTCCGGGAGGCCCGCCACGGCATCCTCACGAACGTCGTGCGCCCCGGCTTCACGCTGACCGACCGGGCGCTGACCGCGCCGTTCCTGGGACCGGAGGCGGTCGCGTCGGAGTCCCGGAGGACGCCCACCGGCCGGATCTGCACGCCCGACGACGTCGCCTCCGCGATCACCTACCTGGCCTCGGCGGCGAACGGGCACGTCAACGGGCAGACGGTGTCACTGGCGGGTGGCCGAGAACTCGTCCGGTAGGTGCAGTGACGGGTGTCGCTGGGCGCAGGGCAGGCGCAGCAGGAACCGGCTGCCGTGCGGGACCACCGACTCGTACCAGATCTGGCCGTGGTTGGCCTCGGCGAGCAGCCGGGAGAGGTAGAGGCCGAAGCCGGCGCCGGTCCGCTCCCCGCCGGGCTGGCCGGCCTGGGTGAACCGGTCGAACAGGTGCTCGACGAAGTCCGGCGGCACCCCGTTCCCCTCGTCGGTGACCGCGAACCGCACCGTGGCACCGGTGCCGTCCAGCGCCGCCGACACGACGATGTCGCCGGCGCTGTACTTCACCGCGTTCGTGATGAAGTTGGTCAGCACCTCGTGCAGGTGCACCGGGTCGGCCCAGACCGCCGCGCCGGGCGGGACCGGGCCCACGGTGACCCGCGCCCGGGCCTGCTTCGTCAGGTTGTCGGTGGCCCGGGCCAGCGCCTTCTCGACCGGGACGACAACCGATTGGGTACGGATCTCGCCCGGCTCGGCCCGGCAGAGCGCCAGCAGGTGAGCAGCCATGTCGAGCAACTGGTCGACGCGGTTGCCCAGCGCCTGGACGGCGGCGCGCCGCTCGCCGTCGGTGGTGGTGTCCCACTCCTGGGTCAGTTCCTCGGAGTACGCCGAGATCACCGCCAGCGGCTGATTGATCTCGTGGGTGAGCGTCGCGATGATGTCGCTCTTCCACGCGCCGGCGGCCTCCAGGTCCTCGGCCCGGCGGCTCAGCTCCCGATGCGCGTGGTCGAGGTCCTCGTGGGCCGCCGACAGCCGACGGTATAAATTCGCGGTCTCCGCGAGCAGGGCCAGCAGCACCACCCCGGAGGAGACCAGCAGCGTCACGCGCGCCACGTAGTAACCCAGCGTGTAACGGTACGGGCCGGACATGTACAGGATCACGGTGGCCAGGGACGCGCTGAGCGCCACCACCACCCACTGTTCCGCCCGGGGCCGGTGGCGCAGATTCCGGATCACCGCCAGCAGGCCGGCCGCGGTGACCAGCAACGCCACGCCCACCACCCACCGGCCGGCCGTCGTCGGCGCGCCGCCCTCGTACATCCGGGGCAGCAGGTCCGCGGCGGCGACGACGGTGCCCGCCACCGCGCCCGCCAGCACGAGCACAGCCACGATCGCCGCCGCGGCGACGGCACGCCGCCGGGTCCGCGCCACCCCGCCCAGCCCCACCGGCAGCACGGCCACAAGCAGCGGAAACCCGGACACGACGGCGAGGAAGAGCCACGGGCCGCAGACCTCGGCCCACGTCGAATCGGCGCCCGCGCGCTGGATCCTGGCGGAGACGGCGGCGTACACCATCATCAGGAGGGCGGCGTAGAGGTAGGCCGACGACAGGCCCAGCGTCGCCGGCCGCCCGCCGGCCAGGAACTGCTGCATCAGCAGATGGGCGGTCAGCAGATCGCCCGCCACCATCAGGACCAGGAACACGACCATCAGGTACGAGTGAACGGCCAGCCGATGGCCCGCGAACGGCATCACGGCGAGGGCGACCGTGATCACCGCCAGCGCGTACGCCCACAGGCCCCGACGGACCGGGGCGTCCTCCACGGCCATCGCCTCCCAGCCGTCACAGGTTCCCAGCTGTCGTCACAGGTTCCCCGCTCCAGGCTACCGGCGACGGCACCGCGGGCGCCGGGAATCAGCGACGCCCTCAGGGCAGGGCGCCGAGGAGGCGCGCAGAGGCGCCCCGGCCGGCGCGGCGTCCCCCCACCGGAGGCTTGCCGGGAGGCAACCGACAAGCGTTGAGTATGGGGGCGAGCCACCCGTCACAGTCGGGATGACCAACATGAAGACATCGGTGGAGCGGAGCCTCGACACCGGGATCACCACGGTACGCGTCGCCGGCGAACTGAATCAGACCAGCTCACCGGCGATGCGCAGCGTGATCGGCAAGGCCGTGGCCGAGTGCCCCACCGCGGTGATCGTCGACCTCGGCGAGCTCAGCCACGACGGCGCCGGCCGGTTGAGCGTCTTCCCGACCCTCTCCCACAACGCCCTGAACACCTGGGGCGTGCCCCTGCTGCTCTGCGTCGGCGACCCGGCCCTGCGGCGGGACTTCGCGGCCTACCGCACGTTCGTCGCCCTGTACGAGCATCAGTCCGAGGCGCAGGTGGTGGCACGCGCCTATGTGCCGCGCTGGGTGCGGCGGTGGTTCCCACCGGTGGCGGCGAGCGTGGGCGGCGCCCGGGTCATGCTCGGCGAGGCGTGCGCCGGCTGGGACCTGGACCACCTGCGTGACCCGGCCCAGCTGATCGCCTCCGAGCTGGCCACGAACGCGATCACGCACGCCGGCACGGCGTTCGACGTGTTCACCGCGTACACCGAGAGGTATTTGCGGATCTCCGTGCAGGACGGCGACCTCCGCCTGCCACGGATCGCCGACCGGCCGCCGCCGACGAGCACCATCATGCTGCCCGGCACGGGCCGGGGCCTGCGCATCGTGGCGGCGATGGCCACCCACTGGGGTGCGACGACGACGACGGGCGGCGGCAAGATCGTGTGGGCGCTGATCAGGGCCGGCGGGTGAACTCCATGACCCAGTTGGACTCCCAGGTCTGCCCGCCGTCGGCGGAGAACTCCTGCTCCCACCGCGCCGAGTCCGGCGTGATGTCCGACCAGATGTAGTGCGCCCGGATCGGCCGGCCGTCGAGGACGTCGTCGCCGTAGAAGTCGCCGCGGCCGCCGGCGAAGGTGCCCGCCACCGGGGCGCCGAGCACGCCGGTCCGGCTGTCGGCCCAGTACAGGGACCATTCCCGGCGCTCCACGTCGAACAGGCGCAGCGTGCACCCGCGGAAGCCCAGCGTCGGGAAGTCGATCTCGTCGAAGTTGCCGCCGCCGCCGAAGACCTGGTGGCAGGTGGAGGTGCCGGGGAACGAGTACCACTCGTCGCTGCCCACGAAGAGCTTCGTGAGGCGGCGGTTGACCACGTTCCAGTTACCGAGGAAGAAATCGAAGTCGTTCACGGGAGTGATCATGGCGGCCCTTCCCTGACACCTCCTGTCAGGCATCCCCGGGCGGATCCGGTTCCTCGATGCGGAGCCGCCGCGAACTCCATGAGCACTTCACCGCTTAGTCGCCCAGGCGCTGGACTTCTCGCACGGGTTCTTACTGCCGCCGGGCGCGCGGTGCACTGATGGAGTTGGCTCGGGAGGGCGGGCGCGGGGATGGCGAAGCCCAGGGTTGATCTCCGGAGAACCCCATGGTCCCGAGAGGTCACACTGGGGTTCCTCATCCGCGAGCACCAGAACGGGAGCACCTGTGAGCGAGCCGGGTTTCAGTCACTTCGCCAACACCCGACCGCGCCACCGCCGCTGGCGCATCATCGGCGTCGCCGGGTCCGCCGACAATCCGGGCGTGCAAACGGTCGAGATCTTCCAGGGCGCCGCGCGGACGAGGTCACACCCAACGCCTGTGTGGCGATCCACCAACGCCAGGGCAGGGATGAAGGCACACGAACCGTTTCCGTGCGACCTCATCGCGGCCGGCGTGAATCTCGCCGCGTGAGCGGGGAGTCGATCGCGGCGAACTTCGTGCGCCGCCGCCCCGCGCCAGAGCCGCACCGTGAGCCGCCACCCACACCCGGGCCCACCGTGAGCCGCCCTGCCCCTCCCCGCCCGAAACTGGAGATCAACTGAGGCTGAGTGGGCATTTCGGCCCGCGAGCCGTAGCCGGGACAGGCTAAACCAGCATGATCACCGCGCTCACCTACGGCCCGGACCCGCGAGCCGTAGCCGACGCAGGCTTCCCGAGCGTTTTGCCTGCCTGCGCTACGGCTCGCGATCGCCCCCCTGCCACGTCGATTCAAATGATCTCGGCTCCGGCCTGGCCAGGCGATCGGCACGGGGTGATCCGGTCGCCTGGCCAGGCGATCGGCACGGGGTGATCCGGTCGGTGGGCAGAGCCCTTGGACCGTCCAGCAGCGGGCGGTCAGCGCCCGCGATGGCGGTTCGCGTCCGCCGACGCCTTCTGCCTGGGCGCTTTCCGAGCGCGCCCCGTCAGCTGAGCGGTGGACGGTGGAGGACCTCGACGAACACGATGCGGTCGTCCACCACATCAGCGACGACAGTCGTAGGCCGGTTCTCGGTCGCCCTCATATGGCCGCATGCGAGGCACCATGACGCACCTTTGCCCGAGCCTTCGCCCGACGAGCGGGCCGACGGGCGAACCGACGAGCGGACCGACGGGCGGACCGACGGGCGGACCGACGAGCGGACCGACGAGCGCGCCGACGGGCGGACCGACGAGCGCGCCGACGGGCGGACCGACGGGCGGGCCGACGGCAGGGTCACCGGCTGCCGCGGAAGATGCGCAGGAAGAAGAGGAACACGTTGAGGATGTCGAGGAAGATCGAGGCCGCCAGCAGCGGCGCCACGTCGACGTCCGAGGAGCGCCGCAGCCGCTGAAAATCGATCATGATGAAGCCCGCGAAGATCACCAGCCCGAGCACCGAGTAGACCAGCGACCCGTACGGGATGTTCACGAAGATCAGCACGATGCCGAAGACGAGCAGCGCCACCAGCGCCCAGAAACAGATCCGGGCCAGCGCGCTCAGGTCGCGGCGGGTGGCGTACCCGGCGGCGCCGAACGCGGCCACGAACAGCGCCGTCGCCGAACCGGCCTGCCAGAGCGCCTGCGGGTCGGTGCTCGCGTAGTAGACGAGCGTCGGCGCGATCGCCACGCCCATCAGCAGCCCGAACGCGGCGAGCAGCGCGACAGTCGTCTGCCGTGACCGGCGCACGGTGAACTGCATCGCGATCAGGGCGGCAAACGAGGCGAGGTAGGCGAGGAACGCGGCGCCGGTGGGCAGATTCCGGCCCAGGTACGCCCCGAGCGCGAACAACCCGGTCGTCCCGGCGACGTAGGCCATCGTCTGTGCGAACAGGATGTGCCCGTGATCCCGGGTGGCGAGCCGGGCCGGGCGGTACGCGTAGGTCTCGTCCACGCCACCACTCTGATCACCGGTGATCCGCCGCGCACCCTCCGCAGAGGATGAGACTAACCGGCCGCCCAGAGCAGGCCTCGTTCGATCATCGTGCGCGTCTGCGGGACTCGGAGATCGTCCGGACCGTGCCCGAGCGTGCACACGAAGACCCGTCCGGCCCCGAACCGCCGGGTCCACGCCACCGGCATCACCGCCCCGGCCGTCTCCGGCGCGCCGTGATCGCCGGTGAACGTGGTGGTGGCGAGCACCTCCAGGGTCGGGTCGACGTGGCAGAAGTACTGCTCGGTGTGCACCCGGAAGCTCTCCAGACCGGCCGTGACCGGATGCTCACCGGCGATGTCCACCGTGTAGTCCACGAAACCGCCGGGATGGCCGACGAACCGGCCGCCCACCATGAACTGGTAGTGCTCCGACTCGTACCCGGTCGCGATGATCCCACCGTGCCAGCCGGCGAAGCCGGCGCCGGACCGGATGTGCCGGACCAGACCGTTCGCCTGCTCGGGGGTGAAACGGGCGCCGGTCCAGCACTGGACGATCAGCCCGGCGCCGGCGAGCGCGGCCGGATCGGTGTAGACGTCGAGGCTCTCCGCGACCCGCACGGTGAACCCGTTGCCGGTGAGGAAGTCGCGGAACAGCTCGGTGCACGCGACCGGCTCGTGCCCCTCCCAGCCACCGCGGAGGATAAGCGCCCTCATCGGGACGCTCCCGCGGCGAGCAGCCGCGGGTAATCAGTGAGTGTGTCGCCCGCCAGGTCCATGGCCACCCCCGCCGCTATGCTGCTCGCTGAGTTCATGTGTGCCGAGGGTATGTGCTCGCTGGAGGATTTCGCCGATGCTGCGTTTCGAGATCCTCGGGCCGATCCGTGCGTTCCGCGACGGTGAGCCGGTCGACCTCGGCCCGATCAAGCAGCAGGCGGTCCTCGCGATCCTGCTGCTGAACGCCGGCGCCCCGGTCGCGATGCCGGAGATCGTCCGCGCGCTGTGGGGCGGCGACCCGCCGGAGAACGGCGTCGACGTGGTGCAGCGGTTCATCGGCGGCCTGCGCCGGGCCCTCGATCCGGCGCGGACGTCGCTGATCGCGATGGAGGGCGGCGGCTACGTGATCCGCCCGGGTGAGAACGCGGTCGACGCCGAGGTCTTCCGTGCGGCGCTGGCCGAGGTGCGGCAGGCGCAGGGAACCGGGGACGTGGCCGCGACGAGCGAGCGGACGAGGCAGGCGCTGGCCCTGTGGCGCGACGAGCCCCTGGCCGGGCTGACCGGCCCGGTCTTCGCCGCAGCCCGAGCCAGGCTGGCCGAGGACCACGCCCGCCTGACCGCCGAGCCCGTCCACCCGACCACGCCCACCCACCCGACCACGCCCACCCACCCGACCACGCCCACCCACCCGACCACCGAACCCGCCCGACCCGCCGCCGAGCCCGCCGCGGTTCCCGCGCAGCCGGCCCGGGCGACGGCGGCTTCCGGTCGCGCGGCGTCGCCGCTTGCGGATCCGGACTATCCCGAAGCCGTCGACCCGTGGGCCGGGCACGAGCTCTTCCCGCCCGGCCCGATGACGATCCTCTAGCTCAGCTCCCCCTCCAGCAGCCCCATCACGAACTTGTCGCCCCACTGGCCGCCGCTGCGGAACGTGTGCCGCAGACGCCCCTCCTCGACGAAGCCGACCTTGCGGTAGATGTGCCGGGCCGACTCGTTCTCCGCGGCCACGGTCAGCTGGATCCGGTGCAGGCGCATCTTGTCGAACCCGAACCGGCACGCCGTCCGTACCGCGTCCGTGCCGTAGCCCTTCCCCCAGTAATTCTTCTCGCCGAGATAGACGTCCAGCTCGGCACCGCCCAGCTCCGGCTCGGCACCGTGCAGCCGGACCATGCCGATCAGGTTCCCCTCGTCTAGCGTCTCGACGCCGAAGAGCACGTCGCCGAAGTCGTTGCGCGGCCGGTCCTCGGTCATCCACCGCTGCACGCTGGCGAGCGACTGCGGATAGCCCTCGTCCATCCAGCGCATGACGTCCGGATCGTGGTTCCACCGCCACAGCGCTTCCGCGTCCTCCGGGCCCATCGCCCGCAACATCACCAGTTCACCCGATACGTTCATGATCGACCACCGTAGGTCATCGCAGCACCGCTCGCAGCCGTCGCGCTTCCTTCCCCAGCCGGGTGCTCCCGGATCGCCCGGCCACCTCGGCCAGCCCGGGAATGTCGGCTTTGCCGGACATCGCCCCCGCGATCTGCGTGGTCAGCTCCAGCAGGTCGGGCAGCCCGCGCGGCGCCGTCGCCGACGCCAGCAGTCTTGGCAGCGCCGCGACGAGCACCTGCCACACCGCGCGCGTCGCCCCGGCCCGATGCGCGTCGGCCAGCGCGGGAACGACCCGGCTCAGCTTCACCGTGCCGTCCGCGCACAGATCCCCGATCTCCGCGCCGACGCCCGCCATGAACCCCGCGCCACCGCCCCGGCCCGTCTCCTCGCCCGCCGCCGGGACCGTCCCATCCGTCGCGGCCAGGACCGTCTCATCCAGGACCGTTTCATCCGTCGCGGCCAGGATCAGGAACGCGTCCACCGCCGCCAGCCGATCCCCCTCGTGCCGGGCGCCCAGCACGTAGGCCACCGCCAGTGTCATGGCCGGCCCGAGCGGCCCCGAACACTCGGCGAGCAGCGGCAGCACCGCGCCACCGCCGCGCCCGTCCATGTCGGCCAGTGCGGCGAGCACCGGCAGCACCCAGGCAGCCGTGACCTCGCGATGCTGCGGCAGCACCATCGTGGTGATGTCGGCGGGCGCCGAGAAGTCACCGAGGTAGTAGACCGGCACATCGGTGCGCGCCAGGTTGACCAGCACGTCCTCCAGCAGGCAGCCGTCATCCCACCCCGCGCCTGGTCCAGCTGGGCGACGGTGCGGCGGCGCAGCGGAGGCGTTCCCCCGTACGCATATCGCCCGTCCCTGCCGGTCTGCTCCCGCCGCGTGCTGACCGGGTCGGGCAGGCCGCCGTCCTTGAGCCAGGCCGCGAACCGGCGACCCGCCACCGAGGTCAGCTCCGCGGCCTGGCGAACCACATCCGGATCGGTGTCGCGCGGGAGCCGCAGCAGCGCCTGCTCGAAGTCGACAGGCCACGGCTCCCACCCCCCGGCCTGCGCCCGGGTCAGGCGCTCCAGCAGCACGGCAGCGTCGAGGCTCCCGTTGACCCGGGTCGGCGTGGCCATCAGCTCGGTGACCGGCCGCTCCGAGAACCGCTGAGCGATCTCCTGGATCCGCAGGTCGAGGACACCGCCGGGACCGCCCCGCAGCGACTTGCGCTCCCCACTGCCGAACAGCCACGCGTCCCGCAGCACTCCCCCACGCGGCCCCTCGCCGTCGCCCGCAGTCCCCCCGCCGGCACGGTCGTCGCCGGACGGACTCGCCACCACGGCCCGGATCGCATCGCCGAGCAGCCCGGTCCGCAGCGCCTCCCCGTGCCAGCCGTGCTCGCTCAGCTCATAGGAGTACCGCTCCAGGACCGCCCGCAGCGCCTCCCCGCGGGCACCGCCACCAGCCCGGCGAGGACCCGCTCCCAGCCGACCGCGGTCTCCTCCTCGATCAGCGCGACGACCTCCGCCGCCAGCTCGGCCCCGTCAACGATCGGCGGCGGCATCACCGCGACCGGCGCGGGAGGTGCGAGCAGTCCCGGCGGCGCGGCGGCGGCCGGCGCGGCGCTCACCCCGAACATCGTCGCCGCCCGGCCCGCCAGATCCCCACCGAGGCCGGTAGCCGACTCCGCCAGCCGGGCGATCGTCCCCGCGTCGACGCCCTTACGCCGGCGACCGATCAGGGTCAGCGCCCGCTCCTGCACATCGAGCGTGGGATGCCCGAACGCCACCGCGACCGTCTCCAGGATCTCCCCGCAGCGGCCGGGCTCCCGGCGAGCCACCTTCTCCAGCCAGGTGAGCTGTGCCTCCACCAGGTTCTTCTCGGGCCGCACCAGCACCGCCGCGCTCACCTCGAGCAGCGTCTCCACCTCCAGCCGCCCGGCCTCGTCGACCGCACGGAGGGCACGCTGGGCCAGCCCGGCGATCACCGGCGGCGCCTCGGCCAGCAGCCGGGCATAGCTCCCGGTGTTCGCGGCCAGCTCGCCGTCGCTCAGCCCGAGCGCCTCGTGCAGCGCGACGAACGGCCGCAACCAGGCCGGACGGTCACCACGGACGAGACGGTCCACCGTGGCCGCAACGATCTGCGCCCGGTCGACCCGGCCGTCGACCGTCAGCCGCACGACCGCGTCCGGAAACGCGCTGGTCAACGCCCCGCCCAGGCTGTCGATCTCGAACACCGCCGGAAGCAGCCGATCGGTGTACGGGCTTGACCGGAACCGATCGGCGGAGTCGCCCACCTGCTCGAGCCAGCCACGGACGAACCCCTCCGACCGCGGGGCCAGCCCCGGCGAGCCGCCGAGCAGCGCGGCGACGAACTCCCACTGCCCCGCCCACACCTCCTTGGCCGGCAGTTTCCCCGCGAGCCGCGCACCGAGCTCCGGCAGCCAGGTGAGCCCGCGCGCCTCGGCGACGGCCAGGAACCGCGGCACCGCGATGTCACCCCAGATGTCGCGCATCCGCTGCCTGCCGAGCACCTCCGCCGCCCGCGCCGGTGACGGCATGCAGCCGATCACGGCGAGCGCGTAGCCCGGCGCCGCCGACAACCCGCCGTCCCACCAGTCGTCGGTGCGGATCCGCTTGATGCCCGCCTCGACATCGCCCGCCGAGGCCAGTCGCTCGGCCTCGCTCATCGCGACGAGGCGACCGGCGATCGTCGCGTGCGCCTGCCGCCGAGCCAACTCGTCGAGTTCCGTCCAGGTGAGAGCCATGCCGGAGAACCTAAAGCCCGGGTACGACAATCCGCGCCGCCCGCGCCTCGAGATAGCGCTGTTCCGGACGGCTCAGGGTGAGCCGCGCCGCCGTCCGGTACTGCTCCCGTGCCTCAGCCGCCGCACCGGCCATCTCCAGCAGGTGCGCCCGCACCGCGGCGGTCCGGTGGTGCGGGCCCAGCACCGGATCACCGGCCAGCTCGTCCAGGGCGGCGAGCCCCGCGGCCGGGCCGTCGACCATGGACAGTGCGACGATCCGGTTCAGCGTCACCATCGGGGTGGGTGCGAGCGCGTGCAATACCCCGTACAGGAGAAGGATCTGGGGCCAATCGGTGGCCTCGGGCCGCCTCGCCTCGTCGTGCACCGCCGCGATCGCGGCCTGCAGTTGAAAGGGTCCGATCAAAGACCGTGCGAGGGTACGGGTGAGAATCGCCACGCCCTCGTTGATCAGCGCCGTGTCCCAGCGTCCGCGGTCCTGCTCGGCGAGCGGGATCAGCGCGCCGTCCGGACCCGTCCGTGCGGGCCGTCGCGCGTCGGTGAGCAGCATCAAGGCCAGCAGACCGGCCACCTCGCCGTCCTCCGGAAGCCACCGGTGCAACTGGCGGGTCAGCCGGATCGCCTCGCGGGTCAGCTCCACCCGGTGCAGCCGCTCGCCGGAACTCGCGGTGTAGCCCTCGTTGAAGATCAGATAGAGCACGTGGCGGACCGCGCCGAGACGGTCGCCGAACTCGTCCGGCGCGGGCATCGCGAACCGCGCGCCGGTGTCCCGGATACGCTTCTTGGCACGGCTGACCCGCTGGCCCACCGTGGACTCCGGCAGCAGCAGCGCGCGGGCGATCTCGGCGGTGGTGAGCCCGCCGGCCGCCCGCAGAGTGAGCGTGATCTGCGCCGGAACGGAAAGCGCGGGATGGCAGCAGAGCAGCAGCACCGCGAGCTCGTCGTCACCGCGGACCTCCGGCGCCGGCTCGAGCCACACCGCCTCCTCGCGCCGCCGCCGCGCCGTCTCGGTACGCAGCGACTCGACCCGGCGGCGGCCCGCCACGGTGATCAGCCAGTTCCGCGGCTGCGCCGGGACGCCCTCCACCGGCCACTGCCGCGCGGCCGCCAGCAGCGCCTCCTGAACCGCGTCCTCGCACGCGTCGAAGTCGCCGTAGCGGCGCACCACCGCGGCCAGGACCTGCGGGGTCAACTCACGCAGCAGGTCCGGCAGCCCGGTCAGAACTCCCATCCGCTCATGTCCAGAACCGGCCGCACCTCGACCCGCGTGTAGGCGGCGTCCGGCGTCTTCGCGGCCCAGGCCACCGCCTCGCCGAGATCCGCGACGTCGATCAGGTAGAACCCGGCCAGATGCTCCTTGACCTCGGCGAACGGCCCGTCCGAGGTGATCGTCTCACCGTCCCGGACGGAGACCTGGGTCGCCAGCGCCGGATCGCCGAGGCCCTCGCTCGCCACCAGCACGCCGGTCTCGCGCATCTCCTCGGTGAGCCGCAGGTGGCCGAGGCCGAAGTCGGTGCGCTGCTGCTCGGTCAGCGTCTCCCAGACCGCCAGGGACTGTGGGTTGGACTGGATCAGGATCAGGTATTTCATGCGGTGCCCTCTCGCTCTTCACTGGATGTCTTCACTGGATGTCTTCACTGGATGTCTTCACTGGGATGTCTTCGCTCGGATGTCGAAACCGGCGGGGCTGGTTTCGACGTCCCGTCATGAACGAGATCCGGGAAGTCATCGAACGCAAAGCCGCCCTGCTGTCGACGGGCGACGCGGAAGCCGTCCTGTCGCACTATGCCGACACGATCGTCGAATACAACCTCGCCCCGCCGCTGCGGCAGCCCGGCGACGCCCGCGATCCGGCGGCGCTGAAGGCGTGGATCGCGACGTTCCGGGAGCCGCCGCGCCGGGAGGTGACCCAGCTGGAGATCACCGTGGACGGGGATGTGGCGTTCGCGACCAGCATCGACTGCCTGTCGGCGACTCCCCTGGGTGCGGAGCAGGGGTTCACGATGTGGTTCCGGGTGACGCTGGGGTTGCGGCGGGTCGGGGGGCGCTGGGTAGTGGTGCATGAGCACGAGTCGGTGCCGTTCGAGATGGACGGGTCGTTTCAGGCGGCGGTCGGCTTGCAGCCGTGACGGCACCCTCGCCGCCGCCGTGACGGCGGGCGCGGTCGCGGCCGGCGGGGGTTGTGGATCGTGGAAGTCGAGGGTGGGCTGGCGCTCAGTGCGGACAAAACGGGCGCTCAGCAGCACTGTTAACCAGCCGGGCGAGGCGGGCTGGTTAACAGTGCTGTCCGCAGCGGTTCGCGCCAGCACTCACCACCAGCCGGTCCGGCCGGTCGCCAGCGCTCCCCGCACAACACTCACCACCAGCCGGTCCGGCCGGTCGCCAATGCTCCCCGCACTGCACTGAGCGCCGGCCGGACCAGCCGGCGCTCAGTGCAGTTGAGCATCCGCCAACGAGCCGATCGCGACCGCCGGCCGCCGGAGTGAGAAATGAAAGCCCTGGAATGTCTCGGTACGCCTGGTTACCGTCCGGTAACTGCGTCGCCGAGCCACCCCGGAGGCCGCAATGCCCGCACGTTCCCGCATCCTCGCCGCGCTGGTCAGCGCCACAACCGCCGCCGCACTAGCCCCTCTCCCCGCCGCATCCGCCCACGCCGCGCCGCACAGCGCCGCGCTCACCGCCAACGCCATCAACGCCGCCAACGCCGCCAACGCCGCCAACGGCGACCCTGTCGTCTCGCGCGGCGTCACGATTCCCGCCTTCTACACCCCGCCCACCACGCTCCCGGCAGCCAACGGCGCGCTGGTCCGCACCGAACCGCTCCCCCTGGCGCTGTCCCTGCCCGGCATCACCGGCACACTGCCCGGCCGCGCCACCCGGATCATGTACAAGTCCACCGACTCCACCGGCGGCCCGGTAGCCGTCACCGGCGCCTACCTCGAACCGGCCGCCGCCTGGAAGGGCCCCGGCGCCCGGCCGCTGGTCGTCCTCGCGCCCGGCACGATGGGTCAGGGCGACCAGTGCTCCACCTCGCTCGCCCTGCAGCGCGGCCTGATCCTCGGGCTGGAGAAGGATCAGTTCACGGTCTCGATCGGCTACGAGATCCTCGCCATGTACCGCCTTCTCGCCAAGGGCATCGCCGTCGTGCAGACCGACTACCCCGGGCTGGGTACGACCGACCGGCTGCACACGTACGTGAACCGGGTCGACTCCGGCCACGCCGTGCTGGACGCCGCCCGGGCCGCCACCGCGCTGCCCGGCACCTCGATCACCGCGAAGTCCGCGGTCGGCTTCTACGGGTACAGCCAGGGTGGCGGCGCCGTCGCGTCGGCGGCCGAGCTGCTCGCCTCGTACGCGCCGGAGATCCCGCTGAAGGCGACCTACGCGGGCGCCCCGCCGGCCGACCTGGCCGAGGTCACCGAGGCGATCGACGGCAGTGAGCTGATGGGCGCGCTGGGCTGGTCGGTCAACGGGTTCGTCCAGTCCCAGCCGGCCCTGCGGGACCTGCTCGACGCCTATCTCAACGACGCCGGCCGGGCCGCTCTCAAGAACCTTTCCACCATGTGCGTCGGGGATGCGATCTTCGGGTACGCCGGCAAGCGCACCACCGGATGGACGACGACCGGTCAGCCCGTCTCCCAGATCATCGATGCCGAGCCGGAGTTGCGGGGGTACCTGGAGGCGCAGCGGATCGGCGAGCGCAAACCGGCGGGTGTGGTGCGCGTGGCGACGGGCGTCAACGACAACCTGGTGCCGCACGGCCAGGCCCGCACCATGGCAGCCGACTGGTGCGGCCGCGGCGGCAAGGTCGTCTACGCCCCGGTCAGCCTGCCGAGGACCGTCAGCCCGCTGATCAACCACTTCGGGCCGCTGCTCACCGACCAGGGTCCGGCGATCGACTGGCTGGGGCTGCGGCTGGCGGGCCTGCCGGCCCCGTCGACCTGCGCGATCCTGCCCCTGCAGCCGTAACCCGGCCCGCTTCGGCAGCCGGCCCCGTCCGCCGGCTGCCGAAGCGGAAGGGCGTCGTGATCGCATCCGAGTAGCCTCTCGGCATGCCCAAGATCGTGAACCACGACCAGCGGCGCGCCGAGATCGTCGAGGCGTACCTGACGGTGGTCGCCCGCGACGGGCTGCCCGCGGCCACCAGCCGCGCCATCGCGGCCGAGCTCGGCGTCGGTGTCGGCACGCTCTGGCACTACTTCGACGGCTTCGACGCGGTCGCGGCCGGCGCCTATCAGCGCATCGTCGACCGTACGAACGGCCGGATCGCGTCCGCCACCGCCGGTCGGCGCGGGCTGGACGCGCTCTACGCGATGTTCCGGGAGATCCTGCCGCTGCAGAAGGAGACCTTCGACGAGGCCTACGTGGTCGTCGGCTTCTGGGGGCGGCTCGCCGCCAACGACCGGATCGCGGCCACCTGGCTCGACGTCGGCGTCCACTGGGGCGAGCTGATGCGCCGGCACCTGGGCGAGGCGGTCGACGACGGTACGCTGCGCCCGGAGACCCCGATCGATCAGGTGATCGGGGTGCTGCAGGCCATCGCCGCGGGTCAGCAGGTGCACGCCGTGATGGGCAAGGCCCTCGCGGACCCCGCCCATCGACTCGACATGGTCACCTACTGCCTGCGGCCCTGGCAGTGATGAAAGCTCACTGGCGGTAGGAGAACCTCACTGCTGGGTGTCGCCGGCTCCGGTGCGCTGCTGTGCCGCGTCCACACCCTTGTCGACCTGCCCTGAGTACTTCTGGCCGGTACGCTCGTCGACCTGGTCACCGGCCTTCTCGATGCCCTGGTCGACCTGCTTGTCGTGGTCGTCCGCGAAATCCTTCGCCTTGTCCATGAAACCCATGACATCGGTGTGCCCGCCGCGCGCCGCCCCAAACGGCTGTCAGCCGGACGGGACCCGGTGACATCCGTTGACACCGGCTGAGCGGTCGTGTCAGCGCGCTGTCAGAGCCGCATCAGCGCTCCCCGTCACAGTTCTCCTCACCAAGCGGCTCACTGAGGAGACATCACATGCACACGTTCGACACCACCGCCCCGATCGCCGCCGTCCTCGACATCCCGGCCGGGCACATCCGGTTCGTCGCCGCCGACCGCGTCGGCACCACCGTGGAGATCGCCCCGGCGGATCCCGGCAAGAGCCGCGACGTCAAGGCCGCCGAGGAGACCACCATCCGGTACGACGACGGCGTCCTGCGCGTCGAGAACACCGCCGCCCGTGACCGGATCCTCGGCGGCGCCGGATACATCGAGCTCATCGTCCAGCTGCCGGCCGGCTCGCGGCTCACGGTGAAGGCGGCGGACGCCCGGTTCGAGACCGAGGGACGGCTCGCCGACGTCACCGTCGAGGCCGCGCAGGCCACGGTCGGCATCGCCGAGGCGGGCAGCGCCCGCGTCACGGTCGCCGCCGGTGATGTCACGGTCGGCCGGCTCACCGGGTCGGCGGAGATCAGCGCCAGCAAGGGCGACATCCGGATCACCGAGGCGACCGGCGGCACGGTCGTGCTGTCCACCCAGGCCGGAGCGATCACGGTCGGCGCCGCCCGGGGCGTCTCCGCCGCGCTCGACGCCGGCACCTCCTACGGCCGGATCACCAACAGCCTCCGCAACGACGGCACCACCGAACTCGCCATCAAGGCCACCACCGCGTACGGCGACATCGTCGCCCGCAGCCTCTGACACTCCTCCGCAGCCTCTGCCATAACGGGAGCGACTCATGACGAACCTGGCCATCGCAGCGAGCGAGCTGCGCAAGTCATACGGGGACAAGGTCGTGCTGGACGGCATCGATCTGGCCGTACCGGAAGGAACGATCTTTTCTCTTCTCGGCCCGAACGGGGCCGGCAAGACCACCGCCGTGAAGATCCTCTCCACGCTGATCTCGCCCGACGGCGGTGAGATCAGCGTGGGCGGGCACGACCTGTCCACCGGCGGGCAGGCGGTCCGCGCCGCGATCGGGGTGACCGGGCAGTTCTCCGCCGTCGACGGTCTGATCACCGGCGAGGAGAACATGCTGCTCATGGCGGACCTGCACCATCTCTCCAAGCAGGAGGGCCGGCGCATCGCCGCCGAACTGCTGGCGCGTTTCGACCTGGCCGACGCGGCGGGCAAGCCGGCGTCCACCTACTCCGGGGGCATGAAACGGCGTCTCGACATCGCGATGACGCTGGTCGGGAGCCCGCGCATCATCTTCCTGGACGAGCCGACCACCGGCCTGGACCCGCGCAGCCGGCACAACATGTGGCAGATCATCCGGCAGCTGGTCACGGACGGCGTCACGGTCTTCCTGACCACCCAGTACCTGGAGGAGGCCGACGAGCTCGCCGACCGGATCGCCGTGCTCAACCACGGCAAGATCGTCGCGGAGGGCACCGCCGAGCAGCTGAAACGGCTCGTTCCCGGCGGTCACGTGCAGCTGCGGTTCACCGACCCGGAAGGCTATCGCCACGCCGGCGCGGCACTGCCCGACGCGCACCGGGACGACGAGGCGCTGGCGCTGCAGGTCGCCAGCGACGGCAGCCAGCGTCAGCTGCGGGCCGTCCTGGACCGGCTGGACGCGGCCGGCATCGAGGCCGACGAGCTGACCGTGCACACCCCCGACCTCGACGACGTGTTCTTCGCCCTGACCAGCAAGCCCGCCGGCCAGTCCGCCGGCCAGCCCGCCGACCAGTCCGTGGAGGTTGTCCGATGAGTACCCTCACCCTCGCCGTCCGCGACTCGTCCATCATGCTGCGCCGCAATCTCCTGCACGCGCGGCGATATCCCTCGCTGACATTGAACCTGCTGCTCACGCCGATCATGTTGCTGCTGCTGTTCGTCTACATCTTCGGCGACACGTTCAGCGTGGGCATCACCGGCGGCGCGCCGGACCGGACCGCGTACCTGGCCTATCTGGTGCCCGGGCTGCTGCTGATGACCGTCGGCAGCACCGTGGTCGGCACCGCGGTCTCGGTCGCCATGGACATGACCGAGGGCATCATCGCCCGGTTCCGCACGATGCCGATCCACCGGCCGTCGGTGCTGGTCGGGCACGTCGCCGGCAGCGTCCTGCAGTCGGTGGCGAGCGTGGTCCTGGTCGGCGCGGTCGCGGTGGCGATCGGCTTCCGATCGGTCGACGCCACGGCCCTGGAGTGGCTCGCCGCGTTCGGGCTGCTGGCGATCTTCTCGCTGGCGCTCACCTGGATCGCCGTGGGCATGGGCCTGGTCAGCCCGAACGCCGAGGCGGCCAGCAACAACGCGCTGCCGCTGATCCTGCTGCCGCTGCTGTCCAGCGCGTTCGTCCCGGTCGACTCGATGCCCGGCTGGTTCCAGCCGATCGCCGAGTACCAGCCGTTCACCCCGGCCATCGAGACGCTGCGCGGCCTGCTGCTCGGCACCGGGATCGGCGCCAACGGCTGGCTCGCGGTCGGCTGGTGCCTGGTCCTCACCGTCCTGGGCTACTTCTGGTCGGCGTCGGTGTTCCGCCGCGACCCTCGATGAAATGCCCGACCAGCAGGTCCAGCGCCTCGGGCCGGGGAACCCGGGCGCCCTGCTGATAGGCACGCCGGTACTCCGGGAGACCGAGGGCCTCGACGAGGCCCTCGGTCAGTGCCGTGAGGACCGGCTCACCGTGGTCGAACGCGCCCCGGATCGCCTCGCTCCAGCCCAGCGCGATGGCCGCGTCGACCGGCCGGCCCTCCAGCGCCAGCAGCTCGCCGAGCTGCTCGGCGGCCCAGGCCAGGCCGTTGCTCTGGTTGCGGGTGACGCTCGGCCGCACCCCGTGCGGCAGCAACTCCCGGGCCTCGGTGGCGGCGCCGGCCGCCAGCCGGTTCATCAGCCGGGTCCCGGCGATCAGATCCCGGGCCATCTGTTCCGGGTACGGCAGCCGGTGCACCCGGGTCTCCAGCAGGTCCAGGGTCCGTTCCGCGGCGTCCAGGTCACCGGCCCGCCGCTGCCAGCCGGCCACGCTGAACAGGATCGCCGCCGACCGCCGCCGCTGCCCGAGTTTCTCCGCCCGGTCCTGCATGGCCCGCAGGTCACGCCACGCGCCGTCCAGGTCGCCGGCCCGCATCCGCTCGCGTGCCAGCCGGTTCCTGGTCCAGTAGAGGTAGTCCTCGGTGCCGAGCTCGGCGCTGGTCGCGACCGCGCGTTCGAACGCGGCGATCGAGGTGGGGTAATCGCCGCGCAGCGACGGCACCCGGCCGATCGCGAGCAGGCTCATGACCAGGCCCCAGCGGTCGCCGGCCTCCTCGAAACCGCGCAGCGCCTCCTCCCGGGCCGCCGCGCCACGATCGAGGACGCCCTGCTCGACGAGCATGAAGTTGTGCGCCCAGTTCGCGCTGGCCCGTACCCACGGGTCGGGCGCGGTGAGCGCCTGCCGGAACCGGTCCTCGCCGAGGTCGGCGGCGTCCGGCGCGAACGCCTGATGGGAGATCCAGAGCAGCCGGGCCGGGTGGACCTCCTGCGCGCGGAACGCGGACCGCACCAGCTCGACGGCCCGGTGCGCCTCCGCCGGCGCCGCGTCGCCCAGCTCGGAGAGCGCGCCCAGGAACGTCTCCAGCTGCCCGTTCAGCCCCCGGTTCGCCCAGTACCAGAACAGGGCCTTCACGAACCGGTACGTCCGCGCGGCGTCCCGGGCTTCCAGCGCCGTGCGCAGCGCCGCCGTGATGTTGTCCAGTTCCGCGTCGAAAACCGCGAAGGCCTTCAATTGCGCACGGGTACGCAGGAGCGGCTCCTGCTCCTCCGCCAGCGCCAAAAAGTAGTCCGCGAACCGGGTCGTCACGTCGTCGCCGGACTCCACCAGCCGCTCCGCCCCGTACGCCCGGACCGTCTCCAGCATCCGATAGCGCCCGCCCACCTGCTGCACCAGGGACTTCTCCACCAGCGAGTCCACCACGTAGAGCACGTCCCGGACCGGCAGCCGCGCGTCGGTGCAGACCGCCTCCAGCGCGGTGAGGCTCGCCCCGCCGGGGAACACCGACAGCCGCCGGGCCAGGACCCGTTCCGGCTCGTCGAGCAGGTCCCAGCTCCACTCGACCATCGCGAGCAGGGTCCGCTGGCGCGGCATCGCGGCCCGGCTGCCCGAGGTCAGCAGCCGGAACCGGTCGTCGAGGCGCCGCACCACCTGCTCGACGTCCATCGAGCGCAGCTTCACCGCGGCCAGCTCCAGGGCGAGCGGCATCCCGTCCAGCCGCCAGCAGATCTCCACCACGGCGTCGACGGTGGTCTCGCCCAGCGCGAAGCCCGGCCGGACACCGGCGGCCCGGTCGACGAAGAGCCGCACGGCCGCCGCCTCGGCCGCGGTGACGAGGTCCGGCTCCCCGGCCGGCAGCGACAGCGGCCCGAGGTGGCACAGCGCCTCCCCGGTGATCGCGAGCGGCTCCCGGCTGGTGGCCAGGATCCGCAGTTGCGCCAGCCGGCCGAGCAGCCCGTCGGCGAGCTGCGCGGCGGCCTCCACCAGGTGCTCGCAGTTGTCCAGCATGAGCAGGGCGTCGCCGACGTCGAGCAGCTCGGCGAGCCGGTCGATCGCCTCGGCCGGCTGCCCGCTGTCGTAGAGCCGGCCGTGCGCGGAGCCGACCACGCCGAGGACGGCGTCGGCGAGCTGGTCCGGGTCGCTGAGCGCGGCCAGCGGCACGAACCACACCCGGCCCTCCCGGTACGCCGGGTCCCGCCGGGCCGCCTCCAGCGACAGCCGGGACTTGCCGGCACCGCCCGGCCCGACGATGGTGACCAGCCGGGCGGCGCTCAACAGCCGGGCGATCCGGCTCAGCTCGTCCTCGCGGCCGACGAAGCTCGTCACGTCCGCGGGCAGCCGGCTCGGCGTCACCTCGACGGCCGGCGCGGCGGGCCGTTCCAGCTCGCCGCGGAGCAGTGAGAGATGGACCTCGCGCAGGTCGGCTGACGGGTCGACGCCGAGCTCGTCACCGAGCCGGGCGCGGATCTCCTCGTAGACGGCGAGCGCGTCGGACTGCCGCCCGGCGGCCGACAGCGCCCGCATCCGCAGCATGGCGAGCCGCTCGCTGAGCGGGCGCTCGCCGGCGGCCGCGGCGAGGTCGGCCAGCACCCCGGCGTGCCGGCCGAGCCGCAGCTCCGCGTCGCAGCGGTCCTCCACGGCGGCGGCGTGCAGCTCGTCCAGCCGGGTCGCGGCGTTGCGGGCGAACGGCGCGTCCAGGATGTCGGCGAGCGGGGTGCCCCGCCACAGGGCCTCGGCGGCGCTCAGCGCGGACGCGGCCTCCGCGGCGCGTCCGGCCGCGAGCTCGCGGCGGCCGGTGGCGGCCAGCTCCTCGAACCGGTGCGCGTCGACGTCCTCCGGGCGCGCCCGCAGCCGGTACCCGCCGGCCGTGAAGTCGACCGAGCCGCTCCCGCCGAGCACCCGGCGCAGCCGGGAGACCAGGCCCTGCAGCGCCGCGACCGCCCCGGACGGCGGCTGCTCGCCCCACAGGTCGTCGACCAGGGTGTCGGCGTGCACCGGCCGGCCCGCGTCCAGGGCGAGCCTGGCCAGCAGCATCCGCAGCCGGGCACCCGGGATGCCGACCGGCTCCCCGTCGTCCGACGACACCGCGACCGGACCCAGCAACACAACCCGCACCGCAGCATGATCGCAAAGCCGGCCACCGATGGACACCCGCCTTCCCCCTCGCGGCGGATACCGTGACTCCCATGGCCGCCGATTCCACGATGGACCGCATCGCCCACGGCCTGGATCTGCACCACCGTCAGGGCCGGCCCGACGCCGCCCGCGACCTGTTCACCGCGATCTGGACCGAGATCGGCGGCGAACGGGGCGATCCGCTGCACGTCAGCGTGCTCGCCCATGCGATGGCCGACGTGCAGGCCGACCCGTACCAGGAATTGCTCTGGGATCAGCGGGCACTGACCGCGACCGGCGCGCTCACCGACGACCGGCTGGCGGAGGCCGGCGTGCCGATGCCGGTCGCCGCGCTCTACCCGTCGCTGCACCTCAACCTGGCCGGCTGCCATCTCAAACTGGGCGACCGGGCCCGCGCCCGCGAGCACGTCGAGCTGGCGCGGGCGGGTCTCGGCGCGCTGGCCGACGACGACTACGGCAGGCTGATCAGGACCGGTCTGGAGCAGCTGGAGCAGCAGTTATGACCGTGGATCACGCTGACTAGTCTGCGATCATGGCATTGACACCGGACGAGTTCCACCAGCACGCGCTCGCCGCCACCGACGGCGAGCACCGGCTACCGCTGTCCCGCATGACGGGCTGGGAGATCAGCCCGTTCGAACAGGACGGGCTCCGCGTCGTCCCGTTCCGCCCGCCGGTGCTGCCCGAAACCCCGCGGCACGGCGAGGACCCCGCCGAGTGCCGCATCTGCGGGGACCGGGACGAGGGCATCTGGTTCAACGAGCGCTGGCGGCTGGCCCGGATCCCCGGTGCCGGGGTGCCGCTGGTCCTGATGCTCTACCCCCGCGACCACCACGACCTGGCCGACCTGCCCGACGAGATGGCCGCCGAGATGGGCCTGCTGGGCGCCCGCATCGTCCGGCACATGCAGGAGTTGCCGCACATCGCCCGCGCCCACATGTACCGCTTCGGCGACGGCGCGGCCCACCTGCACCTGTGGTTCTTCGCCCGTCCCGAGGGCCAGGCCCAGCTCTGGGGCTCCTGGCTGCCGGTCTGGGACGACCTGCTCCCGGAGTACCCGTCCGCCCCGGCCGACGCCGACGCCGCCCTGGTGGCGGACGCCCTGCTCACCTCCTCCGGCGGCACCCGCACGCCGTAGGGGTTCACGCCGCCTCGGCCAGCGCGGCCCGCAGCGCCACGATGATCGGGTGGCCGGCGTGACCGCGGCGCACGGTGGTGACGACGCGCCGGCGGGCCTGCGTCGTGGGCAGGGGCCTCGTGGGTACGGTCGGACGCCGCCCGTTCCAGATCAGGTCGGGCAGGAAGGCGGCCGCGTGACCGGCCTCGACCAGGCGCCGTTGCAGGATCAGGTCACTGGTCTCGTACCGTACCTCCGGTTCGAAGCCCGCCGTGCGGCAGACGGCCGCCGCCCATGCCCGCGAGGCCGAGCCGACCGGTTCCATCACCCACGGATGGCCCGCGAGCAGCGTGAGGGCGCTCCGGTTCCGGGGTGTGTGCACCGCGCGGGGGTGGACCAGCCGGATCGGGTCGGCGAGCAGCTCCTCGCTCTCCGCGTGGGCCGCGCGGGGCTGCGGCTGCTCCGGGTACTCCTCGGCGATGACCAGGTCGAACTCGCGGGCGAGCAGGGCCGGCAGCGCCTGCTCCGGCTCGGCCTGGATGAGGTGGACCCGCAGCCGGGGGTGACGGCCGGCCAGCGTGGTGATCGCGGCCGGGAGCAGCGTGAGCGCCGCGGTCTGGAAGGCGGCGACCCGGACCACGCCGGCCACCTCGGCGGCGAGGGCGGCGACGTCGGCCTGCGCCTGCTCCAGCTGCTCCAGGACCTGCTCGGCGCAGGCGACCAGGATGTGCGCCTGCGGGGTGAGCCGGACCCGCCGCCCGACGTGTTCCAGCAGCACGGCGCCGGCCTCGGCCTCGAGCTGGGACAGTTGCTGGGAGACCGTGGACGGGCTGTAGGAGAGCGCCTGCGCCACCGCGGTGAGCGTGCCGCGATGCGCCAGCTCCCGCAGCAGGCGCAACCGGTGCAGGTCCAGCATCACGCCTCCGGCTATCGTTCGGTCCAGCCGAACGATACCGCTCGAAAACATTCGCTGGACACACACGTCGCACCACCATGAGGGTGATGACGGAGGTGCGGAATGACAATCGTGCGGATCAACCGGGACCACCTGTGGGACGACCTCGCGCTCGACGAGGTGATGGCGTGAGCGCGTCGGTGCGCCGCTGGCGGCACGATCTGCACCGGATCCCCGAGCTGGGACTGCGCGAGCACCGGACCGGCGATTACCTGGCCGCGGCGCTGCGCGAGATCGGCGTGGAGGTCACCCGCGGGGTCGGCGGCACCGGACTGGTCGGCACGCTGCGCCGCGGGACCGGCGGGGCGATCGGGCTGCGGGCCGACATGGACGGGTTGCCGCTGACCGAGCGCGGGGAACGGCCGTACCGATCGGAGAACGACGGCGTCATGCACGCCTGCGGCCACGACGGTCACATGGCGATGGTCCTCGGCGCCGCGCGACGGCTGGCCGCCGAGGGCGGCTTCGCGGGAACCGTGCACTTCGTCTTCCAGCCCGCCGAGGAGCACGGGCTCGGCGCGGCGGCGATGATCGCGGACGGGCTGTTCCAGCGGTTCCCGATGGACGCGATCTTCGGCCTGCACACCATGCCCGGCCAGGCCCTCGGCCGGATCGCCACCCGGCCCGGCCCGCTGATGGCCGCCGAGGACAACTTCGAGATCCGGGTGATCGGCCGGGGCGGGCACGCCGCCCGCCCGCAGATGGTGATCGACCCGATCCCGATCGCCGCCGAGATCGTGCTCGCGCTGCAGACCGTGGTGGCGCGCACGATCGACCCCGCCGAGCCCGCGGTCCTCTCGCTCACCGAGATCACCACCGACGGGGCGCGCAACGCGATCCCCGGCCGGGTGGTGCTGCGCGGCGACACCCGCAGCTTCACACCCGAGGTCCGCGAGCTGCTGGAGCGGCGGATCCGCGAGGTGGCCGCCGGCATCGGCGCGGCGCACGGGGCGAGGTGCGAGGTGACCTACACCCACGAGTTCGAGGCGACGGTGAACGATCCCTCCGCGGTCGCCGCCGCGCTGACCGCGGCCCGGCTGACCGTCGGTGACGAGAACGTCGACGGCGATGTCACGCCGTGGACCGCCAGTGAGGACTTCGGCGCGTTCCTGCGGGTGGTGCCCGGGTGCTTCGCGCTGATCGGCAACGGCGGCGGCGCCTCGCTGCACAGCCCCGACTACGACTTCGACGACGACGCCCTGGACACCGGCGTCGGCTACTACGTGAACCTGGTACGCACCGTGTTGGAGACCCCGTGACCATCGTCGTCAATCCGAACCGCGACCCGGCCTGGACCTGTGCCTCCCCTCCCCCGGAGGCGCTCGCCTTCCACCGCGGCCTGCCCGGATATGCCCCGACGCGACTGGTGGACCTGCCTGATCCGGCACATCCATCCGGTACGGGCCGGGTCGTCGCCAAGGACGAGTCGAGCCGGCTGGGCCTCCCCGCGTTCAAGGCCCTCGGCGCGTCCTGGGCCATCCATCGAGCCCTCCGCGACCGCACGCCGGACGGACCGGTCACGCTGATCACCGCCACCGACGGCAACCACGGCCGCGCGGTCGCCCACTTCGCGAAGCAGTTCGGCCACCGTGCCGAGATCTACGTGCCGGACGGGGTGCACCCGGACGCCGTCCAGGCGATCCGGGACGAGGGCGCCACCGTCGTCCACGTGCCCGGCGACTACGACGACGCCGTCACGACGGCGTCCCGCGCCGAGCACGGCCTGCTCGTCCAGGACACCGCCTGGGAGGGCTACGAGGACGTGCCCGCCTGGATCGCCGCCGGGTACGCCACCCTGTTCCGCGAGGTGGACGGGCAGCTCGGCGGCAGTCCCGGTCTGGTCGTCGTGCCGACCGGCGTCGGGTCGCTGCTGCAGGCGGCGCTGGCGCACTACCGCAGCGGTTCCGGACCGGAGACCACGATCGTCAGCGTGGAGCCGGACTCCGCGGCCGGCACCGCCGCCAGTGTGGGCGCCGGCCGTCCGGTCACCGTGGCGACCGGCCTCACCAGCATGGCCGGGCTGAACTGCGGGACCGTGTCGTCGCTGGCCTGGCCTCTCATCCACCGGGGACTGGACGCGTGCGTCCTGGTCGGCGACGAGGAGGCCGCTGCCGCCGCGCGCGCGCTGACCGCGGCCGGGGTCGACGCGGGTCCGTGCGGGGCGGCGTCACTGGCCGCGCTGCGTGCCCTGCACCGGGCGCAGTCACCGCTGCTGCGCCCGGACACCACGGTCCTCCTGCTGATCACCGAGGGGTCCGCCGCGAACCCGCGTTGACAGGATTGTAATGGGAGCGCTCCCATGTAACGATGACGGTCACTCTCTATCGAGGTGGGACCGGCATGATCAAGAAGCTCGTCACTGCCCTCGCCGCTGCCGTGCTCGGCGCCGGGCTGGTCGGGGTGGCATCGCCCTCGGACGCGGCCGCAGCGCCGTACCGGTACGGCGAAGTGCTCCAGAAATCACTGCTCTTCTACGAGGCCCAGGTCTCCGGCAAGAAACCCGCCTGGAACCGGGTCTCCTGGCGCGGCGACTCGGCGATGACCGACGGCGCCGACAAGGGACTCGACCTGACCGGCGGCTGGTACGACGCCGGCGACCACGTCAAGTTCGGGCTGCCGATGGCGTTCACCACCACGATGCTGGCCTGGGGCGCCGTGGAGAACCGGGACGCCTACGCGAGCTCCGGTCAGCTCACCCACCTGCTCAACAATCTGCGCGTCCCGAACGACTATTTCATCAAGGCGCACCCGTCCGCGGACGTCCTCTACGGCCAGGTCGGCAAGGGCGACGACGACCACAAATGGTGGGGACCCGCCGAAGTCATGCCGATGGCGCGTCCCGCGTACAAAATCGATGCGAGCTGTGGTGGCAGTGAGCTGGCGGCGGAGACGGCGGCCGCGATGGCAGCGAGCTCGCTGGTTTTCCGCACCACCGACGCGGCCTATGCGGACACCCTGCTCTCGCACGCGAAGCAGCTCTATTCCTTCGCCGACCGGGTGCGCAAGAGCTATCACGAGTGCATCACCGACGCGACGTCGTTCTACCGGTCCTGGAGCGGTTACGCCGACGAGCTGGTCTGGGGCGCGATCTGGCTGCACCGGGCCACCGGCGACACGTCCTACCTGGCGAAGGCCGAGGCCGGATACGACGCACAGGGCAACGAGAACCAGACCAGCACCAAGATGTACAAATGGACGATCAGCTGGGACAACAAGCAGTACGGCAACTATGTGCTGCTCTCCCAGCTGACCGGAAAACAGAAATACCTCGATGACGCGAATCGATGGCTCGACTGGTTCACCGTCGGCGTGAACGGCGAAAAGGTGCGCACCTCGCCGGGTGGCATGGTGGTCGTCGACTCGTGGGGCGCGCTGCGCTATGCGGCGAACACCGCATTCGTCGCGCTCGTTCACAGCGACCATCTCAGCGACGCCACCCGCAAGCAGCGCTATCACGACTTCGCGGTCCGCCAGATCAACTATGCGCTCGGCGACAACCCGCGGAACTCCAGCTATGTGATCGGGTTCGGCGCCGATTCCCCCAAGAACCCCCATCACCGTACGGCCCACGGCTCCTGGTGGGACAGCCAGCAGGTGCCGGTCGAGACGCGGCACGTGCTCTACGGCGCGCTGGTGGGTGGCCCGTCGTCGCCGGACGACGCGTACACCGACAGCCGCGGCGACTACGTGATGAACGAGGTCGCCACGGACTACAACGCCGGGTTCACGTCGGCTGTCGCGCGGCTCTACGGCGAGTTCGGCGGGGCGCCGCTGAGCGGGTTCCCGGTCGCGGAGACCCCGGACATCCCGGAGATGTCGGTCGAGACCACGGTCATGCAGAACGAGACCCGCTCGACCGGCGTGAAGGTGGTCGTCTACAACAAGTCGGCGTTCCCGGCGCGGGCCCTGACCGCGGGCCGATTCCGGTACTACTTCACCCGCGACGACGAGACGCCGTTGCAGGTCGGCTCGCCGTATACGCAGGGTTGCCCGGGCCCGGCCACGGCCCGGCAGCACTCCGGCAACGTCTGGTACGTCGAGGTGGACTGCACCGGCTACACGATCGCCCCGGCCGGCCAGTCGGCACACCGGATGGAGGTCCAGCTCAAGATCGGAGTGGGTGAGGGCGGGGTGTGGAACCCGGCGAACGACCCGTCATACCAGGCTGCGGCCGGCCCGAACACCGGCGTGCCGCTCTGGGACGGATCAGCGCTGGTGTGGGGCGCGGTCCCCGTCGGCACAACACCGTCCCCCTCGGCCTCGGTCTCAGTCTCGCCGTCGGTGTCCCCGTCGGCCTCGGTGTCGCCGTCAGCCTCGGTGTCGGTCTCTCCGTCGGTGTCGGTGTCACCGTCGGTCTCGGTCTCGCCGTCGGTGCCGGTCTCGCCGGCCACCGGCTGCCGGGTCGGCTACACCGCGAACAGCTGGAGCACCGGCTTCACCGCCACCGTGACGATCACCAACGGCCCCGCCTCGCTGAACGGGTGGACGCTCGGCTTCGCCTATCCCGCCGGCCAGAAGGTCACCCAGGGCTGGTCGGCGACCGTCACCCAGTCGGGCACGCAGGTCACCGCCACGAACGCGTCCTACAACGGTGCGCTCCCGGCCGGTGGCACGGTGAGCTTCGGCTTCAACGGCACCCACACCGGCGCCAACCCGGCGCCCACGTCGTTCACCCTGAACGGCGCGACCTGCACCGCGGCCTGAAACGCCACGGCGCCGCCTGACGAGATCGTCAGGCGGCGCCGACCGGCGAGGGCGTCAAGACGGCGCAGGAAACCGGGCAGGTCAAGCGACCGAAGGGCGTCAGCCACCGGAGGGCGTCAGCGACCGGAAAGCGTCAGGCGTCGGCCTTCTTCAAGCGGTACGCGGCGGCGCCCAGAGCGACCACGACGTAACCCGCGAAGACCGCCAGCCCCGCCCACGGCCCGAGCGACCCGTCCGCCGTCTGCAGCGACATGATCGCACTGCCGGCGTTGCTCGGAAGGTACGGCGAGAGCGTCTCGGCCAGCGAACCCGGCAGCAGCATGAACACGCCCGGCAGGATGAGCAGGGCACCGGCCAGCACCGCGATGCTGGCGGCACTCGACCGCAGCAGCATGCCGAGCGCGACCCCGAGCACCGCGACCAGGCCCAGGTAGGCGCCCGCCCCGACCAGCGCCCGGAGCACGCCCTCGTCGCCGAGCCCCAGCGCCGTCACGCCGCTGTCCAGCATCGGCGCGCCGAGCATGAAGGCCAGCAGCGCGCCGGCGGTCATCACGGCGAACGACACCCCGCCCGCGACAAGCGCCTTGGCCCAGAGCACCGGCGTGCGGCCGGGAACCGCGACGAACGTGGCCCGGACCATGCCCGTCGTGTACTCAGTCGCGCCGATCAGAGCGCCCAGCACCCCGACGGCGAGTGACGCCAGCGTGCTGCCGGCCAGCGCGACGCTCACCGCGTCCATCCCCTCGACCGAGACCGCGGCCGCGAGCAGGCCGAGCGCGACCAGTAGCACCGCGGACACGCCGGTGGTGACCCAGGTCGAGCGCAGCGAGGCGAATTTCGTCCACTCCCCCGCGAGAACCCCGCCGAAGCGCAGCCGGTAGGCGGGACGGACCCGAACGGGGTCGATCGTGGTGGTCGTCATCGGGCGAGCTCCAGGTGGCTGGTGTATTCGACGGACTCACGGGTCAGGTCCATGAACGCCTCCTCGAGGGAGACGGTCTGCGCGGTGAGCTCGAACAGCGGGATGCCGTGCTCCGCCGCGATCAGGCTGATCTGCCGGGCGGTGAGGCCGGAGACGACCAGCTGCTCGGCGCCGGCCGCGGTGACCGTCACGTCCGGCCCGGCGAGCAGCGTCGCCAGCAGCCCGGCGGCCGGGCTTCCCACCCGCACGCCACCGCCGGCCGCCTGCGCGACCAGGCTCTCCACGCTGGTGTCGGCGAGCAGCCGGCCCCGGCCGATAACCACGAGGTGGTCGGCGACCGGCTCGGGAATCAGCGCCTTCCGGATTCCGATGGTGCCGCGCCCGCCCCGCCCACGCCGCCGTCCAGGCGCAGGCTCTTCCGGCTACCGCGACTGCGGTACACGCCGGTCAGCAGGTGGATTCCGGCGTAGCAGGCCCAGGCCGACAGGGGGAAGACGGCGACCCGTTCCATGCCGCCGACACCGATCCCCGCGCCCTGCTGGGCGAAGAACAGAACGCTGCCGGCGGTGCCGAGCACACCGAGGCCGAGCGTGACCCACCGCAGCCGGGCCAGCGGTGTGCCGGTCCGGGCGAACCCGGCCACCAGCAGCCCGATGTTGCCGATCACGATCACCAGCAGGGCCGCGAGGAGGTGCAGGTTCTCGTCGACGTCGGCCGGGAAGGCGCCGGCCAGGCCCAGCCCGGCCCCGCCGAGCAGCATGAGCGCCTTCCCCCAGCTCCCGGCCTTCCCGCCACCGGTGTGCCGCCAGGTCAGCGCGAACCCGGCGACGAGCAGGACCCCGGTCAGCACGAAGGCGACGTTCATCGCGTCGTGCCACGGCGAACAGACGTACCGGGGCCGGGTGGTGTCCCAGACACCACAGCTGACGTTGCCGAGGTCGCTGACGTTGTTGGTGGCCCAGCTGAACGCGGGATCCGTCCAGCGGAGCCCGACGACGACATTGGCGATGAGGAAGAGGGGCGCCGCGAGGGTCCAGCAGAGGGCACCGAGTCTGTTGTGGAAAGGCATGTGCCGAGTCAATCAGCCGGGCGCCGGCAGCGAACTGCCGCTGACCCCCGTCAATAAGGTACGGCCAGCCCTACCTGTCAATCGGCGACGATCAGCGCCTGTGGCGCGGCCTGTTTCATCCGGCCGCGCAGCCACTGCAACTGGATCGTCGTCTCCCCCTCGCACCCCTGCACCACCGCGAACAGGTCCCGGTCCCGCACGCCCTGCGCCGCCTGCCCGACCATCGTCCAGCAGATGTCGCACTCGTTCGCCATCAGGTACAGATCCTGCAGGTCACGCAGCAGACCGATGCCCCCGGTACGGGTGCCGCGGAACAACTCGGAGTGCAGCCGGTCCGGCTCCTCGGGCGCCTCCTCGGCGTACCGCCGGACGAAGGGTTCCAGCCGCCCGGCGTGCCCGTCGCAGACCCGGGCCTGCTGCTCGCACAGATGCGCCACGTCGGGTTCGTCCCGATGGGCCGCGCCGACCTGCCGGAACGCGTCGGCGAGCGTGATCTGGGCCCGGTGCAGCAGCCCGAGATAGTGAGCGAGATGCATCTCAGTTGCCTCCCGACAGGCGAGCGATCCGGACCGCGGCGACCTTGAAGATCGGCTGCTTCGACACCGGGTCCCAGGCGGTGACGGTCAGCTCGTTCGCCGCGCGGGGCACCCGCTCGGACGGCGGGACGTCGAAGTAGCCGTAGTGGAACGGCACGAAGACCGTGCCGGGCCGGATGCCGCCGATCCGGGCCGGCGCCTGGATCGCGCCGCGCGGCGACGACAGACCGACCAGGTCACCGTCGCTGATCCCGTACCGTGCCGCGTCGTCCGGATGCAGCTCCACCCACACCTCGGGCGCGGCCGCGTCGAGCTCCGGCGCCCGGCTGGTCTTGGTCCGGGTGTGGAACTGGGAGACGGTCCGCCCGGTGGTCAGCACCAGCGGGTACTCGTCGCTCGGCACCTCGGGCGACGGAGCGTAGGAGGCGGCGTGCAGGAAGGCCCGGCCGCCCGGTTCCTTGGCGCGGTACTGCGCGGCGGTGAACTCCGCGCCGGTCGTCAGGTCCTGGCCGTAGGTCTCGCAGTAGTCCGGGTCGGTGTTGAACCGGCCGCCGGAGTAGAGCCGTTCCGTGCCGTCGGGCGCCTCGGCGGTGCACGGCCACGGGATGCCGCTCCCCCCGCGCAGCCGCGCGTAGGAGAGGCCGGTGTAATCGCAGGGCCGCCCGGCCGAGCAGGCCTTCCACGCCTCGAACGCCTCCTCCGGCCCGGTCCAGCCGATCAGCGGCTCCCCGTCGGTGTCCCGGAAGTCCATCCGCCGCGCGTAATCCAGGAAGATGTCCAGGTCGGAGCGGGCCTCACCGGGCGGGTCGACGGCTTTCTCGGACAGGTGCACGGTCCGGTCGGCGTTGGTGAACGTCCCGGTCTTCTCGCCCCAGGTCGCGGCGGGCAGCACCACGTCGGCGAGCTCGGCGGTCTCGGTCAGGAACAGATCCTGTACGACGACGAACAGCCCCTCCTGAGCCAGGATCCGCCGGATACGGGCCAGGTCGGGCAGTGAGACGGCCGGATTGGTGGCCGAGATCCAGAGCAGTTTGATCGAGCCCTGTTCCGCGTACCGCCAGATCTGCATGGCGTGGGTCGGCGGGGACCAGTGCGGGATCGTCATGGGGTCGACGTTCCAGAGTGCGGCCAGCTCCTCGATGTGCGCGGGGTTGTCCCAGTTGCGCAGGCCGGGCAGGTCGCCGTCGGCGCCGGTCTCGCGGGTGTTCTGCGCGGTCGGCTGCCCGTTCATCTGCAGCACTCCGGCGCCGGGCCGGCCCAGCATGCCGCGGATCAGGTGCAGGTTGTTCACCGCGCAGGACGCCGCGGTGGCCTGGTTCGACTGGTAGAAGCCCTGCAGCACGGTGGAGAGCAGCCGCTGTGCCGTGCCGAGCAGTTCGGCGGCCCGTTCCACGTCGGCGGCCGGCACGTCACAGATCTCGGCGACCCGCTCCGGCGTGTACGGCTCGACCGTCCGGCTGAGTTCGTCGAACCCGATGGTGTGCTCGCCGATGTACCGGTCGTCGTGCCACCCGCGCTGGACGATCTCCCGCAGCAGGCCGTTGACCAGCGCGAGGTTCGTCCCCGGGCGCACCCTCAGGTGCACGTCGGCCTCGCGCGCCACCGGCGTGTCGCGCGGGTCGACGGCCAGCATCGCGGGCGGGTTGGGGCCGCGCCGGCGGTCGAGCATCCGCATCCAGAGGACGGTCTGCGTCTCCGCGACGTTGTGCCCCCACAGCGCTATCGCATCACAGAAATCCACATCGGCGTACGATCCGGGCTGTCCGTCGGTGCCGAAGCTGGCCTTGAGCGCAGCCGCCGCGGTCGCCGTGCAGAGCCGCGTGTTGCCGTCCATGTGCGGCGTGCCGATGCCGGCCTTGCCGAGCACGCCGAGCGTGTAGTACTCCTCCAGGAACAGCTGCCCGCTGGTGTAGAAGCCGAAGTGGCCCCACCCGCCGGGACCGTCGAGCAGCTGCCGGGACCTTTCCACGATCCGGCCCATCGCGGTGTCCCAGTCGGTCTCCACGAGACGGCCGTCGCGGCGGATCAGCGGCCGGGTGAGCCGGTCCGGACTGTTGTTGGCCTGCCAGCCGTAGAGGTCCTTCGGATCGAGCCGGCCCCGGTTCACCCGGTCGGCGGCTCTCCCCCGTACCCCGGCGATCTTTTGATCTTTGACCGCGATGTCCATGGCGTCGCCGTTGGAATGGAGGATCGACGCGGACTGCACCCATCTGTCGACGTCGGCCGGGGAGAGCCCGGCGGCGAGATGCTGGTCCACCCGCACCGGCCAGCTCTCGCCCGCTCCGAACGGTGTCCGATCACCCCAGGGGTCCACAATCCGATCAGCCATGGCCACCGCTTACCCCGGCGGGGTTGCGGCGACTCCCCCGATGCCATAGACATCGTTGCGACGGCGCCGGACAGCGGGGAGGATTCTCGAGTGATCGTGGAGTTGCGGCAGTACACGATGCGTCCGGGCCGCCGGGACGAGCTGATCGACCTGTTCGACACCGCTTTCGTGGAGTCGCAGGAGGAGCTCGGGATGGCCGTGCTCGGCCAGTTCCGCGACCTCGACCGGCCGGACATGTTCGTCTGGCTGCGCGGCTTCCCCGACATGGCGGCGCGCGGCCGGGCGCTGCCGGAGTTCTACGGCGGTCCGGTGTGGCAGCAGCACGGGCCGGCGGCGAACGCCACGATGCTCGACTCCGACGACGTGCTGCTGCTCCGCGCTCTCGTGCCCCCACCCCTGTCGGCCCGCGGTTCCCGCTCGCCGGCTTCCTCCTTGCAGGCCACCATCTGGTACCGGGATCGGCCGTTCGACGACACGGTCGCCGGCGCGCTTCCCGGCGCGGTGGCGGTCTTCACCACCGAGTACGCGGAGAACAACTTCCCCCGCCTGCCGGTCCGCGAGGGCGAGCACGCGCTCGTCTGGTTCAGCCGTTCCGACGTCGACGCCGAGGCGCCCGCCGGGTCCGGCGTGGTCAGGACCGAGCGGCTGCGCCTCGCACCGACCGCCCGCTCGGCGTTCCGGTGAAGTAGTCGCTCCCGGCGGGCCGGCCACGCCGCTCGGTGACCTTCTCCAGGTGCGGGACGTGTTTCGCACAGTGGATGTAGGCCTCCCGCACCCGGGCCACCACCCACAGCCGGGCCCGCCGCCCGGGTGGCGTGTCCTGCTGCTCGTCCGGGTCCTCGACGATCTCGGCGGTGCCGTTGAGGTGCAGCCCCACCGTGTCGCGGAAATCGAGGAAGAGCAGCCCGACGTGACCGTTCTCGGTGATGTTGCCGAGGCTCGCCATCACGCCGTTCCCCCGGTACTCCGGCCAGCTCACGTGCTCGGCGTCGAGCACCCGGACGAACCCGGGCGGCCCGGCCCGGAACGTGCTGTCGCACTCGCCGCCGGAGTCGGCCGTGGCGACGAACATCATCTCCTGCCGGCCGATGAAGCGGCACATCGCGTCGTTGAGGTGGTCCAGGGTCTGCCGTTCCGCGAAGGCGTCGGCGCGCTCGCGGGTGCCGAGTCTGTCCTGCAGTTGTCGCTCACCACGGTTCATGATCGCCCTCCTGCTCGCCGCTGCGGGACAGTGTCTTACCGTAATCAGTCGGTTGCATAGAGTTGCAAGTTGCATTGATTCCTTCTGATTTGTCCGATCGTTCAACGATGGCGCACGTCATCGCCCCTCCGATGACGCGACCTCGGATGATCGGCACCGGCGGCTTGTCACCCGATCGGGGGACGTGTCACGCGTCATACCTCAGCCGCCGTGATACCGGGCGGATTCTGCCCGGTATCACTTCTACGGTTCTCCTCGATCGCCCCACCACCGAAGGAGAACCACCGTGCACTTCGCATCGGTCCGCATCATCACCGACCAGGTCGAGAACCTCACCGGCTTCTACGAGCAGGTCACCGGCCGGACCGCCCGCCGGCACACCCCGGATTTCGCCGAGCTCGCCCTGCCGGGCGCCACGCTGGCGATCGGCAGCACCGCCACCGTGCGCTTGTTCGGTGCGGGCTCCGCCGAGCCCGCCGCGAACCGTACCGCCATCGTCGAGTTCCGCGTCGACGACGTGGATGCCGAGTTCGCCCGGCTCGCCGAGCTGATCGGCGAGCCGGTCCAGAAACCCACGACGATGCCGTGGGGCAACCGGTCCCTGCTCTTCCGGGACCCCGACGGGACCCTGGTCAACCTCTTCACCCCGGCACCGTCGCCAGCAGCCGGCTGAGCGGCAATTGCTACGCTGCCGGAATCGATTCGGCGGGCGGGGCGGCATGAGCACCATCGGCGAGATCGCCCGGCGGGCGGGCGTCTCCCGCAGCACCGTGTCCTACGTGCTCAGCGGCAACCGCCCGGTCGCCGAGGAGACCCGCCGGCGTATCCAGGCCGTCATCGACGAGACCGGCTACCGGCCGAACGCCAGCGCCCGTGCCCTGCGTGAGGGCCGCACCCACACCCTGGGCCTGGTCATCCCGCCGGCCGGCGACCGGCTCACCGGCATGCAGCTGGACTTCGTCGCCGCCGTCGTGGAGGCCGCCGCCCGCGCCGACCTCGACGTGCTGCTGTCGCCCTCCGGCGGTGACCACGAGCGGTCGTTCACCCGTGTCGTCGACGGCCGCCGTGTCGACGGCGTAATCCTCATGGAGGTCCGCCTCGACGACGACCGGGTGACCCGCCTGCAGCGGAGCGACCTGCCGTTCGTCACGATCGGCCGTACCGCGCAGCCGGACGGCACGGCCTGGGTCGACGCCGACTACGAGAATCTCGTCGCCCGCTGCGTCGACCACCTCGCCGACCTCGGCCACCGGCACGTCGCGCTGGTCAACCGGTCCGCCGAACGGGTCGCGGCCGGTTACGGCCCGGCCCGCCGCGCGCTGGCCGGGTTCACCGCCGCGATCGCCGGGCGCGGGCTGACCGGCGTCGACGTGTGCTGCGGCGACGACCCGGCGGCCGGCGAGGCCTGCGTGGAGCAGCTGCTCGCCGGCGCCCCGGAGGTCACCGCGATCGTCACCGTCAACGAGGCGGCGCTGCCCGGCATGCGGCGCGCCCTCGACGCGGCCGGCCTGGTCGTGCCACGGGACTTCTCGGTCACCGGCGTCGCGGCCCGGCAGCCGGCGGAGGACTTCCGCCCGCCGCTCACCTCCGCCGGCGTGCCGGTCGAGGAGATGGGCACGCAGGCCGTGGCGCTGCTGCGGGAGCGGATCGCCAGGCCGGCTGCACCGCCGGGGCACCGCCTCTACCGCCCGCCGATCTCGTTGCGGTCCAGCACCGGCCCGGCCCCGCGCCGCGTCTCGTAGTCGCTCGCCAGGACGAGATAGGCGGCGGCCGTCCACGTGTAGGCGCGGTCCCGCAGCCCCTCCCCCGTACGCGCGTCGAAGTTCTCCGCGAACCCGGACTTCTCGCACAGCGCCCGGAACCGCCGGCTCACCTCGTCGGCCAGAGCGGTGAAACCGGCCCGGCGCAGCCCGTCCTCGATCAGCACCGTCGACGGCGCCCAGATCGGGCCGCGCCAGTAGCCGTCGGCCGCGTGGTGCGGTGAATCGAGGGGCTCGGTCGCCAGGCCGTACCCGGTCAGATGGGTCTCGATCTGCTCGGCGAGACGTGCGGCGATCGGCTCCGGCAGCTCCTCACCGAGGACGATCGGCATCAGGTCGAGAAGGCTGGAACTGCGCCGGCGCTCCCCCGTACGCGGGTCGCGGGCCTCGAACCGGTCGCCCGTCCAGAGGTCCCGGATCATCGCGTCGCGGACCTCGGCGGCGATCCGTTCCCACTCCTGCGCCTCGTCGCCGGCGCTCATCCCGGCGAGGCAGCGCAGTTGCAGGACCAGGAAGGCGGCGAGGTCCGCGCTCTGGATCACCCGGCCGCCGTCGAAGGTGGTGGCGTTGTCCCAGCCGCTGTCGTTGCCGTGCGTGTAGTGCGGCAGGACCTCGCCGGGCGCCCGGCGCGCGTCGAGCCAGAACCGCGTCCACCGCACGAGCCGCTGATAGGCGCTCGCCCGCTCGGCGGGGTCGGCCGGCATCATCCGCCGCAGGGCCCAGCCGTGGATCGGCGGCTTCACGAAGTTGTAGAGGACCTCCGAGTGGGTGATCGAGTCCGGCAGCGCCCCGGACGCGTCCTGGTGGTCGAACGGCAGCTGGAACTGATCCCGGGCCAGGTCCGGCTCACCGGCGGCGAGCGCCATCGCGGTGAAGCAGTGGTCCCAGCTCCACACCTTGTCCATCCAGTGCTTGCTCATCAGCACCGCGGGACGGGTGACGAAGCCGGCCGGGGCCACGGTGGCCGACCAGAGGACGTAGGCGGCGAGTCCGGCAGCCGGGGTGTGCTCGCTGCGCCAGGGCGCCACCGCGTCGGCGAACGCGGCGAAATCCGGCGTCGCGGCGGCCTCGTACGGTGGCCGGCCCGTCCCGTACTCCTCGATCGCGACCTCCCACGAGCCGGCCGGCAGCGTCACGGCACGCTCGGCGGCACCGAGCGCCTCGTCGCCGCTGACGCTCGCCGACCCGGACAGCACCGTGACCCGGTACCGGCGACCCGTCTCGTAGGAGGTGAAGACCGCGGAGCCGCCGGCCGGGTCCCGGTACAGGTACGTGCCGCTGAACGGGGTGAGCGTCCCGGCCGCCGCCGCGATCCGCAGGCCCAGCCCGTCGCCGCGGATCCGGACCGTGTCCGGCGTCGTGTAGGCCAGCTCGATCCGGCCGGCGCCGGCGTCCCAGCTCAGCAGCGCCGGGGTGGCGGTCACCGCGGCCGGCTCGGACGGGGTGAACCGCAGGACCGGGTGCATGCCGGTCTGGTGCGACACGAGATGCAGGTCGTCGGCGACCGTGTTCTCGGCGATCACCGGCGAGATGCCGAACCAGGAGCCCCGGCAGCTGAACGGAATGTCCCGGATGGAGAACCGCATCGGTGGCCTTCCCGGTCGGGTGTCGAATCGATTCGACCCTACCCGATCACGAACGGCGCGCCGGTGACCTCCCGGACTCCCTCGACCGTCTGACCGTCCGCCAGCCGGCGCAGGACCAACCCGTCCCCGGTCACGTCGAAGACGGCCCGGTCCGAGACGATCCGGTCCACCACGCCCGCCCCGGTCAGCGGCAGCGTGCACCGCTCGACGATCTTCGGCGAGCCGTCCCTGGCGACGTGCTCGGTCACCACGATCACCCGCGGCGTGCCGGCGACCAGATCCATCGCGCCGCCCATGCCTTTGACCAGCTTGCCGGGGATGGTCCAGTTCGCCAGGTCGCCGTTCGCCGCGACCTGCAGCGCGCCGAGGATCGCGGTCTGCACGTGACCGCCCCGGATCATGCCGAACGACTGCGCCGAGTCGAAGACCGAGGCGCCGGGCAGCAGCGTCACGGTCTGCTTGCCCGCGTTGATCAGGTCGGGGTCCTCCTCGCCGTCGAACGGGAACGGACCCATGCCGAGGATGCCGTTCTCGCTCTGGAGCGTCACCCGTACCCCCGGTGGAAGGTTGTTGGCGACAAGCGTGGGGATGCCGATGCCCAGGTTGACGTATTGGCCGTCGGTCAGCTCGGCGGCGGCGATGGCCGCCATCTCGTCACGCGTCCACACGGGCCCGCACCGTCCTCTGCTCGATGTCCTTCTCCGCGATCTCGGTACGCACCAGGTGCTGCACGTAGATCCCCGGGGTGTGCACGTCGTCCGGATCCACCGGCCCCACCGAGGAGACCTCGGCGATGGTCACCCGTCCGGCGGTCGCGACCAGCGGGTTGAAGTTGCGGGCGGTGAGCCGGTACCGCAGGTTGCCGTCGTCGTCGGCCCGGTGCGCGCGGACCAGCGCCAGATCGGCCACGATGCCGCGTTCCAGCACCACCCGCACGCCGTCGAACTCGGCCTCCGGCTTGCCCTCGGCGATCGGCGTGCCGGCGCCGGTGGGCGTGTAGAAGGCCGGGATCCCGGCGCCCCCGGCCCGCAGCCGCTCGGCGAGCGTGCCCTGCGGGACGAACTCGACGTCGAGCACGCCGTCCAGGTACTGCTGCGCGAACAGCCTGTTCTCCCCGACGTAGGACGCGAGCACCTTGCTGACCTGCTTGTTCTCCAGCAGCAGGCCGAGACCTTTGCCGTCCACGCCCATGTTGTTGCTGACGATGGTCAGGTCACGGACGCCGGTGTCGCGCAGGGCGGTGATCAGCGACGCGGGGATGCCGCAGAGGCCGAAGCCCCCGACGGCGACCGTCATCCCGTCCCGGGCGACGGCGGCGACGGCTTGCGCCGCGCTGTCGACGAGTTTGCTCATGGCCGGGCAGGCTAGGCGGGACGGGCGCGGCCCGCCCCGCTGTGATCATCCAGCGGCCGCCGTGAGCATCGCGTGCTCATAATGTGAGCATGCAGGGTACCCAGCTGGTCAGCCGGATGGCCGCGGTGATGCGCCGGATCGGGTCCGGCGCCTCCGAGGGCGTGACCACCGCCGAGGTGGCGGCGTCGACCGGCCTGCCCCGCTCGACCGCGCAGCGGGTGCTCGCCGCGCTCGCCGAGGAGGGCTTCGTCGACCGGGACGCCCGCCGCGGCAGGTGGTACCTCGGACCGGAGTTGTTCCTGCTCGGCTCGGTCGCCGCCGAGCGTTACGACGTGACGTCGACGGCCCGCGACGTCCTGCGGACGCTGGCCGAGCGGACCGGCGAGAGCGCGTTCTTCTCGGCCCGGCGCGGCACCGAGACGGTCTGCCTGGCCGGGGTGGAGGGCAGTTTCCCGCTGCGCTCGCACGTGCTGCACGAGGGCATCCGGTTCCCGCTCGGCGTCGCGTCGGCGGGCCTGGCGGTCCTCGCCTATCTGCCGCTGGACGACGCCGAGGCCTACCTCACCGAACGCGGCGGCGAACTGGCCGCGGCCTACGGCGAGCGTCACGACGCCGCGTCGCTCACCCGCCGGGTCCGATCAACCCGCAAGCGAGGGTACGCCGTGAACCCCGGCCTGCTCGTGCCCGGCAGCTGGGGCGTCGGCGCGGTCGTCTTCGACCGGACCGGCGCCCCAGCCTGGGCACTGAGTCTGACCGGGGTGGAGTCACGCTTCAGCGGTGAGCGCACCGCTGCGCTGGGCGCGCTGCTGCTGGAAGCCGCGCACACCCTGTCCCAGCGGCTCAGCCGCCGAGCTTCACCGTGAAGATCGGGCTGGCGGCCAGCTTCTTGAAGGACGCCAGGCCGGCCGGGGTGCTGTCGATGCTGATGTCCCGGTCGCCCTCGTCGTCGGCCTTCGTGTCGAAGTGCACGATCGCCTTGATAGCGGGCCGCTTGACCAGCTCGGACAGGACACTGTTGTAGACGAACGACTTGTCGGTGGCCCTGCCGATCCGGTGGTAGGCGCCCCACTCGGCAATCATGATCGGCTTGCCCGGGTGCGTGGTGGCCGCCCAGTCGTAGAAGCCGGTGCCGCCGCCGGTCGGCGCGCGGTCCAGCAGGTCGCCGAAGTCGCCGTAGTGGTAGTAGCCCTTCTCCGCGGAGACGTAGGAGTCCAGGCCGATCCAGTCGACCACGTCGTCACCCGGGTACAGGTCCTTCCACCACGACTGCGCCAGCCACTTCTCGTTGCCCATGAACGCCAGCACGTTGACCACGTTGGACGCGCCCTTGGCCCGCAGCCGCTCGATCGTGTGCCGGTACATCGCGGCGTAGTCCTTCGCCGTCATCCCGGACCCGTTCACGGCCTTCACGTCGTTCTCCGGCTCGTGGTGCAGAACCAGGAAGAACTTCTTCCCGTACGCCTTCGCCCGCGCGGCAAAAGCATCGATCCGCTTGTCCTGCTCCCCCGCCGCGACCTTCGCCCAACTGGACCCGTAGGCGATCTTCCAGTTGAGCAGCAGCACGCGCGGGTTCGCGGCGTCGTTCGTCATCGCGATCTCGGCCTTGGTCGGGAACGCCTCGTCACCCTTGTGGTACGTGTGGAAGATCGTCGCGGTGCGGCCGCTCAGCTTCTCCCAGCTCCTGTGCTCGGCGTCGCGCGGATTGCTGGTGAACCCACCCGCCGCCCCACCCCAGAGCACACCGCACGAGGGTACGAGCTTCGCGCCCGTCACACAGTTCTTGTAGTCACCGGCGGCGACCGGCGTGCTCGGCTTCGCCGGCGTGACGGGCGCTGCCACCGGCGACGACGTGGTGATCACCAGCTCCGGCCCGCCGCCCGCCGCGTTCTCCGCCGACTGGAACCGGATCACGCCGTTGGTCAGCGCCGACGTCAGCGCGAACGAGTAGGTGCCCGGCCCGGTGACCTCGGCGCTCAGGTCGAACCCGACCCGGGTGTCGGCGGCCAGTGGCGTCACCGCGGCGACCGGCAGCCCGAGCTTCGGCGCGTTGCCCGCGGTCAGCTTCCCCTCGGTCCACGAGTTGTCCACGATCCGCGTCACGGTGAGCCGGCCTGACGGCGTGCTCAGCGGCCGCAGGAACAGCCGCGCCTTCGCCACGTCGGCGCCGACCGGCACGGTGAACTTCAGGAACACCGACTTGCTGTCGTTGCCCAGCTTGCCGGCCGCGAGCTTGTCCTCCGCGCCGAACGCCACCCCCGGACGGCTGCTCGAGGTGTAGCTGTCGTCAGCTGCCTTGATCGCCACGTCGGCGGTGGCTGCGGAAGCGGATCCGGGCGCCAGCACGGCAGCGGCCCCGGACAGTACGGCGGTCAGAGCTGTCACACTCGTCGGCAGCTTGGCGCGTCGCATTGAAGAATCTCCCCCGATTGTGTCCGACCGTTGTCGGTCGGCCAGATGGAGAAGACTCCGGTCCCCCAGGTGCGCACCGGGTGCCCACGGCGGTGCCACCCGGTTGCGACCCCCGGACGCCGGACCTGCGAACCGGCCGCCCAGGGATTCCCGCCGGCGCCGCTGGGCCGTCAGGCGCCGTGATCGTCGCCGAACTCGGGCGGCAGGTCATCGCTGAGCAGGTCCTCGGCGCGGCCTTCGAGCATCTTGGCGGTCTCGGTGGAGCGCGGCAGCATGGTGTCCTCGTAGGCGCGAACAGCCTCGCCGATGGTCGCGGAGCCGGCGAGCGCGAGCGCCAGTTCGGCGGCGTCCAGCATGGCGAGGTTGACACCGACGCCGAGCGGGGGCATGAGGTGGGCGGCGTCACCGAGCAGGGTGACGGTGGGATCGTGGTCCCAGACGTGCGGGACGGGGAGCGCGAAGATCGGCCGGTCGACGTACCGGCCGTCGTTGTCGCTGATCATCCGCCGCATGCGGGGCGACCACTCGGCGAACTCGCCGAGCAGGTGGGCGCGGATACCGGCGGTGTCGTCGGGCCGCAGGCCGGTGGCGGCGATCCAGTCGGCCGGGACTCGGCGGATGATGTAGACGCGGATGTGGTCACCGCCGTTGCGCTGACCCCACAGGGCGCGCCGGCCGTCGGCGCCGGTGGCACTGCCCGGGCCGACCAGGGTGGACAGCTCGGTGTGCCGATCGTCCACGGCGTGGAACCAGGCTTCGGTGAAACTCACGCCGGTGTACTGCGGAACGGCCGGGGAGACCGCCGGGCGAACCCGGGAGAACGCCCCGTCAGCGCCGATGACCAGGTCCGTCTCGACGGTGCTGCGATCGGCGAAATGCAGGGTGCGGGGGCCACCGGCGGGCCCGCTGACATGGGTGAGCGCCCGACCCCACCGGACGGTGCCGGGCGACAGCGAGTCGAGCAGAAGGTCGCGCAGCCGGCCGCGGTCGATCTCGGGTTTGAACAGGTCGCCCTCCTCCGGGACGATGTGTGCCCGCAGCTCGCCGTCGGCGCCCAGGATGCGCATCTCCTGGCCCTCCGGGCGGGACAGCCGCAGGAATTCGTCGAGGAGACCGGCCTCGCGCAGGGCGAGCTGGCCGCTGTCGGCGTGCAGGTCGAGGCTGCCGCCCTGGTCACGGGTGTCGGGGCCGGGGTCACGGTCGTGCACGGTGACCGTGACGCCGTGCCGTTGCAGGATGCGGGCGCAGGTGAGCCCGGCGGGCCCGGCACCGATGATGTCGATCCGCGCTTCTCGGGTGGGTGAAGTCATGGCTCAAGAAAAGCAGAACGAATCCAAAAGTGCAACGACTCAACTTTTTGCCTCATGCCACCTACCCCTATACTCGGCTCATGACCCAGACACCTGTCGGCCGCCGGGAGCGCAAGAAGGCGGCCACCCGGCAGGCGATCGCCGACGCGGCCCTTCGCCTGTTCCTCGAGCACGGTTACGACCGGGTGAGCCTGCGCGAGATCGCCGACGCGGCCGACGTGTCGACCACGACGCTGTTCAAACACTTCTCCGGCAAGGAGGCGCTGGTCTTCGACCAGGAGCGGGACAACGAGGCTCAGCTGATCGCCGCGGTGCGCGGGCGAGCCGGCGGCCAGGACATCGTCGGCGCACTGCGCGAACACTTCCTGGGCGCCTACCTGCCCATCGCGCGGCACCCTCAGGCGGCCGAGTTCGTCGCGCTGGTCGACGCCACGCCGGCGCTGCGCTCGTACGCCGAACGCATGTGGACCCGGCACACCGACAGTCTCAGCGCCGCCATAGCCGAGGAGTGCGGTGCGGACCACGACGACCTCGGCTGCGTGGCGCTTGCCCGATTCGTCCTGGAGATCCCCGCCCTCGTCCGCGGCCGGCCCGATCCACGCGCCGCCATCGAGGCGATCTTCGACATCCTGGCACGGGGTTGGGTGCGCCCGGACCCGGTGAGGTGACCGGGCCGCGGCGGGTGGCAGAGACCGCGGTCAGCGCTCCGTGCCGGCGTCCAGGACCGGCTTGAGGTCGAGGATCGGGGTGCCGTCGACGACCTCCAGGCCGCTGACCCGCACCCGCGGGCCGTCGACGGCCAGGATCGTCGTCCGGTGCAGGCCGATCGGGTTGGGGCGATCCTGGGAACGCGTGCTGAACACCCCGGTCAGCGGACGGTTGCCGTCTCCGCGCGGGTGGACCCGCAGGACGCTGCGGTCGGCACGGTCGAGCCAGGTCAGGACGAACACCGGGTCGCCCGGGTGGAGGTCGCGCAGGGCATCCCCGTACCCAGGATGGAAGATCAGCCACGCGGGAGGCGCGCCCTCGTCGCCCTGCCGGGGCGCGGTGACCGGGTCGGTCAGGGGAGAGGCGACCCAGCCGACCGGGGTGAGTTCGAGGTCAGCCGCCATCGGCACACCCTACGCCGGAAACTCACCCCTGCGGAATGATGTTCGATGCGCCGGGAGGTTCCACGCTGACCGGATGACTGACTTCCCGCTCATCGCCGACCACGGCCTGATCGGCGACCTGCAGACGGCCGCCCTGGTCTCCACCGAGGGCACCGTCGACTGGTGGTGCGCGCCGCGATTCGACTCCCCCAGCGTCTTCGGCGCGCTGCTGGACACCGAGCGCGGCGGTCACCTCTCCACCAGGCCGACGACCGGCACCTTCACCACGAAACAGCTCTACCTGCCGGACACCGCGATCCTGGTGACCCGTTTCCTCACCACCGCCGGGGTGGGCGAGATCGTCGACTTCATGCCGATCGCCGCCGACCGGGACGGCACCACACGACACCGGCTGGTGCGCCTGGTCCGCTGCGTGCGCGGCGAGATGACCTTCGCGTTCCATCTGGCGCCCCGCTTCGACTACGGCCGGGAGCAGTTCCGCACCCACGCGAACGACGACGGCGCGATCTTCGAAGGACCCACCAGCACCTTGCGGGTACGGCTGATCCGCGCGCCCGGCGACGAACATCTGGGCCGGTCCACCGTGGACTCCAGCGGTGACGTGCATGGCGAGTTGCGCCTGGTCGCCGGGCAGGTCCGCGGTCTCGTCCTGGAGACCGGCCCCGGGACGCTGGACGAGGTCCCGGTCACCGAGGCGCTGCGGCTGTACCACGAGACCGAGGCGTTCTGGACCCGCTGGATCAACCGCTCCACGTACGACGGCCGCTGGCGCGAGATGGTGAACCGTTCCGCGATCACGCTGAAGCTGATGACCTACGCGCCGACCGGGGCGCTCGTCGCGGCGCCGACGGCGGCCCTGCCCGAGCAACTCGGCGGCGAGCGGAACTGGGACTACCGCTACACCTGGGTCCGGGACGCGTCGTTCTCGGTCTACTCGCTGCTGTCGCTGGGCTTCACCGACGAGGCCGCGGGTCTGGCGCGCTGGCTGCGCGACCGGGTCGACGAGCAGGCCGAGAAGGGCGACGGCGGCCCGCTGAACATCATGTACCGCATCGACGGCTCCAGCGACCTGATCGAGGAGACGCTGCCGCACTGGTCCGGGTACCGCAACTCCGCCCCGGTGCGGATCGGCAACGGCGCGGCCGGCCAGCTGCAGCTCGACATCTACGGCGAGGCGATCGACAGCCTGTACGTGGCGCATCGCAGCGGCCTCAGCCTCGGCCACCGCGGCTGGGTAGCGGTGCGTGACCTGCTCGACTGGGTCGCCGCGAACTGGTCGCAGCCGGAGGAGGGCATCTGGGAGACGCGCGGCGGGCGGCAGAACTTCACGTACGGCCGCCTGATGTGCTGGGTCGCGCTGGACCGCGGCCTGCGGCTGGCCGCCGACTACGGCCGTCCCGCGCCGCTGGACACCTGGCGGGAGGCCCGCGACGCGATCTACGACGAGATCATGCAGCGCGGCTGGAGCCCGTCCCGCCAGGCGTTCCGCCAGCACTACGAGACCGACGTGCTCGACTCGTCGCTGCTGCGCATGCCCACGGTCGGCTTCATCACCCCCGGCGACCCGATGTGGGCGTCGACGCTGCAGGCGATGGAGTCCGAGCTGGTCACCGACAGCCTGGTCTACCGCTACGACCCGGCCGCCTCCCCGGACGGCCTGCGCGGCGACGAGGGGACGTTCTCCCTCTGCACCTTCCAGTACGTCACCGCGCTGGCCGCGGCCGGGAAGGTGGAGAAGGCCCGGTTCACCTTCGAGAAGATGCTGACCTACGCGAACCACCTGGGGTTGTACTCGGAGGAGATCGGCCTCACCGGTGAGCAGCTCGGCAACTTCCCGCAGGCGTTCACCCACCTGGCCCTGATCGACGCAGCCGTGACCCTGAACCGCCAGCTGGACAACGCCCGCCGCTGACCAGCGCGGCCGGGCGCTCAGCTACGACCCGGACCCGCGGGCCCGTCGCCGGCGCAGGCTTCCCGAGTGTTTTGCCTGCCTGGGCTACGGCTCGCGAGCGCCTGACAGGCGGCCGGACCAGCCGGTCCACGGTGCACCGGCGCCCGGTTATCGGCCGCCGCCGGCAGGCTGAGGGGGCTGCGGGTACATTGACCCGTCATGCCGTACCTTCCTGATCTTGAAAGGCTGCTGACCAGCGGCCTCAGCGTCGAGCATGAAGGCACCACCTTCGTCGTGGAGCCTTCCCCGCTCGGACCGGTGGAGCTGCCGACCGGCCAGGTCGTGGCGTGCGATCCGCTCGTGCCGATCTCCACCCCCTTCACCGACGCCGTGACGCCGGGCCGCTACCACCTGCACGCCTGGGTGGCCGCCGTGCAGGGGAACGGCTTCGAGCCGCAGCGCCGGATCGCCGCGCTTCAGCTCGTCATCGCCGACGAGCCGGTCGCCTCCTGGTCCCTGGCGACGCTGCCGGGCCAGGACATCACCTCTCTCGGCGAGGACGAATTCTTCGGGTACGGGGTCGACGCCGGCACCGGGACACTCGCCGACCAGTCCGCCATCGAGGCGATCAGCGCCTGGGACTACGAGCGGATCGAGGACGCCTTCATCCCGGCTCAGATCCCGGTCGACCCGATCGAGGCGGTCACCAGCAAGATCGTCGTCGAGAGCACCGGCGCGAACGTGTACGTCGTCGGTTCCGGGTGGGGCGACGGCGTCTACGCCACCTACGTCGGCCGCTCCGCGGACGGCCGGATCACCAGTTTCGTGACGGATTTCCGCGTGGTGCCGTTGCCCTAGGTGGCTGGGCCGCCTCTCATCAGGGTGTCCAGGAAATCGGGGTCCGCAACGGCACGCTTCGCGAGTTCGGCGAACGTCCGCTGTTCCGTCGTGGCTCCGATCCTGTCCAGTTCGTCAGCGGAGACGGCAAGTCGCTCGAAAACCGTGAGCGCCGCCGGTTTGTCTCCCGCGAGCACCAGCACGCCGAGCAGGTTCGCGTTCATCGTGAGGAACATCGGGTGCCGCTGAAGGCTCAACGCCTCCATTCCTTCGACTGCCCGTTCAAGCAGTTCGCGGGCCTCGGAGACGGCATCCGCCGCGAAATAGTAATTCGCCAGATTGTTCATCGACAGGATCGTGTCGGGATGGTTCTCTCCCAGCACCTCCCTCCTCTGCTCCAGTGACTTCCTCTCGAGATCTATCGCATCAGCGGTGTTTCCCGACTCGACGAGAGCATGCGCCAAGTTCGATCGGGACAGCATCGTGTCCGGATGCTTCTCCCCGATCGACGCCTCCCGGATGCGCAGGACTTCACGGAGCAGCGTCAGACCGTCATCGGGTCTGCCCGCCGCCCGGTACCGCTGGGCGAGGTTGTTCATGCTGACCAGAACGGCCGGATGATCCGGTCCCAGGATCCGGCGCCGAGTTTCCAGGATCTCCTCGTCCATCAGCAGCGCCTTCTCGACGAGCCCGACCTTGGCATAGGCACTGGCGAGGTTCGCACGCGCGATCAGGGTCTCCGGATGCTCCTTACCATGGATCGCCTCCGCTGCGGCGGCTGCCTCCTCGTCCAGTCTCCTGCCCTGTTCGTAGTCCCCCATCTTGGTTGCGGCGCTCGCCAGATTTCCCAGCGAGCGGACGGTGTCCGGGTGCAGGTCGCCCATCGTCCTTCTGCGCGACTCCAGCACCCGGGAGTGCGCCTCCACCGACTCTCGCCACAGACCCAGTTCTCCGAGAAGATTCGCCAGGTTGTTCTCGAGGTGCAACAGCAGCGGATGGTCCGGATGAAGCTTGGCGCGGGACTCCTCCAGCGCGCGCGTGTAGAGAGTCCGTTCCTCTTCGTAGAGCCCCAGCTCATGAAGTGCGAGTCCGAGATTGTTCCGAATCTGATTCAGGGGCAGGTCATCGGTGCGGGACGCGGCTTCGGCCGCCTGCAGGGCCCGGCGTCCCACAGCGACCGCGCCGGTGGCATCACCGCGGGACAGGTGCACGCGGATCATGAGGGCCTGATGCTCCAGCGCGAGCGTGGAGCCGGCCGCGATCTCGCCGCTGAGCCGCTCACCGAGTTCGAATGCCGCGTCGATCCGGCCTCGGCCGTGCAGCGCGAGCACATAGCGGCTGTGCGCCCGGTGGCGCAGTGGGGAATCGCTGGGCAGGCGCGCTGCGGCGAGCTCGCTGAGTGCCTGGCAGCAGCGGAAATTGGGCGCCAGCAGACCCATCGTCCAGGAGAACTGGGTCATCGAATCCCCGACCTCCAGCAACCAGTGGACCTGGTCGCCGGTCAGGGATTCGTGGACGTCCAGCGCGTGCTTGAACACCCACGAGGATTGTTCGATGAGTTCGGTGAGCCACGCGCTCGGAGCGGACTCGATGCGGGTCGCGCCCCGGAGCGCTTCGACGGTCCAGTACAGGCTTCCGTAGATCTCGTCCCGGCGGATCGCGTCTTCCCTGATGACACGGGACACCACGCGATGCACGGATCCGTACGCGTACGTCTCCGACCACAACAGAAGCGAGTTCTTGACCAGCTCCGAGGTCAGCGAGACATGCGCGGAGCCCGGTAGCAGATCGCTCTCCAACCGTGTGATCAGCCGGCGGCTGACACCAGCGGGATCGAGCCACGCGAGCGCCTCGATCAGCTCGCTGCCGCGCTCGACCTCGCGGACGGCGTTCAAGGACAGCACGATCGCCTGGGTGAGCGTGTGCGGATATCCGACGGTCTTCGCGAACAGGTTCTCCAGGCGGGTCGACCGCAACTGCGTGATGTAGTCGTCGGCGGAGTAACCGCGCAGCGGGATCACCGCCGCGGCCTGTGCCAGAGCCAGCGCGAGGTTGCCGAGCTCCGCGGCGATCGCGTGGGCTCCGGGAAGTCCGATCCGGGTGCGGGTCTCGAGGTACGACGCCGCCTCGTCATCGGTCAGGCCGTCCACCGTGACGATCTCCGTCATGTCGGCGAACGACCGGTTCGTCGTGGTGACGATGACCGTGACGTCTCCGGTGGTGGGTATCCAGCCGGACACCTCGAATGGGTCATCCGCGTTGTCGAGGACGATCAGCCCGTACCATCCGGGTTGTCGCAATCGGGATAGCGCGAGCTCCGCGACCGCATCGTCATCCCGCTCGTCCGCGCCCACGCCGAGCCGGCCCGCCAGCCGGCAGAACCCGGCCACGATCTCGTCCCTGGAGCTCGCGGTGATCCACACGACCGACCTGCCGTCCCCCGCGGCGTGCCGGGCGTGGGCGGCGGCGAGCTGGGTCTTGCCGGTTCCTCTCGCCCCGACGTACGCGACCATGCCGGTCCGATCGAGAACCTCCTGCCCGCTCTCCCACAGGGCCGTCCGGTGGACGAAGGCCGGCGGCTGGCCGGGGATCTCTCCAGCGATGACGGGCGGATTCGCCGGAGGTCCGGCGACGGTCCGCGCGGGCCGGGCGGGGGTGCGGCGACCCTGCCGGGCGCGGCGCTGCCGCTGCGCCTCCCGGCGCCAGGCCTCCCAGACGTGCGGTGGGCGCGGCGCGTAGGACAGGTTCTTCGCCTTCGCCCGTAACAGCAGGAACTGAACGACGATCCCGAAGGCGGCGCCGGACCGCGGGACCACCTTGCCGGAGATCCACTCCTCGATCGAGCTGTCCGTCACCTTGACGTTGTTGGCGGCACAGTGGTCGACGAGTTGCTTGTAGGTCGGTCGGCCCGCCATCTCGTACAGCGACGTCAGCTCACGGGAGAACGCGGTGGGTGTCGGTCCCGTGGGCCTCTCCGCCACATCCGCCTCCGGATCGACTCCGACTCGGAACATCTCCGGAATCCGCTCGTATCGGTATCACCAGCAGTGATACCACTCGCCCGGCGTCGGCACATCGCCGGAACAGGTGACGATCTTGCTCGATGGCTCCCACGTGCTCGCACCCCGCGAGCGACGGACCACAGGGAGAGACCATCGTGGACAAGGACAACGAGACGACCGAGCCGTCCTGGCCGCGGTGGCTGGCGCGGTCCGCCGCACGCGGCGCCGTGGCGGCCGGCGTGCACATTCTGCTCCAGCAGATCTGGAACCTGCTCGTCTCCTAGGACCGCCGGCCGAAGGGCTGTCCCCGCTCCGGCGAGCGGGGACAGCGACGGCCGGACGAGGTGACGGGCGTCTCACCCGTCGGCGACTTCGGGCAGGGGCGTCTCGAAGGCGGCCAGCCACGCCGTCAGCAGGGACTCCAGCGCTGCGGCCTGCTCCGGCGCGAGCTCGTCGAGCAGCCGCCGCTCGTTGCGCATGTGCTCGGTGAACGCCTGGTCGATCAGCTCCCGCCCGGCGATCGTCAGCGCGACCACCCGGCCGCGCCCGTCAACCGTGCTCGGACGCCGCGCCACCAGGCCGTCGCGCTCCAGCCGGTCCAGCCGCTTGGTCATCGCCCCGGTCGTGACCATGGTGAACGCCGCCAGCTCGCCGGGCGCCCGCTCGAACGGCTCGCCGGCCCGGCGCAGCGCCGCCAGCACGTCGAACTCCCCCTCGCCCAGCCCGTACCGCCGGTAGACGACGCAGAGCTGCTCGGCGAGGTGGGCGCTGAGACGGTGCAGCCGGCCGATCACGCCCTGCGGCGTGACGTCGAGGTCCGGCCTCTCCCGGGCCCATTCACGCTGGATCCGGGCCACGTGGTCGAAGTGTTCGGGCACCGGGCCAGCATATACCTTCCATGGAAGCTATATTAGCTTCCATGGAAGCTAAGTCGTATGGAAGCTAGATTACGGTGGGTGCTGGTCACCGCCCTCGCGCCGATCGCGTGGGGCACCACCTACTTCGTGACACACCGGTACCTGCCGGCCGGCTATCCGCTCTACGGCGCGGCGATCCGGGCCCTCCCCGCCGGGCTTCTGCTGCTGGTGGTCAGCCGGCGGCTGCCGTCCGGCGCCTGGTGGTGGCGGTCCCTGGTCCTGGGCACCCTCAACATGGGCGCCTTCTTCGCCCTCGTCTATCTGGCCGCACAAACCCTGCCGACCAGCATCGCATCGACGATCATGGCGCTCGCTCCGATCGTACTGATGCTGTTGGCCTGGCCCGCGCTGGCTGAGAAGCCGCAGGCGCCGCACCTGGCCGGCGCCGTCATCGGCATCGCGGGGGTCTGCCTCATGCTGTTCACCGGGCCGATCGCGGTGAACCCGCGCGGGGTGCTCGCGTCGGTCGCCGCCATGCTGATGTCGTCCTGCGGATACGTGCTCGCCAAGAAGTGGAGCAGCGGCATCGACGTGTTCTCGCTGACGTCGTGGCAGCTCATCGCGGGTGGCCTGATGCTCGTGATCGCCGCTGTCACGATCGAGGGCTCGCCGCCGGCTTTGGACGGGCGTGCGCTCACCGCTTTCGGGTACGTCTCCGTCGTCGCCACAGCACTCGCCTTCGCCGCCTGGTTCGCCGGTCTGCGACACCTCAGCGCCGGAACAGTCGGTTTGATCGGACTGCTCAACCCGGTGACCGGCACGCTGCTCGGCGTCCTGGTCGCCGGCGAGACCCTGACCGTGCGGCAACTCGGCGGCCTGGCCCTGGTCCTGGCCGGCATCCTGCTCGGCCAGCGGGCTTCAGTAGGGTCTGACCATGGACGTGATCGTGGTCGGCGCCGGGATCGCCGGGCTTTCCTGCGCGCGGGCGCTGACTGACGGCGGAGCCCGGGTACGCATCGTCGAACGCGGCCGGGTCGTCGGCGGACGGCTGGCCAGCAAACGGTACGACGGGCGGTACGCCGACATCGGCGCCGCCTACCTCGTCGCCGACGATCCGGAGTTCACCGCGCAGGTGGCGTCGTGGCAGTCGGGTGGGCTGATCCGGCCGTGGACCGACACCCTCACCGTCCACCCCGGTGGCTCCCCGACGACCGGCCCGATGCGGTGGGCCGCGCCCGGCGGGCTGCGATCCCTCGCCACCGCGCTCGCCGAGGGCCTCGACGTCCGGTTGTCGACGCCGGTCGACGCGGTGCCCGAGGACGCGGACGCGGTCGTGCTGGCCATGCCCGGCCCGCAGGCGCTCCGCCTCTCCCCGCCACCGGCCGTCGCCGCCGCCGCGACGGCCCAGAAGTGGCGGCCGGTGATCGCCGCGGTCCTCACCTATCCGTCCCGGGAGTGGGGGTCGTGGCACGGCGCCTTCGTCAACGACCACCCGGTGCTGGCCACCGTGTGCGACGACGGCGACCGGCGCGGGGACGGTGCTCCGGTGCTTGTCGCGCACTCGACGGCGGCCCTGGCGGAACGCTTCCTGGAGCGGCCGGAGGAGGCGGGACCGGTCCTGGCCGAGGCGGTCGGTGAGCTGCTGGGCCTGTCGGCGCGGCCGGAGGTGCGGGTGCATCGCTGGACTTATGCCCAGCCGGAGGAGGGTGCCGGGCCGTACGCGGTGGATGGCCGGGTGTGGCTCTGCGGGGACGCTTTCGGCCGCCCGCGGGTGCAGACCGCGTGGCTGTCGGGGCGGGCGGTGGCGAGGGCGCTGCTGAGCTGATGCCATTGCCGCCGTCACCTGCCCGGTGGCGGCAGGACCACCCGGGCGCTCAGGAATCTCGGGGCCATCTCGCAGTAGCTGTCGGTCACCAACTCGGCGACCTCGGTCCAGTCGGTGTGGTCGCCCAGGTAGGCCACCACGACATTGCTGCCCCACGCGGCCCGGACGAACGGGAACCCGCCGGAGATCAGGCCGAGCAACTCGCCCGCGGGCGCCCGGAACGTCATCACGGTCGGCGGCTCACCCGCGACCTGCGGGTGGGCGTAGGCCGGGTAACGGTCCAGGTCCGGCATGTACACATGAGCGAACGTCCGCGCCCTGATCCGCCACCGGACGCCGATCCAGGCGGGCTCCTCGTGTGTCTCGGGCAGACCACCGCAGATCGGTCGCAGGCGATCGAGGATCTCCGGTGGCACGTCTCCAGGGCGCGACATGGGGCAGACAGTAGCGGCGCCCTCCGACAATTTCCGGCTCTATCGGGGCGCCACTCTCGGCATGATCCGCTGCTCGCCGGTGGTGGCCATCGAATGCATCATGCCGCCGGCGAGCGGGATCAGCCGGGCCAGGCCGGGCCGTCCGTCCCGGCGGGCCAGTTCGGGTCCGAGACGGGTCATCAGCAGCGTGAGCGCCGGCAGCGGCCGGACATAGAGGGTGATGTTGCTGATCAGGCCGGTGTCGCCCAGGCGCAGCCGCTGGGCCTCATAGAGGCGTGTCGAGCCGATCCGTGCCTCGTAGAAGAGCGCCACGGTACGCCCCTCGGTGACCTGGTCGGTATAGGTGATGTCATCGATCGCGCCCAGTGCCACGTCGAGCAACGTCTGAACTTGCCGGTGGCCTCGGAAGGTGAACTGTTCGGTGATCGGCGAGACCAGCGTGACGTCAGGATCGAGAGCGGCGACCGCGGCGGCGGCGTCACCGGCCTCACCGGCGGCCCGCCATGCGGCGACGGCGTCAAACTCCACGAAAACTCCCATGCCAGTGGTGATCGAGCGGGGCAACCTCCGGTACGCCATGAGCGCCGGCCCCATGATGCCCCCTCCCGTCAATGCCCTCACCCACTTCGAACCCGCGCCGCCGCGCCGGCCCGGGCGCACGACCAGCAGCGTTGATCGTCGGGCATCGCAAAAGCGCGGTGATCATGGGGTGTCAACGGCGATTTCGTGACGCTGGACGATCGAGAGCACCTCCACGGACTGGTGGGATAAAGCGTCCCTGGCCTTCATGCGAGCACTACGGTTGCGGCCATGGGGTACGAAATGCCGACCGTCGTCTCGATCGAATGGGACTTCGGGTACAGCTCGCTCCTGGTGGATCGCTCGCCCGGTGTCATCGGCGTCGACGACCGGGCCCCCGCTGAGCTTGCGCTATCACCGGACCTGATCCGCCGGCTCGATGCCCTGCTGACCCGTCATGAACGGATATACGGGCACTGGGTTCAGCAGTCGATGGCCGGAGTCGAAGACGATACGGCTCAGGAGCGCCGGGACATGGCCGACCTGCAGGCGGAGACACTCGCCCTCGCCTATGAAGTCCAACATGAGCTCGGCGGCTCCGTCGTTGTGCTGGTGGACGGACACCCGCTGCGAAGTTGAGTGTCAACGCGGCAGGTTACCGTCGTCATCCCCGACCACACCGAGCGAAGACCGCTGACGCACATATTTCGCGGAGGAAGTTGATCGTCGGGCGTCGCGAAATCGCGGTAATCATGGCGTTGTAACAGCGATTTCGTGACGCTGGACGATCAACAGTTCCGGATCGCGGCAGATCAGTGCTTCCTCCGGAGTAGCGCGCTTGATCTGGCAGATCCGTGAACTGGCCTTACGCGGCTAACGGGCTGGTATCCACGCCAGCCTTCTTCGTGCGGCCCTCAGATAATCGACTTCACCCAGCGGGACCATTCGTTTTGCCGAGCGTAACCGTGCGCGTCCCAGATGCCGTGAGCGCGCTCATTCGCATCGAGCACCATGGCGTCCGCGCGGGATCCCCCGAGATCCCGGAAGCGCTCCTCCGCCGCGGCGATCAGCCGCGCCCCGATTCCGGATCGCCGACGGTGTGGCGCCACCGCGAGCCGGTAGAGATGGCAACGCCATCCATCCCAGCCAGCGATGATCGTTCCGACGATCTCACCGTCGTCAAGGGCAAGAATCAATGCCTCCGGGTCGCGCGCAACCAATGCCGCGACCGCGGTCGCTGAATCCGCCGGCCGGCTGTCGTTCTCGGCCGCCCCTTGCCAGAACTCCAGGACGGCCGCCACCTCAGATGTCCCCGCGGCTCGCAAGGTCAGCTCTTTCACCGACGCCACCCTACCTACCGGCCGCTATTGCTACCGGCCGCTATTGCCGGGACTCGAGCGCCCAGGGGCCTGCGGTGTGTATCGCGTTTGCTGCTACACCCGCCGCCGATGTGGCTGCACCCGTGACGGGTGTGGCTGATGTGGCGGCGTGCTGAGTTGAGCCGGCGTTCGGGCGGACCCGGGACCCGTCGGCCGCGCTGATCACGTTCCGCTTGCCCCGGACCATGCGCGACGAGACTGGGGCACGACGATGCTTTGGCACTGGCTCCTCGACGGGTCATGGGTTGCTGTTGACGTGCGTTTGCGGAGCGGCTCTGACCCCCGTACTCCGGAAATGGTTTGACAGGCTGGCGCAGACTTTCATCGATGAATGCGAACGTGCAACCGGACCAGCGCTACCGCTGGGCCGCGCTGACCTCGCTCGGCTGGCACCTCGCCGCGTTCACGGTGGCGCTGTTCTACAAGTGGGTGCCGCGCGAGGACTCGTCCTGTGACGACTTTGGCGGCTGGTGCTTCACCGCGAAGGAGTCGGCTGAGCTGATCTTCCTGCTCGTCGTCGTGTTTCTGGTCGCGTCGATGCTGGTCTCGCTGGTGACCGCCGTGCCGCTGTCCCGTCGGCTGCACTCGCCGGTCGCGGCCGGCACGCTCGCCGCGATCACGAGCGTCGTGTTGACTGTCATATTGATTGTGCTCATCTTCGTGTTGAATGCAGCAATGTGACCGGCGGTCCTGTCAATAGGACCGCCGGCCTCCATCAACTCGAAATCAACTCAACTCAACTCATGCTGACCGGTCAACTCATGCCGACAGGTCAACTCATGCCGACAGGTCAACTCGTGCTGACCGGCTCCTTCTCCACCGGCGCATGCGTCACCGGGTGACTGCGCTCCAGCGCCGCCCCCTCCACGTCCACGTTCGGCAGAATCCGGTCCAGCCAGCGCGGCAGCCACCACGCCGACCTCCCGAGCAGGTGCATCACGGCCGGGATGAGCAGCATCCGCACCAGGAACGCGTCGGCCAGCACGCCGAACGCCAAGCCGAAGCCGAGCGACCTGATCATCGTGGTGTGGCTGAAGATGAACCCGCCGAAGACCGAGATCATGATGATCGCGGCGGCGGTGACCACCGTACGGCCGGCGTGCAGGCCCTGCCGGACGGCGAGCCGGGCGGGCGCGCCGTGTGCGTACGCCTCACGCATGCCGGATACCAGGAACAGCTGGTAGTCCATGGCGAGGCCGAACAGGATGCCGATCAGGATGGTCGGCAGGAAGCTGAGCACCGGCCCCGGATCGTGCACGCCGAAGACCGCGCCGAGCCAGCCCCACTGGAAGATCGCGGTGATGCCGCCGAACGTGGCGAACAGCGACAGCACGAACCCGAGGGTCGCGGTGAGCGGCACCAGGATCGAGCGGAACACCAGGATCAGGATGATCAGCGACAGGCCGATCACCACGCCGAGGTAGAGCGGCAGCACGTCGGAGAGCTGCTCGGAGATGTCGATGTTGCCGCTGGCGCTGCCTGCCACGCCGAGAGCGGCGCCGGGTACTGACAGTTCACGCAGGTCGCGGACGAGCTGCGCGGTGCTCTCGCTGTTCGGACCCTCGGCCGGGATCACCTGGAAGGCGATCAGCTTCTTGTCACTGGACTGACCGATCGGGGCGACCGCTGTCACGTTGTCGACCGCCATGATCGCGCCGCCGATGCGAGCCTGCTCAGCGGTGGGTTCGGTGACCGCGGACGGCAGCTCGGCGACGACGAGCAGCGGGCCGTTCACGCCGGCGCCGAACTTCTCCTCGATCAGCATGTAGGCCTGGTACTGCGTGGAGTCCTCGGCCTCGGACGAGCCGTCCGGCAGGCCGAGCCGCATGGACAGCGCCGGGATCGCCAGGACGATCAGCACGGCCAGGCCGGCGACGGCGGTGAGCAGGGCTCGGGTGGTGCTCATCGGCGCGGTGGGCACCCGGCCGGCGTGCGACTGACCGATCGTGGCTTTCAGGCGACGCGGGAGGATCCGCGTGCCGAGCAGGGCCAGCAGCGCCGGCGTCAGCGTGACCGCGATGATCACCGCGACGGCGACGCAGATCGCGCCGACCGTGCCCATCATGCCGAGGAATCCGATGCCTGTGACGTTGAGCGCGAGCAGCGCGACGAGCACCGTCGAGCCGGCGAACACGACGGCGTTGCCGGAGGTGCCGTTGGCCAGGGCGATCGACTCGTGCAGTTCGACGCCGTCGAGGAGCTGGCGGCGGTGCCGGTTCAGGATGAACAGGCAGTAGTCGATGCCGACCGCCAGGCCGAGCATCACGCCCAGGACCGGGGTGATCGACAGCATGTCGACCGCGCCGGAGAGGGCGAGCGACGCGGTGACGCCGACCCCGACGCCGACCAGGGCGGTGACGATCGGCAGGGCGGCGGCGATCAGCGCGCCGAGCATGACGAGCAGGGTGATCGCGGCGACGACCAGGCCGGCCACCTCGCCGACGCCGAGGACCTGCGGCACGCTCTGGGTGATCTCGTTGGAGAACTCGGCCTCGACGCCGGCCGGGACACCGTCCGTGACGTGGTCGATGACGGCGTCCTTGGTCTCCGGCGTGACGTCCATCTGCGCCTCGTCGAAGACGACCGAGGCGACGGCGGTGGTGCCGTCCTCGGACACCATCCGGATCTTCGACGACATGTCGAGCAGCTTCTGCGCGACGTCGAGCTCGGCGGCCTGCGCGTCCAGTTCGGCGCGCTGCGCGTCGAGCTGCTGCTTCTGCGCCTCCCGCTGAGCCTCGGGCAGCGCCGCGATCGCGGTCTCGGCCTGGTCCAGCTTCTCCCGGCCGGCGGTCAGCTGCTGCTGACCGCCCTGCACCTGCTGGGCCTGCTCGGTGAGCTGCTGCTGGGTGGTGAACGGGTCGGTGGCCGCCGCCACGCCGTCCCGCTCGCCGGTGCTCTTGAGCAGCGCGCCGATCGCGGTCTGCTGCTCGGTGGTGAACACCGACCCGTCGGCGGTGTGGAACACGATCGTCCCGCTGCCGCCGCTGGCGCTCGGGAACCGCTCGGCGAGCTGGTCGGTGACCTTCGCCGTCGCCGTTCCCGGGATGGTCACCTGCGACGACAGCGTGCCGCCGAGGGTGAGGTATGCGGTGACGGACAGCCCCAGGACCACCATCCAGGTGATCAGGACGGCCCAGGCGCGCCGGGCGCTGAAACGCCCGATGCGATACAGCAATTCAGCCATGTCTTCCCTCAGTAGCCGGTTTTGACGCTCAGGATCAGCCGGTCGAGCAAGTCCCGCCACAGCGCCAGGGCAGACTCGTCGGTGGCCGCGCCGGTGATCGACAGCCAGTGCTCCGCGATCACCTCGGTGCCGTGCATCAGGGCGCTCACCAGCAGTTCCGCTTCCAGAGGATCAAGACCCTCATTCCGTACGGCCAACTCGCGCGCCAATTCCGTGGTGGTCCGCGAGAAGGTCGCCTGGAAGATCTGCCGTGGCCGGGGGTCCTCTTTGTCGAACCCGCCGAGGGCCCGCCACAGGAACGCGATGAGTCCGGGCACGTCGGTGGCCCGCAGCGCCTCGGTGAGAGTCGCGAACGCCTCGGCGCGGGTCCCCGGGCCGGCCTGGCCCGCGGTCACCACCTGACGGAACCGCTCGATCACCACGCCGAGCACTTCACTACACACCGTGGTGACCACGTCGTCGATCGACGCGAAGTGGTTGAAGATCGTCCGCCGGGAGACGTCCGCCCGCTCGGCCAGCTGGTCGACACTGAACCGCGCCGACGAACCCTCGGTGATCAGCTCTTTGGCCGCGTCGAGGATCGCCCGCCGGTGCCGGGCCTTGAGCGCGGCCCGGCGATCGGCATGCTCGGCATTCACGGTCACAAGGGTAGACTAAGTGCATCGTTGCACCGCGTGCAATTACACAGAGGTTAACGTCATGCCGCGTCGCGGCGGCGGAAGGCGAGGGCGCCCGCGCCCAGCGCCAGCACCAGATAGCCGGCGGTCACCGCCACCGCGCCGCCCTGGGACAGCAGGTAGGGGTGGTCGCTGCCGGCCAGCTGCGGGGTGAGGTTGGGCAGCAGGACCGAGGCGAGGCGCAGCTGCCAGACCACCGGCAGGAAGTGCGCGAAGATCGGCGCGACCAGCACCAGCCCGCCCAGCGTGGTGAGCGCGGCGGCGGTCGACCGGGTCAGGGCGCCCAGGCCGAGCGCCACCAGGCAGGTGACCCCGGCGACGACCGTCGCGCAGAGGACCGTCGGGACGGCGTCCGTCCACTGCGGCCACGGGTTGAAGGGCGCCGGCCGGTCGCCGAGCGTGAGCCGGGCGACGGCGAAGGCGGCCAGCGCGAAGAACGCCCCGCCGCCGAAACCGATCAGGCCCGCCACCGCGGCCTTGGCGCCGAACAGGACCCCGCGCTGCGGCACGGCCAGCAGGGACGGCCCGAGCGTGCGGGTGGTGTACTCGCTGGTGATCAGCATCGCGCCGATCGCGCCGACGAAGAACATCACGAACGGCATGGTCACCACGGTCGGGTCGGCCGTCTCGTAGTTGGCCCGGTCCGCCGGGCTGTCCGCGTCGTACGACTGGACCATGAGGAGCAGGATCATCGCGCCGAGCGTCGTGGCGAGCACCCCACCGGCCAGGAAGGCCCAGGTGGACCGCAGGGTGCGGACCTTCATGATCTCGGCGGCGACGGCGTCGCGGAACGTTCCGGAGTGAACCTGCACGGCGGTCATCAGACGAGCTCCTTCTCCATGGTGGCGGCCCGGTACTCCACGGCCTCGTCGGTCATCTGCAGGTAGACGTCCTCGAGCGTCGCGCTGCGCGGCGTCAGCCCGTGGATCGGGATCGCGGCGGCCGCGGCGGCGTCCCCGATGGCCGCGGCGTCCACACCCACCGCAACAAGATCACCTTCATCGGTACGGGTGACCGCGGCTCCCATCCCGCGCAGGAGCGGGACGAGTTCGTCCGTCCGCGGGGTCCGCACCAGCACGTCCCGCTCGAACCTCGCCCGCATCTCGGCGACCGACGTGTCCTCGATCAGCCGGCCCTTGCCGATGATCAGGACGCGGTCGACGGTGAGCGCCATCTCGCTCATCAGGTGGCTGGAGAGCAGCACCGTGCGGCCCTCGGCGGCGAGCGCGCGCAGCGTGGAGCGGATCCACCGGATGCCGGCCGCGTCCAGGCCGTTCACCGGCTCGTCCAGCACGATCACCGCCGGGTCGCCGAGCAGGGCGCCGGCGATGCCGAGCCGCTGCTTCATGCCGAGCGAGAACCCCCCGACCCGCTTGTGCGCCACGCTGGTGAGCCCGACACGGTCGAGGGCCTCGGTCACCCGTACCCTCGCAATGCCGTTGCTCCGGGCCAGGCAGGCGAGATGGGTGAACGCGGTGCGCCCGGGATGGGCAGCGTCGGCGTCGAGCACCGCGCCGACGTGGTGCAGCGGACGGCGGATCCGGTCGTAGGGCCGTCCGCCGATCAGGGCCTCCCCCGACGTCGGGCGGTGCAGGCCCAGCATCATCCGCATGGTGGTCGACTTGCCGGCCCCGTTGGGACCGAGGAATCCGGTCACCACACCCGGCTGGACCTCGAAGGACAGTCGGTCGACGGCCAGTGTCGGGCCGTACCGTTTGGTCAGCTCTCGCAGCTCGATCATGTGTCTCATCGTGTCGGCGGGACCGGGTCCGGCGCGTCTGACCGTGGTCGGAACCCGGGGGTATGACCGTGGTCAGACGCGCCGGGACGGACGGCTCGGTAGGGTGGCCCCGTGACAAGGCCCCGCGGATCGATGTTGCTCGACGCTGCTGCCGCTGCGTTCCTGACCTGTCTCGCCGCCTACGCCACCCTCGACCCGCCCGGCCCCGCGTTCACCGGACCGGTGGGAGTCGTCTGGCTGGCCGCCGCCGCGACCGGGCTGCCGATCGCGGTGCGCCGCCACCGGCCGCTACCGGTGCTGGCCGTGGTGACGACGGCTGCCGCGGTCGCGACCGCGACCGGCGTGATCGGTCTCGGCATCATCGCGGTGTCCTGGTTCCCGGTGGTGCTCGCCCTCTACACGGCGGCCACCGCCGCCGGACGGGTCACCTCCCTGATCGCGCTGGCCGGCGCCCTGACCGCGCCGGCCGTCACCATCCCGTGGCTCTACACCCGCACCGGCGTCACCTCGGCCGACGCCGCCGCCAGCGAGGTGGCGCTGTGGTGGCAGGTCGAGCTGGCCGTCACCGTGGTCCTGCTGCTCGCGGCGTGGACCGCCGGGCGGCTGATCCGGTGGCGGCGGTCGCTGCAGGCCGAGGCGGCCGGGCGGCTGGCCCGCGACGCGGTCGCCGAGGAGCGGCTGCGGATCGCCCGCGAGCTGCACGACATCGTCGGCCACAGTTTGAGCCTGATCGCGGTGAAGGCCACCGTGGCGAACCACATCGCCGAGCAGCGGCCGGACGAGAGCCGGGCCGCGCTGCTGACCATCGAGAAGACCAGCCGGTCGGCGCTCACCGAGATCCGGCGGCTGCTCGACGTGCTGCGCGCCGACGACGACCCCGCCGAGCTGGCGCCGTCGCCGGGCATCGCCCAGCTGCCCGACCTGGTCGCCGGCCTGGGGACCGCCGGCCCGCGGATCGAGCTCGACGTCGACAGCGCGGCCGAGCTGCCGGTGGCGGTCGACGTCACGGTCTACCGGATCGTGCAGGAGTCGCTGACCAACGTGATGAAGCACGCGGACGCGGCCCGGTGCCGGGTCTGCGTGCGGGTGGACGGCGGCCGGGTGCGGATCGAGGTCTGCGACGACGGCCGGGGCCGCCGTTCACCGGGCCGGCCGGGCGGGCAGGGGCTGATCGGGATGCGCGAGCGTGTGAGCATGTACGGCGGCAGGCTGTCCACCGGACCCCGGCCGGAGGGCGGTTTCCGGGTGGCGGCCGAGATCCCGTACGCCACGACCGAAGAGGCCGCATGAGTGACGTCTCCGTCCTGCTCGCCGACGACCACGCCCTGATGCGGGAGAGTTTCCGGGCGCTGCTCGACGCGTCGCCCGGTTTCACCACGGTCGGCGAGGCCGGCACCGGCGCCGAGGCGGTCCGCCTGGCCGGCGAGCACCGGCCGGACGTGGTGCTGATGGACGTCCGGATGCCGGAGATGGACGGCATCGAGGCGACCCGGCGGATCTGCGCGGAGCTGGAGTCGGTGCGGGTGCTCATGCTGACCACGTTCGACCTGGACGAGTACGTCTACGCGGCGCTGCGGGCGGGCGCCAGCGGGTTCCTGGTCAAGGACGCCACGGCGGCCGAGCTGCTGAACGGCATCCGGCTGGTCGCCGCCGGGGAGGCCCTGCTGGCGCCCCGGGTGACCCGCCGGTTGATCGCCGCCTTCACCGGCCCGGGCGGCGGGTCACCCGCGGGTCCTCCGGTGGGGCTGGACGCGATCACCGACCGGGAGCGCGAGGTGCTGGAGCTGATCGCCAAGGGACTGTCCAACACCGAGATCGCCGAGCACCTGTACCTGGGCGTGGGCACCGTGAAGACCCACATCGGACGGCTGCTGAGCAAGCTCGGCGCCCGCGACCGGGCCCAGCTGGTGATCACCGCGTACGAATCGGGCCTGGTCAGTCCCCGCGGGTTGGCCTGACGCGATGGCCCGTTACGTGATCGACGCGCCCACGCTCCTGCACCTCGTCGACAACGCCCTCACGGTCGGGGCGGGTCACCAGCTGGTCGCGCCCAACATGATCCGCACCGAGGCGCTGGAACTGCTGCTGTGCGAGGTCCGCCGGGGCACGCGCACCGAGCGGGAGTCGCTGGCGGCGCACGACCGGATCACCGAGCTGAAGATGCGGCTCCTCGGCGACCGGGTGTCCCGGGCCACGGCGTGGAAGATCGCCCGGAGCCGGGGGTGGGGCAGCCTGCGCGACGCGGAGTACCTCGCGGTGACCCGGCTGCAGGCGGACGCGCTGGTCACGGTCGACCCGGCGATGGCGGCGAAGGCGGCGGACGTCGTGCCGCTGGCGCCCCTGGAGGCCCTGCTCACCGCCGCCGAGTGACACGGGCCGCGCTCACACCCGGTCGTGGAGCGTGACCTGGTAACCGTCCGGGTCGGCGAAGGTGAACGTCCGCCCGAACGGGCCGTCGATCGGCGCGGAGACGATGGTGTGCCCGTCGGCGGCGAGCGCGTCGTGGATGTCCTGGACGTCCGTGGCGTGCAGCCAGATCGCGGCGCCGATGCCGGGCCGGGCGACCGCGTCGAGATCGGTGCCGGGGACGACCGTGCGGAGCGCGAACGCGATGGGCTTCGTGTCGAAGACGACGGCGTGCGGCGGACCGGCCGGTGAGCGGACGAGCCCGAGGTAACGCTCGTAGAACGCCTGCGAAGCGTCGATGTCGCGCGCCTGCAGGGAAATGAAGTCGGGACCGGTGACGGGCATGACGAACTCCTTCTCTTCGTGTCAGTATTCTGACACGCACCAAGGTATGTCAGAATGCTGACATGAGTCAAGACGGTGCCGGCATCGACCTGGAGACCTCGCTGGGCTACCTGCTCAAGGAGGCGTCCAGCGCCCTGCGCGTGGCCATGGAGGAGGTGCTGCGGCCGCTCGGGATGAACGTGACCCGCTACTCCTGCCTCGAGCTGCTCGCGCAACGCCCGGGCCTGTCCAACTCCGAGCTCGCCCGCGGCGCGTTCGTGACCCGCCAATCGATGAACGTGCTGCTCCAGACGCTGGAGCGGGAGGGTTACGTGACCCGGCCGGCGGAGGCCCCGGTCGGCAAGGCGCTTCCCACCCGGCTCACCCCGCGCGGCCGGCGGAGCCTCGAGAAGGCGACGGCCGCGGTCCGGTCGGTGGAGGTCCGGATGCTGGCCGGCCTGACCGAGGCCGACCGGGCGACCGCCCTGCGGGTGCTACGGAGCATGGTGCGCTCGCTGCAGGAGTCGGCCTAGGCTGCGGGGATGGTCCGCGACGAGCTGGAGCTGCTGCGGGCGGGCGCCGAGTCCGAGGCCGCGACCCTGGCCCGCGACCTGGAGAGCCTGTTCGCGGCGTCCCGCGACTCCAACGCCGACGACGAGCACGACCCGGAAGGCGCGACGATCGGCTTCGAGCGGGCCCAGCTGACCGCCCTGCTCGCCGCCGCCCGCCGGCGGATCGCCGAGGTCGACGACGCGCTACGCAGGGTCGACGCCGGGACATACGGCGTCTGCGAACGCTGCGGCCGCCCGATCGCGCCGGACCGGCTGGCCGCCCGCCCGTTCGCCCGCCACTGCATCAGCTGCGCCTAGCACCCCGGATCGTGTGCCATTCTCCGAGGAATGACAGAGGAAACCGCGTGGGGTGGCGGCCTGTGGGCCGCCGCCGATCTCATCACCCCGATGGCGGTCCGGGTGGCGGCGACGCTGCGGCTCGGCGATCACATCACCGCCGGATCGGGTACGCCCGAGTCCCTCGCCGCCGCGACCGGAACCCACCCCGACACCCTCCGGCGCGTCCTGGACCACCTGGTCACCGCCGGCCTGCTGACCCGCCCCGAGCCCGGTGTCTACGGGCTCACCGACCTCGGCGAGCAGCTGCGCGACGACCATCCGGGCGGCATCCGGTCCTGGCTGGACATGACCGGCGCGATCGGCCGCGCCGAGCTCTCCTTCGTCGACCTGCTGCACACGGTCCGCACCGGCGAGGCCGCCTACCCGCACCGGTACGGCCGCCCGTTCTGGGAGGACGTGGCCGCCGACCCGGACCGCGCCGCCTCGTTCGACGCCCTGATGGGTTCCCGCCTGCGCGACGACGCGCCGGCCGTCGCGACCGGGTACCCGTGGGGGACGCTCGGGCACCTCGTCGACGTGGGCGGCGGTGACGGCACCCTGCTGATCGCCATCCTCGCCGCGCACCCCGGGCTGCGCGGCACCGTGCTCGATCTGCCCGGCCCCGCCGAGCGGGCCCGGGCCGCGATCGACGCGGCCGGCCTGAACGATCGCGCCGACGCCCGGCCCGGCAGCTTCTTCGACGAGCTCCCGCCCGGCGCCGGCGGATACCTGCTCTCCGGCATCCTGCACGACTGGGACGACGCCGGCGCGACCCGCATCCTGCGCAACTGCGCGCAGGCCGCCGGCGGCCGGGGCCGGGTGCTGGTGATGGAGGACGACGTCGCGGACGAGCCGAGCACCGAGGGCGACCTGCGGATGCTCTGCTACGTCAACGGCCGCGAGCGCGGCGTCACCCAGCTCGGTGACCTGGCCGCCGCGGCGGGTCTGGTGGTGGAGACCGTCGTGCCGGCCGGCACTCGGGCGATCGTGGAGATGCGCCGCGACACCGGGAAGTAGCGTATCGCCGGCGTATCGAAAACCGGATACGTCACCGCAACGTCGCGTCGCCTTCGATGAAGGCATGACCTTCGATTCAGTACGCGGTATCGCCCGTCGCCGGCTCGTCGCCTGGGGCGGGCTCGCCGCGGTCGCCGCGCCACTCGCGGGCGCCGGTGCGGGCGCCGGCCCGGCCCGGGCCGCCTCTCTCCCCCGCGACACCCGTCCCGGCGGGGCCTACGACCGCTATCTGGCACGGTTGGCCGCCGAGGGCGCCTTCTCGGGCGTGGCGATGCTCGCGCACCGGGGCCGCACGGTGCTGTCCCGTGCCTACGGCATGGCCGACCGGGAACGGCGGATCCGCAACCACGAGGGCACCGCCTTCAACCTGTCCTCGGCGAGCCAGCCGTTCCTGGCGGTGGCCGTCCTGCAGCTGGCGCAGCGGGGCGAGCTGGCGCTCTCCGACCCGGTGAGCGCGCACCTGACAGGCTTCCCACCGGAGATCGCCGACGTGGTGACCCTCCACCACCTGCTCACCGGCACGTCCGGGCTGGACGCGCCGATGCCGGACTGGCAGCGCGTCTTCCACAGCCGGTCCGAGGTGCGCCGGAACATCGATCATTGGGTACGGCAGGCCACGCTCGTGGGAGTCCCCGGCGCCGGCTCCAACGGCCACCGGCCCGGCGGCGGGGCCGGCCTGGCGATCGCCGCGCAGATCGTCGAGACGGTGTCCGGCGGGACATTCTGGGACTACGTGCACGAGCACGTCTTCCGGCGCTCGGGCATGACCGGCTCGGCGTACTACACGCGCGACCAGTGGCTCACCGACGAGCACATCGCCCACCCGTACATGCGGCAGGCCGATCGCAGCCTGATCGACGCGGTCCGCCACCTGGACCGGGGCAGCTCCGACCCGAACACCCCGGGCCGCAATCCGGGTCGCGCCTTCATCGGCCACGCCTCGGGGGACGGCTTCGCCACCGCGCCGGACCTGATCCGGTTCGCTGAGGCGCTGAACGACGGCACGCTGCTGTCCCGGCCGTACGCCGACCTGTTCGCCGGCGCCAAACTCCCCGGCCCCGACCCCACCTCGTTCGCCGCCTACACGATGCCGATCAGCATCACCAACGGCCAGTGGATGATCGGCCGGGGCGGCGGAGGCCCGGGCGTCGGCGCGAACTGGACCATCTACCCGGACACCGGCTCGACAGGCGTGATCCTCACCAACACCGACGGCGCACCGCTGCTCGACATCTGCCTCCAGGAGGCCGCCGCGGTGACCGGAGCCCCCGTCACCCCACCGCCCGGAGGCTGACGTGGCGACACGGCCGGGACTCGGTTCAGGCACGATGGCAGCGTGACTCCCTCATGGTGGCCGGGCCGGCTTGTGGTGCTGTCCCCGGAGCTGCCGACAGCACTGGTGGCCAGCTCGTGTCGCCCGGCTGGTGCTCAGTGCTGTCGCGCGCCCGTTTTGTCCGCGCCGAGCGCCAGCCGGCATCCGCGTTTCCAAGATCCAAAAAGGGACCGCGTCACCCGTGACGCAGCAGGGCCTCGATGTCGGCGATCACCTGCCGGGTGTCCGTGAACAGCACGCCCCGGATCCCGAACCCGGTCGCGCTCTCCACCAGCCCCGGCGCGTTGTCCACGAAGACCATCTCGCCCGGCGCCACCGCCAGCCGCCGGCACGCCAGCTCCCACAACGCCGGATCCGGCTTGTTCATCCCGACCTCATGGGAGTAGATCAGCTCGTCCACCAGGTCGCCGAACCCCTCCCGCTCGCGCGCCCCGACGAAACTGTTGCTCAGGATCCCGGTCCGGTACGCCGGCCGCAGCCCCCGGACGTACTCGATCAGCTCGGTGTTGGCGACGCCGAGGTACTGCCGCCACATGTCGTCCATCATCGCGCCGACCCGGGCGTCGTCGAGGCCCAGCCGCTCGCCCATGACCCGGTGCACCTCGGCCTCGGTCACCCGGCCGATCGCCCCGGCGTCCCACACGTCCGCCATGACCCTGCTGATCGTCCCGGCGCCCAGGCCGAGTTCCGCCTCCCAGCGCCTGTCGAAGTCCATCGGCTCGACCAGCGCCAGCACTCCTCCGACATCGAAGACCACCGCACGAATCGCCATGATCCGACTCTACGAATCGGCGGCAACGAACGGCGCCGGGTCGAAACGCCCGTTCCGTTCCCGGAACGCGGTGGCGGTGCTCGGCCACAGCAGTGTCAGCCGGCCGCTGCGCGCGTCCACGTACCAGCTGGTGCAACCGCCGCGCAGCCACACCGTCCGCTCCGCCATCGTGTCGATGTCCCGGGTGTACTGGTCCTGCGCCCGCGACGTCACCTCCAGCACACCGCCGTGCCCGGCCAGATGATCGAGGGCGCCGGTCAGATAGGAGAGCTGGCTCTCGATGACGTGCACGGCCGAGTTGTGGCCGAGGGCCGCGTTCGGGCCGTCCAGCACGAACATGTTCGGGAAGCCGTGCACCACCGTCGACGCGTGCGACACCATGCCGCGCTCCCACGCCCGGGCGAGCAGCACTCCCCCACGGCCGGTGATCCGCTCCGCGTACGGCTGCCGGGTCGCGTGGAAGCCGGTGGCGAGCACGAGCACGTCGAGGTCGGCGCACCGGCCGTCGGCGGCGATCGCGGTGCGCCCGTCGAGACGCTGCAACGCGCCGGCCAGCGTGACGTCGGCGCGGTTCATCGCGGGGTAGAACGTGTCGGAGAGCAGCACCCGCTTGCAGCCGACCTCGTAGTCCGGGGTGAGCCGGGCGCGCAGCACGGGGTCCGGGACCTGCGCGGCGAGGTGCCCGAGCGCCCGGGACCGCAGCTCGTCCAGGGCGGCCCGCTCCCGGCGGCGGGCGGCGATGCCCTGTTCCATGCCCGCGAACACCTCTTCGCGTACCCGGGAGATCTCCGCCGGCTCGGCGGCGGCCTGTGCCTGGTCGTTGCGGGGGATGATGTACGGGTTACTGCGCGCGAAAACGGTCAGGTGCTCCACCCGGCCGGCCAGTTCGGGGACGATCTGGACGGCCGAGGCGCCCGTGCCGACGACGCCGACGCGCGCCCCGTCGAGTTTCGCGTCATGATCCCAGCGCGCGGAGTGGAAGACCGGCCCGTCGAAGCCGTCGAGTCCGGGAACGCCCGGGATCCGGGGTTCGGTGAGCCGCCCGGCCGCCAGCACCAGCACCCGGCTGCGGAACCGCCCCCGGTTCGTGGTGACGTCCCAGCGGTCGGCGGACGAGTCCCAGACCGCCGCTGTCACCTCGTGACCGAGTCGCAGGTGCGGCGCCACCCCCGGCCGGGCGGCGAGCCCGCGCAGGTACGTGTGGATCTCGTGGCCCGGCGCGAACGTCCGTGACCAGCCCGGATTCGGGGAGTGGGCGAAGGCGTACAGGTGGGACGGCACGTCGCAGGCCACCCCGGGGTACGTGTTGTCCCGCCACGTCCCGCCGACGTCCGCGGCGCGTTCCAGCACCACGAACGTCTCGTCGCGGGCGGCGAGCTCGATGGCCGCGCCGATCCCGGCGAGTCCCGCGCCGACCACGACCACGTCCACCTCGACGGGATCCGCCACCTCGACCGTTTCGGTCATGCCAGGCCGTATCGCGTGGTCCGCTGGCGTGCCGGCCGCCCCAGCTCAGCGGCGATCTTGTCGACGTCGGCGCGGGTCAGCGACAGCCCCTGCTCCTGCCCGGCGGACGGGTCGAGCTCGCCGTCGAGCAGCAGCCCGCCGAGGTCGTCCGCCCCGCCGCGCAGCAGCGTGATCGCGTCACGGGCGCCGACCTTCGGCCACGGCGCCTGGAGATGGTTGATCCGGCCGGCCAGCATGATCCGGGCCACGGCGATCACGGCGCGCATCTCCCGTACCGTGGGCCGGGTGTGAGCCGGTGCCGCCGCGCCTGGCGGTGGCGTGAACGGCATCGCGATGAACTCGGTGAAACCGCCGGTGCGCTCCGCGATGCCGGCGAGCAGCCGCAGGTGTGCGACCTGTTGGGCGGGCGTCTCGTCATGTCCGAAAACCATCGTCGCGGTGGAGGTCAGCCCGACCTCGTGCGCGGTGGTGATCAGGTCGACCCAGTCGGAGACCGGAAGATCAGGACCTCCGGCCCATCGGGTACGCACGTCGTCGTCCAGGATCTTCGCACCCGTCCCGGGCACCGAGCCGAGCCCGGCGTCCCGCGCACGCCGCAGGAACTCCCGCGGGGTGACGCCGAGCCGGGCCGCCGCGTCGGCGACCTCGGCGGGACGGAACGCGTGCAGGTGGATCCCGGGCGCGGCGCCGGTGATCGTGCGGATCAGGTCGAGGTACCCGTCCCGCGGCGCGCCGGCGGGCAACGGGCCCTGCATGCAGATCTCGGTCGCGCCGAGACCGGCCGCCTCGGCCACCAGCGCCCGCACCCGCTCCCGGGACTCGTCGGTGCCCGCGCCGACGCGCTCGGTGTCGAGGTTGCGGTTCACCACGAAGGTCAGGGTGTCGCCGACGAGGTCACGCCGCAGGGCGTCCGCCCGGGCACAGAGATCCTCCAGGTCGGCGCCGTCGGCGCCGAGCAGTTCCACGGCCTCGGCGTCGGTCAGGGGGCCGATCTGCCGGCCGGAATCACCGATGATCGTCACCGGGAAAGCCTACAAGCCGGTGCGCGGCGAACGGTGTTCGTGTTACCGCCGTTACCCGGGCCACTCGACCGCCGTCACCCGCGCGGCTTCGACCGCCGTCACCCGCGCCGCTTCGACCGCCGTCACCCGGGTCACGCGGCGGGAACCCGACACCGGCCATCCCGGTGCTGCGTGATCGGCCCCGTGGTTGGAAGATGGGTGCAATGCTCGCGTCGATGGAAGCCGTTCGCCGGCTCATGGATCTGCGGCACCGCGGCCGGGCCGAGGACCTGCCCGCGGTGCTCGCTGAAGCCGCACCCCTGCTCGACGCGGAGACCGCCGTCGTCCTGCTCGTCGACTACGGGCAGCTGGCGCTGCACCCGCTGCGCGGAACCAGTGTGGACGCCGCCGTCGCGCGGGCCGTCGAGGGCACCCGGGCCGGGCGGGCGTTCACCACCGCCGAGCACCAGTGGGACGACGACGGCGGGCTGCTCTGGTTGCCGCTGCTGCACGGCTCGGAGCGCCTCGGCGTACTGGAGTTCCGGCTCAAGGCGTACCCGTCGGAGGCGGCCCGGCACGACCTGGAGGTGATCGCCGCCCTGATCGCCGAGCTGATCGCGAGCCGCCGGTTCTACGGCGACGCGGTCGAGCACACCCGGCGGCGGCTGCCCATGCAGCTCGCCGCGGAGATCATCTGGAACCAGCTGCCGCCGCTGACCTTCTCCGTCGACGGCACCATGGTCGCGGCCGTGCTCGAACCCTGCTACGAGGTCGGCGGCGACGCGTTCGACTACGCGGCCAACGGTGACGTGCTGCACGTGGCGCTCTTCGACACGGTCGGCCACGGCATCAGCGCCAGCGCGCTCACCACGCTGACGCTCAACACGTACCGTAACGCCCGCCGCTCCGGGCTCTCCCTGCCGGACACCTGCCGGTCGATCGACAAGTGGATCCGCGCGCAGTACCCGGGCCTCTTCGTCACCGCGCTCCTCGCCGAGCTGGAGATGTCCACCGGGCGGTACCGGCGGATCAGCGCCGGTCACCCCGCCGAGCTGTTCCTGCGCGACGGCCGGGCCCTGCCGTCACTGCCCACGCCGAACATGCTGCCGCTCGGCCTCGGCCACATGCTGCGCCGGCGCCCGCAGGTGGTCGAGGTGCAACTCGAGCCCGGCGACGCGCTGGTCCTCTACACCGACGGCATCACCGAGGCCCGTGACGCTTCGGGCGCGCTCTTCGGCGTCGAACGGCTCGGTGAGTTCCTGCTGGACACGCTCCGTTCCGGGGCACCGGCCCCGGAGACGATGCGCCGCCTCATTCAAACCATCGTCTCGTACGAGGAGGGCGAGCTCCGCGACGACGCCACCGCCGCGATGCTCCAGTGGCGGCGCCACCTGACGTGACAGGCTCAGGGGTACGGGTCCACCGGTGACACACCGGCCAGCCACGCGGGCCGCTCCGATCCGCCCTGCCCCCACTCGCAGGCCGGCCCGAGGTCCGGCTCGATCGTCAGCTCCGACTCCGGGAACCGTTCCAGGTCCCGCGCGTACCGGACCAGCAGCTCCGTCCAGGAGGGCGCCAGCACATCCCACTCGGCGCACTCGATGTCGACCCGGATCACCTGTCCCGGCGTGCCGCCCGGCGCCGGGTCCAGGTCGAGCAGCCACCACACGTCACCGTTCATGGTGGCGACGACGATCCGGCCCTCCCCACCCATGAGCCGGTGCACCGGCCCGTCCACCCGCAGCATGCCGTGGTCGATGTAGTAGGCCAGCTTGCCCGGATCATGGAAGTCGGAGTCGTCGTCGGCGTTGTCACGCCACATCCGGGTGGCCTCGACGATCTCCTCGGCGCTGTACAGCTGGTCCATCGGCAGCGGTTGCGGCATCCCCCAGCTGGTGCCGTTGTGGATCAGCAGGCTGGCCCGGAAGTCGGCGGGCAGCGCCAGCCCGAGCTCCGCCTGAACGATGTCGATGGCGGCGTCGTCGGCGGGCTCCTCCAGGCGCGGTATCGAGTCCGGCAGTACCCGGCGCAGCCCCGTCTCGATCCGCTCCCACGCCGCCCTCACCTGATCCGTCACGGCCGCCACTCTAATCAACAAGATCGATGAGGCGGCGCAGCACTGCTCCCGGCCGTCCGCGACCCCGGTTGGCGCTCAGCGCTCCCGAACCGGACACCACACAGCACCAGCAGCCAGCCGGCCAAGACGAGCTGGCTCCCAGCGCTGCCCAGGCCCTCCGCAACAGCACTCACCACCAGCCGGACCAGCCGGACCCCGGCGCTCCCCCAAGGACCCTCACGACCAGCCGGCCCCCAGCGCACACTTCCGCCACCACCCCGCGAGGTAGGGTTCACCCGTGACTGAACCGGACACTTTCGCCGCCCGTGTGGAGCCGCACCTGCGTGCCGTCGAGGAGGCGATCGTTCCCGGCACCGACTGGGGCCGCGACTTCCAGCAGATCATCGACCGGATCCGTGAGGACGCCCGCAAGACGGACGCGATGGAGCGCGAGGCCGGCCCGGACGGCTCGCTCGAGGAGCTGACCGCCGCGATCGACGAGAGCCTCGCGCTCGTCACCCAACTCGTCGCGAAGCACTCACCTGCCGACCAATCACCCGGTCAGTAACAGCACGTGCAGGTGCCGGGGCCCGTGCACACCCTCCACCCGGTTCAACTCGATGTCGCTCGTCGCGGACGGTCCGCTGATCCAGGTCAGCGGCCTTCGCGGGTCGAGCCGGGCGACCGCGTCCGGCACGGCCGCGACCACCTGTGACGGCCTGAGCACGCAGATGTGCACGTCCGGGAGGAGAGTGATGATCCGCCGGCCCTGGTCGGGTGAGCCGTCGAGCACGATCGTGCCGGTCTCGGCCACGGCCACGGCCGCCGCGGTGAGCACGGCGTCGGCCGCCGCTATCCGGTCCGGCGCAAGCCCGTCGTCGGGAACGGCGCCGGCGGGGCGCCATGCTTGCGGCAGCCCATCGGGTACGATCACCGACTCCCCCGCCGAGACCGCCTGTCCAGCAGAAGCCGAGACCGCCCGTCCAGCGGAAGCCGAAGCCGCCCGTTCAGCGGCAGCCGACGCCACCAACGCGGTCACGGTGGAGGCGATCTCCTCCTCGCTGATCCGGTGCACGACGGCCTTGTAGTCGACGAGCCGATCGATCAGCACCTCCAGCGACGCCGCCCGCCCCGCGGGCCGGTATTCGCGCGGCACCGGCGGCGGCACCGGGGCGTCGCGCAGAGCAGCGCGGACCCGTCCGAGGACCAGATCACGGGAGTCGCTCATCGTTTCGCCCACCAATCGCGGAAGGTCTGCTTGGGGAACTCCGGCAGGTCTCGCCCGGCGGTCCAGCCGGACAGCGGCGGCGGCAGGCCCCGTCCACGACGCCCGGCGATGCGGGCGAGTTTGGCGGCGCGCTGCGCGGACGCGTACACCCGTGGTTTGTCCATGATCCGGGCCGCCGCCGCCATCGCGGCGCGTTCGGACCGCGGGTGTGGCGCCTCGTTGCGCAGGTGCACGAGCAGCGACGGGATGTCGATCTTCACCGGGCAGGCGTCGAAGCAGGCGCCGCAGAGCGACGACGCGAACGGCAGTGACGCGTTGTCGGCGACGCCGGTGAGCTGCGGGGAGAGCACCGCCCCGATCGGCCCGGGGTAGACCGAGCCGTAGGAGTGCCCGCCGGCCCGCTCGTAGACCGGGCACACGTTGAGGCAGGCCGAGCAGCGGATGCAGTGCAGCGCCGAGCGCCCGACGGTGTCGGAGAGAACCGCACTACGACCGTTGTCCAGCAGGATCAGGTGGAAGTTCTGCGGCCCGTCGCCGGGCGTCACCCCGGTCCACATCGTGGTGTACGGGTTCATCCGCTCCCCGGTCGACGCCCGGGGCAGCAGTTGCAGGAACACTTCGAGGTCCTGCCAGGTGGGCAGCACCTTCTCGATGCCCATCACGGTGATCAGGGTGTCCGGCAGGGTGAGGCACATCCGGCCGTTCCCCTCCGACTCGACCACCGCGAGCGTCCCGGTCTCGGCGATCGCGAAGTTCGCCCCGCTGACCGCCACCTTCGTCGACAGGAATGTCTCGCGCAGGTATTTGCGGGCCGCCGCCGCGAGCACCGGCGGGTCGTCGGTCAGCGCCGGGTCCACGCCGGGCATCTCGCGCAGGAAGATCTCCCGGATCTCCGAGCGGTTGCGGTGGATCGCGGGTACCAGGATGTGGCTGGGCTTGTCGTGGCCGAGTTGCACGATCAGCTCGGCGAGGTCGGTCTCGACCGGCGCGATGCCGGCGTCCTCCAGGGCCTCGTTGAGCCCGATCTCCTGGGTCGCCATCGACTTGACCTTGATGACGCGGTCGGAGCCGGTCTCGCGCACCAGCCGGGTGACTATCGCGTTGGCCTCGTTGGCGTCGGCGGCCCAGTGCACGACGCCACCGGCTTCGGTGACGCGGGCCTCCAGCTCTTCCAGGAGGGCGGGAAGCCGGCTCATCACATCTGCTTTGATCGCCGATCCGGCGTCCCGCAGCGACTGCCAGTCCGGCAACTCCGCGATCACTTTGCCGGATTTACCGCGAATGGTGGTCGTGGCGTGCCGCAGGTTGCGCCGCATCTGCGAGTTACCGAGGGCCTCGTGCGCGGCCTGCGGGAACGTCTGGTCGCCGCGGAGGTTGCCGACACCGCGCGGCGCGGTCGCCGGCATGCCCAGGAATGTGGTCATCTCAGGACTCCGTCGAGGCGAGGATCTCGGCCAGGTGGACCGTGCGCACGCCGGTCTTCAGCCGGGACAGGCCGCCGCCGATGTGCATGAGGCACGACGCGTCACCGGCCGAGCAGACGTCCGCGCCGGTCGAGACGATGTTGGTCATCTTGTCGGCGAGCATCGCGGTCGACGTCTCGGCGTTCTTGATCGCGAACGTGCCGCCGAACCCGCAGCACTGGTCGGCGGCCGGCAGCTCGACCAGGTCGATGCCGCGCACCTGCCGGAGCAGGCGCAGCGGCTTGTCGCCGACCCGGGTCATCCGCAGGCTGTGGCAGGTCGGGTGATAGGTCACCCGGTGCGGGTAGAACGCCCCGACGTCCTCCACCTCGAGCACGTCGACGAGCAGCTCGGACAACTCGTAGGTGCGCTGGCCCACCGAGGTTGCCCGGGAGGCCAGGCCGGCGTCGCCGTACTTGGCGGCGACCATGGAGTGCTGATGCCGGATCGACCCCACACACGACCCCGACGGCGCCACGATGACGTCATAGGGGTCGAATGTCTGGACATACCGCTTCACGAGCGGCAACGCCTCTTTCTGGTATCCCGTGTTGACGTGCATCTGCCCGCAGCAGGTCTGTTCGAAGGGGAACACCACCTCGTGACCGAGCCGCTCCAGCAGCAGCACGGTCGCCTTGGCCGCCTCCGGGAAGAGGGTGTCGGCCAGGCAGGTGGCGAAGAGCGCGATCCGCACGGTCACCTCCCTGCCCGCGCGGCCGCTGCCTGCCAGGCTGCCTCGTCGCCGCGCGGCTCGTAACGCACGATGCGTTGAGTCTCGCGCACCAGCGCCCGCATCGCATCAAGACCCCCCTCGACCACGCCCGCCGCCCGAGCCTGTACGAGCAGGTTGCCGAGCGCGGTGGCCTCGACCGGGCCGGCCAGCACCGGCAGCCCGCAGGCGTCCGCGGTGAGCTGGCAGAGCAGCTCGTTGAGCGCTCCCCCGCCGACCAGGTGCACCTTGCTGACGTCACGTCCGGAGAGTTCCTGGGCCTGGCGCACCGCGCGCCTTTGCGCGAGCGCCAGGCTGTCCAGGATGCACCGGGTGATCGTCGCGCGCCCGGCGCCGGCCGGCAGACCGGCCATCGTGCGCAGCCGGCCCTCCATGTCGCCGGGTGGCATGAAGACGGGGTCGTCCAGGTCCACGACGTAGGCGAGAGCGGGCTCGTCGGCCGCCTCGCGCAGCAGCTCCGGCAGCGACGGCGAGCCCCACTCGCGCAGGCACTCCTGCAACGGCCACAGCCCCATCACGTTCCGCAGGTACCGGATCGTGGAGTCGACGCCGCCCTCGTTGGTGAAGTTCGCCGCCCGCGACGCGTCGCTGAGCACCGGCTCGTCCAGCTCCAGCCCGACCAGCGACCAGGTGCCGCAGGAGATGTAGGCGAAATCGGTCCCCTCGGCCGGCACCCCGACGATCGCGGACGCGGTGTCGTGCGAGCCGACCGCCACCACCGGCGTTCCCTCGTGGTACCCGATCACCTCGCCCGGGTGCCGCACCGGCGGCAGCAGATCGGCGCGCAGATCCAATTGCGAGATCAAGGACGACGACCATTCCCGGGTACGGACGTCAAGCAGTCCCGTGGTCGACGCGTTCGTGTACTCCGCCCCGATCTGACCGGTCAGCCAGTAGGCGAGCAGGTCCGGCACCAGCAGCAGGCTCCGCGCCGCCTGGTACTGCGGGGTCGGACGGGCCGCGACCAGCTGGTACACCGTGTTGAACGGCAGCGTCTGCAGCCCGTTGACCGGGTAGAGGTCGCCGATCCGCCCGGCGATCCCGTCGGTGCGCGCGTCCCGATAGTGCACCGGGTTGCCGAGCAGCGCCCCGCTCGCGTCGATCAGGCCGTAATCGACGGCCCACGAGTCGATGCCGATGCTCGTCACCGGGCCGGCCTTGCGCAAGCCCTCGATCATCCCGCGGTACAGCGACAGGATGTCCCAGTGCAGCGTCCCGCCGACCCGCACCGGCTCGTTCGGGAACCGGTGCACGACCTCCAGTTCGAGTTTTCCGTCGCCGAGCCGGCCGACCACGACGCGCCCGCTGGACGCGCCGAGGTCGACCGCGGCGAATGCCGCTGTCGTCATCGCAGGAAGGCCGCCGCGACACCGGCGTCAACCGGAACGTGCAGGCCGGTGGTGTGCGACAGCTCGCCGGCCGTCAGCACGAAGACCGCGTTCGCCACGTGCTCCGGCAGCACCTCACGCTTGAGCAGGGTGCGCTGCGCGTAGAACTCGCCGAGCTTCTCCTCCGGCACGCCGTAGACGGCCGCCCGCTGAGCGCCCCAGCCGCTGGAGAAGATGCCCGAGCCGCGGACCACGCCGTCGGGGTTGATGCCGTTGACCTTGATGCCATGGCTGCCCAGTTCCGCCGCGAGAAGGCGTACCTGATGGGCCTGATCGGCCTTGGCGGCGCCGTAGGCGACGTTGTTGGGGCCGGCGAAGAGCGAGTTCTTGCTGGAGATGTAGACGATGTCGCCGCCCATGCCCTGCGCGATGAGCACCTTCGCTGCGGCCTTGGCGACCAGGAACGAGCCCTTCGCCATCACGTCGTGCTGGAGGTCCCAGTCCTGCTCGGTGGTCTCCAGCAGCGGCTTGGAGATCGACAGGCCGGCGTTGTTGACCACCAGGTCGACGCCGCCGAACGCCAGGACACCCTGGTTGAGCGCTGCTTCGACGGCTGCCGCGTCGGTCACGTCGGCGACCACGCTCACCGCAGCGTCGGTGCCACCGATCTCGCGGGCCACGTTCTCGGCGGCCTCGCCGTCCCGGTCGGCGACGATGACGACCGCGCCCTCGGCGGCGAGCCGCAGCGCGATGGCCCGGCCGATGCCCGAGCCGCCGCCGGTCACGAACGCGATGCGGGTCGCGAGCGGCTTCGGCTTCGGCATGCGCTGCAGCTTCGCCTCCTCGAGCGACCAGTACTCGATGCGGAACTTCTCCGACTCGTCGATCGGCTGGTACCGCGAGACCGACTCGGCGCCGCGCATCACGTTGATAGCGTTGACGTAGAACTCGCCGGCCACCCGGGCGGTCTGCTTGTTGGCGCCGAACGAGAACATGCCGACGCCCGGGACCAGCACGATCGCCGGGTCGGCGCCGCGGATCGCCGGGCTCTCCGGCGTGGCGTGCCGCTCGTAGTAGGCCCGATAGTCCTCCCGGTACGCCTCGTGCAGCTCCTTCAGCCGGGCGACGACCTCCTCGAGGGGCGCGTCCGGGGCGGTGTCCACGACCAGGGGCTTCACCTTGGTACGCAGGAAGTGGTCCGGGCAGGACGTGCCGAGGGCGGCCAGTTCGGCGAGCCGCTCGCTGCCGGCGAAGTCGAGCACCACGTCACTGTCGGTGTAGTGGCCGACCTGGGGGCGGTCGGTCGAGGCGAGACCGCGGATCACCGGGAAGAGGGCGGCGGCGCGCTCCGCCCGTACCCCCGGCTCCAGAGGCTGGTGGATCGTGGCGCCGAAGGGCGCGCTGCGGCCGTGCTCGGCCAGATAGGCCGCGGCCGCCCGGATGATCTCGTTGGAGTTGCGCTCGCACTCGTCGCTCGTGGCACCCCACGCCGTGATGCCGTGACCGCCGAGGATCACGCCGATCGCCTGCGGGTTGGCCTTCTGCACGGCGGCGATGTCGAGGCCGAGCTGGAAGCCGGGGCGGCGCCAGTCCACCCAGAGTACCCGGTCGCCGAAGATCTCCTTGGTCAGCGCGGGTCCGTCGGCGGCCGTCGCGATCGCGATGCCGGCGTCCGGGTGCAGGTGGTCGACGTGCGGGACGTCGACGAGACCGTGCATCGCGGTGTCGATGCTGGGGGCGGCGCCACCTCGCCCGTGCAGGCAGTAGTCGAACGCGGCGACCATCTCGTCCTCGCGATCGAGGCCGGGGTAGACGTTCGGCAGGGCCTTGAGCCGGTCGAGGCGCAGCACGGCGAGACCGCTTTCGGTCAGCGTGCCGAGGTCGCCGCCGGAGCCCTTCACCCAGAGCAGGTCGACGTTCTGACCGGTGACCGGGTCGATGTCGGCGCCCTTGGCGGACGTATTGCCGCCGGCGTAGTTGGTCGTGCGGGGATCCGCGCCGAGGCGGTTCGAGCGGGCGATGAGCTCGGCGACTACGGGGTTCGTCATGACGGTCCTTCAGGCCGGGGCGGGGTTCCCTCTGGCCGGTTTCACAACGCTCGCGAGTGGTGATCGTGGCTGCTCACCGGGTTTTTCCCGAGACTCCGGGTGCTTCGCGCGTGAAACGTTTCAGAGTTACGGACACATTACGCGGACGCTGTGACGTGGGTCAAGGGCGCATCCTGCCGGACGCATTCCGCCGCCGCCTGGCCGGACGAGCCACAGGGGACCACGAAAAATGGCAGTTCAGCGTACTTTTGTACGCATGACCGTCAGCGAGAAGAGCATGCACGCCCGGATGCTCGCCGGTGAGTTGTACATCGCGGATGATCCGGACATCGCCGAGGCGTCGGCCCGGGCGCTGCGCCTCGCCCACCAGATCAACACGATCGACCCGACGGACTACGGCCGGCGCCGCGAGCTGCTGACCGAGCTGCTCGGCGCGTTCGGCGAGGGCAGCGAGATCCGGCCGCCGTTCCACTGCGACTACGGCTTCCAGACGACGGTCGGCGCGCGGACGTTCGCGAACTTCGGGCTCGTCGTCCTCGACGTCGCCCGGGTGACCATCGGCGACGACGTGCAGATCGGGCCGAACGTCCAGCTGCTGACGGCCACCCACCCGCTCGACCCCGGCCCCCGCCGCGACAAGTGGGAGTCGGCGGAGCCGATCGTGATCGGCGACAACGTCTGGCTCGGCGGCGGCGTGATCGTCTGCCCGGGCGTGACGATCGGCGAGAACACCGTGGTGGGCGCGGGGTCGGTGGTCGTGAAGGACCTGCCGCCGAACGTGGTCGCGGTCGGTTCGCCGGCGCGCGTCATCCGCGACCTGTGAACCCGACGCGCGCCGACGGCGTCGTGCGTCAGAGCGGTCGCCCGGAGGACGAGCCTGCTTCCTCTTCTGCCCCCTTGCGTGGTCCCGCGGACTCCCGTGGTCCCGCGGACTCCCGTGGTCCCGCGGACTCCCGTGGTCCCGCGGACTCCCGTCACCCGGATGATCAGCGGCGGTCTGACGATCAGCATCGGCGGGCCCGGCGGCATGATCCGGACCGCAAGGACCGGATCGTGGACGCCGCGATCCGGGTGATCGCCCGGCACGGCGTCGCCGGCACCACCCACCGGCTGATCGCGGCCGAGGCCGACGTGCCGCTGGGCTCGCTCACCTACCACTTCACCGGGCTCGACGACCTGCGCGCCCAGGCGTTCCGCAAGCACGCCGAGCGGATGTCGGTGACCTACGCGGCCCACTTCGACGAGGTGACCACGCACGAGCAGCTGATCGACGCGGTCACCCGGCTGATCTCCGGCGACGCGGGCGCCGACCAGGACGACTGGGCGTTCGCCTACGAGCTCTACCTGGCGGCCCTGCGTGACCCGGCCCTGCGGGACGTCACCGAGACCTGGATGCGCACCAGCCGGTCGGTGCTGGAACGCTTCGTCGACCCGGTGACGGCCCGCGGGGTGGACGCGCTGATCGAGGGCCTGGTGATGCACAAGATCCTGGCGACGACCCCGGTCCCGGTCGAGGAGATCCGCGCGATAGTGGCCCGGGTCCTGACCCGCTGACCGGCTGACCGGACCGCCGCGTGTCCCGACGGGCGACCGGCCGCCCGCTGCGCCGGCGGGCCGGCGGCCGCCCGGCTACCGGCTACACCGGCGCGCTGACCGCCTCGACCGGCGTGCGGTGCCGGCAGAAGACCAGCACGATCAGGCCCCCGGCCGCCGCCAGCAGCGCCGACACCAGCATCGCCGCGTCCAGCCCGGCCGCGAAGTCGGTCCGCCCCTGCACCACGGTCCCCAGCACCGCGACCCCGAACGCGAACCCCAGCTGCCGGAACGCGTTCAACGCCCCACCGGCCATCCCGCTGCGCTCCCGGGGCACCTCACCGAGCACCGCGGACGACAGCGTCGGCAGCACCATCCCGATCCCGAGTCCGACAAGGATCAGCCCCGGGATCAGCACCCCGCCACCGCTGGACGCCGACACCCGCATCTGCAGCAGGTCCCCGGCCGCGACCAGCAGCAGACCGCCGCCGACCGTCCACCGAGCGGGCACCCGCTGCAGCCCCCGCCCCGCGAACACACCGACGACCAGCGACGCGAGGCTCATCGGCAGCGCACCCAGCAGACCGGCGTCGACCGGGCCGTGCCCGAGGAACTGCTGGAGCCAGACGGTCGTGTACGGCATCACCGAGAACGCCGCCGCCTGGGTGAGGAACGCCGCCGCGATCAGCGACGCGAACGGCGCCCGCCGGAACAGCCCCAGATCCAGCATCGGGTGGTCGGACCGCCGCTCGGCCAGCAGGAACAGCACGAGCCCGGCGAACCCGAGCACGAACGACCCCACCGTCACCCCGGCGCTCCAGCCCGACGACGAGGCCGAGATCAGCCCGTACGTGATGGCCCCCGCCGCCAGCGTGAACGTCACCGTGCCGGGAATGTCGAACCGCCCACCCCACGGCGCCCGCGACTCGGTGACGCCCCGCAGCGTGAACCACGCGGCGGCGGCACAGACCGGCAGGTTGATCAGGAAGATCCAGTGCCAGCCGAGATGCTCGGTGAGCAGCCCGCCGGCGATCGGCCCGGCCGCCGCGGCAGCGCCGTTGACGGCTCCCCACACACCGAACGCGACACCCCGGTCACGGCCGTGATAGGTCACGTTGAGCAGGGCGGCCGTCGTCGCGAACATGGCCGCGCCGCCCGCACCCTGCAAAATCCGTGCGCCGATCAGGGTGGTGGCGTCCGGCGCGAGCGCACAGAGCACCGACGAGGCGGCGAAGATGCCGAGCCCGATCAGGTACGTGCGGCGGCGCCCGTACCGATCGGCGAGCGACCCGGCGCCGAGCAGCAGCGCGGCGAGCGCCAGGGCGTACCCGTCGAGGACCCATTGAAGGTCGTCGGTGCCGGCGCCGAGGCTGGTGGCGATGTCCGGCAGGGCGACCACGACGACGGTGACGTCGACGAGGAGGAGAAACGTGCCGAGACAGACGGCAACGAGCGGTGACCATTTGCGCATGCGAACCACTCTCCCCGCCGAACGACGATCCGAAAGAACCACATCGGTTCATCCGGCGGATCTCGACACCGAGGTAGAAATGAGAAGTGGAAATCGACGTCCTGGATCGCCAGGTGATCTACGCGCTGCGGATCAACGGCAGAGCCGGCTACCGGGAGATCGGCGCGGTCCTCGGCGTCTCCGACCAGACAGTCGCGCGGCGTTACCGCAGGCTGCGCGCCGAGGCCGGCCTGCGTGTGGTGGCCCTGCCGAACCCGCTCACGCTCGGCCAGGAGATGTGGACCATCCGGCTGCGCACGGCCCCGGACGCGGCGGTCAAGATCGCCGAGGCGCTGGCGCGCCGCCGGGACACCGTCTGGGTCAGTCTGACGAGCGGCGGCACCGAGATCTCCTGCAGCGTACGGGTACCGGCCGCCGCCGACTGGGAGTCGCTGCTCCTGGAAAAACTGCCCCGCACACCCCGGCTGGTCTCGGTGACGGCCCACTGCCTGATCCACCAGTTCGCCGGCGGCGCCACCGGAGCCGACCGCCGGGACCAGCCCTTGACCGCCGAACAGATCACCGCCCTGACCCCGGACTGGCAGCCGGCCCCCACCGCGCCGACCGGCGCGGCGCGACTGACCAGCGCTGACGACCGGCTGATCGACGCGCTGGCCCGCGACGGCCGGATGGGCTACACCGAACTGGCGGCCGCTACCGGCTGGCCCGAGTCGACCGTCCGCCGGCGGCTCCGCGATCTGCTCCACGCCGGCGCCCTCTTCTGCGACGTCGAGATCGACCCGGACGCGCTCGGCTACCGCGGCCGGGTGATGCTCTGGCTGTCGGTGGCCCCGTCCCGGCTCGCAGCGGCCGGCGCCGCGCTGGCATCACACGAGGAAATCGTGTTCGCGGCCGCCACCACCGGCCCGACGAACCTCAACGCCACAGTGGTGTGCCGCGACATGGCCGAGTTCTACCGCTACCTGACCGAGAAGATCGGCTCCCTCGACGGCGTGGAGCGCGTCGAGTCAGCCCCGCTGCTGCGCCACGTGAAGCAGGTCGGCGCAATCAGTTGACGATCCCGTGCAACATTCCAGCGCCCCGACACGTCTTGATCTATGAGGGCACTCCCCTGCCCCCGGGGACCGTGCCCTGCACGGAGGCGGCGACGGCACCGATGCGGACCGTCGCCGCTCCCCCACCAACACAACCCTCCCCAGCCGGCACGGCCTCGACTCCCGTCCGTCGGCGAGGAAGACGTGTGGACGCAGGCGGTACCGATCAGCGGGCCGACGCAACGGGTGCTATCGCGCGACAGCGCCTGCCGGCGGCCGGAACTCCGGGTACAGGTCGAAGCAGTTCACCAGCTCGTCGACCGACCCTGCGGCGGCCGCGAGATGCGCGAGGCTGTCGAGTGACTGGTCGAGTTCATCATGCGGCTGGTCGAGCGGCTCCACCCGGAGGCGGTCACACCAATACCAGCCGGCGACCTCGACTTTGCTGAGGGCGCCAACGTCGTTGATCAGACTGCCCCTGAGCTCGTCCCAGCCCCACAGCTCGCCGTTACCGTAGGCAGCCGGTTGCGAAGCTCCGTCGCGACAGAGTTTCCACGCGGTGACACCGTCCTGGAAGTCGTCACCGGACCAGTTGCTCCGCCCGGTTTGAGGATCCGTCAGCGTCCAGCCGGAACCATCCCAGTACTCGACCACCCAGTGGTCGATCCAGCGCTGCGCCGCGAAGTAGCCGGCGAAGCCGCATCGGATTCGGGCCGGTGTGCCCGTTGCGCGCAACAGGGCGCAGTGCAGCAGCGCGAAGTGATAGCAGAAGCCGAACATCCTCCGCTCGACGGGCCGCTCACGATCCAAGGGCGCCGGATCGATGCTGATCACGTTGTCCAGGATCGCGCCGGCGCCGACGGCTTCCCGGTGCGACATGCGCTCGGCGGAGAACCGCAGGCCTTGGACGGCCGCCGTGTGGTCATGAATCAGCAGCCCGCGCACGATCGCGCCGAGCGCCTCCGGGTCGGCGGGGAGATCGAGCACTCGGTCGCGGTGACGTCCGAGAACGGAGGTGCGGCTTGGCTGTCGGTAAAACGGCGTGGCATCGTCCATAGGCGGATAGGGTACAAAATTCGCATGCACCCGTACCAATCCGTCATTGTCGGCGATCAGTGACCCGTCATCGAAGGGATCTCGCGAGACGGCCTGCGCGCGCTACGTCAATTCATGGTGATCCCGATCGTTGATGGGTCGCCGACGAATCACAGCCGGATCACGTCGGCGACTTCCTCGGGCAGGCCGGGTGACGTCATGACGTGACCCATCCCGGGCACGATGTGCAACACAGCACCCGGAATCGCGGCTGCCACCGCCTCGCCGTGCGCAAGCGGCAGCAGCGGATCACAGTCGCCGTGCACGATCGAGGTCGGCGCGGTGATCGACGTCAGCGAGGCGAGCAGGCTGGGGTCGTCCCGGTACGCCGCCCGCTCATGGTTCGCGGCAGCCGCCGGGTCGGTCGCCCGGGACAGTGCCAGCTCCAGCTGCGCCCGAGCGGCCGGCTCGTCGAACGGGCGGACCGGCCCGTTGAAGACCCGGAACAACGCCACATCGGACTCCACGCCGCGAGGCAGCCCGGCGGCCACATGCGCGAGGAACTCCGGCGCCGGCGGCGGCAGATCATCCGGGTCGGCCGGCTGACCGGCCTGCGCCCGCGCGCGTGCGGGGCTCGGATCGTGCCCCATCGGCGTACTGGACATCACCGTCAGAGACCGGACCCGATCCGGCGCGTGCACGGCCAGCCACTGTGCGATCACCCCGCCCAGGGAGGCCCCGGCGATGTGGGCGGAAGCCAGCCCGTGACCATCCAGCACGGCGAGGCAGTCACGGGCCATGTCTCCGATCGTGTACGGGTGAACATCGAAGTCCACAACACTCGACCGGCCGGTGTCCCGATGATCGAAACGGATCACCTGGACCCCTCGCTGGAGAAGCCGCTCCACCAGCGCGTCCGGGCACATGACGCTCTGAGCAGCCTGTCCCATAATCATTAAGACAGCGGGACGTTCCGGATCGCCGACTTGCTCGGTCCAGATCCGAAGCGGACCAGAGGTAACGAATCGCTCGCGCGCATCCACCATGTCGGCAAGATAGCGGCCGGCCCCGCCGGCCGCTCATCTTTACGTCACGGATGGTTGACTCCCGATGGCGCCCGTCAATACGAACGTCAACATGAAGCAGTCAACGCGAACCGTCGACACGAGTGGTCAATATGACCGTCAAGTGGTCCCGACGACGGTGTGCCCGGCCGACGTCCAGCGCGGAGCCGGTTCCATCCCGGCGTTCCCGCAGCCGACGATCACGTACCGCATGCCACCCACTCAACGGAGACACCGCTTCCCCGAGAAGCTAAGCGCGTGAGCAAAGGTTCTGCGCGTAACGGTCTCGGCTGGGACTTGCTCAGTTAGAGGTACATAGCGACAGAAAAACCTCGTCGTGGGTTCGGATCAGGTTTCCACACAAGACCGAAACCCCCGACGAGGTCACGACCAGTATGCGCCCTGCGCACATCTACGCCCGGATGCCGGCCGAGCAACACACCGAACTGATTACCGCCCTGCACGGCCCGTGGCGGACGGCGACCCGCATGGTCATCGTCGTGCTGTCCGCCGCAGGCTGGCCGGCTAGCGAGATCGCCGATCTGCTGCACTACGACCCCGCCACCGTCCGGCGATGGATCGCCCGACACCAGCACGAAGGTTTGGCCGGGCTACCCGACCGGCCTCGCAGCGGACGACCCCGCAAAGGCAGCCGCCGCCTCGGCGAACGCATCCACCGGCTGCTCCTGACTCCGAAGGCCTGGACCACAGCCCGGCTCTGGCGTGCTCTGGGCCGCCCACAGCTCAGCCTGTCCACGCTGCGCCGCCGCATCCGCGAACAAGCCCGCTGGTGCCGGCCCCGGCTGATCGCCAAAAGCGACCCCGACCACGATCAGAAATGCGCGGACATCCGCGACCGCATCGCCGCCCTTCCGGCAGGGTCAGTCGTCCTCGCAGAAGACGAAACCCACCTCGACCTGCTGCCTCGCATCCGCGCCTGCTGGATGCCGGCCGGGATCCGCCACCGGATCCTGACTCCCGGCACCAACCTGCGCCGCACCATGCACGGCGCGATCAACCTGGCCACCGGCACCTGGCATCACCACGTCAGCGTCAAGAACGTCTCCGTGGTGTTCTGCTACTTCCTGCAACAACTGCTCGACGCCTACCCAGACGCACCCGTGGTGGCCGTGATCTGCGACAACGGCACCACCCACCACAGCGGCATCACGAAACGCTGGCTGACCGAACACCCACGCCTGCAGGTGATCGAAGGCGCCAAATACAGCCCTCAGGACAACCCGGTCGAACGAATCTGGGCAGCCCTGAAACGCAAGATCGCGAACACCGCACCCGCCACGATGGCCGACCGCGTCCGCCAAGCCCACGCGTTCTTTCGCTACCGCACCGACGCCGACAACCTCACCACCACAGCACCCTGGACCTCACCGTGGCTCCCCGAGGGTTACGGACAGAACCTTTGGCCAGGCGCTTAGCGGCAGATCATCACCGGATGGCCGTCCGGATCGGCGACGTAGGCCATCCGCTCACCCCACGGCTGATCAGCGGGTTCCACCAGCACCGGAACACCCCGGTCCCGCAGCTCGTCGATGGCCGCGTCGACATCATCGGTATAGACGCAGAGCTCGAACTGATGCCCGGCACGCGGCCGGATCGGCAGCCCGTGCGAGCCGTCCTGCCCGCCGGTCACCTGCACGACCGAGATCGCCGACGTCCCCAGCTGCAACGAGACGAAATCATCGAATCGGTACGTCTCGGTGAACCCGAGCAGATCACGGTAGAACCCGAGGGAGGCGTTCACGTCTTCGACATAGACGATCGGGTGGGCATCACGGAAGACGGCCATGCCGCCACGCTAACGCCGCATCCGGGCGCCCGCTCGCAGGGCCGGACCGAATAACCCGGTCAGGGCTGCCATCCGCCGCGGAACCCCGGATCACGCCGCCCGGAACTCCTCGATCCGGCGCACGATCGCCGCCGCCCCGCCGTTCCACGGCGCGCCGTGACCCGGCAGCACCCACGTCACGTCGAGATCCGCGATCCGGGCGAGTGACACCGCCGCCTGCGCCGGGTCGTCGGTGAACGGCGCCGGCTGCGGCCCGTTCTCCCCGGTCAGCACGGATCGGGTGGTCAGCGCGTCACCCACGAACACCGCGTCGGCCGCCGCCGAGTGGATCGCGACGCTCCCCGGCGAGTGCCCGGGGAGCCCGATGATCCGGGGCGCGCCCGGCAGGTCGAGCACCTGACCGTCCTCGATCGTCGTGACCTCGCTGACATAGGTCGTCTTCAGGCCACCCTTGCGCGACGCGTACCAGAAGAAGCGCGCCAGCGCCCCCACCTTGATCTTGCCCCAGCTGGTCTTGGGTTTGATCTCGCCGCGGGCGCGGGCGGCGTCGGCCGTGTGGACGAGGACCGGCACGCCGTGATCACGCCGCAGGCGCTCCGCGAAGCCCAGATGATCGGTGTCGCCGTGCGTGAGAATGACGCCGCGGATGTCGCTGACGCTGCGGCCCAGGCTGTCCAGTTCGCTGATCAGTTCCGGCCACTGACCGGAGAGGCCCGCGTCGATGACCGTGATGCCGTCGTCGGTCACGATCAGGTAGACCGCCACGATGTCGTTGCCGATGCGGTGGAGTTGAGGACCAAGCTTCATGAAAGCTAAGGTACATAGCTATCATGGCTACGGTCAATAGCCATCGAAAGGATCACGTATGCCGACGCCGGAACGCACATCGCTCGACGAGATCATCACGGCCGCCCGGGAGATCCTCGAAGCCGACGGCCTGGACCGCCTGACCATGCAGGCCGTCGCCGAGCGGGTGGGTGTGCGCGCGCCGTCGCTCTACAAGCGGGTGCGCAACCGCGAGGCCCTGATCAGCCTGGTCGCGAAGGCCACCGTCGAGGATCTCGGAGCGCAGCTGCACGCCGTACCCCGCACCGCCGACCCCCGCGCGGACCTCGCCGAGCTGGCCCGCGCCTTCCGGTCGTTCGCGCACGCGCGTCCCGCCGGTTACCGCCTGATCCTCGGCTGGACCCCGGAGGCGGTGCCGACCGACACCGACATGCTGACCGAGGCGAGCGCGCCGGTCCTGGAGGTGACCGCCGAGCTGGCCGGTCCGGATCAGGCCCTCAACGCCGCCCGCCTGTTCACCGCGTGGGGCAACGGCTTCATCAGCATGGAGCTGGCCGGTGCGTTCAACCTGGGTGGGGACGTCGAGGCCGCTTTCGAGTACGGGATAACCCGCCTCGCCGAGGCCATCCGGCAGTGACCGTCCCGTGCCGGCTCACCGTGAGTTCATCGAGGCCGGCCCGCCCGCGACCCGCGATGGGACGCGTGCTTGTCGGCCGTCTTGTAGGTGATCACCGGCACCGTGGTCAGCACCGGTGTGGCGAGTCCGAAACTGACCAGGTCGCCGATCACCTGCTCGATCCGCTTGTAGGCGGTCGGCGCCTCCTCGAACAGCAACTGCCGGTCGCCGCACACGACGTGGGAGCCGACCGGCGTACGCCGAAGCTCCTCGATGGTGTGTTTGGCCTTGCCGCGGCGCAGCGCGTCGGCGCGGGACATCTTGCGGCCGGCGCCGTGCGCGACCGAATAGCCGGCGTCGGCCCCGGCGTGCGCGGCCACCAGATAGGACCGGGTGCCGCGGGTGCCGGCGATCAGCACCTGCCGGCCGTCGCCCGGCGCGGCGCCCTTGCGGTGCAGGTAGAGCCCGTCGCGGACCTCCACCGAGTTGTGACACACGTCGATGATCGGCTCGCTCACCTCGGCGCCGAGCGCCTCGGCCACCCGCGCGGCCAGGGTGCGCCGGTTCCGGCTCGCCCATCGTACGGCCGAGTCGTGCGCCTCGAGATATCCGGCGGGATCCGCGGCCGGGCCGGCGCCGTGCGTCTCGGTGTGCGCCCGCAGGATGCGTTCGCCCAGGCCACGGGAGCCGCTGTGGACGAGCAGCACGTGATCGCCCACGGCGAGATCGGTCTCGGCGAGAACCGCGTCGACCTTGGCGAGTTCCACGAAATGGTTGCCGCGGCCGAGCGTTCCGAGGCTTTCATCCGTTAAGTCCACAGGCTCATCCAGGTCGGGGAACCGCGGGGCGAGCCGTTCCGGAACGACCTTTTTGAGCCGGAACGGGAAGACCGCGATCCCGCAGCCGATGTCCGAGCCGACGAGGAAGGGGTAGAGCACGCGTGAGGTCATGGCGGCGCCGATCGGAGCGCCCTTACCGGGGTGCAGGTCCGGCATCCCGGCGACGTGGATCATGCCGTCGAGAGCGGCGACCTGATGACATTGGGCGACGGCGGCGGACTCGATCCAGCTGCTTTCGCCCGCGAAAACGGTGACAGACAAGAGACGTTCATCTTTCGAAGGAGAGTTGGCACAGGCTCACGGTGGCTGCTCAGAACGTCATGTCGATCATTGTTGGCCCAGTTCACACGCGCGGCAACGCAATTTCCGGCGTGTTACATATCGCCGCAGCATGTAGTCAGTGGGATTACCGGCGAGTAGGGCCGATCAAGACCCTTCTATGTGTGCACGTTCCCACACCCCAGGGAGTCCCCGCATGAGAGTCTCACTCCTGGTCGCCTCGCTCGCCGCGGCTGCCTCCGTCCTGGTCGCCCCCACGCAGGCGCTCGCCGCCAACCCGTACGAGCGTGGCCCCGCACCGACCAACAGCAGCATCGAAGCGTCCCGCGGCACCTACGCCGTCTCGCAGACCACCGTCGCCCGGCAGAGCGGCTTCGGCGGCGGCACCATCTACTACCCGACGAGCACCGCCGACGGCACGTTCGGCGCGGTCGCCATCTCCCCCGGGTTCACCGCCACCCAGTCGAGCGTCGCCTGGCTCGGACCCCGGCTCGCCTCGCAGGGCTTCGTCGTGATCACCATCAACACGCTGAGCACCTGGGACCAACCCGACAGCAGGGGTACGCAACTGCTCGCCGCGCTGGACTACCTGACGAACACCAGCTCCGTGCGCACCCGCATCGACGCTACCCGCCTCGGCGTCATGGGCCACTCGATGGGCGGCGGCGGCAGCCTCGCCGCGGCACGCACCCGCCCGGCCCTGCAGGCGGCAGTCCCGATGACCCCGTGGCACGGAACCAAATCGTGGGGCACGGTCCGCGTCCCCACCATGATCATCGGCGCCGAGAACGACACGGTCGCGCCGGTCTCGTCGCACTCGGAGCCGTTCTACACGAGCATGTCCAGCGCGCCGGAGAAGGCGTACCTGGAGGTCAACAACGCCACCCACTCGGCGCCGACCGAGGGCGGCAACGTGACCGTCGCGAAGTACGCGCTGTCCTGGCTCAAGCGCTTCATCGACAACGACACCCGGTACGACCAGTTCCTCTGCCCGGCCCCGTCCGGCTCCACGATCCAGGAGTACCGCGCCACCTGCCCGCACGCGTGACCCGTACCCGATGACGAAGGCCCGGCGGCAACCGCCGGGCCTTCGGTCCGTTATCGATCAGTCCAGGAGCCAGCTGTGCAGGGTGCCGCCGAACGGGGTGAGGGCGGCTGCGGTCAGCGCCACCCAGGCCGCCGTGCTCCGCAGCAGCCGGCGGAAGGTGGCGCGGTCGCCCACCTGCCAGGTGTGCATCAGCATGCCGAGGCCGAAGAAGACCGTGACGAAGCCGAACGCGTACACGAAATACGACACGAACATGCCCGGCACGAAGATCCACGCCAGGAACGAGTCGGGCAGCGAGTCCTTCGGATCCCCGAGACGATCGAGGCCCGGCGCCAGCAGCGCTCCGGGGTCGCCGGCCCGGATCGCGGCCAGCAGCAGCACCCCGAGGCTGCCGATCAGGCACGTAGCCAGCAATGTCCACTGTGTCCACACCAGGACGCGGCCCCCTGCCGACCGTTGATCCACGGCGCGCAATCTATCGAATGGCTCTTCGCGCTCAGAACAGGGTCAGGGGTCCGTCCGGCTCCGGCAGCGGCAGCGGCTCGGGCAGCGGTTCAAGGTCCGGGACCACCGCCCGCACCTGGTCGTAGAAGCGACGGCAGAGCTCGGGGGCGTCGGCATTGTCCGGGGTGTGGACGAAAACCGTCGGCGTGCGGCCCTCGCGCAGCCATGCGGCTACCGTCGTCACCCATTTCTGCCAGCCGTCGACCGTACTCTCGGAATCATCTCTGCCCAGATAGCGCACGACGGGCCTGGACGTGATCGCATGCTCGCGCAGCGGCATGCGGGGTTTCTTGGTCCAGGCGTCGCGCTCGGCGTCGCTGGTCGGCGGGCTGGCGAAGAACGTGGTCGTGTCGAACGGGATCCATTCCGCATCGAACGACGTCAACATCCGTTCCAGCTCGGCCGGCGCGGTGAAGAAATCGGGATGACGCACTTCGACGCCCCAGCGATACCCGTCGGGCGCCCGCCGCAGAAATCGGCCGAGCACCTGCAGATCCTGCGGTCCGAAGGACCCGGGTAATTGGATCCAGAGCATGTGGGTACGGGATCCGAGCGGCTCAAGCGCATCCAGGAACGCCCCCAGCGGCGCCTCGAAATCCACCAGCCGGCGCTCGTGGGTCACGACCTTCGGAATCTTGGCGACGAACCGGAAGCCGGACGGCAACTGCGCCGCCCACGTCTCCACGGTCTCCCGTGCCGGGATCGCGTAGAACGTGGTGTTCCCCTCCACCGCGCTGCACCAGCTCGCGTAGGCCCGCAGCCGCTCGGCGGGTGTCGCCGGATGCGGCAGGAAGCGCCCCTGCCACGACTTGAGACTCCACATCGCACAGCCGACGTGCAGACGCATCACGACCGCCGGACCAGCCCCGTCGACGCCCGCGCCACCAGCGCCGGCACGAACGTGGCCTGCTCATGCACGTGATCCGGGTTGGTCGCCTCGTCCAGGACCAGCCGCGCCGCGGTCCGCCCGAGTTCCTGCCGCGGCTGGCGTACCGACGTGAGCGGCACCGCCGCGGCCGCCGCGAAGTCGATGTCGTCGAAACCGACGATGGCCAGGTCGTCCGGCACCCGCAGCCCGGCCGTGACCGCGTGCTGCAGCAGCCCGAGCGCGAGCAGGTCGTTGGCGCAGAACGCCGCGGTCGGCCGCCGCCGGCTGGGCAGGCCGGCCAGCCGTTCGCCGGCCGAGCGGCCCTCGGTGACGGTCATCGCCTCGGTCGGCAGGTTGATCAGGTCGTCGGCGGGCAGCCCGAACTCGGCCCACACCTCCCGTGCGCCCTGCAACCGCTCCCGCACCTGGCCGATGTGCGACGGCCCGCCGACGAACGCGACGCGCTGATGCCCGCGATCGATCAGGTGCTCGACGGCGATCCGGCCGCCGAGCACGTCGTCGACGCTGACCGAGCAGTGGTCGCCGGCCCGGCTGAGGCGGTCGACCATCACGAACGGGGTGCCGCGCTGGGCGATCTCGGCGAGGTGCGGCGCGTCCGGGTCGGCCGGGGTGATCAGGATGCCCTGGACGCGCTGCTGCACGAGCCGGTCGAGGTGCTTGGCCTCGCGGTCGCCGCGGCCGTTGCTGTTGCAGACGAAGAGCGACAGGTCGGCGTCCTCGGCGGCGGTCTCGATTCCCTCCGCCACGTCGTGGAAGAACGGGTTCCCGCCGTCGAGCATGACGTACGCCAGGGCGCGGCTGGTGCCGGCACGCAGCTGGCGGGCGGATTCGTTGCGGATGAAGCCCAGCTCGGCCATGGCGCGCTCGACACGCTCGCGGGTCGCGGTGCTGACCACGGCGGGGCGGTTGAGCACGTTCGACACCGTGCCGAGTGAGACACCCGCGGCTGCGGCGACATCCTTGACCGAGGGTGCGCGGCCGTTGCGCGTCAACGGTGGACCTTTCGCCGAGACGGACGTGGAACTTCGAGTGAACCACCCGGACTGAAACATTTCAACAGCCACGTTCCCGCGTGTCGCGGCCCGGTCAGGCTGCGGGTGTACCGGCCTGCATACCATAGATCACCATGACCACCCCGCCCACCGCGAACCGCAGCGCCGACCGCGCCGACGTGGTGCACGACCGTCTCCGCGAGGCGATCCTCTCCGCCGAGCTGCGCCCGAACCACCGGCTCGTGGAGAAGGAGATCGGCGACTGGCTCGAGGTCAGCCGCACCCCGGTCCGGGAGGCCCTGTTCCGGCTGGCGCAGGAGGGCCTGGTCGTGCAGCGCAGGGGCTGGGTGGTGCGCGACCACACGGCCGCCGAGATCCTGGAGATCATGGAGGCCCGGGCGGGCGTCGAGGCGCATGCCGCCTTCCTGGCCGCCCAGCGGATCAGCGAGCCCGCCCTGACCCGTCTCGAGGAGCTGATCGAGACGACGGAGGACGACTCGATCTCCCGGCTCCAACGCAACGAACTGAACAGCGTCTTCCACGACGTCATCACCGAAGCCGCGACGAACACGGTTGTCGAGCAGCTGCACCGCCGTACCAGAATCAATTATTGGAATCTGAACCAGCCGGTGGTCTTCACGCCGGCCGACGACGAGATCGTCAACACGCAGCACCGCCGGCTCGTCGCGTCGCTGCGGGCCGGTGACGGCGAGACCGCGGCCCGGGTCGCCCGCGAGCACGTGGAGAACACCGCCCGGATCATCCGGGTGACGGCGGGGCTGCGATGACGACCGGCGAGGTCGGCTACTCGCACCTGTTCCGCGGCGTGGAGGTCAACGTCCACGAGACGACCGGGGACGGGCCGCTGACCCTGTGCTTCGCCGACGGCTCCAGCACCGGCGCCGAGATCCTGGACGACGTGCTCACCGTCGAGCCCTATGTCACCGCGGCCGGCACCCGGATCCCCGCCAAGGTGTGGCCGATCGCGGAACGTTCCTGGTCCCTGGACCGGATGATGCTCAAGCTGGGCGCCCGCTTACCCTCGTGAAAGTCCTGATCAGGCTTTAGCCGGGCGAATCCGACAGTCCACGATGGATCCCGGCCAACCGGACACCACCACGGAACGCCGCCGACACAGCAACGACACAGACGGCTCCAAGGGTGTTGATCATGGCTGTCACCCCACCTACGGACGCCGAGCTGAACACCATGATCCGGGCTCGCCTCGCGTCTCTTGGAATCGACCTGGACCAGCTCCCGGCCGGCACCACCGCCGACCCGGTGACCGGTTCCCCCGGCCGGGACTCCGTGCTCGCCTCGCTGCGCTCGTTCGTGCGCGGCAGCGTCACCGCCCTCGCCTCGTTCCAGATGCCCGCCCCCGCCGGCAGCGACCCGGCGCACGCCGCCGCGCTGTCCCAGCAACCGGCGCCCCTGCTCTACCCCTCGATCAGTACGGAGTGGCGCCGATGACCGCCGTGAACCGCCGGGTGTTCCTGGCCCGCACCGCAGCGATCACCGCGGCCGCCGCCGCCGGTGCTGCCGCCCTGCCCGCCGCCGCCTCCGCCTGGTCCGGCCGGACGCCGAAGTTCGGCGACGGCGCCTACGTGAAGCCGCGACCGGAAGCGATCAGCGACCCGACCGAGCTGACCGTCGCCGAGGCGGCCTGGATGATCCGGTACGGCAAGCTGAAGCCGGCCGACATCGTCGAGGCGTACCTCGCCCGGATCGGCAGGTTCGACGGGGTCTACCGGGCGTTCAACACGGTTCTCGCGGACGAGGCGCGGGCCGCCGCGAAGGCCGCCGGCCGCAAGCGGCAGACCACTCCGCTGCACGGCATCCCGCTGGCGATCAAGGACAACTACTGGACGGCGGGGGTGCGGACCACCGCGAACTCGTTCCTGTTCCAGGACTTCGTCCCGCCGTACGACGCCACCCCGGTCGCCAAGCTCAGGGCGAGCGGCGCGATCGTGCTCGGCAAGACCCAGATGGGCCCGCTCGCCACCACCCGCGCGACCACCCCGGACGGCCGTGTCACCACGGTCAACGCGTGGACGCCCGGCAACCCGGCCACCGACCCGGGCGGCTCGTCGACCGGCACCGCCACCTCGGTCGCCGGCCGGATGGCGGCCTCCGGGACCGGCACCCAGACCGGCGGCTCGATCACCGCGCCGTCGAACGCGCAGAACCTCACCGGTCTCAAACCAACGATGGGCCGGGTGTCGCTCGCCGGGATCATCCCGCTCAGCTACACCCGGGACCATCCGGGCCCGCTCGCCCGGGACGCCAAGGACGCGGCGATCATGCTCACCGCGATGGCGGGCGAGGACCCGGCCGACCCGCGTACCCAGGGCCTGCCGCCCCTGCCTGATCTGATCGAGGCCGCCACCCCGGTCGTCGCGAAGGGCCGCTGCCGGGTCCGCCGGCGCACCCGGGTCGGCGTGCTCCCCGGGTACGCGTCCACCGCCACCCGGCAGACCTTCCTGTCCACCCTGGACGGCATCACCGACGTCTCCCTGGTCGACGTCGCGTTCCCGGACCAGTGGGACCTGCTGACCGGAAACGACTTCAACAACGTGCGCCTGCCGGAACGCAGTGAGCCGTTCCTGCCGTACCTCCGCACCGACCTGCGCGGCTTCGGGGTCTCGGTGACCGGCTGGCTGCAGGGCGCGCTGATGGGCGGCACCGAGTTCATCACCGGTCAGCGCGCCAAGCTGCTGCTGCTCGAACGCGTCCTCGACCAGATCTTCGAGAAGTGCGACGTGGTGGTGCAGACCAGCCCGGTCCCGTTCGACATCCTCGGCCTCCCCGAGATCGGCTTCCCGATCGGCTTCACCACCACCGGCGTCCCGGTCGGCACCATCCTCGGCGGCGCCCCTACGAGGAGGACCGCCTCCTGGCCGTCGTAGCCGCCTACCAGGCCGTGACCGATTGGCATCACCGCCGCCCGGCTGATCCCGTGGTGCCGGCCGCCACCGCGCGCGCCCTCAAGACGACCGACGACCGAGGCCGCCTCTCCGCCGACGACGTCGTCGCCCAGATGCAGTAGAACCCCGCGTCCCGGTCCGGCTTCCTGCCGGGCCGGGCTCCCTTTCCGGTACGCCTTCGCAAAAGTCCCCACCTGACACGCGACCCAGGCGAAACTCCAGGCCGCAGCGCGTCCGCCGGGACAAGTCCCGGCTCCAGCTCACCCCATCCAGCCCACCACCCGTCCCCAAATCCGCGACCTGACCGAAGGCCCACCGCCAAACGCCCGATCCGCGTGCACCCGACCGGCACACGCCCGTGCAGCTGCGCGGCCCGTGCAGCCGCGCGCCCCGTGCAGCCGCGCGCCGCGGGTTCCGTCCCGCGGCCCCCGGTTTCGCAGATCTTGGAAACGCCGAGGCCGGCTGGTGCTCAGCGCGGACAAACCGGGCGCGCAACAGCACTGTCAGCCAGCCGGACAGCACGAGCCGGTCACCAGCGCCGCCACCAACGCACTCGAACAGCACTCCGCAACTCATGTTCGGTGTGCTGCTAACGCGGCTGGTGCGGGCTTCGGTGTGCCGCTGACCACGGCGACCCGCTGCCCGGCCCGCTGCCCGACCCGCTGCCCGGTGCGCCGGCGTCCCGGCTGGCGCGGGCTCTCGTGGGCGCTCGGCGCCGGTAGGGCCGGGACCGGTCCACCTCAACCGCCAACCGGGCCCGCCACCAGCCCCGCGCCGCCACCACGAGCAGCACCGCGGCGATCACGCCCGGACCGCAGTGCACCAGCAGCACCCCGGCCAGGCTGGGCCCGCCCCAGTCCCGGCGGTACGACGCCGGGTCACCCACGTCGATCAGGAACGGTTCCGCGACTGCCCGGCCGATGAAGTAGAGGGCGAGCAGCGTGCCACCAACGCGTCTCATGCGCGGGACGCTAGGACCGCCCCACCGCCCGCCGCATCACCCCGTGGTGGGAGCCCGTCCCCGTACCAAGGGGTTACCACAAGGTAACCCAGTTTCGAAAAAGTGCGTTCTTCCCAGTTCAGCGCCGCTCTCCTACGGTTACTGAGAAACCGGAAGAGAGAGGTGCAACCGACATGGCCGTGACCCTGGTGAACCCCGAGGGACTGCCCGAGATCGACGTCTATCGGCAGGTGTCCGTGGCGACCGGGTCGAAGCTGATCCACGTGGCCGGGCAGGTCGCGTGGGACGGCTCGGGCGACCTGACCGAGCAGACCGCTCAGGCGTACCTGAGCGTGGCGACCGCGCTGGCCGGCGTCGGCGCGTCCTTCGACGACGTGGTGAAGCTGACCGTGCACGTCGTGGACTGGTCAGCCGACCGGATGCCGGCGCTGCTGGCGGGTCTGGAACAGGCGAAGAAGCAGCTGGGGAGCAGCGCCGCCCCGCCGGCGTCGCTGTTCGGGATCGCCGCCCTGGACGTGCCGGAGCACCTGGTGGAGATCGAGGCGACCGCGGTGCTCGACTAGGGCCCGGATCAGCGGCACAGGTGTGGCACGATGCCCGCCATGACGGGGACTTCACGGGTACGCACGGCCACCGGCACCTTCACCTGGGCGGCGGTGATCCTGCTGATCGCCTCCTGGTTCTTCTTCATGGCGGCTTCGGTGGAAACGCCCTGGATCGACAATATGACCGCCGACGGGACGGGTCCGCTGGTGGTCACGATCGCGATGACCGTCCCGTTCCTGCTGGTCCTGCTCGGGGTCCGGCTGTTCCTGTACCGCACGGCCCGCACCGCGGTCCTGCTCGGCTGGGCGGCCAGCATCCCACTGTTCGCCGCCCTCACCGTCGTCGCCCACGACATGGTGTCCTGAGCGGGATGACCGCCGACCGGCGGGAGCGGATCCGCGCGGCGCGCCGCCGCCTCGCCGAGCACGGCCCGCCCCGGACCCGCCCGCTGCCCGGCGACTTCGCCCGGGTCGCGCTCCCCCGCCTGCTGGGCGAGGGCGTCACCGTGGACGCCGCGTTCGTGGACGGCATCCACCGGTTCCACGAGGTGTTCGTCGACCTCTACTACCTGCGCAAGCTGGTCCGGCCGGGCGGGCTGATCGTGCTCGACGACTTCGACAAGCCGCCGGTGCGCGCGGCGATACGATACTTCGAGGGCAATCTCGGCTGGTCAGCGCTGCCGGGCGTCGCCGGGCCGCGGCTCCGGGCGCTGCGCCTGCCGGACACGCTGACCGAGCCGCCGTTTGAGGAATTTCACCCGTTCTGATGCCGGGCCACGGCGGCGACAGGGGCATGCCGATACTGGAGAGTCGTCATGTGAAGCGGAGGACTGATGGACGAGTACAACGCGGGGGCGGCTTCGGTGGCCCGGCTGCTGCTGGAGCTCCGCGGGCGGACCCGGGTCGACGTGAAGCCGGTCGGCAAGGCCCTGCAGGTGCGCCCGGAGGGCGCGACGGGTGTCGCGGTGTACATCCATCAGGGTGGCGTCGACGTCGCCGTGGCACCGGAGCACGCCAACGACCTGGCCCTGTCGATGCCGGGCGCCTACGTGCGGGACCCGGACGACCCGAACACGGTGGTCACGCTGGAGGCGGAGCTGATCGACGCCAACTACGACGCCCTGCTGGAGGCGTCGGTCCAGGCCGTCGAGCTGCGCAAGACCACGGTCCGCCCGGCGAAGGCGGCCAGGACGCGAGCCGCCGCGGCGCCGAAGGAGAAGGCCCCGGCGAAGACGCCCGCCCCGAAGTCCGCCGCGGCGAAGCTGAAGGCCCGCGCCGAGATGGCCCGCCCGCGCTGCCCGAAATGCAAGCAGTACGAACTGCTGGCCAGCGGTGAGTGCCCCTCGGGTTACTGCTGATCGAGGGTACGGGCGATCGCGACGTCCCGCCGACGGCTGCCCGGCGACGCGGCGGGACGCGTCGCGCGCCCGGTCCTCCGGGGCGGCCCGGCGCACGGTACTTGCCGGCCCGCGCTGCGCGCCCGGTCCTCCGGGGCGGCCCGGCGCACGGTACTGCCGGCCCGCGCTGCGTGCCGGGTCGTCAGGCGGCGGCGCGGAGCCGGCGGATCGGGTTCACCACCACCAGCGCGACCGCGCAGCCGAGGCTCATCACGGTGGCGAGCAGCAGGAGCCGCTCGACGCCGAGCAGGTGGGTGGCCGGGCCGGAGATGGCCTGGCCGAGCGGGACCGCCAGGATCGATCCGGCCACCTCGTACGCCGACACCCGGTTGAGCCGGTCGGCCGGGACCTGGGTCTGGATCGTGGTGGCCCACTGCACGCCCCAGAACGCCCAGCCGACGCCGCTCACCGCGTACCCCAGCATCAGCAGCGGGATCGGCGGGGTCAGCGCGGCGGCCAGCGGCATCAGCGGGAACAGGAACATCGCCAGGCCGCCGGCGAGCAGTGGCCGGCCGGCCCGGACGCGGATCGCGACCAGGGCGCCGAGCACCGATCCGGCGCCGAACGCCGCCTCGGCGTACCCGAAGGCGGCCTTGCCGTGCTCACCGATGATCGAGACCGCGCCGACCGGGGTGATCGGGCCCCAGACGAAGACGCCGAGGACCCACCAGATCAGGATGACCGCCCAGAGCCAGGAGCGGGAGCGGAAGTCGTCCCAGCCGAACCGGAGGTTCTGCAGCATCGATCCGGAGCGGTCGATCGCGAACGGTTTGAGCCGCAGCGCGGCCAGGCAGAGCCCGCTGACCGCGAACGTGGCGGCGTCGACGGTGAACGCGACGGCCGGCGAGGTGGTCGCGACGAGCACACCGCCGAGCGCCGGCCCCGCCATGGTGGCCAGCCCCTGACTGACCCGCAGCACCCCGTTGGCCTTCTGCAGGTCGGTCGACACCTGCGGGACCAGGCTGGCCAGGCCGGGCTGGAACATGGCGGTCGCGATGCCACCGGCGGCCGAGCCGGCGATGATGAACCACAGTGGCGCGTCTCCCAGCCAGATCCACGCGGCCAGGGACAGCTGGATCACCGCGCGCACCGCGTCGGCGCCGATCATCTGGGGCCGGGGATGGAACCGGTCCGCGAACACCCCGCCGAAGACGACGAAGAGCGCGAACGCACCCATCCACGCGCCGAGCGTGTACCCGATGCCGCTCACGCCGTAGCCGAGGGCGAGCATCGCGACGGCCATCGCGACCGGGATCATCGTGTCACCCAGCACCGACATGATGCGGGCGGTGAAGTACAGGTTGAAATTCCGGGTCCACAGGGGCGCCGGTGGGGCGACGGTCGAGGTCATTCGATGATCCTTCGGGGGAAAGCGGGGGTGCGGCAACGGGTCCGCCATCGCTACGCGCAGCAGGCTCTTCTCCCGCCCGTCGAAGCTCGTCATGGCCCACGGGTCACGGTGCAGCCGACCAGGTGTGGGTTGGCGAACGGGATCCGCAGGTCGAGCCCGGACGCCATGCCGAGCCGGTCCAGGCGCATTCTCGAGCGATGAGAAAAGAATGGCGATGGCGATTTCGCCGCAGTTATCGCGCGCATTGATCCGGGGCCGGCGGTTTCTGCGGCGGGGCGGTTTGAATCCCTATCCCCGTCGATGTTTACGGGAGGGACGCTATCAAAAACATTCTTAACAGAACAAGGCCCGAAGAACACCGCCGCACGCTTTCGCGGCGGCCTCGCGGCAGAGATGGACGTGAAGACCGAGGCCACGGCCATCGTCGGCGGCACAGTGATCCACATTACATCGCGCGAAGCCGCCGTAGCCTGCCGCGATCCTCCGGTTTCCGGCGAATCAGACGCTCCCCGGCGATTCGGGCCGGGGCGATTCTGGCGGGGTTGATTCTGGCGGGGGGGGTGATTCTGGCCGTGGCGATTCCGGCGGGGGCGATTCAGGCCGGGGCGATGTGGGCGGCGAGGATGCGCCAGCGGCCGCCCGTGTGCGTCCAGGTGCGGGTGTAGCGCATCCGGGCGGTCACCGGCTCGCCGCCGAACGTGCCGGACACGGTGCCGGTGAAGAACGTGACGCCGGTGTGGCCCGCGATCAGATGCTCCAGGCTCTCCTGGAGCAGGTCCTCGACCACCGACGACCCCATCCGGTACGCATCGAGGTCGTCCTGTTTGGTGTATCGGCCCCCGTCCGGGCCGATCGCGATCAGACGGTCGTCGAGCAGCACGTCCAGGGCCGCGACGTCGCCGTGGCGCTGCGCCGTCTGCAGCGCCTGCTCGGCGGCGAGGAGGTCGGCTTCGAGACGACCGGCATCGACCGGGCCGGCATCGACCGGGTCGGCGTCGAGACGGTCGGTGGCGGGGCGCTCGGCTTCGGAATCTGGCATGCGGTCATGGTCGCAGGTCTCCCCGCGCCGGTAGCGATCGCCGCCGGACGGCCGGGAGCGGGCAGCGGGCCGCGCGGACTCTCGGGGACGAGGCCGGTGCGGTCGGGGGCGGGGTCGCCCGTACCGGATCGCGGTCTAGGGTTTTCGGCATGGGGTTGTTCTCGGGGCGGGCGGCCGGCACGGACGAGGGGCGGGCGCGGGCCGAGCGGGCCCGGGGCAAGGCCGCGCAGGCCGGGGTGGACGTGCGCGGGGCGCTCGCGGTCGGGCACATGCTCGACGCCGGGGCCAGTGTCTACCTGCTGATCTTCCCGGACCGGCTGGAGCTGGTGAGCACCGGGCAGATCGGGTTGCGCACCGGCGCGGGACGTTCCACGATCCCCCTCGACCAGGTCGGCGGGGTGTCGGCGCGCGACGGGCTGTTGCGCGGGATCCTGATGATCGACGTCGGCGGGACCACCGTCGAGTTCACCACCCACCGGGCGGCCGCCGAGCATCTGCGCGCGCTGATCGCCGAGCGGCTGGGGAAGCCCGCGCCCTCGGCGGACCTGCTGCGCAACCTCGAGGAGTTGCACCGGGCCGGCGTCCTCTCCGACGAGGAGTACCGGGCCAAGCGCGCCGGGCTGCTCTGAACCGTCGGATTGATTACACGATTACATTGTTACGACGTTCTATCGTGGACGGATGACTGTCGAGTACATCCGCTACCGGATCACCAGTGACGCGGCGGCCTTCGAAGCGGCCTACGCCCGCGCGGCGGTGTTCCTCGCCCGGGCGCCGCAATGCGTCGACTACGAGCTGAGCCGCTGCGCCGACGAACCCGGGGTCTACATCCTGCGGATCACGTGGACCTCCGCGGACGACCACCTGAAGGGGTTCCGCGGCGGGCCCGAGTTCCCCGGATTCCTGGCCGAGATCCGCCCCTACATCGAGGACATCGACGAGATGCGCCACTACGAGCCCACCGCCGTCGCGGGGGCCGGCGGCGCGGTGCCCACGCTCTACGACTGGGCCGGCGGCACCCCGGCGTTCGAGAAGCTCACCGAGCGGTTCTACCAGCGGGTGACCGGCGACGACCTGATCGGGCCGCTCTTCGCCGGCATGGACCCGGCACACCCCCGGCACGTCGCGATGTGGCTGGCCGAGGTGTTCGGCGGCCCCGAGCGGTACACCGCCGAGCGCGGCGGCTACCCGCACATGCTCGCCCACCACCTCGGCAAGGCGATCACCGAGCCGCAGCGGCGGCGCTGGGTGAGCCTGCTCCTCGACGCCGCCGACGAGGCCGGGCTGCCGGACGACCCGGAGTTCCGGGCCGCGTTCCTCGGCTACATCGAGTGGGGCACCCGGCTGGCGCTGGCCAACTCGCAGCCCGGCGCGAACCCGCCCCGCACGGCGCCGGTGCCGCACTGGGGATGGGGTGTCGCGCCGCCGTACCGGGGATGAGGATTCGCGGCTCAGTTCCCCGCGAGGCCAGACGATAGGAATGTCGTGGCACAACGTCCCGGTCTGGTCGGCAACCTCAGCGTCCGTACCAACCTCGCCCTGCTCGTCGCCCTCACCGGCATCGTCGCGATCCTGGTGGGGACCATCAGTCTGGCCCGGATGTCGCAGGTCGCCGACAGCGGCCGCCAGATCTACACCGACGCGCTGCTGCCCGCCTGGGATGTCGCGACCATCCGGGAGAAGGTCTGGAACTACCGATTCGAGATCCTCACGGGCGCCACGGCCACCACCGCCGCCCTCAAGAGCGCCGCCGAGGAGCGGGCCGCCACCGCGCTGGACGCCCTCAACACGACCGTCACCTCGTACAGCGGCCGTGACCTGGACGCCGAGCAGCGCACCGCCATCGACGGGTTCAGCACGGCCTGGGCCGAGTACGGCGAACTGCGCCAGAAGGCCGGGGAATTGCAGGCCGCGGGCGACCTGGCCGGCTTCGACGAGATCCGCACCACCGAGATGCCCGCCAAGATCACCGAGGCGCTGAACAGCCTGGACGCGCTCGACACCGCCAGCGACGCGGCCGCCACCGCCGCGCTGTCCGCGTCCGACGAGGAGTATTCCTCGGCCCGCGTCATGGTGATCGCCGTCCTGGTGGCCGGCCTGCTCGTCGCGATCGCCCTGGCCGTCGTGATCGCCAACAGCGTGGTCCGGCCGCTGCGGCAGTTCCGCGACGTGCTGCACGCGGTCGCCGACGGCGACCTCACCCGGCGCTCCGACATCACCAACCGCAACGAGTTCGGCGACATGAGCGCGGCGCTCAACCAGGCCGCCGAGCAGATGCGTACGGCCGTCGGCACCCTCGCCGCCAGCGGAAACGCCCTGGCCGGACGCGCCGGGGAGCTCCAGGACGCGTCGCGCACCCTGGCCGGCGGCGCGGACCGCACCTCCGGCGAGGTCAACTCCATCGGCGGCGCCGTCGACCAGGTCAACTCGCGGGTCGGCGCGGTCGCCACCGGCGCCGAGGAGATGGGCGCGGCGATCCGGGAGATCGCGGTCTCGGCGGCCGAGGCAGCGAGCGTCGCCCAGGAGGCGGTGATCGCCTCCAGCACCGCCGAGGACCTGATGTCGCGGCTCGGCCGCTCGTCCGCCGAGATCGGCGACGTGGTCAAGGTGATCACCGCGATCGCCGAGCAGACGAACCTGCTCGCGCTGAACGCCACGATCGAGGCGGCCCGGGCCGGCGAGAGCGGCAAGGGGTTCGCGGTCGTCGCCGGCGAGGTCAAGGATCTCGCCCAGGAGACGACCAAGGCCACCGAGGACATCAGCAAGCGGGTCGCGGCCATCCAGGCGGACACCAGCACCGCCGTCGAGTCGATCACCAAGATCGGCGAGATCATCGGCCGGATCAACGAGTTCCAGACGACCATCGCCTCGGCCGTCGAGGAGCAGAGCGCCGTCACCAGCGGGATGGCCTCCGACCTGAGCGCGGCTGCCGACGGCGCCAACCAGATCGGCAGCGGCATCACCCAGGTCGTCGACGTCGCCGAGGAGAACCGCAAGGGCGCCTACGCCACCCACGAGGCGGCGGCCGAACTGACCCGGCTCTCCGACGACCTGCAGGGGCTGGTGCGGACCTTCCGGTATTGAGACGGCGGGGCCCGCGCGCCCCCGTGGCGCGCGGACCCTTTCCCTCAGATCGCCGCCGCTCAGATTGCCGCCTCTCAGATCGCCGTTTTGAACTGCGCCCGGACGGCGTCCCGGCTCACTTCCCGATGGCTGTCATCGGGCCGGCCGTGGCTCGGGACGGCCTCGTCCCGCCGGGCCAGCGGCGCCAGGGCCGCCAGGATCCAGAGCGACGCGACCGGCAGCAGGTCCAGGTTCACCGTGATCGCGGCGATGCCGGCGCCGAACAGCAGCGGACTCCACACCGGCGCCCGGCGGGCCGCGACCAGCAGGCCGAGCAGCATCAGCATGCCGAGCGGGAACAGGGCCGAACCGCCCGTCTCCAGCACGTCCGGCAGCGGCGCGGCCTCCCGGAACGCCGGTGACAGGTCACCGGCGATCACCCAGAGGAAGCAGCCGGCACCGAACAGCGCCAGGGCGGCGGCGACCGTGCCGGTCCGGCGGGCCCAAGCCGGCGCGATCGGGCGCAGTGCGACGGCCAGCACGCCGAACAGCACCATCGCCGCGAAGAACGCCACGTGGCCGGCGTCCCAGGCGATCCCGTTGCCCCGGTCGCCGTCCCGGCCGTCGAGGAACCGGAGAACCCCGTACCCGAACATGAGAGCCGGCGCGGCGACGGCGGTCCGGCGGACGATGACGCTGTTCGATGACATGAGCTGACCGTATGGCCGAGTCATGGGCGTGGAGTACCGGTGCAATCCCTGCCCGTTCCCGGATTCCGCTCTAGGGGCCACCCCGCACAACCCCTAGGGCATCCTAGGAACCTAGTTCAAATGGGTGTGGGCCGTGCGACAGCCGGAGGTCACCCGGCTCGGCTACGTTCGGCGGCGTGGATCATGAACATCCCCTTCCCGCCGACAGCCACGTGCACAGCGAGTTCTCCTGGGACGCCCCGCTCGGCTCGATGGAACGGGCCTGCGCCCGCGCCGTCGATCTGGGCCTGCCGGCCATCGCGTTCACCGAGCACCTCGATCACACCGCCTGGCCGGTGCCGACCGACGGCCCGTACGCCGACCAGCGCCTCCTCGACGCCGCCGGGCCGGACGGCCGGATCACTCCCCCGCCGTTCGACACCCGGGGCTATCTCGCGTCGATCGAACGCTGCCGGGACCGCTTCCCCACGCTGACGATCCTCAGCGGCCTCGAGGTCGGCGAGCCGCACTGGCACCGGGACGCGGTCGCGGCGGTGCTCGCCGAGGGACCGTTCGACCGGGTGATCGGCTCGCTGCACTGCCTGCCGCACAACGGTGGTTACGCCGAGCCGTTCGGCATCTTCCCGGACCGGCCGAACGCCGACGTGGTGCGCGACTACCTCCGGGAGATCCCCCACCTGGTGACCGGAAGTGACGTGTTCGAGGTGCTCACCCACATCGACTACCCGATCCGGCACTGGCCCGGGCCGGAACGGTTCGACCCGCGCGACTTCGAGGAGGAGTTCCGCGACGCGCTGCGCGCCACCGCCCGGGCCGGCCGGGCACTGGAGATCAACACCCGGCTGCCGATGGACCGGCTGATCGTGACCTGGTGGCACGAGGAGGGTGGGGACGCGGTCAGTTTCGGCAGCGACGCGCACTTCCCGGAGGCGGTCGCCAAGGGATTGCGGGAGGCGGCCGCGATGGCGGAGGCGTGCGGGTTCCGGGCCGGGCGGCGGCCGTACGAGCTGTGGGGACGGGTCAGCTGAGGCCCCGCGCTCAAGCCCGGCGTTCCGGATTCATGGGTCAGGCCGCCGGCATCCCCAGGTAACCGGCCGGGGTGGCCACCACGACGTGACCCGCCGCCACCGCGCCGATCGCCGTCCACGCGGAGACCGGCGGCACCCCGTCGTGACCGCAGACCGAGGCCAGCCCGCCGGTGAAGCACCAGCGCGGCCCCGAGGCGTTCCCCCGCTTGCCGGTCGCCAGGGAGATCGACACTCCGCGGATCACGATCGCGTCGTCGCCGGCGACCTCCACCGGCCCGCGCAGCGGCACCGACCAGCGGGCGGTCCCGGTGATCGGGTCGAACGCCTCGATCCGCCCGTCGCGGCAGCGGATCGTGGGGGCGCGCAGCGGGATTCCGCAGTCGCGCAGCACCCCGGCAGAGGTCCAGAGCAGCGTGCCGTCGGCCGCGTCGAGGCCCACGCTGCCGGTCGGGGTAGAGCCCACCCAGACACCTCCAGCGGGCGGGGCGCCGGGACCGGACGGGCCGGCGCCCGCGGCCGGGGCGCCGGGACCGGACGGGGCGCCGGGTCCCGTCGGGACGAGGGTCCAGCGTGTCGCCTTCGGGTCGGGCCGCCGCCAGAGCACCGCGCCGTCGCGGACGAGGGCGAGCTCCGTACCGATAGTGATCAGCCCCTCGCCGGAGATGCCCTCCGCCGCCGGGATGAACGCGCCACTCGTCAGGTTGAGCCGGTACCCGTGCATCGGCTCACCCTGCGCGGGCGCCGCCGTGACGCACACCGCCCCGTCACCGAAACAGCTCCGCGGCTCCCCCTGGAAGATCATCGTGGGGCTGCGCTGCGCCTGCGTGCCGGTGAGCGGGTCGGCGACGACGAGACTGGTGTACCCGTCGCCGAACTCCGGCTGCGGCTCCCGATAGACGACCCAGCGACCGGCACGCACCGGCACGCCCGGCACCGCTTCGGCCTCCCACAGCGCCGCGCCCGTCTCCGGCGATCGGCTCCGGATGTAGACCTGCTGGTCGCGCCGCTCGTACCCAATGATCGCCGCACCGACCGCAACCGGCTGTCCCAGCGGTTCCACACCGCTCACCGCCCATTGACGCGCGCCGTGCGCCGCCGCCGGGGCGACACCCGCGAGGCAGGCGAGGGTCAGGGCCGCGAGCGCGGCGACGGCCAGCTTCGGCGCCATCTCATTCCTCCGGTACGGGTGAAGCCACACTCCCCAGGAGCCGCGAAACAGTATGCAAGCCGCAATACGCCCATTCCCGCATCGACGCGCCACACCCGCACGTCCGTGGATCATCCCAGGTCAGAATTCCTACCAGTCTGATAGGAATGTTATGCTCACTGCTCCTGCGAGCACCCCTGGGGAAGAAGGCACAGTGATCGCCCTGACCGAAAAGGCCGCCGCCGATCTCCTCGCCGCCGAGGCCTTCTCCCCCGGCCTGCCCGGTTTCGTGGGGATAGCCGTCGACCTGCTCCTCGATCCCGCCTCCGCTCCGTCCGGCCGGCGTCCGCTGCGGCACGGCTTCCTCGACGCCCGGTCACCGCGCGTGATGGTGGTGAGTGGCCCGCCCTCCCCCGGCCTCGAGGTCGCGCTGCGCCGGATGGCGGACGACACCGCAGCCTCGACCCGGCTCGTGGAGAAGCACCGCTTGACCGTTCTCGACCAGGCCACCGACACCGTTCACCCGGACGGGCCGCAGCACGCGCTCGGCACCGCGACGGCCGGCATCCGGATCGGCCTGGAACCCGGCCTCGACGGCGGCGGCCCGCTCGGGCTGGGCCGCCGGTGGAACCTCGCGCACACCCTGACGCCGGTCCTGGCCGCCGCCTTCGCGAACGCGCCGCTGCGGCACGGCCGGCCCACCGGCTGGCGCAGCGTGCGGCAGGCGCTGCGCCGGGAACTCCCGGTCGCCCCGCCGCCCGGTGAGGCGAGGGAATCGTGGGCCGCCTCCGTGCTGCGGGGCCGGACCGCGACCGGCCGCAGCCTGCGCGACGCCCTCCACGCCGGCGCCCGTCTCACCGCGCGTGACCTGCACCGGCACCGCGACGCCCTGCGCCCGCCGGTCGCCGCCCGGGGCCACCTCGAACTCGACGTGGCCGACCGCCAGCCCGGCTCCGGCTGGCGGCTGCCGGTGACCGTGGCGACCGTGCTGATGGACGACCCGCGGGCCGCCGAGGAGGCCTGGGAGGCGACGAAGCACCTGGTCGACGAGGCGGAACTGTGGGAGCGAGCGGCCCGCGACGCCATGACGGATCCGGTGCTGGCGGCGGCCGCGCGGGACTGTTTCGTGGCCGCCTACGGTGCGCTGGCGCGTCAGGGTACGGGGCGGGAATTGCGGGACGCGGTCGCGGAGTTCACCGAGCGTTACGTGCATCGGGGCCGCTGCCCGGCCGACGACATCCTCGACCAGGTGACCGCCCACTCCTGAGCCGCGCCGCCCGCCCCGGCACGATCCGGCACGGGGCGCGGCGGCAGCGGGAGGTTACGGCCTCACCAGGGACAGGAGGGTGTCCATCGCCGTGAACTTGGTGGCCCCCGTGCCGAGCAGTCCGTCCGGGACGATCAGCTCGTCGACGCCCGCCGCCCGGTACTCCTCGATGTCCGCCGCCAGCTGCTTGCGCGACCCGCCGATCACCGGCATCGACACGTCATCCGGGATCGGGCCGTCGACCACGGTCAGCGCCTGGGCGGTCCGCAGGATCGACGCCGGGTCGCGGCCCACCGAGGCGCAGTGCCGGTCCAGGACGGCGGACTTGTGGGCGATCACGTCCGGGCGGCCCCACGTGTTCCACATGTCGGCGTGCTCGGCGACGACGCGCAGCATCCGCTGCTCGCCCTTCGCGCCGATCATGATGGGCATCGGGTCCTGCACCGGTTTCGGCTCGCAGACCGCGTCGGTGAGCTGGTAGTACTCCCCGTGCACGGTGGTGCGCGGCGACCGGAGCAGCCCCTTGAGCACGTGCAGCGCCTCCACGAAACGGTCGATGCGCTTGCCGATCGGGGGCAGCTCCAGACCGTACTGATCATGTTCGTTGATCTGCCAGCCGGCGCCGACGCCGAGCGTGAAGCGGCCCCCGGTGATCTGGTCGACGGTGGCCGCCATGTTCGCGAGGACGGCCGGGTGACGGTAAGTGTTGCCGTAGACGAGGGTGCCGATCCGCACCCGCGGGACCGCCGCGCCGAGCGCCGCCACCAGCGAGCCGCACTCCAGGACCGGGTGCAGCGGGTCGGCGCCGGTGCCGTCGTTCGGCATGAAGTGGTCGGCGATCCAGACGCCGTCCCAGCCGGTCTCGGCCGCATGGCGGGCTGCTTCGAGCACGTCACCGTAGGGTTGCCCGGCGCCGGGCCAGATCGAGATGCGCATGACCTTCACCCTGCCGCACCCGGCGGCCGATCGCCAAAAGATCGCACGGTACGGCGGCAGTCGTTCCAGGCGATCCACGCCGTTCCCCAGCGGGGGGACACGACGGCTTCCCCGCGGCGACGGGCGTGCAGCTCGCTGCGGAGACGCTCGGGCGCCGCGGCCTGCTCCACCGCGGCGCTCTTGGTGAGCAGCCGGCCGGTGCGCACGGCGTGGCGGCCCCGGGCCATCGAGGTGAGCCCGAGGTCGGCCAGCTCCGGGTCGAGCCAGATCCAGGGACGGCGGGCCGCCCACGCCCAGTAACCGGTGAGTTCGGCGCGGGCGGCGGCCCGTACATCGTCGTCGGTCATGACCGGAAGCAGCGCGCCTGGCGCGCGCCCCCGCACGGCGAAGCCGTGACGTGTCAGCTCGGCGCGGGTGATCCCGGAGAGGATGCGCCGCACGAGCCGGCCGTGCGTCCAGGTCGGGTGGGCGGCGCGCGGGTCGGCGAGCCGGGCCTCGTCGACGTAGACGCAGCCGAGCTTCAGCCCGTGGGCGGCCCCGGCGTCGAGACGCTGATGAAGAACGGTCAGGGCGGCCTGCCGCTGCGGGGTGACCGGGCCGCCGGTGATCGCCACGAGGTCCAGGTCGCTGACGCCGGGCCGGTGGTCACCGGTCGCCAGCGAACCGGCCACCAGCAGGTCACGCACCCAGCCGAGGTCGTCCAGCTGATCGGCGAACAGGTCGACGGCGCCCGGCCGGTTCATCATGACCGCAGTCTATGGACGCCGCACGCGGGCTCGCCGGGAGGCCGAGGCGGCCGCGGGTGGCGACGATCAGGATCAGGGCCACCGCGCCGGACCCCAGGATCAGGGCGTGCAGCGAGCCGCGGAACACCTCCAGCGTGGGGAACATCTGCGGCCAGAGCAGCGAGAACACCGTGTTGACGTTGGCGTGTACCAGCATCGCCATCGGCAGGCTGCCGCCGCTGGCGTTGAAGACCCAGGTCAGCACGATGCCGAGCAGCACCGAACTGAGCACGAACTCGACCGGCATCAGCCAGGTCACGTCCGGCCAGCCGGCCCACTCGGTGAAGAACAGCGGCAGGTGCCAGGCGCCCCAGAGCGGCCCGAGGATCAGCGACCCGGTCATCGGGCCGAACCGGTCCTGCAGCCGCGGCTGCGCGAAGTCCCGCCAGCCCGGCTCCTCGGCCAGCCCGCTGGTGAGCACCTGCATTCCCAGCAGCGGCAGGTAGGCGAGGAAGACCGCCGGGGACGGCAGTCGCGCGCCGTCGAACGCGCCGGGCAGCGCGAACGTCACCCCGACAGCCACCACCGGTACGCCCAGGAGCGCCGCCAGGTAGAAGCGGGCGCCCACCCGCCACCGGATCAGGCGGCGCGACCAGCGGCGCAGGCCGGCCCGGCCCTCGGTACGGGCGGTGATCACGAACGCGGCGGTGATCGGCCCGAGATAGGCGCCGGGCAGCAACCCGAGGGTCTGGCCGCTGCCGAGCACCTCCGGGAACCGCCACGGCAGCACACCGAGACCGTTCCCGGACAGCACATAGGGCAGCCAGGCCAGCCAGGTCAGCCCGAAGGCGAGGGTGAAGTAGCCGATCAGTGGGCGTGAGGTCATGGACACAAAGGACCACGGCGGGGCCGGGCCGGGCACTACGCGCAGTCACCGTCACGGGGTATGCCCAGCCATACCTCGGTAGGGGACCCAGACACCTGGGTACGGGTGACGGCCGTCGATACGGTGAGTGGCGTGGAACTGCCAGCCGTCCTCACCGCCGCCCGGCGCCGGCGTTTTCTGATCAGCGCGTGGCCGTGGCGGGCTCTCGGGTTCGTGCTCAGCACCGTACCCCTGGCCCTGATCGTCGCCGCGCCGCTCGGCCTGCTCGCCGCGCCCTGGATCATCCTGGTGCGGCAGCTCGCGACCGGGGCCGCCGAGCCGGTCGGGGCGCTGCTGCTGTTCCTGGCCGGCGGCGTGCTGCTCAGCGGTCTCGGGCCGCTCGTGGCGTGGCCGCTCGGCGCGGTGGAACGGCTGCGGCTGCGACTCGCCGACGACCGGCCGCTGACCCCGAGCCGGTCCCGGTGGCGGCGATTCGGGTACGCGCTGGTGCTGGTCACCGCGGTGCCGGCGAGCTACGCCGCGCTGGTCGTGGCGGTGCTGCTGATCGGGGTGTGCGCGTTCAGCCCGCTGCTCGTGGAGTCCGGGCCGATCTCGTTCGGTGTCGTCACCGTCGTTACGGCGGGACAGGCGGTCCCGTACGCGATCGGGGGTCTGATCGGTCTGTGCGGTGTGCCCCACCTGCTGGCGGTGACCGCGGGCGCCCATGCCGCGGTGGCCCGGGCGGTGCTGCGGGCCGACGGCGGGGCGGAACTGCGGGCCGAGCTCGTCGAGGTGTCCCGGTCGCGGGCCCGGCTGGCGGACGCGTTCGAGGCGGAGCGCCGGCGCATCGAGCGGGACCTGCACGACGGCGCGCAGCAGAAACTCGTCGGGCTCACCCTGCAACTCGGGCTCGCGCGGCTCGACCTGCCGGACCGCTCCCCCGCCGCCGCAGCCGTCGGCACCGCGCACGAGCAGGCCAAGGAGCTGATGGCCGAGCTACGGGAGCTGATCCACGGCATCCGGCCGCAGCTGCTCACCGAGCTCGGGTTGCCGGCCGCGCTGCGCGACCTGGCCCGGCAGTCGGCGACGCCGGTGCGGGTGCGGGCCGACCTGGGACGGCGGCTGTCACCGCAGGTCGAGGCGACGGCGTACTTCGTGGTGGCGGAGGCGCTCGCCAACGTGGCCAAGCACAGCGGCGCCGGATCGGCCACGGTGTCCCTGATGGAGGCGAACGGGCTGCTCGCCGTGGAGGTGGTCGACGACGGCTCCGGTGGCGCCGACCCGGCTCGCGGGACCGGGCTGACCGGTCTCGCCGATCGGGCCGCCGCCGCGGACGGGCGGCTGCTGCTCTCCAGCCCGCCCGGCGGGCCCACCGTGATCCGCTTGGAGCTGCCGTGCTGAGCGTGGTGATCGCCGAGGACGGTGTGCTGCTGCGGGAAGGGCTGGCCGGTCTGCTGGAACGGTTCGGGTTCCGGGTGGTGGCCGCCGTGGGTGACGCCGACGCGCTGCTGGCGGCCGTTTCCGATCACCGTCCGGATCTCGTGGTGACCGATGTGCGGATGCCGCCGGGATTCAGCGACGAGGGACTCCGGGCCGCGGTCACGCTGCGCCGCGCGCAGCCGGGGCTCGCGGTGGTGGCGCTCAGTCAGTACGTGCAGCACGGGTACGCGGCGGAGCTGCTCTCCTCCGCGGACGGGCGGCGGGTCGGATACCTGCTCAAGGACCGGATCGTGGACGTGAGCGAGTTCGTGGCGGCGTTGCGGCGGGTCGTCGCCGGGGAGGCGGTGATCGACCCCGAGGTGGTCCGGCGGCTGCTCGGTCAGCGGCCGGTCGGGCGGTTGTCACCTCGGGAGCGGGAGGTGCTCGCGTTGGTGGCGGAGGGACACTCGAACGGGGCGATCGCTGGTCTTCTGCACCTGTCCGAGGCCGCCGTCGGGAAGCACGTCGGAAACATCCTGGCGAAACTGGACCTCCCGCCCGATGATGCGACGAACCGGCGCGTTCTGGCGGTGCTGACCTACCTGCGCGATCAGGGCTGAACGCGGGACCCGGTGGACTCGCCGTCCGGGGAGCCGGTCAGGCAGTGCACCAGGGTGACGCCGTCCCGCTCGATCGGCCAGGCGTGCAGGTTCCAGTTCTCGGTGGCGGCGGGGTCGCGGCTGCGCTCGGCCAGGACCGCGGCCGAACAGGCGGCGGCCACGGCGGGTTGCTCGATCAGCGTGTCCAGGTCGATCTCGCCGGGCGGCAGCGGGACGGCCTGGATCGTCTCCCAGCGGTGGTCGGCGGCGCAGTCCAGGGAGCGGATCGGCATGGCTTCCCCGCCGATGGTGGTGGTGCCGGCCCAGCACAGGGGCGCAGCCGGGCAGAGGGCGTCGCCACAGGCGGCGAAGCCGGCGGGAGCCGAGCCCGTGCCGGGCGAGTCAAGGCCGGCCCTGGGGGCGCCGCTGCTGGCCTCAGCCGCACCACCGCCGCCGTTCCCTGCGTCCGCATTTCCGGCATTTCCGTCGGCGAGGGTGAACCAGGCGGCGAATCCGCCCAACCCGAGCACCACTACCGCCAGAGCTGCGACCAGGGCACGATGGCGAGGCTTCCCGCTCGTGACCCGTCCAGCGGGAGGCGTGGTGACGGCGGCATGGACCGGGGAGGCAGCGGCAGGCAGGGTGGTGTTCGCACGGGCCGCGGCGGCCAGATCCGCCGCGGACGGCCACCTTTCCCGGGGGTCGGTGGCGAGCGCGCGGGCCACCACCGCGCGGATCGGGTCGGGCACGGCCACAGCGAGGGTACGGGGTGACGACTCCAGCCGCTGCAACGCGACCGCATAGGGATTGTCGCCGGTGAACGGCCGCTCCCCCGCCAGGCACTCATAGGCGACCAGGCCCAGCGCGTAGACGTCGCTGCGCGGACCGGCCGGCTCGCCGCGGACCTGCTCCGGTGACAGGTAACTGGGCGTGCCGAGGATCGCCCCCGACGCCGTCAGCAGGCTCGCGTCCTCGTGGCGGGCGATGCCGAAGTCCGTGATCACCACGGTGCCGTCACGGCGTACCAGAAGGTTTGCGGGTTTGATGTCACGATGCACCAGGCCCTGGTCGTGGACGGCGGCCAGACCGGCGGCGACGTCCGCGACCAGGCGCATCGTCACGTCCGGGGCGAGCCGGCCCTCGCGGGTCAGGCGCTGCGACAGGGACTCGCCGTCGACGAACTCCATCACCAGGTACGCGACGCCGTGACTCGAACCGTAGTCGTGAATGGACGCCACGGCGGGATGGTTGACCCGGGCCATCGCCGTCGCCTCCGCCGCGAACCGCCGCGCGAAGTCCGGGTCGCGGGCCACCTCCGGCAGCATCGCCTTCACCGCCACCGTACGGCGCAGAACCTCGTCGACGGCGAGCCACACCTCGCCCATCCCGCCGGCGCCCAGCCGCTGCCGGAGGTGATAACGGTCGCCGAGCCGGGCGCCGGGCTGCAGATCCACGGCGGTCAGCTTAGGGGGTGGCTCCCCAGGTCAGCCGACGAGGAGCTGGGCACGCAGGGCGCGGAGGTCCTTCGAAGTGAGGCCCAGGCCCGTACGCAGGTAGTTGTCGAACGTCCCGTACTTCGCCGTCACCTCGTCGAAGCCGGAGTTCAGGTAGGACTCGCGGACATCCAGGACCGCCTTGTACCCGGGGCGGATCGACTCCGGGACGGCGGCCAGCGTCGCGGCGTTGGAGGCGGCCAGGTACGTGTTGCTGAGCAGGTAGTCCCGCATGACCGTGGAGGCCGGGACGCCGAGGGCGGTCAGCAGGGCGGCGCTGGCCCAGCCGGTGCGGTCCTTGCCGGCGGTGCAGTGGTAGACGACGTTCGCGGCCTTGCGGTCGGTGACCGTGGCGAAGAACGTCCGGTACGCGGCACGGCCCGGCTCGGCCGAGACCATCGCCTTCTCGCCGGCCTCCATCATCGCCACGCCACCGGCCTCGGTGGTGAGGTCGATGCCGCCGATGCCAACGTCCGAGGAGCCGATCACGTTGGCGTGGATGTAGGTGACGCCGGCCGGGATCCGGTCCGGCGACGCGGCGGCCTCCGAGTCGGTGCGGAAGTCGATGTCGGTACGGATGCCGAGGCGCTTCAGCTTCGCGAGGTCGGCGTCGGTGAGCTTGCCGAGGTCGTTGGCGCGGTAGATCACGCCCATCCTCACCCACCGGCCGTCCGCGGTGCGGTAGCCGCCGGCGTCCCGGAAGTTCGGGGCCGACGCGAGGTGAAGTGAACGGTCCGCGAGGGTGAGGGACTCGCCGCGGTCCGGCACCAGCTCGAACCACATCCGGTCGGCGTCGGTCGTGAGGCCGGTGATCGTGATGGTGGCTTTGGCGGCGGCCTTGGCTACGGGGCGCTTGTGGGAGATCCGGTTCTGGTCGGTGCCGGCGTAGACGGTCACCGAACGGGCGCCGGTGGCGGACCAGGTGAGGGTGAAGGTGCCGTTGGCGTTCTGGGTGACGGTCGCGGCGGTGAACGGGATCTGGTGGTGGGCGGCGGGCCGGTGGGCGCCGTGGCTGGCGTGGCCGCTGTTGCCGGGGTGGCCGCCGTGGCTCGCGTGACTGCTGCTGCTGGCGTGACTGCTGTTGCTCCCGTGGCTCCCGCCGGCGAGGGCGGGAGTGGTGCCGGCGGTGAGGGTGCTGCTCAGGGCGATGGCGCAGGCTGCGCAGGTGGCGGCGAGGCGCTTGTTGATCAACTTCACGGGTACTTGGTACGCGCCCCGGCGAAACGGCGGGCAACAAGAACCCCAGCATGGAGTAAACAATGTTTACCTCGCGGGGTGGCGCAGCACTGAGCGCCGGCCGGTCCGGCCGGCGCTCAGTGCAGTCGCGGGCCCTTCGCGACGACACTGAGAGCCAGCCGGCCTCGGGCATTCCATGATCTACAGAAGTGGAGCCCCGCGGACGTGCCCACCGCGACCGGCGAATGCGATGAATCCGACTTACGAAGGGCGGTCAGCGCACGCCAAGAGTCATTGCGTGCGATGGCCGCCACCCCCGGACGGTGAGCGCACACGGACAGGTCACTCGGCGGGCTCGGGCGCCGCTGCGGGGACGCTGCCGATCAGGGCCATCAGGGAGTCGAACATGTCGTCGACGGCGGGCTCGCACAGGCCCGTCACGGCCAGGGCCTGGCGGACCGGGCCGTGGGCGTTCACCACCTCGAAGCCGAGGCCTCCGCGCAGCGCCCGGGTGTAGCCGACGAGCAGCACCTCCAGGCACTCGCTGCCGATCGACGCGGTCTCGGCCATGTCGATCACCACGGTGCCCCGGCCGGCGCGGTCGAACGCGCGGCGCAGGCTGCGGCGCAACTCCGGGTGGGCGGCTCGGTCGAACGCGCCGGCCAGGTGCAGGCGGACCGCCTTCCGGTCGTCGCGGGTGATCACACAACGCATTTGTTCCATGGGAATGGTCTAACCGGCGGACGTGTACGGACTCCGAACGCCAGATTGCAAATCATCGCTGAGCTGGACTTTCAACTTTTGGGTTGACACGTGAGCCACACCACGCCTATCGTCACTTTCAACCGGCAAGTTGAAAACCCCGCAAGTGAAACCCCCGCAATGTGAAAACCCGCAAGTCGAAAAGAGGTGTCATGCCGGCGGACACGCTGACCCGCGTCTTCTCCGCACTCGCCGACCCGACGCGCCGCGACATGGTGGCCCGGCTCGCCGAGCGCGACGCGACGGTGAACCAGCTCGCGGAGCCGTACCGGATGTCGCTGCAAGCGGTCTACAAGCACCTCAAGGTGCTGGAGGACGCGGGGGTGGTGAGCCGCCCGCCGGGTCCGCAGCCCCGGACGGTGCGTCTCGAGACGGAGGTCTTCGACGAGATGAACGCCTGGATCGAGCTCTACCGGGAGCGCGCCGAGCGGCGCTACCGGCGACTGGACACCCTGCTGGAAGCCATGCGGGACGAGGACATGAGGGACGAGGAGAGGGACGACCATGACCAAGATCGTTGAGGCGGCCATCGAGGCTGACCCGAAGCTGCCGATCATCCACATCACGCGCGACTTCGACGCGACGCCGGAGCAGTTGTTCCGCGCGCACACCGATCCGAAGCTGTTCGTGCAGTGGAACGGCCCGGACTCGCTCGCGAATCGGATCGAGATCGACTACTGGGACGCGCGGACCGGCGGCAGCTGGCGGTGGGTGTCCGGCCGGGGCGACGAGCAGTTCGCCTTCCACGGCTGCTTCCACGAGGTGCGACCGGATCTGATCGTGCAGACGTTCACCTGGGAGGCCCAGCCGGACGGGGTGGCGCTGGAGACGATGCGTTTCGAGGACCTCGGTGACGGGCGGACCCGGCTGCACGCGCAGTCCCTGGTGGACAGCTTCGAGAGCCGCGACGCCTGGCTGCAGAGCGGCATGGAGACCGGTGTGAACGAGGGGTACGCGCGCCTGGAGCAGATGGCCCGCGACGGGAAGATCTGACCGACTCCGGGTCCACAACACCATGGACCCGGAGCGGGGGACGATCAGCGGGACGGCTGAACCTCGTACCGGAAAAGGTCGTCGAAGACCGCCCCGCGGTCGAACTGCAGGGCGTGCGCCCGGGCCCGGGCCTCGAGTTCGCGCTTCTCGCTGTCCGGCATGTCCAGGATCACCCGGTCGAGCGCCTCGGCGAGCGCGCCGATGTCGCCGGCCTCCACGATGATCGCCGCGTCGCCGACCGCCTCGCCGGTGCCGCCGGTGAGCGTGGTGACGATCGGGCCGCCGCCGGAGAGGGCCTTCTCGGCGAGGGCTATGCCGAACGTCTCGACGAAGTCCGGCTCCGGCTTGGTGGGCAGCGCGTACGCCGCACACCCCGCCATGAGCAGCGGCTTCTCGTCGTCGTCGACGTCGGTGAGGAAGATGATCCGGTCGTCCTCCTTGGCCATCGCCTGGACGTGCTCCAGCGCCGGGCCGGTGCCCGCGATGACCAGCTTGACGTCGTCGCGGGCCTTCATCTGACCGTAAGCGATCACCAGGTCGTAGATCCCCTTCGCGCGGGCGACGCGGGACAGGAAGAGGATGTACGAGCCGCGCTCGAGGCCGCGCCGGGCGAGCGCCGCCTCGACGCCGGCCGGGGCGGGATCGAGGAAGGCGGACGCGTCGATCGGCGGGTAGCTGACCGCGACCCGCCGCCGGCACTGCTCGGCGAACGTGGTGCCGCAGTGCGCGTCCACCTCCTCGGCCGAGGCGATGATCTCGTCGCGGGTGTACTCCGAGACGGCGACCACCTCGTCGCTGGCGAGGAACGTGGTGAGCAGCACGGTCGCCGCCCCGAACCGGCCCTCGCGCAGGCAGGAGCGGATCACGTTGGTGACGTCCGAGCCGACCGCCTTCGCGATGGTGCGCACCTGCGGGTCGAAGCCGGCCGCCCGGGCCGACGCCACCGCGTCGTTGATCACCTGCGTGTGCGGCACCAGGTACATCGAGAGGCAGACCGTCGGCACCGGCTCGCTGAGCAGCTCGACCAGCCGCCCGGTCAGCCCGGCGAGGTGCCGGCCGTCCGGGACCCGGTAGTCGCCGACCGATTCCGGTCGTTCCACGGTGATGCCGGGGCTGTACGGCAGCAGCCGGTCCAGCGGCTTCAGCGGCAGACCGGCGGCCTGCAGGGTCGGAATCGGCCAGGTGAGCAACCGGACGTCGTCGAATCCCCGGGTGAGCGCCACCTCGGCGAGATTGCGCGCCTCGCCGGAGTGTCCGCAGATGACCGGGTCGGCGCGGACCGCGATGACCAGGCGGCGGGTCGGTCGGCTCATGGTGCTTCCTTCAAGGGTGGGGGTGTGAGAGGGAAGGCGGCCGGGACCCGTGACCCCAGGTGGAGGGTTCGGGACCGAGCCGGACGTGCAGCCGGCCGCCGTGATGGACGTCGGCCGCGGTCAGGTGGGTGGTGTGCAGCGGCCGGCCGTTGAGGGTGGCGGACTGCACGTACTGCGGCGCGGGGTGGTGACCGAGGCCGTCGACGCCGATCGGGGTCTCCCGGTGCCCGCTGGTCTCGATGACGAACTCGCCGCCCTCGACCCGCAGCCGCGCGTGTTCGAACGCGGGGGCGTTCACCAGGAACAGGTTCTGGCCGGCGACCGGGAACAGGCCGAGCGAGGCCCAGACGTACCAGGAGCTCAGGCCGCCGGAGTCGTCGTTGCCCGGCAGGCCACCGGGTCCGGTGCCGAACTGCCAGGTCAGGGCGGCGTGCACGACCTCGGCGGTACGGTCCGGGCGGCCGGCGTAGTGGTAGGCCCAGGGCGCTTCCATGTCGGGTTCGTTGTTGAGGCCCTCGAAGCGGTTGAGGGCGTAGCCGGTCGCCATCTCGACGGGCGACGGGGCGCGGCCCGGCTGGATCACCGGCTCCGCCCCGTACCCGAAGAAGGTGTCGAGTTTGGCGATGAACCCGGCGTCGCCGCCGGCCAGGCCGATCCGGGCGGCCATGTCGTGCAGCAGGCGGAACGAGTAGTTCCACTTGCCGCCCTCGTAGAACTCCGAGTCGCGCAGCAGGCCGGTGGCCGGGTCGAACGCGTTGATCCAGTCACGGCTGCGCCGTTCCAGGTCGTCGGCGAGGCGGTGGTCGTTCAGGGCGCGGGCCACCTTCGCGGTGCAGTGGTGGGCGTACGCGAGGTCGAGCGTGTGGGTGATCGGGTGCACCACGCCGTGCTCCCAGAAGTCCTCGCCGTAGAGCCGGCGCAGGTCGTCGACCATGTGGACGAGCGCCCACGTCCAGTCGATGCCGGGGCGGCGCAGCGCGTGCGCGTCGGCGAGCGCGGTGTGCGCCAGCGCGCTGGCCTGCCGGAAGAACCGGTCGGCGCCGCGGGCCATCCGGTACCCGATCGGGAAGTTGCCCTCCTCCTCGCAGACCCGGATCAGCGACTCGAGCACGTCACCGGCCCGGTCCGGGGCGATCGCCGAGAGCAGCGGCAGCTGGGTCTTGTAGATGTCCCACATCGTGCAGATGTCGAACGCCCACGGGCCGCCGCTGGGCCAGAACGGGCTCTCGTCGTCGGCGATGCACGGCTTGATCAGCGAGTGGTAGAGCGCGGTCGCCATCACCGTACGGCGGGCCGGGGTTCCGCCGTCGACCTGGACCCGGCCGAGGTGGTCGCGCCAGCGTGCCCGGGTACGCGCCCGGACCGCCTCGAAGCCACCGGACGCCTCCCGTTCCAGGTTCGCCCGGGCCTGGTCGCAGCCGCGCAGCGAGAACCCGAGGCGCACCTCGACGGTCTGCCCGGCCCGGGCCGGACCCATGAAGAGCATGCCGAACGGCCGCAGCGTGGTGTGCCGGATGCTGTCGAAGTCGAGCCGGGTGCCGCCGGGGATGAGCCGCCGGTCGTACCAGAGCATCTGCCGCCAGCCGGGGGCGTCCACCTCGATGTGCACGGAGAGCGGGACGCCCTCCATCACCACGGTGGCCTGGCCGTGCCCGTACCCCATGCTCTCGACCTGGGCGCGCAGCGGCACCGTGCGGCCGAGGTCGATGGCGAGGCCGCCGCAGGACAGGTCGATCACCACGCGGGCGCTGTCGTTGTCGGGGAACGTGTAGCGGTGCACCGCCACCTTCTCCCCCACGGTGATCTCGCAGCGCACGCCGGTGTCCAGGTTGGCGGCGTAGTAGCCGGCCTCGGCCCGCTCGTCCTCCAGCAGCCAGGACTGGCCCAGGTCGTCGAGCGGCTGGACCATCGGGGTGACCCTTGCGTAGTTGTAATATTTCCGGATTGCCCCGGTTCCGGACTGCTGGAAGTGGGTGAACCCACTCGCCTGCAGCCTGTCGAACATCTCCTCCGGCACGCCCTCGGTGTTCTTGGCGTACCGGCCGTACCCGGTGGGGTACGCCCCCGAGTAGGCACAGGCGGAGACCATGCCGAAGGGCGAGGTGGCGCCCGGGTGGGTGTTGCCCACCTGCGGTTTCGGCCACCACCACGTGGCGGCCAACCCGTGTGCGCGAGGCAGGTCGGTGGCCGCGGTGCCGATGAAAGGATCAACGTTGTCAAGGATGGCCGGACTCTAACCGGCCAGGACATGCCCTGTGGTTTCGTCCAGGTGAACTCCCCTGAAGGGGGATCCGGTGGTCAGCAGCATGTCGAACTCCGGCGCCGGCAACGGCTTGCTGATCAGGTAACCCTGGATCGCCGGGCAGCCCGCGGCGCGCAGCGCGTCCCAGTCGGCGATCTCCTCGACGCCCTCGGCGATCGTGGACATCCCGAGCGACCGGGCCAGCCACAGCACCGCCGAGATGATCGACGCCTTGCGGGCGTCCTCGGCGAGGCCGGCCACGAACGAGCGGTCCAGCTTCACCACGTCGGCGGGCAGCGACTTGAGCCAGGTCAGTGAGCTGTACCCGGTGCCGAAGTCGTCCAGGGCGATCCGCACGCCGAGCTGCTTGAGCAGGGCGAGCCGCTCGCTCACGTCGACCGTCGAGGAGATCAGCGCGGTCTCGGTGACCTCCAGGACGAGGCGGGACGGGTCGAGGTACGGGTACTCGGCGAGCAGCGACGCCACCTTCGGCACGAAGTCCGGCTCGGCGAGCTGGCGCGGGCTGACGTTGACCGACACGTAACCGAGCCGGTCCGACCAGTGCACCAGGTGCTCGACGGCGGAGCGCAGCACGTGGTCGCCGAGCGGCACGATCAGGCCGGTCTCCTCGGCGGCGCCGATGAAGAGGCCCGGCGCGAGCACGGTGCCCTGCTCGGTGCGCATCCGGACCAGCGCCTCGGCGCCGACGATCTGCCCGGTGGCGGTGGAGACCACCGGCTGGAACCAGAGCGGCAGCGTGGAGCGCGGGTCGCCGGCGAGCGCGCGGCGCAGGCGGGCCTCGGCGGCGATCCGCTCCTGGACCGGCACTCGCAGGTCCTCGGTGAAGACCTGGAGGCGGTTGCCGCCGGCGCGCTTGGCCGCGTACATGGCGGTGTCCGCGGCGAGGACCACCTCGTCGGCGCCGACGCCGCCGAACGCCGTGGTCACGCCGATGGAGAGCGACACCGGGACACCGGCGACCGGCTCGTGCACGGCCGCCAGGATGCTGTTGCCGACGCGCAGGCCGGTGCCGGCCGGGCCGGTCAGCGCGACCACGAACTCGTCGCCGCCGAGCCGGGCGAGCACGGCGCCGGCCGGCACCACCGCGGCGAGCCGGGTGGCGAGCGCCCGCAGCACGTCGTCGCCGGTGGTGTGCCCGGCGCCGTCGTTGATCACCTTGAAGCGGTCGACGTCCAGGTAGATGACGCTGACCGGCTCGGTGCTGCCGGTCAGCAGGGCGGCCAGGTCGTGCTCGAACGCCTTGCGGGAGAGCAGGCCGGTGAGCGTGTCGTGACGAACCTGGTAGCTCAGCTCCGCCTCGTGGTCACGGGTCGCGGTCACGTCGAAGCAGTGCACGTAGATCAACCGGAGCTGGTCGTTGCGGTCGTAGAGGCCGGTGCCGTGCACCTCGACCCAGATCAGCGAGCCGTCCGGGCGCCGGTACTGGCGGGTGATAGTCCGCGACTCCCGGCTCTCCGCGAACAGGGTGAGGATCGACGCCTGGTCGCCGTCGACCGGGATGAGCGGGATGTCCTTGAGCCCGAAGCCGGCGGGCAGCTCCTCGGGCAGGCCCAGCCACACGCGGTAGGCGGCGTTGGTGCGCAGGGCCAGGCCGTCCGGCGAGAACATCGCCATGGGTACGGGCGTGGCGTCGAACGCCACGCTGAGCTGCGCCTGGCTCTCGTCCAGGTTCTCCCGCGCCCGGTCCTCCTCGACCTCGGTGAGACGCCACGAGACGATCTGGAAACCGGCCGCGAGCAGCACCGAGGCGCCGTGCAGCAGCGCCCAGACCAGCGGATGCGCGACCGCCGAGCCGTGGTCGTAGGTGTGGTCGCTGACCAGCGAGCCGAAGACCGCGTGGTGCAGGGTGGTGGCGACCAGGAACGCGCCGAACGGCGCCCAGTCCCGGTAGAGGGCGAGCGCGGCGACCGCGATGAAGAACGAGAAGTGCGCCTCGGTCAGGCCGTGGCAGAGCGCGACGAAACCGCCGCACGCGATCGTGTAGCCGATCGCGACGCAGACCGCCCGCAGCCGGCGCGAGCGCAGCCGGCTCGCGGCGAGCAGGCACGGCAGCACCGGCACGACGGTGAGCAGCAGGGTGAGCGTGTGGCCCTCGCCGCGCAGCACCCCGAACATGATCAGGAAGACCAGGACGGCGGCGAGCAGCACCGTCAGCAGCCGGTGCCGGCTCGCCCAGTCCTCGTCACGCAGCCCGCCACCGGTCGGGAGCCGGTCGCGCAGCCACTTCATCACGGTCGCCACATTGCGATGATCGGCAGCGACGCCGATCAGCCCGGTGACTTCCCGGTTGCGGATCAGGTGTTTCGCAGCGCCGCGAGCACCCGATCGACGTCGTCGGTGGTGCTGCCCAGACCGAAACTGATCCGCAGCAGACCGGTCGCCGTGCCGCAGTCCGCGGTCTCGGCACGCCCGGTCAGCCGGCGTACCAGCGGGTGCGCGCAGAACTGCCCGGCACGCACGCCGATCCCGTGGTCGCGGCCGAGTCGCAGCGCCACGTCCGCCGGGTCCTCATCGGCGAACGCCAGCGACACGATGCCGACGCGGGGATGCTTCGGGCCGAAGAGGCTCACCTCGGTGACGCCGGGGATCGTCGCGAGCCCGGCCCGCAGCCGGTCCAGCAGCAGTTCCTCCTGCGCGGCGAGCACGTCACGATCCGCGGCGGTCAGGGCCTCGCAGACCGCGGCGACGGCGACCGCGCCGAGCAGATTGGGGGTGCCGCCCTCGTGCCGGGCCGGGCCGGTCGCCCAGTCCAGCTCACCGGGCCGGTCGCCCACGGCGGCGCTCGCGCCACCACCCGCCAGGTACGGGGGTGCCGCGTCCAGCCAGTCCCAGCGGCCGGCCAGCACGCCGGCGCCGAACGGGGCGTACAGCTTGTGACCGGAGAAGGCCAGGTAGTCGGCCTGCAGCTCGGTCAGGTCCACCGGTCGATGCGGCGCCAGCTGGGCGGCGTCGACGGCCACCCGCGCGCCGTAGTGGTGGGCCAGGCCGGCGATCTGCCGGACCGGCCAGATCTCGCCCGTCACGTTGCTGGCGCCGGTGACGGTCACGAGGACGTCGCCCGTCGTGTTCCTCAGGGCTTGCTCGAGGCTTCTCAGGGCCTCGGCCGGCGACGACGGCGCGGGCAGCCGGACCGGGTTCGGCCAGGGCAGCAGGTTCGCGTGGTGCTCGCCGTCGAAGACGATCGTCGTGGTGCCGGCCGGCAGGCAGCGGGCGAGCAGGTTGAACGCGTCGGTGGTGTTCCGAGTGAAGATCACCTCGTGTTCGGGTCCGGCGCCGACGAACTCGGCCACCACGTCCCGGGCCAGCTCATAGGCGATCGTGGACGACTGGGACCGTACCCCGGTGCCTCGATGAACGCTGCCGTAGCGCGGCAGGAGATCGGCCACCGCCTCGGCCGCGGCCGACACGCAGGGCGCGGAGGCGGCGTAGTCGAGATGGGCGAAACGGACCGTCTCGCCGGTGGGGAGCGCGACCTTCAGGTCGTCGCCGACGATGTCAAGGGACACGGACATGGGCACCTCTCGGCTCGCACTTGCCGTGTCGGGTTCGACCACGGCCCGGTCCTCACCCGGGGCACCCCATCGCGAACGCAAGGGTTGCCGGCCAGCAAGCCGGGGCTTCGTGCTGGCACTCATGACCTGATCAACAACGTAGCAGACCCTTATATCCCAGGCAACAAGTAGGGATTAGGGTTGGCAGGTATGACGAGCTTGTGGCAGCAGCAGTGGGACGAGTGGCACGCGGCGCACGAGAAACGGCGAGCCGATCCGCACGGGTTCCTGGCGATCACCGGGCTGCACTGGCTGACCGCGGAGCCGCAGCGGTTCCCGGATGCTCCGGGGTCGTGGAGCACCGGCGAGTCCGGGGTCACGGTCTCCTTGGAGCCGGGCGAGGAGCTCCTCGTCGACGGATCTCCGGTGACCGGAACTCATCAGTTCGCGCCCATTCCGGAGCGCGGCGATGTGACCGTGGGATGGGGCGACGCGGTCATCGAGATCGCCCGGCGCGGTGGGTTCGACGTGGTGCGGCCGCGTCACCCGTCCAGTCCGGTGCTGGCGGCATACACCGGGACGCCCGCTTACCCGGCAGACGAGAAATGGGTCGTCTCCGGAAAATTCGCGGCTTACGACGCACCGCGGCCGACACCCGTGGGGTCGGTGGCCGAGGGGATCGAGCACGTCTACGAGTCCCCCGGCGTCGTGGAGTTCGAGATCGGCGGCGTGCCGCTGTCGCTGATCGTCTTCAACGGGTCCACGCCCGGCTCGCTGTTCGCGCTCTTCACCGACGCCACGTCCGGCCTCACCACGTACGCCGCGAACCGCAGCCTGTTCATCGCGCCGCCCGGACCGGACGGCTCGGTGACGCTGGACTTCAACCGGGCCACCAACCTGCCGTGCGCGTACACCGAGTTCGCGACGTGCCCGCTCCCACCGGCCGGCAACAAGCTCCCGGTCGCCGTCGAGGCGGGTGAGCTGAAGCCGCGCTAGCGTTCCCGGATGGAGACGCTTCTCGCGGCGGTGGAGCGGCTGATCGGGATCCGGTCCACCGCGGACCGGCCCGATGAGCTGCGGCGCGCCCTGGACTTCGTGCTCGACCTGGTCGGACCGGGTTTCGAGGTGCGCCGCTTCGAGGCGGGCGGCAAGCCGAGCGCCCTGGTCACCACGGGTCCGCAGACGCCCCGGGTGATCCTCAACGCGCACCTCGACGTGGTGCCGGGCACCGACGCCCAGTTCGTCCCGCGCCGCGACGGCGACCGGCTCTACGGGCGCGGAACGCACGACATGAAAGCGGCAGCCGTCGTGCTGGCGACGGTGTTCCGGGACTGCGCCCGGTCGCTGCCCCACCCGATCGCGCTGCAACTGGTCACCGACGAGGAGGTCGGCGGTTTCGACGGGACCGGCCACCAGGTCGCCCAGGGCGTCCGCGCCGACTTCGTGATCATCGGGGAGCAGAGCGGGCTGCGCATCGTCACCGAATCCAAGGGCATCCTCCGGGTGCGGCTGGACGCGTCCGGGCGGACCGCGCACGCCGCCTATCCGTGGCTGGGGACGAACGCCCTGGTCGCGGTCACCGAGGCGGTGGGGCGGCTGCTCGCCCGCTACCCCGTCCCGCCGTCCGAATCGTGGACCACCACGGTGAACGTGGCACGGATCCAGACGTCGAACATTGCCGCCAACATCGTCCCGGCCGACGCGTCGGCGCTGCTCGACATCCGGTTCCCGCCGTCCGACCCGGACCTGACCTCGGGCGACGTCGCCGCCTACCTCGCATCGGTGGCCGGGCCGGACGTGCGGGTCACCGTGGAGGCGCAGGGCGCGCCGCATGCCGCCGACCCGGCGAGCGCTTTCGTCCGCCGGTTGCGGTCCGCGGCCCAGGCACAGGGGTACGAGGGGACGCTGCTCCGCAAACACGGCGCCGCCGACGGGCGGTTCTACTCGGCGCACGGGGTGGACGCGGTCATCTTCGGTCCCGGCGGGGACGGCCAGCACGGGCCGGAGGAGTACCTGGACGTGCGCACTCTCATCCCATACCGGGAGGCTCTGATGGTTTTTCTTCGCGGGTAGCCGGGTCGTCGAACTCCCAGAAGGCGCGCAACGCCGCGATCCGGCCGGCGCCGTCGGAGCGGTAGGTGAAGACGCCGTGGACCTGACGGGAATGGCCGCCGGGCAGGGCCAGGTGGATGGCGCCGACGTCGGCCACCTCGTCGCCGCAGAGGTAGGAGCGCTCGATCTCGAACCGCAGGCCCTCCACCTGGCCGATCACGGTGTCGTAGAAGCGGGCGATGGCCTCGGCGCCGCGATGGCCGGTCCCGTCGGGCGAGAGCGGCGACGGGCCGACCGGGTCCTCCACGAGGGCGTCGTCGGCGAACAGGGCGAGCCAGGCCGCACGGTCGCCGGCGCCCGCCGCCGCCTGCGAGCGCCGGGCCAGATCACGGGCGGTCGTCACAGCGGAGCCTCCCAGCCTCGGATACGCCCCTGAGACTAGAACGCGTTCCACTCCGCTCGCCAGGCGTCCCCTCGAGCGATGGTGGGATCATCGGCGGATGACGACGCCGCGACCCCTGACGGTGCATCTCCATTGCCGCCTCACCGTCACCGTCGACGACCCGGACGCGGTCACCGGGCTCGCCGTTCAGCGGCTGCGGGAGGCGGCCGTCGACTGGGAGGACGAGGACGACGACCTGGCGACCGCCACCGTGGAGCTGCGCGCCGACCTCCTGCGCAGCATCGCCGGGCTGGCCGACCCCGAAGGGCTGCTGAGGGACGTGCCGGGCGCCCAGGTCACCGGCGCTCATGTCTGGGCGGAGCCGGCCGCTCGCGGAAACACGACGCCCTGATCAGCGCGATTGACGGCTCTTCAGATAAAGGGCGCTGAGGGAGGCCGCCGCAGGCACTCCGATGATGAACGTGGCCTTCGACCACGACATATCCATCACGGACACTCCGAAGAGGATGAACCCGGCTGCGCCGAGGATGACGAGCAGGGCAGCGGTTCGGTCACTCACCCATCGACCCTAGAACATGTCGCCCCTCCGCGGCGATGGAGGAAAGCGTCCACCGCCGCGGAGGTCAGCCGAGCCGGACGGCTCAGCCCGGACGCTCGTGCCAGGCGGTGGTGTAGCAGCGCTGCCAGCCCGACGTCGAACTGCCGTTGTAATAGAGGTCGATGCAGCCGATGGACCTCATATGCGTTGCAAAGGTGGCCGTTTCCAGATGGAAATAGGGCTTGTATGTGCCCGGGTTCAGTACCGCGTCGGTGCAGGACTTGGTGACGGCACCGGTGCTCCACGGCGCCGATCCGATCTTCTGCAGTTCCGCGCGGGCGGTCACCTTGCATTTCGTGGTCTTCTTGGTGGCGCTGATGCCGAACCCGACCGCCGTTTCCAGGGTGAAGCCGCTGCTCGGTTTCCCCGGCCCACCGGGGAAGAACTTGAGACTCTCCCTGAAGCACAACTCGATGTCATTGTTGTTGGCGGGTGTGCCGATCAGGATCTTGCAGTCCCAAGGGTCCGCCTGAGCCGGTGACGGAAAGGCCGCAACCGCGGCGCCGACCGCCAATAACATTGCCGATATTCCACTGACAAACTTCAAGAATCCTCCACTCTGACCGACGAGCCGACCGGCAATGCCGGACAGCTGATCGCTCACCCCGTGCGAGCGAAGGGATCATAACAATCAATGGGATCCACAGTGGTCCCGTTCTCAGGCGCGGGCGTCGAACTCGGCTCTCGCCTCGAAGACCCGGTCCATGTGGGACTCGGCCCAGGCCTTGATGGCGAGCATGACCGGGAACAGCTCGTGCCCGAGCGGCGTCAGCTCGTAGTCCACGCGGACCGGGACCGACGCCGTCACCGTGCGGGTCACCAGGCCGTCGCGCTCCAGGGTCCGCAGCGTCTGGGTGAGCATCTTCTGGCTGACGCCGGCGATGCGGTGGGCCAGCTCGCTGTGCCGCTGCGGGCCGCCGGCCAGCGCCGGGATCACCAGGGCGACCCACTTGTCGGTGAGGCGGCTCAGAAGCTCCCGGGTCGGGCAGGCGTCCAGGAACGCGTCGTACTCCCGCTTCGCCTGGTCACGGCGTTGCTCAGCGGACGTGGTCGCCATCGAGGACCTCCCGGTGCCCTAGGTACTTTCAGGTACCTACTTTCTCACAGTGCCCCTTCATTCGTACGGTCGTGGTGTTCACGAAACGCATGAGGGAGAACAAGCGATGCGCGCGGTCAGCTACTCACAGTTCGGTGGGCCCGAGGTTCTGCAGGTGGCCGAGGCGCCGGTGCCCCAACCCGGGCCGGGGCAGGTGCGGGTGCGGGTCGCCGCCTCCTCGCTGCACCCGGTCGACCTGATGGTCCGCTCCGGGACGTTCCCGGCGCCGCTGCCGACCGAACTCCCCTACACCCCCGGCTGGGATGTCGCGGGCAGCGTCGACGCGACAGGTCCCGGGGCGGAGCAGGCGTTCGCGGCCGGGGACGAGGTCATCGGCTTCTCGCCGTGGCTGCGGACGACGGCGGGCGCCCACGCCGAGTACGTCGTGCTCGACGCCTCGTCGCTGACCGCCGCTCCCGCCGGTGTCCCCGCCACCGAGGCGGCCACCCTGCCGGCCAACGGCCTCGCCGCGGCACAGGCCCTCGACCTGCTCGCCCTCCCGGCCGGCTCGTCGGTGCTGGTCACCGGCGCGGCCGGGCAGGTCGGCGGGTTCGTGCTGGCGCTGGCCCGGGCGGCCGGGCTGCACGCCACCGGGCTCGCCGGGGACGGCGACCGGGAGTTCGTCGAGTCGCTCGGCGCGGCGTTCCTGTCCCGCGCCGAGGAGCCGGAGGGCACGTTCGACGCGGTCGTCGACCTCGCGGTGATCGGTTCGTCGCTTCTGGATCTGGTACGGGACGGAGGCGGTTACGTGGCCGCCTCTCCCCCGCTGCGCCCGGAGCCGGTCCGGGGCATCCGGACAGTCGCGCTGGAGGTCGAGTCGGACGGCAGCCGGCTGGCCGATCTCGTCGCGCTGGTCGGCAGCGGCGACATCCCGTTGCGGGTGGCCGGCGTCTACACGTTCGCCGAGGCGGCGGCCGCCCACGAGCGGCTCGCCCGGGGCGGCGTCCGCGGCGGCGTGGTCCTGATCCCCTGAAAAGGCCTACTGAGCCAGCAGGTGGTCGATGCGGGCGGCTATCGCCCGCAGGTGGGGGCGCCGGACCGGGTCGACGCGGGCGTTGAACGAGCACGGTCCGTGCCGGTGCAGCATCTCCGTGTAGCGCGCCTCGGGATCCACCTGCTGGCCGCGCGGGCCGACGGTCTGGTCGGCGTAGGTCAGCGCGTCGGAGACGACCGTCTGCTCGTCGGGGAACTCGGCGAGCTCGGCGGAGAGGCCGCGGATCTCGGCGACGAAGCGGGCGCCGGAATGGTAGGCCACCAGGCCGGCGACCCGGGCCGGCCAGCCCTCGCTCGTCAGGTGCCGGGCGCCGTCGATCGGATGGAAGCCGGTGTCGACGAGCGGCGCCGCGTAGCCGATGTCGTGCAGCCACGCGGCCGAGACCAGCAGGTCGTGGTCGAGGCCGAGCCGCAGCGCCAGGTCGGAGGCGCGGGCCGCGACACCGGCGCTGTGCCGCCACCGATCGGTGCCCTCGCCGAGGAGAGCATCCGCGAGGGAGCGCGCCACGTCGGCGCGGGTGGTGATGATCGGCGCGGTCATGGCTGAATGTTAGGTCGGAACAGGTTAACGGCAGCCGAACAGACCATGGCAGCTCGCTGAATCGCCTCAGGGACGGCGAACCCGGTTGACAGGCACCGCGACGATGACGCCGTGGAGAACAGTGAACTGATCATCTGGCGGGCCACCCACCAGGACCGTGATCATGTGCTGCGCGACGCCGGCGTACTGATGATCTTTTCGTTTGTCCCGTTCATGCTGATCTTCTGTGTCGGCGGGCTGGCCGGCCTCGTCGGGTGGGTCCTCTGGGCGTCGCTGCTGTTCGTGCCGGTGGCCGGGATCTTCGCGGTTCGGGCGCTGTGGCGGGACCGGCGCGCCGTCCTGGCGATCGAGCTGCGGGACGACGCGTTCACGGTGATCCGCAACGACAACACCGCGACCACCTACCCGGCCCGTGAGGTGCGGCGGATCGACATCGTCCACACGATCTACCCGAGCGACCCGGACACCATCGGGTTGCGGCTGCACACCGGCGGCCGGGTCGAGCACACCCGTCCCGGGCCGGGGACGCTGCCGCAGGGGTGGGAGGAGGCGGTCACGGTCGCCGAGGTGGAGGTCAACCGCATCTACAAACGCAAGAGCGACTGACCCCCCGTACCCTCGCAATCAGTTGATCGGTGGGCCGAGGCGCAGGATGCGCCGGGCCCGCCGCCGGTCCAGCCACCGGGGCTCCGCGGGATCGTCCGGGTGGGTGGCCGACGCGAGATCGACGAGGATGTGCAGCCAGAAGCCGATCGCGCTCACGATGTTGCGGAACCGGCCCGGCTCCGGCGCGCCCACCGGCAGGACCGTCTGCGCCCAGCGCCAGGCCACCCAGGCGGTCTCGGTGTCCGGGTGGTGGCGGCCGGCCTTCGCGAGGGCACGCACGTCCTTGCGTGTCTCGTCGGGCAGCCGCCACCAGCCGCGCAGCGTCTCCAGGCGGGCAGATCCGTCGTCCGTCATGGACCGGCATTGTTCCCTATCGGCAGCGCCACACGACGGCCTGGATGGTGTCGGTCCGGTCGTCCGACTGGCCGGCGATGATCCGGCCGTCGTCGCTGAGCGTCGAGGCGATCGTGGCGGTGCCGTCGGCGCGGTGCTTCGCCAGGTCCGGGAGGCGGATCGTCTTCTCGCCGGTGAGCAGGACCGCGTATCCGTCCCGGTCGGTGCCGACCTGCCAGCCGAACGGGTTCACCGCGTCCGCCGGGTACTGCAACTCCCCCACCAGCTCCGATTCACCGGTACGCAGGTTCCACCGCACCGCGTACGCGGGAGCGTTGCCCCGGCTGCCCTTGTCCGGCTTCATGGCGGCCATGCCGGTCACCCAGCCGTTGCGGATGTCGAACGCCTGCGCGACCGCGGCGGGCTTGCCGTCGATCTCGGGCATCGGCATCCGGCGGTGCGTGCCGTCCGGCAGCCAGATGTACGGGATGCCGAGGTCCAGGCTCCCGACGATCGTCCCGTCCAGATCGATGGCCCGGGCCTGCACGGTCTTCGCGGACGACGGCGCCGGCAGACGGGACGGCGTCGCCCCCGCCGACTCCCAGACCACCGCGTTCCCTTCGTCGTCGTCCCCGACGATCCGCCCGGCGTCGTTGATCCCGAGCGCCGAGCCGCTCGGCGCCAGCTTGGTGATCTTTCCATTCCGGTACGCGTACGGCACCGGCCCGTCCTCCGTGTAACTCCAGCCCACGGCCGTGCCGGACGCGTTGACGTCGCGCAGCGCCTCCTCCAGGTCACCGGGCAGCATCACCTTCGTGACCGTGCCGGCGTGCCAGAGCACCGCCTGATATCCGCCCGACTTCGGGTAGGTCCGCCCGGCGATCCACTCGCCGGTCGGGTCGGCGGCGGTGACCAGGGCCATCGGCGCCCTGTCCGGCACCGGGAGGCGGCTGATCGCGCACCGGGTCAGAGCCGGCGGCGCCGCCGCACTGGGCCGCGGCGCGCCGGTCGGGGCCGCCGTCGTGGCCGGCGCCACCGGTGCCGGGGCAGCGGCCGGCCGGGTCAGCGTGAAACCGGCGAGCGACGCCGCCACCGTCACCACGGCGGCGCCCGCCCCCGTGACGCCGCGCCGGACACGCCGCGTGCGGCGGGCCGTCGCGATCGCCCGACGGACGTCGACCGTGGACGGGGTGTCGGGCTCGTCGTCGAGCGAGCGCAGGAGTTCCGTCATCGTGGCACCTCTATTCGGGGTGGGAGCAGGCGGCGCAGCGTGGCCAGCCCGCGGGAGGTGTGGCTCTTGACGGTTCCGGCGGTGCAGCCCAGGATCCCGGCGACCTCGTCGACCGGCAGGTCGTAGAAGAAGCGCAGCACGAGCACGGCCCGCTGCTGGCGCGGCACCCGGCGCAGCGCGGCCCGCAGGATCTGGCGGTCCTCGGCGCCGGTCTCCTCGACCGGCTCGGGCTCCGGCAGGTGCCGGAACAGCCGGACCTTGGACCAGGCGAGACGCTTCTCGTCGACGTAGCCGCGGATCAGCATGGTGCGGACGTAGGCGTCCAGGTTGTCGGCGGCCCGCGCCCGCTGCCACTTCAGGTACAACGTCGTGATCGTCTGCTGGACCAGGTCGTCGGCGCGGTGCCCGTCGCCGGTCAGGACGTACGCCAGCCGCCGCAGCACGGGGACCCGGGCCGTGACGTACTCGACGTACTCCTCCTCCGCGCCATCGCGCATCCCCCGCGTCCCTTCCCGTCGGCGTTCGTCACCCCTTCAGACGGGACCGGGCCCTTCACCGGTTGTCATCGATTTCCGGCGGGCACCTCACGCGGCTGCGACCTGCGGTCCAGGGCGAAACTCGTGCCGGCGAGGGCCAGGCCCGCCACCGCCAGGGCGACGCCGGTCCAGGCGGGCGCGAGATAGCCGTACCCCCGGGCGATGACCAGACCGCCGAGCGCGGCACCCAGGCTGTTGGCCAGGTTCATCGCGCTCTGGTTGACGGCGGCACCCATCAGCTGGGCCTCGGGCGCGACGGTGATCAGCCGGGCCTGCAGCGCCGGGCCGAGGAAGATGCACGTCGCGCCGGTCAGGAACGCGCCGGCGAAGAGGCCTACGGTGGTCGGCGCGAACACCGCGAAGAACACCGTCGACACGATCACCCCGGCGAACCCGGCGGTCGTCGCGAGACGCAGGTTCCGGTCGGCGAACGCGCCGCCGAGGAAGTTGCCGGCCGTCATGCCGAGGCCGAAGACGGCGAGCACCCACGGCACCGCGCCCTCCGACAGCCCGGTCACCTCGGTCGTCACCGGAGCGATGTAGGTGTTCACCGCGAAGAACCCGGCGAACCCGACCGCCGCGGTCACCGCCACCAGCCACACCTGCGGTTTCTTCAGCGACCGCAGCTCGGCGGCGGGTGAGCCGCCCTCCTTCGCCGGGGAGTCCGGCACCGTCAGCGAGACCGCGAGCAGGGTGAGCAGGAAGACCACCGCGATCACCGAATAGGCGATCCGCCAGCCCGCCGACTGCCCGAGGTGCGTGATCAGCGGAACCCCGACCACGTTCGAGATGGTGAGCCCGCCGAGCACCATCGCATAGCCGCGCGCCTCGTTGCCCGGCCCCATCAGGCTCGCCGCGAGCAGACCGGCCGCGCCGAAGTACGCGCCGTGCGGCAGCGCCGCGACGAACCGCGCCACCAGCACCAGCTCGAAGTTCGGCGCCACCGCCGACGCGAACGTGCCCACCGCGAACAGCACCAGCAGCGACAGGACCAGCCGCTTGCGCGGCATCCGGGCGGAGAGCGCGGCGATCAGGGGCGCGCCCACGACCACCCCCAGCGCGTACGCCGTGATCACCCACCCGGCCTGAGCGACGGCGTCCGCGTTCGACCGCGCCCACGCCTCGGGCAGCAGCGCCCGGGCCATGTCGGGCAGCAGTCCCATCGCCACGAACTCGGTCAGCCCGATCGCGACGCCACCCAGGGAGAGCGCGATCAGTGCAGCCCAGCGTTGACGCCCAGTCAGGTGATCCACTCGCCGTACGCTAGCGGCCGCGTTCGCGTGCCCTCCCACCCGAGTGGCCCACCTCACCAGCCCACCGCGGCGTCCTCGAGCGCACACCGGTGAAGATCAAAGCTGGATGCGCTCCGCAGCCGGTTGATCAGTGGCTTGGCCGGCTCGTAGTCCGGATTGACGTGCCTGCCGAGAACAACCGCCGCAACGCCACCGGCGCCGCTGGACTTGAGCGCGAACGCCAAGGACTGAGCACGGCCACCGGTTGTCCATGTGTCGTCGATCAGCAGGATCCGGCTCCCCTCCGGAACGGCGCGGGGCAACAGAAACGATCGGTGCGGAACCCGCGATCCTCGGCTGGATGAGCCGGATTCGCGATCGGCCGCAGCGCGGGCAGCCCGACACGCTCGGCGACCATGCTCTCCAGCGGATGCGGTCCCGGCCGGGACCGGGTCGACGGCACCGTGACGAGGTGAGTGAACGGCCCACCGGCAGCACCTGTCAAACACTCCCAGTGGAACGCGATGAACATGACCGCGAGGGAAGAGAGGCTGCGCTTCGCCTGAGCAGACGGCGGTGTCGCCTTGTAGACGGCGAGACTGTGGGCGTGCTGGGTGCGTTTGATCGCGTAGGCGATGGGTGCGACGGCATCGGCGAGTAACCCCTGCGCGGCCTGACGATGCTGACCGCACGGAAAGCACACGGTGTATCCCGCACCGGCGGTGCTCCGGCACACCGCACAGACTCCCGGGCCCGGTGCCAGCGGATTGCGGAGATAGGTCCGCTGCAGCTCGACCGATTGGATCTCCTCGGTCTGAGCGGCCGCCCAATCCCTAAAGGTTGGCAAAGCGCGGCAGCCCTTCGAGCGCGCTTTTCGCATCAGGGATCTGCCGGACTATCTCGTCCACGGCGGCGATGAGATCGGCGGCACCGCTGACGACCACGACTCCCGGCCGCTTCGCGTAGTCGCGGGCCCAGTCATGCACCAGCAGCGAGTCGGTCAGAACCACGGGACGGCCATGCTCCAGCGCGAGGCGCGCCTGGATGCGCGCTCCACTCTGATGGGCCGCCTCGACAACGACCGTCGCAGCGGCGTAGCCACTCATGACCGCATTCCGCATCGGGAAGGAGTGTTTCGTGGGTCCGGCATCCGGCCAGAACTGGCTGAGGACCAGCCCTTCATCGACGATGCGATCCTGGAGCTCACGGTTGAGGGCCGGGTAGTAGCGGTTGACACCGGTGCCGATCACGGCGACCGTCCGCCCGCCGGCGCGCAGCGCCGCCGTGTGCGCTGCGGTGTCGATCCCCATCGCGAGGCCTGACACGACCGTTACGCCCGCATCCGCCAGCGCCGACGCGACGGACTCCGCCGTGGCGAGCCCTCGGTCGGTGGGCTGCCGTGTCCCGACGACTGCCACCGCGCGGCGGTCCTCCGCGAGCGAACCCCTCGTGAAGACGATCGGGGGCATCTGCCAGATGTCCCTCAGTCGCGCCGGGTAGGCATCGTCGAACAGCGTGTGAACGCCGATGCCGTCCGCTTGCCAGGACCGCAGGTCGGCCGCCGCCGCCTCCAAGGCCGCGTCAACAGCGGCAAGGTCGGGAAACAGGGTCCCCGTCCCGCCGAGGGTCCGGCTCAGCACGGGCAGGGCGCTGCCCGCCGCCAGGACGTCCGCCGTTATCTCCGGCCATCGCGCGCCGGGCTGCTGAAGCAGCGCGACGAGTGCCGCCACCTCCGACCTGTCGTCTTCCAGCATGCCGCCGATCATAGAAGTGAGGTGCGCGGACGACAGCGCCGTGGGATCCATGGATGCGCCTCCTTCGGGTGAACCCACGACATTCTCGTACATCCGTACGACACTTTTGTGCCGGGCGCGCCACTTGGCCCCCGGCCGGCACCGCGAATCGGGCGTCATGGGAGGCGGTTGCGTTTGCCGGGGCGTAAGGCTCGTATCAGGTCGGCCATGGCTCTGATGGCCTCGACGCTCTCGTCCCGGGGGACGCGGAGGATGGCGAAGACGAACATGACCACGATGGCGATCATCGGGGCGCAGACCACCAGCGCGAATGCCCATGGTCCGCCGGTCAGCAGCGGTTCGAGAATGGCGAGCCCCACGTGTCCTCTCCCTATCGGCCCACCTGGTCGAGAGAGATCCGCTCATGCGCACGGCTCAGCTCGACCAGTCCAAGTTTCGACTGGCGTTCGCTGAGTCCGCGCTGCCGACGAAGCGTCGGGGCCTCACATCGGGACGGCTCCTGAACGGTGCAGGTCCCGGTCTTGCTCGGGGGTGTTGCTGTGGTGCTCCTGGCGTCGGCAGACGAACAGTCCCGGTTGCCGCCGGAAGTGCTGTCTCCACCCGCCGCGGTCTCAAATACGGCGGGTGCCAACGAGGATACTGCGCGCGCCGCCGGACATCCAGGAGAACCTTTACGGTGATCGACTGTCACCCGAACGGGCCTGGTGGGTGGTCCGCTCGTCTGGCAGCCTCGGTGGGCTCACGACTGCCCGAAGAGGTCACTCCATGCTCCTGAAGTACCGGAAGCGCCTCCTCGGCGCCCTGGTCGTCGCGCTCTGTGTCGCGCCGCTCGCTCTCGTGAACGGGAACGCCGCGGCCGCCGCCACCCTCCCGCCGCAACCGGGCACGTTCAAGGGCTACGGATTCGACGCCTGCACCGCGCCGTCCAGTGCCGCCATGAAAGCGTGGCTGACCTCTCCCTATCGGGCCGTCGGCATCTATTTCGGCGGCAACAACCGGGGGTGCGCGCAGCCCAATCTGACCGCTTCCTGGGTACGCGAGCAGATCGGTCGCGGATGGCGGCTCATCCCGCTGTACGTGGGACCGCAGGCCACCTGCACCACGACCACGAAGAAGAACCGCATCGACAACGCGAACGCAGAGATTCAGGGCCGTGCGATCGCCGATGACGCGGTGGCGCAGGCGAAGGCGATCGGGCTGTCCCGGGAAAGCGTGCTCATCTACGACATGGAGGCGTACCGCACGAACGACGCCGCCTGCCGTAACGGTGTTCTCGCCTTCATGAAGGGCTGGACCGCCCGGCTGCACGACCACGGCTATTTCTCCGGTTTCTACAGCAGCGTCAGTTCCGGCGTGGCCGATCAGGTGGCCGTCTACAACAAGGCCGGATACGTCCGCCCGGACTACATGGACTTCGCCCGCTGGGATCAGGTCGTCACCACCGCCGACAAGGTGATCCCGTCGTCGTACTGGACGCCGGGACGCCGGATGAAGCAGTACCGCGGTGACCACAAGGAGACGTGGGGCGGCGTCACCATCAACATCGACAACGATTATCTGGACTTCGCCCGGCTGCCGTCCGCGAAGTTCGGCGACTGGACCCGCAACGGCTGGCCGGACGTGCTGGCCCGCACCAGGTCCAGCGGAAACCTGATCAGCTACCCCGGCAACGGCTCCTACGTCTCCGAGGCGAACCGCACCACGATCTCCGGTGGTTTCGCCGCGATGAACGCCATTCTGCGGATGGACCTCAACCGCGACGGTTACGAGGACATCGTCGCCCGCAGCACGGCCGGAGTCCTCTACTTCTACCCCGGCACGAGCAACGGCCGATTGGGTACGCGCAAGGTGCTCTACAAGAAGTTCACGCACGTGCGCGAACTGACGGCCATCGGCGACTTCAACCGTGACGGTTATCCCGACATGCTCGCGACGCAGATGAGCAACGGCGACGTCTATCTCTACCCCGGCAAGAAGGGCGCGAAGTTCGGCGCCCGCAAGGCCGTCGCGTACGGCAACTGGGCGGATCGCAGCGAGTTCACCGGCGTCGGCGACTACAACCGGGACGGGTACGCCGATCTGCTGGTCCGGGTGACCAAGACCGGCGCGCTCCACCTGTACCCCGGCAAGGGGAACGGCTTCAAGACGCGGGTCGGCATCGGCCGGCTGACGGGCTTCCGGGACATCACCGGCACCGGCGACTTCGACCGTGACGGATTCACCGACGTCATCGCGGTGCAGTCCTCGACGGGCCACCTGATGCTGTTCCGCGGCACCGGGAAGAACCTGCGCGCCGGCGTCCGCCTCGCCACCGGCTACCAGAACCGCACGCCCCTTTTCTGAGCAGGAGCCGACGATGGGTCATGAACTTCAGCTGATCAGTGACGGCGACGGCCTGGCGATCATCGGCGATCACGCGATGGTCGAGCGGTTCCTGGTCTCCGAGCGGCTGCCGGTGTCGCAGGATCTCGGACTGAGGCGGCTCGGATCCGTACTGGGAACCGGGTCCCGGGCCGCGAAAGCGGCTTCTGAGATCGCCGAGCACTCCGGCCGCTGGGTGAAGCTCAGCGAGCAGTCCGCCCAGGCGATCCAGAAGCACGGGCTGATGACCGGCTCGCAGGACGGCCTCAGCCGTGCCGTGCTGACCGACCACGGCAGGATCACCGGCCTGCTGGAGATCGTGAACAACCCCGCCACCACGATGCTGACCAACCCGGCGGTGCTGTCCGGCGCGGCGGGGCTCATGGCGCAGCTCGCGATGAAGCAGACCATGGAGGAGATCACCGAGTACCTCAAGGTGATCGACCAGAAGGTCGACGACGTGCTGCGCGCCCAGAAGGTCGACGACGTGCTGCGCGCCCAGAAGGACGCGGTGCTGGCGGACATGATCGGCGTGGACCTGGTGATCGAGGAGGCCTGGACCGGGTGCTGAACACCACCCCGGAGGAGCTGAACCGGCACCGCGTCGGGCTGCGGACCGCCCGGCAGAACCGCCTGGAGCTCATCGCGCGCAGCACCGGGCAGCTGCTCGCCCGCCTCGACGCGGCGGCCACCGCGGCCAACGCGAAGGTGCTGCTCAACCCCACCTCGTCCCGGTCGCTGGTGCACTCGCGCAACCACGTCACGAACGCCGTCGTCGACTTCCACGGACGTCTCGGCATCGAGCGCCTCCTGCGGTCGGTGCGGGCCCGGGCCTGGACGGACGCGGCCGCGCAGGCCCGGGACCGCGCGCTGGAGACCGGCGCGGAGGGCGTCGACGCCGCCTGGAAGATCGGCAAGGAGACCGGCGGGCGGGCGTTCTCGGCCATGGGCAGGCTCGGCGGGAGCCTCGCCGAGCGGGCCAAGCGGCAGCTCGGGGACGGCTCAGGGGACGGCGCCGAGGGCGGCGCGAAACGCTGAGCGGCGCGCCGGGCCCGGCGCGCCGCTCAGGACATAGGCTCGGCGGGTGCGACTCGTGCTGATGTCCGACACCCACCTCCCGAAGCGGGCCCGGGACCTGCCCGAGCAACTCTGGGCCGCGGTCGCCGAGGCCGACGTGGTGGTGCACGCCGGGGACTGGGTGGACGTGGCGCTGCTCGACCTGCTCGAAGCCCGGTCGGCCCGGCTCGTCGCCTGTCACGGCAACAACGACGGACCGGCGCTGCGGGCCCGGCTGCCGGAGATCGCGCGGGCCGAGATCGGCGGGGTACAGATGGCCGTCGTCCACGAGACGGGTCCGGCGGCCGGGCGGGAGCGGCGCTGCGCGGACCGTTTCCCGGACACCGACCTGCTCGTCTTCGGGCACTCGCACATCCCCTGGGACAGCGTCGCTCCGGGCGGGTTGCGGCTGCTCAACCCGGGGTCGCCGACCGACCGGCGGCGGCAGCCGTTCCACACCTACCTGACCGCCACCGCCGCGGACGGGCAGCTCACCGACGTCACGCTGCACCGCCTGCCCGCTCGCGCGGCAGGCAGCGTCGTCAGACCAGATGCAGGCGGCGCCCGGCCACGCTGATCCGGATCCGCTGGCCCCAGGACAGCTCCAGGGCGTCGGACTCCACGCCGTCGGCGAAGGCGACCAGGCGTTCCGACTCAGCAGTCAGCTCCAGCTCGGCCCGGCCGGTCAGGGTGCCGGCGACGAGCGAGACGCCGGTCGCCGGTGACGGCCAGGCCTCCCGGACGAACCAGCACAGGGCCTCCTCGCCCGGGGCCGGCGCCGGCGGGGCGGCCGCACGGTCCCGCGCGATCGACGCGCACCAGCCGGTCGCCCCGGTGCCGGTGCCGGCGATCAGGCCGGACGACGACTGACGCTCCCGGGCGCCGGACGGGTCGGCGAGCACGTAACGCGCCGACTGGTGACCGGAGTGTCCGACATAGATCTCGTTCAGGCCGTACAGCTCCTGGCCGTCGTCGAGCCGGGCCGCCACCATGGTCCGTTCCTGCCCGGCCGGGCGGGCGCGCAGCAGCCCGGCCACCGCCGACGCCCGGTGACGCACCAGCACGCCCGCGTTGCGGCCCGGTTCCGGGTCGACGCCGATCACCGGCTGGCCGTCCAGGTACTTCGCCACGTTCGCGACCAGGCCGTCCGGGCCGACCGCGATCACCACGTCCTCCGGCGCGAACAGGAAGCGCGGCAGGTCGGCGCGTTCCACGTGACCGCGCCGCCAGTCCGCGGGCACGGCCGCGCCGACCTCGGTCAGCGCGGACCGCAACGCCTCGTGCCGCTGCGTCACCTCGTCCAGGTCGCGGCCGCGCTGGCGCAGGAAGAACGCCGCGGCGCCGCGGGTGCCGTGCCGGGCGAGCAGCTCGTCGAGCTCGCTGCGCCGCGACACGACCACCACGCGCGGGGGAAGGGTGCTCCTCGTCGCGTTGCCTGTCCTCGCGGTGCTCACCCGAGTCGTCCGACCAGCTTGCTGAGCAGGTCCGGGGTGACCGTGAGCTCGCCGATCGCGGGCACGTGGGCGGCCAGCTCCTTGAGGGCGAGCGCCTGCAGGACGGCCGGCGGCAGATCACGGTACGCGGCCAGGCGCGCGGTCTCGGCCTCCGCCTCGGCCAGGCCGACGGCTCGGGCTCCGGCGGCGCGGGCCTCGTCCCGTACCCTCGACGCCTCGGCCTCGGAGGCCGCCTCGCGCCGCGTCCGCTCGGCCGCCGCGATGCTCGCGACCTCCTCCCGGGCCGCCGCGGACCGGGCCGCGACCAGCTTCGTCTCGGCGCTCAGCTCGGCCTCGCGACGGGTGTTCGCGCCGTGCTGCTCGACCAGCTCCTGCTCGCGCCGGGCCAGCTCGATCTTGCTCTGCAGCTCGTTCTCGGCGATCGACTGCTCCTGCTGTACGGCGTGCGCCCGGCGCGCGTAGGTGGCCCGGTCGGCGTCCTGCTGCACCTGCTCACGGGTTGGCGTCTGCAGGGCCCGCTCCAGATCGGGCTCCGGGCGGATCGCCACCACCCGGGCGCTGACCACCGACACGCCGGTCTCGGTCAGCCGCGGGTCGGCGGCGAGGGCGTCCGCGACCGACTGCCGGATCCGGGCGACGCCGGTGGTCAGGGCCTCGGCCAGCGGCAGCCGGGCCAGCAGGTCCAGCGCCGGCTGCTGGGCCAGCTCGGCGAGCAGCCCGGCCACCTGGTCGAGGGGCTGACCCCGCCAGATTCCCTTGTACGGGTCGATCGAGAAGTCCAGTCGTGCCGCGGCGGCCGCTGGGTCGCTCACCCGGTAGGTCACGGTCGCCTGGACGGTGACGTCGGCGAAGTCCTCGGTCCGCGCGTGGAACAGCAGCGGCAGCTCCCGGTCGTCCACCGGAACCTCGGAGAGCGCGGCGGTCAGCGGCCGGTACCAGAACGACAGCCCGGTGCCGGCCCGTTTCGCGGTGCCCCGGACGGTGTGACTGACCCAGGTGGTCGGCGCCGCCCGGAGGTGCCGCAGGTGCAGTCGGCGTGTCACGTCAGCCATGTCTTGTGCCTTTCCTCGTTCTCGTCACTCTGACGATAACTATGCACGGTATTATCGTCAACATGACGCTTAATATGGCGGCCGTCACAGTTGATCTCGTGCTGCTGACCATCCGGCAGGGCGCGTTACAGGTGCTGCTGATACGCCGGGGCATACCGCCGTACCAGGACCGGTGGGCGCTACCCGGCGGGTTCGTGCTCGACGGCGAGGACCTGGACGCGGCCGCCGTCCGAGAGCTGCGGGAGGAGACCGGGCTCGACCCGCAGGCAGGTCACCTGGAGCAGCTCGCCACCTACGGGACGCCGGGGCGGGATCCACGGGGACGGGTCGTGACCGTCGCCTATCTCGCCCTGCTGCCCGATCTGCCGGCGCCGACCGCGGGCAGCGACGCGTCCGGGGCGGAGTGGCGGCCGTGCGACGTCCGCGACCTGGCCTTCGACCACGACCGGATCCTCGCCGACGGGCTGGAACGGGCACGGGCGAAGCTGGAGTACACACCGCTGGCCACCGCGTTCTGCCCGCCGGAGTTCACGGTGGCCCAGTTGCGGGAGGTGTATGAGACGGTGTGGCAGACGACCCTCGACCCCCGCAACTTCCATCGCAAGGTGACGTCGGCGGAGGGTTTCGTGGAGCCGACCGGGAACACCGCGATCCGGGATCGGGGGCGGCCGGCGCAGTTGTATCGGCGAGGGCCGGCGGCGCTGCTGCACCCGCCGCTGCTGCGCCCGTCCCGCTGACGCCGCCGGCGCGGGTGATCGCCGCCCGGTGATCGCCGCTCGCCGGGCGCCGCTCGCTGGCCGAGCCGTAGCCCAGACGGGTGAAACGGCTCCGGAACCTGCGTGGGCTACGGCTCGGGAGCGCGGGGCCACGGGCCGGGGCGCGCAGGGCGGGAGCGCTGGCCGGGAGCGGGGACGGGTCAGGGGTGGGGGCGCCGGAGAGCGAGTGGGCAGCGTAGCGAAATGTCGCCTGACGGCCTGGCGTGGGCGGCACGGTCGCGCGGCCTCTGGAGAGCTTTCGTCGTCCGTACCCTCAATCGGGGAGTGAGAAGATCACGCAGGTCCCTCCGCCGGGGTTCTCCTCGACGCGGATGGCGCCGCCGTGGCGGTCGACGATGCGCAGGCAGCTGGAGAGGCCGATGCCGTGGCCGCCGCCGGGGGTGTCGTCGAGGCGGGTGAACATGTCGAAGACGCGGCGGCGCTTGTCGGGTGGGATGCCTATGCCGTTGTCGGCGACCGTTATCGACCAGCCGGCGTCGGCGCGGGCCGCGGTCACCGTGACCCGGCAGGGGCGGGACGGATGGCGGTATTTGATCGCGTTGGCGATCAGGTTCTGGAGGAGCTGGCGGGCCAGCACCGGGTCGCAGGAGACCTCCGGCAGCGGGGCCGGGACGGTGACCTCGGCCGATGCCTCGTCGACGGCCGGCTGGAGGTCGGCCAGCACCTCGTCGGCGATCCGGCCCAGGTCGGCGGGGACGCGTCGGATCGGGGCACTGCCGGCCTGGGCGTATTGCAGCAGCGAATCGATCAGGTCGCGCATCCGGTTCACCGCCCGGCAGCAGGCGTCCACCCAGGTACGGTGTTCGCCGGTCACCTCATTTTCGAGGAGTTCCAGGTAACCGCGGACCGCGGAGAGCGGCGCCACCAGATCGTGACTGACCGCTCCGGCGAAGTTGGTCAGCTCGGTGTTGGAGCGACGCAGCTCGGCGTTGGCGGCGGCGAGCTCGCGCCGGGCCGCCTCGATCGCGCGCTGCTGGGCGCGGTCGCTCGTCACGTCGGTCATCGCGACGACCGCGCCCATCGGGGTGCCGTCCGGGGCGACCAGCGCGCGGCCACTCACCGTGGCATGGATCGGGGTGGCGCCGGACCGTTTGATGATCAGTTCGGCGTTCTCGACGGTGCCGTCCCGCAGGGCCCGCAGCAGCGGGAGCTGAGCGGGCGGCAGCAGCGTGACGCCGTCGGTGGTGTAGAGCTGGTAGCGGTCGGCGAACTCGTGCGGATCGAGCGTCGGGTCGGCGTCGAGGCCGTGCCATTCGCGGGCGGCCCGGTTGAAGACGGTGAGCCGGCCGGACTGGTCGGCGGCGACCACCGCCACGTCGATCGTCTCCAGCAACGTGTCGGTCCATCGCTGCCGGGCCTCGGCGATCACGGCCAGCTCGCGGTTGATCCGGGCCTGGCGGCGGCGTTCGAAGAGGGCGAGGATCACGCTCGCCAGGTCCCGCAGCCGGGCCACCTGGACGGCGTCGAGCGTGCCCGGCTCGTCGTGGAAGACACAGAGCGAGCCCAGCGCGTAGCCGTCCGGCGTGATCAGCGGCGCCGAGCCGTAGAGCCGGACGCCGGCGCGATCACCCGTCACCCACGGATTGGTCCGGTAGGTCGGGTCCCGGCTGGCGTCCGGGGTGTACATGAATTCGCCCGCCTCGAAGCGGATCGCGCACATCGAATCGGAGCGCGGCGAGTCGGCGCCGGGGAAACCGACGGTGGTGAGCTGGCACTGCCGGTGCTCGTCGATCAGGTTCAGGGTCGCGGTCGGCACCCCGGCGACAGCGGCGGCGACCCGGACCACCGCCTCCAGCTCGTCGTCGGCGGGCGCGTCGAGCAGGTGGTACTCGTGCAACGCGGCCAGCCGCCGCCGCTCGCGCTCGACGTCCACCCCTGAACTATCGGCAGGTTTACGCCGTATCTGACCGGGCCGCGCCGAGCAGGGACCGGATCACGTCGCGCATCTCCTCGACCGCCCGGCCGGCCGCCGCCACGTGACCGGCCGCCGGTTCGGTGACCTCCTCGGCGAGCAGTTCCAGGTAACCGCCGACCGCCGCGAGCGGGGCCACCAGGTCATGGCTGACCCCGGCGGCGAAGTTGGTCAGATCGGTGTTCGAGCGGCGCAGCTCGGCGTTGGCGGCGGCGAGCCGGGACCGGGCTTCCTCGATCAGCCGTTTGCGGGCCGCCTCGGCGGTGATGTCGTGCAGCGCCAGCACCGCGCCGCTGATCGCGCCGTCGGCGCCGTACAGCGCCCGGGCGTTCGCCCGGACCATGGCGGCGCCGTTCCGCGTCCCGCGCAGCATCAACTCCCGGCCGGTGACCGGGCCGAGGCCGTTCATCGCCATGATCATCGGCGTCCCCTCGTCGGTGATCGGCGTCTGCCCGTCCGGCTCGTAGATCTGGAAACGCTCGGCGATGCCGACCGGCGCCGCGGTCAGGTCGATGCCCGGGTCGTGGCTGTCCCGGAACGCCTGGTTGCAGAGGATCGGCCGGTATTGGGTGTCCACCGCGATCACCGCCACGTTGATGCCGTCGAGCAGCGCCTCCGCCCATTTCTTGCGGGCTTCGGTGGCCTGCGCGAACTCGGCGACGGTCCGGGTCTGCCGGCGTCCTTCGACCAACGCGACGATGACGCCGGCGAGGTCCTGCAGCCGGTCCAGCTGCTCGGCGGTGAGCTCGTGCGGCACGGTGTCGAAGACGCAGAGGGTGCCGAGGACCGACCCGTCCGGCGTGATCAGTGGCGCGTTCGCGTAGAAGCGGACCAGCCCGAGCTCGCCGGTCACCCACGGGTTGTCGCGGTAGTCCGGGTCGAGGCGGGCGTCCGGCACGTGCACCGGGCGCCCGGTGCCCAGCCGGACCGCGCACATCGCGTCGGCCCGGTCGCAGTCGCGGCCCGGGAAACCGGCGGTGACGACCTGGACCTGACGACCCTCGTCGATCAGGTTGAGGGCCGCGGTGGGCACGCCGGCGACGGCCGCGGCGATCCGCACCACGGCGCCCAGCTCCTCCCGGTCCGCCCCCTGCATCCGCTCAGTATCGGCACTTTTCTCAGTAGCCCGCGTCTCTCCGCGCAAAGCCGGCGAATCCGGCGGCGACCAGGACCCCCACCACCGCCGTGAGCGCGATCAGCGGGCCGGCGGTCACCGCTTCGAGGGGCGCGTCAGGCAGGTGCGCGAAGGGTGACGCCTGCTGCGCCCAGTCCGGCAGCTCGAACGAGTCGGCGAACAACTCGACGACCGCGCAATAGCCGAGCACGGCCCATCCGGCGACGGCGGCGGCCCGGGCCCACCATCCCACACCCAGCACGGGTACGGCGATGACCGCCCACACCGCCGGCAGGTAGACCAGTGCCGCGCCGGTCATCCGCCCCGCCTGACCGGGATCACCGACGGTCAGCCCGTAGGCCAGTCCCTCGCCGAACCCGGCCGCCGCCAGGACCAGCGCGCTGCCGATCAGGGCCACGCCGAACTGCCCGGCCAGCCACCGTCGCCGGCTCGTCGCGGTGGCCAGCACCAGCTCGGCCCGGCCGGACGTCTCCTCGGCGCGCGCCCGCAGCGTCGCGGCCACCCCGAACGCCGCCGCGAGCAGGGCGCCCATCGTCACGGTCAGCGCCAGGTACGCGTCCACCACGTCGGCCGCCCCGCCCGGCAGGTAGGCAGCCACCTCCGGGTTGTCGCGGATGTACTCCTCGATGCTGTCGCCGAGCGAGCCGTACACCATTCCGAGCAGTCCCACCCCGGCCACCCAGCCGATCACGCTGCCCCGCTGCAGCCGCCAGGCCAGGGCCGACGGGCTGCGCAGTGCCCGCGACGCGCGCGGGCGGCCGAGACGGGGGCGGACCAGGCCGGCCCCGACGTCGCGGCGGTCGAGGGCGGTCGTCGCGAGCAGGACGAGCGCGGTGGCCGTACCCACCATGAGCAGGAGCGGCCACCAGCGGCCCGGACCGAACGGCAGGGTCCGCTGTCCCCAGCCGATCGGCGAGGCCCAGGAGAGCGCCGGGTTCCCGGCGTCGCCGGCGGCCCGCAGCGCGTAGCTCGCGCCGAGGATCAGGCCGGTGAACCCGTAGACGGCGCGGGTGTTCTCGAAGATCTGCGCGGCGAGGGCGGTGACCGCGGCGAAGACCAGGCCGACGCCGGCGATCGCGACCGCGGTGAGGGCGGAGCCCCGGGCGGGGAGACCGGTCCCGATCAGCGCCGCGAAGATGATCGCCCCGGTGATCATGTCGGCGGCAAGGGCGAGCAGCAGCGCCGCGTGGAGCGGTGCATGGCGGCTCGTCGTCGTCGATCGGATCAGCTCGGCGCGGCCGGTCTCCTCGTCGCCACGGGTGCGCCGGCCGACCAGGAACATGTTCATCAGCGCCACGATGATCGCGACGAACGCGAAGATCTCGAAGACGATCTCGTTGCCGATCGTGCCGAGCAGCTCCTCCGGTCCGCTCATGGCAACCACCGCGGTGTTCCCGCCGAGCGTGGCCCGCAGCTGCGCGAGCTTCTCCGGAGTGCCGTAGAGGCTCTGGCTCTGTGTCGACTGGATCAGGAAGAGCAGGCCGGCGCCGGCCACCCAGAACGGCAGGCCGCGCCGTTCCAGGCGCAGGTTGAAGCGGAGCAGGGCGCCGGTTCCGGCCATACCCGCATCGTCCTCCCTCATCGGAGCGGCTGTCCAGGCGGCTCCTTGGGATGGTTCATGGACAGCTTCGTTGACTTCGGATCAGGGGAGGTCTACCGCTGAAAGACACGCCTCAGGGAGGTTCCCATGTCACTCGAACTCGACCGCAGACTCGCCGAGACCGGCACCCGGTTCCGGATCTTCCCGCAGCCCCGATTCCTCACCAAGGCCGACGGCTCGCCGCTCTTCCCGGAGCCGGAGACCATCGTCGTCGCCCCGTCGCCCGGCGCCGTCGAGAGAGGACCCGCCGACGACCGGATGTTCGTCGTCGACGCGATCGGCAAGCTGCCCTACAACCAGTTCTTCCGGCCACCCTGGACCGGCGCCGCCCGTGACCCCGTCCTTCCCGGGCCGGACGGCCACTTCGACCACCTCGATCCGGACACCAGGGAGTTCTCAGCGGCCACCATGTATGCCACGGTCCGCCGGGTGCTCGACATCTGGGAGGACTACTTCGGCCGGCCCATCCGGTGGCACTTCGAGTCCGACTTCGCCCGCCTCGAGCTGATCCCCCTGATCGAATGGAACAACGCCCAATCCGGGTACGGGTTCCTGGAGTTCGGTTTCGGCCGGTCGGCCACCGGCACGATCGACCACAGCCGGCCGTTCTGCGAGAACTTCGACGTGCTCTGCCACGAGTTCGGCCACAGCGTGATCTTCGCCGAGGTCGGCGTGCCGGCCAGCCCGCTCGACGAGGGCATCGATTACGGCGGCCTGCACGAGTCCTCCGGCGACCTGGCCGCGATCGTCGCGTCGCTGCACTTCCACTCGGTCGTCGACATGCTCCTCGACAACACCAAGGGCAACCTGCTCACGATCAACGGGCTGGACCGGGTCGGCGAGCTCTCCGACAGCCGGCAGATCCGGATCGCCTTCAACGCGATGCGCATGTCCGACGTCGGCGACGAGCCGCACGACCGGTCGCTGCCGCTCACCGGCGCCATCTTCGACACCATGGTCGAGGTCTTCCAGCAGGACCTGGTCGACAAGAAGCTGATCAGCGACGACCTGCGGAACCGCTCGACGAACCTGCCCGGCACCGTCCACGACCTCGAGCAGATCCAAACCGACTTCACCACCGCGTACGCCGGGAACGAGGCCGCCTTCAAGGAGTCTCTGCTGCTGGCCCGCGATTATCTCGGACGGCTGCTCGCGACCACCTGGGCGACCCTCTCCCCCGACTTCCTCACCTACCACACCGTGCTGCGGACGCTGCTCGACGCGGACCGCACGCTCACCGGCGGCGTCAACGCCGCGATCATCCGGTCCTGTTTCGCCTGGCGCGAGATCGCCCCGGTGCCGACGTCGATGCTGCTGCGCCAGCACACCCTCGCGTCCTGCGGCCTGGACGAGGCCTCAGCGCCGGTCGCGGGCGCCGGTTACGCCGCGATGATCCCGGCACCGCGCGCAGTCACCGTGAGTCACCAGAACCTGCGGCGGTAATGACCGTGGTGGCCCGGCCCGCGGTGGCGGTAATGCCCGTGGTGCCGGTAGTGGCCGTGATGACCGTAGCCGGGTTGCCCGTAGCTGGGGTGACCGTAACCCGGGTGACCGTAACCCGGGTGATAGCCATGGCCCTGACTGCGCGCGATGCGGTGGTTCACCTCGCGCAGCAGGCCGTCGACGGCCGGGTTGTGCCGTTTCTGCGACGCGCGGTGCAGCCTGGACGCCACCATCGAGAGCACGAACCGCTTCATCATTCCCACTGCGATCATCTCCTTGCTCCGCTGGGGGGACCATCAACGGTACGGGGTGATGTCGAGCTCTGAGCTGTACGTTTGCTGTGCTTTCACTGGTGGGGTGGTGATCGCCGCGCGTCGGTGAGCCGGCCGCCATCGCGGCCGGGCTCTGCCGGGAGGGCTACCTACTCGCAGCCGACGCCGTCCCCGTCGCGGTCGAGGTGGCGGGCGTATCCGGGGTCGCCGCGGCGGATCGGCGCGGCGCCGGCCTTGCGGACCGCCGTGCAGTTCTTGTAGTAGACCGTTTCCGGCTCGGGCTCGGGTTCCTCGAACGTCGGCTCGGGCTCCGGGTCCGGCTTCTTCGTGGTCGGCTTCGGGGTCGCCGGCTTCGTCGAGGGCTTCCGGGTCGTCGGCTTCGTCGACGGTTTCCGCGTGGTCGGCTTCGTCGTCGGGTTTCCCGTCGCCGGCTTCGTCGTGGGCTCCTTCGTCGCCCGCGTCGCGGTGGGCTGGGCCTCCGGGGTCCTCGTCGTCGAACCGGCCTGCGGGGAACTGACGGCCTCCGACGGGGACGGGCCGGCGCTCGATGACGCGCCCGCGGCGACCGGCTCGGTCTCCGGGTCACTGGCCTCCGGCCCGGCCACGGGTTCGAGGGTGCCGGCGACCGCGCCGGCGGCCTTCTTCTGCTCCGGGCCGTCGACGAGAGCGCCGAGAGCGGTGAACCCGCCGCAGCACAGGACGAGGACGCCCGCGGTGATTCCGCCGATGAGTTTCCACGGGGAGCGCTTCTTCGCGGGCGGCTGGGGGGCGGCGGGCTGCTGCCAGCCGGGTTGCCAGCTGGGCTGCTGATTGGTCACCGCACTACCCTGCAGTTTCCGCTGATCACCGTCGATTCCACGATCGGGTGGCAGGCGCGTCCGTTCCGGCAGTTCCGGGTCAGCCACTTCGCTTTTATGTTCGTCGCTGTGCGCGAGCGTGGACGGTTGCACCACCTGGAATTGTGGCTTGCGGACGACGGGTCGTGGGCGTGGCTGCTGGGCCGGCTCGGCTACACCGTGGGGAGCAGGTGGGACACCGGGTGCAGCTGGGTGAACGGGGACGCGTACATCGTCATCGAATCGGGGCCGGACCATGTCCGCGGCGGCCACGACCGGATGCGTACCGGGTTGAATCATCTGGCGTTGTGGGCGGGCTCCCCGGCGGAGGTGGACGCGGTCGTCGCCGAGGCGGCGGGGCACGGGTGGACGCTGCTGTTCCCGGACCGGCATCCGCATGCGGGCGGACCGGGGACGTATGCGGCCTATCTGGAGAACGCGGCCGGCTTCGAGGTGGAGCTCGTCGCTGATGCCGGTTGAGCGGAGTGCCACGGCACCCGCTGCGACCCCGGCGCGGGCCCGGCGCCCGGTCGGCTGCGCAGGGTGACCGCTCCCGCTTCGGCCCGCGGCTCGGGCGGCGCCGGCCGCGGGACCAGGTGTCGGAGCGGGGGTGGTACACCTGCACCGCCGATCCGGGCCGTGTGCAGTGACGGCCGATCCACCCAGCCGGTCCTCGCCGCGGTGGCCGGATGCGCTGCCTCAATCGCCGATCACCCGGACTCCGTGACAGCCTTCCGGCGATCGCCGGCGATGCGTTCGCGGGCGTCGAGGCTGGCGGCGAGCAGCATCTCGTCCGCGCGCATCTCGGCATCCCAGTCACCGATGTCGAAGCCGGCTCGACGCCGGGACGCGGTGGACCGGTCCAGCCGGTCGATGATCGGCAGCGCGTGCGGTCCCATCGCGGTGAGTACGCGTAGCGCCTCGGGTCCGCGCATGTCGTCGGACAGGTAACCCGTGAGGACCTCCAGCAGCTCGGCCGCCGCCGCGGGGCCTTCGTGGAGCCACACCGCGCCGGCCGACTCCACCTGCCCGAAACCGGGACGCCGGAACAGGCTCCGCAGCTGCCGGTGCTGGCGCGTGGTGAGCCCGCCGTGCCCGGCCAGCCAGGTCAGCAGTTCCGCCGCGACGTGGCCGTGGCGAAGCTCCTCCGGACGGCCGGCGAGGTATCGGTCGGCCACCGCCCGGTCCGAGGTGATCCGGAGCAGAGCGAGCGCGGCACTCTGCGTCGAGTGCTGCCGCAGCAGCGGAACCGCGGGCTCGGCCGCGGGACCGATCCGCCCGAGGACGTCGAAGACGCAGCCCGGTGTGTCGTTCCCGAGCACCCTGATCATGGCGATGAGCTCCGGCACAGCGGAGGCCGCGGCCGGACCGAACGCGGCGAGCACGCTCATCGGCAGGGCCACCGCACACGGATCCGGCTGCTCCGCCAGGATCTGCCGGGCCGCGGCCACCGGCGCCCGCGGGTCGGCGCCGGCGCGGGCGACCGCCCGGAACGCTTTCGCCAGGCGAGCCTCCTCGCGGCCGGCAAGCGCGTCACCGGAGCGCGAGCCCTCGGTCAGCACGAGACGGACCAGGTGCGGGACCGCGCGGTGGTCGCCGGTGCTGCCGAGTCCGACGGCGGCCGGGGCGCCGAGCTCCGGGTCGTCCAGCGTCGCGGCGAGATCGTCGGCGGCCAGCCGGGACGCGGTCAGGGACGCGGCCACAGCGCGCAGTGCCGACGACCGCACCTCGGAAGGGTCTTCTTTCAAGCAAGCGGTCAGCACGGGCGCGAGCCGGGTGGGTGCCGCACGCCACTGGCGCATCGCCTCGACCGCCATACGTACGCCTTCGCGCCTGACCTGTGCTTTCTCGGCAGAATCCGTGAGCCGCCGCACCCAGCCGTAGCAGTCCCCCTCCCGATCGAAACCGGTCAGCACTCGCGCCCACCGCTCCCCCGCGGTCAGCCGGAGAACAGACCCGGACGCGTCGAGAACGCCCGCCGAGGCATCGAGGTCGGCGCGGACCGCCGTGTCCAGCCGGGTCCACGCCGCCGGGTCGTCCCCGCTGAAGAGAGCGACGTTGGCCAGGAGCCGGACGGCCGGCACGGGATCCGATCGCAAGCGGTTCAGATCGGGTCGAGGCCGGGTGCTCGCGGGCCTGGTCAAGGCGTCCACGAGGGCGATCCGCGCGACCGGTTCGGAGCAGGCGTGCAGCGCCGCCGCGGCCCGGTCCGGGTCAGCGGTGGAGACCAGCAGTGCCGCCGCGGTCCGCCGCACCTGCGGGTCCACATCGGTGAGGGCCGCCTCGGCGGCGCCGGCCACCGAGGGCGGGCCCGATCTCTGGAAGAACAGGTGCTCGAGCAACGCGAAGACCGTCCGCCGCACCGACGTACGGTCGTCGGCCGCAAAAGTCAGCAGGTGACGGGTCACCGGCCCGTCCCGGTCGGCTCCGACCTCGGCGAAGACACGAGATCGCCCGTCGCTGCCGGGGATCAGGACATCACCCGACAGGATGGCCGCGTCCAGCCAGCCATGGTCGCCCGGCGGCGCAACCGCCGCGGGGCCGTTCACACTGTGCGGCGCGTGGCGCCCTTTCCGTTCGTCATGAGCCCGATCCTCACCCACGGGCCTCCCCGGGCGCAATGTGATCGGCCCCTCCCCCGGCGGCGGGGTTCACGTGGCGTGCCACCCGGCTGCTCAGCAGTTCGTACTGAGCGCGGCACCTCCGCGGCGGGCCCGGTGGACGGTGCTGGACCCGGCCGGCCGTCACGGTCTCGGTGGGGTGGAACTGGGCCGCTGTCAGGTCTACCTCGCGGCCGTCCGGCAGCCGGTTCCACCAGTGGTGGCCGACCTTGCGACCGTCCTCGAAGACCTCGCCCAGGATCAGGTCTCCGCCGAGCAGGTCGTGCAGGACCAGGGCGGTCACCCCGCACTGGCCGCGCTCCGGGTTGTCCGGGCGCCACGGCAGGTCGTGCGGGTCGCAGGTGTCGGCGTCCCAGGAGGCGCGCACGATCGGTTCCAAGGTCTCCACGGTGTGCATGACGGGGACGTTAAGGGCTCGAGCGGGTCGAGGGTCAAGCCCGCGCGGTCAGCCGGACAGGCCGGGATAGGTGACCGGGGACGGCATGGGGGGTTGCTGGCGGGGCAGGCGGCGGTGCAAGCGCTGGCGCTCCAAGGCGATCCACTCCCGGCCCTCCGCCGCCACCGCCTCCAGGATGTGGGTGGCGCTGGTGACTCCGGCCGCGTCCGACGCCAGGCGGGCCAGGTGGTCGGCGCTCTCGCGGTAGTCGTCGACGGGCTCGTCGGCGAAGTCGTCGAGGAGGACGCGGATGCGTTCGCCGTTGTTCAGGGAGAGCTGGAATGCCTGACGGGAGACCAGTTTCTGGTCGTCGACGCGGAGGCCTACCTCCGTGACCCGGACCGAGCCGATCGCGTCGTAGCGGAACGTCGTGCGCCGCTCGCCGGAGAAGGCGCCCGTCACGAAGTCGAGGCGGGTCTGCACCTGGCGGACGCCGCCCTCGGTGAGCAGGAACAGCAGGACGGTGTAGGCCGAGTGCCGGAACGGGCCGCCCACGTCACGGGCGCGGCGGCTGCGCGGCGCGGCCTCGGTGAGGGTCAGGTGGGTGAGGAGGTCACGGTTGGAGAGGCGGTAGTCGGCCATCACGCCGCGCTTCCAGTGCGCCAGGTCCAGCGCCAGCCAGTTGCCCATCTCCACGTCGGTGGGACGGTCCGCCAGCCAGCCGACCCACCTGTCGTAGGCGAGGCATTCGGCGTGGTAACGCTCCTGGAACTCGGCGGTGTCGAGGGCGATCCGGCGGCGTTCGCCGTAGAGGGCCAGGCCGCCGCGATGGGCGAGGCGGCCGCCGAACCAGAGCAGCGGAGCGGCCACCACCAGCGCGCACGCGGTCATCGCGGTCGCGGAGAGGAGGACGACGAGCCCGGCCCCGGCCAGCGCGGCAAGGCCACCGAGGAAGGCCGGAGACATGGCGGCGGGACGGTACCGGCGGCGGAAGTCGTCCAGGCTGCCGTCGCGCCAGCGGCCTGCGATGTCCTCGGCGTGGTGCGCTGCCAGCCACCGGATCGCCTCGGGCCGGATGCCGCGGACACCGTACAGATCGATCAGGTCTCCCTGCAGTGCGATGCGCAAGCCGGTGGTGTCGCGCCAGAACGCGTCGCGCATCTGGTGCTCACGGGGCTGCGCGTTCACGAACGCCTGGTCGACGACGGTGGCGATCGTGGCGGTGAAGCCGGCGCTCAGCGCGTTGCCGCCGGGTCCGGTGTACGCGGGACGCCGCCCGGTCTGGAACTCGTCCTCCTTCGCGGCGAGCCGGCTGCGCAGGAACGCGCGGTCCAGGCCGTGCCGGACCACCGCGTAACCACCGGCCACGAGCAGCACGAACACCGCGACGGCGGCGACGATGCTGCGGGTGCCGGCGGCCTGGACCAGCGTGACCGCGCCGACCAGCAGCAGCGCGCCGCCGCCGGCCAGCGGCAGCCACGTCGACTCGGCCGGCGCCGGACGCGAGATCTTGGCGATCGGTTCGGCCGGGTCGGGCTCGAAGAACTTGGGTACGCGTACCGCACGGTCCCCGGCCGTCCGGGCCCGGCGCACGTGGTCGGCGTTGAGGTCCTCGATGTGGTCCTGCGCAACCCCGGAGAGCGTGAGCGTCAGATGCCGCTCGATGTCCTGGCGGTCGTCGTCGGGCAGCGTCGCGTAGGCCTGCAGCGCCCGGCCGAGGGCCTGCGGCGGGGGCTGGCCGTCCGGACCGACCATGAGCAGCGCGTTCACCAGCATCCGGATCGTTTCGACGCAGCGCCACCACCGGCCGCTCGGATGCCGCTCGGACATCGTGAACGCCTGGTCCAGCTGGTGCATCTCGGCGCCGCTGAGGCTGGTCAGGGACCGTCCGCTGAGCACCGACAGCACCCAGTGGTACGCGACCTCGGCGGAGCTGAGCCCGTCCTCGAAGACCAGCGCGGAGATCCGCCGTTCCGCCTCCCGGGGCGAGCCGCCGCGCAGGTAGTTCACCGCCACCTGCAGTTTCTCGGCGGGAGCGGCGGCCGGCGCGGTCTGGTAGATGGTGGCGCCGTGGTGCAGGACACCGATCTGTGTGCCGATGTGCAGGTCACCGTCGGCCTCGTTGGTGAACGCGGTCACGCCGGCCACCCTTCGACGGCGGCGATGACCGACCCGGCGAGCGCGCCGAGACCGGCGAACCCCTCCACGGTTCCGCTGAGCCGTCGCAACGCCCGGATCGCCCGATTCTTGTCAGGGCCGGCGAGAACGGTGCCGGCCAGGTCGGCGCCGGCCAGGGCGGTCCGGGCCGCCTCGATCTCCCGCTCGGCCTCCTCGCGCACGTCACGGTCCAGGCCTGCCTCGCGCAGCGCGGCCCGCAGGCGGTCGAGTTCAGGGTCGAGAGGGCCGGCGGATCCGGTCGTGACCGTTCCGGTGTTGTGGGCGATCTGCTGCCCGATGTGCACGTTCCCGCCCGCGACGTTCTGGAAGTACATGTCCGTCTCTTTCCGGCTCCGCGACCTGTCGTCGCGCTCGGCCGGTAGTCTCGCCGCGCGCCTGCGCACGGCCACCCGGACGAACGGCCGACACCCTTACGAGAACGCCGATGAGCTGGGCGGATGTCCGGGATGGCGACCGTTGTTTCCCTCGATCGAGGTAGTTGTCACGTTTCCGGGCGTCGTGTCGTCCACTGTGCATGGAAACGATGACCGTCGTCACGGCGCTGCTCACCGGCAGCGCCGCCGTCTTCTACCTGATCGGTCACGAGTACCCGAAGGCGCAGGCCGACATGAAGGGCATCCCGCGCCGCTTCGTACCGGTGCTGGGGTTGTTGCTGGCGGCCGGCACGGTCGGGCTGCTGGCCGGGCTCGCCGTGCCGTGGCTGGGCCGGCTCGCCGCCGCCGGCCTCGTCCTCTACTTCGTCGGCGCGATCGTCGCCCATCTGCGGGTCGGCTCCCGCAACATCGTCGGCGGGGTGGTGTTCCTGGCGGCGTCAGCGACCACGCTGATCCTGTCGCTCGGGTGACGCCAGCGCCCGCACGTCGTCGTAATGCTGGTTGCGCATGACGCCGAGGATGTTGCCGAACGGGTCGAGCACCGACGCGGTGACATATCCGGGGCCGCGCTCGACCGGCTTGTCGTGCGGCGTGGCGCCGAGCCCGAGCAGCCGCCGATAGGCCGCCTCGGCGTCGTCGACCGCCCAGTAGATGATCGCCCCGGTGGCCTCCCCGGTGTGCCGGTGCGGCGCGTACGCGCTGTTCAGCAGGCCGAACTCGTGCTGGTAGTCGCCGACCCGCCATTCCAGGTAGGCCCCGTCCCGCACGAAGTACGGCTCCTGCTCGAACACCGAGGTGTACCAGGCGCGGGCCGCGTCCAGATCGTCGGCGAAGAAGGTGACGGTGGTGAATCCACGAAGCGTTGTCATGCCCTCATCCTGCCGACTTAAGTGCTCACCTTCTGAGCACTTATTCTCGGACGATGCGCGCCGACCGCCTCGTAGCCGCCCTCCTGCTGATGCAGGCACGTGGCCGGATCACCGCCGCCGAGCTGGCAGCCGAATTGGAGGTCTCGGTCGCCACCGCGCGGCGGGATCTGGAGGCGCTGTCGGCGGCCGGCATCCCGGTCTATCCGCAGCCCGGCCGACACGGCGGCTGGCAGCTCATCGGTGGCGCGCGCACCGACCTGAGCGGCCTGTCCGCCCCCGAGGCGCGCGCGTTGTTCCTGCTCGCCGGCCCTGCCGCGGATGCATCCGGCGAGCTCAAGGCCGCGCTGCGCAAGCTGCTGCGGGCGCTGCCCGCGACGTACCGGGACGAGGCCCGGGCGGCCACCGACGCGACGCTGCGGGATCCGGCCGGCTGGGGCGAGCGCGAGCGGGACGTCCCCGGCGACGTGCGGATCCTGCAGGAGACGGTGGTGCGCCGCCGGGCGATCCGGTTCGGCTACCGGGACGCGACGCGCGAGGCCGACCCGTGGGGCGTGATCGACAAGGACGGCGTCTGGTACCTGCTGGCCGGGACCGACCGGGGGCGGCGCACCTTCCGGGTGGACCGGATCAGCGATCTCACGGTTCTCGATCGGTCGTTCGAGCGTCCCGGCGACTTCGCCCTGGACGAGGCGTGGACCGAGGTGGTCGGCGCGATCGAGGAACGCCGCTCGCGCACCTGGGCCACGGTGCTGATCCCGGAGCGCTTCCTCTGGGTGCTGCAGGACCATTTCGGGCTGCACTGCCATCCGGGCGAGGTGCTCCCCGACGGCCGGGTGCGGGCCCGGGTCGGCGCGCCCACGCCCCGCGACATCGCGCGCACGCTCTCCGGGTGGGGCGCGATCGTCGAGGTGGAGGACCCCGATCCGGTACGGGCGGAGCTGTCCCGCATCGGCGCGGAGCTGGTGACGCTCTACGGCGTCAAGGCCGCAGCGCCCGGCTCAGACGGTCGAGAGCGGCGCTGAAGTCGTCCGCGGACAGGTGCCCGAACCCGAGCCGGAACACACTGTCCTCCTCGCCGAACCAGGAGCCCGGCGCGACGCGTACCTCGAGGTCGTGAAGTCGCTGGTAGAAGCTCCGATCCTGGACCTTGAGGCAGCACAGCGGGCCACCGTCCGGCTCCACCATCGCGACCCCGTTCGCGGCGGCCCACTCGCGCAGCGCCGCCAGCTGCCCGGCCAGGAACTTCGCCCTCGGCGCGAGGATCTCACCGGCCCGGGAGAGCACGCGGGCCGCCAGGAACTCGTCCACACCGGAACACGCGATCGCGGTGTGGAACTTGGCGTCACGCAACCGCTCGTACAGATCAGGATCGGTCACGGTGAGCCAGCCGACGCGCAGGCCGGGCGCGCCGTGCGCCTTCGAGACCGAGCCGCACGTGACGATCCCCGGCCCGGCCGGCGGCGGGACGCTCGCGTCCCCGTAGGTCGAGAAACGATACGTCTCATCGACCAGGATCACCGCCTGAGGTGCGCGTTCCCGCACCACGCCGACCAGGTCCCGCAGCTCCCCCGGGGTCAGATTCACCCCCGACGGATTCTGCGGAGAAGCCAGAGACACCAATCTCGTACGGGGTCCGAGCGCCGCCGCCATACCCGGGAGCGGCAGCCGGTACCCCTCGTCGAAGGACGCCCGCACGACCCGGATGTCCGCGCCGAGCGCCTCCGGGACCGCCCGCGCGGGCGGGAAACAGGGCGTGACCAGGACCACCTCGTCGCCGGGCCGGATCAGGGCCTGGGCGAGCAGGAACATCCCGTCGACCGCGCCGGCGGTCACGAGCACCTGATCCGGAGTCACGGCGGATTCCGCGGCGATCAGCTCACGCAGCCGGGCGTCACCGCGCGTGGTGCCGTATCCCAGGGGCACCGCGGCGAGCTCCTCCGGGCCGGCGAGCTGACCGACACTGACCGGCGGGCAGGTGCTCTCGGCCAGGTCGTAGCGGGCGTGGTCGTCGATCAGCGAGGTCATCGGGCTGGCAGCGAAGACGGTCATGTCCTTCATCGTGGGCGCGCGGGCCGTTCCCCGGCAGAGCCAATGCCGCTAGATTGGTTTGCTGATGGAGCCAATCGGGTTGGTCGAGCGTCTCGGGCGGTGGTCGTCCGGGCGCGGCGCGCTGTACCTGCTGCTCGCCGCGCGGATCCGCTCCCTGATCGACGACGGTGAGCTGCCGCCGGGCACGCTGCTGCCACCGGACCGGGTCCTCGCCACCGCGCTGTCGGTCGGCCGCAGCACGGTCGTCGCCGCGTACGACCTGCTCGCCGCCGAGGGCCGGATCGTGCGCCGGCAGGGCAGCGGCACCCGGGTCGCCGGCCCGGACTCCGGCACACCGAAACCGACCACCGAGGCGCCCGGCTTCCTGCACCTGCTCGAACCCCGCGACGGCGTGATCATGCTGGCCTGTGCCGCACCGGACGCGCCACCGCCGGAACTCGTCGACGCGTACGCCCGGATCCTCCCCGACCTGGCCGGGATCGCCGGCGACATCGGGTACCACCCGATGGGACATCCCGCGCTGCGCACGGCCATCGCCGACCGCTACCGATCACGCGGGCTGCCGACCGAGCCGGATCAGGTCCTGGTCACCACCGGCGGTCAGCAGGCGCTCACACTGCTGGCCCGCACCCTGGTCCGGCCCGGGGACCGGGTCCTGGTGCAGGCGCCGACGTACTTCGGGGCCCTGGAGGCGTTCCGGGCCGAGGGAGCGGTGCCGGTGACCAGCGGGCCGGCCGGGCTCGCCGCCGTCTACGGGATCACCGCGTTCCACAACCCGACCGGCGAGGTGGTGCCGGAGCCTCTGCGGCGGCGGGCGGCGCTGTCGGCGTCGGCGGCCGGTGTCCCCCTCATCGACGACGAGGTGCTGTGCGACCTCGGCTTCCCCGGGGCTGCCGTGCCGCCGCCGATGGCGGTTCACTCCGCGGACGTGATCACCATCGGGTCGCTGAGCAAAGTGGTCTGGGGCGGCCTGCGGGTCGGCTGGGTGCGCGCCTCCGCCGGGATGGTGGCGCGGCTCGCCCGGATGCGTACCGTGATGGATCTGGGCGGAAACGTCCCCGCGCAACTCGCGGCAGCCGCCCTGCTCCCGACCTTGGACGCGCTGGTGGCACGGTCGGCGGTGCGGCGGAAGGCCCAGCACGATCATTTGCGGTCAGAGCTGGGGCGGCTGCTGCCGTCGTGGGAGGCTCCGGCGGTGCCCGGCGGGCAGACGCTGTGGGTGCGGCTGCCGTCCGGGGACGGCGGGTCGTTCACGCAGGTGGCGCTGCGGCACGGGGTGGCGGTGCTGCCGGGGGCCGGGCTGGACGCCGGGGGTGGCAGCGGGGATCGGTTGCGGGTGCAGTTCATGGCTTCGGAGGAGGAGCTGGGGGAGGCGGTGCGGCGGCTGGCGGATGCGTGGAGGGAGTACGAGGCGCGGCCGAGCCGGGAGCCGTTCCCGCCGGTGATGGCCGTGTGAAGGGGTGCCGGCGCGCTCCCCGCCTGCCGCCTGCCGCCAATCTCGGCAGACCGTGCCCACGACACGACCATCATCCGCCGAGATCCGCCGGCCAGCACTCAGCACCAGCCGGTCCGGCTGGTGCTGAGTGCACGGGAAACGACGCCCGACGACACTGACGACCAGCTGGACGAACCGAGCTGGCTCTCACTGCTCCCCCGCCCACTCCCGGACGACACTGACGACCAGCCGCGTTACCCGCCCGGCACCGACTCCTCGAACAGCAGCAGCGTCCGCGTGCTGACCACACCCTGCATCCCCTGGATCTCGTCGAGCACCAGGTGCCGCAGCTCGGTGTTGTCCGCCACGCGGACCAGCAGGATCACATCGAAGTCGCCGCCGACCAGTCCGATGTGCACCACGCCGGGCAGCGTGCGCAGCCGGGCGAGCACCTCCCGCCAGTTGGCCTGCTGCAGGTTGAGCGTCACGTAGGCGGCAGTGGTCAGACCGGCCGCGACCGGATCGACGTCGGCGTGGAAGCCGCGGATCACGCCGTCCTGCTGGAGACGGGCGACGCGGGCGTACGCGTTGGCGCGGGAGATGTGCAGGGTTTCGGCGAGGGTACGCATGGACATCCGCCCATCCCGCGCGAGTTCCGCGAGGATGCGCCGATCGGTGTCGTCGAGCACGGTGCCACCTGTCTCGCCGGCCGGCACACAGCCCGCCAGATCTTGGACGATTGGACGTGGGGAACCCCCCTGATTTAAACAATATCTCGAGTTTGCCGGGGGTATGGTGTTCAATTGGCTGCCAAATCAGAATCCGTGCATGACACGTGACGCAGCCCACCTGCTGCCGTCCACGGAGCCGGTGACGCTCATCGACCCGGACGGCCACCCCGTTCCGCACGTCGGCCTCGACATGCCCGAACCCCAGGCACTCGTCCACGCGTACGCCGCGCTGATCGCCGCCCGCCGCTTCAACGACCAGGCGAACGCCCTGGTCCGGCAGGGCCGCCTCGCGGTCTACCCCTCTTCGCACGGTCAGGAGGCCTGCCAGGTCGCCTGTGTTCAGGTTCTCGGCGACGGCGACTGGCTGTTCCCGACCTATCGGGACAGCGCGGCGATCGTGGCGCGCGGCGTCGACCCGGTGCAGACGCTGACGCTGCTGCGCGGCGACTGGCACAGCGGTTACGACCCGCTCGCCACCCGGGTCGCGCCGCAGGCCACGCCGCTCGCCACCCATCTGCTGCACGCGGTCGGGGTGGCGCACGCGGCCCGGCTGCGCGGTGAGCCGACCGTCGTGATGGCGCTCTGCGGCGACGGCGCGACAAGCGAGGGCGACTTCCACGAGGCGCTGAACTTCGCCGCGGTCTTCCGTACCCCGGTGGTGTTCTTCATCCAGAACAACGAATACGCGATCTCCGTGCCGTTGTCGCGGCAGACTGCCGCGCCGTCGCTGGCGCACAAGGGCATCGGGTACGGGGTTCCCGGCCACCGTGTCGACGGGAACGACGTGGCAGCGCTGTTGCGGGTGCTCGGCACGGCCGTGGAGCGCGCCCGGGCCGGGGAGGGCCCGCAGCTCGTGGAGGCGCACACCTACCGGGTGCAGGCGCACACCAACGCCGACGATCCGGGCCGGTACCGCTCCGACGACGAGGTGACCCCGTGGCTGAGCCGCGATCCGATCGCCCGGCTCGCCACGTACCTCCATGATCGGGGTTTGATCGATGAGGCGGAGCGGGCCGTGGTCGCGGCGCGGGCCGAGGATCTGGCCGAGCGGATGCGCGCCGGATTGAACGCGGAGACGGTCGCCGACTACCGGGATCTGTTCACGCACGTCTATGCCGAACCCACCCCCCAGCTGCTCGAACAGCAGGCCATGGTCGCCGATGAACTGTCCCGTGAGGAGGTACCGTCATGACCACGACCATGGAGAAACTGACCATGGCGAACGCCCTGAACCGGGCGCTGCGCGACGCCATGCGCGCCGACGAGACGGTGGTGATGTTCGGCGAGGACGTCGGTCCGCTCGGCGGCGTCTTCCGGATCACCGACGGGCTGACCGCGGAGTTCGGCGAGCAGCGCTGTTTCGACACCCCGCTCGCCGAGTCCGGGATCCTGGGGATGGCGATCGGGATGGCGATGAACGGCATGCGCCCGGTCGTCGAGATGCAGTTCGACGCGTTCGCCTATCCGGCGTTCGAGCAGCTGGTGAGCCATGCCGCGAAGATGCGCAACCGGACCCGCGGGCGGGTCGGCGTGCCGATCGTGATCCGGGTGCCGTACGCGGGCGGCATCGGCGGCGTGGAGCACCACTGTGACTCGTCGGAGGCGTACTACGCGCACACGCCGGGTCTGCACGTGGTCGCGCCGTCCGATCCGGCCGACGCCTACGGGCTGTTGCGCCGTGCCATCGAGTCCCCCGACCCGGTCGTCTTCCTGGAGCCGAAGAAGCTGTACTTCTCCCGCGCCGAGGCCGACCTGACCGCCGCGGTGCCGCCGATCGGCCGGGCCGTGGTGCGCCGCCCGGGAACCGACGCCACGCTCATCGCGTACGGTCCGGCGGTCCCGGTCGCCCTGGAGGCCGCCGAGGCAGCCGCGCAGGAGGGCCGCAGCCTGCAGGTGGTGGACCTGCGTTCGATCGTCCCGTTCGACGACGAGACCGTGTGCGAGGCGGTCCGGTCCACCGGCCGGGCCGTGGTGATCGCCGAGGCGGCCGGGTTCGCGAGCGTGTCGTCCGAGGTGGTCGCCCGGGTGACCGAGCGCTGCTTCCACTCGCTGCACGCCCCGATCCGGCGGGTCACCGGCTTCGACATCCCGTTCCCGCCGCCGAAGCTGGAACACGTCCACCTCCCGTCCGTGGACCGCGTCCTGGACGCGGTCGACGAGCTGCAGTGGGAGTACGCGTGAACACGTTCACCCTGCCCGACCTGGGCGAAGGCCTGACCGAGGCGGAGATCGTGCGCTGGCTGGTCGCCGAGGGCGACGTGATCGAGGTCGATCAGCCGGTGGTCGAGGTGGAGACCGCGAAGGCGATGGTGGAGGTGCCGTCCCCGCACGCCGGACGGGTCGCGACCCGGCACGCCGCCGAGGGCACGACGCTCGCCGTCGGTGAGCCGCTGATCACGGTGGCGGCGGTGGCTTCAGCGCTGGCTTCGGAGGCGGCTTCGGCGGTGGCTTCGGCGCTGGCTTCGGAGGCGGCTTCGGCGGCCGGCGAGGCCTATCGCGAGGAGGAGCGGGCCGGTTCCGGCAACGTTCTCATCGGGTACGGGACCAAGCCCGGCACCGGGGCGACCCGGCATCGGCGGCCGAAGGGGCGGACGTCGCCGGCCGGGCCTGCCGCTTCGGGCGGCTCGCCCGTGTCTTCCGCCCCTTCCCCGTCTGCTGTGGCGTCCGCGTCTCCCGTGTCGTCCCCGTCTGTCGTGGCGTCCCCGTCCGTCGTGGCGTCCGGGTCCGTCGTGGCGGCGGGGCGGCCGGCTCGGGTGGCGTCGCCGCTGGTGCGGCGGCTGGCCCGGGAGAGCGGCGTGGATCTGTCCGCGCTGCGGGGCACCGGGCCGGGGGGTGTGATCACCCGTCAGGACGTGGAAGCGGCCGGGCGGCCCGTCGCCGCGGCCCCCGTCGCCGCGGCTCCCGTCACTACGGCCGCCGTCACTGCAGCTCCCGTCGCTGCGGCTCCCGTCGCTGCGATTTCGGCCGTCGCGGGTGAGCGGCGCATCCCGCTCAGCGGGTTCCGCAAGGCGGCGTCGGCGGTGCTCAGCCGCAGCCGGGCCGAGATTCCCGAGGCGACCGTCTGGGTGGACGTCGACGCCACACCCCTGTGGGAGCTGCGGCAGCGCACCGAACCCGGCCTGCTCGCCTACGTGGCCCGCTTCGTCGTCGCCGGACTGCGGAAGTATCCCGTGCTCAACGCCCGCCTCGACACCGAACGCCAGGAGATCGTCGAACTCGACGAGATCAACCTGGGGATCGCGGTCCAGTCCGACCGGGGCCTGGTCGTCCCGGCGGTCGCGGGCGCGCAGGCGATGACCACGAGCATGCTGGACGCGGCGATCCGGGACGTGACGGCCCGTGCCCGCCGCGGCGAGTCCACCGTGCCGGGAACGTTCACCCTCAACAACTACGGAGCGTTCCGCGTCGACGGCAGCGCCCCGATCATCAACCACCCCCAGGTGGCCATGCTCGGCCTGGGCCGGATCATCGACCGGCCGTGGGTGGTGGACGGGGCTCTGACCGTACGGAAGATCGCGCAGTTGTCCTTCGTCTTTGACCATCGCGTGTGCGACGGGGGCACCGCCGCGGGCTTCATGCGCGTGGTGGCCGACGCGATCGAGGACCCGGCCTCCGCCCTGGCAGCGCTGTGAGTCGCGGGATCGTGGGCTTCGGGGCCCGGCGCCTGGAGAAGCTCACGATCCGGCGCGGGGCCGCACCGGGCGCAGGGGGCGGCCGTTGAGGTCGGTCTGGTCGGCGAGGCTCCACCAGAGCTCGTCGACCCCAGTGACACCGCCGGATCCGGTCGGGTGAGGCCGGGCCGGGCAGCATCGCCGCGCTGCGCGGGGAGTGCTCGCGCATCCAGCCGTCGATGCGCGCCCAGGCCGCGGTGACGTCCGTCGTCGTTGTCGGGCCGCTCGTCGCTGTGGGACCGCCCGTCGGCTCTGTCGTGTCGCCGGGAACGGCCGGCTCGCGGAGGAGCCGGCCGTTGCTCCGGTGACGGTCAGATGAGGCCGAGCTTGCGGACCGCCTCGCGCTCCTCGACCAGCTCGGCGACCGAGGCGTCGATGCGGGTGCGGGAGAACTCGTCGATCTCCAGGCCCTGGACGATCTCGAACCGGCCGTCCTTCGCGGTGACCGGGAACGACGAGATCAGGCCCTCCGGCACGCCGTAGGAGCCGTCCGACACGACCGCGGCCGACGTCCAGTCGCCCTCGGCGGTGCCGTTCACCCAGGTGTAGACGTGGTCGATCGCGGCCGACGCGGCGGACGCGGCGGACGACGCGCCACGAACCTCGATGATCTCGGCGCCACGCTTGGCGACCCGCGGGATGAACTCGTCGGCGAGCCACGCCTGGTCGTTGATCGCGTCGCGGACGCTGCTGCCGTTGACGGTGGCGTGCGAGACGTCCGGGTACTGCGTCGCCGAGTGGTTGCCCCAGATGGTGACCTTCTTGAGGGCCTCCACCGACACGCCGAGCTTGCCGGCGAGCTGCGCGAGCGCCCGGTTGTGGTCGAGGCGGGTCATCGCGGTGAACCGGTCGGCCGGCACGTCGGGCGCGTGCTGCTGGGCGATCAGGGCGTTCGTGTTGGCCGGGTTGCCGACCACGAGAACCTTGATGTCCGAGGCGGCGCCCGCGTTGATCGCCTCACCCTGCGGTTTGAAGATGCCACCGTTGGCCTCGAGCAGGTCGCCGCGCTCCATGCCCTTGGTACGAGGGCGGGCGCCAACCAGCAGGGCCACGTTGGTGCCCTCGAACGCCTGCTTCGGGTTGTCGAACACGTCCACACCGGCGAGCGCCGGGAACGCGCCGTCCTCCAGCTCCAGCGCGGTGCCCTCGGCGGCGCGGGTGGCGGCCGGGATCTCCAGGAGGCGCAGCTTGACCTTCTTGTCCGCCCCGAGCAGCTGCCCGGAGGCGATACGGAACAGCAACGCGTACCCGATCTGCCCCGCAGCGCCAGTGACGGTTACGTTGATCGGCTCGGCCATGAGCATCTCCCTGTTAACAGTGTGGGTACGCGATTGTGATCCACACACCTTATAAGGCGTTCAGCGGACGCAGGCCATGATAAGTACCTCACTAACCAGCCGCGCGCAGGAGCTACCATCACCCGTCCGTGTAGCAGGCCCGTCCCCGACTCGGCCGGGGACGGGGTAGTGCCGTCGCCCGTGGTGCCCTCGCTGGTGGTGCGCTCGCCCGCGGTGGCGGGCCCCGTGGTGGCGGGCCCCGTGGTGGCGGGCCGCCGGGTGCCCGCCCGTCGCGGTGCCCGGTCGCCGGGCGTGATCGCTCGGCCAGGATCCGGACGGCCCGTTGGCCGTCCGTGATGCCCGGCGGACCGCCCGACTTCCGTGGTGGCCCGCTGACCGGCCGTGATCGCCCGGCCGCCCGCTTCACGGCTTGGCCGGGGGCGCAGGCCGGATCGGTGCACGACCCCGCTCACTCGGACACTACGCTGCCGGACATGAGACCGGAGCCGCTGCGGCCCGGCGACCTGGTCGCTCTGGTGTCGCCGGCCGGGCCGGTTCGCCCGGAACAGGCCGAGGGCGCGGCCCGGGTGCTGCGCGGCTGGGGGCTACGGACCCGACTCGGACCGCACGCGCTGGGCCGGCGTGACTTCCTCGCGGGGACCGACGACGAGCGGCTCGCTGATCTCAACGACGCTCTGCGTGACCCCGAGGTGCGCGGGGTGATCTGCCTGCGCGGTGGTTACGGCACCCAGCGCATCGCGGACCGGCTCGACTTCGAGGCGGTGCGCGCCGATCCGAAGCTGCTCATGGGCTTCTCCGACATCACGGCGCTGCACGCGGCGCTCTGGTGCGAGACCGGGCTGGCGACCGTGCACGGCCCGACCGGAGCAAGCCTGCCGGATTCGGCCGAGGCCGCGCGGCGAGCCCTGATGACCAGCGAGCCGATCACGCTGACGGGCGAGAAGCCGACTGGTGCCGCACCGGCAGTTGAACGCGGCCTCGCGGTGGCAAGTGCCGAGCGCGGCGTCGCGGTGGCAGGCGCCGAGCGCGGCGTCGCGGTGGCAGGCACCGAGCGCGGCGTCGCGGTTTCTGGCACCCTGCTCGGCCGGGCGGTGTCCGGCGTCCTGCTCGGCGGGAACCTGACCATGCTCGCTTCCAACGTCGGAACACCGCATCAGCTCGACCTTCGCGGGGCGATTCTCCTGCTGGAGGAGACCGGCGAAGCGCCCTACCGGGTCGACCGGATGCTGGTGCAGCTCGAACGTTCCGGCAGCCTGGACGGGCTGGCCGGGATCGTGCTCGGCCGGTTCCTGCCGCGCGAGCCGCACGAGGTCATCGCCGAACACGTCGAGCGGCTCGGCGTGCCCGTGCTTCACGGCCTGAAGATCGGCCACGACGGACCGCAAGCCGCCGTCGGCCTCGGCGTGCCGGCGCACCTGGACCCCGAGGCCGGCACCCTCACCGTGCAGTCGGCGTGCAGTCCCGCTGATCCCGGGAGGCGTAGCAGCGCAACGGCGGCTCCGCCGCCAGCTGCTGGGCGGTGACCATCGCGTTGGCGCTCTGCACCAGCGCGGCCGCCGCCCGCGTCGGGAAGGTCGCCGGGTCGACCGCCGGCATCAGCGGCGGACCGCACCGGCCAGCGCCGATCCGAGCGGGTTGCGCGGGACCCGGGTTGGTGAGCGCGTCCATGCCGATCAGGAACGCCGCGTTGTCGTAGGCGAGCCCGAAATGCTCGACGGTCTCGCCCGGGCAGATCCGGTTGACCTCGATGTTGCTCACGTTGGCGCCGGCCGGCAGAACCGACGAGCTGTACGGCACGACGATCTCGTCGAGATGCGTCATGACCTGCGTATAGTCGATGCCCGGCCAGGTCTGTGGCCCGTCGTTGAGCGCCGCGAGGAACCGCGACCCGGTCCGTTGCTGCCACCGAGCCGCCGGGCACTCCCCCGCCGCCTCGCACTGGGCGACGAACGTGTTCGTCCCGTGGTTCGGCGGCGCGAGCGCAACATACTCGTCGACCATCGTCCGCGTGTCCGGCCAGTACTTCAGCGCCCACCGCCCGATCAGCCCGCCCTGGCTGTGCCCGACCAGCGCGATCGGCGACCGGGCGGCCTCGTGCAGGGTGCGGATCGCCTGCACCACATGCTCGGCGGCGACCTGGATGTCCCCGCTGGCGTCGTCCGGCAGGTCGATCCCGCAGTACGCCCGCTTCTCGAGAGCGAACGCCCGTGCCCAGTTCCAGGAGAAGTTCGCCTGGAAGTTCGACCCGGTCCCGTGGATGAGCAGCACCGGCGTCCGCCCGGCGCGGGCGCTGGCGGCCGCGTCGCCGACACAGTGCAGCGCCAGTTTCGAGACGGCGAGCGGCGGCCCGGCATCCCGGCTGGGCATGGCGAACGCCGCGCCCACTCCGGTGACGAGGACGGCGGCGGCGCCCAGCAGAAGGGCGCGGACGCCGAACGGGCGGGATCGTTGCTGACGCATGGCGCGGATGCTCCTCGTGGCTGTGACCTACCAGCGAAGGGAACGATCAGCACCGTACGCAGTGACGCCTTCCCTTCCCCGGTCACCGACCCGAGCCACCCCGTCATCGCGGAGCTCACTCCTTGATCCCGATGTCCTCGACCGGCGGCGTCCGCAGCAGCCGGGCGATCGGCAGCACCGTCGTGGCCAGCGCCAGAATCGCTGCCCCGCCGAGGACTGTCAGCGCTCCGATCGCCGGCACGTACGGCACCGGGTTTCCGGTCAACGCTCGCACCACGCTGCTCAGGGTCAGCCCGGCGATCGAGGCTCCGAGGACGACCGCGGTTCCCAGCAGACCGGCCTGCTCGGCGTTGACCATGCGTTTGATCTGGCGCTTGGTCACCCCGGCCAGGCGCAGCATGGCGAGCTCGCGGCGGCGGGCGAGCGCAGCCATGACCATCGTGTTGGCCGCGGCGACCACCGCATACCCCACCATCACGGCGATCAGGAGCCGGTTCAGCCAGGCGCTGAGGGCGAGGTCGCGGGCGAGCCCGCCGGTCAGTTCGGCGGTGTCGACGACGGCGCTGCCGGGGTGCGTCGCGGCGACGTCACGCACCGCCGCGTCCACGGACGCCGAGACCGGCGCGCTGATCAGCACTTCGTCGCTCAGCCCGCCGACCTGTGACAGCGGCAGCATCACGTCACCGAAGCCGAGCCCGCGCTGGTAGATCGCCACGATCCGGACCTGCGCCGACCGGCCGTCACCGAGCCGCATCTCGACCTTCTCGCCGAGATCCCAGCCGAACAGGGACGCCTGCGTCCGCGACACCGCGGCGGTCCCGTCCCGCAACTCGCCGACGCTGCCCTCGATGACACCGAGGTCGAGGGTCTCCCCCAGGGACGCGGGGTCCACAGCCCGCGCGACGATCGTCTCCGCGTCGCCCATCAGCGGGACGATGACCGACGTGTGCCGGGTCGGCGTGACAGCCCGTACCGAAGGAATTGCTCGAAGCTCGGCCACCGCGGAGCTGGACAGCCCCGCCGGAGCGACCACCGCGCGCGAGGCGAGCAGGCCGGCGCGGCTTTCGGCGACCGCCTGGCGTTCCAGGTTGTTCTGCAGAAACCACACCGATCCGCCGAAGCCGACCGCCAGGACCAGCGACGTCAGCACCGTTGCCGTGCCGCGCGCGTTGGCTCGCAGGTTGGCTGACGCCAGGTAGCCGCTCGTGCCGAAGACCGCGCGCAACGGGCGGTCGAGCAGCCGTGCCGCGATCCGGTTGATCCAGGGCGCCAGCAGCGCGACGGCGAGGACGAACAGGTACAGCATGCCGAGCGCGGCCCCCATCGCGGTCTGCCCGCCGGCAACGACCGCCGCACCCGCTGCCGAACCCGCCGCGCCGAGCGCAATCACGCCGCTGATCAGGCGCTTGCGCCCAGGATCGGCCGGCTCGATCGCCGCTTCGCCCAGCGCCTCGGCGGGCTTGATGCCGGCGACACGGCGGGCGGCGAGCAATCCCGCGACGACCGCCGTCGCGAGCACGATCACAAGAGCGGCGGGTGCGGCGATGCTGCCCGGCAGCATCGGGAAGCTCGACGGCAGGAAGCCCCGGCCGGTGAGCTCGCCGGTCAGCCAGTGGGCGGCGGCAAGTCCGGCCGGTACGCCGATCGCTCCAGCGACCACGCTGACCAGGGCGGACTCCAACATGATCATGCGGCGCACCTGGCCGGGAGTGGCGGCGACGGCCCGCACGAGCGCCAGGTCGCGGCGGCGGTGACGCACGGACAGACCAACCGTGGCGGCGACCACGAAGACGATCAGCAACACGACATAGCCGCCGAACGAACCACCGATCTGGACCAGCAGGCCGGCGGCGGCGCGGTCCTCCGAATGCTCGGCCAGGCCGCTGTCGCCACCGGTCAGGACGCGTGCGTCGCCGGCGAGGGTCGCGATCCGGGATTGCAACTCGGTGACGTCGGCGCCTGGCTGGGCGTCGACACCGATGGCGGTGACCTCACCCGTCTTCGGTGCCAGCGCCGCAGCCTCCGCGTCGGTGAAGAAGACAGCGGCGGGTCCGCTCCCGGTCGCGAGACCAGTGATCAGATACGGACGCAGCTCCCCGCCGATCAACAGGTCGACGCGGTCGCCGGGCTGCGCGCCGCCCGCGGCTGCCCCGTCCAGAACCACCTCGCCGCGGTGCTGGGGAGCGACGCCGGTCGTCAACTGGTAGGGGGTCAGGGCCGCGCTGGACCAGCCGCGGCCGGAGGGCCGCCCGTCAACCGGAATGCCCTCGTCGACGGCGACCGCGGCGACGCCCGGCAGCTCGCGGATCCGGGTGGCGAGCGCGGCGGGAACGGTTCCTCCCTCGGGGAGGACAGCCGTGCTCCGATAGACCTCCCCGTCGAACTGCTTCGTGGTGAAGGTGGTGTCCGGGCGGGCCACCACCAGGTCCGCGGCGGCATAGCGCGCGGGCGCCGGGTGGTACCGCAGCCCCGACTCGATGAGCACGCCCATCGCGGTCAGGATCAGGGCGCCGAGAGTGAGAGCGATCAGGGTGGCCACCGAGGAACCGGGACGGTGGCGCAGCATCCGTGCAGCCAGCGTGATCATCGGGGTGCTCCCGCCGTCGCGACGCTCAAGCCCATGGCGCTCGGGGTCGCCGCATGCGGGCGCCGGCCCAGGGCGGCCAGGTGCTCGGCGATCCGGTCGGCGCCCGGCTGCGGCATGTCGTGCACGATCCGGCCGTCGGCCAGCACCATCACCCGGTCCGCGTAGGAGGCGGCGACCGGATCGTGGGTGACCATGATGACGGTCTGCCCGTGCTCGTTGACCACCCCGCGGAGCAGGGTGAGCACCTCAGCGGCCGTGCCGGTGTCGAGCGCGCCGGTCGGCTCGTCGCAGAAGATCACCTCAGGGCGCGAGGCGAGGGCACGCGCGATGGCGACCCGCTGCTGCTGCCCACCGGAGAGGGCGGAGGGCCGATGCCGCAGCCGATCGCCGAGCCCGACCCGCTCGATCACCTGACGGAGCCACGCACGGTCGGGGAGGGTGCCGGCCAGGCGGAGGGGCAGAACGATGTTCTCCTCGACGGTCAACGCGCCGATCAAATTGAAGGCTTGGAAAACGAAGCCGATCCGGCCCCGGCGCAGTTTCGTCAGCTGGGTCTCGGAGAGTCGCGACAGCTCGGTGCCACCGATCCACACACTGCCCTCGGTGGGCCGGTCCAGCCCGGCCGCTGCCTGCAGCAGGGTGCTCTTGCCGGAGCCGGACGGCCCCATGATCGCGGTGAAGGTGCCGGCGGCGAAGTCGGCGTCGACCCCGGCGAGAGCTCGGACCTGCTCCCCGTCACTTGCCGGATAAATACGGGTCAAGCCTTGAACGCGAACCGCGGACATCGGTGTGCCTCTCCCTGTGCTGTCGTCACGGAGAAGCTTTTCCGATTTCGCCGGGCGGGAAAATGAAGCTGCCTGGTCAATGTTGGTACAGCAGGCACTACCTTTCGGCGACGTCGAGGTAGCGCAGCACCGCGGTGACCCGGCGATCGGCGCGGTCGTCGGGGGCGAGGCCCAGCTTCGCGAAGATCCGGCGGATGTGCTTGTGCACGGCGCCTTCGGTGATGAAGAGCTTCTCCGCGATCGCCGCGTTGCCGAGGCCCTCGGCCATCAGCGCGAGCACCTCACGTTCACGAGGGCTGAGCCGCTCCAGCGAGCTGTCCGGGCGGGGCCTGGTGAGCAACTGGCCGATCACCTCGGGGTCGATCGCCGTGCCGCCGCCGGCAACGCGGTGCAGGGCGTCCAGGAACTCCTCGACCCGGCCCACCCGCTCCTTCAGGAGATATCCCAGCCGCGCCGAGCCGGACGCGAGCAGGTCCGCGGCGAAGGCCTGCTCGACGTACGCGGAGAGCACCAGGACGGCCAGCTCCGGCTGCCGCCGCCGGGCCTCGACGGCGGCCACGATCCCCTCGTCGGTGTGCGTGGGCGGCATCCGCACGTCGACGATCACGACGTCCGGCCGGTGCTCGTCGACAGCGGAGAGGAACGGTCCGGGAGCGCCGGTCGCGGCGACCACGTCCAGTCCCTCGGCGCGCAGCAGCAGGGTGAGCCCTTCACGCAGCAGCGGGTCGTCCTCAGCGATCACGATCCGCACGGCAGCTCCACGTCCAGCGTCGTCGGACCGCCCGGCGGGCTGTCCATCTCGAAGCGGCCATCGTAGGCCTCGACCCGCCGCCGGATGCCACTCAGCCCGGAGCCGCCGCTCTGCGCCGCGCCGCCGCGCCCGTCGTCGGTGATCCGCACGTGCAGCCGGTCGTCCACCCGGCGCACGGTGACGGCGGCCGAGGCCGCGCCGCTGTGCTTCACCACGTTGGTGAGCGCCTCGGCCACCACGAAGTACGCGGTCGCCTCGACCGACGCGGCGCACCGGCCGGGCACGTCGACCTCGACCCGGCACGGCACGGCACAGGTGGCGGCGAGTCCGCCGAGCGCGCCGGCCAGGCCGCGGTCGTCGAGCACCGGCGGCAGGATGCCGCGCACCACCGCGCGCAGCTCGGCGAGGGCCTGCTCGGTGGCGTCCTGCGCCCGGTCGAGGATGCCGGGAACCGCGTCCGGATTGCGTTCGCCGGCCCGGCGGGCGGCCCCGATCAGCACCGTGAGGGCGACCAGCCGGTTCTGCGTACCGTCGTGCAGCGCCCGTTCGATCCGGCGCAGTTCCGCGGCGTGCGCGTCGAGGGCGGCGGCACGGGTGGCGGTCAGCTCGGCCACCCGCAGCGACAGGTCGACGTCGCCGTCCGGGCTGAGCAGCCGGCGACCGGGAAGCGCCAGCAGCCGGCCGATGCCGGGGACCACGGACACGGCGACCACGACGAGGACCAGGCCGATCACCATGACGACGAGCGCGTCGCCGAGGTCGTCGATACGCCAGAAGACGAGACCGGGCCCGCGGTCCTCAGGCTCGAACGCCCGGTACCAGAGAGGGAAGGTGATGTTCTGGATCGCGTGGACCGGCACCGTGATCCCGACGACGCCGAGAAGGAACCCGGCCGTGCCGTGCCACACCACCCACGCGAGTTCCCTGCGGACGGCCGGGTCGTGCAGGCGCTCCCGGGTGGTCGCCGGCAGGGGCGGCGGGCCGAGCACCTCGGGGCCCCAGCGGCTCAGCCTGCGGCGTTCCCGGTCGGCCACCGCACGGGTGAGCGTGAAGACGGTCGGTGTGAGGAGGAGCCCGATCCCGGCGAGGCACATGACGGCGACCACGAGCAGCCAGAGGACGGCGCCGAGGGCCAGCACCGACGTGCCGAGCCCGCCGACGACGTGCTCGAGGGCGTCACCGGCGGCACGCAACCTCCGGACGAGATGACGGCGCATTCGTCGAACGATAGTGAGTACAGCTGGCTGTACCGCAGGAGCACAGCTGGCGGGATCGCCCGCGACGACGGCTCGCCATACCGTCGGAGCCATGACAAACGCCTTCCCCGCCACCACCTCACGCGGCTCCGACTCCCGATCCGAGACACGCGTGCCCTCGATGATCTCCGGGTTGGGGTCAGGCCGGGCCCGGGCCCGGGCGCCGGCGCCAGCGCTGGCTGAGACGATAGGCCAGGGCGCGCGACCCGTGGATGGTTCCGGTCGGGTGCAGGTCCGCGGTGGAGTTGCGAATCGGGTCGAAAGCCAGGTCCGCGTCGGTCGACGGCGGCAGCAGCGGGCCGAACGAGACTGTGCCGAACGGCTGGTCGTCGGCGAAGAGCACCAGCTGGGCACGGCCGGTCAGCGCCGCCGCGGTGACCGTGTCGAGAGTGCCGCCCAGGGGCGGGGCCGAGCGCAGCGGGGCGGCAGCGAGATAGATCTTGCGATCGGTGCCGGTGCGGTAAGCGGTGATCGTCCCGTAATGGGCGTCGAAGCGGCGGCGCGGCATCGGCAGATGGCGGGTCAGTCTGCCGGTTCCGGCGGTGGAGAGCAGCAGGTCGGTGTCACGGCCGGGGATGCGGATCGCCAGGCCGAGCACATCCGGGCGGCTGCCCCGGCTGCCCAGACCCTTCGACACCCGGACTGTCACGGGGTAATCACCGGGCTTGTCCAGCAGGTCGGATCCGGTCGGGGCCGGAACGCCCCAGATCTCCAGCCGGCCGGTGAACGAGCGGCCGGCCGGATGCAGGGATCGCTGGTGGCGGGACCGTTGTGCGCGGGCCCCCACCAGCAGGACCACCGCTGCGGCCGCGATCAGGGGAGAGGTTTTCACGGCACATCGGTACCCGTGAGCCCGCGATTTACTCAGCCGCCAGGATCTGCTCCCGCAGGATGTCGGCGTGCCCGCAGTGCTGCGCCAGCTCCCGGAGCACGTGCAGGTAGACCCAGCGCAACGGCAACGGCCCGCGCCGATTGCCCGGCAACAGATCGTCGAGATCAATCTTCTCCACGGCGCGCCGGGAGCTTTCACAGGCCTTCCGGTACGCGTTCCGCACGCTCTCGATCGTGTCGGATCCGGCCAGGATGAAGGACTGGTCCGGTGTCTTCGGGATGCCGATCTCAGCTCGGGAGCGGCCGGTGACCGCCTCGTCGAACCACACCTTCTCCACGAACGTGGCGTGCTTGACCAGACCGAGCAGCGTGGTTCGCGACGGCACCAGCCGACGGCGGGCCTGCTCCTCGGTGAGGCCGTCGAGGCTGGCGGCGAGGGCCTGGCGGTGTTCGTCGACGAGAGCCTCTATCTGCTCACGCAGTGGCTGATGAAAGACGGACATCCGGACAGCATGTCAGCCGTTGGTCAGATGTGCGACGACGAACACTCCTGACGGCGGGATCGCTGCTGGCGGCCGGCCCTCTGCTGACGACCGCGCTGAGCGGCTGCTCGTGGACCCGGCCCGACGATGGACCGGTCCTGCCCTCGGCACCGGCCGGCGATGAGCGTCTCGAACAGCGGTTCTCGGCCGCCCGTGGGCGGATCGTGGACTTCTGGACGGCCGTTCCGGCGGGTCACGGCGACGGGCGCGGGCTGCCCGTGTGCCTGGTGCTGCACGGCGGCTCGAAACGCCCCGCGGATTTCTCCGCGCTCGGCCTGGGCCGGTTCCTGACCGATGCGGTGCGCCGCGGCGCGCCACCGTTCGTGCTGGCCGGTGCCACCGGTGACCGTCTGGCATGGCGGCCACGGGGTGGCGACGACCCGCAGTGGATGGTCCGGCAGGAGTTGCCGGCGTGGTGCGCAGAGCGCGGCTTCGACACCGGCCGGCTCGCCGCGTGGGGCTGGTCGATGGGTGGTTCGGGGTCGCTGCTGCTGGCGTCGACGTTCCCCGGTCTGGTCCGTTCGGTGGCGGCGTTCTCCCCCGCGGTCACGCCGGGAGACGCGGTCTTCGACGGCCTGGAGCGGATCGGCCGGACTCCTGTCGGATTGTGGTGCGGGAAGGGAGACGATCTGTACGGGAACGTGCGCGAACTGTGGGCGACGCTGCCGGTCCCGCCCCGGGCGGGTGGGTTCGGGCCGGGTGAGCACAATTTCGGCTACTGGTCCACGCTGATCCCGGAGGCGTTCGACTTCCTCGCCGAGAGCCTTCGCTGACCGAACCCACCACAGGCCGGTGAAGGCGCCGGGGCGAGCGGGCGGGCACAACGGGTCGGACACGGCGGGCACCGCAGGAGTTGCGGGGCAGGCGCTCGTCGGACGCTTCGGGGCCGGCCTTTCGCACATCGGCCACCATCGGGTCGCGGCCGCCCGGCCGCATGAACGTGCCGCCGCCCGGCCACATGAACGCGCCGCCCGGCCGCCGGAACTCGCCGACCGGCTGTCAGAACGCGCGTGCCAGCCGGCGGACGGCCTCGTCCATCAGCTCCGGTGGGCTGGCGGCGAACGTCAGGCGCAGATACGGGCCGGTCGGCTCGGCCGCGAACCACGGGCGGCCCGGAAAGACGATCACGCCCTGGGCGGCTGCGGCGGCGGCCAGGGCGGTGTCGTCGGCACCGCCGGGCAACGGGGCCCACAGGTGCAGGCCGCCTCGGGGGACACGGGGCGGGACCAGGTCAGGCAGGTGACGGGACAGGGCTGTGAGCAGGGCGTCGCGGCGGGCGCGGAGGGCTGTTCGCAGGGTGGTGCGGTGCCGGGTCCAGGCCGGGGAGCAGACGAACTCGCAGGTGGCCTGCTGCAGCGGGCCGGAGACGAAGAAGTCGTCGAGCAGGCGGGCCGCGCGCAGGCGGGTACCGGCCGGTCCACGGGCGCCGATCGCGGCGACACGCAGGCCCGGAGCGGCCGCCTTGGTGAGCGAACGGAGGTAGATGACATGGCCGTCGGGATCGTCGGCAGCCAGTGGCGGGGGCGGGGCCGTCTCCATCGTGAGGTCGCGGGCGTAGTCGTCCTCGATGAGGAAGGCGCCGGCAGCGCGTACCGTCTCGGCGATCGCGGCCCGGCGCGACGCCGCCAGGCTCGCGCCGGTCGGGTTGGCGTAGAGGGGTTGGCAGTAGAAGAGCCTTGCCCGGGTACGCGTGAACGCCGCCGCCAGCTGGTCGGGACGCACACCGTCCGCGTCGGCCGGGACGGGCACCACGCGCAGGCCGGCTGCCCGGGCGGCGGCGAGGGCGCCCAGGTAGGTGGGCGACTCCACCAGCACGGTGTCGCCGGGCACGGTGAGCGCCCGCAGCGCCGTGGAGAGCGCCGCCTGGCCGCCGGGACAGATCACCATGTCCTCGGCGCGCAGGCCACCGCCGGCCTCGCGGGCGAACCAGGCGCGCAGGTCTTCCCGGCCCTCGGCCGGCCCGCGTTGCCAGGACGCCGGCTGGCGGGCCGCCCGGGCCAGCGCGGCACCGAGCGCGGCCGCCGGTTGAAGATCCGTGTCGAGATAACCACTACTGAGGGAGATGGCACCTGATGGCGGTAACGCTAGTAACGCTTGCATCTCGTGCTCGCCGGAGCGGGCCGGGCCGAGGGCGACCGTCTGCCAGGACAGGTCGGGGGTGCGCGACCGGTCCGGGCGGGCGGCCACGAACGTGCCGCGGCCGTTCCGCGTCTCGACCAGGCCCTCCACGACGAGCTGGCGAATGGCGGCGGCGACCGTGACCGGGGACGCCTGGTGCCGGGCGGTCAGTTCGCGCACGGACGCGAGCCGGGCACCGGCCGGCGAGACGGCCACCACCCGCCGAAGATCTTGGATAACACGGGCGGCTGCGTTACCGTTCTCCATGAGAGCAGAGAGTAGCGCTACTGAAGAAAAGACGGTAACGGCGGGGCTGCTGCTCGGGGCGCTCGGTGTCCTGGCGTTCAGCCTGTCCCTGCCGTTCACCAGGGTCGCCGTGGCTGATCTCGACCCCTGGTTCGTCGCGTTCGGACGTGCGGTCGGGGCCGCCGCGCTGGCCTGGGGCTACCTCCGGTTCACCGGGGCCGTGACGCCGACGCCCCGGCAGTGGCGCCGGCTCGTCGTCGTCGCGCTCGGCGTGGTGGTCGGTTTCCCGCTCTTCACGTCGCTGGCGCTGACCACATCCACGTCGGCGCACGGCGCAGTCGTGATCACCGTGCTGCCCGCGATGACCGCCGTCTTCGCGGTGCTGCGGGCCGGCGAGCGGCCACCGCTGCTGTTCTGGCTGGCCAGCGTCGGCGGGCTCGCGGTGGTGCTGACGTTCCTGATCGCCAGTGGCACGGTGCACGGCGCGCTCTCGGCGGCCGACCTGTTCCTGCTCGCGGCGGTGATCCTGTGCGGGCTCGGGTACGCCGAGGGTGGCGCGTTGTCCCGGGAGCTGGGCGGCGCCCGTACCATCTGCTGGGCTTTGATCGTGGCGCTTCCGGTGACCGTTCCGGTGACCGTGACCGCTGCCCTGGCCGCTCCCCCGCACGCCGGGTTGGCCGGCTGGGCGGCGTTCGGCTACCTCACGGTGATCTCGATGTTCCTCGGGTTCTTCGCCTGGTATGCCGGGCTGGCCCGCGGCGGCATCGCCAAGGTCGGCCAGATTCAGCTGGTCCAGCCGCTGCTCACGCTCGGCTGGTCGGCGCTGCTGCTCGGCGAGGCGGTCAGCCCCGGTTCGCTGGCGGCGGCGATCGTGGTGCTCGGCTGCGTGGTGGCCACCCAACGAGCCCGCACCCGGCCCCAGCAGAGCGAGCGCCACGCGCAAGAGGAGCGCCACGCGCAGGCTGAGCGCCACGCGCAAGAGGAGCGCCACGCGCCAAACCAGCGCAGCGTCCAAACCGAGCGCAACACGCAGAACGAGCGCCACGCGCAAGACGGCCGCGGCCGGCGCGACGCCCCGGACCAGCGAGAGGAGGGCGACGACCTGCTTACCCCTGCGGTTACCCCATCCGGGCGCGGAACTCCTCGACGGTGAGGACGGCGGCGCCGCGTTCCTCGACCGGGAAGATCGAGATGTCGGCGTCGTCCTCGGCGAGCTGCGGCAGCCACTCCGTGAGGAACACCGTCACCGGGATCTTCATGGGGCGCTCGCCGTCGACCTCGCCCTCGTGCTCCAGCCGGGCCACCGCCGCGTGCGGCCAGATCGGCAGCAGCGTCCGGCGTTTCGCGTCCTCGGTGAAGAGCACCTCGTCCTCGTCGCCCCAGACCCACAGCACGCCCCGGTCGGCCAGCACCTCGAAGGTGCGGGCCGCCCGGGCGGGCCCGTCGAGACGGCGAAGGCGGTCGGCCTCGGCGCGCGAGATGTCGTCGGGTGCCATGCGAGCTCCTCGGTGATCGTGTGCGGAGCCGGACAGCCTGAACCCCGGCTTCACGCTACCCGACGCCCTCGCTGCGCCGACCTCACCGTCCCGCTGTGGCCGATACCACCAGGTTGCTTCCCGGCAGGGCCGCGCCGGCGTCGACCGCGGAGGTCCACGCGGCGGTGTCGGCGACCGCGGCGAAGTTCGAGTGCAGCAGCGCCATCAGGGTCTCGTGGACCTGCTGGGCGGTGACGCTGCCCGCCTCGTTGGATAGGTTGATCGCCCCGGTGGCGTCGCTGAGCACCTCGACGGCGAATCCGAGCGGCTCGGCCGCGGCGGCGGACGCCAGCACGCAGTTGTTGGTCATGAAGCCGACGAGCGTGACGGTGTCGACGCCCTGGTCGCGCAGCCGGTCGTCCAGCCCGGTCCCGGCGAAGACGCTCGAGTAGCTCTTGACCACAGGCGCGCCACCCAGACCGGCGACGGCCTCGTGCAGCCGCCAGCCCTGCGATCCGGCCGCGAAGACCGGCGAGTCCTGCGGTGCCTCGTGCTGCACGATCACGATCGGGATGCCCGCCCGGCGAGCGGTCTCGGCCGCCTCCAGGATGCGGGCCAGGCTCTTGTCACGTGGCGGGTACTCGATCCGCAGTGGCCCTTCGAAGTATTCGTTCTGCACATCGATGATCACCAGGGCACGGTTCGGCGTTGTCATGCCACCACTCTGCGACGCCCGCACCCGGTACCGTGAGTGGCAGAGAAGCCGCCTACCGATGGAATCGAGACAAGCTGTGCGGATCGCGATCCATGCCTTCGCCGGGATGAGCATGTTCCACCTCGCGACCCCGCTGCTCGTCTTCACCGAGGCCGCCGAGCACGCACCCGCACCCGACTGGCACACCGTCGTGTGGAGCACCGGCGGCGAGCCGGTCACCACCGCCGATGGCGTCGCGCTGAGCCTGCTCGCCGGCGCCGAGGCCGTCGACGACGCGGACATCCTGGTCATCCCGTCCTGGCCGAACCATCTGCCGGCCCCGGACCCGGAGTTCACCGCGCTGATCCGCGCGGCGCACGCGCGCGGCACCGTCGTGGTCGGGCTCTGCCTCGGCGCCTACCCGGTGGCGGCCAGCGGCATCCTGCACGGACGCACCGCCGCGACCCACTGGGCGGCGACCCAGCGGCTCGCCGACGACCACCCGTCGGTGACCGTGGACCCGTCCGCGCTCTACATCGACCACGGCGACGTGCTCACCTCGGCCGGCACCGCCTCCGGGCTGGACGCCTGCCTGCACCTGGTTCGCCGGCGGCTCGGCGCGGCCGCCGCGGCCACCGTCGCCCGGCACATGGTCATCGCCCCGCACCGCGAGGGTGACCAGGCGCAATACATCGAGACCCCGGTGCCGGCCGCCGACGACACTGACCCGGTCGGCCGGGCCACCTCCTGGGCCCTGGCGAACCTGGGCCGCCCGCTGCACGTCGAGCAACTCGCCGAGCAGGCCCGGATGAGCCCGCGCAACTTCTCCCGCCACTTCCGCCGCGTCACCGGGACGACACCCGCGCACTGGCTGCTCTCCCGGCGGCTGGACCGCGCCCGCACCCTGCTGGAGACGACCTCGCTGCCGGTCGAGCAGGTCGCCACGGAATCCGGCTTCGCGAGCGTGGTCACGTTCCGGCAGCGCTTCGCCGCGGCCTACGCGACGACGCCCAGCTCGTACCGTCGTCGGTTTGCCTGATCTTCTCTTCGCATCTATTGACCGGTTCCTATTCTTCCGGCGACTATCACTGCGAGCCGCCAGCCCCGAAGGCGTGCCGACACGAAGGGTCGACGACTGATGCGTCGCAGCCGCCCCCTGGCCCGGATCGGTGTCACGTCCGGCCTCGCCGTCCTGCTCCTCGCCGCCTCGGCCACGCCGGCCTTCGCCGCGCCGCCGCCGAACCTCCCGCAGAACGCCGGCGGATACGAGCAGTCGTTCTCCCCGGCCTACGACTACGACACCGACGGCTGCTACGCGACGCCGGCGATCGGCCCGGACGGCACGCTCAACGGCGGGCTCAAGACCACCGGCGCGGTCAACGGCAGCTGCCGCGACCAGTCCGACCTGGACAACTCGCAGACCTACGCCCGGTCGAAGTGCAACAACGGGTGGTGCGCGATCGTCTACGCCAGCTACTTCGAGAAGGACCAGGCCGTCGCCGGCAGCGGACTCGGCGGCCACCGGCACGACTGGGAGCACGTCATCTCCTGGGTCAACCAGGCGTCCAACCAGGTCGACTACGTGAGCACCACGCAGCACAGCTCACAGAAGACCTACACCCGTTCGCAGGTGCGCTTCGACGGCAGCCACCCCAAGGTCGTCTACCACAAGGACGGCGCGTCGACGCACTTCTTCCGGCTCGCCTCCGCGGGCGACGAGCCGCCGGAGAACCACTACCACACCTGGCGCTACCCGCCGCTCGTCGACTGGAACGGCTGGCCCAGCACCGAACTGCGCACCCGGCTGATGACGGCGGATTTCGGCGCGGCCACCATCAAGATCAAGGACGGCTCGTTCGAGAGCCTGCTCAACGCGGCCAAACCGGCGGCGATCCCCTTCAATCCGCACGCATGAGGGCGCGCCGATCACGTCAGTTCGGCGACCGGCTCGGCGGCGACCCCCGCGCCCTCAAGCCGGTCCAGGTTCTGCCGCGAGCGCCGGGTGTCCGGGTGATCCGGGCCGAGGAGCCTGCGGCGCACTTCGAGGGTACGGGTGACTAGCTCCCGCGCCTGCCCCTGAGCGGCGCGGATCAGAGCCGGAGTGTTCTGCGAGCGCCGCTCCTGGGCGGTGTCTCGGTGCTGTCGACCGCGGCCGGGCTGCTCGGAGCTGCGCCATTCGGCAGCGGTGAGGATGACGATCAGGGTGTGCGGTGCGGTCCGGGTTCGCATCGCTGGACCGTTTATCGAGACCGTGGAGATCGACAGCAATCGGGTTTTTCTTCGTGCTTGCATCAGCCGGTGAGCAATGGGTAGTCAATCGCTGATGGCATTGATGGATGTGACAGTGATGATCGCCGTGACGTGGTGACAGTGATGATCGCCGTGCCGCAGTGATGGTGGCGACTGGCGCGACGTGGTGATGGCGGTGACGGTGCTGGCGGCGGGAGGTGGACCGTGCGCGGGAGATTGACGGCTGCGGCGGTTCAGCGCGTCGCACGGCTGCTGCTCATGATGGGGGTGGCGGTTGGCGTCTATGTCGCGTTGAGCATTTTTGATCACTCGGCGCGGGCTGATGACGGGTTGACGGGTCGACTGGGCAATGTTGATCCGCTGGCCGCTGTTGAGAAGAGCGCCTCCGGGCAAGATGCTGTCGATCAACACGTCAACAAGAAGCATGCGATCAAAAGGCATGCGATCAAGAAACGTGTGGTCAATGAGGACGCCCTCAATCAACACGTCATGAAGCGACATGTTGACAACAAGCGCGCATCGAATCAACGCGTCCACAAACGACAAGTCGTCAACACGGTCAAGTCAACTCAACATGTCGCCAAGCGACAGGTTGTCAACGCGCACGCCGCCAATCAACACGTCAACAAGAGGCATGCCGCCACGACGCAAAAATCGAGTCGCCATGCCGTTCAGCGGCATGCCGTCAACAAGCGCACCGTCAATCAACATGTCGTCAGCAAGAGCAGCATGAATCAACATGTCGCTGCGCGAGGTGTTGTCAATAAGCACCCCGTCAAGGAACGCGCCGGCAAGGCGGACGTCGTGGCACGTAAGGCCGCTGCGGTGCGCGCGGAGACTTCGAAGGCTCAGAACTCGATCAATCGGGTAAGCCTGGTTTCGGTCAACACGAGCACGGCGCTCAACATTAGCGCCGCCGTCAACATGAGCGCCGCTGTCAACTCGAGCACCGCGGTCAACACGAGCACTGCGACCGGCGCCGGCGTCGTCAACGTGACCGGCTCTGGCACCGGCAATGGCAGCGCGATCAACGTGGGCGCGGTCCGGGTTTTCCCTGGACGGGACGATCTCCGGATCGCCGACGGCTGGTCAACTGAACGACGTGAGGCTCAGTGCGGAACTTGATGCGCTGACGCCCACTCTCACGGCCATCGTGAAATATCCGATCAGTGCCGTTATGCGCAGCGGGGATGTTCTGCCGACTTCGTTCTCGACGCCGACTTTCACCACACCGCTCGTCACGCTGCGACCGTCGGCGTCGGCACCGATTCCTCCGCCTCAGCCCATCGCGACGCCGAGCACATCGATCGCGGCCACGGCTGTCGTCGATTCGGTCCTGCCCACGGCTGCCGGCAGTCAGGCTCAACCGGTCGCGACACCCAGCGAATCCGAAGCGGATCCGCATGAGCTCCTCGGCCCGCAGCTTCACCACGCCCCGCCGCCGTCGCACGTAGCGACTGCGCCGGCAGGCGCCGTCAAACTCGGCACGTCGAGCGAGACGACTACTGCGGACGGCGACTCGCCCCACCCCGCAAACCCCGGGCAACCCTCTGACCAGACCGCCGGCGCTGCCCCTCTGCGCGACTCCGGCGGCGGGTCCACACCGCTGCTCGGCACCCTCGCCTCCGCCTGGTGCCCGCACATTCCGCTGCACACCGTCCGCACGCCCGCGGACGCGAGCACGCCCGGTCGCACCACCCGCTACTGCGGCCCTCCCAGCTGACTTCACGGTCCGGCTTCGGGCGCTCCCCCGGTGAACTGACCCGGCGACGCGCCACCGGCCGGCATCCGCGCACCCGGGCTCCGCCTCAAACCTGGTCGTCGAACCTGGTCGCCGAACATGGCCACCGAGCATGGCCGACCAGAGGCCATCGCAACGAGGCGTCGCGCAAGGTCAGCGATCGCGGTCACCCCAAAGGGCCTCAGCACACGGCCAACCATTGAGGCCACCACGCGAGGCCACCACGCGAGGCCACCACGCGAGGCCACCACGCGAGGCCACCACGCGAGGCCACCACGCGAGGCCACCACGCGAGGCCACCACGCGAGGCCACCACGCGAGGCCATCGCATCAGGCCACCGCGAACGACGTACGAGCCCGCACGCCGCACCCGGATGCCGGTCTTCCCACCGCTGCGACCCCTGGCTGGGAGGCCACCGTGATCCGCATTCTGCTTGTCGAACCGATGAACCTGCTGCGCGGCGCCCTCGCCGCCACCTTGTCACAGGAGGACGATTTCACCGTCGTCGCCGAGCTCGGCTGCCTCACCCAGGCACCGGACATGGCGCGCGCCTCGGCGCCGGACGTCGCCGTCGTGGACGTCGGCCTGCTCGCCGGGGACGGGCTGCGCCTGTTCACCCGGTTCTGCGCGGAGCATCCGGCGTGCGCCACGCTCGTGCTGGCCGGGCCGGACGCGCCGGAGCGGCTGCGGCGGGCGCTGGACACTCACGTCGGCGGCGTGATCGGGACCCAGGCCGCGCCGGGTGATCTGGTGCGCGGTATCCGGCGGGTGGCCCGCGGTGAGCGGGTCATCGACGCCGGGCTGGCCGTCGCGCTGGTGGCCGCGCCGCGCAGCCCGTTGTCGGCGCGGGAGCTCAATGTCTTGAGCGTCGCTGCGTCCGGGATGCCGTCCGCGGAGGTCGCCGCCGCGTTGCACCTGACCGCCGGCACGGTCCGCAACTATCTCTCGGTGATCCTGCGCAAGACCGGCGCCCGCAACCGGCTGGAGGCGGTCCGGGTCGCCGAGGACGCGGGCTGGCTGCCGTGAACCGCCGGCCCGAGCTGTTGCGGCGTTTGACAGCGAGAGCCCGCCGCGAGCGCAAACGTGACTTCTGTCAGGCCTTTCGATGACAGCGCTCACTGTGACCCGACCCCGTACACATCGAGGCTTGTGAGTGAAAGCGACCGCTACCAAAGGAGAAACGATGACCTACCGGCAACGGCTCTCGATCATCGTCGTCACCGTGCTGGCGATGCTGGGGCTCACCGCCGCGGGCGCGACGGCCGCCCCGCGCAACCCGGCCGCGGAACAAACCGTTCCCGCCATTCCGATCACCGGGAGCTTCACCGACGCGACCGGCGGCGCGGGCGCCTTCGCCGGCGCCTTCACCCCGACGAGGTTCTCCGCAGAGGACGGACAACTGCTTGCTTCGGGTACGGTGACCGGCACACTCACCGACGCGTCCGGTGAAACCGTCGACACCGTCACCCGTACCGTGACCATGCCCGTCGCCGTCGCGCAGGCGACGTGCCGGGTTCTCGATCTCACCCTCGGTCCGCTGCACCTGGACCTGCTCGGCCTGGTCGTGGACCTGAACCAGGTGCACCTGACGATCACCGCCGAGTCGGCGCCGGGCAACCTGCTCGGCAACCTGCTCTGCGCGATCACCCGCCTGCTCGACCAGAACCCGGGCGCCGGCGCGCTGGCCGCGATCCTGAACGCCCTGCTCGCGCTGCTCAGCCGGTCCTGACCCGGATGACCGGCCCAGCGACGGTGCACCCGGTCCCGCCCTCGGGACCGGGTGCACCGCGCCGCCGCCGGAAAAGGCGCCGGAAAACAGCGCCGGCTAACTCGTCCGGCAGGTGACCGTGGGCCACGTCCAGTTGCCGTTCGCCATGATCGTCACGCCGAAGTTGTTGCCGTTGCCGTTCGGCCTGGCGGTGACGCTCCCGGTCGTACCCGTCACGCCGGCGTTCCAGCTGTTCTGGATGCTCTGGCCGCCGTTCAGGTTGAGCGTGACGGTCCAGCTGTTCGTGCCGCTGACCGCGACGTTGAGGTTGAACCGGTCACCGAACTGCTGACCGGCGGAGAGCACCGCCGTGCAGTTGCTGCCCGGGTTGCCGGGGGTGGGGCTGGTCGGGTTCGTCGGGCCGGAGCCGCCGCCCTCCCGGACCGTGATGTCCGAGCTGCCGTTGCTCTGGTAACCCTCGGTCGCCATCACCTGGTAGCTGTGGTTGGTGCCGAGGTTCAGGCCGGCCCGCGCCCAGGCGTCGAAGTGGTTCGCGGTGGTGATCGTGCCGCTGGAGCGCTTCTGCTGGCGGACGCTCCAGTACTGGTAGAACGTCTGGATGCCGTCGATCGAGGGCTGGTTGACCCGCTGGCTGCGCAGGATGTCGTAGGTGCCGCCGTCGGTGGTGACGGTGCCCAGCCGCTGCGCGCCGCTGCTCGGGTTGTAGCTGCCGAAGTTCTCGACGACGTAGTACTCGATCAGCGGGTTGCGGGTCCATCCGTACAGGGCCAGGTAGGTGTTGTTGTTGCCCGGGTTGTAGGTGCCCGAGTAGGTCACCGTCCGGCGCGTGCCGGTGGCCCAGCCCTTGCCGCCGACCCAGTTGTTCGTGCTGGTGTTCCAGCGGCTGGTGTAGCGGCCGTCGGCGAGCAGGGTCATGCTCGCGTCGCCGCTGTCCTTCCAGAACGAGAAGTAGTAGCCGTTGTGGGTGCCGGTGATGCTGGAGGTGACGGTCCGGTCGGCTTCGGCGTGCGCGACGCCGGTGAAGGCCAGACCGGCGACCGCCATCACGGCGGTACAGGCGGCCGCGGTGAAGAGGCGGATGCGGTTGCGCCGCCCGGGTCTTCCGGTGGCGAGTTCTGCGGTCATCTGGACTGGTTCCTCCCATGGGGATGGGCTGACGGGGATCAGCCATCGAGGCCGGTCATTGCGAGATCGTGGACTGCGCCGCGTATTCCTGTCAACAACTTCCGGAAATCTTTCGGAAATACCGAAAACCCCAACATCTGCGAGTACGAACCAGCGTCAGCGGGTCCCGGCGAAACATTCGGAGTCCCAATTCCGAAAGTTTCGGAATGACGGCGACGGATATCCGACAACCTCGATCCGGGTACGGTGTGTCACCTTGTCGTCATGCTCCGTCGAGTTCGGACAGTCGCCGCCGCTCTCCTGCCGCTCGCGGCGCTCCTGCCGGCCACACCGGCACGGGCCGCCGTCGCCGCCGTCGTCACGCCCGTCGCCGCGATCAACTTCCAGCCGGCCAGCTCCGCCACCCCCGCCGGCTGGACCGCCGACACCGGGGCCGCCTTCACCGCCGCCCGCGGCTCCGGCTGGGTGCGCCAGGACGACCACACCCCGCTCGACGTCACGCGCAACACCCGCGACCGGGCCCGCGCGGGCATCGACGCGCGGCTCAACACCCTTATCCACATGCAGTACGGGGACACCGGCGGCACGAACGGCGTCGCCACGCCCGCGGCCTGGGAGCACACGGTCTCCCCCGGCCGTTACCAGGTCACCGTCTCGGGCGGCGACCAGCCCGCGTACGACAGCAGCCACACGCTGCGCGTCGAGGGCACCCCGGCGATCACCGGCTTCGTCTCCACCGCCGCCGCCGAGTTCCGGCAGGCCACCGTCACGGTCGAGGTCGCCGACGGACGGCTGACGATCGACGCCGCAGGCGGGACCAACACCAAGCTCAACCACGTCACGATCGCCCGGGTCACCGACGAGCCGCCGCCGTTCACGCTCAAGGTGAACTTCTCGGATGCGGCGACGGCGCCACCGGCCGGATACGTGCGGGACTCCGGTGAGGCGTACACCGCGGAGCGGGGGTACGGCTGGGTGGACCTCGGCGAGCGTACCCCCGTGAATCTGACCGGGAACGGCCGCAACCGGAATCCCGCCGCCGGACAGACCGACGTCCGTCTCGCCACGCTGATGCACGCGCAGCTGCCGGCCGGCTCGGCCGGCATACCGACGCCGGGCGCGTGGGAGGCCGCCGTGCCCACCGGCCTCTACACGGTGACGGTCGCGGTGGGTGACGCCGGAACGGCGCTGAACAGCGTGCACTGGGCCAACGTCGAGGACCAGAACGCGATAGCGGCGTTCGTGCCGACGGCCGCCACGCGGCACGCCACCGCGACCCGCACGGTCCGCGTCACCGACGGCAGGCTGACGCTGACGCCGTCCGGCGGGATCAACACCAAGTTCAACTACATCGACATCGTCTCGGTGCCCGCCGCGGGCAGCATTCCGGGGGTACGGGTGAGCACGCCCGCGAACCTGGCGACAGCCGTCCCGACGACGTCCAGTGTGGTCCAGGATCTTGTCCTGCCCGGCGGTGGCGTGGCGGCGTCGTCACTGACCTCGTCGACGGTGACGCTGACCCGGCTCAGCGACGCGGCGCCCGTCCCGGCCACCGTGATCACCAGTGGCGGCGGGGACGTCGTCAACCTCTCCCCCACGACTCCGCTCGCCGCGAACACGGCCTACCGCTTCACGCTGACCAGCGGCGTTCAAGACGTGACGGGACGGGCGTTCGCCCCGTACTCGATCGTCTTCACCACCGGCAGCGGCGGCGGGACCGGCGGGCCGATCGCGTTCGACAAGACCGTCGGCGTGGCCACCGGCGCCGCGTTCACCACCGTGGTCACCGGCCCCGACGGGCGGCTCTGGGCGGGCACCCTGGACGGGCGGATCTTCCGTTTCCCGATCAACACCGACGGCACGCTCGGCACACCGGCGATCATCACCGCGGTACGGGACAACGCCACCGCTCTCGGACTGGCCGGCGCTCCCGCCCGTACCGTGATCGGGTTGGCTTTTGACCCTGGATCGTCGGACCTGTGGGTGACCGATAACTATCAGTACGTCGGACCGCTGAACGTGCCCGACTGGTCCGGCCGCCTCGGACGGCTCAGCGGACCCGGCTGGACCACCTACACGCCCGTGGTCACCGGCCTGCCGCGCTCGGTCAAGGACCACGAGACCAACTCGCTCGCGTTCGGGCCGGACGGCGCGCTCTACCTGAGCCAGGGCGCCAACAACGCCATGGGCGCACCCGACTCCACCTGGGGGAACCGTCCGGAACAGCTGCTCAGCGCGGCCATCCTGCGCCTCGACCTCACCCGGCTGCCGGCCACGCTGCCGCTGAACGCGCAGACCGCCGGCGGCGGCAGCTACGACCCGTATGCCGCCGGCGCGCCGCTCACCCTGCACGCCACCGGGGTCCGCAACGCCTACGACCTGGTCTGGCACCGCAACGGTCACCTCTACGCCCCGACCAACGGCTCGGCGGCCGGCGGCAACACCCCGGCGACCCCGGCGGCGCTGCCCGCCGCGTGTGCCAGGCGCGGCTACACCGGACCGGCGGTGCCCGCGCTGACCGGCGTGCCCACCGCCGAGACCGACTACGTCTTCGACATCAGGCCCGGCCGCTACTACGGCCACCCCAACCCGGCACGCTGCGAATGGGTCCTCGCGGGCGGGAACCCGACGACCGCGACCGACCCGTTCGAGGTGCCGGCCTACCCGGCGGGCACGCTGCCGGACCCGAACCTCGACCTGGCCGGAACGTACGACGCCGGTCTGCACGCCTCCGCCAACGGCGTGATCGAATACCGGGGCGCCGCGTTCGGAGGCGCCCTGGACGGCAGGCTCCTGGTGGTGCGCTACTCCGCCGGGCAGGACATCCAGACCTTCGACGTGGCGCCGTCGGGCGCGCTCAGCAACCGGGTCACCGGCCGGCCCGGCCTGACCGGTTTCAGCCAGCCGCTCGACGTCACCGAGCATCTCGCGACCGGCAACCTCTACGTGACCGAGCTGGGAGCCAACCGGATCACCCTTCTGAAGCCGCGGCCCTGACGTCGCTCTATATTGCTCGACTATGCGAGCTTCCGGCCTGGTCCGGGCCGCTCAAGCCGGTGATCGCGGCGCCCTGGACGACCTCGTGTCGGCGCACCTGCCGATGGTCTACGCGATCGTGCGGCAGGGCCTGGACGACGACACCGACGTCGACGACGTCGTGCAGGACGTCATGCTGCGCGCGTTGCGGCAGCTCGGCACGCTGCGCACGCCGGAGAGCTTCCGCTCCTGGCTCGCGGCGATCGCGGTACGCCAGGTCGGCACCGCCCAGCGGCGGGCGCAACGGTCGGCCGGGCAGACCGCGCCGCTCGACGAGGCCACGCCGCTCGCGGACGCGGAGTTCGAGGGCGTCACCCAGCTGCGGGTGGAGCTGTCCGCGCAGCGCCGGCAGGCGCGGCGGGCCGGCCTCTGGCTCGATCCGGGCGACCGGGAGCTGCTGTCGCTGTGGTGGCTGGAGGTGGCGGGGCAGCTGTCCCGGGCCGAGCTGGCCGGGGCACTGGGGATCTCGGTGATCCACGCGGGAGTCCGGGTTCAGCGGATGCGGGCGCAGCTCGAGCTGGGGCGGGCGTTGGAGGGGGCGCTGGACGCCCGGCCCCGGTGTCCCGGGCTTGAGGCGGAGCTGGCGGGGTGGGACGGGGTTCGGAGCCCGCGGTGGCGTAAACGGCTGGGACGGCATGTGCGCGGGTGTGCGGTGTGCGGGCGGGCAGCCGGTGAGCTGGTGGCGGTGGAGCGGTTGCTGCCGAGCGTGGTGCTGTTCCCGGTGCCGGTGGGGGTGGCGGCGGCGATCCTGGCGCACGGTGGCGGGGGTGGCGCCGCGGCCGGCGGTTCCGGGGTTCTGGCCGCGGGGAAGGTCGGCGTGTTCGGGCATCTGCTGCCGCTTGCGGCGGCGCATCCGGTGGTGGCCACGGTGGCGGCGGGGGCCCTGGCCGCCGGAGCCGCCGCGGGTGCGGTGGCGCTGAGCCGGCCGCAGGCCGGGGGGACCGTGGCGGTTCCGGCGCTGGCGACGACTCCGGGTCGCGGGGCGGGCGCGACGACCGGTGGGGGCCCGTCCGCGACTCCCCGAGCCGGCGCGTCGGCGGCTTCTGCGGGCGGCGCGTCGCGGGCACCCGCCAGTGGCGTGCCTTCCTCGGCCGCGAGCCCGCCGGCCGCCGGCGCGCTGCTGCGGACCGGGTCGTCGTCGCTGGAAGCCGCGAACTCCCCCGGACGCTATGCCACCGTCGCCGGCGATCTCGGCGTGCTCACCGCCGTCGGGCCCGGCAACACGGTGACGGCCCGTCAGCAGGCGACGTTCGAGGTCGTGGCGGGGCTCGCCGACGCGGAGTGCTTCTCGTTCCGGGTGGCCGGCGGGCGGTACCTGCGGCACGCGTCGTGGCGGGTGCGGGCGGACCGGGCCGAGGACACGCCGCTGTTCCGGGGGGACGCCACGTTCTGCCCGCAGGCCGGGGAGGTGGCCGGGTCGCTGCGTCTGGAGGCGTCCAACTATCCGGGCTGGTTCCTCCGGCACCGCGGCGACGAGTTGTGGGTGGACCAGTCCGACGGCACCGCGGCGTTCCGCGCGGACGGCTCGTTCCTGCCCCGTGCTCCCCTCGCCGGATGACCGGCATACCCCATCGCCGGCACTTCTCTACAGTTCCACACCCGCCAACGGGATAGCCGGGCGAAGGAGCATGGTGCCGAAGCTGTCGTCGTTCGCCACCTCGGCCGCGTAATGGATGTCGCGGTACGCGGTGGCGATCGTCAACCAGGAGAGGTAACTGCCGGCGCCACCACAGACGGCGGTTCCGCCGTCACCCCCGCACACCACGTCACGGGCGGCGGTGCGCTCCGGGCGATAGGGGTCCTCCCCGATGCGCAGACCGAAGCGATTGGGTTCCCGGTGCGGGCCGGTCCGTGCCGACCACGGGTCGCGGCCCGGGTTGCTGTCGCCCCACCGGAAAAGGGAGGCGGCACCCGCGCCGCACGCGTGCTCCCACTCGTCCGGTGTCAGGAGCCGCTGCCCGAGACCGGCCAGTCGCGCGACCTCACCGTCGTACGACGGAGCGTCGAGAAGCCAGGCGCTCTCCACGGTCCAGTCCGGCCGGAGGGTCACGCGAGCGCCCGACCACTCGACCTGCGTCGGCGGGGGTTCGGCCGCCGATCGCGGCCGATTCCGCAGCCGGTCGACGCGACGCACGATCTCCGGGTGGTCGGGCGCCGCCGCGACCGCGCCCGCTTCCACGGCGTCGACCGCCACCAGCAGCGGCGGCACCACCACGGTGCGCCGGGGGGACGTGACGGAGTCGGTGAACTGCCGGATGCCGGCCTCGATGCCGTACTCGGCGGCGCTCTCCGCGAAGCTCTCCTCCTGCTCCGGCGTCGGCTCGAAACGGTCGCCGTCGAAGCCGACCGTCACCCTCCCGCCCGGCACGAACGCGAACCGCTCGCCTTCGACCAGGAAGTACGCGACCGGCCCGCGCCGACCGGCGTACTCATGCTCCCGGACCTCCACCGTCGTGGCGCCGCACCGCGTGGCGATCGTGGCCGCCACCCTCTCGGCGTCCCCGATGCCGAGCCGGAACCACTGCGCCGCGTCGATGATCATCGCAGCAGCATAGGCGGCCTCGGCAGGCTCGGGGAGAATGGGCCGCATGCGGCACTACACGGCTGAGCTGCGCACCCCCTCCGGCATCCAGGGCACGATCGCCGTCTACGGACACTACGGGCGGCCCGTCCTCGTGTTCCCGAGCGAGGGCGGGTACCCACAGGAGTTCGCCGATCGGGGCATGGTGGCGGCCGTCGAGGGGCTGATCGACGCGGGACGGGTCAAGCTCTACTGTGTCGGCTCGTTCGACGGCGGGACATGGTCGGCGGCGGACATCCCGATCGAGGAGCGGGCGCTGCGCCACGGCGCCTACGAGTCGTGGATCGTGGAGGCCGTCGTGCCGCACATCCGCGACGACAGCGGCGGGACCGGGGAGATCGTGACGGCGGGCTGCTCGCTCGGCGCGTTCCACGCCCTCAATTTCGCCTTCAAGCGGGCTGATCTGTTTCCGCTGGCGCTCTGCTTCTCCGGCAACTTCAACCCCACCACATGGTACGGGTGGGGCGAACCCGGCGACGCGGTCTACTTCAACAACCCCGCGGCGTACGTCGCCAACCTGCACGGCGATCACCTGGACTGGTTGCGGTCGCGGCTCTCCGTGCTGCTCGTCTGCGGGCAGGGGCGATGGGAGGACACGACCGGCTCCCTGGCGTCGACACGGCACATGGCAGGACTGCTGGAGGCGAAGGCCGTACCCCATGAAGTGGATCGGTGGGGTTTCGACGTCCCGCACGACTGGCCGTCGTGGCGTGCCCAGCTGGCCCACCACCTGCCCCGATTCTGCTGATCATCTCTTGCGGGCGCGATCTACGCTGGCGCGCATGCGAGCTATCTTCGCCGCCCGGTACGCCTCCGGGCCGCCGACGTTGCGAGGCTGGTTGCGGGAGCCGGGATCGATCACCTCGCTCCAGGTGCTCGTCGTCCTGCTCGCCGTTCTGCCCGGGGTCGCGGTGGCCGTTCTCGGCGTTGCGCTCGTCGACAACCTGACGCCGAGCGAGCGGGTCCCGGCCGTCATCACGGCGCTTGACAACGGCTTCGACAAGGACAGCTCCGACTATCGCTGGGCCTCGGCGCGCGCCGACGACGGACGCGCGCTGGGGTTGGGGGCCGGTGCACCCGCGGGGTACGGGGAACCGGTCGTCGTCACGCTGTCCACGGTGACCGGACGGCTGGTGGCGATCCGCGCGGCGGGCGCCCTCTACCAGCCGCACCGGACGAACGAGTACCTGTTCCTGGTCGTTCTCCTGCTCGGCGTCCTGGTCGTCGCGGCGCTCATCGCCCGGCGGATGGCCCGCATGGTTCCGTGGACGCTGCTCCTCGCGGCCGCCGTCGCCGGTTTCGCCGGTGTCGGCGGCTGGCAGCTGGCGTCCACCGCCGCGATCGCGGACGCCCCGCGGCTGCCACCGAGCACCGGCATGGGCATCTATACCGAGGCGAGGTTCGCCCCGGCCACCCGGGCCGCCACCGGGCAGCCCGTCGCGTTCCAGGACGTCACGCTCCGGGTGACCGGGCCGGTCACGCGCGGCGCACCGGCAGGATCGGCGCCCTGGCTCGGCGACTTCACCGTGCTGACGGTCCCGTTCAGCGCCTCCTCCACGGGCGCCCCCGGCGGTCGGTATGTCCCACTGACGCTGATCGGCTCGGGTTCCGGCACCGCCGAACGGATCGCGGCGCGGCACTGCGGGCCGGGCGGCTTCGACGGTCAAGTCCCGGCGGGGAGCGTCGAGGGGCGGATGTGTTTCGTGGTGCCGCCGGACTTCCAGCCCCGCCAGGTGATCGTGGGCACCGGCGAGGTGACCGGTATCGACGTCGCTGCGGCAGCTGGCTGACGGCCGCAGCGACGGCCGGGTCAGGGCCGCACGCTGCGCAGACCCGCGCCGGCCGTGGTGAGGCTCAGCCCGGCGACGAGCATCCAGAGGACGCTGGTGCCCGTGACAGGCAGGGTGCTCGGCTCGGGGCGGACCGTCACGTCCATGCGCATCGTGCGGGGCTCACCGCTCTTGTCCACCCCGGTCGCGGTGAACGCGTGCGACCCGTGGGCCAGGTCGTCGGGCACGGTCACGGTCTGCCGGAACGTCCCCTGGGGATCGGTCGTGGTCTTCGCCAGCACGATCGGATCGGAGTAGAGGGTGAGGGTCACGGTCGAGAACGCGGCGTAGCCCGTACCGACCAGGGTCAGGCTCTCGCCGGGTGACGCGGCGGAGATGCGGCCCTGATCGGTGGCGAGCGGCACCTCGGTGTCCGGCGGCGTCGTGGCCACCGGTGGGGCACTCGGCGTCGCGGCGCTGGAGTACGCCGACGGCGCGGAGAGGCCCTTCGCGGAGAGCGCCACGACCCGTACCCGATAGGACACACCAGCCGTGGCACCGAGCAGGCAACTGGTGGCTCCGGTGGTGACGCAGACGGCCGGGCCGGGCTCGGCGATCGCACGGTAGCCGGTGATCCGCACACCGTTGGGCTCCGGCTCCTGCCAGGAGACCTGCAGCGACGACGTGCCGGCGAGCACGGTGACCCCGGTCGGCGGGTTGGGCACGGCCGGCGTCGGCGCGGTCGTGGTCGGCGCCGGCGTGGCCGTGGGGCTGGGCGACGGCGAGGCGGGCGGGGCCGTGGGGCTGGGCGACGGCGAGGCGGGCGACGGCGAGGCCGGCGGGACCGTGGAGGGTGCCGGCGCCGGCGGCCGGACGGTGGGCGAGGCGGAGGCCGAGCGCGACGGCGACGGGGCCGGCGAGGAGGAGGCCGACGGTGACGCCGAAGGCGCCGGCGCGACCGCGACGACCGTGGTGTCGGCGTCCGGCCCGGCACCGAACGTGTTGCGGCCCCGCAGGCGGATCTCGGTCGGCACGTCGTTGAGCAGGTTCGTCACCGTGCCGGTCAGCGTTCCACCGGCGCCGGACGCCGTGGTGAGCGGCTGCCAGCTCTGCCACTGGTCGGTGGACGTCTCGAAGCTCTGGTTCGGATCCCCGCCCGGGTTCCCGGGCTGGAAGGAGATCACCGCCGACTCGTCGCCCGGCGTCGCCTGCAACGCCGTGGGCGCGGCCGGCAGGCCCGGCGTGACCACGTCGGAGGCGGTGCTGAGCAGGGACTCCCCCACCGCGGCCACGGTGTTCGACGCCCGCACCCGGAAGGTGTACGCCTGGCCGTTCGTCAGGCCGGTGACCGTGCATCCGGTGTCCGCCGGGTTGGCCGGGACACAGGTACGGCCGTCGGGGTCGGAGACGACCGCGTAGCGCACGACCGGACCGCCGCCGTTGGTCGCGGCGGCGTCCCAGCTGACGTCGGCCGACGCGACACCCGGGGTGGCCGTCACGTTGCCCGGCGCGTCCGGGACCGTCCGGACCGCCAGGCCGTTCAGCTGGGTGATCTGGGCGAGAGCGGGGAGCACGGTGCCGTCCTCGAGCACCCGTACCACCTCACCGGTGAATCGGGACACGAAGATGTCGCCGTTCGCCGCCACCGCGACATCGGCGACACCGCCCGCGGCCGCCGTGATCGTCTCCACCGTGCCGGAGCCCTGGGTGATCCGGTAGAGGGTGCCCGAGCTGGACCCCACGTAGAGCCGTCTCTGGGCGTCGATCGCCAGTGAGCCGCTGCCGATGATGTCCGGGTACTGGGCGACGGTGGTCTGGTTGCCCTGGGCGTCCTGCTTCACGAGCAGGTCCTGCATGCTGTCCAGCATGTACATGCTGCCCTGGTCGTCGACGACCATGGCGCCGGTCGACCAGGTGCCGGTGAAGTCGAAGGAGGTCTCCGCGCCGCCCGCCGCCCGCCGCACCACTCCGCCGAAGGAGGCGGTGGTCGTGTACAGCGCGCCGGAACCGTCCACGGCGACGTCGGTGGGACTCGACAGAGGCGTGGTGAACGGCACCTGGGTGGCGACGCCGCCCGGCGGAATCTTGTAGATCTTGCTGGTGTACTGGTTCGTCACGTAGACGGTGCCGTCGTCGTCGACCGCGATACCGGCGCTGCCGTCCAGGCCCGCCGCGACGTTGCCGATGACGGCGGACGATCCGTCCGGGGAGACGCGCGTGGTCAGCCCGTTGGACGCACGGTGATAGATGGCGACATCCGAGATGTCGCCATCGACGACGACCGCCGCGGCGGGCGCCGGGCAGACGACGGCCACCAGGCCCATGACGACGAGAGACAGCAACCCGGCGCCGCACCGCCGCGGGATGGACCTGACCATGCCCATCACAGTAGGAAATATCAGGCCTTATATCGGGCTTTTCGCCCTAAAGCCCAACGTCAGGCCGTGGCGGCGGCCGCCACGGTCAGCGCCTGGGCGGCGTGCTGGTTCATGTCCAGCTCGCTGTGGATCACGCCCAGGATCGTGCGGTCCGCGCCGATCACGAACGTCATCCGCTTCGTGCTCAGCGGGCCGAGGCTGAGCTTGCGCTTCACCCCGTACGCCGCGATGGTTTCGGAATCCGGATCGGACAGCAGCGGATAGTCGAAGGTGTAGGCGTCCGCGAAACGCTTCTGCTTCTCCACCGGGTCCTTGCTGATGCCGACCCGCTGCACGCCGGCCGCCTGGTACTCCGCGGCGAGGTCACGGAAGTGGCACGCCTCGGCGGTGCACCCTTTCGTCATCGCGCCGGGGTAGAAGAAGAGGACGACGGGGCCGTCGGCCAGGAGGTCGGTCAGTCGTCGCGGGGTGCCGTCCTGGTCGGGAAGTTCGAAGTCGGGCGCGATGTCGCCCTTGCCGATGCTCACCCGATCGAGTGTACGGAGCTGAATGAACGCGGCCACGCACACAGCGCCGGGGAGGGGTGACGGCGCGCGGGAGTAATGCGAGTTATGACCGTTATGTCGGTTACGGCGTTAGCCTCGGAGGGATTCGTCCCTAGCTTGAGGAGGTCGACCGGATGCGCAGGATCGTCGCCGTCGCGGGGATCACCGTCGTCACGGCACTGCCGCCGTCGCTGCTGGCACTGGCTGACGGTCCCGAGCCCGGCCCCAGTGCTGACGCTGACGCGGATGCCTACGTGCTGCGGATTCTCGGGCCGCAGGGGTCGGCGGTGCCGGCTGATCCGGGTGCGGGTGGATCGGTCGGGCCGTCCGCGGGTGTCAGTGGTGAGCCGGCGCCGCCGGGGTCGGCGTCGCCGAGTGGTCAGCCCGGGGTGGTGGGGCCGTCCGCCAGCCAGATGCCCGGTGGGGATCAGACGCCCGGTGTGGGTCAAGTGCCGGGCGTCGGGCAGCCGTCCGCTGCCGGGCAGTCGCCTGCCGTGGATCAGTCGTCGCCGGCGGACGCCAGTGGAGCCGTCGACACGCGGCCCACCGGGACGCAGCCGTATCCGGCACAGTCCGCTGCGGGTGATGCGGTCAACTCGACGCAAGGCAACGTTGAGCCGGTCAAGGCTGAGCCGGTCAAGCCCGAGCCGGTCAAGCCCCGGCCGGTCAATGTTGAGCCGGTCAACACGAAACCCAAGCCAGTCAACACGACGCAAGGCAACGTTGATCCCGTCAAGCCGAAGCCGGTCAACGTCAAGCCGGTCAACACGAAACCCCAGCCAGTCAACATCAAGCAAATCAACATCAAGCCCAAGCCCGTCAAGCCCAAACCAGTCAAGGCCAAGCCAGTCAAGGCCAAGCCAGTCAATGTCAAACCGGTCAACACGAGGCCCGTCAACATCAAGCCGGCGAACAACAACCCATCCACGACCCGGCCGGCGGTCATCAACAACACCCGCCCCATCCCCCACCGGCCCCAGCAACCCACCAACCGCCCGTTCACGATCGGCGACCCATCTTCCGGCTTCGTCGTCGTCTACGACGGCGAGCAGATCGCCGTCCAGCACCCCCTCGGCTCCGCCCACGCCTCCCTCTGGGAGTCCTGCCACTCTGCGGTGAGCTGCCCCCTCCTCCAGGGCCCCGACCAGTTCCTCCGCTCACTCCCCTGACACCCCCGGCATACTTCACCTACCGCAGTGATCGGAAATCGATCAACATGACTTAAGCTGTGTTGACCGAAATGCGACCACGAGTCGGGAACCGGGGAGAGCATCATGACCAAGCTGCACCATGCCCGGACGGCGACGACCCTGGCGGCTGCCGTGCTGCTGGCGGTCGGCGCCGCCGGATGCGCCAAGGAGGACACCGGCGGCACCAGCGACAGCGGCGTGCCCCTGATCAAGGCCGGCGCGCTCACCACGTGCACCCACCTGCCGTACGCGCCGTTCCAGTCGAAGGACGACTCCGGCAAGGTGGTGGGCTTCGACGTGGCGCTGATCGACCTGGTCGCCGCGAAGCTGAACGTGACCCAGGAGATCGTGGACACCCCGTTCGAGGGGATCAAATCCGGCGCCGACCTGAATTCCGGCAAGTGTGACGTGGCGGCGGCCGGCATGACGATCACCGATGAGCGCAAGCAGGTGCTCGACTTCTCCGAGCCGTACTTCGACGCCACCCAGGCGCTCGCCGTGGTCACCGGCAAGAAGGTCGCGACCCTCGACGAGCTGGTCGGCAAGCGCCTCGGCGTGCAGGGCGGCACCACCGGCGAGGAGTACATCAACGCGCAGGTCAAGGAGAAGGGCCTGAAGATCGAGGTGGTCTCGTACCGTGATCTCGCCGCTCTGCAGCAGGCGCTCGTGACGAATCAGGTCGAGGCGGCCGTCAACGACCTGCCGGTCTGGAACGAGTACATCAAGGCGAACCCCGGCAAGGTCGAGGTCGCGACCGGTTTCGACACCGGCGAGCAGTACGGGTTCGCCGTGAAGAAGGGCAACGCGAAGCTGCTCGCCGAGGTGAACGCGGCGATCGCGGCGGCCCGCACGGACGGGACGTACGACAAGCTCTATGCCGAGTGGATCGGTGAGAAGCCGGCCAGCTGAGCCCGACGACAAATGAAGCTGAGCCCGACGACAATGAAACTCAGTCGCCGCCGGCGGCAGCGGATCGTCCGCGTCGCCGGCTACGTCGTCTTCGTGCTGGTCATCGTCGCGGTGGTCGCCTCCGCGGACTGGGGCCGGCTGTCCGACGCCTTTTTCCGCGGGGACATCGCGCGCGGCATGTTCCCCGAGGCGATCACCGTCGCGCTGCGCAACACGATCATCTACACGCTGCTGGCGTTCGTGTTCGGCCTCACGGTCGGGCTGATCCTCGCGCTCATGCGGCTGTCATCGATCCTGCCGTACCGGTGGGCCGCCACCGCGTACATCGAACTGTTCCGGGGTCTGCCGGCTCTGCTGGTGCTCTTCATGGTCGGGTACGGCGTGCCGCTGGCCTTCCCGGACCGGGAGATCCCCGGCGGCGTCTACGGCTCGGTCACGGTGGGGCTCGGGCTGACCGCCGCCGCCTACATGGCGGAGACGATCCGGGCCGGCATCCAGGCGGTGCCGAAAGGCCAGCTGGAGGCGGCGCGGACGCTCGGCATGTCGCACACCCGCGCGATGGTCTCGATTGTGCTCCCGCAGGCGTTCCGCATCGTGATCCCCCCGCTGACGAACGAGATCATCCTGCTGACGAAGGACACTTCCCTGGTGTACGTCCTCGGCGTCACCCCGGCGACGATCGAGCTGACCAAGTTCGCCGGTGACACACTCAACACCCGGGTCAACCCGACGCCCCTGGTCGTGGCCGGACTGCTCTACCTGCTGATCACGCTGCCGCTGTCGCAGGTGGTCCGCGCGCTGGAGCGCCGCGCCGCGAGGGAGAGGTGACAGGCATGTCCACGATCGAGATCGGCCGGTTGCACAAGTCGTTCGGCAGCCTGGAGGTGCTGCGCGGCATCGACCTGTCGGTGGAGCCGGGCGAGGTGGTCTGCGTGATCGGCCCGTCCGGCTCCGGCAAGTCCACGCTGCTGCGCTGCGTGAACCTGCTGGAGGAGCCGACCTCCGGGTCGATCCGGGTGGCCGGCGTCGAGGTCACCGACCCGGACTGCGACATCGACGCCGTACGCCGGGGCATCGGCATGGTCTTCCAGCAGTTCAACCTGTTCGGGCACCTGACCGTCCGGGAGAACGTGACGATCGCCCAGCGCCGGGTGCTCAAGCGCAGCCGGGCCGAGGCGGATCGGATCGCCACCACGAATCTGGAACGGGTCGGGCTGGTGGACAAGGCTGACGCGTACCCCGCGCAGTTGTCCGGGGGGCAGCAGCAGCGCGCGGCGATCGCCCGTGCGCTGGCGATGGACCCGCAGCTGATGCTCTTCGACGAGCCGACCAGCGCGCTCGATCCGGAGCTGGTCGGCGAGGTGCTCGCGGTGATGCGGGGGCTGGCCGCCGAGGGCATGACCATGCTGGTGGTCACGCACGAGATGGCGTTCGCCCGCGAGGTCGCCTCCCGGGTGGTCTTCATGGACGGTGGCCTGATCGTCGAGCAGGGCCGGCCGGCGGAGGTTTTCGGCCAGCCCCGCGAGGCGCGGACCAGGGAATTCCTGCACCGCGTCCTGGAACCGAACCGGGTCAGCGAGACGGAGATCGGCGCGCATCCGACGGACTGAGCTCGCTGACGACCCGTACCGTCTCCAAGGTCTTGTCGGTGGGGTCCGGAAGGACCATGCCGGCGGCGAGCCCGGACCGCAGGTAGTCCAGCATCTCCTCGGTGATCCGCTCGCCGGGGAGAAGAGCGGGAATTCCCGGTGGGTACGGGGTGATCTGCTCGGCGCAGATCCGCCCGGCCGCCTCGTCCACCTTGACGGTCTCGGTGCGGCCGAAGAACGCCTCGCGCGGGGAGATCACCGGCTCCTGGTCGAACTGGGCCGGCGGCGGAAGCTCCACGGTGGACGCCGCCGGCAGCCCGGGCGCGGCCGTGACCAGGCCGCGCAGCCCCTCGATCAGCCGGGCGGCGGTGCCGGCGTCGTCGGCCATCGACATGGTGGCGAGGATCCGGCGATGGTCGGACATGCCCACGTCGATGCGCCGGTGCTCGCGGAGCCAGTCGGCGGCCTGGTAACCGTTGACGCCCAGCTCACCGACGTCGACGAGGATCTGCAGCGGGTCCAGGTCGTGGCTGGCCTCGACCGCGATCAGCCGGTCCTCGAGCACCCGCAGGCCGGGCAGCCCGGCGATGTCCGCCCGCAGCCCGCGGGACAGCGCTATCGCGTCCGACAGCAGCCGGTGACCGTCCTGGACCATCTGCCGCCGCCAGCCGTCGAGGGCCGCGTAGACGATCACGTTGGGGCTGGTGGTCATCAGCAGATCGGCGCAGGCGGCCAGGTGCGCCGGGTCGACCAGGTCGCCCTGCGAGTGCAGCACCGAACCCTGCTCGAAACCGGCGCCCATCTTGTGCACGCTGACCACGCAGATGTCCGCCCCGGCGTCCATCGCCCAGGTCGGCAGGTCTTCGTGGAACGGCAGGTGGGCGCCCCACGCCTCGTCGACGATCAGCGGCTTCCCGCGCCGGTGGCAGATGTCGGCGAGCGCGGCGATGTCGGCGCACGTCCCGTACGGGGTGGGGCTGACGATCAGCGCGCCGGCCGCGGTCGGGTGCCGCTGCCACGCCTGCTCCAGTTGCTCCGGCGACGGCGGGTGGGCCAGGCGCAGCTCGTCGTCGTAGCGCACGTCGACCCAGCGCGGCTCCACCCCGGTGAAGACCAGCCCGGCGACCACGGACTTGTGCGCGTCCCGGCCGATCAGGAGCTCACCGCGGTCCCCGGCAACCGCGAGCATCGCCGCCTTGACCGACAGCGAGCTGCCCGCGGTGGAGAAGAACGCCTGGTCCGAGCCGACCGCGTCGGCCATCAGCCGCTCCGCCTCGGCGAGGTACCCGTGCGACGACGCCCGGTCGTCGAGGCCGCTGGCGGCCAGCACGTCCGACCGGTACGTCTGCTCCCCCAGCACGGCCCGGGCCCGGGGATCCGCGCCACGCCCCTGGCGGTGCCCCGGAGGCGTGAACCCGTACCGGTCCTGCCGGTGGTAGTCGGCGAGGGCGTCCAGCAGCGGGGCCTTGGAATGATCAAGCATGCGGCATATGTACCACTTCCCCGGATGACCGAAACTGCCCAGAGCGGTGGTCAGGGGCGCAGCACGTCGGGTGCGCCGAAGGTGACCGGGACACCCGGTGAGTACAGGACGCTGTCCGGCGGGCCTGCCGGCGCCGGCAGGCCCGCCGCGGTGATCAGGGTGTCGTCCAGGGTGAGCAGCTCGGCGCGGTGCAGCGGCCAGCGCGGATGCTCGTTCGGCAGGTGCAGCGACCGGCCCCAGGCGCGGGTGTGCAGACCCCAGCGGGCCGTGACGAAGTGCTCCAGCGCGGTGGGCTCCGCGATCGGCGCGCCGACCCGGACCGTCATCCGGTTGACGGCCTCCGGTCTCGCCGGCCAGCGGCGCCGGCTCGTGTAGTCCAGCACGTCACCGCGGCGGGTCAGGCGCATCCGCGACCACATGTACGGCAGGCGCAGCGTCGCCCGTGCCGTGAGCACCGGCAGAAGCCGTTCCGCGTCCAGGGACAGGAACACCACGGCACGCCGGCCCCGGCCGTCGACGCTGTAGAGCCGGACATTCGTCTCGCAGAAGGTGCCCAGGTAGGGCACGCCGGGGCCGCGCAGGAAGCCGAGCCCGACCATCCGGAAACCGATCAGCCCGACATAGGTCACCCCGTCGAGCGTGTCCGGGACCGTGCCGGCCGGCAGCAGCGGCGCGACGAGCGCCGGGTCGACCGCCCAGTGCAGGAAGCTCAGGTCCACCCAGCGCTGCACCAGCAGCGACCGGAGCACCGGCCGCACGGTCTCCGCCGTCACATCCTCGATCCGCACACCCCCATCATGCACTCAGCGGTTCCTGGGATGCGGCGGCCACCGCTTCGGACACCCTGGTGACGCCGGTCCGGATCATGGATCCGTATTCGTCGTCGGGAAGCAGATCCAGACCCACGGCCGCCGCCGCGAGGTGGTGCCGGGCCTCGTCGGGCCGCCCGGCACGCCGGTACGCGTCGGCCAGGTTCAGATGCAGCGACGGCAGGAACGCCCGGACCTGCAGGGATTCGTCGAACCGGCGGGCCCGCTCGTCGTCGAGATCGGTCACCGCGGCGAGGGCGCGCTGATCCCACGCCAGCTCGTCCGCCACCGTGTCCTGCAGGTCGGCGAGGTAGTGCGCGATGCTGCACCGGTGCAGCGCGTCACCGTTCTCGCCGACGCTCTCCCACAGCCTGGTGAGGGAGTCTCTCGCCTCGGCACGGTCTCCCGCCCGGCCCTGCTCGACGGCCGCGCCGATGGCAGCCATGACGGTGTCCTCGTGGACGGTCGATGCTTCGGACACGGTGGTCCCTCCGGTCGTACGGGTGATCTCTGTCCCGCACAGGCTGGGGCCTCGACCAGGTCGAGGGTCAAGAGGCCGGCAGGGCGGCGAGGGCGGTGGCGCGGCGCAGCACGTCGTCGAGCATGGGCTCGGTCAGCAGGCCGGTCCGGGTGTTCTGCGGGCTGGGGTGATAGCACCCCAGCAGGAGCCGCCCCGAGCTCACGGACTGCTCACGGCCGTGACCGAACGGTGGCCGGGGCCGCAGCCCGGCCCAGGCCGCGGCGGCGTTCCAGGCCAGAGCACCAAGACACACGATCACGCGTACGCCGGTGAGCAGCTCCAGCTCCGCGTCCAGATAGCGGGCGCAGGCACGGCGCTCGTCGCTCGTCGGCCGGTCGTGCGGCGGCGCGCACCGCACCGCCGACGCCATCCACGCCCCGTGCAGCCGCAGCCCGTCATCCCGATGCTCCGAGGTCGGCTGGTTCGCCAGGCCGGCCCGGTGCATCGCGGCGACCAGCCAGTCCGCGGTGGCGTTGCCGGTGAACGCCCGCCCGGTCCGGTTCCCGCCGTGCGCGGACGTGGCCAGGCCGAGCAGGTAGACCCCCGCCCCGGGATCCCCGAAACCGGGCACCGGCCGCGCCCAGTAGTCCTGCCCGGCGAAGGCGGGCCGGGGATGCGCCGCCGCGTGCTCCCGGTGCGCGACCAGCCGCGGGCACAGCCGGCAGCCCACCACCCGCCGCTCAAGCTCCCCCAGCGACCGCGCGAACACCCGATGAACGGTAGCCCCTCACCCGTTCCCGGGCCGAGTCAGGCCACGAACGTCGTACCCGCCTTGGCCTTTTGTTCCTCGCTGCACTCGGGAAGATTCGGCTCCCGGTCTCCGTTCGCGCCGTGTTCGAAGAACACCTGAGGCATCCAGCCCCAGAGGTCCGCATCGTCCCCGGGCGCGAGTGCCCAGTACCGCGAACCGCCCGAGAAACCATATCCGTCACTGACGTCCGGTGATTCGATCTGGCAGGCGAAGAACTGGTCGCTGCCACTGTCGTCGGCGTCCAGGACGTCCAGCGCCACGGGTCCCGGTTTCGGCCATCGATAGAGCGGCACTCGCCGTTCGGCCGGATCCGTCCGCGACCAGGCGATGTCACAGTTGTAGGGAAGTTCCCGGTAATTCCGGAGCTCCTCCACCCGGCAGGAAGCGTCGGTGCTGACCAGCCGTCCGACCACCAGGGCGAACGAGCCGAGCAAGGTCAGCAGGGCGATGCCCAGAGCGATGTGCTTGCCGGTCGCCGCGCTCCGGCTGCGCGGGATCATCGGCACATCCGGATCCTCCGCACGTCGTTTCCGCAAACGCTCCAGGGTGTCCACAGCCACGGCGCAGGACAGGAGAGCGATCAACACCAGCGCCCACCAGAGCGAGCGGCCGTCAGTGACCAGGTTGGCCGCCAGGCTCATCCCCACTGTGATCACTCCGGCAATGGCGGCTTCGACAACGACCGGCAGGACCTTTTGCATTGACGATATCCAATTATTTACTGTCATTGGAGGCACCCTAACCCGCATTTCCGCTGGAGCAGAAGGTAACGTTCCAGCCATGCGGGCAAAAGCCATAACCGATCATCTGATGCACCGATGAGTGATATTGAGAAAGAGCATGCCGGCGGTTTCCCGGATCATCAGCACGGCTGGATCGGCGTCCGGCCGGCGGCGGCCCGCACGCGCCATGCCCCGGCTTGTGAAACGTGAGCCACCGGTTCCGATTGTGGTCTCGCGGGGCGCTCCGGCTACCGTTACTCACCATGACGACTTACTCCGGTCCGGCCCGGCTCACTCTGGCCGACGGCACACGGGTGTCCGGCATGGCCTCGCTCAGCACCAACTACCGTGCCGGAGCCGAGAGCTGGGGCGGCACCTTCCGCCCGGACCAGAACACCGAGGAGATGCGCAATTCCGGCACCGGCCTCTCCCTGGAGCTGCCGTACGACCAGGTCGGCCCGGTCTCCGTCACCGGCGTTCGCAAACTGCTGGCCACGCAGATCCTGGTGTCGCTCGCGGGCAGTGGTCCCGCCCCCTTCTGATCAACCGGTCACGAGCGCGACGATCAGCCGGCCACGAGCGCGGCGCTCAGACCGGTGGCCACGGCGTCCCGCACCTCGGCGTCCGACGGCGGCCTGACCCCCTGCTCAGCGGCCAGTTCATGCAGCGAGGTCATCGCCACGTCGTCCAGGCTGCAGGCGACGAACCTCTCGAAGACGGCCAGATCGGTGCTGATGTTCAGCGCGAACCCGTGGGTGGTCACGCCGCCCCGGATGCGCATGCCGATCGAGGCCACCTTGCGGTCGCCGGGCGTCCAGACGCCCACCAGGCTCGGCGACCCGGGTGGGGTGTCACGGCGGTGGGCCGCGAATCCCAGAGATTCGAGGGCATCGATCAAACCCAGTTCCAGCCACCGTACGACGTCGACCGGTCCCCACCGGCGCAGATCCATCACCAGGTAGCCGACCAGCTGACCGGGACCGTGATAGGTGGCGTTGCCGCCGCGATCGACCATCACGGCGGGGATGGCCGACAGATCAGCGGGCAGGTCGCCGGGCGGGGTGCGGCGGCCGTACGTGATCACCGGCGGGTGACTGAGCAGGAACAGCCGGTCGGGCGCGACTCCGGCACGACGCTCGTCGGCCCAGCCCGCCATCTCCCGTACGGCGGTGTCGTAGTCCACCTCGCCCAGGTCGACGCGGATCAGATGGGGCATGTGACTCTCCCGTCCGGTGGGCCGGCGACGGGCCGCCCGCTAGTCTGGCTCGGTAGATCAGTCTGCACCCCTGGAGGAGAACCGCGTGTCGACCATCTATGACGTGGAGATCGCCGGCCTGCGCGGCGAGCCGCTGGACCTCGGGCAGTTCCGGGGCACGGCCACACTCATCGTCAACGTGGCCTCCCGCTGCGGGATGACCCCGCAGTACGAGACGCTCGAGGAGCTGCAGAAACGGTACGCCGATCGGGGCTTCACCGTGCTCGGCGTGCCGTGCAACCAGTTCGCCGGGCAGGAGCCGGGCACCGCCGACGAGATCGCCGAGTTCTGCAGCGCGACCTACGGCGTGACGTTCCCGCTGACCGAGAAGGTGGAGGTCAACGGCGACGGGCGGCACCCGCTCTACCAGGCGCTGACCGCCGAGCCGGACGCCGAGGGCTATACCGGTGACGTCCGGTGGAACTTCGAGAAGTTCCTGGTCGGCCCGGACGGCACGGTCGTCGCCCGGTTCGCCCCGCAGACCGCCCCGGACGCCCCCGAGGTGATCACCGCCATCGACGCGGCGCTCGCGCGCCAGTAAGAAGCGCCGTCACGCCGCGGCAGCGGTGATCACCACGTTGTCGCGGTAGTGGCCGGTCTTCTCGTCGAACGGCCCGCCGCAGGTGATCAGCGTGAGCCGCGCCTCACCCTCGCGGGCGAAATACTTCGGCAGCGGGATCGCCGTCTTGCGGTAGCGCTCGCGCGCGACCACCTCGAACGTGCGGTCCCGTCCGCCCGGCCCGACCAGGGTCACCCGGTCGCCGGATTTCAGGGCGCCGAGCCGGAAGAACGCGCCCTCGCCCTCGGCGGCGCTGTCCACGTGCCCGGCCACGACGATCGAGCCGGTGTCCGCGGAGAAGCCGGGTCCGTACCGGTACCAGCCGACCCGGTCGACACTCGGCGGGACGGCGAAGTCCCCGGTGGACTCGTCGAGGCCGACCGCGTCGACGTCCGCGTCGAGGCCGAGCGCGGGGATCCGCAGCCGGACCGGCGCGTCGGCGTCCCCGGCCTCGGGCAGCCCACCGTCCACGATCGGCACCCGCTCGGCGACCACACGGCCGGACGAGCCCGGCGAGTCCGAGGACCCCGCAGAGCCGGGCACCGGGGACGACGAGACGAGCGCGGTCACCGCCGGGGCGCCGAAGTCCGCCGCCGGCCGTGACCACCACAGCACCACCCCGGCCGTGACCGCGACGACCAGCCCGGCCACCAGCAGGAGCAGGGCACGCCCCGGCCAGCGCCGGGACGTGCCGTCACCAGGGGTGATGCTCATCGACGGGCGGTCGCCAGCCGGACGGCGCCGAGCAGGGCCAGCAGGATGCCGGCGGCGCCCACCCCGTACCAGGGAAGGGTGTTGGGGGTGCCGGCGAGACCGCCGTCGCCGCTGGGCACACCACCGGGAGCGGAGTGCAGGCCGGAGATCGTCTGGGAGACGATGTCGAGGGTCTTGTCGTCGGCCGATCCGACCGCGTAGACGACGGTCGCGGTGCCCTCCTTGAGGTTCAGGTCGGCCGGGCCGAGGACCCGGGTGTCCGTGCCGGCCAGCACCACGTCGGCCGAGACGGTTCCGGCGTCGACGTCCGCCTTGCCCTCCTTGCCGTTCGTCACGTCCTCGAAGACCGGCTGTCCCCCGGCGCGCACGTCCACCGCGGGCGCCGCGGCGGCGTGCCGGACGATCAGCCGGGCCTTGCCGGCGCCGACCTTCGAGGTGTCGTTGACGAACGGCGTCAGCGCCGGCTTGCCGTCCTCGGTGAGGTGGGCGACGAGGCTGACGTTCGCGTCGCCGGGCACCTCGGCGTCGTCGAGGGTCAGCAGCGCGTCGCCGATCGCGTCGCCGGGCTTGGTGAGCGCGATGTCGTACTGGCCGGCCGGCAGGCTCAGCGGCCCGGCCACCTTGCCCGGCTGGAAGTCCGGGATGGTCTTCTCGCCGTTGACGTAGACGTCCACCGGCTGGCCCGGGATGCCGTGCACGACGGTGACGTCGGAGTTCGCCCTGGCGTACGCCGGGGAGGCGGACATCGCCCCGACCGTGCCGAGGGCCAGCATGCTTACCGCACCGACAGCAGCCGCGCGGCCGAGAAGCAGAGTGCGCATCGGATCTCCTGAGCTTTTCTCGTGGATTCGGTACGCCCGTTCCTTCGCTCCGGCCACCGCCGGTGGATGCACCCGTTTCGCATTGGCTATGGTGTCCGGATGCTGGTCGTGAGCTCGCACTCGCTCGCCGTCACCGTGGTGACGGCTGCTCGTGCTGCCCAGGGCCTGCCGAGCCCCGCGCCCACCGGTCGCGGCCCACCGGCGGAGGCACATCCTCGATCACCGCCAGGGCGAAGCGCACAGCTTCGGCCCTTTTTTGTTTTCCGGCCTTTTTCCGATCAGGAGCGTCCGCCATGACCATCGACAGCACCATCCGAGCATCACTGAGCGAGGATTTCGCGGTACAGACCGCGCGGCTCAAGGAACTAACCGAGATCAACGCCGACACCGGCGACCCCGCGCAGGCGCACGACCGGGCCGCGCTGCTCGCCGCCACCCGGCAGAGCCTGGAGCAGATCAGCGGCGCGCTGCGACGGATCGCCGACGGCACCTACGGCCTGTGCCAGCGGTGCGAGACGACGATCCCCGAGGAGCGGCTGGAGGTCCTGCCGCACGCCCGGTTCTGCGTCCCCTGCCAGCAGAAACACCACGGGTGACGGACGGGCTGCCGTTCCTTCGCGGGAACGGCAGCCCTGCCACCGCACGGGATCCGGGTCAGCCGGCCTCCTCGATCGCGGTGATCCGGCGGGTCAGGAACGCGCGCTCGGCGTCGGTGCCGGCCAGGCGGAGCGCGTCACGATAGGCCGCCACGGCTTCGCCGCGCCGTCCCAGCCGGTCCAGAAGATCGGCACGGCTTGCGGGGTACGGGTGATAGCCGCGCAGCAGAGGCTCGTCCGCCAGCTCGTCGAGCAGGGCGAGGCCGGCCGCCGGACCGTCGCGCATGGCCACCGCGGCGGCCCGGTTGAGCGCCACCACCGGGGACGGCGCGATCGCCATCAGCACGTCGTAGAGGGCGACGATCTGCGGCCAGTCGGTGCTCTCCAGGTCCGGGGCCTCGTCGTGCAGGGCGGCGATCGCGGCCTGCACGGCGTAGAACCTGGGCGGCCCCCCGGTCAGCGCCTCCACGACGAGCGCCGCGCCCTCCGCGATCAGGTCCCGGTCCCAGGTGCCGCGGTCCTGCTCGGCGAGGGGCACGGCCGCCGGGGTCCGCCGGGCGTGCACCAGCAGCAGCAACGCCAGCAGACCTGTCGCCTCCGGTTCGGCCGGCGCCAGGCGGCGCAGGATACGAGCCAGACGGATCGCCTCGTCGGCGAGGTCGGCGCGCTTCGCCGCGTACCCCTCGGTGAAGATCGAGTAGATGACGTGAAGGACCACCGGAAGCCGGTCCGGGAGCTCGTCGGGATCGGGGACGCGGAACGGGATCCGCGCGTCCCGGATCCTCTGTTTGGCACGGGTGATCCGCTTCGCCATCGTCGCGGTGGGCACCAGGAACGCGCGGGCCACCTCGGGTGTGGTGAGACCGGCGAGGCAGCGCAGGGTCAGCGTGATCCGGTCCTCCGCCGCGAGCGCCGGGTGCGCGCAGGTGAAGAAGAGCTGCAGCCGCTCGTCCGGGAACTCGTCGCCGGCCGGCGGGGGCGCGGCCCGTTCCGCCTCCACCCGCAGCACCGCCAGCCGGGTGGCGAGCACGGCGTCGCGCCGCAGCCGGTCGACGGCCTTGCGCCGGGCGGTGGTCATCAGCCAGGCGCCCGGGTTCGGCGGGACCCCGTCGACCGGCCAGCGGACCAGCGCCGCCTCGATCGCCTCCGAGGTGACCTCCTCGGCGAGGTCGAGATCGCCGAACCGGCGGGCCAGGGCGGCGAGGAGGCGGCCGTGCTCCTCACGGAACACGGCTTCCACGCTGTCACCGGAGCTCATCGGCCCTCGGGAGGAGCGCCGGCACTGATCGGACCGGTGATCATCCGAAGTCCGCGACCGGGCGGACCACGATCGAGCCGTCCCGGGACCCCGGGCAGCGGGCCGCCCAGTCCAGCGCCGCGTCCAGGTCCGGCACGTCGATCACGTAGAAGCCGCCGAGCACCTCACGGCTCTCGGCGAACGGCCCGTCGGTGACCGTGCGCGTCCCGTCCGCCGCGACCCGCACCCTCGTGGCCGTCACCAGGTCGGCCAGGGACTCGCTGGCGACCAGGATCCCGGCGTCGCGGACCTGCTTGTCGTAGGCCATCCAGTCGGCCGGCTCGCAGCCGGCCGCGCCGCCCTGCTCGTCGATCCCGTCCGCGTTGATCAGCAGCATGTACTTCATCGTCAACTCCCTCTCGAATCCGCTTACGACATCACTACGAGCGGGACAGCCCGGGATGGACACGACGACCCGAAGAAAATTTCCGATCACACCTTCGCGGTACGGACCTCGCCCGCGCGATGCAGCTGGAAGCCGGTGACCACGCCCGCCACCAGGAGCGCGGCCAGCCATCCGGTCGTCGCGACAGGCGACATGTCGAGCAGGACGATCAGCAGGGCCAGCGGCACACCGGCGCCCGGCCAGAGCAGCGTGCCGCGGACCCGCCGGCCCAGTTGCGCCTGCATCAGGGCGGCGCTCAGAAGGTACCCGGCGGTGGCGATGCCGAGCACCCCGCGGGTCCCGGCGCTCAGGTGGTCGTCGGCGCCGTGCAGCACCGCGTGTTCCAGCCCGACCGCCACGGCGGCCAGCGAGACGGCGAGCGGGAGGTGGACGTATACATAGAAGTCGTGCACGCCATGCTTGGTGACCTCGCCCTCCCGGGTGAGCCGCCGTTTCGCCGCGCCGCCGGACAGGTCGAAGTAGACCCACCACAGCGCGGCCGCGGACACGAATGCGCACGCCGCCGTCACCAGCACCGCGGCGCCCCAGCCCGCGTCGTGCAGGCCGGTCACCACGGCCGCGACGGACTCGCCGAGCACCAGGATGACGAAGAGGCCGAAGCGTTCCGGCAGGTGTTCCAGGTGCAGCGGGACGGCGTCCTTCAGCCGGGCGGCGGCGGTCGGCCACACCACGTCGGCGAGGACCCCGGCGCCCCACAGCCAGTACCGGCCGGGCGCCGGCACGGCGAGCGAGACCAGCCAGAACGCAGCGCCCACACCGTGGCCGATCAGGTAGAGCCGGGCGGTCGAGCGGGCCTCCGGCACGTGCCGCCAGGCCCGCAGGTAACCGGCGACCAGGGCCAGCCGGATCAGCACGTACCCGATCGCGAACCACCGCCCGGCCGCGCCGTCGATCGCGTCCACGGCCGCCGCCATCACCACCACGCCGGCCATCGCGACCAGGGTGAGCAGACGGAACACCGCGTCGTCGGTGTCGAACCGGTTGGCGTACAGGGTGGTGCTCGCCCACGCCCACCAGCCGATCGACAGCACGGCGGCGAAGATCAGCGCGCCGTGCCAGGTCTCGTCCTTCGCCAGGATGTCCGCGCAGCGGGCCACGAACAGCACGAACGCCAGATCGAAGAAGAGCTCCAGACGGGTCGCCGAGCGGTTCGACTCCTGGTTCAGGTCCGGTGGCCGGACCGGATCGATCTGTTCCGCCTCGTCCTTGTCCATCATTTCCCGTCCATGGTCATCTCAGAGCGCCTTCGTGTCGCGGAGGGGGACGTACGGCTCCTCGTCCGGCGGCAGGCCGGCCGCGATCGCGCGGCTGCGATGCAGCTCCGCGTCGAGTTCGGCGCCGAGCAGGACGGCGATGTTGGAGATCCAGAGCCAGACGAGGAAGACCGCGACGCCGCCGAGGGTGCCGTAGGTCTTGTCGTAGGAGCCGAAGTGGGCCGCGTAGACGCCGAAGCCGGCGGAGGTGACGATCCAGGCCAGCACCGCCAGCACGCCGCCGGGGGTGATCCACCGGAAGCCGGCCTGCCGGGCGTTCGGCGCGGCCCAGAACAGCAGGTCCAGGATCCCGCCGAGCAGGATCAGCAGCACCGGCCACTTCACGATCGCCCAGACGGTCAGCGCGGTGCGGTCCAGGTCCAGCAGGTGACCCACCCACTCCGCGGCCTCCCCGGTGAAGACCACGATCAGCGTGCTCGCGGCCAAGGCGGCGCCCACCACCAGGGTCACCCCGATCCGGATCGGCAGCGTCTTCCAGAGCGGCCGGCCCTCCGGGACGTCGTAGATGACGTTGGAGGCGCGCATGAAGGCGCCGACGTACCCGGACGCGGTCCAGAGCGCGCCGGCCAGGCCGACGACGGCCAGCCAGCCGGCCTTGCCCTGGTCCTGACCCAGGGTGGCGAGGCTGCTGGTGAGGATGTCACGGACCGGGCCGGGCGCGACCTGGCCGAGGTTGTCGATCAGCGGCTGGATGACCGGGCGGCCGATCAGCCCGAGCACCGAGGCCAGCAGGATCAGGCCGGGGAAGACCGAGAGCACGGCGTAGTAGGTCAGCGCGGCGGCCCAGTCGGCCAGCCCGTCGTCGTCGAACTCCTTGACCGTGCGTTTCAACGTCGCCCACCAGGCGGGCGCCGGCAGCTGAGCCGGGCTCGCCGGAGTCCGGCCCGGCGCGGGCTCAGCGGTATCCATGGCCGTCAGTGTCCATGGCCGTCAGCGGTGTGCATGGCCTGGTGATGCCCACCACGGGCACGGCTCATGCGGGTTCCGGCCGAACGCACTCCCCGGCTCCACCGCAGCCGTTAGCGTCGGGGCGTGGACGACACGACGGGACGCTACGTGCTCACCGGCCAGCGGATGGGCTGGCGTCAGCGGCCGGACGACCCCTCCGGGAACGAGTGGCTCGCGTACTACCCGCTCGTCGGCCCCCAGCTGATCCAGGTGCACCGGGTCGGCACCATGACCGCCCTGTCGGTCACCATCGGCGAGCGGCAGGAGACCGACGTGCTGACCGACGTGCCGTGGACGCAGACCGACGACGAGATCGAGCTGGCCGCCCACGTGGAGGACGTCATGCGCCGGCGGGTGGCGACCGGCGAGATCGTCGACGTGGCGCTGCGGGACATCCTCGACCAGATCACCCGCTGGAAGGCGGCCCAGGCCGGGTAGCCCTTCCGGGCCGGACGGCCCCCCCGCGACGGGACCTCTCCCCCTGACCGCCTTCATCGATCACGATCACGATGAAAGGAGGAACGGCGAGGGAGGACACCATGCGTACCCCGATGATCGTGGTCGCAGTCGACGGCACCGAGCCCAGCCGGGCGGCGGTGCGGTGGGCCGCGCGTGAAGCCGAGCTCAGCAACCGGTCGTTGCTGGTGCTCCACATCCTGGACTGGGAGTGGAACGCCTCCCGGTACGACTTCGGCGGCCAGCACTACGCGCTGGCGCAGGAGATCGCGGGCGGCATCGTGGCCCGGGCAGCCGAGGACGCCAAGAACGCCGCCCCGGCGATCACCGTGGTCACCGATGTCCGGACCGGCAACCCGGCCGCCCAGCTGATCATCGCGTCCGAGGAGGGCGAGCTGATGGTCCTCGGGCACCGCGGCACCGGCGGTTTCAGCGAGCTGCGCCTCGGCTCGGTCAGCCAGCGGGTCGCCACCCACGCCCACGCGCCGGTGGTCGTGGTGCGGGGCCGGCCGGACCCGTACACCGGGCCGGTGGTGGTGGGTGTCGATGACGCGGAGAGCGCCGACACGGTGCTGGAGAGCGCGTTCGCCGCAGCCCGCGACCGTGGCAGCAGCCTGGTGGCGATCCGCGCGTACCCTCCGGTCCCGCCGATGTACGCCGGCTACCTGCCGGCGGCCGCGCTGCAGACCGAGGAACAGGACGAGGCGGAACGGGCGCGCTTCCTGGAGAGGCTGGCGCCGTGGCGGGCGAAGTACCCGGACGTGCCGGTCGAGGCGCTGATGTCGCACGACACGGCCGCGGCGGTGCTGACCGGTGTCTCGCACACCGCCCAGCTCGTGGTGGTCGGCAGCCGGGGACACGGCGTGGTCGTCGGGACCCTGCTCGGATCCACCGGGCTGCAGCTGCTGCACCACGCCGAAAGCCCGGTTCTGATCGTCCGCGAGGCGTGAGCCGTCATGCGCGCGCTCGTCGTCTACGAATCGATGTTCGGTAACACCGCCACGATCGCCCGGGCGGTCGCCGACGGCCTCGCCGAGACGTTCCAGGTCACGGTCGCCGACGTCCACTCAAGGCCGCCGGCGACCGGGATGGACCTGCTGGTGGTGGGGGCGCCCACGCACGCCTTCGGCCTCAGCCGCCCGGCCACCCGCGCCGACGCGGCCCGGCAGGGCGAGGTGCGGACCGGCGCGCAGGAGTACGGCGTACGGGAGTACCTGGACGCCCTGTCGCTGCCGGCCGGGGCGCCCGTCGCGGCCTTCGACACCAAGGTGAACAAGCCGATGCTGACCGGTTCCGCCGCGCGCAAGGCGGCCCGCAAGCTGCACGGCCTGGGTGCCCGGGTGGTGCTGCCCGCGCAGAGCTTCCGGGTCGGCGGCACCACCGGCCCACTGATCGACGGTGAGCTGGAACGGGCCCGGCAATGGGCGAGATCGGTCGCCGCCGCGGTGCCGGGCTGAGCACCCTCTGGCCCGTCCGGGCCGCGCTGCGGCGAAGGACGGGCACCCGGCCGGGCCGCCTCTCATCATGATCGAGCGGGGGTAGGTCGTGATGAAGCGGGGCGAGGCGTTGTTGTCGTCGGTGGTGAGGTCGGCCGCGGATGCCATCATCGGCTGCGACGCGCAGGGCCGGATCACCGCCTGGAACCCGGCCGCCGAGCGGATCTACGGCTACCACTGCGACGAGGTACGGCGGCGGCCCGTCACCATGATGTACCCGACCGACGTCTTCGAACGCGACTGGCAGGTCTTCCAGAAGGCGCTCCGCGGCACCCCCACCGGCCAGCACCGGACCGTGCGGCTGCGCAAGGACGGCACCCGGGTCCCGGTCCGGATGTCGTTCGCCCCGATCGAGGGCGTCGACGGGTCGGTACGCGGCGTGGTCAGCGTCGCCCACGAGCTGACCGACGAGATCCGGTCCGAGGCGCGGATGGTGGCGGTGCTCCAGGCCACGCCGGACCCGATCATCGGGGTGGACCGGGACGGCCGGATCGTGTTCGCGAACGCGTCCTGCGAGCGGCTGCTCGGCTACCACCAGGACGAACTGATCGGCCGGCACGCCCGCACCCTGTTCGCCGAGGAGGACCGCGCCGACCTGGTCGAGTTGCGCGAGCGCCTGTTCACCGATCCGCGGCTGCGCGACGAGACCCGGACGCTGCGCACCAGGATGCTGCGCAAGGACGGCACGGTGCTGCCCGGCGAGACCCGGCTGAGCTGGCAGGACGAGCCCGGCGGGCCGCTGCTGGTCGCCGCCACCCGCGACCTGTCCGAGCTGCACCGCGCCGAGGAGCGTCTGCGCGCCCTGCTGGAGACGGTGCCGGACGCGATCACCGGCATCTCCCCCGACGGCCTGATCGTGCTGGTCAACCAGGGCACCGAACGGCTGCTCGGCTATCCGCGGGACCAGTTGCTCGGTCAGCCGTACGCCCGGCTGATACCCGAGGAGGAGCGTGGGCGGGTCGCCGGGATGGTGGCCGAGGTGTTCGCCGCGGCCGAGCCACGCATGGTCATCTACACCGAGGCGATCCGCTCCGACGGTGTCCGGGTGCCGACCGAGAACACGGTGACCCGGTTCGACACCATGCTGCTCGTGGTGGGCCGTGACATCACCGACCGGGTACTGGCGGAACGGGAACGGGCCCAGCGGCTCGCGTCGCTCGGCCAGCTCGCCGGCGGCGTCGCACACGACTTCAACAACCTGCTCGCGATCATCTCCAACTACGCCGACCTGCTGGGCGAAGAGGTGAACGAGCTGGCCGGCGCCGACCCGGACCGCTGGCAGCCGGTCGCCGACGACCTGACCCGTATCCAGCAGGCCGCGCAGCGCGGCGCCGCCCTGACCCAGCAGCTGCTCACGTTCAGCCGCCGCGACCTCAACCGTCCCCGCGTCCTGGAACCGGGCGTGATCCTGCGGCAGCTGCGGCCCGCGTTGCGCGCCACCGCCGACGACCGGATCGACCTCGATCTGGACGTCGCCCCGGACACGTGGCCGGTGCTGCTCGACCCCGGCCAGCTCGAACAGATCCTGGTCAACCTCTGCACGAACGCCGCCGAGGCGATGCCGGACGGCGGGCGCCTGCGGATCACCGCGGACAATCTGCGTCCCGCGCGGGCCGACCCGAGCTTCCAGCCGGCCGCCGAAGAAGGGCGGCGTTACCTGCGGTTACGCGTCGCGGACACGGGCGCGGGCATGTCGGTGGAGACCTCCGCCCGCGCCTTCGAGCCGTTCTTCACCACCAAGGCCAAAGGTACGGGTACGGGTCTCGGGCTGGCCGCCGTGCACGGCATCGTGGGGCAGGCCGGGGGTTGTCTCGCGATCGACTCCGCTCCCGGTGCAGGGACCACGATGACCGTGCTCCTGCCCGCCGTTGACGAGAAGTCCGCCGCTGTGGGGGTCGGCGGCTCCCCTGCGGGCGGCTCCCCGGGGGACGGCTCCTCTGCGGGCGGCTCCTCTGCGGGCGACTCCCTTGCGGGCGGCTCCGTTGCGGGCGGCTCTGCGGCCGGGGGTTTCCCCGCGGCCTCCGCCGATGTGCCCCGGCCGCGCGTCATCCTGCTGGCCGACGACGAGGACGAGATTCGCGAGTCCACCGCCCGGATCCTCGACCACCACGGGTTCCGCGTGCTGACCGCCCATGACGGCCCCAGCGCCCTGGCCGTCGCCGAACAGCACCGCGACGAGATAGACGTGCTGCTCACCGACGTGATCATGCCCCGCATGCACGGCGGCGAGCTGGCCGCCCGGGTCGCCGAGCTGATCCCCGGCGTACGGGTGATCTACATGTCCGGTTACGCCGAGCCGCTGCTCGACACCGAGCCTTCCTACGCCGCGGCGCCGATGCTGGAGAAGCCTTTCACCACGGCGAATCTGCTGCGGATCCTGGGGTAGCGTCCTTCTGTTTGCGGGGCTCGGCCTGTTTGCGGGGCTAGGCCTGTTTGCGGTGCTCGGTCTGTTTGCGGTGCTCGGCGATCCACACCTCCACGTCCGCGGTGAGCCAGATCCGGCCCTGACCGAGGTCGGCGACGGGCGCGGGAAAATCGGGCTCACTGGTCAGCTGGTAGACCCGCTGCCGGGTGAGCCCGCCGAGGCGGGCGCCGATCTCAGCGGTCCCCATGAATTGCTGCGCCTTGTACTCCACGCTCATGACTATAGTCCCGCGACAACCCTGCCCACGACACTCAAAGGTATGGATGGCGCCCGTTTTAGCGGCTTATGGAATTCGGGCCGGCGAGCCGGAGCCGGTGCGCGCCGCGGACGCGCCATGGGTTGTGTTCTGCGATCCCGGCCTCGCAGATCTTGGAAATCTCGATGCCGGCTGGCGCTCAGCGCGGACAAACCGGACGCCCAGCAGCACTGTGGACCAGCCGGCCGAGGCGAGCTGGCTCCCAGTGCTGCCCGGCGGGCGCCCGAACAACACTGTGCACCAGCCGGACCAGCCGGACCAGCCGGACCGGCCGGACCAGCCGGACCAGCCGGACCAGCCGGACCAGCCGGTCCACAGTGTCGGCGCGGACGACCGCCACGTCCGGCAGAGCGTGGTCGCCGGACGGAGCTGCCGGGCCATCCAGACGGGCGCTACCAGGCGGCGATCAGCGGTGCGTCGTGGTCCTGCTGCTGCCACTGGGCGGTCAGGCGGGCCAGCCGGCTCGGGGAGGCGATGGCCCGTACCCCCGCGATTTTGTCCTTGTGCATCTCCAGGACGACCACCCCGACGACCTGGTCGTTCAGGGCGGCGACGACCGCCGGGCAGCCGTTCACCACGGCGGCGTGGAGTGCCGGGGTGCCGCCGACCAGTTTGTGCTTGGCCGGGGTCGGTTTGAAGCCGGCACGCAGCGCGGCGGCCAGCCGTTCCGGGGTGGCGTGGCGGATCAGCTTGCCGGGCAGGCCCGCGCCGGCGCCGTCGGAGACGCCCGTGGCGTCGGCGGTCAGCAGCGCCACCAGCCGTTCGGTGCGGCCCGAGGCGGCCGCGTCGACGAACGCCTCGACGACGCGCCGCGCGGACGCCCGGTCGACGCCGGCGCCGTTGCCGGTCGCGGCGATCCGGCGCCGGGCGCGGTGGGCGTGCTGCTGGCTCGCGGCCTCGGTGATGCCGATGATCTCGGCGATCTCGGCGTGCCGGTACGCGAAGGCCTCCCGCAGGACGTAGACCGCCCGTTCCACCGGCGACAGCCGTTCCATCAGCGTCAGGACCGCCAGCGTGACCGATTCACGCTGCTCGGCGGTGTCGGCCGGGCCGAGCATCGGGTCGCCGGCGAGCAGCGGCTCGGGCAGCCAGTCGCCGGCCGCGCGTTCCCGCCGTGCCGCCGCGGAGCGGAGACGGTCGAGCGCGAGATTCGTGACGATCTTCGTGAGCCACGCCTCGGGCACCTCGACGCGGTCCCGATCGGCGGCCTGCCAGCGCAGGAACGCGTCCTGAACCGTGTCCTCGGCGTCGGCGGCCGACCCGAGCAGACGGTAGGCGAGCGAGGCCAGCCGGTCGCGGCTGGCCTCGAAACGGGCCACGGCGGACACATCCATGGGTACGACTCTAAGCAGTCACCACGTCCGCCGAGCGCTGATGAGTGGCCGCCAGCCGGTACCGGTGACCGGGCCTGCCGAACGTCGGGTGGCTGATGCTCCACACCGCTCCCCGCAGGACAGCCGACTTGACGCGGGCCGCCAGCCGGCCCTGGAAGGCCCCTGACCGCGCCCGTACCTCACCGTCGACGAACTGGAAGATCGCGTCGTTCCGGCCGAGGCTGATGTGGTTCCCGACGTACACCAGGGAGGTTTTGGAGATCTTTCGTCCGGTCAGGTCACCGACGATCGCGGCGGTCGCCTGCATGCCGGTGAAACCCGCGGACGCGCAGGACATCGGCAACGGGCGGCCGTTCTCGCCGATGACGAAGGCGCTGTCACCGGCGGCGTAGACGCCCGGATGCGAGACCGACCGCATCTGCCGGTCGACGGTGATCCGGCCGTCGGGGGTCACCTCGAGCCCGCTCGCGGCGGCGATCGGATGCACCGCGAACCCGGCCGCCCACACCGTCGCGTCACAGGTCAGCACGCCGCCACCGGCAGTGATCGCCGCGCCCGGCTCGACCCGCTCGATCGTGCTGTGCTCGTGGATCGTGATGCCGAGCCGGGCGAAGGCGTGCAACAGGTGAGGGCGTGCCTTCGGGCCCAGCCAGCCGCCGAGTTCGCCGCTGGTGGCGAGGGTTACCCGCAGATCGGGGTGGGATTCGGCGATCTCGGTGGCGGTCTCGATCGCGGTGAGGTTTCCGCCGACGACCAGCACCGAGCCACCCGTGCCGAGCTCGTTCAGCCGGGCCCGCAGGGTCAGCGCGGCCGCCCGCCCGGTGACGTGGAGGGCGTGCTCGGCGACGCCCGGGACGCCATGGTCGGCGACGGTGCTGCCGAGCGCGTACAGAAGGGTGTCGTAGGTCAGGGCGCTGCCGTCGCCGAGGGTGACCGTCCGGCGTTCGGCGTCGACCGCTGTCACCCGCCCGATGCGCAGACGCACGCCGGTGCCGGAGAACATCCCGGTCAGCGGCCGGGGACGCAGATCCTGCCCGGCGGCGAGCTGGTGCAGGCGCAGGCGTTCGACGAAGTCCGGCTCGGCGTTGACGACGGTGATCTCGACGTCGCCGGGGTGGAGGTGACGGGCCAGATATCCGGCGGAGTAGGTGCCGGCGTACCCGGCGCCGAGCACGACGATGCGGTGCGGCATGGTTCGCTCCTGTCTGGTTCGCGTGCACCCTGAACGAGACGGGGCGTGCTTTCCTGACAGGGCGAACCGGTGACCTGGATCACTGGCGATCGTCGGCCGCAAGGGGACGGGATGCGCCGTTCGGGGCGCCTGCCGACACTAGGAGCCGGCCGGGCCGGCGGCGGTGACGGGTGGAGCGCAACAGTCAGTCGCGCCGCTGCTGGTCACGGGCTGAGCGCAACTGCCGGGCGCGGCGCCGCCGGCTGCGGGGATGGCGCAGTCGTCACACTGGTCGCCGCGCCAGGCCTGCACGCCCTCGCGCGCCGCGACCGCGGCGATCACCAGGGCCGCGACCGGGTCGGCCCACCACCAGCCGAGCGTGGCGTTGAGCAGCAGGCCGGCCAGCACGATCGCGGACAGGTAGGTGCACAGCATGGTCTGCATCGAGTCGGCGACCACGGTGGCCGAGCCGAGTTCCCGGCCGGTGCGGCGTTTCGCCCAGACCAGCAGCGGCATCACGACGACCGAGGTGGCGGCGATCGCGATCCCGACGGGTGCCGCGCCGGGCTGCTCGGCGGCGATCAGCGAGCGCACGGCGTCGATGGTGACCCAGGCTGCCAGGGCGAAGAACGAGACGGCGATCAGGCGCAGCGCGAGCCGTTCGCGGGCTTCCGGCATCCGGGACCGGAACTGCCAGATCACCACCAGCGCGGACGACACCTCGACGAACGAGTCCAGGCCGAACCCGAGCAGCGCCACCGAGGACGCCGCGGCGCCGGCGGCGATCGCGACGACGCCCTCGAGGAGGTTGTATCCGGCGGTCGCGTAGGCCAGGAGCAGGCTGCGCCGGTTCAGCTGGGCACGCCGCCGCGGCGACAGGACCGCGATGATCGGGCTGCTCATCGGCTAGCCGCCGCGGTCCGGCCGGCGCCGTCGCCCGAGCCGCTGACTCCCGGCCGGCCGTCGTGTGCGCCGGCGCCGTAGACCGGGCAGAGCGCCACCGCGGTCCCGGTCGCCGCCAGCACGCCCTCGGCGGCGGCGAGCAGGTCCATCAGCTCGGGCCGGGTCAGGGCGTAGAACGACTGGCGGCCCTCGACCCGATAGTCCACCAGCCCGCAGGCGCGCAGGCAGGCGAGGTGTTTGGAGACCGTGGACTGCGCCAGACCGAGCTCGCCGGTCAGGTCGACGACGCGGGCCTCCCCGGCGGCGAGCCGCCGGACGATTCGCAGCCGGGTCTCGTCGGCCAGGGAACGGAACAGGGCCACCGCCGGCGCACAGCCGTCATCCATCATCGCCATGCGGCGATGATAGCCTACCTCAGCGATGACCCTCCGCGTCCCGGGCGAAGGCGCGCATCGTGGCGGTGAAGGCGAGCCGGCCGGCCAGCGCGACGAGCGGCTCGGCGTACCGGGTGAGCCGGCGCGGTGAGACCGTCACGTCCTCGGTCCACGCGACCCGGCAGCGCCCGCCGGCCAGCGGTGTCACCGTGAACACCGCCCCGCCGTGCACGACCCGGCCGGACTTGGCGACCTCGCAGCGCCCGGGGCGATCCCCCGGCTCGTCGCCCTCCGGCGCCTCCCAGCCGACCACGGTCATCGGGTCGTCGAAACCCACAAGCCCCATCCCGGTACGGGCGACGAACGCGGCGCCCACCCCGTCCGGACGCCCGGTGGTGACCCGGACCGCGGTCAGCGGCACCCAGTCGCCGTGCCGGGGCCAGTCCACCAGGACACGCCAGGCGGCGGTGGCGGGCGCGTGGACATCGCGGACGACGGTGAAACGGGCCATGTGTCGACTCCCGGGCGGTTGTGCTCGCGATCAAGCCTATCCGCCGGCCTGCGGCAGCGACGCGTGATAATCCGTGACCGAGTGGCTCGACGCCGACGGCGCCGTGGCCCGCAAGCGCTGACCTCAGACCGTGATCAGCACCTTGCCGACGATGCCCCGCTCGACCGCGTCATGGGCGTCGGCGGCGCGTTCCAGCGGGAAGTGGTGCAGCGGCAGCCCGTGCTCCTCCCCCACCGGCAGCGCGCCGTCCCGCAGCGCGGCCCCGACGTCCTCGGCCGCCGCCTGCAGCGCCGCCTCGCCGACCGTGTAGAGGATCAGGAACTGCACCCGGGTGTTGAGCATCATGTGCGGGCGGATGTCGAACGCCGCCGTGTCACCGCCGTTGTTCGCATAGATCGCGATGGTGGCGTGGTTCGCGGCGACCGCCTGGTTGAGCGGCGCGTTGCGGGCCGCCGACACCTCCACGACGATGTCCACGCCGTCCGGCGCCACCGCGCGGATCTCGGCCGCCGGCTCGCCGCCCGTGTAGTCGACGACGTGGTGCGCACCGGCCGCCCGCGCCAGTGCGGCCTTCTCCGCGCTGCTGACCGTGGTCACCACGCTCGCCCCGGCCCAGCGCGCCAGCTGGATCGCGGCATGGCCGACCGCGCCGGCTCCGCCGGCAACCAACACGGTACGGCCGTCGAGCGCGCCCGGTTCGAGCCGGCTGGGCCCGCCCTCGGCGACGGTCAGGGCGCGATGCGCGGTGACCGCCGGGACGCCCAGCGCCGCCCCGGTGTCGAAGGAGGTCCCCTCGGGCAGCGGCAAGGCGTGCGCAGCCGGGACGATCGTGTGCTCGGCGGCGGTCCCGTACGGGCTGCCGTGCGCCGCGAGCATCACCCACACCCGGTCGCCGACCGCGTGTGACAGCACCCCGGGACCGACCGCGTCCACCACGCCGGCGCCGTCCATGTTCGGCGTGACCTCGGGGAAACCCGGGTCGCCGGCCGAGCGTCGTTTCCAGTCCGTCGGGTTGACTCCGGAGCGATGAACCCGTACCCGGATCTGACCGTCGCCGGGCTCCGGAAGATCTCGCTCGACCAGGCTGAGCACCGTGCTGTCCCCGGCGCCGCTGAACACGATCGTCTTCATCCTGTGAACCTACGGCAGTCCCGACGCTCAGCCGAGCCGCTTGGTACCCAGGTAGCTGCCACCGGTGGTGTGTGAGGATGCCAGGAGGTCACTCGTCGACCGTCTGCGGGTTCGGTTCCCCAGCGCTCTCGCTGTCACCGCCGGTCTCGAGATAGGTGTCCAGTCCGGCGCGCACCGCCGCGAAAGCCCCTGCGGCGGCGTCGACGATCGCGGCGCGTACGGCATCGCCTTCTTCACCGCGGGATATGCGGCGCCGAATCTCCGCGTGCAGCGCCCGGTCCACGCCGGCGATCACCGCGGCAGTGGCGTACGGAACCAATGAATCCGCGGGCGTCCTGCTGATCTCCGCGAGCTTAACGGCCAGTGCGGCCTCGGTCAGTTCGGCGAGCAGGCGCGCCCTTGCCTGAAGCGCAGGGCTGTTGTCGACTACGCGCCAGAAAGCGACCATGTCGCTGCTGATCCCCAAGGTGGGATCGTTCCGGCTCACCGCCGCAAGGAAGGATCGATGCACCGCATCGACCGCTGATGCGCCGGGAGCACCGTCGTCGAGTGCCCGTGCGAGTCGTTGGACCACGTCGGCCTGGCGGTCGAAGAACAGGTCTTCCTTGGTGGGGAAGTAGTTGAAGACAGTGTTGACCGAGACGTGTGCCGCTTTCGCGATGTCGGAGACCGTGACCTGGTCGAAGCCGTGGCTGAGGAAGAGCGACAAGGCGGTGTCAGCGATCGCGGTCCGGGTCGCCTGCTTCTTCTCGTCTCGTAACCCCATCCTCGAATCATAGCTTCACCCCAAACTTGGTGTGACTCCAAGTTTAGCGTACGGTGCGACCATGGCCCTCCTCTTCGGCATCTACCCCGGCGGCCTCAGCGGCGCGGAGACGGATCAGTCACCGACGGCCCCGCTGAACAGCCCGCTCGCATCAGCGCCGCGCTCGACGCCCTGCACGGTGAGCACCCGTTTCTCGTCCGCGGCTACCTCCACTACAGCGATACGGCTCCGGGCGCCGTGCAGGCCCCGCCGAACCCCGCCCAGTACGCCACCGGTAGCCGGCGCCTCGACCTGGTGCTGTGCTTCCGTGAACCCGGTCTCGATCTCAGCGGCTGGCTGGACTTCGTCCGCGCGCAGGTGCGCCGGCACGCCGCATGCCTCGCCACACTGCAGATCACCGAGGAAGCCGACCACGCCGGCCCCGGAGGGGACGGCGGCTTCCCGGCCGCGCGACAAGCGCTCGTCGACGGTGTCGTCGCTGCGAAGCGCGAAGCAAACCGGCTCGGGCTCGATGTTCGGGTGGGCTGCAACTCCACCATCGCCTTCGATCCGGCGCAGGAATTCTGGACCGACCTCGGCCGTCGAGGCGGTGACGAATTCCGGTCCGCCCTCGATTACGCGGGCCTCGACTTCTTCCCCGACGTCTTCCAGCCGATTCCCCGGGAACGCCTTCCCGAGACGATCGAAGGGGTCATCAACCTCTTCCGCCATCAGAGCCTCGCCGCGGCGGGCATCGAAGAATCAGTGCCGATCCATATCACCGAGCACGGCTGGGGCACTGGCGCCGACCGGCCGTACTCGCGCCAGGCCGAGGTTCTCGAAACCGTCGTGCGTACCGTTCACGACCACAGCGAAGAACTCAACATCACCACATACGAGCACTTCGCGTTACGAGACGCGAACACCAGCCACGATCATCCCCTTTACCAACTCGGCCTCCTCGACTCCGATTACCGGCCGAAACCGGCGGCCACCACCTATCGAGATCTCATCGATGAACTCAGCGTGAGGCCGTGAGACGCGCCCTTGTCGGCAAATCCGGTCAGGCTGCGGACATCGGTGATCGAGCAGGCGCCGACGTTACTGAGCGGAACCCTCGAGCAGCCACCGGGTGATGGTGAGGCGCAGGAGCACGAGGGGGCCGGAGTAGGACTCGGTCGTGATGTCGAAGCCGCCGTACTTGCGGGCGAAGTTCGCGACAACTCGCGGATGATCAGGCACATCGTCGAGGATGTCAGCGCCGGCCAACGCGACCAACGGCTCCCCACCGGATCCGTCGACGGCGAGGGACACCTGGTCGTTCAGTCGCACGTTGGCGATCTTGCGGCTCGATGGGGAGCTGGCTACCCAGAGGCCGGCCTCGTCGTGCACGAACCAGACGGGCACCGTGTGCGGCGAACGGTCGGGCCGCACGGACGTGAACCATGCCGTCTGCGCGAGCGCGAGCCGCTCCCCGATTTCTCCATCGATCATGACAGCACCTTCCTCTCAAGGGGATCGCCTGGGCTCGGATGTCAGAGGGTGGCCGCGTCGATCACGAACCGGTAGCGGACGTCGGACGTGAGGACGCGCTCGTAGGCGGTGTTGATGTCGGCTGCCGTGATGAGTTCGATCTCGGGGGCGATGGCGTGCTCGGCGCAGAAGTTCAGCATCTGCTGGGTCTCGGCGATGCTGCCGATCGAGGACGCGGCGAAGGAGCGACGGTTGCCCATGAGGGCGAAGACCGAGACGGGCAGCGGCTGGGCCGGTGCTCCGAGGTTGACCAGCGTGCCGTCGAGGGCGAGCAGCGACAGGTACGCCTGCACGTCGATCGGCGCGCTGATCGTGTTCACGATGAGGTCGAAGGTGTTGGCCAGCGTCGTGAAATTGCTCGCGTCGCTGGTGGCGTAGTAGTGGTCGGCCCCGAGACGCAGGCCGTCATCCTTCTTGCCCAGCGTCTGGGACAGCACGGTCACCGCGGCGCCCATCGCGTGGGCGAACTTGACCGCCAGATGGCCGAGACCGCCCAGGCCGACGACGGCGACCTTCGAACCCGGGCCGACCTTCCAGTGAGCGAGCGGCGAGTAGGTGGTGACGCCGGCGCAGAGCAGCGGGGCCGCGGCCTCGAACGGGATGCTCTCGGGAACGCTGAGCACGAAGTCCTCGACGACCACGACCTGGGTGGCGTAGCCGCCCTGGGTGGGGGTGCCGTCGCGGTCGATGCTGTTGTAGGTGAAGGTGGCGCCGTTGAGGCAGTAGTTCTCCAGGCCGGCGAGGCAGTTGACGCACTCGCGGCAGGAGTTGACCATGCAGCCGACGCCGACCCGGTCGCCGACCCGGTGCCGGGAGACCTCGGAGCCGACCTGTGCGACGGTGCCGACGATCTCGTGGCCGGGGACCAGCGGGTAGGAGATCGGGCCCCAGTCGCCGCGGACGGTGCTGATGTCGGAGTGGCAGATGCCCGAGTAGGCGATGTCGATCAGGACATCGTGCGGGCCGACCGGACGGCGCTCGATGGTGGTGGGGACGAGCGGGTCGGTGGCGGAAGTTGCGGTGTAAGCCCGTGCGGTGGTCATGACCCCAGAGAACAGCACCATCGTGCGGGCTGGCAGAGCCGCTTGATGGGGTCACTGGCAGTGACACCCTCAGCCCGAGGGACGCGCCTAGAGTCGAAATCATGGACAACAAGACCGAGCTGCGGGAGTTCCTCGCCTCGCGCCGCGCGAAGATCCGGCCGCAGGACGCCGGGCTCCCCGCCGGCACCGGTCGCCGGGTTCCCGGGCTGCGCCGCGAAGAACTGGCCGCCCTGGCCGGCGTGAGCGTCAGCTGGTACATCAGGCTCGAACGCGGCGACGCGGTCGGCGCCTCCGACGCCGTGCTGAACGCGATCGCCAACACGCTCCAGCTCGATGATCTGGAACGCCGCCATCTGTTCCACCTCGTGCGCGGCAGCCAGCGCAGTACGGCGAAGACCCCCGCCCGGCGCCCGGCGGCACCGGCGATCCGCGCGACGTTGCAACTGGTCCTCGATCAGATGACGGATCTGCCGGCCATCGTGCAGAACGACCGGTCCGACATCGTGGCGATGAACCCGCTCGCGCGAGCCCTCTACTGCGGGCTGCTGTCCGGCTCCCCCGGACCGTGGAACCACGCCCGCTACATCCACCTCGACCCGGGCGCGCAGACGTTCTACCGCGACTGGGACCAGGTCGCCAGCCACAGCGCAGCCATGCTCCACGTCGCCGCCGCCAAGAACCCCCTCGACACCGAGCTGTCCAAGCTGATCGGCGAACTCGCCACCCGGTCCGACGACTTCCGGGTCCGGTGGGCCTCCCGCAACGTGCACGAACACCGAGCCGGGGTGAAACGGGTCCACCACGAACTCGTCGGCGACATGGAACTGGTCTACGAGACCCTCGCCCTGCCCGGCGAACCCGACCTCACCCTGTACGTCAACGCGGCCGAACCCGGCAGCCCGTCGGCAGACGCACTGCGTCTGCTCGCGGCATGGTCCGCACCGATGCAGGCGCCCACCCCGCACCAGCAGAAAGAACACCAAGACTGAGCATCCCCGGGGCCGTCCGGTTCGCCCCGGCGCTGACCGAGCGTTCCGGCCGCTTGTCAGCCGGCCAGCAGGGGGAACAGCAGGCCGGTGGCGCACGTGCCGACGAGGCCGCCGGCCAGGACCTGGGCCACCGTGTGCTCCCCGAGCCGCACGCGCGCCCACCCCACCGCCACCGCGACCGGCGCGGTGAGCGCGAGCACCGGCCCGAAGACGACGCAGAGCGCCACCGACGTCCCGGCTGCTACCAGGGCGTGGATCGAGATCCCCCAATGCAGGAAGACGGTGATCGGCACGGCGACCAGCAGCGCCGCCACCATCGCGGCGATCAGGGCGAGAAGCTGCCGCGGGGCGCTGACCGCGACGAGCGCGAGCATCCCGCCGGCCGTCGACAGCAGGATGATCAGCAGCGGCACCCGCCGCTGCGCGTGCACGACGACGTGCTTGTCGGTCCAGCGGCCGCGGCGGACGCCGCGCAGGATCGAGACCATCGGCAGCACGCTCGCGGCCGCCACCGCGATCAGGCTCACCAGGACCGCCTGGGCGACCGAGCGCGACGACGTCCAGGCCACGGCCGCCAGCAGGAGGGCGACCAGGTAACCGGGTGAGAAGATCTCGGTGAGCACCCGCGCCGCGCGGGTGACCCGATCGGTTCCGGCCGGCGACGGGCCGGTCTCCGGCGACGACGGGCGCCGCTGCCGGGGGATACGATCGATCGACTTCGGTGATTCCGGGGATGTCATCATCGTCAGGCAGAATGGACTTGACCCTGACGCAGCGTCAACCCTCCATGCTGGCCGCATGAGCGTGACATCGGCACCCGCGATCCGGGTGCACGGCCTGACGAAGTCCTTCAAGGACGTCGATGTGCTGCGGGGCGTGGACATCGACGTGGCACGAGGCAGCATCTTCGCCCTGCTCGGCTCCAACGGGGCCGGCAAGACCACCGTGGTACGGATCCTGTCCACCCTGCTCCGCGCCGACGGCGGAACCGCCGTGGTCAACGGGTTCGACGTCGCCGCACAGCCGGCCGACGTCCGCGAGTCGATCAGCCTGACCGGGCAGTTCGCGGCGGTCGACGAGATCCTCACCGGGCGGGAGAACCTTGTCATGGTCGCCCGCCTGCGGCACCTCAAGGACTCCGGCACGATCGCGGACCGTCTGCTGGCCCGCTTCTCGCTGACCGATGCCGGTGGTCGACGCGTGGCCACGTACTCCGGGGGGATGCGTCGCCGCCTGGACATCGCGATGAGCCTGATCGGGAACCCACCGGTGGTCTTCCTCGACGAGCCGACGACCGGGCTGGACCCGGAGGCGCGCATCGAGGTCTGGCACGCCGTCCGGGAGCTGGCCGCGGGTGGCACCACGGTGCTGCTCACCACCCAGTACCTGGAGGAGGCCGAGCAGCTGGCCGACCGGATCGCCATCCTGCACCAGGGCCGGATCATCGTGGAGGGCACGCTCGCCGAGCTGAAGAAACTGCTGCCGGCCGCCACCGTGGAGTACGTCGAGAAGCAGCCCACCCTGGAGGACGTCTTCCTCGCCCTGGTCGGGAAGGACCCGCGATGACCAAGCATTTCATCGGCGACACGGCCGTCCTGCTGGGCCGCTCGCTGCGGCACATCGCCCGCAGCCCGGACACCATCATCACCACCGCGGTCATGCCGATCGCGTTCATGCTGCTGTTCGTCTACGTGTTCGGCGGGGCGATCGAGACCGGCTCCGACTCGTACGTGAACTACCTGCTCCCCGGCATCCTGTTGATCACTGTCGCGTCGGGTATCTCGTACACCGCGTACCGGCTGTTCCTTGATCTTCAAGGGGGTATCTTCGAGCGTTTCCAGTCGATGCCGATCGCGCGTCCCGCGGTGCTCTGGGCGCACGTCCTGACATCGCTGGTCGCCAATCTGATCTCGCTCGCGGTGGTGGTGCTCGTCGCGCTGCTGATGGGTTTCCGGACCGGGGCGAGCGTCGCGGCGTGGCTGGCGGTGACGGGCATCCTGGTGCTGTTCACGCTGGCGCTGACCTGGATCGCCGTGATCCCGGGACTCACCGCGAAATCCGTGGACGGGGCGAGCGCTTTCGCGTACCCCATCATCTTTCTGCCCCTCGTGAGTTCCGCGTTCGTGCCGACGGAGTCCATGCCGGGGCCGGTGCGCGCGTTCGCCGAGAACCAGCCCGTGACATCGATCGTGGACACCATCCGCGACCTGTTCACCGGGCAGCCGGTCGGCTCGGCCATCTGGACGGCTCTCGGCTGGTGCACCGGTATTCTCGTCGTCGCCTACTTCTTCGCCACCATGGCGTACCGGCGGAAGATCTCCTGAAAGGGGGGATCGGATCATGCTGACCATCGGTGAGCTGGCGGCGTACGCCGGCGTGACCGTGCGTGCGGTGCGGCACTACCACCAGGTCGGGCTGCTGCCCGAGCCGGAGCGCGACGCGTCGGGGTACCGGCGGTACGGCGCGACCGCGGTGGTGTCGCTCATCAAGATCCGCACGCTGGCCGACGCCGGCGTGCCGCTGGCCCAGATCCGCCCGATGCTCGCCGCCGGACCCGAGGAGTTCGGCGAGGCGGTACGCCGGATCGACAGGCGGGTGTCGGACGAGATCCAGCGGCTGGAGACGATCCGCAAGCAGATCGCCCAGCTCGCGTCCGGTGACAACGCGGCGCTTCCGTCGGCGGTCACCTACTTCCTCGACCGGCTCCGGGAGATCGGCGCGTCCGAGGCGATGGTGCGCGCCGAACGCGACGGATGGATCCTGGTCACGGCCCGCTGGCCGGACCGGGTCGTCGAGTGGATCCCGGGCAAGCTCGCCCAGCTCGAGGATCCGCGGGTGGTCCGGCTCTACCGGATCCTGTCGGCGCTCATCGACAGTGACCCGTCCGGGGACCAGGCTGCCGTCGCGCTGATGGAGGAGGCGGCCGACATCATGGCCGCCCTCTCCGAGGAGGCCGTGGAGTCCGGCGACGTCATCAGCACCGAGGACAAACAGGACAACCTGCCGTTCGACCTGCTCGACGCGCTGGCCGACGAGGCGCATCCGGGGGCGCAGATCATGCGGAACCTGATGCGGGAGCGGGGCTGGTACAGCTGGACCCGGACCGAGCGGATCCCGAAGCCCTCCTAGCCCTCCGGTGTGCAGCTCAACGTCTCGACCAGCGCCGTCGCCGCGCGGGTGTGCTTCGTGTACGCCTCCGGGTACGCCGACACCTGCACCGCCTGCGCAGCCTCGGTGAGCCGCATCTGCTGCCAGCCGTCGACGTCGAGCAGCTTGTCGTAGAACTTGCGGGTCTGATAGGCCGGGTCGCGCAGCTGCTTCGGCGTGCCCCAGCCCTGGCTCGGCCGCTGCTGGAAGAGACCGATCGAGTCCCGGTCGCCGCCGCGCAGGTTGCGCAGGCCGGACTCCTGCAGAGCGGTGGCGACGGCGATCACCACGCCCTGGTGCGGTACGCGGCGCTCGGTCCCGGCCGTGACGATGATGCGGGCGTTGGCGAGTTGCTCGTCGTTCCACGTACCCGGGGATGGGGTCTTCGGGGTGGGGGTGCAGGCCGCGTCGGCGCGGAGCAGAGGACTGAGGACGAAACCGAGGATCACCGCGACGGCGAGGACGAAGAACGCGCGCACGACGGCGAAGAGTACATGATCGTGAATGGCCTAAATGGATCGACGGGTTCACTTGGTGTGCTTAGCGTGGTGACCATCGTTCTACTCGTTGCGTCGTTTCTCGTTGCTGGAGGTGACCGCCCTATGTGGGTGCACGCGCCGTCGATGATCACCGCTGCGCCGGCCGCCTGGGTCGTGTTCCGCAACCTCGGCGAGAACTTCGAGTACCGGCGGGCGCTCGCCCGCCTGCGCCAGGGACGCCACGAGCCCGACCGTCACCCCCGCCGCCGCCTGCGGTCGGACTGCCCAGCGGCGAGTCGTCGCAGGCCGGCGCACCGGTGGGCCCTCCCGCGACGCCGGCACCGCTGATCAGCGGGCACGATGAGCCGTTGGGGACGCCTCGGCGGCGAGCACGGCAACAGCGGGGCGCGGCAACAGCGGCACGCGGGGCGCGGTGACCGCCGCGAGCAGCGGACACGCGGGGATTCGTGGGGCGGGGCGCTGATTGCCGAAACCGCACGCACCGCCCACCCGGTCCGGCTGGCGCTACCCGCACCGATCACCAGCCAACGCAGTGCTACCAGCCTTGTAGCATCAGAGCATGCTGTATGCGATGCCGACCCTGGACGCGGCCGACATGCGGGTCCTCACCGAGCTGGACGCGATGCGCGCCGACCTGAGCGCCCACCTCCGCTCCAAGCCCCGCTGGGAGGGTCAGCTGCGCCGGAGCCTGTTCGCCGCGGCGATCCAGGGGTCCAACACCATCGAGAACATCACGATCAGCAGCGCGGACGCCCGGGCGCTGGTCGAGCACGCCCCGATGTCCGCAGCGGCCGGCGACGAGACGCAGCAGGCGGTCATCGGCTACCGCGACGCCATGACCTACGTGCAGCAGACACCGCTGATGAGCTTCTTCGACTACTCGGAGACCGCGCTGTCCGCCCTGCACTTCATGATCACGAAGTACCAGCCGGCGAAGTGGCCGGGCCGGTACCGTACCGGCGGCGTCTACGTCTCGAGCGCCGACCCGCTGGAACCGGTCTACACCGGGCCGGACGCCGATCTCGTACCCGATCTGATGGGTGAGTTCGTCGCCTGGCTCCGCAGCGGGGATCTCGACGCGCCCGCCTACGCCCGGGCGGCGATGGCCCACCTCAACCTCGTCGCCATCCACCCGTGGCACGACGGCAACGGCCGGACCGCCCGCGCGCTGCACACCCTGGTCCTGGCCCGCACCGGAGAGGTGGCACCCGAGTTCTCCTCGATCGAGGAGTGGCTCGGCGAGCAGACCAACACGCTGCACTACTACGAGGCGCTGCGCACCGCCCAGGGTGGCAGCTTCCAGCCGGCTCGCGACGCGCATCCGTGGCTCAGGTTCGTGTTCACCGCTCATCACCGTCAGGCCCAGCGTGTGCAGCGACGCTACGAGTGGACCGTGCGACTGTGGAACGATCTGGCACGGCTCGCCGGCGAGCGAGGGCTCCCCGAGCGCATCGTCTCCGCCCTCTACGCGGCAGCGGTCGGCGAACTCCGCCGCACCACTTACCAGCAGGACGAGAGCCTCAGCCGGGACCAGGCCATCCGGGACATCCAGGCACTGACCCGCACCGGGCTGCTCACCCCGCAGGGTCACGCCACCGCCCGGGTCTACGTGCTGACCGGGGTCGCCTCCGAGATCGCCGAAGCGGCCGCCGCGGCGGTGCGGGGTCCCGGCCGTGACCCCTACCGGCCGGGCGACAGCGACTAACCTGCCGTCATGGGGAAGGCGGAACTCGAAGAGCTGATCGTCCCGGACGCGGCGGCGCTGCGGTCCTGGCTGGCCGACCATCACGCCACGTCCGCCGGCGTGTGGCTGGCGCTGACCAGGAAGGGCGGCACGGTCACCACCCTGACCTGGCAGGAGGCGGTCGACGAGGCGCTCTGCTGCGGCTGGATCGACGGGCAGGCGCGCCGCCGTGACGAGCAATCGTCGTGGATCCGGTTGACGCCGCGGACGGCCCGCAGCATCTGGTCGCAGCGGAACGTCATGCACGTGGCCCGGCTGGAGGGCGAGGGCCGGATGCTGCCGGCCGGGCGCGCCGCGGTGGAGGCGGCGAAGGCGGACGGGCGGTGGGCGGCCGCCTACGCCCCGCCGTCGGAGGCCGTGGTGCCGGACGATCTGCTGGCCGCGATCGCCGCGAACCCGGACGCGCAGGCCATGTTCGACGTGCTCACCAAGACCAACCGGTTCGCCATGATCCACCGGCTCAACGCGGTCAAGCGCGCGGAGACGCGGGAGCGGAAGATCGTCGAGTTCGTCGCGATGCTGGCCCGGCACGAGACCCTGCACCCGCAGAAGGCGATGCCCGGCTGACCGAAAATGCGCTGGGCATCGCGACGCGTCAAGCGGTACCGTCCCGGGCATGGACGTCAGCCTGCGATCCACGATCGCGACCGTGCGAGCTATCGGCTCGACGGTCGCCGCTGCCTGACCTCCACTCTTCTCGCCGCGACCGGAGACGAACCGTTTCCTGTGTCGCCGCGCGGTTCCTTTCCGGTCGTTCCGACCCCGGAAGGACCTTTGTCATGTACGTCGATCCAACAGTCCGCACGTTTCTCGACTTCTACCGCGATCGCGGTCACGTTCGGTTACCGGAGAGCACGCTGATCCCACCACCGGGTGATCCGGTGCTGTTCACCACGTCGGGCATGCACCCGCTCACCCCGTACATTGAAGGTCGTCCTCATCCTCTGGGTCGGCGGCTGGTCAACCGGCAGCGTTGCCTGCGCACCACCGACCTGGACGAGATCGGCGACGACACGCACCTCACGGTGTTCCAGATGCTCGGCTCGTGGTCGCTCGGCGACTATCCCGGCCCACAGAGCCTGACCTGGGGTTATGAGCTGCTCCGGGACGGCTTCGGGATGGATCCGGGCCGCTTGCACGTCACCGTGCACACCTGTGACACCGCGTCGCTGCGCACGTGGGAGCGCCTCGGCGTGCCGGTCGAGCTCACCACCGACGAGAACTGGTGGTCCAACGGCCCGACCGGACCGTGCGGCCCGGACTCGGAGATCTTCGTGTGGACCGGCGAGGGGCCGCCGCGGGGCACGCCGACGACCGACGACGGCTGGACCGAGGTGTGGAATCACGTCACGATGCGTTACGACCGCCTCGATGACGGCAGCCTGCGCCCGCTCGTGCCGGAGTGCGTCGACACCGGGATGGGCCTGGAACGCATGCTGACCGTCCTGCAGAACCGCCGGTCGGTCTTCGAGACCGACGTGTTCGAGCCGTGGATGACGACGGTCCCCGGCCTGTGGACCCTCGGTGACCGGGACCTCCGCGTCGTCGTCGACCACCTGCGCTCCACGATCGTGATGATCGGCGACGGCGTCGAACCGTCGAACACCTCGCGCGGCCACGTGCTGCGCCGCCTCGTCCGCCGGGTCCTCACCACCCTCTGGCGCACTGATCCGGATCGGACACCGGGCGACCTGCCGACCGACCTGATCCAGCACACCCTCGACCTCTTCGAGCAGATCGACACCCTTCCCCGGGTACGGGGTGTGCTGCGCACCGAGGAGGACAGGTTCCGCGACCTGCTGCGCCGGGGCCGCCAGGTGCTGTCCCGGCGGCGCTCCCCCGGCCCGCTGACCGACGACGACTACCGCGACCTGCACGAGACGCACGGCGTGCCCCGCGAGCTGGTCGACCTGGTGCTGACCGGGTCACACCTGATCGAGGAACGGCCGGACCTGCGCTGACGGGGTGAGCAGGGTGAGGGTGGAGCCGTCGGCGAAGTCGAGGCGCAGGCGGCCACCCTCCTCCGCCGCCGCGGTGAGCCGGTCCCGGGGGCACTCCCAGCGCACCCGCAGCGCCGAGGAGAAGGCCCGTTTCGCCAGCACCAGCAGCCGCCGGTCGGTGATCGCCAGGATCCGCGGCTCACTCACCAGCCGGACGTGCTCCTCCAGCCCGGCGGCGAGTTCGACCGGCGGCCGGTACGGCATGTCGCGAGGCCGCCGCCGGAACCGCAACGGCGACAACTCCGAGCGCGTGATCTCCATGGGCGGCTGCTCGTCCGCCCGGCTCACCCACACCGCCGCCCGGAACACCTCACCGGGCTGGAGGTGCGCACGCACCCGTTCCTCGTGCTCGCCGGTGCTCATGCTGGAACTCCCACTCTCGCGAACGCGGTCCGGTGACCTGACAGTCGACCACGGGACCGGACGCGCGCCGCGACCGGGCCTCGTCAGTTGACGGCGATGATTTCGCTGATCAGGCCGCCTCCGGGGAAGTCGAGCTTGCCGCGGACCGCGCCGAGCGACGGCATCGCGGCCCTCCCGCGGCGATCCGCTCGATCGCCGGGTCGCGTCGCTGACGCCGTGCGGTCAGGACACGACCCACGGGCCGTGCCAGCCGCCGTGACCGGCCACCAGGCGGTCGGCGCCGGGCGGGCCCCAGCTGCCGGGCGCATACGACTCGACCGGCGGCGGGGCGTCGACCAGCGGCTGCATGATCCGCCAGGTCTCCTCGACGCCGTCCTGGCGCTGGAACCGGGTGCTGTTGCCGAGCAGCGCCGCGTGCAGCAGCACCTCGTACGGTGTCGGGCCCTCGCCGCCCTCGTCGGCGAACTCCATGTCGAGCGTGACGCCCTCGGGGCCGTCCGCGTCCGAGCGGTGGGCCTGCATCTCGAAGCGCAGGCCGGTCGACGGGTCCAGTTTGACGACGAGCTGGTCGGGCTCCGGGCGGCGGGCCAGGCCGGGCAGCCGCAGGCCGAGTTTCGGCGGGCGCTTGAAGACCAGGCGGAACTCGGTCTGGGTGACCGGGAGCCGCTTACCGGTACGGATGAAGAACGGCACCCCGGCCCAGCGCCAGTTGTCGATCTCCAGGCGGATCGCCGCGTACGTCTCGGTCTGCGAGTCCGGTGCGACGCCGGGGATGGCGCGGTAGCCGTCGTACTGGCCGCGGACGTAGTGGGCCGGGTCCGCCTCGGCGACCGCCCGCCAGAGCGCGAGCTGGGTGTTCTTCAGCATGTCCGGGTTCTGGCCGGCCGGCGACTCCATCGCGCCGGCCGCGAGGACCTGCATGAGGTGGTTGACCACCACGTCCCGGACGGCGCCGACCGGGTCGTAGAAGTGGCCGCGGTCCTCGACGCCGAAGCTCTCCGCCATGGTGATCTCGACCGACTCGACGTAGTTGCGGTTCCACACCGGCTCCAGCAGCGTGTTCGCGAACCGGAAGTAGACCAGCTCCTCCAGGCCCATCTTGCCGAGGAAGTGATCGATCCGGAACAGCTGGGACTCGTCGATGTGCTGGTGGATCTCGGCGGCCAGCGCGACGGCGGACGCGGTGTCGTGGCCGAACGGCTTCTCCACCACCACCCGGCCGGCCCGGACCAGCCCGGCCTCGGCCAGGCCCGCGGCGACCCGGCCGAACAGGAACGGTGGGATCTCCAGGTAGAAGACCGGCACGGCGGCGTCGCCGATCGCCGCGCCGAGGCGCTGGTACGTGCGCGGGTCCCCGAAGTCGCCATTGAGGTAGCTCATCCGGGCGGTGAGCCGCTGGAAGGGCTCGTCCTCGATCTTCTCGCCGGTACCCTCGATCGCGGCCCGGGCGTGGCTGACCAGGTCGTCGTGGGTCCACTCGTTCACCGCGACGCCGATGATCGGGCAGTCGAGCAGGCCGCGCAGTTCCAGCCGGTACAGCGACCGGAAGGTCATCACCTTGGCCAGGTCGCCGGTGATGCCGAAGATGACGAGAACGTCACCCCGCGTGTTCGGTGCCATCGTGTGTCCCTTCCAGACGGATGCGTGGCCGGTCGATCGTGGCGGGATCGAGCAGCTCGGCCGAACGGTGCGCCGGCCGGACGTAGAAGTCGTCGAGCCAGCTGACGAAGGCGCGCATCTCGGCGCCCGCGTTGGCCAGCAGTTGCGCGTGCACCCCGAGCCAGGCGGCGAAGGCGAACCGGCCCTTCAGCTCGTGCCGGTGCGGTCCGATCTCGGCGACCGCGGCCTTGCGGCCGATCATCGCCATGATTCCCTTGTCCCGGTAGTGGAACGGCTGCCGCCGATCGCCCTCCAGGTCGGCGATGATGTTCCCGGCCGCCCAGTCGCCGGCCTGCTGCGCGACGCTGCCGAGCTGCGGCAGCGCCTCCCCGTCGGCGCCCGGGATGTTGGCGACGTCGCCGAGCGCGTAGACCTTCGGGAAACCGGCGACCGAGAGATCCGGCTGGACGTCGATCCGGCCGCCGCGCCCCTGCGGCAGCCCGGACCGGGAGGCGAGCGGCGCGGCCGACTGACCGCCGCCCCACACCACCAGGCGGGTCTTGATCGTGGTGCCGTCGCTGAGCGTGACGCCGTCCGGCGTCACCTCCTTGACCGACACCCCGAGGCGCAGTTCGACTCCGCGGCGGGTCAGCTGCTGGACGGCGTAGGAGTGCGCGTCGTCGGAGAAGGCGGTCAGCACCGTGTGTCCGAGATCGACCAGAATCACGCGGGCGCCCGCGATGGCCAGGTGCGGATAGACGTGCGGCATCACGTCGTGCACGATCTCGGCCAGCGCGCCCGCGGTCTCCACGCCGGTCGGGCCGCCGCCGACCACCACGAAGGTGAGCGCGCCGTCGGCGGCCAGCTCCGGCTTGGCCGCCGCGTCGCGGAACAGCTCGAGGATCCGGCCGCGGACCCGTTCCGCGTCGGTCAGGCTGTACAGCGGCACCGTGTGCTGCTCCGCGCCCGGCGTGTGGAAGAAGTTCGGCTGCGCGCCCGCCCCGAGCACCAGCACGTCCGCGGCGAGCATGCTGTCGTCGGCGAACGTCACCGACGGCGAATGCGGATCGATCGCCACCACCTCACCGGTACGGGTTCGCACGCTCGCGTGCCGGGCGAACATCTCGTGCAGGTCGAACCGGATGTCGCGCGGCGCGAGCTCGGCCGTGGCGATCTGGTAGAGCAGCGGCTGGAACTGGTGATATCCGTTGCGGTCCACGAGGGTCACCCGGGCGCGTGGCTCGGCGGCGAGCCGCCGCGCGCATGCCACCCCGGCGAACCCCGCGCCGACGATAACCACCTCGGTCGTGCCGGCCATCCGTGACTCCTCCCCGCAGGCAACCGCAGTGACGAGGCACATCGTCGGCCGGGCCCGGACCCGGCGGCCTCACCCCGGACGGATGAGGTGTCCGATCCCCGCCGTACCCGATGGTGGATCGCGTGAATGCCGACCTGCTCGCCGCTCCCGCCCAGCTGCTGCCGGCACGGGAGCAGATGGCGCTGACCCTGATGTTCCACATCGTCTTCGTGCCGTTCGGGATAGCGCTGCCGACGATGATGCTGATCGCCAACTACAAGGGCCTGAAACGCAACGACACGGTGGCGCTGACCCTGGCCCGGCGCTGGTCGCACGCGGCGGGGCTGACCTTCGCCGTCGGCGCCGCCTCGGGAACCGTGCTGTCGTTCGAGATGGGCCTGCTCTGGCCGGGCCTGACCGGGAAGTTCGGTGAGGTGTTCGGGCTGCCGTTCGCGATCGAGGGGGTGCTCTTCTTCCTGGAGGCGATCCTGGTCGCGATCTACATCTACGGCTGGCGGCGGCTGAAGCCGTGGACGCATTTCTGGCTGGGCATGCCGATCCCGTTCGTGGCGATCGGCGGCGCCTTCTCGATCATCTCGGCGAACGCCTGGATGAACATGCCGGCCGGCTTCACCATCGACGCGAACGGGCAGATCACCGACGTCGACCCGATCGGTGCGATCTTCAACAAGGCGCTTCCGTACGAGTTCGGGCACTTCCTGGTCGCCGCGTACATGGCCGCCGCGTTCGCCGTCGCGTCGATCTACGTGGTCGGGTGGCTGAAGGGGCGCCGGGACCGCTATCACCGGCTCGGCATCCTCATCCCGCTGACCATCGCGACGGTGCTGACCCCGGTGCAGTTCGTCGTCGGCGACCTGACCGCGGTCGCCGTCTTCAAGGACCAGCCGGCCAAGTTCGCGGCCATGGAGGTGGTCACCGAGTCCGGCACCCACCAGCCCGAGGTGCTGTTCGGCAGGTACGACAGCGCCACCAACACGGTCGAGGGCGGCCTGTCGGTGCCCGGCCTGAACTCGTGGCTCGCCGGGGGCAGCGTCGACACCTACGTACCCGGGCTGGACCAGGTGCCGCCGGAGAACCGCCCGTCGAACGTGACGATCGTGCACTGGGCGTTCGACATCATGGTCGGCGTCGGGACCGTTCTGCTGCTGCTCGCGTTCTGGTTCTTCGTCGCCTACTGGAGGCGGCGAGACGTACCCGACAATCGGGTTTTCCTGTGGTTCGCGGCGTCCGCCGGTGTGCTCACCTACATCGCGGTGGAGGCCGGGTGGATCGTCACCGAGGTGGGCCGCCAGCCGTGGATCGTCTACAACATCATGCGTACGGAGGAGGCGGTCACCAACACCGACGCGGGCACCCTGTGGATCAGCTTCAGCCTGATCGCGCTGCTCTATCTGTCCCTGGCGATCGGCACGATCACCGTGCTCCGGGCGATGTCGCGGCGCTGGCGCCGGAGCGACCAGACCGACGACGAGCTTGCCGTGTACGGCCCGCGCCCGTCCATCGAAGAGGTCAGCTCATGAGTGTCACCGTGGCCGCCATCCTGGTGCTCGCCCTCACGCTGTACGCGTGCACCGGCATCGCCGACTACGGCGCCGGGTTCTGGGACCTGACCGCCGGTGGCCGCGACCGGGGACGCCTGCCGCGCTCGCTGATCGACAACGCGGTCACCCCGGTCTGGGAGGCCAACCACGTCTGGCTGATCTACGTGCTGGTGCTCTGCTGGACCGGTTTCGGCAGCACCTTCGCGTCGGTCATGTCGACGCTCTACATCCCGCTCGCTCTCGCGCTGCTCGGGATCGTGCTGCGGGCCGCCGGGTTCGCGATGAGCAAGGACGCCGCCCGGGCCCGGATGCGGCACCTGGCCGGCTGGCTGTTCGGGGTCGGCTCGTTCCTCACCCCGTTCTGCCTGGGCACCGCCGTGGGCGCGGTGCTGACCGGCCGGATCCCGGTCGGCAACGCGGCCGGCGACGAGATCACCAGCTGGCTCAACCCGTCGTCGATCCTGGCCGGTCTGCTGACCGTGGCGGTCGGCGCGTACGTCTCCGCGGTGTACCTGCTCGCCGAGGCGCACCGGCACGGCACGGCAGCGCTGCACGGGTACTTCCGGTTCCGGGCCCGCGCCGCCGGTGTGACCGGACTGCTGCTCGGCCTCGGGCTGCTGCTCGCGCTTCACGTCGACGAGCGGCAGATGTTCGACCGGGTGGTCCAGCGCGGCTGGCCGCTGCTGCTGCTCAGCCTGGCGCTGCTGGCCGGATCGTTCCGGCTGGCCGCCGGGGTACGGGTGTGGCGCATGCGGCTGGTCGCCGCCGGCGGGATCGCGGCCCTGGTCGGGGCGTGGGCGGTGGCGCAGTACCCGTACCTGCTGCCGTTCTCGCTGACCGTGCAGGACGGCGCGGCCGGCCCGGCGACGCTGCGCTGGCTGCTGATCTGGTTCGTCGGCGCGCTGGTGCTGGTGGTCCCCGCCCTGATCCTGCTGTTCTGGCTGGACCAGAAGGGCGAGCTGGGCGAGGACCCGGCGACGTCGCGGATCCCCGCCCAGGGCGGCTCGGTCCAGGAGGGCTCCTCGGTTCAGGAGGGCTCGGTTCAGGAGGGCTCAGCCCAGGCGTGACGCCAGGTGGTCGCCGACCCGCAGGGCGTTCGCCATCGCGGTCAGCGACGGGTTCACCGCCCCGATGCTCGGGAAGAAGCTGGTGTCCACCACGTACAGGTTGTCGACCTCGTGGGCCCTGCAGTTCACGTCCAGCGCGGAACTCGCCGGGTCGGTACCGAACCGCACGGTGCCGGCCTGGTGAGCGGTGGCGCCGATCGGCATCCCCTTGTGCAGGTAGATGCTGTGGTCGAGCAGCCGGTGCGGGTGCATCCCGAGGTCGCCGAGCATCTTCTGCAGCTGGTGGCGCAGCCGTTTGACGCCCTCGGCGTTGTTCGACTCGTCGAGGCTGAGACGGATCCGGCCGTCCGCCTCCAGGGTCACCCGGCTCGCCGGATCCGGCAGGTCCTCGCCGCACAGCCAGAAGTCCACGGCGTGGTGGGCGAGCACCTCGAACGGCATCTCCGGTGACACCCGGCCGGCCATCCGCGGGGCGTTCGCCCGGATCTGCTCGGCGTCGGACTTGCCGAGCATCTGGATGCCGCCCATGGGGAACTCCCAGTCGTCCGAGGCGAAGTACCAGTCGTGCAGCGCCAGCGTCTTCTGGAAGCGGGTCGGGTTGGGCTCGCGGGAGACCGCCATGACGGCCAGGTTGTTGTGCCGCATGTAGTGCCGCCCGACCACGTCCGAGCCGTTGGCCAGCCCGCGCGGATGGCTGTCGTTCGCCGAGCGCAGCAGCAGCGCCGCCGAGTTCACCGCGCCGCAGGCGACCACGACGACGCCGGCGCTGAACCGCTGGGGCTCGCCGTTCACCACGGCGACGACCGCCGTCACCTCGCGACCGGACGCGGAGGTCTCCAGCTTCTCCACGTACGCGTTGGTGATCATCGTGACGTTGTCGTGCCGCAGGGCCGGATCAACGCACCGCACCTGGGCGTCCGACTTGGCGTCGAGCAGGCACGGGAAGCCGTCCACCCGGTCACACCTGATGCACGCGCTGCCGTGGACCGGGGCGCCCGCCGCGTTCTCGTTCAGGTTCACGCCGATCGGCAGGTGGAACGGATGCCTGCCGAGTTTCTCCAGCCCGTCGCTGAGCTCCTGGATCCGCGGCTCGTGCTGGACCGGCGCGAACGGGTACGGCCGGCTCGCCCGGCCCGCCGTCGGGTCCTCACCGTGCAGGCCGTGCACGCCGTACAGGTGCTCCGCCTCGTCGTAGTAGGGCTCCAGCTCGTCGTAGCCGATCGGCCAGGCCGGGGAGATCCCGCCGTGATGGCGGATCTCGCCGAAGTCCTGCGGCCGCAGCCGGAACAGCGCCGCGCCGTAGAACTTGGTGTTCCCGCCGACGTAGTAGTTCACCTCCGGTGGGAACTCGTGCCCGTGTTTGTCGAGCCAGAACTCCGGTGCGCGGTACTTCCCCTTCACGAACACCGCTGTCGACTCCCAGTTGTCCCGCTCGCGGGGCAGATAGTCCCCGCGTTCCAGAATCAGGACCCGTTTTCCGGTGGACGCCAATCGGTGTGCCAGGGTTCCCCCTCCGGCGCCGGTACCGATGACGATCACGTCGGCGTGCTGCATGGACTTCGCTCCCTATCCGTTGTCCTCGGCGTGGTAATCCGCAAGGAGCCGCTGCTCCTCCTCCTTGCGCGGGAACAGGAAGAACACCAGGGTCGCGCCGGCCACGATTGCGAGGATGCCGGCCGTGTACGCCCAGTCGGCGCCGTCCAGGAACGACCCCTTCGCGGCCGCGGTGATCTGGCCGGCGTACTGCGGGTACTGCTGGGCGGCGTCGGCGGCGCTGGAGAACGACTTGGTGAGCACGTTGCGCATGTCGCTGCTCATCGTCTCGGCGTCCGGTGTGGAGGCCAGCGTGGCGGCGAACGCGGACGCGTACCCCGCGGTCAGCAGCGCGCCGAACACCGACTGCAGGATCGCCCCGCCGAGGTCACGCTGCAGGTCGGCGGTGCCGGAGGCCATGCCGGCCCGGCGCACCGGCACCGAGCCGGTGAGCGAATGCGACGCCGGGGTGCCGGCCAGCCCGACACCGACCCCGATGAAGGCGTAAGCCAGGCCGATCTGCCAGTACGGGCTGCCCTCCTGCCAGAACACGAGCATCCAGCCGAAAGCGAGCAGCAGAGACCCGTACCCACAAAGAAGGGTGAACCGGGCCCCGCGGGTCTCCACGAGCTGCGCGGAGCGCGGCGCCACCAGCACCATGAGCACCACCGCCGGCAGGAACGCGGCGCCCGCCTCCAAGGTCGAGTAGGCAAGCACGTTCTGCAGGTACTGCTGGCTGACGAACGCCGACCCCATCAGCGACCCGAACACGATCACACCGGCGCAGGCGGCCACCCAGAAGACCCGGCGGCGCGCCACGTGCAGGTCGTAGAGCGGGTTACGGGCCACCCGCTGGCGCAGCACGAACCCGATCAGCGCGGCCAGCGCGATCGCGACCAGGCCGAGCGTCAGCGCGCCCTCGTTCGGCACCGGCGCAAAGTTGATCGCCAGGATCAGCGAGCCGACCAGCACCACCGACAGCACGCCGCCCAGGTTGTCGACCGGGTCGGTGGTCTCGTTCACCCCGCTCGGCACCAGGAACCAGGCGAGCAGCAGCGCGATCACCACGAGCGGCAGGGTGATCAGGAAGACCGACCCCCACCAGAAGTTCTGCAGCAGCGCGCCGGCGACCAGCGGCCCCAGCGCGGCGATGCCGCCCCCGATCGCCGACCACAGAGCAATCGATCTGGTACGGCCTGCGCCCGACCACAAGGCGGTGATCAGTGCCAGCGTGGTCGGATACGCCAGGCCCGCCGAGAAGCCGCCCAGCAGCCGGGCCAGGAACAGCACCGTGTCACTCGGCGCGTAGGCGGCGAGCAGGCAGGCCGGCACGGACAAGCTCATGCCGAGCAGCAGCATCAGCTTGCGGCCGTACCGGTCACCGAGCGCGCCCAGGTAGAGCACCGACGCGGCCAGGCCCAGCGAATAGCCCACCGCGATCAGGTCGAGGGAGGTCTGCGACGAGTCGAACGCCCGCCCGATCGACGGCAGGGCCACATTCGCCACCGACAGGTTCAGATTGGCCACCCCGGCGACCACGATCAGCGCGGTGAGCACCAGGCCGGCTCGCGGTGGAGCCTGACCGGTCCTCATCGCGCTCGCACTGCGGTCGGTGTCCGCCACGACGCTCGCCCCCCTCGACTGGCCGGAATGTCACCAACGTCGCGCGTGGGGCGGCCGCGCGCATCGTTCGCGCGGGGTGAAACGCGTCAGCGGTAGATGCCGAGCAGGGCTCGGGATGCGGCCTCGACGATCTCGTCGGTGGAGGCCCGCAGGGTGCCGTCCAGCCAGGCGGTGATGAGTTCGGCCATCCCGCCGATGAAGAGCATGCCGCCGATCTCGTCCTCGGTGACGCTGTGCCCGGGCGAGCCGAGAACCCGGCGCGACTCGACCGCCGACTGGTGGGCCAGGTGACGCAACAACTCCGTCCGGCGCTGCCGCAGTTTCGGCACCGCGAGCGACTCCACGATGGCGACCCGCCCTTTGCGGGGATCGGCGAGCAGCAGGTCGACGAAGGCGCGGACCGCCGCCCGTACCCTCGCCGCCGGGTTGTCGCCCGCGGCCTCGGCCGCGGCCCGGCTGGTCTCCTCGATCTCCGCCGCGATGGTGTCCATGACCGCTTCGAGCAGCGCTTCGAGACCGGTGAAGCTCTCGTAGAAGTAGCGCTCGCTGAGGCCGGCCTCGGCGCAGACGGCCGTCATCGTGGTGCGGATCCGCGGATCGGCCCAGACCGTGAGGCCGGCCGCGAGCAGCCGGGCGCGGCGCTGCGCGACCCGGTCGGCGGCGCTGACACCCCGGTAGAAGCCCGATGGGACCGCCATGTCGCCCACCATGCCACACCGGGACGGCAACATTGACAGGACGCCCTTCCCGAATCACGCTTGTCGATACCGGAGGGGGTGGGCCGATGAGGGAACCACACCAGATCGCGACACTGCGCCGTGCCGATCGGGGGCTGCCCTGGGTCGGTGGGTTCTTCGACTACCAGCGTGATCCGGTGCGGCTCTATCGGCGGCACTACGACAACTACGGGCCGGTGGCGCCGTCCTACATGCTCGGCCGGACCTCGGTGATGCTGCTCGGCCCGGACGCCTGCGGCGAGGCGCTGCAGAACCGGGACAAGGCGTTCGCGAACGAGCCGGCCTGGTCGCAGCTGGTCGGGCCGTTCTTCCACGGCGGCCTGATGCTCATCGACTTCGACGTGCACCACGGTCATCGGCGGATCATGCAGGAGGCGTTCACGCCGGCCCGGCTGGACGGGTACACCCGGCGGCTGCACCCCGCGATCGAGCAGGGCCTGCGGGGCTGGGAGTCGGGCAAGCGGTTCCCGGCGCACTGGCGGCTCAAGCAGCTCACCCTCGACATCGCCGCGGACCTGTTCATGGGCGGTGCCCGGGACACCGGTCCGGCCGAGATGGCCCGGGTGAACCGGGCGTTCCTCGCCTGCGTGCAGGCGGCCGCCGGGATCGTCCGGGCCGACGTGCCGTTCACCCGCTGGGGCCGGGCCTACCGCGCGCGGCGGGTCCTCGAGGGTTTTCTGCGCGGGTACCTTCCGGCGAAACGGGCCACCCGCACCGACGACATCTTCTCGGTGCTCTGTCACATCGAGACCGAGGACGGCGACCGCTTCTCCGACGACGACGTCATCAACCACATGATCTTCCTGATGATGGCGGCGCACGACACGTCGACCATCACCACCTCCACGATCCTGCAGTACCTCGGCCAGTATCCACAGTGGCAGGAGCGCTGCCGGGCCGAGGCGCTCGCGCTGGGCCCGGCGCCGGACCGGGCCGGCCTGGAGTCGCTCACCGCGATCGACCTGGTCATGCGGGAGGCGCTGCGGCTGCGGGCGCCGGTGCCGGTCCTGGTCCGCTACACCGTCAAGGACACCACCGTGCAGGGCGTGCGGATCCCGGCGGGAACGATGTGCGCGGTCGGCATCCAGTTCACCCATCTGATGGAGGAGTACTGGACCAATCCGATGGTCTTCGACCCGGAACGGTTCGCCGAGCCCCGCCGGGAGGACCGTTCGCACCGGTTCGCCTGGGAGCCGTTCGGCGGGGGTGTGCACAAGTGCATCGGCCTGTACTTCGCCGGCCTGGAGGTCAAGGCGATCATGCATCACCTGCTGCGCCGCTATCACTGGAGCGTCGATCCGGCGTACCTGCCGCCGCTGGACCATCACTCGCTGCCGTTCCCGAAGGACGGCCAGCCGATCGTCCTGCTGGAGAACGCATGAGCCCGGTCAGCGCCCACCGTCCGGCCTGGCTCACCGACGCCCGGCTCGCTTCGCTTCGCCGATGGGTCAGAACCGACCGATTGGGTACGATCACCGCCCTCTCCCCCTTCGACGCCCTCCCCACCGCGCCGGTGCCGGAGTGCTCCCCGGACGACGTCGAGGCCGCCGCCGCCCGTGCCCGGGCGGCGCAACCCGCCTGGGCGGCGCTCTCCTTCGAGGCCCGCGCCGCGGTGATACTGCGGTTCCACGATCTGCTCGTCGAGCGGCAGGACGAGGTCCTCGACCTGATCCAGTGGGAGGTCGGCAAGGCCCGCCTGCACGCCTGGCAGGAGCTGCTGCTGCTCGGCACGGTGGCCCGCCACTACGCCCGGCACGGGCGGTCCTATCTGAAGGACCGCGCGGTGCGCCCGCCGGTCCCGGTGGTCACCCGGGTCACCGAGGTCCGCGTCCCGAAGGGCGTCGTCGGCGTCATCTCCCCCTGGAACTACCCGCTCTACCTCGGCGTCGCCGACCTGATCCCGGCCCTGCTGGCCGGCAACACCGTGGTCAGCAAGGCGGACCCGCAGACGCCGCTGACCCTGCTCTGGGCCCGCGCCCGGATGGCCGAGGCGGGCCTGCCGGAGGACGTGTGGCAGGTGGTCGCCGGTGACGGGCCGTCGCTCGGCGAGGCGGTCGTCGACGCCGCCGACTACGTCTGCTTCACCGGCTCCACCGCCACCGGCCGGATCGTCGCCGAACGCGCGGCCCGCCGCCTGATCGGCGTCTCGCTGGAGCTCGGCGGGAAGAACCCGCTGATCGTCCGCGCCGACGCCGACCTGGACCTGGCCGCCCGCGGCACGGTCGACGCGGCGTTCGCCAACAGCGGCCAGATGTGCATCCACATCGAGCGGGTGATCATCCATCGGAAGGTCTACGACGCGTTCACCGAGGCGCTGCTGGCCGCCACCAGCGCGCAGCGGCTCGGGCAGGGCCTCGGGTTCGGCTACGACGTCGGCCCGCTGGCGAGCCGGGCCCAGCTGGAGAAGGTCAGCGGGCACGTGGCGGACGCGGTCGCCAAGGGCGCCACCGTGCTGGCCGGCGGCCGCGCCCGCCCCGACATCGGCCCGTACGCCTACCAGCCGACCGTCCTCGACGGCGTCACCGGCGACATGGACCTCTGCCTCGGCGAGACGTTCGGGCCGGTCGTCGCCCTGCACCGGGTGGACGGCGACGACGAGGCGGTCGCCGCCGCCAACCTGGGCCGGCAGGGCCTGTCCGCCAGCATCTTCACCGCCGACACCGCCGCCGCGCAGGCGTTGGCCCGGCGGATCCGGTCCGGCGCGGTGAACGTCAACGACGGCGCCGGCCTGGCGATCGCCACCGTGGAGGCGCCGATGGGCGGGCGCGGGGAGAGCGGCCTGGGCCGCCGGCACGGCGCCGAGGGCATCCGCCGGTTCACCGACGCGCAGACCGTGGCGGTCTCCCGGCTCGGCCCGCTGGGTCCCCCGCCGGGCCGGCCGGTGGAGTCGTTCGTGGCGCTCGGCACCAAGCAACTGAAGCTGCTGCGGAGGTTGGGCATCCGATAGAGCGGGAGGGACCTGGATGGATTTCGACGACACCCCGGACGAGGCTGCCTGGCGCGCTTCGGTCCGCGCCTACCTGGAACGCTGCGGCCCGCCCGGCGATCCCCGGGCCTGGCAGGCCGCCCTCTACGACGCCGGATTCGTCGGGGTCACCTGGCCGGAGTCCGCCGGCGGCCGGGGCGGCACCCCGATGCAGCAGGCGATCGTCGACCAGGAGATGTCCCGGCTCGGCCTGCCCGCCCTGATCAACCTGATCGGCATCGGCATGTGCGGCCCGACCGTGATCATGCACGGCAGCGAGGAGCAGAAGCAGCGCTACCTCAAGCGGCTGCTGCGCGCCGACGACCTGTGGTGCCAGCTGTTCAGCGAGCCGGCCGCCGGCAGCGACCTGGCCGCGCTGCGCACCCGGGCGGTACGCGGCGACGACGGCGACTGGCGGGTCAGCGGGCAGAAGGTGTGGACGACGCTCGCGCACCTGGCCGACTACGGGATCCTGCTCACCCGTACCGATCCGGATGTGCCCAAGCACCGCGGCCTGACGATGTTCGTGGTCGATCTGAAGGCGCCCGGCGTCACGGTCCGTCCGCTGCGGCAGATGAACGGCGAGGCGCACTTCAACGAGGTGTTCTTCGACGACGTGCCGATCCCGGACGCGGAACGGCTCGGCGAGGTCGGTGACGGCTGGACCGTCGCGCTGACCACGCTGATGAACGAGCGGCTCTCGCTCGGTGGCGGCGGCACCGCGATCGGCCCGAAATCCGAGACGGTGGCCCGGCACGTCGCCGCGCGGATCGGCGCGCTCGGCGCCGACCGGCAGGCCCTGGCCCGGCAGGAGCTGGGACGCGGGTACGTCGCCGCGCTCGGCGCCCGCTACACCGGCTATCGGCAGCTGTCGAAACTCAGCCGGGGCGAGCTGCCCGGGCCGGAGGCGTCGGCGGGCAAGCTGAGCGGCACCCGGTCGGCACGGGACCTGGCCGACCTCGCGGTGCGGGTGCTCGGCGGCGACGCCCGGGTGGCGACCACCCCCGACGGCGACGGCGTGTGGCAGAACGCGCAGGCGGTGATGCCCGGCATGGCCATCGCGGGCGGCAGCGACCAAGTGCTGCGCAACATCATCGGCGAGCGGGTCCTCGGGCTGCCCGCCGAACCTCGTGCCGACAAGGGACTCACGTTCCGGGAGAGCCTGCGATGAACTTCGACCTCGATCAGGAGCACCGGGACCTGGCCGCCGCGGCGGGCGAGTTCCTGGCCGCGGCGGGTGGTCCGGCGGTGGCCCGTGCGGCGCTGGACGGCGGCGCACCGGTACGGCCGGGACGCGCGGAACTGGTGAAGAGCGGCTACCCGGCGATCACCGTCCCGGAGTCAGCCGGCGGGGGTGGCGGCAGCGTCCTGCATCTGGCCGTGGTGGCCGAGCAGGCCGGGCGGGTCCTCGCCGGGCCGTCCCTGGTGACCTACGCGCGGGCCGCCGTGCTGCTCGCCGATCATCCGGACCGGCTGGCCGGTCTCGCCGACGGCAGCCTGGCCGTGGCGGTCGCCGACGACGACGGGCCGGTCCTGGACGCGGCGGGCGCGGACACGTTCCTGGCGCTGCGCGACGGCGACCTGGTCTGCGGGCCGGGCACGGTCACCGTCCGGGACCCGATCGACGCGACCCGCGGACTCGGTGACGTCGCGCTCGGCGAGACCGTCGTGCTGGCCCGCGACGCCGAACAGTTGTGGCGTCGCGGGGAGCGCGTCGGCCGTACCGTGCTCGCCTCTGAGGGGTTGGGCGCCGCCGCACGGATCCTGGAGATCGGTGTGGAGTACGCGAAGGAGCGCCGGACGTTCGGGCGTCCGATCGGCTCCTATCAGGCGATCAAGCACATGCTCGTGGACGTCTACGTCGCGGTGGAGCAGCTGCGGTCGCTGGTCTGGTGGGCCGCCTGGGCCGCCGACCACGCGCCGGGCGAACTGCCGCTCGCCGCGGCCGCCGCCAAGGCCGCCGCGGCCACCACCCTCGACCAGGCGGCCGAGGCGGTGATCCAGGTGCACGGCGGCATCGGCTTCACCTGGGAGCACGACGCGCACCTGTACTGGCGGCGGGCCAAGGTGGACCGGTTCCTGCTCGGTGACGACGTGGCGGCGTTCGACGAGGTGGCACGACTGGCAATGGAGGCTTCGTCATGACCGGGCATCATCTCGCCGTCCTCGCCGAGCAGTCCTTCGAACGCCACGGCGACTACGAGTACCTGTTCTTCGAAGGCCGGTGGGTGACCTCCGGGGAGATCCACGAGCGGTCGGCGCGGGTGGCCGGTGGTCTGCGGGCGCGCGGCGTCCGGCCCGGCGACCGGGTCGTCGTGCTGACCATGAACGCCCCCGAGGTGTTCATCTCCTACCGGGCGATCTGGCGGGCCGGCGCGGTGGTCACCCCGGTGATCTTCCTGCAGAGCGTGCCGGAGCTGCGGCACATCCTCACCGACTCGGGCGCCACGGCGGCGATCATCAGCCCGGAGCTGGCCGATCTCTTCCGGAACGCCGCGGAAGGGCTGGGGGTCACGGCGTACACGATCGGCTCCTCGTTCTCCGAGCTGGAGTCCGCCGAGCCGTCCGCGATCGTGCCGCGCGAGGACGACGACCTGGCGGCGCTGCTCTACACCGGCGGCACCACCGGGCGGGCCAAGGGCGTGATGCTCAGCCACCGCGGCCTGTGGGAGTGCGGGCGCGGCCTGGACCAGGTCAACCGGACCATGGACGTGACCCGGTCGCTGCTGGCGCTGCCGCTGTCGCACGCGTACGGCCTGATCGTCTCCATCGCCGGTCTGCACTCCGACCGCCGGCACGTCTCGGTGATGCAGCGCTGGTTCGACCCGGCCGGCTGGCTGCGGCTGGTCGCCGAGCACCGCGTCGAGTCCGCCCCGGTCGTCCCCACCATGCTGGCGATGCTGCTGGCCCAGCCGCTCGGCGAGCACGACCTGTCGTCGCTGCGCGCCTTCGGCTCGGGCGGCGCCACCCTGCCGCCGCCGGTCCGCGCCGCCGCCGAGAAGGCCTTCGGCGTGACCGTGCTGGAGGGGTACGGCTGCACCGAGTCCAGCGCGTTCGTCTCCGCCGAGACGGTTCCCGAGCACCGCGCCGGCAGCGTCGGCAAGCCACTCCCGCACGCCGAGGTGGCGATCCTCGACCCGGACGGCAAACCGGTGCCGACCGGCGAGGACGGCGAGATCTGCGTACGAGGGCCGGGGGTGATGCTGGGTTATTGGAACGACCCGGAGCTGACCGCGCGGACCGTGCGCGACGGATGGCTGCACACCGGGGACGTCGGCCGGTTCGACGCCGACGGATTCCTCTACGTGGTCGACCGGCTCAAGGACCTGATCATCCGGGGCGGCTTCAACGTGTTCCCCCGCGACGTCGAGGACGTGCTGCTGGAACACCCGGCCGTGCAGATCGCGGCGTGCGTGGGCCGCCCCGACCCGTCGAGCGGCGAGGAGGTCGTCGCCGTCGTCCAGCTGGCGCCCGGGCAGCAGGTGTCCGGGCCGGAGCTGGTCGAATTCGCCAAGGAGCGGATGGCGAAGTACAAGTACCCCCGCGAGGTGATCGTCCTGGATTCGGTGCCCCTCACCAGCGTCGGGAAGATCAACCGCAAGGCGGTACGGGCGATGGTGAAGCCGTCATGAGCCGCAGGATCTCGGGAATGGCCGTGATCGTCACCGGTGGCGCGCGGGGCATCGGCCGGGCCACCGCCGAACGCCTGGCCGGCCTGGGCGCCTCGGTGGCGATCGGCGACCTGGACCCGGACCTGGCGGCCACCGTGGCCGCCCCGTTCGGCGACCGGGTGGCCGCGGCCCGGCTGGACGTCACCGACCCGTCGTCGTGGCAGGAGTTCCTGACCGAGACGGATCACCTGGGCCCGTGGCACGCGCTGATCAACAACGCCGGTGTCATGCCGCTCGGCTCGCTGCTCAAGGAACCCGACCAGATCACCCGGACCATCATGGACGTCAACGTGTTCGGCGTGATCAACGGGACGAAGGCGGTGGCGCCCGGCATGGTCGACCGCGGCCGGGGCCACATCGTCAACGTGGCCTCCGCGGTGGGCCGCCTCGCTGTTGCGAACGCGGCCACCTACTCGGCGTCGAAGTTCGCCGTCGTCGGGTTCAGCGAGGCGATGCGGGCCGAGCTGGAACCCGCCGGCGTCGACGTCACGGTCGTCCTGCCGACCGTGGTGAAGACCGAACTCTCCACCGGCGTCCCGGCCGCGAAAGGCGTCAAACCGGTCACCCCCGAGGACGTGGCCGAGGTGATCGAGGCGGCCCTGCGCAAGCCGCAGGCGGAGCTGTGGGTGCCGCGCTGGGTGCAGGGCCCGACGAAGGTCACCCAGGCCCTGCCCCGGCGGGTCACCCGGTTCCTCGACAAGCTGTCCGACACGGGGTCGGTGCTGAGCCGGGCCGACACGGCGGCCCGGGCGGAGTACGAGGAACGCGCCAGGCGATCCAGTTAACCTGTGCCGGGCCGCGCCCCGGTCAGTCGTCCTTACCGGGCTCGCGGTCCTTCGCCTCGCGGTCCAGCGCCAGGTCGAGCGCCAGCACGCTGCCGATGATCAGCAGCGGGTCGACGCCGTCGGCGACCTTCACCGCGTACGTGTCACGGATGGTCAGCCACCGCTTCGACACCGACGCGACCTCGTCACCGGCCTGCTCGATCACGTACTCGTGGTCGAGCAGGTCACCCTTCATCTCCAGGTCTTCCGGCCCGGGGACGTCGATGGTGAACTTGTCACGGAACGGGGTGAACAGCTTCTTGCGTACCTCGGCGGCCTTCTCCCCACCGATCCGGATCTCGTAGGTCGGCCGCAGCGCGATCAGATGGCGGTGCACGGAGGCGACCTCGTCCCCCGCCGCGTCCTCGATGACGACCCGGCCCCGGACACTGAACACCTTGCCGTCGACGTGGTAGACCTTGTCGCCGTGCTCGTCCAGCACGTCGAAGTCATCCCCGATGGCGAAGAACCGCTCCTTGATCACAAACATAAGGCCATTCTGCACCTTCATCGCCGCCGCAGCGGCTTGTCGGGCGCTACGCCGGGTCGCCACCGGGCGTGACGTCCGAGAGGGAGGCGAGCAGGTCGGCCGAGGCGTAACCAGGGGTTGTTCTCGTGTGCGCGAGCGCAGCATCCCGGAGCATCCACGCCGTGCGGTGCGCGAGCCGCGCCTCCGGTGGCCTCGCCGCCGGGCGAGATGATCGTCCAGCGGCCGGAAAGTGCCGTGATCGTAGGCTGGTCACCGCGAATTCCCGACGCTGGACGATCCACGGCGCCGACGCGAGGAACGCCGGGTCCGATTGTCGCCAGACGGCAGTGGGTGGGCGGACGACAGTGGAGGCATGACGAACGATCTTGACGGCAAGGTGGCATTGGTGATCGGTGGGAGCCGGGGGATCGGCGCCGGCGTGGCGGCGCGGCTGGCCGGGGACGGCGCTGATGTGGCGCTGACCTTTCAGCACCGCGACGATCAGGCCGCGCTCGTGGTGAAGCAGATCGAGGGCCTCGGCCGCCGCGGCCTGGCGCTGCGGGTGGACAGCGCCGACCCGGACGCGGTGACGGCCGCGGTCGACCGGGTGGTGGACCGGTTCGGGCGGCTGGACATCCTGGTCAACAACGCGGCGGTGTTCTTCGTCGCGCCGGTGGAGGAGCTCGGGCGGGAGGAGTTCGATCGCATGGTCGCGGTCAACGTGCGGGCGCCGTTCCTCGCGTCGAAGGCAGCGGCCGGGCACATGGGTGACGGCGGGCGGATCGTCACGATCGGGAGCAACATGGTGGAACGCACGGTGTTCCCGGGCTTCTCGCTGTACTCGATGAGCAAGACCGCCCTGGTGGGACTGACCAAGGGCCTCAGCCGGGACCTCGGCCCGCGCGGCATCACCGTCAATCTGGTCAACCCCGGGCCGATCGACACCGACATGAACCCGGCCGACGGCCCGTCCGCCGACACGATCACCGGCTTCACCGCGCTGGGCCGCTACGGGACGCCGGCCGAGATCGCGACGGCGGTGGCCTACCTCGCGGGTGACGGCGCCCGGTACGTCACCGGCGCGGTGATCAACGTGGACGGCGGTTTCACCGTCTGATCGACTCCGCCCCGGATTCCCGTGGCGGGAGTCCGGGGCGGCGCCGGGTCAGATCAGGTCGAGCTTCATCGTGTTGTTCGGGCCGGACAGCAGCAGCGTCAGCAGCGGCGTGAGCAGCCCGCATCCGGTGAAGGGCGGGATCGTGTACGTGCCCTCCATCGTGATCGGCTTGAACAGTTCGACCGGGCTGGTGTTGTTCAGGGTCAGCGTGGACGGCCGGACGGTGCGGCAACCCTTCTTCACCAGGTTCAGCTTCGGCAGGGCGTCCTTGTGCACGTTGGTGACCTGGAGCGTGAACTTCGACGTCGTCGACAGCTTCGACGCGCCGAGGTCGATGGTGCCGCTCAGGTCGCCGACCGGCACGATCTTCACGGTCGAGGTGACGCCGATCAGGTTGGCCAGTTTGAGCTTCGCGGTGAGGTCGGACAGGTTGACGCTGCCGGTCACCGTCTTGGTGTCCAGGTCGATCATGGTCTTCACGGACGACGTCGGGACGGTGACGTCGACGTTCGGCTTGGCGAGATGGGTCGTACCGGTGACGTTGTTGAAGTCGATCGACATCGGCGCTGCCTGTGCGGGAGCGGCGGCCGTGATCGCGGCGGCGGCCCCGAGCAGGGTCGCCGTGGCGAGCACGGCAGCGCGGCGAAGGTAACCCACGGTTCCTCCATAGTGGTGGTGGCTCTCATGGACGGGAGTTCGCGGACCTGAGGTTACTCGGCGGTAAGTATTAATGGAAGCCGGTCTATCCCTCACTTACCGGCCGGCTACGGGGCGGTCCATCCGGACGGGATCTGACCGATGCGTACCCGCTGCGGATGGTCCCCGACGCCGACCGAGGCGACCGCGCGGCCGGTGGCGAAGCTGATCGCGGTGACCTTGTCGGCGCCCGCCTCGGAGATGACGCAGTCACGGCCGTCCGCGCTGACCGTCGCCCAGTACGGCTTGATCGCGGTGACCAGCGGACCGGGGTTCAGCGTGGCCCGGTCGACCACCGTCACGTAGTCGTCCATGGTCCCGGCGACACAGAGCTTGGCGCCGTCCCGGCTGATCGACAGGCCGTGGTGGCGGGAGTCGTTCACCCACGTGGTCCGGTCCGGATCGGTGGCCGGGTTCTGGGGCATGTCCCGTACCCGCAAGATCTTGTCGGTTGTCACGTCGTACTCGATGAGGCCGGCGAAGAACGAGACCTGGAAGTACAGCTTGGACTCGTCGGGTGAGAAGACCGCGGGACGGACCGCGTCGGACAGGTCGCGGCGGCCGAAGGCGTCCAGCCGCTGCCGCATGTCGACGGTCTTGACCACGGAGAACGTGCTGGTGTCGGCGATCGTGATCTTCCGGTCGCCCTTGGTGAAGTCCAGCCAGGGCGCGTCCAGGGCGGTGTTGACCTCGCCGATCGAGGAGTTCCACAGGTACCGGCCGCCATCGGTGTAGATGTTCTCGTGCGGCTTGTCGCCGGTGGCGAACGAGCCGACCTGCCGGCCGGTGACGATGTCCAGCACGTGCACGGTGTTGCCGGTGGAGGCGGAGACCGCGACCGTGCGGCCGTCCGGGGAGACCGCCATGTGGTCGGAACGGAAGCCGCTCACCGGGAACCGCCAGCGCAGCGCCCCGGTCGCCAGGTCGATCGCGACCACGTCGGCGAAGCTGGGCCGGGAGACGACGAGGGCGTCGCCGGCAGGCGTGGTGTACATGTCGTCGACGAGCTGGTCGTGCCCCTCGCCGGGCCCCTGCTGGACGCCGAGGTAGAAGGCCAGTTTGATCGGGTTGAGGTAGATCTCGGTGAGCCTCTGCGCCCGGTCCGGGATCACCGAGAGGCGGCCGATGCGGCTGTAGCCGCCGCTGGGCTCGATGACGTCGACCGTGCCGTCCCAATTGTTGCCCACGAACATGACCTGACGCAGGGCGGGCGCGGCAGCGGCCGCCGGGACGGTGGCGGCGCCGGCCGCGAGCAGGCCGACCAGGGCCGCCGCGGCCAGGCGTTTCAGGGGTACGAGCGGAACCATGTCGTGACTCCCGTCAATGTATGTGGTGTTACCGAGCAGTAACGCCCATGAAACAAGAGGGCGGCTCACATTGATAGATGTCGTAATGCTCGGCCGGTGATTGCGCCGCCGCGAACCACGGCACCACGTCCGCCGGGGCTCAGCGGCGCCACGAACGACTCCGTGGCCCGCCCGACCCAAGCAACAGATCTCTCCTTGACGAGTGTCAGGCGGCCTGGGCGGTGATCAGCCAGGCGGATGATCCGAAACAGACGCCGGCCGGGGTCGCGTGCTCGACGAGCACGCGCCGCAACTCCTCCGCCGAGGCGGCTCGCTGCTCCTCGTCCTGCCCCTGCAGCATCCAGCTGAGCAGCCCGAGCAGGAACGCGTGCGCCTCCCCCACCGTCCGGCCGTACACCATCGGCTCGCTGACCGCGGTGAGCTTGACACCGGCGAAACCGGTCTCGCCGAGCAGCGCACGCACCTCGTCCGGGTCGCTGAGCGAGAACGGGCCCGGCCCGGCCGGCGCCACCGCGGGCAGCTCACGCCCGGTGAGCGCCCGCGCGAACTCGTTGATCCACTCCTGCTTTTCCGGCTGCTGCCAGGTCAGCAGCGTCATCCGCCCGCCGGGCGCGAGAGTGCGGCGCAGATGGGCGAAGGCGGCCTTCGGCCCTTCGAAAAACATCGATCCGGTACGGCTGATGAGCACATCGAAGGACTCGGGGCGGAACGGGTACGCCTGCGCGTCGGCCCGCACGAAGCCGATGTTCTCCAGTCCGGCCCGGCCGGCGAGCCCGCGTGCCACGTCGATCATCGCGGAGGACAGGTCGACCCCGAGCGCGTGCCCGGCCGGCGCGGCGGCGGCCGCGGCGCGTGTCGTGACGCCGGTGCCGCACCCCACGTCGAGCACCCGGTGGCCGGGCTGGATCGCGGCCGCGGCGAGGAAGGCCGGCTGGTAGCGGGCCAGGGATCCCTCGAAGAGCTCATGATGCCGCGCCCAGTACGCGCCCTCGTCACCGTCCCAGGCCTGCTCCTGCCGCCGGCTGATCGTGCTGGCCATGATTCTCCCCTATACTCTCATTGAGAGTATTCAGAATGGTCTCAAGGAGAGCATGTGTCAAGCACTCGCGCCACCACCACCACGTACGCCGTCCTCGGTCTGCTGGCCGTCCGGTCCTGGAGCACCTACGAGCTGACCCGGCAGGTGCAGCGCAGTCTCGGACGCATGTGGCCGCGCGCCGAGAGCCGCCTCTACGACGAGCCCAAGAAGCTGGTGGTCCTCGGCTGGGCGACGGCGACGACCGAGACCGTCGGCCGGCGGCCCCGCACCGTCTACGCGATCACCGAGGCCGGCCGCGCTGCCCTGGCCGGGTGGCTCGCCGAACCCGGTGACGGGCCGGTCCTCGAGTTCGAGCAGCTGGTCAAGCTCGCCTACGCCGATCACGGCACGCGCGACGACGCCCTGCGTACCATCGCCGCGGCCCGCGCCTGGGCCGAGCAGGCCAACGCCGGCAACCTGGCCGCCGCCCGGGAGTACGCGGCAGGCGAGGGCCCCTACCAGCACCGGGCCGCCGTTCCGATGCTCGCCGGCGCCTTCTTCACCGACTTCTATGCGATGGTCGCGCGGTGGGCCGACTGGGCATCCGCGCAGGTGGAGGCCTGGCCGGAGGACCCCGCGGACGCCGTCGCCGACGCGGGCGAACTGGAGGCGATCGCCCGAAAAGCCGATTGGAGCTGAAAAGTCTTCGTCTCATTGACCCTCCGTGCCTTCCGATCCGGGCCCGATCTGTGGCAGATTGGTCCCGCGTCGACGGTCATGGGGAGGTCCGGTACGACATGGCAGTGGGTCAGGTTCGCACTCGTGTCGTGCACCGGTTGTTGCTCACCGCGTCACTCGCCGTCGGAACGCTCGCGTCGTTCGTGCCGGTCGCCGCGCAGGCCGCCCCGCTGCCGGCGGCGGCGCCCCGGTCGATCGCCTGCATCCCGGGTGAGGCCACCGCCGCCGACCGGGCGATCGCCGACCAGTTGCGCCCTCTGATGAACGGCCGCCGCCTCGGCTCGGCCGTCAGCGGCCGCGCCATCGCCTGCGCCCGGATCATCGTGGCCCGGGTCAAGGCCCGTGACCTGCCCGAGCGCGCCGCCGTCATCGCGATGACCACGGCGATCGCGGAGAGCACCCTCAAGAACCACCGCGTCGCCCACGACCACGACAGCCTCGGCCTCTTCCAGCAGCGGCCCTCGCAGGGCTGGGGCAGCACCGCGGAGCTGACCGACCCGGCCTACGCGACGGACGCGTTTCTCAAGGCGATGATGCGCAAGTTCCCCGGCGGCGGCTGGATGACCGGCGGCATCGGCGCGATCTGCCAGCACGTGCAGACGTCGGCCTACCCGGGCGCCTATTCGCCGGAGGCGCACGACGCCGCGCTGATCGTCTCCCGCCTGTGGTCGGGCGGCTCGTCGGCCGTGACCGGTTCCGCGCCGCCGGCCGTGACCGATTCCGGGTCGCCGGCCGCCACGCCGGTCTCGCCCACCACACCGACCGCCTCGCCGACGCCGACCGGGCCGTTCCAGCGGGTCACCGCCACCGCGGAGACCGAGATCGGCACCCTGACCGGGCATCACGAGCTGCTGATGGCCGACTGGGACGGCGACTCGCACGACGATCTGATGGTCGTCAACGGCGCCGGCCTGGCCACCGGCAAGACCGAGGTCCGCATCCTGAACGGGACCCGCGACTTCACCTCCCTGTCGCTGATCACGGCGACCGCGATCGAGGCCACCGACGAGCGGCACGACTACACGGCCGCCGACTGGAACGGCGACGGCCGGCCCGACCTGGTGGCGGTGCAGAAAACCGGCACGGACAGCGGCAAGGTCGAGGTCCGGATCGCCGACGGCGACTCGTTCCGTGACCTGATCCTGGACGTCACGACGAGCCTGCCCGTCGACGACCGCGCCCAGTTCGCGATGGTGGACTGGAACGCCGACGGCCGCCTCGACCTGGTCGCGGTGCGCACGTTCGGGACGGCGAGCGGCAAGGTCGAGGTTCAGGTGCTGGACGGCGCGGCGAACCTGCAGCGCGAGTTGCTGCCGGCCATCGTCACCGCGGAGCCCGTGCAGGACGGCATGCAGGTCCAGGTCACCGACTGGAACCGCGACAAGCGGCCGGACGTCGTCCTGGTCCGCAAGCCGGCCACCGCCGAGGGCAAGACCGAGCTGCACGTGCTGGACGGCGCGGCGAAACTGAGCCGCACACTGGTGAAGGCGCGCACCCTGCTCGGGCTCGCCGACGAGCGGTATGCGGTGCTGGTCACCGACGCCAGCGGCGACAAGCGCCCCGACATGGTGGTGGTGCAGAAAACCGGCACGGCGAACGGCCGCGCCCACGTCTGGGTGCTGGGCGGCTGACAAAGGCCCGGCTGACAAAAGGGCCGGTTGACAAAAGGGCCGGTTGACAAAAGGGCCGGCCGGCGAAAGGCCGGCTCACACCCCGGCGCGTTCCAGGCGCCGGGTCAGCACCCGCTCGGTGAGCGCCACCAGGACTGCCTTCACCGACTCGCGGCGGCGGGCGTCGCACTCCAGCAGCGTGATGCCGTCCGGTACCCCGACCGCCTCCCGGACCTCGGCCAGATCGAACCGCCGGGCGCCGTCGAACGCGTTGACGCCGACGACGAACGGGATGTCGTGCTCCTCGAAGTAGTCGATCGCCGGGAAACAGTCCTCGATCCGGCGGGTGTCCACCAGCACGACGGCGCCGAGCGCCCCGGTCACCAGGTCGTCCCAGAGGAACGCGAACCGGTCCTGTCCCGGCGTGCCGAACAGATAGAGCAGCAGCGCGTCGTCCAGCGTGATCCGGCCGAAGTCCAGGGCCACCGTGGTGGTGGTCTTCCCGGCCACCGCCGACGTGTCGTCCACCCCGATCGACCGCTCGGTCATCTCCGCCTCGGTGACCAGCGGCTCGATCTCCGAGACGGCGCTGACGAACGTCGTCTTGCCGACGCCGAAGCCGCCGCTGATGACAATCTTGACGGCTACCGGCGTCAGCGCCGGCACGGTGTCAGAGCGCCCGAACACGATCCCTGATCCTCTCGATCAACGCGGTGGAGAGCTCCCCCGGCGCCTCGCCGACCACCAGGAACCCCTCGGTGATCAGGTCCGCCACGATCACCCGGACCACGCCGAGCGGCACACCGAGCGCCACCGACAGGTCCGCGACCGACCGGGGAAGCTGACAGAGCTCGACGATGCGCCGCGCCTCGAACCGCAGCGGCGCGGACAGGGCTGCGGGGGCGGCGTGCAGCTGGGTCTCCACCCGTACCCCGTCGTGCATGGGTTGGGTCCGCCCGCCGGTGAGCATGAACGGACGCACGAGAGGCTCCTCGGCGTCCCTCGGCCGGTTCATCGCGGTCGGCCTCACCGAGGCAGGTACTGCCGGGACTCGGCGATCAGCGCGGGAGTGAGCAGGTCACCGAAACGCTCGGCCAGCAGGGAGATCTCGTAACCGATCAGGCCGAGATCGCTGTCGCCGCCGGCCACCACGCCGAGGCAGCTGCCGCCCGGGATCACCGAGATCACCAGGAATCCCCGGCGCATCTCGATCATGACGAGTTTGAGGCCGTCGAAGTCGTACCGGCGGGACGCGGTCCGCGCCAGGCTCGCCATGCTGGACACGATCGCGGCCAGCTGGTCGGCGTCGGACCGGGTCAGGCCGTCCGAGCCGGCGATCAGCAGGCCGTCCGACGACACGGCCACGGCGTCGCGGACTCCGTCCGTCTGGTGCACGAAGTTGCCCAGCATCCAGTTGAACTGGTGCCGGTCGGCGGCGGGCGCGTCCACGCTCATGCGGGTACTCCTCGGGGTCGGGCGGCCGGAGCAGGTCGGGCGGCGGGAACGGGTCAGGGGCGGCGGGAACCACGGTGGATGCCGTCACGCAGGGCGGTGAGCCGATCCCGTACCGCGTGGGGTGAGTCGGTGATCAGCGCCGGGGTCTCGCCCGCGGCGGCCGGCGCGGGACCGGGGGTGACCGGCGGCCGTGCCCGCGGGATGCGTTTGCGCAGGCCGTTGGGGGTACGTGGTGGTTCGTCGCGGTGCAGCGCGTGGTGGTCCATCGCGGTGCGCGGGGCGGGAATGATCGGGGTCTCCACGGTCGCCGACGGGACTGGCTCCGACGAGACGGGCGCCGACGGGACTGGCGGCGACGAGACTGGCGGCGGGGAGACTGACGGCGGGGAGACTGACGGCGGGGAGACTGACGGCGGGGAGACTGACGGCGGGGAGAAAACCGCCGGAGCAACCGTCGGCAGCACCACGTAGTCGACCTCATCAGCGTGCGGCCGCACCCGCAGAGGACTCACCAGCGCCGGCTGCGGCGCGGGCTCAGCGGCCGGAGCAGCCGGCTCTCCCGGCGTCAGCGCCGGCGGATCCGCCAGCAGCCCGGCCGGCAGTACCACCCGGGCCGTCACCCCGATCACCGGCGACGGCGTGAGCTGCACGTCGACGTTCATCTCGGCGGCGAGCCGCCCCACCACGTAGTGCCCGAGGAATCGGGCCGGCGCGGTCAGGAAGTCACCGCCGCCGCGCAGCCGTTCATTGGCCCGGCGCAGGTCCGCGTCGGTCATCCCGACACCCTGGTCACAGATCGCGATCAGATAGCCGTCGTCGAGACGCCGTCCGTGGATCTCGACCTCCAGGTCCGGCGGGGAGAAGGTCAGGCCGTTCTCCACCAGCTCGGCGAGCATGTGCGCCAGACCGCTGGCCGCCGGGCCGTGCACCGTCGCGTCGTCCATCCGGCGCAGCACCACCCGCCGGTACTCCTCCACTTCGGAGACCGCGGAGCGGATCACGTCGGCGAGCGCGACCGGCCGGGTCCGCTGCCGCGGGCTCGCCGCGCCGACCAGCACGAGCAGGCTCTCCGCGTTACGCCGCATGCGGGTCGCCAGGTGGTCCAGCTCGAAGAGGTTCGCCAGCTCGGCCGGGTCGGACTCCTCCCGTTCCAGCTGGGTGATGAAACCGAGCTGGCGGCGCAGCAGGTTCTGGTTGCGCCGGCCCAGGTTCGCCAGTGACTCGGCGCTGCTGCGCCGCAGCGCCGCCTGCTCGGTCGCCAGGGTGTACGCCGTGGCCTGCACCCGGTCGAGCGCGTCGGCGACCCGGCGGACCTCGCCACTGGCTCCGGGCGGCACCCGTACCGGATCGGGTGGTGTGGCGTCCCCGCCGGCGACCGCGCGGCTGACCGCGGCCGGCAGCCGGTCCCCCGCCAGCCGGTGCGCCTCCTCGGAGAGGGCGGCGAGCGGCTCGGCGAGCGACCGGGTCGCCACGGTCGCGAGATAGAGCGAGCCGGCCAGGCAGAGCAGCACCACGGCGGAGAGCGCGCCGACCCGTACGGTGGCGCGTTCTCGCAGCTCCCGAGCCCGGTCCTGGGCCGCGCCGCCGATCCGCTGGGCGAGCCGGGACAGGTCGTCCAGAACGGTGGCCTGCACCGTCCACCACCGGTCGGCGTCGACCCGCAGGCGCTCGCCGCCGGTCGCCTCCAGCGCCACCTGCTCCATGGCGCGTGCCTCGGCCGCAGCCGGTGAGGCGAACAGGTCGTCCTTGGCCCGTGCCGCCTCGGCACTGGCGAACTCGTCGAACTCGCCGAGCGCGAGGTCCCGTACCGAAAGGATGGTGACGAAGTCGGCGAACCCGCCGGCTTCGAACTCGCCGGCCGCGAAGGCCACGTTGAGCACGGCGCGTTCCCGGGCGATCGCCTCGGTCGCCTGGTTGAGCATCTCCAGCGACTCCGCGCCCCGGCGCAACTGGTCGTCGGCGACCGTCTCCAGGTCCAGGAAGATGTCGCCGAGCTCCTCGATCAGCTCGGTGTAGAAGTCGAACGTCTCGTCGTCCGCGGCCGATCCCGCGTCGGCGCCGGCGCGCACGTCCCGCAGGTCGTCCAGCTGCTCGATCTGCTCGGCCGCCTGGCCGGCGAGGGGTCCGCCGCCGGCCAGCAGCGTCTCCACCTCGGCGCGGCGGGCGTCCACCCGTTCCCGGGCGACGGCGACCTCGGCCCGGAAGCGCTGCTCGCCGGCGAGCATCCCGGCGGTCACCCCGCGCTCGGTCTGCAGCTCCCGCGCGAGGCTCTGCAGGGCCAGCACGACGTCGACGCGGGTCTCGGTCTCGTTCGCCGCGCGGTACCCGGCGATCTCGCCGGCGGCGACCACGCTCAGCAGCACCAGCATGGCGACCAGCGGCGGGGCGAGGGTGCGGACGACGCGACCGCGGATCGTGCCGCCGCGTCCGGGCTTCGCACCGCTCCTGTGCCCCATACGGACGTCCCTCCGTGTGTTCGCGGCCCCGGCGTCTCGCGCACGGTGGCGGGCCGGAACAGGCCGTTCCGGCCCGCCGCACACGATCGACGCTGACCATCGCCAGGGTCAACACCACGATCGAGGGACACCGATGGGTACGGTCGGCGGCACGCCAGGTCGGACGGGGACGCACGGAACGTGGACCCCTCCAACGGGCGACCCACGAACGGATGGTCGAAGCGGTCAGCCCGCCATGCTCGGCCGGTCGGCGCCGGCCCGCTCCCGGGCGATCCGGGCGAGCCGCGCCGCGGTGCCCGGGTTGATCCGGCTGCCGCCGGCGGTGAGCAGCTTGTCCAGGTCGCGGTCGGTGGTGACCAGGCAGGTGGTGGGCAGGCCGTGCGTGCTCAGCACGCCGGCACCGGCGAACGCGAGGACCGGGGTCACCGGCACGTTGACGCCGGCCGCCTCGGAGAGCGCGGTGTTCGCCCGGCCGGCGGCACGGCGGGCCTCGGCGACGTAGGGCAGCCGCCTGCCGTTGATCTGCACCACGTCGCCGACGATCAGCACGCGGGAGAGCCCCTGATCGGCGACGGTGACCGCGTAGACCCCGGCAGGCCCGATCGCCAGGAAGCTCGCCCGGGCGCGCACCGGGTCGCTCTCGTCGTGCCGGCGTGTCAGCCCGGTCTGCGACCAGTCGACGATGTGCCAGCTCTCCCCGAGGCGGCCGAGCCGCCCGAACGCCCGAGCGCCGGCGACCTCGAGCCGGCGGTCGATGCGGTCGGCCCGGCGGCGCCGCACCCATTCCGCGGGTGACAGTCTCGTTGACATCCGACCACCGTAACGCCCATCCGCCATCGCCCGAAGGCTCTGCCGGTCGGCGCGCCCGGGACTTGTCACACCCTCGTGGCATGGTCGAGGGCGTGTATCGGGAATGGACGTCCTCGCTCCCCCATGTCGTCGCATGGAGCAGTGTCACGCCACGCGACGGTCCGGCAAGCATGCGGCCGAAACGCATCCTGCCGGACGGCTGTCTCGACCTGATCTGGCAGGACGGCACGGTCTTCGTCGCCGGGCCGGACACCACCGCGCAGGTGACCCTTCCCCCGCCCGGCAGCCGGTTCGCCGCGCTGCGGTTCGGCGCCGGCACCGGGCCGGGCGTGCTCGGCGTGCCCGGCTCCGAGTTGGTCGATCAGCGGGTGCCGCTCGACGCGTTGTGGCCGGCCGCCGCCGTGCGGGCCGTCGCCGAGGCGCCCGATCCGATCGGCGCGCTGACCGCGGCCGCGAGCCGGCGCTGGCAGGACGCGGACCGGGTGATGGTCGCCCTGGCCGGCGCCGCGCGGGCCGGGGTGCCGGTGGGCACGGTCGCCGATCGGTGCGGCCTCAGCGCCCGGCAGTTGCAACGCCGGAGCAACACCGCTTTCGGGTACGGTCCGAAGACCCTGCACCGGATCCTCCGGTTGCAGCGGGCCGTCGCGCTGGCCCGCACCGGCCGGCCGTTCGCCGCGGTCTCCGCCGACGTGGGCTACGCCGACCAGGCCCATCTCGCTCGTGAGGTGCGGGCGATGGCCGGCGTGCCGCTGCGTGAGCTAGTCCGCTGACCCGGTCCAGGCGAAGAGGTCGACCACGTTGCCGTCCGGGTCGGCGATCTGGGCGTAACGCTGCCCCCACGGGGCGTCCCACGGCTGTTTGACCGAGCGGTGACCGGCCGCGACCAGGTCGTCGTGGCAGGCGTCCACCTCGGCCGGATCGGCGCAGAGGAAGGCCCAGCCGCCGCCGGGCGGTCCCGGACTGTGGTCCGGGTCGAAGGAGCGCAGCGCGTCGTGCGTGTCCCACATGAGACGGATGCCGCCGGCGACTGTCGCCTCGACGTGCGGCTCCTTCTCCGCGCCGTCCGGGAAGGTCAGCCCGAGCCGGCGGTAGAAGGAGAGAGACGCGGCCATATCGGCCGTGGCCAGGCCGATCGCGTTGAAGGTGGGTGCCATGACGATCACGGTACGAAAGAAGCAGTGGACCGTCTTGAACGAATCGGACAGTGCTCATGTTAGGTTCGCCTAACCTAACAGGATCTCCACAGAGACGAGTGATGTCGATGCTTCAGCTCCGCCGTGTCGTGCCCCTGGCGATCGGCCCGCTCCTGGCCTTCGGGCTGCCGGCTCCGGCATCGGCCGCCGCACCGGGCAGCGCGCCCGGCTCGGTGATCGCGTCGACGCCGCTGCCCGGCAAGGAGGCGCCCGGAAGCACCGCGACGTCGATCACCTACTGGACGCAGGACTCGCTGGACCAGCCGCGGCAGGCGCTCGCCACCATCTACGTGCCGACCGGCACGGCCCCGGCGGGCGGCTGGCCGATCCTGGCGAACGCCCACGTCACGGCCGGGCTCGGTGACGACTGCGCCTACACCGACGACTACGGGACGGCCGCGGCGGACGTCAACGTGGTCAGCCCGTGGATCAAGGCGGGCTTCGCGTTCGTCGCCACCGAGTACATCGGCATCGGCACCGAGGGCTCGCACGCCTACCTGGACGCCGACGCCGAGGCCAACGCGGTGATCGACTCGGTGCGCGCGGCGCGTGCCACCACCCCGGCGCTGTCCAGCAGTTACGTGGTGAACGGCATCTCGCAGGGCGGCCACGCCACCCTCGCCACCGCGGCGAAGGCCAAGGAGCGGGCGCCGGAGCTGCGGCTCGCCGCGGCCATGGCGGACGCGCCGGCCACCAAGGTGGAGGGTTACATCCCGCTCGCCGGGCCGTACATCCCGCCGCTGCCGGCGCCGGACTACACCACCTACGTCTCCTACATCCTCGCCGGCCTGGAGACGGCCCGGCCGAGCTTCGACCTGAACGCCTATCTCACCCCGGCCGGGCGGGCGATCGTCGACGACGCGCACCGGCTCTGCTACTTCGACATGAACACCCGTACCCAGGGCATCGGGATCGGCCAGATGCTGAAGAAGCCGCTCAACACCGGGTCGTTCCCGTCGGTGCTGCGGGACGTGACGGCGCTGCCGGTCTCCGGTTTCGACGCGCCGGTGCTGGTGAACCAGGGCCGGTTCGACGTGGTCGCCTTCCCGTTCCTGACCGACCTGCAGGTCACCGAGATGCGGGTGCACGGCGCGAACGTCACCTACCGCCACTACGCGACCGGCCACAACGTGTGGGCGCAGGCGCTGCCGAACAACATCGCCTTCGCCCGCAAGCACCTCGCGGGCTGACGAGGACCTGGCGGCCGGGGCCTCGCCGCCGATCGACGAGGCCCCGGCCGGTAGCGGCTTTGCGTCAGAACACTGTCCTTTCCATCGGCGAACCTCGATGCTCGGATCGACACTCGATCCGGCCCACGGGGGGAATCCCATGGCACATCGTGTTCGTTTCCGCGCACTGGCCGCCGCGACGCTGGCAGCAGCGCTCGCCGTGACCGCGTCCACCGCCGGCGCGGCGTCCGCAGGAGTGGCGTCCGCCGCGCGGCCCGCGACCGCCGCCAATCCCGTCATCGTCTGGAACATCCACGCGCAGACCGCCATCTACGAGGTCGGCCGCCAGTCGCCCACGGCGGGCACGCGCAGCTTCGCCATGGTGCAGGGCGCCGTCTACGACGCGGTCAACGCGATCGCCGGCACGCCGTACCGCCCCTACCTCGTGGCCCCCGCCGGGGGACGGGGATATTCGACGGCGGCAGCCGTCGCCACGGCCGCTCACGACGTACTCCGATCGCTGTTCCCGGCCCAGGCGGACGCCCTCCGTGCGCGGTACGACGAAGCGCTCGCCGGGATCGACGACGGCCGGGCGAAGCGCGGCGGCATCCGTGTCGGCGCCGAGGCGGCAGCCGCGATGATCGCGGACCGGCAGGGCGACGGCGCGTTCTCCGACGTGACGTGGCCGGTCGGGACCGAACCCGGTCAGTACCGGCTCACGCCGCCGGGATATGTGCAGGCGGGCGGCTGGTTCCCGTTTCTGCGGCCGTTCGTGGTCGACGACCCCGCCGCCTTCCGCGTGACCGGGCCGCCCGCGCTGACCAGCGCCGCCTATGCCCGCCAGCTCAACGAGGTCAAGGCGGTCGGCGCGGCCGCCAGCACGACCCGAACCCCGGACCAGACCGACGCGGCGATCTGGTGGGACGACTACCGGCAGGTGGAGTGGCACATCAAGCGGGAGCTCTCCGCGGATCACCGGCTCAGCCCGCTGCAGACCGCGCGGATGCTCGCCATGGTCGACATCGCCACCGTGGACACCATGATCTCCTGTTACCGGGAGAAGCGGCACTGGAGCTTCTGGCGGCCGGTGACCGCAATTCCGCTGGCGGACACCGACGGCAACCCCGCCACCGGCGCCGACCCGGCCTGGACGCCGCTGCGCACCACCGCGCCCTCGCCGGAATGGCCCTCCGGCCACGCCTGCTACACCAGCGCGATCATGACGGCGCTGCGGGCGTTCTTCGGCCGCGACGACCTGGCGTTCAGCGCCTTCAGCGAGGCGTCCGGCACGACCCGGCACTTCGGCAGTCTCCGGGCGGCCCGCGCCGAGCTGATGGAGGCACGGATCTGGGCCGGCGTGCACTACCGGGGCGCGACCGTGCAGGGCGATCGGCTCGGCGCCACGGTCACCCGCGAGGTGCTGGCCGAGCAGTTCGGGCGTCGCTGACCGTACCGGATTGATCGACATGGGTTGATATGTCGACCGGCGGATGTGATGCTGGGCCGGGAGCGCTCCCACATCCCCGCACATCCCCGATGTCGAAGAACGGAGGACCACCGTGCCCCCACACGAGTCCACTCGGCTCCGCCGGCCCGCCCAGGTGCTGATCGTCCTGCTGGCCACGATGCTCAGCCTGCTGCCCTCGGTCGGGGCGGCTCAGGCCCACGGCACGATCATCAACCCGGCGTCCCGCGCGTACCAGTGCTGGAAGACCTGGGGCAGCCAGCACATGAACCCGGCCATGCAACAGCAGGACCCGATGTGCTGGCAGGCGTTCCAGGCCAACCCGGACACCATGTGGAACTGGATGAGCGCCCTGCGTGACGGCCTGGGCGGCCAGTTCCAGGCCCGCACCCCCGACGGGCAGCTCTGCAGCAACGGCCTGACCCGCAACGACAGCCTGAACCAGCCCGGCGCCTGGAAGCAGACGACGCTGAGCCGCAACTTCACGGTCCAGCTGTACGACCAGGCCAGTCACGGCGCCGACTACTTCCGCGTCTACGTGAGCAAGCAGGGGTTCAACCCCGCCACCCAGAAGCTCGGCTGGGGCAACCTCGACTTCATCACGCAGACCGGCAGGTACGCGCCCGCACAGAACATCTCGTTCGACATCTCCACCTCGGGTTACACCGGGCATCACGTGCTCTTCGTCATCTGGCAGGCCTCCCATCTGGACCAGGCCTACATGTGGTGCAGCGACGTGAACTTCGCCTGATCGCCACACTCCCCCCGGTTCCCCACCGGGGGGAGTCCCCCACGACGAGGTGAGAGCCCGATCATGATCGCCCGCAGACACGGGTGGGTGGCGCTCGTCCTGGCACTCTCGGCCGGGGCCGTCGCCCTCCTCAACACCAACGGCACGGGTACGACCCCGGCCGCGCTCGACGAGCAGCTCACCGCGGACATGCGCACCACACTGGAACGATCCGGCCCGGAGCAGCACCAGCACGCCGGACACGGCGCCCAGCAGGAGGGCGAGGTGATCTGCGGCGTCCGCGTCTACGGCCACGAGCCGCGCGGGGCCGGCGCTCTTCCGGAGGTGCGGACGGTCTACGGCTTCCACCTCTGCGGGGTCGCCGAGCCGGGCCGCCCCTGGGACGTGGCGGTGAAGCTGGCCGGCCCGGTCATCCTGGACATGACCACCGACCCGCCCGGCATCCAGGTCGTCGAGGCGACCGCCGACGTCAGGTTCATCGACCGGCTGCATGAGATGTTCCCGCCGGAGTATGCGGAGGTGGCGTCCCGGGAGGCCCTGTCCGAGGCCGAGGCAGCGGAGTTGCGGCGCCGCTATGACGAGGCCGCTTTCTGAGGCTCTCGACCGGACCGCCCGCGGCTACACTCGGCGCGGTGGAGACGTTCCTGATCCTTCTGCGGGGCATCAATGTCGGAGGCAAGAACAGGGTATTGATGGCGGAACTGAAGAAGTTCCTGGAAGGACTCGGTTATCTCGACGTCGCGACCTTCATCGCCAGCGGCAACGTCATCGTGACGTCGGACCGGAGCGCCGGCGAGATAGCGGCTCACATCGAATCGGCGCTGCCCACGGCCTTCGCGCTGGACGACGAGCTGGTCCGGATCCTGGTCCTCACGCGTGATCAACTCCGGGCGATCGTGGACGACAGGCCGGCGGGCTTCGGGGACCAGCCGGACGAATACCACAGTGACGCCATTTTTCTGATCGGCATCGACGCTGCCGAGGCGATGCCGATCTTCAATCCGCGCGAGGGCGTGGACCGGGTCTGGCCGGGCAAAGGCGTCGTCTATTCGCAGCGTCTCAGCGCCCAGCGCACGAAGAGCCGGTTGAGCTCGATGCTGAGGTCGCCGCTCTACAAGTCGATGACCATTCGCAGCTGGGGCACGACAGTCAAGCTGCTGACGATGCTCAATGCCAGAGACTGACGGGGCGTTTCTGGCACCGGGTCGCTACTGTGGACCTTGTGACATCGACATTCACCGTTGTGCTGCGTGGGTATGACCGGGATCGCGTCGATCAGCTCCTGGGTGAGGTGGAGGCAGCCGTCGCCTCGGCCGACCCGGTGAAGCGGGAATCGGCCCGGCGACGGCTGCTCGACCCGGATCTGGTGGTCGTCCTGCGCGGGTATGCGCGTGACGAGGTGGACGCCGCCCTCAAGGAAGCGGCACAGCGACTGTCGGACGCTTGAGTTCCTGGCGGGCGATCGTGCGGCGATGCACCGCGTCCGGGCCGTCGACGATGCGCAGGACCCGGGCCCAGGCGTAGAAGTACGCCAGCGGCGTGTCATCACTGACCCCGGCCCCGCCGAAGACCTCGATCGCCCGGTCGATGACGCGGGTGGCGACGGCCGGGGCGGCCACCTTGATCGCAGCGATCTCGGTGCGGGCCGCGCGGGCGCCCCGCGTGTCGATCAGCCAGGCGGTCTTCTGGACGAGCAGGCGTACCTGGTCGATCTCGATCCGGGAGTCGGCGATCAACTGCTGGACGACGCCCTGCTCGGCGAGCGTGCTGCCGAACGCGGTGCGGCTCCGGGCGCGGTCGACGAGCAGGGCCAGGGCACGTTCGGCCATCCCGATCGCCCGCATCGCGTGGTGGATCCGGCCGGGTCCGAGGCGGGCCTGTGCGAGGGCGAAACCGGCGCCCTCCTCGCCGATCAGGTTGGTGGCCGGTACCCGTACCCCGGAGAAGTTGATTTCGCAGTGCCCGTGCTGATCCTGGTAACCGAAGATCGGCAGGTTGCGGATCACCTCGACGCCCGGGGTGTCGCGCGGCACGATGATCATGGACTGCTGGCGGTGCGGCGCGGCCGAGACATCCGATTTGCCCATCACGATGAAGACCCGGCACCGCGCGTCCGCGACGCCCGTGATCCACCACTTGCGGCCGTCGATCACGTAGGAGTCGCCGTCGCGGACGATGGACGTCTCGATGTTCGTCGCGTCCGAGGAGGCGACCTGCGGCTCGGTCATCGCGTACGCGGATCGCAGCGTCCCGTCCAGCAGCGGCTCCAGCCAGCGGCTCTTCTGCTCCGGCGTGCCGAACATGTGCAGCAGTTCCATGTTGCCGGTGTCCGGCGCCTGGCAGTTGATCGCCTCCGGCGCGATCACCGGGGACCAGCCGGTGACCTCGGCGACCGGCGCGTACTCCAGGTTGCTGAGCCCGGAGACCGAGGGCAGGAAAAGGTTCCACAGGCCGCGATGGCGGGCGTCTCGTTTCAGGTCCTCGAGGACCGGCGGCGTGGAGTGCGGGCCGAGCTCGGCGAGTTGCGCCCTCCACACCGGTTCGGCGGGAAAGACGCGGTCATGCATGAACTGCCACATCGCGTCGACCATGTCGGTGGAGATCCGGCTGGGTGCGAAGTCCATCTCAGACCTTTCCGAGAACGTCGAGCCCCGCCTCGGCGATCCGGGCGGACTCCCCGGTGAGATCGCCGAAGTCCTGACCCGCCATCGCCCCTGACCGAACACGCACATTGATGTCCTCGGTGATCACCGCGAACTTGAGGTGGGCGAGAGCCAGGTAGACGGTGAGGTGCGAGAGATCGGCGCCGGTCGCCTCGGCATACCAGGCGGCGATCTCGGCACGACGGGGAAATCCGAGGGTACGGGTGATCGACGGCGCCAGCCGCCACGGCTGCTCACCCGGCTCCCGCCAGTAGAACAGCAGAAGTCCCAGGTCAGCGAGGGGATCCCCGAGCGTGGACATCTCCCAGTCGAGAACCGCGCGGACACCGCCCCGATCCGGATCGAGCACGCAGTTGTCGATCCGGAAGTCGCCGTGCACCAGCGACTGCCCGGTCCGCTCCGGAACCGCGGCCGCCAGCGCCGCCGCGAGCTCGTCGACGGCCAGCACCCCGTCCTGCCCGACCGCCTCCCACTGCCGGCTCCAGCGCCGGATCTGCCGGTCCAGGTAGCCGTCCGCGCGACCGAAATCGCCCAGCCCAGCCTTCGCCACGTCGACCGTGTGGATCGCGGCGAGGGCGTCCACCAGCCCGCGAGCGAGCGCCCGCAGGTCCGCCGGGAATCCGGGCGGCAGCGCGTCGCGCACCACGACGCCGGGCATCGCCGACATGACGTAGCTGGGCACGCCGATCAGCTCGCCGCCGGCATCGTCCAACAGAATCTCCGGCACCGGTACGGGGGTGCCGGCCAGTGCCGTCTGCACCCGGCACTCGCGTCCCATGTCGTGCGCGCTCTGCCGCAGTTCGCCATCCGGTGGCCGTCGCAGGATGACCTCGCCGGCGTCCGACCGCAGCCGGAACGTCAGGTTGGACTTGCCGCCGGTGATCAGCTCGGCGGTGAAGGTGAGCCAGGCGTCGTCCTTGAGCGCGGCGGCGAGCGCGGGCCCGAGCCGCTCCGGCCGGACCAGGGCCGCCGTCACCGGGTCTCCAGCACGTCACGCGCGATGATCAGCTTCATGATCTCGGTGGTGCCGCCGTAGATCGTGGTGACCCGGGTGTCGGCGTAGGCGCGGGCGATCGGGTACTCCAGCATGTAGCCGTACCCGCCGTACAGCTGCAGGCAGCGGTCCACGATCCGTTTGTGCATCTCGGTGGCCCACCACTTGGCCTTCGCCGCGTCCACCGCGGACAGCTCGGCGGCGTTGAAGCGCAGCACGGCGTCATCCACGTACGCCTGCGTCACCTCCAGCTCGGTGACCATCTCGGCGACCGCGAACTGGGTGTTCTGGAACTCGGCGAGCTGTTTGCCGAACGCCGTACGGTCCCGGACGTAGTCGATCGTCCAGGCCAGCGCGGCGCGGGCCCCGGCACACGCGGTGACGGCGATGTTGAGGCGTTCCAGCGGCAGGTGGGCCATCAGCGCGTGCAGCCCGCGGCCCTCCTCCCCCAGCAGCGCGCCCGGACCCAGCCGCACGTCGTCGAAGGTCAGCTCCGCGGTGTCCTGCGCCTTGAGCCCGAGTTTGCGCAGCTTGCGGCCGCGGGTGAAGCCGGACGTGCCGCTCTCGACGACGAACAGGCTGAACGCGCCCTCGCCGGTGCGGGCGACCACGACGACGAGATCCGCGTTGATGCCGTTGGTGATGAACGTCTTCGAGCCGTTGAGGACCCAGCCGTCGCCGTCGCGGACCGCCGTGGCGCGGATGCCCTTGAGGTCCGAGCCGGTGCCGGGCTCGGTCATCGCGATCGCCCCGATCCACTCGCCGGACGCGAGCTTCGGCAGCCACTGTTTGCGCTGCTCACCGGCGGCCAGGTCGATGAAGTACGGCAGCACGACGTCGGTCTGCGCGGCGAACCCGGCCGCAAGCGAGTTCGCGCCGACCCGGGCGGTCTCCTCGATCATCGCGGTCCGGAAGCGGTAGTCGCCGATGCCGCCGCCACCGAACTCCTCGGGCACCGGCAGGCCGAGATAGCCCAGGTCACCGGCGACCCGCCAGACGTGACGCGGGATGTCGGCGGCGTCCTCCCAGTCCTCGACGTGCGCGGCGACCTCGCGGGTGACGAACTCCTTGACGCTGTCCCGGAACGCCTCGTGCTCGTCGTCGAAGAGTGAGCGTCGTGCATACAGATCGGTCATTCTCGGAGCGCCTCTCGTCTACTTAGCGAGCGCTAACTAGAATTCGGGCCACAGTAGCCGAAAGTCAAGGGGTGTCAGCAGTGGACATGTTTCGTCTCGACGGCCGGGTCGCCCTGGTGACCGGTGCGAGTTCGGGGCTGGGGGCGGGTTTCGCCCGTACCCTCGCCGCCGCAGGCGCGGGCCTGGCGCTCGTCGCGCGCCGGGCCGATCGGCTCACCGGGCTCGCGGAGAAGTTGCGGGCCGGAGGCACGCGCGTGATCACCCACGCGGCCGACGTCGGCGACCCGGAGCAGTGCCGGGCGGCCGTCGCGGCGACGGTGTCCGCATTCGGTCACGTCGACGTGCTGATCAACAACGCCGGGATAGGACACGCCGTGCCGGCCTCGCGGGAGACACCCGAGGCCTTCGCGTCGGTGCTCCGGGTGAACCTGGCCGGACCGTTCTGGATGGCGCAGGCCTGCGCACCGCACATGCCGCACGGCTCCTCGATCGTCAACGTGGCGAGCGTGCTCGCGCACATCGCGCCGCCGTTCCCGCAGGCCGCCTACGCAGCGAGCAAGGCCGGCGTCCTCGGGCTCACCCGCGATCTCGCCCAGGAGTGGTCGGCGCGCAAGGGGATCCGGGTGAACGCGCTCTGCCCCGGGTACTTCGCCAGCGAGATGACCGCGAATGATGATGAGCAACTGCGGGCGATGGTCGCCCGCAACAGCATGCTCGGCCGGTTCGGGGAGCAGGCCGAACTGGACGGGGCGCTGCTCTTCCTGGCCTCGCCCGCCTCCTCCTACATGACCGGAACGAGCCTTGTCGTCGACGGAGGCATGTCAGCGTTATGAGGGAGTGGACCGTGTATCCCGCGCTGGAGCTGCCACCGATCCTTACGGTGTCGCTCGAGCAGATAGTCCGGCACGGGTACGACGCGACGAGCGTCCGCAAGATCGCCGGCGAGGTGGGGGTGACCGTTCCGGCGCTCTACTACCACTTCGAGAACAAGCAGGCGATCCTGATGGCGCTGCTCGATCACGCCATGGAGATCGTCACCAGCCACGTCGACGCCGCCCTGGAAGAGGCCGGATCGGACCCGGTCGCCCGGCTCAGCGGCGCCGTCGAGGCGATCGTCCTCTACATGGCACACCATCGTGACCTGGCGTTCCTAGACTCCGAGCGGCGGTCGCTGACCCCGCCGCACCTGGAGCGTTACGTGAAGCACCGGGACCGGATCGAGGGCCTGCTGCGCGACACGATCACGGCGGGGTGCCGGGCCGGCGTCTTCCGGACGACGAATCCGACGGCGTGCGGGCGGGCGATCCTGGCGATGTGCCAGGGGGTGGCCGGATGGTTCCAGCCGAGCGGCCCGCAGACTCCCGAGGAGGCGGCGGCCGATTATGTACGGATAGCGCTCGCCGCCGTTCAGTCAGCCTAGACCGTTATTGTCGACGTCATGACGACAACCAGCTCCCGGGCGGACCGCACCAGGGAGTCCCGGTCCCTGATCCTCGACGCGGCCGTCACCTGCCTGCTGCGCGACGGGTACGCCCGGACCAGCACCATCTCGATCCAGGCCGAGGCGGGCATGTCGCGCGGCCGGATGCTGCACCAGTTCCCGTCCAAGGAGGAGCTGCTGGTCGCCGCCGCGCACCACATCTTCGCCACGCAGCTGGAGCAGCCGGTCCCGCCGGTGCTGAGCGAGCGGATCGCCGAGGCGAGCGGTCCCGGCGAGCGGATCGCCGTGGTGGTGGACGTGCTCTGGGCGACATTCCAGGAGCCGAGTTTCTGGGCGGCGACCGAACTGTGGGTCGCCGCGCGCACCGAGCCGGTCCTCGCCGCCGCGATCCGCCCGGCGGAGAAGCGGCTGGGCCAGGCCATCTGGGGCCGGATGGACCACCTCTTCGGCCCGGACCTGGTGGGCCGGCCGCTGTACTCCCCGATCCGGCCGGTGCTCTTCACCAGCATGCGGGGCACGGCGCTGAGCTACGCCTTCGACGCCCGCGACCCGTCGTCAGAGCCACTGCTGGAACACTGGAAGGAGATCGCCCGGCACGCCCTGCTGGCCTGAAACAGGCAGCCTTGACTGTTATCGTGCTCGCGGCTGCTAGGGTCGACCGGGTCCGTGAACAGGATCGGCGGGGATGGGCGTGGTGTCACCGGAAACGCAGTCGGATCTTCCGCATTTCATGATCCTGATCTATGAGCGTGAGGTGCCGCGCAGCGCCCGGGCGGCCCTGCCCACCGTCCTCGAAGCCCACATGCGGCTCCCCCGGCAGATCGCCGAGACCGGGGGCCGGATCATCTCGGGCAACGCGCTGCCGCCGGTCTCGGAGGCCGTGTCGGTGCGGGACAACGTGACGGTCGAGGGGTCGCTCGTCGGCGGGGCGCACACCGTCGCCGGCTACTTCATCGTGGAAGCGTCGGACCTCGATCACGCCGTGTGGATCGGCCGCATGATTCCGGTGGCTGACGGGTGGGTCGAGGTGCGCCCGGTGCTCACGCACTGACCACGCCGTTGCCCACGAGCGGCGCCGTTGCCCACGAGCAGCGCCGGCCTCGCCCGGGAAGCCGCCACCCCCGCAAAGCATCCGGCCCGCGCCCCGAAGCGCGGGCCGGGTGCGGCCGGCGGGCTGGGGTCAGCGCACCTGCTTCGCGCTGAACTGCATGCGCGGCTCAGCGTAGAACTGCTGCGCCTGGACCAGCTGCAGCTCCCGCTCGCCGGAACGGTACGTCGTCTCGATCAGGTCGAAGACGCTGGACGCCGTGCGTTCCAGGGACAGCGCGGCGTTCTTCGTCGTGACGTAGTGGGCGGTGAACAGCGCCGCCGTGACGTCGCCCGAGCCGTTCGCCTTGAACGGCAGGTGCGGGGTGGTGACGATCCAGGCGCCGGCGTCGTCGACAACCAGCATCTCCATCGTGCCCTCCTCGCGGTCCGGGCGCTCCACGCTCGTGACCAGCACCGTCGACGGACCCATGGCGCGGGCCAGGTCGGCCGAGGCCAGGGTCGACTCGATGCTCGCCGGCTCGGTGCCGGTCAGGAAGCCGAGTTCGAACTGGTTCGGGGTGATGATGTCGGCGACCGGGACGACGCGGTCGCGGAGCAGCACGGGGATCTCCGGGGCGACGAAACAGCCCGACTTGGCGTTACCCATGACGGGGTCACAGGCGTACACCGCTGCGGGGTTTGCCGCTTTGACCCGGCCGACCGCGTCGATGATGACGTCGGCGATGCCGGCGCCGCCCTGGTAACCGGAGAGCACCGCGTCGATCTGCGGGAACACTCCCCGCTCCTCGACACCGAGGAGCACCTCGGCCACATCCGCCGGTGGGATCAGCGGACCCCGCCAGGCGCCGTAGCCCGTGTGGTTGGAGAAATTCACCGTGAGGACCGGGACGACCTCGACGCCGATGCGCTGCAGGGGGAACACGGCCGCGGAGTTGCCGACGTGGCCGTGCGCGACCGCCGACTGGATGGACAGAACCTTCATTCCCCCAGCCTAGAGACCCGCCCGGGGACGGCTCCTGCGCGGATCGGATGCCATCCTCGTCGGATGGGCGATTACTTCTTCTACTGCCGTGATCGTGACGGTTCCGCGGAGCTGCGTGACCGGCTCGTGGAGGAGCATTGGGCGTTCATGGACCGGTTCGCCGATCAGATGATCGCGCGCGGCCCGACCCTCACCGACGACGGCGAGACCGCCACCGGCAGCCTGCACATCGTCGACCTGCCAGACCCCACAACCGTCACCACCTTCGGGTACGGGAACCGAACTATCTCGCCGGAATCTACCGTTCCGTGGTGATCCGGCGGTTCGTCGACCTGCTCGGGCGAACGATGTGGGACTTCCCGGGCAGCCGGGACGAGCTCGGCGGGCGATATCTGGTGCTCGCCCACGCGAAACCGCTGATCGAAGTGCACCCGTGTACGTTCGGCGGGCGCCGCTGAAGCCCGCACCCGGGCATCCCGGCGTGCGTCGTCAGCCGGCGCGGCGGTCCCCGGCGTGAGCCGGGAGGCGGTCCGGCCGTCGTCAGCCGGCGCGGCGTTTCAGGAGGTAGGTGGCGGTCAGCGCGACCGCGCGGTCCTCGTCCCCGGCCAGGCTGGTCAGGGCTCGGGTGGTGGTCTCGCCCGGAATGTCGGCGAGCGCCTGTGTGAGCCGGCCACGGGCGGCCGCGTCGACGTCGTCGGCGTGCAGGCGGTCGACCAGGCCGGTGGCGATCCGGTCGGTCAGGGCCGGGTCGGCCGCGAGCGCGCTGAGCGCATCGGCCGCGTCCACGTCGTTGGCCTGGTCGACGATCATGCCGATCAGCGTCGGCACGGCTTCGGCCACGCCCCGCGCTCCGAGAACGAGCGCCACCCGCCGCCGAACCGCGAGATCGTCGTCAGCGCCGGCCCGCGAGAAGGCGCCAGCAGAGACGTCCGTATCAAAATCGGTTTCGGTCAGGTAGTCCAGGAGGATCGCGGTCGCCGCCTCCCCCGGGATTTCGGCGATGGTCTCCACCGCCCGCCTGCGCACCTCCTCCGACGGCGCGTCCAGGGCCTCGGCCAGCGGCCCCAGCCCCTCCTCGCCGGATCGTGCGAGTGCCCACCGCAGCGCCCCGGCCGCGTTCGGGTCGGTCTCGCTGAGCGCCGCCTCGACCAGCGCCTCCACCGGCATCCGCTCGGCCGGGAACAGCGACGGGAACTGCGCCGGGGCCAGGGCCGCCCGCTGCCGCCGGCCGGCGCTGTCCGAGCCCAGGGCCTGCAGCAGCGCGACGACCCGCAGCACGTCGTCCCAGCCGGCGGGTTCGGCGGTGTCGATCCGGCGTAACCGGGTGAGCAGCTCGGTCTCGGCGGCGATGCGTTCCCGGGTCTGCCGGATCAGGTCGGCGACCAGGGCGGACGGTGTGAACTCGGGGTCGTCCAGGGCGCGGCCGACCTCGCGCAGCGACAGCCCCAGCGAGCGCAGCATCTCGATGTGCGAGATCCGCCGGATGTCGTCGCCGGAGTATTCCCGGTAGCCGCCGGCGCTGCGACCCGTCGGCCGGAGCAGGCCGAGCGACTCGTAGTGCCGCAGCATGCGAGCGCTCACCCCGGACCGCCGCGCCACGTCCCCGATCAACACAGTTGCCCTACACCCCCTGCTCGGCCGGATCGGCAGCCGCCGGCGACGCCGCCCCGGAAGTCTCCGGCAAGGCCGGATCAGAGGATCCCGGCGAGGCCGCGCCGGAAGCAGCGGCCGGGCCCAGGGCCACGATACGTTTCGCCTCCTCGACCGCGAACGCGAAGCCCGCCTCCGGATCGAGCGCCAGGTGCCGGGTGGCGAGCGCGTGTTCCCGTACCCGATCGGCGGGGTTGATCGTGGCGGTCTCCAGCAGCGGCTGGATCACGTCACCGAGCGCGATCATCGCCCGGCTCAGGCTGAGCTGCGTCTCGCGGCCGCCCCGGCCCAGCTGGGTGGCGAGAACCGCCGCGAGCTCGGGCTCGGCGCCGGCGGGCACGAGCACGACGGCGGTACGCCACGCGGTGCGCGCCACCTCGTCGTCAGAATCGGTCAGCAGCGCCGTGGTGATCGCCGGCCACGCCCCCCGGTCGCCGATCTTGGAAAGCGTGTGCAGCGCCTGGCTGCGGGCCCGCGGGTTCGGCGAGGTGAGGGACGTGATCAGGCGGGGCACCGTGAGCGACGACGGGTAGCGGGTGAGCGCCCAGGTCAGCATGTCGCGGACGAAGAAGTCCGGCTCGGCCCCGCAGCGTTCGACCAGCTTGTCGATCAGCTGCGGGTCGGCGGACGTCCCGGCAGCGAGGGCAGCCTGCAGCCGGGCCGACGAGTTCGGGCTCTCCAGCATCGTGGTCATGGCCCCAGTGAACGGCTTGACACAGTGACAAGGTCAAGCCCATCCGGGCGCGGGCACACCTCATGGCCATTCACCGCCTTTCGCGAAAAGAACTGTTCGCAGAAGTGTTATGCGATCAACGGCGCTGGAGTCGAGCCTCCGATAGTTTCGGAATTCTGCTTCCGGCGAGAGGGTGAATAGCTTCGAAAGAACGCGCAGCTAGATAGGTGTTTTCGCTGTTCGCAGCTGCTTGCGGGGGGACCCAGAAGTTACGGCTGCCTTCCGGAATCTCTTGTTTCCGGAATGTTGCCATGCCAGCATCGCTGCATTGAAAATCGTCGCTGTCGAGAAAGGGAAATCTCTCGTGGCAACCACATCCCCACCTCTCCCCCGCCGCCTGCTGGTCGCCGCCACCGTGGCCGCGGTCGGGGCGTTCAGCGCCCTGATGGTCATGCCGGACGCCAACGCCGCGGCGAGCACGCTCGGCGCCGCGGCCGCGCAGTCCGGCCGCTACTTCGGCACGGCCGTCGCCGCGAGCCGCCTCGGTGACTCGACCTACAGCACGATCGCCGGCCGCGAGTTCAACATGATCACCGCCGAGAACGAGATGAAGCCGGACGCCACGCAGCCCCAGCGTGGTCAGTTCACCTTCAGCTCCGGTGACCAGATCTACAACTGGGCCACCCAGCGCGGCCTGCAGGTCCGCGGTCACACCCTCGCCTGGCACGCGCAGCAGCCGGGCTGGATGCAGAACCTCGGCGGCAGCAGCCTGCGCCAGGCGATGATCGACCACATCAACGGCGTGATGGCCCACTACAAGGGCAAGCTCGCCGCATGGGACGTCGTCAACGAGGCGTTCAACGAGGACGGCAGCCGCCGCAACTCCAACCTGCAGGGCACCGGCAACGACTGGATCGAGGTCGCGTTCCGGACCGCGCGCGCCGCCGACCCGTCGACCAAGCTCTGTTACAACGACTACAACATCGAGAACTGGTCCTACGGCAAGACGCAGGGCGTCTACAACATGATCCGGGACTTCAAGTCGCGCGGCGTGCCGATCGACTGCGTCGGCCTGCAGACCCACTTCACCGGGGGCAGCTCGCTGCCCGGCAACTTCCAGACCACCCTGCAGAACTTCGCCGCCCTCGGCGTGGACGTGGCGCTGACCGAGGTGGACGTCACCAACGCCTCGACCTCGCAGTACGCCGGGCTGACCCAGGCCTGCCTGAACGTGCCGCGCTGCATCGGCATCACGGTGTGGGGCGTCCGCGACTCCGACTCGTGGCGCGCCAGCGAGAACCCGCTGCTCTTCGACCGCAGCGGCGCCAAGAAGGCGGCGTACACCTCGGTGCTCAACGCCCTCAACGGCGCCGGGCCGACCCCGTCGTCGCCCGCGCCGAGCGGCAGCAGCAACCCGGGCGGGGCCGGCCGGATCGTCGGCGCCCAGTCCGGCCGGTGCATCGACGTGCCGAGCGCGTCGCAGACCAACGGCACGCGGGTGCAGCTCTACGACTGCAACGGCCAGACCAACCAGGCGTGGACGCTCACCTCGAGCAGGCAGCTGACCGTCTACGGCTCGCGGTGCCTGGACGCGGCGGGCTCCGGCAACGGCGCGGCGGTGCAGATCTACGCCTGTAACGGCCAGGCCAACCAGCAGTGGAACGTCAACGCCAACGGGACCATCACCGGCGTGCAGTCCGGCCGCTGCCTGGACGTGTGGGGCACCGGCAACGGCCAGCAGGTGCAGATCTACGACTGCAACGGGCAGGCCAACCAGCGGTTCAGCCTCAGCTGACCTTCCCCGCTCCAGCGGTGCGGTCGCGCGATGCGGCCGCACCGCTTCACCCTGCCCTCCGTCCGCCATCCATCTCCGAAAGTTTCGATCACAGCCGCCAACTTGCGATTTCCGCCCACCGCGACTCCGGACCCGTCCGCCGCAGGATCTGGCGCGTTACATCTTGACACGCGTTCTCACCTCTCCATAACTTGAGCGACATCTTTCGAATCACTTCCGAAAGTTTCGCTACCGAGAGGTGGGCACCACATGTTTTCCAGGAGGACCCTCGCCGCGGCGACCGTGCTCGCGCTGAGCACCGCCGGCCTCGCCGCCTGTGGGGGCGGTGACGACGACGGCTCCGATTCCGGTGGCAACGTCACGATGCAGCTCTGGCACAACGCCTCGACCGGGCCGGGCGCGGCGTTCTGGGACAAGGCGGTCGCCGACTACCAGACCGCCCACCCCACGGTGAAGATCAAGATTCAGCAGGTGCAGAACGAGGACCTGGACGGCAAGCTGCAGACCGCGCTGAACTCGGGCTCCGCGCCGGACATCTTCCTGCAGCGCGGCGGCGGCAAGATGGCCGCGATGGTCGAGGCGGGACAGCTCAAGGACATCACGAACGACATCACCGCGGAGACCAAGCAGGCCGTCGGCGACGCGGCGCTCGGGACGGGTCAGATCGACGGGAAGTCCTACGCCGTACCGGTGTCGATCCTGCCCGGGGGTCTCTGGTACAGCAAGGACCTCTTCGCGAAGGCAGGCGTCACCACGCCGCCGGCCACGATGGACGAGCTCAACCAGGCGGTCAGCAAGCTCAAGGCCAACGGCACGCCCGTCGCGCTCGGTGCCAAGGACGCGTGGCCGGCCGCCCACTGGTACTACTTCTTCGCCCTGCGCTCGTGCAACCAGGCCTCCCTCGACGCGGCCGCCAAGGACAAGAACTTCGGCGACCCGTGCTGGGTCAAGGCCGGCGAGGACCTGCGGGCCTTCGCCGCCACGAAACCGTTCAACGACGGCTTCCTGACCACCTCCGCCCAGCAGGGCGCGGGCAGCTCGGCCGGTCTGGTCGCCAACCACAAGGCGAGCATGGAGCTGATGGGCGCCTGGGACCCGGGCGTCATCGCCTCGCTGACCAAGGACCAGAAGCCGCTGCCCGACCTGGGCTTCTTCCCGTTCCCCGCGGTTCCCGGCGGGCAGGGCGACCCGGCCGCGATCATGGGTGGCACGGACGGGTACTCGTGTTCGGCGCAGGCGCCGAAGGAGTGCAGCGACTTCCTCAACTACCTGCTCACCAAGGACGTGCAGGAGGCGTACTACAAGGCGTACAACGCGCTGCCGGTGAACAAGCAGGCGCAGGGCGCGGTCACCGAGGACTACCTCAAGGCGGTCCTCGACGCCTACAACAAGGCGCCGTACGTCTCGCTCTGGCTGGACACGATCTACGGGCAGAACGTCGGCAACGCGCTCAACGTCGGCGTGGTGAACATGCTGGCCGGCAAGGGTGACGTCGCCGGGATCATCCAGGCCGTGAACGACGCGGCCAAGAAGGGCTGACCGTGACGGTCACCGAGGTGCGGGCCGGGGGTGGCGTGCGGACGCCGCCTCCGGTCCGGCCCCGCCGGCGCGGGATCGGCTGGAAGCAGCGCCTGGAGATCCTGGCGCTCTCCGGCCCGGCGATCCTGATGTTCGCCAGTTTCGTGATCTTCCCGGTGGTGATGGCCGCGTACTACGGCTTCTACCGGTGGAAGGGGTACGGGCCGCCGACCGACTTCGTCGGGCTGGACAACTACGTCACGATCCTGCAGGACCCCACCTTCCACGACGCGCTGTGGCACAACGGCCAGGTCGTGGTGCTGTCGCTGGTGCTGCAGGGCCCGATCGCGGTCGGACTGGCGCTGCTGCTCAACCAGAAGATGCGCGGCCAGTCGCTGATCCGGGTGCTGATCTTCGTCCCGTACGTGATCTCCGAAGTGATCGTCGGGACGGCGTGGGCGCTGCTGCTGCAGACCAACGGCGCGGTCAACGACGTGCTGCGGTCGATCGGCCTCGACGGGCTGGCGCAGGACTGGCTGGCGAACCCGAGCCTCGCCATCTGGACCCTGATGCTGATCCTGACCTGGAAGTACATCGGGTTCGCGGTGATCCTGTTCCTGGCCGGCATGCAGAACATCCCGGAGGAGCTCTCCGAGGCGGCTGCGGTCGACGGCGCGACGTTCTGGCAGACCCAGTGGCGGATCACCCTGCCGCTGCTCGGACCCACCATCCGGATCTGGGCATTCCTGTCGATCATCGGCGCGCTGCAGCTGTTCGACCTGGTCTACATCATCTGGGGGCAGTACGTCGCGTCGACGGCCGGCACCTCGACGATGGCGACGTACATGGTCGTCGAGGGCCGTAACGCGGCGAACTACGGCTACGGCAACGCCGTCGCGGTCGTGCTCTTCACCATTTCCATGATCATCGCGCTCGTGTACCAGCGGTTCGTGCTGCGCCGGGACAGCGAAGGACAGGCATGAGACATTCCCGCTATTTCGTCGCGCTGGTGCTGATCGGTCTCATGCTCGGGCCCGTCTTCTACATCGTCGTCGGCGGCTTCCGGACCAACTCGCAGATCACCACCGACCCGGCCGGCCTCCCCGACCCCTGGGTGTTCTCCAACTACACCAACGTGCTGACCGGCGAGGTCTTCTGGCGTCAGGTCGGCAACTCCACGATCGTCGCGCTCACCACCACGATCGGCGTCGTCGTGCTCGGCGTGATGGCCAGTTACGTCCTGGCCCGCTACCGATTCAAAGGCCGAGGCGCCCTGTACGCCCTGTTCGCCGCCGGCCTGATGTTCCCGGCGACGGTCGCCATCACGCCGCTGTACATCCTGGTGAAGAACCTCGGGCTGGTGAACACGCTGCCCGGCGTCATCCTGCCGCAGATCGCCTTCGGGCTCCCCACCACGATCATCATCCTGGTCCCGTTCCTGCGCGCGATCCCCCGGGAGATCGAGGAGGCCGCCGCCATCGACAGATGCAGCCGGCTCGGCTTCTTCTGGCGGATGGTGCTGCCGCTGAGCGTGCCGGGCCTGATCACCACCGGCATCCTCGCGTTCGTGAACAGCTGGAACAGTTACCTGTTGCCGCTGTTCATCCTCAACGACCAGGATGGATTCACGCTGCCCCTGGGCGTGCAGGCGTTCGCGTCGCAGTATTCGGTCGACACCGCGAAGGTGCTCGCGTTCACATCGTTGTCGATGATCCCGGCGCTGGTGTTCTTCAGCCTGTTCGAGCGTCGCATCGTCGGTGGCCTCACCGGCGCCGTCAAAGGATAGAAAGGCCATACGAGATGACATCGCTGCATGTGGCGACCACCGGCAACGACGACGCCGACGGATCTCCGCAGCGTCCGTTGCGGACCATCAACCGGGCCGCCGCGCTCGCCCGGCCCGGGGACACCGTGGTCGTGCACGCCGGCGAGTACCGGGAATGGGTCACGCCACGGCGCGGCGGCCTGAGCGACACCCGGCGCATCACCTACCAGGCGGCCGAGGGCGAGCACGTCGTCATCAAGGGCTCCGAGCGGATCACCACCTGGGAGCCGGACGAGGGAACCGTGTGGCGGGCGACCGTGCCCAACACGCTCTTCGGCGACTTCAACCCGTTCGCCGAGGAGATCGCCGGGGACTGGGTCGTCTACGGCAAGCATCTGGGTGACGTCTACCTCAACGGCGTCAGCTTCTACGAGGCCGGCTCGCGCGCCGAGGTGGTCGCGCCGGAGAAGCGGATCGAGGTGGTCGACGACTGGACCGGCGTCACCGACCGGATCCGGGAGCCGGAACGGACCCTGCTGGTCTGGTACGCCGAGGTGGGGCCCGCGGAGACGACGATTTGGGCGAACTTCCAGGGCGCCGATCCGAACACCGAGCTCACCGAGATCAACGTACGCCGGTCGGTCTTCTATCCGCTCCTGCCGCACCTGGACTACATCACCGTGCGCGGCTTCGAACTCTGCCAGGCAGCCACCCCGTGGACGCCGCCCACCGCCGACCAGCCCGGGCTGATCGGCCCGAACTGGGCCAAGGGCTGGATCATCGAGGACAACCACATCCACGACGCGAAGTGCTCGGCGATCTCGATCGGCAAGGAGGCGTCGACCGGCCACAACTACGCCACCGAGCGCGGCGACAAGCCCGGTTACCAGTACCAGCTGGAGTCGGTCTTCGCGGCCCGGCAGATCGGCTGGGACCGTGAGCACATCGGCTCGCACGTGATCCGCCGCAACACCGTCCACGACTGCGGGCAGAACGGCATCGTCGGCCACCTGGGCTGCGTCTTCTCCACCATCGAGGACAACCACATCTACAACATCGCGCTGAAGCGCGAGTTCTACGGGTACGAGATCGGCGGGATCAAGCTGCACGCCGCGATCGACGTGGTGATCCGGCACAACCGGATCCACGACTGCTCGCTGGGCACCTGGCTGGACTGGCAGACGCAGGGCACCCGGGTGTCGCGCAACGTCTACTACAACAACAACCGGGACCTGTTCATCGAGGTCAGCCACGGGCCGTACCTGGTGGAGCACAACGTCCTCGCCTCGCCGGCCGCCTTGGAGCTGTGGAGCCAGGGCGGGGCGTTCGTGCACAACCTGATCGGCGGCACGCTGTGGCTGATGCCGGTGATGGACCGGGCCACGCCGTACCACCTGCCGCACAGCACGCAGGTGGCCGGCTACGCGTTCATCGTCGGCGGCGACGACCGGTGGATCGGCAACGTGTTCGTCGGCGGGGACCCGGGCGCGGCGTACGGCGGGTCGGTTCCCGAAGGTGGGGAGCCGGCGCACGCGGGGACCGCCGGTTACGACGCCTACCCGGCGTCCTTCGAGGAGTACCTGCGGCGCATCGACGAGCAGCCGCCCGGTGACCACCAGCGCTACCTCGGCGTGAAGCAGGCGGTCTACGCCCGGGACAACGTCTACGCCGGAGGTGCCCGCGCCTACGCCGGTGAGCGGGACGCGGTGACCCTTTCCGGCGGGGCGGTGTCGGTCGTCGAGGAGGGCGACGAGGTGTACCTGGTGACCGACCTGCCGGAGGGCATCGGCGGGCCGGGTATCACCCCGGTCGGCGGGCATGACCTGGAGCGGGTCCGGTTCGCCGACGCCGAGTTCGAGGAGCGGGACGGGACGCCGGCCGTCATCGCGACCGACCTGACGGGCGCGCACAAGGAGCAGGACCGGGCGTACCCGGCCGGGCCGCTTGCCGAACTCGCGGCCGGAAGCAGTCGTATCCGGGTGTGGTGATCAGCCTGGTGCCGGCGGCGGCGCCCGGGAGGGCGCCGCCGCCGAGGCGGGCACGATCAGGGAGAGGGGGCGGCCGCGACAGCGGGACGGCCCGGCGGCGCGGGCGCCGTCCTCGCCGCCGCGAGTTTCGGCACGCCCACCAGGGTGAGCAGCGGCGAGGTCAGCACCGTGGTCAGCACCGCCATGAGCACGAGCACGCTGAACAACCGCTGCCCGATGAGACCGGCACTCAGCCCCACGTTGAGGGCGATCAGCTCGGTGAGACCACGCGTGTTGATCAGGACGGCCACCACGCTGGAGTCACGCGGCCGCAGGCCACCGGCGCGGGCGGCCAGGTAGGCCGGGATCGTCTTGCCGACGACCGCGATCAGGCAGACCAGAGCGAGTACCAGGAACGCGTCGCCGCCGAGCGCGCCGATGTTCACCGACAGCCCAGTGATCATGAAGAAGAGCGGCAGGAGCGCGCCGGAGATCTTCTCCATCGGCTCGAGGACGTCCGGGTCGGGCTCGGCGTCGCGGCGCGGCATCGCGAGCCCTGCGATGAAACCGCCGAACACCGCGTGCAAGCCGAGGGACGCGGTGACCCAGGCGGCGGCCAGGGCGAGGGTCATGGCGATCGGCAGCGCCACGGTCTTGCCCGGACGCCGCTTGAGCCACCAGGCCAGGGCCGGCCGCACGAGCAGGAGCATCACGGCCATGAAGAGCGCGAACAGCAGCAGCGAGACCGACCACGAGTAGCCGTGCAGGTGGGTGGCGCCGGCCACCACGGCGGCGAGCACGATCCAGGCGGCCCCGTCCATGATCCCGGCGGCGGTGGTGGAGGTGACGCCGGGAATGGTCGCGGTGAGGCCCCGCTCGCGCAGGATCGCGGCGAGCACGGGCAGCGCCGTGATCGAGACGGCGATGCCCATGAAGGCCACGAACGCGCCGCTCGTGGGTGGCTGGCCGAGCGCGGTGAACGCCGGTTCGAAGACCGTCGCGGCGCCGGCGCCCAGGGCCATCGGCACGAGCAGGGACGCCACCGCGACGAGGACCGCGGCCCGGCGGCCGTGCCGCAGCAGCCGGCGGTCGAGCTCGTAACCGACGACGAACATGAACAGCACGACCGAGACCTGGGCGAGGGCGGTGAGCGACGGGAGGGCGCTCTGCGGGAAGATCCGCTCGGTGAGGTGCCCGGGCAGGTGCCCGAGCACGCTCGGGCCGAGCAGGATCCCGGCAATCATCTGACCGACGACGGCGGGCTGGCCTAGCCGGCGTGCGGCGGCGCCGAGCAGCCAGGAGAGGAAGACGACCACGGCGACCGCACCCACGACGTCGGCGATGAGCGCGTCCATCAGGTGACCACCTCCATCTGGGCCATCATCTGGAAGGTGGAAGCGTGTTCCATCATGTGGCAGTGGTAGGCGTACACCCCGGTGAAGTCGGTGAACTTGGCGAGCAGCCGGACCGAGGTGCCGCCGGGAATGTGCACGGTGTCCTTGAAACCGGACTCGCCGGGCAGCGGCGGCGCGCCGTCCCGGTCGAGCACGCGGAACTGCACGAGGTGCATGTGGAAGACGTGCTCGATGCCGCCGAAGTCGGTGTCGGCGTTGTGGACGTTCCAGATCTCGGTCGTGCCCCGGCGCACCGTCGCGTCGATGCGGTACGGGTCGTAGGGCTTGCCGTCGATCCAGAACCACTGCTGGTCCGGTGACAGCCCGAGGGTGATGTCGCGTTCCCGGATCGGGACCGGCGGCGCGGGCATCGTGCGGAGCACCGCCGGGACGATGCTGGTGTCCTTGGCCTTCCGGTCGACGTCGAAACGCAGGACCGGTCCGAGCTCGGCGGTCTGCAGCAGGAACCGGGATCCGATGGCGCGCCCGCCGAAGTCCACGACGACGTCGATCCGTTCGGCCGGCGAGATCGACAGTTCGGTGACCGGCACCGGCCGGGGCAGCAGCCCTCCGTCGCTGCCGACCTGGACCACGGGAAGGTCACCGAACGAGAGGTGGAAGGTGCGGTGGTTCGACGTGTTGAGCAGCCGGAACCGGTAGCGGCGCGCGGCGACGGCGAAGTACGGCTGCACCTTGCCGTTGACCATCGTGGTCAGCCGGGTCTGCAACGGGTCGACGGTGTCGTCGAAGACCAGCTGCCCGTTCTCGTCGAAGGCGGCGTCCCGGATCATCATGGGGACGTCGTATTTTCCCGACGGCAGGTTCAGCTGCTTCTCCGCGTCGCTCTCCAGCAGGTAGAAGCCGTGCATGCCGCGGTAGACGTGTTCGGCCTCCCGGTGGTGGGTGTGGTCGTGGTACCACAGCATCGCCGGGTCCTGGCGGTTCGGGTACTCGTACACCCGGGAAGCGCCCGGCGGGATGGTGTCCATCGGGTGGCCGTCGTTGTCGGCAGCGACGTGCCCGCCGTGCAGATGGACGTTGGCGGGCTCGGTGAGCCGGTTCGTGTACTTGATGCGCACGGTACGGCCGGCCTTGGCGCGGATCGTCGGACCGATGAAGGAGCCGCCGAAGGTCAGCGCCGTGGTCTTCACGCCCGGCAGGATCCGCACCTCGGCGGATTCCATCGTGTGCTCGTAGTAGTCGTGGTCGGCGTACACCCGGGTCGGTCGCAGCTGGCCGGGGATCGTCAGGCCGACCGTGTACGGGGTGACGCCGGGATCCGCGACGGCGGTCTCTCCCGTCGCCCGGTGCCGCAGGTGATCGGGCAGCGGATCCGGGGTGCCCGCGTCGGCGGACGCGCCGTGCGTCGAGGCCACCACCGATCCGGTGGCCGCCAGCACTCCGGCAGCCAGCAGGTGTCGTCTGTCCATCTATCCTTCACATCCTCTTCAGGCCCGGAAAGTCATGGTCTGGTCCAGCCGAGGCTGTCGTCGGTGGCGATCAGCCCGTCGTCGAACAGGGGTGACTCGACGCCCGCGTCGCCGCCGAGCAGGGCGTGCGACTGGATGCGGGCGCCCTCGCTCATCGCGGCGGCGACCACACCGCTGGAGTGCAGCGCGCTGGGGCGGGTGTCGAGTTCGTAGGTGGCGGCGGCGAGCGCTCCGGCCCCGGCGGCGATGGCCTCGGACGTGCGGTGCGCGGTCGCGAGCGCCTCCTCACCGGACGAGGTGCCGGCGACCAGCTCCACGAAGGCCTCCAGGTTCGAGGCGTTCTGCTGGGTCACCTTCTTGGCCTGCCAGAAGTACGAGTCCTCGTCGGCCTGCATGCTGTAGAAGGAGGCCAGGAACTCGTGGAAGACGCCGTATTCGCGGCGGTAGCGGCGCTCGAACTCGGTGAAGGCGGCGGTCTCGTCGACGGTGCCCTCCAGGCAACTGTTGATCGACCGGGCGGCGAGCAGGGCGCCGTACGTGGCGAGGTGGACCCCGGAGGAGAAGACCGGGTCGACGAAGCAGGCGGCGTCGCCGATGAGCACCATGCCGGAGCGCCAGAACGGCGCGTTGCAGTAGGAGTAGTCCTTGCGCACCCGGATCTCGCCGTACGGTCCGGTGGTCACCCGGCTGGCGTCAGCGAGGTACTCCTTGATCAGCGGGCAGTCGTCGATCAGCTTCCGCAGGGCGGCTTCCGGGTCGCCCTGCACGCGGTCGGCGCTGTCCCGGCGCACGACGGCGCCGACGCTGGTGAGCTGGTCGGTGAGCGGGATGTACCAGAACCAGCCCTCGTCGAAGGCGGCGCAGAGGATGTTGCCCTGGTTAGGGGCGGGCAGGCGCTTGCCGCCCTCGTAGTAGCCGAAGAGGGCGAGGTTCTGGAAGTACGGCGAGTAGTGCCGCTGCGGGCTGACCGACTTGTAGGTGCGGCTCATGTTGCCGGACGCGTCGACCACGTAGGCGGCGGTGGCCTCGTAGGGGGTGCCGTCCGCATCGGCGTAACGGACCCCGGTGACCCGGCCGCCGGTCTCGACGATACCGGTGACGGTGCAGAGCTCCTGGACCTTGACGCCGTTCTTGCGGGCGTTGTCCAGCAGGATCTGGTCGAACTTCATCCGCTCGACCTGGTAGGCGTGCGAGGTGGGCCCGGCCAGCCGCGGCGAGACAGCGAAGGAGAACGTCCACGGCTCGGGGTTGGCGCCCCAGCGGAAGGTCCCGCCGTTCTTGCGCATGAACCCGGCCTCGCCGAGGCGATCGGCGACGCCGAGCAGGTTCGCGATGCCGTGCACGGTGGCCGGCAGCAGCGACTCGCCGATCTGGTAGCGGGGGAACTTCTCCTTCTCCAGCAGCAGGACGCGATGCCCCTTCTTGGCAGTGAGCGTCGCTACCGTGGAGCCGGCGGGCCCGCCACCGATCACGATGACGTCGTAGCTCTCGGAGTTCACTGATTCCTCCCGGGGTGGGGCTGGCGGGCTGACGGGTGGGGCTGGCGGGCTGACGGGTGGGGCTGGCGGGCTGACGGGTGGGACTGGCGGGCTGACTTGAGATGGGCGGCGAGGACCGGGCCGATGGTGCTCATCGGACCGGTACGGGCCATGTCGCGGTGCTCGCAGTCGACGAGGTGGTGACTGATCTCCCCGCTGGTGTGGGGCCGCCACTGGTCGGCCGACGCGAACTCGGCGAGCCGGCCGCGCGTGGCGGTGAACAGCAGCATGTCGGTGTCGAGGGGCGCCGGCCGGTAATCGCGCAGCAGCCGGTAGTTGCCGGTGAAGACCTCGATGAGCCGGTCGACGGTGCCGTCGCCGAGGCTCGCGATGGCGCTGCCGTGGCTGCGGGCGACGTCGATGACCGTCGCGCGGTCGACAGCGCCGGGTCCGGGTTCGAGATCGGGGACGTTGATGAAGTGCAGCAGGTCGAGCAGCAGCGCGGCCTCGTCGTCGTGCCGCAGCTCCGGCGGGATCTGCGGGTACGCGTCGAGCAGGGTGAGCGAGCCGACCTCCTCGCCCCCGGCCCGCAGCGCCGCGGCGATCTCATAAGCGATGACGCCGCCCATCGACCAGCCCAGCAGGTGGTAGGGACCGGCCGGCTGGATCTCGCGGATCCGCCGCAGGTAGTCGGCGGCGAGACCGGCGATACTCACCGGCGGGTCGCACGGGCCGCTGACGCCGGGCGCTTGCAGGCCGTACACCGGGTGCTGTCGTCCGACGTGCGGCAGCAGGCCGGTGTAGCACCAGCTGATGCCGCCTGCCGGGTGGACGCAGAACAGCGGCGGGGCGGTGCCCGTCGCACGCAGGGTGAGCACCGGGCCGAGGGCGCTGTCGTGCCGGTCCGCTCCGAGCAGGCGGCTCACCTGGGCGGGGGTCTGCGCCTCGATGATCGCCACGACCGGGATGTCGATGCCGAGCTCGCTGCGGATGCGCACGCTGAGCCGGGTCGCCATCAGCGAGTCGCCGCCGAGCTCGAAGAAGTTGTCCTCGGCCCCGACCCGCGGCAGACCGAGCACGTCGGCGAACAGCCGGCAGAGGATCTCCTCCTGCGGGGTCCGCGGCGTGCCGGCGCTCGCCGTGAACACCGGCGCGGGAAGGCGTTCCTTGTCGACCTTGCCGCTGGGGGTCAGCGGCAGGTCATCGATGACGGTGTAGGCGCCGGGGACCATGTGCGCCGGCAACCGCGCGGCGAGGTGGGCGGCCGCGGCCCGGGTGTCGGCGTGGCCGTCCGGGCCGGGCACCAGGTACGCGGCGAGCCGCCCCTGGATCAGCAGGACCCGGGCCTCGGTGATGTCGGGGCGTTCGCGCAGGACGGCTTCGATCTCGGCGGGCTCGACGCGGAATCCACGGATCTTGATCTGGTCGTCGGCGCGGCCGTCGTACCCGACGGTGCCGTCGGGGCACCAGTGGGCGAGGTCGCCGGTGCGGTACATGCGGCTGCCGGGCGGCCCCCACGGGTCGGGCAGGAACCGCTGGGCGGTGAGGGCGGGCCGGTTGAGATAGCCGCGGGCCAGGCCGGCGCCGGCGATGAACATCTCGCCCATGCCGCCCGGCGGCACCGGCGCGAGGTCGTCGCCGGCGATGTGGAGGCGGGTGCCGGAGATCGCTGTCCCGATGTGTGACAGGTCGCCGGCGCGCAACGGCGCGGTCATGGTGGCGCAGACGGTGGACTCGGTCGGCCCGTACGCATTGATCATGGTTCGTCCGGGCGCCCAGCGCCGGATCGTGTCGCTCGGACAGAACTCCCCGGCCACGATCAGACTGAGCCCGGCCGGCAGCGCGGAGTCCGGCAGTTCCTGCAGCGGCAGCACGGCGGGCGGCAGGGTGGCGTGCGTGACGCGTTCCCGGGTGATCAGGGCGCTGAGCGCCGGGCCGGGCGCGAGGTCGCTCTGGGGCGCCAGGACCAATGTGGCGCCGGTGAGCAGCGCCATGCAGATCTCCGAGACCGCGGCGTCGAAGCTGGGCGACGCGAACTGCAGGACGCGGCTGGCCGTGCCGACGCCGAACGCCGTGGCCTGGGCGGTCGTCAGGTCGTACAGGCCGGTGTGGGTGACGACGACGCCCTTGGGGCGACCGGTCGACCCCGAGGTGTAGATGACGTAGGCGGGATGCGCCGGGTCGAGCGGTGCCAGGCGGTCGGCGTCGCTCAGGTCGCCGTCCGGCAGGTCGCTCGCTGCCGCGCGCAGGGCGTGCAGGGAGACGACGGCACCGGTCCCGTCCTGGTCCTCGTGCTCGTCACGGTCCTCGGTGACGATCAGCACGGGCGCGGCGTCAGCGCGCATGAAGGCGATGCGATCGGGTGGGTACGCCGCGTCGATCGGCAGGAACGCGCCGCCGGCCCGGACGACGGCGAGCATCGCGATGATCATTTCAGGGCCGCGGGGCAGCTGGAGGCCCACGATGCGTTCCGGGCCGACGCCGCGGCGGACCAGCTCGCGGGCGAGGGTGTTGGCGGCGCGGCTGAGTTCGCCGTAGGTGGTGGCGGCCCCCCGGAAGCGCAGCGCCTCGGCGTCCGGGGTGAGGCGGGCTCGCCTGTCGAACATCGCCGGCAGGGTGGGCCGCGGTGTCGGCGTCACGGGCGCGGGTGCCGGCTCCGGCGAGATTTCGCTGATCGATGATTCGGAGGGCGATTGCAGAGTCACGTGGGATCTCCCGCCATCTGGTGTCGACCGTGTCTCCGGGGGTGCCGGTAACGGTCCTGGGAGGCTGCGAAACAACCCGGTCAGCTCGCATTACAGATCTGTCATGTGGTTCTACATGAGTGTCTCAAGTCGAGTCAAGTAAGTTGACAGGAGTGCCGCGAAGAGCGCTTCCCCAGTCATGCGCAACGGTCGCGGTCCTGCTCAGACCGGCGTGATCAGCGTTGACAACAGTGACGGATTCGCCCGCTTGCGCAGGCGACACGGCCTCGCGCGACGTAATCAACCAGTGGCGGGAGTCCAAATTAGTTGACTCGTATGACAAGTAAACCATGACAATCGAGGGCTGGTAGTCGCGAAAGACATCAACTAGCCTTGACCGTCGGAAGCCGATTGCTGACCACATGTCACATCACGCGGGGGACCAGGACAGTTGATCACGCCCAGAGACCGGACGTCGCCTTCCGACAGCGACGCTGCGGTGTCCGAAACGGCACAACCAACCGACACCCAGAAAAGCAACAACGGGGCCGACGGCCACACGCCCGCTCCCCCGGTGTCCGATTACGGCTATCCGGTGGCGCTGTCCTGGCTGTCGCGGTGTCACGACAGCCTGACCAGCGGGCACCAGCCGGCCGGCGGCCGGCGGTTCAACGACGACCTGTGCTGGCCCACTGCCGCCGAGTTCGGCTCCGTGGTGCTGGAGTACGCGGTGCGCATCAACGATCCGCACGCGCTCGATCAGGCCATCGACCTGCTGCGCCGCGCCTGCCACGACGGCCCGCAGACCGGCCAGGCGCGGATCGCCAACTCCTATCTGCTCGGCATGGCCCTGTGCATCCGCTTCGACAGGTGCGGCCGGTTCGCCGACCTCAACAGCGCGGTCCGGGAGCTGCAACTGGCGCGCGAGGTCTTCGGCGACGCCGCCGAGCGATCCGACCTGGCCCGCGCCGGCCGGGCTCTGAGCCTGCTCGGCCGGGCTATCCACCGCCGCTTCCGGATCGCCGGGCAGTCCGTCGACCTGGACGAGGCAGCCGAGGCCTTCCGCGCCGCCGCCGAGCTGACCGGGCGCCGGATGACCGGCGCCGAGACGGCACGGAACACCCGCCGGAACGCCCGTACGACGAGCCGCCAGACGGGGCGTCGTTACCTCCACAGATGACGGCCCTAGTCAACCGGAGAGGTCGGCCGCAAGACCGCCATCAGCGGGAATCCCCGATCGGGTCGCGCCGATTTGGACGGCGACCCTGGTGATTTACCCGATCTTGCCGGTAGACTTCACTGCACTTGACAAGAGTGCACTGCGCGTGACTACGCGCATTCAAGAGAGTGGCTGTAGATCGTGGACATGGTCACCGGAAACGCCAACGACGTCATTCCGGCCGGGGAGACCTTCGGCAAACGGCTGCGGCGGCTGCGAGTCGCGCGCGGATTGCGCCAGCGCGACCTGGCCGGGGACAACATCTCAGCCAGTTACATCTCCTTCCTGGAAGCCGACCGCCGTGAGCCCAGCTCCCGCGTGGTCCGGGAGATCTCGGAGCGGCTCGGCTGCCCGCCCGAATACCTGCTGGCACCGGAGCCGGCCGCCGGCAGCGCGCCCGACCGGACCGCCGCGGCCCAGCTGAGGCTCGCCCGCGCCGCCCTGCTCATCGGGGAGCTCGACGACGCCGTCGACGGCTATCAGCAAGCCCTCGACGACAACCCCGGCAAGGAGGACGTCCTCGAGGAGGTCGAGTTCGGCCTGGCCCGCATCGCGGAGCTGCAGGGACGGTACGCCGACGCGGTCGTCGCCTATGAGGGCTGCCTGCGCTCGGCGGAGAACTACCCGCAGTACACGCACTGGCTCGGCGCCACCCTCGGGTTGATCCGCAGCCTCGCCCGCGCCGGTGACGGCGACCGGGCTCTCGCCGAGGCCGAGCGCACCCAGGAACGCATCGACGCGCTGGGCCTGGCCGTCTCCGACGTCACGGTGGAACTCAGCTCGGTGGTGGCGGCGGTGTGGTGCGAGCGCGGCGACCACGAGGCCGCCGGGGTGCCGATCGCCCAGGCGATGGGTGTGCTCCCCCAGCTGTCCGAGCGCCGGCAGCTGGTCGCGGTGTACTGGAACGCCAGCCGGGCGGCCTATCGGGACGGCCGCATCGGCCACGCCCTGGAGCTGGCCGCGCGGGTCACCGACGCCGACACCAACGACTACCGGCAGACCTTCGGCATGCTCCGCGCGGTGTACGGCGGACTGCTGATCCGGCAGACCCCGGCGCGCCCGGAGCAGGCCCGCGAGCTGCTCGAGCAGGCCATCGCCGACCTGGACAGCGCCGGCGCGATCGCGGACGCCGCCCGCTGCCGCAACGACCTGATCCGGTGCCTGATCATGCAGGACGAGGCGCAGGCCGCGCACCGGATGGCCGGCGAGATGGCCGCCGACCCCCGGGTTCCCGACCTGGAACGGATCCGGTGCCGCTTGCTGGACACCACCGCGCTGTCGCTGCTCGGCGACCAGGACGGTGCGCGCCGCGCCTGCCTGGACGCGCAGGCGGAGCTCGACGCGCTTCCCGACACCGCGCAGAGCTCCCGGCTGTGGTCACAGCTGGGTCAGGTGATGACCGAGATCGGCGAGACCGAGGCGGCGATCGCGGCGTACCGGCGCGCCATTCAGGGACTGGGCATGGAGTTGCCGCCGACCCTGCTGCCCAACCGTCCGCAGCCGGCCACAGCGCGGGCCGCCGAGCGTCCGGCGCGATCCGGGAACCGGCACGGCTCCCGCGCCTGACGAAGCGAGCCCTTCCGGGCGCTCAGAAAAGATCGAATGCCACCGACTACATTGGTCGGTGGCATTGTCGCGCACGGAGGAGAATCGTTGAGCAACGCGTTGAAGGGCAAAGTGGCTCTGGTCGCCGGAGCCACCCGGGGAGCCGGCCGCGCCATCGCCAGGGAATTGGGCGCACAGGGCGCCGTGGTCTATTGCACGGGGCGCAGTGTCGCCGGTCGACCGGCGACCGGCAACCGTCCGGAGACCATCGAGCAGACCGCCGAGCTGGTCACCGCCGGCGGCGGCACCGGCATCGCCGTGCAGACCGACCACACCGTCCCTGAGCAGGTGCAACGGCTGATCCAGCGGATCGCCGAGGACCAGGACGGCCGGTTGGACATCCTGGTCAACGACGTCTGGGGCGGCGACGAGCTCACCTCCTGGGGCAAGCCGTTCTGGGAGCACGATCTTGACGCGGGCCTCCTGATGCAGCAGCGGGCGGTGCATTCCCACATCATCACCAGCCACTTCGCGGCGCCTTTGATGGTGGCGCGGAAATCCGGCGTGATCGTGGAAATCACCGACGGATACAAGCCCGACTATCGGGGCAGCCTTTTCTACGATCTCGCCAAAGCGTCGGTTATCCGACTCGCACTGGCCATGTCCGAAGAACTCCGGCCGCACGGCATCACCGCCTTGGCGATCACTCCCGGCTTCCTGCGGTCCGAGGCGATGCTCGACGCGTTCGGCGTCACCGAGGAGAACTGGCGCGACGGCATCGCCAAGGACCGGCATTTCGGCGGCTCGGAGACCCCGCACTACGTGGGCCGCGCGGTGGCGGCCGTGGCCGCCGACCCCGAGGTCGCCGGCCTGGCCGGCAAGACGTACGCGTCCTGGCACCTGATGGAGCGGTACGGGTTCACCGATATCGACGGCCGCCAGCCGCACTGGGAGAACTTCACCGCCGCGATGCACCGCGGCTGACGGCCCCGCCCGCGACCTCAGATCTTGAGCCAGCGGGCCGCGAACGTGCCATTGCCCCAGCCGTCGACGTCGAGGGCCGCCGCGGGCGTCTGCGAGCCGAACGCGGACGCCGGCGGCCCGGCGGCCAGGCCGTCCGACCTGTCGATCACCCGGATCCGCGCCGGCGCGGCGTCCAGCACCAGGCTCACCTCGATACCGTCGGCGCCGGGGGCGTAGAGCCACAATTCCCACGGTCCGGCCGGATCGTCCGGTCCCGGCCGGCCCTCCACCGACCAGGCGTGCACGACGGCGTCCGGAATGGTCAGACCGATCTGCCGGGCGTCGCGGGCCGTGCTGACCCGCAGCCGCACCCGGCGGCGGCCGCCGCCGGCCGGCTCGTCCGCCAGCACCCGCAGCTCCGGCGCCGGCAGCGGATGCGGCTCCGCCGGGGCGCTGATGAACTCGCGATCCCAGCCCGGGAAGAAGTCCGGCAGCGGCCCCCGGACGGGTTCGGCGCCCAGGAACCGGCCGGTCCACTCCGTCGGCCGCTGGTCGGTGCTGAGGTACCAGCCGGTGCCCGCGTCCACGTCGTACAGATAACTCAGGGTCTCCGGTGTGTCGCCGGCCGGGCGGGTCAGCCGGTGCGCCAGCACCGCCGCCGCCCCGGCCAGCCCACCCACCGCGACCGCCCGCCGCACCCGCGGCGGCAGCATCGACAGCGCGGGCGCCGCCAGCTCACCGCCGAGCTGCAACGCCAGCATCGAGGCGGCCGCCATCCGGGGGGTCAGTCCCTGATAGAGCAGCCGCGACAACGGTACGAAGGTGGCCGCTGCCCCCGCCGCGGCGACGGCAGCGCCGGCCGCCCGCACCGCCGGATGCGCACCGGTGGTCAGCGCGGCGACGGCGCCGCCGGCCAGCGGCCAGACCGTCACGTAACCGGCGCCGGGCGCCCGCGCTCCGGCCAGCAGCGAGAGCACCGCCAGCGGTGGCAGCACCGCGCCCAGCCGCCGCCACGGCTCGTCGCCCGCCATGCCGGTCACCGCCGCCGAGGCGGCCAGCCCTCCGAGCGCGACGTGCACGGCGTCCGATCCGGGGAAGTCGCCGCTGCGGCGGAACTGAGGGCTGCGCGCCGCCGCCGCGAAGGTCAGCGCCGTCGCGGCGCCGCCACCGGCGACCAGTCTCGCGAGCAGCCGGAGCGTCGACGACGGCAGCCGCCAGCCGTCACCGAGGCGGCGGCGCCCGGCCAGCAGCCCGGCCACCGCGGCCGAGGCCGCCAGCGCGGCGAGCGGGGTGGACATCGGCGCCGGGTAGTGCACCAGGCGGCGCGGCCCGGCGGAGAAGAAGACCGGATCGGGGCCGGCGGGCTCGTCGAGGTCCATCGCGCCGAGTCTGCGGGCCAGGCCCGTCATCACCTCGCCGTGGTGTTGCAGGGTGCCCCGGTCGCGGTGCTCGAAGTCGTCGTTCGGGCCGTGGTAGTCGATGAACCCGCCGATGTTGGCGAAGTTGAGGCCGGGCAGCCCGCGTTCCCGGGCCACCGCGAAGTCCGTGGTATTCGGCATCCGCTGGTACGCCTCGTCGAACAGCGAGCTGCTCTGCGCCGGACGCTCCAGGTCGGCGAGGTGCCGTAGCAGCGCCCCGCTGCCCGGGCCGGTCTCGAACATCAGCGCCGGTCCGCGGGTGCCCCGCGCCTCGAAGTTGAGCACCGCACCCACCCGGGCGGCGGCCGGGTGCTCGTCGAAGAACGCCCGGGCGCCGAGCAGCCCGGTCTCCTCCCCGTCGGTCAGCAGGAAGATGACGTCGTTGCGCGGCGGCGGGCCGGTCACGAGCGCGCGGGCGGTCTCCAGCACGGCGGCGGCCAGCATGCCCGCGTCGCTGACACCGGCGCCCTGCTCGACCGAGTCGTAGTGGGTCATCACCAGCACGGCCCGGCCCGGCACGGTGCCGGGGATGCGGGCCACGATGTTCCGCACGCGGCCGGCCGAGCGGTAGCGCACCCCGTACGGCGCGGCGCCCAGGTCGGCCACCGCGACCGACTCCTGCACCTCGGTCTCCAGGCCGAGCCGCCGCAGCCGGTCCACCAGCTCGGCCCGAGTCCGAGCCGCAGCCGGCGAGCCGATCGGCCGGGGCTCGGCGGCGATCACCCGGAGGTGACCTTCGGCCCGTACCGCGGAGAACCTGTCGAGCGGGGCGCGGGCACCGGCCGGGCGGGGTGGCCGCAGTCCGCGCAGCGCGGCGATCGCGGCGCCGGCCGCGGCGATCGCCGGCAGGGCGCGCAGGCCGGGCCGGAGCAGTGATGCGGATCGCTTCATATCGGTCGCCGCCTCCGCGGGTTGTCAGACGATGGCGTGGGGGAAACGGAAGAACCGGTCCGGGTCGTACGCCGCCCGCACCTCGCTCAGCCGCGCGTAGTTCGACCCGTAGTAGCGGCTCTGCCAGTCGGGCAGCGCCGGATCGACGAAGTTCTGGTACGTCCGGGGCGCCGCCCACGGCCGGACCGCCTCCCAGCAGGAGTCGATCCAGTCGACGGCCACCTGCTGTCCCTGCGGCGACTCGGCGTCCATCGTGCCGACCGCGCAGCCGACGAAGTACCTGCTGTCACGGTGCACGAAGGCGGTGGCGTCGGCGGGCACCCGGTTGATGGCGCCGCCCATGGTCAGGAAGTCGAGGTTGCGGGACTGTCCCGGAGCGCGGTGGGCGGCGAACGCCTCGACCATCGCGAGGATGCCCTCGGCCGGGATGTCGTGGTCGACGAAGTGCCCGCGCGCCCGGGCGAACCCGACCCGCGGCACCTTCCCCTCGGGATGCGATCCGGCGAAGTGGCATTCGGCCATCGACATGCCCTCACAGCCGAACCACCAGATCACCCCCTCCTCGTACGGGACGGTCGTCACCGAGGTCTCGTCGGGCGGGGTGGGTATCCGGTCGCGGAGGTGCTGGAGCAGCGGGCCGAGCAGCTCGGGCGAACCCAGCCAGGCGCCCTTCACGGTGAGCTCCGGCACGGCACCCTCGGCGGCGTCCGGCAGCTCCATGGTCAGCGTCGGCGTCATGTCGTCCGGGGTGGTGAACGCCCACTCCTGCCATGCCCGCACCACCTCGGCCGCGGCCGCCCACGGCCAGCGCAGGACGTAGTTGGTCATCTCGGTCACCGGGTAGGCACGCAGGCTCAGCGAGGTCACGACGCCGAAGTTGCCGCCGCCACCACCGCGCAGCGCCCAGAACAGGTCGCTGTGATGCAACCGGTCGCAGCGCACGAGCCGGCCGTCGGCGAGCACGATGTCGGCGGACAGGATGTTGTCGACGGCGAGGCCGTACTTGCGGCTCTCCAGGCCGATGCCGCCGCCGAGGGCCAGCCCGGCGATCCCCACCGTCGAGCACCAGCCGGTCGGCACCGCCAGCCCGTACCGCAGCGAGTCGGTGTAGAGGTCGACGAGCTGGGCGCCCGCCTCGACCCGGGCGACGTCGCCGTCGATGACGGTGCGGGTCATGCCGGAGACGTCGACGACGATGCCCTCGGTCGTCGAGTAGCCGGCGAAGCTGTGCCCGCCACTGCGCGGGACGGCCGGGACGCCGAGCTCGCCGGCGAACGCCAGTGCCTGCCGGACGTCCTCGGGTCCCGCGCAGCGCACGACGGCGAGCGGGCGCACGGCGTTGAACTCGAGGTCGGCCAGTGCCCGGGCGTCGTCGTATCCGTCGTCGTCCGGCCGGATGACGCTGCCCCGGACGCGGGCGCGCAGCCCGTCCCAGTCGGGGCCGGCGGCGTCCCGCCGCGGCCCGCTGCCGTTGTCCTGCTGAGTCTTCGGTCGATGCTGCAGAATGGCGCTGCCCTCCTCGGTCGGGGTGCCGGCTCAGGCGGTGCGCACGGACTTGGGCCGCATGTCGAGCCAGGTGCGGTCGACGTGGTCGAGGCACTCGCGGCGGGTTCCGGCGAAACCGGTGGCGTGCCAGCCGGCGGGAACGTCGCGGTCCTGCGGCCAGATGGAGTACTGCTCCTCGTCGTTGATCACCACGCGGCACGGGTAGTCGTCGTCGTCGGACAGGAAACTGGACATGATCATTTCCTTTCGCGTACGGGTGGGATGCGGTCAGCGCTTGACGGCGACGGTCAGGCCGTCGGCGTAGGGCAGCACGCTCAAGTCGATGCGCTCGTCGCTGCGGCGGCGGGCGTTGAAGTCGCGCAGCGCGACGGTCTCCGGATCGGTCGTGGAGTCGTCGACCACCAGTCCCGACCAGAGCACGTTGTCGAAGACGAGCGTGCCGCCGGGGCGTACCAGGGCCAGCGCCAGCTCGTAGTACTGCTCGTAGGACTCCTTGTCGGCGTCGATGAACGCGAAGTCGAACGTGCCGTCGCGGCCCTCGGCGCGCAGCCCGCGCAGCGTGTCGGCAGCCGGGCCGAGCCGCAGGTCCACCTTGCCGGCCACGCCGGCGCGCTCGCAGTACCGCATGGCGACCTGCGTCCACTCGGCGCTCACGTCGCAGGCCACGATCGTGCCGTCGGGCGGCAGGGCCAGGGCGGTGCTCACCAGGCTGTAACCGGTGAACACGCCGACCTCCAGGGTCCGGCGGGCGCCGACGGCCCGTACCAGGGTGCTCAGGAACTGGCCCTGTTCCGCCGAGACCTGCATGCTCGCGACCGGCAGCGACCGGGTCTCGTCACGCAGCTCGCTCAGCAGCGGGCTGTCGCGCAGTGAGACGTCGCGGACGTACCCGCACAGCTCCTCGGACAGCTCGACCTGGGTAAACATAGCTACCTCCATCACTGGGGGACGTTGTGCAGGCGGGCCTGCTTGTAACGGTCCAGAACTGCGACCGCTGACTGTTTCGACTTGGCCATCAGCAGGCTCGCCGACTCCTCGCCGACGAACCGGGCGCAGACGAACCGGTGTGCGTCGTACACCTCGGCGTAGGCCCGGCGGAACGTCGCCCGCATCTCGGTCAGCGCGGGGTCGACGCCGGCCAGCAGGTCGCGGGCCGCCGCCAGGTTCGCGATCAGGTGCTCGTGGTCACGCCAGTGCAGGCCGCTCATGCCGGGCGGGGAGTGCGGCGGCATGAGCGTCGGGCGCACCACGGCGTCGTAGTCGGCGATGCTGAAGTCGCCGGCGAAGCGCAGCGCGACCTCCGACGCCCGCATCAGCAGGATCGCCCGTTCGAGAGCGGCGACCGGCTGCCGGTCGCCGGCGCGCAGTTGCCCGGCCAGTTCGCCGGACGCCTGCACCAGCCCCTGGATGAGCACCATGAACAGGCGGTGGCCGCGTACCCAGCGGCGCAGCGCCGCGGACGGCGGCTGGTCGCGGCGCCGCGGCATCGGCTGCCACTGCTGCGCGAGCCGATCCTGCGGCGGCTGCTCCAGCATGACGCCCAGTGCCTCGCGCAGCGTCCGCCACTGCTCACCGGTCAGGTCGGTGCCACCCTCCGAGGTGTCGGCGAGCAGCGCCTCGTATCCCTTCAGCACGGTGTGCACGAACAGCGCCGGCCGGTCGCCGTCCACCCGGACGATGCCGAACGCCTGGTCATTGTCGCGGTTGCCGGCCGACTCGGCGTCGTCCGGGCCGTCCACGACGGTTCCGGCGGCCATCGGCACCGCCGTCACCGCGGCGCGGACGGCGTCCAGGGCCTGCGCGTCGTCGCGGTGGCCGATCGCCGGCGACAGCACACCACCGCGGGTCCGCAGGTATCCGGCGACGGCCGCCGGTGATGGGAGATGCTCCGGGCGCAACAGGTGGAACAGCGGCTCGGCGGTCACCGCGCGACCTCCCGTACGGTGGCCGACACCGGCGGCAGGAAGCCCACGTCGACCAGGTAGGCCAGGCACTGGTGTGCCATCCGCTCGGTCATCGGCGGACAGGCGACATCGCTGCCGGCCAGCGCGTCGAGGGTGTTGCGGCACTCCAGCGACGGCTCCAGGTCGGCGATGAACGCCGGGTCCAGGGACGGCTGCGGATCGACGACAGCGTCGCGGATCAGGGGCACCAGCGGGTACAGCGGGTGATCGGTACCGACCTCCAGTGCACGGCGGCGGGCCTCCTCGAAGGGGACGATGTCGAAGTCGTACCCGAAGGACTGAATCCATTCGCAGAACCGCCGGATCGATACCGGCGCCGGGTTGAACAGGTGGAACACCTGCCCGGTGGTGCCCGCGCGCTGCGAGATCGCGACGATCGCGGAGCTGACGTAGTCGACCGGCACCGTGTCGAAGATCCGCGGGTAGTCCGGCAGGATCCGCATCGGCAGATAGCCGCGGAACGCCACGAGCAGGTAGTCGCTGGTCTGGGTGGCGCCGGTCGAGGTCTGCGACATGATCAGACCTGGGCGGTAGATGCTGACCGGGACGCCGCGCTCCCCCGCCAGGTAGACGATCTTCTCGGCGACCCATTTGCTGCCGGTGTACCCGCCCGGCACCTCGACCGGGTTCAGCAGCGGGCTGGTGTCCTCGATGAACGGCCGGGACGTGTGCGTCGCCAGCAGCACGTCGATCGTCGACACATAGTGCACGGCCTTGAGCCGCTCGGTGCAGGCCAGCCGGAGCACCTCGTGCGTGCCGCCGACATTCGCGGCCCGCAGCGCCGAGTACGGGTAGACGAAGTTGACCATGGCCCCGTTGTGGTAGATCACGTCGAGGTGACCGGCGAGGTGCTGCCAGGTCGTGTCGTCGAGGCCGAACCGGGGCAGTGCCAGGTCACCGGCGAGCGGCAGGATCCGGGACCGGTGCCGTTCGTCCCAGATCAGGTACTGCCGCATCGCCTTCTCGATCCGCTCCAGCGCGGCCGGGCCGTCGGCGGCGCGGACCAGGCAGTACACGTCCGCCGTGGTGCGGCTGAGCAGGTCCGCCAGCAGGAACGCGCCGAGGTATCCGGTGGCGCCGGTGAGCAGGACCGCCTCCGGGTCGAGGTGGCGGGCCACCGGGAGCCCGGCCGGGTCGATGTCGTCGTCGAGGCGGGCGTCCTCCTCCAGGCGGGTCGCGTGCTGCTGCGACATCACGCCCTCGATGCCGGCCCGGTTGTACTCCTGGATCACCGCGGCGACGCCGGCCACCGTCGGCACCCGGAAGAACTGGTGCACCGGGATCTGGAGCTCGTACTGCGCGAGCAACCGCGAGGCCAGCCGGGCCAGCATGATCGAGGTGCCGCCCCCGTCGAAGAAGTCGTCGTGCACGCCGAGCCGTTCCACGCCCAGCACCTGCGCGAACGCGGTGGCGACGTCCTCCTCCAGCGGGGTGCGCGGCGCGACGGCGTCAGCGGCGACCGGCGCCGGCTCCGCGTCCGGTAGCGCGCGGCGGTCGACCTTGCCGTTGGCGGTCAGTGGCAGCACGTCGAGGGTGGTCCAGACCGACGGCACCATGTACGCCGGCAGCACGTCGGCGACGAAGCTCGCCATCTCGTCCTGCGCGGGCGGCCGGGCCGGGTCCGCGGCGACCACGTACGCGGCGAGCCGGTTGTCGCCCTGCGGGTTCGGCCGCGCCACCACGACCGCGTCCCGGACGCCCGGGACCATGGCGAGCACCGACTCGATCTCGGCGAGCTCCACCCGGAACCCGCGCACCTTGACCTGCTGGTCGACACGGCCGAGGAACTCGATGGCGCCGTCGGCGCGCCACCGCCCGACGTCGCCGGTGCGGTACAGGCGCCCGCCCGGCTCCGCGGAGAACGGGTCCGGGATGAACCGGTCGGCGGTCAGGCCGGGCCGCCGGTGGTAGCCCCGCGCCAGGCCGACGCCCGCGACACAGATCTCGCCGGGCACTCCCGGCGGAACCAGGGCGCCGTCGGGGTCGAGCAGGTAGATTCGCAGGTTGTCCACCGGCCGGCCGATCGGCGCGGCCTGCGGGTCGTTGCTGCGCGGGCACTGCCAGAAGGTGGCGTCGATGGTGGTCTCGGTCGGCCCGTACAGGTTGGCGAGGCCGGCGTCGAGGCGCTCGTAGGCGGCGCGCTGCAGGCCGGCGGTCAGCGGCTCGGCCCCGGACAGCATCCAGCGCAGCGAGGTGCACTCCCCCATGGCCGGGTCCTCGAGCAGCACCGCGTTGACCGACGGCACCGCGCCGTAGACGACAATGCGCCGATCGCGGATCAGCCGGACGAGCGCACCCGGGTCCAGCTGCTTGGCGGGCGGGCTGATGACGCACTCCGCGCCCACCATCAGCGGCCAGAACGTGGCCCAGACCGACGGATCGAAGCTGAACGGGTGGTTCTGCAGCACCGGGTCACCGGGGCGCAGCGGCCAGGTGCGCTGCCGCCAGGTGAGGTTGTTGACGACGCCCCGGTGCGCGACCAGCACGCCCTTGGGCAGGCCGGTGGAGCCCGAGGTGTAGATGATGTAGGCGAGCGCGCCGGCGCCGACCTCGACCGGCGGCCGGGACCGGGGCTGGGCGGCGATGCCGGCGTAGTCGGCGTCGAGCAGCAGCGTCGGCACGGTGTCGGCGGGCAGCCGGTCGAGCAGGGCCGACTCGCTCACCAGCACGGTGCTCTCCGAGTCGGTGAGCATGTAGGTGAGCCGCTCCGCCGGGTACTGCGGGTCCAGCGGCACGTAGGCGGCGCCGGCCTTGAGGACGCCGAGCATCGCCACGACCATCTGCGACGAGCGGCGCAGGCAGAGCGCGACCCTGTCCTCGGGTTTCACGCCGAGTTCGAGCAGCCGGTGCGCGAGCTGGTTGGCGCGCTCGTCGAGGTCCTGGTAGCGCAGTTCCTCCTCCTGGTCGCTGACGGCGACCAGGGTGGGCGTGATGGCGGCCTGCCGGGCGATGAGCTCGTGCAGCGGCTCGTCCGGGAATGCCGCCGCCGTCGCGTTCCAGCCGCCACGGATCACGGCGGTCTCGGCGGCGCTCGCGAGCGGCGCCACCCGTACCTCGGTGGTGCCGTCGCCGGAGAGGCAGGCCAGCATCGCCTGCAGATGGGCCAGCATCCGCTGGCAGGTGGCGGCCTCGAACAGGTCGGCGTTGTAGGTCAGGACCAGCTGCCGGCGGCGGCCGGTGAGCAGGGTCAGAGCGAGATCGTACGGCGTGGACAGTCCCGGGGGGACAAGCGTCTCGGCGCTGAGCTCGGCCCCGTCACCGGCCTCGACGGCCTCCCGCTCGGCGAACAGCGCCTGGAAGAGCGGGGTACGGCTGACGTCGCGCACCGGGTCGAGGGCGTCGACGACCCGGCTGAACGGCATCCGGCCGTGGGTGGCGGCGGCGCGGCGGGAGCGGTCCACCTGCTCCAGCAGCTCGCCGGTGGTCAGCCCGGCCGGCAGCAGGGTACGGATCACGACGGTGCCGGCGTGCGGGCCGAACTCCCCGGTGGCGCCGGGCGCCCGGACACCGACCGCGACCTCGTCGAGCTGCGCGTACCGGCTGAGCACCGCCTGCCAGGCGGCGAGGACCACGGTGCCCGGGGTCGTGGCGTACGCCAGTGCCGCCTCCTCGACGTTCGCGGCCAGGGCGTCCGGCAGGTCCGCCGACACGGTTCCGCACCGGTGGGTCTTGATCGCGGGGCGTGGGTGGTCGGTGCGCAGGCGCAGGGCCGGCACGCCGTCCAGGGTCTGCTCCCAGTACCGCAGGGCGACGCCGGCCTCGGGGGTCTCGAGCCACTCCCGCTCCCGCTGCACCGCCGCACCGAAGCCGTCGGCCTCCGGCGCCTCGTCGGCGCCGCCGAGCAGCGCCCGGTACCGGGTGAGCAACTGCCGCAGCAGCACGTCGGGCGACCACTCGTCGGCGATCGTCTCGTGCAGCGCCAGCAGCAGCAGGCAGGTGCCGTCGTCGATGCGGCCCAGCACGGCCCGCAGCAGCGGGCCGGTGGAGACGTCGAACGGGCGGGCGATCTCCCGCACGCAGAGGTCGTCGAAGGCGGATTGCCGGGCGGTCGCGTCCGGTCCGGGCAGGGCGGCGACGGTGATCGCCAGGTCGGCGACGCTGCCGATCACCCGTACCGGACGGCCGGCGATCTCGTGGAAGGTGCTGCGGAGCAGCTCGTTCGCCGCACCGAGTGCCGCGAGCGCCTGCTGGAGGGCGGCCTCGTCGAGCGGGCCGGTGAGCCGGTACAGGCCGGCGATCACGCCCGGCGCGGCCTGGTCCAGGGTGTGCAGCATCCAGGCGCGCTGCTGGTCGGCCAGCATGGCGCCGGGCCGGCCTCCGTTGCGGGAGAGTCTCTCCGCCAGTGCGCGCCGGGCGGCTTCGAGTTTGGCGTCGTCGTCGTTCATCGGTTGTGCTCCCCTCGCTGGGCCGTCAGTGACGGATCGGCCAGCATCGCGTCGAACTGCTCACCCGAGAGCCGGGCGAGGTCGTCGAGCAGACGGTCGGTGTCGGCGCCGGTGACGCCCCCGGTGGCAGCGCTGCCACCGAGGGCGCGTTCCACCCCGGCCGCCACGGCCTCGACCGTCGCGTCCAGAAAGACGTCACGAATCGGCACGTCGACGCCGAATTCGTATCTGAGCTGATCGGCCATGCGGGCGACCAGCAGGGAATGGCCGCCGAGGTCGAAGAAATTGTCGTGCAAACCCACCCGGGCCACACCCAGCAAATCCCGCCACACCGCGGCAACCCGGCGCTGCACCGGCGACACCGGCTCCACAAAACGCGCCACCACACCCTGCGCAACATCAGCAGACGGCAACGCCCGCCGATCCACCTTCCCATTCGGCGTCAACGGCAGATCCGCCAACACCACCCACCCCGAAGGCACCATGTAATCCGGCAACCGCCCCCGGCAGAACTCCCGCAAACCCGCCACCAGATCCCCACCCTCAGAACCCACCGACGGCACCACATAACCCACCAACCGGGCACCCGCACCCGATCCCGCAACCACCACCACCGCAGCACGCACCCCCACATGGGCCCGCACCACCGACTCCACCTCACCCAACTCGATCCGGAAGCCCCGAACCTTCACCTGATGATCAACCCGACCCACGAACTCCAAACACCCATCAGAACGCCACCGCACCACATCACCAGTGCGATACAAACGCCCCCCACCACCACCGAAAACATCCGGAACAAAACGCTCCGCCGTCAAACCAGACCTATTCCAATAACCCCACGCCACCCCCGCACCACCAATAAACAACTCCCCACAAACACCCACCGGAACCGGCGACAAACCCGCATCCAAAACAAAAACCCGGGTATTCGCCACCGGCCCGCCCACCGAGACCGGAACACCGGCGGAAAGGGGTGCAGCGGTGGACCAGATGGTGGTCTCGGTGGGTCCGTAGAGGTTCCACAGCCGGGCCCCGGCGTCGCGCAGCCGATCGGCGAGATCGTCCGGCAGCGCCTCGCCGCCGCACAGCGCCACGAAGCCGCCGGCCGCGGTCCAGCCGGCGTCCAGCAGCATCCGCCAGGTGGCCGGGGTCGCCTGCATCACCGTGGCGTCGCTGCTGCCGAGCAGGGCAGCCAGCTCCGTGCCGGACCGGGTGGTCTCCCAGGGTGCGATGGTCAGCCGCATGCCGAGCACCAACGGCAGGAACAGCTCCAGCGCGGCGATGTCGAACGACGGCGTCGTCACCGCTACGAGGGTGTCGTCCCGGTCGACGGGCAGCAGGTCCTGCATGCCGGTGAGGAAGTTCATCAGGGCGGCGTGGCCGACCATGACGCCCTTCGGGCCGCCGGTGCTGCCGGAGGTGTAGATGACGTAGGCGAGGTCGCCGGGGTGCGGCGAGTCGTCGGCCGGCTCGGCCTCTCCGGCCGGCACGGGCTCCTCACCGGGCAGCAGCACGAGCACCGGCAGGCCGCCGGCGAACATCGCCGGGCCGTCGGTCACCACCAGCGACGGGGCGGCGTCGTCGAGGACGTGCCGCAGCCGCTGGTCGGGATGGTGCGGATCCAGCGGCAGGTACGCGGCGCCGCAGGCGAGCACGGCGAGCAGCGCCGCCACCAGGTCGGGTCCGCGGTCGACGCAGACCGCGATCCGGTCGCCGCGTCCGACGCCGCGCCGCCGTAGCGCCGCGGTCAGGACCTCGACGCGTTCCTGCAACTGCCGGTACGTCAGCTCCTGGTCCTCGAAGCGGACGGCGACGGCGTCCGGGTGACGCCGGGCCTGCTCGGCGACACGATCCGGGACGGTCCCGGCCGCCGGCGGCGGGGTGGCCGTCTGGTTGACGTCGACCACCAGCGTGCGGCGTTCCTCGGCGGAGAGCAGCGGCAACTGCTCGATCGCCATCTCGGGGTCGCCGGCGATACCGTCGAGCGCCGCGACGAAGTGCTGCTGAAGGCGGCGCACCGTCGACTCGTCGAACAGGGCGCTGCGGTACTCCAGGACGCCCTGCACCCGTTCGCCGTCCTGTTCGAGGAAGAGCGACAGGTCGAACTTGGCGGCGCCGAGGTCCTCGGGCACCGGGGTCAGCGTCGCGTCACCCAGCGCGGTCCGGCCCAGCGTGGTCTCGTGCAACCCGAACATGACCTGGAACAGCGGGTTGCGGTCCGGCGTGCGTTGCCGGTGCAGCGCCTCCACCAGCGACTCGAAGGGCATCTCGCCGTGTGAGTACGCCTCCAGGCAGGCGGTGCGGACCCGGCGCAGGACCTCCCGGACCGTCGGCCGCCCGTCGAGGCCGGCACGGATCACCACGGTGTTGGCGAAGAACCCGATCATCGATTCCAGTTCGGGCAGCGGCCGGTTCGCCAGCGGGGTGCCGACACCGAAGTCGTCCTGACCGGCGTGCCGGGACAGCACGACCATCCACGCGGCGAGGGTGGCCATGTAGAGGGTGACCCCCTCGCGGCGTGCGGACTCGTGCACCGCGCGGACCAGCTCGACCGGGATCGCGAAGCGTAGCGTCGCGCCCTGGAAGGTCTGGATCGGCGGCCTCGGCCGGTCGGTCGGCAGCGCGACCAGGTCGGGCATGCCGTCGAGCTGCCGGGTCCAGTACCGCTCGTCGGCGGCGAGCCGGTCGCGGCGGTCCGGCCGGCGCACCCAGGCCGCGTAGTCGGCGAACCGCAGCGCCGGCTCGGTGACGGGACCGGCGGCGCCGGCCAGGTGCAGGCGGTACCGCTCGGCGAACTCACGAACGAAGATCTGCACCGACAGGCCGTCGGCGACGCTGTGGTGCGTGGTCACCGCGAGCAGGCTCTCCCGCGGGCCGAGCCGGACCAGGGTGACCCGCAGCAGCGGTCCCCGGTCCAGCGCGAACGGCCGGCGGGCCTGGTCGCGGACCACGGTACGAGCCGCCCGGGCGCGTTCCTCAGCCGGCAGGGCGCGCAGGTCCGCGAGTCCGATCACGACGGCCGTCGACGGGTCGGTGATCTGGCGCAGCTGGGCGCCGGTCGGCACGAAGCGCGAGACGAGACCGTGGTGAGCGGCTGTCACGTCGTTGACCGCCCGCTGCAGCGCCACCGGGTCGATCGGCCCGTCGACCTGGAACGTGCCGTGCAGGTGGTAGGCGAGCCCGGCGTCAGGGTCGAACTGCTGGAGGAACCAGAGCCGTTCCTGGCCGTCGGTCGCCGGTGACTCGTACGGGCCGGAGGCAGGCCGGGGCTGTGCCCGGATGGGTTCCGGCGCCCGCACGCCGCCCGGAACGCCGCGAGCCTGCACGGCGTCGGCGAACCCGGCGAGCCAGGGATGTTCGAAGATCGCGTCGACGGGCATGTCCACACCGGTCTCGGCGCGCAGCCGGGCGACCATCCGGACGGCGAGCAGGGAATGGCCGCCGAGGTCGAAGAAATTGTCGTGCAAACCCACCCGGGCCACACCCAGCAAATCCCGCCACACCGCGGCAACCCGGCGCTGCACCGGCGACACCGGCTCCACAAAACGCGCCACCACACCCTGCGCAACATCAGCAGACGGCAACGCCCGCCGATCCACCTTCCCATTCGGCGTCAACGGCAGATCCGCCAACACCACCCACCCCGAAGGCACCATGTAATCCGGCAACCGCCCCCGGCAGAACTCCCGCAAACCCGCCACCAGATCCCCACCCTCAGAACCCACCGACGGCACCACATAACCCACCAACCGGGCACCCGCACCCGATCCCGCAACCACCACCACCGCAGCACGCACCCCCACATGGGCCCGCACCACCGACTCCACCTCACCCAACTCGATCCGGAAGCCCCGAACCTTCACCTGATGATCAACCCGACCCACGAACTCCAAACACCCATCAGAACGCCACCGCACCACATCACCAGTGCGATACAAACGCCCCCCACCACCACCGAAAACATCCGGAACAAAACGCTCCGCCGTCAAACCAGACCTATTCCAATAACCCCACGCCACCCCCGCACCACCAATAAACAACTCCCCACAAACACCCACCGGAACCGGCGACAAACCCGCATCCAAAACAAAAACCCGGGTATTCGCCACCGGCCCGCCCACCGACACCGCGACATCGGGGATCAGCCGGGCGGCGGTGGAGTAGGTGGTGGTCTCCGAGGGGCCGTACAGGTTGTAGACGGCGCGGTCGTGATCGGTCGCGGCGCGGACCCGCTCGACCAGTTCGCCGGCGAGCGGTTCGCCCGCGAGGTTGACGACCCGCACGGTGGGCGGCAGACCGTCGGTGTCGAGCAGCTGCTCGATCGCCGACGGCACGGTGTTGACCAGGGTGACGTCCTCGCGGCCGGGCAGGTTCGCCAGCTCCAGCGCGTTCTCCGCGATCATGACGGTGCCACCGCAGGCGAGCGGGGCGAAGATCTCGAAGACGGACAGGTCGAACGTCACCGAGGTGGCGGCGAGCACGCAGCTCAGGTCGCCGGGCGGGAACTCGGCGAGCGCCCAGCCGACCAGGTTGACCGCGGCGGAGTGCGGGATCGCGACACCCTTGGGACGCCCGGTCGAGCCGGAGGTGAACAGGACGTACGCCAGATCGGCGGGCCGGGCCGGCGACCCGGCCGGCGGCGTCACCACTGACGGCGTCTCGGCCGGCGGTGTCACCACTGACGGCGTTTCGGCCGGCGCTCCCGGGACCAGGACCGGCAGCGAGCCGGGCAGCCTGTCGCGCAGCCCCTCGTCGACGAGGGCCAGCGTCGCGCCGGAGTCCGCCAGGATGTCCGCGGTGCGCGAGCGCGGGTAACGAGGGTCGAGCGGCACGTACGCGGCCCCGGCCTCCAGGACCGCGAGCAGCGCGATCACCAGGTCCGGGCCGCGTCGCAGGAAGACAGCGACCCGGTCGCCGGGCTCGACGCCCCGCGCGCGCAGCCGTGCGGACAGCGCTGACGCCCGATCGCGCAACCCGGCGTAGGTGACGAGGGTGTCGCCGCGGCGCAGCGCCGGGGCGTCCGGGGTGCGGGCGGCCTGATCCCAGACGAGCTCGTGCAGGGTCCGGCCGGAGGGCAGCGGCGTCGCGGTGTCGTTCCAGGTGTGCAGGATCAGCCGCTGTTCCGCGTCGGTGAGCCCGGAGAGCCCGCTCACCCGTACCGCCGGGGTGTCCAGGACGTCGCGCAGCAGCGCCGCGAAGCGCTCGCCCAGGTTCGCGGCGATCGCCGGGTCCAGCCGCGCGGGGTCGTACTCGATGCGCCCGGCGATGCCGGCCGCGGTGGTCGCCACCGCGAAGGTGAGATCGAACTGGCTGTCGGTCGCGGGCAGCGGCACCGGCGCGGCGGGCAGGCCGGCCAGGTCGAACCCGGCGTCCTCGGCGTCCACGGCGAGCCCGGCCAGCGCCGCGGATCCCCCCTGGAGCACGAACATGGTCTGGAACACCGGGGTGCGACCGGCCGCCCGCTGCGGGCTGAGCCGTTCCACCAGCACCGGGAACGGCAGCGACCGGTGGTCGAGGGCCTCGCGCAGCTGCCGGGCGGTCGCGGCGAGAAGGTCCTCGAAGGTCGGTGAGCCGGACAGGTCGCTGCGGATCGCCACCGGGTTGACCGCGTAGCCGACGACGTCGCGGCGGCCGGGCTGGTCACGGACCGCCACCGGGGTTCCGACAATCACGTCGTCCTGCCCGCTCAGCCGGTGCACCAGGGCGGTGTAGGCAGCGAGCAGCACGGCGAAGGCGGTGGTGGAGCGGCGGGCCGCGAAGTCGCGCAGCTGCTCGGCGAGCTCGCCACCGACGGCGAACCGCACGAGACCGGGCCGGTCGCCGGAGTCGCCGGACGCGGGCACGCTCGCCGGCGCCGGCAGTGACAGCACCGGCAGGGGTCCGGCGAGCCGGGTGCGCCAGTGCGCCCAGTCGGCCTCCCAGACGCCGGTCTCGCCGTGCAGCCGCTGCCAGCGGGCGAAGGCGCCGAAGGAGGGCGCCGGGGCGAAGCCGGCGGTCCCGCCGGATCCGGCCGCCCGGTAGGCGGCGCCGAGTTCGGCGACGAGCACGGTGAGCGAGATCAGGTCGACGATCAGGTGGTGGGCGCCGAGCAGCAGGACGTGGTGCCCGGACTCCTCGCGCCACACCCGGACCCGCAGCAGCGGGCCGCGTGCCAGGTCGAACGGCTCGGCCGCGGCGCGCCGCAGCTCGGCCGGCAGATCCGCGCCGGCCGCGTCGGCCACCTCGACGTGCGCGCGGGCGTCGGTGAACGTCGCGCGCGGTTCGTCGCCGTCGGCCGGAAAGCAGGTGCGCAGGATCTCGTGCCGGTCGACGACCGTGTCCAGCGCGGCGCGCAGGGCGTCGAGGTCCAGGTCGCCGCCGAGCCGGACTGCGCGCGCGACGGCGTAGGCGGTGCTCGCCGGATCGCGCTGCTGGAGGAACCAGAGCGCCTTCTGTCCGTCGCTCATCTGCGGACCGGCGGTGTCGGCGGCCTCTGCGGGCGGTGTGGACGGCGGCCGGGCGCTCAGCGCGGTGGCGATGTCCTCGGCAGTGCCGGTGAGCAGCTCCGAGACCGGGATCTCGACGCCCGTGCTCTCCCGCAGACGGTCGGCCAGCTCCACGGCGCCGAGCGAGTCGAGTCCGAGCGTGGTCAGGGGCGCGGTCACCTCGATCCGCTGCGGCGCCGTGCGGATCTGCTCGGCGAGCAGAACGACGATCAGGCCGCGTACGTCGTCGACGCGCTGCTGCCCGGTCGAGGCGCTCCACGCGTCGCTGTCGAACGCCGCGCCGCTCCCGTCCTGCGGTTCGGCGGCCGGGCCCAGCCTCGGCAACCGGCCGGCCAGGTATTCGTCGCGGCAGAGCAGCCGCTGGATCTTCCCGCTCGAGGTCTTCGGGACGGTTCCGGCCGGTACCAGCACCACGTCGTGCGGCGCGATGTCGTGCTCGGCGACGACCGCACGCCGGACGGCCTGCTCCATCTCCGGGCCGGCGTCGTCCTCGTGCTGCCTGCCGACCTCCTGCACGACGACGAGCGCCTCGCCGCCGCCGGCGCGGATCCCGAAGGCCGCGACGCCGCCGGGCCGCAGTCCGGGGTGGCTGGTCTGCGCGGTCAGCTCCACGTCCTGCGGGTAGTGGTTGCGGCCGCCGATGATGATCAAGTCCTTGCGCCGCCCGGTGACGAACAGTTCGCCGTCGTCGAGGAAGCCCAGGTCGCCGGTGCGCAGCCAGCCGCCGTCCCGGGTCTCGCCGTCCCGGTTCTCGCCGTCCCGGCCCTCGACCGGCCCGGCCAGCCGGGCGCCGAACGTGTCGCCGCCCTCGCCCTCGTCGCCGTCGCCGTCGGGCCGCCAGTACCCGTCGGCCACGCTCGGCCCGCGCAGCCAGACCTCGCCGACCACGCCGCCGGGAACCGGGGTGCGGGTCTGCGGATCGACGACGAGCAGCTCCTGGTCGGGCGCCGCGGTGCCACAGCCGACGAGGGCGCGCCCGCCACCGGCGGGGACTCCGCGACCGGCGGTGAGGTCATCGGCGGAGAACTCGCGGATCACCGGAGCGTCCACCCGGCGCCCGCCGGTCGCGATCAGGGTGGCCTCGGCGAGCCCGTAGCAGGGATAGAGGGCCTCGCGGCGGAAGCCGAACGGGGCGAACGTCTCGGCGAAGCGGTCCATCGCGGCGGCCCGGATCGGCTCGGCGCCGCAGAACGCCACCTGCCAGCTCGACAGGTCGAGCCCCGCGGTGTTGTCCTCGGTGGCCCGGCGGGCGCACAGCTCGTAGGCGAAGTTGGGTCCGCCGCTGGCGGTCGCCCCGGTCTCGGAGATGGTCCGCAGCCAGCGCATCGGGTCGGAGAGGAACGCCATCGGCGACATCAGGGTGACCGGGAACCCGCCGTGCACGGGCCCGAGAACCCCGCCGATCAAACCCATGTCATGGTACGGGGGGAGCCAGATCACGCCACGGCTGCCGGCGTCGAGCTCGAAGAAGTCACTGATGAGGCCGAGGTTGTGCAGCAGGTTCGCGTGGGTCAGGCGTACGCCGCGCGGATCGGTGGTGGAGCCGGAGGTGTACTGCAGGAACGCCAGGTGCCCGCCGTCGACCGGGACCGGCGTGACGTCGGTGTCGTACTGCCCGAGCTCGTCGCAGCTGATCCACTTGGTGGCGGCCAGCTCCGGCGCCTGCTCGGCGAGCATCTCACCGGCGAACGCCGCGATCACGCCGGTGGTCAGGACGCAGCGGGGCTCGGCGTCCCGGGCCACGGCGCGCAGCCGGCGCACGCCGCGTTCCCAGCGCTGGGGGTCGGGCGGATAGACCGGCACCGCCACGACGCCCGCGTACAGGCAGCCGAAGAACGCCGCGACGTAGTCGGTGCCGGGGGCGAACAGCAGCATCGCCCGGTCGCCGGGCCGCACGCCGCCGTCTCGCAGGGCGGCGCTGACCTGAGCGGCGCGCTCGTGCAGCTGCTGGTAGGTGACCCTGGTCGTCGCGTCGGAGCCGCCGTCGTCCAGGAACGTGAACGCCTCGTGGTCGGCCTGCCGCTGCACCCGCAGGTGCAGGAGATCGGACAAGTTCGCCGGACCGCGGGCCAGACCGTACGGGATACGCATGCCGCCCCTCTCGTCGCCGCAGAGCGCACCGGCCGCGAGGTCGCCTGTGGACGGCGACGGTCGGCCGGGCTGTTCTCGACCCTAGGCAGCATGACTGGGGAAATCAACAAAATCTGTCAGGTCTACTCCACAAAATAGTCAAGCGTCGGTCAAGTCAGTTGCAGACCACTTGACGCAAAGAGTCGCCGAGGCTCCTCGCGGAACCTCGGCGACTCGGGGCGCACGGTCCGGACGGGGGACCGTGCCGTGCGCCGGCTCGACGGCCGGACGGTCAGGCCTGGTCGGCGGCCTGACCGTCATCGAGTACGGCCTGCACCTCGATCGACACCTGGACCTTGTCGCCGATCACGACGTCGCTGCCCGCCATCGGGATGTTGAAGGTGATCCCGAAGTCCGCCCGCGACAGCTCGCCGGTGGCCAGGAAGCCCGAACGCTGCTTGCCCATCGGGTCGCCGATCACGCCGATCGGCTCGACGGCCAGCTCGAACGGACGGGTCACGTCCTTGACGGTCAGCTCGCCGACCAGCACCGGACGGTCCCCGTCAACGCGCACCGACGACGACCGGAACGTCATGACCGGGAACTTCTCGCAGTCGAAGAAGTCCGGCGAGCGCAGGTGCCCGTCCCGGTTCGGGTCACGGGTGTCGACCGAGGTCATCTGCACCTCGACGACGACGGACGACTTCTCGACCTCCGGGTCCACGACCACCTGGCCGGTGAACACGGCGAACGAGCCGCGCACCTTGAACAGGCCCATGTGGCGCAGGCTGAAGGAGACCTCGGAGTGGGACGGGTCGATGTGCCAGGTGCCGGCGGCGAGACCGGTGGGCACGACGGACGCCAGAGTCATGTCATTGCTCCCTTTGCGACGGAGGACCACTCGCGGGCGCGTCGCCGCCGTCGGGCGGGCGCGGCACCGGGCAGACCAGTTGACTGTGAGACAGAAATTGTCCGGTTCAGCTGTGACGGGAGACTAACAGCAAATCCACTCCACAGTAAACCCGCGCAGCTCAAAGCCATGACTGCGCTTCACCCGAGAGCGTGACAGGAATCTTGACAGGGGTGCCTGAGGCCCGGTCAGCGAACGCCGACTGCCTGGTCGTACGCGTGCAGGGCCTCCTGCGGCTGACCCGCTGCGTGGAAGAGCCTGCCGAGCTCGCTCCACACCATCGCGGTCATCTGGGAGTGGCCGAACTGGGCCAGCTGCTGGGCGGCGTCGGCGTAGCAGGCGACGGCGGCATCCGCCGCGCCGGCCGCGAAGTGACTCTCCCCGAGGGCGATCCCGGCGTGGATCAGCTCGAAACCGCCCACCTCCGGGCCGCTGCGGGCCAGGGCGATCTCCGCCCAGCGCCGGGCGTCCTGTGCGCGCTGCTGGGCGAGCGCCACCTGGGACAGCTGCGTCTCGCAGCAGACCAGCGTGTTGAGATCGCCGAGGTGCTCGAGCTCGGCGCGCGCGTCGACGAGCAACTCCTCGGCGCCGGCCATGTCGGGCGAGGGCTGACGCAGTTTCAGCCACGCCAGCGACATCCGCAGCGCCGCCGACGAGCTCATCCCCTCGCCCTGCCGCATGATCCGGGCGGCACGCTCGGTGAGCTGCAGCGCCTCCAGCTCACAGCCCTCGCCGGCGGCGATCTGACCGGCCGCGGCGTAGGCGGCGGCCTGCTCCCGCCGGCTCCGGACCGGCTCGGTGCCGGCCAGCATGGCGGTGGCGGTGTCGGCGGCCGCCGTGATGTCGCCGGCGTCCGCGAGCCCGCCGACGACCACGCTGGCGAGCTGCACGTACTCCCGGAGGCCGGTCAGGCCCAGCTGCTCGATGCGCTCGAGCGCGGCCGCCGCCGTACGCCGGCTGTCGGCCGGCCGGCCGGCCGCGCGCTGCACCCGCGCCAGCGGGACGGTCACGGCCAGCGGCGGCTTCACCCGCTCGGCCGCGAAGTCGGCCGCCAGCCGCTCGAGCGCCGTCAGCGCGTCACCGAAGCGCCCGGTCATCTCGGCCGAGCCGGCCAGGCCGAGCCGGGCGCGCAGCACCCGCAGCGGATCGCCGAGCCCTTCGGACAACGCGTCCTCGAACAGCTTCGCGGCCTCCTCGGCCCGGCCCTCCTGCACGGCGATCTCGCCGAGCGCGACCAGCCGCGAGGCGTCGGCCACCACCAGCGTGTCACTGCCGTCGGCGAGCAGGGCGGGGTTGCAGCCCAGCTGCGCGGCGAGCGCCTCGACGGTCGCCTGGGTGGGCTCGCGGCGGCCGGCCTCGAGCAGCGAGACCGCGCTCGCCGACAGGGCGCCGCGCGCCAGATCGGCCTGGGACAGACCACGTCGCAGGCGTAGCGCCCGGAGACGGCGGCCGAACGCCGGCTGCCTCACCATGCCGACTGCCTCACCATGCCGGCTGCCTCATCATGTGGGACGACCTCTCCAGCCGTGGACGGGTCGTCAGACCCCGGGCGTCCAGCTTAGAGGCCTGCGTGTCACCGGAAAAGGGTGTCGTGCCACACCGCGCAGTGTTGCCGCTGTCATGGCAGGGCCTTTCACCTTCGCCGGTCCTCAGCTGCGCTGTCGCGCCCCTGACAGGTTTGATTGTCAAGTTTTGTCATCCTCCATTATGGTGGCCGGACAGCGCATCCGAACGTCGAGGGGACGACATGCGGAATCCTGCGGCACACGTCGGCGACTCCGGGTGGATCGAGGTGACCGGCGCCCGCACGCACAATCTGCGCGACATCGATCTCCGGGTGCCCCGCGGCGCGGTGGTGGCGTTCACCGGGGTCAGCGGAAGCGGCAAGACCTCGCTGGCGATCGACACCCTGCACGCCGAGGCGCAGTTGCGATACCTGGAGGGTCTCGCCCCGTTCGTCCGGCAGTACATCACTCCCCGCGACCGGCCTCAGGTCGACCGGATCACCGGGCTGGGCGCGACCCTCGCCGTTGACCAGCGCCACCTCAACCGCAACGCCCGGTCCACCCTGGCGACGGTGACCGGCATCGACGCGTACCTGAGTCTGCTCTTCTCCCGGGTGCTCGGGGAGGGTTCCGACGGCGCCGTTCTGGCGTCGGCGCACTTCGACCGGTACAGCACCGAGGGCGCGTGCCGGAGCTGCCGGGGCGCGGGGGCCACCCTGCACGCCGACCCGGATCTGATCATCACCGATCCGGACGCGCCCCTGACCAGCGGCGCGTCCACGTGGTTCGACCGCTTCCACTCCGGGGAGCAGGCCGCCGTGCCGTTCCTGGCCGAGCGGTTCGGCGCCGATCTCGCCAAGCCGTGGCGGGAGCTGCCCGAGGGTCTGCGCGACGCGCTGCTCTACGGCACCGGCGACGAGTCGATCTCGGTCAGCATCGACCTGCCGAACAAGAACTCCGACGCCGAGGTGACGTACCGCTGGAACAAGCCGCTGCGCGGCGCGGTCGCCGAGGTCGAGCGGTTGTTCTCGGCGGCCGGAACGGAGAACGCCAAGAAACGCTATCTGCCCTACATGCGCATGGTGGAGTGCCCGGATTGCGACGCCAGCGGTTACGGCGAGAGCAGCCGCACCCAGCAGGTGAACGGGCGCTCGTACGCGGACGTGGTCACCGGGACCGTCACCGACGCCGCGGCGTGGGCCGCCGGCGTGACCGACGGGCTGGACGTGACCCGGACCGAGATCGCCCGGGTTCTGCTCCCCGAACTCGGCGGGCGCCTCGACCTGCTGGTCCGGCTGGGCCTCGGGCACGTGCAGCTGAGCCGGCCCGCGCCGACGCTGTCCGGCGGCGAGCTGCAGCGCGCCCGGGTCGTCGGCCAGCTGGCCAGCGGGCTCACCGGCATCGTCTACGTGCTCGACGAGCCGACGTGCGGGCTGCACCCGGCCGACAAGGAACATCTCTCCGAGATCATCCGCGGCCTGCGCGACGCCGGCAACACGGTCCTGCTCGTGGAGCACGACACCGACCTCATCGCCGGCGCCGACTGGGTGGTGGAGATCGGTCCCGGCGCCGGTGAGCTCGGGGGCCGGCTCGTCGCGTCCTGCCCGGCCGGCGAGTTCGCGGCACAGCCCGGATCGCGCACCGCGCCGTACCTGACGACGACCGGCCCTCGGGTCGAGCGGGCGCGCCGGACACCGGGCGACGACTGGCTGGTGCTGCACGACCTGCGCAGCCACAACGTGCGCATCGACCGGCTGGCGCTGCCGCAGGGCGTGCTGACCTGCCTGACCGGGGTGAGCGGCAGCGGCAAGAGCAGCGTGCTGCACGACTGCGTCGCCGCCGGGACGATCGCGGCGATCGAGGGACGGCGCATCCCGGCGGTCGGCCGGGTCGACGGCGCGGACGCGTTCGGCTGGGTCAACGTCGTGGACCAGGATCCGATCGGCCGCACGCCACGGTCGAACCCGGCGACGTACTCCAAGGCCTTCGACGCCATCCGTACGCTGTTCGCCGGCACTGACGCCGCCCGGCTCAAGGGCCTCAACGCCTCGTCCTTCTCGTTCAACTCCGGCGGCGGGCGCTGTGAGGCCTGCGCCGGGTACGGCCGCCGCTCGGTCGACATGCACTTCCTGCCGGACGTCACGGTGACCTGCGACGAGTGCGACGGCCGCCGGTTCGCCGCCGACGTGCTCTCGGTCCGCTATCAGGGCGTCACCATCGACGAGGTGCTCGCCCTGACGGTCGACGAGGCGGCGGCACTGTTCACCGATCCCGCACCGCTCGCCACGACCCTGGCGACACTGCGCCAGGTGGGCCTCGGTTACCTCCAGCTCGGACAGAGCTCCACCGAGCTGTCCGGCGGCGAGGCACAGCGGCTCAAGCTGGCCGCGACGATCAACCGTGGCGCGCGCGGCAGGCGTCCCGGCCTGGTGCTGCTCGACGAGCCGGTCACCGGCCTGCATCCGGCGGACGTGGCGCGTCTGGTCGAGACCTTCGACGCGATCCTGGCCGAGGGCAGCACCGTGATTCTCGCCGAGCACGATCTGCACGTGGCGGCGGCGGTGGACTGGATCGTCGACCTCGGGCCGGGCAGCGGCGCCGACGGCGGGCGGATCAGCGCGCAGGGCACCCCGCTGGAGGTGGCGGCGTCGGACAGCCCGACGGCGCGCTACCTGCGCAAGGTGTTGTCCTGACCCACGGCGAGGCGGGGGAAACGAACCGCGCCCGGCGTAGGCCGGGCGCGGCGGGACACCTCGGGCGTACCCAAGGAAATCAGGTGTTGGCCGTGGCGGGCTGATCGGCCGAGGCGGCCGGTGCGGTCCGGCCGGGCGTCAGCCACAGCGCGAAGATCACGCCGAGAACGGGCAGCACCAGGCCGACGAGATAGCCGAGCCGGTACCCGTCGATGAGCGCGTACGGATCCGAGGTCGTCGGATCGGGCAGCACCGCCGCGGCGATGGTGGCCAGCACGGCGAACCCGACCGCGCCACCGAGCTGCTGGGACATCGTGACCAGGCCGCCGGCGAGGCCCTGCCGGTCGTCGGGGACGCCGTGGGTCGCCGCGCTCGTCGCCGGCGCGAACGCGAGGCCCTGACCGATGCCGAGCAGGAGCAGTCCCGGCAGCACCGTGAGCCAGTAGTCGCCACCGACCCGCATCGCCATCAGGCCGAGGATGCCCAAGCCGGTGAAGATGGCGCCGGTCACCAGCAGGGCGCGGATCCCGAAGCGGTCGGTCAGCCGGCCGGTCATCCCCGAGATGATCAGGATGACCACGGTGACCGGCGCGAACGCCAGACCGGCCTGCAACGCCGAGAAGTTCAGGACGTGCTGCATGTAGAGGGTGGAGAAGAAGATCGCGGTCATCACCATGACGCCGTTGACGATCGACAGCAGGTTGCCGCCGACCAGGCTGCGGTTGTCGAAGATGTCGAACGGGACCAGCGGATCGGGGTACCGGCGCTCGTGCCGGGCGAACACCGCCAGCAGGATCGCGGCCACGACGAACACCCCGAACACGACCGTGTCGGCGCCGTGGTCGGCGATGCGGCTGACACCGAACACGGCGAACAGCAGGCCGAGGGTCAGCGTGACAGCTCCGGTCGTGTCGAGGCGGTCGCCGGACCGCTCGCCGTCGCGGGCCAGCAGCAGCGGCGCGACGAGACAGGCGATGATGCCGATCGGCAGGTTCACCAGGAACACCCAGCGCCAGCCGAGGCTGTCGGTGATGACGCCGCCGATGAGCTGCCCGGCGATGGCGCCGCCGGATCCGACGGCGCCCCAGAGGCCGAGCACGCGGTTGCGCTTGCTCTCGTCGGCGAAGCTGGTCAGCAGCAGTGACAGGATCGCGGGCGAGACCAGGGCGGCGCCGACGCCCTGCGCACCCCGCGCCGCGAAGAGCTGCCACGACTCCTGCACGGCGCCGCAGAGCAGCGAGCTGACCGTGAAGACCGCCGTGCCGATGATGAACATCCGGCGGCGGCCGAACAGGTCGGCGATGCGGCCGGCCGCGACCAGCAGGCCGCCGAACGTCAGCGTGTACGCGGTGGAGACCCACTGCAGGTCACCCGCCCTGATGCCGAGGCTCTCCTGCATGCTGGGCACCGCCACGCTCACGATGGCGACGTCCAGGATGAGCATGAACTGGACGATCAGCAGGACGCCTAGGATCAGCCGTTCCCGAGTCGCCAGCGAGGCCCGCTGAGCCATGGCTTCCCCCTGTCATCGTATTGACTTCGGTTGACACTATCGCTGTGACAGGCGCATGACAATGGAGTCACTCGGCTGGCGTCAGGCCCGCGGAGTCAGCCTCGCCAGCGGGAAGACCCGGTCGGTCCGGGCCTGGTACGCGGTGAAGAACGAGGCCAGCTCGGTGGCCTTCTTCCACAGCCGCTCCCGCTCCTCGCCCTCCACCACCAGCACGTCGACGTCGGTGGTACGGGCGCCGACCTGCACGGCCGCCGTCGAGGCGGCACGCAGGTTGCGGAACCACAGTGGCTCGGTCGGCTCACCGCCGAGCGAGCCGACGACGACGTACGAGCCGTCGTCCTCGAAGTAGATCACCGGCTTGGTGCGCGCGATGCCGGTGCGCCGGCCGTTGACGGTCAGCAACAGCACCGGCATGCCGAGCATGCTGTTCCACAGCCGGCCGCCGGTGGTGCGGTAGACCCGGACGTTGGCCCGGCTGATGAACCGGGTGAAGCGGTCTTTCATGGTGCCTGCCACGGGGTGACCTCCTGATGTGGTCGTACCGGCAGCGGCCCGGCGGCGGGTCGCTGCGAGACGGGGGCCGCTGGGATCGGGCGCGGCTCAGGAGCCTTGCGGCCGGCCCAGCCAGCGGATCAGCGCTTCGCGCAGCCCGGGCTCGTCGGCCCGGTCGGACGCCCACGCCACGTGACCGTCCGGGCGTACCAGGACCGCGGCAGGGATGTCGGCGCCGTCCAGCTTGGCGTGTGCGGTGATCAGGTGTCCCGGCCAGAGCCGGGCCGCCAGCGCCGCCAGCCGGCCGCCGGGCGTCCGGTCGACGAACACCGGCTTGCCGGCGTGCAGCAGCCGGAACACCGAGGTGACAGTGCCGGAGACGAGGATGAGCTGCGCGTCGGGCAGCCGCCGGCCCACCATCGGGTGATCGCCGGAGCCGTAGCGCACCTCGGTGCCGGCCATCTCGGTGACCACCCTGCGCTGCAGGTCCGGGACCAGCAGCAGCTGCTTGACCAGCCAGCGCGCCGACCGCATCAGCGGGCCGCGGGCGGTGTTGAACCGGAAGACGTTCTCGGTCTCCTTGAGCACCTTCGACGCCAGCGGCCGGAGCTCGCCCTCGTAGGTGTCCAGCAGGTCCGGCGGCGCCCAGCCGTGCACCGTCGCGGCGAGCTTCCAGCCGAGGTTCATCGCGTCCTGGATGCCGAGGTTCAGCCCCTGCCCGCCGGCCGGCGTGTGCACGTGCGCGGCGTCGCCGGCGAGCAGGACCCGGCCCACCCGGTACCGCGACGCCAGCCGCTGCTCGCTGCGGAACCGGCTGAGCCAGCGCGGGTCGTGGATGCCCAGGTCCACCCCGAGGATCTCCGCGGCGCTGCGCCGGATCTCGGCGAGCGTCACCGGCTCGGAGACCGGGACCTGCATCCGCTGGTGGTCCTGGATCATCAGGCGGAAGTGGCCGTCCGGGAACGGCATGACAGCGACCATCCCGCGGTGCGTGTGCCGGGCGAAGACCTGCTCGTCGGGGACGTGCGCCAGCTTGACGTCGGCGATGATCGCGGAGAACTGCGACGGCGTGCCGGGGAACGACAGGCCGAGCAGTTCGCGTACGGTGCTGCGCGCGCCGTCGCAGCCGACCACGAACGAGGCCCGTTCGGTGCGTTCACCCTCCGGATCCCGTACCCGGACGGTGACGCCCTCCTCGTCCGGGCTGAGCCCGATGACCTCGGTGTCGCGCTCGATGACAGCGCCCCGTTTGAGCGCCCAGGCCTCGAGCGCCTCCTCGGTGTCGACCTGCGGCAGGATCAGCATGTACTTGTGCCGGCTGTCGACGTACCGCGACATGTCGATGCCGCGGCCCTTGGTGCCCAGCGAGATGACGTGCGACGGCAGCCCGCGGGTCAGGAACTCGTCGACCTCGCCACGCATGTCGAGGATCTCGAGGCAGCGCGGGGTGAGCGCGAACGCCCGGGAGTGCGGGTAGCGCTCGGAGCGCTGCTCCAGGATGCGGCACGGCACGCCGGCGAGGCTCAGCTCGGCCGCCAGGGTCAGCCCGGCCGGACCGGCGCCCACGATGAGGACTGTCACGACGGCTCCTTCCATAGTGCGGTGGCGGTCGGCTGCGCGATCAGGCGCAGGAACCCGCCCGCCTCGGTCGTCACACTCAGCGGGGCGAGACCCGCGTCCCAGGCCATCTCGGTGATGTCGTGTTCGGTGTGGTGGCGCACCATCCGGCCGGCGAGCGTCAGCAGGACCGCTGTCGCCGGGTCCGGCGGGGCGTGCTCCACGACGACGACGAGGCCGGCCGGCGTCACCACCCGGGCGGCCTCGGCCAGCCCGGCACGCTGGTCGCTCCAGTGGTTGAACGAGGTGGTGCTCAGCACGAGGTCGGCGCAGCGGTCGGGGAACGGCAGGCGTTCGGCGGTGGCGACGTGCAGGGCGGCGCCGGAGAGCTGGGCGCCGGCCACACCGATCATGCGGTCGGCCGGGTCCACCCCGGACAGCCGGGCACCGGGCCAGTGGCGTGCGGCGGCCTCCAGCAGCGCGCCGGTGCCACAGCCGATGTCGACGATGTGCGACGGCTCGGCGCCCCGGGCGGTCACCGCCTCCAGGGCGAGGCGGTGCGCGATGCCGCAGGTGGCGCCGTGCCGCTCGTCGTAGATGTCGGCCTCACGGTTGAAGACGTCGACGAAACCCGGATCGCGCATGTCACAGCGCCCCGGTGAGGTCGACGGCGGTACGGATGTTGCCCAGCACCTCGGCGCGACTGCGGTCGCCTCCGGGTTGCTCGACGCGGCAGCTCAGGCCCTGATCCGGCACCAGCGAGATCTTGATCTTCGCGTCGATCGTGGATCCGTCGACGACCGCGAGGCGGAACCGCTGCAGGACGATGGCGAGCACGATCTTCATTTCCAGCAGCGCGAACGAGCGGCCGAGACAGCCGTGCGGGCCGGCGCCGAACGGCAGGTAGCCGAACGAGTCGGGGCTGGGACCGGTCCAGCGGTCCGGCGCGTACCGCAGCGGCTCGTCGAAGACCGACGGGAGCCGGTGCGTCACGTAGGGACTGAAGAAGATGGTGGCGTTACGCGGGATCCGGTACGGACCGAGCTCGGTGTCCCGGGCGGCGTAGCGCAGACCCATCGAGGCCGGCGGGAACAGCCGCAGCGCTTCCTTGATCACCCGATCCAGAAGCGGCAGCCGGCCGAAGACGCCGGGCTCCGGCGGCGCGCCGCCCAGCTCCGCCGCGAGCTCGTCGCAGAGGTCGTTGCGAACCTGGGGGTGCTGGTCGAGCATCAGCAGCGTCCAGGTCAGCGCGGAGGCGCTGCTGTCGTGACAGAACGCCGTGTAGGCCTCACCGACCAGCTCGTCCTCGGTCAGCCCCACGCCGTTCTCGTCGCGAGCCGCGATGAGCATCGAGATGATGTCGTCACCGGGCGCGTCGCGTTTGGCGATGATGATCCGGCGGACCGCGGCGTCGACCTCGTCGGCGGCGCGCAGCGTGCGCCGGTACGACGTGCCCGGCGCGTTCACCGGCATGAGCAGCGTCAGCGGCGCGGACGCCGAGGAGAGCAGCCGGCCGATCAGCCCGTTGAGCCGGTCCACGTCGTCGGTCTCGGCCACGTCGAACAGCGTCTTCATCCCGATCCGCAGCATCAGCCGGGAGAGGTCGTGGTCGACCCGGCGCACCTCGCCGGTCCGGAAGCGGTCGAACTCCTCGTTGGTGACCTTCACGATCGTCTCGTGGTGCCGGGCCACGGCACGGGAGTGGAACGCCGGCTGCATCAGGGAGCGGTGCCGGGTGTGCGCCGGGCCGTTGAGCTTGAGCAGGCCGGCCGTCAGGCGCGCCATCGCCGAGCGCGGCGGCATCCGGAACTCACGGAACGCGTCGGCGATGAACGCGTCGGGGTTGCCGAACAGCTGCCGCTGGTAGCGCGGGCCGAAGACGAAGACGTGCTTGGGAGCCCGGCGCGACGTCGTGCTGATCTCACCGTGGCGTTCCAGCATGGTGGTGAAGAACGGCAGCGGGTCCGCCAGCATGCGCACCGCCCGCAGTGGCCAGCCGATCACGGGGACGTGCGGTGGGCCGGGGAATGCGACCTGCCTGGGCATGGGACCTCCCGCTTGACTCGCTTGTCATCCACGACGATAGATGACGTCAGGTTGCATGACAAGAAGTCATGACAGGAGTTGACAAGCTTGTTCGTCGACCTCGAGGACGACCTTCACGTCGCCGGCCTCGCGGTGGAACGCGCGGGCGTACTCCTCGATCGGCACCCGGCGGGTCACCAGCCGGTCCAGCCACGCCGGGTCGGCGGCGAGCAGCGCGTCCGCCGCTGACTCGTAGTGGCGGCGGTTGGCGTTGACGGTCCCGAAGACCACCCCGTTGAGACGGACCAGGCGATGGTTGAGGGCGGCCACGTCGACGGGCATGACCGCCTCCCCCGGCGACATCCCCAGCAGGCAGGTGATGGTCGCCGGGCCGCCCAGCCCGAGCAGGGCGGCGATGACCGGCGGGGATCCGGTGCACTCGACGAGGATGTCGGCGGCCAGCCGGCTGTCCGCCACCGGTGTCCGGTGATACGTCGCCCCGAGCGCCTCGACCAGCTCCGGTTTGGTCCCGGCCGGCACCACGTCGTAGACGTGGGTCTCGAACCCACGCTGGGTCGCCATCAGCGCCGCGAACAACCCGACCGGCCCCGCCCCGGTGATCAGGACCCGGCCGTGGTCGCAGTGCGCGCGGCTGCTGATCCGCTCGATCTGCTCCCACGCCTTCGCGACCACCGACGCCGGCTCCACCAGCACACCGCTGCGCGCCAGGCGCCCGTCCAGCCGGAGCAGCCCGCCCGCCGAGCATCGCCATCGGTCCCGGGCGAACCCGTGCAGCCGGGTGATGCCCCGCGAGGTGTACCGCCCGTTGCGGCACATGTCCCACTCCCCCGCGGCGCAGGCCGAGCACGGCAGCGGGTCGGGCCTGCGGACGAACCCCACGACGAGGTCACCCTGCCGCAGCGCGTCGTCGGCGGACGACAGCACCCGCCCGAGGTTCTCGTGGCCGATCACCAGGTGCGCGGAGCCGGGCGGGGCGGCGCCCATCGCGGCACGGACGATGTCCTCGTCGGTGCCGCACAGCCCGACCGACAGCGTCCGCACCAGCACCGGCCCCTCCCGCGGGTCCGGATCCGGCAGCTCCCGCAACGACAGGGAGCCCGGCACACCGGCGTCCACGGTCAGGGCCCGCACTACCGCACCCCCGCCCCTATCCCCGCGAACAGGTCGTCCTCCGGCAGGCGCACCGGCACCAGCGACCGTACGAGCTCGAAGTCCTCGGTCGGCCACAGCTCGCGCTGCAGCGCCAGCGGCACCGCGAACCAGTGGCTGCCCGGATCGATCTGGGTGGCGTGCGCGCGCAGCGCGTCGTCGCGGTGGGTGAAGTAGTCGCCGCACGGCACCCGCGTGGTGATCCGGCCGGTGACGTCCCGCTGCGGCGTCCACTCGGCGAGCCACTCGTGGTACGGCGACGGCCGGCCGGAGGCCAGCAGCGCGTCGTGGAAGGCGCGCATCTTGGCGCCGCACCACTCGTGCACGTAGTAGAGCTTGAGCGTCTGCCAGGCCGGGCCGGCGCCGGGATGCGCCGCGTCGTCGGCGGCCTCGTCGAACGCGGCCACCGCCACCTCGTGGCTGCGGACGTGGTCGGGGTGCGGGTACCCGCCGATCTCGTCGTAGGTGACGAGCACGTGCGGGCGGAACTCGCGGATCAGGCGTACCAGGGCGGCTGTCGTCTCGGCCAGCGGCAGGCCGGCGAAGGTGTGCGCGGCCACCGGCGGCGGGTCGCCCTCGGGCCAGCCGGAGTCGACGAAACCGAGCGAGCGCTGCCGGACGCCGAGGACGCCCACGGCAGCGGCGAGTTCGGCCCGGCGCACCTCGGGCAGCCGCCCGCGGATCTCCTCGCGGTCCATCGCCGGGTTGAGGATGTCGCCGGCCTCGCCACCGGTGCACGTCGCGACCAGGACGCTGTGACCGGCCGCGGCGTACCGGGCCAGCGTGGCGGCACCCTTGCTGGACTCGTCGTCGGGGTGGGCGTGAACGGCCAGCAGCCGCAGCGGAGACGTGCCGGTCACGGCGGTCACCGGGCGGCCCGCACCAGGGCGGCGCCGCCGTCGACGTTTATCGCCTGCCCGGTCACGTGTGCCGCGGCCGGCGAGCACAGGAACGCCACCGCGTCGGCGACGTCGCACGCGGTCTGCTCGCGGCCGGCCGCAGGTTGCCGCAGCGGCACCCGGTCCTGCGCGACCCTGTCGAACTCGGCGCGATCCACGGCCCGCCACTGCTCGCTCCACACGAAACCGGGGCGGACCATGTTGACGCGTACGCCGTCGCCGGCCAGCAGCACCGCCAGGGAGCTGCTCCAGTGTTCGAGCGCCGCCTTGGCCGCGCCGTACGCGGGCGACACCGCCCACGGCATCGCGGCGGCGATCGAGCTGACGTTGCAGACGGCGCCACCGGCGATCAGGTGGCCCCGCAGCGCCTTGGTGACCCGGTAGGCGACCGACAGGTTGAGATCGACGATGTCGTCCCAGACCTCCGGCGGCGGCCACGCGACGTCCTCGACCAGACGCAGGGCCGGATGGCGTTCCCCGCCGAGGACGTTGACCAGGATGTCCACGGTGGACGGCAGCCGGCCGGCGAGGCGCGCCAGGTCGCCGGGGTCGCGCAGGTCGTGCTTCCAGATCTCCGCCCCCGGCGGCAACTCGCAGTCCGGGTCGCGCACGTCGACGCCGATCACCCGGTCGGCGACGCCGTGCACGAGCAGTTGTCTCATCACCGCGCTGCCGATCGTGCCGCAGGCCGCGGTCACCACGGCTGTCACCTCGTCGGCCACGGTTCCTCCTTCACGACGTCGTCGCCGGCGGGACGGCCGGCGAGCGATCGCAGCAGTCGTTCGTAATCGCTGAGCAGACGCGGCAGCAGATAGGCGGCGGAGACCCGGGCCTGCGCCCCGGCGCCGAGTCTGTCGCGCAGCGCGGGGTCGTCGAGCAGGCGGCGGACGGCGGACGCCACCGCCGCGGGGTCGTGCGGATCGACCAGGACGCCGCTGTGGCCGTCCACGATCTGGTGGCGCAGGCCGCCGACCGCCCCGGCCACGACCGGCCGGCCCTTCGCCATCGCCTCGGTGGCCGCCAGCCCGAAGCCCTCCTCGAGGCTCTTCTGCAGCACCACGTCGGCCCGCCGCTGCACGGCGTTGACGACCAGCGCGGCCTCCTCGTCCTGCCGCAGGGAGGTCAGCACCAGGTGTACGCGGGCGCGGTCGGCCACCGGCAGCCGGTCACGGGCGGCTCGCACCTGCCGCAGCACCTCGGCGCCCTCGGGGTCGTCGGGGATGTCGGCGGGGTCGGCGCCGACCAGCACGACGTGCACGTCGGAGGGCAGCAGCGGAATCAGGCCGAGCACGCCGGGCATGTCCTTGAGCGGGTCCCAGCGGGACACCTGCGCGACGACCCGGGCGCCGGGCGGCAGCGGAGCCAGGTGCTCCACCACCGCACCGGCCGCAGCGCCGCGTGCGGCGGCTCCGGCCGCTCCAGCGGGCTCGCCGGCTTCGGCGGGCTGGGCGAGTTCGGCCAGTTGGGCGGGCTCGGCGGGTTCAGCGCGTCCAGCGCGTTCGGCGCGTTCGGCGCGTTCGGCGCGTTCGGCGCGTTCGGCGCGTTCGGCGCGTTCGGCGCGTTCGGGGTACTCGGCGGTGAGGCCGATCGCGGCCAGGCGGGCGGCCACCGCTTCACCGGTGAGTGGCCGGTTCTTCGCCGCCGACAGATCGACGGCCGGGGTGATCACGTGCCGGCGGGCGAGCGGAATCGGCGGGGCGTACTCCGGGAGGGTGGTCACCACCGCGTCGAGGACGGACAGCTCCGGCGCGAAGGCCCGCCACATCGCGGCCGGGCCGGGATCGGCGTGCCGGGAGGTTCCGATGTGGCAGTGCCAGACCACCGGCACCCCGGCCCGCTTGAGCACCGGGGCCAGCCCGAGGGTCTGCGGGTCGTGCAGGCAGACCACGTCGCGGGGGGTGACCCGCTCAGCCAGCCACGCGGCCTGCGGCGCCAGCACCGCCCGGTAACGGATCATCGTCGCGGCGTCCAGGGCGGACGGGTCAGTCCGGCCGTGCAGCAGGTGATGCATGCGCTTGGTGGTGTCGAAGAACTCGGCGTCGCCGCCGATGACGAGCCAGCCGGCGCCGAATCCGGCGGCGGCCTGCGCCGGGACCATGCGGTGCAGCAGCTCGGCGACACCGCCGCCGGTCGCTGTGGCGTTGACGTGGATGGCCCGCGACCTGCCGGAGGGCGTCACGACCCAGGCCGGGCTCACCATGTCCGGGCTCACCATGTCCGGCCCTGCGCCGCGTGCTGCGGGACGATCGCGCGCAGCAGGTCCAGGCTCCGCCGGATGCTCTGCTCCCGCGGCAGCAGGGTGTCCTCGTGCTCGAGGTAGAGCACGCCCTCGAAACACTCGTCCTGAAGCGCCGCGACGATGGCCGGCCAGTCGAGCTCGCCGAGGCCGAGCGCCCGGAACCGGATCGGCGGCTGCGGACCGTACCGGGACCAGCCGGCCCCCGCGGGCGGCGCCGGCGCGGAGTGACGCTGCAGGTCCTTGGCGTGCACGGCGGCCATCCGCCCGTTCCATCCGCGCACCGCGCCGATCGCGTCGTGCCCGATGGCGGCGAGGTTGGCCGGGTCGACGCAGAGCCGCAGCACGTCGTCCCAGTCGCCGCACATGGCGAACAGCAGCTCGGCGCTGGCCCGGTCGTAGACGATCTGTTTCGGGTGCGGTTCCAGCATCATCAGGACGCCGGCCTCACGGGCGGCGGTGATCAGCGGAGCCGCGCGGTCGCGGAAGACGGCGATGTTGTCGGCCCATCCGGCGTCGCTGCCCCACCAGGACAGCCAGCGGCCGAAGTCCGGGCAGCCGGGTAGCAGCCGCACCGCCGGCGCGCCCAGCCGCTCGGCGAGGCGGATGGTGCCGAGGCCGCACCGCAGCGCATGGGCCATCCGGGTGCCGGGGTCGCCCGGGCAGACCGCCGCGGTGTGCGGTCCGTGCGGCCCGAGCAGCAGCTGCGCGTCCCGGCTGTTGCTGACGACGCCGACGGTGTGCCCGCTCAGGGCCGCGGCGATCTCGTCGAGGTACGCCCGGTCGTCGGCGCACCGGCGGACGTCGATCAGGCCGAGCGTGGTGTCGGTGGGCACGTCGAGGGCCAGCGTGTCGTCCGGCAGCTGTTTCAGGGCGCTGCCGAGGCCTTCGCCGCCGAACGCGGCCAGACAGAGTCCTAGGCGCACATCTCCTCCTCCGCACGGGTCACCACGGCGGGCGCCGAGCTGACGATCCAGGCGTGGCGGTCGCTGATCGCGGCCGGCAGCGCGACCTCGTCCCGGTCGTCCAGCAGGTGCTCCAGGGCGGCCATCACCACCCGGGCGCTGGTGTTGGTGAACGTGACCTGCCCGGCGCCCTCGAAGTCCAGCAGCCGGCTCTCGATGAGGTCGTGGAACGGCGGGCATCCGGCGAACACCCCGCCGACGGTCACGACGGCGTATCCACCGGTCAGGCGCAGCCGGTCACGGACCGCGCGTACGCCCGCGACCAGATCGGTGACGGCGTCGGAGACGATGCCGCCGCAGACCTGGTCACCGCTGAGCCAGCCGGCGCAGACCATCGGGGCGAGGTCGGCGAGCCTTTGTTTCGGGTACGGCTGGGCCGCGATCGCCCGGGCCAGTTGCGGCGCCCGGGTCCCCGTCGCGTCCGCGAGCAGCCCGGTCAGCACGGTCGCCGGTCCCCGGCCGTCACCGGCGCGGACCGCGGCACGTAGGCCGCGCCGGCCGATGTCGACGGCGGCACCCTCGTCACTGCCGAGGTATTCGCAGCCGCCGGCCCGTGCGGCCGCGCCGGTCCGGTCGACGCCGAGGAAACCGGAGCCGGTTCCGCAGATCACCGCGATGCCCTCCCCGGCCACTCCGGGCAGCCCCCAGAGCAGCGGCACCACGTCGTTGGAGACGACCAGGCGCGCGTCGAGCCCGGCCCGCACCGCGCCCGCGGTGATCCGCCGCAGCTCGGCGGCGGGCTCGTCGGGGTCCACCGAAGCGCTGGCCAGCCAGCCCACGCAGGGCCGGTCGCCGATCTCGTGCCGCACCGCGGACAAGAGCCTGAGCAGGACGTCGTCGGCGGTCGCCCCGACGGCGTGCCGGTTCATGGTGGCCAGCTCCCAGCTGCGGGACCGTCCGTCGTGGCACACCACCGCCCTGGTGTGGGTGCCGCCCGCGTCAACGGCGAGCAGCGCGGGCCGGGCGCTCACCGCGGTCCCCCGCCCGCCGCGAGACCGGCCGCGTGACCCACCGCGGCCCCCACCGTGGCGGGCATCTCGGCGACCATGAGGGCCAGGCCCCGCGCGGCGGACATCGGCGACCAGCCGTCCAGTCCCGGCAGGTGGTCGAACCCGTCACAGGAGAGCGAGGAGTACCTCGGCCGCGTCGCCCACTCGGTGCCCGCGCGCGAGCACTGCCGCACCAGGTTCTCGTCGGCGCCCGCGAGGCGATAGGCGAGCCGGGCGAAGGCGAAGCGGCTCAGCTGGGCCGGACCGGCCAGGTGCGCCACCCCGCCGGGCAGGGTGCCGGCCGCGCACAGGGCGGCCACCACCCGCCGTACGTCGTCGATGTGCACCGGGGTGAACTCCTGATCGACCGGCGCGTCCATCGGCTGCCCGGCCGCCGCGGCGAGCAGGCACCGCCCGCCGTAGGTCTCCCGGTACGCCGGACCCGCCCATCCGTAGACCAGGCTGACCCGCAGGGCCGTCCCGCCCGCCTCGACGACGGCCTGCTCGGCCTGCGCCTTGATCCGCCCGTAGGCGTTGGCCGGGGCGATCGGGTCGTGCGGGCGGTGGTGCCCTCGGTCCCCGGCGAAGACGTTGTCGGTGGAGACGAGCACGGCGGGAACGCCGGACTCGGCCACCAGCGCCGCCACACCGGTGTGCGTGGCGGCGGCCTCCCGCTCGTGGGCGTTGATCCAGGTGACGTCGCTGGGCCCGTGTGTCAGCACCACCCGGGCGGGCCGCCGATCCCGCAGCAGCCGGGCCAGGCCGGCCCGGCCCGCGGCGTCGGTCAGGTCGCAGGAGAGGTGGCCGGGCCCGGACTCACCCCGGCGGGCCACGGTGATCACCGGGTGGCCTGATCCGCGCAGGGTGGCCGCGCACGCCGCGCCGATCAGCCCGTTCCCGACGATCACCACCGGTGCGCTCACCATCGCGCACCCGCCCGGGGCCGCAGGTCGACGCCGGCGCCGGCGGCAGTGGCGGTGGCGGTGACCGCGGCGAGGTCGCCGACCAGGACGTCGACGTCCTCCGTCGGGCCCAGCGCCGGGCCGGCGATGCCGATCACCCGGCAGCCGGCGGCCAGGGCGGCCGTCACACCCGGATGCGCGTCCTCGATGACCACGCAGTCGGACGGCTCGACGCCGAGCAGGCCGGCGGCGGCACGGTAGCCCTCCGCGTCGGGCTTGCCGCGGCGTACGTCGTCCGAGGTGATCAGCACGTCCGGCACCGGGATCGACGCCTGCCGCAGCCGCGAGGACGCCAGCGCCCGGCTGCCCGAGGTGACCACCGCCCAGCGGCCGGCCGGCATCTCGGCGATCAGGTCGGCGGCGCCGGGACAGGCTCGCACCTCGGCGCTGTCGGCGGCCTGCTCGCTCTCGATGCGGCGCGCCTCGGCAGCCGCGTCGAGGTGACCGGCGACCACCGCGATGGTCGCGGCGGTCGTCCGGCCGTGGCACACCGCCAGCACCGCCGCGGGATCCAGCCCCTGGCGTACGGCCCAGCGCCGCCACGACCGCTCCACCGTCGCGCCGGAGTCCACCAGCACGCCGTCGAGATCGAACAGCACCGCGGCGGCATGCAGGATCGTGCCGTTCACCGTCATCGGACCGGCTCCGCCTGACGGCCCGGCTGCCGGGCCGCGGTGATCCGCAGCATCGCCGCGTGGACCTCGGCGTCGGTCACGTCGTTGACGATCGCCGTCTCCCCCACCGACAGCGGCAGGACGTACCGGATCTGACCGTCCCGGATCTTGCGGATCTGCCCCAGCGCCGTCACGACCTCGCCGGGGTCGACCGGGACGGTGAACCCGGTGAGGCTCACCGGCAGGCCGATGCGGCTCAGCAGCTGGACGAGCCGGTCGCGCAGGACGTACTCGGCGAGCCCGCGCTCGACGGCGATCTCGACGGCGACCGCCATGCCGAACGCCACGGCCTCACCGTGCAGGACCGGCCCGTACCCGGTGACGGTTTCCACGGCGTGCCCGACGGTGTGCCCGAAGTTCAGCGGGCGGCGCAGGTCCTCCTCGTACGGATCCTGCGCCAGCAGCGCGCACTTGACCCGGCTGGCGGCGCGGACCAGGCGCTCCAGGACATCGAGGTCGCGGGCCAGCACCCGCTCGGCCTCGTGCTCGACGAGGGCGAGCAGCTCGGGCGAGCCGATCACGGCCTTCTTGACCACCTCGGCCAGGCCCGAGGCCAGCTGCCGGCGGTTGAGCGTGGACAGGTAGCCGACGTTGGAGATGACGGCCTTGGGCTGGTAGAAGGCGCCGATCAGGTTCTTGGCGGAGGCGTGGTCGACGGCGACCTTGCCGCCCAGGGCGGCATCGACGTGCGCGAGCAGCGTGGTCGGCACGTTCACGTACGGCACGCCGCGCATGTAGGCGCTCGCGACCCATCCGACGGTGTCGATGACGACTCCGCCGCCGACGGCGACCACGATGTCCCGGCGAGCCAGAGCCGTGCCGGCCAGCCAGTCGAGCACGTCGCAGGCGGTCATCAGCGACTTGCTCGCCTCGCCGGCCGGGAACGTGGTCATCGTGACGTCGACCCCGGCGGCGCGCAGCCGGGCGGCGAGGCCGCGAGCGTGCAGGCCGGCGACGAGGTCGTCGCTGATCAGGGCCACTCGCCGGTCACCGATCTCGGTCAGCAGGTGGCCGAGAGCCGCGGACTCGTCGCGGCAGACGTGGACCGGATAGCTGTCGGTCCGGCTGGCGGTGAAGCTGCATGGGGCCTCGGGAAGAGCTGACGAGAGCGCCACGTCGTGATGGCATCGCACTAGGGCAGGCATGACGATTCCCCCGGTTCGGTGGATCGGTCAGGTGGATGCGGTCGGGTGGGACTCGGCTGCCTTCTCCCGCCCGCGGCGAGGCGGACACGGCGACCGCGCCGGTCGCACCCGCTCCGCCTTACAAGCCGTTACAGTTCCCGCAACAATTTATCCACGCCGATCACCGCTTCGGGGTTTCGCTGACAGGTTCTGTTAAGAACTGTCCGCTCAGTCCCGCGGCAGCGACCAGCGCACGCCACGGACGAGCAGCGGCACCGGGGCCAGGGCGATCACGCCGCCGACCACGGCGACGACCGCGAACCCGCCTCCGGCGAACGTGGCGCTGGCGACCAGGCTCACCGCGATGGCGGCCACGAAGACGATCGCGTCGACACCGCCCTGCACCTCGACCCGCTCGGCCGTCTCCAGACCGCTGCTGAGCAGGCCGCTGCTGCCGACGAAGACCAGGTTCCAGCCGTACCCGAGCAGGAACAGCGCGGCGGGCAGGGCGAGCGAGTAGGCGGTGGGCGCGGTGACGACGAGAAGCGCCGCCGCCACCAGCATGGCGGTCCCGCCGCCGATGGCGACCCGGCCGCCGAAGCGGTCGGCGATCCGGCCGGACAGCGGCGCGAGGGCGAACATGCCGACCATGTGCGCGCTGAGCACCCAGCCGACGGTACCCAGCCCCTGGTGGTGCTCGTGCAGTTGCAGAGGGGTCATCGTCATGATCGTGACCATCGAGAGATGCGCACCGAGCATGGCGGTCAACGGCAGGCGGACCGCGGGGCGGCCCAGCGCGGCGCCCAGCGCCCGCCAGGTCAGCGGTGGCCGTCCGGTGTGCGCGGCAGCGCCGGTCGCGGCCGGGAGCGCGAGGGTGATGAGCACCGACGCGGCCGTCATGGCGGCCGCCAGCAGCAGGGCGCCGGAGAGCTCCGGAAGGCCGAGGCCGACGGCCAGCCGTCCGGCCGGGGCGATCAGGGTGGGCCCGGCCAGCGCGCCGACGGTGCCGGCCCAGACGATGACCGACAGGCCGAACGCCTTACGGTCCTCCGGGTAGAGCTCGGTCGCCAGGTAACGGCAGACCTGGGCGCCGCCGTTGCCGATACCGATGGCGACCATGCCGGCCAGCAGGGCCGGCAGCAGCCCGCCGGCGCCGCCGAGAAGGGCCACCAGGCATCCGAGGAAACCCAGCAGGTAGACCGTCAGCAGCGCACGGCGGCCGCCGTGCCGGACGGTCAGGGCGCCGAGGCCGAAGGCGCCCGCCGCCGAGCCGAGGACCGCCGCGGCGTTCGCGAACCCGCTGACCCCGGAGCCGGCGTGATCGGCCACGATCAGCGTGGCGACGGTGGTGGAGGCGACCATGGCGGTGTTCGTCAGCGCCACGGCGGCGAAGAGCAGCGGCATGGCGCGGCACCGGATCGCGACCGCGTCCCGGTCCTTTTCCAGAAGAATTCCCATGCGACAATGCTAGAAAAGTGCAATGTCGCTTTTGAATACCAAATGAAAGATCTTTGCTGCCGATCATCGCGACATCAACGCTATTCTTCCGCCATGGCTTTACGTTCGGAAAGATCGCTGGATCCGCTCGACTGGCAGTTGATCAAAGAGTTGCAGGCCGATGCCCGGCTGTCCTTCAAGGAGCTGGGCCGGCGGGTCAGCCTGTCGCCGCCGGCGGTGGCCGAGCGGGTGCGGCGGCTCGAGGAGGCCGGCGTGATCGTGGGGTACGCGGCACGGGTCGACCCGCGGAGCACCGGTTACCCGTTCCTCGCCTTCGTGCAGTTGCGCTGCGCGTCCGGGCGCTGTCTTCTCCAGAACGCCTCGGCCGCGCAGTACCCCGAGGTGAGCGAGATCCACAAGCTCAGCGGGACGCACTGCTCCCTGCTGAAGGTGCGCGCCACCTCGCTGGAGCACCTCGAGGTCCTGCTGGAGCGGCTCGGCCGGCACGGCGAGCTCACCTCGTCGCTGGTGCTGTCCACACAGTACGACGACCAGCGGGTCACGCCGCCGCCCGCGGAGCATCCGGCCGCCACCCGCCACGAGGGCTGGCGGTAGGCGGCCGGCGTCCCGGTCCTGGTCTCAGGTGAACTCGGGCTCCTCGGTGCGGGAGCGCTTGAGCTCCCAGAAGTGCGGGAAACTCGAGAGTCCCAGGAGCGAGTCGAAGATCCGGCCCGCGACCTCGCCGCGCGGGATCCGGGAGATCACCGGGCCGAAGAACGCGCCGCCGCCGATGTGCACGATCGGTGAGCCGACGTCGTTGCCGACCGGCCGCATGCCGCGCTCGTGGCTCTCCTTCAGGCGCCCGTCGTACTCGTCCGAACCCGCCGCGGCGGCGAGGTCGGACGGCAGGCCGACCTCGTCGAGCGCCTCCTTGATCACGACGGCGTAGTCCTTCTCGCCGCGCTCGTGGATGCGCACGCCCATCGCCGAGTAGAGGTCACGCAGCACCTCCTCGCCCTTGAGGGCCGCGGCGGCCGTCGCCACCCGGACCGGACCCCACGCCGCCTGCATCCGGGCCAGGAACGCCTCGGGGTCGTCGCGGTACTGCTCGGGCACGTCGCGGCCGGCGTTGAGCACCGACACGCTCATCACGTGGAAGCCCACCTCGACGTCGCGGACCTGCTCGACTTCCAGCAGCCACCGCGACACGATCCAGGACCAGGGGTCCATCGGGTCGAACCACATGTCGACGCGGGGCCGTGCGCTCGTGGTGTCCTCGGTCATGATTCCGGTTCCTCTCCTTGGCCGTGGTCCGGTAGGTCACGGGGCCGGGTGGCCGGCGGCGACGTCGCCGGCGGGTGTCGAAACGCGCCCTCGGGCGACGACCAGGCGGACCCGCCGCAGGGCGCCGAGGTCGGCGAGCGGATCGCCGTCCACGACCAGCAGGTCGGCGTCGAAGCCGGGGGCGATGAGCCCGGTCGTCGCGCCCAGGCCGATGAGCCGTGCCGCGCCGGTGGTCGCCAGCTCGAGCACGCGGGCGGTGGAGAAACCGAGCCAGTGGTAGAGCTCGAGGAGACCCGTCATCCCGTCGAACCCGGACTGGGACACGCCGGCGTCGGTCCCGGGGAGCAGCGGGACGCCGCACTCCGCCATCCACGCCAGGCGGCCGTAGGTCTCCCGGGTCTCCCGCGGGCCCCGGCTCGCCAGGGTGCCGCGCCAGTCCGGGCCGCAGGTGGTGCAGCACGCCGCGATCCCCCGGGCGGCCATCCGCGCGGCGACGTCGTCGCGCCGTTCGAGCCGTCCGCTGCCGTCCATCCACGTGCAGTGCTCGATGGTGTCGACGCCGGCGTCCACCGCCGCGGCGATCGACTCCGTTCCGTGGGCGTGCACCGCGACCGGCAGCCCGAGGCGGTGCGCCTCGCCGACGATGCGCCGCAGCTCGGCGGCGGAGAACTGGCTCTCCCACATGCGGGCGGCGCCGGCGGTGAGATGACCGCCGCTCGCGACCACCTTGATGAGGTCGACGCCGGCCTCCGCGTGACGGCGTACCGCGTCCAGCGCCGCGCGCTCGTCGGCCACCTCGCCGCCGAAGAACCAGCAGTGGCCGCCGGGCGGGGTCAGCGGCGCGCCGGAGGTGAGCAGCCGCGGCCCGGGCACCTCGCCGCCGGCGATCCGCGCGCGCAGCCGGAGCGCGGCGCCGCCGCGGTCACCGAGGTCGCGCACCGTCGTGATCCCGGCGCGCACCAGTCGCGCGGCGCGCTCGGTCATGTCGGCCTCCAGCGCCTCGGCACCGGCGGCGCGCAGCCCGCCCACCGGGTCGGGCGAGGCGTCCAGGCTCAGGTGCACGTGGCCGTTGACGAGGCCGGGCAGCAGCGTGGCCCCGGGGTGGTCGGACACCGGTTCGCCGGGATCCGCCAGCCGTGCCACCTCGGCGCGCGGACCGGCCGCGGCGATGGTCGCGCCGCGCACCAGCACGGCGCCGTCCGTCGTGACCCGACCGGCCGGTCCGGTCAGCATCCGGGTGGCGGTGATCAGCATCGGCCGGCCTGCGCCGTCGCGTCGAGCAGCCGTTCCAGGGTCCGGCGCAGCACCGGACGCGGGGCGGCGAAGTTCAGCCGGGCGAAACCGTCGCCGCCCGGGTTGAAGTCCGGGCCGGAGGAGAGCAGCACCCGGCCGTCGCGCAGCAGCCGCGCGGCCGGGTCCGGACCCATGCCCAGCCCGGTCAGGTCGAGCCAGCTCAGGTAGGTCGCCTGCGGCGGGTACGAGACGATGCCGGGTACGCCGGCCAGCGTCTCGTCGACCAGGCGCCGGTTGCCGTCCAGATAGGCCAGCACACCGGCGAGCCAGTCGTCGCAGCTCGTCCAGGCCGCGACAGTCGCGGTGACGCCCAGCAGGCTGACCGCGCCGTACAGCTCCGGTGGCGCCGCGGCCAGGGCTTCGCGAACCCGGCGGGGCCCGATGTGGCAGGCGGCGACGCGCATGCCGGCGAGGTTGAAGGCCTTGCTGGCCGAGGCGACGGTGACGGTGCGGGCGGCGACGTCCGGGTGGAGCGAGGCGAACGGCACGTGCTCCCCCGGCGCGTAGGTCAGATCGGCGTGCACCTCGTCCGAGATCACCAGCAGGTCGTGGCGCTCGGCGACGGCGGCGAGCGCGGCCAGCTCCGCGCGGGTGAAGACCCGGCCGGTCGGATTGTGCGGGTTGACCAGGATCAGCGCGCGGCACCCGGTCGCGGCGACGTCGCGGGCGAAGCGGTCGGCGTCGAACTCCCAGCCCGCGCCGGAAAGGGCGATCGGCACCATCGGCCGGTTCATCGTGGACAGCCCGGCGAGCAGCGGCCGGAAGGCCGGCACGTGGATGGCCACCGGGTCGCCGGGCGCGGTGGCCGTCTGCAGGATCACCTGCACCGCCTGGGTCACGTTGGCGAACTCGCGGATCTCGTGCGGCGGCGGGCGCCAGCCGTGCCGGGCCGCCATGCGCTCGCTGAGGACCTCGCGGACCGGCGTCGCGCCGGACGGCCAGTCGGGATAGCCGAGGTCGCCGGTGTCGAGCGCCGCGCGCAGGGCCGCGAGCACCGGTGGCGGCACCGGGAAGTCCATGTCCGCCACCCAGGCCGGCAGCACGTCCGGTGGTGTGCAGCGCCATTTCGCGCCGGGCCTGGCCCGCAGCCGGGACAGGTCCATCGCGTCGAACTGCCGGTCCAAGGTGTCGGCCCTGCCGGTCGTGGTGGTGCTCATCGCGAACGTCCCCCGTGTCGTCGATTCGGTTCCGGCCGGCGTCAGTCGAGCTGGCGCATCACCTCGGCGGCGATCAGGTCCAGGTGTGCCAGGTCGGTGAGGTCGAGCAGCTGCAGGTAGATCCGGGTGACCCCGGCCTCCTCCCGCCACCGGCCGATGCGATCGACGACCTCCGCCGGCGTTCCGGCGATCCCGTTGGCCCGCAGATCGTCGACGTCGCGGTTCAGGACCTTGGCGCGGCGCTGGAGCTCGATGTCGTCGGCGCCCACGCAGACGGTCTGCGCGACCGACCGGACGATCTCCGCCGGGTCCCGGCCGATGCGCTCGCAGGCGGCGTCCACCCGGTCGAACTGCGCGCGGCAGGTCGGGATGTCGCGCAGCGAGACGTTGAACTCCCCGGCGAAGCGGGCGGCGAGGCGCGGCGTCCGGTGCGGGCCCTTGCCGCCGATGATGAGCGGCGGCCGCGGGCGCTGCACCGGTTTGGGCAGCGCCGGCGAGTCGGTGATCCGGTAGTGGGCGCCCTGGTAGTCGAAACGCTCGCCGTCGGGGGTGTCCCACAGCCCCGTGATGATCTCGAGTTGTTCGGTCAGCCTGTCGAACCGCTCGCCGAGGGGCGGGAATCGCAGGCCGGTGGCGTCGTGTTCGGTCTCGAACCAGCCGGCGCCGAGGCCGAACTCGAGGCGGCCGCCGGACATCTCGTCGACCTGCGCCGCGATGACCGCCAGCGGACCCGGAGCGCGGAACGTCGCGGCGCTCATCAGGACGCCGAGCCGGATGCGGGTGGTCTCGCGGGCCAGCGCCGCGAGGGTGATCCAGGCATCGCTCGGCCCGGGCAGGCCGGCGCCGGAGCCGGTGTTGAGGTAGTGGTCCGATCGGAAGAACGCCGGGAAGCCCGCCTCCTCGGCGAACCGTGCCACGCGCGACAGGTCCTCGTGGCGAGCGCCTTCCTGCGGTTCGGTGAAGATGCGCAACTCCATGGAGGCCAAGCTAGCGACGGCCGGCGGAGGGCACCGCAACTTCTGTCGGCGCTCTGTCGAACATTCACTGATACAGATGCCGGGCCGCCCGCCGGGACCAGCGGTCAGGGCAGGACGATCACGGCCAGGACCACGAGCAGCAGCAAGGGCGGGACGGTGCAGAGCGCCAGCAGCACCACGGCGAAGGTGACGGAGCCGTGCGGGGCGGGCGACGCGGGCGGCAGGGGGTCGCCGGGATCGGCGAGGTGGGCCATGTCGGACCGCAGGACGTCCGGATCGGCGGCGTAGCTGTACCGCTGCGACCTGGTCAGTGGCGGGAATCGTTCACCGTCTGCTCGCATGCCTCGTCCTCGATGGTGACGCCGGGCTCGGTCGGCGTGAGCCTAGGAGCGCGGCCGGGACGGCCCCACCGTTTCCTTCAGAGTTCTGTCAGGACGGTTTGCGCCGTCTAGCTGACCTTGGGAGCCATGTGGCATTTGCCGATCTTCTCTGGACAGCCGTCACTCTCAGTGACGGTTTCTCTTCGGCGACTTTTCCGATGATGCTCCGCGGAGCTTTTCCGGATGACCACAGAGTCACCGCGGGCAGCGCCTCGCTATGGGCGCGCCGCCGAGAGTCGTGAATGACTGACAACTGGGGTGACATAGGTGGACGGCAGGCAATAACATATCGATGTACTCGACAGAAAAGGGCCCACGGGGGGACCATGAAACAGCACAGTCAGATTGCTTATGCTGATCAGCCCCGGCACGCCGGATCCATCACCGCCCGGCCGTCCAGGGAGACCGCGCCGAGTTCTAAGATCGATCATGTCGAAATCATCAGATGGCCTGAAGAATCCGCGCGCCGGGAGCGATGTCGCACCCGCGGGGTCCTCCGGCTGCTCGTGATCGCCCCGGGCTCGCAGCCGCCGGTCTGCACCGATCCGCGCGAGGACTGGGTCCGCGTCCCGGCACCGCGCGAGGACGTTCGACTGCGGGCCGCCGGCCTCCGCGCGCGGGCCGGAGCACACCAGATTCCCCAGCTCAACCCGGATGGGGTGCTGTCCTTCCGGAACCACTCCACGGCACTGTCGCCGAGCGAGGCCTCACTGCTCACGATCCTGGTGCTGCGGTTCGGCCACCTGGTCGCCCGCGAGACCCTCACGACCGGGCTGACCGACGACGGTCAGCTGTGCAGCCGGAATTCTCTCGATCTGCACATCATGCGAATCCGCCGCCGGATCGCCCCGCTGGGGCTCGCGATCCGCACCGCATGGGGCCGGGGATACATCATGGAAGTGGACGAGGGAAACGAATCCCCGAGCGGGGAGTGAATGATCGAAAAGTGCCACCGGTCGCTATCGGCCGGTGGCACTTTTTGTTTGCCGTGACGCCATTCCCAGATTTCCCCTCAGTAGGGGAGGAATTCGGTGCGAAGAAAGCCGGAAACGCCGATAAGAATTCGGGAGATGCGAATCCGAGAAACGTCCGGGAAACAAATGGGAATCGCTGGAAGACTAATCACCCTCCGCATCGGGCTGACAGAATGCCGCACCACTCCACCACGCGAGCAGCGTGTCGACATCGGACCCGATCGTCGTGAGCATGTCGCCGTCCGGAGCCAGCGCCCAGTCGAGCTGCAGACCGTGCACCAGCCCGGCCAGGATCCTCGCCGCCTGCACCGCCGACGGCGCGTTCGGCAACGGGACCTTCTCCAGCAACACGCGGAGCTCTTCGCGATAGTCGTCGCGCAGCCGCGACAGCGACGCCCGGAGGTCGGGATCGACCAGGTCGGCCCCCAGCTGGGACAGGTGGTTCGCGGTCGCCGAGGGATCACCCCCGCCGGCCAGCGCGGAGAGGGCGGCCGCCGCGATCGACCGCACCGGGTCGGTCTCGGCGTCCGCCGCGGCCCGCATCCGGGCGATCAGATCGTCTTTCGCCACCGCCGTCATGGCCAGCAGCAGCGCCTGCTTGGACCCGAACCGCATGGCGACCGTCGCGGTGGCGACGCCGGCCAGCTCGGCCACGTCGGCCATGGTGAAACGCGGTCCCTTGCGGCCCAGCGCGTCGGCTGCCGCGTCCATGAGGGCGGCGTCGGAGACTTTCCGGGGTCTCGGCACGAAGTTATTGAACCACCAATCAGAAACCCTGTCCAGATCAGCCCAGCGGCCGGCGCTCCAGCCCTTTGCCGGTCCGCCACGTCTCCACGACCAGCCCCTCCGAGCGGGAGATGTAGTTGAGGACGACCTCGCTCATGTCGATGCGGAAGACGTTGGACGGCACCTGCGGGCGCGCCGGGTCGAGCACCTCGATCGCGCGGCCGGACACCCGGGCGTCACCCGGCCAGTCGGCGGGGTCGGCCGACACGTCGTCGCTCGCGCTGCTCAGCACCAGGCGCGGATCACGGCGCAGGTCGGCCACCTTCAGCGACCGGCCCATCATGCCCATCACCACGTCCCCATCGGTGAAACGTGCCTCGACCACGCTGATCCGCGGCGCGCCGTCCTTGCGCAGGGTGGCCATGAACTTGTGGTCGTGCGACTCGAACAGCCCTCGCACTCGCGCGGCGAACTCCGGCTCGTCGTTCTCGATGTCGGCCCATCTACTCATGGCAGCAGAGTGTGCCAGCCGTGCCCGGGGCCGCATTCCGGTACCGGGGCGGGGCCAGCGAAGATCATTTTCCGGAATCGGCGGCGCCGCGGCCGCGAGCCACCCCGGAGCGCCGGCACGGGCCACTGCGGTGCTGGTCAGAGCGGCTTCCAGCGGGAACGGTCCCGGTCGGCGGGAACGGTTGCTCCACCCGTACACACGTCAATTGGCTTTGATCTTGACCGATATCACCGGGAAGATGACGGAGGTGCTATGACCACCGGAAGAGCACAATCCGATACCGATCAGGGGAGTTGATCATCATAAATGGCTAGTCTCTCGCCAAAGTCCGTACCCACAGGACGGGGTGAGCACGATGCGTGCACCAAGGACGGTCATCGCCGCCGGTGTCATCGCGGCGATGACGATCGGCGTGGCAGGCTGCGCGGAGAGCGACCGTGACAACGGCGAGGATCAGAGCAACGCCACCGGCGGCACCTTCATCTTCGCCGGCGCGGGCGACCCGAAGAACTTCGATCCGATCTTCAACGACGACGGTGAGTCGTTCCGGCCGATCCGGCAGATGTACGAAACGCTCGTCACCCACAAACCCGGCACCGCGGAGCTGCAGGGCGGCCTGGCGGAGAGCTGGTCCAACGACCCGACCGGCAAGATCTGGACGTTCAAGCTGCGCCAGGGCGTCACGTTCCACGACGGCACCACCCTGGACGCCGCCGCGGTCTGCGCGAACTTCGACCGCTGGTACAACATGAAGGGCGAGGCCGCCCAGTCCCAGATGATCTACTACGCCGACGTCTTCGGCGGGTTCGCCGGCAACCCGGACGCCGTCTACGACAACTGCAAGGCGCCTGACGCCTCCACCGCTGTCGTGACGATGAAGAAGTACAAGGGCGCGTTCCCGGGGGCCTTCGCGCTCACCGCGTTCTCCATCGCGAGCCCGGCCGCGATGAAACAGCACGGCTCCGACACCGTGACCCAGAACGGCGACTCCTTCTCCTACAGCGCGTTCGCGAACGAGCACCCGACCGGGACCGGCGCGTTCACCTTCGGCGGCTGGAACAAGGCGACCGGCGAGATCACGCTGAACAAGAACGCGAACTACTGGGGTGAGAAAGCCAAGGTCGACAAGGTGATCATCAAGATCATCAAGGATGAGAACACCCGGAAGCAGGAACTGCGCGCCGGCACGGTCCAGGCGATCGACTTCCCCGCGCCGGCCGACCGCAAGGCCCTCGCCGACGAGGGATACCAGGTGCTCGAGCGCCCCGCCTTCAACATCCTCTACCTGGGCATCAACCAGAAGAACAACCCCAAACTCAAAGACCTCCGGGTACGGCAGGCGATCGCGTACGCGTTGAACCGGGCGCAACTGGTGCAGACCAAGGGACCGGGCGGTTCCGTGGTGGCCGACCAGTTCCTGCCGGAGTCGGTGCTCGGCTACGCCCCGGACGTGCAGAAGTACGACTACAGCGTGGACAAGGCCAAGCAGCTGCTGTCCGAGGCCGGCGCGACCGGGCTGACGCTCAACTTCTACTACCCGACCGAGGTGTCCCGGCCGTACATGCCGAACCCGCAGGAGATCTTCACGGTCCTGGCGAACGACCTGCAGGCCGCGGGCATCAAGGTCAACGGAGTGCCCCGGCCGTGGAACGGCGGCTTCAAGGACGACGTGCAGCAGTTCGGCAAGCAGGACCTGCACATCCTCGGCTGGACGGGTGACTACAACGACCCGGGCAACTTCGTCGGCACGTTCTTCGGCCGGCCCAAGGTCGAGTTCGGCGACGACGCGATGGCCGACATGTTCACCGCCGTCGGCAAGGCCGACGCGACTGTCGACCAGGAGGCCAAGCGGACCGCGTTCGAGCAGGTCAACCGCGACCTCGCGGCCAAGTGGCTGCCGGCCGTGCCGATCTGGCACGCACCGCCGGCGATCGTCACCACGAAGGAGGTGCAGGGCCTGGTGCCGAGCCCGCTCACCGCGGAGGAGTTCGACACGGTCTCGCTCACCAAGTAGGCGCCGAGGGCTGCCGCGACCCGGGCTCCGGGCCGCGGCAGCGCCGATTCCGGAGGAAACATCATGGTGAGAGTCGTCTCGCGCCGCCTGATCCAACTCTTCGTCACCCTGATCGCCCTGATGACCCTGGTCTTCTTCTGGCTGCGCAGCCTGCCCGGCGGGCCGGTCGACGCGCTGCTGGGCGAACGCGCCACCCCGCAGACCCGCGAGGCGCTGATCCGGGCCCTCGGTTACGACCAGCCGATCTGGGTCCAGTACGGCCGGTTCCTGAAGAACGTGGTGACCGGCAACTTCGGCAACTCCATCCGTACCGGCGAACCGGTGACCGACGTGATCAGCCGGGCCTTCCCGGCGACCGTCGAGCTGGCTCTCGCGGCCATCCTGATCGCGGTCGGGCTGGGCATCCCGCTCGGTTACCTGGCGGCCCGGCACCGTGGCCGGCTGCTCGACAACGCGACGATCATCGTCACGCTGATCGGCATCTCCATCCCGATCTTCTTCCTGGGGTACCTGCTCAAGGACTGGCTCACCCAGGACATCCACTTCTTCCCGCCGTCCGGGCGGATCAGCACCGGCACCGACAACACCGACGTGACCGGGTTCTTCGTGCTGGACGGGCTGCTCACCCGCGAGTTCGACGCGTCCGCCGACGCGCTCTGGCACCTGGTGCTGCCGGCCGTCACGCTCGCCACGATCCCGCTGGCGATCATCGTGCGGATCACCCGGGCGAGCGTGCTGGACGTGCTGGACGAGGACTACATCCGTACCGCGGACGCCAAGGGCCTGCGCAACGCCACCATCCGCAAGCGGCACGTGCTGCGCAACGGGTTGCTGCCGGTGGTCACCACGATCGGCCTGCAGACCGGCGCGCTGCTGGCCGGGGCGGTGCTGACCGAGAAGGTCTACAACTGGGGCGGCCTCGGCACGCTGATCACCGACTCGATCAGCGGCAGCCGCGACTACCCGGTGCTGCAGGCGCTGATCCTGCTCGCGGCGGTCGTCTTCATCGTGGTCAACCTGGTGGTCGACCTCTCCTACGCGTTCATCGACCCGAGGGTGCGTGTCCAGTGAGCACTCTGGCCGAGCACAAACGCCGCCGCATCGACGAGCTGGCCACCCGGACCGCGGAGGCCGGCGGGGTCAGCCTGTTCCGCGACGCCGCCCGCCGGCTGACCCGTGACCCCACGGCGATCGCCGGCGCGGTGATCATCCTGGTGTTCCTGATCATCGCGATCTTCGCGCCGCTGGTCGCGCCGCACGACCCGGTGCAGCGGTTCCCCGAGCTGACCGAGAAGCTGACCGTCGACTCGGTGCCGGGCGCCACCGCCGGGCATCCGCTCGGCAGCGACCCGCTGGGCCGCGACTTCCTGTCCCGGATGATCTACGGCGCCCGCCAGACGCTCTTCGTCGGCGTCCTCGCCACGCTCATCGGCCTGATCTTCGGGGTGCTGCTCGGCGCGATCGCCGGCGCCATCGGCGGCTGGGTGGACGTGCTGATCATGCGGGTCACCGACGTGATGCTGGCGCTGCCCAGCCTGCTGCTCGCGATCACACTCGTCGCCCTGGCCAGCGAGTCCACTCAGTGGACCGTGATCGTGGCGGTCGCGGTGGTGAACGTGCCGATCTTCGCCCGGCTGTTACGCGGGTCGATGCTCGCGCAGCGGGAAAGCGACCACGTGCTGGCGGCCCGGTCGCTCGGGGTGAAGCAGCGGCACATCGTGACCCGGCACATGCTGCCGAACTCGCTCACCGCGGTCATCGTGCAGGCCACCCTGACGTTCGCGGTGGCGATCCTCGACGCGGCCGCGCTGTCGTTCCTCGGCCTCGGCGACCCGGACATCAACCGGGCCGAGTGGGGCCTGATGCTCGGCGTGGACGGCGTCCGGTACCTGGAGGTCCGTCCCGAGCTGGCCTACTACCCGGCCCTCGCGATCATCCTGGTGGCCCTCGGCTTCACGCTGCTCGGCGAGAGCATGCGCGACGCGCTCGACCCGAAGAACCGGCGGTGAGTGTCATGGCACTACTCGACGTACGCGATCTGTCGGTCGTCTTCCAGCGCCGGGGGGCCGAGCCGTTCACCGCGGTGGACGGGGTCAGCTTCACCGTGGAGCCCGGCCAGACGGTCGGGCTGGTCGGCGAGTCCGGCTGCGGCAAGTCGGTGACCAGTCTGGCGATCATGGGACTGCTCCCCCGGCGCGGCAACCGGGTCGCCGGCGAGGTCCGCTTCGACGGCGCCGACCTGCTCACGCTACGGCCGCAGGACCTGCGGGACCGGCGCGGCCGGGACATCGGCATGATCTTCCAGGACCCGCTCTCCTCGCTGAACCCGGTGATCCCGCTCGGCCTGCAGGTGGCCGAGGTGCTGGAACGCCACCAGGGACAGAGCCGGCAGGCGGCGCTGCGCCAGGCCGCCGGACTGCTCGACGCGGTCGGCATCCCGGACCCGGCGCGACGGCTCAAGGAGTTCCCGCACCAGCTCTCCGGTGGCATGCGGCAGCGGGCCCTGATCGCCATCGCGCTGGCCTGCAAGCCACGCCTGCTGATCGCCGACGAGCCGACCACCGCGCTGGACGTGACCATCCAGGCGCAGATCCTGACGCTGCTCAAGGAGCTGGTCGAGCAGTCCGGGACGGCCCTCATGATGATCACCCATGACCTCGGCGTGGTGGCCGGGCTCTGCGACACGGTGAACGTGCTCTACGCCGGCAAGGTGGTCGAGCGGGCCACCCGGCACGATCTCTTCGGGGCGCCGCTCCACCCGTACACGAATGGGCTTCTGCAGTCGGTCCCCCGGCTCGACGTGTCCCGGGGCGGGCGGCTGCACCAGATCCGCGGCTCGGTCGGCGACACCATCCCGTGGTCCGAGGGGTGTGCCTTCGCGCCGCGCTGCGACCGGGTGATCGACGACTGCATCGGTGCCACAGTGCCGCTCGAGCCGATCGCCCGCGGTGGCGCGCTGCGGTGCACGAATCCCGTCCCGCAGGAGGTGCCGGCGTGAGCGACGCCCTGGTGGAGATCGATGACCTGAAGGTTCATTTCCCGATCAAAAGCGGACTGCTCTTCGACCGTACCGTCGGATTTGTCTTTGCCGTCGACGGTGTCTCCCTGAAGATCCGGCGGGGTGAGACCTACGGTCTCGTCGGCGAGTCCGGGTGCGGCAAATCGACGTTCGGGCGCGGCCTGCTGCGACTGGTCGAGCCGACCAGCGGCAGCATCACCTTCGACGGTACGGACGTGCGCGCGCTCAAGGGCGAGCAGATGCGACGATTCCGGCGGCGCATGCAGATGGTCTTCCAGGACCCGATGGCCAGCCTCGACCCCCGCCAGTCCGTCGAGTCCTTGCTGGTCGAAGGCCTCAAAGCCCACAAGATCGACGTGGGTACGCGTCTGCGCTCCACCCTGGACGCGGTCGGGCTCCCGGCGTCGGCACTGAACAAGTACCCGCACGAGTTCTCCGGCGGCCAGCGGCAGCGGATCGGCATCGCCCGCGCCCTGGTCCTCGAACCCGAGCTGATCGTGGCCGACGAGCCGGTCTCCGCGCTGGACGTGTCGATCCAGGCACAGGTGATCAACCTGCTCGGCGACCTGCAGGCCTCCCTCGGGCTGACCTACCTGGTGATCGCGCACGACCTCGCCGTGGTCCGACACATTTCGGACACGGTCGGCGTGATGTATCTCGGGGCGCTGGTCGAGGAGGCGGGTGGGGACCTGCTCTATGAGCGACCGCTGCATCCGTACACGAGAGCGCTCCTCTCCGCCGTGCCGATCCCGGACCCGCACGTGGAGGACCGGCGGGAGCGGATCCTGCTCGCCGGTGACCTGCCGTCACCGGCGAACCCGCCGAGCGGGTGCCGGTTCCGTACCCGATGTCCCTGGTCGCAGGACCGGTGTGCCGCGGAACGGCCGGAACTGCGGGTGTTCGACGACTCGGGGCAGCGGGTGGCGTGCCATTTCGCCGAGGAGATCCTCAGTGGAGAGTTGCGGATGCACGAGGTGCGGCCGGAGATCGTGCGGCCGGGCGCCGCCGAGGGGGCGCCTGACGTCGGGGACGGACTGATTCAGACCCCCTAAGTGGTGACCCGGATGTCCTCGTTGCCGGGTTTCGGCAGGGTGGTCGTCATGGAGATCAATAAGGTGGGCATCGTCGCTGTCTCGGTTGCTTCGGCACTGGTTCTCGGGGTGGGGTCCCCCGCTGCTGCTGTTCGGCCGCGGGTTTCCACGATCTGCTCGCTGGAGTCGGCGGGTATGGGGCAGGCCATCGCGGGACTGCCCGACGACGCGGCGACGAGCGCGCAGGTGCGGGTCACCACGGCGGCAGGCTGCTGGGAGGGCGCGTCGGGCGTCGCCGACCTGCGGACCAACGCCCCGGTTCCGGCGCACGCGCGGTTCCGGATCGGCAGCGTCACCAAGGTCTTCACCGCTGCCGTCGTGCTGCAACTGGCGGCGGAGAACCGGCTGAGCCTGGACGACTCGGTCCGGCGGCACCTGCCCGGCGTCCTCCCGGCGTCGTACTCCGGGGTCACCGTGCGGCAGCTGCTGAACCACACCAGCGGGCTGCCCAGCCCGGCCCTGCCGGACGACATCGCGTGGGCGCTGGCACACCGGTACGACGTGTGGACGCCGGAACGGATCGTCCGGACGGCGCTGCGCAACCCGCGCGAGTTCGGGCCCGGCGATGAGCAGCACTACACGAACATGGGTTACATCGTCGCCGGAATGCTGATCGAGAAGATCACCGGGCATTCGTACGGTGGTGAGGTGCGGCGGCGGATCACCGGGCCGCTGGGGTTGCGGGACACGTACGTGCCGGGACTCGATCCGGCGATCCGCGGGCCGCACGCGCACGGATACCAGGTGGTGGGATCCACCCTCGTCGACGTGACGAAGTGGAGCCAGACCCTGACGCCCGCGGCCGGGGACATGATCTCCACCGTGGCCGATCTGGACGTGTTCACGGAGGCGCTCTTCACCGGCCGGGTGGTGCCGGCGTCCCTGCTGGAGGAGATGTTCACACTGCCCGCCGTGAAGGACGTGAGCGGCGGGCCGGCCACCCACAGCGCCGGGCTGGAGGCGACGACGCTGCCGACCGGTGAGGTGTTGTGGGCAAAGTCGGGGGCACGGTACGGGTACTCCAGCGCGATCGGCGCCAGCCGGGACGGAGGGTTCCGGCTGATCTACTCGGTGACCTCGACGGACGCCAAGGGTGAGGGCCAGACGGTGACCGCCGAGCGCATCATCTACGCGGCCCTGGGCATGCGCTGACGGCCTCCCCGCTGGTCACGTCGGCTCCGAGTAGGTGATCGGTTTCCCTGCCGCCTCGGCGTACTTGATCTCGGAGCGGGTGGACTGGCCGATGTAGCCGTGCACGTTGAGCACGTGCACCTCGTCGGCCAGGTCGATCTTCCGCTTGTGCAGGTCGTCCAGGGCCGCCTTTTCGGCGGAGTCCGGCTCCACGCCCTCGCCGTTCCGGGTGCCCTCGCCGTTCCGGGTGCCCTCGCCGTTTCGGGTGCCCTCGCCGTTTCGGGTGCCCTCGCCGTTTCGGGTGCCCTCGCCGTTTCGGGTGCCCTCGCCGTGCGCGTGCCCGTGGTCCTGCTCCGCTGCCGCGGGCGGGAAGCCGATCGACAGCACGATCTTTCCGGCCATCGTCAGCCGGTGGTTCGCCTCCTGAAAGTGGTCGTAGAAGCGGGCCGAGCCGCACAGCACCACGATCCGCGGGCGATCCCGGCCGAGCCCGGCGTCGAGCGCCGCCGCCGTCCGGGCCGCAGGGTTGGCCTCGGCTCTCGGCACCGCCTTCTCCGAACCTTCGCTGAACTCCGTCACGGCGAATCACGATACTTGAGCATTCCGATTCAGGGCGTCGCACCGGATTACCAAGATTGGCAGCGGCGGTTCCGGGACGCCTATTTGGCGGATCATCAAGCGGTTCGGCGAACATTCTGCGATGTGAAATTCGGGCGGGATCGTTCGTTGGCCGGCGGCTGGGCGGGGATTGTTGAGTGATGGCGCAGCTCTCATTGTTTCCCACCCGGCATCTGCGGGGCCGGACGCTGCGCCGCAATTACTCTCCGGCTGCCGAGCAGTTCCGGCGGGAGCATGAGCGGCACCGCTCGTGGGGTCTCACACAACGCCATGCCCGGCGTCTGCGCCAGTTGCGAGAGGCCGAGGACGGCGCTGCGGCGCTCGCCCGATCGGTGCCCGAGACCCCGCGATCCGACCACGAAACGTCGCCTGACAAGCCTGATCAAAACAGCGCAGATCATGGCTCCGCCCCGGACGGAGAACCACGGGCGAGGGTCGCGACAGCGGGGTCCGGCCCGTCGCCACGCCGTCGGGAACTGCATATCGAGCCACCGCCGGGAAGGGCAGACCACACCTGTGCCGGGCCGCTATTCGGCGAACGAGGGCCGCCACTACGAGTAACGCTTGCGGAGGCCTTCTATCAGCATTTCGCGGTAGGTGGCGCAGCTCGACTTGATGATGTGAAAGGTGGTCATCAAAGCAGCGGAGGGATTTGGGCATGACCTAATTCACAGCCATGGATGAGGGTACTGAGCATCGCGAGAACGCCGCGGTGGCCGTGGTGGCTGCCGCATGATGCTTCTATGAGACGCCGGTGGCTGTTCGCTGATCAGCTGGGGCCGCACTTTCTGGACTCTCCCGAGCAGCCTGTGCTGCTGGTGGAGTCGAAAGGTGTCTTCCGCCGCCGGGTCTTTCACCGGCAGAAGGCGCACCTCGTCCTCTCCGCGTTGCGCCACCTCGCGCGCGGCAACGACAACGTGCGGCTGGTGCGGGCCGAGACCTACGCCGAGGCCGTCACCGAGCCGGTCACCGTCTGCCATCCGACGTCCCGGGCGGCGCGGGGACTCGTACGGCGGCTGCCCCGGGTCGAGATGCTGGCGCCGCGCGGGTTCGTGACCGCGCCGGAGGACTTCGTGGCGTGGGCGCACGGGCGTGACCACCTGCGGCTGGAGGACTTCTATCGGGACGCGCGGCGACGGCACGACATCCTCATGGACGGCGCCGAGCCGGCCGGAGGGCGCTGGAACTTCGACGCCGACAACCGGGAGCCGCCGCCGGCCAGCCTGGACGTGCCGGCGCCGCCGCAGATCACCGAGGACGACATCGACGCTGAGGTGCGCGAGGACCTGGACCGGTGGGAGCGTGACGACGGGATCAGGTTCGTCGGGAACGACGGGCCGCGGCTGTTCCCGGCCACCCGCGCGGAGGCGCTCGCCCGGCTGCGGCACTTCGTCGAGTATCGGCTGCCGCTCTTCGGTCCGTACGAGGACGCCATGCTCGCCGGTGACCCGCTGATGGCGCACAGCATGTTGAGCGCGTCGATCAATCTGGGACTGCTCGATCCGCTGGAGGTGGTCGAGCACGCTGAGGCCGCGTACCGGAAGAAGGGTGTTGATCTTCAATCGGTGGAGGGCTTCGTGCGGCAGATTCTCGGGTGGCGCGACTTCATCTGGCACCTGTACTGGTATTTCGAGCCCGGTTATCGGAATGCCGACGAGTTGGGCGCGCGGCAGGAGCTGCCCGCGTGGTTCCAGCGGCTGGACGCCGACGCGGTCGAGGCGCGCTGCCTGTCCGATGTGCTCGCCGGGGTGCGTGATCGCGGCTGGGTGCACCACATTCTGCGGCTGATGGTGCTCGGCAACTACGCGATGCAGCGCGGCTGGCGGCCCGGCGCGCTGGCCGATTGGTTCCACCGGTCGTTCGTCGACGGGTACGAGTGGGTGATGACCGCCAACGTGATCGGTATGAGCCAGTTCGCCGACGGCGGGCGGATGAGCACCAAGCCGTACGCGGCGGGTGGGGCTTACATCAGCCGGATGAGCGACTACTGCGGCGGGTGTCGTTACCGGCCGCAGGTACGCCTCGGGGAGGACGCCTGCCCGTACACGGCGGGGTACTGGAGTTTCCTGGCACGCCACGAGCGGGAGCTGGCCGGCAACCATCGGATGCGGCAGCCGTTGCAGGGGTTACGCCGGCTGGCGGATCTGGAGGCGGTGGTGGAGCAGGAGGAGGCGCGGGGCTCACGGGCGCCTTAGCCCCCGTCTCGCGCCCGCGCAGAGGCGCAGGACTCTGAATCCATGAGCGGGCCTTCGCCGGCCCCGGTCACCAGCGTCCGGCCCCTCCCGCGCGTATCGCTCCCCTGTCGGTCAGCCGGGGGTTGACGCTTTGTCGACGCCGTCGATGAAGCTCAGTATGGCTGCTGCCAGTTCCTCAGGTGCTTCCAGAGCGACGTAATGGCCGACGTCCACCAATTGAACGTCGCTGATTGCCGTGGATGCCGCCTGTGACATGGTGTCGCGGGTGAACGCGCCGCCTCCGGCACCGACGGCGAGTACGGGCTGGTGGAGGCCGGGTGACTCGGCGAGCCTCCTGATCTCGGAGCCTTCCTGCAGCATGGAGCGGTAAAGGCCGGTGGCACCGCGCCAGCCGCCGGATCGCCGGTAACCGCGAGAGAACTCCTCGATGTCGGTGTCCCCGATCGCCTCCGGTACAGCGGTCATCGAAGGGAAGGCGTAGCGGCCGAGGAACTCTTTCTCGCGTCCGGCGAGCAGGAGTTCGGGAATGTCCGGGGCAGCGAGGACGCCGATGTGCCAGGCACCCCCACGGGTTACGTCGGCCAGCGCCTCCAAGCCGAATCCGGGCAGGCCCATCTCGATGGCGGTGAGGCTGCGCACCTGCTCGGGGTGCGTGGTGGCCAGGCGGAAGACGGTCGCTCCGCTGATGTCCTGTCCGGTGAGATGGACGGGTCCGACGTCGAGGTGAGTGATCAGGTGGTGCAGGTCGGCGGCTGAGGTAGCGCTGTCGTAGGCGCCCGGCTCGTTGCCGGAGTCGCCGAAGCCGCGCAGGTCCACGGCGAAGACCCGATGGGTGGCGGCCAGCAGGGGAATCAGTCTGTGGAATGCCCACCAGCTCTCGGGGAAGCCGTGGACCAGCAGGATCGGCGAGCCGCCGGTGCCGGCGCTGACGTAGTGGAGGCTGGTGCCGTTGACGTCAGCGCGGTGGTGCGTGATGCCCTGGGGTGTACGGGCGGGAGTCATGCTTCTCCTCATAAAGACAGCCGGGGTGTCGATTTCGACGATAGACACCCTGGCTGTCTTTGTCCAGGCGGGGTGTCGTAGCCTTCTGCCATGTCCCGCTCTGGCGCTGATCTCGCGTTACTGCTGCTCGGTGGCTTTCGAGGCCTCGTGGACGCCGCGACCGAAGAGCTTGCTCGGCGGGGCTACCAGGACGTCCGGCCCGTTCACGACTTCGCGATGCGCGCCATCGCGGCCGGAGCCGACAGCGCATCCGACCTGGGCCGGAGCCTCTCCGTCGCCAAACAGTCAGCAGCCAAGACCATCGCTGTCCTCGAGGAACGCGGGTACGTCATTCGCGAACCCGATCCCCGCGATGCCCGCCGCAAACGCCTCCAGGTCACTCCGCTCGGATTCGAAGTCATGCGCGAAGGCGAAGCAGTCTTCGACGAGTTGCGCACCCGGTGGGAGCAGCGGCTGGGTGCTGCCGAGTTCGCGAGATTCGAAGGACAGCTGGCGACATTGGTAGGCGCGGCTCCCGTTCGCTTCGACACACCGGGGTGGATCGCAGGAGACCTCGACGGGTCGGCCTGAGGACCGGAACAGCGAGCTCGGACATCACGCCGTCGCAGACCTCCGCCCTGCTGCATCAGTTCCGCCGGCGCGCGGTGCGCTGGGAACGCCGGCTCGACATCCACGACGGGCTCGTCTTCGTCCTGATCTGCCGGCGCCGACCGGTCAACTGGAGCCGTTGGGAGATTTCAACGGCGCGGAACGTACAGCGCTCGGGCGCGGTTGACGTCGAGCGACGTGCCGTCGTTCACGGGCAGGAAGTGGCCGAGTTGCCATGATTGCGAGTTGGCGGCCTGACGGCTCGTCGTGGTGGCCCAGGGCGGATATATGCGGAAGCCCCGCTTCCCCCCGGAACCGTTGTTCGCGACGATGCCGCGTTCACGGAGGGCCTCCATGGGAAAGACGAAGTGGCCGAACTGCTGGGCGTCCCGGGTGCTGACCACCACCAGATCGACGGCATCCGTGGTGTCGAGGGGCCGGATCGGACCGCTTTCCGACCTAGCCCACAGGGTGACGAACTGTCCGGCCTTCGTCGGTGTTGTTCTGCCCGTGCGGAATCTGACGGACGAACCGTTGATGCGGAGGAAATGGGCGCCGTAGTCGGCGCTCTCCGGCTCGGGAACAGGGCGGGAGCAGACAAGACCGGCGGGGTCGTAGACCAGCTCCTTCGCGGCGCGGAGATCGTCGTGCACCGGGTCGCTATCAGTCCACGGGTCGGTCTCCGGGGGATGGCCGTGCGTTGTCGTGGCCCGTGGCGATAGTGCGCTCATGCCCGAAGAGTAGTGGCGAGCCGGTCGAGGGCGGCGGCGCCGATCCGGGTGGTCGAAGCCGCTGTGCCGACACTGTGGACCGGCCGGTCCGGCCGGCTCTCAGCGCTGTTCGAGCATGCTGCCGGCAGAACTGTTGACCAGCCGGGCGAGACGAGCTGGTCAACAGTGCTGCCGGGCGCCCGTTTTGTCCGCCCTGAGCGCCAGCCAGCATCGGAGTTTCCAAGATCCGCGAACTTCGGGGCCGCCAGCCTGAGGAGCGCGAGCCCGAGGACCACGAGCCCGAGGAGCGCGAGCCTGAAGAGCACGAGCCCGAGGACCGCGAGCCGTGACTCGAGACCATGAGGCGCCACTCGGGTTCATCCCCGGCCGGCAGGGGAACCGATCCGAAGCGGCGACCAACGAGATCACAACGAATCCCTCACAGCGGGCGATTCCCGCTCGTACGGTGAGGTTGTGGTCAACCCCGCAACACGTCGGTTCGCTGATCTCAGCGTGCGCGTCAAAATCCTCACCGCGATCGGTGTCGCCACGCTCGTCGCGCTCGTCGTCGGACTGGTCACGCTGCTCGCGCTGAACAAGGCCGCGGACGCCGCCCAGGCGATCTACGACAACAACGTCGTCAACGTGACCCAGGTCGGCCAGATCCGCGCCGCCATCGTCCAGACCCGGCTGGACGTGGCCACCTCCGCGATCGCACCGGACGACGCGACGAGCGAGAAGTACAACGACGCCACCGCCGACGACATCGCCGCCGTCGACGACGCGATAGCGAGTTACCGGGACGGGACCTATGCCGGCGACCCCGGGGTGCTGACCACGCTGGATGACCTGTGGAAGGAGTTTCAGCAGGTGGTGGACGAGCGGCAGTCGGCCGCCGCCGCCGACAACGACTACGCCACCTGGACCACCGTCAACGAGGACGAGATCGCCCCGGTCGTGGAGAGGATGATGGCGGCCGTCGACAGCCTCACCGCCGCGGAGGCCGCGGACGCCGCCACGAACGCCACGTCGGCCCAGTCGAAGTCCACGTCGTCGCGGCGGCTGTCGATCGTGCTGCTCGCCGTCGGGCTGGTGTTCGCGCTCGCCCTGGGCGGCGCGGTGGCCGCCGCGATCGTGCGGTCGCTCTCCCGGGTCAGGGCGGTGTGCGAGGCGCTCGCCGCCGGCGATCTCACCCGTACCAGTGGGCTGAGCAGCGCCGACGAGCCCGGCCAGATGGGACGGGCGCTCGACGCCGCGATGGTCCGGCTGCGCGGCACGGTCGCCACCATCGACGGTTCGGCCACGTCGCTGGCGGCCGCCAGCGACGAGATGACGAGCGTGTCCGCGCAGATCGCCGCGTCCGCCGAGCGGACCGCGGGGGTCGCGCAGCACGTGTCGGACGCCGCGGAGGAGGTTTCCCGCAGCGTCAGCACGGTGTCGGCCGGCGGCGACGAGATGAGCACCTCGATCCGGGAGATCTCGCAGAACGCGACGGAGGCCGCTCAGGTCGCCGGCGAGGCCGTGCAGCTGGCGTCGACCACCTCGCGGACCATGGGCAAGCTGGGCGACTCGTCGGCGGAGATCGGCAACGTGATCAAGGTGATCACCGCGATCGCGGAGCAGACGAACCTGCTCGCGCTCAACGCGACGATCGAGGCGGCGCGGGCGGGTGAGCTCGGGAAAGGCTTCGCGGTGGTGGCCTCCGAGGTCAAGGATCTGGCCCAGGAGACGGCCCGGGCCACCGAGGACATCTCCCGCCGGGTGGAGACGATCCAGGCCGACACCTCCGGGGCGATCACCGCGATCGAGGAGATCTCCCGGGTGATCGCCCGGATCAGCGATTTCCAGACCACGATCGCCTCGGCCGTGGAGGAGCAGACCGCCACCACCGCCGAGATGAACCGCAGTGTGGCCGAGGCCGCCGCCGGCACGTCCAGCATCGCGCAGACCATCGTCAGTGTCGCCGACGCCGCCCGCGACACCAGCGAGGGCGCCGGCCGGTCGCAGCAGACCACCGGGGAGCTGGCCCGGCTCTCCACCGAGCTGAGCGGCCTGGTGTCGGCGTTCCGTTACTGACTCCGGGGCACGGGCGGGAACGTCACCTCGACCCGCAGCCCGTCGTGGCCGGTGGAGGACGCCGAGATCAGGCCCTCGTGCGCCTGGGTGATCGAGCGGGCGATGGCCAGCCCGAGACCGGCGCCGCCGCTGTGGTCGATGCGGGTGGCGCTCTTGCGCCGGAACGGCTCGAACAGCGCGGGCACGTCCTCCGGTGGCACGTCGTCGCCGGTGTTCAGGACGATCAGGGCCGGTTCGTCGCCGACCTGGACGTCGATGGTCCCGCCCGGCCGGTTGTACTTGACGGCGTTCTGCACCAGGTTGGTGACCAGCCGTTCCAGCAACACCTTTTCCCCCACCACGGTACGGGGCCGAAGTGTGCTCGACATCGTGACACCCGCCTCGGCGGCCCGTTTGCGGTGGCTGTCCACGACGGCGGCGGCGATCTCGTCGAGGCGCAGCGGGGTGCGGGTCATCAGCCCGCGGTCGCTCTCGCTGAGCACCAGCAGCCCCTCGATCAGCCGTTCGTTGCGCTCGTTGGTGACCAGCAGCTGCTCGGTGAGCAGTTCCAGCTGTTCGGTGGTGAGCTCGTCGGCCATGCTGACCTCGATCAGCGTCCGCTGCACGGCGAGCGGGGTGCGCAGCTCGTGGGAGGCGTCGGCGGCGAACCGGCGCTGCGCCTCGTAACCGACCGCGATCCGGTCCATCATGTCGTCGATCGCGCGGGCCAGCACGGCGACCTCGTCGCGGCCCGATCCGGGACGCAGCCGGTGGCCGAGGTTCTGCGGGCCGACCGCGTCGATGCCGGCCGCGAGGTCCCGGACCGGGCGCAGGCACCAGCGGACCAGCGGGTAGCAGGCGGCCAGCGCGGCGGCGAGGACGACCAGCCGGGCGAGCAGGCCGGGGATGCTCGGGCGCCGGAAGATCTGGGTGCAGACGAACGAGGTGTTCGCGTCCGGGGCCCGGCCGATCGGCAACGTGCACCAGCCGGGGCCGAACTCGCGCCACAGGGCGAGGACCTGGTCCGCGATCGCCGGCACGGCCTGCGCCGCGACCAGCAGGATCGCGCAGACGAGCAGCACCCGGCGGGCGGCGGAACGGTTCATCAGCCGATCCGGTAGCCGGCCCGGCGGACGGTGTGGATCACCGGCGGGTCGCCGAGTTTGCGGCGCAGCGTCATGACCGTCATCCGGACCGTGTTGGTGAACGGGTCGGCGTGCTCGTCCCAGGCCTGTTCCAGCAGCTCCTCGGTGCTGACCACGCGACCTTCGGCACGCATCAGCACGTGCAGGATGGCGAACTCCTTCGACGACAGGGACAGCAGCTGCCCGTCCCGGGTGACCGTGTAGCGGGTGCTGTCCAGGACGATGCCGGCCCGGTCGAGCACCGGCGGCAGCGCGACGCCGGATCGGCGGGACAGCGCCTGCACCCGCGCGGCCAGCTCGGCGAACGCGAACGGCTTGGTCAGGTAGTCGTCGGCGCCCAGCCCCAGCCCCTCGACCCGGTCGCGGATGCCGGCCGCGGCGGTCAGCATCAGGACCTTGGTGCCCTGCTGCGCGGCGGCGACCCGGCGGCACACCTCGTCTCCCCCGCATCCGGGCATGTCCCGGTCCAGGACGGCGACGTCGTACCGGTTCACCGCGACGCGTTCCAGGGCGCTGTCGCCGTCGTAGACCACGTCGACGGCCATCGACAGCCGGCGGAGTCCCTGCGCGACGGCGTCGGCGAGCAGACGTTCGTCGTCCGCCACGAGCACCCGCATGCCTGTCCTCCCCCGTCCGGCGTACCGGTCGTCAGCTTCGCACGCCGACCGTAAGCGGCTCATAAAGACGGCGCTGACGCTCACCCGACCGCCCGGCGCCGAGCATGGGCGGCATGCTCGTGTCTCTTCGGAACCTGCTCGTCGTCCTCGCCGCCTCTGCCGCCGCCGTGCCCTGGCATCCGGGACCGGCCGCCGCCATCGCGTACGGCGACGACGCTCCCGACCGGGCCTACCGGTTCGCGGTGATGCTGACGATGACCGGGTTGCCGGCCGAGGGCGGCGGCACCCGGGACAGCTGGTGCTCCGGCGCCCTGATCGCGCCCCGCTGGGTGATCACGGCGGGTCACTGCTTCCGGGACGCGGGCGGGCGGCGGATCGGCCGTACCGTCGCCGAGCGGACCACCGCCATCGTCGGGCGCGCCGAACCGGGCGGTCCGGGCGGTCACGAGGTCGAGGTGGTCGACGCGGTGCAGGCCGAGGGCGCCGACGTGGCCCTGGCCGAGCTGGCCGAGGCGATCACCGACGTCCCGCCGATCCCGCTGGCCGACCGGGCGCCGCGGCCCGGTGAGGTGCTGCGGCTGGCCGGGTTCGGGCTGACCGGCGACGGCGACGGGACCCGGCCGCCGAAGGTGTTGCAGACCGGGACGTTCACCGTGGACGCGGTCGGCGACACGCTGATCGAGGCGTCCGGGCGCTCGCCGCGGGCGGACACCAGCCCGTGCCCGCACGACTCGGGCGGGCCGTACTTCCGCCAGGAGCCGGGCGGCCGGGTCACCCTGGTGGCGGTGGTCAGCTCCGGGCCGAGCTGCCCGCACACCGGCCCGGATTTCAGCGCCCGGGTCGACTCCCTCGCCGGCTGGGTGAACGAGAGCGTGGCAGCGAAGGACACGGGACCGGGTTCGACGGTCGTGCTGGGGGGCGTGGGCCTGGCCGCTGTGCTGGTGGGGGCGCTGGCCGTACGCCGGCGGTCACCTCGTGGGTGACATTCCTCGATGCGGCATGGGCCGTTCGGTGGTGCCGCCGTCGCCGGCAACCCCGTAAGTTACGAATCGTGGCAGCCCGGACGCATCGCCCCGCCCGCCCTTACCCGGCGGCCGCGGTGGGTTACGTGATTCTGGCCGTCGCCGTCATCGGCTCGGTGGCGGCCGGCGTGGGCCTGCTCGCGGCCCGCCTTCCCGGGGCCGGCGGGTCGTTCGCCGTCGCGCTCACCGCGACAGTCCTCTGCGGCTTGGTCAGCGGGGCTCTGGCCGGGCCTGGTCTGCGTCGCCGGATCGGGCAGGCGGCGACTCGGTCCCGGACCGGCCACGGGTCACCTTCTCCTTGAGGCTCGCGCCGAGGATGCCGAGCCCGCCACTGGTCAGTGCGGCGCCGGCCAGCATCATGGCCTCCTTGACCGTCATGGTCGGGTCGACGGTCCGCGCGACCAGGACGATCACCAGATAGAGCACCGCGACAGCTCCGCACGACACCAGAGTGATCGCGACGTTGACACCGTGGCGGGCCTGCTCCTCCCAGAGATGGCCCTGGACCCGCCGGTGCCGGTCGTGCGTGCTGGAGGTCAGGAAGAGCACCCGCTCCTCGTGGTGCCGCTGGTCGGCAGGCCCGGCGTCGGGCAGCGCCATGATCGGCGGGTCCGGGTTCGCACTGCGGGCCAGCTGGTCGGTGAGCGCCTCGTCGATGGCGGCCCGGACCTCGGGGGTCAACGCCTCGATGCCGTAGGCCGGCCAGGCGGGGCAGGACCGGAGCAGCACGTCGCGGACGATCGCCGGCGCCCGCTGGCGCAGCCCGGCACGCGCCGGCCCGTCGATGTCACGCCCGGCCAGGAAGTCGTCGACGAGCGCGGGGACAAGGCCGTCACAGAGGTGGATCACGTGGTGGACCAGCTCGACGCCCGCCGCGTGGGCGGTAGCGGTGATCACCGCGTCCTTGCGGAGCGCGAGGAAGGCGCGCTGGCGGGGGGTCAGCCACTCCATCGGCAAGCGCGCCGGCACCAGCAAAAGGTCGCGCGCCAGCTTCTGACGGTACTTCACGGTCACGGCCTGAAGTCCGTCGTCGATCAGCCGCTCCTTCGTCTCCAGCGGCTGGGGCGTGTCGCTTCGCATACCGGCCACCCTCGGTGTGCTTTCGCGCTATGCTACCCTCGTTGACTCAAGTTGTCTCAAGTAGATTAAAGTTTAGTCAACTTCAATCGATTCGAGACAACTCGAATCTACTCTGACCACTCGCTGTCAACAAGGCCTCACTTGAATCACGGGTAACAGAATCCGGGAGGTGGCGCTCGTGGCGACACCAGGTGCGATCCAGCTGGCTCAGCGGCTGCGCGGGCTCCGCGAGCAGGTCCGGCTCACCCAGAGCGAGCTAGCCGCGGTCTTCACCGAGGACGGCAAACAGGTCAGCGCCGCGGCGGTGTCCTCGTGGGAGCGTCCGAAGGAGCCGGTCCTGCTGCCGGAGAACCGGGCCGAGCCGTACGCCCGGTTGCACACGCTGACCGGCACGCCCCGGCGGCTGCTCCCCGCCTCCCGGCTCTCCCCCGAGCAGGAGCAGGAGCGCCGGCAGGTTCTCACCGAGCTGACCGAGCTGATCGACCAGGCCCGCGTCGGGCCGGCCCCCGCCGACGCGGCCCGTGCCGCCTCGCACCGCTCCTGGTTCTTCGCCGACGGCGGCCCGGTCGTGATCGTCGTGCCGGACGCCGGGCTGGCCGCGATCGGACCGTTCGCGGACGAGGCCCATCCGAACCACACCGCGGCTCATCAGTTCGCCGACCTGGACGCCCTGATCGAGTTGCACGGTCACATCCGGGCCGAGAACGACCCGACGCTTCCGGTGTTCTTCAAACCGGCGTCCAAGGTTGAGGCCGACGACCTCTCCGGGCACCTGGTCCTGATCGGTGGCATCGGCTGGAACCCGGTCACCCGCCGGCTGCTGCGGATGCTGGAGGAACTCCCGGTCCGGCAGATCGACACACCCGAGCTGACGACCGGAGAGATCTTCGCGGTCGGTCACGGCGCCGACGAGAGACGCTTCCTGCCGGTCTGGTCCGAGGGCGACGAGCAGACCCGTGAGCTGGAGGAGGACGTGGCGCTGCTGGCGCGGGTGCCCAACCCGTTCAACTCCAGCCGGACCCTGACGCTGTGCAACGGCATCCACAGCCGCGGCGTGCTGGGCGCCGTCCGCACGCTCACCGACGCTCAGGTGCGGGAGGCCAACGAGGCCTTCCTCGCCCGTCGCTTCCCGGAGAGCGTCTACGGCCTGCTGATCCGGGTGCCCGTCTTCCACGGCCGCGCCCTCTCCCCCGACCTGCAGGACCCCCGGAACATCCTCTTCACCTGGCCGGACGAGCCCGCCGTGGCGCCGAAATCCCGGAAGGACCGCTCATGAGCCGCGCTGGACAGCGGGCGCACCACAACCAGTTGCTCCGCCGCGTCGCCTGGGAGCCCGGCCTGCGCCCGAACGGCGGCCCGATCGAGGCCATCGTGGTGCCCGCCGCACGCCGGGCACACCGCCTGCGTACGGTCGCGGAGCTGGCCGCCGACTGCGGCGCCGTGCTGGTCGTCCTCGCCTCGCACGACTGCGACCTGGACAAGGCGGCGGCCGAGGTGGCCCGCATCCCCGGCTGCCGGGCGCTGCTCGCGGCGATCCCGGACGACGGGGCCGGCCGGCTCACCCCGGCCACCTCGGCGGAACGGTTCCGGGCGCTCAGCGCCGGCCGGTCGAGCAACCTCAGCCTGAAACGCAACCTCGGCCTGCTGCTCGCCCGTCACCTCGGCTGGCAGAAGATCATGTTCGTCGACGACGACATCATCCGGCTCACCCCGCACCTCGTCGCCCGGGTCGCGCACCATCTCGACGGGAACAGGTACGCCGGCCTGCGGACGGTCAGCTTCCCGGACAACTCGGTGGTCTGCCACGCCATCCGCGCGATCGGCCGGCCGCAGGGCATCTTCGTCAGCGGCGCCGCGCTGGGGGTGAACGTCGGGGCCGACCTGCTCGACGTCTTCCCGGACGCCTACAACGAGGACTGGTTCGCGCTCGCCGGTGAGGCCCGCCGCAACGGCGTCGCCGACGTGGGTGAGGTGCGGCAGCTGGAGTTCGATCCGTTCGACGATCCGCAGCGGGCCGCCTTCGAGGAGTTCGGGGATCTGGTCGCCGAGGGGCTCTACGGGCTCTTCAACGACGGGTTCGACGCGTCCCGGGCGACCGCCGACTACTGGGAGGGCTTCATCGAGGAGCGGGCGGAGCTGATCATGGACATCCGCCGGCAGCACGGCGCCCGGGAACACGTCCAGGCCGTGAAGTCGCTGAACGAGGCGCTGTACCAGCTCGACCGGATCCGGCCGGCGGACTGCGTCGCGTTCCTGCGGGCCTGGGCGGAGGACCAGACCGCGTTCGCCGCCCGGGCCCAGGACGCCCGCGAGAACCGGTGCGACTACCCGGAGGCCTTCACGGAACTCGGGATCACCCGATGGCGGGAGGCCAGCTTCGGGCACGCCCCGCTCAGTCTCGCGGGTGCCCGCCGTTGAATCGCAGCTGCTCCTCGACCCGGTTCAGGGCGGCGAGCCACTGGGTGACCTTGGTGGAGCGGAAACCCAGGGACGTGTACAGGCGCATCGCGGCGTCGTTCGGCTGGGCGACCCAGACGAAGATCTCGCCCCGGTCCGCCGGATGCTCGGTGATGAGCCGGCGGACCATGGCCGACGCCACTCCGCGCTGCCGATGGTCGCGCCGGGTCCAGACGGACTCGATGTAGGCGCCGGTCTCCGTCCAGGAGAGCCGGGCCAGCCCGACCGTCTCGTCGCCGGTCTCCGCCACCGCCCACCGGGCGGCTCGCCACGACAACCGCCAGCGCTGCTCGGACCAGGTCGACTCCGGCGGCCGGCCGGGCAGCAGAACGTCCGGGGCGTCGGCGAGCGCCTCCAGCCGGGCGGCACGGAGTCGTCGCCACTCGTCGGGGGCCAGCAACCGGTCCTCCGGTGACCTGCGTTCCCGGTCCACCATCCGTGCCCTCCCCGCCGCTGACCACATCGCCTGTCCTCAATGTGATACCTGCCCGGGGCGCGGTGACTCAACCGGTACGGCGGGTGATCCGGCGGATCAGGGCGTAGGTCACGGCCGCGCCGGCGATCCACGGGGCGGCCACGATGACCGGGTCGAGCGCGTGATGGGCCACGTCGGCGCGGTTCTGGCCGAGGCGGGAGCGCAGCCCGTGGCGGGACAGCTCCGCCCGTACCCCGGTCTGGGTGATCGGGTTGTCGGGATGACCGGTGGTGAACGATCGCAGCACGCTCTCGGCCACGTCGACCCGGTCGGCGGCGAGCAGCAGCAGCCAGTGGGCGGCCCGGCCCTCGCTGTACTTCGCGTAGGAGTACCGGCGGATCGCGCCGGACAGGCCACGCGGCGGGCAGGCCGTGCCGAAGACCGGCGTGACGAACTTGTGCTCGATCGACTTCTCCCGGGGCCACCGCTCGGGCTGCCGTTCCGGGAACTCCCAGTGCGCGCCGCTGAACTGCGGATCGAAGACCTCCTGCGGCACCGACGGGCGGTCCGCCGGGTCGAGGTCGGCGCCCCAGCCCGGGATGCGGGCGCGCAGCTCGTCGCTGGACTCGGCGAGCTTGGGCTTGTCCGGCGTGTACGCCATGATGTGCTCCCTACGCGGCGTTCGGGACGATGATCGGCTTGATGCAGCCGTCGAGTTTCGCCGAGAACATGTGGTAGCCCTCGGCGATGTGCTCCAGCGGGATCCGGTGCGTGACGATGTCGCTGGGCTTGAGGTAACCGTTGCGGACGTGCTCGAACAGCCGCGGCCACTGCCGTTTCACCGGGCACTGGTTCATTCGCAGGGTCAGCCCCTTGTTCACCGCGTCACCGAACTTCACCGCGCTGAACATCGGGCCGTAGGCGCCCATCACCGAGACCGTGCCGCCCTTGCGGACCGCGTCGATCGCCCAGTTCAGCGCGACCGGCGAGCCGCCCTGCAGCTTCAGCTTCGCGCCGGTGACGTGCTGGATCAGGTTGCCGTCGGCCTCGGCGCCGACCGCGTCGATCGCCACGTCGGCGCCCAGGTGATCGGTGATCTTCTTCATGTGGACGACGATGTCGTCGTACCGGGTGAAGTTGTAGGTCTCGGCGTGGGCGAACGTGCGCGCCTTCTCCAGGCGGTAGTCCAGGTGGTCGATGACGATCACCCGTCCGGCGCCCATCAGCCAGGCCGACTTCGCCGCGTAGAGGCCGACCGGCCCGGCGCCGAAGACCACCACCACGTCGCCCTCGACGATGCCGCCGAGCTGCGCCCCGAAGTACCCGGTGGCCAGGGCGTCGGTGAGCAGCACCGCGTCGTCGTCCTCCATCCACTCGGGGATCAGGCTCGGCCCGACGTCGGCGAACGGCACCCGGACGTACTCGGACTGGCCGCCGTCGTAGCCGCCGGAGGTGTGCGAATAGCCGTAGATGCCGCCGACCGCTGTCGCGTTCGGGTTGACGTTGTGGCAGTTGGAGTAGAGGCCGCGGGCACAGAAGAAACAGGTGCCGCAGAAGATGTTGAACGGGACCATCACCCGGTCGCCGGCCTTGAGCCGCTGCACCGAGGAGCCCACCTCGTCGACCACGCCGACGAACTCGTGGCCGAACGTCATGCCGACCCGGGTGTCCGGCATCATGCCGTGGTACAGGTGCAGGTCGGATCCGCAGATGGCGGCGCGGGTGACCCGTACGATCGCGTCGTTGGGGTGTTCGATGCGCGGCCGGTCCTTCTCCTCGACCCGCACGCGGTAGGGACCGCGGTAGACCATCGCTCTCATGCGGTACCGGCTACCCGGCGACGAACACTTAATGCATCGATGTTCAACAATGGGCTGCATGCGCGCCTACCGCGACCTGCTCGCCGTGCCCGAGGTGCCCCGGCTGCTCCTCGCGATCGTCACGACCCGGCTGGCCCCGCCGATGCTGACGCTCACGCTGCTGCTCGCGGTGGTCGACGCCGGCGGCTCCTACGCCTCCGCCGGTCTCGCCCTGACCGGTTACGCGGTCGCCGTCGCCGTCTGCGTGCCCTTCAGTTCGCGGCTGATCGACCGCTACCCGGCCCATCGCATCCTCCTGGCCCTGCTGACCACCAACCTCATCGGGTACGGGGTGACGGCCGCGGCCCTGCTCGACGGCCGGCCGGCCGGGGTGCTGATCGTCTGTGCCGCCGCGCTCGGCGTCACCGCGCCCCCGTGCGGACCCGTCGCCCGCGCCACCTGGCCGTCGCTGGTCGACGCCGGGCGGCTGCCGACCGCCTTCGCGCTCGACGGCGCGCTCAACGAGACGATGTACGTCTGCGGTCCCGTGCTGGTCTCCGCGCTGCTGCTGGTCACCCGCCCGATCGTGGTGCTCGGCGTGGTCGCGGCGATCCTGACCGCCGGTGTCCTGCTGCTCGTCGCCACGCCCGGCCTGCGGCGGCGTCCCCCGGCCCGCACCGGCGCCCGCCGTGACTATCTGGGCCCGCTCGCCACCGGCCAGGTACGGCTCATCCTCGCCGTCATCGTGCTGAGCGCGTTCACGTTCGGCGCCGTGACGGTCGGCGGGCCGGCCGCGGCCACCGGCGCCGGTCACCGGGACGTGGCCGGCGTGCTGGTCGCCGCGCTCTGCGTCGGCTCGGTGGTCAGCGCCCTGATCTACGGCAGCCGGCGCCGCCGGGGCGCGCCCGGCCCGCAGCTCGCGCTGACCCACGCGGCGGTGACGCTGGTGCTGCTCGCCGCCGGCGCGGCGCCGACGCTGGTGGCACTCGCCGTGCTGCTGCTCGCGGCCGGGATGGTGACCGGGCCGCAGGACACGCTGATCCAGGTGGTGCTCGGCGAGGCGGCGCCGGAGCGCTTCCGCACCGAGGCGTACGCCTGGATGGGCGCGTCGACGTGGGCGGGTTACGCGGTGGGCTCGGCGGCGGCCGGACAGCTGATCCACGTGACCGGGGAGGCGGGCGCCGCGTTCGTCGCGGCGGCAGCGGTGGCGCTGCTGGCAACGCCCCTGTCGCTGCTGGTCAGACCGGCGTCGGCTCCGGTCGATGTGGAGGCTGATTGATTTTTCGATGGTTGGGGTACAGCAGCGTCCGGCGGGAGAGGCCCGCCGACGGAACGGAGCACAGTCATGCTGGCACTCGGACTCATTCTTCTGCTGTTGGGCGTTCTCCTGAAGGTGTCGATCCTCTACACGATCGGCATCGTTCTTCTGGTGATCGGCGCGGTGCTCTGGATCCTCGGCGCTGTCGGCCGCCCGGTCGCCGGCCGAAAAGTATGGTTCTGACCTTCTCCCGGCGATGACCGCCTGACGGCGGCTACGAAAAGGGCGTCCCGCTTTCGCGGGCCGCCCTTTCGCCGGTCCGGATCCGATCAGGCCGGGTCCGGTTCGTCGAGCGTCCAGAGCCGTACCTGTTCGTCCGCGCCCGCGGTGATCAGGCGTTTGCCGTCCGGAGTGAACCGCAGCGCCCAGACCGGTCCGTCGTGGCCGGTCAGCGGCTTGCCCTCGAGCTTGCCGGTGGCGGCGTTCCACAGTCGAACCGTGCCGTCGTCGCTGCCGGTGGCCAGCAGGTTCCCGCCCGGGCTGAACCGCATGGCCCGCACCGGGCCGGTGTGACCGGTCAGCGGCGCGGTGGCCGGCCGCCGCGACGCGGTGTCCCACAGCTGCACGGTGTTGTCGCCGCCGGACGAGGTGGCCAGCAGCTTCCCGCCGGCGCTGAACGTCAGCGCGAACACCGGCGCCGAGCTGCTGACCAGCGGGTCGCCGTCGGGAGTGGCGGTCGCCGTGTCCCACAGCCGGATCGCCCGGCCGCCACCGGAGGTGGCCAGGAGCTCACCGCCGGGGGTGAAGCTCACCGCGAACACCGGGCCGGGACTGATCGACAGCGCCTTGCCGACCGGCCGGCCGGTGCGGGTGTGCCACAGCCGGACGGTGTTGTCGTCGTCGGTGTCGGTGGTCTTGTCGCTGCCCGTCGCGCCGGCCGTCACGAGCAGTTTGCCGTCCGGGCTGAAGACGACCGACCGTACCCCGCCGGTGTGACCGGTCAGGGTGCGTACCGGATCGCCGGAGGCGGCCTCCCACAGCCGGACCGTTCCGTCGTCACCGGCGGTGGCGAGCAGGCGCCCGGACGGGCTGAACGCCACCGAGCGGACCGGCGCGCCGTGGCCGGTCAGCGCCGGACCGGACCGTTCCCCGCTCGCGGCGTCCCAGATCGACGCCCCCCGGTCGCCGGCGACGGCCAGCCGCTTGCCGTCCGGGCTGAACACGACGGAGTGCAGCGGGCCGGCGTGGGCGGAGAACGACGTCCCGGCCGGGCGGCCGGTCGCCGTGTTCCACTGCTTCACCTTGCCGGTGCTCGCGGTGGCGAACACCTTGCCGTCCGGGCGCACCGCGATGATCCCGGCCGTGCCGGGCATGACGCTGCGGCCCGGCGCCGCGGCGAATCCCGCCGTGAGCCCGCCGGCCGGGGCCGCGGCGGATCCCGCCGTGAGCGCGCCGGCCGGGGCCGCGGCGGATCCCGCGATGAGCGTGGCTTGCTGGTCGGCCCGCGCGGCGGTGGAGGCGGCGGTCGAGGCGAGCAGCCCGATCATGGTCACCGCGGCGATCCGGCCGGCGCCGCGTCGGAGGGTGCTTTTGTCATCTCTCTCGGTAGTCACCCCGGCACCGTAACGATCATGCTCATCAGTGCCGGGGCCGTTCGCCGCGGTTCATCCGGCCGGGTGCAGCACGGCCCGCAGGGGTCAGCCCACCCGTTCGATGACCGCCCGCCTGATCAGGAACTTCCCGGGCTCGCGGACCTCCTCGAAGGCCGCGTTGTTGAGCAGGACGCAGCTGCCCGACGTGGTCGCCACGGTGACCGTGATGCTCTTGTTGTTGTCCAGGTTCGTCACCTTGAGCCGGGTACCGATCGGGAGGGTGCCGCTGGACGCGGCCGGGGCGCCGCCCTCACCGGAAAGGGTGACGGTCGAGCCGGCACAGACGACGTCGCCGCCCGCCGCCGGGGGCGCCTGCGTGGCCGGAGCCTCGGGCGCCCCTGCCTCGGGGGCCTCAGCCTCGGGCGCTTCAGCCTCGGGCGCCTCAGCCTCGGGGGCTTCGGTGGCCGGGGCCTCGGGGCGTGCGGTGGTCGGCTGGGCCACCGGGGTTCCGGCGCCGCCGCAGCCGCCCTGCGCCTTCTGCACGTTGATCAGGTCGATCACCTGCTGGCGGTTCTGCAGGATCGCCTCGGTCTGCGCGGTCGGGTCGGCCCGCTGCTCCGCCATGAACTGCTGGGTGGCACGGATCTGCTCGTCCAGCCCGTCACAGAAGGTGGAGGCGCTGCTCATCCCGGTGCCCACGGCGAGGCCACCACCGAGCACCACGGCCGCCACGGCCCCGATCACGATCTTGCGGTTACGTCCACTGAAGCCGCTGCCCGGCCGCCTGTAGGTGGGTCTCATGCCCACCTCTACGGAGATCGGTTCAGCACCGGACTGGACCGCAACCTTAAAGATCCTTAAATCCTCGTACGCGGGCCCCTCGCCGGGCGGGCCTGGCGGCGGGCCGATACGGTCGACGCATGCCGGGGAGCGCCATGATCATGTATGAGACCAGCAGTGACGGGATCACCCTGCGGGCCGCGCTGGCCGGGGAGCTGGACCTCGCGGACGCCGACGAGGTCCGGGACAACCTGGCGGCCGCCGCCCAGGCCTCCCCGTGCCGGTTCCTGCAGGTGGACGTCTCCCGGGTGACGCTGATCGACTCGTATGCGCTGGGCGCGCTGATCAGCGCCCGTAACTCGGCCGCGGCGGCCGGTGTCACGCTGACGCTGGTGAGCCCGTCGCCGCCGGTCGCCAAGGCAATCGCGGTGACCGGGCTGTCCGCCGCGTTCGGCCTGACCAGCTGATCAGCCGGGCCCCGGGCGTCACACCCGCGGCTTGGTCGCGAAGCGCATGCGGACGACGGTCCGCCCCGGTTCGGCGATCGCCGTCACCTCGTCGCAGAGCATCTCCACGATGGCCAGCCCGCGCCCCCGCTCGGCGTCGGCCGCCGGCATCGCGCGGGGGAACGCCGGCGGGGTCCCGCCGTCGGCCACCTCGCAGAACACCGAGCCGTTCTCCGCCCAGACCCGGACCTGCCCGCCGCCGGTGGTGTGCTGCAGCGTGTTGGTGACGAGTTCGCTGACCGCGATCGCCATGCCCTCCACGGCGGACTCGTCCAGGCCGGCCGATTGTGCCTGGTCGCGGACGTATCCCCGTACCGAAGGGAGGTCTTGGGGTTTGTGGTAATCCATGCTCATGACGGTGGTCGCAGCAGCTGCAGGACGCCGGTCATCTCCAGCACCATGGCGACCGTGCCGGTGGCGTTGACGACGTAGACGACACCGTCGCGGCGGCTCGCGGCTTGGCGGGCGGAGACCAGGGCGTGCAGGCCGCTGGAGTCGAGGAAGCGCACGGCAGCGAGGTCGACGGCGACCACCGGCGCGGCCTGCACCGCCGCCTCCAGGACCGTGGTCATCTCGTCGCGATGGCGCAGATCGCACTCACCCGCCACGGACACGACGATCCGGCCCGCCTGGGTGGCGGTGCGTATCTGGAAGTCCGACATGGTCCGCCGCAAGACCTTCCCCGAGAGTCACGCTGCCGCTCAGCCCTGCCAGCATCGGCGGCAGCCGTCACCGCTGTCAACCGCGGTCGGCCGCCGCGGTGAACTGAACACACAGGATCGCGGTGTCGTCGCCGAGCGTCCGATCGCCGACCATGTGCCGCATGAGGTGCGGCCGCAGCGCGTGCGCGTCGCCGGAACCGTGCCGCCCGGCCGCGTCGGCGAGCCGCTGCATGGACGCGGCGATGTGCTGGCCGTGCCGTTCCACCAGACCGTCGGTGTACCAGACCACGACGGCCTGCTCCGCCAGCACGCACTCGGCGTGCTCCCGGGCGGTGGCGCCGACGCCGAGTGGCAGCGACCGGCCGCCCCACAGGAACTGCGCGTCGTTGCCGGTGACCAGCAGCGGCGGCGGATGCCCGGCGCAGGCGAACCGCAGCAGCCGGGTCACCGGGTCGTAGTCGGCGAACCCGACGGTGGTCATCATCGAGTCGGGGATGACCGCACTGGCCCGGTCGAGGTCCTCGAGCACCTGAGCGGGGTGCCGGGCGGTCTGGGCGACGAAGCGCAGCGCCGCCTGCAGGCGGGCCATCGCCGCCGCCGCCGTCACGTGGTGACCGACCACGTCACCGACGGCGAACCCGATCCGGCCGCCGGGCAGGGCGAACACGTCGTACCAGTCGCCGCCCACCTGGGAGGCGAGGTCGGCGGGCCGGTAGTCGGCGCTGACTCGCACGCCGGGCAGCCCGTCCGCCGCGACCGCCGGCAGCAGGGCCTGCTGCAGCTGGTGCGCGGCGCTGATCTCCTGCTCGTAGGTCTGCGCCCGGCGCAGAGCCTGGCCGCTGAGGCTGGCCAGCGCGTCGGCGAAGGAGAGCACGTCCGCGTCGACGCCGTGCTCGCGGAGGAAGCCGAACGTCAGCGCCCCGAGCGGCGTGCCGTCGTCACCGGGGATCGGCACGCACAGCCCACTGTGGATGCCGAGCGCGGCAAAGTCCTGCGCCAGCTCGGGGAACGCGGCCTCGATCTCCTCGCGGGTCTGGTGCAGCACCGGCCGCCCCAGCCGGATCGCGGCGGTGTGCGGCGTGTCCGCGTCCAGAGTGCCGGGCACCCCGGCCGGCCGGCCACCGGTGGTCCAGACCCGCAGCCCGGCGCCGTCGGGCGCCAGGATCGCGGCGCTGCCCTGGTCGGCGGCGAGACCGATGCCCTCCCGGACGATGGCCTGCGCGATCGCCTCCGAGGTGGCCGCCTTCGCCAGGTCGGTGGTCAGCACCTGCAACGCGTGCAGCCGCAGCCGGGCCTCCCGTTCCAGCGAGGTGTCCCGGCGGGCGAGGTCACGCTCGGCCACACCGACGGCCAGCAGCAGGGCGCCGAGGATCGTGGTGACCAGGAAGACCTGCAGCGTCAGGGTCCGCCACTGGTCGGAGGTGCCGACCGCCGCCCACGGGCCGTGACCGGTGCTGGTCATCAGGTTCGCGGTCACGGTGGTCGCCAGCGCCGCGGTCATGGTGACCGGCAGCGGCTGGGTGAACGCCAGCGCGAACAGCACCGGAACGCACAGGTAGAAGAGCGGCACGTGCTGCGGCCAGAAACCGGCGACCGTGGCGAGCACCGCCGACGCCACCCACAGCGGCCATCGCGCGCCGACCGGGCGGCCGTGGCGGCTGTGCCACCAGGCCAGCACGCACCCGCCGACGACCAGCACACCGGTGGCGTCACCCGCCCAGAACGACACCACCGACGTCGGCCACGGCTGGCCGGCGCTGAGCGCGAGCATGGTGGCGCCGATCAGGCCGCCGGCCGCCGGACCCGCGCCGACACAGCAGGCCAGGAACGCGACCAGGTGGTCGCGGCGCAACAGGTCGACGTCGCCGCGCACGTACCGCCGCAGCAGCAGCGCACCGATCAGCGGTTCCACGGTGTTCGCCAGCGCGAACCCCCACACCCAGCGCGGCGACATGCCGTGCGACACGTCCACCACGACCTCGGCGACCGCCACCGCGATCAGGATCCAGGGCCATCGGGTACGGGGATTGAGCAGCAACGCGGACAGCGTGATCCCGGCCGGCAGGAACAGCACGACGATCGACGGCGCCCCGAAGCCGAGGAAGGCCAGGGACGCGCCGGCGGCGTAGAGGGCCACGACGAGGCAGAGCACCCGCCACAGCGGCCACGTGCCGTCGCCGGCCGCCGGGCGGTCCACATCGGACAGGCGGTCGGGGCCGTAGGACGCCGGAGCAGACATGACTGGTCCACGCTACGTGAGCCGGTTCGCCCCGGGGTACCCACGAACGGGTCCCCGGGGCGTGCCGGGCGGTCAGGACCGGGCGGCCCGCAGGATCAGGTCGGTCACCTGAGCGGGGTGGGCGACCATCGCGGCGTGCGAGCTGTGGATCTCCACGGTGCGGCCCTTCGCGGCCCGCGCGGCCATCGCCTTCTCGGCGACCGGCGGGATGGTCTTGTCGTCGAGCGAGACCAGGTAGTACGCCGGGATGCTCTTCCACGCCGGGACGCCGGTCTCGCCGGCGAACGCCGCCGACGACAGCGGCCGCTGCTGGGTGGCCATCAGCTTCGTCTCGTTCAGCGGGGCGTCCGCGGCGAACAGCTTCGGGAACCAGGCCGGGTCCACCGTGGTGTCGACCGCGCCCGTCGCGTTCGGGTACGGCCGCTTGATCAGGTGCGAGACCAGCACCGAGTTGTCCCCACCGGCCAGCGCGCCGGCCTCGGCGATCGTCTCGCCCTGGTCCGGCGCGTACGCCGAGATGTAGACCAGCGACGTCACGTTCGGGTTGCCGGTCGCCGCGTTGGTGATGACCGCGCCGCCGTAGGAGTGGCCGACCAGCACGATCGGGCCGCTGATCGTGGCGAGGAAGCTCTTCAGGTAGGCGGAGTCCTCGTCCAGGCTGCGCAGCAGGTTCGGCGGGGCGATGACGGTGTAGCCCTTGGCCTGGAGCCGCCGGGTGACGGCGTTCCAGCCGGAGGCGTCGGCCCAGGCACCGTGGACCAGCACGACGGTGGGCTTGACGGCGTGGTTGCTCTTCGCTGCGGCGGTCGTGGCCGGGGTGCTGGTCGTGGCCGGGGTGCTGGCGTTCGCGCCGGCCGGGATGAGGGCGAGGGTGGAGGCGGCGAGGACACCGGCGAGGGCGATCCGAGACGTACGAATGTTCATGATAAATCTCCTTAAAGAGGGTTCAGCTGAGCCAGAACGCGAGCAGGTCCTTGTCGAGCGCCCGCTGGTAACTGCCGGCGATGCCGTGCGGCGCGCCGGGATAGACCTTGAGGGTGCCGTCCTTGACCAGCTCGATGGACTTGTACGCCGCGTCCGCGATCGGCACGATCTGGTCGTCGTCGCCCTGGGCGATCAGGACCGGCACGTCCAGCGCGGCCAGGTCCGCGGAGAAGTCGGTCTCCGAGAAGGCCTTGACGCAGTCGTGGACCGCGGCGAACCCGGCCTGCATGCCGAGCCGCCAGAACTGGTCGCGCTGGCCCTGCGACACCGTCGAGCCGGGCCGGTTGGTGCCGAAGAACTGCGCGGACAGGTCTCGGAAGAACTGCGACCGGTCGGCGAGGACCCCGTCGCGGATGCTGTCGAAGACCTCGATCGGCGTGCCCTCGGGGTTGGTATCCGACCGGACCATGATCGGTGGAACCGCCCCGACTGTGGCGATCTTGGCGACCCGGCCCCGGCCGTACCTGGCCGCGTACCGGACGACCTCGCCACCGCCGGTGGAGTGCCCGACCAGGATGATGTTCTCCAGGTTCAGGTCACGAACCAGCGCGGCGAGATCCGCGGCGTACGTGTCCATGTCGTTGCCGGACCAGGTCGGGGTGGACCGGCCGTGACCGCGTCGGTCGTGGGCGATGGCCCGGAACCCGTTGTCCGCGGCGAGCTTCATCTCGACGTCCCACGCGTCGCCGCTCAGCGGCCAGCCGTGGCTGAAGATGATCGGCTGCCCGTCCGGGTTGCCCCAGTCCTTGTAGAAGATCTCGGTTCCGTCGTCAGTGGTGAGGAATGGCATCGGCGCTCCTTTCACCACCGAGACTGCCGCCCGGAAACGCCGCCACCATCCGTCGCCCTACTGCTGCTTCGGGCGTTTTGACGTGTGACCTCACTCGCCGCCGGAGGCCGGCACGGCATCCGGCTTCCTAGACTCCGCGGGTGTGGGGGTCGAACCAGGGACAGCGCTGCCCGGCCGCGCGCGGGAACTGGCGGACCTGACTGCCGCCGTCGACGCCGCCGCACGCGGACCGGTCGCCGTGCTGCTCCGCGGCCAGGCCGGCATCGGCAAGACCGCGTTGCTGGACGCCGCGGTGGCACACGCCCGGCTGCGCGGACATCGATGCGTGCAGGTGCAGGGCGCGGAGCCGCTGCTGACCACGCACGGCATCGACCCGACCGGGCTGCCCGAGCACCTGCGCGGCGCGCCGGCCGCGCCGGATCTACGCCCGGCGGCGGTGACCGCGCTGGTCGTCGCCCTGGAACAGCTGGCCCGGGACCGGCCGGCCCTGATCGTCGCCGACGACGCCGACCGGGCCGACGACACCTGGATGCGGCTGCTCACCACGGCCCTGCAGAGCAGCTCGGCGCGGGTCGCGCTGCTGATCGGGGCGCGCGACGAGCGGTACCTGCCGTGGGTGTCGCCGGGCATCGTCCGGTACGAGATCGGCCCGCTCCCGGAGGACGCGGCGGCCCGGCTGCTCGGCGCGTCACCGTCCCGGCGTACCGGTGATCTGCGCCGGGCCGCGGGCAATCCGCTGGCCCTCCGGCTCCTCCGCGAGCCCGCCACCGCGCTGCCGCCGGAGTTCTCCCGCCGCGTCCAGGCGCTGCCGGAGACGACCCGGTGGCTGCTGGCGCACGCCGCGGTGGCCGGCGACGACGAGCGCATCACGACGCTGACCCGGGCGGCCGGCGCGTCCCCCGATCTGCGCGACTGGGCGCCCGCCGAGCGGGCCGGACTGGTCGTCGTCCGGGACGGGCACGTGCGGTTCCCGCATCCGCTGATCCGGATGGCCGCCGTGGCGGGGTACCCGGCCGAGCAGATCGCCCGGGCCCATCGCGAGCTCGCCGCCACCACCGGCGACGCGTTCCGCCGGGCCGAGCATCTCGCGCACGCCGCCACCGGGCCGGACGAGACCGTGGCCGCCGCGCTGGAGGACGCCGCCGCCGGCGCGATCCGCCGCACCGACTACCCGGCGGCGACCCGCGCTCTGCAGCTCGCGGCCGAGCTGAGCCCGGACGGTGCGGACGCGGCGTCACGGTACGCCCGGGCGGTCTTCGCCGCGCACCGCAGCGGCGAGCCGGAGTGGGCGCTCGACCTCTATGACCGGGCCCTGTCCCTGACCCGTGACCCGGACGTCACCGGGGTCGCCGCGTGCGGGGCCGGTTTCGCGCTGCTGCACCTGGCCCAGCCGTGGGAGGCGTTCGAGGTGACCGCGCGGGCGGCCCGCCGCGGGCCCGCGGACACCCAGGTGGCGCTCACGACGGTGGTGGTGGCGGCCGCCGCAGCGCTGCTGTCCGGCGCGCCCGCCCACCGCGAGCAGTTGCCCGGCCTGCTGGCGCTCGCCGGCAGCGGCGCCGGGGGCCCGCTGGGTGAGAGCATGATCCCGTGCGCCGAGGCCGGCCTGGCCCGCGCCGCGATCCGCGCGATGAGTGACCCGGCCGGCTACGCCCGTACGGCGAGCAGCCCGCAGCCGGCCGGCAAGGGACCGGCCGACCTGACCCGCACGCTGTTCGCCGGCACGATCGCCTTCCTGCTCGACGACTCGCTCACGGCCGCCACCGAGCTGCGCGCCGCCTGGGAGCTGGGCGTCAACTTCGGCGCGCCGGGATCCACGCTGGCCTCGTTCCCGCTGCTGGTGACGGCGCTGATCGACGGCGGGAAGTGGTCCGACGCCGAGCGGCTGCTGGACGTGGCCGCCCAGCGGGCGACGGCGGTCCGCTCCCCGTACCTGTCGATCGTGGTGCCGGCGCTGCGCGCGGCGCTGCGGGCCCTGCGCGGGGACGGGCCCGCGCCGCCCGTCGCCGGCCTGCCCACCCTGCCCGGCACCTCGCTCAGCGACAGCCTGCGGGAACGCGCGGCCGGACTGACCGCGCTGAGCGCCGGCGACCACGCCCGCGCCTACGCGCACTTCCGCCGCCTGTTCGACGAGGACGGCGATCCGCGGCACTACTTCCTGGGCCCCCGGTCCCTGCCCCAGCTGGCGCTGAGCGCGGCCGGCGCCGGTCACGCCGAGCAGGCCCGCCGGATCCTCGACAGGTGCCGTCGCGCCGCCGGGGACGCGCCGGGCTCCCGGATGGTGATGCTGCTGGCCCACGCGGCCGCCCTGCTCGATGAGACTCCCGCCGCCGAGCAGTGGTTCCAGAAGGCGATCGAGGACACCCAGCGGGCGTTGCACTGGCCGCTGGAGTACGCGGAGGCGCAACTCGCGTTCGGACTGTGGCTGCGCACCCGGCGTCGCGGCCAGCTCGCGCGGGCGCACCTGCTGCCGGCGCGCGACACCTTCCTGCGGCTCGGCGCGCACGCCCATGCCGAGCAGGCCGGCAAGGCCCTGCCGCCGGAGCAGCCGTCCGCCGGGCAGACCGCGAACCCGCTGGACGCGCTGACGCCCCACCAGCGCATGGTCGCCGAACTGGTCGCCGCCGGACTGACGAACAAGCAGATCGCCGAGCGGCTGCACCTGTCGCCGCGCACCGTGGCCTCGCATCTCTACCGGCTCTATCCGGAGCTGGGCGTGCGCAACCGCCATCAGCTGCGCACGCTGCTCGACGGCGGGGGTGTGTGACGATGGATCCGATCCTGCTGGGCCGCGACGCTGAGCTGGCCCGGCTCGCCGCGCTGCCGCCGAGCGGCCTGCTGGTGGTCACCGGCGACCGCGGCTGCGGTAAGTCCGCCCTGCTCAGCGCCGCGGCACGGCAGGCCGCCGGGTCCGGGCGCCGGGTGATCACCGGGCACGGCGCCGAGACCGCCGCGCTGTGGCCGCTGCCGCTCCTGCTCGCCCTGCGCGACGATCTCGCCGCGGCGCCGCCCGCGGTCAGCGGTCCGGCCATGACCTTCCTGGGTCTCGCGCCGGGCGGTCCGCCGCCGGCTCACGACCGGATCAACACCATCGTAGGTACGGTCGTCGCCGCGGCCGCCCGACACCGGCCGATCACGATCGTGGTCGACGACGCGTGCCACCTAAGCGCGTGAGCAAAGGTTCTGCGCGTAACGGTCTCGGCTGGGACTTGCTCAGTTAGAGGTACATAGCGACAGAAAAACCTCGTCGTGGGTTCGGATCAGGTTTCCACACAAGACCGAAACCCCCGACGAGGTCACGACCAGTATGCGCCCTGCGCACATCTACGCCCGGATGCCGGCCGAGCAACACACCGAACTGATTACCGCCCTGCACGGCCCGTGGCGGACGGCGACCCGCATGGTCATCGTCGTGCTGTCCGCCGCAGGCTGGCCGGCTAGCGAGATCGCCGATCTGCTGCACTACGACCCCGCCACCGTCCGGCGATGGATCGCCCGACACCAGCACGAAGGTTTGGCCGGGCTACCCGACCGGCCTCGCAGCGGACGACCCCGCAAAGGCAGCCGCCGCCTCGGCGAACGCATCCACCGGCTGCTCCTGACTCCGAAGGCCTGGACCACAGCCCGGCTCTGGCGTGCTCTGGGCCGCCCACAGCTCAGCCTGTCCACGCTGCGCCGCCGCATCCGCGAACAAGCCCGCTGGTGCCGGCCCCGGCTGATCGCCAAAAGCGACCCCGACCACGATCAGAAATGCGCGGACATCCGCGACCGCATCGCCGCCCTTCCGGCAGGGTCAGTCGTCCTCGCAGAAGACGAAACCCACCTCGACCTGCTGCCTCGCATCCGCGCCTGCTGGATGCCGGCCGGGATCCGCCACCGGATCCTGACTCCCGGCACCAACCTGCGCCGCACCATGCACGGCGCGATCAACCTGGCCACCGGCACCTGGCATCACCACGTCAGCGTCAAGAACGTCTCCGTGGTGTTCTGCTACTTCCTGCAACAACTGCTCGACGCCTACCCAGACGCACCCGTGGTGGCCGTGATCTGCGACAACGGCACCACCCACCACAGCGGCATCACGAAACGCTGGCTGACCGAACACCCACGCCTGCAGGTGATCGAAGGCGCCAAATACAGCCCTCAGGACAACCCGGTCGAACGAATCTGGGCAGCCCTGAAACGCAAGATCGCGAACACCGCACCCGCCACGATGGCCGACCGCGTCCGCCAAGCCCACGCGTTCTTTCGCTACCGCACCGACGCCGACAACCTCACCACCACAGCACCCTGGACCTCACCGTGGCTCCCCGAGGGTTACGGACAGAACCTTTGGCCAGGCGCTTAGACGACGACGCGCTGACCACGCTGGTGGGCCTGTCCGCGCTGCCCGCGGTCACGGTCATCGTCGCGGCCCGCGCGCCGCTGCCGGCCGCGCTCCGAGGTCAGCCCCGGCTCGAGCTGGCGCCGCTGCCGCCCGCCGACGCGGTCCGGCTGCTCGACGCCGGCGCCCCGCATCTGACCGCCGGCGTCCGCGCGTCGATCCTGCACCGCGCGCAGGGCAATCCGGCCGCGCTGCTCGAACTGGCCGCTCCCGACGTGCCCTCGGGCAGTCTGCTGTCGGCGTTCGCCGCCGCTCTCGGATCGCTGACCGAGCGGGAGCGGACGATGCTGCTGCACCTGGCGGCGGCCGGTCGCCCGGTCGATCCCGCGCTGCTGCCGGTCACCGGCGTCCCGGACCCGGACCCAGCCCTTGCCCCGGCCCCGGCCCCGGCCCAGGCCCAGGCCCAGGCCCAGGCCCAGGCCCAGGCCCCGGCGAGTCTCGTCCGGCACACTCCGGAGGGCCTGGCGTTCGTGCATCCGCTGGCTGCGGAGGCCGTTCTCCGGACCGCCACCGCCGGCACGCTCCGGCGGGCGCATCAGCGGCTCGCGGCGACCGTCGCCGCGTACCCCGAATGGCAGGCCCTGCACCTGGCCGCCGCCGACCCGCATCCCGGCGAGACGATCGCGGCCCGGCTGGAAGCCGCCGCGAGCGTCTTCCGCGACCGTGGCGACCGCTACCGCGCGGCCGACGCGATGCGGCAGGCCGCCGACCTCTCCCCCGACCCGACGAGCGCCGCACGCCGGCTCACCCGGGCCATCGCCGACGCCCGTGACCTGCGCGACGCCACTTGGGCGGCCGACCTGCACGCCCGGGTCTGGAACCTCACCGGCGACCCCGACGTGCTGGCCGAGGCCACCCGTCCGGCGGCCACCGCCCTGCTCTACGCCGACCGCCAGCACCAGGCGTACGGAATGATCATGGCGGCGCACCGGGCCGGACCCGCCACCGATCCGGCCGCCGCCCTGATTCTCGCCATGATCGCGACGGGGGTGGCCGACTCGACCGGCGACGACGACCATCGGCAGGGCCTGACCGCCCTGCTCGCGGCCGCCGAACCGGTGCCGGAGCCGTCGATCGCCGCTTACGTCCGCGAGCTCATCGACCCGGGCGCCCACCCGGGCCGCGATCTCTGCGACACCGCCGTCGTCCCGGCGCCGGACACCGAGCTGGACCCACGGACCTGGCACCGGCTGACCGAACTCGGCATGATCGCCTGGTTCGAGGACCACAGCGAGCTCGCCGCCCGGCTGCTGCTGCGGGCGATCGGCGACACTCCCCCGCCGCTTCCCGCGCCCACCTTCCACACCCTCCCAGCCCTGACCGGCACGCTGATCGACATCGGGGACTGGGCGCGCGCCGACGTCTTCGCCGACGAGCGCTGGGCGGCCGGCTGGCCGATGATGCGGGCCAACCTCGCCGCCGTCCGCGCCCAGCTGCTCGCCCTGCGGGGGCACGGCGACGACGCGCTGCGGCTGGCCCGGACCACCTGGCAGGGGCTCGACGTGCACGGCAACCGGGCCGCCCACATCCGCCTGCTCCGGGCGGCGGCCCTGGCGGCGGCGGCCGGCGGCGGCCACGACGACGCGTACCGGTACCTGCGCTCGATGTTCGACCGGGACGGCCGGCCCCTGCATCCGCATCTCTCCCCGCGCTGCGTCGCCGAGTTCACGGTCGCGGCGGTGCGCGGCGGCCACCACGACGCCGCGGGTCTCGTCGTGGAGCAGGTCCGGCGGACCGCAGGCGCCGAGCCCAGCGCCCGGATGCGGATCCTGCTGCGCCTCAGCGATGCCCTGCTCGGCGACTCCGAGGCGGACTTCCGGGCCGCGGTCACCGATCCCGCCGCGCCGCGGTGGCCGTACGAGCACGCGTACGCGAACCTGCAGTACGGCCTCTGGCTGCGCCGCAACCGCAGCCCGCGGGAGGCACGGACCCTGCTGGCCCGCGCCGCCGCCGACTTCACCCGGCTCGGAGCGCCCGGCCCGGCCGCGATCGCCGAACGCGAGATCGCCGTCGGCGCGCAGCCGGCCACCGCCGCGCGGCATGCGGTGGCGACCCACCTCACCACCCAGGAACGGCAGGTGGCGGAGCTCGCGGCGCAGGGCCTGAGCAACCGGGCGATAGCGGACCGCCTGCTGATCTCGGCGCGGACCGTGAACACCCACCTGACCAGGGTCTATCGCAAGGCCGGCCTGGAGGGCCGGCACCAGTTGTGGTCGGCGTTCAGCTGAGGTCGCCCTCGGCGGCGGATCCGGCGAACAGGGCGGTGGCCAGCTCGTGCCGGCCCCGGATGCCCATCTTGCGGTAGATCCGCGACAGGTGCGTGCTCACCGTCCGGACCGACAGGAACAGTTGCTCGGCGATGGCCCGGTTGACCAGCCCGCGGGCGGCCAGCTCCGCCACCTGGCGCTCCTGAGTGGTCAGCGCGTCGACGTCGAACCCGCCGTCCCGCTGGTGCGGCCGGGCGCCCACCACGATCTCGTGCTCGGCCGCGCCGGCGTCCGCCGCGCCCAGCGCCGTGAAGATGTACGCCGCATGCGCGAGCAGCGCCTTCGCCTCCCGCGGGCTACGGTGGCGGCGCAGCCAGAACCCGTAGTGCAGGTGCGCCACGGCGTGCTCGTAGGGCCACTCCGGCCCGGCCGGGTCGTAGGCGGCCAGCCGGAAGTGCTCCTCGGCCCGGTCCGGCCCGGCCAGCATCGCCTCACTCAGGTGCAGCAGGATGCTCATCCGTGCCCCGGGCTGCGGCCCGGCGGTCTCGCGGACCCGGTCGACGACCATCCGGGCCTGCTCGTCGCGGCCGCAGCGGACGGCCGCGACGACGAAGTCGGCCACGCAGCGCGACGACAGGTACGGATGCAACGGCCGCCCGTTCACGTCGAACATCGACCGCAGGTACCGGTACCCGTCGTCGTGGTCGCCGTTGCCGATCGAGGCCAGCCCGGCGGCGCGCAGCAGCCGCACGTGCGCCGGCAGATTCGCCCGCAGATCGAGTTGCTGCCAGGTCTGCCGGGCCAGGGTCAGCGCCTGCTCGTTCTCGCCGCGCAGGGCGTGCAGCTGGGCGCGCAGCGACGCGAACCCGAGCTCCACCGCCGGCATGCCGTGTGCCAGCCGCGGACTGGCGCACACGTCGGCGAGCCGCCAGTCCCCGATGTCGATGAGCGCGCTCGCCCGGGAGAGCAGCAGGCCGAGCGTCGGCGACGACTGCCGGACGATCAGATCCCCGGCGACGTCGTCGGCCAGGGCGTGCTGCAGCGCCCGCACCGCGAGCCGGCAGTGGTCCTCCAGCCAGGCCAGCATCCCGAGATGGGCCATCCGCGAACGCGCCTCCGGGCTCAGCGGCGTGCCGGCCGGCGGCAGGCTCGCCGCGGCGCAGATCTCCCGGCCGGGATGCGCGTGCGGGTCGATCAGGGTGCGCACCAGCGCGGCCGCGACCTGGTCGGGGGCCGGCTCGGCGGCGCCCAGCATCGGCCCCAGCCCGGTAAGGTGCTCCTCGTCGCAGGTCAGCCACGCGATCAGGGCGGCGGCCACGGTCAGCTGCAGCGCGTGGCGCCGGTCGGCCGGACGGCCGGCGTGGTGGACGGCGAGGACGATGCCGTACGCGTCGTGGTACCGGCCGGCCCAGAGCATGGCCGTGGCGGCGGGGGCGGCGGCCACGGCGAGGACGTCCGGGTCGTCGGTCAGGTGCCAGATCCGCGCGTGCAGCTCCGCCACCCAGGCGCTGTCGCGCAGGTCACGCGCGTCGATGATGGCCTGGGTGAGGCGGCGGGCCGCGCTCTGCCGCGACGGCGACCGCAGGCTGGCCTCATGCATGGCGACGCCGGCCGCGTACCTGTCGCCCCGCCCGCGGAAGATGGCCGCCGCGGTCTCCAGGGCCGCCGCGGTCTCCTCATTGGCGTCCGGCTCGGCCGCGGCGCGTTGCAGGGCCTGGTGCTCCGGGTGGCCGGTGAGCGCCACCGCGAGGTCCCGGTGGGTGCGCAGGCGCAGGTAGGCGGGCGCCGACCGGTAGGCGGCCTCGGCGACGAGCGGATGGGCGAAGGCCACATCATCTCCGGTACAGGTGATCAGCCCGGCCCGCAGCGCCGGATACCACGCGGCATCAGTGCCGGCATCGGTGCCGCCGTCGCGGTGGCCGCCGGCGTCCAGCAGGTCCAGATGTGCCGGGCCGAGGGCGGCGCCGCGCAGCAGCCGGGCGCGGGTGTCGCCGGGCAGCCCGGCCAAGGCCTCGACGTACTCGGCGAGCAGGCCCTCGGGCGGAGGACTGACCACGCCGAGCTCCAGCAGCGCGGCCGGGTTGCCGCCGGCCCGGTGCAGCACCCGGGTCCGCGCGGCGGCGGTCAGCGTGGGCCGCCGGTCGGCGAGCAGCCGTTCCGCGGCGTCGCCCGGCAGCGGGTTCAGCACGATGACCGGCATGCCGGTGAGGGCCGGCGGGATCGGCATCCGGCTGGTCACCAGCACGGCGGTCCCGGGCGCCGCCGAGAGCCGTGACAGCAGGCCCGCGAACGCGTCGCCGGCGTCGTGCAGGTCGTCGGCGACGATCAGCAGCGGCGACCGGGCGGCGATCGCCGGGAACGCCGCCGCGACGAGCGACGGCAGGTCGCCGTCGGCCGGCGGCGTTCCCGGCGCGAGGCCGAGCAGCGCCAGCGCCGGTTCGCTGATGGCAGGCTCCAGCGCGACGAGGTCGTGACGCACGGCGAGCAGCATCTGCCGCATCGGGTCGAAAGCGGCGTGCTCCCGGTGCTGAACCCGCACCAGCCGGCGCCCGCGAGGGCCGACTGCCCGGGTCGTTCCGGCGCTGAGCAGCGCGGACTTGCCGGAACCGCGGTCACCGGTGATGACGAGCGTGCCGCAGCAGGCGGAGTCGGCGCCGAGGAACTGTTCGATCCGGGCCAGTTCGGTGTCGCGCCCGATCAGCTGGTGGCCGGGCGGCGAGGACGTGACGGGGTGCATCGGTCAGCTTTCGTGATCTGTTCAGTGGGAGGCCGATTCGTGGCCGGTGGAGGTGCCCGCGCCGCCGATCAGCGCGCGGAGCTGGTACCGGTTGCCGACGCCGATCTCGGCGTAGATCCGGTACAGGTGGGAGCCGACGGTGCGGGGCGACAGGTAGAGGCGACCGGCGATCTCCCGGTTGCTCATGCCTCCGGCGGCCATCCGCGCGATCATCTGCTTCTGCGCGGTCAGCGCCGTGAACGCGGCCGGCTCCGGCGCCGCCTCCCCGGCCGGCCGCAGCCCGGCGGGCAGCGTGCGGGCGGCCTGGTCGGCGTGCGCGTGGGCGCCCAGCCGCAGGAACGTGTCCCGCGCCGCGAGCAGGTGCGGGCGGGCGACCCGCCAGCGACGCCGGGTGCGCAGCCAGATGCCGTAGTTCAGCTGCGCCTCGGCGTACTCCAGCGGCCAGCGCAGCATCCGCTCCGGGTCCTCGACGGCACGCTGGAAGTGGGTCTCCGCGTCCTCGGAGTCGTCGAGCAGCGCGGCAGCGTGCGCGAACAGCATGGTCAGCCGGGACGTCGGCGCCGGGCCGGCGGCGCGGCGGCAGCGGTGCAGCGCCCGCTGCGCCTCCGCGGTCCGCCCGGTTCGCGCCGCGGTGAGGGCCAGTTGCGGCAGCGACCGGGGCCCGAGCAGGTAGTGCCGCGGTTCGCCGTCCTCGTCGAACATCCTGCGGAAATGCAGATACGCCCGGTCGTGGTCGCCGTCGGCCAGCGCGGCGAGCCCGGCCGCCCGCTGGATGACGTTGTCGACCATGCTGCTGCCCGGCAGCATCGGCAGGTCACCGGCGACCGGGGCCGGGCCGTCGTGGCGCAGCGCGCGCAGCATCATCCGCAGCGCGGGCACGACGGTCACCAACAGCGGCACGTGACGGACCACGGCCAGGTCCTCGGCCTGGTCCAGCAGATCGTCCACGCCGGACCAGATCCCGGCGTCGATCATCGCCATGATCATGAACTGGAACGTGATGAACGTGGTGCCGGCGCCACCGAACCGCGCGCCGGCGTCCCAGACCGCCCGCAGATCGGTGGCCGCCCGCGCGGAGTCGTCCAGCAGGAACGCGACGGTGCCCGTACAGATCATCCGGACCAGCTCGGACGGTCCGGTGCCGACCGGCACCGGGCAGCGGCCGGTGTAACCGGCCGGGTCGGCGACGAGCCGGACCGCGGCCCGGACCACCGCGTCGTCCAGCGGCGGCATCATCGGCTGCGGCGCCTCGGCGGGCCCGCCGTCGCCGTCCCGCTCCTCGATCAGCGCCAGCAGCCCGAGAAGCTGCCCGCGGTGTGCGGCGGCGCCGGACTGCAAGGCGGCCGACGCGGCGGCGAACACCGCCGACAGCACCAGCCGGTCGTCGTCCGGCCTGCGCAGCAGCGCCCGGGAGGCGACCTCGAAGGCCTGCCACGGCTCGGCCAGCTGCAACAGCGAGAACGCGGCGCCGCTGGCCGCCGCGCCGGCCGAGTCCGGGTCGGCGGCGGTCCGGGTGACCCGCTCGTACAGTTCGATCGCCCAGCCGGGGTGGCCGCTGCGGTAGGCGGCGTAGACGGCCCGCGCGTACCGGCGGGCCGCGTCGGTGTCCCGCACGCTGCGCTCGGCCGCCGCCTGCAGCGCGTCGGCCGCCGCGAAGTAGTCGGTCCGGGCCACGGCGGCGTCGGCGGCCTCGATCAGCGTGGCGGCGACGGCCTCGTCCGGTCCGGTGCTCGACTCGGCCAGGTGCAGGACCCGCCCGGTCGCCGCGGCCAGCGCCCGATGGGCCCGCACCACGTCGTTCGGGCCACGACCGGCCGCCCACGCCGCCCGCACGAACGGATTCGGGAAGTGCACCCGCCCATCCCGTACGGTGATCAGCCCGGCCCTCTCGGCCGGCGCCCAGTCCCGCAGGTCCCCGGCACCCTCGGCCACCGCGGTGAGCATCCCGATCTGCTCGGCGTCCTCGGTGAGCGCCGCGTGCAGCAACAGCCAGCGGGTCGCGGCCGGAAGGCCCCGAACCCGATCGGCGAACTCCGCCGGGATCGGCTCACCCGCGCCGGCGAACACCCGCAGGGCCAGCGGGTTGCCCCGTGCCCGGCGCAGCACGTCCAGCCGCCGCCGGGCCGGCACGGTCACCGGCAGGGCGTCGAGCAGCCGGGCGGCGGCCTGCTCGGCGAGCGGCCGGATCCGGTAGCGGCGCACACCGGGCGCGGTCACTCCCGCCAGCCTGTCGTCGCGCACGGCCAGCAGCAGCGCGACACGCTCCCCGGAGCCGTGCGCCACCACGTGCCCGAGCAGCCGCAGCGACTCGCCGTCGACCCGGTCAGCGTCGTCGACCAGGATCAGGATCGGGCAGTCACGGGACAGCTCCTCGAGGGCGAGCAGCACCGCGCTGACCACGGCCGGCGCATCCGCGAGGTCACCGGGCGGCGCGGGCGCCCAGAGCACCGCGAGCGGCTCCCGCAGCGGGCGCGGCAGATCGGCGGGTCCCCCGCATCGCGGATCGAGCAGCGCCTGCACCAGCGCGAACGGCCGTTTCCCGGTGACGCCGAGCGTCAGAGCCCGGTGGCCACGGCGGCGGGCGCGCGCGGTGGCGGCGTTCAGCAGAGCGGTCTTGCCGATGCCGGCGTCACCGTGCACGAGCATGGCGGACGGTCCCCGCTCAGCGGCATCGACGACGGCGGCGATGTCAGCCAGCTCACGCTCCCGGCCGATCAACGTCACGACGAACTCTCCTCAGACAACACGCCCCGGACCGACCGGGCGCTCCCCGAGCCACGAGTCTGCCGCCGTTGTCAGCCGCCGCCGTCTGCCTAAGTACTGCACCGGACCACGACGCCGGTCACCGCTTGACGGTGTAGTGCAGGTGCAGGACGCGGTCGCCCTGGACCACCGTGTCCGGGTCGTCGAGCAGCACCGTGCCGGTGTGGCTGCCGAAGAAGCGCACCCCCTCGCCGAGGACCACCGGGGCGACGTCCATCGCCACCTCGTCGACCAGGCCCGCCGCGAACACCTGGCCGCCGACGTCGCCGGCGGGCACGCAGACCAGGCCGTCCCGGGCGAGCTCCGCCGCGAGCTCGATGGCGGCCTCGACCGAGCCGGCGGGGTGGAACGGGGCGTCGGGGAATCGGGCCAGCCACTCCTCGGGCAGCGGCCGGTGGGTGACGACGACCACGTGCTCCCCCGCGGCCGGGACACCCTGCCAGCCGTCGGTGATGTCGAACAGGTGACGGCCGATCACCGTGCAGCGGATCGCGTCCCAGAACGGCGTCACGTAATCGGCGGAGGCGCGGCTCACCCGGAAGGACCATTTCTCGTTCGCGTGAATCGTCACGTCGCCGTTGCCGTACCAGTCGAAGAGCGGCCCGACCGAATCGTCGGGATACGCGATGTATCCGTCCACCGAAACCACCGCTTGCATGATGACTCGTGCCATGGGGTGCGCTCCTCGATGTCGGTCCGGTGCGGGGCCGTCGCTAGTATCCACAGACAGTTCGACCACTGGAGCGTCGATGACATACCCGCCGCCTGTCGACCCCTTCGAGACGCCGCAGCACACGCAGCCGCTCTTCGAACAGCCCGACTACGGCCGGCCCGGCGCCCAGCCCGGCCCGCATCAGGCCGGTCCGCATCAAGCCGGCCCGGCTCATCCCGGTTACCTTCCGCCGACGTACCCGATGGCGCCGGTCCCGCCGCCCCCGCCTCCGCCGGCCCGGTCGCGGACCGCGGCGATCGTCCTGCTGTCGGTGGCGATCGCGCTGGTCCTGCTCGTCGGCGGCGGCACCGTCTCCTATCTGGCCGGCAAGAAGCTGAACAGCAAGGACGGCACGGCGCAGCGGGAGAGCACCGCCCCGAGCCCGTCGGTGGAGAGCGCCGCCCCGAGCGCGTCGGTGGCCCGCCCCGAGGACACGATCACGATCAGCGAGCCGGACACGCTGAACGGCCACGACAAGATCGAGGCGGAGGAGCTGTCCTCGCTCACCCGGGACCTGGAGAAGGAGGTGGAGGGCTATCCGGGCGCGGACAACGCGTTCGGCGCCGCCTACGGCGCGCTGGGCGAGAAGAAGCTGATCGCCGCGCTCGCGGCCGAGGTCGACATCGACGACCCGCAGGGGATGCTCGACACGATGTTCCAGTCGTTCAGCGGGGAGAGCCAGCTCACCGGGGTCTCCCCCGCCAGCACGGGCGCGCTCGGCGGTGTGGCGCAGTGCGGCGACAGCGTCATCGGCAAGGAGAACGTGGCGCTCTGCGGCTGGGCCGACGAGGGCAGCGTCGGCATGTTCCTGTTCTTCTACGAGACCGCGGTCGACGTGAAGGGCGATTTCCCGGACATGCGCGCAGAGATCGAGACGAAGGGCTGAGCCACCCGGAAGCCGGTGTTGCCGGTGGAGCTGTCCGGGGTGTTCTGGTTGCGGGCGGCCACCCGGTAACGGTTGCAGTAGGACTCGTGGCACAGGTACGAGCCACCGCGGATCACCCTGGCCGTGCCGGTCGGCGGGCCGGCCGGGTCGGCGCGCGGCCCGTCCCGGTGGTACGCCGGGCTGAACCAGTCCGAGCACCACTCCCACACGTTGCCGGCCATGTCGTACAGGCCGTACCCGTTCGGCTGGTACGACCGTACCGGCGCCGTTCCGGGCGAACCCGTGTGGCGGCCGGGGAACGTACCCTCCCAGATGTTGCACCGGCCCTGCGGCGGCTCGTCCCCCCACGGGAACCGCGCCTGCTCCAGGCCACCGCGGGCGGCGAACTCCCACTCCGCCTCGGTCGGCAGCCGCACGCCGGCCCAGCGGCAGTAGGCGACGGCGTCGGTGTGCGCCACGTGCACCACCGGATGGTCCGCCCGATCGCCGACGGCCGACTGCGGGCCTTCGGGATGCCGCCAGTCGGCGCCTTCCACCTGCCGCCACCACGGCGCCGCCCGCACCCCGCGGGTGGGCGGGAAGTCGTCGGGCAGCAGGCCGGCGAAGACGAACGACCAGCCGGCCCGCTCCGCCTCGGTCGCGTACCCGGTGTCGGCGACGAACTCGGCGAACCGCGCGTTCGTCACCGCGACCGGGGCGATCCGGAACGGGCTGACGGTGACCGCGCGCACCGGCCCCTCGCCGTCGGCCGGGAAGCCGTCCGCGTCATCGGTCCCCATCAGGAAACGCCCGCCGCCGAGTTCGATCATGTCCCCGGTGTCCGGCCGGCCGGGTGTCAGAACCACGGTCCGCGGTACGGCCGACGCACCTCCCGCGCGTGCCGGCGAGCAGCATGCCCCCGGTTCCGGCTCGGTCATGGGATGCTCCTCATGCCCGGCAGCCTGGCATCGCGCCGGCGCTGCCGGATCACCCCGTCCGGATGAGTGCTCGGCGGGCGTGATCCCTGCGTACCCGTGGAGGTTGATGGTGCGAATCACCGTGCTGGGCGCCGGCTCCTGGGGAACCACGGTGGCGTCCGTGCTGACCCGCCGCGATCATGAGTCGCTGATCTGGGCGCGCAACCCGGCCACCGCCGACGAGATCAACGCGAAGCACACCAACGAGCGGTACCTGGCGGGCTTCCCGCTACCGGACCGGCTGCGCGCGACAGCGGACCTGGCCGAGGCGGCGGCCCACGCCGAGCTGCTGGTCGTCGGCGTGCCGACCGGGGCGTTCCGCACCACGCTGGAGCTGGTCCGCCCGGATCTGCACCCGTGGATCCCGGTCGTGAGCCTCAGCAAGGGTCTGGAACGGGACTCGCTCTCCCGGATGACCGAGGTGATCAAGGAGGTACTGCCGGGACACCCGGCCGCCGCGCTGACCGGCCCGAACCTGGCCAAGGAGATCATGGCGGGGATGGCCGCGGCCACCGTGATCGCGACCGAGGACCTGACCGTCGCGACCGAGATCCAGCGGGTGTTCCGGCGCGGGCTGCTACGCGTCTACACCAACCACGACGTGATCGGCTGCGAGGTCGGCGGGGCGCTGAAGAACGTCGTGGCGATCGCCACCGGCATCGCGCAGGGCCTGGGCGTCGGCGACAACACCCGGGCCGGGGTGATCTCGCGTGGTCTGGCCGAGCTGACCACCCTGGCGGTCGCGATGGGCGGCGAGCCGACCACGCTCGCCGGGCTGGCCGGGATGGGCGATCTGGTGGCGACGTGCATCAGCCCGCACAGCCGCAACCGGCACGTCGGCGAGCAGCTCGGCCGAGGGCGCGGCCTGGACGACATCCTCGCCGAGATGGGACAGGTCGCCGAGGGGGTCAAGACGGTGCACGCCGCGGTCCGGCTGGCCGACCGGCACGGGCTGGCGATGCCGATCACCCGCACGATCCACCGGGTGGTCACCGGCGAGATCACCGCCGCGCGGGCCTACGACGGGCTGCTGCGCACCCACCCGGCCGGGCACGAGTCCGATCCCGGCTGACCCTCCGCGGGCGTCGTGCGAGGATGATGATCATGAGCGCCGGCGTCGCCGTGGTCTTCCTCGCCGTCGTCGCGGCGCGTTTCCTGCTGCCGCTGGCCATCCCGTACTTCCCGCTGCCGGCCGTGATCGCCTGCCTCGTCCTGGACGGCGTCGATCAGACCATCTTCCAGACCTTCGGGTACGACCCTCCCGGTTACCAGTCCTACGACAAGGCGATGGACGTCTACTACCTGGCGATCGCCTACCTGTCGACGCTGCGGAACTGGACCAGCGAGGCGGCGTTCCGGATCTCCCGGTTCCTGTTCTTCTACCGGCTCGCCGGCGCTCTGATCTTCGAGCTGACGCAGGCGCGCTGGCTGCTGCTGGTCTTCCCCAACGTCTTCGAATACTTCTTCATCGGGTACGAGACCATCCGGTCCCGCTGGTCGCCGGTCACCGTGCTGACCACCTGGTGGCTGAGTCTCGCCGGCATCATCTGGGTGGTGGTGAAGCTGCCGCAGGAGTGGTGGCTGCACGTCGCCCAGCTCGACCTCACCGACGAGATAGCCGCACACCGGTGGATCCTCGGGCTGATCGTCGCCCTGGTCGCCGGTCTCGCGGTCACGTTCCAGCGGCTGCTCCGGCCCCGGCTGCGGCCCGCCGACTGGGGATGGCGGTTCCGCCCCGAGCCGCTGCCCGAGCAGATCGACGAGCCGCACGAGCAGAGCGCCTGGCGCATCCGCAACGACCGGGTCCTGTCCTGGAACACCGCCGAGAAGGCGCTGCTGCTCGGACTGATCTGCTGCGTCTTCGGGCAGATGCTGCCGGACTTCACCGGGAGCACGGGTGAGTTGTTCCTCGGCGTGGGCGTCACGGTCGTACTCAATGCGGCGATCTCCCTGGCCGTCGCCCGGCGCAGCTGGACCATCCGTTCCACGGCGCTCGCCTTCGCCGCCCGGCTGGTGCTCAACATCGTGCTGTCCGTCGTCGCCAACGCGCTGCTCGGGCTGCGCATCGACGGCTACGAGACGCTGTTCTTCCTGACGATGATCTCCCTGATCACAACGCTGCACGATCGCTGGCGCCCGGTCCACGAGTTCCGCGTCCGCGCCGCCTGATCCACCGGTTGCGCTCCGCAATCGGTCCACTTAGGCTGCTTACTGGTTGCAAATTGCAACCGGATGCGGAGGCATACCGATGGCCAAGCTGATCAACATCGACATCGTGTCCCTCGACGGGCGGGTCAACGACGAGAACGGCAAGTTCGGCTGGGCCGAGCCGATCGAAGAGGTGCACCGCTTCATGAACGACCTGGACAGGGAGATCGGCACCCACCTGTACGGGCGGCGGCTCTACGAGGTGATGTCCTTCTGGGAGACCGCCCACGAGGACCCGGCCGCCCCCGACTACGTCCTCGACTACAGCGAGATCTGGCGGTCCTCCGACAAGATCGTGTACTCGTCGACGCTGACCGAGCCGCGGACCGCCCGCACCCGCATCGAGCCCACCTTCGACCCGGAGGCGGTGCGCGCCCTGAAGGAGTCGTCCACCCGGGACCTGGCGATCGGCGGCGCAACCCTGGCCGGCGAGGCCTACCGCGCGGGCCTGATCGACGAGGTCGGCCTGCTCATCTGCCCGGTGATCGTCGGCGGTGGCACGCGGGCGCTGCAGGGCGGAGTCCGCCGCGACCTGACCCTGATCGACCAGCGCACGTTCTCGAAAGGCACGATCTTCGCCCGGTACCGGGTGGACGGCTGACCCGCGCGGCCTCAGGTCAGCCGTCCGTGGCCGCCGCCTCGGCGAAGACGGGACGGCCGTCGATGCTGTGACCGTTCTTCACCCTGCGGTACTCGGCCAGGTCGGCGTCGGTGCGCCGGCCGTGAGAGCGCAGCAGCAGGTCCCGGTCGCCCTCGTAGGACATCAACGGCACCGCGTACCCGCAGGAGTCGCTGACCCGGTCGACGGCGACGTCGATCACCGACCGGACGCCGTGGGTGTCCGGCGCCGCGCCGAACAGGCGCAGCAGCTCCGGGAACTCCGGCTCGGTCACCGGCACGGCCCGGCCCCGGCCGTGCAGCCGGACGATGTTCGGCGGGCCCTGGAACGCGCAGAACATCAGGGTGATCCGCCCGTTCTCGCTCAGGTGAGCCGTCGTCTCCGCGCCGCTGCCGTGATAGTCCAGGTAGGCGACCCGATGCTCACCGAGCACCGCGAACGTGCCGCCCATCCCCTTCGGCGAGACGTTGACATGCCCGCCGGGCCCGGTCGGGGCGGTGGCGACGAAGAACATCGGCTGGGCTTCGATGAACGCCCGCAGGCGCCCGTCGATTCGTTCATGCACCTTCATGGACCCGATGCTGCCCCGCCGCCGCAAACCGGTTCGCTCGCATTCCCACTCCGCGGGCGCCGGACCCGCGGCGGTGCGGCCGTGGCAGCGTGGATGAGGCCACACGCAACGCCGGCACCGCGGGGACGAGGTCACACGCAACGCCTGCGTGGCGATCCATCAACGCCAGGGCAGGGATGGAAGCACACGAACCGAGCAGCCACGTCGATCCGGCGGGGATCAGCGGCGGCCGGTGGAGAGGGCGACCAGGAACTGGCCGCCGCCCGCGTCGACGGTGGCGGTCACCGGCAGACCCGGGACCAGCCGGGAGAAGCGGTCGACCAGCCAGTCCGCGGCCTCCTGAGCGTCCCTCTTGCTCGGGCAGCGGGCCACCAGCTCACGACCGCCCTTGCGCTCGAGCCGCTCCGCCACGGTGATCAGCGGCGCTGGCTCCACCACGTTGAGCCGCTCCGGCCACGCGATGACCACCTTGACCGCGCCCTTGCGGGTGTTGCAGGCCCGATGCGCGAGGCGCTCAGCGATCTTGGCTTTGCGGTCCGCGGTACGGCTGTCGACGCTCGGCCCCCGCGGATCGTTCACGGACATGTCCGGATCGACCGGCTCGTCACACACCCAGCAGCGCCAGCCGTCACGCTTCGCGACCTCGTCAAGGGAACCCATCAGGACAATCTAGTCCCCGCCCCCGACGCTCAGCGCAGGGCCGAAGGCGGCCTTCCGCTGACACCACGCGGCTGAGCCCCGCCCCGGACGCTCAGCGCAGGGCCAGGAGCTGCTCCAGGACGTCACCGGGTGCCGCGCGCCCGGCGATCTCGGCCGCCACGGCCGCGGACGCGGTGCGGTAGGACGGGTCGGCGAGGACCTTCTCGACAGCGGTGGCGATGTCCGCCGGCTCGGTGACGACCAGGGCCGCGCCGGCGGCGGCCGCGCGCTCGGCGTTGACCGGCTTGTCCAGGCCCATCGGGAACAGCACCATCGGCAGCCCGGCGCTCAGCACGGACAGGACGGTGCCGGCGCCGGCCGCGGACACGACGACGTCGGCGGTCGTGAGGAGCTGCTTCATGGGTACGAACCCCGCCGTGCACACCCGGTCACCGGTGGACGCCTCGTCCCCGTGGAACGGGGCGACGAGGATGTTCACGTCCAGCCGGCGCAGCGCGGCCACGACGGCGGCGAGGGCGTCCGCGTCCTCGACAACGGTCCCGAGTGTGACCAGCACGGTCGGCCGGGCGCCGGGGCCGGGGAACCGCGGCGGGGTCCAGGCCGGGCCGCCGGCGGTGTGCGGTTCCGGGCGGATCGCGATCCTCCGGACCGGGAAGCTGTCGGTGGGGCGCAGCAGGCTGTCCGGCCACGGGTCGACGAAGGCCACCGGCGGGGTGCGGGTCACCCCGTACCCGGTGAATCTGGTGTTGATCTCCTGCTCGAAGGCACGGTGCAGGGGCTCGGCGAGCGGGAGGGTCGAGCCGTGGACGGCGAAGGGGACGCCGCGGGCGGCCGCGACGAGCTGCCCGACGAAATCGACCATGTCGGCGACGACGAGGTCCGGCGCGAAGGTGGCCGCGGCGGCGAGCGCCTCGGTGGCGCCCAGGTTCAACCGGGACTCGACGAAGAACTCGACGGCGCCCCGGGCCATGTCCTGCAGGGCGTCCAGACTGGTCCGGCCGGTCACGTCGGCCAGTGTCTCGGGCATGCTCGGGCCGGCCGGGAGCAGGGTCAGGTCCGGCGCCGCGTCGCGCAGGGACGGGTGGGTCAGCAGCGCCACCTCGTGACCGGCACGGACGGCGGCGCGAGCCAGGGGCAGCATCGGAAGCAGGTGGCCGAAAGCGGGCACGCTGGTGAACAGGATTCGCATGATTTCCTCAGGCCTTCAGTAGGGTTTTGCCGACAGCGGCGCGGGACTCCATCGCGGCGTGCGCCTGCGCGGCCTGTTCGAGCGGGAACCGCTGGCCGACGACGGCTCGCAGGGCGCCCGCCGCGGCCAGGTCGAGTGCCGCCACGGTGTGCCGGCGCTGATCCTCGGGCGACGCGAAGACGCCGCGTTGCATCCGGATACCGCGCTGCTCGGCCGCCTCGTCCGAGATGTCCGGCCACCCGGTCGACCCGCTGAATCCGAAACTGATCATCCGGCCGCCCGTGACGAGCAGGTCGAACGCGGTCTCGGCGACGGCGCCGCCGACACCGTCCAGCACGACGTCGACCTCCCCTGCGGCCGCGCGGACCGCTTCCGGCCAGCCCGGCTCGAGGTAGTCGACGGTGTGCCGGGCACCCAGCCCGCGCGCCACCTCCAGCTTGCGGGCCGTCCCGGCGACCGCCACCACCTCGGCGCCGGCGGCCACGGCCCGTTGCACCAGCAGCGACCCGACGCCTCCGGCGGCCGCCTCGATCAGCACCCGGTCGCCCGACCGGACCGCCGCCGCCTCCATGATCATGAGCGCGGTCCGCCCGTCGGCCAGCAGCGCGGCGGCGTCCTCGGTCGCGACGCCCGCCGGCACCTCGATCACCTGCCCGGCGTCCACGGCGACCAGCTCGGCATAGCCACCGGAGCCGCCGGTGCCGGTCACCACTCTCCTGCCGACCAGGTGCCGCACGTCCGCCGAGCCGGCCGCCAGCACGGTGCCCGCGACCCCGTTGCCGGGGATCATCGGCGGCGCCGGGAACGGGCCGAAGCCGGTCGCCCGGAACATCGTCTCGATCCAGGTGATGCCGGCGAACTCGACCGCGATCAGCACCTCCCCCGGGCCGGCGACCGGATCCGGCCTGTCCCGAACCTGAAGCAAGGACGGGGGCCCGAAGGCCGTCAGCCACACCGCTCGCATGAGGAACTCCCTAGTCATCACTGTCGACTCTATTCGGTAGAGCTGACTCTGATGAAAAGTAGCAGCTATGATCACCACATGATTTCCGGCCCCCGAACCTCCGGCCCCCGGACTTCCGACCCTCGCGGGCGAAGAGCCGAATACGCCCAACTGACCCGCCAGGCGATCCTGGAAGCCGCGCGGGACCTGTTCGTGTCCCAGGGCTACTTCGAGACCCGCGTCGAGGAGATCGCGGCGGTGGCCCGGGTCGCGCCCGCCACCGTCTACGCGGTCGGCGGCGGCAAGAACGGCCTGCTCCGCACCCTGATCGCGGACGGCACCGCGGGCCAGGACGTCGCACAGGTCATCGCCCGGATCGAGGCGATCACCGACCCGGCGGAGCTGCTCCGCTTCATCGCGCACGCGACGCGGGCCACCTTCGAGCAGTGGTCGGCGCTGATGCGGCAGGTCGTCGCCGCCGCCCCGCGCGAGCCGGGCGTGCGGGAAACCCTGGACATCGCGCACGACAGCATGCGCGGCGGTTTCCGGCTGGCCGCCGACCGGCTCGCCGCCCTGGGCGGTCTGCGCGACGGCGTGGACGCCGCCCGAGCAGCCGACATCCTGTGGCTGCACCTGTGCAACGCCGCCTACTTCATCCGCACCGACGACCTGGGTTGGTCGCTCGACGAGTCCGAGACCTGGGCCACCGAGGCGCTGACCACGGCGCTGCTGACCGAACGGGGTACCCGATGATCACTGTTGCCGTCGCCGTCGGTGTCGCCGGCGTGCTCCTGCTCCTCGCGGCCGCCGCCCTCCGGCGCCGCCGCGCGGCCGCCGCCCCGCTCCCGCCGGTCGATCCCGAGACGCTGCGCGCCGAGATCGCTCAGGAGCTCGCGCGCAGCGGCGGCGTGGCCGCGATCAAGCGGTACCGGCAGCGCACCGGGGCGAGCCTGGCCGAGGCGAAGGCAGCGGTCGACCGGATCAGCCGGGGACCGGGCGATCACCGCCCGACGTGATGGCCTCCCTCGGCGGGCAGCACCGCACCCGTGGTCCAGCGGCTCTCGTCGGAGAGCAGGAACAGCGCGGCCCGCGCCATGTCGTCGGGCAGCGCGATCTGGTTCATCGGCGCCATCGCCGCGAGGTGCATCTGGAAGTCGACGGGCAGCTGGTCCCACATCTCCGTACGCGTGGAGCCGGGAGCCAGCGCGTTGACCCGGACGCCGAACGGCGCCAGTTCCAGCGCCGCGCTCTTGGTGAGGCCGTTGACGGCCCACTTCGAGGCCACGTACTCGGAGATGCCCGCCACGCCGACCATGCCGCCGATCGACGACACGTTGACGATCGACCCTCCGCCTGCCGCCAGCATCGCCGGGATCTCGTGCTTCATCGACAGGAACACGCCCTTGGCGTTGATGTCCATGACCCGGTCGTACGTCGCGGTGGCCTTCTGGTGAACCGGCGTGCCGTCGCTGGTGACACCGGCCGCGTTGAGTGCGCCGTCGAGCCGGCCGAACCGCGTGACGGCCAGCGCGACCGCCGCCTCCACCGAGGCTTCGTCGGTGACGTCGAGGGGCACGGCGACCACCTCGTTGTCGCCGGTGGACAGCTCGGCGGCCAGCTCCGCCAGCCGGTCGGTGCGCCGGGCCCCGGCGATGACGTGCGCGCCCTCGGCGGCGAAGCGCCGGGTGGCGGCCGCGCCCATGCCGGCGGACGCACCGGTGATCAGGATGACGCGGCCCTGCAGACGGCGGCCCTCGATGGTGATCGGGGCCGGGTGGTGGTTGGGGTTGACTGTCATGTCGATCTCCACGATGTCGTTCTCTCCAGGAGCCCTGGAGGCGTGATCACCACCGTGCCGCGGACCGGCTCGGAGCACGAGAGACCGCTTCTGCCTAGGACTGACAGGGCGACCCTGATCGGCCGCGGATACGCGACCATGGGCGCATGAGTCACCACGAGATGGCGCGCTGCCTGCGCGCCTGGCGCGACCGCCTCACCCCGGCGAGCGCCGGCCTGCCCAGCGGCGCCCTGCGGCGAGCCCCCGGCCTGCGCCGCGAGGAGGTGGCGCATCTCGCCGGCCTGTCCGTCGACTACCTGGCGCGTCTCGAGCAGGGCCGGGCCGGCAACCCGTCACCCTCGGTGCTGGAGTCCCTCGGCCGGGCCCTGCGGCTCAGCGACGACGAGAACGCCCACCTCTTCCAGCTCGCTGGGCACGCCAATCCGCGGTCCGCCGGGGTGAACCGGCATCTCACGCCCGGCGTCCAGCGCATGCTCGACCGGCTCGGTGACGTCCCGGTCATGGTTCTCGACGCGGCGTGGCAGCTGGTGGCCCTCAACCCGCTCTGCGCGGCGCTGCTCGGCGACCTGAACGGCGAATCGGGGCGGCGGCGCAACCTGCTGTGGCGTCACTTCACCGGCGTGGCGTCCCGGGTGGTCTCCACGCCGGAGACGGACGCCGCCTTCGAGGCCGCCGCCGTCGCCGACCTGCGCGCCGCGGCGGGGCGTCATCGCCATGACCGGAACCTGCGGGCTCTCATCGCTGAGCTGCGGCAATCCAGCCCGCGGTTCGCGGAGCTGTGGCAGCGCGGCGCGGTGGCACGGCATGCCTCGACCCGGAAGACGATCCGGCATCCGCAGGTCGGTCAGCTCACCCTCGACTGCGACGTCCTCACCGTCGAAGGCAGTGATCTGCGGATCGTCGTCTACACGGCCGACCCGGGATCGCCCGACGCGCGCACGCTGGCCCTGCTCGGCGCCATCGGCATGCATTCCTTCCCCGGCGACGTGGTCACGTCCGGGGCGTGATCAGGGCGATCACCTGATCCGCTCTCCGTCGCCGGGCCCGCCGGTGAGGACGTCCAGCACGCCGGTGAGCTGCAGCGTCCGGCGGGTCACGCCGTGTGCGTTGGTGAGCCGGAACGCGATGCCTCGCTGGGTGACCCGCCGATGGGTCTGCACGAGCGCCTGGATGCCCGACGAGTCGCAAAAGTCAAGATCAACAGCATCGATCACGAGGGTACGGGGTTCGGCCCCGGCCAGCGCCGCTGCCACGTGATCGTGCAGGTCCGGGGCCGTGGACATGTCCAGTTCGCCGGAGACCAGCAACCGCGTCACACCGTCGGCGTACTGCGAAGTGATCTTCACGGGTGCTCCCTGCCGCTGCCGGTCTCCGTGGCGGGACCCCAGGGATCCGGGTAGCCCTGTATCTCGGCGCGGACCCGCTTGCCGCCCTGGTGCTCCTCGACGTGCCAGCGCCGGGTCAGCGCCTCGATCAGCGCCAGCCCGCGCCCGCCCCGGCCGTCCGGCTCCCGTCTGCGGGGAACCACCGAGGACCCGTCCGCCACGGAGACGATCACCTGATCGCCGTACGCCTCGATCTCGAGCACCACCGACCCCGCGCCGTGCTGCACGGCGTTCGTCACCAGCTCGCTGACCACCACGGCGACGTCGGCCGCCCAGCCTTCGTCGGCGTAACCCCAGACCTGGAGCACGCTGACCACGGCTTTCCGTGCGGTCCGGGGTGAATCCGGGCCGATGGGTACGTCGAAGTGTGCTGTCAGAGTAGTCATCCGACACCTGTTACCTAGCGCTGCGCCACCACAACGACGGGTACGCCGGAGAACCCGTCGCCCGTGTCAAAGGAAACCACACGAGCGCCCGTGCGCCCAACGGGCGGGTTCACCCCGTACCCCCTGGTCTTGCGGTGTGGCGGTAGAACGGTGACGTGATCGTGGTGGTGACCGGCCCGAGCGCCGCCGGGAAGACGACGTGGTGCCGCCGGCACGTCCCGGACGACACCGTGCCCGAGCACGTTCCGGACCCCGGCGAGACGCCCGGGCCGGACCCCGCCGGCCAGGCGGCGTTCTGGTGCGAGGCCGGCGCCCGGCGGTGGCGGCAGGCCGAACGCCAGGAGCGCCGCAGCGGCCTGGCGGTCTGCGACGACGACCCGCTGAAGCTGCACTACGCCTGGTCGCTCGCCCGGATCGGGGAGCTGTCGTGGCCGCACTGGCGGGCCGAGGTGGACGCGCACCGCACCGCCGTGGCGGCGGGCCGGCTCGGATTCGCCGACCTGGTCCTGGTCTCTGCGCCGCCGGAGGACGAGCTGCGCCGGCGCCGCGATGCCGACCCCACGCGCCGGCGCCGCAACTTCGACCTCCATGTCCGGCTGGCCGGGCCGCTGCGGGAGTGGTACCGGGCGGTGGAACGCGCCGGCGCCGCTCACGTCGTGTGGGAGCTGCCCCCTGCCGGACTGCCCGCGGAGCTGCCGCCGCCGAGGGCCGGCCGATGCGACGCGGAGGCGTTCGACGCCGTCATAGCGGCCTTGCCGGAGGCGTCATAGCGGCCCTGCCGGAGCCGCCATAGCGGCCCTGCCGGAGCCGCCATAGCGGCCGTGGTGATCCCCGACCTGACGCCCGAGGACGATCGGTCCACGGCGGCGGACGCGAGCCGGGCCTGGTCGACGGCGAGGTGGTGCTCGCGGTTCACCGCGCGTGGGACCTGGTGCGCGCCTTTCTCCGCACCGGCCGGGCCAGTGATCTCGGCGAATGGCGCCCGCTCTAGCATCACCGGATGTTCGGACGCTTCCGCAGAACCTTCACCCCCGACACCGACTACGCGCAGGCCGATCTCCAGCTGCGTGACGCCCGTAGCCGGGCGACCTCCGGTGACTGGAACGCGGCCTCACAGCTCATGCACGCGACCGGCCGTGACTGGGAGTTACGCAGCCGGCGGCTCGCGGTTCTCGGCATCGCGGCCGGGCACGCCCCGCAGTGGGTGGACGCCTGGGAGACGGCGATCCCGGGCGACCCCACCGTCGCCATCCTGCGGGCCGAAGGGCTGCTGGAACTGGCCGGCCGGGCCCGCGGCGCGGCGTCGGCGCGCAACACCACCCCGGAGCAGTTCCAGGAGTTCCACCGGCTGGCCGCCCTGGCCGCCGACGCCAGTGAACGGGCCGTCACGCTCAACCCCGAGGACCCCTATCCCTGGGTGCTGCGGATGGACTCGATGCTCGCCAACGGGTACCAGCACCGCGACGACTTCCCGGTCGCCCTGGGTGAGGCGGTCGCCCGGGACCCGCACCATTTCGAAGCCCATCTCACGGCGGTGACCTTCCTCTGCCAGAAGTGGTACGGCTCGCACGAGGAGATGTTCGTGGCCGCCCGTGGCCCGGCCACGGCGGCGCCGGCCGGGGCGTCGGTGGTCCTGCTGCCGCTGCTCGCCCATTTCGAGTACGCCTTACGCGAGTTCGGCTTCGAGACCCGCGCCGAGTCGCTGGCCGCGAAGAAGGAGTACTTCCACCGCCCCGAGGTGATCGAGGAGATCACCTGGTGCGCGACCAAGTGGCGGGCGGCCGGCGAACCCCGCCTGACCGGCCGCGGCATCACCCTGCGGCACTGGCTCGCGCTCGCCAATCACCTGTCCGACCGGGACCGCGAGGGCACCCGGGCGCTGCTCACCCAGATCGGCTCGTACCTGGGCAGCACCCCGGCGTACGGCTACTTCTGGATGCGCCAGGCAGACGGCTTCCACGCCGTCACCAAATGGGCCCGATAGTGGCTTCCACCCCGCCGGCGTCGAGCCCGCTGGACACACCACCGCTGTTCGCGGCCCTGCACGGCGCACGCAGCGTGCTGCTCGCCGGGGCCGGCGGCGGCTTCGACGTGTACGCGGCACTGCCGCTGGCCATCGCTCTGTGGAACCGCGGCGTCACGGTTCACCTGGCGAATCTGTCGTTCACCCCACTGGAGATGCTCGATCTCAACGTGTGGACGGCGCCCGATGTGGCGGTCGTCCGCCCGGAGACCGCCGGGCCGGAGGAGTACTTCCCGGAACGGACCCTCGCCCGCTGGCTGGCCGCCCACGACCTACCGGCGACGGTGTACGCCTTCGCGCGCACCGGCGTGCAGCCGCTGCGGGCCGCGTACCGGCATCTGGCGGGCGAACTCGGCATCGACGCGATCGTGCTGATCGACGGCGGCACCGACATCCTGATGCGCGGCGACGAGTCCGGCCTGGGCACGCCCGCGGAGGACATCACCAGCCTGGCCGCGGTCGCCGGTCTGGACGTGCCGGTGAAGCTGGTGAGCTGCCTCGGCTTCGGCATCGACGCCTATCACGGGGTGGTGCACAGCCAGGTGCTGGAGAACCTGGCCGCGCTCGACCGGGACGGCGGCTACCTGGGCATGCTCTCCATCCCCGGTGCAGGTCGGGAAGCCGTGCTGTACCGCGACGCCGTCGCCGACGCGCACCGGGCCACACCGATGCGCCCCAGCATCGTGCAGGGCCAGATCGCCGCGGCGACCCGGGGCGACTTCGGTGACGTCCAGTTCACCCGCCGGACGGCCGGGAGCACGCTGTTCGTCAACCCGCTGATGGCCGCGTACTTCACGGTCGACCTGGTCATGCTCGCCGGCCGATGCCTCTACCTCGACCGCATCGAGCAGACCGTCGGCATGCGCCAGGTCGCGACGCGGATCGAGGCCTTCCGCGAGGACATCACCTTCCGTACGCCCCGCGCCTTCCCACACTGACCGATTCGGTCGATGCCCGGGCGGCCGGGACGAGCTCGGCCCCTTCAGACCGTCCCGCCCGCACCTGCTGACCTCGCGGCGGTCATCGACGCCGCGCGTTCCGACTCGGCGGCCGTGACGCCAGCGTCACGCCTGCCGGCATGACGTGGCGGACGCGGGCGACGCATGCCGTAGCGCCCTGAACAGATCCTCGAGACATTGCTGTCCCGTCGTCATTACACCCGCCCCCCGGATGTGGCCAGACCCGTCATGGGTGTAGCCACATAGCCGTTCCCGAGAGGCGATCAATTCGTCAACCACGCCTCCTTCAGCACGTTGAGAAGCGCGGATTGACGCGCGCGCAGGACCTCCGGAGTCCATTGGGGTTGAAGAAGGACCTGGCTCGTCAGCGCGAACGTGGCGACGCCATTCTTCCCGGCGAAGTAGGCCGACTTCTTCTTCGTGAAGTCAAAGTTCCGTGCCTGTGAGTTCTTCGTACGGTTCAACAGCACCAGGTTGGCGATACGATGTGTCCAGTATTCCCGCTGCTCATCAGTGAACTTGACCTTCCACATGGAGGCGGGTGCCGGGTTCTGCGGCAGCACGTGCTCCACGGTGATCCGCGCATGCTCATACGTGACGCCGGGTGCCTGCGCAAGCAATTCGTCGAGGCGCAGCAGCACGTAACGCCGCACCTTTTCCTGGAGATAGAGATCGCCGTTCAACTTTTGCGCGACTTCCTCCTTCTCGGCTTCGGACAGGGCTAGCGACGGTGCGTCCAGTCCCGCGCCATCAGTGAGCTCTCGCAGCAGTGCGGCGTAGCGCTGGGCTCGCGGGGTCGCGTAGACCCGGCGGATGAGCATGCTGGCCGCCAGCCGTTCGAGTGCCTTGAAGAAGTCGTCCAGCCATGCGGCATCATCACCGTGACGGCGGAGTGCCCACAAAGCAGGCGGCAGCCAGTCACCGTTGTCGATCTGCGCCAGCCTCCGGAACCAGTTATTGACCTTTTCTGCACCAACTGGCGCCGCGTAAGCGAAGTCTCGGATCTGACCGTAGGCCTCGGCATACGGCGTTAGCACGTCGTCAATGAAGTCGGCGCCCTTGCCCGGTAGGTAAGAAGCGAGAACTTGTTCGGGAAACTCCTTGAGCAGCTCCCTCTCCGGGCGCTTCATGGCGAAGATCATCCTGATGTGCTGGAAGAGCTCGGCGAAGAGTTCACGGCCCACCAGCTCCTCAGCGCTCTCCCACTTCTCGGCGTACGCATCTAAGTCACCAGGTGGCAAACTGCCAATGATGTTCGATTTGAAGATGTCAGTGGGGAGCAGATCGAGCCCACGGGCGTTCATCACGCTGAAGATACGGTGGGCGCTGGCCAAGTCCGGGGTACTGACGACTACCAGGTAGGTGCGCCTGCTCAACATCCGCATGAGGTCGAGGCGGCGGTGAGGCTGCCATTGGGCGAGGCGTCCGTGCAGGGCATTTGCGTTCTCCTGAACGGCCCTCTGCGCATCGGTATTGGCCGCCGTTTCCTTGAGAGCCCGCAGATGCGTCACGCTCCCAGCGCGCTGGATGTGATGCGCGAAGAACGCGCGGTCACGTTTCCGCAGCGCAAGACGGGGCCGAGATTCCAACCCCAGGATCTTGTCACCCGGTTCGGAGATCAACTGGCCAAGGCTTGAGCGAACCTCATCATCGTCGGCCAAATCCCGCAGGACCGCGAGCAGAATGGTCAAGGTCGTCAGCCGCTGCTGGCCGTCGATGACCTCAACTGCCGGCTCCTGCTTGTCCTTCACGAGAACGATGGAGCCGAGGAAGTATGGCTCCGTGCTGTCGCGGTCCAGCGCCTCGCTCAGATCGTCCAGTAACTGCAGCGCCTGTTCCTTACGCCACGCATAGGGGCGCTGATAATCAGGGATGCTAAAGCTGTAGTCGCTGCAGAAGACCTTATGGAGCGGCATTTCATGCGCCTCGAGTTGTGGCATTGACGCATTATCTCTACCAGATCGGGCGGCCAGCCTCGCCCGGACGGCTACCTGTTCCTGGTCTATCGACCATATTGGAGGGAGCGATGACGCGAACATCACAGGGGCTCGCCAGGGACGCCAGTGCGCCTATCGGCCGACACCGCGTCACCGGGGATGCTTGCTACGAGCAGCACTTCAACGCCGAGTTCCTGGCTTTCCTGAGCAGGTCGCCGAAGCCCACCGGCCCAAGCCATCCGCCGCGGCAGCTTCACGAGCGCTCACCGTAAGCCTTCGGCGTGACCTCAGAGGTCTTGCCATACGTGCGGCTCCTGGTAGGCGTGCCAGCCGTAGAAGAACCAGTCCGCGAGGTCCCGCAGCCGTTCCAGGCAGTCCTCGTAGTACTGCACCGGCTCAGGGCGAGGAAAGTTCGGGTGACTGGTCCACTCCGCCACGAAGTGTGACGCGTAGTAGAACCCCTCCGCCATCCAGCGAGGCAGGCCATCATGGCCTTCGTATTGCTTGCAGGCCTTCCGCATCGCCTGCTCCAGCCGGCTGAAAGCCGCCCGGTCCCAGACGAGGTCGGCGCCTCGCAAGCGCAACAGGAAACTACCCTCCGCTGCCTCGAACTCCTGCCTCAACACGGTCAATGCATCATCCACGTCCGCATCCTGACATCCAGGTACGACAAGGCCGGGGCCGGCGATCCACTCCGGACAGACGACACTAGGGCCATGTAGCGAGCGGTTCCCAGGATGGCCGCCACCGCGCTTGCCCTCCCCAGAGCTTGTGCCCAGGGCAAGTACAAAGCTCGGCGTGATTCGAACCAAGGTGATTACCCCGGCGAGGGCGGCGAACCCTGCACCCGTTGGGCCCGGGATCTCCACGGGTTGCGCACAACCGGGGCGTAGGGTCGCCGCCATGATCCGGATGATGAGCGCGCGATCGGTGTACCCGTGAGAAGCGCGCACCACCCCGTGAGCCGGCCCTCCCTCGACGGCGGGGAGGCGCGACCCGATGTCGGGCGGGTGCGGAGCCGGGCGCTGCTGGTCTCGGTCGCCGGGTGGCTCGGGGTGGCGGTGGTCTACCTGATCGTGGCGTTCTCCACCGAGGGGGCGCCACCCGGCTGCAGCGGGATCCAATGCCTCAACACGCGGGGCATGCTCCTCGCGATGGGCTTCCTCTTCGGGTTGCCGATGATGCTCATCGGGATGGCGCTGAGCGCGGCCGCCATCGTCGTCATGTCACGGTCGGCGCGGTCCGGACCGGTGCTGGGGATCAAGGTCACGGGCGTCGCGATCGGTGTCGTGCTGGTGCTGGCGGGGTCGTTCGTCATGGCGACCTTCTGATCCGAACGGTGGCCGTCGATGGGTACGCTGCGGCCGTGGTGATAGATCTGGACCAACCGCCCCAGCGCGACTCGAGGCGGCGGCTCACCGGCACGCGGGCGCTGGCCCTGGTCGTGCTCGGATCCTTCCTCGCCGGAGTGCTGGTGGGCGGCGTCACCGCGTACCTCCGGTGGTATCGGCCTTTGGCCTCCTCGGCGGAGGAGGCCGATCGGGCCGCGAGCTCGACCGTCTCGGTGCTGCTCTTCGCGGAACCCGGGATGGTGACGGCAGACGGCGCGCGGCGGCGGGTCCGCATCGAAGCCCAGGTCACGGTCGTGAACGCCGGGCCGGCACCGGTCAACGTGATGGCCGTCCGGGCCGGGCAGCCGGGCGTCACCGTGCGCAGCGCGGAGAGGGAACGCCAGATCGCGCCGGGCGCGGAGATGCCGGTCGACGTGACGGTCGAGTTCGACTGCACGGCTGACGAGCCCCTGAATCTCGCCGCGTCGATCACTGCGGAGACCGAGGACGAGCAGATGCGGACGGTCGCGCCGGTGGCCCTGCACGGCACACCGTGGATCCAGAGCAGGCAGGACGGCTGCGCCCGCATCGGCTGACACGCCATCGGTCGCGCATGTTCCGGTCGCCCGCGTGGCGCCCTGAGCAACCGGAAGCCGGGGCGTGGTGCCCTGAGCGACCGGAAGCCGGGGCGTGGTGCCCTGAGCGACCGGAAGCCGGGGCGCGGAGTGCCCCTGTCCCGCCCTCGCCGTCGTGGATCTGCGCCCGGTGGTGTGCTGTGCCCTGTGCGCCGTCACCTGTGCCGTGTGCTGGGCATGCGGTGTGTGTCGGGGAATCGAACCCCCGCGCCTGCCCCCGGCGCGCCAGGCATGAGCCGGATTACCCGCCGGCTCTCGGGTTCGCGCACGCCTCCACGTCGGCTACCTGCTCCGCGCCTGTCAGTCGAGCAGGTCGACCTCCCAGTTCGTCCGCTGGATCAGCGTGTCCACCTCCCGGATCTGCCGGGCCAGGTCGTCGGCCTGACGCCGCAGCTCGGCGACCGGCAGGGCCGGGATCATCTTCAGCTCGGACCGCAGCTGCCGGTAACCGCGCTGACCCTCACCGGCCGCCGCATCGGCCGCGGACGTGATCACGCTGTGCCGCAGCCGCAGGACGTCCCGGCGGGCGAGCGCGTCGGTCAGCGTGCCGCCGTCGACCACGGTGGCGGCGTTGGTGCGGTTGATCCTCCGGATCAGTGATTCCAGCTCGTCGAGCACCTCGCCCGCCTCGGTGAGCAGGGCGGTCGCGTCCTCGGCCGGCGCCTCGCCCTCCTGGAAACGGGCGCTGCCGGCGATGCGGGAGCGCAGTTGTTCGGCACGGCGCGACGCATCCGCGCGCAGCGCGAGAGCTTCGGCGAGTTTCATGGGAGCAGTATGTCCAGTCAAGATCGACGCCGCCTCCGAATTACGGCGCCGGCTCGTCCAGGCGCAGGATCGTCTCCTCGATCTCGGCGCCACGGGCGTTGGCGAACCCCACGTCCGTACCGATAGGGGTGAATCCCGCCCTGCGCAGCACCCGCAGCGAGGCGGCGTTGTCGCTCGCCGCGCGCGCGAAGATCGGGCGGACCGGGACCGCCGCGAGGAGCAGCGTGAGTGCCCGGCCGGCGATGCCCCGACCCCAGGAAGACCTCTCGATCCAGTACGTGACCTCGGTGTCACCGTCCATGACGAAGCTGCTGATGCTCCCGACGAGACGGCCGTCGAGGGTGATGGCGCGCAGGTGGACACCGGGCGTGCTGCGGATCTTCGCCATGTGGGCGTCGAAGGCGGCGCGATCGTCGGGATCCGCCGCGGTGAAGGCGGCCATCGTGACCGACTCCGGGTCGCGCATCTGCTCGAACAGGGCGTCCAGATCGGAGTCGTCGACCGGCCGCAGTGCCACCTCACCCATGAGCGTCTCCAGACATGGTCCGCATCGGTCAGCGGGACCGAACCTATCAGTGCGGGGCTTCCCTTAGGGGCGCGACCAGGGCCCGCGGACATTGAATGTGATCACTGATGCTGGAAGCGTCGGCAGCGTCAGACGTCACCGTTCGGGGGGAGACTCATCATGCTCAGCCGTAGATCCGTTCTGGCCGGCTCGGCCGCGGCGGCGATCGTCGCGGGTGTCGGCACAGCGACCCGAGCCGACGCGTCAGCCGGCGGGCTGAACCGGGCCGGCGGGTTGGATCGGGCCGGCGGGTTGGATCGGGCCGGCGGGTTGGATCGGGCCGCTCTGCAGGAGGCGCTGGATCGGATCGTGGCGACCGGTGCGACGGCCGCGCTGGCCCGGGTGGACGGGCCCTCCGGCAGCTGGCGCGGCGCCAGCGGGGTGGTGCGCCTCGGGCATCCGGCGCGCCCGGCGGCGGGCGGGCAGTTCCGGGTCGGCAGCATCACCAAGACGTTCGTGTCCACCGTGATCCTGCAGCTCGCCGGTGAGCGGCGGCTGCGCCTCGGCGACACCCTGGACCGGTGGCTGCCGGGCGCCATCCCGAACGGGAACCGGATCACGATCCGCAACCTCCTGCAGCACACCAGCGGGATCTTCGACTACACCGAGGCGCTGTTCGGAAGCATCGACGACGTGCTGGCCGCCCGGTACCGCACGTTCCGGCCGGAGGAGCTCGTGGCGCTCGCCGCCGGACGGCCGCCGGTGTTCGAACCGGGGACGTCGTGGTCGTACTCCAACACCAACTACATCCTTCTCGGCATGATCGTGCGGGTGGTGACCGGTCACCCGTACCGGAAGGAAGTCGATCGTCGGATCCTGCGGCCGTTGGGCCTGCGCGGGACCGAGGTGCCCGGCATCGACACCACGATCGACGGACCACACGCCCATGGGTACGAGCCGATCGAGCGCGACGGCGAGACCGTCCCGCTGGACTTCACTGATCTGAACCCGTCGATGGCGGGCTCCGCCGGGGAGATCGTCTCGACGACCGGGGATCTCAACCGGTTCTACCGGGCGCTGCTGGGCGGGCGGCTGCTGCGGCGCCCGCAGCTGGCCGAGATGCTGGCCGACCCGGTGGGCGAGAGCGGCTACGGCCTCGGCATCTATCAGCAGATCTTGCCCGGCGGGCTGACCCTGTGGGGGCACAGCGGGGGGATCTTCGGGTATCTCAGCTACTCGTTCTCCACGGCGGACGCGGCTACGCAGCTCACGGTTTCGGTCAATCCGTGGATCGGTGACTTCGACGAGGCGCTGAACGATCTGGCCCTGGCCGCGTTCGGGGTGACGGCGCCGGCGGCCCGGGCCGCGACGGGGGCTCCGGCCGCGACGAGGGCTCCGGCCGCGACGGGGGCGATGCGGTTCCCGACGCCGGGTCTGCGCCTGCCCGCGGCCTGATCGCCAGTGGCCTCCTCGCCGGCGACCTGATTGCCGGCGGCGTGCTTGTCGGTGGTCCGCTTTCGGCGGTCTGCTTTTCGGTGGCCTGACGCGGTGTCCCCCTGACCGGTGCGATCAGGGGGCCCCGCGCAGGTGGACCGGCAGGGCCTCCAGGCCGTGCATCAGCAGGCCGGTCCGCCGGCGCAGTTTGTCCGGCGGCGCCGCGATCCGGATGCCGGGGTACCGGGTGAGCAGCCTCCCCACGGCGATCCGGCCCTCCAGCCGGGCCAGCGGCGCCCCCAGGCAGAAGTGGACACCGTGACCGAAAGCGAGATGCCCGCCATCGCCCCGATCCGGGTCGAACGTGTCCGGGTCGGGGAACCGTTGCGGGTCACGGTTCACCGCGAGCAGCGAGACGAGCACCTGCTCCCCCGCCGGAATCGTGGTCTCCCCCAGCGTGATCGGCTGGGTGGTGACCCGGTAGGTGCTGGTGGCCGCGGGACTCGCCATCCGCAGCACCTCCTCGATCACGGCGGGCAGCAGCGCGGGGTCGGCCAGGACCCGTTTGCGCTGGTCCGGCCAGCGGCAGAGCAGGTAGACGGCATTGCCGATCAGGTTGGCGGTGGTCTCGTGGCCGGCCACCAGCATGAGCAGGGCCATGCCGACCAGCTCGTCATCGGAGAGGCCGCCGCCCGCCGGCAGCAGCCCGTCGCCGGCGCGGCCGCCGCCTGTGACCCGCGCGTCTGAGTCTGCGCGGCCGGCGGTCACCAGCGCGCTGAGGAGGTCGTCGGCCGGCTGCGCGCTCTTGCGGGCGAGCAGGTCCCGGAAGTAGCCGACGATCTGCGACATCGCGTCCACCATCGTCGCGCCACCCGTGATGATCACGGTGGACCAGGCGTGGAACGGGCCGCGATCGGCCACCGGGATGCCGAGCAGCTCGCAGATCACTTCGAACGGCAGGGGTACGGCAAACCGCTCGATCAGATCCGATTCGGACACCGTGTCCATGTCGTCGAGCAGCCGGTCGGCGATCCGCTCGATCCACGGCGCCAGGGCCTGTATCCGGCGCGGGGTGAAGGCCGCCGAGACCAGTCGCCGCAGCCGGGTGTGATCCGGCGGGTCGCGCAGCAGCATCTGGGTGGCGAGGGCCGCGCGCAGCGGCGGGGGCAGCTGGTCGACCGGTTGCTGCTTGGAGAGCGACGGATCGGCCAGCACCCGGCGCGCCTCGTCCCAGCGGGTGACCAGCCAGAACGGGATCCCGGCCGGAGATGTCACCCGGTGCGCGGGGCCGGCCTGCCGCAGCGCGGCCAGGGCCGGGTGCGGGTCTTTCGCGTACGCGTCGTCGAACAGCGTCACCGGTTCCCCCTCCGGACGCGGGCAGACATCGACCATGGTAGGTCGAAGGCGGATGCGTCCGGCACCGCGGGGAAGCGGGCGACGACAATCCGACATCACCGGCACTTTCCGCTCATCTACCGAGATGCTGGGCGTACCCCATCGATTGAAATGGATGTGACGGGATGCCGCGTCCGGAACGTTCGCTGGATCCCGCGGCCGGCCCGGTGCAGCTGTTGGCCGCGGAGCTGCGTGACCTGCGCCGGCAGGCGGGCAACCCGGGCTACCGCGCGCTCGCCGCCGCCAGCGGGTACTCGGTGGCGGCCCTCTCCAACGCCGCCGGCGGCCGGCAGCTGCCGAGCCTGCCGGTGACGCTGGCGTTCGTCCGGGCCTGCGGCGGCGACGAGTCCGCCTGGGAGGAGCGCTGGCGGCAGGCCTCCGCCGCCCAGCGGCAGGAGCGCGCCTCCGGGGAGCGGCCGCCCTATCTGGGGCTGATCAGTTACGGTGCCGACGACGCGGACCGCCTGTTCGGGCGGGAACGGATCGTCACCCGGCTGCGGGAGACGCTCGAACGCCATCGCTTCGTGGCCGTGTTCGGCGCATCCGGCAGCGGCAAGTCCTCGCTCGTGCGGGCCGGTCTGATCCCGGCCTGGCGCCGCGACCACGCCGGAGCGGGCCCGGTCACGGTGATCACCCCCGGCGCCGAACCGCACAAGGCTCTGCGCCGGGCCCTCGATCCGGCGCCGGCGTTGCTGGTGGTGGACCAGTTCGAGGAACTGTTCACGCTCTGTGCCGACCCGGCCGAGCGGGACGCCTTCATCACCGAGCTCGCAGCGGCAGCCGAGCCCGGCCCGCCTCCGGCCGAACCGGACTCCGGCGCCTCCGCGGCGGACCGGCGGATCGTGATCGCGGTCCGCGCCGACTTCTACGCCCGCTGCGCCGAGTCCGCGCCGCTGGCCGGCCTGCTCGCCGGCGCCAACGTCCCGGTCGGCCCGCTGACCCCCGACGAGCTGCGCGAGGTGATCACCGAACCGGCTCGCCGCGCCGGCCTCAGCGCCGAACGGGCGCTCGTCACCCAGATCGTGGCCGACGCCGAGGGCCAGCCGGGTGCCCTGCCGCTGATGTCGCACGCGTTGCTGGAGACCTGGCGGCACCGGCGCGGCGACGTCCTGACCGTGGCCGGCTACCAGGCCGCCGGCGGGATGAGCGGCGCGATCGCCCAGACCGCGGAATCGGTCTACCAGCAGCTGACCCCGCCCGAGCGGGAGACCGCCCGCGAGGTGCTGACCCGGCTGGTCACGCTCGGCGAAGGCGTGCCGGACACCCGGCGCCGGGTGCCACGCGACGAGCTGGACCAGCCGGCGGCCGGCACGGTGCTGGGCGCGCTGGCCGCCGCGCGCCTGCTGGTGCTCGACGCCGACACCGTCGAGATCGCCCACGAGGCGCTGATCACGGCCTGGCCGCGGCTGGACGACTGGCTGCACGGCAGCCGCGACGACCTGCGCCTGCACCGCCGGCTCACCGAGGCGAGCCGTGCCTGGCGCTCGCATCACCGGGACAGCGGCGCGCTCTACCGGGGCGCTCCCCTGGCCGCCTGGGACGGCCGTGACCTGCAGCGGCTCAACGCCCTGGAACGGGAGTTCCTGACGGCGAGCCGCGACCGGCGTACCCGGGAGGCGACCGCCCGGCGGCGCCGGCAGCGGCTCACCCTGACCGCGCTGACCGCCGGTGTGGTGGTGATGACGGTCCTCGCCGCGGTCGCCGCCGTCCAGGCGTCCCGGGCCCACCAGCAGCGCGATCTGGCCCGCTCGCATCAGCTGGTGGCGAACGCCGCGGCGCAGGCCGGGGTCGACCAGGAGGTCGCCCTGCTGCTGGCGATCGAGGCCTACGACACCCAGCCCACCGCGCAGGCGCAGGCCGCGCTGCGCCAGGCGGTGACCGATTCCCGGGTACGGGCCGTCGTCCCCACCGGACACGGTCAGGTCCTGGACGTGGCGTACCGGCCGGACGGCGCCGTGGTCGCCAGCGCCGGTGTCGACGGCACGGTCCGGCTGTGGCGCCGTGACGGCGCCGACGGGCTGGACGCCACCCCGCAGGTCGTCCCGTCCGGCGGCGTGGCGATCAACGACGTCGCCTTCAGCCCGGACGGCCGGTGGCTGGTGATGGGCAGCGCCGCGGGCCTGGTCTCGGTGCTCGGCATCGCCAGCGGCACCACGCGCATGCTGCGCTCGCCGATCGGCGACAGTGTGCACGCCGTCGCGTTCAGCCCGGACGGCAGGCGGGTGGCCGCCGCGGTCGGCGACGGCACGGTCCGGATCTGGGACGTGACGGGACGGCCGCTCGCGACGCTGAAGCTGGGCAGCCCGGCGCTGGGCGTCGCGTTCAGCCCGGACAGCACCCGCGTCGCCGCCGCCGGGACCGGCATCATCCGGATCTGGAACGCGTCGGGCCTGGGTACGCCGAGGACGCTCACCGGCCACGAGGGCGCGGTCAAGAAGGTGGACTTCAGCCCGGACGGGCGGCTGCTGGCGAGCGCGGGCGACGACGGGACCGTCCGGATCTGGCCCGCCGTCGGCGCCGGTGACCCGGTGATCCTGCGCGGCAACGACTCCTCGGTGGAGACGGTGACGTTCAGCCCGGACAGCCGGCGGGTGGCCAGCAGCCACAGCGGCAGCAACACGATCCGGATCTGGAGCGTCCTCGGCGACCAGGACCCGGTGGTGCTGCGCGGGCACGACGGCGCGGTGTGGAGTCTCGCGTTCAGCCCGGGCGGGCGGCGGCTGGCGAGCTCCAGCACCGACGGCACGCTGCGGTTCTGGGATCCCGCGGTCGCCGCCGACCCGCTCGTCCTGCGCGGCCACCGGGGACCGGTGTGGTCGGTCGACGCGGACGCCGCCGGGCGGGTGCTGGCCGCCGCCGGGTCCGACGGCACGGTACGCGTCTGGCGGCACCCGTGGACCGCAGCGCCGACCGTGCTGCGGGGCAGCGAGGGCGAGGTCTCGGCGGTCGCGGTCAGCCCGGACGGGCGCCTCGTGGCCGGCGGCGGCACGGATCGGACGGTCCGCGTCTGGAACGCCCGGACCGGTGACCTGCGAGCCGCGCTGGCCGGTCACAGCGGGGCGGTGTCCGGTGTCGCCTTCAGCCCGGACTCCGAGCTCGTGCTCAGCGCGGGCCACGACGGCACGACCCGCATCTGGTCGCTCGCCGGGGATCTGTCCCGGATCCTGCAGGGCCACCGGGGCGGCATCGGCGGCCTGGCGCTCAGCCCGGACGGGCGGCGGGTGGCGAGCGCCGGCGGCGACGGCACGGTCCACGTCCGTAACGCCGACGGCACCGGCACGCCCACGGTCATCCAGGACCAGCCGCCGGGCCGGCAGGTCTGGTCGGTCGCCTTCAGCCCGGACGGCAGCCGGGTGGCGGCCAGCGGCCAGGACGGCGCGGTGCGGATCTGGCCGGCCGACGGTCACGGCTCCCCGGTCTCCCTGCACGGGCATCGCGACACCGTCTGGAGCGTCGCCTTCAGCCCGGACGGGCGGCTGCTCGCCAGCAGCGGCCAGGACGGCGACGGCGTCCGGATCTGGGAGGCCAGGACCGGGCAGGAGCTGGTCACCGTACGGGGTCACGGCTCCACCGCCACCCAGGCCGACTTCCTTCCCGACGGCCGGCTGGTCACCGCGCATCGCGACGGGACCGTCCGGATCTGGCAGTGCCGGGTCTGCGGCCCGATCGCCGGGGTCCGTGCCGAGGCGGGCACGCTGGTCACCCGTACCCTCTCCGCGGCCGAACGTGAAACGTTCCGCCTCCCACCGCGATGAGCCGGGGTTGTTCAGTCCGGGCCGGGGCTACTGAACAACCCCGGCACCCGGTTACCTGGGAATCAGCACAGGGGGGGTGAGGCCACCTCCTGCCACGGGGGGAGGAGGTGGCCTCGCGCAATGGCCGCGGCTCATAAGCCACTGACCGTTGCGCAACCCGCGTGAGAACTCGAGCGTGACAGCCACCCACCTAGCTGACACTGCGTGCGCGACCATCGCCTCCGGAGCGGCTACCAGCGCACACGATGGCCGTGCGCGTGCGCTGACCGCCCCCCAGGGCGCAATGCCGAGCAGTCAAATGGCTGTCTTTGAACCTGTTTTTGCAGGTGAACAGACTTTCAAGGGCCGAGTATCCAAGACGACGTTCGGGAAGGCTTCCCCGTAGCGCGCGGTTCCGCGCCACCGGCGGTTACGTTCCCCGCGTACTCCTGTCAGTGAAGTTCGGCGCGGCGGGGACGTCTGGGTTCGGCGCGAACCCGGGTTCTGCTCTGGCTAAGCGCTGGTGGGTTCCAGCCGGGCAAGGACGTGATCGAGGTCGGCAGCAAAGGTGTCCGGTCCCTCGGCATCAGGATCGCAGCCCTCCATGACGGCATGCAGGGCGGCGAAAGCGGCCCCGACCAGGGCCCGGTTGAGCACACGGCTTCCGGCGTCGAGGGAGCGCTCGAGCAGGACGTCGACGAGCCGGCGCTGAACGAGGTCCATCCGGTCGAGATACGCGGCGCGCAGGGTCGGGCTGGACTCGATGATCGACCACATCAGCTGGGCGCGCTCGCGAGCGGCCTTCTCCCGGCGGGAGTCGACGGCCACCTGAAACGCATGCCGCAGAGAAGTCCAGGGGCTCTCCGTGGCGGGACGTGACCGCAGGGCCTCGACCATGCGATCTCCTTGCAGATCGGCGTCCGCCAGGACCAGATCCTCTTTCGTTCCGACGTGCCGGAAGAAGGTGCGCTGCGACATGCCTACTTGCTCGGCGATGTGGTCGACCGTGGTCGCGTCGTAGCCCTGCTCGCGAAACAGACGCTCCGCCACGGCTGTGATCTCGGCGTGGACGGCGCGCCGCGCCACCTCACGAACCCCTTGCCTGCCCATGTCACAAACTCTAGCAGCCCGCGATGTTGACAGTCGCTGACACGTTCGGCGTACAGTGACAAAGGTCGGCGCGGGACGGTTCCTCCCGTCTCACGAGCTCCGGCGAACCACCCGGCGCACGGGTCGAGCCCGGCGCCAGATCAAGGAGAAATGCTGTGAACATCGCGGTCATCGGAGCCGGCAACATCGGAAGCCAGCTCGCACGGCGACTTGCCGGCGCCAACCACGACGTGATCCTGGCCAACTCCCGCGGCCCGGAGTCTCTGAAGGACCTGGCCGAGGAGCTCGGGGCGCGCGCTGCCACGGTCGCTGACGCCGTGGCGGCGGCTGAGGTGGTGGTGCTGTCGATCCCGTTCGTGGCGATTCCCGAGCTGGGGCAGATCCTTCGCGACGCGCCCGCGTCGACGGTCATCGTCGAGATGTCCAACTACTACCCGGAAGCCGGCGTGATCGAGGGGGTGGCGGAGGCCGCCTCGGACACCGCCTGGCTCAGCGAGCAGGTCGGCCGGCCCATCATCAAGGCCTGGAGCTCGATCTTCTCCCGCAGCCTCGCCCTCAAGGGACGCACCGCCGGCGAGCCGGAGCGGGTGGCGCTGCCCGTGGCCGGGGACGACCTGGAAGCCAAGAAGGTCGTGATGCGGCTGGTCGAGGACACCGGGTTCGAGGCTGTCGACGCCGGAAGCCTGGCCGACTCGTGGCGCGTGCAGCCGGGCTCGCCCGCGTACTGCACCGATCTGGACGCCACCGCTCTGCGGGCAGCGCTCGCGCGCGCCGACAGGACGCGACTGGACCACGACCGGGTCGCGATGATCCAAGCCGTGTACACGCCCGAGACCGGGGTCGACATGGTGAACGGCGTCGACATCTACCGCGAGATCACCAAGTAGAACCGGTAGCACCCCTTCACAGAGCCCGGACACCTCCGCAGCCGGCGACCTGTCCGCCGGCCGGCCGCTGACGTGCGGCTCCCAGGCTAACCGCCCGGGAGCTGCACGTCGGTTCATCGCACCAGCAATACATGGCATCAGCGAACAATCATTAAGGAAAGCGAAATGAGCAGTCGTTTCGATGGGAAGGTCGCACTGGTTTCCGGGGGCGGTGTGGGCATCGGCTTCGCCACTGCCAAGCAGCTCATCGCCGAGGGGGCGACGGTCTTCGTGACCAGCCGCACGGTCGAGCAGCTGCGCGCGGCTGAAGCCGCACTCGGACCGAAGCTGATCGGAGTGCGTGCAGACGCCGGAAGCAAGGAAGACATCGAGGCCCTGATCGAACAGATCACGTCAACAACGGGCAAGCTCGACATCCTCTTCGCCAACGCCGCAGCAGCCAGTTATCAGACCCTCGGCGAGATCACCGAAGAAGCCCTCGACCGACAGCTCGGCGTCAACATCAAAGGGCTGATCTTCCTTGTCCAGGCCGCCCTTCCGCTGATGGTGGACGGCGGGTCGATCATCATGACCTCGTCACTTGCGGCGCAGCAGGGCGTCCCGGCGGCAAGCGTCTACGCCGCGACCAAGGCCGCGATGCGCAGTTTCGCGCGCACATGGGCCTTGGAGCTCGCCGACCGGAAGATCCGTGTCAATGTCGTCACCTCTGGCCCCATCGCCAGCGAAGGCTTCAAGAGCGGCGAGATGGACGACTCCTTCAAGGCGTTCATCGACGACGCTGTCCGAAGGTCTCCCGCACGCCGCATCGGTGAGCCATTCGAGATGGCGAACACGGTCACCTTCCTCGCCTCTGATGCGGCGTCCTTCATCAACGGTGCCGACATCCCCGTAGACGGTGGCTTGGGCCAGATCTGAGCACCACAAGGACCGGCGGGGCTGCTGCACGAACGGGCGCCGATTCGACGTGCAACAGACCCCGGACGCCTACGACAAGTCCCCTCAGAAGATGGCATGGCCTCGGCACGAGGCTCTTGTCATCGGACCACCGCGCAATCGCCTTCGAGCAGGCAGCGCTCCCTCGCGGCGACACCGCGGGCAGGTCGGCGACCTGCCCGCCTACGGCAGCTGGCTGACCGCCCAGCTGCTCGAAGATCTGCCGTCGCCTGAGCCGGCTTCCGCATGACCATGAAAGTCATCAAGCCGCGCCACTGAGGTGACTCGAGGCCGCGACCGTCACGGGCGCAGCGGCTTGGCGCCGGTTGTGGGCCCGAGCGGGGCTCGGCCCTACTCGCCGGCCAGGAGGCGGGCCAGGCCCTCCTCCGGAGTGACCTGACCGGTGGCGACCGCGCCCTCGATCCAGTCCGCAGCCGCCCGGACCCGGGCCAGGTTGCGCTGCACCGTCGCCTTCTCGTCCTCGGTGTAGTTCTGCCCACGCAGCCCCGGGACGATCCGGCCGGCCGAGGCGACGAACTGCGCGCACGCCCCGACCAGGTCGAGGAACTCACGGGTGTGCTCGATGTGCTGCAGCGCGGGCGTGCGCTGCCGGACCAGCTCGGTGCCCTGGCGGGCCTGGTCGGCCTGAGCGCGGTTGACCAGGTGGCGGGCCGTGGTGTCGCTCATCGCCCGCGCGGCGACCTCCGGCCGGCGCAGCAGATCGGTGGCGACGCGGGTGGCGACCTCGTCATCGTCGACCAGCGCGTGCACTGCGTTGACCTTCTCCTGGACCGTCTCCGGCCGGCTCACCTGCCAGCCCAGCCGTCGTTTCGCCTCGTCCTCGGTCCATCGGCGTTCACCGGTGCGGGCCAGCATCGGCGGCTCGGCGATCACCGCGAACCGCTGGTCGGCATCGGCGATCGAGGCCAGCACGCGATGGATGTGGAACGGCACGTCGTCGCGGCGCTGCTTGGCCGGCCACCGTGACGCCACCCATCGCCAGTCCTTCATCGTGTTCGGTGACACCACGATGTCCTCGGCGAACATGCGCAACGCCTCGGTCACACCCAGACCGGGCACCTGATGCGGCTGCGAACCACCGTGCGGGCCCATCGGCTCGATCTCCAGCGCGTTGTCCCCCAACTTGAACTGAATGCGGCCATGCTCACGCACCAGCTCCCGCGACTGCGCCCCCCAGCTCGTCATACCGCTGCTGGGTCACCTGCCCGATCGTCGCCACCATCGTTTCCACCACCCGGGGCGCCCGCAGCGCGGCGAACAAGGTCCGCCGTCAGCAACTACGGTCGATACCAGGCAGGCTGAACCGCAGGTCAGCAAGGTCGCGGTCACCCGCCAGCGGTCACCCGTCCGCCTGACCCGGTGTGAGGACCTCTGCCGCCAGGCCCTCGTGCGGCACCGCGGAGAACAGAACACCATCGAGGACCTGGCGCTACCGGCAACCGGCCATCACAGACCGAACACCGCCGCGGCGACGGCTTCTCGACCGTGCCGGTCGGCTGCGGGACCAGCGACAACCGGCCCCGGGCAGCGCGCTTCACACCGCTCATTCCCCGAGCGTAGAACCGGCCTCAACTCGACCTTGAAGTAGAGAGACAGGCACTAAGCTTGTGCTTTAACCTCCCGCCCCCTCCAGCATCGCCGGGCACCAGACCCGACCGCTGGTGATCAAGACTGACTACAGCGAGTGCCTACCAGCGTGCCGGGCGCGAGCAGGACCGGGCTGCGGTCATGAGAGCGCCTCCTTTTCGCGACGCAGGGCGCTCTGTTTAGAGAAATAGGTCGGCGTTCTCAGCGGCCCATTCGTCGTAGGTATGCGGCGAGCGGCCGATGATGTCGCGGACGGAGGGCCGTTGTGTGACCGTCCATTCGGTGAGTTCAGTCAAGCGCGCACCGTACTCCTGGAGGGCGTATAGCGTTACCTCAATGGCGCCTTCGGGCCAGCCGTTACGTTGCCACGTTGCCCGGCTCTCAGCAGCCGTCACGTTGATAGCCTGAATGTCGCGACCGATGGCGTCAGCGATGCTGCGTACTCGAGACTGGGTGGACAAAGGCAATCCCACCGCCTCGATGACGGTGCCGGCATAGTGGTCAGTGTGCATCGCCGCCACAGCGATAGCGGCAAGGTCGTCTTCATGGATGAACGGGTAGTGCCCGGTGTCGAGGAAGGCCTCCCGGACGGCTCCCTCCGTTCGGATGGACTGCGGCCAGTCTGAGCCAGTCGCGGGATACGTGCCGCTCCTGACGGAGCCCATCACGGCGGAGGGCCGGAGATGAGTCCACTCGAGCCCGGAACGCTCTACAGCGCGTTCGATGGCGAGCCAGTGCCAGGTCTCCGGCGGGTTGTACTGCTCGTACTCGGGCCCGTGGGACGACAGCAGCACGATCCGTCGGACACCGGCGTCACGCGCCAACCTCAATGACGCTTCGACGGTTGAGGGATGCGCGCCGGCAAGGAATATCGCATCAACGCCAGCGAAGATCTCGGCTGACGGCAACGGCTGACTGATGGAGCCGGTTACCACTTCTACCTCGGCCGGCCAGCCACTGCACTCCTCGGGCTCCGCTAGCGCCCTTACGGGATGCCCGGCGGCAAGCAATTGCCGTGCCAAGCGTCGTCCGACAAGCCCCGTAGGGCTGCAGCCCTCATCCATACTCGGCGCGACGACCGTGAGTAGCTTGACGTCCTCGGCGATTGGCCGGCTTTGGGACGAGTGAGATCGGTCCATGGCAAGACCCTCCAAGAGTTGGCGGGGATCTTGCGCGTGATCAGTAGTGGTCAGCCGGGCGGCTTTCCCGCACCACTTAGATCAACGTTGCGGATCCAACTGCGGCGACTTTACCGGCCCTTGCCGATGGGTGCCACCCCGGAGAAGGGGCATCTCGCGACGACTTCAGAAATGGCGTCGCGAAGCAGGCAGCCCTGACAAAGCTCCAGCCGTGTCCGGCCGTATCGATGTTCGTTGTTGCGGGCATGACGGATCAGGCGGAAGCGATCGATGCGCTGGCGAGCTTCCGGCAGCAGTTCTACCGGTGCCTGACTGCGCGGGCGGATGCGTTGTTCGAGCTGACCGAGGCGCTGTTGTGCACCGACGGGCCGGTCAAGACCCTGGTCGGATTGTCTCTGGCTCCGGAGCACCGCCGGGGGCACGGCGCACTGTACGACGCGCTCAACCACGGCCGTATCCAGGTGGAGGCGCTGCGCCGGCAGCTGGCCGAGACACCGTTGCCGCGGGGCTGCGGACGGCCGCCTGGTTCTCGCGGTGGACGTCTCCCCGTGGCTGCGCCCGGACGGGAACTGTAGTCCGCAGCGCTCGTTCTGCCACACCTACGGCCGTGGCAAGGAAGAACACCCGCATGATCCCGGGCTGGCCGTACTCGTTCATCGCCGCCCTCGAAACCGGCCGCACCTCGTGGACCGCGCTGCTGGATGCCGTGCGGCTGCCGCCCGGCGCGGATCTCACCGCGATAACGTGCGCGCAGATCCGGCAACTCGTCGACCGTCTCATCCAGGCCGAGCAGTGGCGGGCCGGGGACCGCGACATTCTGATCGTGCTGGACGCCGGCTACGAAGCGCCGCGGATCGCCTGGCTGCTGCGGGACCTGCCGGTGGAGATCCTCGGCCGGATGCGTTCAGATCGGGTGCTGCGCCGCCCGACTCCGCCACGGGTCTACAACCCTGAGGGCGGTCGGCCGGCCAAGCACGGCGGCGAGTTCGTCTTCGGTGACCCCGCCAGCTGGGGCGTCGAGCAGGCAGTCACACACACCGACACCCGCCTCTACGGCCAGGCCCGGGCCCAATCGTGGGACCGGCTGCACCCGCGACTGACCCGCCGCGCCGCTTGGGCCGACCACGGCGAGCCGCTGCCGATCATCGCGGGCACGGTCATCCGGCTCACCGTCGACCATCTGCCCAGCAGCGGCGAGCCGAAGCCGGTCTGGTTGTGGTGGTCCAAGGTCGACGCCACCGCCGCTGACGTGGACCGGTGCTGGCAGGCGTTCCTACGCCGCTTCGATCTTGAGCACACCTTCAGGCTGCTGAAACAGACCCTGGGCTGGACCGCCCCGAAGCTCTACGAGCCGGCCGCGGCCGACCGGTGGACCTGGCTGGTGCTGGCCGCGCATACTCAGCTACGCCTGGCCCACCACAAGAAGGCACCAAACCCCGGCGCACGGGTTAAAACACAAGCTAAGCGATCGCGCATGTCGATGACGCCCGCACGCGTGATCAAAACCGCCGGGCCGACACTGTGAACCAGCTGGTCCAGCCGGCTCCCAGCGCTGTCCGAGCACGCTGCCGGCAACACTGTTAACCAGCTCGTCTCGCTGGGCTGGTTAACAGTGCTGCCAGCCGCCCGTTTTGTCCGCACTGAGCGCCAGCCGGCATCGGCGTTTCCAAGATCCGCAAACGTGGGGACCATGAGACGCCACCCCGGACCGCGAGACGCCACCCCGGACCGGGCAAGACGCCACCCCGGACCGGGCAAGACGCCACCCCGGACCGGGCAAGACGCCGCCCCGGACCGCAGGACGTCACCCACGGCGCGCACGCGCATCAGGCACGGGGCGGGGCGGGCGGCGGAGGTCAGCAGGTGGGCTGGTAGGGGAGCTCGGGGATGTAGCCGGTCCACTCCTCCTTCGTGAGGCCTCGGCCGGTGACGGCGCAGGCGTGGGCCTCGGGCGCGGCGGCGAGTGACTGCGGGACCGAGTAGTCCCAGAGGGTCACGTGACGGCTGCCGCCTGCGGCGAGGGTGCGGCCGTCCGGGCTGAACGTCAGGTCGATGGTCTTCAGCTTGGGGTTCGCCAGCGTGGCGTACCGGAAGGGGGTGCTGCGGTCGGTGACGTCCCACAGCCGGGCCTCGCCGGTGCCCGCCGTCGCCAGGGTGCGCCCGTCCGGGCTGAAGCCCAGCCAGCGCGCCCCGCTCGTGGTGCCCTGGACCGTGGCGAGCCGGTGCGGGCGGGCCAGGTCGGCGATGTCCCACAGGGTCGACGCCCCGGTCAGGCCGGCGCCGACGGCGAGGGTGCGGCCGTCGGGGGTGAGCGCCGCGGCGAAGACGAAGTCGCCCGTGCCGAGTTCCGCGTGGCGCATCGGGGCCGACGGGTCGGCCAGGGTCCAGAGCGAGACGGCGAACCCGGCGCCGACGGCCATCGTCAGGCCGTCCGCGCTGAACGCGATCACGTTCACGGTGGCGCGGTCGGTGACCTTGGTGATGGCGGCCGGGTCGGTGGGGTCGGTCAGGTCGTACAGGGTGGTGGTGCCGTCCGCCCGGCCGACGGCCAGGGTCTTCCCGGCCGGGCTGAACGTGAACGCGGTGACGTCCTCGCCGCCCTTGCCGATCGTGGCCAGCACGGCGGGGCCGTCCGGGGCGGTCATGTCCAGCAGCGTCACCACCTCGTCCATGCCGCCGACGGCCAGGGTGCGGCCGTCCGGGCTCTGCTTCATCAGCTGGATCCGGCCGGTGTTCAGCTCCCGCGCGGGACGCTCGACGGGGTTGGCCGGATCGGACAGGTCCCAGGTGACGGCCGTGCCCGGCGCGTCGGCGGCGAGCACCGTACGGCCGTCGGGGCCGAACGCCACGCCGACGACGTCCGCCGGCGACGGCCGGGTGAACGCGCCGATCGGGTCGCGGCCGAACATTCCCCGGATCCGCCACAGCGTGGCGGTCCGGCGCTCCCCCGCGGTGATCAGCATCCGGCCGTCACGGCTCATCGTCACCGACGTGATCGGCCCGTCCCGGCCGGTCAGCGTGGCGACCCGGCCCAGCGCGATCGCCTGGCCCGGGATGGAACCGAGCGAGAAGTTCGTCAGGCTGGTCGTCCCGCTGGAGTCGCTGACCACCACCATGAGCCCGTCCGGGCTGAACCCCACCCCGGTGAGCGTGGAGCCGCGGGTCTTGGCATCCAGTCCGGAGCCGCGTTTCGGGGCGGCCGGGTTCCGCAGGTCCCAGGGCGCCACCCAGCCGAGATCCTCCTCGACGACGACCACGTTCAGCTTCGGGTTGAAGGCGACCATGCCGCCGGGGCGGGCGCCGGTGAGCGTGCTGAGCGCGGCCGGGGTGGCGCGGTCGGCCAGGTTCCACACGGTGACCGTCGGACCGCTGGTCACGGCGGTGCGCCCGTCCGGGCTGAACGTCAGCGACGACGCCTGCGGCAGGGTCGCGAGGATGACCGGGGCCCGGCCGGGCGTCACGTCCCACAGGACGGTGTCCTTGGCGCGGTTGCTGGTCGCCACGGTACGGCCGTCCGGGCTCAACGCCACCGTGACGATTCCCGCCGCGTCGGTGAGGGGTTCCGCCCGTACCGGGGAGGTGTGGTCCGTGATGTTCCACAAGGCCGCGGCGGGACTCCCGTCGGCGATCGCGAGGGTCTTCCCGTCGGTGCTCACCGTCAGCGTCGGAGCGGCCGTGCCGGTGGCGGGCAGCCGCGTCAGCCGGGCCGGGCGCGCCGGATCCGCCACGTTCCACAACGACACCGTACGGTCGGCGTCCGCGGTGGCGAGGACATCGTCCGCGACCGTGACGACATCGGTCACACCGGGCATCGCACCGGCGTAATTCGTGGACATGACCAGGTGGCTGAGCTGGTCATCGGTGGTCGTGCCCGGGTGCACGCGCTGGGCGGCCACGCCGAGCATGAGGGCCTTCTGCGGATCGTCCTCGATCATCGCCCGGGCGCGTTCGACGAGCCGCTGGTTGATCGCGATCCGACGCTGCAGCGCGGCCTCCTCGCGCTGCCGGCGGGCCTCCTCGGCCGCCTCCCGGGCCAGCGCCTCCTGCTCGCGGGCGATCTTCTCCTGCCGGCGTCGTTCCTCGGTCGCCTCGGCTGCCAGATCCCGGTGGTGCCGCGCCAGCTTCTCCTGCTCCCGGGCCCGCTCCTCGGCCTGATCGGCGAGCTGCTGCTGCCGCCGGGCCTCGCCCTCGGAGCGCCGCGCGTTGTCCTTCTGCCGCTCGGCGTCCTCGCGCTGGCGGCGGGCGTCCTCGGCGTTGCGGCGGGCGTCCTCCTGCTGCCGCCGGGCGTTCTCCTTCTGGCGGCGCGCGTCCTCCTCATGGCGGCGGGCGTTCTCCTGCTCACGGCGGGCGTCCTCCGCGGCGCGCCGGGCGTTCTCCTGCTCGCGCCGCGCGTTCTGCGCCTGCCGGCCGGCGTTCTCCTGCTGCGTGGCGGCCTCCGCCGCGGCCTCGTCGGCCAGCACGCGCTGCTCGCCGGCGAGCCGCTCCTGCCGGCGGGTCTCCTCGGCGGCCGCCCGCGCCCGCTCCTCCTGGGTCTGCGCGTTCTCCTGCTGGCGGCGGGACTCCTCGGTGGCCCGCTCGGCGCTGCCGCGCTGCTCGGCGGCGATCCGCTGCTGCCGCTGCGCCTCCACCGCCTCGGCGTTGGCCCGGCCGGCGTTGCGCATCGCGAGGACCCCGGTGAACGAGGCCACCATCGCCAGCACGACCAGCGTCGCGGTCGCCGCCGACCAGAGCCGGCGGGCCCGCCGGTGCTGGCGCACGTCCTCGCTCTCCAGCTCGTCCTTGCTGACCCCGTGCATCGGCGCGGCGAGCTGCGCGATGGAGTCCCGGAACCGGGCGTGCCGCAGGGTCAGGTGCAGGTCGTCACGGGCCCAGCGCAGGTCCAGGTAGAGCGGCTCCTCGGCGAAGACCCCGCGCAGCGCGTCCGGCACCGCCGTGGAGTCGTCGGTGAAGTCGCCGGTCGCGGGGTCCCAGCGCCACTCGCCGTCGGTCAGCACCGGCAGGACGCGCTGCGGCGACTTCGTGGCCACCCAGTGCTCGATCTCCTTGTTCACCCACGGCGAGCGGGCCGCCTCCGGCGAGGCGAGCAGCACGAAGAACTGCGAGCCGTCCAGCGCGGTCTGGATCGACGACCAGAGGCCGGGCGTGACGGCCAGCCCGGTCTGGTCCCGGAAGATCCACAACGCCCGGCGCCGGTGCCAGGGCCGCGCGAGCCGGTGCAGGCCACGCTGCACGGCGGGCGCGAGGCGCCCGTCAGCGGCATGGCTGTACGAGATGAACCCGTCAAAAGGCATGGTCCGGTCCCCGGGTCGGCAATGATCGGCGGCGAACGATTCTCCATGCCGTAACCCGATGGCGGAAGAGGGCGGTCTCGGTCAGGCTGCAGTCATGACCACCCCACCTCCGCTACGCGTCGTCCGGCCCGGCGAGGGCCGCTCCGGCAGCCTCGGCGCCATCACCGTCGACTTCAAGCTCTGGGGCGCCGACACCGGCGGGGCCCTCGCGATCGTCGAGCACGAGTTCCCGCCCGGTGCGCTCGTTCCACCACACATCCACACGTACGAGGACGAACACTCGATCGTGACCCGAGGCACGATCGGGTTCCGCTCCGGCGACCGGGAGGCCGTCCTCGGCGCGGGCGGCTACATCACCAAGCCGCGCGGCGAAGCCCACGCCATGTGGAACGCCGGTTCCGAGCCGGCCCGCATGATCGAGGTGATCAGCCCGGCCGGATTCGAGCTGTTCTTCCGGGCCGTCGCCGACATGATCGAGGCCGACGACCCCGATCCGGAACGCGGCGCCGCCCTGGCCGCCGAGCACGGGCTCCAATTCGTGGACACCCCGTGGCTGGCCGACGTGGTCCGCCGCTTCGGGCTCGCCACCTCCTGATCCGCCCACCGGGGGAACAGCCGGCCCGTTCCCGGCGCTGCACCTCTCGTGATCATGCTTTCGCTGCTGGACCGGTCCCGTACCCGCGCCGGAGAGACCGAGACGGCGGCGCTGCGCGGGACCGTCGCGCGGGCATCCCACGCCGAGCAGAATGGGTACGACCGGTTCTGGGTCGCCGAGCACCACGGAGTCCCCGGGATCGCGGGTGCGGCACCGGCGGTGCTGCTGACCGCTGTCGCCGGCGCCACCTCGCGGATCCGCCTCGGCTCGGCCGGCGTGATGCTGCCGCACCATCAGCCGCTCGTCGTCGCCGAGCAGTTCGCCACCCTGTCCGCGTTCGCGCCGGGGCGGGTCGACCTCGGGCTGGGCCGCTCCCCCGGATTCACCCCGCCGGTACGCCGTGCCCTGCGACAGGGCGACAACGACTTCGCCGCCGACATCGCCGAGCTGCGCGGGTTCCTCGGCGGGACCGCGGACGTCACCCTGCACCCGCAGCCGGACGGGCCGGTGCCGCTCCACGTGCTCGCCACCGGGACCGGGCTACGGGTCGCCGCCGAGGCCGGACTGCCGGTGATCGTCGGCGGGCCGCTGCTCGGGATCGGCGGGGATCCGGGGCCGGGGCTGGAGGCGCTGGCCGGATATCGGCGGGACTTCCGGCCGTCGGCTCAGCAGGCTGAGCCCCGGGTGGCGGTCAGTCTCGACGTGCTGATCGCGGACACCGCCGAGGAGGCGGCGGAACTGATCCTGCCGGAGGCGTGGGCGATGGCTTCGAGCCGTACCACGGGGGTGTTTCCGCCGCTGGAGCCGGTGGCCGAGGTCCGGGCCGCGCGGAAGACGGCGCGGCAGCAGCAGTACGTGGAGCAGACCGTCGCGGCGGCGATCATCGGGACGGCGGGGCGGGTGGAGAGCCGGCTCGCGGAGTTGATCGAGCGGACGGGGGCGGTGGAGGTGGTCGCGGCGGGGAGCACGTTCGACCGGGCGGCGCTGGACGCTTCGGACACCAGTCTGGCGGCGATGTTCCGCCACTCGTGAGCGGACCCGGACTCCACGCGCCGCGTGAGTCCTTCGCCTGCGTGTGGATTTCGGGTGCGGAGCGCGCCCGAAATCCACACGCGGGGCGCTAAGCAGCGATGGCCTGGGCGGTCAGGGCGACCGACTCCAACCGGTCCTCGATCCGGGTCGCCTGGTGCACGACGATCAACTCGTCGGCCTGGGCCTCCTTGGCGAACCTCGTCAGATACGAGCCCACCTCGTCCGGCGTGCCCACTGCCGTGTACGTGAGCATCGCCGCGAGCTGACGCCCGTTCGGCGTGCCCAGGAAGGCGTCGATCTCTGCGTCGCTGTAGTCCGGCGCTCCGGGCGTCCGCGTGACCAGCCCCCGCACCAGGATCCGGCGGGTGATCTCGAACTGCTCCCGCGCGGCTTCCGGCGTCGCGGCGGCGACCACGTTCACGCCGGCGATCACGTACGGCGAGGACAGCTGCGCCGACGGGGTGAACTCGCGGCGGTAGAGCGTGACCGCCTCCTCCAGCAGCCCGGGCGAGAAGTGCGAGGCGAACGCGTAGGGCAGGCCGTACGCGGCGGCGAGTTTCGCGCCGAACATCGACGACCCCAGGATGTAGAGCGGCACGTTCGTCCCGGCGCCCGGTGTGGCCCGCACGCCCTCGATCCGGGACTCGCCGCTGAGGTAGCCCTGCAGTTCCAGGACGTCCTGCGGGAAGCTCTCCGCGGACATCGGGTTGCGGCGCATCGCCCGCATGGTGGCCTGGTCGCTGCCGGGCGCCCGGCCGAGGCCGAGGTCGATCCGGTCCGGGTGGAGCGAGGCCAGGGTGCCGAACTGCTCGGCGATCACCAGCGGCGAGTGGTTCGGCAGCATGATGCCGCCGGCGCCGAGCCGGATCGTGGAGGTGTGCGCGGCGACGTGCCCGATCAGCAGGCTGGTCGCGCTGGACGCGATGCGGGCCATGTTGTGATGTTCGGCGTACCAGACGCGCTCGTACCCGTGCCGTTCGGCGGCCTGCGCGATGGCGACGGAGTTCGCGAAGGCCTGCGCGACGCTGTCGCCGGGGGCGATCGGCGCGAGGTCCAGGATCGAAAGACGCGGTTGACTCATACGCGGAGCAACAAACGACCAGGCAAGATCGTTCCCGCTGGGCACGTTCTCAGGAAGTCCGTAGATTTCGCCCGTATCTTCGGCGGTTCATCGGCCGCACCGGCCGGCCGGTCCGCCAGAGGAGACGATTTCCGCGTGGGTGGCATCACCGACTTGATCACCGACTGGGTCTTCCGGCTCGTCGATGCGCTGGGAGCCATCGGCGTCGGCCTGCTGCTCTTCCTCGAGACCGTCATCCCGCCGATCCCGTCCGAGCTGATCCTGCCGCTCGCCGGTTTCCGCGCCCGTGACGGCGACCTCAACGTCTTCGCGGTCTGGACCACGGCCACGATCGGCGCGCTCGCCGGTGCGCTGGTGCTCTACTACGTCGGCGCCCTTCTGGGGTACGACCGGCTGCACGCCCTGGCCGGCAAACGCTGGTTCGTGCTGGCGACGCGGGCGGACGTGGAGCGTGGTTACGCGCTGTTCGAGAAGTACGGCTCCTGGCTGGTGCTGGCGGCTCGGTGCGTGCCCATCATCCGCAGTCTGATCTCGCTCCCGGCCGGTGTGGCGCGGATGCCGCTGAAGACGTTCGTGCTGTTCACGGCGATCGGCAGCGGCATCTGGAACGCGGCTCTGATCGGCGCGGGCTGGCTGCTCGCCGACAACTGGGAGCGGGTGGAGGGCATCCTCGGCCCGGTCTCCAAGGTCGTGCTCGGGCTCGGCGTCGCCTTCGTGATCTTCCTGGTGGCGCGCCGGGTGCTGGCCCGCAAGCGGGCCCTCGCGGCCGGTGGCGACCCGGCCGCGGCGGACGTCGACGGACGCCCCGCCCCGGACTTCGACGGGCTCGGCAACCCGAACCACTATCCGACGGCGCGGGGCGTGGCGCGAGTCATGGACCGGCAGCGGTAAACTCAGGAAAGAGCGGCGAGCAACTCGGTCCGGGTGGCGCCGGGCAGCGGATACCGCGGTGCGCCCATGCCGAGCGCGACCACCCGGTCCACGACGCCGGGAGCGCCGAACACCTCGTCGGGTGTGGCGATGAAGGCCGCGATCGAGGCGTACCCGCGGGCCAGATCGGGGTCGGCCAGCCCGGCCGCGAACAGCGCCTTGCTCATCGCCCACCGCGGGTCCCCGGGCTGGTAGGACGTGCCGGCGGCGTCCGCGGCCATCTCCGCGAGCCGGTGCCGGTCGGTCCAGACGGTCGCCCGGTACAGCGGCTCGACGACCCGGGTGCTCGCCTCGTCGAAACCGCGGGCGAACTTGTCGTGGTCGGCCGGGTCGGTTTCCCGCAGCAGGTCACGCAGGAGCACCGCCTGGATCATCGCCATCGACGCGCCCCGGCCGACCGACGGGCTGGTGCAGGCCCACGCGTCACCGACCGCTACCACGCCGGTGGCGACCGGATCGCCGTCGACCACCAGACGCCGGCAGCGGTCCTCGATGCCGGCCATCACGTCGACGCCGGAGATCGGTTCGGCGTCGGCCCAGGGGGCGAGCAGCGGGTAACGGGCGATCGCCGCGTGCCAGCGGGACGGCTCGCGCAGGCCGCGCAGCGCGTTGTCCCGGCTGGCGGTCGCCAGGACCACGCTCCACGTGCCGTTGTCGCCGGGCAGGGTGATGGCCGACAGCGAGTCGTAGTGGTGCAACAGGTTGGCCAGCGCTGACGGTAGTTCCCCCGTACCCGATCGGAACTGCCGGCAGTGATAGACGAAGCCGGAGTCCGACCGTTCTTCGGCGGGCGCTCTGGCGCCGGCTGCCTGCAGCCAGGCGCTCAGGGCCGAGCGCCGGCCGCCGCAGTCCACCACCAGGTCGGCGGGGATCGCCGGGCCCGCCGCGGTCAGGACGCCCGTCACCCGCGTGTGCCCGTCGGTGGTCAGGCCGGTGACCGCGACGCCGCGGCGGATCGTCACCCCGGCGGTCGCGGCGGCGGCCGACAGCACCGCTTCGAGCACCGGCCGGCGGGCGGTCACCGTGTCGAACCGCTCGTCGCCGGGACGGATCGGGCCGCGTTGCTCCTCCGGCAGCATGCCGATCAGGTTCACCCGGCGCGCCCCGACCGCCGGCAGCGCGTCACCGACCTCCGGGAGCTGCTCGCGCACCAGCTGCCACCAGCGCGGCAGCATGAAATGCGGCAGCCGGAACTGGTTGACCCCGCGCCGCTGCCAGTCGTTCCACGCGGTGTCGGTCTCCGCGGGAGGCGGCGGCCCGGCCGGGTCACGCTCCACCACGATCACCTCGTGCCGGTCGCGGGCCAGCAGCAACGCCGTGCCGAGACCGGCGAGTCCCGCACCGAGAACCACGATCCGTGCCATGTCGCACCTCCATCGATGTGCCGATGGCGGCATCGTGGTCCGGGCAGCTGCCCGGTCTCCAGGTCAGTCGGTGCTCAACTCCTGCTCACCCGTCCCGATCTCGACTGCCCACAGCAGCTCGGTCACCTGGTCGAGCGCGCGCGCCAGGTGCCGCCGATAGGTGCTGAACGGCAGCCCGAGCACCTCGGCCGCGGCCTCCTGGCTCGGTGCCGCCCGCAGGAACGTCCGGTTCAGCACGGCCCGGAGCTGGTCGCCCTTCGGTGTGCCGGCCAGCCGGTCGATCGCGGCGATCACGCTCGCGCGCACCTGGGCGGTGTCGGCGCCGATCCGGCTGCCGACCAGCGGGCACGCACGGAGGCGGTCCGGGCGGTGCAGATTCTGCAGGGCATGGCGTACCGCGTCACCGAACGCCTCCCGGGTCAGCGGCGGCGGCCGCAGCGCCGACTCCGGCGGCGGTCCCGCGCCGCCCTGATGCTCCCGCTCGCTCATCAGCTCCAGCCAGTCCTCGACCGGGAAACGACGCCAATCCATCCCGTACGCGACGTGCAGCCGGCCGTCCACGGTGACCTCCACCAGCGGACAGAAGCCGAGATAGCCGAAGAACGGCCCCCAGTGCTCCGGGTCGACCGACACCACGAACGACCACGCGATCGGCTCGGTGCACCAGGTGATGATCGAGGTGACCGAGCCGGCCAGCAGCGCGTACTTGTCCCGCTGCCCCTCGCGCACACCTGACCAGAAACGGCCGATGTCGACGCGCTCGCCGGGACGCGTCGGCGCCGTCCGGGCCACGTGGTCCAGGATCGCCCGCACGACCGGATCACGGTCCTCCATCGGCGAGCCACAGGGGCAGTAGATCCCGTACGTGAAACCGGCGACCCCGTCCTCGGTGCGCACCACGTTCATCTGGCCCGGCTCGTCGGCGAACCAGCCCTCGGCGAGCGCCGCGCTCACCCGGCCCTCGTCGCGTTCGATCAGCGCCAGCAGCGTCGCATGGTCCTCCGGCCTGGCCGGCACCACCGCGGCCGTGCCCTGGCTGCGCAGCGTGAAGTAGGCGTCGGTGAGCGGGCTGCGCCGATGCAGGTACGCCAGCTGCTGGGCGAGCCACTGCCGGTCCAGCCCGGTCGTGGACCGGATCCCCGCGACGGCATGATCGTGGATGATCCGGTGCAGTGATCGGTATCGGTCCGGCGACCGGCGCTCGAACTCCGCCTCCAGCACCTCCCGGGTCAGATCGTGCGGGGTCAGCCCACCCGGCCGGCAGTGCACGAACGGGCGGCGGAGCAACCATCCCCACACCTCGGGCGCGTCGTCGCCGACCGTCTTGCGCAGCAGGTCCTCGGTCGTCAGCCAGGCCCGCGCACACGTCGCCAGGCCGGTCATGTGCGCTTCCGAGGGCGCGTCGCGCAGCAGCGACTCCAGCAGCACCGAGACGAGATCGGGAACCTCGGCGAGGCTCTCCGGCACGGCCCCGCCGTCGGCCACGTCGGCCAGCAGCGCGAGGGTCAGCGGGTGGCCCCGGCCGAGCGTCAGCAGCCGCTGCCGCAGCGCCGCCTCGGCGACACCGGCGCGGGCCAGCAGGTCCGCGCTGTCACCGTCGTCGAGGTGGTCGACCCGGTGCACGGCGACGATCTGCCGCCAGCCCGGATCCACCCGCCAGGCGGCCGGCGGCGGTTCCCGGCCGGCGAGCACCAGCAGGCCGTCCACCGGCAGGCCGGGGACGAACTCCCGGCGCAGCCAGCCGTCGATGGCGCTCAGATACTCGTACGAGTCGATCAGCAGCAGCGACCCGTGACCGCCGGCCGCCCGCCGGAAACCCTCCGGCGTCGGATCGATCTCCCGCCCGTCCAGCAGCACCGGGGCCCGGCCGGCGGCACGCGCCCGGGCCACCATCTCCAGCAGCAGCGCGGTCTTGCCGATCCCGCCCGGCCCGTGCACGAACAGCACCCGCCGCGGCGACCGCCCGGCCAGCGCCTCCCCGAACGACCGCAGCTCGTCACGGCGGCCGACGAAGGTGCGCCGGCGCGCCTGCTCGATGACGTCGCCGAGGACGGAAGCCGCCACCCGTCCAGTGTCGACCCCCTGGACCTCCGGGGCCAGCACCCGTCACCGGTACGACAGTCGGTCAGAGTCTCATGACCGTCACGGCCAGAACGGCGGCGGCGACCGCCACGCAGGCGAGCAGCGCGGCGCGGGTCAGCCGCTGATGCCGTCCGGGATCACCGGCGACGGACTGGGTCAGCACCAGCCAGGTGCTGCCGCCGACGAGGGCGAGTGGCACGACTACCAGAAGGATCATGTCGTCCTCCGCCTGACGCGGATCGAGGTCTGTGGTCCAGTCTTCGGCCGGGCGGGGGCGGTGGCAGTACCGGCCTCGGGAACCTTCGGTGAACGGTGGGTCTGCGGACGCCCGTGTCGTGAACAGCAGGTGAACTGGTGCCCGTTGTCATCACTTCGATCGATGCCGGGCCGATGGAGCGGTAGCCGCCGGTGACCTCTCCGGCGACCCTCAGGTCGACCAGCGGGACGAACTCGGGCACATGGCAGACTCGCTGCGCCGGGCGACCGGCACGCTGCGGCAGACCGTCACCGATCTGACCGCCCACGCGCAGACCCTGTCCAGCGAGGCGGGAATGCTGGCGGAGACCAGCCGGCAGAGCGCGACAAGCGCCGACCAGGGCGCGCAGCAGGCCGCCTCGGTCGCCGACTCGGCGGCGACGATGTCGCACAACATCCAGACGGTGGCGGCCGGCGCCGAGGAGATGGGCGCGTCGATCCCGGAGATCAGCGAGAGCACGACGCAGGCCGTCCAGGTGGCCGGTCGGGCCGTGGCGGTCACCGCGACCACCAGCGCGGTGATGGCGAAACTGGGTGAGTCGTCGGCCGAGATCGGCAATGTGATCAAGACGAACACCGCGATCGCCGAGCAGACCAACCTCCTCGCGCTGAACGCGACGATCGAGGCGGCCTCCGTGCGCCAGACCACCACGGGTGTGGCCCGGACCGACCAGGCCGCCGGCGAGCTGGCCGGGATGTCCCAGGACCTGCGCCGCATCGTCGACCGTTTCCGGTTGTGAGATGCGCGCTGATCGCGGATAGCACCGAGGCTCGCGGGTATCCCGGTGTCATGAGCCTCCCGAATCATGACCTGAGCAGCGTCGCGGATCCCGGCTCCTTCGATCCCGACGCGATGACCGAACCCGACAACGACAATCCCGGCGACCTCGATCACGACCACCGGCACCTCGCCGACGAGAGCGGGCCGGGCGTTCCGGGGCGGGCCGCGGACAGTCCCGCCGCTCAGGGCAGCCCGATCGGCCCGCCCGACTGATCCGGGACATCCGCCCGGGGGCCATCCACGAGTAGCCGCCGAGGTCGCCGAAGAGGGCGGCCTCGGCGTCACCAGTCGCGCAGGGTCTGCCGCAGTTCGTGGCCCTCCGGCAGCGTGCGCTCCGCGATCCCCCGGGCTCGCGCCACCGCTTCCCCGGCCCGCTCCGCCTCCCCCGCGTCCTCCGCCACCACAGCGATGTTGATCAGCGTCCGGATCAGCTCCGGATGCTCCGGCCCCAGCCGATCGGTCTTGATCCGGATCGCCTCGCCGAGACGCGTCAGCGCCGCCGCACGATCACCCCGCCGGGCGGCCAGCACACCGAGATTGGTCAGCACCACCGCGACCTCGTAGTCGTCGGCGCCGAGCCGCGCCACGAACTGATCGTGCACGTGCGCGAGCATCCGTTCGGCCCGGTCCAGCTCACCGGCCGCGATGAGGATCGGCGCCAGGTTCCCCTCGTCGCAGAGAAGATCAAAATCATCAGGCCCGGCCACGGTACGCCGGAGCTCCAGTCCCCTGCTCCCCCAGCCGATCGCCTCCTCGATCTCGCCGAGCACGAACCCGATGCCCGCCAGGTTGTGGTGCACGGCCGCGAGATCGGTCACCACCTCACCCGGGGAAGAGCCGCACGACGACAGGATGTCCAGCGCTTGCAGGTAGCAGGTCTTCGCTTCGGCGTACCGTCCGGTGGCCTTCAGCAGCAGCCCGTAGGCGTTGCGCACCCGCGCCGCGGCGACCGACCGCGCGCCGCACTCCCGGTCGACGCGCCTGATCAGCGGTGTCAGGACCGCTTCCGACTCGGCGTACCGGCCCTGTTCCCGCAGCTCCTCCGCGCGGTCGAGTTCGGCCTGCGCGGTCGTCACGACGTCCCCGATCGGCGGGTGAGCAGCAGGAGCAGCCCGGCGGCTCCGGCCAGCCCGGCGGCCGTGCACAGCAGCGCGAGCGTGTCATCGGACGCCGTGGCCGCCGACGTCAGCAGCGGCCCGGCCATCATGCCGGCGGTCAGCGACCAGCTCGACAGCGCGTTGTAGCGTCCCCGCAGCTCCTCCGGCGCGACCGCGTTGACGAGGCTCGGCAGGGCGCCGGCGATGAGCAGCTCCCCGGCGCCGGTCAGCACCGCGGCGCACACCAGCGCCGTCCGCAGCTCGAATCCGGCGCCGGCCACGGCGGGCACGCAGACCAGCCAGGCCAGCGCCCACAGCAGCGCGGTCCACAGCAGTGCGGTACGGGGCCGGAGCCGCTCGGCGTACCGCAGCGCCACGGGTGCGCCCACGACCACGGTCACCGCGTTGGCGATGGTCAGCCAGGAGAGCGCGGCCGCGTCGTTCGCGGCGACCGCCAGCACGGGCGGGGCCGCGTTGTAGATCCCGTACCCGACCGTGGACAGCAGCGTCGCCGCGCCCAGCACCGGCAGCAGCCGCCGGTCGGCGAGAGCCTGCCGATAGCCGCCGGACGGCGTTCCGGCCGCCCGGGCCGGTGGCGCCTGCCGGCCGGCCGAGGCTGCGAGAACCATGCCGGCCAGGCACAGCACAGCAGCGCCGATCCAGAGCCACGGCAGCACGGTACGGCCCTGCGCGGATGCCGGCGCCACCCGCGCGATCACCAGCCCGCCCGCCGCGGCGCCACCGGCCATGCCCACGTTGAACAGCGCGTACTGCAGGGTGTAGACCCGTGGATGCCGCGCCGACACGGTCAGCGTCGCCAGGCGGGTCGACAGAGCCGGCATCGACACCGACCAGCCGAGGCCGGTCACCGCCACGCCGAGCCCGGCGACCGCCGAGCCGGGCGCGCCGGCCAGCGTCAGCATGCCCGCGGCGGCCACCGCCAGCCCGGCGAGCATGACCGGACGGCCACCCCACCTGTCGATCAGCGCCCCGGCGACCGGGTTGCCGACCAGGCTGGCGACGGCGGCGAGAGCCACCAGACCGGTCGCCACCGCCAGCGGCACACCGCGCGTCTCGTGCAGGAAGACCACCAGGTACGGCTGGGTCAGCCCGACGGCGGCCGCCGTGATCAGGTCGCCGGCCAGCAGCAGCCAGACGGCGCCGGGGAACCCCGCGAGGTTCCCCGGCCGTCCGGCGACGGCTTGCTCGACGGAAAGCGCCATCGCCCGTCGGCGGATCAGCGAGCGGACCGGCTCAGCAGCGCTTCGGAATGGTTGAGCGACGCGCCCCGGCGCAGCGTCACCTCGGTGTGGTTGAGCGCCCAGGCACGGCGCAGCGTCACCTCGGTGTGGTTGAGCGACGCGCCGCGGCGCAGCGTCACCTCGGTGTGGTTGAGTTCGCGGCCCCGGCCGAGAACCACCTCGGTGTGGTTGAGCGACGTGCCGCGGGATGCGTTCTTGACTGTTCCCATCACAATGCTCCCAATGATTTTTCGTACAAAATCGCTTTTTTCGCGATCTCGTCGTTGATGGAACTCATCGTGACCGAACGACTTCACCGGGTTGAATACCTCGGTCGGGTGGACCGGGATCCTGAGCGCTACCGGGAATCGTTTTCCCTCGTGCAGGGTCGGATGTCCGGCTGGAAAACTCGTCCGTCCGGGATGACGGACGCGCCCGATCCGGCTGGGACAGTCGGGCCATGCTTGATTCCCGGGACGAGCCGGCCGTCAACCGGGCGCTGTGGACGCTGGTGAACGCGGAGTTCACCGACGCGCGCGCCCACGACGCGTGGGCCGCCGAGGAGTTCACCTGGGGGCTCTTCGGGAACGCCGAACGGCAGCTGGGCGTGCTCGGCGACGTCCGCAACGTGGACGTCGTGGAGCTCGGGTGCGGCACCGCGTACGTCTCGGCCCGGCTCGCCCGGCTCGGCGCGCGACCGGTCGGTGTGGACCTGACGCCCGCGCAGCTGGACACGGCCCGGCGCTGCCAGCAGGAATTCGGGCTGTCGTTCCCGCTCGTGGAGGCCGACGCGACCACCGTACCCCTGCCCGACAGGTCTTTTGATCTTGTAATCAGTGAGTACGGCGCGTGCGTGTGGTGCGACCCGGAACGGTGGATCCCGGAGGCGGCACGGCTGCTGCGGCCCGGTGGGCGGCTCATCTTTCTGACCACCAGCGTGCAGGCGATGCTGTGCGTGCCCGCCGACGGTGGGCACGCCGGGGAACGGCTGTTGCGGCCGCAGCGGGGGACGCACCGGCTGCAGTGGCCGGGCGGCGGGTTCGAGTTAGCGACGGTTCATAATGCCGGGAGCGAAAGGGGCACGGGTTGGGGAACACGGTGACGGTGTGCCGGGACTGCTGTTGCGGCAGCCCGCGCAAACACCCGTCGACAGATCACGACGTCCAGCTCGGCACGCTGCGCGCCGGCCTCGAACCACACCATCGGGTACGGGTGAGCCAGTGCCTGGACGTGTGCGACCAGTCCAACGTGATCGTCGTCCAGCCGGACCCGGCGGCGCGGCGCGGCGGCGCGAGACCGGTGTGGTTCGGGCTGGTCCACGACGACGCGGTGCTCGGCGGCCTGATGACCTGGGTGCGAGCCGGCGGTCCCGGTGTGGCCCCCCTCCCCGCGATCCTGGAACTCTCCGTGATCACTCCACCCGCGACGGGAAACGCCTGACGCCCGCCGGCACCGTCAGGCGGTGAGGGGGTCGGTCAGTCTGGGGAGGGCCTGCCCCCGCCGCAACAGGGTGGTGAACAGGCGGGGCTCCATCGGACCGTACAGGTGGTTGCCCTGACCGAGGTGGCACCCCATCCGGACCAGGGCCTGCGCCTGCTCCGCGTCCTGCACCCCGTCGGCCACGATCTCCAGGTCGAGCGCCCGCGCCGCGCCGACGATCGCCCGCACGACGGCGAGGTCCGCGCTCGACCGGGTCATGCCGCTGACGAAGCTGCGGTCGATCCGCACCTGGTCGACCGGGAACTGCCGCAGCAGGGACAACGAGGACGGTCCGGTGCCGAAGTCGGCGACCGCCAGGCGTACCCCGCAATGGCGCAGCAGGCGCAGGGTGCTCGCGGCCCGGACCGGGTCGGCGGTGAGGGCGGCCTCGGTCGCCTGCAGCACGAGGGCGCTGCCGGGGAGACTCCCGTTCTCCAGGGCCGCCGCCACGTCGGACGCGAACCGCTCGTCGGCGATCTGCTGCGCGCAGATGCTCACGCCGGCGGTGAGGCCGGGCCGCACGGCGCGCCAGTCGTGCAGGCAGGCGATGGTCTCGCGCAGCATCCAGCCGCCGATCTCGCCGATCAGCCCGGCCTCGGTGGCGAGGGCGGCGAGTTCCGCGTACGCGACGGCGCCGCTGGAGTGGCGCCAGCGGACCGCCACCTCGACGCCGTCCAGGGTGCCGCTGCTGAGCCGGGCCAGCGGCTGCACGGTGAGCTGGAGCTGCCGGCCCGGCACCGCGTCCTCCAGGTCGGCCCGCAGCCGCAGCCGGGTGGTCTCCCCCGCGTGCATGTCGGCCGTGTAGACGACGACCCGGCCGGATCCGGTCCGCTTGGCGCGGTACATCGCGATGTCGGCGTTGCCCAGGATTCCCGTCGCGTCGACGCCGCCCACGGCGGCCGCCGCGATGCCGATGCTGGCGCCGATGTGCACGACGCGGCCGGCGATGGAGAACGGCTCGGCGGTCCGGGCCACGATCCGCTCGGCGACCGCGCGGGCATCCTCGATCGTCACATCCTCCATCAGTACGGCGAACTCGTCCCCGCCGAGACGCCCCGCCACGTCCGACGGCCGCAGCTGACCGCGGATGCGTTCGCTCACCGCCGCGAGCAGTTCGTCGCCCGCGTTGTGGCCGAGGGTGTCGTTCACCGCCTTGAACCGGTCCAGGTCGATGAAGAGGAGCACGACGGCACGGCACTGCTCGCCGGTCAGCGACTGGTCCAGGCGTTCCGCGAAGAGCCTGCGGTTGGGCAGCCCGGTGAGCGGGTCCCGGTAGGCCTCACGCATCGCCTCGACCGTGCGGGCGTCGGTCAGGGCGATGCTGATCTGCTGGCTCAGCGCCGTCATCACGTGTGAGGTGTCGGTGTCGCCGAGCCCGGCCGCGACCAGGCTCCCGGCGACGTCGCCGCGGGCGTGCACGGGCGTGGCGGTGATCCGGTCGCCGGACGGGCTGGTACGCCGTACCGTCTGCCCCGCCTCGATCGCGTCGGCGGCGGGACCGAGCACGACGCTCGCGGTGGTGGCCGGCTCGGGCCAGTGCGCCCGGGACGCCACGATCAGCCGGCCCGGCTCGGCCGGGTCGCACAGCGCCAGCGCGACCGGGACCTGCCCGAGCAGCCCGGACGCCCCGACGGTGATCGCGTCGAGCACCGATTGCAGCGGCTCCCGCCGGGAGATCGACCGCTGGACGGCGAGCAGGGTCTCCAGCAGGGCCTGCCGCCGGGCGCCCTCCTCCCGCAGCGCCCGTTCGGTGGCCAGGGTCCGCAGGTTGCGCAGCGCCAGCCCGAGCACCTGGGCCATGCCCTGCAGCATCTGGCGTTCCTCGGCGCTGAACTCGTCGTCCAGGCGCGCGACCACGAGACCGCCGCCGATGCCGCTGCCGAGAGCCGCGTACGCGCTGTTCACCTCGCCGAGCAGCGGCAGGTCGATGATCGGCTCCCCGGCGACGGCGGCGCTCAGCTGCTCGGCGCGGATCTCCCCGGGCAGGCCGGTGAGCCCCCGTACGCCCGTCTCGCCGTCCAGGACGACGGCGCCGGCGTCGGCGTCGAGGGCCTCCAGCGCCCGCGGGACCGCGATCCGGACCGCGGCGTCGGCGTCGCCGGAGGCGCTGACCGCCGAGAAGAACTCGGTGAGCTGGTGGGTCGACCAGTGCAGGGCCACAGGCGGCCGCCCTCAGGCGACCGCGAGCGTCACGACGGTCAGGAAGTGCATGCCGCGGGCGCCCCGGGTGCGGGCGACCTCGCCGTACGTGTAGAAGCCGGCCATCGGAGCCCCGGCGATCGCCTGCTCCATGGCGGCGATCTCCTGCGCGACGCCCTCGGGGCCGAGCCGGGCCTTGCGGATGCCGCAGTCGAAGACGAGCACACCGGCCACCCCGGCGCCGTCGAGCGCGTCGACCGCCTGGCGGCACGACTCCGCGCCGGCGGCGATCAGCGCGTCCTCGTCGGTGGCCATCTCCCACACCAGCGCACCCTGCGGCACGTCGGCGATGAACACCAGCGAGCCGTCCTTCAGGTCGGCGGCGTGGGCGGTGCGGATGTCCTCCCCGGTACGCCGGGACAGCCCCAGCGGTTTGGCGAAGGAGGCGTTCTGGAACGCCTGCCCGTCGGCGGCCAGCGAACGGTCGGCCCGGAGGCGTTGCAGGTAGACGTCGAGGGCCGGATCGCCGTCGAGCTCGTACAGGCGGCCCTTGTCGCTGCGGGTCACCACCATCGGCTCGCCCTGCTTCTGCCAGCCGTGCGCGATGCCGACGCCGATCCGCGCGTCGGAGCCGAGGCCGAGCCCGACGACCGCGTCGGTCAGCACCTCCACGCCGTCGCGGTCGCCGATGAACTGGTGGGTGCGGCGGAACGTCATGTCGTCCCCGGCGCATCCGCCGACCAGCGGCACCACCGCGCTCACCACCGAGTACGCCCCGCGCACCACCTCGTGCTGCACCCCGGCGAGCCCGTCGCAGAGCAGCAGCCCGGCCCGGTGCTCCCGGGTCAGCCCGGCCACCCCGGCAGCAGCGTCGGCGCCGGCCTCCTGCGGCCGGGCCGAGACGTCCCGCCCGACCGCGGTGCGGACCTCCAGACCGGATCCGCCCAGGGCCGTCACGACGACCCCGGCATCGGCGCCGCCGGGTCCGCCGGCGATCCCGCCGGTGGTGGTGCAGCCGATGATGGCGGTGCCCGCGCCGGCCTCCCCGCGGACGCCGTCGAGCAGGCGGTCGAAGTCGTACCCGGTGGAGGAGAAGACGATCAGCAGACCCGGCTCCCGCCCGCCGGCGGCCTGCGCCGCGGCGTCCTTGCCGGCGGTCTCCGCCTCCGCGCTCGCGCTGTGCCCCACGCCCATCCAGCGCGACGGCTCCCCGGCCCGACTGTGCATATCCGTACGATCGGCGGCAGCCCGCCGCTCCTGAGCCGGTCAGCCGCTCAGGGGACGACGGTCACCGGCCAGCGGCCGCAGCGGGTCAGGCGCTGCGCCACCGAGCCGGCGAACCGGTGCAGGGGTTGCTCGGAGCGGCCCACGATCACCGCGTCGGCGGCTCTCTCACAGGCCACCCGGCAGAGCTCGGCGAACGGGTCACCGTGCCGCACCACCAGCTCGAAGTCGACGCCGAGGCGCGGGCGCTCGCGCACCACCGTGTCACGGAACTGGCTCTCCACCTCGTTCTGCGCCTCGACCTCGGAAGCGACCGCGGAACCGTAGGTGTCGGCGATCGAGACCATGCTGCTCGCGAACGGCCGGACGTAGACGCCGACCAGCCGGGCGTCCTGCCGGCGGGCCAGGCCGACGGCGTAGGCGGCCGCCCGCATCGACGTGTCGGTGCCATCGACGCCCACGACGATCAGTCCGGCCATCACGACCTCCGGCGAGGATAACGGAACGCCAACCGTACTCTTATTCGTATGGTATCCCGACGTTAACCGTTCAGCAAAGATGGGCTGGGTCCTGCTTCAAGAGGGCCAGAGCGCCCGGGACCGCGGAGCGGTCCAACCCGGCGCCCGCTTGAGCAGGCGGAACGTGAGTCAGTCGCCCACGAACCACAAATACAGATGGGAACCCTCCTCGACTTTCCTGCTGAGTCTTTCAGCTTCCACCGCGGCGTCTTCTCCGATGATGGTTCGAACATTTTGATCGGAGAGTTCCCGCCGCAGCCTCTCGGTCTGCCTTGAATTGAAGATGGCATCCGCATATGGCAGCAAGCTACTCAAAAACGGGAAGTCCTCTGGATCCAGCCGCGCCAGCGCCTCGGACCATCGGATGCCATTCGCGCCATGAACCACCACCTCACCGCTCGCGCTACGCACCTGCATGTCGATCATTGTGGTCCCCTGTCGTCGCCTCATTGATCATGGTGAACGACATGCTGTCATGCCGGGCGCAGGCCGTCGTGCCGCCGGGTAGAGGCGCCGCAGCGTCCCGGCATACTGCTACTCGTGAGCTATGACTTGGCCGTGTGGGAAGGGCCGCAGCCGACAACCGATGCTGGCGGGAAGGCGACCTTCGAGAATCTGTTCAGGCGGCACCTCGAGGGCGATTGGCTGACGGAACCGGTCGGTCCTGTCGCTGCCTTCGCTGAGGCCCTGCTGGCACGCTGGCCCGAGGATTCCGAGGACAGTCCGTACTCGTCGGGAGTCTCCGTCTCCGGACCGATCGCCTACATCACGCTCAGCTACAGCCGAGCCGCTGAGGTGTCGCTCTGCGCAGCAGAACTGGCAGCCCGTTTTGGACTTGTCTGCTTCGACCCGCAAGCGGGGCGGTTGCGGCCTGGCGACGGCGGAGGATTCGCCCGGCCATAGCCGTCGAAACGCAAGGTTTGTCGAGGCGGCGAACGCACTGATCTGCCGCCGATCGCGCGTGTCGTCGAGCGTGGTCATCCGGTTCGATACGCCTGACATCGACCTGGCGCGTTGCGTGCTGTCACCGCTGTCGGACCGGTCCGGCTACTTCGATGACGGTGCCTGCTCCGACTGCGGGTGTGTGCCCTCGTGCATGGTGATTGACTGGCCTGCCTGCAGGTCTCGCCAGTCGAGCGGCGCGAGAGGCGCGAGAGGCGCGAGACGGACGAACCCTATGGTTCCCGGAGCCAACTCCGGCGCAGATTCCACCCACATGCGCGCCACTCGAAGATCGGGCTTTCCCGCCGGCGTTCGCTGCTCGATATCCCAGAGAGGACGCAGAACGCCGGGACTTGGGATGGCAGCGGCCCGGCCGCCTCCGCTGACCGAAACAACCGCGACTCAGCGCGGATGATCCCGTGAACGCTCTCCCAACGACCCCACCGGCACCAAGCCGCGGTCTCAGCCAAGCCACATCAGGTCAGCGGCCGCGATAAGCAAGTCCCACCACTGAGCCGACGGCGGGCCGCGACGAGTCGTCACGAGCCGTTGGCGGCCCGACGCACGCTCGTGCCGATGAGCGGATGTTGGAGCGGAACTATTTTCGGCATCATGGCCGGGTGACCGGACAAGATCTCCAGTTCCACTACGACGGGCCTGACGCCTTGACGTGGCTTCAGGGGTGGTACACCACCCAGTGCGATGGAGAGTGGGAACACGAGTACGGCGTGTCGATCGAGACGCTCGACAATCCTGGCTGGTTCCTGAAAGTCGACCTGCAGGCAACTGCGATGGACGGCCTGAAGTTCCCTAAGCATGAAGTCCACCGCAGCAAGCACGACTGGCTCATTGCCCGCGTGGTCGACAACCGCTTCGAGGTGGCATGCGGACCGCTCAATCTCAGTGAAGCCATCCACCAGTTCCGGGTCTGGGTTGCCGATGGAGACCACGGTAATTCTTGATCAACGCACCATGTGTGCCCGGGTCCCGGCTATGGCGATCACCATCTCTCGTGAGCCCTCCTCTGCCGCGACCATGTGAGCCCGGTCTACGGGCCCTTGCTGAGGTGGAAGGTTCGCACGGAGCCCATGATGTCGAGCTCGACTTGATCCGAATCAACCCGGTAAGACCAGGGCGGTTCGACGAATGTCGTCCAGAGCTTCGTGCCGTCTGTGCGCCAAGCGGCGATCTCGAGCTCAGCTGACATGATGACCACGTCGTCATGCTGACGCCAGGACCAGAACCCGCACTCGGCCTCATCCAGCCAGTTCCGGTGCCACAGGCCGGAGCGTGTCTCGTAGGCGAGTAGACGGGTGCCCGCTCCAACGAACAGTTGACGCTGCTCAGGAACGTACAGCGCTCCCGGCGTGAAACCGGCTCCGGATGGCGCGAATCGCTGTGTGACCACCAGTCGCGGCCACTCGCCGCCATGGTCGTTGACGGCGAGGAAGAAGTATCCGTCGTATCCACTGTCACCGGAGACAGGGAAATCCTCCGAGAGGTCGGCATGCTGCCGGTAGCCGCCGAGCACGGCTGGCGGCGTCAGACCCATCAGAATCTGGGTCTGACCGACGGCGACCGTCAACGGACTGCCCCACACATCACTCACCACGTGATCATGCCGTAAGTATTCACCGCTAACCGCTGCCAGCGGAGTTCGATCTGACGGCGCCTGTAAAGACCGATTCACTCACATGCCGCGGTGCGCGCGCTGCCCGTCTCTGCCCGCGCCCGGCAGGGGCGGGCGTTGAAGGCAAGCTAGTAGTCGGACATGGCGATCCGGTTGCCGGCGCTGGACGAGCGCACGTGGACGAGCTGCCCGATCGGCTCGGCGCTGCACAGCACGTCGTCGAGGACCATCTCGTCCTCGGCGAGCGCGAGGAACCGCCGCCCGTCGGCTTCCAGCCGGCCGACCACCACACCGGTGCGCTTGCCGTCGCGCGCGTGCTTCACCGTGTACGTCTCGAGGGTCGCCCACCCGTCGGCCCGGACCGCCTGCTCCGGCGCCGCCCACGCGTCGACCTCGGCCTGCAGCGCGGCGCTGTCGTCGGCCCGCCACGGCGACGGCGTCGTGGTGTAGACGCCCGCGGAGTACTTGCTCATCATGCCGCCGTTCGCCCCGACGAACCCGTGGCTGCCCGGCGACTGACGCACCCGCTCGACCACCGAGGCAATCGCGTGCATCGCGTAGTTGTTGCCGGCGCCGCCGAAGAACGGCAGCCCGCCGGTGACGGTCAGCCCGCGCGGGTCGTCGGCCGTCAGCCCGAACGCGTCGGCGAGGTTGAACACCGGCGCCGCGAAACAGCTGTAGAGGTCGAGGTGCGCGAGATCGTCGACGCCGATGCCGGCGACGTCGAGGGCGTGCCGCGCGGCCAGCACCGACGCCGGTGACGACGACAGGTCGGCGCGGTCCATCAGGTCGCGTTCCCGCAGGTCGGCGTGTCCGGACAGGAAGACCCACCGGTCGGTGGGCACGCCGAGCCGCTTCGCCGCGGCAATGGACATGAGTACGATCGCCGCACCCTGGTTCACCTTTTCCCGTGCGACCACGTACCGGGTGTAGGGATCGGCGATCGGCCGGTTCGCGTCGGTCGGGGTGACGAGTTCGGCGGCGGTCCGCTCGATCGGGGCGGCCGCGTGCGGGTTCGCGGCGGCGATCCTGGTAAAGGGGGCGAACAGCTCGCCGATGGCCTGCGCGTACGCGGCGCGGGACAGCTTGAGGCGGGCCCGGCGGGCGTTGTCGAACAGCGCGTAGTGACTGGGCGCGTCGGTCAGGCCGTGGACCGCGTGATGCTCGGAGAGCAGGCCCTCGAGCCCGAACCCGCGATCCTCGAGGGAACCCTCGACCTGCTCGGAGAAATCCGGTGCGCCGTCGCTTCCCGCGTACCGCTCGATGGTGGAGATGGCCTCCGCGCCGGCCAGAAGGACCACCTCGGCGGAGCCGGCGGCGACAGCCGCGGCGAACTCGTTGACCAGACGCTGCGGGCTCTGCCCGCCGCCGACCTCGAGGACCGCCCGCCGCGGCCGGGCGCCGACGCGCTGCGCGACCGATCGGGGGAAGTTGTCGGAGCGGCCCAGGGGTGCCGTCACGCCGGGGAACGAGTTCTCGAACTGGCGGGTGGCGGCGACCGTGTCGATGCTCGCGGAGACGGCGATCAGCCCGGCGCCGGTGTCGGCGATCGCCTCACGGGCGGCGTCGGCGGCCAGCTCGACCGGCGACCGGCGCCGATAGCCCGGGCTGTCGAGCAGCTCGGAGGCCTGTCCCACACCCACCACGATCGGGGTGCGCGGGTCGAGATCGTCGTAGTTCAGCGGCATGTCGCGCTCCAGGGATCCTGAACGATTCCCGTTCACTTTTCGCGACTGTATCCTGACGGTAACCGTTCAGCAATAGCGCCGAACCCGTAGGATGACCGGAATGAGCGCAGCACCCGGGCCGGGCCGGCCCCGCGACCCGGACGTGGACCGGCGCATCGCCCGGGCCGCGCTCGACGTCTTCGGCGACACCGGCTGGGCCGGGTTCGCGATGGAGGTCGTCGCCCGCCGCGCCGGCATCGGCAAGGCCACCCTCTACCTGCGCTGGACCAGCAAGGAAGCGCTGCTCACCCACGCGTTGAACACCGGCCTGGTCCGGGTCGCCGACGTCGACACCGGCACCCTGCGCGGCGACCTGGTCGAACTGGCGGCCCAGATCCTCGGCCTCTACGGCGGGCCGTCCAGCCGCGCCGCGCTGCGCCTCACCCTGGAGGCGGGCACGATCCCCGGCGTCGCGGAGAACTATCACGCGATGCGCGAGGCCCAGTTCCACGCCGCCCGCGCGATCGTGCGGCGCGGCATCGACCGCGGCGAGCTGCCCGCCAGCGTGTCGATCACGATGCTGCTCGACACGCTGGCGGGTGGGGCGATGATGCACGCGCTGAGCACGCCCAGGGAGAAGCAGGAGGACCCGGCCGCGCACGCCCAGCGGCTCGTGGACTTCCTGCTGCAGGGCACGTTTACTCGGGTCGACCAGCCTTGACCAGCTCGCCCGCCGCGGTGACCTGCTGGATCGCCTCCCGGGCCATCACCTGCTGAGCGGTGGTGACCCGCTCGGAGCGTCCCCGGCCCAGGAACGACACGAACCAGTGGCCCACGGCGGAGACCCGGTTCTTGAAGCCGACCAGGTACATCAGGTGCACGACGAGCCACATCATCCAGGCGGTGAACCCGCTGAACTTCATGCCGCCGGTCGACGCGATCGCGGAGAACCGGGAGATCGTGGCCATGCTGCCCTTGTCGCGGTACGCGAACGGCGCGAGCGCGGGCTTGCCGGCGACGCGCGCCGCGACCGTCCGGCCGGCGTAGGTGCCGGTCTGGATCGCCACCTGGGCCACGCCGGGCAGCCGGTCCAGCGACATCATGTCGCCGACGACGAAGATCTCCGGGTGCCCGGGCACCGTGCAGTCCGGGTTGACCATGACGCGTCCGGCCCGGTCCACCTCGGCGCCGGCCGCCTCGGCGACCCGGCGGGAGATCGCCGGAGCGGCCACACCGGCGGCCCAGATCTTGGTGACCGACTCGATGCGCTGCCGGCCCTGCGCGGTCTCGACGGTGATGCCGGTCCCGTCGACGCCGACCACCTTCGTGCCGAGCTGGACCTCGACGCCGATCTTCTCGAGCTGGTGCTTGGCCTTCTCGGACAGCTTCCCGCCGAACGTCGGCAGCACCGCGTCGACCGCGTCGACCAGGATGACCCGGGCCTGCCGGGGGTCGATCCGGCGGAACTGGCCGGGCAGCGTCCGGTGCGCCAGCTCGGCGATCTGGCCCGCCATCTCCACGCCGGTCGGCCCGCCGCCGACCACGACGAAGGTGAGCCAGCGCTGCACGGCCTCCGGGTCGGTCTCCAGTTCGGCCATCTCGAACGCGCCGAAGATGCGTCCGCGCAGCTCCAGAGCGTCGTCGACGGTCTTCATGCCGGGCGCGTACTGGGCGAAGTGGTCGTTGCCGAAGTAGCTCTGCGAGGCGCCCGCGGCGACGATCAGGGTGTCGTAGCCGACCTGGTACTCGGTCCCGTTCGGCGCGGTGGCGGTCACCGTGCGGCCGTCCACGTCGACGTCGGCCACGTGACCGATCAGCACCTCGGCGTTGTCCTGCTTCTTGAGGATCTCGCGTACCGGAACCGCGATCTCGCCCTCGGAGAGGATGCCGGTCGCCACCTGGTAGAGCAGCGGCTGGAACAGGTGATGCGTGGTGCCGTTGATGAGCGTGACGTCCACGTCCGCGCGGTGCAGCGCCTTCGCGGCGGAGAGCCCGCCGAAACCGGCCCCTACGACGACAACCTTGTGCCGGTCACCCATGGCTTTTGTCCTTCTCCTCTGCCGCGATTCGATCCCGTCCGGCAGCTCTGATCGACATCTCGCCGTGGCCGTTTAGTGGTGCGGGGCAGCGGTTCGGTTGCGAGATCGGTACCGTCGCGTGCACGTTCTCGCAGCCCACCATGGCTGGCGCTTGCACTCGACAGGATCGAGTGCTAATACAGGAAGAGACGACGAGACCTCGGTGAAGGAGCACCGAAGGAGGAGATGACCATGCTTCTGCGTACCGACCCGTTCCGTGAGCTCGACCGGATGTTCGAGCAGTTCACCGGCACCAGCGCCCGGCCCGCGGTGATGCACGTCGACGCCGAACGCGACGGCGACACCTTCTACGTGTACTTCGATCTGCCCGGTGTCGACCCCGACTCGATCGACGTGACGGTCGAGCGCAACGTCCTGCAGGTCCAGGCGCAGCGACAGCGCCGCAGCCGGGACGGCGTCGAGGCGGTGATCAGCGAACGGCCGATGGGCGTGTTCAACCGCCAGCTGTTCCTGGCCGACACCCTCGACACCGAGAAACTGGAAGCCGTCTACGACAACGGCGTGCTGACCCTGCGCATCCCGATCTCCGACCGCGCCAAGCCCCGCCGCATCGCCATCGGCGGCGGCACCTCCGGCCGCAAACAGATCAAGGGCTGAGCGATCCCCGTCACGGCCCGGCGGCGGCGTCTACTCGCCGCCGCCGGTCGTCTTCGCGTTGTAGGTGAGGGCCTCCTCGATCCAGGACCGCAGGTCCTCGTCGGACTGGACGCGCCCGGACTCCACGACGATCCAGCCCTTGCTCATCCGCCGGCCGCGCATCGACGGCCACTGGGCGCCGTCGCGGTCGAGCAGGTCGTCGACGCGGTCCGGGTCGCAGCGGACCATCAGGTCGCCCCCGGTGTTCGCGGTGACGGCGATCTTGTCGTTGACCATGAAGGTCAGTCCGCCGAACATGCTCACCTCCCGCACCGGCCGTCCGGAGAGGACCTCACGGATCCGTTCGGCGAGCTCACGGTCGTACCCCATCGCCGTTTTCCTTCCTCGCGTCGATCCGTCGGCACTGCGTTCCCCGAGCCTGCCACGCCCGGGTTCATTCGCCGTGGATGGCGTGCCGGGACGGGACGGGTCCGAGGATCGGGGCGTGAAGAAGACCTTCCGGAAGGACACCGTCGCCGGTGTGGTGCTCGGCGTGGAGAGCGTGCCCGACGGTCTCGCCTCCGGCCTGCTCGCCGGGGTCAACCCGCTGGCCGGGCTCTACGCCTACTTGTTCGGCACGCTCGGCGGCGCGGTCTTCACCAGTTCGGCGTTCATGGCCGTGCAGGGCACCGGCGCGATGGGCATCATCGTGGCCGACGTGCCCTCGGTCCACGCCGCCGCCGACCCGGCGCGGGCGCTGTTCACGCTCTCCATGCTGACCGGACTGATCATGGTGGTGGCGGGTCTGCTGCGGCTCGGGTTCGTGCTGCGGTTCGTGCCGAACACGGTGATGGTGGCGTTCCTCAGCGCGGTCGGCGTCAACATCGTCCTGGGCCAGCTCTCCAACTTCACCGGGTACGAGGCCGACGGCGCCAACCGGGTGCTGCGTGCCCTGGACACCCTGCTGCACCCCACTCTCCTGGACGCGCAGTCGGTCGCCACCGGAGCGGTCACGATCGCGCTGATCCTGCTCCTGGAGCGCACCCGGGTCGGCGCGTTCGGCCTGGTCGTCGCGGTCGTCGTCACCTCGGTCGCGGTGCCGCTGCTGGGCTGGACCGGGGTGCGCGTCGTCGAGGATCTCAGCGCCGTGCCGAACGCGCTGCCGATGCCTGTCGCCCCCGATCCGCGGGCCGTTCCGGGGCTGCTGGTGCCGGCGCTGGCGCTCGCGTTCGTGGGGCTGCTGCAGGGTGCGGCCATCTCGGCCGGTTTCCCGAACCCGGACGGCCGGTACCCGGACGCGTCCCGTGACTTCGTCGGCCAGGGCGCCGCGAACGTCACCTCCGGAGTGTTCCAGGGCATGCCGGTGGGCGGCTCGGTCTCCGGGACCAGCCTGAACCGGGCCGCCGGGGCCCGCTCCCGGCTGTCGCTGTTCATCGCCGCCGCGGTGATGGCCGTGGTCGTCATGGCGTTCGCGGACGTGGTCGGGCGGATCGTCATGCCGGCGCTCGCGGGCCTGCTGATGCTGATCGGCCTGCGCACGATCAAACCGGCCGCGCTGGCGGCGGTGTGGCGCACCGGCGGCGTGCAGAAGACGGTGCTGGTCAGCACGTTCGTCCTGACGATGCTGATCCCGCTGCAGTACGCCGTGCTGGCCGGCGTCGGGCTGTCGGTGGTCCTGCACGTGATCCGCCAGTCGCATCAGGTGACGATCCGGCGGTGGCAGCTGGACGACGGCGGACGGGTGGTGGAGTCCGACCCGCCGGCCGCGTTGGCCGGCGACGAGGTGGTGGTGCTCCAGCCGTACGGAAGCCTGATGTTCGCCGCCGCCCGGGTGCTGGAGGAACAACTGCCGGCGCCGGCCCGGAACTGCGTGGTGATCATCCGGCTGCGCGGGCGTGAGCAGCTGGACACCACCTTCCTGGGCGTGGTGCGCCGGTACGCGGAGGCGCTGCGGGCCTGCGACAGCAGGCTGATGCTGGTGTCGGCGAATGAGCGGGTCCGCAAGCAGCTGCGCGTCGACGGCCTGACCGAGCTGGTCGAGGTCTACCGCGGTGACGAGCGGGTCGGCGCGTCGGTGCGGCGGGCCTACGCCGACGCGACCGCCTGGATCCGGGAGCGCCGCGACACCTGAGCGCCCACGGCGGCCGTCCGGTGATCGCGGAGCCGAACCGGGCCTCGCCGATCGTCACATCACCCCACCGGTTGCCGGTGCGCAGCCAGTCACGACCTGTCGATACTCAAGAGCGTGCCGGCCACCGCCGACAGCAGCTCCTCCGTGGTGAACGGTTTGCCGACGACGGTGACGCCGCCGTCGACGATGCCCTGCTCGCTCATGAGCGGATCCGCGTACCCGGACATGTAGAGCACCGGCAGCCCGGGATGGTCCTCACGGAGGGCGGCGGCCAGCTCCGGACCGTTCATGTGCGGCATGACCACGTCGGAGAGCACCACGTCGATCGGGCCGGCATGGGTCCGGGTGAGATCCAGGGCCTCCTGCCCGTTGGCGGCGCGCAGGACGTGATAGCCGGCCCTGGTCAGGATCCGGGCCGCCACCTCGCGGACGCCGTCCTCGTCGTCGGCGACCAGGACGGTCCGGCCGGCGTCGGCGGTGACGCTCGCCGGAGCGACCGGCGCGGGCGCCGCCTCGTCGGTGGCCGGCAGATAGAGGTTGATGGTGGTGCCCTCCCCCGGCGCGGACTCGATGAGCAGGTCACCGGAAGCCTGCCGCATGATGCCGTACGCGGTCGCCAGGCCCAGGCCGGTGCCGTGCCCCTTCGGCCGGGTCGTGAAGAACGGCTCGATCGCCCGGTCCACCACGTCCGGGGGCATGCCCTCGCCGTCGTCGCGGACCGCGATGTGGACGTACTCCCCCGGTGGCAGGCCCCGGCTCACCTCCGCGGTGCGCAGGTGCCGGGTGCTGAGCGCGAGATGGCCGCCGTGCGGCATCGCGTCGCGGGCGTTGACCGCCAGGTTGAGCAGCACCTGGCTGAGCTGGTTGCTGTCGACCACGACGTTGCCGGCGTCCGGGTCGAGCTCGACGCTGACCGTGATCTGCCGCCCGATGCTGGAGTCGATCATGGCCCGGACCTCGTCGACCACGGCGTTCGGGTTGATCACCACCGGCTGCACGATCTCCCGGCCGCCGAAGGTGAGCAGCTGGTGGGCGAGGTGGGCGGCGCGCTTGCCGGCCCGGTGGATGTTGCCGAGGTCGTCGAGCATGGGTGCGGCCCGGGCAGCGTCCAGCGGCGCGCCGACCGCGTCGCGCAGCTCGTCCTGGATGAACTCGCTGAACGACAGAATGATGTTGAGGATGTTGTTGAAGTCGTGGGCCACCGCGCCGGAGAGCCGGGCCAGGCTCTCGAACCGTTCGGCGATCCGGCGGCGCTCGGCGGCCTCCCGCTCCCGCTCGTCGGCGTGCCGGCGCTGCTCGGCCTCGATCAGCGCGGTGACGTCGTCGATCGTGGCGACGAAGCCGGTGTGGTCCTGATTGTCGTCGGTGATCGGCCGGATCGTGGTGTGCAGCCAGCGGCGCCGGTGATCGGCCAGGGTCACGTCGCCGTGCAGGGCGGTCTGGGCCCGGGGCACGCCGTCGCGCCGCAGCCGGGCCCGCTCGCCGGCCGGCAGGCAGCACATCCAGCCGGGTCCGAGCAGGTCCTCGGCGGTCAGGCCGGTGATGTCGGCGAGGCGCGGGTTGACGTACGTGGCGGACAGCTCGTTGTCGCCGGTCACGATGCCGACCGGCGAGACATCAGCGAGCGCGCCGAAGCGGGCCTCGCTCTCGTCCAGCGCGAGCACCTTCTCCACCAGCTTGGCGTTGACCGTGCGCAGGTGATCGGCGGACGGTGCCGGGCTGTGCGGCGGCAGCGGTGACGCGTGCAGCGCCTGCTCGACGGCGATCAGCAGCTGCTCGGGGTCGGCCGACTTGGAGATGATCTGGTTGGCGCCGTACGCGGACGCCAGCGGCGCGGCCTCCTCCGGCCGGTAGTTCGCGGTGTAGAGCACGACCGGGATGCCCGCGGTGGCGGTGTCCGCGCGCAGCCGCTGGACGAACTCGTACCCGTCGATCCCCGGCATGACCACGTCGGCGAGGACCAGATCGGGGTGGATCCGGCGCGCCAGGTCCAGGGCCTGCGCGCCCTCCGCGGCCTCGACGACGTGGTGACCGCCGTCGTCGAGGGTCATCCGGGCTACCTCCCGGTTGGCGGCGCGGTCGTCGACGACGAGGATGGTGGCCATGGGTGCTCCGATTGTCCGGGCTGCTCGGGCGCCTGCGTGGCGACCAGGGTGACCGTGGCGCGCGTGCCGGCGGGGCCGCTGTGCATCGCGAGGCGCGCCCCCGACCGGGTGGCCAGCCGCGCCGCGATGCACAGTCCGAGCCCGGTGCCGGTCTCGCCCCGCTCGTGCGCTGCGGCGCCCCGCTCGAACGGCCGCAGCACCCGGCCCAGCTCGTCCGGGGCGATGCCCGGGCCGTCGTCGCGCACGTCGATCTCCGGCGTCGCGCTGTCGCGCCGGACGTCCAGGTGAAGCTCGGTCCCGTCGCCGTACTTGACGGCGTTGTCGACCAGTTCGACGAGCAGCCGCCGCAGGTCGTCCGGGTCGCCGGTGACGCCGACCGGCTCGGGCGGGATCCCGGTGACGATGCGCCTGCCACGCTCGGCGGCGGCGGGGCGCAGCGCCTCGGCGACCTCGGTGACGACCGGGCGGCAGTCGAACGCGCTGCTCTCGCCGGGTGGTTCCGCGCCGAGCCGGGCCAGGTCGCTGACCCGCTCGGCCGTGGTGAGCAGCTCAGCGGCGCTGCCCCGGATCATCTCGAGCTGGCGCGCCCACTGGGCCGGATCGCCGCCGCCCTGCGTCATCTTGCGGGAGATCAGGCCGGACAGGCCGATGATGCCGGTGAGCGGGCCGCGCAGCTCGTGCCCCAGCTTCGACAGCGCGGCCTGGTCGAACGGCGCGGCCTGGTCGAACGGCGCGCCGAGGGCGACGACGCGACTCCGGCCGTCTCCGCCGCTGCCCTGCCCCACGACCATCCATGACTCCACGGAAACCCGAACCTCAGTCTCACGGTAGCTGGAATGCTCCTTATTGTGAGTATTTCGGGCGGGTTTCCGTTCCGCAGGCGTCCGCCGCTCGGGACCGCCGCCGCCACCCTCGCCGGACTCGTCGCCACGGGCGTGGTGCTGGGATACCTGCTCCGCGTCGAGGTGATGATCAGCGTCATTCCCGGCTGGCCGCCGATGGCCCCGAGCATCGCGGTCCTGAGCCTGCTCACCTGCCTCGCGCTGCTGCTGCTGGCCCCGGCCCGCACCGGCCGCTACCGCCGCTGGACGGGCTATGGCCTCGCCGCCCTGGTGGTGGCCGCGGCTGGATCCGGCATCCTCAAGCGATTCGGCTTCCTGGACACCGGACTGCCCGACCTGCTCGCGCTCGGCAGGGGTGAGGCCAGCCCGTCGACCTACCTGGCGCAGGGCCCGTCGCCGGTACGGTCCCCGCTCGTTCTCCTGCTCATCGGCCTGAGCCTGCTGCTGCTGGACACCGACGCCCGCCGTGGGCGGCGGCCCGCGCAGCTGCTCGCGGCGACCGGCGCGCTCGTGGTCGCCGTCGCCGGCCTGGGCACCTTCCTCGGCCTGGACGCGGTGTCGCGGGAGCTGCGCGGCTACGTGATGCCGATCCCGACGCAGGTCACCCTGCTGCTGCTCGCCGTCGCGGTGATCGCCTGCCGGCGCGACGGCCTGACCGTGCGGATCTACACCAGCCCGCGCCTCGGCGGCCGGACAGTCCGCCATCTCGCCCCCGCGATGGCGGCCGTGGTCGTGCTGATCGGTGCGGTCATCGCGACCATCACCCGTACCGGGATCGCCGTCGACGGGCTCGTGGTCACCATCGCGCTCAGCGCGCTGTTCCTCGCCCTCCACGTCGTCCTGCTGCGCGCCGGCGCGGTCCTCGACGAGGCGGACCAGCGGCAGACCGAGCTGATCGACCAGCTCCGTGAGCAGCGCGACTTCAACGAGACGGTGATGGCCTCGCTGAACGAGGGGGTGCTGACGCTCGCGCCGGACGGCCAGGTGCTGCACGTCAACCCGCGCTGGTGCGAGCTCACCGGGTACGCCGCGGGCGACGTCGTCGGACGCCGGCCGCCGTACCCGTGGTGGCCGGCGCCTCGGGCCGGTGAGCGATCCGGCTCGTCCGGGCGGCTCGAGTTCAACACCGAGGTCGTCCACGCCGACGGCCATCGGGTGCCGGTCCACGTCACGATGTCCGCGCTGCGCACCGACGACCACGCCCACATGTCGGTCGTCACCTACCGCGACCTGACCCGGCGGGACCGGGACGAGGCGGAGCGGCAGCGGATGGCCCGCCAGCTGGACCACTTCTTCACGATGTCGCGTGACCTGCTCTGCATCGCCAGCACCGACGGCTACTTCAAGCGGGTCAACCCGGTCTGGGAACAGGTGCTCGGCTTTTCCGCCGACGAGCTGGTGAGCCGGCCGTACGTCGAGTTCATCCACCCGGACGACATCGGTCGCACCGCGGACGCCGCGGCCGGGCTCACCGTCGGCCGCCCGGCGATCGCCTTCGAGAACCGCTTCCGGACGAGCGGCGGCGACTATCGGTGGCTGAACTGGACCGCCACGGCGGCCGACCAGGAGGGCGTGATCTATGCGGTCGCCCGCGACGACACCGAACGCCGCCGGACCGAGCAGGCGCTCGCCGCCGCCCGCGACGAGGCGCTCGCCGCCGCCCGGCTCAAATCGCAGTTCGTCGCCATGGTCAGCCACGAGATCCGGACCCCGATGAACGGCGTCATCGGGCTGACCAAGCTCCTCCTGGACACCCCGCTGCAGCCGGCCCAGCGCCGGTACGGCGAGGCCATCCGCACGTCGGCACGAGCGCTGCTGGCGATCATCAACGACATCCTGGACTTCTCCAAGATCGAGGCCGGCAAGGTGGAGCTGGTCGACGCCCCGTTCGACCTCGGCGCCCTGGTCGAGGACGTGGCACATGCCGGCGCCGCGGCCGCGCGGGACAAGGACCTGGACATTCTCACCTACTACCCGGCGGACCTGCCCGCGGCCGTGCACGGCGACGAGGGCCGGATCCGCCAGGTCCTGCTCAACCTCGTCGGCAACGCCGTCAAGTTCACCCACGAGGGCCATGTGCTGCTCCGGCTCGACCCTGCGGACCACGGTGACCGGTTCACGTTCAGCATCATCGACACCGGCATCGGTATCGACGCCGACCGGATCGCCTCGCTCTTCGAGCCGTTCACCCAGGCCGACGGCAGCCACGCCCGCGAGTTCGGCGGGACCGGGCTGGGCCTGACGATCAGCCGCCAGCTCGTCGAGCTGATGGGCGGGCGCCTCGAGGTGCAGAGCCGTCCCGGCCGGGGCAGCCGCTTCTTCTTCACGCTGCCGCTGCAACGGGCCGAGGAGTACGCCCGCCGGCCCCGGCGGATCCGCGACGAGCTGGCCGTCCAGCGGCTGCTGATCGCCGACGGCAATCACACCAGCCGGCAGTTCCTCGCCGAGCACGGCAGCGCCTGGGGGCTGTCGGTGCAGGCGGCCGCGACCGCCGAGGCGGCGGCGCGGGAGCTGACCGCCGCGGACCGGGACGGCACGCCGTTCGACGTGGCGGTCATCGACGAGCACCTGCCCGACATCGGCGGCCCGGCCCTGGTCCGCACGATCCTCGCCACACCCGGGCTGCCCCGGCCGAACATCCTGCTCGTCACCCGCGACCCGTCCACCGACCACGGCCTCACCGACACCGACGGCGTCGACGTCCTCGCCAAGCCGGTGGGCCCCTCGACGCTCTACAACTACCTGCTGCAGCGCCTGCCCACCGGCGCCGCCGGCGACGATCAGCCCGGCCCGGACGGCCCTGCACCGTCCACGCGGGGACGGGTCCTGCTCGCCGAGGACAACGAGATCAACCAGATCGTGGCCACCGACACCCTGGCCACGCTCGGCTACGACGTCGACATCGCCAGCAACGGCGCCGAGGCCCTGGAACTCGCGCGCAGCCATCCCTACCAGGCCGTGCTGATGGACTGTCAGATGCCCAAACTCGACGGTTACCAGGCCACCGAGGAGCTGCGCCGCACCGAGGCGCCCGGCGAGCACATCCCGATCATCGCGATGACCGCGGGCGTGCTCAAGGAGGACCGCCGGCGGGCCCGGCAGGCCGGGATGGACGACTTCCTCGCCAAGCCGATCGACGCCGACGAGCTGCGCAGCGTCCTGGAGCGCTGGACGGCGCCCACCCGTCACTGACCGCCGGCGGGTGGCCGAATCGGCATCACGCACACACCCGCGTCCGATCCGCACCGATCATGCACATCGAGAGGTATCGTTTGATCGCATTTGCCACCGATGCGGGGGATCATGGCAATGAAGCGGATCTTCACACTTGTCCTGATCGTCGCCGTCCTGCTCGCCGCGGGCTGCAACGACACCGAGGACTCCCCGTCCACCGAGGCCGACAAGGTCACCTACCTGACCGCCTTCGGCGCGGTCGGCCGCGACGCCTTCGCCTGGGTCGCCCAGGAGAAGGGCTACTTCCGCGACGCCGGGCTCGACGTCACCATCCGGCTCGGCGCCGCCACCGGCGAGAACGTCAAGGTGCTCAGCGCCGGTCAGGCCCAGTTCGCGAACCTCGACATGACCGGCACCTGGATCCTGGCCGGCACCGGCCAGGCCCGCGACATCCGGGCATTCGCCGCGATCCACCAGCAGACCCTCGTCTCGATCATCGCGCTGGAGGGCGCCGGCGTCACCGGGCCGCGCGACCTCGAAGGCCGCACGCTGGGCGCGGCGACCGGCTCGGTCAACCAGCTGCTCTTCCCGGCGTACGCGAAACTGGCCGGCATCGACGCGAACAAGGTCACCTGGGTGAACGCGCCGCCCGCCCAGCTCCCGGCACTGCTCGCCAGCGGCCGGGTCGACGCGCTCAGCACGTTCCTGATCGGCGCCCGCGGCATCTCCAAGGCGGCCGGCGGCAAGAAGACCGTCGTCCTGCCGTACAGCGAGTTCCTCCCCGGGCTGTTCGGCAACGGGCTGGTCAGCACGACCGCGGTGATCGAGAAGGATCCGGACCTGGTGCGCCGGTTCCGGGACGCGGCGCTGCGGGGCCTGCGCTACACCATGGAGCATCCCGACGAGGCCGCGCAGATCCTGAAGAAGGCGCAGCCGGCCGCCGACGTGACGGCCGCGGTCGGGGAGATCACCCTGATGGCGCCGGCCGTGAAACCGTCCGGCGAGATCGACAAGAACCGGGTCGCCGCGGCCATCGCCACGCTGCGAAGCGGCGCGCTGATCCCGCCCGGCCTGACACCGGAGTCGGTGGTCGACTTCTCCCTGGTGCCGGCGGCATGAGGGCGGCCTACTCCTTCGACAACGACGCCCCGGACGCCGCGCTGCGCCACGAGCTGCTCGCCGAGATCCTCGACCATGTCACGTTCGACCGGCTCGGCGCGGCCGGTGACCTGCGCGGACGCCGCTGCCTGGAGGCGGGCGCCGGCGGCGGCAGCGTCGCGCGACGGCTCGTGGCGCTCAGCGGGCCGGGCGGACGGGTCCTGGCCACCGATCTCAACCCCCGGCACCTACCCCACGATCAGGGGTACGAGGTGAGCCGTCACGACCTGACCGGCGACCCCGTCCCCGACCCGCCCTGGGACCTGATCCACGCCCGCCTGGTGCTGGCCCACATCCCGGAGCGGGAGCGGATCCTGGCACGGCTCGCGGACGCCCTCGCCCCCGGCGGGGTCCTGCTGATCGAGGAGTGGCTGTCGGCGTACCCCGATGTGGTCCTGGATGCCCCCGACGCGGCCGCCGCCGAACTGGTCGAGCGTTACCACCGCACGGTCGTCGAGCGGCTGCTGCCGGCCAACGGCGCCGACCCGGCCTGGGCCGCCCGCGTGCACGCCGCGATGATCGACGCCGGGCTGACCGGCGTGCGCACCACGATCCACGCGGAGTCCTGGGCCGGTGGCACGGCCGGGGCCCGGCTGATCGCGGTGAACGTGGCACAGGTGGGCGACGGTCTGCGCGACGCCGGGTTCACCGATGCGGAACTGGACCGTCTGACCGCGCTCGCCGCCGATCCCCGGCTGGTGGTCCGCGGCCACCTCACCTACTCCACGACGGGACGCCGCGGGTGAGCCGGATCCACTCGTCCGCGCTGCCGCTGCTCGGCGCGGTAACAGCGGTCGCGCTCTGGTGGTCGGCCACCGCGGTCTTCGGGATCCGCTCGTTCTTCCTGCCCGCCCCGCCGGACATCGTCGCCGCGTTCCGCCGGCAGCCGGGATACCTGATGCGCGAGGCGGGGTCCACGGTGACCGTGACGGTGACCGGTTTCGGCATCGCGGTGGCGGCCGGCCTGCTGCTGGCCGTCGTGCTGACCGCGTGGCGCGCCCTGGAACGGGCCACCCTGCCGGTGCTGGTGGCGCTCAACTCGGTGCCGAAGGTCGCCGTCGCCCCGCTGCTCGTGGTCTGGCTCGGCTTCGGGGCGCAGCCCAAGATCGTACTGGTGGTGCTGATCTGCTTCTTCCCGGTCGTGGTGGCGACGATGGCCGGGCTGACGTCGACCCCCGCCGAGCTGAGCGAACTGAGCCGGTCGCTGTCGGCGAGCGTCTGGCAGGCGTACCTGAAGATCCGGTTGCCCTGGGCGCTGCCGCAGATGTTCGTCGGCCTGAAGGTCGCCATCTCCCTCGCCGTGATCGGCGCCGTGGTCGCCGAGATCAACAACCCCACCGGCGGGCTCGGCTCGGTGATCGTGCTGTCCGGGATGTCGTTCGACACCCCGCTCGCGTTCGCCGCGATCGCCCTGCTCGCACTGCTGAGCACCACGCTGTTCTACCTGGTGGTGCTCCTGGAACGGCTGGTGGTGCCGTGGGCGCGGGCGATCAGCGGATGATTCTGTTGGATCAGGTGTCGCGCACGTTCCCCGCCCGGACCGGCGCCGTCACCGCGCTCCACGAGATCGACCTGGCCGTCGCCGAAGGCGAGTTCGTCGCCGTCATCGGCCGCTCCGGCTGCGGCAAGTCCACCCTGCTGCGCCTCATCGCCGGCCTGCTCGAACCCACCTCCGGGACGATCACCGTCGCCGGCCGCCCGGTCCGCGCGCCGAGCCGTGAGGTGGCGCTGATGCAACAGCAGCCGGCCCTGCTGCCGTGGCGCACCGCCCTCGGCAACGTCCTGCTCCCGGTCGAGATGGCCCGGCTGCCACGCGCCGACGGGACCGCCCGCGCCCGCGAACTCCTCACCGCGGTCGGCCTGGCCGACTTCGAACACCGTCATCCGTACGAGTTGTCGGGCGGGATGCAGCAGCGGGTGGCGCTGTGCCGGGCGCTGATCCAGCAGCCCCGGGTGCTGCTGATGGACGAGCCGTTCTCCGCGCTGGACGCGCTGACCCGCGAGGACATGGCCGCCCAGCTGCAGGCGCTGCACCTGGCCCGCCCGGCCACGACCGTCTTCGTGACCCACTCGATCCAGGAGGCGGTGCTGCTCGCCGACCGGGTCGTGGTGCTCACGCCACGGCCCGGGCGGGTACGCAAGGTCCTCGACGTGGAGATCGCCAGGCCGCGGTCGCTGGGGCACAGCGCGGCGCTGCCGGAGGTGGCGGAGTGCGTGGCACAGTTGCACGACCTGCTCGCGTCAGCCGGTGAGCACGGCTCCTGTTAGATAGGGGCCATGACACGCGAGCGTCCCCCCGCCGAGGCCGGCACCCCCGGCCGGATCCCGCCGGTCTACCGAGCCGTCATGGCCGCGGCCGGCCCGATCGTCCGCTGGTGGGGCCGCCTCGAGGTGGAGGGCCTCGACACCGTCCCGGCCAGCGGCGCGACGATCATTCCGGCCAACCACGACAGCGCCTGGGACCCGGTCGTCATCGCCCACGCCGCCCGCCGGCGCCGGCAGATCCAGGCCCTCGCCAAGGCGTCACTGTGGAAGAACCCGCTGCTGCGCCGCATCCTCGACGGCATGGGCCAGATCCCGGTCCGGCGCGGCCAGGCCGACACCGACGCGCTGGACGCCGCGGTGCAGCGCCTCGCCTCCGGCGGCTGCATCGGCATCTTCCCGGAGGGCACCCGCTCCCAGGGCCGCCAGCTGCGCGCCCGCAGCGGTGTCGGCCGCCTCGCCCAGGCCGTCCCCGAAGCCCGGATCGTCTGCGCGGCCGTCTCCGGCACCGTGGACATCGCCCGCTTCCCGCGACGCCCCCGGCTCAAGGTGACGTTCTTCGAGCCCACCCCACCGCCGCCCGGGGAGTCCGCGCTGGAGCTCGCCGCCAGGCTGACCGCCGAACTCCGCACCGTCGCGCCGGTCCAGTCCTAAGGGCTCGACCCCTGCGTGACCGGGCGGGAGACTTAGCCGATGTCTGACCGAACGCGCGGCTCACACGCGGTCTACCCGGGGACCTTCGACCCCTTCACCGCCGGGCACCGCGATGTCGTCGAGCGGGTGCGGCGCCTGTTCGACCGGGTCACCGTGCTGGTGGCGGTCAACGAGGCCAAGCAGCCGACCGCCACACCGGAGCAGCGGTCAGCGGCCCTGCGCAGTCGGTTCCCGGAGAGCTGGACCACCGTGACCGTGACGGCATGGGAGGGCCTGACCGTTGCGTTCTGTCACGAGCATCAGGCCACCGTGATCGTCCGGGGCGTCCGGAACGCCGCCGATCTGCAGCACGAGCACCAGCTCGCGGCGATGAACGAGGCGCTGGGGATCCCCACCCTGCTGGTCCCCGCGCGTCCCGAACTGGCGACGGTCTCCTCCACCGCGGCCCGCGCCCTGCGTACCTGACCGGCGGCGCTCACCTGCGCTCAGACGTCCTGGGTCCACACTCCCGGCACATGGTCGGCGGGCGCGCGCCAGAGGTGCGGCTGGGCCAGGCTGCCGGTGTCCCACGGGAAGGCGCCCTCCCGGTCCGGCCAGACGACCTGCAGGACCGGGATGGGCGGCTGCCGGTAGAACCACATGGCCTGACCGAAGAACGCCCGGAACCAGGCCGGCTCGACGGTCCGCAGGCGCAGCGGATAGCCCTTCACGACGTCATCGTGGGACTGCCCGTCGGCGAGGCCGTCCCGCTCCCCCAGGATGTTCAGGCACGACTGCATGACACGCAGATCGAGCCCGAACATGGCCAGCTCCGGCTCACCCCGGCTGTGCCAGCGGCCGATGGTGTACGACCACCCCGGCCCCTTCTCATCCGCCGCAACGCCCGTGACGCTCGACCCGAACTCCTTCACATTGCCGATCACGCCCTGGTCGCCCGCGTCGTACTCGTCGCGGTCGCCGTAGTCGTGACAGATGACGCAGCGGCAGATCCGCGAACTCTCCAGCACACGCAGAGCGTAAGCGATCACCTCGGTCACCTGCGGCGTTGCCCTGCCCCCTAGTGACCTGCGGCTTCCACTCGGCGTCCACCGCCGGGGCAGTCCTCAGGCGGGGCGTAGGCCCGGATGGTGCCGCTGTGCCGCACGACCGTCCCGTCGGCGGCGAGGGCCACGAGCCGTCTGCAGACGGGGCAATGGCCCCGCCGCCGCTCCTCCCGTCGAGTCACCGCGTCTCCTCCGAGAGTCCTGTCGCGGGCCTTCGCCCAGCCTTCACCGCCATCGTGCTCGATCGAGGCAAGGCAACCTCCGTGCGACAACGTCCTCACCGCCGTCAGGCGCGGGACCGGATCGTCTTGCGGATCCAGCTCGCGTGCGCCGACACGTCGGTGTAGAGGCCCGGCCCCTCGGAGCAGGCCACCCCGGGAGCGCCCGGGCCGGACGTGACGCCGACCAGCTCCCAGCGGCCATGCCGTGCCTTGCGCACCTGCGGGCCGCCGGAGTCGCCGAAGCAGGCCATCGCTTTCGGCTTCCGGCTGATCGTGCACAACCGGGAGCGGCTCGCCCAGCCGGGCGCGCACTCCGCGCGGGAGCCGATGCGGGTGTCCAGCTGCTGCAGCCGTTCCGCGAACGCGAGTTCGGTGTCCGAGACGGTGCCGAAGCCGAGGAGCCTGGTCGGGGTCCCGGGCTGCACGGCGCGCTCGGCCAGCGCGACGGGCTTCTGCTTGACCGGCCGGTCGAGGCGGATCAGGGCGAGGTCGTGGGTGTTGGGTGCCTCGTTGTTGCCGTTGACGTAGCCGGGGTGCACGACGATCCGCTCGATGTCACGCACGGTGCCGCCGGATTTACGCTTCTCGCTGCCGACCCGGACGGTGCCGTCGAGAACGAGACCTTCCCCGCGTACGCAGTGGGCGGCGGTCAGCACCCAGCGGGGATCGATGAGCGAGGCCCCGCAGTTGCCGTCGACAAGTCCGAGCTCCGGTGCGGACTCCGGGATGGTCGCCATGAACGGGTAGGACCGATGCGTGTCGGAACCGTTGACGATCGCTTGGGCGCTGCCGGCCGTCATGGTCGCGGCGAGGACGCCGACGGCGGCGGCGAGCAGGGCTTTCCTGGTGAACATGGACAGTTCCTCTGATCGGTGAATGCGACATGCTCAGCCTGCTTTCTCAAGATCGTTTTCAACATCCAGGCACCGGGCCGATACACACTCCAGGAAGCAGGTCCCCGGCCGGTCGGGATAACCCCACCCCGGGCCCGGTTCAGCGGATCATCGGCAGAGCGGCGGGCGCGGGCGGTGCCGCGCGGCGTTAAGCACACTCGGTCGATAGGCTTTGGCACATGACTTCCCTTGCCGGCCGCACTGTCACGGCCCTGCGTAGTGAGCACGACGATCTCGCGGCGCTCGTCCCGGCGCTGTCCGCGAAGCAGCTGACCGGGCCGTCCGGCGCCGCGGAGTGGACGATCGCGGATGTTCTGTCGCACGTCGGCAGCGGCGCGGAGATCACGCTTGCCGGATTCCGGGCGGCGGTCGGGGCCGCCGAGGCGCCCGGCCCGGACTTCAACCAGTCCGTCTGGGACCGCTGGAACGCCGCGAGCCCGCAGGAGCAGGCCACCGGCTCGGTCGCGTCCGACGAGGCGCTGGTCGCGGCCCTCGAGGCGGTGCCGGAGCAGGACCACGACACCCTTCGGGTACGGACGTTCCTCCCGGATCCCGTGTCACTCGCGACGTTCACGGCGTTGCGGCTCAGTGAGGTCGCCCAGCACACCTGGGACGTCCGTGCCGGCCTCGATTCGGCGGCGACGGTCGCGGCGGGTTCGGCCGCGGTGCTCGCCGAGCATCTGGCGGGTGACCTCGGGTTCATGCTGGGGTTCATCGGCAAGCCGAAGGAGGCGCCCGAGCCGGCCGTGGTGGAGGTCGGCGGTACCCCGTACCGGATCGTGGTTGATGAATCTGTCCGGCTGACGACCGAGGAGCTGCCGGTGACCGCGACGTTCACCGGGTCGCTGGAGGCGGCGCTGCGGCTGATCTACGGCCGGTTGACGCCGCGCCACACCCCCGAGGGCGTCACGGTGAGCGGGAACGTCACGCTGGACGATCTGCGCGCGGTCTTCCCGGGGTTCTGATCGTCACCGCTGCGCGGCGCCGTGCGTGGTGAGCCGTCCTGGGTGGCTTGCGGCGCACGGTGGTCCGCGCGATCCGGGAGCGGTCAGGCGGCCGGGGCGGGAGTGCGTCGGCCGTACCCGATGGGGTGGTCGGAATGCGACCGCCGTCGGGGCACCCGATCAGGTTTTGGGTGGCATTATCATGATTTATGGCAGAGGAGCTGCTGTACCGCAACGACAGCACCCAGGTCCTCCGCCAGACCGCAACCGATGACGCCGGTTCCCTGATCTGCAAACGTGCCTTCGGCCCCGGGGCGGTCCGGCGGATCGACCGGGAGCGCGCCGTGCTGCGGCATCTCGCCGGGGTCCCGGGGGTTCCGCGGCTCGCGGACCGGCAGGCCCGCCAGTCGCTGTTCTCGATCGACGACGGCGGCGCTCCGATCGCGGTGAGCCGGCTGAGCGCGTCCCGCCTGCTCGACGTCGCACGGGAACTGACCGGCACGGTCGCCGCGATGCACCGGGCCGGCGTGCTGCACCACGACATCACCCCCGCGAACGTGGTGCTCACCGGATCCGGCACGCCGGTGCTGATCGACTACGACATGGCGGAGATCCTGCCGCCCGGCTCGCCCGCCATCGCGCCCCCGGACCAGCCGCTGGGCACCCTCGGCTATCAGGCGCCGGAACAGACCGGGCGGTTGCGCCTGCCGGTTGATCAACGCGCCGACCTGTACGGCCTGGGCGCCACCCTGTACGCCCTGGCCACCGGCGAGTCCCCGTTCCCCGGCGACGACCCGCTCGACGTCATCCGGGACACCCTGGTCCGCTGCCCGGTCTCCCCCGCCGGGCGCCACGGGCTGCCCCCGGCGTTCGCCGACATCATTCTGCGGCTGCTGGAGAAGGACCCCGACCGGCGGTACCAGAGCGCCGAGGCCCTCGCCCACGACCTGGACTGTTTCGGCACCGGGCACTGGCGCCTGGGCGAGCACGACTTCCCTGCGGTGCTGACCGGGCCCGCCGACCTGGTCGGGCGCGACGACGAGATCAGAATGCTTGTCGCGGCGCTGGACCGGGCACAGACCGGCGGGCCAGCGCTGCTCATCGGCGGGCCGGCCGGAGTGGGCAAGAGTTCCCTGGTGACCGCGCTGCGCCGGGTCGTCACCGCCCGGGGCGGCTGGTTCATCAACGGCAAGTACGACCAGTTTCGCACCGGGACCGGCAGCGGCGGCATCCGGCGCGCGATGGCGAAGCTGGCCGGGCTGCTGCTCGCCGAACCGGAACCGGACATCACCGCCGACCGGCGCCGGATCGTCGCCGCGCTCGGGGCGAACCTGCCGGTCATCCTCACCGCCGTCCCCGAGCTGACGCCGCTGCTCGGCGCCCGGGCCGAGCCCGCCGACGACCCGGGCACCGCGCCCGCGCGGGTCACCACCGCGATCATCGCGCTGCTCAAGGCCGTGGCCGGCCAGCGCCCGGTGGTCCTGGCCGTCGACGATCTGCAGTGGGCGAGCCACTCCTCGCTGCAGATCTTCGAGACGATCGTGGCGGCCGGCCCGATCCCCGGCCTGCTGATCGTCGGCACCTACCGCGACCACGACGCCGGCCACCCGCTGGCCGCTCTGGCCGCCCGGGGCGAGCGAAACGGCCGGATCGACCCGCCGATCCGGATCACCGGTCTCGACCCCGGGGGCCTCACCGCGCTGGTCGGCGCGGTGCTGCGCCTGCCGGTGGACGCCGCGGCCGGTCTGGCCGAGCTGCTGCACGAGCCGAGCGGCGGGAACCCGTACACCGCGGTGGAGCTGCTCAACGCGCTGCGGGGGGACGGCCTGCTCACGCTGGGCCGTGACGGCTGGCGCTGGGACCCGGAGGCGGCCCGCGCGTTCCTGGCCCGCAAACTCGTCCCGGACGTGATGACCGACCGGCTGGCCCGGCTGCCCGGCCCGACCCGCCGGGTGCTGACCGCGCTCGCCTGCCTCGGCGGCGACACCCCGCCGGCGGTGCTCGCCGCCGCGCTGCGCATGCCGGCCGCCGCCCTGATCCAGCACCTGGCGCCGGCGGCCGCGGCCCGCCTGATCGGCGCCGACCGGCCCGGGACGACGTCCGGCACGGTCCGGTTCCGGCACGACCTGATCCACCGCGCCGCCTACGACGCCCTCGACGAGCCGGAACGCGCCCGGATGCAGCTCGCCATGGCCCGCAACCTGGCCGACCGGGACGACGCCCGGCAGGAGGCGGCCGAGCAGTACCTCGCGGCCGCCGACCTGCTCGACGACCCCCGGGAGCGACGAGCCGCCGCGCAACTGCTGCACGCGGCCGGGTGCCGGGCCGCCCAGCTGACCAACTACGTGGTCGCCGAGGAGCTGTACCGCTGCGCCGACCGGCTGGCCCCGGCGGACGTGATCCTGGCCGACCGGCACGCCGCGCTCTACTGCCTCGGCCGGCTCGCCGACGCCGACGAGGTCTACCGGTCCCTCGTCGACCGCTCCCCCGGGCTGCCGGCCCTCGCCGCCGCCACGCCCACCCAGATCAACAGCCTGACCCAGCGCGGCGCCAGCGTGGCGGCCATCGACCTCGGGGTACGGGTCCTGGCCCGCTTCGGCATCGCCCTGCCCACCGACCTCGCCGCCGCCGTCGACGCCGGCGTGGACTGGCTGTACCGGTGGGCGGAACGCATCGAGGCGGGGCAGGAGAACACCGCCGAGACCACCGATCCGCGCATCATCGCGGCCGGCCGGGTGATCAACCGGCTGCTGGCGCCCGCGTTCTACCTCGATCCGCTGATGCACGCCTGGCTGGTGCTGCAGGCCCAGCAACTGTGGGAACGGCACGGCGTGTGCGCGCCCTTCGTCGGCACCCTGGGCGCGGTGGTGGCCGTGACCATCGACCTGCGCGACGACTACCGCACCGGGTACCGGCTGACCGCGTACACCGCCGCTGTCGGGCGCCGGCACGGCTACCAGGCCGAGACCGCTGTCGCCCGGTACATGCACCTGTGCCTGGCCGCGCACTGGTGCGAACCCGCCGAGGGCATCCTGGAGGTCGCCCAGCAGACCCGCGACGACCTGATCGCGGTCGGCGACGTGCAGGTCGCGAGCATGCTGTCCAACCGGTTGTCGGCCGTGCTCGTCGACTGCGGCGAGACGCTGGACGCGGCCGCCGACGAGATCACCTCGAGCCTGGCGTTCGCCGAGCGGACCGGCGCCCGCTTCTCGGTGCTCTCGCTGACCGGGTACCGGCAGCTGATCCGGGCGTTGCAGGGCCGCACCGATGGGCCGGGCTCGCTGGTCAGCGCCGATTTCGACGAGGCGGAGTATCTGGCCGGGATCGCCGCCGCCCAGGCCGGGCTGGCGACCTACCACACGAACCGCGCCCTGGCGGCGATGATCTTCGATGACGAGGAACGCCTGGAGGAGGCGTCGGCCGCCGCGATGACCGGCGTCCGGGCCATCCGCGGCTTCTACAACTCGATGCTGGCCCGGGTGACGCGCGCGGTCAGCCTCGCCCGGCGGATCCGCGCCGGCGCGGACACTGCCGCGGTGCGCGACCTCGACGAGGCCCGCAGCTGGCTGGCCCGGCGCGCGGCGGACTGCCCGCACAACTTCCGGCCGCTGCTGCATCTGGTCGAGGCCGAGCGCGCGTGGGCGCTCGGCGACCCGGTCACGGCCACCCGGGAGTACGACGCCGGGCTCACCGAGGTCTCCGGACGACCCTGGCACCGGGCGCTGCTGGCCGAACGAGCCGGGCTGTTCCACCTGAGCCAGGGCCTGGAGTACGGCGGCCGCCGCCTGCTCGCCGATGCCCTCGACGCCTACTGCCGGTGGGGCGCCCAGGGCAAGGCCGACGCGATGACCGCGGCGCACCCGTTCCTGCGGGCCGCCGCCTCCCCCGCCACCGGATCGCACGGGCCGGGCGGCGAGACGCTGCCGATCGACCTGATGGCCGTCCTGCGGGCGTCCCAGGCGCTCAGCTCGCAGACCACCGTGGCCGGCCTGCAGGCCCAGGTCGGCGACCTGCTCGCCGGCATGACCGGGGCCACCGTCGCGCACCTCGTCCTGCAACACCAGGAAACCTCCGACTGGTACGCGTCGGCGATCGCCGGGCCGGACCGGGAACAGCCCGCGGCCGTGGTCGCCGACCCCGCCAACCCGGGCGAGAGCCGCCTGCCGCTGGCCGCCATCCGGTACGCGTTACGCACCCGCGAACCGCTGCTCGTCGACGACGCCACCGGCGACGACAGGTTCAGTCACGACCCGTACCTGTCCGGTCTTGATCTCTGTGCTCTGCTGGTCGTCCCGGTGCCCAGCCACAACGTGGCGCACGCCGTGCTCGTGCTGGAGAACCACCGGCAGCGCGGCATCTTCTCGACCGACCGGCTGGAGACGGTACGGCTGATCGCCGGCCAGCTCGCCGTCTCGCTGGACAACGCGATCCTCTACGACTCGCTGGACAGCGCGGTCCGGGCCCGCACCGCCGACCTCGCCGCCGCCACCCGGCGCCTCGCCGACAGTGAGCGCCGGGTCCGCTCGCACTTCGAGCACGCCGCGGTCGGCCAGGTCATCCACGGCATCGACGACCGCATCGAGGAGGCCAACCCGGCGTTCCTCGACATGGTCGGCACGACCGCCCGCAAACTCACCGGCAGCAAGCTGACCGAGCTGTTCGCCGTACCGGACCGGGATGCGCACCGGCGTGACCTCGACGAGGTCATCGCCGACCGGCGCCCGCGGATCAGCCGCGAGCTCACCCTGATGCGCGCCGACGGCCGCCACCTCGACGCCCAGGTCACCGTCTCCGCGGTCCGCGACGCCGACGGCCGGCCCGCCCAGCTGGTCAGCATCCTGCAGGACATCAGCGCGCGCCGGGCCGCCGAGGCCGCCCGCGACGCCGCCCACCTCGAACTGGCCGACCGCAACCGCGAACTGGAGGCGGCCAACCAGCTCAAGTCCGACCTGATGGGCATGCTCGGCCACGAGATCGGCAACCCTCTCGCCATGATCCTCGGGCATCTGGAACTGGCCCGCACCGACGACGACCTGCCCGAGCCCTTCGCCGGCTTGCTCGAACGCATCCACCGCAACGCCCGCCGGTTGGACACCATCGTGAACGAGGTCCTCGCCCTGGTCCGCATCGACGCCGGCCAGCTCACCGCGCTGCCCAGCCCCACCGTGGTCGCCGACCACATCGACGCCGCCCTGGCCGCTGGGGCCGCCACCGGCGTCCCGGTCGACTGCCCGCGCGGCCTGGTCGCCCTGATGCAGCCCAGTCACCTGGACCACGTCCTGATCAACCTGATCAGCAACGCCGCCAAGTACGGCGGCGGGGTCACCGCGATCGTGGCGTTCGCCCGGCGGGCGTCCGGGACCGCCGTCCTCGAGGTGCACGACGAGGGGCCGGGCGTTCCACCGGACTTCCGCGACCGGCTCTTCGGCCGACTGACCCGGGCGGACAGCACCGCGTCGACCGCGCCGGGAACCGGGCTCGGCCTCTACATCGTCCGCGAGCTGGCCCGCGCCAACGGCGGTGACGTCACCTACCGGCCGGCTGCCGGGCACGGTTCGGTGTTCGTGCTGACCATGCCGCTGGCGCTGCACACACCGGATCATCCGGCGGGGGTGCTGTCGGTGCCGGTCGCCGCGCGGTGAGTCGTCGTCAGGTCGTCGTCTTTGTCAGGTCGTCGTCTTTCTCAGGTCGTCGTCTTTCTCAGGTCGCCCGGAACAACTCAGGGTTCACGGCGCCGGCCAGCACGCGATGGCCCTCGTCGTTCGGGTGGACGCCGTCGTGCGCGAGCAGGCCGGGGCGTACCCGTGCCGGGTCGTCGGGATCGCGGACGGCGGCATCCTGATCCACCACGGCGTCGAACGCGCCGGACTCGCGGATCCACCGGTTCACGTCCTGGCGCAGCGGCTCCAGGCCGTCGATGCCGGCGCCGCCGACCGGGAGCAGCGTGCAGCCGATCATCCGGATGCCGTACGCGTGCGCGCGGGCGATCAGCAGGCGATATCCCGCGACGAGGTCCTCGGCGGTCACCGGCTCGCCGCCCGGCAGGAGACCGAACATCAGGTCGTTGAGCCCCTCGGACAGCACCACCCAGCGCACACCGGGCCGCGCCAGCACGTCCCGGTCGAAGCGGGCCAGCCCGGCAGCGCCGAGGCCGTCGGTCTCGCGCAGGATCCGGTTGCCGGCGATCCCCATGTTGACCACCGCGCGCGGGGGCAGGTCCGGCCGGGCGGCCAGCCGCCGCGCCAGGACGGACGGCCATGCCGCGTCGGCGCCGGGTGTCGTCTCCATGCCGTCGACGACCGAGTCACCGAAGGCGACGATGGTGGCGGCGTCCGGCTCGGCGAGGACGTCGACACCGGTCAGCCAGAGATAGGACCGGAACGGTGTGGCGTCGTCCAGCTCGGGCGCGGCGGTCTGGTCGCCGGGCGCGAGCCACGCCGTCCGCAGGCCGACCTCGTGCGTCGTCGGGATGACACCCTGGTCGGGGACGTGGAGCGAGACGACCAGATCGGCCTGCGCGGTGACGGGACACTCGACCGGGTCGCTGGTCAGGCACGCGCCGGGCGGGATCGTCACCTCCGGCCGCCCGGCGAACGTGAGCCGGTGAACGCCCCCGCCGCCGCCGTCCGGCTCGGTGATCCGAGCCGACGCGATCCGAGCCGACGCGACGCGCACCGGCGCCACGCCGAAGGAGTTCGCCAGAGCGACACGGACGGCCGCACCGGCCGCGGTGGTGCGCGCCACCATGCGTACCGTCTGGTTGCCAATCTTGATGGTTGATTCTTCCGGTACGGCGGCCGGCGTCAGCTGCTGCGCCGTCCCCCAGCCGGAGATCCACTGTCGGATGTACATGGTGAGCCCCTGCCCTGTCGCAGCCGCTGCGCCGCGATCTCGGACGGAAGGTTGCCGGGAGTCACTGGCAGGGGGCGCACAGCTGCCGCACATCGCCCTCCGGCGGCGGGATCTCTCGTGTGCGAGCCGCGTACGCGTCACACCAGGGCCGTGATCACTCCGCCTGTGGCATCCTAGGAACCTGGGTTGGTGTCCTGTCCGGGGCCTATCCGGCGGTGGGCAAACCGGTCAGCAGCGCCGTGACGAGCCTGGCCAGGCGGGGCGTGAAGTCGGATGCGGCATGGGCGAGGCGGGGGTCCTGCTCGTACAGGGTGGCCAGGGTCTGTGGTGGATGGGCGATCTGCCAGAGGCTGCCGGCCAGCGCGGTGATGGCCGCGATCAGGTCGTGGACCTGCTCGATCGTGAGCGCGGTGGACGCGGTGATCGCTCCGGCGAGCGTGGTGACCGCGTCGAGAGCGTCGAGCTTGAACTCGCGGACCGTCTCCTGCGGAACCTCGCGTTCGAGCGTCAGCGGCACATGCGGGAGCAGGTCGCAGAAGAGCGGGCGCTCGGCGAGCGTGCCGGACAGCAGATCGGCCAGGTCGACGGCGGGGACGTCGTGGCGGCCGGCGAGCGCCTCCGCGACGGCGGACGCCCACGAGTCCCATTCCTGGGCGGCCAGTCTCAGGTAGATCTCCTCCCGGGACCCGAAGTATCGGCGTACGCCGGAGACGTGAACCCCGGCGGCCGTGGCGATCTCGGTGAGGGTGACGGCCCGTACGCCGGACCGGGTGGCCAATTCCACCGCCGCCCGCAGCAGAGCGGCGGAGCGTTCCTCCTTGGCCTGGGTCGACCGGGCGCGCTGAAAATTCGGGGTGTGGGGCACGACACCACCTTAACGCAAGCCGTTTGCGTTGTTAACGCAAGTTGCTTGCGTAATACTCGGAGGCACACCCCCTCCTCAAGGAGAAGAAATGACCGAGCAGGTCTGGTTCGTCACCGGCAGCTCCCGCGGCCTCGGCCGCGCCATCGTCGAGGAAGCCCTCGCCGCCGGCCACTGCGTGGCCGCCACCGCGCGCCGCACCGACTCCCTGGCCGACCTCGCCGACAAGTACGGCGATCGGCTGCTCCGCCTCGAGCTCGACGTCACCGACGCCGACCAGGCACAACGGACCGTCGACGCGGCCATCACCGCGTTCGGCCACCTCGACGTGGTCGTCAACAACGCCGGGTACGCCAACCTCGTCGCCATCGAGGACATCACCCTCGACGACTTCCGCTCCCAGATGGACGCCGTCTTCTACGGCACCGTGTACGTCACCAAAGCCGCCCTGCCCCACTTCGTGTCCCGTGGCGCCGGCCACTTCATCCAGGTCACCTCCGTCGGCGGGCGCGGCACGGCGCCGGGCGTGGGCGCCTACCAGTCCGGCAAATGGGCGGTCGAGGGCTTCTCCGGCGTCCTCGCCAAGGAGACCGGCCCGCTCGGCGTGAAGGTCACCCTCGCCGAGCCGGGCGCCATGCGCACCGACTGGGCCGGCTCCTCCATGGAGATCCCGCAGATCTCCCCGCAGTACGACGCCACGGTCGGCGCGATGGGCCGCTACATCCGCGGCCGCACCGGCAGCGAGCCGATCGACCCGGTCAAGGTCGCCCGCGTCCTGCTCGACGTGGCGGCCATGGACGAGCCGCCGCTGAACCTGCCCCTCGGCAGTGACGCGGTCGGCATCCTCGACGCCGAGATGAAGCGGCTGAAGGCCGAGGACGACCGCTGGGCCGAACTGGGCCGCAGCGTCGACTACGACGCTGCCTGACGCCGGTTCAGCCGCCGCTGGTCACATGCTGCGGCGACGGTCCTGATCGGCCGGCTTCCAGGCCCGCTCGAACTCCGCTTCGGTGATCTCGAAGCGGCTCCAGTCGTCGCCGGGCTCGTAGAGGGGCGCTTCGCTCAGCCCGGCGTAACGGTCCTCTTCGTGATCGGGGCCGTAGCGCATGACGGGGCCGGCGGCGTACATCTCGACCTGGCGAACCGGGAGCCCGTCGTCGGCGACCTCGAAGAACCAGGTCGAATGGCCCCAGGCGTCGAACTCGTCGCCTCGGGTGTCGTCCCAGTGGCGGCGGTAGTAGCGATACGGCACGGCGAAAGGGTATCGGCGGGCGGACGACGCGCTGTTCGTCCGCACCGAGCGCCAGCCGGTCCGGCCGATCCTGAGCGCTGCCCCGCGGGCCGACACTGCGCGCCGGCCGGTCCGGCCGGCTCTGAGCGCTGCCCGCGCACCCGCTGACAGCACTGGTAACCGGCTCGGCTCCCCGAGCTGGCTGCCAGTGCTGTCGTGCGCCCGGTTTGTCCGCACTGAGCGCCAGCCGGCACCGGCCTTTCCAAGATCTGCGAGGCTTCCAAGACCTGCGCGCCTTCGGCTCTGACGCCTCACTCCGGCAAGGCCGCCAGCCATTCGTGTCCCGGGTGCACCCGATTCAACAGCCGGGACAGAGCCTCTCTCCGGGGACGCGTCAACAACGGCAGGACCCCCTCGAAATCGCGCTGGTCCTCCGGCCGTACATGCTTGGCTTTGAAGAGAAGGACGAGCTCGGGCGTGAGGTACGGGATCCGGTCCACGGTGTATCGGATGATCTCGGCATAGGGGAACCTGATCGTCTCGTCCCGGCGGCAGATCCACACGTCACCGTCGTGCGGCTCGCGGAAGACCTCCAGCAGATAGTGCCCCGTCGCCGGCTCGCGCAGCCACGTCTGCCAGGTGGCGCCCATCACCTGCGGCGTCGGGGTTTCCCAGATGTGACAGTCCCCGACCGCGTCGAAGACGAATCCGGCGAGGCGCTCCCGGATCTCCGGGAATCGCCGGGCCGGGACACCGATCTCGATGTCGTGGTGCTCGCGGGTCTGCTCACCCCGGAACAGATCGAGGGCCCAGCCTCCCGCTGTGTACCAGGGCGTGGAGATCCCGGCGAGCCGGCGCCTGAGCTCGGCCGGCTCCCAGCACGCGGCCCACCGCGACTCGAGTGCTGCGGCATCGTCGGGCGTCACTTCCCGGCCGCCGGCGGGCAACGGGGTGCTCATTCCACGACCGTATCGGGCCACCCGGCGCCCGGGCCGCCTTAGGATCGGGGTGTGGCCGAGCGCGTCCGATTCGCCAGCAGCCGGGGGCCTGTGCTGGCCGGGCTCGTCGATCCGCCCGCCGAGCCGGTTCGGGGCTGGGGTGTGTTCGCGCACGGGTTCGCGCTCAGCAAGGACTCCCCCGCCGCGTCGCGGACGTGCAAGCAGCTCGCCTCCGAGGGCATCGGCATGCTGCGTTTCGACAATCTCGGGCTCGGCGACTCGGAGGGCGACTGGGGTGACGGCTCGTTCGCGGTGAAGGTGGACGACACGGTTCTGGCGGCCGAGTTCCTGGCCGGGCGCGGCACCCCGCCGGACGTGCTGGTCGGTCACTCGCTGGGCGGGGCCGCGGTGATCGCCGCGGCGAACCGGATTCCCAGCGTCCGCGCGGTTGCCACGATCGGCGCGCCGTTCGAGCCGAAGAACGTGGAGCGGCACTATCAGGACCTCGTCGACCGGGTGATCGAGGACGGTCACGCCGAGTGGCTGGTGGGCGGCAAGCCGCTGATCCTCAAGCGCAGTCTCGTGGAGGATTTCCGCCGCGCCGAGCTGCACCATCACGTGGTCGCGCTGGGCCTGCCGCTGCTGGTGATGCACTCCCCCACGGACAGCACGGTGAGTGTCGACAACGCCAGCCGGATCTTCCGGACCGCGCAGCATCCGCGCAGCTTCGTGTCCCTGGAGGGTTCGGATCACCTGCTCACGGCGCCGGGCCAGGCCCAGCGGGCGGCCCGCGTGATCAGCGCCTGGGCCGACCCCTACCTCCCCGGCTGACCACACCCGGCACACCGGGCCGCGAGAAAATCCCGGTACGCGTGGAGGACGCCGCCGGCGAACAGCGCCCGGGGCCAGAAGACGCCGGTGACGAGGCCGGCCACCGTGGAGTCCTCCATCACCGGGCGGGCCATCGAGTGTGCCGCGTCGAACCGCGCGGTGGTGACCTTGTCACCGAGGATCCGCTGGTAGGTGGCCTCGGTCTCGGCGATGTCGACGTTGCGGTCGTGCTCGCCGAGCATCAGCAGGACCGTGACCGGCTTCGCGCTCATCGCCCGCAGGTCGGCGGTGGCGTCCGAGCGGTAGTTGCGGCGCACGAAATCCCAGCGTGCGGCGTCCATCGGCTCGGTGTCGAGCGTGTTCGACCGGTAGGTGTCGTAGCCGGCGTCCTCGGCGAGCAACTGCCGGGTCCGGTCGCTCGCAGCGATCGCCCGCGCCCGCTCGTCCGCGTCGGCGCCGTCGTGGTCGAGTTCGGCGAGCAGGTTGTACCGGCCCTGGCGCAGCCAGTTGACGGCCGGGCTGACGGCGATGACCGCGCTGACGTCGTCGCGGGTGGCGGCGACCTTCGGCAGGACCCAGCCGGCCTGGCTGGCGCCCCAGAGCACCAGCGGGCCGGACGGGACGCCGGGCTGCCGCCGTGCCCAGTCGATCGCGGCGGACGCCTCGGCGGCCCGGTCGTCCATGCTCTGCCGCAGCCAGTCGCCGGTGGAGGCGCCGACGCCGGGCTTGCTCCAGGCCAGGGTGGCGAACCCGGCGTCGGCAGCCGCCTCGAACCAGGGCCGGTAGAGGCCGTCGTGGGTGGCCTCGACCGGCCCGTCGCCGTGGATCATCACGACCAGCCCGCGCGCGGTTCCCACCTTCGGGGCGGCCAGCACCGCGTCCAGGCTGCCGCCGGTCGTGGGGATGGTCAGCCTGGTCTCGTCGATGCGGTAGTCGTTGCCGATCAGCACGACGACCACCCCGGCGAGCAGGAGCAGAAGCGGAACTATCATTTTCTTCACGGTCGTAGAGTATCCGATAGGATCAACGGCATGACTGAGCTGTCGATCGGTTTCACCGAGTCCGAGCGGGCGCGCGTCGGTGAGCTGTACTGGGCCGCCTTCGGCCCGAAGCTGCGGATCGCCTTCCGCGACGAGGCCACCGGCGTCGCGCAGGTCACGGCGGCGCTGCGCCCGGACCGCGCCCTGATCGCCCGGGTGGACGGGCAGGTCGCCGGGATGTGCGGCTTCCACCACGACGGCCACGGCGCCGTCGACCTGTCGTGGGCGGGACTGCGGGCCGGCCTCGGGATCGTCGCGGCCGCCTGGGCAGCCCTGACCCTGGCGCCGCTCGACCGCCGGGAGCGGGACGGCGTACTGGTCCTCGACGGCATCTGCGTCGCCGCCGAGCACCGCGGCCGAGGCATCGGATCCGCGCTGCTCGACGCCGTCACCGAGCTGGCTGCCCGGCACGGCGATCAGTGGGTGCAGCTGTCCGTCATCGACACCAACCCGCGGGCCGAGGCGCTCTACCGCCGCCACGGCTTCGCGACCGCCGAGCACGGATCCCTCGGGCCACTGCGTCACCTGTACGGTTTCGACCGTTACCGGACGATGCGGAAGAGGACGTGGTGATGGGGCCGCTACCCCGTACGGTGATCGAGGCTTTTCTGCCTTTTGCCGGTGATGTCGAACTCGGCCTGGTCTATGACGCGGGCAACACGGCCGGGATCGAGGATCAGCCGCTGCGGCTGGCGATCCGCCGGATGATCGCCGCCGGTGAGGTGACGCAGGACGGACGCGGGCGGCGCGGTCGCCTGACCCTGACCGAAAACGGACGGCAGCGGCTCGCCCGGGACCGGCTCGGGCTGCGTCTCGCGTTCGCGCAGGACCACGGCGAGGCGCCCTGGGACGGCACCTGGCAGCTGCTCGCGGTGAGCGTCCCGGAGAGCGAGCGGGCCGTCCGTGACGCGTTACGGCGTGAGCTCATCGACGCGGGCGCCGCCGTGGTGTCGACCGGCCTCTATGCGAGCCCGCACGATCTCACCGAGATGATCAACGGCGGCAACCTGGTCCGGGCCGTGGCGACCACCCTCGACGTCCGTGGCGTGACCTCCCCGCCGGAGATCGCGGAACTGCTGTGGCCGGCCGCGCCGATCGTGGACGGCTACCGGGCGGTCGCGCGCGCGCTCGCGGGAAGCGACGACGATGACGTGCCGGTGGTGACCCGGCAGATCCTGCTGGCCGACGCGCTGGAACGCGCGATGCGCGACGATCCGCTCATCCCGCTGGAGTTGCGGCCTCCGGACTGGGCGCCCACCCGCATCCGGCGCCGGTGGCTCGACGCTTGGGAAGGACTCGCCGCGCGGCTGCCCGAGCAGGTCATCTACCGGGGATGGCTCTCACCCTGACGCCCGCCCAGAACCACGGACACCATCCGGGCGCACTCCTCGTCGGTCGGCAGCGCGCCGTGCCGAGGTTCCCAGCCGACCACGCCGTGGAAAATCACATGCGCCATCATGTACGCGTCGGCGACCGCGCTGATCTCACCACGGGCGACCGCCCGGTCGAACGCCCGGTGGAACGGCGCGATCGCCCGCTCGGTGGTGCGCCGCAGGAGATCCCGCAGCTCACCCGCGGTCGCCACGGCGGTGAGCGCCCGGCCTTCGGGCAGCGCGGTGCTGTCGCGCATCATCAGCGTGAGGGTCAGCAGGTCCTGCCGGAGCGAGCCGGTGTCCGGGTCGGTGTCCCAGCGCTCCAGGACCGGCTCGATCATCGCGGCGAGCAGGGCGGCCTTGGACGGCCAGCGGCGGTAGAGGGTGGTGCGGTTGACCCCTATCCCGCCTCGATGGCAACAACCCGTTGCCTTTAGTTATCGGCAGGAATAGCGTTCCTCCTTGTTGCCTCCTCAGCGTCGAAAGCGAGTGCGACATGGACGAGACACGCTATGACTTCGTGGTCGTCGGCTCCGGCACCGGCATGCTCGCGGCCCTGGCCGCCGCCGAAGCCGGGCTGTCGGTTCTGATCGTCGAGAAGTCGCGGTATTTCGGCGGATCCACCGCGCTCTCCGGCGGCGGCTTCTGGATCCCGAACAACACGCTGCTCCGGCAGGCCGGCGTCGTCGACAGCCCGGATCGCGTCCGCGAGTACCTGCGCCACGTCACCGCCGGGGAGACCCCCGAGTCACGCTGGGAGACCCACGTCGTGCACGGGCCGGCCGCGGTCGACGTGCTGCGCCGCCGCACCCCGCTGCGATACCAGCACATGACCGACTACGCCGACTACTTCCCGGAGCTGCCGGGCGGATCGGCGACCGGCCGGGCGATCGAGCCGAAACCCTTCGACGTACGCCGTCTCGGCGCCGACCGGGCCCGGCTGCGCCCGCCGGCGATGGCCGCGCCGTTCCCGATGCCGGTCTCCGGCCGCACCTACAAGTGGCTCAACCTGGTCGCCCGCAAACCGCGCGGCATCGTCACCGGCGCCAAGCTGCTCGGCCTCGGCGTCGGCGGCCTGGCGATCCGCCGGGAGTACGTGGCCGGCGGCGGCGCCCTCGCGGCCGGCCTGTTCGCCGGTGTGCGGCGCTCCGGGATCCCGGTCTGGTTCGAGACCCCGCTCAAGGAGCTGATCGTCGAGGACGGCCGGGTCACCGGCGTCGTGGTGACCCGCGACGGCGCCGACGTGACGGTCCGTGCCGACCGGGGCGTGCTGCTCTCCGCCGGCGGCTTCGACAGGCGCGCGGACTGGCGGCACAAGTACCAGTCGGAGCAACTCGACACCGCCTGGTCGCTCGGCAACCCGGAGAACACCGGCGACGCCATCGAGATCGCCACGGCGGCGGGCGCCGACCTCGCGTTCATGGAGGAGTCCTGGTGGTTCCCGGCGGTGCCGGCGCCGGGCCCGATGCCCGGCCCGCTGCTGGCCGAACGCTCCCTGCCCGGTCAGATCATCGTGAACCAGCAGGGCCGCCGCTTCATGAACGAGGCCGTCAACTACATGACCGCCGGCCAGATCATGATCAAGGAGGAGCTGCCGGTCTGGATGGTCTTCGACCAGCGGTACCGCAACCGCTACGTCTTCGGCGGCGGCATCTTCCCCCGCCAGGCCCTGCCGAAGGCCTGGTACGACGCCGGCATCGCGCACCAGGCACCGACCGTCGCCGAACTCGCCGCCCGGACCGGCCTGACCGGCCTGCCGGCCACGCTCGACCGGTTCAACCTGCTCGCCGCCGCCGGCCGTGACGACGACTTCCAGCGCGGCGCCAGCGCCTACGACCGCTACTACGGCGACCCGACGATCACCCCCAACCCGTGCCTCGGCCCGATCGACCGGGGCCCGTTCTACGCGGTCAAGGTGGTCCCCGGCGACCTCGGCACCTGCGGCGGCATCCGCGCCGACGGCGTGGGCCGGGCCCTGCGCCCCGACGGCAGCGTCATCGACGGTCTCTACGCCACCGGCAACAGCGCCGGCAACGCCTTCGGCCGCGTCTACCCGGGCCCCGGCGCCACCATCGGGCAGGGCCTCAGCTTCGGGTACGCCGCAGCCCTCCACGCCGCCGGCAAACTTCCCGCGTGATCCCGGCGGCGGGGACTCAGGGGATGTAGTCCTCGAGGCGGGCCGGTGTCAGACCCGCCTTGTGGATCGCGTTGAGCACCGCCAGGTAGTCGTCCACGAAGCGCGGCCGGAAGTGCATGAGGATGATGTCGCCCGGCTTGACGCCGTGTCCCTCCTGGTAGCGGACCTTGCCCTTGTGGGTGGTCTCCTTCCAGTAGAAGGCGGCCTTCATCCCGCAGTCGTGCACGACCTTCAGCGTGGTGGTGTCGTACGTGCCGCCGGGTGGGCGGAACAGCACCGGGCGCCGCCCGTAGTACTTCGCCAGCTGGTCGGCGCCGCCGCAGATCTCGCGCTTCTGGAAGTCGTAGGACCTGCCGCGCAGGTTCGGGTGGCTGATCGTGTGGTTCTCGATCGTGGCGCCGGCCTGCTGCAGCGGCGTGAAGAAGTCCGGGTTGTCCTTGATCGCGTCGACTTCCAGGAACAGCGTGGTCGGCACGTTCGCGGCCTGGAACAGCCGCAGCGCGAGCGGGTTCTTCTCCCAGCCGTCGTCGATCGTGATGAACGCGATCTTCTGCTCGGTCGGGATGCGGCTGAACCAGCCGGCCGTCCCGTTCCCGGGCAGCGTCACCGGGACCGGCGCGGGGGCCGGACCGAACTCCGGGATCCGCTTGCGGATCCTCTCCGGGAGCGCGGCGAGCGCCACCTCCCGGGCGGTGGGCGCGGGCGCGGAGGCCGGGGCGGCCTCGGTGGGCGCCGGGGCCGTGCTCGCCGGTGGCGCCGCCGCGGGCGCGTTGCCGCTGCATCCGGCGACGATCGCCAGCACCGCGACGGCGGTGGCCGCCCGGAACGCTGCGCCGATTCGCATCGATATGTCCTTGCTGTAGGGGTGAACCGTTTCCTTCACAGACGGCCGTGAGCGGTCCGGCGGCAGCACACTGTGGCGGGGTTCATGATCGCGGGGCAGCGTAGCGGACAGTGTCGATCGTCGAGCGCAACCACCGGCGGTGGGTGGCGATGGCGATGCCGTGCACCAGGCGGGTCAGGCCGGCCGCCCCCTCCGGGTCGTCGGCACGCCGGACCAGACCGAGGATCGGGCCGGCCTCGTCGAGCTCCACGCCGGCCCGCAGCAGCACGAAGTGCAGGACCAGGCCGGCCAGGCGCGCGTTGCCGTCGTCGTAGGGGTGGAAGAACGCGACGTCGAGATACGACCGGGCGGCGCGGGCCGCCACCGGGATCGCCGGGTCCGCGGCTTCGGTGAGGCTCCGCCCGTACCGGTGCGGGGTGTCGGTGTGCAGCCCGTACCTGTCGCGGCCGTTCTTGGCGAAGGCCGGGCCCCGGCGGAAGCCGGCGGCCGGGATGCCTCGCAGCGTGGCGTTCCAGCGGCCGGTCAGCTGCGGGGTGAGAGCGGCGCCGGACGCCGCGGCGCGACGGACATCACGGTACGCCGTGAGCAGCAGCTCCTGCCGCCGCCGGTCGGCGCCGATCGCGGCGTGGGCGAGAAACCCGTCCCGGATCGCGCGCACCGGGGTGTCCAGGTGCGGCACGAGATCATGCCATGGCACCCGCTCACGGACCTCCTGCCACGCGCGGAGCTGGTCAGGCACGGGTGGCCTGCCCGGCCAGGCGCTCGGCGACCGAGGCGACCAGGGTGGGGTCCGGCTCGACCCAGCTGGCGAACCGGCCGCCGATCGCGTGATCGAGCATCCGCTGCTGCTCGCCGCGTGCGATCCCGGCCGCGTCCAGGAACCAGCCGAGGACCGTGAGGCAGCAGCCGTACCAGGCGGACTCGTACTGGGTGCGGTCGCCGACGGCGGTCACCAGGTGGGCCACCGCGCGTTCCCAGCCGTCCAGGTCGCCGGGCGCGAGCGGCAGGAACCTGTCGAACCGCTCGGCGGTCTCCGCCAGCCACTCATGCCACTCGATCAGCGCGGCCCCGACGGTCGCGGCGGTCTCCTCCGGACTCGTGACCGAGTGCGGCAAGCAGCACCAGGCGGTGACCGGCCCGCCGTCGAGGTCGCCCTCGCCGACCGACCAGCGCCAGCCGGCCGCCCACGACCCGTACCGTTCGGTGAGCCCGATCGACACGTTCTCCAGCCACAGGTCCTGCAGACGCCAGTCCGCGCCCTGCGCCGGGAGGTTCTCGGGCGTGACCAGTCCGGCGACCACGGCGGTGACCGTCGCCGGGTCGAACTCCCGGGTCCGCGGATCGACGTCGGCCCAGTCCAGGATCGACGGGTGCGGGATCCGACGGGTGAAGTGCCCGGGCTGGAAACGGCTGACACCCGGCGCCTTCACCGCCTGCCAGGCCGCCGGATCACCGCCGCTGACCGTGGCGCCCGGCGCCGATGCGGTGAACCGGCCGCGGGCATCGGTGGCGATCTCGACGGTCAGCTCGTGCCACGCCACCAGAGCGGCGGCGAGGCCGTCCAGAGTCTCGTCCGGCGTGGTGATCGGCAGCCGGACCTCCCACCAGACCGGGATGACGCCGCGGCCCGGATAGTCCTCCACCACCACCGTGTGCTGCCAGCCCGCCGCCCACGGGCCGAGCCGCTCCACCAGGGCCTCGGTCATCCGGTCCCACCAGAAATCGGCGAGCCGCCAATCCGTGCCGGCCGGCGGAACCTCGGTCGCCGGCGGCAGCGACCGGACCAGCGCGGCGACACCCGCCGGGTCGAACCCGGGCCGGCCGGCCGGGTCGACGTCACGCCAGGTGAGCCGCGAGAAGTCGGGCAGGTGGACCCGGTCGACAAGCACAGCAGTGAACCTTTCGTGAGGCAGCCGTCCCGCCTGTCTATCGTGATGTCATGGATCTTGTCGATGCCGGTGTGCTGGCCGTCGCCTGTCTCCAGGACGGTCCACCGGACGGCTGGCCGGTCGTCCTGTCACACGGGTTCCCGTACGACGTCCACGCCTACGACCAGGTGGTTCCGGCGCTGACCGCGGAGGGCGCCCGGGTGATCCGGCCCTATCTGCGGGGCTTCGGTCCGACCCGTTTCCGCTCCGCCGCGACGATGCGCAGCGGGCAGCAGGCGGCGCTCGGATCCGACCTGATCGCGCTGGCCGACGCGTTACGCCTGGACCGTCCGATCGTGGCCGGGTACGACTGGGGTGGCCTCGCCTCCTGCGTGGCGGCCGCGCTCTGGCCGGAGCGGGTGGCCGGGCTGGTGTCGCTGGCCGGTTACGACATCATCGACATCGAGCGGCAGCGCCACGCGTTCGACCCGTCCGTCGAGCACGCCGTCTGGTACCAGCACCTGTTCCAGACCGAGCGCGGCCGCGAGGGACTGGCCGCGCACCGCCGTGAGCTGTGCCGGATGCTGTGGCGGCAGTGGTCGCCGCGATGGGCGTTCGACGATGAGACCTTCGCCCGGACCGCGGGGTCGTTCGACAACCCGGACTTCGTGGACGTCGTGATCCATGCGTACCGGCACGCGCTCGGCGAGGCCGCGGGCGACCCGGCCCACCAGGATCTCGAGGCCCGGCTCGCCGCCCGTCCGCCGATCACCGTGCCGGCGGTGACCCTGGACGGCCTTACCGACACCCTCAAGCCGGGCGGCACAGCCGATCACGCCCCGATGTTCGTTTCCGGTCACGAGCACCGGGTGATCGAGGCCGGCCACAACCTCCCGCAGGAGGCGCCGGCCGCGTTCGCCGACGCGGTGCTGACCGTCCGGTCCATGCAGCCCTGAGCCGCCGGCCGGCCGGTCAGAGCAGGCCGATGTCGCGCGCCCGGGCGACGGCGTCGATGCGTCGTTCGGCCTGCAGCTTGCGGTAGATCGATCGCATGTGGGCGCGGACCGTGTTGACGGACACGCCGAGTTCGACGGCGATCTGGGCGGCGGTCAGCATGGTGGGCAGGTAGCGCAGCACCTCCGCTTCGCGGTCGCTGAGGCTCTCGCCGGCGAGCGCGGCCGTGGCCGGGCGCCCGCCCACGCTGAGCGTGTCGATGATGCTCGCGGTGACGGAGCCGAGCAGCCGCATCCGGTCGAAGAGCGCCGTGAGCCGGCTGCCGCCCAGCGTCACGAAGGGCCGCCGGATCCCCTCGTCGACGGCCAGGCGGACGGCGTCGGCGAGCAGGTCCACGGCTTGCGTCGCATGACCCCGCGAGTCGGCCACCAGGGCGCTGACGATGCCGGCCTCGACGGTGGCGACCGCGGACCCCGGCGTGCCGGGGTCCGCGGCGAGCACCTGCTCAGCGCGACGCGGGCGTCCCTGGGCGTAGGCGGCGCGGGCCAGGCGCACCCGCTGCGCCGGGCCGGGGAGCTCGCCCGGCGTGTCCGGCAGATGCTGCTCGACGCGTTCGGGTTGCCCGGTGGCGAGGTCGACGTCGGCGTCGAGCAGCGCCAGCCAGGAGTCGAGGGCGGGAACGGACATCCGCGGGTTGCGGTCGCGGCGTGCCTGAGCGAGATGGGACCGCGCCTGGTGCGGCTGGTCCCGGGCGAGCGCCATCCGCGCCTGGACGCCGAGCATGACCACCCGCTGGGCGGCTTCCGGGTCGCTCTCGTGCGCGCGGATGCCCTGGTGAAGGGCCTCCTGCGCGGCGGCGAGATCCCTGCTCTCCAGGGAGACGAGGGCCTGCGCGAAATGCGCGGCGACGGCCTGCACGGTGTAGCGCCACGCCCGGCGTTCGGCCAGTTCACGGGCGCTCCCGGCGAGCCGGGCCGCCTCGGCGGCCGAGCCGTGCATCATCTCCAGCAGGGCCAGGTGGCCGGTGGCGTTGATCTGGGCCAGCTCGACGCCGACCGCCTCCGCCGCGGCGGACGCCGCGCGCAGGTCACGAGCGCCGCGGGCCACGTCCCCTGTCCACATCAGGGCCAGACCCTTGCTGTTCAGGGCGATCGCCCGGTACTGGGCTGCCGCGGTGCCGTCGGGGTAGGGGGAACGGGCCAGGAGCGCGAGTTGCTCGGTCTCCACCTCGATGACGGCGGGCATGTCCCCGATCGCCCGGTCGGCGCCGACCTGCAGGGCCATCAACAGGACCTCGGCCGGGTCACGACTGGCGGCCGGTCGGTCCCGCAACAGTTCCCGGATGCGGGCCACCCGTGCCGGGATCGCCTCGTAGTCACCGATGTGGAACAGCAGAAGGGCGTCGCACACCATCAGTTCCGGTGTCGAGGCCAATTGTTGCCGGGGCACCTGACGCAGGATCCGGACCAGTGCCGCCCGCTGCGTGGACAGGATGAGCGGACCGGCCTGCGTGGTGACCAGGTGGCCGACGTACCGCCAGTCCTCCCCGCGGACCGCGTGACTCAGGGCCTCGATCACCCAGTTGTGCTCGGCGTACCAGCGGGCCGCCCGGCGGTGCAGTGCGGGGACGACGGACGGCATCTCCAGGTGCAGCCGATGCCGCAGCACGTCACGGAGCAGGTGGTGATAGCGGAACCAGACGGGTTTCGGTCCCAGCCGCACGACGAAGTCGCTGTCCAGCTCCAGGTCCTCGAGCATCCGCTGCCCGTCGGCGCCCGTCGTGATCGCGTTGACCAGCCCGGCGCACATCTGCTCGGCGACGCTCGTCTCGAGCAGGAACCGGCGTTGCCGCGGCAGCCGCCCGGCCAGCACCTCGTCGGTCAGATAGCCGTCGACGCCGCGGATGTCGCCGGCGAAATCGGCGATCGACCTCCGGCCCCCGTCGCCGGCCAGGAACGACGCGCCGAGCCGCAGTCCGGTCGCCCATCCATCGGTACGGTGGAGCAGCGTCGTCACGTCCTCGGCCGTCGGGGCGAGGCCGTGATCCCGGAGCAGCGCCGTGGCCTCGTCCGCCGTGAAGGCCAGGTCGTCCGCGCGGATCTCACCGACCCGGTCGGCCGCCTGCAGCCGGTCCAGCGGGAGCGCCGGCTCGGTCCGGCCGATCAGGACCAGCCGTAGCGACGCCGGGAGGTGCCGGAGCAGCGCGCCGACCTCGCCGAGCACCTGCCGGTCGTCGATGACGTGGAAGTCGTCGAGCACCAGCACCGTCGTACCGGGCAGGCGGCCGATCCCGGCGAGCATCCGCTGGGACCGTTCCCGCTCGTCGCGCGGCACCGATCTCATCTCGACCATCGGGTTGTCCGCGGTCAGGACGCCGGTGCCGCGCAGCGCCGCCACCACGTACGACCAGAAGGTCTGCGGGTCGTTGTCGTAGGTGTCCAGGCTGAGCCAGGCCACCGGGGCGGCGCTGGTGCGTGTCCACGCCGAGACCAGGACGGTCTTGCCCCAGCCGGCTCCGGCACGGACGACGGTCAGCGGCTTGCGGACGGTCCGGTCGAGCAGACGGAGAAGGCGGGGCCGGTCCACACCGCCGCGCACCATCACCGGTTGCGCCGTCTTCGCGACGATCAGGGGCGTCGAGGAAACGGGATCCATCGGCGAGCCGTCGGCGCCGTCATGGCTGCTCGTCACGACACCCGGCATCGCGGCCACCGCCTCACCCCGGAGCCGCGACCCCCGTCGCCGCGCCTGCCGGTCCCCGATCCCGCGCCGTCATCGGCGCGGTATGCCTGGCGCCAGAGAAGCACGAAAGGTGCTGGGCAGCAACCTTCCGTCATGTGATCTTCGTCGATCACTACGGCGGCCCGCCTGCCGCCATGATGGTGACCCGGGGAGGAGAAGTGACCATGCGAACAGAGCAGCGCGCCGGGCCGATACTCGCCATCGCCACCGCCGGCTATCTGCTGAGCGCGTGGGCGTGGGCGCTGCTGGCACCACTGGCGCCGCTGCTGCGTGACACCCTCGGCCTCACCGCGATCCAGCAGGCGGCTGCCGTGTCGATACCGGTGGTGGTCGGCTCCCTCGGGCGCGTCCCGGTCGGCGCGCTCACCGACCGGCTCGGCGCTCGCACCGCGTTCCTCCTGGTAGCGGCCGCGACAGTCGCGGCCCTGCTGGTGCTGACCGTGGTCGTGGAGCACTCGGCAGCGGGCCTGCTGATCGGCGCCGGCCTTCTCGGCGTCGCCGGCACGATGTTCGCGGTCGCCGTGCCGGTCGTCAGTTCCCGGTTCGCCGCCCCGCGCCGGGGACTGGCCCTCGGCGTCCTGGGCACGGGTCTGTGCGGTGGCGCGATCGGCGGGCTGACCACGGTCCGCCTGGTCGAGCAGCACGGAATCGGCGCCCCGTTCCTGGCGGCGGCGGCCGGGGTGGCCCTGTTCGCCGTGCTCGTCGTCATGACGGTGCCGGACACCCCTCGGCGCCCGTCCACCGGCGGCAGGCCGGGCGGCGCTCTCGTGGCCGTCCTGCGATTGCCGATCACCCGGCGCGGCGCCCTGTGGAACGCCGTGACGTCGGCGCTCTTCGTGACGTTCTCGTCGTACCTTCCGGTCTATCTGACGAACGCCTACGGCCTGCCGCTCGACCGCACCGGCTACGCGATGGCGGGCTTCATCGTGCTGGCCGTGCTCATGCGCCCGGTGGGCGGCTGGCTGGCGGACCGCCTCGCGCCGCGACGACCGCTGACCACCGCCCTGGTCGTCCTCGCCGCCGCGGTCACGGCACAGGCGTTCACGCCGCCGCTCCCCCTCGTGGTGACCCTGCTGCTGCCGGTGATCGCGGTGGCGCTCGGCATCGCGAGCGGGGCCCTTCTCGCCCAGGTCGCGGCCGTCGCGCCGCCCGCGATGATCGGCCGCGTCAGTGGCATGGTCACCGGCGTCGCGGGGCTCGCCGGATTCGCCAGTCCTCTGCTGATGGCCTCCTCCGTCAACCACACCACCGGGTACGGGCCGGCCCTCGGCGTCCTGGCGGCGGCGACCGCCGTCGCGGCGATCAGCGCTCTCACCGGCAGCGGACATGGCTCTCCCCGATAGCCGGATCATCCGTCGCCCGCAGTCACGTCCGCTCGCGCCGGATCGGCAGGACCCGCGCGACGCCCGGCTGACCCGGGTCGTCGGTGATCTCGGCGCCGTCGAGCCAGCAGCCGATCACGTGCGCGAGCTCGCCCGGGTGGCTGAAGTTCATCGCGTGCGCCGCGCCGTCGATCATCACGACCGTCACGTGCGGCGGCGCCAGCCGGGCGACTTCACGGACCCGCGCCGGCGGTGGCATCAGCGGGTCACGGGTGCCGAGCACGGCCAGGGTGGGCACCGGCGTGCGCAGCAGCCGTTCCAGCGAGGGGAACCGCACCAGCTCGCTGAACAGGTGCAGGCCGTTCACCGGCCCGAAGCGCAGGTAGTCGGGCAGCACCACCGGAATCATCCGCGGCCTCTCCCGGCGCACGTCGCGGGCCAGCTGCAGCAGGGCCCGGCCGAGCGGCTGGTTGTGCACGCCGCCGGCCGGCGAGGCGAGCACGATCCCGGCGACCCGCTCGGGCGCGCTGTGGGCCACCTCCAGCGACAGCGGCCCGCCCATCGAGTTGCCGATCAGGAACACCCGATCGAGGCCGAGCGCGTCGAGAACCTCCAGGAGCGCCCACGCCAGGGACGGCAGACCGAGCGCATGGCCCCAGGCCGCGCTGCGGCCATAACCGGGAAGATCGGGTACGACGGTCGTCGCGCGCCCGGCCAGGGCCCGCGCCGTGGGCAGCAGGTAACTTCCGGACACCGCGAATCCGTGCACGTGGACGAGCGGGATCGATCCCGGCACCTCGGGACCCAGGCGTACGAAGATCGGACGTCCCTGGACCATGATCCGGCGCTCCCGCCAGCCCGTCCCCTCCGTCACGGACGGTCCCGGTGGCGGCCGGAGATCAGGAACTTGTCGGCGGCGACCACGGCCGGCGCGAGCAGCGAGAGGCCGATCACGACGAGCCACTCGTTCCCGGACAGCGCGGTGGTGTCGAGCAGCCGCTGCAGCATGCCGAGCTCCACCCCGGCCCAGGTCAGGGCCCAGCCCAGCATGATCCACCCGAGGTACGGGAAGAGCGGCGACGACCACGGCGCCTCCCGTTCCCTCCGCATCACGAGCCCGATGTTGACGGCGCTCAGCGAGATGATCGCGAAGGCCATGGTCATGGCCGCCGTCGGCTCGGTGGTGCTCGGCCGGCCGGGTCCCCAGGCGAGGACGGCCAGTGCCGCGGCGGCGATGACGAACCCGGTGACGAACCAGCGGACGATCTGCGGCCCGTTGACCACCTTGGTGCCGGGGCGGCGCGGCGGGCGCTGCATCACACCGGGGTCGGACACGTCCACGATGAAGCCGATGACCACGGTGATGACCACGAAGAACTTGGCGAACAGCAGCTGCAGCGGGAAGAGGGCGACGCCGTCGTTGATGTCGAGGACCGTCGCGAACACCATCAGCTGCAGCACCGCGGACAAAATCGTCAACTGCAGTTTCACGTACGCCGAGATACGCCGGTAGATGTCACGTCCGAGATCGACCGCCCGTACCAGGGTGGCGAAGTTGTCGTCGGTCAGCACGATCTTCGCCGCCTGCTTCGACACCTCCGAGCCGCTGCCCATCGCGACGCCGACGTCGGCCTGTTTCAGGGCCGCCGCGTCGTTGACCGCGTCGCCGGTCATCGCGACCACCTCGCCGGACTCCTGCATGAGCCGGGCCAGCCGCAACTTGTCCTCCGGCGCCACCCGGCCGAAGACATGCAGTTCCGGGAGCCGCTCGATCACCTCATGGTCGGGCAGGCGCGCCAGTTCGGTGCCGGTGATCACGCCGGGGCCGAGACCGAGGTCGTCGGCGATGGCCCGGGCGGTGACCGTGTGGTCGCCGGTGATCATCCGGACGTCGATGCCGGCGCCCAGCGCCACCCGTACGGCGTCCTTGGCCTCCAGCCGCAGCGGGTCCATGATGCCGACCAGCGCCACCAGCACCAGATCGGTGACCGCGGGCATCGGGTCGGCCACAGCGGCCGCCATCGCCTGATCGTCCAGGTCCCGGGCGGCGAAGGCGAGCACCCGCAGTCCGCGTCCGGAGAGGTCACGGACTGCGCCGAGGATCTCGTCGCGGACGGCGGCGATCGGCACGACCTCGCCGTTCCAGAGAGCCGAGCAGCACCGCTCGACGACCACGTCCGGGGCGCCCTTCACGCTGGCGAAGTGCGACTGCCGCAGGATCCCGCCGTCCAGCGATCCGGGCCGGTCGTGGAACGTCGCCATGAACTTGTACTCGGAGTCGAACGGCACCTCGGCCCGCCGGGGCAGCGCCGCGCGGGTCTGCTCGGCGTCGACGCCCATCTTCGCGGCGAGCACCACGAAGGCCGCCTCGGTCGGGTCACCGATGACCGACTCGTCGTCGCCGACCGTGGCGTCGGTGCACAGCGTCAGCCCGAGCGCGAGCCGGTGGAAGTCCGGCGCCCGCCCGGCGGCCACGCCGAGGATCTGCCCCGACTTGTGGTAGCCGACCCCCTCGATGCTGAACCACTGCCCACCGGCGAGCATCGTGGTCGCCGTCATCGCGTTCATCGTCAGCGTGCCGGTCTTGTCGCTGTTGATGACCGTCGTGCTGCCCAGCGTCTCGACGTCGCTCAGCGACTTGACCACCGCTTTCAGCGCGGCCAGCCGCCGGGCGCCCGAGGAGAGCATGGCCTGCACGAACGTGGGCAGGCCGTCGGGTATCGCCGAGATCGCGGTGGACACGCACAGCAGCGTCAGCGTGCTGAGCTCCTGGCCACGGGCGATCCCGAAGACCGCGATCACCGCGACGGCGAGCCAGGCGATCAGACCGAAGATCTTCGTCATGTCGTCGAGCTCGCGCTGCAGCGGCGAACGGGACCGCTTGGTCGCGGTCACCATGCCGGCGATCCGGCCCATCTGCGTCGCCCGCCCGGTCGCGGTCACCACGAACGTCGCGGTGCCACGTGTCACCTGCGTATTCTGAAAAACCAGATTGGTACGGTCGCCGAGCGCCCGCTCCCCCTCCGGCAGGGTGACCCGGTCCTTGGCGACCGGCGCGCTCTCCCCGGTGAGCGCCGCCTCCTGCACCTCCATCGAGGCCGACACCAGGATCCGCCCGTCCGCGGGGACCACGTCACCGGCCTCCAGCAGCACCACGTCCCCCGGCGCCAGCCCCGTCGCGTCGATCTGCGCGGTCTCCCCGGAGCGTCGCACCCGGGCCGACGGCACCTGCAGCTGAGCCAGCGCGTCCACGCTCGCCCGGGCCTTCATCTCCTGGTTCGTGCCCATCACGACGTTGAACACGACAAGCGCCAGCACCACGGCGGCGGTCGGCACCTCGGCGATGGCCAGACTCGCGCCGCCGACGATCAGCAGCATGATGTTCATCGGATTGGCGAGCTGCCCCCGGGCGACCGCCCACCGGCTCTGCGCCGGCTCGGCCGGCAGCTCGTTGGCCCCGAACTCGGCCAGCCTCCGGTCCACCTCGGCGGCGTCCAGCCCGCGATCCGGGTCGACCCCCAGCCGCCGCGCCACCTCCGGCCCCGGTACGGAGTAAGCGGGACTCTCCTCGACGGCCCGTCCCACGGTGGTCATGCCAGTTCCCCGAACGGCGTGGGGATGTGCCGTACCGTCAGATCCGGCTCTTGGTAGCCGTTCGCCTTCTGCCGTCCGGGCAGCGTGACGTCACGGGTCGTCAACGGCTCGTAGGGCACCTGGCTGAGCAGATGGCTGATGATGTTGAGCCGGGCCCGCCTCTTGTCGTCGGTGCCGGCGATGTGCCAGGGCGCCCAGGCCGTGTCGGTGGCCGCCAGCATCGCGTCCCGGGCACGGGAGTAGTCGTACCAGTGGGTGTACGACTTGAGATCCATGTCGGACAGCTTCCACACCTTGCGCGGATCGTGGATGCGGCTCTTCAGCCGGCGCGTCTGCTCCTGCGGGCTCACCTCCAGCCAGTACTTCAGCAGCAGGATCCCGGAATCGGTCATCGCCTTCTCCCAGATCGGGACCGACGCGAGGAACCGGGTGCTCTCCTCCGGCGTGCAGAAGCCCATCACCGGTTCGACGCCGGCCCGGTTGTACCAGGACCGGTCGAAGATCACGACCTCTCCGCCGGCCGGGAAATGCGCGACGTAGCGCTGGGCGTACATCTGGCTCTTCTCCCGTTCGGTCGGCGTGGGAAGAGCGACCACCCGGAACACCCGCGGGCTGACCCGCTCGGTGATCCGCTTGATCGTGCCACCCTTGCCGGCCGTGTCCCGCCCTTCGAACACCACGCAGATCTTGGCGCCGGTGGCCTTGACCCACTCCTGCATCGCGACGAGTTCGGCATGCAGGTGGCGCATCTCGTCCTCGTAGACGCGGCGCTTCATCCTGGTGACCGGGGTGGCAGTCCGGCTCTTCTTCTTCGTCGACATGGCGCCTTCTCTCCCACGTCCGGTCCGGGGGATCCATGTTCGTCGCAGCGCCGAGGCGGGGCACCACCCCTGACGGATGACTGCCGGGCGATCCCTGTGGGAAGACGTCAGGAGGGCGAGCCGGAAGCGCCGGCGTCGGTCCGCAGCCTTCCCACCTCCGAACTGTGCGCCTGAACCCGGGTAGTACACCCGTCCCACCCGGGGTAACCCCTGCTCATGACCGACCTCGATCAGCCACTCGCGTGCGACGTGCCCGCCGCGCCGCACAGTGCCAGCGGCGAGCAGGTGGCCACGTTCGACCTGAGCGCGGTGGCGCCGCCGGCCCGCCGGGCCCGGCGCTGGACGCCGCGGCGGGTGGTGGCGACCCCGCCGGCGTACGACCATCCGCACGGCCGCCGGATCATGGAACGCCTCGAGGCACAGGGCATCGAGGTGGAACGGCTGCGCGGCCCGCGGCTGACCGGGGTCCGCGGGGAGAGCGACCGGGAGACGTACGCCCGGGCCAAGAACACCATGGCGATCGTCGTGAGCCCGCCGTCGCGCCGGAAACTGCAGCCGATCGCACCGAGCGCGGACTGGCGGTTCGACCTGGCCGAGGGCTGCCCCGCCCACTGCCAGTACTGCTACCTGGCCGGATCCCTCTCCGGCCCGCCTGTCACCCGCGTTTACGCCGACCTGGACGACATCCTCGACGGCCTCGCCGATTACGCCGGACGCGGCACGATCACCAGCCCCAAACCATCACGGCACCACGAGGGTACGACGTTCGAAGCCTCCTGCTACACCGATCCGCTCGCGGTGGAACACCTGACGGGCAGCTGGCGGCGGGCGGTCGAGCACTTCGGCGCGTGGGACGCTCCGGTGCAGCTCCGCTGGACGACCAAGTTCGACGACGTGGACACGTTCATCGGGCTCGCCCATCACGGGCGGACACGGGTCCGGTTCAGCGTCAACTGTCTGCCGGTGACGACCCGCTTCGAGGGAGGCACGAGCCGCCTGGGCGACCGGCTGGCCGCCCTGCGACGGCTCGCCCTCGACGGCTACCCGGTCGGCCTGACGATCGCGCCGATCATGCCGATCGACGACTGGCGATCAATGTACGGCGCGTTGATCGCCGGCGTGGCGGCAGCTGTCGACGGCGTGACCGGCCTTGATCTGACCGCTGAGCTGATCACCCACCGGTTCACCCCGGGGAGCAGGGATGTGCTGATGGGGTGGTATCCCCGTACCCGATTGGAAATGAACGAAGAGACGCGAACCCGGAAACACGGCAAATTCGGGGCGGTCAAATACGTCTATCCGGCCCCGCTGATGACCGAGATGCGCACCTGGTTCGAGGCCGAGATCGCCCGCCGGCTCCCCGGCTGCCGCATCCTCTACTGGACCTGAGGCTCCACGGTGCCGAACGGATTGTTGATGAGGTAACGCCAGCGTCCGTCACTTCCGCGGCGGAGAACGTCAGCGGAGACGCCACTCAGATCGAGCGGATAGCCCTGGCGAGCCGTGCCGCGCATCGACCATTCGACGACCGACAATGCGATGTCGCCCGTGACATGAAGATGCCTGGTCTCCGCGACCATCGGAACGCCGAATCCGAGAAGGTGCTCATAGGCGGCGAGGCGCTCGGCCGTACCGGTCAGTGCCGTTCCGGGTTGCGGAACGAGAATCGCGTCGCGCTCGTAGAAGAGGTCCACGGCGGCACCCGACCCGGTGGCGAAAGCAGCGGTATAGGCGGCGACGTGCCCGTGAACATCGGTGGTGGGGCTGACGCGCTCCGGCGGCATGGCATCGGTTTCACGAGGTGACTGCGATGAATTCGTCATGCCCAACCAGAATAACCCCGCCGATGGCGCACCGTGGTCCCCGCCCGTCACCCATCTCGATGACGCTTCCTTCGACCGTGCCGGCGGATCCGGTCGTGGTGCCACGAGGTGCTGGCGGACGAGGCGACCTGTCCCTGTTGGACGTGACGCCTCGGAGCCGATGGCGATCACTACGCTGCGGGCATGGAAGACACAGCCCGTCAGTTGAACTTTCACGTCCAGGGCGACCCGCGACTGTCCATGGCTCTCGCCCGGCGCCTTCTGCTGCGTGTCTGGTGCCTGATGGCGCTGGCTGTGCTCGCGGTGGCCACAGTGCTGGTCCAGGCGGACGTCACGACGGCGAAGACCGCCCTGCTCTACGGCGGCGTGTTCCTGCTTCTGATGCTGTATGTCCTCGTGATCGAGTCGCCGAAGCGAACCCTGCAGCAGAACGCGCACAAGCTCGGCCGGCCGACCGCGTACCGGATCGACAGCGCCGGCATCCACATCACGGCCGGCTTCGGAACCGAGACCCTGCCCTGGCAGGCGATCACCCGTGTCACCAGAGCACGGGGCCAGATCATCATCTCGCAGGGCTGGCGCACGGCGTCCGGCATTCCGCTGGACGGCCTCTCCGCGGCGGAACAGGAGACTGTGCTCACCGTGCTGCGTTCCCGCGGCCGTGCGCTCACCGGCGACGGCTCCTCGACCTGAGGCGTAACTCCGAAAGTTCCGGAAACCGATCGGCCGGATCGCGATGACATCGCCCCAGGTGAATGCCTCAATCATCGGAGAAACCTCGTCACAAGTGCCATGAAGAGCGAATATTCACCATTGTAATTGTCGCTGCCCACTTGTAATGTTTCGCTCGATCCGGATCAGCCTGTTCCCTCGGTCGCGCCACCCGCCTCCCCCACCTCGGTGTGGTCACGGGTCGTCCCCCGCCGCACCCGAAAGGAACGACCATGAGAAGACACTGGCGTGCAGCGCTGGCCTCAGTCGTCGCGGTCCTCGCCGGCCTGATCGCGACCACCACGCTCCTCCCGGCGTCACCGGCCTCCGCGGCGGCGTTGACCGAGGTCACCGGGTTCGGCGCCAACCCCACCGGCATCCGGATGCACCTGTACGTCCCGGACCGGCTGCCCACCAAGCCGGCGGTGCTGGTGGCCGTGCACTACTGCACCGGCTCCGGCCCGGCGTTCTACTCCGGCACCGAGTTCAAATCACTCGCCGACCAGTACGGCTTCATCGTCATCTACCCGTCGACCGTGCGTACCGGGAACTGCTGGGACGTCTCCTCGGCGGGGGCGCTGACCCACAACGGCAACAGCGATCCGGTCGGCATCACCTCGATGGTCAAGTACGTGCAGCAGCGGTACAACACCGACACGGCACGGACTTTCGTCACCGGCGCCTCGTCCGGCGCGATGATGACCAACGTGCTGCTCGCCGACTACCCGGACGTGTTCGCCGCCGGCGCCGCGTTCATGGGCGTGCCCGCCACCTGTTTCCAGGCGACCGCGGGCAACCCCGCCGACCCCGGCCAGCAGGCCGGATGGAACAGCGCGTGCGCGAACGGCCAGGTCAGCAAGACCCCCGCGCAGTGGGGCGACGCGGTGCGCAACGCGTACCCCGGCTACTCCGGCCCTCGCCCGCGCATGCAACTGTGGCACGGCGTCACCGACACCACGCTGCACTACAACAACTTCGGCGAAGAGCTCAAGCAGTGGACCAATGTGCTCGGCGTCAGCCAGACAGCGGTCAAGACCGACACGCCGCAGCCCGGCTGGACCCGCACGTGGTACGGCAACACCTCGGCGCAACCGCCGGTCCAGGCCATCAGCATCGCGGGCGTCGGCCACTCGCTGCCGCTGGCCGGGCAGGCCAGGATGGCGATCAGCTTCTTCGGCCTGGACGGAACCACGGTGACCCCCTCCCCGTCCTCGCCGTCGCCGTCCTCGCCGTCGCCGGTTCCGGGTGGCTGCACCGCCTCGGTTTCCCTGAACTCGTGGAACGGCGGCTACGTCGCCACCGTCACGGTCACCGCCGGCACGTCGGCGCTCAACGGCTGGACCGTCGGCACCACCCTGCCGCCCGGCTCAGCCGTCACCAACTCGTGGAGCGCGACAGGTAGCGGCACCAGCGGGGCGGTGAACTTCACGAACGTGAACTACAACGGCTCCGTCGCGGCCGGCAGCACCAACCAGTTCGGCTTCCAGGGCACCGGCAGCGGCCCGACCAGCGCCACCTGCGCCGCCCGCTGACCGACAGACACGGCTCCATCGAGGACGGGTTTCCACCCCTCGTCATCGATGGAGCCGTGCCGGTGTCAGTCCAGTCGCCACGATGTCCGACCAGCCCCTGTCACCGATTTGCCGCCAGGTGGAAAGTCTCCCGTCGCCCGGGCCGCCGTAGAGGCGCAGTGTGCCCCCTTCGTGGGGTAGCGACCAGGTCGGGCCGGCCGTCACCAATGAGATCACCGGGCGTGGCGCTAAGAGTCTTCGCCTCGGGGTAGGCGGCGCCGACAAGCAGGCGGTGATCCGATAATCCGGGGTCGCTCACCACTGCCTTGACGGTATGAAAGTCGCGGGTGGTGACCAGGATGTGGTCGATCTTGACGGTAGTGGTGGTCTTCTCACCCGAGGCACACTCGTCCACCATTGCTTTCTTACACTCGTCGGTGAATTGGTCCCGGTCGGTCTCGTCCACCTCCGCGAACCCGCCGGTGCCCGCAACCCCGGCTCGCGCGACCTGCAATGCCGTGGAGCCAGGCCGCGCGTTGACATCCCCACCCAGGATGATCGGCAGACCTGCGGCCCACGCGTCAACGTAGCCAAGCACCTGACTCATACCGTTGTCGGGCGTCATGTACGCCGCAACGTGGGTATTACAGATCAACGTCGTGCGCCCGCCGACCGGGCCGCGCGCGCACAACACCGCTCGCGCCTCTTCACCGGCGGGAACGGTGAGGTTGGCGACGAAACGGTCAACGGCCGGGGCGCGGACGAAAGTCCCCATCCCGAAGCGAGCATCAGTACTACCCCACTTCGGACAGCCGGGAGCCGCAGACACTGTGGAAGCAAAGATTCCTACGTAGCCGCGTGCCGCCAGTCGGCTGCGTAACTGGCTCCACTGCTCGATGCAGAGTTCCTGCAGCATGAGCACGTCAGCGTTCCACGTAGTGACTTGCGTCTCGACGGTATTCAGCCAAGTGCCGAATTGGCCGGTGTACTGGCAGACGGAGTACGAGCCGCACACGTTGTAACTCAACACGCGCACGCTCGGGACATTGCTCGGCGTGACGTCGTCGGCGAGGTTAGGCGTCGCCGGGACGAGCAGCGCGGCGGAACATGCGAGCACGATCGATGCCCGCGCCAGGAAAGCCCTGATCACTTATCTCCTTATGGCGAGATGCGTGGGATCCAAGCGTATCGTCACTTTTTGGGCAAGTCCTGAGTGAATCTCTCCAACCCGATCTTGCAGGTCAGAGCCCGTGGCCGGGGTCGGCGATCCTGAGGGCGCCATGCTGTCCTACCCGTCCACGATCGCGGAAAACATAAGCGGCAGAGCGTGAACGTGCAGGTCATCGCCGACACCCTTGGCCGGCTCGTGTGGGCGTCACCGGCGCTGCTTCCGGCCGAAACTGTCCCGCCGGCAGAAGGCGCTCAACCGCGCCCACGCGAAGATCGACCCCGCCAGCGCGCTTCGATCCCGGCTCGAGCGCATCCTTCGACGGTACGGCCGATCCCTCCCCGCACCCGTGCCCCTATGCTCGCGGGACAGTTGATCATGATCATTCAGGGGACGGATCCGCGTGGGCGACGAGAGCAAATACGAGTATCAGACCGTGCGGGCGGTTCGGGGCACCGACGGCCTGGTGATCTCGCGGATGCAGAAGGACGGCTGGGAGTTCGTCGAGCAGGCCCAGGGCACGCTGCGCACCACCCTCACCTTCCGCCGCCCGAAGAAGCCGGTGCCGTGGCTGCTGATCGGCACGGGCGCCGCCGTCCTCGCGATCCTGGCCGCCGCCGGCGGCATCGCCTCCGCTCTCAGCGGCGACGAGAAGAAGGACCAGCCCGCCGGCACGGCGGTCGCCGCGAGCAAGCCGCCCAGCACGGCGACCGGGGCGAGCAAGCCGCCCGCCGGCGACGAGGGACAGCCCGCCGCAAGCGAGGAAGCAGCCGAGAAACCGCCCACAACGCCCACCACCGACAAGGTGATCACGTCAAAGAACAACAAGAAGTTCGCGGCACTGCTGAAGGCGGACTCCTGCGACGACGCCAACGTGGACTTCGCAGCCGAGCACCAGGGCGAGACCATCGCGTTCAACGGCTCGATCGTGAACATGATGCCCCACGGTGACTACAAGACCCGCTACGACCTCCTTCTGGGCCCCGGCAGCAAGGGGCCGCAGACGACGGAGGGCCCGGCCTTCAAGTTCGAGGACGTCAACGTGTCGGACCTGAACCTGACCGGCGACAACATCCCCGCCACCGTGGGTGAGGGCGACACGTTCCGCTTCGTCGCCGAGGTCCGCGAGTTCAACCCGGTCCAGTGCAGCTTCTACCTCGACCCGATCTCCACAGAGGTCCGCTAGTCAGAGGCCTCGGGCAGCACTGCCCCGATCAGCCCACCCACCGCCCCCCGCAGCTCCCGCTCCCCGATGGGATCGCTCGCACGCGCCCCGGCGATGTTGTCGAACAGGATGCCGTCGATGCAGGCCACCAGCCACCGAGCCTGACGCGGCGGCTCAGCGGCGCCCAGACCACCGAGGATCTCCGCGATCCGCCCGCGCAGCTCCTCCCCCGACCGGTGCAGCTGACCCGCCACCTCCGGACGCCGCACCGACTCGAGCGTCAGCTCGTACCGGGCCAGATGCCGTTGCCGGCCCGCGCCGAGCCAGTGCCGCAGCACCCCGGCCAGCGAATCCGTCAGCGCCTCCCGATCCGCCCCCGCGATCATCGTGGTCAACCCGTCGAGCTCTTCGTGATCCCGCTCGACCAGCCGCTCGACGCATGCGCTGAGCAGGGCCGCCCGGGATCGGTAGTAGTACGACGTCGACCCGGCCGGAAGCCCCGCCGCGGTGTCCACCGCGCGGTGGGTCAGCCCCCGGGAGCCGTGCTCGGCGAGCACGTCGAGGGCGGCGTCGGCGACGAGTCGATGTCGTGCGGAGCTCATGCGGCCCACTCTATAGCCGTAGAGCCTCTACATCTGTAGTGTCGCCTCTATGGATGTAGAGGCAACGATCATCGGTGGCGGCATCGGCGGGCTCGCGGCGGCCGTCGCCCTGCACCGGTCCGGCTGGGCGGTGCGGGTTCACGAGCGCAACCCCGCCGGGGTCCGGGCAGGTGCGGCGCTCACTCTCTGGCCCAATGCGGTACGGGCCCTCGACTCCCTCGGCGTGGGAGAAGCGCTGCGGTCACGGGCCGCCGCGCTCCCCGGCTCCGGGATACGCCGCCCGGACGGCCGCTGGCTGTCCCGTACCAGCGCCGACCAGGTCATCTCCCGGTACGGCAGTCCGCAGATCGCGATCGTGCGCGCCGATCTGATCGACCTGCTCAGGTCCGCCCTGCCGCCGGATTCCCTGCGCTTCGGCGCGGCGGTCACCCACGTCGACCCGGGCGACGCGGACCGGCGGGCGACCGTCCACTGCGGAGGCGAACGCATCCCCGCCGACCTGGTCGTCGCCGCCGACGGCGTCCACTCCCGGGTGCGCCGGCAGCTCTGGCCGCACCACCCGGAGGCGCGCTACTGCGGATACGTCGCATGGCGCGCCCTGGTCCCCCGCCCGGCAGCCGCGGCGATCACGGCGGCCAGCGAGACCTGGGGCCGCGCGGAACGCTTCGGGATCGTGCCGGTCGGCGACGACCTGGTCTACGTGTACGCCACCGCCAACGCCCCGGAAAATCACGATCAACTGCCCGATCCGCGTACGCGTTTTCGCCGCTGGCACGATCCGATTCCCGCCCTGCTCGACGCGATCACGCCCGCTGAGCTGCTGTGTCACGACGTCCTGGCGCTCCGGCCGTCCCTGGATCGCCTGCACCACGGCAGGGTCGCGCTGCTCGGCGACGCCGCGCACGCCATGGAGCCCAACCTCGGCCAGGGCGCCGGCCTCGCCGCCGAGGACGCCGTCGTCCTCGCGCACGCCGTCTCCACCAGCACTTCCACGATCAACGGCCTCATCGGGTACGACCGGGAGCGCGCCCGCCGAGTCGCCCGCCTGACCAGGCAGTCCCACCTCCTCGGCCGCCTCACCCAGACCGGCTCCGCAACCGTCACCGCGCTGCGCGATACCGCCGCCCGCCTGATCCCTGACCGCTTCGCCGTCCGCGGATTCGACGAGGCAGCCGCCTGGCGTCCCCCGGCGGCGCTCCCAGGCGTGCGGAACTCGGGCGCGCGCCCCGCCACACCCCACGTCCACACGCGGGGGTGCCGTGGCGCGAGCCGTTAAGCGAGCCGCGAGCCGTTAAGCGAGCCGCGAGCCGTTAAGCGAGCCGCGAGCCGTTAAGCGAGCCGTAGCCGGCGCTGGGAATCGAGCCTTGATCACCGGGCTGGGCGACGGCTGAGTCGGGCCAGCCGTAGCGGGGAACGGCTACCCGAGCTTGATCACATGCGTGGGCCACGGCTGGACCGTCGGCGCTCCACGATCGGCGGGCTCAGGACGCACACAACGGTTGCGTGTGCCCCCACCCGTGCCAGGGCAGCGATGTCAGCACACGAACGGCTTCCGTGCGCCCTCGCCCCCGCCGCCGCAGCTCACCGTGTGCCCCCGCCCCGCCACCGCAGCTCGACGTGCGCCCTCGCCCCCGCCGCCGCAGCTCACCGTGTGCCCCCACCGCGGCTCAGCGTTTGCTCTCGCCCCCGTGTCCGGCCGGGGCGGCCGGCGCGCGGGCGATCCGGTTCACCGGGCCGGGCGCAAGGCGCGCACGCGGGACAGGTGATGCCGGGCAGCTCGCGACGTCCCTGACCGACAGCACTCAGCGCCAGCCGAACCAGCCGGCGCCCAATGCACTCCCACCAGCGCTGACCCTGCTGGTTTATTCGGTGGTTAGGCGGCGAGGGTGAAGTTGAGGCGTTGGAGGTGGGTGGTGCGGGTGCGGTTGAGGGGTTTGCCGGTCCAGTAGTGGTCGAGGCGGATGATGTTGATGGCGGTGGCGGCGAGGGTGTGTTCGAGGGTGGTTTTGGGCAGGCCGCGGTAGCGGGCGGTGCGGATGCCGGTGACGTGGGTGGTTTGGCGGATGGTGCCTTCGATGCCGGCGCGGGTGTGGTAGCGGGTTTTCCATTCGCTGGTGTTCTGCTGGGTGCGGTGGGTGGTGGCGGCTTCGTGCAGGTCGCGGGGTTGCAGGCCGATTTTGCGGCGGTCGCTGGTGGTGCAGAGTGGTTTGACGGGGCAGGGTTGGCAGGTGTGTCGGGGCCAGGCGACGATGATGGTGTCGGTGCCGTGGGATTGGGTGGGTGTCCAGGTGCTGCTGGTGTGGCCTTGGGGGCAGACGCTGTGGTGGGTGTCGTAGTCGATGGTGAACGCGGCTTTGTCGTAGCCGTTGCCGGCGCGGGCTTGGGTGGAGTTGTCGGTTAGCAGGGGGGCGATCAGGGTGATGCCGTGGTCGCGGGCGGCGGTGACGAGCAGGTGCGCGGACGGGTAGCCGGAGTCGACCAGGTGTTCGGCGGGGGTCAGGTTCTTGTCGGCGAGTTGCTGGTGGATGGTGGCGGTCATCGCGTTGTCGGCGGTGCTGGCTGCGGTGGTGACCACGTTGGTGATCAGGTTCGGGTGGTCCCCGCGTCCGGTGCTGCCGCTGGCGGTGCGGGGTTCGGGTGGGTCGCAGGTTTCGGTGAGGTGGACTTTGTATCCGGTCCAGGCCTTACCGCGTTTGGTGGCGTAACGGGCGTCGTGTTCATACGGCGAGGCGATCCGGTCTCTGGCCGGCGGGACACCGTCCCCGCTGGGGGCGGGGTCCCGCCGTCGCACCTCCCGCCGGCCGCTGCTGTCGGTGTCGCCGCAGAACTGCTGGATCCAGATCCGGCGTAACGCCTGGACCGCGGGGATCTCGGCCAGCCAGGGCGGGGCGTCCGGCTGGTGCACGGCATCGAGCAGGTGATAGCCGTCGCGGCCGTACTGCAGCAGCAGTTCGTCGCGTCGGGTCTGGCTGGCCGGTAGCCGCAGATTGTCGATCCGGGCGCCATAAACGTCGAGCCAGGACGCGTCGATCACCGTGGTCAGCCAGTCCGGCGCCGCGGCGGACAACGCTTCCAACGCGGCCCGCACCGTTTCCCCGGCCAGCTCCAGACGGTTGAGCCGGCGGATCGCCGCGAGCACATGCGTGGAATCGGTGCGCTGCCGACCGGCGGCCTTGACCAGCTTCAACGCGGCCAGCCGCTGCAACAACGCGTCCAGCGCCAGACTGCTCAGCTCACCATCGACCAGCCTCGCCCGGAACTCACTGAGCACACTGGCATCGAACCCCGGATCGTCCAACTCCAAACCCAGCGCGTATTTCCAGGTGATCCGGTCCCGGACCGCCTCAGCGGCCTGCCGATCGGTGAGATCCTCCGCGAACTGCAACACACTGACGATCATCAACTGCGCCGGAGAAATCCCCGGCCGTCCCCGCACCCCGAACACAGCCACAAACCGGCCGTCCTCATACACCTGACCCAACTCATCACGGATCCGCGTCGCCAGATTCCCCTTCCGAAACGCCGCCCGCGCCATCCGCGCAGTCTGCTCCGGAACCTCAGGCCACGGCCTTGGCTGCATCGACATGACCACATAACTCCATCGACGGCCATAGGTAACGGACACGCCCACCGAATAAGCCATCAGGGTCAGCGCTGGTGACCAGCCGGACCAGCCGGCGCCCAATGCACTCCCACTAGCGCTGGTGACCGGCCGGACCAGCTGGCGAACAGTGCTGTCGGGAGCGCTTCTGGCAGCACTGGAAGCCAGCCCGGCTCGCTCGGCTTCCAGTGCTGCGGCGCGTCCGTTTTGTGAACACTGAGCGCCAGCCGGCATCGCCGTTTCCAAGATTCACGCCCGCACCCCGCCGCCGGGACGCCACGACGCCGCAACGCCGGGACGCCGCAACGCCGCAACGCCGGGACGCCGCAACGCCGGCACGCCGCAACGCCGCAACGCCGGCACGCCGGCACCCCGGGACGCCGCAACGCCGCAACGCCGGGACGCCGGGAACGCGCAAAAGCCCACCCGGACGATCCGGGTGGGCTTTGCACGAAGCTGTTCGGCGAGCGATTACCCCTGGCGGCCGCTCCACCGCGGGTTCTTCTTGTTCACCACGACCTGGCGGCCGCGACGGCGCGTGACGACGCTGCACGGCTTGCTCTTCAGCGAACGGAGCGAATTGCGGACCTTCATGACGCTGACCTCTTTCCGCGACGGCGCTGGCTTACGCCGTACACGATGATCTGAACGTCGCCGCCCCCGCCGCTATTTCCGGGCCTCCCGGCGCCGCCTAACCCGCAGCGGGTGAGGCGTGAGCCGGTCATGCCCCCGGAGAATCGGAGCGCCGGAGCGCCGGAATGCCGGAGCGCCGGAATGCCGGAGCGCCGGCCGCCGACGAGGAGGACGTGATGGGCGAGGCGATTGGCGGGAGCCTGGCCACGGCTGTCGGTGTGGCGCTGAGCCCCGTACCGATCATCGCGGTGATTCTCATGCTGACGACCCCGAGAGCCCGGACCAACGGTCCAGCGTTCGTCGCCGGCTGGCTGGCCGGTCTCGCCGCCGTCGGCGCGCTCGTGCTGCTGCTCTCCGGCCCCGCCCCGGACACCGACGGCGCCGGCCCGCCTGCCTGGGCCGGCTGGCTGAAGCTCGTGCTGGGGCTGTTGCTGATGCTGCTGGCCGGCTGGCAGTTCCGCGGCCGGCCGCAGCGGGGTGAGGCGGCGGCGATGCCCGGATGGATGAACGCGATCGACGGGTTCGGGGCGCTCAAGTCGTTCGGCGTGGCAGCGGCGCTGTCCGCGGTCAACCCGAAGAATCTGCTGCTGGCGGTGGCCGGCGCCACCGCCATCGCCCAGACGGGCATCCCGGGCGGGCAGCAGGCGGCGGCGTACGGAATCTTCATGGTTGTGGGAACGCTCGGCGTGGCGGCACCGCTCGTCCTCTACTTCGCCATGGGTGACCGGTCCGCCGATCTGCTGGGCCGCCTCAAGGATTGGATGAGCAGCCACAACGCCGTGATCATGTCGGTGCTGTGCCTGGTGATCGGCGCCCAGTTGGTCGGCGACGCGGCCGGTATCCTCTGGTGACGGCTCTCAGAGGGTCCGCAGTGTCGTCGCCGGGAGCGTGCAGCACTGCACCACGCATGATCTCTCCTTGGATCAACGGTTTCGCTGTTTCTCAGTGCGTGTTTGAGAGTGCTGTTATCCGGGCGTGCTCAATGTCCGGCGGCCCTGGCGGATGGCGGGTCGGCCGCGGTCGAGACGGCGGACCATGGTGTTGATCGCGGCCCAGCGGATCAATGCCTCAGAAACCGCGGGGTCGCGTTCATAGTCACGGGCCAGCCGGCGGTGCGCGGTCAGCCACGCGAGGCTGCGCTCGACCACCCACCGCCGGGGATGGACCACGAACCCACGCTGGTCGGCGGGCTTACGGACGATCTCGATGGTGGTCTTGAGCGTTTCGGCAGCCCAGTCGACCAACCGGCCGGCGAAGCCCTGATCGGCGAACACGTGCCGGATCGACGTGGTCAGGTACGTCGACAGCAAGGTCGTCTTCGCGCCGTCGCGGTCCTGCCAGGACGCTGACATCACGCAGACTACGACCAGCAGGCCAAGAGTGTCAGTGACGATGAACCGCTTACGTCCGTTGATCTTCTTCCCGGCGTCGTAGCCGCGGCTGTCGCTGCCGACGGTGTCGGCGGCCTTGACCGACTGCGAGTCGATGACACCGGCCGACGGCTCGGCTTCGCGGCCCTCGGCCAGGCGGACCTGCTCCCGCAACTCTTCCAGGATGCGCTCGGTGACCTGGCGTTTCTCCCACTGCTGGAACTGCCAGTACACGGTCTGCCAAGGCGGGAAGTCGACCGGTAGCTGCCGCCACGAGCAACCGCTGCGGACCACGTACAAGATCGCATCAACGATCGTCCTGCGCGGATGCTTCGGGATCCGGCCCGGCGACTTGATCAACGGGAGCATCGGCTCCACGATCTCCCACTGCTCGTCAGTCAGGTCAGACGGGTACCGACGCTCACGCTCCACCACGCCAGCTTCAGACCACTCTCGCCGCACCCAGGGACACGCCGTGCGACACCACACTCAAACACTCACTCAGAGAACCGCGTCCGGCCCGCTGGCGCGAGGCACTGATAAAGGATGCACCGCCGGTACACCCCATGTCCGGGGAAAAGGATTCCCGCGCCGGCTGTCTCGCAGGACACAATCGCGGGCGAAATATCGAGGGTGGCGGATCGGTTGTGCCTGTCGATCAACCTGGAGGTCAGCTATGAAGACCGGAATCCACCCCGAGTACCGCAGCGTCGTCTACCGCGACCGGAACGCCGACTTCGCGTTCCTGACCCGCTCCACCGAGACGAGCACCAGGACGATCGACTGGACCGACGGCGTCACGTACCCGGTCATCGACGTCCAGATCTCGGCGGCCAGCCACCCCTTCTGGACCGGCCGCAGCCGCGTGCTCGACACCGCGGGGCGCATCGAGAAGTTCAAGGCCAAGTACGCGAAGTTCGCCAAGTAACGCGTGAGCGCATCGGCGCCCTGACGGAGTGCTCCGGTCCACGACCGGAGCACCCCGTCGGTCATCGGCGGGTCTTGGGCAGGTCGAACTGGTCGGCGGCCGTGCAGTCCTTCTGGTTGCCGATCGCGCCCGGGCCCAGCTTCTTCAGCTCCTCGCGGGCCTGCTGGCGACCGAGGTTCCAGGCGTACCAGGGGTCGGGTTCCTTCAGGTCCTTGGCGATCCAGCTGAGGGTGCACCGCCGTACCGGATCGGGCAATTCGGCCAGAGCGGGAGTCGCGTCGGCGGAGAGAGCACGCAGGTACCAGGCGTCGATCTTGCCGGATCCCTCGTAGCGGGCGGCGTTACGGCTGGCCACGTAGCCCTCGGGGTCGAGGACGGCGAGGCCGAGAAGCATCATGACGGCGAGGCCGACGGTGGTCGCCGGGATCCAGCGGCCCTGCCACTTGATGCCCGCGACCGCGATCAGCACGAAGATCACGCCGAGCAGCATCTCGGACGCCATCACGAAGATCCGCTCGCCGGTGAAGCTGTAAACCCGCTGGTACTCCCACATCCGGGACAGCGCGGACGCCACGATGACGACGCTCAGACCACAGAGCAGACCCAGGAGTACGCGGAGCATCACCCGCTCCCCCGGCTGATCCCGTTTCGCCCAGCGGGCCAGCGCCGCGATCAGTGCCAGCGACAGCAGGGTCACCGCGACGAGCTGCCAGAAGCCGCTGCGGGCGTACTCCGAGTAGCTGAGCCCGGCCGTCTTCAGCACGTGCCGGCTGCCGCCGAAGAGCACCGTGAACTGCACCCCGACGAAGCCGGCGAAGAGCAGCACCAGCGCGGCGCCGGCCGGCGCCCACTCGATCAGCCCGAACCGGCCCTTACCCTCGGTGTCCAGGCTGGACGTGGCGGGCGGCGCGGTGAGCGTGTAGATGCCGGAGACCGCGAGCAGGCCACCGGCGACCGTGAGGAAGACCCAGGTGAAGATCGAGCCGACGGCAAGATCCGGGACGGCGTCGTCGAGCAGGTTGGAGAACGCGACGTCGGCCGAGGAGAGCAGCGCGCCGAAGACGAACAGCACCACGACGGTGAGCGCCACGGAGAAGAAGATCCGCCGGGCGATGCCGGGTTCCCGGCTGCTCTTCAGGTGTCGGCGGACCCACGGGATGCCGGCGAAGGCCGCGTACGGGGCCGCCACCAGGCTGAACAGGATCGATCTGACCTGCCGGCCGCCGACGATCGCCAGCGCGGTGCAGCCGATCGCGCCGATCACGCTGAACGTGACCAGCCACCACGCGTTGCGGAACGCCGGGATGAGCATCAGCGCGAGCGCGGCTGCGGCCCAGCCGGACCGGATCAGCCGCTCGGTGCGGGACAGGTCCTTCGAGCCGCGGACCGCGAAGCCGACGCCCAGCGTGAGCGCCAGCCAGCCCAGGAACCAGCCGATGCCGACCCGGTCCAGCGGCAGGAACACCAGGAAACCGAGGGCGCCGGCGAGCACACCGCCGGGGACGGCCCAGCCGCGGGCCTGCTTCGGGCCGGGCCAGTTCTTCTTGCGGAACGTCTCCCAGGCCGACGGCGGGCGCTCGTAGGTGCCGAACGGGTGGATCGACTGGGGGCGCTGGCCCGGTGGGGTGGATCGCTGCGGCTGCATCGGCGGGAAGGCCTGCACCGTGGCGCCCGCCAGATCCGACGGGGTCGCGTTGGCCACCGCAGCGGGCTTCGAAACCGGCTTCGGAGACTCGGCAACAGCGGCCGGCGCCGGCGCCGACTTCGGAGACGAGTCGACTGCAGCCGCCGCCGGTTCCGGAGACGAGGCAGCAGCGGCCGCCGCCGGTTTTGGGGACGAGGCAGCAGCGGCCGCCGGCTTCGGGGACGAGGCGACAGCGGCCGGCTCGGCCGCGTCCACTGTCGCCGGTTGCGCCGGGACCATCGGCACGAACAGGGCGTATCCCCGCGTACCAGAGGGAATCTGAACCGGAATCGCCCACGCGACCTCGCCGTCGGTCCCCGGCCAGACCATCGACGGGATCGCGTCGCTGGGCGGCATGACCAGCAACTGCGGCGCCGGAACGGGAACGTCGGTCTCAGCCGGGTCCGGCTTCTCTGGTGGCAGGTCCGCCACTGCACCCTCCTAGGTTGCTCGGTCCGCACACTGTAGGGCGTGCGCACGGCAATTTCTACGCCGGGACGTGTCCGTATCGCCCCGACGCCTAGGTCGATTGGCACAGATGCGGGATGTCAGGGCCGCTTCGCGAACCAGAGAGCGATGCCGAGGCCCGGTGCCAGCACCACGAACCAGACCCATCGGGTACGGGCCTGAGCGTCCAGCGGCGCCCGGCAGACGCTGACGAGCGTGGCGACGAACAGCGCGACGTACGCGGCGAGCAGCACCGTCCAGAAGGCGATGCCGGTGAGGGTCGGAGCAAGGTCGGCGGCGGCGATCGGGTGGAGGAGGGTTCCGTTCTCGGTCACAGGTCAATGGTGTCGGCGCAGGCCCCTCCCGCGCGTCTGACCAGGGTCTCGTCCGAGGGTATGACCTGGGTCAGACCCGGGTGGACGGTCCGAAGTGGGCGCAGTTGCTCGCCGGGCCCTCGGACAGCTCGATCACCTGGTCCAGCCGGTCCCGGGTGCGCGTCAGGGCCGCGATCTGCTCGTCGATGCGCTGCCGTTCGGCCGCCAGCCTCGCCCGTGACTCCGGCGTGTTGACCTGGGCGTCGACGCAGGGCAGCAGCTCCAGGATGGTCCGGCTGGAGAGCCCCGCGGCGTACAGCATCTGGATGAGCTGCACCCGGTCGGCGGCCGGCTCCGGGTAGTGGCGCTGCCCGGAGCTGCTGCGGCCGGACTCGAGCAGCCCCTGCTCCTCGTAGTAGCGCAGCGCCCGCACGCTGACACCCGTCCGGGTCGCCAGCTCACCGATCCGCACCGTGACCTCCATCGCACGACTTGCCTCTGACGTCAGCGTCAGGTTTTAGCGTAGCCGACATGCAGATCAACGGAGCAAACGTCCTGGTCACCGGCGCTAACCGGGGCCTCGGACGGCAGTTCGTCACGTCCCTGCTCGACCGCGGCGCCGCGACCGTCTACGCGACGGCCCGCCGCCCTGAGCTCATTGACGTCGCCGGGGCCGTACCCCTGAAATTGGATCTGACCGATCCGGCATCGATCGCCGCCGCGGCCGAGGTGGCGCACGACGTCACCATCCTGATCAACAACGCCGGGATCTCGACCGGCGCCAACCTGGTCACCGGCGACCTGGACGCGATCCGCCGCGAGATGGACACCCACTTCTTCGGCACCCTGAACGTGATCCGCGCCTTCGCGCCCCGGCTGGCCGGCGGCGCCATCCTCAACGTGCTGTCCGCGATCTCCTGGCTCGGTTTCGACGGGGCCGGCGGCTACCACGCCGCGAAGGCCGCCGAATGGGCGCTGACCAACAACGTGCGGATCGAGCTGGCGGCGCAGGGCACGCTCGTCACGGGCCTGCACCTGGGCGCGGCCGACACCGACATGATGGCCGATTACGACGGTCCGAAGATCTCCCCGGCGGCGGTCGTCGCGGCGGCCCTGGACGGCATCGAGGCGGACCGGACCGAGGTGCTCGCCGACGACTGGAGCCGGCTGGTCAAGTCGTGGCTGGCCGAGGACCCGAGCGTCATCTACGCGAAGGCGGCCGCCGCGCTCAGCGCGTGACGTCGTCCGCGCGCAGCGGAAACGTCGCCCAGATGTGTTTCTTCTCCTCGGTCGCGTACCAGCCGACCTCGAGCGAGAACGTCAAGGCGAGCAGCAGTCCCCGCCCGCCGGCATGCAGCGGGCGGGTGTGCGCCAGCTCCGGGAGCCGGGTCAGGTCACGGTCGGCCACGTCGAGGATCACGCTGTCGTCGTTGCGCAGCAACCGGACCTCGGTCGGCGGCCGGCCGTGCCGGATCGCGTTGGTGGCCAGCTCGGTGGCGACCAGCACGATCCGGTCCAGGATGTCGTCGTGGTCGGCGGCCCGCACCAGCGGGTGACCGATCAGCTCCTGCTGGATCGACGCCCGGAGTTCGCGCAGCCCTGCGGCGCTCTCCAGGGTCCACAGCTGCAGCTGCTCGGCGTGCGGCGGTGGCGGGGAGGTTCGAATGGTCTGCACCTGACCGCCATTGCCCCGCCGACGCCCCGGTCATGCGGACCTGGAGTCCGTCATGCCAGGGCCGGCAGCAGGGCGGCGAGATCCCCGAACGTGCCCCGGTGGTTGCTGATCACCTTGGCGAGCGCTCGCCGGAACACCTCGGGATCGACGTCGGTGAGCGTGGCGCCCTGATCCCGCGCCCATGTGGTCTTGGTCTGCGTGGCCTCGGCCCAGAGCCGGATCTCCTCCTCCTGGGCCAGCCCGCCGGCCTGCATGATCGCGTCGCGCATGGCGGTGGGCCGGGCGGAGAGCCAGGTGGCGCTGGCCAGCAGCACGTCCACGCCGTGCTGGTGACGGGTCCAGGACAGGTGCGGCGCGTACTGCTGGTGTTGCTCGGTGGTGTAGAAGACGACGCTGTTCTCGGCGCCGTCGACCAGGCCCTGCTTGAGCGCGGAGCCGATGTCGTTGGTGGCGAGCGGCACCGCGGTCGCGCCCAGCGCGTTGATCATGTCGATCGACACGATGCTCTGCGGCACCCGGATCCGCAGGCCTTTCAGGTCGGCCGGGGAGCGGATCGCCCGTACCCGGTTGTAGAAGTTGCGGTCGCCGGCGTAGAAGAAACCGAGCATGACCAGACCGTGCTCGGCCAGGATCGCCGCGCAGCGCTTCCCGAAATCGCCGCGCATGCTGGTCAGGCACTGCTCGCGGTCGGTGAAGGCGTAGGGCAGGCTCGCCACGCCGAGCCGCTTGTCGTACGCGGTGAGGTTCGCCAGCAGCGTCTTGCAGAAGGCGAGTTTGCCGGTGCGCAGCATCTCCGCCATGCGCTGCTCGTCGCCGAGCTCGCCACCGGGCTTCACGGTCACCCGGCACAGCCCGCCGGTCAGGTCGGACACCTTCTGGGCGAAGAACTTCTCGGCGGCGACCATCGGGCTCGCCGGCTGCACCGATTCGCCGAGCAGCACGTCCACGGCGCCGGCCGGGGCCGAGGAGTCCCGGGAGCATCCGGCCGCCAGCCCTCCGGCGACCGCGCACACCGAGGTCAGCACGGCTCGGCGATCCACATGCTCACGGTAGTGCCGGCGCACCTGTCAGCCGGCGGTTATCGCCATTTCCGACCGGCCCAGCCAGGCGGTCAGCTCGGCGGCGGGCAGCGGCCGGCTGATGTGGTAACCCTGTGCCTCGTCGCAGCCGAGGTCACCGAGGGCACGCAGCGCGTCCTCGTTCTCGACGCCCTCGGCGACCACCCGCAGCCGCAGGTTCTTGGCCAGGTCGACGACCGCCCGCACGATCGTCTCGTCCCGGCTGTTCTCGCACATCTTCATCACGAAGCTCCGGTCGATCTTCAACTCGTGCGGCGGCATGTCCCGCAGATGCGCGATCGAGGAGTACCCGGTGCCGAAGTCGTCGATCGAGATGTGCACGCCGTGCTCGCGCAGCCGCCGCAGCACCTCGCCGGCGCGCTCCATGTCGGTGACCACGGCGCTCTCGGTCATCTCCAGGGTCAACAGCTTCGGCGGTACGCCGTGACGCGCCAGCGCCGCGACGATGGTCTCCGGGAACGCCTCGTCGGTCAGCGACCGGGCCGGGACGTTCACCGACACCGGCAGCTGGTGGCCGAGTTCGGTCCACCGGCCGAGCTGGGCCAGCGCCTGGTCGAGCACGTCGGCGGTGACCATGTCGATCAGGCCGCTCTCCTCGGCGAGCGGGATGAACGCGTCCGGCCCGAGCAGCCCCCGGGTGGGATGCTGCCAGCGCACCAGGGCCTCGGCGCCGCACGGCCGGCGGGTCGCCACGTCGATCTTGGGCTGGTAGAAGACGACCAGCTCGCCGCGCTCGATGCCCTGCCGCAGCTCGCTCTGCAGCGTGAGCCGGCTCGTGTCGCCGGTGTCCAGGGACGGGTCGTAGGCGCAGACGCCGCCGTGCCGGCGCTTCGCCTCGTACATCGCGACGTCCGCGTGCTGCAGCAGCTCGGTGGCGTCGCTGCCGTCGCCGGGGTACGCCGCCACGCCGATGCTCGCGTCGATGTCGACAAGCAGGCCGCTGAGCGCGATCGGCCGGCGCAGCGACTCCAGGATGCGGTGCCCGGCCTCCAGCGCCTGCGTATGATCCGGCGCGCTGGGCAGGATCAGGGCGAACTCATCGCCGCCGAGACGGACGACGAGGTCGTCGGCGCGGCGGCCGCCGGTGAGCCGCTGCGCCACCTCGACGAGCAGCTTGTCGCCGGTGTGGTGCCCGAGCGTGTCGTTGACCTCCTTGAACCGGTCGAGGTCGATGAGCAGCAGGCTGAACGGCGCGTCGGCGGCCCGCCCGCGGCGCACGGCGGCGTCCAGCTCGTGGTGCAGCTTGGCGCGGTTGCCGAGCCCGGTCAGCGAGTCGTGGGTGGCCTCGTGCAGCCGCTGTGCGGCCTGCCGCTCGGCGCGGCGCTGGTACCGGATCAGCACCCGGGCGCAGATCGCGAAGAGTGCCAGCACGACGGCGATCGTCGCCCCCGCGACGGCCTGCAGGATGTCGGCGCGCCGGTTCACCTCGCCCAGGTACTCGGAGAGCTCCTGCTGGTGCTGGTCGCCGATGGCGAGCACGTTGTCACGCAGCGGGGCGAAGGTCATCGAGGCGAGCTCGGTGTATCCGGCGACGTCCGCGCCGTCCTCGGTGTGCGCCACGATGTCGAGAACGATGCGGTTGTAGTTCTCGTACCCGCCGCGGATGGCGTCGAGCTCGGCCCGGTCGACCGCGTTGTTCTGCTGCAGCCAGTCCAGGCTCGCCCGGGCGGCGCCGAGCTTCGCGAGCAGTTCGGTCCGGCGGTACTCCGTCCCCCCGGTCGTCAAATAGCTCCGCAGCGCCGCGTCCTCGGCGTTGATCTGCACCGAGATCCGGTTCAGCGTCTGGGTGACCGTCTGGACCCGGCGGACCTCCTCGGTGGTGTCGGCGGTTCCGCTGGAGGCCATCACCGCCGCGGCGGCCAGGATGCCGATCCCCAGCGCGGTGCCGGCGATCGCCGAACGGCCGGTCGCCTTGGCCTCCAACAGCCGGGCGGGCCGGTCGCCCGCGCCATTCAGCTCCACACGGAGACTTTCGGCGCGGCGGGCCCGGACTTGACCCTTTCTGTCTCAACTCGGCCCCGGCCCCGTCGATGGTAGAAGGGTGCCCGCCCCGTACGCCCGTCCGCCGCTCCTCGCCGACCGGGCGTTCCAGGCCGTCACCGCGCTGGCGATCATCGATGTCGCCGCGTTCCTGTTGCAGGAGCGGACCGGACCGCTCTGGCCGGACGCGCTGAACTGGCTGCTGCTGATCGCGGTCATCGTCCCGACGCTGGCGCTGTGCCGCCGGGTGCGGACCGACCCGGCGTCCGCGCCGGTGGTGCGCCGCTACTGGGGGACGGTCCAGGCCGGCATCACGCTCTTCGTCGGCGTCGCCGCGCTGCGCGCGCTTGTCGCCCTCGGCGCCCCGGGATGGCTGCTGGCGGTGTCCGTGGCACTGCACCTCGTCGGCGGCGTGGTGCTCACCTGGCCGCTGATCGGCCTGCCGTTCAGCGCCGGCGGCCGGGCCCGCACGGTCGGCGTCCGGCTGGACCTGGGCACCCTGACCTTCGCCGCCGGCCTGTTCCTCTGGCACTTCGCCGCCTCCGCGCAGTTCGCCGACGACCGGGTCACCGCGTCCCGCGTGGCGGCCGCGGCCGTCATCATGGGCGCCGGCCTGAACGGCGTGTACCTGGCCGCGAAGGTGGTGCTGGCCGGCGTCGACACGTTCGCGCGGCGCGGGCTCTACTGGATCGGCGGGTCCGCGCTGATCGGCGGGCTCGGCTCGGCGATCAGCTTCCTGCACCCGCATCAGCCCAGCGGCAACCTGTTGCTGCTGGTGCTGCCCCTGGCCGCGTTCGCGGCGGCGGTCGGCGCGCGGGTGCAGGTGGTGGACACCGCCGCCGCTGCCCGGCCCCGGCGGGCATCGCGCGGGTACAGCCGGATGCCGTACGTGGCGATCGCCGCCGTCGACACGCTGGTGCTCTACAACCACATCGAGCACGCCGGCAACGGCATCCTGATCGACGGGGTCGCGGTCACCCTGACCGCCCTCGTGGTGATCCGTCAGCTGATCGCGTTCCGGCTCAACGACACCCTGCTCGCGCGGATCGGCGTCCAGGAGGCACGGTTCCGCCTGCTGGTGCAGAACTCCACCGACATGGTGACGATCACCGATCCCGGCGGCCGGCTCACCTACGTCAGCCCCGCCGCGCGGCGGATGCTCGGCGCCGACCCGGACGAGCTGATCGGCACCGCGATCGCGCCCCGGATCCACCCCGACGACCGGGTCCCGGCGGCCCGGTGCCTGGTCCGGGTGATCGCGGCGCCCGGCGCCACCGCCACCTTCCAGGTACGCGTGCGGCACACCGACGGCGGCTACCGCTGGTTCGAGGTGACGAGCGCGAACCTGACCGGTGAGCCGAGTGTCGCCGGCATCGTCAGCAACGCCCGCGACATCACCGAGACCCGCGAGGTCCGCGACCGGCTCAGCTACGAGGCCAGCCACGACCGGCTCACCGGTCTGACCAACCGGGCGCTGTTCAGCAGGCGCGTCGCCGCCGCGGTGACCGGCGCCGGCCCGGACACGCCGGTCGGCATCGTGCTGATCGACCTGGACGACTTCAAGAACATCAACGAGTCGCTCGGGCACGCCGGCGGGGACGCGCTGCTCGTCCACGTCGCCGAGCGGTTGCGCGCGTGTGTGCGCCCGGCGGACACGGTGGCCCGCCTCGGCGGTGACGAGTTCGCGGTGCTGTTCGAGGGCGCGCGCGGCGCGGACCTCGACCAGGTGCTGACCCGCATCATGGCGGCCCTGCTCGAACCCGCCGTGATCGACGGGGAGCCGATGACCGTACGCGCCAGTTTCGGAGTCGCCGAGGGCCACGGCGGCGACGACCCCGGTGAGCTGCTGCACCGGGCCGAGATCGCGATCCGCGAGGTGAAGGCCCGGGGCGAGGGCGGCATCGAACGGTACCGGCCGGGCATGGAGGCGCGCGGCGCCGAACGCCGCCGCCTGGTCGCCGACCTGCACACCGCGATCACGTCCGGGCAGCTGGTGACGCACTTCCAGCCGGTGGTGACCCTGCCCGGCGGCCGGATCACCGGCGCCGAGGCGCTGGTCCGCTGGCAGCATCCGAGCGAGGGCCTGCTCGGGCCGGGCGCCTTCATCGAGGCCGCCGAGCAGAGCGGCCTGATCGTCGCGCTCGGCGCCTGGGTGCTGCGCGACGCGACACGGGAGGCGGCGACCTGGCCCGGCGAGCTGACGGTTTCGGTGAACGTCTCGGCCCGCCAGCTGCGCGAGACGGGGTTCCCGGACCTGGTGGCGGCGGCGCTGCGCGACAGCGGCCTGCCGCCGCACCGGCTCACCGTGGAGATCACCGAGTCGCTCGCGGTCGGCGGCGGCGCCACCGCCGGGAACCTGCAAGCCTTGCGGGACCTGGGCGTACGGCTGTCGCTTGACGACTTCGGCACCGGCGCCTCCACGCTGAGCCTGCTCGCCAGCTGCCCCGTCGACCAGATCAAGCTGGACCGCTCGTTCGTCCCGGACGGCGGCTCGTTCGCCATCGCCGACGCGGTGGCGCAGATGGCCCGCGCCTTCGGCCTGCAGGCGGTGGCCGAGGGCGTCGAGACCGCCGAGCAGGCGGCCCGGCTGACCGCGCTCGGCTACGACCGGGCGCAGGGCTTCCACTTCGCCCGGCCGATGAGCGCCGCCGACCTGCGCGCCCGGCTCGCCGGTGAGGTCGTCGTCACCGCCACGCCGCTCGGTCATCGGTAGGGTGCGTTCGATGAAGAATCGCGGTCTCCTGGTCGCCGCCGCCGCGCTCGTCGTGTCGGCGCTCGCCGCCGGTGTCTGGTTCGCGCCCCTGCCCTACCTGACCCAGCAGCCCGGGCCCCCGATCGACACCCTCGGCGGGGATGTCATCACGATCTCCGGCGCGGAGTCCTCCGCGTCCACCGGCCGGCTCCTGCTCACCACGATTCAGGTCAGCGACGACGTCGACGTGGCGACGGCCGTGCGCACCTGGTTCGACGACAGCGACGCCCTGGTCCCCCGCGCCGCGGTCTTCCCCGGCGGCCACGACGAGGAGCAGGTCAGGCAGGAGAACCAGGCCTCGTTCGACACGGCCTCGCGGAACGCGATCACCGCCGCCCTCTCCCGGTCCACCCACCCCACGGGGGTACGGGTCCAGGTCTCCCTCGCCGACATCGGCGGCCCCAGCGCAGGCCTCATGATCACGCTCGGCATCATCGACAAGCTCACACCCGCCGACCTCACCGGCGGCCAGGTGATCGCCGGCACCGGCGAACTCGACCCGGACGGTGCCGTCGGCCCGATCGGCGGCATCCCCCAGAAGCTCACCGCCGCCGAGCGGGCCGGCGCCCGCTTCTTCCTGGTCCCCGCCGACAACTGTGCGGAGGCGGTCCCGGTAGCGCCACCCGGTCTGACCCTGGCCCGGGTGTCCACCGTGGACGAGGCGCTGACCGCCCTGAAAGCGATAGCGGCCGGCACTCCCCCGGCGGGCTGCTGAGCCGTCCGCTGCTCCAGGCTTGCCGAGGCCTACGGCAGGGAGAAACCGGAAGAAGGGCCTTTCTGGGAGCAGTACGGAGACGGATTCGCCACTACACTGGCCGACCTGCTGACCGGCGATACCCAGTCGGAGTATCTGAGCCGCTGGCTGGGCGGTCCGCACTCCTACGGCCGCTGATCAGCCGCTGCGTCACTGTCGAGTTTCGATCATCTGCCGAGAAGAACCGAACATCCGCTTCTGGCGCGATCCGGGACTGTTGATCGTCCAGCGGGCCGCGCCGAGTGTTCGGTTCCGCTGGGCCGCCCTCGTCCCTCCTCCCGCCCGTCAGTCCGGCTGCTGCTCCGTGCGAGGTCGTGGCGCTGCAGGGGACTCGGGCGGCGCTGGAAGGGACGTGCGCGCTGGTCCGGCGTACGGATGCAGGTTGAGCTTCTCGTGGATGGCGGCCGGCGGTTTCCGGGTGGTGCGGTACGCCAGGTCCTCCAGATAGATCCACAGGTTGCTGTTGCGCTTGTCGCGTTCGGCGCGCACGAACGGCTCGATCGCCTCCCAGATGCGTCGGGCCTGGGAGCCGTTCGAGCCGATGATCAGCTCCTCCTTGACGATGCCGTGGGCGACGAGCTTGCCGAGGTCGTCGTAGAGACCGCCCACCATGCGCAGATGGGATCGGACCTCCAACGGCAGGTCCGTGTACGGCTCGACCGGCCGCCGGGGAAGTTCGTCGAAGATGAACTGTTGGGCGTCGAAGAACTCCTGGGTTCGGAACCGGCTGAAGACCTGCAGCACGACGGGGAGGGCGTAGCCGTCCATCGTGGTCCGCGTCTGCCGGAGCGCGAGCGTCCCGGAGACGACGAGCGAGACGACGGAGATGGCGATGGAGATGAGGGCGATCGCTGTCTCGACTTCCACACATCCAAGGTAATCGATCAGTTTGGACTGAGGTTTCGCTGGCGTAGTTGCTGCGCCCCGATCTCAGTACCGCACCTGCGGTACACGAGGACACCGCAGCGGGTTGACGCTTCCCGGCCGGGATCGGGCGACGCTGATCAGGCCCTGTTGGAACGCCTGAAAGGCCGCAGCCTTGTCGACTCTCGCGCACTGGTGCTTCCGCCGGCGGTTCGCCGTCGCCGGCGGCTGGATCGTCGCCCTGGTGGCCCTCGCGGCCATCGCGCTCGGCGGCGGGACCGCCTTCACCGACTCCGCCGACCTGCCGGACAGCGAATCGGCGACCGCCTACGCGCTGCTCGCCGAAAGCCAGACCGGGTCCGGGTCCGGGTCCGGCGGGCAGGCCGGCACGGACACGGTCCGCGGCACCGTCGTCTGGCACACCGGCGGCGAGGCCGTCGACTCGGCGGGCGTCAAGGCCGACGTCGCCGCGATGCTCGCCCGCATCAAGGCGGTGCCGGGCGTCGAAGCCGTGGTGAGCCCCTACGACAAGGCCGGGGCCGCCCAGATCAACACCGGGACCGGCACCGCGTACGCCACGATCGTGCTCGCCGCGGACGCCGACACCGCGCCGGTGAAGAGTGCGGCGCTCGCCTCCGACACGGCGGGCTTCGACGTCGAGGTCGGCGGGCAGGCGTTCAGCGAGCAGCCCGGCGCCTCGCACGGCACCGAGGCGGTCGGCATCATCGCCGCCCTGGTCATCCTGGTGCTGATGTTCCGCTCCGGCTGGGCGGCGGCCCTGCCGATCCTGACCGGCGTCGTCGGCGTCGCCGCGTCCCTGCTGCTCGTCATGATCGCCTCGCACGTGGTGGACCTGGCCGCCACCAGCCTCACCATGGGCGCCCTGATCGGCCTCGGTGTGGGTATCGACTACGCGCTGTTCATCGTCAACCGCCACCGCCGGGGGCTGCTCGCCGGCCGTCCGGTACGCGAGAGCATCGCCGACGCGCTGGACACCTCGGGCCGGGCGGTCGTCTTCGCCGGCGCCACGGTGATCGTCGCCCTGCTCGGCATGTTCGTGGTGAACCTCGGCATCCTGACCGGCATGGCCCGCGCCGCAGCGGTGACCGTCCTGTTCACCATCCTGGCCGCGGTCACCCTGCTCCCGGCGCTGCTGGCGATGCTCGGCACCCGGGTCCTGTCCCGCAGGCAGCGTGCCGCCCTGGCCACCGGCGCCGCCCCGGTCGCCGTGCACCGGCCCGGTCTCGCCGCCCGCTGGGCCGCCCTGGTCGATCGGGCCCCGTGGCGCGCCACCGGCGCCGCGGTGCTGGTCATCGCGATCCTGGCCGCGCCGGTCACGATGATGCGGGTCGGTGACGCGGACGCCAGCAGCGATCCGGCCGGCACCCCGGCCCGTGCGTACTACGACCTGATGGCGCCCGCGTTCGGTGACGGCTTCGACGCGTCGCTGCTGCTGGTGGCGAAGGTCCCGGACCCCGCCGCGAGCACCGCGTTCACCGGGCTGGCCGCCACGCTCGCCACCGTCCCCGGCGTCGCGGCGGTCGCCCCGGCCGGGCGGAGCGCGCTCACCGTCGTACCCACGACCAGCGCGCAGACCGAGCAGACCGCGGACCTGGTGCACCGCCTGCGCGACGAGGTGATCCCCGCCGCCGAGGCCGGCACCGGCCTGCGCGTCTACGTCGGTGGCGCGCCCGCGACGAGCATCGACATGGCCGATGCGCTGATGGGCAAGCTGCCGCTGTACCTGGGCCTGATCGCCGTGCTGGGCTTCCTGCTGCTGGCGGTCGCGTTCCGCAGCATCCTGGTGCCGCTGGTCGGCGCGCTCAGCAACCTCGCGACGATCCTGGTCGGCCTCGGCGCGCTCACCGCGATCTTCCAGTTCGGCTGGGGTTCCGAGTTGCTCGGCGTCGGGTCCGGTGCCCCGATCATGTACCTGATCCCGGTCCTGATCGTCGGCGTGGTCTTCGGGCTGTCGATGGACTACCAGGTCTTCCTGGTCAGCCGGATGCACGAGGAGTGGACGCACACCCGCGACAACCGGCGCGCGATCCGGGTCGGCCTGACCGAGACCTCCCAGGTGATCGTCGCCGCGGCCACGATCATGCTCTGCGTGTTCGCGTCCTTCGGGTTCAGCGGCGAGCGGATCGTCTCCGGCATCGGTATCGGCCTGGGCATCGCGGTGCTGGTGGACGCGTTCGTCGTCCGGCTCACCCTGATCCCGGCGCTGATGCGGCTGATCGGCCGGGCGAACTGGGCCTACCCGCGCTGGGCGGACCGGGTGACACCGCACGTCTCGGTCGAAGGCCCGGCCCGCGAGCCCGCACTGTCGGGAAAATGATCACGTGACGACTCGTGTGCTCCTCGCCGACGATCAGGCCCTGCTCCGCGCGACGTTCCGGCTGCTGCTGGACGCCGAACCGGACATCGCGGTGGTCGGCGAGGCCGCCACCGGCGCGCAGGCCGTGGCGCTGGCCCGCGAGACCCGCGCCGACCTGGTGCTGATGGACATCCGGATGCCGGACATGGACGGCATCGAGGCCACCCGGCTGATCAGCTCCGACGAGGACCTGGCCGGTGTCCGGGTGCTGATCCTCACGACGTTCGAGACCGACGAGCTCGTGGTGGCGGCGCTGCGGGCCGGCGCCAGCGGCTTCCTCGGCAAGGGCGTCGACCCGGCGGTCCTGCTGCACGCGGTCCGGACGGTCGCGGCCGGCGAGTCCCTGCTGTCGCCGAACGCGACCACCGCGCTGATCGGCCGGTTCCTGGCCCAGCCGGATCCGGCGCAGGTGACCGTCGCGGCGGCGCTCGGCGAGCTGACCGTCCGGGAACGCGAGATCACCGCCATGGTCGGCGCGGGCCTGTCCAACCCGGAGATCGCGGACCGGCTCGGCATCAGCGTCGCCACCGCGAAGACCCACGTCAACCGGGCGATGATGAAAACCGGCGCCCGCGACCGCGCCCAGCTGGTGGTCTTCGCCTACGAGAACGGCCTGGTCCGGGTGGGCGACAGATGACCGGCACCGGACGGTACGCCTGGCGCGTCTGGGCGCCGCCCATCCTCACCGTGATGATCATGATGGCGGCGGTCGCCTACCAGCGCGGGCACCTGCTGCGCTCGCCCACCGACGGCCAGCTGATCCTGATCCTGCTCGGTGCGACGGCCCTGCTCTTCCGGCTGCGCAGCCCGGCGGCGGTCACGGCGGTGACCGTGCTGACGGGCACCGCGTTGCCGCTGGCCGGCGGTCACCTCGTACTGATGGATGTGGCCGCTGTCGTCGCCCTCTACACCCTGGCGACGCTGCGGGACCGGCGGACGGCCTGGACCGCCGGGGTGCTCGCCGCCGTGTCGCTGACCGCGGCCGCGATCCCGTGGCAGGCGGGCGGCCTGTTCGACCTGGCCAACCTGGTGCCGGCCAACTACGCGCTGATCGCCGTCGCCCTCGGGGTGGCGGCGAAGGACCGGCAGGCGCTGCTCGCGCAGATCCGGGAGCGGGCCGAGCAGGACGCCCGGCGCCGGGTCCACGAGGAGCGGGTCCGGATCGCGCGCGACCTGCACGACGTGGTCGCCCACCACATCACCCTCGTCAACGCGCAGGCCGGGGTGGCGCACCATCTCATGGAAGCGCACCCGGACCGAGCCCGCGAGGCCTTGGCCGGGATCCGGGACACCAGCCGCACCGCGCTGGACGAGCTGCGCGCCACGGTCGGGCTGCTGCGCGCCGACGACGACCCGCCGGACAGTCTGCGGCCGGCGCCGGCGTTCGCCGACGTCGACGCGCTGATCGAGGGTTTCCGGCAGGCCGGTCAGGACATCACTGTGAGCCGGACCGGGACGCCGCGGCCGCTGACCGGCGCCGGGGACCTCGCCGCGTACCGGATCGTGCAGGAGGCCCTGACCAACGCGGGCAAGCACGGGACCGGCCGGCGGGTGGAGGTGGCGCTCGACCAGCGTGAGACGGACCTGCGGATCACGGTGGTCAATCCGGCGCAGGCCGGGCATCGCGGCGAGGGCACCGGGCACGGACTGATCGGCATGCGGGAGCGCGCCGAGGCCGCCGGGGGCACGCTCACCTGCGGGATGCGCGCGGACGGCGCCTTCGAGGTCGTCGCCACCCTGCCCGTGGCCCGCGGTTGACGGTCGCGGCAGGCGATAATCGCCCGATGCCCTCGTTCGTCACCACACCGCGCAGCCTCGGCGACCTCAGCACCATCGAGTACGGGTTCGCAACCGCCCGCCGCGGTGACGCCGAGCCGTGGGCCCGCGACGAGCTGCTGGTGGTCACGTTCGCGGGCGTCTACGGGGTGGGCAGCGCGGGCAACGGCGACGCCGCGTTCATGCAGGGGGTGGTCGCGCTCGGGCTTCGCGCGTTCACACCGGCCGGCGTCGTGCTGGACCTGCGGGAGGTCGACTACCGCTGGGGCGACATGATGGGCGCGGTGCTCAACGCCGCCATCGTCCGCGGCGTCGCACCCGGAGTCGTGGTGTCCGGCAGGTGCCGGCCGGCCCTGACCAGCCTGGTCGGCGCCGAGCTCGGCGAGGACCCGGGCGGGTGGCTGTTCGACGATCCGAACGATGCGCTGAACACCGTCGACACCGCCGTCCGCCGCTTGCCGGGTTCGGCGTAATCGCTTGCGATCCGGTCCGGCCCTGGTGAGGCTTGCCGTGTGTCTCGACGTTCGGACGACGTGAACCCGGTGGGATCTCCCGAGCGGCTCGGCGCCTGGGGCTCCGGCACGCACGCCGCCGACGCGGTTCTGCTCGACGGCGTCGTGCGAAAGACCGCCGGACCATGGACGCCTGCGGTCCTCGCGCTGCTCCGGCACCTGGAGCAAAGTGGTTTCCCGGGTGCGCCGCGCGTGGTCGGCGACGGGTACGGCTTCGTGCCGGGCGAGTCCCCGCATCCACACGCCTGGCCGGACGAGGAAGTGGGCGGAGTGGGCGCGCTGTTACGAGGCGTGCACGACGCCACCGCGGCGTTCACGCCGCCCGCCGACGCCGTGTGGCAGAGCAGCTGGCTCCGCGATCTCGGTGGCGACGACATCGTGATCGGGCACGGCGACCCCGGGCCGTGGAACATCGTCGGCGAGGCCGGGCGGCCCGACGCGTTCATCGACTGGGAGTTCGCCGGCCCGGTGGACCGCCTCTGGGAACTCGCCGCGACCGTGTGGCTGAACGCCCAGCTCGTCGACGACGACGTCGCGGAGATGCAGGGCTTGCCCGGCCCACTCACCAGGGCTCGTCATGCCCGAGCCATCGCCGACGGATACGGCCTGCCCAGGGCGGCACGGGACGAGCTGGTCGACCGTCTCACCGATGTCGCGATCCACAACGCACGCCACGAGGCGGTCGCCGAGGGCGTTACCATCGACAGCACCGCAGCGGTGACCGACACCGGCTACCCGATCCTGTGGGCCGTCACGTGGCGAGCACGGAGCGCCTCGTGGATCGCCCGGAACCGCCCGATGATCCGCCGCGTGATGCTGGAATAGACGCCCCTCGGCGCACGGCAGTAGACGCCGCTCGGAGCACGGCTCGGAGCCGATCGACACGCACACAGCGCGAAGCCGACCGGCACACACGGCCCGGAAGCCGGCCGGCACACGCACGGCCCGGAAGCCGGCCGGCACACGCACGGCCCGGAAGCCCGCCGGCACACGCACGGCCCGGAAGCCCGCCGGCGATCAGATGAGCCGGCCCATCGCCTATCGCGGGCGGTGCCGCCGCAGCCACGCCGCCTGGCCGCCGTCGATGAGCAGGTCGGTGCCGGTGACATAGAGCGACCCCGGCCCGGTCAGGAACGCCACCGCCTCCGCGATCTCCGCAGGCGTACCGGTGCGGCCGATTCCACAGGCCCGCAGCATCTCCATCATGTGTTCCCCCGACGCCGACTCCTGCTCGGCCCTGGCCATCGCGGTGGAAATGACGCCGGGGCTGAGCGAGTTGATCCGGGCGCCGCGCCGGTTGTAGGCCAGCGCCGCCGCCTGCACCCGCACCTGGTTGGCACGTTTGGCGAGGATGTAGGCGGCGATCGGGTCACCGTCGAACCCGGTGACCACGCCGAGGTCGAGCAGCCGGTCCGCCGGGGTCGTGGCCAGCACCTGCTCGTCGTCCGCGCTGAGCTGCGCGTAGTGCCCCGCCATGCTCGCCACGCAGACGACCGCGGTGCCGCCGGTCGCCACCGGCTCGAACGCGTCGATCAGCCGGGCGGTCCCAACCAGATCAACGTCCCAGATCTTGGGTACGGTCGACCCCGCGGCCGACACCCCGGCGGTGTGCACGAGCGCGACCAGCCGACCCGCCCCGGCCGCCACCTCGGCCAGCGCCTCCACCGAACCCTGATCCGCGATGTCGGTGACCTGCTCCCGGACGTCGTAGCCCTCACCCCGCAACGCCGTCACCGCCCGATCGAGATGCTCGGGGAACGCGTCGGCGAGCACCACCGTCCGCCCACTGCCGATCCGGCGGGCCACGGCCGTGCCCATGCCGCCCGCGCCGGTGATCACGACGACGTCCCTGCTCACAGCGAACCTCCGGAGGCGATGGCCTGCCGCCACGGGCGGATGGCCTTGGGTGGCATGCCGACGGCGAGCGCGCCGACCAGGCGGCCGTCGCGGTGGTAGGCGGCCAGGAAACGGCGCTCGTCGAGCGACCCGTCGACGATCTCGACGGCGTCGTGGCCGCGCAGGTACCCGTATGCGTGGATCTTCAGGTCGTACTGATCGGACCAGAAGTACGGCACCGGGGCGAACGGCCGGCCCGCGCCGAGCAGGTTGCGGGCGGCGGCCATGCCCTGCTCGGCGGCGTTGGTGCGATGCTCGATGCGCATGTCCACGCCGAACAGCGGGTTGTGCCACCGCGCCACGTCACCGGCCGCGTAGACGCCGGGCGCCGCCGCGCAGAACTCGTCACAGACCACGCCGTCGCCGACGGTCAGCCCGGAGCCGTCCAGCCAGTCGGTGTTCGGCACCGACCCAACCGCGACCAGCACCTCATCAGCGGCGACCACCGTCCCGTCAGCGAGCAGCGCTCCCCCATGAGCGGTCGCCGTCCCGTCCGGGTGCAGCGCTCCCCCATCAGCGATCGCCGTCCCGTCCGGGAGCCGCGCTCCCGCGTCCACGATCGCCGTCACGGTGACCCCGGTGCGCAGGTCGACGCCGTGCTCGCGGTGCACGGCGGAGAGCATCCGGCCGACAGGCTCCCCGACGGCGTGCGCGAGCGGCACCGGCGCCGGCTCCAGCAGGGTCACCTCACAGCCGAGGCCGCGCGCCACGGCGGCGCACTCGGCGCCGAGGAACCCGGCGCCCACGACGGTCAGCCGGGTGCCGGGACGCAGGCGTTTCCTCAGTTCCAGAGCGTCGGACAGCGTACGGATGACATGTCCCGCCCCACCCGCAAGCGCACGTGGCCGAACTCCGGTTGCCACGACGAGCCCGTCGTACTCAACATCGCTGCCGTCGCTGAGTGCGACGGAACGCGCAGCCGTGTCCAGTCCGGTCGCCCGCACGCCCCGTCGCAGGTCCAGGTCGAGCGCGGCGAGCTGCTCCGCGGTGCGCAGCGCGATCCGATCGGGCTCCCACTGCGACGCCAGAATCTGTTTGGACAGCGGCGGCCGGTCGTAGGGCGCGTCGAGCTCCTCCCCGATCAGCGTGATCGTGCCGGTGAACCCCTCCCGGCGCAGCGTCTCCACCGAGGCCAGACCCGCGGCCGAGGCGCCCACGACGACGATCCGGTTCACTGCTCCACCAGCCGGATCGCCGCCGCCGGGCAGACCGCCGCCGCCTCGCGCACCGCGTCGTGCTGGTCCGCGCCGGGCGTCGCGTCGAGCACGATAGCCACGCCGTCGTCGTCGCGCTGGTCGAACACCTCGGGGGCGACCATCGCGCACTGCCCGGCGGCGACGCACTTCGGCTCGTCGAACTCCACTCGCATCGTCTGTGCTCCTCTCACCACGTCACCGGTCACCACGTCACCGGCAGCGACCGCAGGCCGTAGGCGACGCCCTCCATCGCGAACTCGACCTGCTCGAACGGCACCGCGAGCGCCAGCGTCGGGATGCGGCGGTAGAGGGTGCCGTAGACGACCTGCAGCTCGACGCGGGCCAGCGACTGCCCGAGGCACTGGTGGGCGCCGTAACCGAACGCGTGGTGCGAGCGGGCCGGCCGGGTCAGGTCGAGCCGGTCGGGCTCGGGGAACTCGGCGGGGTCGTAGTTGGCGCCGGCCAGCTCGAAGACGACGCCGTCGCCGGCCCGGATCGTGACGCCGTGCAGCTCGATGTCCTCGACGGCGATGCGGCGGATGCCGGAGTGCACGATCGTCAGGTACCGCAGCAGCTCCTCGGCCGCGTTGGCGACGAATCGCGCGTCGTCGCTCCGCTCCCGCAGCAGCGCGAGCTGGTCGGGGTTGCGCAGCAGCGCGAGCGTGCCGAGCGAGATCATGCTGGCGCTTGTCTCGTGGCCGGCGATCAGGATCGCGGAGGCCATCGTGACCGCCTCGGCGAAGGTCATCTCCCCCGCGCTGACCCGGGCGCCCATCTCGGACATCACGTCGTCCTGCGGGTCGGCGATCTTCCGGGTGAGCAGGGCCGACAGGTACTCCCCGAGGCCCTGCCCGGCCCGCTCCCCCTCCTCGGGGTCGGTGTCGTGGCTGATCGCCCGGCGGCTCGCGGCCTGGAAGAACTCGTGGTCCGCATAGGGCACCCCGAGGATCTGGGTGATCACCAGGGTCGGCACCGGCAGACCGATCGCCGCGACCAGGTCGGCCGGTCGCGGACCGGCGAGCATGTCGTCGACCAGGCCGTCGAAGGTCTCCTGGATCCGGGGGCGCAGCGCCTCCACCCGCTTGACCATGAAGGGGGCGTTGACCGTACGCCGCAACCGGGTGTGCTCCGGCGGATCCGTGTTCGTGATGAGGTCGGGGATGTGCGGGGCCATCGCCGCCCGCGCCTTGGTCATGTGCGGATAGCCGGGCCTCTTCTCCTGGATGCTCAGCCGCGGGTCGTTGAGCAGGGCCCGCTGGTCGGCGTGCCGGGTGATGAACCACGGGGTGCTGCCGTCCCAGATGCGCACCTTGCCGACCGGGGGCATGTCGCGCACCTCGGGGGCGGGCGCGAACGGGCAGCGGGCGTCCCGCTGCATCGGGTAATACGGGGCTTCTGGCATGAAGCCATACAAACAACCTGACCTGACACGACCCGGACCCGAAGCTGACATTTGCCGGACATCAGCCGAGCCGGTACCCGAAGCCGCGCTTGGTGTGGATCAGTGGCGGGCCGGCCTCGTCGACCTTCTGCCGCAGCCGGGACACCAGACGCTCGATGGTGTTGACGTCGCGCGACTCGCCCCAGACGCGCTGGGCCAGCTGCTCCTTGGAGAGCACCTGCCCGGCGTGGACCAGCAGGTGACGCAGCAATCGGTACTCCGCGGCCGTCACCTCGATCGGCCGGTCACCCCGCCAGACCTGACAGGTCACCTCGTCGAGCAGCAGATCACCGCGGCGCAGCACGGGTTGCCGCAGCTGGACCTCCACCCGAGCCAGCAACTCGGGGATCCGGCACGGCTTGGTGACGTAGTCCTCGATCTCCGTGCCGACCTCGGGCAGCAGCGTGCTCAGGGCCTCGCACGTGGTCATGCAGATGATCGGTGGCCGGTCGGTGAGAACCGGGCGGCGGCCGGCCAGGTCGTACAGATCCGGGATGTCGATGTCGACCACGATGAGGTCGACGTGCCCGGCCGTGATCCGTGCCATCGCCTCGGCGCCGGTCGCCACCGCGGTGACCGCGTGGCCCTCCGCCGTCAACCGCTCGGCCAGCGATCTCCGCAACTCGTCCTGCGGGACCACCACGAGCAGGTGGCCACCGGCCACCGCATGCCGGGACACCATCGGCACCTCCTCGCCACGACGCCCCCAGCATGCCAGCGGACAACCGGCCCGGCATCCACCAGCCGCGGTATCCCCGGCTACTCCCCTCAGACGCCGACCGGCTCGTCGGCGCGGCTCTTCGACGCCCGCTCGCGGCGCAGGTAGAACCCGGCCGTGACCAGGGCGCCCACCACGCCGAAGCCGAGCAGCCACCACTCGGCGTGCGACCGGACCAGCTGGGCGCCGAAGAAGTAGGCGACCGGCACCCACAGGCCGACCCAGAGAGCGGCGCCGACCGCGTTGTGCAGGACGAACGTCCGCCACGGCATCGCGGTGACACCGGCCAGGACGCCGTTGAACTGGCGCAGGCCGTCGAAGAAACGGGCGACCACCACGACATGGCTGCCCCGGCGGGCGAAGAACCGTTCGATCCTCGCGAACCGATCCGGGGTCAGGAAGACGTACCTCCCCCACCGGTGCACCGCCCGGCGGCCACCGCGGACACCGATCCAGTACCCGATGTTGTCCCCGAGGACGGCGGCCGTGAAGGCGAGGAAGCCGACCAGCCAGACGTTCAGGTGCCCGGAGCTCGCATAGACCGCCGCCGCCACCATCACGGTCTGACCGGGGGTGGGCAGGCCGAAGCTCTCCACGAAGATGATCACGAAGACGGCGGCATATCCCCAGTGGTGGAGGATCGGGGCGAGTTCCATGGCCGTCACCTTCGCGGCCGCGCCCTAAGAATTGTCTGAACGCCGGTCGTTCATCGGATTCTCAGAGTCCGCTACCTACCGTGCCGGGCATGCTCGATCACCCGGAAACCGGTGCCGCGCACCGTCTCGATCGCCTCCCGGCCGATCTTCTTGCGCAGGTACCCGACGTAGACGTCCACGATGTTGGGATCGCCGTCGAACGCGGCGTCCCACACGTTCTCCAGGATCGCCGTCCGGCTCATGGTCTGACCCGGATGGCGCATCAGGAATTCCAGCATGGCGAACTCGCGCGGTGTCATCGCGACGGGCGTGACGCCGAGCCGGACCTCGCGGGCGGCCGGGTCGAGGGTCACCTCGCCGCTGCGCAGCACGGCCGGGCGCTCCGGGGCGCCGCGGCGGATCAGGGCACGCAGCCGGGCGACCAGCACGACGAACGAGAACGGCTTGATCAGGTAGTCGTCGGCGCCGAGGTCGAGGGCGTCGGCCTGGTCGTACTCCCCGTCCTTGGCGGTCAGCATCAGGATCGGCGTCCAGACCCCGCGCTCCCGCAGCTGCCGGCACACCTCGTAGCCGTTGAGCCGGGGCAGCATGATGTCGAGCACGATCACGTCGTAGGCGCCGTGCGGGGTCTCGGTGGCGGCCCACAGCCCGTCCACCCCGTGGTGGGCGAGGTCGACGGTGAACCCCTCCGCCGTGAGCCCGTCCCGGATCGTCTCGGCAACGGCCCTCTCGTCCTCGACGACCAGCACCCGCACCCCACACCTCCCGTAGCGTGACCGATATGCCGCTTTTGTTGAGGCTACGACGGCGCCTGGGCGTACGGATGCGCTCCGCTCTGACCGCCGGCGTCGTGGTGGCCGTCGCTTCGGTCCTCGCCGGCGGAATTCTACTGATCACCGCACGGTCGCTCCTGCTCGCCGACATCCAGGACGCCGCGGACGACCGGTCGGACCAGGTCACCGCGGCCGTGGCCTCGGGCGACGCGACGGCCCTGCGGTTCGCCCTGCGCGAGGACTCGTGGGGCAGCCTGGTCCAGATCATCGACGCCGACGGCACGGTGACGGCCCGCCGCGCCACCTCCCGGACGCCGCTCACCGCGCTGCGTCCGGCGGTGGGCGCGACCGCGTACGAGAAGTCCACGGCGTATTGGATCCAGGCCACCGGCGTGCGCGCCCCGGCCGGTGAGCGCACCGTACTGGTCGCGGTCTCCCTCGAATTCGTCCGCTACGGCAGCAACGCGATCCTCACCGCACTCCTCGTCGGCCTGCCGATCCTGGCCGCCGCGGTCGGCGTCGCGGTGTTCTTCTTCGTGGGCCGCACGCTGCGCCCGGTGGAGGCGATGCGCGGGCGGGCCGCCTCCATCACGGCGACGAGTCTGCACGCGCGCCTGCCGGTGCCGATCGCGGAGGACGAGATCGCCGCGCTGGCCCGGACCATGAACACCATGCTGGAGCGGATCGAGCGATCGGCGGCCGCCCAGCGGCGCTTCGTCGCCGACGCCAGCCACGAGCTGCGCAGCCCGCTCACCACCATCCACGCCAACGCCGACCTGCTCGCCGCCGCGAATCTCGGCGAGACCCCGGCCCGTGCCGTCCGGCGCATCCACGACGAGAGCCGCCGGATGGCCCGTCTCGTCGACGACCTGCTTCTGCTGGCCCGTTCCGACGATCAGGAGCTTCTGGTACGCCGTGACGACGTCGACCTGGACGACCTGCTCTACGCCGCGCGCGAGCGGGTCGTCGTCGAACGGCCCGACCTCGTCGTCGAGGGCGCCATCGACCCGGTCCGGGTCACCGGCGACCCCGACCGCCTCGCCCGCCTGCTGCGCAACCTCACCGACAACACCCTCCGGTACGCCCGGAGCACCGTCACGCTCAGCCTGACCGCGGGCGACGGCGCCGCCGAGATCGTGGTCGGCAACGACGGCCCGCCGATCGCCGCCGAGGACCGTGAGCGCGTCTTCGGCCGCTTCATCCGGCTCGACGACAGCCGCTCGCGCGAATCCGGCGGAACCGGCCTCGGACTCGCCATCGCCCGGGAGATCGTGGAGGCCCACGGCGGCAGCATCGACGTGCTCGACCTGCGGCACGGCGCGGCTCTGCGGGTGCGCCTGCCCACCGCCGGCGGCTCGGGGGAACAGCGGGCGCGCGGCCACACTCGGACCGACATGTCGTAGCCGCCCCTCATCGCCGGAGCGTGGCCGCCGGCTGCCGAGCGGCGGGAACGCCGGCAGAAAAAACGCGCACCGCCGCCCACACCGCCAGGGCCAGCGCCGCGAGAAGGTACGCCTCGCCGGGCACCTGCTCGGCCGCCGTCCACCCGAACTCGCGCTGCTGACCCCACGGCGGCCACACGAACGGACGGAACACGAACACCGCGGTCCACGCGGCCGCCGCCCACCGGCTGCGCTGCCACAGCATCATCGCGACCGGAACCGCCCACACCCAGTGGTGCGACCAGGAGATCGGCGAGGCGAGCAGCATCGCCACCGCGCCCAGGCAGGCGCCGAGCACCCGGTCTCCGCGACGCCACCACACCGCGCCGACGATCACCACCGCCAGCGCCAGCGGACCGGCGACCGCGAGCCACAGCACCGTCGGCGGCGGGTCGTCGAGCAGCCGGGTGAGCGCGCCGAACACCGACTGGTTGTGCGCCAGCTCCGGCGGCCCGACCCGGCCGGCCGAGACCAGGTCGTCGGTCCAGTACGTGACAGCCGACCGCGGTGCCGCCGCGAACCCGATCGCGACAGTGGCGGCGAAGGCCAGCAGCGCCCGCCCGGCCATCGCCCGCCGCCCGGCCAGCACGATCAGGACGACGAAGACCAGGGGCGTCAGTTTCACCCCGGCCACGACGCCGAGCAGGACACCCGACCAGCGTCGATCAGGCCGTACCAGATCGATGATCGTCGCCAGCATCACCAGGAGATTGATCTGGGCGAACGTGAGGTTCTGCCAGACCGGTTCGAGGGCGAGCGCGCCGAGCGTCACCAGCGCGACCTGCCACCCCGCGACCGGGCCGCGCAGCACCCGGCCCACCACCAGGACGACCCCGGCCAGCGCGCCCACCGACGCGGCCGTCCACAACGCCGTGGCCAGCCAGAACGGCATCAGCGCCAGCGGCGCCATGAGCACGGCCGCGAACGGTGGATAGGTGAACCGCAGGTTCGTCGCCGGGTCCCGGGACCCGTAGAGCGGCAGGCCGTCGAGCACCAGGCGACCGCCGTACCGATAAGCGGAGAGATCCACGAATCCACCGTGGACGCTGAGCCTGGCCGGCAGGTCCGCCCAGGCGACCGCGCCCGCCACGGCGGCCGCGACGACCACCACGGCCAGGACCGGCGCGGGACCGGCCGCGACGCGTGACCACTTCACCGGGGCACGCCCGCAGTCGCGCAGAATTCCATGATCGCATCGTATTACGTGGATCTCCCCGGTGCCTGTCGCCTACGGCTCGATCACGAGCCGCGCGATCCGGTCGCCCTCGAGCGCGAACCGGAAATGCAGGTCGACCTCCCCGCCCGGGAAGTCACCCTCCAGGTGCTGCACCACGTCCCACCCGCCGGCGTCGTCGCGAGAGGCACTCACGAACGAGGTGGTGTAGGTGAACTCCCCCGAGGATTTCTCCATCCAGGCCCGGATCTGATCGACACCCTCATGGGTACGCCCCTCGTCGGTCACCGTGGCATCGGCGGCGAACGCCGCGATCGCCGTGGTCGTGTCGTGCTCCCGGTGCGCTGCGAGATAGGTGCTGATCGGGGCCGGCAATGTCATGTCCATGCCCTCGACGGTCAGCCCTCCCCCAGGGGGAGAGTCAAGCCCCCGCCACCCGGAAAACCGGCCACCCGATCTCGGTACGCCAGTGATCCACGCCCACGCCGTCCCGCGGACCGACCAGGTACGTCTCGTGCACCGGTCCCCCGACACCCAGCGTGTGCGCCGCCACCCATTCACCCAACCGGCCGTAGGTGACACCGATGTCGTCGTGGGCGCCCGCGTGCACGGTCACCGCGAGATCAACCGCCGGTAGCTCCGCGACCGCGATCCGCCCCGCGGCACGCGGCTCCCGCACCGGCCGGAACACGGTCATGTCACCGGCACCCTCGGTGAACAGCTCGTTGGCGTAGATCCCACCCGCCGCACCGATGCGCTCACCCGGCGGAAACGCCGCGTCCAGCTCGTCCATCGCCGCGCCGAACCAGCCGAGCGAGTCCTCCAGCCGTACCCCGGACGCGCGGACGGCCACCACCGGCCGGACCGGAACCGAGCGGATCTCCACCGCCAGGTCCGCCGGGTCCGGGCGCAGCAGCCGGCGCAGCGACACCACCGCCGACCGGGTACGGTCCAGCTCCTCCTCCAACCGCCGCAGGTGACCGCCGATCAGCGCGGCCCGCTGCTGCGGGTCGTCGGTCGCGATGATCGCCCCGACCTCGGCCAGCGGCACGTCGAGCTGCCGCAGCCGGTGAATAACCTGAGCGGTCCCGATCTGGTCCGGCCGGTAGTAGCGGTACCTCGTGAACGGGTCCACGTCGGCCGGCTCCAGCAGGCCGGCCTCGTGATACCGGCGCAGCGTCCGCACACTCAGATGGCTGAGCGTGGCGAACTCCCCGATCGTCAACCCGTCGCGCATCGGCACAGTCTCCCCCGCCGCGAAACCAATGGTTGGATCGCCCGCCGACGGGAATCCGCCTGACATGTTGCGACGTGCGCTCTGGGAGGGCCTGGCCGCCGGAACGGCCGGAGTCCTGGTCATGACGGCCGGGGAGAAGATCGAGCAGCGGGTGACCGGGCGCCCCGATTCACACGTGCCCGCGCGGGTGCTGGAGCGTCTCACCGGGATGCGCGAGCATCCGCGACGGCAACCGGTGCCGGTGAACTGGGCGATGCACTTCGGCCAGGGGATGCTGCTGGGCGTGCTGCGCTCGGTGATGGCCCACGCCGGTCTGCGGGGACCGTGGGCGTCGGCGAAGTTCGCGGTCGTGCGGCTGACCAACGATCAGATCCTGGAGAACCTCACCGGCGTCGGCGCCCCGCCACAGACCTGGCCACGTGCGGAGCTGGCGGTCGATCTGCTGCACAAGACGGTGTACGCGTTCGCCACCGGCGCCGTCGCCGACGCGCTCGCCGCACGGTCCGGCCCCGGCCCAGGGCAGCGCCACGCGATGCGCCGGCCCGGCCGTCACTCCGGCGTCGGACCGCCGGCGCGTGGGGCCGCGCTCAGAGGGTGACCGTCACGCCGCCGGAGAGCGGGAAGTCGTGCAGCTCCAGGGCGGCCAGCGTGACCCGCCGCGGGATGTCGAAGACCAGATCACCGGTCACCCGGTCACCGGGGTTCAGCTTCTCCAGGAACGTCCGGGTGTTCCGGTTGGCGTAGAGTCCGGCGACCTCGTCGTACCCGTACTCCTCGCCGTCGGTGTCCCGGGCCTTCTGCGCGAGACCGAGGAAGTACTTCGGCTCGTCGGCGATGTTGCGCACCGAGAGGGTGACCACGCAGTACCGGCCCTCAGCGGTACGTTTCAGCTGCTCGATGCCGAAGCTGGTGCGTGAGCAGTCCACCCGCGAGACCACGAACTCGAACTTGCCGTCACGCACCGGGTCCCCGACGCCGGGCGGCCGCGCGGTGCGCTTCGCGGTCTCCGCGAGCGTCTTCGCGGGCTTCTTCGCGGGCTTCTCCGCGGGGGCGCCGGCAGCGGCGACCGGCCCGGCACGGTTCACGCGTTCCGCAACGATCCCGGCCGCGAACAGCGCGACCACCGCCACCGCCGAGACGACCAGCGCGATCACCACGGCGAACGGCGACGCGCGCCGCCGCCGCGTTTCCATCCGGTACGGCATAGAACCACTCCCGCTCCCTCCCCCTCACTGTGAGTCACCATCCCGCTCCGAGCCACCGATTTCGCCTGATCAGCGGCATACTCCACCTGATCGGACAAGAAGGCATGACCCATGATCAAAGGGTGAGCGTCTCAACTACCGCCCGGATTCTGACGGCCGTCGTCGCGATCGTCGCTGCCGGGAGCGTCGCCGGGTGCGACGACTCCCCGCCTCCGGCCCAGACCGCCCCGGCCTCCGCTGGCACCTGGACGCCACCGCCGGCCGGCGCGGGCTTCGACTATCAGCTCGGCGGCGCCTATCCGCCACCCGCCGGAGTCACCGTGGTCAGCCGCGACCGCGAGGCGGAACCGGCCACCGGGCTCTACAACGTCTGTTACGTCAACGCCTACCAGGCGCAGCCCGGCGCCGAGCAGTGGTGGCAGACCCACCACCCCGGCCTGCTGCTGCGCGACTCCGGCGGCGACCTGGTCATCGACGAGGACTGGGACGAGGCTCTGCTGGACTTCTCCACCGCCGCGAAACGGGCCGAGCTCGCCACCGTCGTCGGGGCCTGGATCGATCAGTGCGCCGCCGACGGGTTCCAGGCCGTCGAGGCGGACAACCTCGACTCCTACACCCGGTCCCGGGGTCTGCTCACCCAGGAGCAGGCCATCGGGTACGCCACCACGCTCAATGCCCGCGCCCACGCCGCCGGACTGGCCAGCGGGCAGAAGAACACCGCCGAGCTGAGCGGCGCCGGCGCCCGCGCGGCCGGGTTCGACTTCGCGGTGACCGAGGAGTGCGCCGCCTTCGACGAGTGTGACGTCTACACCGCCTCCTACGGTGACCACGTGCTGGTGGTGGAGTACACCCGGGACGGTTTCGCCGCGGCGTGCGACGCCTATCGTGGCCGGCTCTCGATCGTCATGCGTGACCGCGATGTCGGCACGCCGGACTCCGGCGGGTATGTCCGGGACGCCTGCTGACCGGTCACAGCTGGGTACGGTGCCCGCTCGCGCGCTGGAAGTCGGCGAGCCGGTGGCGGGCGGCCTGCAGGCGGTTGCTCATCACGTGCAGGAAACGGGTCGTCAGTTCGTACCCCAGTGCGGGGTCGGTTTGAAAGAGGGCGCGGACCAGGGGGCCGTTGAAGGTCAGGGTGTGCGTGGTGTCGACGGCCACCGCGCCGAACTGCCAGCGGTACGGCGGGAAGAGCCAGGAGCAGCCCAGGACGGCCGGGCCGCGCAGGGTCTCGAGGACGACGTTGGTGTACGCGGGGACCTCGCTGTCCAGGAAGACGCTCCCCTCGGTGATCAGCCAGAACTGGTCGGCCGGCGCGGACTCGCGGAGGATCCGGTTGCCGGCGTGGAACATCGAGCGGCTGGTCAGCGGGGCCAGCAGGTCGAGCTGGTGCTCGGTCAGGCCGGCCAGGAACGGCTGCTGCGCGAGCATTTCGACGGTGGTGAACACGTCTGCACCTCGATTCGGTGACGGCGGCTGACGGACCGTTGCACCGCCAGTCAAGCGCCACCCGCCGCATCCGGTCAGGGCCGTCCGCAGGTCTCCCCCGGGTCGAAGGTCCCCGGCACAACAATTCGGGGCAGGGTCGCGTTCTTCTATCGGCGACACATCGACGGGGAGGGACATGTGCAGTTCGAGGAGTTCGCGGCGGCGCGGTTGCCGGCGCTGCTGCGGTACGCGGTGCTGCTGTCCGGGGATCGGGAGCAGGCGAGCGACCTGGTGCAGGACGTGCTGACGAAGGCGCTGCTGAAGTGGCGCCGGATCGGCGCGCTGGAGGAGCCGTACGCCTACGTCCGCACCATGCTGACCAACGAGTACCTGTCGTTCCTGCGTCGGCGCCGGGTGCCGACCGTGCCGCTCGGGTGGGCCACACCGGACCCCGCCGCGGCGGAACGGGCGCCGGACCGGCCCGACGAAGAGGTGTGGCGGCTGCTCAGCGGGCTGCCACGCCAGCAACGCGCGGTGATCGTGCTGCGCTACTACGAGGGTCTCAGCGACCCGGAGATCGCTGAGGTGCTCAAATGCCGGCCGACGACCGTCCGCGCGTACGCAAGCCGGGCGCTGGCCACGCTCCGCGTCGAGTTGAGCCCGACGACCGTTCCGCCCGTGGAGGTGCTGTGATGCGTACCCTCGAAGATCTTCAGCAGTCGCTGGCTCGCCGCGCCGAGGCCGCGCCGGACGGAACCGGCATGGTGGAGCGGGCCCGGGCCGGCGCGGGCCGGATCCGGCGCCGCCGGCGGATCGTCCAGGGCGCCGCCGCCGTGGTCGTCGTGGCCGTGGCGGCGGTGGCCGTGCCGCCGGCCCTGCGCGAGAGGACGCTCCCGGCCGAGACGCCGCCGTTCCGGAGCGTGACCGAGATGTCCGCCGCGATGGCGCCCGGCTCCGACTTCGTGATCCCGTGGCGGGTCAGCGTCGGCGGGCACGAGGAGGCGCAGGTCGCTCACCGGACCGAGGTGACCGCGGCCCGGCCCGAGCAGCTGACCGTCAACGAGGGCGCCACCGTGGTGGTGTTCGACCCGGGCGCCTACGACCCGGCCGCGCTGCGCCGGGGCGAGCCGGTCACGGTCGGTGAGCGACAGGCCTGGTACGCGCCGGACCTGCCGCGCGAGGTCGACATGCTTCCCCTGACCGAGCGGAACACGCCGGCGAAGACCAGCGGGCCGGCCCTGGGCTGGCAGGAGGCGTCCGGCGCCTGGGTCGTCCTGTACCGGCACGCCGTGACACCGAAGGTGCGGGCCGAGCTGATCGAGGTGGCGCGGGATCTGCGGGTGCAGGATCCGCCCCGGCCGGTCAGCGTGCCGTTCCGCTTCGGCTGGCTCCCGTCCGGCCTGCGGGTCACCGGACTGGAACTGCACGACACCACGCTGCTCAGCGGCAAGTCGGCGGCGGTGGGTTACGGGTACGACAGCGGGCCGGCAGCGGGGGACGCGCCGCTGACCGTCTTCGCGCAGACGGGCAAGGGTGACCGGGACTGGGAGGCGATCCACCCGAATCTGCCGGCGCCGCAGCGGGCCGGCGGGCACGACGCCTGGTACATCGACCGGCAGACCAAGGCGCTGACCCCGCCCGAGGGCGGCAGCATCGTGGTCGTGGACAGCGGGACCTGTCACCTGCAGCTGAACATCGCGGACAGTGGGCGAATCCCGCAGGCGGACGCGATGCGGATGGCCGGGGAGCTCACCGTCAGCGACTGCGGGGACGTGGACACCTGGCTGCCGCTGGACGGGTGAGGAAGCGTCATCCCGGGAGCCCGCCTCCGGCGGCGACGATGACGGCACCGGCGGTGGCGGCGGTCAGCAGCGTGAGTACGGGTCCGCGGCGCAGGCCGAGCGTGAGCAGCGCCGCGCCGGCCAGCACCGCGTACTGCCAGGGCTCGGAGAGCGCCCGGACGAGCGGGACCGCGGAGCCCAGGATCGCGCCGACCGCCGCCGGGCCGGCGCCGTCGAGGAAGGCCCGCACCCGCTGGTTGCCGCGCAGCCGGTCGAAGCGGTCCGCGCCGAGCAGGATGAAGGCGAACGAAGGGCTGAACGCGACGGCGGCGGCGAGCAGCCCACCGGCCAGCCCGGCGGCGGCGTAGCCGACCACGGCGACGGTGTGCACGACCGGGCCGGGAGTGATCTGGCCGAGGGCGACCGCGTTGAGGAACTCGGCGGCGGTCATCCAGTGGTGCTGCTCGACCGCGTCGGCCTGCATGAGCGGGATGATGACGAACCCGCCGCCGTAGGAGAGGGCGCCGACCTTCAGCGCGGTCCAGGCCAGCGGCAGCAGCACACCACCGCCGAGCCCGGCCGCCGCGAGCAGCGGAACCGCGCTCGACGGTCGCCGCTCGGGGGCGGGCAGCCGCTGCGCCAGGATCTCGGCGATGCCGCAGGCGATCAGGACCAGCACCAGCCACGGCCCGACGGTCGCCGCGGCGGCCGTGCCGAGCAGCAGGTAGGCGGCCCAGCGCCGGCGGTTGCTGTGCTGGGTGGCACGCTTCCAGCCGGCGGGGATCAGGCTGGTCCCCGCCTGCAAGGCGATCGCGGCGACCGCCGCGCCGGCTCCGGCGCCGGCGGCTTTCACCCAGGTGGGCGGGTCGCCGAGGAACAGCGCGGCGAGCGCGAGGATGGCGACCAATCCGGGCAGGATGAACGCGGCCCCGCCGACCAGGGCACCGGCCCGGCCGCGGACCCGCCAGGCGCAGAAGATCGCCAGCTGCGTGGAGGCCGGGCCGGGGAGCAGGTTGCAGGCGGCGATCGCGTCCTCGAACTCCTGCGGGTCCAGCCAGCGGCGATCCTCGACGCAGAGTTTGCGGAGCAGGGCGATGTGGGCGGGCGGTCCGCCGAAGCCGATGCAGCCGATCCGCCCCCACTCGGTGAGGACGGTTCCGAGGCCGGCGCGGTGCGGGCCGGTCATGACGATTCCTTTACGGCGGTGAGGGTGTGCAGGAGGAAACCGATCCGCCGGTCGAGGTCGTCGGCGACCCGTTCCACGGCGAGCTGCCCGTCCGGGTCGGCGGCCGGGTCGGGGATGCTCCAATGTACCGGTCGCGGGTGCCCGGGGAACTCCGGGCACACCTCCTTGACCCGGTCGCACAGGGTGATCACGTCATCGAACCGCTGGCCGCTGAACTCGTCCAGGTGCTTGGATCGCGCCCCGCTCAGGTCGATGCCCCGCGCGGCCATGACGCTCACGGCGTACGGATGGATCGGTTTCGGACGGCTCCCGGCGCTGGCGGCCCGCACCGTGCCACCGGAGCGGTCACGCAGCAGCGCTTCGGCCATCTGGGGAGACCAGGTACTGCGGCTCGCCGAGCAGCGCGGTCAGCTGCCGCACGGCGAGGTCGCCGCGGGCCAGTTCACCGAGCAAACGCCACCGCAGCGGATGCGCGGCGGCGACCACGAACCCGGGCGGTGGCGTCAGCACGCCCGCAGATTACATCAAACTGATTTGTTGCAATGGCGCGAATCGACGCGCCAGGGCCACTCTCAGTTGCGACACAGTGACACTCTGCATTCATGGAGGTGCAGACCGTGCTCGCTGTTGTCGCCGTCATGATCTCGATGGCGGCGCTGACCATCTCATCGGTGATCTCGTCGCGGCAGCTTCGCTCGATGCGGAACGCCAATCATCTGCCTGTCGCGATCGAGTTGCTCACTCGCGACTATGGCCGGCCCGATTTCCAGCGGAGTGAACGGGCCATGCTGGAGCAGTTGGCCTCGATCGATCCGTCCGCCGGCATCTCGGGACTCCCCGAGCCGCTGTTGTCGAAGTCTCTCCAGGTCATCAACTTCTACGACTCGATCGGGATCCTGGTCTCCTTCGGCTGCGTCGACGAGGAGCTGGTCCTGACCACGATCAACTACCGGATCCGGCGCATCTGGGAGAGCCTTGAGCCGTTCATCCGGGCGGAGCGGGACCTGCAGCAGCGGCCCTATCTGGACTTCCTGGAGGACCTCGCCGCGCGGGCGCACCGAGCCGACTCGCTGAAGCTGACCCGGCGGAGGGGCTTGCTGGTCATGCCCGGCCGGGAGGAAAACCCGGGCTTGGCGGCTCACTCGGTCAGCAGGTCCAGCCAGCGGTGACCTGCCCGGTCTGCCGGCAGCCATCCGGGAGGCTGACCCTCTCGGGACTGCTCGGTCACGCCGTCGTCCCAGGGGTAGCGTCCGCTGCGGTCGGCCCAGACGATCTGCCGTACTCGGAAGTGGGAACCCTGATAGAAGTGGTGCGCCATGCCGAAGAGCGGTTCGTGCCAGGACGGATCCATCGGGCGCAGGTGCACCGGCAGGCCGAGCACCGCCGGGTCGATCGGGCTCGCGGCGGGGGCGACCCGGCCGGAGGTCATCGCCGCGGCCAGTGTGCTGACCCAGTGCTGGAGGTCGTCGACTGCCAGGCCGAACATCGCCAGCTCGGCGAGCCCGTGCGAGTGGGTGAGGCCGACGGTGTAGGCCCAGCCGGGGAATTCGTCGTCCTCGGCGACACCGAGAACAGACCATTGCCGGGTACGCACCTCGGCGAGCATCCGGTGCACCCACGGGTTGCCGAATTCGCGGGGCGGTGGCGCGCACAGCACACATCGGCAGCCGGAGCCGGCGTCGGGCATGTCCCACCTCGATGGCGATCCGTTTCGGACTTCTCACTGAAGCCAACAGGGATCATCGCACCCCCGCCGGGTAGCCTCGCGACCATGCCGGCACGGGTGATTCGCATTCGATCCGTGGACACCGATCCGGTGGTGTTCCCGCAGCGGACGCTGGACCGGCCGCTGTCCGATGCCGAGCGGTTCGCCAAGGCCGCGACCGTCGTGACCAAGCTCTACAGTGAGCACCTCGCGGCCGGCACGCCGCTGGTGGCGAAGACGTCATGGATCAGGTTCATCCCGGCCGACACGCCGGACACCGTCACCTACGCGGCCGGGGCAGGTGACGCCTCCCTCGGGCTGGGCGAGGTGCACGAGGTCCCGTTCGACGCCGCCGTGCTCGGGCTTGCGGATCGGGAGCGCCGCCTCGCGATCCTCGACTGGCTGCAGCAGCACATGCTCGGACTGGCCCGGGCGCTGGGCTGGGAACGGCAACCGATCGTCGACGCGTACCGGGCCTGCCGCCGCGACGAGTGCCGGCTGCACCGGCGCGGGCCGTCGAAGGCCCGGCCCGGCCGCAGGTTCACCGCACACGCCGAGTACGAGATCGACGGTGACGGCGACGCCTGGTCGTGGGTGGTGGTCACCGGCGCAACGGGTGAGGTCGCGGCGGTCAGCCGGCGCCACGATTCACCGGCGACGCTCACCGCGGCGGCCAGGGTTCTGAGGTCGGTCCGCTGGGACGGCGATGCGGTGACGTGGACACCGTGGACCGACGACGTCGACCCGCCCGGCCAGCGATGGGTGGGACGGGTGGAGCGCTTCGTCATCGACGCTCATCAAGGGCCGGCGCGCCTATGATGCGAGGATCGTGGCGACCAGCGGAGAGGCGCGAACGGCTGTCGGCGCCGGCATGATGCGGGCGCTCGAAGGGCATGCCCGGCGGCCGCCGTGTCGCCGGCACGTAGACGGAGTCAGGCCCGGGGGCTGCCGCGCCGGACGGCGAGCGCGCCGGCGGCGATGCCGAGCAGCGCGGGAATGCCGACCCATGCCGCGATGTCCAGCAGCCCGTTCGCGTCCCGCTCCAGGTACGGCTCGTCCAGGACGAACGTGTAGAACAACAGGCCGCTGGTGATCAGCAGGACGACGGCGGCGACGGCCAGCGTCGCCCGCTGTGACCTGCGGTACGCCCACACCGCGAGACCGACGATGGCGGCGACGACGGCGAGCTGCCAGTACTGGGGCTCCATGACCACTCCGCTCCCGTGTTGATCGATTCCGTGGTGACCGTAGCAACCGGCGTACACAGGACGGTTTGTTTGCCCCGCTCCTCGCCGGGCATTGGGCCAGGGAATCGCAAACGAGAGGAATGGTCGACGATGGCACGCAAGAACGACACCGCTGTCAACTACACGGTTCCGGGCCTCAAGCCGGACGCCGCCGCCGAGGTCGTGTCGACGTTGCAGGACCGCCTCAACGCGCTCAACGACCTCGCCCTGACCCTCAAGCACGTCCACTGGAACGTGGTCGGCCCCACCTTCATCGCCGTGCACACCATGCTCGACCCGCAGGTCGACGGTGTCCGGCAGATGGTGGACGCGACCGCGGAGCGGATCGCCACGCTGGGCGGCTCCCCGATCGGCACGCCGGGCGCCCTGGTCGCCCAGCGCACCTGGGACGACTACTCGATCGGCCGGGCCGGCGCCGAGGCGCACCTGGCGGCGCTGGACCTGGTCTACACCGGTGTCATCCAGGACCACCGGACCGCGATCGAGAAGACCGAGGAGCTCGACCCGGTCACCGAGGACCTGCTGGTCGCCCAGGCCGGCGTGCTGGAGCAGTACCACTGGTTCATCCGCGCCCACCTGGAGACCCCGGAGGGCACCCTGAAGACGGCCGGCGCCCCCACCGAGAAGGCCGCGGCCCGCAAGACCAAGCGCTGATCGCTTCCGGACGAACCGGGCCGCGGAATCATTTCCGCGGCCCGGTCCGCGTTCTCGACCGCCGGCACTATCGAGTCAGCTGCCAGGCGCCGTACCCGCCGAGCAGGTCGGAGACGTCCGGGTGGCCGGCGGCGCGCAGCAGGCTCGCGGCGACCGACGACCGGTATCCATCTCGGCCGCCCAGAGCGGCAACACACCAGATCGATGGGTACGCCATGTGGCGCTGGACCGGGAGCTCACCTCGGCGGGGCCGACGGCTTCAAGCGGGTTCATGCGCGGCTCCGTCGTTCCACGACGGTCAGGCTCGGGACGGGCGCGCCCCTGCGGCGACGAACGGGATCATGGCGAGGCCCAGCAGACCGCCGGCGATGGAGAGCGTGGCGTAGCTGGTGGCGCTCATGACGAGGCTGCTGGCGATGCCGCCGCCGGCGCCGGCCAGGGCGATGCACAGATCGACGTTGCCCTGGATCTTCGCGCGCTGCTCGATCGGGGCGGCGTCGCTGATCATCGCGGTGCCGGCGACCAGGCCGAGGTTCCAGCCGAGGCCGAGCAGGATCAGGGCGAGGGCGAGCTGCGCGACGGAGTCCTCCGGAGCGGTGGCCGAGACGAGCCCGGCGGCGAGGAGCGTGACGCCCGACGCGACGGCGACCGGCACCCGGCCGACCCGGTCCACGAGGATGCCGGTGACCAGCGACGGCAGGTACATCGCGGCGATGTGCAGCGAAATGACCAGGCCGGTGGCGGCGAGGTCGTGACCGTGGTTCTGCATGTGCACCGGCGTCATGGTCATCACCGCGACCATGACCAGCTGGGTGAGGATCATCGTGGCGGCGCCGGCGGTCACGCCCGCCGACGACCGGGGCGCGGTCCGCGGCCCGGCCGCCGTGGCGGGCCCGGCCTGGGCCTGCATCGCCTGCGAGACCAGCAGCGGGTCCGGGCGCAGCAGCAGGAACAGGATCAGCCCGGCGATCGCGTAGGCGACGGCGGCCAGCGCGAACGGGCCGGCCAGGGCGGGAAGCGCGAAGTTCTCGGCGGCGCGGCCGGTGGCGGCCACCAGGTTCGGCCCGATCACCGCGCCGACGGTGGTGGTGACGAGCACCGAGCTGACCGCCCGGCCGCGGCGGTGCGGACCGCTCAGGTCGGTGCCGGCGTAGCGGGCCTGCAGGTTGGTGGCGGTGCCGGCGCCGTAGACCAGCAGGGAGAGGAACAGCAGCACGACGCTGCCGAGGCCCGCCGCGACGACCACGCCGACGCCGCCGATCGTGCCGGCGACATAGCCGGCGACCAGCCCGGCGCGGCGGCCGAGGCGCTGGGACAGCCGCCCGACGGTGAGGGCGGCGATCGCGGAGCCACCGGCGTAGAGGGCGGCGGGCACCCCGGCGAAGGCGCTGGAGCCGAGCATCTGCTCGGTGAGCAGGGCGCCGACGGTGACGCCCGCGGCCAGCCCGGCGCCGCTGAACACCTGCGAGGCCATCACGACGCTCAGGGTCCGCTGGTGGAGAGCGAGCTGGGCTTCGGGATCGTCGATATAGCTGGAGATGGCCATGGCGTCTTGTATACATCATGTATCCTAGTTAGGGAAGAGCGCGGTGAAGCCGTGCCGGCCGGCCTGGGGAGAATGACTGTCACGTCACCACGGAAGGACGACTGTGGACGCGAGCACGAGCGCGGCGGAACGCGCCTACCGCACGATCCGGGACGGCATCCTCAACGGGGCGCACAAAGCCGGCGCCATGCTGGGCGAGGAAGGCCTCGCCCAGGAGATCGGCGTCAGCCGCACCCCGGTCCGAGCCGCGCTCGGCCGGCTGCAGGACGAGGGCTGGATCGTCATCTACCCCAAACGCGGCGCCCTCGTCCAGGGCCTGAGCGAACGCGCCATCGCCGACCTGCAGGACACGCGCCTCATCCTCGAGGCCGCCGGCGCCAGCCGGATCAGCGCCACCGTCCGCGACCAGCTCGCCGCCCGGCTGCACACCTCCATCGACGCCCAGCGCGACGCCCTCGCCGAACGCGACGTGCGCCGGTTCATCGAGCTGACGATCGGCTTCCACCGCACGTTCGTGGAAGCCGCCGGCAACGACGTACTGCTCGAACTCAACGACCGGCTGGCCGACCGCCAGCGATTCCTGCTCTTCTGCAAGGGCGACCACCTGCTCGCCCGCTGCGACGACATCATCGCCGAACACGTGACACTGGTGGAGCAGCTGCGCACCGGCGACACCGACGGCTTCACCGAGACGCTGCGCAAGCACCTCGACGACAACTACAAGCCCTGACCGTCGCCGGTGAGCCGGTCAGCCGCCGTGCCGCTGGATCTGTTCGGCGATCTGCGCCGCGAAGCCCTCGGCCATGGCGAGCTGGTCGCGCAGCGCCTGCACCCGGTTCTGCGCGGCGGCGTGGAACATGCCAAGCCGCTCCTGCAGGGCGACCCGGTCGTCGCCGGTGACGGCCGGGTCGCTGAGCTCGTCGAGGATGGTGAGCAGGTCACGCATCTCGTCGAGGGTGAAGCCCAGCGGTTTCATCCGCTTGATGACGCGCAGCCGGTCGAGGTCGGGCTCGGTGTAGAGCCGGAACCCGCCCTCGCTGCGCGCCGACGGCAGGACCAGGCCGGCTTCCTCGTAGTGGCGGATGGTGCGGATGCTCAGTCCGACCCGGTCGGCGGCCTCGCCGATCTGCATGTGTCCCGCGGTCATGAGATCCAGTGTCTCAGTGACCGGCGCCGAGCTGTCCGGCGAGGTTTTCGTGCATCCGGGCACTGGCCTCGTTCAGGCCGGTGATCTCCACGGTCTTGCCGCGTTGCGCGTACTTCGTGGTGATCGCGTCGAGGGCGGCCACGGACGAGGCGTCCCAGACGTGGGTTCCGGAGAGGTCGATGATCACGTGGTCCGGGTCGCCCGAGTAGTCGAACTGGTACACGAGGTCGTTACTGGAGGCGAAGAACAGCTCCCCCCGTACGACATAGGTGTTGCCGTTCTTCTCGACCGACGCGAAGTGCGCGACCCGGCGGGCGAAGATGACCATCGCGGCCAGAACCCCGAGCACCACGCCGACGGCGAGATTGTGCGTGCTGAGGGTGCCCGCCACGGTGGTCACCATGACGATCAGCTCGCCGGCCGGCATCCGCTTGAGGGTGGCCGGGGCGATGCTGTGCCAGTCGAACGTCGACACCGACACGATGATCATGACGGCCACCAGCGCGGCCATCGGGATCAGCGCGACCACGTCACCGAGCGCGACCACCAGGATCAGCAGGAAAACCCCGGCGAGGAAGGTGGAGAGGCGGGTACGGGCGCCGGACGCCTTCACGTTGATCATCGTCTGCCCGATCATGGCGCACCCGCCCATGCCACCGAAGAAGCCGGTGACGATGTTCGCGACACCCTGCCCCCAGGACTCACGGGTCTTGTCCGAGTGGGTGTCGGTGATGTCGTCGACGAGCTTCGCCGTCATCAGGGATTCCATCAACCCCACAAGAGCGACACCCAGCGCGTACGGCGCGATGGTCTGCACCGTCTCGAGGGTGAACGGGACGTTCGGGATGCCGAGCGCGGGCAGGCTGTCGGGCAGGGCGCCCTCGTCGCCGACCGTCGGCACGCTCACGTGCGACAGGATGGTGAACGCGGTGAGCAGCACGATCGCGACCAGCGGCGCGGGCACGGCGGTGGTGATCCGCGGCAGGAACACCATGATCGCCAGCGCGACCGCGACCAGGGGGTAGACCAGCCACGGGACGCCGAGCAGGTGCGGCACCTGAGCGGTGAAGATCAGGATCGCGAGCGCGTTGACGAAGCCGACCATGACGCTGCGTGGGATGAACCGCATCAGTTTCGCGACACCGAGCACCGCGAGCAGGACCTGGATCAAGCCGCCCAGGATGACCGCCGCGATCAGGTAGTCCAGGCCGTGCGTTTTCACCAGCGGCGCGACGACCAGGGCGACGGCCCCGGTGGCGGCGCTGATCATCGCGGGCCGGCCACCGGTGAAGGCGATCGTGACGGCCATCGTGAACGAGGCGAACAGGCCGACACGAGGATCGACGCCGGCCAGGATGGAGAACGAGATCGCCTCCGGGATCAGCGCCAGCGCCACCACCAGACCGGCGAGGACCTCGGTGCGCAGGACGCGGGGCGAGGCGAGCCAGGACGGGCGCGACAAGCGCGGCGGGGCCGCGGGTGACAGCGAAGACATGCAGCTCATTTCCGTTCGGGCACGGCGGTGCCGGCCCTGTTCAGTACGGGTTTACCAGGCGGCATCGGTGCGCACGGCGGAATCGCCGCGCCCCGGCGCACCGACTCTACTCTCCGGTGAGGGTAGAGTTGCCGATTCGCCGGGTGGCGATGATCACCCGTTCCCTCGCGGTAAGGGTTCAAGCGTGACCACGGCGGCCGATGGTGGTGGCACCTTCACTCCCCCGACGGGAAGGCCCCTCCATGCCGCGCCGCACGCTTTCCCTTCGTCTCGCCGCGTTGACACTGCTGCCGGTGACCCTGGCCGGCTGCGAGGCCACCGAGGAGGAGGCCGCGGCCCGGCAGGCCGGGGAGAGCTGGCTCCTGGTCGAGCAGGGCCAGAAGGTGGCGGAGGAAGAGGAGAAGCCGGCCGCCCCGCCCGTCGCGGAGCAGGAGGACGAACTCCCCGAACTCGAACCCGCCGAGGAGGCCGAGGCACTCGACCCGCGGTGCACCGGCGCCCACCGGCCCGGCCGGATCACCGTCGCGGCCGTGACACCGGCCGCCACCACCGCCACGGTCACCTGGTACCACCCGGGTGACCCGACCGTGACGACCTACAAGGTGACCGCGATCTCGCAGAGCCTGGTCATCGGCGCCCAGCCGGAGATCGGCTGGACCGACGCCGAGCCGGGCGAGGGCTGCGCCGAGGTCACCGCCACCGTCACCGGCCTGGAGGCCGGCACGCCGTACGTCTTCTCGGTCGACGCCGTCCGGCAGCCGACCTGGCAGAACGGGGTCCGGACGGCCACCGTCGCCCGGTCCGGCGTCGTCTCCACCACCTGACCAGGCTCATCCGGCGCCACCTGTCACAGCGCACGGCGACGTGACGGAAACCAGAAGCCGAGCTCAGTCAGCGAACCGACGATCGCCACCAGCCGATCGAAGTCGATCGGCTTGACCGCATAGCCCTGAACCTGCAGGGACTCGGCACGCAGAATCTCCTCCGCCGCGGGCGAGTCGACCAGCAGGACGACCGGGACCGCAGCGGTGGCCGGATCCGCACGGATGTGCCGCAGCACCATGCGGCCGTCACCTCCGGGCAGATTCAGGTCCAGGAGGACCAGATCGGGCCGGCCCGGCCGGGCGAACGGCGTGCTCCCCGCCAGATAAGCGGGCGAACCCTCCGCCCGGGATCAGCCAGCCCAGGGCACCCCGATCGCATTGTCACGGCTTCGTCATACGACCGGGGCGCAACCGCCACGCCGCTCGTGAATAGTCGCTTTCCGAGACCATGAGAGGGTCTTCGTACGCATCGGACGGTGGCGCACCGGTTCGGGCGCCGCCGTCCGGCGCGGACATCATCCGCGTATCGCACCGACGATGCGCCGCGAAGCGAAAGCACCATCAACCGAACCAGTTCGGAGCGCCATCGTGTGGCCCTTACCCTTCGACGACGCCTGGTTCAACCGGCAGCCCGGAGGACCCGCCGCGAGCCCGGATGCGGAGCTCACCGTCGCGGTGTTCGAGCGCATCGCCCGGGAGCCGGCCCTGGCGAACGAACCCGTCACCGTGGAAGTGCAGAACCGGGTCGTCACCCTCGGCGGAACCGTCAGCTCCCTCTATGCCCGCATCACCGCGGCAGAGCTGGCCCGCTCGACGCCGGGCGTCGCGGACATCTGCAATCGGCTCACACTGTCCAGGACGGCTGATGTCACCGACGACGTGCCGCACCTGCAGCCGGATCCGTTCGATGAGCTGATCGCCCGGTGGGACGACGAGCCGATGCCCGCCGAGCAGGAGCACCGTCCCCGCCGAGGCAGGGCGCTGCCGCGGTTCACCGCGGTCTTCATGTGCGTCCTCGCGGTGCTGCTCTGGGTCATCCTGTCACCCTGGTCGGCCGGTGGCGGCCTCGTGGTGGCCGTGTCCTGCCTGGTTCTGGCCGGCACGCTGGAGCTGGCTGCCCGCCGGGCCGACACGTCGACCGGCGACGCCGGCGCTCCCGGTCACGCCTCGTCCTGACCGGACGGCGCGGCTCGACGAGCACCCTGCGGGTCTCGGACCCGGCCATGACGTCGTACGCCGCCGGCTCACGCTCCAGCCGCTCGCGCAGGCTCAACCGGCGGTGCGCGGGGAGAACCAGAGTCGGCGGGAGGGCCGGGGCAGCGAGAAGGCGGCGTCGTCGCACGGCTGAAGCTGCGGGCGCGGGGCCGTCGCGTCGACGGCCGCGAGCATCTCGCCCGCGCGCATCTCGCACAGCGCGGACAGCAACTGCGGGGACGGCGCCGTGAAGCAGAGCTGCACGGCCCGGCTCGCGGCGCGGTCCTGCGCGGCGATCAGCACGCTCAGTCCCGCCCGGTCGATGGATCCGCCGCGGGACAGGTCCACGACGACCCGCTCGTGACAGGTGACAGCCCAGGCCAGAGCGTCCCGCAGCAGCGGCGCGGACCCGGCGTCGATGTGGCCGCGAACCGCGACCACGGCGGCGCCGCCATGCTCCTCGATCCGGACCGTGTCCACGCCCGACGGTACGGTGGCGGTGCTGCGCGAGGCAGCCCCAGGCTCGATCATGCTCGTCGTCCTTCCCACTGGAGTGACAACGAGAGTGGCCGAGGCACGTGGCAGTGAGCACACGGCTTCATGTCAATCCTCTGACAGAAGGCCGCGCCTCGGGTGGGCCGGGTGGTGCGCGGCCGTGGCGATGAGGCCGCTCACTTCCGGCCGGGTGGCCGCGATGGCATGCCGCACGCTGCCGAAGGTCCGGAACGCGGTGTGCAGGCGCCGCACCCGCAACCGGGCTCGTAGCATCGGCGGCGGCGCGGCCAGCAGCAGCTCGCCTCCGTGGTGAAGCGCGACGTTGCGGGCCCGGACGAGCGCTGCGATCCCGGCGGTGTCACAGCTGGTGAGACCGGAAAGATCCACGACGAGGGTACGCCGTACCCCGGCCGCCTTCCGCACGACGATCTGCAGCGGTCCGATGGAGTGACCCACCCTGATGATCGCGGCGGTGTCGGTGACGACCAGCTCGGCTCTGCCCGCGTCCGCGTCGTCACCGGCCGAGCGGCCCCGCCGGCCCGGAGCGCAGCCGGGACAGCGATGCGGCCCGCGGGCGAACGGGGAACCGGTCCATCCGATCATGGAGACGGCGACGTACCCGACGGTGGTGTCGTGCATGCCGCAACCATCGAGCGTGACCGCGGCGCCGCAGCTGTCGCACAACAGATGAGCCTGGGATCCGCCGCGCTCGGGCACCACCGTCATCGTCACTCCTCGCCGCGCCTCGGACAGCCGCCGGTGGACAGTCCACCGTCCACAGTCCTCGCCCGGTTTCGCGATCGACTCGCGATCACGTGACAGTCCCGTGACAGAACGGGTGAGCGTCAGGCCGGGCCGATGAGGGTTCGGTAATCCGCCGCCCGCAGCGGACCGCTCGCGAGCGTGCCGTCCCCGCGCGGGACCTGCAGCGGCTGGCCCCCGCGCAGGAACGCGACGGCTGCGATGTCGGCGCGGGAGGTGAGCGTGCACACGATCTGCCCGTACGCCAGGACCTCGTCGCTGCGCGCGGCGCCCTCACCGGCCTCGTTCACCTCGACCGCCGCGGTCGTCTCTCCCGCGGGAATCCGCACGGTCAGCGCGGTGGTCGCCAGCGCGGTGGAGAGTCCCTGTGCCTGCTCGGACGCGGTGGGTCCGGTGACGAGCTGGTCGAGGTGGCGCTGGGGGTCGGGCGGCGCGTCGACGCGCCGGACCGTCTGGGTGAGCCGGTTGTCGTGGATCAGGCAGAGCACCAGCGCGACCTCTCCCGCCGGTGGGGCCGCGGCCGATGTCGCGCCGACGTTGAGCGGTCGTCGCGGGAGGGTGACCGGATGGGCCTCCTCCTGTGCGGGCACCCCGCAGGCGGTGAGGGTGACGAGGGCTGTGGTGACGGCGGCGATCCAGCGTCCTGCGCTCATTGTCGAGATCCTGGTAGGTCGATGCGGAACCGGGCTCCGCCGGCGGGGTTCTCCGTGACGGTGGCACAGCCGCCGTGGGCGGCGGCGTGCTCGGCGACGATGGCCAGCCCGAGACCCGTGCCGGTGGTGTCACCGCGGGCATGGGCCGCCGGGCCGCGCACGAACCGGTCGAAGATGCTGGCCCGGTCCACGGCGGCGACACCCGGGCCCGCGTCATCGACCTCGAGGAATCCGTTGCCCACCCGGACAGCGGTGGGGCCGCCGCCGTACCTGATGGCGTTGTCGATGAGGTTGCCGAGGGCCTGCTCGACACGGCGGCGGTCGACCACCCACGTCGCTGCCGCGTCCGGGGTGACCTCCAGCAGACCGGCGGGCAGACCACGGGAACGGCACACCCGCTCGGCCAGCTGCGGCAGCTCCACGGCCTCGCGCTGGACCGGCTGATCGCTGCGGGCCAGTTCCAGCAGGTCGTTGACGAGCGCCTGGAAGCGGTCGATCTCGGCGGTGAGCAGGCCGACCGCGGCTGCCGTCCGGTCGTCCAGGTGTTCCCGCCGTTTCTCGATGACGCTGGCGGCGGCTTCGAGGGTCTGCAGCGGCGAGCGCAGTTCGTGGCTGACGTCGGCGGCGAACCGGCGGTCGCGTTCCAGCCGGCGGGCGAGCTGATCGGCCATGTCGTTGAACGCGGCCGACAGCGCTGCGAGGTCGGGCTCGGTGTCCGGGTCGAGGCGGGTGGTGAGGTCGCCGGCGGCGATGTCGCGGGCCGCGTCGGCGACCGTGGCGAGCGGGCGCAGCGCGTGCCGGGTGACGTACCAGCCGACGGCTGCCCCGCCGGCCGCCACCATGATCGCCACGGCGGTGAGGACCAGCGCGAGGGTCTGGAGGGTCCGCTCCAGCTCCTCCAGCGAGATGATCTCGTAGAACTCGGCGGACCCGCTCAGCGGGACGCCCACGATCAGCGCGGGCGTGCCGTCACGCCGGACCCGCTGCGCACCCGCCTCGCCCTGGGCGGTCATCTCCTGCAATGACGGCGGGACCGCCGTGTCGGCGGCCAGGTCGGCGCTCCGGGAGTGCCATTGCCCGTCCCGGTGCAACAGCACGTACCGGTCGGAGCCGGTGTCCAGCGACCGCAGCACCTCGAGGACATCGGGATCGCGGCCGCCGAGACCCGCGTTGACGACCGCGGCGTCGTAGTAGGTGGCCCGGACCGCGGTGCGCTCCCGCTCGGCGAACAGGGTGTTGCGGGTGGATTCGTAGGACACCAGGCTGATGCAGAACGACAACGACAGCGCGCCGAGAGCGAAGGCGGCGCTGACCCGGGCGCGCAGGCCGATCGGTCTCACGGCTGCCGCGTGCGGCCCGGGCCGCGCACCGTCGCCGGGTGCCCGACAGGGTCGTCATTCTCGACCAACAGCGTGGTGCTCATACCCGCATGATGCCTCGCCCGCGTGTCACCGCCCGCCCGTGGCCGCACATCACCGGGTTTGTCACCCAACTGTCATGGGTGCGGGAACAATCCGCAGACCACGGGAGGCACTCTGGCCGTTACCGATACGCGTCTGGAGGGACCCGTCATGACGGCACACAGTCTGATCCTCGCGGTGGCCGTCGGTCTGGTCGTCGGCGTCACGGGCCGCGTTCTGCTCCGCCGCAAACGGGCCGTCCCGGGATGGCTGCCGGTCGCCGCGGCGATGGCCGCCGCCGTCCTGGCGGCCGTGATCACGCGGATGGCGAACACCGAGCGCAGCGGACTGACGCTCTTCGAAGTCGCCTTGCAGGTGCTGTTCGCCGGATCCGGCGTCGCCATCGTCGCGTTCACCGCCGATCGACCGGCGCCCCGGTGGGATCGCCGCGGTCACGAGGTCCGCTGACGCCGGCCGGTCAGGACGCGGCGCGCCACACCTGGAAGCCGAGCGTGTCCAACGACCGGACCACGGTCGTCAGGCAGGCGAAGTCAACGGGTTTGATCGCGTACCCCTGCACCGGCAGGCGTTCGGCACGCAGGATCCGCTCGGCCGCGGGCGAATGGGTCAGCAGCACCACCGGCACACCCGCGGTCTCCGGCCGGCTCCGCAGGTGGCGCAGCACCGCACGGCCGTCCCGGCCCGGCAGATTGAGGTCGAGCAGCACCAGATCCGGCCGGCCCGCGTCGGTGAACGGCGGCGATCCGTCCAGGTACGCCAACGCCCGGCGCACATCGTGCGCCACGCACACCCGGTTGACCAGATGATGCTCCCCGAACTCCTCCTGCATCAGCAGGGTCTCGGCCGGATCGTCCTGGACGATCAACAACTCGACGGATTCGGTGCCGCCGCCCATCGGAACCCCCGAGCGAATGGTGAACGCGCGCTGCCACGGAAAATCCGATCATAGGTACGCGTGGAGCGCCGCGACCCGCAGGAGAGAACTGTCATGAGAGTGTCACGGGACCGGGCGGACATCGTGACACCGGCGCACCGGTGGCGCCGGCCGGACCGTCAGGCGGTCACCGCCACGGCCGGGTCGGCTGCAGCACCGCCTCCTGCAGCGCCGCCGTGCGCAGCCGGGTGAACTGCTGGTACTCCGGGTCCGCGACCATCCGGCCGAACGCCTCCCGGCTGGGATAGCGCACCAGCAGCACCGCGTCCCACTGCTGGCCGTCCTCGGCGACGAGCGCGGTGTCCCCGTCGCCGGCGTAGAGCACCTCACCGCCGTACCGGGGAAGGAACGTCGTTCCTACCGCTCGCGCGTACTGATCGTAGGAATCCCGGCCGGTCGCGGTGAACCTGAGCAGGTTGAGCATCACCACCGGCCCCTCGGGGTCGGCCAGCACGAAGTCGCGGATGTTCTCACCGCTGGGATCGATCGCCATGACAGTGCTCCTCTCCAGCCGTCGTTCGACCACCTCATGATCACAGGTGTCGATGGCAGGGACAAACACCGACCCGATCCGCCGTCACGCGTTCTCCGGCCGGCCCGGCTCGGACTGCTGGTAGACGTCGGGGATGTCGTCGCGGTCGGCGTCGGTGTTCTCGGCCTCGTGGATGCGCCGATACGTGCGGTTACGCAGCCGGAGAATGACCGTGGCGAGCAGTGCGGCACCCAACGAGCCGGTCAGCACGGCGACCTTCACATGGTCGTCCCGGTCGCTGCCGACCCCGAACGCCAGCTCGCCGATCAACAGGGACACCGTGAACCCGATGCCGGCGAGCACCGCCAGGCCGAACACGTCGATCCACGCGAATCCCGAGTCCATCTTCGCCCGGGTGAAGCGGGTGACCAGCCACGTCGCCGCGGTGATGCCGACCGGCTTGCCGACGATCAACCCGACCAGGATGCCGACCGCGACCGGGTCGGTCAGCGCCGAGCCGAGCCCGTCCGGACCGCCGACCGCGACGCCCGCGGACATGAACGCGAACACCGGGACCGCGACGCCGGCGGAGATCGGCCGGAACCGGTGCTCGAAGTGCTCCGCCATCCCGGGGCCGGCATCCGGGCCACCCGCCTGCCGGCTGCGCAGCACCGGTACGGCGAACCCGAGCAGGACCCCGGCGACGGTGGCGTGGATGCCGGAGGCGTGCATCAGCGTCCACGTGGCGAAGGCCAGCGGCAGCAGCAGCCACCACGCCCGGACCCGGCGCTGCACGAGAACGGTGAACACCGCCAGCGGCGCCAGGGCCCCGAGCAGGGGCAGCACCGACAGGTCCGAGGTGTAGAAGACCGCGATGATCACGATCGCGAGCAGGTCGTCGACCACGGCCAGGGTCAGCAGGAAGGTCCGCATGGCATGTGGCAGGCAGCGGCCGATGACCGCGAGCACGGCCAGGGCGAACGCGATGTCGGTGGCGGTCGGGATCGCCCAGCCCTTGACCGCCCCGTCGTCCGCACTGACGTTGATCGCCAGGTACAGCACGGCCGGGACGAGCACCCCACCGACGGCGGCCGCGATCGGGACCGCGGCGCGGCGCGGGTCGCGCAGGTCACCGGCGACGAACTCGCGTTTCAGTTCGAGGCCGGCGACGAAGAAGAAGATCGCCAGAAGACCGTCGGCAGCCCACGTCGCCAGGGACAGATCCAGATGCAGCGACGCCGGACCGATCGTGAAGCCGCGCAACGTCTCATAGCTGTCGCCCCACGGCGAATTCGCCCAGATCAGGGCGAGGACCGCACCGGCCAGCAACAGGACGCCGCCGATGGTCTCCTTCCGGAGGATGTCGCCGATGCGACGGGCCTCCGGCCAGGACCCACGATCGAACAGGCGCGGGCTGTTGCGGGGTGGTGTCGCCGTCATTGTCACTCCGTTTTTCAGGGTCGGGTCGGACGTTGCCGACCAGACTTCCCGGCGCACCTACCGCTGACCCTACCGGCGGAGCACCGCACCCGCCGGTGGTCGGCCTCCAACGTGATCGAGGCAACGCCGGGCTCACGCCGATCCGGCCCCCGCGGGCAACCGGACCTCGAAGCGACAGCCTCCGGCGACGTTGCGGACCAGCACCTGCCCGCCGTGGGCCTGCACCAGGCCGTGCACGATCGCGAGACCGAGCCCTCCGCCCCCGCCGGCCTGCGGGGACCGGGCCCGGCTGCCCCGGAACGCCACGTCGAAGACTCTCGGCAGGTCGTCGTCCGGGATGCCACCGCAGCCGTCCCGCACCGCGAACCACACCTGCCGCTCGTCGTGGCCCGCGTCGATCCGGACCACGCCGTCCTCCGGCGTGTGCCGCACCGCGTTCGCGAGGAGGTTGCCGACGATCCGGCTGAGCTGCGCCGCGTCGGCGGTGACGGCGGGCCAGGCGCCGCTGCCGGCGGTCACCGCGACCCGGCGCGCGGCGGCCGGCGCGGCCACGGCGGCGACGGCGTCCGAGACGACGTCGCCCAGGGACAGCGGCGCCGGGCGCAACCGCAACGCACCGGCGTGGATCCGGGAGAGCTCGAACAGGTCGTCGACCAGGCCGCTCATCCGATCGGTCTCGACCCGGATCCGGCGGTGATACTCGGCGACCGTCTCCGGGTCGGCGACCACCCCGTCCTGCAGCGCCTCGGTCATCGCGCGCAGCCCGGCCAGCGGCGTACGCAGATCGTGTGACACCCAGGCGACCAGGTCCCGGCGGCCGGCCTCCATCCGCCTCTCCCGCTCGCGCGCCTGCACGGCCCACACCGCCGCGGTGGCCAGCCGGCGGCCGAAGACGATGCCGAGGGTGAGGCTCACGACGGCCGACGCCGCCACGGTCACCAGCACCACCTGCAGGTCGTGTCCGGAGAGGAACATCGCCTGGGCCACGGCGACCACCCCGGCGGCCACCGCCGCCACCGTGACGAGCAGCAGCACGCTCACGTGCACGGTGATCGAACGGCCGCGCAGCAGCCGCATCGCGCCCGCGCCGAGCAGCCCGACCACGGCGCCGGCGGCCAGCGCGTACGCGGCGATCAGCAGGATGTCACGCACGGGCGGCCGGCTCGTACCGGTAGCCGACACCCCAGACCGTCACCAGGCGCACGGGTTCGGAGGGGTCGGGCTCGACCTTCTCCCGCAGCCGCCGGACATGCACGGTGACCGTCGACTGGTCGCCGAACTGCCAGCCCCACACCCGGTCGAGCAGCTCGGCGCGGGAGAAGGCCCGCGCGGGATGACGCATCAGGAACTCCAGCAGGTCGAACTCCCGCACGGTGAGTGGCAGCGGCCGGCCGCCGAGCCGGGCCGCCCGCCGGCCGGTGTCCGCCACCAGGTCACCGTCGACAAGCACCTGCGGGACGGGCGGGGCCACCGGTACGGCACGCCGCAGCACCGAGCGCACCCGCAGGACGAGTTCCCGCGGGCTGAACGGCTTGGTGACGTAATCGTCGGCGCCGACCTCCAGCCCCAGCACCCGATCGCCCTCCTCCCCCAGCGCGGTCAGCATGACGACCGCCAGGCCGGGCTGTTCCCGCCGCAGCCGGCGGCACACGTCGAGACCACTGAGGTCGCCGAGCATCAGGTCCAGCACGACCAGGTCGGGCCGTTCGGCGTCGGCCGCCGCCAGCGCCGCCGAGCCGTCGGCCGCCAGCCGCACCTGGAAGCCGTCCTGTTCGAGGTAACGGCGCACGACATCGCTGACGGTCGGGTCGTCGTCGACGACCAGCACCCGGTGGCTCACGAAGGCAGGGTAGCCAGGCTGCCCCCACGACCGTAAGAGACCTGTAAGGTCGCCGCGTCTGGCGCTGCGGCCACGGCGGCGGGTTGACTCGAAGCCGTGAATCGCCGACTCCTCACCAGACCGCTGACCTGGACCGTCGTCGCCGTGCTCGGCGCCGGCGTGGCCGCCGGGCTCTACTGGTTCCAGCCGTGGCGCCTGGTCACCGACACGACGGTGACCGAATCGCTGGCCGTCGTGCCGTCCACGCCGCCGTCGCCCGCCGCCTCGCAGCGGCAGGATCCGCCGGCCGCGCGGGTGGTCGCTCAGGGCACCTTCGTCACCCACGAACACGACACCACGGGTACGGCACGGGTCGTGCGCAACGCCGACGGAAGTCACCAGCTCGAACTCGTCGGCCTGGACACCAGCGACGGGCCCGACCTGCGCGTCTGGCTGTCCGACCAGCCGGTGCGGACGGGCACGGCCGGCTGGCGCGTCTTCGACGACGGTGACGTCGCCGAACTGGGGCGGCTCAAGGGCAACCACGGCGATCAGGTGTATCCGATCGACGCCGCCGTCGACCCGTCGGCGTTCCGCAGCGTCAGCATCTGGTGCAAGCGGTTCGCCGTCTCCTTCGGAGCCGCGGATCTGAGCACCCGGTAGATCCCGCCCGGGTGAGACGCACCCGGTGGACCCCGCCCGGGGTGAGACGTGACAGCGGGCACGCCGGGTGATCGAGCTCATCGTGGCGGCCCGGGCCGCGCCGGGTATGGGAGCGCCATGACCAACGACAACGCAGCTTCCCGGAACCGCATCGACGACGAGCTGGCCCGGCGCACCGACGCCGCGCGGGCCGAGGCCGGCGTGACCGACTACGACCCGAACGCCGTGCCGGCCGCGACCGACGCGGCCCTGCCGTTCGACCCGGCCTTCGACACCGACGAGCAGGAGATCGAGAGCGTGACCGCGCGCCGCGAGGCGCAGGGGGCGACCACACCGCTCTCCGCGGACAACCCGTTCCCGCCCACCCGGTACGCCGACTGACGCGGCGGGGCTTCACCTCGAATTCACCACGATCACTCTAGGTTCGTCACTGCGCGGAGATGAAACTCCGCGCTCAGTGACGATTCATGGGGGGATTGCATGTCCATTACGCGTACCCGATGGCTCTCTCGACTCGGCGTGATCGCGGTGACCGCAGTGGGTGTCGGGGTGCTCTCGGCGCCCGGCGCCCAGGCCGCGTCCACCGGCGTCGCCCAGGTGGTCTGGGACGGCGACGTGCAGGTGGTGCAGTACAAGGCCGCCACGGGCAAGGCCAACCGGGTGGTAGTCCGCAGCGCCGCGCACGGCGTGACCGTCGACGACAAGCACCGCATCAAGGCCGGCAAGGGTTGCAAGGCGGTCAAGGGCGACCGGACCAAGGTCTACTGTGGTGTCGGCGAGTGGACGCAGAAGGTGCGGATCCACACCTACGACCGCAACGACACGATCACCAACAAGACCCGGCTCCGCCTGGTCGCCTACGCCGGGTCCGGCAACGACACGGTCACCGGCGGATCCAGCGGCGATTTCCTGTACGGGCAGTCGGGTCACGACACGATCCACGGTCGCGGCGGCCCCGATTATCTGGTCGGCGGCTCCGGCAACGACAAGGTCTACGGTGACACCGGCGACGACCGGCTCTACGGCGACACCGGCAACGACCGGCTCTACGGCGGCGCGGGCCGGGACGCGCTGATGGGCGACCAGGGCCGTGACAAGCTCTACGGCGGCGCGGGCGACGACATCCTGGCCGGCGACGACTGGGGGAAGCACGCGGCCGACCTGCTCAACGGCGGCGCCAACGGCACCGCGGGCGGCGACTGGTGCCAGGCCGAGCGAGGCGACACCAAGCGCGCCTGCGAGCGTTGATCGCCCTCTCTATATTGACCGGATGCGGAAACCGACCTTCTGGATCGGGGTGATCCAGAAGGTCGCCCGGCTGGGCCGCCCGGCGAGCACCGCGGCGCTGGTCCTGGCCGCCCTGTCCGCGCTCGCCGCCGGCCTGCTCGGCGCCGCAGCCACCGCCGGCCTCGGCTGGGCCGGTGCTCCGGCGCTGCCGTCCGGCGCGGCGGCGCAGGAGCTGGGCGCGACGGTCTTCCCCGGTCAGCGGGTGTGGGGTGGCGGCGACGCGGAGCCCTTCACCGCCAGCGGCGACGGCGAACAGACCGTCTACGGATTCGCCGACTACTGGGTGAAGCACACCGGCGAGACCCGCGACGTGCTCGGCTACGCCCGGGGCGCCCGTGACCGGCTGGCCGCCGCCGGCTGGGACGTGCACGGCGATGTCACCTTCTCCTCGGAGGTCGCGTCCGAGACCCCGATCGGCACCGCCACCTTCTGGGCCACCCGGGACGGCCTGGTGCTCTCCTACACCGGCGTGCTGTGGGGCAACCGCGCGGCCTGGGACTCCGACGGCGCGGCCAGTTTCCAGCTCAGCCGGTCCGCGCCGGCCTGGCTGCCGGCTCTCGCCGTCGCCGGTGGGCTCCTCGCCGCGCTCGCCGGATGGCTGATCGCCGGCTGGGCGAGCCGCCGCACCGCGGGCGACACCGTCCGGACCGGCGTGGTGGCCGGATTCGGCGGGATGGCGATCCTGCTCACGGTCGCCGTCGCGGTGCTGGGCGGTCTCTGGTCCTGGCAACCCGATCGGCCCGGTGACGAGGTCATCTGGCTGGGGCTGCGGGCACTCACCGGCGTACCCGGTGTGATGATCCTCGGTCTTGCCCTGGTGGCGCTCGCCGCGGTCCGCCTGCGTGCCGCGCTTCCCGCGATGCTGGTGCTGGCCGGTGTCGTCGCCGCCGCGGGCTGGCATCCCCCGGCCGCTGCCGCGTGCAGCCCGTCCGGGCCACCGGCGGATCCGGCGCCCGCGGACGTCGCGCACAGCCGGGTGGCGCGCGTCTACATCGCCCAGGACTCCACCGACGAGCAGCGCAACTACGCCGAGGCGGCGATCAGCCGGGTGTGGGGCACCACGTCACTGTGGTTCCACCACGACCCCGAAGACGAGGAGTACCGGTACGCCTACTGCGACGGCGGCGAGCTCATCGGCGACTCCGGCATGCGGGTGCCGTACTTCTGGGAGGTGGGGCTGAGCAGCCCCGGCGCTTTCGGCGCCCTCGTCGACGAGGTGGCGTCCATGCCCGGGGTGGTCGCGGTCCGGCACGGCACCGAGCGCTGACGGCGTCCGGCAGGTGACCGGGCCGGGCGAGCAGACCCTCGGTTGCGAGAACGGAGCGATCCCGCGAGGGGAGGCGAAAGCCTCTGCCGCCGACCGGGCCACGCCGTGACGATCGAGGTGTCCGCAACGGCGGCACGACGCGAGAAGTCAGGGAGGTCGCCATGACCACGCGAACGGTGCAGCGGCCCCCGCCGGAAACCGGCAAGGCCCGCCGGTACGCCACGCCGACCGGTGAGCCGTGCCCCTACGCCCGGCGCGCCGACGGATCCGTCGACGGGGACGGGGCGTGCCGCGGCTGCGGGAACTGCCTGCTCGGCGCCGGCTGGGAGGAATGAGCCACTCCGGGTGTCCCGGCTCAGGAGGCGACGAGGGCCTGGATGCTGACCGTGGCGGCGCCCCGGGCCCACTCCTCGAACGGCAGCGGGCGGATCGACAGCGGGCACGCGGCCGCCGCGCCGAACGCCTGGCGCTGGAAGCTGGCCCGGATGTGCGGCTCGAACAGGTCGTAGGCGGACAGGCCTTCACCGGAGACGACGATGCGGGCCGGGCCGACCAGGTTGGCGACCGCCGCGATGCCGGCACCGATCGCGGTCCCGGCGCGGGCGAAGGCGGCGTCGACCGGGGCGTCGCCCGCGCGGGCCAGCGACACCGCGTCGTCGAAGGTGAGCTCCGGGCGGCCGGTGATCGCCCGGGCCCGGCTCACGATGGCGTCGGCGCCGGCGACCGCCTCCACACAGCCGCGGCTGCCGCAGTGGCAGTCGGGGCCGTCCACGTCGAAGCCGATGTGCCCGATCTCGCCGGCCACGCCGTGCGCGCCGGAGACGATCCGGCCGTTGACGACCAGGCCGCAGCCGATGCCGGCGCCGACGGTCACCAGCGCGAACGAGTCCGCGCCGACGCCCTCGCCGAACCACTGCTCGGCCGTGGTCAGCGCCTTCACGTCGTTCTCCACCGTCACGCGCAGACCGGTGACCTTCTCCGCGCGCTCGGCCAGCGGCACGTCGCGCCAGCGCAGGAACGGCGAGTAGCGCACCAGGCCGGTGGAGTGGTCGACGTCGCCGGAGACGGCGAGGCCGAGGAAACGGGCGCGGCCGCGGTCGAAGCCGTCGAGCAGGTCGTCAACGAGCTCGTCCAACTCGGTGAGGACGTGGTCGACGCCGGCGCCGGCCAGCCGGCGATGCGCGGACGTGCGGACCTGGGCGCGCAGATCGCAGACCACACCGATGAGCTCGTCACCGGTAATCTTGACGCCGACGAAGAACTCCCGGTCCGCGCAGACAGCGAGAGGGCTGGCCGGGCGGCCCGCGCCGGGCCCGGTCCGCTCGGTCGCGGCCAGCTCCTCCAGGTAACCCGCTTCGATCAGCGGGCGGGCCGCCTTGGTGACGGCGGCGGAGGAGAGGCCGAGGCGGCGGGCGAGGGCGACCCGGCTGATCGGGCCCTCGGTCAGGACGGCCGTGAAGACGGCGGTGACCGCAGGCGCGACGCCCTCGACGGCGGGAAACATGCAGGAAATCTATGCTCAATAATTTCCTTCGTCAAGTATTGATTTGGGCGCGAAAACGTCCATAGGCTCCTGCCGCACTGAGCAATTTCAACCTGACATCGGGCCCGCCGCCGCCGGGCCGTTGTCCGGCGGCGGCGGCGGGCGAGGCCCTCGTCACGTTGAAAAGGCTCACTCCATCGGCGATCACCATTGAGGATCCAGATGCCCGATCTGCGGTACGTGCCCGAGCAGCGCCTCTGGCTGTTGCACACCCCGTCGACGTCGTACGCCGTCGCGCTCGACGACGACGACAACGTGCGGCACCTGCACTGGGGTGCGCGACTGACCACGCCCGCGATCCGGGAACCGGCCGCGGGCAGCAGCTTCGACACCGCCGGCGGCCCGCGGGAACTGGACGCCGAGGGTGGCGCCCGGTTCGGGCCGGCCGGCCTGCAGGTGCGGTTCGCCGACGGCAGTCGTGGCGTCGAGTGGCGCTACGCCGGGCACGACATCGACGCCGGCCACCTGCGCATCCACCTGGACGACCGGCACCACCCGCTGCGCGTCACCCTGCACTACCGGGTGTACGACGACACCGACGTGATAGAGCGGTGGACCACCGTCACGAACTCCGGCGAGCCGATCACCGTACAGCGGTGCGACAGCGCCTCCTGGACGCTGCCGCAGCGCCCCGGCTACCGGATGAGTCACCTGGTCGGCGGCTGGAACAGCGAGTTCCGGCTGCGCCGCACCGACGTGCCGGTCGCCGAGACCGTCTTCACCAGCCGGCGTGGCATGACCAGTCACCAGGCCAACCCCTGGCTCGCCCTGGACGACGGCGCCACCGGCGAGGAGCACGGCGAGGTGTGGAGCACCGCGCTGGCCTGGAGCGGCAGCTGGCGGATCACCCTGCACCGTGACCCGGCCGGGCACGTCGCCTGGACCGGCGGCCCCGGCCACGAGGGCCTGACCTGGACCCTCGGCACGGGCGAGACCCTGGAGACGCCGGTGTACGCCGGGCTCTACACCGGCGGCGGGTTCGGCGCGGCCAGCCGGGCGTGGCACGCGTACACCCGCCGGCACGTCGTCCCGCATCCCGCGGAGGTACGCCCGGTGCTCTACAACTCGTGGGAGGCCACCGGGTTCGACGTGGACGAGGCCGGCCAGACGGCGCTCGCCGCCCGGGCCGCCCGGCTCGGCGTCGAACTGTTCGTGGTCGACGACGGCTGGTTCGGCGAACGGGTCAGCGACCACGCCGGCCTCGGTGACTGGACGCCCAACCCGGACCGCTTCCCGCAGGGGCTGCGACCGCTCGCCGACGAGGTGCACCGGCTCGGCATGCTCTTCGGGCTCTGGGTCGAGCCCGAGATGGTCAACCCGGACTCCGACCTCTACCGGGCGCACCCGGACTGGGTGCTGCACACCGCACACCGCGGGCGCACCGAGATGCGCAACCAGCTCGTCCTCAACCTGGCCCGGCCGGACACCGCCGCCTGGACGCACGCCTGGCTGGACCGGCTGGTGACCGATAACGACATCGACTTCCTCAAGTGGGACGCGAACCGCGCGTTCACCGAGGCCGGCTGGCCGGGCCACGCCGACCCGGACCGGCTGTGGCTGGACCACACCCGCGCGGTCTACCAGATCATGGACCGGCTCCGCGCCGACCACCCGGGCCTGCGCATCGAGGCATGCTCCGGCGGCGGCGGCCGGGCCGACCTCGGCATCCTCGCCCGCACCGACCAGGTGTGGACGTCGGACAACACCGACCCGGTCGACCGGATCGGCATCCAGCACGGGTTCAGCCAGCTCTTCCCCGCGCAGGTCATGGGCGCGTGGGTGACCGACAGCCCGAACGTGGCCACCGCCCGCCGGACGCCGCTGCGGTTCCGCTTCCACGTCGCCATGGCCGGCGCGCTGGGCATCGGCGGTGACCTGACCACGTGGTCGGAGGACGAGCTGAAGGAGGCCGCCGAGCTGATCGAGGTCTACAAGCGGATCCGGCCGGCGGTCCAGCACGGCGCCGCCCACCGGCTGACCGGTGACGGCACGCTCAGCGCGGTCGGGTACGCCCACGAAGACCAGTTCGTCCTGCTCGCCTGGTGCCCGTCCCGGCCGTTCGGCCACGACCCCGCGCCGCTGCGGCTGACCGGAATCGACCCCGCAGCCGAGTACCGGGACACCGACACGGGAGCGGTGCACTCGGGGGCCGTACTCCGGCAGTCGGGTCTTGATCTTGATTTTCCGCAGGGTGACCACGCCAGCGTCCTGGTGCACCTCGTCCGCGTTGACAGGAAAGGCTGATCCTCATGGCCATGTTCGACCTCCCCCTCGACCAGCTGCGCGACTACCGTCCCGAGCTCGCCGAACCGGCCGACTTCGACGAGTTCTGGGCCCGCACGCTGACCGAGGCGCGCGAGCACGACCTCACGGCAGAGCTGACTCCGGTCGATGCGCTGCTCCCCGGAGTGCGCGTGTTCGACGTGCGCTACAGCGGTCACGGCGGGCAGCGCGTGGCGGCGTGGCTTCTCGTGCCCGCCTCCGCCACCGGCCCGGTCCCCTGCGTCGTGCAATTCATCGGGTACGGCGGTGGGCGCGGCCGTCCGCACGAATGGCTGCTCTGGCCGGCGGCCGGATACGCCGTGCTGGTGATGGACTCCCGCGGCCAGGGCGACGGTGACACTCCCGACCTGCCCGGCGACAGCACACCGCACCACTCCGGGCTGATGACCCGGGGCGTACTCGACCCCGAGCAGTACTACTACCGGCGGCTGTTCACCGACGCCGTCCGGGCGGTCGACCTGGCGGCTACCCTCCCCGAAGTAGACGCCAGCCGGATCGTGGTGGCCGGGGCGAGTCAGGGCGGTGGCATCGCGCAGGCCGTGGCCGGTCTGCACCCGCGGGTCCGGGGAGCGCTGATCGACGTGCCGTTCCTGACCCATTTCCGGCGGGCCACCGAGATCACCGACTCCTACCCGTACCAGGAGCTCTCGGTCTTCTGCGCCACCAACCGGGACCTGGTCGAGCGGGTCTTCGCGACGCTGGGCTACTTCGACGGGGTGCATCTGGCGGCGCGGGCCACCGCCCCGGCGCTCTACTCCGTGGGGCTGATGGACGACGTATGCCCGCCGTCCACCGTGTACGCCGCCTACAACCGCTACGCCGGGCCGAAGCAGATGCAGATCTGGCCCTACAACCGGCACGAGGGCGGCGGCTCGTTCCAGGCGCCGGTCCAGCTGCCCTGGCTCCGGGACCTGCTGGCGTGACGCGCCTCCTCTACGACCGCCCGGCCTCCCGCTGGTTCGAGGCGCTGCCGATCGGCAACGGCCGGCTCGGCGGCATGGTCCACGGCGGCGTCGGCACCGAGATCATCCGGCTCTCCGAGTCGACCGCCTGGTCCGGCGCGCCCTCCGACCACGACGTCAACCCGGCCGCGGCGCAATCGATTCCGGTCATCCGCCGGCTGCTGTTCGAGGGCGAGCACGCCGAGGCGCAGCGGCTGGCGGCCGAGCACCTGACCGGCCGGCCCACGTCGTTCGGCACGAACCTGCCGCTCCCCCGCCTGCGCCTGGACTTCGCCCTTGATCAGGCTGACGGTTACCGTCGCGAACTGGACCTGGACACCGGCCTCGCGTCGGTGGAGTTCGATCAGAATCAGACCCATTTCGTACGGGAAACCTTCGCCTCACACCCGCACGGCGTGATCGCCATGCGCCTGTCCGCGAGCCGTGCGGCGGCGATCAGCTTCACCGCCGCGCTCGACGACACGGTGCTGCCCGGCACGTTCACCGGCGGCGCGGACGGTCTCGCGTTCCGCGGCCGGGCCGTCGAGACCCTGCACAGCGACGGTGAGCAGGGTGTGGACGTCGAGATCCGGGTCCGCTTCGTGATCGACGGCGGGACGCTGCTCGCCGCCGACGACACCGTCACGGTCACCGGCGCTGACGTAGTCGACGTCTTCGTCACGGTCAGCACCTCCTTCTGTGCGCCTTCCCTTGTGGAACCCGCTCCCTACGAGGTGATGCGCGCCGCCCACGTCGAGGACCACCAGCGGCTGATGCGCCGGGTGTCACTCGACCTGGGTACTCCGATCGACCTGCCCACCGACGTACGCCGGGAGCGTCTCGCCCGCGGTGAACGCGACGACGACCTGATCGCCCTGTACTTCCAGTACGGCCGCTACCTGACCATTGCCGGGTCACGGGCGGACTCGCCGCTGCCGCTGGCGCTGCAGGGTGTCTGGAACGACGGGTTCGCCAGCAGCATGGGCTGGAGCAACGACTTCCACCTCGACATCAACACGCAGCAGAACTACTGGGCGGCCGAGTCCACCAACCTCGCCGAATGCCACACCCCGCTGTTCCGCTTCCTCACCGGCCTCGCCTCATCCGGCCGCAGCACCGCACAGCAGATGTACGGGGCGGACGGCTGGGTGGCGCACACCGTCACCAACGCGTGGGGCTACTCCGCGCCGGGCCGGGGCATCGGGTGGGGGCTGAACGTCACCGGCGGGGCGTGGCTGGCGCTGCAACTGTGGGAGCACTACGAGTACCGGCCGGATGTCCGGTTCCTGCGCGATCAGGCGTACCCGGTCCTGCGCTCCTGCGCCCTGTTCCTTCTCGACTATCTGACCCCGGAGCCGTCGCACGGCTGGCTGGTGGCCGGCCCCTCGGAGTCGCCGGAGAACTCGTATCTGGCTGCCGACGGCACGCCCTGCTCGATCGCGATGGGCACCACCGCCGACCGGGTGTTCGCCGAGGCCATCCTGCGGATCTGCGGCCAGGCGGCGGCCATCCTCGACGTCGACCCGGAGTTGCGCTCCCGGGTGGCGGCCGCGCGTGACCGCCTGTCACCGTTCCGGATCGGCCGGCACGGACAGTTGCAGGAATGGCTCGACGACGTGGACGAGGCCGATCCCGCGCACCGGCACACCTCGCACCTGTGCGCGGTCTTCCCGGAGCGGCAGATCACGCCGCGCGGCACGCCGTCACTGGCCGCAGCCGCCGCGGTCACGCTGGAACGCCGCCAGGCGGCTCCCGGCTGGGAGCAGACCGAGTGGGCGGAGGCGAACTTCGCCGCCTTCCACGCCCGCCTGCTCGACGGTGACAACGCTCTGGAGCACGTCACCCGGCTGATCGCCGACGCGAGCGAGGCGAACCTGCTCAGCTATTCGGCGGGCGGCATCGCCGGGGCGCAGCAGAACATCTACTCCTTCGACGGCAACGCGGGCGGTACCGGGGCCATCGCGGAGATGCTCCTCCAGTCGGACGGCGAGGAGATCGAGCTACTCCCCGCCCTCCCGTCGACGTGGCGCGACGGCGCGGTGCGGGGGTTGCGGGCGCGTGGCGGCTTCACCGTGGACATCAGCTGGAGTGACGGGCGGTTGCACGAGGCCCGGGTGTACGCCGACCGGCCCACCCGGACGCGCCTCCGCTACCGCGACACCGTCATCGAGGTCACCGTGACCCCGGACTCCCCGCTCGAGCCGGAACTCCTCCCGTAGGAACGACGACCGTTTTCCTGAACACCTGTGGCTACCGCAGCTCGCCTCGGCCCGGCCCGCCGTGTGGCTACTGCGGATCGGCGGTTCGCCAGGGATGGGGGAATTGGTCTGGCTCAACCCGTTCACCACATCTCCACACGTCGAAGGAGCAAGGCGAGGGTGCCCGTGACGGGCACCCTCGCCTCTGATCATCGTCGTTCGGGCTGGTCGGGGTCGGGCTCGATCAGATCCCAGTCGACTTGCCCGGGCATGAAGGCGTAGCCCTCGAACACGGTGGTCAGCGAGTGCTCCGTCCGCTCGGCAGGGTCGTCCTCCGGCAGCCACACCGAGTCACACTCGGGGCACAGCAGGAACCTCGACCCGTCCAGCAGGCTGCGATACGGGACGAGCCAGTCCTGGCCACAGATCTTGCAGGCGATCCTCGGTGGTTTCATCGGGTCGGATCATCTCGGGAGCCGTCGAGTTTCGTCTTCGGATAGGCGGTAATGATTTCGTTCTCGTTCTTCATAATGAACATGATGTGCGTCTCACCCCGGGTACCGATCACCCGGTCCATCGGAATGATTAGTTTATTGGGAAAAGCCGCGTTCGGCGGGTCCCGATAGACGGCATCTCCTCGCCGCAGCCATGCCTCATCGAGCACCGCAAAGAGGTTGTCGTCGCCGATGTCGAAGACGGTATGAACCTCTTTGTCAGGGTCCGGACCCATGTGGGCCATCAGGTGTCTGATGCGGTGACCGTGCACGGATGCGGGGCCGTACAGCAGACTCGCCGGGCTCTCGAACCAGCCCCCGCCGATGTCCTGCCACGGGAAGTCCTCGCAGGGATCGGTGTTGTGGGTCAGCAGGGATGTGTCGCCGGCGAGGACGTAGTAGGTGTGGTGCGTCGTGACGGTCAGGTTGTGGACCGTCGTCCACCGGGTGCTGTGCTGCACCGCGGTGACCTGCACCCAGGTGCCCGCGCTGGTGCGCAGCCATTGCCCGGCGGTGAGCTCGTCGGCGTTGCGCCACTGATCGAGGTCCGCGACCCAGAACGGGTGGTCGTCGGTCGCGGTGACGGTCGCCGTCGTGTCACCGGTGTCGACGGTCAGCTCGACCAGGTTCTTGGTCCCGGTGCCGGTGATGAGGTCGGTGACCGTCTGCGCGTCGGTGACTCCGGTTGCGGGATCGGTCGAGAGCACCCGGTCGCCGGCCCGTACGTCCTCGATCGCCTTGGTGGTGCCGTCGGCGAGCAGCACCGGGGTGCCGGCGACGAAGCTGTTCCTGCGCAGGCAGGAGGGCAGAGCGCGGGTGCTGACGAGCCGGGCGAAGTTGGCTTGCACCGTCTTCTGCGGTGTGCTGACGCGCTGCAGGATCGCCGGGATCCGGATCTTGTTGATCGCGCCGTTGATCGACCCGAGAAGGCGGGCGCCGGAGACCCCGCTCCACACACCGCCGGCCGCGTACCGCATGAGCGCGCCCTCGGCCCAGACGGTGAACATGCCGCCGATGCCCATGCTGGCCTCGGCGCCGCCCACCGCCGCCAGCGCAGCGGAGCAGAGCCCGCCCAGGCAGACTGCCGTCAGCCCGACTCCGAGGAGGAACTCCATCGAGAGGGTTCCCCACTGGCTGAACGCGAGCGCCGCGGCGGTCAGGAGATCCATCGCCCGGTTCTGCATGAAGTTGGGGTTGAAGGTGTCCGCGACGCAGTTCTGGTAGTAGACGCTGTCGCTCTGCGCCCACTTGTTGCAGAACTCCTTGTTTTTCGTGGCGCGACCGAGCTGGATGCTGGCAGGCTCGAAAACCCGCAGGCACTCCCTCTGCAACTCGGGGAGAGGGCCGGCGTCGCGCAGGCAGTTCCCGAACTGGTCCTGGGCGGCCTGGACGGCCGCGCGCACCTCCTGGTCGATCAGCTTGTTGGCGTGGGCCACGGCCTCGTTGTAGAGCCGTTGCGCCTCCTGCTTGTCCTTGCCGGCAGCCAGCGCCGACGCCCGTGCACGCTCGGCCGCGTCGATGGCCCGGTTCGCGTCGGCCCGGGCTCGCCGGTACGCGGCCTGCGCGACGGCGACGGACTGAGCGGCGTCGCTGGCCGCCTGATTGGCGACCTTGGCCGCGGCGACGGCGGTCTTCGCCGATTTCGCGGCCTTGACGGCCGACTCTTCTGCCTTGATCGCCGACTGGACGGCCTTGGTGGCGTAGGTGGCCGCGAGTTTCGCCGTCTCACCTGCTTTGGCGGACCACTGCTGCGCCTCGGTGGCCTTGCCGCGTGCCGTCGCGGCGACGGCCTGCGCCTCCTCGGCGTTCTGCTTCGCGGTGGTGGCGGCATTGGACGCCCGTGCCAGCAGCGCGAGCATCTCCTGCTCGTGCACTACCGCGTCGTAGTCGTTCTGGGCGGGGCCGTACCAGCCGGTCGTCACGAACTCGTGCAGGGCGCCGGGCGTACCGTCCAGCGCGATCTGTGCTGCCGCGCGCAGCTCCGGGCCGCTCTCCTCGCTGGACAGCATCCGGTTGGCTTTGACCCGATCGTCGCTGGCACCGGCCTCGAACTGTCCCGTCGCCAGGAAGGCGCGGCGGTCCTGGTCGGTGCCGTCCAGGGCGCGCTGGGCGTGTTCGATCGTGGCCGGGTCCCCGTTCGTCTTCGCCTCGGCGAGGATCCGGTTGACCTCGACCCGGTCGTCCACGGACCGTTCCGGGTAGTTCTGTTCGGCCAGGAAGCGTGCGACGTCAGCGTCGGAGCCCGCGAGGGCTCGGATGGCCGCCGCCCGCCGGTCGAGGGTGCCGGTCTGTGCCATCGTGGCCAGGGTGGTGCGGTCGTCGCGGGCGGCCGCCACGTCGATCCCGGTCCGGACGAATTCGACGACTTCGTCATCGGTGCCGGCCAGGGCCCGCGCCGCAGCCTGCTGCGTGTATGGGCCAGCGGTCTGGTTGAGGCTCAGCGCAGCCTTGCGTGCAGCGGCGACGGCGGCCGTCGTGCCGGTCGCCGGGTCCCGGACTTCGGCGATGAGCCGGTTCGTCTCGGCGTTACGCTTGGCGGCCTCCTGCGCGTCCCACCGGATGCGGGACTGGTACTGCCGGTACGCGGCGAGTTCGGTGTGGGCCTGCTCGGTGCCGTCCTCGGTGAAGATCGCCAGCCGCTCGGCGTCGACCGCTCGTGCCGCCTCGTAGATGGCGTAGGCGCTGTTGGCCGCGGTGACGGCGGCGTCGGCGGCCTGGGTGGCCGCGTTTGCCGCCGCGGTCGCCGCGTTGGCGGCCTTGGTGGCGTCGCCGGCATGACCGGCGGCATCCTTGGCGGCCTTGGCGGCGGCAAGCGCACTGGTGACCGCCTGGGTAGCGGCCGCGCGGGCGTTGCCGGCGGCGGTCGCGGCCGCCTGCGCGTACCTGACCGAGGCGCTGGCCGCCCGGTTCGCGCGGGCGGCCTGGGAGCGGGCACGCCGGGCGGCCGCTTCGGCCTCCGCGACGTTCACACCGGTGGCGCGGGCCTGAGCGAGGGCGTCCTCGGCGGCCGCGGCGGCGTTAGCCGCGTTGCCGCTGGCGCTGTCGGCGGCCGCGACGACGTCCTTGACCTTGACCAGGACGGTCTCGGCCTTGGCGACCGCATCCGCGGCCCTGGTCGCGAGCGCGGCGGCCTTCTCCGCGTCGGACGCCGCGGTCAGCGCGGCGGCGGCCTTGTTCTTGTCGCGGGCGGCGTCGGCGGCGGCCTTGTAGGCGCGGTTGGCGGCGCGCCGGGTCGCCGCTGCGGCGGCGACCGCGCGGGAGGCGGCCGCGGCGGCGTCGCGGGCTGCGGCGACGGCGGCCTGGGATGCCTGGATAGCCTGTGCGGCGGCGTCGGCGGACTTGCGTGCGGCGTCGGCGGCCCGGCGTGCGGCGCGTGCGGCGTCCTCTGCGTTGTCCTGGGCCTCCCGCATGGCGGCCAGCGCCTCCTGCGCCGACGCCTTCGCGGCGGCGGCTGCCGTGGCGGCCTTGGCACCCTCCTCCTTGGCCGTCTCGATGAGTTCCGCGGAACGCGCGCTGGCCCGTTCGGCGGCACCGACCAGGTCGGTGATCGCGGTGGCCTCCTCGTCACGGGCGGCGGCGATGGCGTGCTGACTGTCCAGGAAGGAGGTCAGCGCGTCGACATCGCCGGCGTCGAGGGCCCGCTGGGCCAGTCGGCGTACGTTCGAACCGGTCGGTGCCTTCGTCAGGATCAGGTTGACCTTGATGCGCTGGTCGAGTTCGAACGGCTTCTGCCAGCCCGACGCCAGGAAGATGTCCAGCGGGCCCTGCGGCGTGTCGTCGACCTCCTCGACCTCGGGTCCGGTGGCGTCGGCGTCGAGGGCCTTCTGCGCGGCGGCGCGCACCTGGGCGCCGCCCGCCGCCATCATCTGGTTGACCCGTACCCGCTGGTCCACGTTCAGGGCGGTCTGCCAGCCTTCGGTCAGGAAGGTGATCAACTGGCCGGAGTCAAGCGCCTTCTGCGCCTCGGCGCGTACGGTCGGGCCGCCGCCGCCGAGGACCCGGTTCACCATGATCCGGTCGTCGAGGGCCTGGAGCGTATCGACCTGGTTCAGGAACGCCCGGACGTCGTCGTCACTGCCGAGCAGTGCCTTCTCGGCGGCCGGTGCGACGAGCACGCCGCCGTTCTGCCACATCTGGACGACCGCGGCGCGGTCGGCCGGTTCCACGGCCGTCTCCGCGGCGTGCACGGGGCCGTTCACCGCCGCGGACGCCGAGGTCACCATCACGACGGTCGCCAGGCCGGCGGTCCATCGTCTCCATCGCAAAGTCATGGTTTCGGGGCTCCTTTCCGGTTCGGGGGCATGACGGAGGGCACGACGGCCGGAGGCCGTCGTGCTTCTCATGAGTGGGGTCAGCCCGTGACTTTCAGCTGGAGCAGGGTGGCCGGCGGCCGGGGCGGGTCTTCGGTGATGCCGACCTGGGTGCTGCCGTCGGGGTCGACGGGGACGACGCGGGCGGCTTCGCCGTCGGATCGGATGGTGGCGGTGATGTCGTGGCCGGTTCCCTCTTTCTGGCCGTCGCCGCGGATCTCGAAGACGGCGGGGATCTCCATGTTGAGCAGGCCCTTGGTTCCGTTGACACGGAAGCAGAGGGCGTTGCCGGCGTTGACGTCGATCTCAGTGGTGTAGACCTCGATGAAGCCGATGTCGCCGGTGACCGGGGTGTCGCAGTCGACGAACAGGATGTTGCCGTCGCCGGTGAGCAGCTTGACGTTCTGCTCGGCGAGGATGCGGGCGGCGCCGGGGTACCTGTGGTCCTCGACGACGGAGGTGGGGGTGTCGGCGGCGTCGTCGGCGGTCGCGGGCAGTCCGGCGAAGCCGAGGGCGACGGCGAGGGCTCCTGCTGCGGCGGCGGCGAGCTTCAATGATTTACGCATCGGTGTGTACTTCCTGACGAAGGGGTGATTGTCACCAGACGGGGGTCCACAGGGCGCTGAGGCCGCCGTGTTTGGCAATCGCCGAACCGTCGATGGTCACGACGCCGACGCGGCTGCCGCTGACGTCGAGGTCGCGTACGCCGGTGTACTGGGTGACGAATTCGTTGCCCAGCGCGCCTTCCTTGACCTTGGCGACGCCGTCGGTGGTGAGCAGACCGACCCGGTCGTCCTTGAGGACCAGTTCTTTGGCGCCGGAGGACACCAGGTCGTAGGTACGTCCGCTCCAGTCGATCGGGCCCTCGTACACCCGGGCGGACCTGTTCAAGCCATACCTGCCGACGCGGTTACCGGAAAGCGTGACGCCTTCCAGACCGGTCCCGACCTGGATCAGTGGCTCATGCCAGTCGGCGCTGAGGCCACCTTCCTTAATCATCATCACGCGGTTGAGGCCCGCGGTGATGGCGATGCGGGTGTCAGTGATCGCCAGATCGTGCACGCCGGTGTACTCGTCGACCCAGCTGGTGCTCAGGCCGCCCTCTTTGACCTTGGCGAGGCCGCCGGCGGCGGTCAGGACGCCGACCCGGTTCGGGGAGAGCACGAGCTTCTTCACACCGTCGAAGACCTTGACGAAGGGCACGCTGGTGGCGCCGTCCTTGACGTACGCAGCACCGCTGTGGGTTAGCACACCGATGCGGTCGCCGACCACGACGATGTCCTTGGCGTCGGCGAGCAGGTTCGTCCAGCTGGCGCTGAGCCCGCCGTCCTTGACCCGGGTGCCGTAGTCGCCCTGGCGTACCGCGACGCGGGTGTCGGTGACGCCGACCTGCAGCGAGTTCGGCAGTTTCGCGGTCGTGGTGATCCAGGACGCCAGGTCGTCGACGCGGGTCTCCGCCGCGTCGCGGCGGGTGGCGGTCTCACCGAGGCAGCCGCCCTGGTACGAGCGGTAGTGCACGCCGACCAGCTGGTAGGTGCTGCCGGTGCGGCGCAGCAGCGGCCCGCCCGCGTCGCCCCTGCAGATCGTCGCCTTGTCGGCGGCGGTGATGTCGAGGGTGCCGGCGCCGGTAGCGGTAACCGTGAAGTCGCCGGTGTGCAGCTTGGTCGGGTACCAGGTGTCGGCGGTCCGGCCGTAGCCGGCGGCGACGAGTGTCTCCCCGGTGGCCGGTGCGGTGGGGGAGATGGTCACCGGGGTGATGCCGGTGACCTCGTCGGTCAGCCGGGCCAGGGCCAGATCCCGGTCTGGATGCGGGACGATGGCCCGCACCGTGCGGACCTGTCCCCCGGTGCCGGTCAGGTCGAGCCGGCCGATCGTCGCCGTGGTCGCCCGCTTCGGTTCTCCGGCGGCCACCCCGCTGCCGTCGTCGAAGCACGATGCGGCGGTGAGCACCCACCAGCGGTTGACGAGTGTGCCCGTACATGAGCGCACCAGGTCACCGAAGGTGATCTTGACGCTGAATGCGAGCCCTGCGTCCGTGGCCGGTGCTCCACCACCGACGGCCTGTGCGGCGCCTGCTGGAACGAGACTCGCTCCCAGCAGTGCCGCGGTGAGCAGTGCGGCCCGCCCCCGGGCCCTTGTGTTCCTCATGGAATGTGTTCCTCAGATCCGGGCTCGGCGGAACGCCGATCGCCGGGCGCCCTCCGCCGTCGGCGAACCTCAGGAGCACAACACGCGGCCATCGCTCGATGGCGATGTAATGATGATCGAATAGCGGAGGTCGTGGGGGCCGGACGCCATATGATCATTTGCACAGGATCCGGGGCCACACAGCAGGAATCCATCATGGACAATCGCGCGCGAAAACGGCTGGTGAGGCCCGTCCCGCCGCGCGCGGCCGCCGGCGGCATCGCCGTGCCGCACGAGAGCCCGGCCGGGCGCATGCCGCTCGGCCCGGCCGGCCTGACCACCACCGTCGGGAGGTGGCAGACGTTCGTTACCACCAACGTCACCGATGGCCCGCCCCTGCCGGTGGACGTCGCCTACCTTGACGGGGTGCCGCAGCGTAGTGGCCACCAGCAGGAACACTGCACGACATCACCCGCTTTAAGGGATTCCCGCTGGTAGCCGGAGACACTTGCGGACCGCGCATGAAAGCGCCGCCCGGTGGGCACCTCCGGCATTCACGGAGGTGATTGAGATGAGCAGCGTGCTCGTGCTGGCCGGCGTCGTGTTCATTCTGTGCGGCCTTGGATTCATGATCGTGCAGTTGCGTCGCGGCGACATCGGCATCGGTGTCCTGCGAGGCGAGAGCGAGGAGACCCGCCGCGCCGTGCGCCGGGCGATCCGGGACGGCTACGCCGACGACGCCCGGGTGGACCACCTGGCTCGCCGGGCGCTGGAGGCGGCGGTGCGACCCCGCTGGGCGCGTTACTTCTTCGCGGCGATGCTGCTTCTCTCGATCGTCCTCCTGGCCGTCGGTTCCCATACGGTCACCGACATCGCGGTACGCATCGGGCACGTGCTCCTGTGGTCCGGCTTGATCGCGCTGACCGTGGTCAACCGGCGCCGTCTCGACGACTATCGAGGCCTGCGTCCGGCCCGGCCGGACACCTCCGCCACGACCGCGAGCCGCGATTCCGACGCGATCTGACGGCGGTCGTCCGGGCGGGCCGCGACGTAAGGACGCGGGTCGTCACGCACCGCCACTCCGCGGCAGCCACGCCCGGACCGCCAGCACGGCCATGACCACCAGCACGACGGCGAAGATGACGACGTACCCCGAGGACTGGCCGGTGCCCAGGCACAGAGCGATCAGGCCCCCGAAGAACGGCACGCCGACACCCAGGCCGATGACCGCTCCCCGCCGGGCGTGCCGGCGACGCGCCGCGGCGGTGGGAAACGAAGGGCCACCAGCTCCGGTACGCCTGCGGTGCGCCCACCCGAGAGCCAGCCACAGCGGTGCCCAGACGGCACCACGTCCCCCGCTGTCGACGACCATCACCGCCATGCCGTCGTCCCGGTCGAACGGCAGGCTGACCAGGAACCAGATCACGGCCATCACCACGCACACCACGGCGTACGGACCCGGTGGCCCGCCGAACCGATCCAGCTCCTCGTCGACCCGAAGGCGACCCCCGCGCTCCATCGTCATCGATGCGAGGTTCCCCCCGTGGACGCCACGTACTCATCCCCGGGGAAAACGCGTCATCCGCCGGTGTGCAATGTGGCGCCGCCGGCGTCGTACGCGGTGAGGTCGGTCAAGGTGGCCGGAGGCTGCCCCTCGGCGAAGTCGAACCAGAAGATCTGCGCCTTCTCCGGCGGTCCGAAGCCGTTCCAGGCGGTCCGCTTCGCCACGACGGTCTTGCCGGTGGCGGCGTCCCGTGCCGTGATCTTGCTCGGTTTGCCGACGTAGTAGCCGAAGGTCGGGGTGGTGCGGCCGTTGAGCAGGCGGCCGGCCTGCACCGCGTGGAAGCCGGGCGCCATCCGGCCGGCTCCCGGGTCGCTGCTCACGATCTCGATGCGGAAGTCGTCGATGGTGCCGGTCCTGGTGCGCCCGAGGACCAGGGTCATCGTTTCGTCCAGCTTATCCGGATCCACCGTCTCGACGTAGATGATCCACTCTCGGCCGTCGGCCTTCCGGCCGGTCTTGACGACCGTGCCGAGCACCCCGGGCGCCGAGGAGTTGCCCGCTGATGGCAGGGGCATCGACGGACCGCTGACCATGCCCGACGGGCCGTCCGCCGGGAGGGAGCCGTTCGGGCCGCCCGCGTTGACCAGCTGGCTGCCGCCGATCAGGAGCGCCGCCACCGTCAGCGCGGACGCGCCGCCGACGGCGAGTCTGCGACGCCGGCGCATCCGGCCCCCGGCGGCCATCACCTGCTGCAGATCCAACGCGGCGGGCTGGAAGTCGGGCGGTGAGTGCATGGCGTCCTTCAGGTCGTCCAGCTGCGTCATAGTGCTACCCCTGCTTCCGTCCCGTTTCGTAGCGGCGGCACATGTCCGGCCGTGATGCGCAGTTTCGCCAGGGCCCGCGAGTTGAGGCTCTTCACCGTGCCCACTGACAGGTCGAGCTCGCGGGCCACCTCGGCCTCGCTGGCGTCGAAGAAGTGCCGCAGCACGACCACCGCCCGTTCCCGCGGTGACAGCGCCTGCAGAACGCCGATCAGCCAGCGCCGTTTCGACACCACATCGGCGACGTCCTGAGCTGTCTGCTGTTCCGGCATGGTCTCCGTCGCGTACTCCCGCATCGGGCGGCGCCACTGGTCGGTCAGCAGGTTGGTGAGCACCGTCCGGGCGTACGCATAGGGGTCCTTACGACTGACCCGCCCCCAGGCGGCGTACACCCGGACCAGGGTGGCCTGCGCCGCCTCCTCGGCCTGGTGCTGATCGCCGGTGAGCAGGTACGCCGCGCGTTGCAGTCGCGAGGAACTCGCCTGGGCGAACGCGATGAAGTCGTCGTCACCGCGCGCCATCTGAGGCCTCTCTGTGTTTCATGAGCATCAAGACGAGCGAGCGTGCCATTTGGTTGCAACGGAAGAAAGAGGGCCTAGCTGTCGGCGGCGTCGCGGCCGACCACCATCGAGCCGTAGAGCTCCGCGTCGAAGGCGCTCGCGGTCTGCGCGTCGAGCCGGGCCCCGAGACCGTCGAGGACACGGGTGAAGAACGAGCGGGCGGCCACCGCGTACACCACGTCGGCGATCTCGCCGTCCGACAGCCCCGCGGCCCGGAGCCGATCGACGTCGTCCTGCTCCACCGACGCCGCGTCGACCGCGACCTTCGCCGCGAACCGGTAGACGGCACGATCCTGCTCATCGAGGGTGTCGCCGTCCGGCGCCTCCGCGAGACGCCGCAGCGAGGCCTCATCGCCGCAGACGTCACGCAGGAACTTCGAGTGGGCGGCCGTGCAGTACGTCGAACGCAGGGCCCGCGCCGCCGCGATGGTGGCGAGTTCGAACCGGCGACGGTCCATCCCGCCGCGGATCGCGCCGTTCAGAGCGTTCCACGCCTGCGCCACGTCGGGACGATGGCCGAACGCGCCGGCGTAGTTCGGCAGGAACCCCCACGCCTGGCGTTGCTGCCGGTAGTAGTCGGCGGTGGCGCCCGCCGCGGCGTCCTCGGGAATCATCGCGATGAACATGTCCCATTGTGCGCACACGTCAGGAGACGCCGAACTCGTCCTTCATGACGGTCGCGACAGGCGAATCGGGCCGTTTCCGGGGTACGCCGTCGACCGTCACGTCGACCACCTCGTCGAAGAACGCGACGAGCCCGGTTAGCGCCGGGGCCCTTCCATCAGATTCGCGACTCGCCGGTCACAGCGTGACGGTCAGCGGCGCGCTGTACCGCCGGCCCTCCTCGATGCCGAGCAGGAACCGGACGGTCATCGACGACTCCGCCATCCGGTACTCGCTGCGCCACAGGGTGACGGCCTCCGGGATACCGAACTCCTCGGCGCGGACCTCGTCGAGCGCGTCATGCACACCGTCACCGCCCCGGGTACGGCGCGCCAGATGGCGGAGCCGTGCCAGTGAGTCGCCGGCCGGCGCGGCGTCCGGCGCGAGCAGATGGTTGGTCACGACCAGCGGCCCCGCGCCGGCATCCACGACGTGCTCGACGTTGTCGCCCTCCCGCTCCCAGACGAAGGCGTCGCCGGACGCATCCGCGATCAGGAAGTGGCACGTGCTGTACCGGGTGTAGTGCTTCGCGCCGTGCAACGCCTCGCGCGCCTCCCCGGCGGTCCGGCACCGGTCCAGCAGGAACCGCGGCAGCTGTGCCTCGTCCAGGCCGGCCTGCGGTCCACCGGCCGGCCGGAGCTCGCCGCCCTGCCCGTCGGCGAGCTCCACCACCGCGAGCCCCGCCTCGTTGATCCCCTCCAGGCAGCCGCTCAGGTTGTTGCCGGTGATCGCCACCGACGACAATCCCCGGTCCGGGTGCATCTCCACCACGTGCGGCCGGGCCAGCGCGGGGAGCCGCCGACCGGCCGGCGGCGGTCCCGTGCCGATGACCGATTCGTGAATGTCGAAGTTGCGCGCGATCACGGCGGGTTCGGCGCCGGACGGCGGGCGCCACACCGCCGAGCACCCGCCCGCCAGAGGCATACCGTTGAGATCGTCGACGCACAGCGAGGGATCCTCGTCGACCCCGAACGCGGCCGCCATGCCCCGCGAGCGCTCGTGATGTTCCGGCCAGTTCACCGCGAACCACCGCCGCCGGGCACGTCCCAGGACCGGCGGCATCGGGCGGGGCGCGGATCCGTAGACGCCGGCCGCGGCCCGGGCCAGCCCGTACCCGATCTGCTCCGGTGTCCCGCGCAGCACGAGGCGGGACACCGCGACGAAAGGGGCGCCCAGCCGGTCACCGGGACCGGCCGGGCGTTCCGGGACTGTCACTTCTTCTTGTCGTACGCCTGCTGGTTGAGCTCCAGGTACCGCTTCATCCCGATCCCGTCGAGACCCTGCACCCAGGCGTCCCACTCGGTGTCGATGTTCTTGGTGCCGGTGATGAAGGCCAGCTGGCCCTGGCTGACGTAACTGTCCAGGTTGGTCTTCAGCGTGGACAGCTCGGAGACGGTGGCCGGGTCGGCCCAGACCTCGGCCTCCGGGAAGACCTGCGCCTTGTCCACGTGCGGCTCGTACTGCTTGGTCGCCTCGAACAGGCGCCGCTCGAGGCCGGTCTCGGCGTAGATGTCCTTCGGCACCGCCTGGGCGTTGCGCAGCGCGAGGGTGAAGTTGTACTGGCCCAGCGAGTTCCACGAGGAGTTCTTCGGCACGTCGGCGCTGAGCCGCGGCTTCCAGGTCGCCTGCGTCGACTCGTCCAGGGCGACGTCACCGGCCTTCGGCTTCTCCCAGCCGACGCCCTCGGGGCCGGCGTTGACGATGATCTGGCCCTCGTCGGTGTAGATGTAGTCGAGCATCTTCAGGGCGGCGACGCGCGCTTCCTTGCTGGACTTGTTCGTCAGCATGAAGGTGTAGCCGACCGAGGTCGGGTTGTTGTACCCGGTGTAGCTCTTGCCCTGCGGCCCGGTCAGCGGGGGCACCGCGTCGTACTGCTTGTCCCGGCCGTCCTTGGAACCGAGCTGGACGAAGATGCCGGGCCAGAGGACCGGAACGGATCCGACCTGTACGGCCGACGGGTTGTTGCCAAGAGTCTGCAGCGCCTCGGTGTTCTGGGTGAACGACGCCGGGTCGATCAAGCCGTCCTTGTAGAGCGAGTTGATGTACTTCAGGCCCTCGCGCCACTCCGGCTTGTCGACCGGGGTGACGACCTGGTTGCCGTTGAGCGCGAGCAGCGACGGCACGCCGTTCTGGGCGCCGTACGGGGCGTACGCGAACCCGCCCATCAGATAGCCGAGCAGCGTGCTGTCCCGCGGGTCGGTGGTCATCGGGATCTCGTCGGCCTTGCCGTTGCCGTTCGGGTCCTGCGTCTTGAAGGCCTTCAGCACCGTACGGAGATCTTCGGTCGTCTTCGGCATCTGCAGGTTGAGCTTCTTCAACCAGTCCGAGTTCATCCACAGCTTGTTCGGGTACGAGCAGTGGTAGCAGTCCGACCACTGCGGCAGCGCGTAGATGTGCCCGTCTGGCGCCGTCGACATCGCCTTGAGCACGCTGTTGGAGTCGAGCGCCTTCTGGATGTTCGGCGCGTGCTCCTTGATCAGGTCTTCCAGCGGCACCGCGACGCCCTGCTGGCCGAGCTTCTGCACCTCGGTCTTGGTGAACGCGTCGACCCAGGGGATCAGCATGAACAGGTCCGGGTAGTCGCCGCTGGAGATGGCGATCTGGCGCTTCTCCTTGGCCGGCCCGCCGTCCATGTTGGTGGTCTGGAACTGGAACTTGATCTTGTACTTGTCGCTGAGCATGGTGGTGATGGCGTTGGTGTCGAGCTTGGTGTCCGAGTCGGCGGGCGACAGCACCGAAATGACCACCTTGTCGCCGTCCATCTTGGCCGCCGGCGCGGCCTCCTTGTCGCCGCCGGAGCAACCGGCCGCGACCAGGGCCACGGCCGAGACGGCGGCGACTATCTTGAATGCAGAAACAGGCTTCATCGACTATTCCAATCCGTTGGTTGTGAAGTCAGCCCTTGACCGCGCCCACCATCACGCCCTTGGTGAAATGGCGCGCGACGAATGGATAGATGATCAGAACGGGCAGGCTGGAGACGACGATCAGCGCGTATTTGAGGACGTTGGCCAGCTGCAGCTGATGCATCTGCTGCGCCAGGTCCACGGCGCCGGTCCGGGCGGTGTTGAGAAGGAGCATGTTCCGTAGCACGATCTGCAACGGGTACAGATCGGGGTCCTTGAGATAGACCAGGGCGTCGAAATAGGTGTTCCACTGGTAGATCGTGTACATCAGCGCGAGAACGGCGAGCAGCGGTTTGGACAGCGGCAGCACCACCGACCGCAGCGTCCGCAGTTCGCTGGCCCCGTCCAGCGCCGCGGCCTCGTAGAGCTCCTCGGGGACCGAGTTGGCGAAGAAGGTGCGGGCGATGATGACCTGCCAGACCCCGATCGCGTTGGGGATCAGCAGGGCCCAGCGGGTGTCGAGCATGCCGAGGTCGTGCACGACCATGTAGGTCGGGATCAGCCCGCCGGAGAACAGCATGGTGAAGATGAGCAGCGTCATCAGCACGTTGCGCCCGTAGAAGGTGCGGCGCGACAGCGGATAGGCGATGGCCACGGTCAGCGTGACGCTGATCAGCGTGCCGGCGATCGCGTAGATCAGCGAGTTGTAGTACCCCCGCAGGACCTCCGCGTTGGTCAGCACCGACTGGTACGCCTCGATCGAGAACTCGACCGGCCAGAACTTCACCTGACCCGAGTTGACCGCCGCCGGACTGCTGAACGAGCTGGCGACGATGTAGATCAGCGGCATCACCACGAGCGCCAGCAGGATCGCCAGCATCAGCTTGACGACAATCATGAAGACGCGGTCGCTGAACGGCTCGCGGACTTTCGGGGCGGCCGTGCGCGTACGCCGCAATCTCATTACCTGGGTGAGCGTCGTCATCGCCAGAGTCCGTTTCCAGTGATCCGCTTGGCGACGAAGTTGACCGTCAGCAGAAGGACGAGGTTGACCACCGAGTTGAACAGCCCGACCGCGGTCGCCATGCTGAAGTCCGCGTTGATCAGGCCGGTCTTGTACACGTACGTCGGAATGATTTCTGATTGGGCGAGGTTCAGATTGTTCTGCAGCAGGTAGGCCTTCTCGAAACCGATCGCCATCATGTTTCCCACGCCCAGGATCAGCATGATCACCGCGGTCGGCATGATGCCGGGCAGGTCCACGTTGCGGATCCGCTGCAGCCGGCTGGCTCCGTCGATCTTGGCGGCTTCGTGCAGTGCCGGGTCGATGCCGGAGAGCGCGGCGAGGTAGATGACTGCCGAGTACCCCGCGGTCTGCCAGACGTCGGTCCACACGTACACGTGCCGGAAGTAGTCCGGGTCGCCGAGGATGTCGACGTCACCGACCAGGCCGATCCGCGGCGAGAGCAGCAGGATCGTGATCGAGACGACCACCACGGTGGAGATGAAGTAGGGCGCGTAGGTGACCATCTGCACCGTGCGCCGGAACCAGCCGTTGCGGACCTCGTTGAGCGCCAGCGCCAGCAGGATCGGCACCGGGAAGCTCGCCAGCAGCAGATAGAACGCGAGGATCAGGGTGTTCGTGACGAGCGTGCCGAACACCGGGTTGTTGAACAGCTGCTCGAAGTTGCGCAGGCCGACCCACGGGCTGTCCCAGGCGCCCAGCACCGGACTGTAGTCCTTGAACGCGATGACATTGAAGGTCATCGGGACGTACTTGAAGATGACGAAGTAGGCCAGCGGCACGCTGACCAGCAGATACAGCTGCCAGTGCTGACGCCACGACCGCTGCGCCTGGCCCCAGCGGCTGCGCCGAGGTGCCAGGGACGGTGACCCCACAGCCACCACCTCCTACGGCTTGATCACGGGAAACATGGCCGAAACCTAAGCTCAATAATTTCCTTCGTCAAGTATTGATTTCCATCACGTGCTCGCCTACCTTTCGGGCCATGCCAGAACCCGCCGCACCGGCGATGACTGCCGTGCTCACGGCGGTGCTGACCGAAGGCCCGCTCAGTCGCGTCGGGCTCGCCCGCCGACTGGGGCTCTCGCAGGCCGCGGTCACCAAGGCGGCCCGGCCCCTGATCGACCTCGGTTACCTCGAAGAACTCGCCGCGACCGAGCGCACCGGCCCCGGCGCCGGCCGCCCCGCCAGCCCGCTCTCCATCCGCCCCGACCGCGAATTCTTCCTCGGCGTCAAGATCACCGCGGACGAGCTGATCGGCGTCGTCTGCGATCTCACCTCACGGGTACGGGCATCGGCTCACCGCCCGCTCGCCGGTCGCGACGTCGACCACGTGCTCGCCGAGCTCGGCCGCCTGGTCGGCGACCTGCTGGACGGGCCCGGCGACCACCGGGCCCGGACCCGCCGGCTCGGGCTGGCGATCTCCGGCGACGTCGACCGCGCCACCGGACTGGTCCGCTACTCACCGTTCCTGCACTGGCACGACGTCCCACTGCGCGAGCTCGCCGAACAGACCACCGGGCTGACCGTCGTGGTGGAGAACGACGTCAAGGCGCTCACCACCGCCGAGCACTGGTTCGGCGAGGGCGTCGGCGCCGAGTCGTTCGCTCTGGTCACCGTCGGCACCGGCATCGGCTGCGGACTCGTGGTCAACGGCCGGCTGGTCGCCGGCGTGCACGGCGTGGCCGGCGAGATCGGCCACATCGGCGTCGACGCCGGCGGTCCCGCGTGCCACTGCGGCGGGCGCGGCTGCGTCGAGGCCATCGCCGGCACCGACGCCATCGTCGAGCGGGCCCGCCAGCGCACCGGCCGCCCGGAACTCACCCTGGACGGCGCGGTGGCTCTCGCCCGCAGCGGCGACCCGCGCGCCGCAGCGGTGTTCGCCGAGGCCGGCGACGCGATCGGCTGCGGCATCGCGGCCGTGGCCAACCTCGTCGGCCCGGCCCGCATCGTCGTCTCCGGTGAGGGCCTGGCCGCCTACGACCTGTTCGAACCGTCCATCCGCACCGGCTTCGAGCGCCAGGCGTTCGGCGCCGCGGCCACCTGCCCGCTCTCCATCCGGCCGCTGCCCTTCGAGGAATGGGCACGCGGCGCCGCCACCGTCGGCATCCAGTCTTTCGTCGCGTCCTGACCCGCTGAAACGCTCCCACAACAGGAGGTTCTGTGAGAAGAACCGTTGCTCTAGGCGCCGCGCTACTCGTACTCCTGGGCGCTCAATCCGCACAAGCCGCACCGAAACCCAGCCCACAACCGGACGCCCGGGCCGCCACCGTGGCCGTGCCCCCTTCAGAGGCGACATCCGCCAAGGAGTCGACCCCCGACCCCTGGGCCGTGAAGCCGTACATGGGCTGGTCCAGCTACAGCATGCAGGTCTACTCCGGCAACGGTAAGTGGATCACCGCCGATCAGATCATCAAGCAGTCCGACGCGATGAAGACCAAACTTCAGCGGTACGGCTACGACTACATCAACGTGGACGCCGCCTGGAACGACGGGTTCGACGCCAACGGCCGCCCCAAGCCCAGCGCCACCCTCTACCCGCAGGGCCTGCAGAAGGTCATCGACCACGTCCACAAGAACGGTCAGAAGTTCGGGCTCTACACGATCCCGGGCATCTCCCCCGAGGTCTACAACGCGAGCCTGCCGATCGCCGGCGCCCCCGGCTGCACCACCCACGACATCGTCAAGCAGCCGATCCAGCAGGCCGACTACTGGAACATCGGCTACCGGCTCGACTTCACCAACCCGTGCTCGCAGAAGTACATCGACTCGATCGTCGACATGTTCGCCGACTGGGGCGTCAACTTCGTCAAGTTCGACAGCGTCACGCCCGGCTCCGGGATCAGCGACCTCTCGCTCGACGCCCGCGACGACGTCGCCGCCTGGTCGTCGGCGCTGAAGAAGCACAAGATCTGGTTCGAGCTGTCCTGGGCCCTCGACCCGAACTACGCCGGCTACTGGCGGTCCAAGGCCAACGGCTGGCGCATCGACTGGGACGTCGAGTGCTACTGCGCCCACGAGGCACTCACCCAGTGGCAGAACATCGCCCGGCTCTTCCCGCGCCTGGAGACCTGGTGGCGCCACGGCGGCAACGGCGGCTGGAACGACCTCGACTCGCTCAACGTCGGCAACGGCACCATGGACGGCCTCACCGAAGACGAACGCCGGACCGCGATGACCCTCTGGGCCATCTCCGCCGCACCCCTCTACCTGGGCAACGACCTGACGAACCTGGACAAGTACGGCCTGAGCCTGCTCACCAACCCCGAAGTGATCGCGGTCGACCAGGCCGGCACCCCGGCCCGCCCGGTGTCCACCTCCACCCAGCAGCAGACCTGGTACGCGCTGAACCCGGACGGCAGCTACACGGTGGCGCTGTTCAACCTCGGCCGCACCGACAAGGACATCACCGTCGACTTCGCGGACCTCGGACTGACCGGCGCCGCGAAGGTCCGTGACCTCTGGGCCCGCAAGGACCTCGGCCGCTTCCCCGCCTCGTTCACCGCCGCCACGGTGCCGATTCACGGCGTACGCCTGCTGAAGGTCACCCCGCAGGCCGGCGCCCGGATCGCCGTCAACGACGACGCCCTGCGCGTCGGATACCAGGGTGAGTGGACCCGCAACGACGGCAAGGAGGTCGCCGCCACCTCGCAGCCGCTCACCGTGACCGTCACCGACACCGGCGCCGTCTCTGCGCCGCCGGCCAGCGGCCCGGTCCGCACGATCGTGCACGACAACACCGACCCCGGCATCTCGTACGCCGGGACCTGGTCCCAGAGCACCGGCCGTGGCCTCGGCGACTACAACGACAACGTGCACTACACCGAGCGCAACGGCGACTCGTTCCAGTACACGTTCACCGGAACCGGCGTCTCGTACATCACCGAGATGGACACCTCGCAGGGCGAGGTCGACATCTACCTCGACGGCCAGCTGGTGAAGACCGTCAACACCGGACGTGAGCAGGGTCAGCCCCGGCTGTCGCAGCAGACCGTCTTCTCGGTGAACGACCTGCCCAACGGCAGCCACACCCTGATGGCGGTCAAGAAGTCCGGCTCGTTCATGCTGCTCGACCGGATCGACGTGCAGCAGCCCAGCCTGCTCGACCCGCCGGCGGCCTCGTTCGACCGCAAGGCCCCGGCCGACGTCACGGTGAAGCTGCAGCGCGACGGCAGCGAGTTCACCGGCGTCTCCCGCGCCGGCGCCGCACTGAAGGCGGGCACCGACTACACCCTGTCGGGCTCGACCGTCACCCTGCGCGCGGCGTACCTCGCCGGACTCCCGCTCGGCGAGGCGCAGCTGGACTTCACGTTCCGCGGCGACCACCTGAACGACGTGCACGCCACCACCCGCAACGGTGACGCGGTCTCGTACACGTTCGACGGCACCGGCGTCGACTGGATCACCGCGACCGGCCCGGACCAGGGTCTCGCCGACGTGTTCATCGACGGCAAACTCGCCAAGCGGGTCAACCTGCAGGCCACGACCCGTGCCACCCAGCAGACCGTGTTCAGCGTCGCGGGCCTGCGCGCCGGCAAGCACACCGTCAGAATCGTCAAGGTGTCCGGCGACGTCCTGCGCACCGACGTGATCCGCTACCGCACCCGCTGACGTGAGCCGCACCCGCTGACGTGAGCCGCACCGGCTGACCTCCGCACAGGGCGGGCCGGAGCACACTGTGTGCTCCGGCCCGCCCGTCGTTTCGCGGTACCGCGCGTACCGGATCAGGAGCCTGCCATGACGCTGAACCTGCGGACCTCGGTCCGCGCGATCATCCTCGACGAGGACGACCGCGTCCTGCTCTGCCGATTCGAGTTCCCGCACCCGGTGGTCCCGGAGGGGTCGACGGTGGTCTGGGCCGCTCCCGGCGGCGGCGTGGAACCAGGCGAGGACCCGTTCTCCGCCCTGCGCCGCGAGCTGCGGGAGGAGACCGGCCTGACCCTCACCGCCGACCCGCCGCACGTCTGGCACCAGGTGGTCGTCGACCCGCACATCGCACCCGGCCGCGACGGCATCGTCAACGACTACTTCCTGGTCCGCACCCCGCACTTCCCGCCACGCGGCGAGTTCACCGACGCCCAGCTCGCCGCCGAACTCATCGCCGCGTTCCGCTGGTGGCGGCTCCCCGAGATCACCGGTTACACCGGATCCGACCTGTTCTCACCGCGCGACCTGGCCACCCCGCTGACCGCCCTGCTCACGTCCGGGCCGCCGCCCTCGCCGATGCCGCTCGGCTTGTGAGCGCCCGGAACGGGTAGTGGGACAACCATGCGCATCGGAAACACACAAGTCCGGGTCCTCGGCGGGCCCCTCGGTTGTCTCGGCATGATCGCAGTGTCGATCCTGCTGTCGATCGGGCTGACCGTGCTGCTCAACCTTCTCCTGCGATGACTGCCGTGCTAGTTCCCCGTGAAGACGATGCTGTTCCCGTCCGGGTCGGTCACCGGGAGCACGCGTGAGGAGGTCGCCTTCTGAATGCCACCGTGGTCGACGCCGGCACGCCGCAACCGGTCGGCCAGCGCGTCCAGGTCGGACTCGGTGATGACCATCGTGGAGCGTCCCGCGCGTTCGGCGTCCGCCCACACCTGCACACCGAAGGTCGGCGCCAGGTGCCATTCGACCAAGCCCTCCATCGGGCGGGCGTCCAGTTCGCGGCCGAAGAGTCTCGTGTACCACCGGATGGCGGCCTCAAGGTCGGCGACGGTCATCTGCGCGAGTAGTCGAGTCGCAGCCATACAGCGGATGTACCCCGTCGCGCCACCGTGATGCAACGACCCACGCCGCCTGCCGAGCCGCCACCGATCACACCGGTCACCGGCTGGACGAGACGAGCGACCCGAGTGGCGTGGGCCTCGTTGACCTCATCCTTTATGCGGTGTGAAATATGTTGCATGCCGATTCCGCAGCGTACTGGTGTGATCTCCCGAGCTCTGTTGCGGGACAACGCCTACCGCTCGATCCGGGACGCGATCGTCGACGGGACGCTGCAGCCGGGGGAACGGCTCAATGACGCCGAGCTGGCGCAGTGGCTGGGCGTCAGCCGCACGCCGGTGCGGGAGGCGCTGACCCGGCTGGAGGAGGCCGGGCTCGTCCTGACGAAACCGGGCCGCTACACGATGGTGAGCCCGCTCGACGTGCAGGCGGCACGGGCGGCGCAGACGGTGACCGCGGCGATGCACGAGCTGGCGGTGCGGGAGGCGGTGCCGAGGCTGTCCGCCGCGGAGATCACCGCGATGCGGGCGGCGAACACCCGATTCGCGGCGGCGCTGGAGGCCGACGACGTCGACGCGGCGATCGCGTCGGACGACGAGTTCCACGGTGTCGCGGTCACCGCGGCCGGCAATCCGGCCCTGTGCACGGTCCTGGAGCAGTTCACGCCGGTGCTGCGGCGGCTGGAGCGGCTGCGTTTCGCGTCGGTGAGTGGCCGTGGCTCGGTGGCGCTGCACGACCGGATCATCGATCTGTGCGAGGCGGGCGACGCCGAGAGTGCCGCCACTGCCGCCCGGGACAACTGGTTGAGCCTCGACCCGGGCGCCGACTTCGGGCTCCCGGACGAAGCCCTCGGAACCTAGCGGGACTTCCCCGACATCGAAGAACGCGTATCGCCCCGGTCGTCGACCGGGGCGATACGCGTCTTGCCGCCACGCTCCAATGTGCAATATATTGCATGCAGAAGACAGCAGTACGACGAAGGGAAGTGCCATGAGCACCATCAAGAACGTCGTCCTGGTCCACGGTGCGTTCGCCGACGGCTCCGGCTGGCGCGGTGTCCACGACGCCCTGACCACCCAGGGCTTCCGCGTCACGGTCGTGCAGAACCCGCTCACCTCGCTGGAGGCCGATGTCGCGGCGACCACCCGCGTGCTCGACCAGCAGGACGGTCCGGCGATCCTGGTCGGACACTCCTGGGGCGGCACGGTCATCACCGAGGCGGGCGTCCACCCAAAGGTCGCCGGCCTGGTCTACGTCTCCGCGCTCGCGCCCGACGCCGGCGAGACCACCGCCCAGCAGTACGAGGGGTTCGCCGCCACGCCCGACTTTGTCATCGACGTCGCCGAGGACGGTTTCGGCTTCATCAACCGCGACAAGTTCAAGGCCGGCTTCGCGGCCGACACCAGCGACGCGGATGCCGCGTTCCTGCGTGACTCCCAGGTGCCGATCAACATGGAGGTGTTCGCGACGCCGGTGAAGAACGCCGCCTGGCGCGACAAGCCCAGCTGGGCCGTCATCGCGACCGACGACAGGGCCTTCGACCAGGCGATGCTGCAGCACATGGCGAAGCGGATCGGCGCGGATGTCACCAACGTGCCGGCCAGCCACGCCCTGTTCCTCACTCAGGCCGGCGTGGTCGCCGACGTCATCGTCAAGGCCGCCGCCGGTAGCGCCGGGTGACAGGGGCGGCCGGGACCATCGTCGCCGTCCACGACTCCGCGCTGCGCGGAGTCGTGGACGGCGAGCCGCACCGGCACCGCGGGTCACCGGCCGGTCAGCTGCGCGCCGGCAACCGCAGCCCCGCCATCCCGCCGTCGACGGCCAGGGACGTGCCCGTGGTGGCGCCCGACGCCGGCGACGCCAGATAAGCCACGGCCCCCGCCACCTCCTGCGCCGTCACCAGCCGACCCGTCGGCTGGCGCGCCTCCAACCGCTCCCGCTCCCCCACCGGATCATCCGCGCGGGCGAGCAGCCGAGCCACCCACGGCGTGTCCACCGTCCCCGGAGCCACACAGTTCACCCGGATGCCGTCGGTGACCAGATCAGCGGCGGTGGAGAGCGTCAGCGCATGCACCGCACCCTTCGACGCGGAATACAGCGCCCGCTGCACCAGCCCCGCCCCGGCCGCGATCGACGACACGTTGACGATCGCGGCGGCCCGGCTGCGGCGCAGGTAGGGCAGGGCGGCGCTGGTGGCCCGGGCGATCCCGACCACGTTGATGTCGAGCACCCGGTGCCATTCCTCGTCGTCGTTGGCGTCGATCCCGCCGACGGCGCTGATCCCGGCGTTGTTGACCAGGATGTCGACGCCGCCGAACTCCTCCGCCACGGCCGCCATGGCTGACGTCAGCGACACCCGGTCGGCGACGTCGGCGACCACCGGCAGCACGCCGGGGGCCGGCTCCCCCGGGTTCAGGTCGAGCACACCTACCCGTACCCCGCGCTCCCGTAATTCGGCCGTGACGGCCGCCCCGATTCCGGAACCGCCTCCGGTCACCACGGCGACGAGGTCAGTGAACGAGTCCATGATCGGCCCTTCTCACAAGGCCCATGCCGGGCCGTCGGGATAAGCGAAGCGCTGCAGCGTCTCGGGACGCATCTCGGCGGAGAACCCCGGCGCCGCGGGCACCCGGTAGGCGCCGTCGCGGATCACCACCGGATCGATGAAGTGTTCGTGCAGATGATCGACGTACTCGATGGCGCGGTCCCCCAGCGACCCCGACACCGCCACGAAGTCGAAGATCGACAGGTGCTGGACCAACTCGCACAGCCCCACCCCACCGGCGTGCGGGCAGACCGGGCGGCCGAATTTCGCGGCCAGCAGCAGGATCGCCACGTTCTCGTTGACCCCGGCGACGCGGCAGGCGTCGATCTGCACCACGTCCACCGCGTCGGCCTGCAGCAACTGCTTGAAGACAATCCGATTCTGTACGTGTTCGCCGGTCGCCACCCGGATGCCGGCGGGTCGCAGCCGCTGCCGGATCGCCGCGTGCCCGAGGATGTCGTCCGGGCTGGTCGGCTCCTCGATCCACCACGGCTGATAGGGCGCGAGCGCGGTCATCCACTCGACGGCCTGCCCGACGTCCCAGCGCTGGTTGGCGTCGACGGCGATCCGGACGCCGTCGCCGACCGTGTCGCGGGCGAGCCGCATCCGCCGGATGTCGTCGTCCAGGTCGTCGCCGACCTTGAGCTTGATCAGCCGGTATCCGTCGGCGACCGCCTCAGCGGCGAGCCGCACCAGCTTGTCGTCGCTGTAGCCGAGCCAGCCCGGCGAGGTGGTGTACGCCGGATAGCCATGGGTCTCCAGATACGCGATCCGCTCGTCACGCCCCGGACGAACCGCCTCCAGCAGGTCGATCGCCTCGGCCGGGGTGAGCGCGTCGCTCAGGTACCGCCAGTCGACCAGGTCGACGATCTGTTCCGGGGTCATGTCGGCGAGCAGCCGCCAGACCGGTTTGCCGGCGGCTTTGGCGGCGAGGTCCCAGGCGGCGTTGATCAGGGCGGCGGCGGCCAGGTGGACGACGCCTTTCTCGGGGCCGAGCCAGCGGATCTGCGAGTCGTGGGTGAGCCGCCGGGCGAACTCGCCGAGGTCGTCGACCGGCTGGTCCAGCACGAACGGGGCGAGCGCGTCGATCGCGGCACGGCAGACCTCGTTGCCGCGCCCGATCGTGAACGTGAACCCGTGTCCCTCCAGCCCGTTGTCGGCGCGCAGCACCACGTAGGCGGCCGAGTAGTCGGGGTCGGGGTTCATCGCGTCCGAGCCGTCGAGTTCACGGGAGGTCGGGAACCGGACGTCGTGCGTACCCAGGGAAACGATCTTCATGAGGCATCCCGCAGGACGCTGCGCTGGCGCCCGAGCCCGTCGATCTCGATCTCGACCACGTCACCGCCGGTGAGGTAGGGGAAGCGGCCGGAGAGCGCCACCCCCTGCGGTGTTCCGGTATTGATCAGGTCGCCGGGCTCCAGCACGGTGTACTGCGACAGGTGCCAGATCAGGTGGTCGACGCCGAAGATCATGTCGGCGGTGGTGGAGTCCTGGCGGGGCTCGCCGTTGACCCAGCTGCGCAGACGCAACGGACCGGGCGCCTCGTCCGGCGTGACGAGCCACGGGCCGAGCGGGTTGAACGTCTCGCAGGACTTGCCCTTGGACCACTGCCCGCCGGACTGGTCGAGCTGGTAATCACGTTCGGACACGTCGTTGGAGAGCACGTAACCGGCGACGTGCCCTGCGGCGTCCGCGGGCGAGTCCAGGTAGCGCGCGGTACGCCCGATCACGACGCCCAGCTCGACCTCCCAGTCGGTACGCCGGGATCCGCGCGGGATGAGGATGTCGTCCTGCGGGCCGACGACCGTGTTGGGCGCCTTGTAGAACATGATCGGCACCCGCGGCGGTTCGGCGCCGGACTCGGCGGCGTGCGCGGCGTAGTTCTGTCCGACGCAGAGCACCACCCCGGGCCGGGCGATCGGGGCGCCGAGGCGCTCGCCGCTGATGTCGATTTCGGGCAGCCCGTCGACGGTGGTGATGCCGCCCGCGGCCAGGAACGCGCCGGTGATGTCGGCCGTCACCGCGGACAGGTCGTAGAACCGGCCGCCGCTCCCGGCGACCGGGCGCTCCTGGCCGGCCGGTCCGACTCGCAGATACCTCACGTCAACTCCAAGTGGTAGGTGTCGATGGCGGTGCCGCCGAAGACGTCCGCGGGCAGGCCGCCGAGCAGGTCGGCCAGGGCATCCTTGACCTGGGTGTAGGTGGCCGCGACCTCGAGCACGGGCCAGTCCGAGCCGAACATCAGCCGGCTCGTGCCGAACAGCTCGACCGCGGTCTCGACGTACGGCCGCAGGTCGCCGCGTGTCCAGGAGGTCCAGCCCGCCTCGGTGACCAGGCCGGACAGCTTGGCCACGACGTTCGGGAGGGCGGCGACCGGGGTGATCAGTTCCCGCCACGCGGCGAGTCCGGCCGCAGCGATCGCCGGCTTGCCGAGGTGGTCGAGGACGAACGTGGACTCCGGCAGCGCCACGGCGGCCCGGGCCACCGACGGCAGCTGCGCGGTGCGCACCACGAGCTCGTTGACCAGTCCGGCGGCCGCGATCGTGGAGAGTCCGGCGCGCACGTCGGGCCGGTCCAGGTGATCGTCGGCTTCGGCCTGAACCTGGTCGCGGATGCCCACGAGCAGGTGCCCGCTGGGACTCCCACGATGCCGCTCGATGGTGGCGGCGAGATCCGGATCGGTCAGGCCAGCCCAGCCGACGACGCCGGCGATCTCCGGCGTCTGCTGCGCGAGGCGCAGAAACGCGGTGGTCTCGGCAGCGTCGCACCGTCCGGCTTCGATCAGCACGGTACGGTCGACGCCCGTACCCCGAATGACGGCGCGCAGGTCAGTGACCGTGTAATCGCGGCGGATCCGCTCCAGCGAGGGATCCCGCAACCACGGGTAGTCGGCGGTCCACAGGTGATGGTGCGCGTCGATGATCACTCGATCAGCCCTTCCCGGCGGAGATCACTCCACAGTTCGGCGGGGATCGGCACGGCTGCCATCCGTACCGCGTCCTCGATCTCGCCGGGGTTGCGGGCGCCGACGAGCACGCTCGTCACCGTGGGATGTGCCGCCGGAAACTGGATCGCGGCAGCGCGCAGCGGCACCTCGTGACGTTCGCACACGGCCTGGATGGCGAGCGCGCGCCCGACCAGCGCGGCGTCGGCCGGCAGGTAGTCGTAGCGGGCACCCGGACGGGGATCGGCGAGCAGCCCGGAGTTGAACACCCCGGCGGCGATCACCGCGACCCCCCGCTCGGCGCAGAGCGGCAGCAGCTCGGCCGCGCCGGACTGGTCAAGCAGCGTGTACCGGCCGGCCAGCAGCACCGCGTCCAGCAACCCGGTGCGGACCAGCCGGACCAGCGCCTCGGCCTGGTTCATCCCGGCCGACACCGCGCCGATCCGGCCCTGGTCGCGCAGCTCGGCGAGGGCCGGCAGCGCCTCCGCGACGGCCTGGTCGAGATGGTCGTCCGGGTCGTGCAGGTGCAGGATGTCGACGCGGTCGGTCCGCAGGCGGGACAGGCTTTCCGCGTACGATCGGCGCACGCCGTCACTGCTGAAGTCGAAGACCGGGGTGAGGTCGCTCGACTCGGCCCAGATGTCCTGGACGTCCGTGCCGCCCCGGCGCAGCAGCCGGCCCACCTTGGTGGAGAGCGTGAACGCGTCACGCGGCCGGTCCGCCAGCGCCGCGCCGCCCCTGCGCTCGGCCAGCCCGTTGCCGTAGAGCGGCGCCACGTCGAAGAAGCGCAGTCCCAGCTCCCACGCCCGGTCCACGGTCCGCCGGGCCTGATCGTCACCGACCGGTTCGAACAGTCCACCCAGCGGCGCCAGTCCGAGTCCGAGCCGGGTGACGTACCCCTGACCGATTTTGACCTTCTCCGTCGGATTCACGCGATCCTCCGGTCGTCGATGGCGTCATGGTCCCAGTCGATCCCGAGACCGGGTGTCGCCGGGGCGAGGGCGTGGCCGCCGACGATCGCGATGTCGCTGCGGGTGATCGCGCGCAGCTGCGGGATGTGCTCGAGATAGCGGCTGTTCGGGACCGCGCAACAAAGGCTGACGTGCAGTTCCATCAGGAAGTGCGGGCAGACCGGCACGTTCGCCGCCTCGGCCAGGTGGGCGACCTTGAGCCACGGCGTGATGCCGCCGATCCGGGCCACGTCCACCTGGATCACCCCGGCCGCGCCGCGCCGCAGGTACTCGGCGAACTGGCCCGGCGCGTACATCGACTCGCCGACCGCGACCGGAATCGACGTCGCCTGCGCGAGGCGTTCGTGCCCCGCCACGTCCTCGGCCGGCAGCGGCTCCTCGAACCAGTACGGGTCGTAGGGCTCCAGCAACCGGGCCCGGCGGATCGCGTCCGCGGCGGTCAGCGACTGGTTGGCGTCGAGCATGACGTCGAAGTCCGGCCCGACCGCGGCGCGCACCGCGCCGAGCCGTTCGGCGTCCTGCGCCGGGGAGCGGCCCACCTTCATCTTGATGCCGGGCCAGCCGACGGCCTGGCTGGTGAGCGCGCCGGCCACCAGGTCCTCGGTGGACAAATGCAACCAGCCGCCCTCGGTGTCGTAGAGCGGGATCCGGTCCTTCGCGCCGCCGGCGAGCACCCACAGCGGTTGGCCGGCGTCACGGCAGCGCCAGTCCCAGAGGGCGGTGTCGATCGCGGCGAGGGCCAGCGAGGTGATCACGCCGACGGTGGTGGCCTTCGTGGTCAGGAACAGGTCACGCCAGATCGCCTCGACCCGCCGCGGGTCCTGCCCTGTCAGCCGGGCCAGCAGGTTGTCGCGGAGCAGGGCGAGCACGGCGGTGCCACCGGTGCCGATCGTGTAGCCGTACCCGAGCCCCTCACCGCCGTCGTCGGTGCTGATCCGTACGAAGATCGTTTCCTGCTTGACGAAGGTCTGGAGAGCGTCGGTGCGCACGGTCTCCACCTCAAGATCGACCAGGTACGCCTCGGCGTGGGTGATGACGGGCACGGCCCTCCCTCGGGTTTCGTGGATCCTATAGGATCTTTCGTAGATGATTACCCGGTGTCTTCCACAGGAGTCAAGCCATGACGTCTTTTCGCAGCGTGAAGCGCTCCACCCTCGGTGAGGACGTCTACGCGACGCTGCGCTCGGCCGTCCTGGAGCACAACCTCGCCCCCGGCGACCGGGTGAACATCGACGCCTTGGCCCGCGAGCTGGAGGTCTCCCCCACGCCGGTGCGCGAGGCGCTGGCCCGGCTGGAGTCCGAGGGGCTGGTCCGCAAACGCGCGCTCGCCGGCTACACGGTCAGCCCGCTGCTCACCCGCGACGAGTTCGCCGACCTGTTCGACATGCGCCTGCTGCTGGAGTGCGCCGCCGCCCGTCGCGCCGCCACCCACGCCACCGACGACCTGCGGCGTGAGCTCGTCGAGCAGGCCACCCAGACGATCACCGAGAGCGGCGACGAACGCGCGTGGCACGCCGCCTTCACCGCCCAGGACGCCGAACTGCACCGCCTCGTCGCGCAGGCGTCAGCCAGCCCGCTGCTGCTCGACGCGTTCACCCGGCTGCACGCCCACCTGCATCTGCACCGACGCTACTTCCCGTACGCGCAGACCGCGGTCACCCAGCGAGAGCACCGCGCGCTCGCCGAGGCGATCGCCGGCCACGACCCGGACCGCTCCGAGGCGGCGATGCGGCAGCACCTCACCCAGGCCCGCGACCGCCACCTCGCCGCCTTCGCCGATTCCTGACCGAGCCGCTCAGCCGAGATGCGGGGCGAAGAACCCGCACATGCTGCGCCACACGTTCGTCACCACCATGCTCGACCCTAGCCCGTTCGAAGGGCGAGGGGATGCCGTCGACGGACCCGCCGGGGATCGCTTCCGCCCCAGGACCGGCCGCCTGTTGATCGACCGCAGTGCCCTTGTCCATCATGGCTATGGTGCGGGTGTGGAGATTCTGCCGGTACCTGAGCGCGAGCCCGTTCACCGCGACGACGGCATGCCGACTGACGACGAACGAGAGCAAGTCGTGGATGCCCTGCAACGCGCCGTCGGCGCGGGCCTTCTGACGTTGGCGGAGTTCACGGACCGGGTCGATGCCGCCCTCGCAGCCGGATCCCGCGCGCAGATGCAGGCGGCCCTGCAGGGACTCCCTGCGGAGTCACCGATCGTCGGAGCCACCACCGCGTCGCCGCCGGCGTTCAGTGTTTTCGGCGACGTCCGAACACGAGGCCGTTGGCAGCTCCGCGCGCGCAATCGCGGGATCACGGTCTTCGGTGACGTGACGTTCGACTTGAGGGACAGCGCCTGCAGCGAAGCGGAGGTCCGGATCGAAGGTCGGACTGTTTTCGGCGATATCGAGGTGATCGTGCCAGAGGGCGTCGAGGCGGATCTGACGGGATTCACCATCTTCGGCGACCGACGGCTTGAGCTGGCTGCGGTGCCACGCCTGCCGAACACGCCCGTGGTGCGCGTGCACGGGATGACGTTGTTCGGAGACCTGCGCGTTCGCAGCGCCGCTCCGGGGAGCTCGGACTCCCCCTGGCGCCGGATGGTGGACCGATGGCGCGGCGACCCGTCGTCGGCCGGACAACTGCCGCCCCCGCAGGCCCCACCTGGCCCCCACCAGCGTTCCGGCTGAGAGCGAAACGACCGCGAAGCCGCAGCGGCAGCCGTAGCTGGACGCCAAGTGACGAAGCTGACGACGGGAGCCGTCACCTTCCGCGGTGACCGGCAGGCGCGTGCCAGATGAGAGTCACACCAATACCCGCGATGGACAGCCGCGAGCGAGCGATCCCACCGGTCACCTCGACCAAGCCTGGCCGGGCCGCGGTCGTACTTCTATGAAACAAGTAGCCGCTGTCCGCGCTCGGGCCAGCCGCGCATCAAGGCCAGTGACCGCTGCCGCTGACCGGCGTCCTGTCGTAGCCGATGAGACTGCGTCGACAGTATTCGACCTTCCGTAGGCAGGACTCCTGCGAAGATGATCCGATGTGGGTTCGCCTTGCGGAGTGGATGATTCGTGAGATCCCCAACCTGAAGGCGGGCTCTCCGATCCGTGAGATCGGTGTGCGAATGCGTGGCGTCGTTACGCCCGCTCGACCCGACGCTCCGAACGAGATGGCGACGGTTCGGACTGGCCGCCCGCACGAGGTCGTCTACGGGCTTACGGGCCCGATCGTCGGTGCACCCCGAGACGTTGACACAGGTAGCCGTCATTTAGGCGTCGAGTTCGCCGTGGCTATCGGAGCTAATACTCCAGCAGGAGATCCGTTTCAGGGTTCAGTGAGGGCCTGTCTTTCGTAATGGCTGGTCCTGGCGGCGTCTTGATGGCGGCGGCGGAAGATGGACCATGTGATCACGGCGGCGATGCTTGCTGCGGGTTTGATGACCAGGTCATGGAAGAGCCGCCGGAGCTCATTGACGGTGATCGGGATCAGGCCCTCAGCGTTGGCGGTGCAGAGGGTGGTTGCGGCGGCGAGGAAAGCGTGGGCGGCGATGACCAGGGTGGTCCAGCGGTGCCAGGCCGTCCAGCGGCGATGCTGGTGTTGATCGAGGCCGAGTTCGGTCTTGGCGGCCTGGAACGACTCTTCGATGGTCCATCGTCGGCCGGCGACGGTGACCAGGTGGCGCAGTGCGACCGGTTCGGGTGACCAGCAGCGGTAGAACGCCAGTTCACCGGTGCTGCGGTTGCGGCGGATCAGTAGCCAGTGGTATCCGGCGTGCTGGTCGGCGGCTAGGGGCAGGGCGATGAACGCCCAGTCGTAGTAGCGGTGACCTTTGGCGCCTTCGCCGGCGGATAGCCGCTGCCAGGCGTGGTCGGGCAGACCGGTGGCGATCTGGTCAGCGCGTTGAATGCCGAGGCCGGTGGGCAGGCGGTGGGAGCAGGCGACGGCCAGGACGTAGCCGAGGCGCTGGCCGCGTAGCGCGGCGGCCAGCGCTGGGTCACCGCCGTAGGCTTCGTCGCCGCTGACCCAGCGGCAGGGCAGTCCGCCGGCCTGGGCGGTCTCGATCAGCCGGCGGGCCAGCTGCGGTTTGGTGGCGAATCCGACCTCGTCGGGAACACCGGCCTCAGCCAGCCGTTCAGGATCGCTGGTCCAGGATTTCGGCAGGTAGAGGGCGGTGTCGAGCAGAGCGTGCCCGTGTGGGGAGGCGTAGGACAGGTGCACCGCGAGCTGGCAGTTCTCGATCTTCCCGGCGGTGCCGGAGTACTGCCGCTGGACACCGACGGTGTGCCGGCCCTTCTTCAGGTCGCCGGTCTCGTCGATGACCAGAATCGCGTCCGGATGCCCGAGCCGGCGGGCGACGAAGTCCCGGACGTCAGCACGCACGAGAGCGTCGTCCCAGCTGGCTCGGCCGATCAGGTCCTGCATCCCACCCGGCTCCTCGTCACCGGCGTGTTCCGCGATCGTCCAGCAGTTCTTCGTCGGCAACGGGGCCAGCAGCCCTCGCACGAAGCCTCGGACCCGATGCCGCGGTTCCGGCCGGGCAAACCGTGCCTCGATCGGGTTCATCAACTCTTCGAACAGCTCAGACCATCGTTGAGCGTCTACTCTGTAGGCGGCAGCCACCGCCGTTTTCGGGGTCCACACAACCATCGAGACTCAGCGGTGGCTGCTTGGTGTCCACGGACAAAACCACACCGTCACAGCACGTCAGAACGGATCTCCTGCTGGAGTACTAAGCGGTACCAAGTACAGACAAAGGGCTGGGCAAGAGACGTGGCGACCGGTTCACGGGTCTTCGCCAGCGGACGCCTCGAAATCATCGCCGACTACGAATTCGATGGGTTCCAATTAACCGAGTCGCGAACAAATTGGCTGGTAAATAATATCGAACCGCTCGGCAATGGCGACCTCATGATTGACCTCGCGCCGTCAGAGGGCTGACACTCCAACTGAACCGTTGATGCACTCACATGCCGCCGATCGTGCACCCCGACCTGCCACAGCCCGTAACCATCGATGATCGCCTGCCCGCCGCAGCTGACGTGCTGAACTGCCGAGTTGAGTGTGCCAGACACCCCTACTTCAGGGCGTCAGTTTGCGCGAGGGTCAATACGAGGACTACCACTGCGGCGACACCGAATACCGACAGTCCACCCATCCAAACTTCAAATCCCTTAAATCGGGTCAAGAAGCCACTACCCGGCTCTCGGTTGCGCGCCTCCGCCCAGGCGCGGCCATGCCATGATCGACCAAAATTCGTCTTTTCATATGCCTCTAGCCAGTGAGCATCTGTATGTTCGGCTTGGCGGTGGCGAGACATAAGGTGCATCGAAAGTACGGTCATAACGATCGACAATATGCACGCGATGACTCTGGCGGTCCGGCTGCTTTCATGGCCCAATGCGATCGTGAAAAGAAAGGCCTGGGCGGTTAAGCTCAGAGTCGGCACCTGCCAGAGCATGTTGTCCCATTGTTGCCGTCGGGCGGCAACCGCCGTGTACATAGCGATATCTTGCGGGGCGGGATGCGAGTCGACAGTCGGTGAGTCTTGTCCACCAGTCATGCCGATCAGCGTGACAGCTACACGCAACATACGCCAACCCGCGAGGGTCACATTAAAGCTCTGATCAGCGGTCGAGTACTCACGGCGGCCACTAATCCGTCTAGGCACTCGTCCGGTCCACGATAGCCTGGCATGAGTGATCGAGCGCCGCACGTCCGCTCTTACCGAGAGCCGCGCGGCCCTCAGCGTAGCCGATCCGATCCTTCACGCTTGATCATGAGGTAAGCGGTTAGGGCCAGTGCCGCTGGAACCACAGATGGCATGGCCAGAATAGCTCCTGAAACAGCAATCCTTCGAGCAGTCAGCAAGTGTCCACGCTGATAGGGGAACGCATATATCGCGCAGAGGACCCCGCCGATTATTACTAGGAAAATGCTTTGGCTAGGCCCTAGTCCCATCATTCTCATGCCGCCGACAGGGTGCGCCGGGCTACCGGACTCGAACCGGCTCATCCCAGACTGCTCGGGTGCTCAGCGTCAGCGTGGCGCACTTTCCCATCTGCTTTTGCCCGGCGCACGAGCAGGAGAGTAACCGCCGTAGCTGCCGTCGCGCGAGTGGCTTCGCGGGCTCACTGTCCTGCCGCAGATCAGGCATTACCGCCGTGCTTGGTGCCTGTCGGACACGGATCGGCTGCGGCAGCCTGATCGTGTGGATCAATCACCATGGCCGGAGGTGTCAGCGGCCGTCGCCGCCGCGCCCTACCCGGTGCAGGTCCTGCCGGCCGATGCGGCTCGCTCGATCGGTTCTACGAAACCCTGCGCTGGCCCGGCTGGCAATCCGACGCTGGTGGGCGAGTCCCGAGCGGCAGCCTGTAGGTCACTTTAGATCGTCTGCGGGTCCTGGGGCTTGACGGCCGTCCCTTGCCCGACCGGGCCGGCGTGGCCGGTCAGGATAGCTCTCGCATGGAGATTCCGCGGGCCTCCTAAACCCTAACGAAGCCCTCGCCCGTCTCCGAGGAGGCCGGCGAGGCCCCGGGCTCGCCTCGGCGGATTGAGTGATCCGGCCGCTCGCGTGGTCCTTGCGAGAGGCCGGGGCGATCATCGATGATGTCCACCGCTTCTATGATCCAGACGGAGAACAACGCCGATGAAGACCCTGTCGCGTGCGGTTCTGCTCGCCGCCGCTGTTTCGCTCGGCCTCGCTGGCTGCTCGGCGCCGGAGAAGGCGGAGCCCGCGCGGCCGGTCAGCAACCTGGAGGTACGGGCCGAGAGCGACGCCACGGCGGAAGTGCAGAGACACGCCGACGACATCGCCGACATCATCGAGACGCCCCTCGAGAAGCCGCAGGTGCGCCCGATCTCCTGCCGACCCGAGGCCGGGAAGACGACCGAACTCGGGTACAGCGTCCAGGGCGTCTATCAGCTCGGCCTGGAGCGGGTCTCGGACCCCGTCGGAACCCTCGAGGTGATCAAGATGTTCTGGAAAGAGTTGGACTATCAGGTGCCGATCGACAAGACCGTCGGCAGCAGGCGGACCATGCGGGCGCTGACTCCCGATGGCTACACCGTCGACCTGCAGACCAACTTCCCGAAGGCATTACGAGTCACGGTCTACTCGGCCTGTTTTTCGAGGCCGGCACCGGGCCCGTCGAGTTCCTGAGCTTGCCGTTAACCTCCGCGATGCCGCTTGCCGGCGTGAGCGTACGGTCGTCAGGGACGGGTGTCGGGGCGCCCGTAGCGGGCGGTGCAGTGCCAGACATGCTTGAGGGTCTGCCTGTCGAAAAGCCTTTCGCGGACTGCCGCACCGATGATGCGGGCGTCCAGGATGCCCCTCACGAGCGATACGGGTGGCGGTGTCGACGATGCCGCGGCCGCGGTTGTCGGGGTGATCGGTGATGTCTTCGGTGCGGGCACGAAAGCCCTGGTGCCATTGCGCGGGCATGCCGAGGCGAGGGCGTCACGTCCTGAAATAGCCGTCAATGTCAGCCGGACGCGCAGGGTTACCCGTGGCCTGGCCAGCGCTGCGGCGCGAGCTCTCGGCTGGCGCTCATGATGGTGTCAGAGGCCGCATCACCACCATGAGCGCTAGTCGGGATCTCGCCGACGCAACGTTCTCTCATGCCGCCGAGAAAGCGCGCTTGGCTCGGTCTCTACCCGCGTCCAGCGCGTCGGCCGGCACTCGCTGTAGTCGCCGTCGGCGACGCAGCGGGCGTTCCGCTGGAGCGCCGGGTGGGGTCGAAGGTCAAACGACGGCTTGGAAGTGGAACGACTGGAGCGGCGTCGATGTCGGGGTCGAGAACCCCGGCCTCGATCGTCGCGCGCCTGTGACGACCGCGTTAGCGCATCTGGCTCACTAGGACTAGTAGTGCTTTGTCATGATCCGCGTCGGCGGGCTCGTTTCCGTTGCGGGAACGGGGTTCGGCAGGTCGGGCATGCGCCGATGAGGTAGACGAGCAGGAGTTGCAGGCGTCGGAGTACGGCGTAGAGGGTCATTCCGGCGCATGGGTTTTTGGGTCGAGGCGTTGCAGGGTGAGGAAGATGTGTGCCGCGGAGACGAGGGTGACGTGGTGGTGCCATCCCTGCCAGGTGCGGCCTTCGTAGTGGTCGAGGCCGAGACCGGTCTTGACTTCGCGGTAGTCGTGTTCGATGCGCCAGCGCAGTTTCGCCCAGCGGATCAGGGTGCGTCTCGCGGTCCGGGCGGGTAGGTCAGAGAGCCAGTACTTGATCGGCTCCGGGTTGCCGGGCGGCCATTCGGCGATGAGCCAGGCCTCAGGTAGGTCCTCGCCGCGGTGCGCGGACAGCAGGGTTCGCCCGGCCGGACGGACCCGGGTGAACACGAAGTGCGAGGACATCAGGAGCGGGCGGCCGCCGCGGCTGCGGGAGCCGGGTCGCCAGGTCACTCTCCGGGCTTTGCCGGTGCCGGTGGTGATCAGTTCGGTGAGGGTCGGCGCCGGCTGCTGGTAGCGGGGCGTGGGATAGGAGCCGACGCCGGCGTAGTCCCCGGCCGTGCGGATCGTCGAGGCCGGGTAAGCGGTGAGCCTGCCGCTGACCTGCACCAGGTGGGGCAGCCCGCGTTCGGTCAGGGCGAGGCGGAACTCTGCGGCGTCGCCGTAGCCGCAGTCGGCCACGATCAGCGGCGGGCGATGTCCCCATCGCAGCAGTTCGTCGATCATGTCCAGGGCGAGGCGCCACTTCTCCCGATGGGTCACGTCGTCGCTGATCCCGGCGCGGCGGCGACGGTTGTGGACATCGCTGGTGGCCTTTGGTGAGGCGGGATCCCAGGACTCCGGCAGAAACAGTCGCCAGTCCACGGGGCAGGATGCGGTGTCGGTGACCATGCTGACGCTTACGGCGATCTGGCAGTTGGTGACCTTGCCCGCGGTGCCGGTGTACTGCCGGGCCACACACGGCGAAGCGGTGCCGCATTTGAGCAGGCCGGTGTCGTCGATGGCCCATGCCGTCGGGACGATCGCCTGGTCGGCCAGCGCGGCGATCCGTCGCCGGACCGGCTCGACCTGCCACGGACTGTTGGTCACGAAGTGGTTCAACGCCTGCTCATGCACGCCCTGCAGCCGAGCGGCCATCGGCTGGATCGACTTACGCCGTCCGTCGATCATCAGCCCTTGCAGATACGCGGCCGCACGATCCTGCCAGCCGGCCCTGGTCAGCGAGGCGAACACGTCCGACGCGAACTCGGCCAAGTCGTCACGCAACCGGTCAGCCTCAGCAACGTCCATACCTCAACGACAGCAACCCACCGTCAACAAGTCACCATCAGCCACTCGAAAGTGACAAAGCACTACTAGTGACGTACAGTGCGGAGCCGATCATGATCGGATGCCGGTGGCACGAAGCCTGGAGGAGCACGATGCCGAGTTCGGACCGCCGACGGGCATGCGCGGTGGCCGCTGTCCTGGCCGTCCTGGCCACTGCCACGGGGTGCAGCGCCGCGCCGATCGCCGAGGAGACGCCGCAGCCGCTGACCGACGATCAAGCCGCCGCGGCATGCCGGCGCAGCCTCACCGATCTCAACGGCGAGAACGCCGACCGGCTCATGCAGCGGTTCGTGGCCCGCGATGGTGACAGGCAGATCCGCGTCTACGTCTCCGAACCCGACAAGTGGATCAGCACCTGCCGACTCGGTCCCTCCGGGCATGAGGAGACGTTCGGCTCGGTGATGAGCGACGGGCCGCGTGACCGGATCACCTTTTACGGCGGCGCGGACGCGGTACTCAAGGCCCACCTGCTGATCGGACGCCTGCCCGCCAAGGCGACCACGATCACGGCGTCGCTGCCGTCCGGCGCCACGCTCACCGGCTCGACCGACGGCGACCTGTTCCTGATCTGGGGGCCGGGCACCGCGGTCGAGGGCGCCCGGCTGACCGCCCGCGCCGCGGACGGCACGGCGGTCACCACCGCGACGGCCCCGGGCCTGGACACCTGAACGCTGGCCGTTCCACTTCCGAAAAGTCGGTCGCGCCCCCGGCAGGGCGACCGAACCTCGACCGCCACCCCCACTACATCCTCGCCGCCTTCATGGCCTCCGGAACGTAGCCATGAGCCAACGCGCGATCGTGCCGAAGTGAGTGCGTTCGCGCGGCGCCTCCGACTTTGGGTGGCATCAATCGGCAGATGACTTGTTGGTCTCAGCCGTGCGGGTCGAGTTGCTTGATCAGCTGCACCTGACTGCGCCGGTTTCGTCGCCACGAAGCCGCGATGTGGCGATTGGCTGTTCCCCGACGGCCGGGTGTGCGCTTGGATCGGCGGCATGACCCTTGCGAGCGCGGCTCGAAACCTGTGGCAGCTGTACGAGCCGGTGCATGCGGTCACGTACTTTGCACCCCAGGCGCGGGTCGCATTCGAGAACGCCGGGCTGCACGGATACTGGCGTGGGTACTTCGCTGGGCGCGCAGCCCCGCTGGGCGCGGTGACGGCGGCGCCGGTCGCCGCGTTGTTCTTCTCTTTCGCGCCGGGCATGGTGGCCCGTGCCCTGCCGGATGTGTGGCAACGGGCGACGCCGGAACAGGCACTGGCGGCCCGCCTCGACGGCGCGGTCGCGGCGTTGCGGGCGATCATGCCGGACGAGCCCGCGCGGTGGGCGGAGGCCGCAGATCTGCTGGAGGTTGCCGCCGGGGCGGCCGGGACGGAGGGCCGGGCGCTGGGCGCCGCCAACGCCGGGTTGCCGCGTCCCACCGGTGCGCTCGCCCGGCTTTGGCAGGCGGCCACGGTGTTGCGGGAGCACCGGGGCGATGGGCACATCGCCTCACTGGTCAATGCCGAGCTGACCGGCTGTCAGGCGCTCGTCCTGCGGCACGGCGTGCACGGTGGCCGGGACCAGCTACAGCCCAACCGGGGCTGGAGTGACGGCGAGTGGGACGCTGCGGTCGGGGACCTGGCCGCCCGTGGGCTGGTGGACGGGTCGGGCCGGGCCACCGGTGAAGGGTTGGAGGTGCACCGGGGCGTCGAGACCCGAACCGACCGGCTCGCCGCGCAGCCCTGGGCGGCGTTGAGCGTCGCCGAGCAGGAACGGCTGGCGGGCGTGCTGGCGCCGTTGGCCGCGGCCGCCGACGCGGTCGTCCCGTACCCCAATCCGATGGGCCTGCCTCGGCGCTGAGCCGGTTCCGGCAGCTGGCCGAGGATGCCCCGGCGAGATTTACCCAGACCCGGTCGGAAAGCTCTCAGTAAGCCCTGCTCCTCGGAGGCATCTTCGTCCTCAGCGAATGGTGTTTTGCGCCGATTGTGAGGATGACAAACGCTCATCGGGACGTCGGGAGTGGCATGCGACTCGGGGATGTGAGCGTCGGCAAGCGCCTCGGCGCGTCGTATCTGGTCCTCACCGTGCTCCTCTTCGTCTGCGCGGGAACCGGCTGGTGGGGCCTGCAGCAGCAGGCTGCCGCCGAGCAGGATCTCGCCGCGCTGGAACGGGTCCGCGACGACATCCAGACCGTCCAGTACAACGCCGCGGACGTCACCGGCTGGCAGGGGCTGGTGGTCGCCGACGTGGGGGCGTTCGGATACGCCTACGCCACCGGGCCCAAGGGCTTCAACCGGCAGGGCGAGCTGAAGTCCAAGGACACCATCTACGCGGACCTGGACGCCGCGCACACGGCCGACATGACCGCCGCCGAGCAGACCGAGTTCGCCAAGCTCAAGCCGGCCTGGGACGACTTCTTCACCTGGGACGCCACCGTGATGAAGTGGCTCTCCGCCGACAACCAGGCCGGGCTCGCCCAGGCGATGACCAGCATCAACGGCGGGGAGGCGTCGGCCTCGTACAGCAATGTCCTGGACATCGCCGGCAACCTGGCGACCTCGGTGGAAGCCCGGGTCGAGACGCTGCGGACCGAGATCGACGACGTGCACGACACCGCGGTGACCGTGCTCGCCGCCGCTCTCGCGCTGGCCGTCGTCCTGGCGGTGCTGATGGGTGCCTGGGTGACCCGTTCCGTGGTGGGGCCGCTCGCCACGGTGATGACGGCGCTGCGGCGGCTCGCCGACCGGGATCTCACCGCGCGGGCGGACGTCAACCGGCGCGACGAGCTCGGCCGGCTCGGGGACGCCCTCAACGAGACCGCCGAGTCGCTGCGCCAGACGGTCTCCGCGATCGCCGGGCACGCCGGGACGGTCTCGTCGGCGTCGCAGGAGCTGTCCCAGGTGTCCGCGCAGATCGCGCGGGCCAGCGAGGACATGGACGCCCAGGCCGCCGCGGTGGCGTCCTCGGCCGGCAACGTCTCCGGCAATGTGCACACGCTGCAGGCGGGCAGCTCGGAGATGACCCAGGCGATCGACGAGATCGCCCGCAACGCCGGCGAGGCCGCCCGGGTCGCCGGCGAGGCGGTCAGCGTGGTCGATCAGACCAACCGCACGGTGAGCAAGCTCAGCGACTCCTCCGCCGAGATCGGCAACGCGGTCGCCATGATCACCGCGATCGCCGAACAGACCAACCTGCTGGCGCTCAACGCCACCATCGAGGCCGCCCGCGCCGGCGAGCTCGGCAAGGGCTTCGCCGTGGTGGCCGGCGAGGTCAAGGAGCTGTCCCAGGAGACGGCCCGGGCGACCGACGAGATCGCCCGGCTGGTCAAGGCGATCCAGACCGACTCCTCCCACGCGGCGGGTGCGATCAACGAGATCGGCGAGGTGGTGGCCCGGATCAGCGACTTCCAGACGCTGATCGCGGCGGCGGTCGAGGAGCAGACCGCGACCACCAGCGAGATGGGCCGCAACGTCACCGAGGTGGCCGACAGCAGCGCCGACATCGCCACCAACATCGCCGGCGTGGCCACCGCCGTGGGCGCCACCACGGCGATCGCCGGCCGGGCCCGGGAGAACGCCGACGGCCTGGCCCGGACCAGCACCGAGCTGCGCGAGCTCGTCGCGAAGTTCACGCTCTGAACCGGCCCGGCCCGGCCCGCGGCCATGGGCGGACGCCGGTGTCAGCCGGCGTACGCCACGGCGACGTCCAGGATCCAGGTCACGCCGAACCGGTCGGTGAGCATCCCGAAGCCGGGCGCCCACGCCGACGGGCCGTACTTCTCGATGATCTCGGCGCCGTCGGCGAGCCGGTCCCAGAGCACGCCGATCTCCTCGGCCGTCTCGCCGCGGACCGAGACGAAGAACCGTTCGCCGGTCAGCGTCATGCCGTGCTCGCGGGTGGTGGCGGCCGCCTCGGGCGCGGCGGGAGCCTGATCGGGCACGTCGTACGCCATGATCCGGAATCCGTTGTCGGCCGTGACCTGGCCGAAGACGACCCTGTCCGCGCCGGGCAGGTCCTTCGGCATGCCGAAGTCACCGTAGGCGACGACGGTGAGGTGACCGCCGAACACCGACTGGTAGAACTCCAGCGCCGCCCGGGCGTCGCCCCGGAAGTTCAGGTGGGTGGTGGTCATGATGGCCATGGTGTGCTCCTTGATGACGGTTGACAACGGAGCCAGACTCGCAGCGGTAGGTGACAGCATGTGGCACCTACTCCAGGCAGAATCGGGTTCATGCCGAAAACCTCCGCGCGGCTCCTGGCGCTGCTGTCGCTGCTGCAGACCCGCCGGGACTGGTCCGGCGCCGTGCTCGCCGACCGCCTCGGCGTCAGCCTGCGGACCGTGCGGCGCGACGTCGATCGGCTGCGTGAGCTCGGCTATCCCATCGACGCGGTCAAAGGTCCGGAGGGCGGTTACCGGCTCGGCGCCGGGACCGAACTGCCGCCGCTGCTCTTCGACGACGAGCAGGCCGTCGCGCTCACGGTCGCCCTGCAGATCGCCGCGTCCACGCCGGACAGCGGTCTCGCCGAGGCCGCCGGGAGGGCGCTGACCACGCTGCGCCAGGTGCTGCCCTCCCGGCTCCGGCACCGGGTCGAGGCCCTCGACGTCACCGCCGTCGAGCGTCCCGGCGCCCGGCCCGCCGATCCCGTCGACGGCGACGTGCTGCTGGCCGTCAGCGCGGCCGTGCGTGCCCGCGAGATCCTGCGCTTCGACTACGGCACCGGTGACACCCGACGTGCCGAACCGCACCACGTCGCCACCAGGGGAGGACGGTGGTACCTCGTCGCCTGGGATCTCGACCGCGCCGGCTGGCGGACCTTCCGCGTCGACCGGATGAGTCTGCGCACCCCCAACGGGCCACGATTCATCAGGCGTACGGTGCCGGGGGGCGACGTGGCCGCGTACCTGATCGGGGTTTTCCGGGGTGCCACCGACGTCGCGGGAAGCTGGCCCTGTCAGGGGACGGTGATCCTCGACCTGCCGGCGTCCACCGTGGCCCGGTACACCCGGGACGGCGTCGTCGAGCAGATCTCCCCCGGTCGCTGCCGGCTCACGCTCGGGTCCTGGTCGTGGCCGAGCCTTGCCGCGACGATCGCCCGCTACGACGCCGACATCGAGGTGGTCGGGCCCGAGGAGCTCAGCGCGGCCTTCGTACGCCTGGCCCGCCGCTTCAACCGGATGGCCGCGCAGGGCACCGGTGGCAACTAGCACGCGCAAGCTATAGTGAGGCCGGCGGAAGGGAGACAAGAGTCGATGAGCGAGACCGTGCGGCGCCGGGTCACCGCTGCCGACATCGCCCAGGCGGCCGGGGTGTCGCGCGCGACCGTGGGGTTCGTGCTGAACAACACTCCCGGTCAGACGATCTCCGAGGGCACGAAGGCCCGGGTCCTGGCCGAGGCGGCCCGGCTCGGCTACCGTCCGCACCGCGCGGCACAGACGCTGGCCCGCGGGCGCAGCCGGATCGTGCTGTTCGTCCTGCCGGACTGGCCGCTGCAGCACAACATGCGGCGGTACCTCGACGAGGCGGCCCACGTCCTCGACGAGGCCGGGTTCTCGCTCGTGGCCTACACCCGGCATCTCGGTGACCGCAGCCGTCCGCTCTGGGAGTCGCTCGACCCGGATGTGGTCGTCGGTTTCACCGCGTTCGACGAGGAGACCGTGGCCTCGCTGCGGGCCAGCGGCATCACCAAGATCTTCCCCGATCCGGACGGATCCCCCGAGCCGCTCGGCGTCACCGCGGGAACGGCCCTGCAGGTGCGGCACCTGCACGACGCCGGGCACCGCCGGCTCGCGTTCGCCGGCGTCGCCGACCTCCGGCTGGCGGCGCTCAACCACGACCGGCTCACCACCGCCCGGCAGGCCGCCCGGCGGCTCGGGATCGCCGACATCCCGGCCCGTGCCGTCGATCATCGGGACGGCACCGCGGCGCAGGCGGTCCGCGAGTGGCGCGACGCCGGCATCACCGCGGTCGTGGCCTACAACGACGACATCGCCGCGACGGTGGCCGCCGCCGCGATCCGGGCCGGGCTGTCCGTGCCCGGTGACCTCGCCGTCGCCGGCCACGACGACAGCCCGATGGCCGCGCTGTTCGTGCCGTCGCTGACCAGCGTCCGGATGAACACCGCCGGGCTCGGCCGCTACGTCGCGCTCGAGGCGCTGCACCTGGCGGACGGGCGTCCGCGCCCCACCGAGGGCGCGGACGTCGAGGTCACGCTTGTCGCCCGCGAGTCGACCGAGGCGCCGGCCGGCTGACGCGGGCGGTCGTCATGCCGGGTGGACCACCTGCGCCAGGTGACGGTTCACGGCAGTCACCGCACGCTCCAGGGCCTGCGCGAAGGTGTCGCGGCGGAACGGCACCAGATCATCCAGGCGGTCCGAGTCGGTGTACCACTGGCCGTGGAAGTTGCGGGTGGCGAACCAGTTGCGGTCGTACCAGGTGCGGACGTCCTTCACGCCGAGCGCGGCGCTGATGGCGGTCTGCAGCTGCCAGTTCGTCAGCTGCCAGCCCTCCCCTCCGCCGATGTTGTAGACGCCGCCCCAGAACTCGTCGGGGACGCCCTCCTCGCAGATGCCGGCCATCAGCCGGGCGGCGTCCTCGGCCGACACCCACTCCATCACGCCGGCGAACGGCGAGTGGGTCATGATCGCGTCACGGATCCGCAGCATGCCGGGGTGGAAGATGCCGGTCTGGCGTACCCACGCCCACCTCGGCAGACCGGAGTCGACGAGCAGCCGTTCGGCGATGATCTTCGTCTGGCCGTACTCGTCGAAATGCGAGACGCGCAGCGGGTCGCCGACGCGGCCCCAGTGCACCGGCGGATTGCGGTCACCGGTCTCGGCGACCGAGCCGACCATGACCACCGCGGTGGCGCCCGGGTCGGGCTGCGCCCGCACGGCGTCGATGATGTTGCGCGCGCTCCCGACGTTGACCTGGTGCGCCAGCTCGGGGTGGTCGTCGGCGTACGGGGACACGACCGCGCCGACGTGCAGCACATAGTCGGCGCCGCGCACGCACCTCTCCACTGTCGGATAGTCGGTGAGGTCGCCGTGAACGACCTCCAGGTTGGGCATCCCGGCGAGTTCGGCGGCGGCCGCGCGGTCGCCGGGCAGCACCAGCGCGACCACCCGGAACCGGTCGGCGCGGGCGGCGAACTCGGCCAGGATGCGGCGTCCCCAGTTGCCTGTCGCGCCGGTCAGGAGCACCCGCTTCATCGGGCCGCCCGGGTGGCTTCGATGAGCTGGTCGAGGGCAGCCTGAGGCATGGCGCCGCCGAGGAAGCCGGCGAACTGGCGCATCGGCATCGACTCCACCATCCGCAGCTGATCCTGCTGCTGCTCGGCCTGGGCCTGCTGGCCGGGAGTCATCCCGGCGGCGATCCCCTGCAGGAGAGCGGGCCCGGCGACGGGGTGCTCGAACCACTCCTTGACCGTGGAGTCCATCGACAGGTCCGGGACGATCACATCGCCGGTCAGCGTGATGCTCTGCTCCGCGACGACGCTCGCGGCGTTCTCCCCGACCTGGACGTGGTACTCGCCCGGCGCGACCACCCACCGGCCGTACTCGATGTCCCAGTAGGCGAAGGAGCGACGGTCCAGGGCGAGCTCCACCGTGCGCTGCTCCCCCGGTTCCAGGCGGATCTTGGTGAAGGCGCGCAGCTCCCGGACCGGCCGGCGGACCGGGCCCGCGCCGGTGGCGACGTAGACCTGGACCACGTGCCGGCCGGCCCGGACGCCCGTGTTGGCGACGGTGACGCTCACCGTGGCGGTGTCATCGCCGGTGACGTCGACGGACAGGTCACGGGTCTCGAACGTGGTGTACGACAGGCCGTGGCCGAACGGGTACCGCACCGGCGCCTGCGCGGTCGTGTGATGCCGGTAGCCGACCATGACGCCTTCGCCGTAGCGGACGTGACCCTGCTCGCCGGGGAAGTTGTGGAAGGCCGGGGTGTCCTGCAGGCGTACCGGGATGGTCTCGGCGAGGTGCCCGGACGGGTTGGCGGCGCCGTAGAGCAGGTCGGCGATCGCGCCGCCGCCGGCCTGGCCGAGCAGGAAACCCTCCAGAACGGCGTCGACCTGATCGTGCCAGCCCTCCAGGCTGACGACGCCGCCGTTGGCGAGGACCACGACGGTGCGGCGGGCCGCGGCGGCGACCGCGCGGATCACGTCGACCTGCTCGGCGGGCAGCTCCAGATGCTCCCGGTCGAAGCCCTCCGATTCCGCGCTGTCCGGCAGCCCGGCGAAGATGACGGCGACATCGGTGGCGGCGGCCGCCGCGACGGCGTCCTCGACAGCGAATCCGGGCACGTGCCGCACCGTGCGGGCAACCGCGGCGATCGCGCCGAGGGGCGTGTCGACCCGGGTCGGCGTGATCCGGGAGCTGCCGCTGCCCTGGTAGCGGGGCTCGGCGGCGAACGTGCCGATGACCGCCACGCTTGCCGCCGCATCCAGTGGCAGCACCTCGTTCTCGTTCCTCAGGAGCACGGCGCATTCGGCGGCGAGGTCGCGGGCCAGGGCGTGATGGGCGTCCGGATCGAACGCGGCGCCGGCCGCCGGGTGCTGCTCGATCAGAGCGAGGATCCGGCGTACGGCGTCGTCGAGCACCGCCTCCTCGAGGACGCCCGAGCGGACCGCCTCGACGATCTGCGCGTCGGTGCCGCCGTCGGTGCCGGGCATCTCCAGGTCCAGGCCGGCGACCAGCGCGGCGACCCGGTCGCTGACCGCACCCCAGTCCGAGACGACGGCCCCGGTGAAACGCCACTCGTCGCGCAGCAGGTCGGTGAGCAGCCATCGGTTCTGGGACGCGTACACCCCGTTGATCTTGTTGTAGGACGCCATCACGGTGGCCGGCTGCGCTTCGGTCACCACCTTCTCGAACGCGGGCAGGTAGATCTCGCGCAGTGTCCGCTCGTCCACGTCGGCGCTGACGCGCATCCGGTCGGTCTCCTGGTTGTTGGCCGCGAAGTGCTTGACCGACGCGCCCACGCCCTCGGCCTGCTGGGCGCGCACCTGCGCGACCCCCAGGACCCCGGACAGGTACGGGTCCTCGGAGTAGTACTCGAAGTTGCGGCCGCACAGCGGCGACCGTTTGATGTTGACGCCCGGCCCGAGCAGCACCGCGACACCCAGCGCCCGGGCCTCACGGCCGATCGCCTGCCCGACGCGGGCCGCGACGCCGGGATCCCAGGAGGAACCCACCGCGACGGCCGGCGGGAAGCAGGTGGCGGGCTCGGCCCGGTGCAGCCCGAGATGGTCGGCGGCGCCGGCCTGGCGGCGCACGCCGTGCGGACCGTCGGTCAGCACGATCCCGGGGATCCCGGCGTCCTCGATCGGCGTGGTCGACCAGAAGTCGCGGCCGGACAGCAAAGAGGCCTTCTGCTCCAGGGTGAGCGCGGTGACGTCGATCATCGGGTGGATCCTTCCGGGGTGAGCGTGGCGCGCAGGTCGTCCTCGAGCCCGGTCATCACGCCGGGGATGTACTGCAGGACGACGGCCAGCGACATGGCGGCCGCCTCGGGGGCGTTGCCGTCGATCGGGATGCCGGGCAGGTGCTTGGCGAAGACCGCGGTGACGGCCGGCCAGACCACCGGGTCGCCGGCGAGGGTCTTCAGCGGCGTGTCCATGGTGTATTCCGGGCGGGCGCCGTGGCCCTCCGGCAGCGGGTAGCGCCAGGCGTGGTCGCCGGGGCCGGCCTGCTCGACGGCAGCAGCCGGGTGAAGTGGCAGCACCACCGTCGCCTCGGCCCCGGCGGGGACGGTCACCTCGACGGCCATCTCGCCGCCGTCGATCCGCCAGGAGACCGCGACCCGCCCGCGAACGGTGTCGTGCGCCGCCGAGGCGTGGGTGATGCCGCCGCCGGGCTGCGGGGCGATCCGGATCCGCTGCCAGCCGGGCGCGGTGCGCTGCAGTCCGCCGACCACCCGGTGCAGCCAGTCGGCGACGGCGCCGAGCGCGTAGTGGTTGAGCGACGTCATGCCGGTGGCGTTGAGGGTCCCGTCGGGCAGGACCGCGTCCCACCGCTCCCAGATCGTGGTGGCTCCCCGGGTGACCGGGTAGAGGAACGACGGGCACGCGGTCTCGGTGAGCACCAGGTACGCCTCGTCGAGATGCCCGGTGGCCGACAGCGCGTCGGTGAGCAGCGGGGTGCCGGCGAACCCGGTGGAGATCCGGTATCCGCTCTGCGCGACCAGTTCGGCCAGCCGATTCCCCGCCTTCGCCAGCTGGTCGTCGTCGAGGATCCCGAACGTGACGGCGAGGGCGTACGCGGTGGCGGACTCGTTGACGATCCGGCCCGCATCGGTGACGTACTCCCGGCGGAACGCGGCACGGACCCGGTCGGCCAGCGCGGAGAAGTGCGCCGCGTCGGCGTCCCGCCCGAGCACGGCGGCGGCCTGCGCCATCTCGCGGGTGGTCCGGCACAGGTACGCCGCGGCGACCAGATGCCGATCGGTCTTGCCGCCGGCCGGGTTGTCGGCGGGAGCGTCCGGGTCGAGCCAGTCGCCGTACTGGAAGCCGGTGCTCCACAGGCCGTGGTCGTCGAGCAGCGCCTCCACCTGGCGGATGAACGCGGCCATCGAGTCGTAGCTCGCCGCGAGGATCCGCTCGTCGCCGTACTCCTGGTAGAGAAGCCACGGCACGCTGACCGCGGCGTCGCTCCACAGCGCGGTCGGCGGGGACGGGTTCGGCAGCACGTCCGGCACCACCCACGGCACGTTGCCGGTGGCGGTCTGCTCGGCGGCGAGGTCGGCGAGCCAGGACCCGAGCACGCCGCGGACGTCGTAGAGGTAGGCGGCGGTGGGGGCGAACGCGTTGAGGTCGCCGGTCCAGCCGAGTCGTTCGTCGCGTTGCGGGCAGTCGGTGGGCACGCCGACGAAGTTGTCACGCATCGACCACACGGTGTTGGCGTGCAGCTTGGTGACCAGCTCGTGCGAGCAGTCGAACCAGCCGGTACGGGTCATCGCGCTGTGCACCACCACGGCGCGGATCGCGTCGGCGGCGGGCTCGCCGGGCCAGCCGGTGATCTCGGCGTACCGGAAACCGTGGAAGGTGAACCGCGGCTCCCACGTCTCCGGTTCGCCGTCGCCGCGCAGGATGTAGGTGTCGGTGGCCCGCGCCGTCCGGTTGGTCTCGGTCTCCAGTTCCCCGGCCGGGGTGAGCATCTCGGCGTGCCGGATCACGACGGTGTCGCCGGCGGCGCCGCTGACCGTGATCCGCACCCAGCCGGAGATGTTCTGCCCGAAGTCGACGATCGCCGCGCCGGAGGCGCTGGTGCGGATCTCCACCGGGGCCAGTTCCTCGATCCGGGCGATCGGCGGCGCGATCGGCTCGCGGAGGGCGTCGAGGTTCCAGGCGAACGGGTGCGCGGGCGTCCAGTCGCTGTCGTCGAACCCGTACCGGTTCCAGCCGGCCGGGTCGAGCCGGGCGTCGTACGTCTCGCCGTCGTACAGGCTGTTGGCCCGCACCGCGCCGGAACCGACCCGGAAAGCCGGGTCCGTGCCGATCGTCTCGCACCGGTCGCCGTAGTCGAGTTCGAGCCGCAGGTACAGGGCGGGCCGGTCGCTGTAGTGGGCGCGCTTGTTCTCCCAGCCCAGCCGGCCGACCGCCCACCCCTCGCCGACGATCGCACCGAGCGCGTTGCCGCCGGTGGCGACCAGGTCGGTGACGTCGTGGGCGCGGACGTCGAGGTGGTGCCGGTAGGAGGTCCAGCCGGGGCTGAGCACGTCGTCGCCGACGCGGACCCCGTTGAGGTACGGCTCGACGATGCCGAGCGCGGTGACGTGCAGGGTGGCGCGGCGCAGCCCGCGGGCCACCGCGAACTCCCTGCGGAAGTAGACAGCGGGGTCTCCCGCGTCCGCCGGGGTGGCGGCGCTGATGAACGACACGGTGGAGCCTTTCCTCATTTGACGGACTTGATGCGCAGGACCACCAGGCCACCGAGAACGGTGCAGACGGCGGCGACCACGTACAGCAGGGTGTAGTTCTTCTCGCCGTCGCCCGTGCCGATCGCCAGGAAGATCGGGGCGACGAACGGACCGGCGGCCTGCGGGATGGAGGTGGCGAACCCGGTGATGGCCAGGAACCGCCCGGCGTCGGTGTCCCGTTCCGGCAACACGTCGAGCAGCAGCGCCTGGTCGACGGCGGCGAACCCGCCGATGCCCAGCGAACAGATCAGCGAGCCGGCGAAGAGCAGCGGCGTGCTGGGGGCGACGGCCATCAGCACCGCGCCGAGGCCGAAGACGACACCGGAGGCGAGGACGAACGGCCGCCGCCGATGCAACCGGTCGGACAGGAAGCCGCCGCCGATCGCCCCGGCCGCGGTCGCCAGCACGCCGGCGCCGCCGAGGGCCGCGATCAACCCGGCCACCTCCTCGACCGTGACGCCGAGACGGGCGGCGAAGAAGAAGGCGGTGAACGTGGTGTTCAGGGCGAGGCCGAAGTAGAACAGGAACCGGCCGAGCCAGTTCCACGAGTAGTCCGGGTGGACGCGCGGGTCGTACAGGAATTTGGCGCCGAGGGTTTTGAGGGTGAGGCGGTCACCGAGCTCCAGGCCGCGGCTGTCGCGCTCCCCCACGACGATCACGAAGATCGCCACCAGCACCGCGCCGATCAGGCCGGGGACCAGGAAGAGGAGCAGGTTCTGACCGGCCAGCCCACCGGCCAGGACCACACCGAAAACCGGGCCGATCTGCTGGGCGAAACCGCCGAGCCCGGCGACCTTGCCACGCTGCTCCTCGGGCAGCCGGTCCGCTGTCGAGTTCAGCAGATTGCCCAGCACCTGGCCCCAGCCGAGCTGGGCGAGGATCCACCCGAAGCCGAGCACCAGGACGCTGGGCGCGAGCGCCATCACCACCAGCGAGATCAGCCCGAGGACGGTGCCGCCGATCATCCAGGGCCGGCGCCGGCCGAGCCGGGTACGCGTCCGGTCGCTGAGAACCCCGAGGAACGGGGCGGTGACCATGACGGCCAGAGCCCCGCTGCCGGTGATGTAGCCCAGGTATTCCTCACGGCCCGGGGCGAGCTCGCCGACCCGGATCGCCAGCGAGATGGCGAGCGGCGTGATGAAGGCGACGAAGACGCCGAACTGAGCGGCGACGATCAGCGAGATGTAGGTGTTGCTCACTTTCTGTCCGGCCGGGCCGGGTGCGGGTAGCGGCGGCTGATCGCCGGCGGTGAGCGTCATGGGGCCTCCGTCGCAGACGGGAAGAAGAGGTCACTAGCGCGCACTAGTTTCGAGGATGTTAAACACCGACTACTAGCGCGCGCAAGGTCTTGCGACCAGCGAGCGTTAGCACGCTGATCAATTCGGGTATGCCGTCCGTCGCGACCTGTTGACCGTCCACATCCCGACCGGAGGGCCAACGACCTTGAGCAGCACCGGCACCGCCCGCCGCCCGAGCCTCACCCGGCGCGACACCACGTCCCAGGAGTTCATGGACGACCCCGGCTGCGACCTCGACCGGCTGGAACGCACCTATCGGCAGTTCAGCACCGTGAACCGGCTCGTCTCGGGCTGGCGGCGCGTCTACCGGCAGTGGATCCGCCCGCGCCTGGACCCGGACCGCCCCGCCACGCTGCTGGACATCGGCTTCGGCGGCGGGGACATCTCCCGCGCCCTCACCGCGTGGGCCGCCCGCGACGGGCTCGCGCTGCGGATCACCGCCATCGACCCCGACGAGCGCGCGCTGCGGCACGTCCACCGGCGCCCGGCGGCCGGGGTCCGCTTCGAGCAGGCGTCCAGCGCGGACCTGGTGGCCCGCGGCGACCGCTACGACCTGGTGATCTCCAACCACCTGCTGCACCACCTGGACCCGGACGCGCTCGCCGCCCTGCTGGCCGACAGCCGGGCGCTGTCCCGGCAGTTGGTCGTCCACAACGACCTGTCGCGGGGCCGCGCCGGCTACGGCTTCTACGCCGCCGTCACCCTGCCGTTCGCCCGGCGGTCCTTCATCCACCAGGACGGCCTGCTCTCCATCCGCCGCAGCTACCGGCGGTCCGAGTTGCAGGCGGTGGTCCCGCCCGGCTGGCAGGTCCGGACGATGGTCCCGCAGCGTCTCCTGCTCACCCACGAAAGCCCCCGCCGATGACCCGGACCCTGACCACCGCCGCCACCGTGAGTTATCTGTGCAACGCCGCCTTCGGCGCCGCCGTCGCGGTGGGCGCAGTCGACAACCGCCGCTTGCGCTGGGTTCACCATGCCCTGTACGTGGTGACCTCCTCCCTGACCACCGCGGCGCTCGTGGCGAGCGCCGCCGAACGCCGGCCGGCCTGCCTCGCGCTGCTGCCCGTGACCGTCCCGCTCGCCGCCCTGCCCTACGCCGGCGGCCGGATCCGCCGGCACGCTTCCGTCGCCGGGTCGGCCGCACCGGCGTACGCCATCGCCCTTGTTCTTGCTTGGAGGAATCGCTGATGGAGTTTCTCGATGTGGTGCGCCGCCGCCGGACCACCAACGGCGCGTTCCTGCCCGACCCGGTCTCCGAGGAGCACCAGCGACTCCTCATGGAGGTCGCCGGCCGCGCGCCGTCGCAGCTCAACAGCCAACCGTGGCGATTCGTGATCGTCGAGGAACGCCCGACCATCGAGGCGATCGCGCGGATCAGCGGCGAGAGCATGACCGAGGCGATGTCCAACGGCACGTTCTTCGAGCGCTACAAGCCCTATTTCCGGTTCAGCAAGGAGGAGATGGAACGCCGCCGCGACGGCATGCTCTTCGACCGGCTGCCCGCGCCGCTGCGCCCGTTCACCAGTCAGGTGTTCACCGCCCGGGGTCAGAAGCTGATGAACGCCATGCGCGTCCCGCAGAGCCTCGGCGAGGAGAACCGCAAACTGGTGGCCGGTTCCCCGCTGCTGCTCGGCGTCATGCTCGACCGCTCCGAATACCGGCCCGGCGAATTGTCGTCCTTCTACTCCGTGTTCAGCATGGGCGCGGCCATGGAGAACCTCTGGCTCACCACCGTCGAACTCGGCATGGGCATCCAGTTCGTCTCCTTCCCGATGGAGGTCCCCGGACGCTGGGACGAGATCGTGCGCCTGCTGGAGGTCCCCGACGACCTGGAGTTGATGGCCGTCTACCGCCTCGGATACCTGCCCCAGGAACAGCGCCGGCCGCCCATCGACTGGACGAGCGAGCAGCGCAAACTGCCCTCCCAATACGTTTTCCGAGGCACCTGCGCCACCCCGCAGAAAGGCTGGGATCAGGGGTACGGGCACAGAACCGCCCCGGGGTCGTAAGCCGATCGCGTGCGGTGACCCCCCTCGGAGCCGGCTACTCGTCGTCGTAGATCTCGCGGATCTCCTGCTCGATCGCCGCGATGGTCGGCAACGCGGGATGCGGGCGCATTCTCATGTTCTGCTGCGCCACAGCGACGATCCGCCCGACAGCGCTGCGCGCCTCCTCATGCAGCCCGGTGGTCGTCAGGCGCTTGATGGTCGAGCCGTTCAGCACCAGCTCGACCTCGACGGTGCCGTCACGGACCCACGCCTCGCCCGTGGCGTCGCCCACGGCGCCATAGCGCAGCAGGGCGACCAGATCCGGCGAACCGCTCGTCTGCCACCAATCACGCCACCCGCGGTCGCTGTTGAGGATCTCGGAGACCGCGTCGAGCGCTTCCTCCACGGCGTCCGGGGGCGGGCCGCCCATCTCGTACCCGAAACTGACGGAGAACCAGGGCGATTCGTGCTCGGTGATGGTGCGTCATCCCTTCAGCAGGCCGCTCAGCTCGCGGCGACTTCGGACCCCGAGTTTCTGGTACGCGTGGGACAGGTGCGACCCGACCGTCCGCGGCGAGACCTGCAGCTGTGCGGCGATCTCGCTGTTGCGCAGGCCTCGCGCGGCCAGCTCGACGATCGTCCGCTGCTGCGGGCTGAGGCGGCTCAGGCCTTCGGGCGCGTCGATCGGCCCGCCGGAGGCCTGCAACTCGGCGCGGGCGATGTCGGCCAGCGCCGTGGCGCCGAACTGCTCCAGCGCGTGCAACGCGACGGTCAGCTGCTCGCGGGCGTCGACCGGCCGGCGTTGCCGGCGCAGCCAGCCGCCGTAGTGCAGCCTCGCCAGCGCGCGGTCGAGGGCCCAGGTCTCGCCGGCCGGATCGTCGAGGGACCGCCGGAAGTGCTCCTCGGCCTGATCGCCGCCGATCAGCTCGGCGCGCACGTGGTCGATGAGCAGCCGCATCCGTACGGTGGGCGGAACGTCGTACGCGGGAAGCACCCGCGCGGCGTCGGCGCTCCGGTCGGCGCGGGGCGCGATCACGGTGAGCCCGAGCAGGGCATGGCCGCCGCTGTCGGGGTACAGGGTGCGGCCGTCCGGTCCGAACAGTCGCCGATAGTGCTGGTACGCGGCCGCGTAGTCGCCCTCGGTGAACGCCGCCACCCCGACCGTCATCGACAGGTAGTAGTGCAGGCGACGGTTCTCGTGCAGGTAGGCCCGGGCCCACGGCGGCTCGGTGAGGGCGGTGGCCCGGGTGACGTCGTCACGCAACGCGGCGATCAGCGAGCCGACGGCATCGATCTCGAGTTCCAGCAGCGGCAGGTCACAGGTCGCGCAGACCTGCCGTACCTCGGCGATCAACGCGAGCGCCTCGGGATAGCGTCCCTGGTCACCGAGCCCCATCAGCAGTGGCAGCCACATCTCCGGGAAGCTGACGATGGTGCCGCGCTCCCGCATCGCGGCGAGTGCCTGCTCGCGTAGCCGCACGGCGGCACGGGCGTCACCGGCGGCGTCGGCCAGGTACGCGAGTGTCAGCGCCCGCCCGGTCGGGTCCTCCCCCGGTTCCGGCTCCGGGACGGGAGCGGCCGGCCAGGGACGGTACGGGTCGAGGGTGACCGCGATGGCCCGGCGCACCAGCACGCCGGCGGCGGTCGCCGGCGGGTCGAGCCGCCGCATCAGGTCCGCCAGTGTGGCCCGGTGCTCGGGAAGCGCGGAGATCTGGGCGATCTGCGCGGCCGTCGAGACGATCAGCAGGGTGTCCACGGCGGCCGCGGGCAGGCGGCGTACCCCGTCCAGAAGCAGGTCCATGGCCTCGCGCTGGCTGCCGGTGCGGGAGATGGCGAGCGCTGCCGAGCACACCGCGGACGGCGGCGGCGCAGCGGGCTGCTGGGCGAGCAGAGCTGTGTAGAGCTCGTGGACCCAGCTGGTCTGGCCGGTCAGGTTCGCGGCGGCCAGGGCGGCGGCGTAGCGGCGGGCGGCGTCGGCGGGGGTCCGTGACAGTTCCGCGGCGCGTTGCAGCGCGCCGGCCTGCTCGTGGTGACGGCCGGCCTTGCGGGCCTGGTCAGCGACCTGGTCGAGCATCGCGGCGAGGGGCTCGCTGGGCTCGGTGGCCGCGGCGGCCAGGTGAAGGGCGTGTGACGCAGAGCCGGGTGGCAGCGCGGCGGCGAAGCGGCGGTGCAGGTCGGCGCGGTCGGCGGCGGGACAGGAGGTGTACGTGGCGATGGCCGCGAGCGGATCGGCGAAGCGCAGGTCAGCGCCGTGCTGTTCGAGCAGTCCCGAGTCGACGGTGGCGGCCACGTCACCCGGGCCGGCGCCGGCCGCGGTCAGCACCGTGACCGTGTCCTCGTCGCCGAGGCGGGCGCTGACCTGACGGGCCAGCCGCAGAGCCGGCTCGGGCAGGGCGGCGAGCTTTCCCCCGTACCGTTGCCTGATCGTGAAGGTCCTGGTGGACGCCATCCGGAGGATGTCGCTCTCGCCGGGGAACGCGGCGGCCAGTTGGACGATGGCGCGCGGGTTGCCGGCGGCCCGCCGCAGGATCTCCAGGCGGGCGCGGCCCCGCGGCACGGCGGGTTGGCGGGCGAGCAGGGTCGCGGCGTCAGAATCGGTCAGCGGGGGAAGGCTGATGAGCGTCGTGCCGGGCGGCAGCGACGACCCTGAGCGCGCGCCCGCCAGGAGCGTCACGGGCATCCGCGGTTCGGTCATCAGGGCACGGAGCACCGCGGCGGAGAGATCATCGGCGAGGTGCAGATCGTCGACGACCGCCAGGACCGGGGCGGCGGCGAGCAGCAGCGCACGGGCGCCGTCACGCAACGTACCGGGATCCTCGGTCTGCAGGGTCACCGCGGCGGTGGCGGCGGGCCGGTCCCGTTCGGGCAGCCGGGCGAGCAGGCCCCGCAACGGCCGCAGCAGCTGGTGCAGGCCGGCGCCGGGCAGGTCACGTTCGTCGAGGTGGCCGGCGGCGATCAGCACCCGGAACCCGCGGTCCGCGCCGAGCGCGGCGGCCTCGGTGAGCAGCGTCGTCGTTCCGCGGCCGCGCGGCGCCACCACCGCGACCGCCGCGGGAGCGCGCCGAGCCGGATCGAGGGCAGCCGCCAGCTGTCGTCGCTGCTCGACCCGGCCGAGCAGACCGTGTTGCGGCACGTCGCCTCCCTGTGAACGGCGGGAAGGTTACAACGGCGTGATCACGTCGCGCAGCTGACCCCGGCGAGCGATGCCCAGCTTCGGGTAGATCTGATACAGATAGCAGCCGATCGTCCGCGGCGACAGACCGAACCGCTGCGCGATGGCGCGGTTCGACAGCCCCTCGGCGGCCAGCCTGGCGATCAGCTGGTGCTGCGGGGTCAGAGTCTCGAAGGCAGCGGCGCCGGCGGCCTGCGCGCGAACCCCGGTGGCCCGCAGCCGCTCCCTGGCCAGCGCGGCCTCGCGTGCCGCGCCGATCCGCACGAACACGTCGAGCGCTGAGATCAGAAACGGTCGCGCCTCGGACCGCCGGCGCTGGGCACTCAACGCCTGCGCCAGACGCAACTCGGTCACGGCGTACTCGTAGGGCCACTGCGCCCCGGCTGCGGCCAGCGCCTCCCGCAACCGGGATTCCGCCGACGGGTCACCGGTGTGCAGCCGCAGCAGGTCGATCGCCACGTCCCAGGACCACCGCCGCCGCGCGGTCGGATGCCCGGCCCGTTCCCGCGCGGCGAGCAGCAACGCCAGCGCCTGCTCGCCGGTTCCCGCATCGATCGCCAACCCGGCCAGCTCGATCACCGAGCGCTGCGAGAGCAGATAGTGGTCATGCTGAAAAACACCGACCAGATTGGTGTACGCCGTGAGCGCGTCCCCCTCCGACGCGGCGAGCTGGGCCGACGCCCGCAACAGCAGGTACCTGACGAACCGGTTGCCCGCGGCGCCCGGATCGCCCGCCGCCGCCAGCAGAGGGCGGGCCCGTCCCGCGTCACCGCGGCGGATCAGTGACGATGCCCGCTGCGCCAGGATCGCCCGCCGCACCGGGCCGGCCGGGTCACCGCCCACCGTGTCCTCGGCGGCGTCGAGCAGCGTCGCCGCCTCCTCGAACAGACCCATGTCGAACAGCACCTCGCTGGTCGCCACGACCGCGGTGCCGTGCACGCCGATCGAGCCGTCGGCCCGGACCACCGCCAGCGCCCGGCGGTAGTGGTCGATCGCGATCTCGATGTCGTCGGACACCCAGGCCGCCCCGGCGATCGACAGCAGCCGGACCCGTTCGGCGGGGCCGGACAGCGGCTGCAGCAGCGGGGAGAGGCGGAGAGGCCCGTGCTGGGCGGCCCACCCGGCCGGGTCGGCGACGGCCAGGGCCAGCGCCAGGTGCACGTCGACGGTGTCGCCGGCGGCGGGCGGCGCGCCCGGATCGGCAGCCTCGGCGGGCAGCCCGCCCGGATCTGGCGCGGCAGCGATCGGGGTGGCACGGGCGACGAGATTCCGCAGGCGGGCGACGATGGCCGGGTCGCCGTCGGTGAACACGGCCCGCGCCGCCACCGCCAGCATCGCCCGGACCAGGTGACGGTCGTCGAGGCCCGCGGCGAGCAGCCCTTCGACGAGGGTGACGGTCGGGGCGGCGGGCTGCCACATCAGCCGGTTCCCGATCCCGGTGAGGGCGGCCGCCAGCACTGCCGGGTCGTCGGTCAGGTCGGTGACCCGGTTCCACAACTCGTGCGACCAGCGCAGATCGCCGCACCGGTCGGCTTCAGCCGCGGCCCGCCCGTAGAGCCGAGCCGCCTCCCGCGCAGCGGCGCCACCCGCACTCCGCAGCGTCGCGGAACCGTCGGCCCCGGCGTCGCCCGTGCGTCGGGGCACCACGACGCCGCTCGCGCCGGCCTCAGCCGCGCGTCGGGGCACCACGACGCCGCTCGCGCCGGCCTCGCCCGCGCGCCGGGGCACCACGACTCCGCTCGCGCCGGCGTCGGCTGCGCGTTGCAGCAGTGCGGCTGCCTCCAGACCGCGACCGGCGGCCGTGGCCACGCCGGCGGCCCGCTCCAGCGCCCCCGCGGTGATCGCGCCGGTGGAGAGCTGGGCCAGGTGCCAGTCCCGTGCCGGGCTGTCCAGCGGCAGCAGTGCCGCCAGCCGGGCATGCGCGGTGTCGCGTTCGTGCATCGGGGCGGTGAAGTAGCAGACCGCCTCGGCCAGCGGATGCCGGAACGTGAACCGGCCCGCGATGACCGACACCAACCCGGCGTCCTCGGCGGGCCGGAAGTCGGCGAGCCCGGCCCCGGCCGCCCGCAGCACGCTCGCCGCCGCGTCGTCCTGCGCGGCGGCGGCGAACAGCAGCACCGTGCGGGTGCGCGCCGGGAGCCCGGCAAACTCAGGAGCAAAGGTACGGGCCAGCAGGCCGCTCCCCTCGATCCGGAAGTCCGGTCGCCGGCCCTCGTTCACCGCTGCTCCGGCGAGCGTGGTCAGGCCCAGGGGGTTGCCGCCGCCGTACCGCAGAATCGCCGCGCGGACCGGACCGACCGGCACCGACGGCAGCCCGTCGAGCAGCCCGGCCGCGGCAACCGGGCTCAGCGGGGCCACCGCGTGAACCGTCGCGTCCCCGGCGACCGGCTCGAACACGCCCGGCCCCCGCCCGGTGAACATCACCAGCAGACGCTCACCGCGCAGCCGCCGCACCACGAACGCCAGCAGCCCGACGACCGCCGGATCCTGCTCGGGCACGTCATCCACCGCGATCAGCAGCGGACCGGTACGGCACAACGCCGCCACCACCGCCAGCACAGCAAGCCGCAGCGCCACCGACCCGGGCGTTGCCGACTGGGGCGTTGCTGACTGGGGCATTGCCGACTGGGGCGTTGCCGACCCGGGTACCGCTGGGCCGGGCGGCGCGGAGCCGGGTGGCACTCGTTCGCGGGCCAGCCAGCGTTCGAGCGGCTCCCGCAGCTCGGCCGGCGCCTGACCGGCTGCGGCGAGCAGCGCCGACACCGCCGCGTCCGGGGTGCCCGCTGTCTCCATCGTTCGGAAGCCCTCGTGTCGTGCGACCGCGACCGCGCCCGTGATCAGCGCGCTCTTGCCCACACCGGGCTCCCCATGCAGGACCAGCACCCGAGTGCCACCGGCCGCCTCCCGTAGCGCCCGCCTGATCCACCCCTGCTCAGCACCCCTGCCGGCCGGGCAGCCATCACCCGTCTCCGGCTCCACGCCGACGCCTGTCACCGCTGCTCGCACGCCCGCCTCCCCCGCACAACGCTCCCCCGAGCGTCGATCTAAGCGGCCCGGCACGGCGGAACCTAGCCGACCGCCCTGAGACACCCGCCACCCTCACGACACCGGAACGCGACATATGCGCGATTCGAACGCAAAGTCGTGACCCTCGTGCCGGCAACGACATCGACCCCTGGTTCATCGACGACTGCTAAAGTGCGGCCGCTTCATCTTGATCATGGGGGGATTCAGTGACCGGATTCCGGGCAAGCGTCGCCGGCCTCGCCGCCGTCAGTCTTCTGTTCACAGGCTGCCGGACGGCTGACCCGGTCGATCCGGCCGGCCCGGCCACAGCGGCGGCGCCGGCGTCCGCCGCGCCGGCTCCCAACGGTATCGAGGCGCTCACCGCGGAACAGATCATGGACAGGGCCCGACAAGCGCTCGCCGATGCGCCGTCGTTCCGCTTCTCGGGCTACCAGATGCACGGCGAGGCTCGGCCGTTCGCTGAGTTCACCGCGGTAGGCGACGATCTCGTCGGCATGATGCGGCTTGCCTCCGAACCCGACTTGAAGAACGTGACCATGGAGATTCTCCTGGCCGGCGGCGTGCAGTACATCAAGCCCAGCGAGGATTATTGGAGGACCCTCGCCGACGGCTACGACCCTGAGGCGGCCATCGCGGCCTCCCGGGACAAATGGATCCGGGTACCCGCTTCGGCGAGGACCTTCGGCGCCATCTTCGCCAGGGACCGGCTTGTCGCGGACTTCGACGTCCCGGCCGGAACCGTCGCCAAGGGAGCGCCGTCCGAGGTCGACGGTGTGCCGGTCCTGACGATGGGGTCAGCGGAAATCGGTGGCATGAACGCCCGCGTGGCCACGACCGGTGAGCCCTATCCGCTCCGGTGGGACACCTGGGCGGGCGACGATGTGGAGCTGACCGGAATCGGCGCCACCTACCCGCCGATCGAGAAGCCGGCGGCCGACCGGGTGACCGACATGCTCACGGTGATGAGATCCGCCCGCGCGGGCAAGGCCTGACGATCGGCCCGAACAGCGCGCTCGGACGACTGCCCAGCGCGGCGACCGGAAGTCAAGAACCCGAGCCGGCGCGGACCAGGCCGCACTCGTAGGCGAAGACGACGGCCTGGACCCGGTCGCGGAGGGCCAGTTTGGTCAGCACCCGGCTGACGTGGGTTTTGATCGTGCCCTCGGAGAGGAAGAGGCGCCCGGCGATCTCGGCGTTGGACAGGCCGCGGGCGATCAGGCCGAGCACCTCGCGCTCCCGCTCGGTCAGCGACTCCAGGGCCGTCGGCGCCACGACCGGGCCCTCGCCCGCCGTGACATAGCGGTCCAGGAGGCGGCGGGTGACGCTCGGGGCGACCACCGACTCGCCGCGCGTCACCACCCGGATCGCCGAGAGCAGGTCGGGGGCGAGGGTGTCCTTGAGCAGGAAGCCGCTCGCGCCGGCCCGCAGCGCGGCATACACATATTCGTCCAGGTCGAACGTGGTCAGGATCAGCACCCGGGTGCGGCCCTCGGTGTCGTCCGCGCAGATGCGCCGGGTGGCCTCGACGCCGTCGACGCCGGGCATCCGGACGTCCATCAGGACGATGTCGGGGCGCGCGGCGCGGACCGACCGGGCTGCCTCGGCGCCGTCGGACGCCTCGCCGACGACCCGCATGTCCGGCGCGTTCTCCAGGATCATCCGGAAGCCGGTGCGGACCAGGGCCTGGTCGTCTGCCAGCAGCACACTTATCACGTCGGTCGCTCCTCGACGGGCAGGACGGCCCGCACCACGAAACCGCCCTGCGGGCCGGGGCCGGCGTCGAACCGGCCACCCAGGAGTCTCACGCGTTCCCGCATGCCGCGCAGTCCCGTACCCATGCCGTCGTGGTGGGCGGGCACGGACCCGTCGTCGCTGACGGTGATCTCCACCGACCCGGTCGCGTAGGCGACGACCACGTCGGCGCCCGCTCCCGCGCCGGCGTGCTTCATCGTGTTCGTCAGAGCCTCCTGCACGATCCGGTACGCCGAAAGGTCTACCGCGGACGGCACCGGGACCGCCGTGCCCTCGACCCGCAGCCCCACCGGTGTGCCGGTCGTCTCGCGGACCTGGTCGACCAGCGCGGGCAGCATCGCCAGGCCGGGCTGCGGGTGCCAGGCGTCGTCGACCTCGCCCACCGTGGACAGCACGCGGCGCATGTCGGCGAGCGAGTCCCGGCCGGTCTTGATGATCGCCTCCAGGGCCGCGCGGGTGTCGGCCGGCCGGTTGTCCAGGGCGGCGGCCCCGCCCTGCGCCTGGATCACCATGACGGACAGGCCGTGGGCGACGACGTCGTGCAGCTCCCGGCTGATCCGGCCCCGCTCGGCGGCGACCGCGAGGACAGCCTGCTGACCGCGCTCACGCTCCCGGTCGACCGCCCGGGCGCGCAGCTCGGCGAGGTAGGCCCGGCGGCTGCGCGTGCCTGAACCGATCGCCCAGGCGGCGACGAGGATCAGGATCAGGCCGGGCAGATCGTTCCAGGCGATGGTCAGGCTGGGCTCCACGGGGTCGTCCGGGAGGGGGCGGGGCGCGGGGTCCTCCGGGAACGGCCGGGGCTCGGGCACGGGGAACGGCGGCCGCTGCAGCTCCGGCGCCGGACGAGCCTCGCGCACCGCGAACGTGCTGGAACCGACGGCCAGCACCAGCAACGCCGCCAGCACCGCCAAGGATCTCGCCCAGCCGTGCCGGACGGCGACCGTGTAGAGCAGGATCGGCACGCTCAGGTTGATGATCGTGAGCGGCATGCCGCCGGCCAGAGGAATCACGGCGGCGGCGCAGCAGACCGCAAGCAACACCACCGGCCATCGGCGGCGCAGCGCGACAGCCGCGGTCGCCAGGACGGCCGCGGCCCACCAGAGCACGCCGGGCTCACTCGCGGTCTCGTCGCTGCTGTTCACCACGACGCAGGTGAGCAGCAGGGTGACCGCGAGGGCAGTGTCCGCAATGGTCGGCCGATGCACAGTGCGACCCTACGGCCGCCACCCCGCGCCCGAATCCGCCGCGAGAGGTATTCCCGGATACCTCCCCAGGCGGACGCCGCTATCGCCGCGGGTACCACACGATGACCGGCATGAATCGATCTATGGCTCTGAGCATGGCAGCGGTGACGGCGGCGCTGGTCGCCGCCTCGCCTCCGGAAACCGGAGCGGCGGCGGCAGCGGCCCACCCGCGACCGACGATCACCTGGCAGCCGTGCCCCGCCTACTCCGACGAGGCGCTCGACATGATGGTCCCGCCGGACCTGCGGTACCGTTTCGAACAGCTGCTCGGCCGCCTCGAATGCGGCACGATCAGCGTCCCGCTCGACCACACGAGGCCGCGCGGCCGGAAGATCACCGTCGCGCTCACCCGGCTGCCCGCCACCGACCGGGCGCACCGGCTGGGCAGCATCGCGCTCAATCCCGGCGGTCCGGGCGGCAGCGGTTACCTCATGCCCGTCCAGCTGCTGACGCAGGGCGCGGCCGACGGCCTGAACGACCGCTACGACCTGATCGGCTTCGACCCGCGGGGCGTCGGCTACAGCACCACGACCGACTGCCCCGACGCCGACGAGGGCCCGGACTCGATCGGCCCGCTGACGAAGGCGCAGGCCCGCACGCGCTACCGGGCGGAGGCCGAGGCCAACGCCGCCTGCGGGCGATCCGACCCCGCCTTCCTGGCCCGGCTCACCACCGCCGACGTGGCCCGTGACCTCGACCTGATCCGGGCCGGGCTGGGTGAGCGGAAGCTCGGTTTCCTCGGCGTCTCCTGGGGCACCTGGCTCGGCGTGGTCTACCGCAGTCTCTTCCCCGCCTCGGTGAGCCGGATGTTCCTGGACAGCGTCGCGATCCCGGACTTCAGCCTGGTCGCGTTCTCCGACGGCCGCGCCGCCGCGGCCGAGCGCAACGCCCGGCGGATGACGGCCTGGCTGGCCGAACGCGACGAGCGCTACCACCTCGGCTCCACCGCGCGTCAGGTCAGCGCGACGATCGCCGCCCTGCGCGCGGACTACGACACGAACCCGCGCGCGTTCACCGACCTGCCGATCGCGCTGGACGGCTCGTTCGTCGCGGTCGCCGCGAGCCAGGACGCGCCGGTCTGGCCGCTCGCCGGACAGGTGCTCACGGAACTGCGGGAGGCGACCGGCCCGGCCGCGCCGCCCACGGTCAAGGAGGTCATCCGGGTGCCGTCGACCTCCGAACCGGAACCGCCGGCGGATCTCCCCGAGCAGGGCAACCGCACGATGAACCGGGCCGCGTTCTGCAACGAGGACCCCAGCCGGCTCGGCTTCGAGGCGGCGTGGGCCGCCTACCAGCGGCGTCTCGCGGACAATCCGCTCACCGGGCGGTCGCTCGGCTTCTCCGCCGGATGCGCGGGATGGCCGCTGCCGGTGCAGACCGTGGACCTGCGGCGCGGCGGCGGGTCGCTGGTGCTGTCCGGGCACCGCTGGGAGACGCCGTCGCCGTACGAATGGACCTGGCAGACGAGGGCTGCGGTCGGCGGCACGGTCTACACCGTCGACGACGACGTGCACGGGTCGGTGCTGCAGCAACCGGACTGCGCCGCCGATGTGGTCCGGTATTTCGGGACGGGCCGGATCGACCGGGGTTGCGCCGGCGTGCCGGTACCCGCGGACGCCGCCGAGAAGGCGGCGGGCATTGCCGCATTCCCGGGTGCCAGTCCGGGGAAAGTGACGTTCCGAACGCTTGCCGCGAGTAAGTTATCACTCTAAGTTAGTTGTCACAGCAACAATTCCCGAGGAGTTCCGATGCGCGCAGCACGCTTCCACGAGTACGGCCCGGCCGAGATCCTCGTCGTCGACGACGCTCCCGAACCGCACGCCGGCCCCGGCGAGATCCGCATCCGGGCCGCCGCCGCCAGCGTCAACCCGATCGACTTCAAGATCCGCGCCGGCGTGCTGCGCGACTACTACCCGGCCGAGCTCCCGGCCATCCCCGGCCGCGACGCCGCCGGCGCCGTCGACGAGGTCGGCGACGGTGTCACCGGCGTGGCGGCCGGCGACCGGGTGTTCGGGCTCGGCGGCATCTTCGGGGCCAGCGCCGAGCACGTCGTGCTGACCGCGTGGGCGCCGGTCCCGGACACCTGGACCCTGGAGCAGGCCGCCGGCGCCGGGCTCGCCGTCGCCACCGCGGGCGGCGCCCTCAACCTGCTCGGCGACCTGTCCGGCAAGACCCTGCTCGTCGAGGGCGCGGCCGGCGGCGTGGGCAGCGCGGCCGTGGCCATCGGCGTGGCCCGCGGCGCCACCGTCATCGGCACCGCGAGCGAGGCCAAGCACGACTACCTGCGCTCGATCGGAGCGCTGCCCACCACGTACGGCCCCGGCCTGGCCGACCGGGTCGCCGCCCTCGCCCCCACCGGTGTGGACGCGGTCCTGGACGCCGTCGGCTCGGGCTCCCTGCCCGACCTGGTGGCCATCGCCGGCGACCCGGCCCGGGTGGTGACGGTCGCCGACCACATGCTCGCCGGCGGCCTGGGCGTCCGGCACTACACCGCCCAGAACGACTCGGCGGTGCTGGCCGAGGGCGCCGGCTACGGCGCGACGGGCGCCTACACCCCGTTCGTCGCCGAGACCTTCCCCCTGGAGAAGATCGCCGAGGCCCACCGGTACGCCGAACGGGGCCGCACCCAGGGCAAAGTCATCGTCACCATCTGATCATTCCCGTCATTGGCAGGTGTCCATCACCCGCCGGGCCGGGCAGGCCGACCGGCGAGCCCGGCCGGACTCGGCCCCTGCCTCTGCCCCCATGAGACGGGCCCACCCAGGGCCCGTCTCATCGCCTTCCCGCCTCGACGGGACAGCGGCTATCGGAATCGCCGGTCAGGCAGCATTCGTCAGTGCCGCGTCGATGGCACGGTGCAACGCCGCCCTGCTGATCGTGACGGTTCCCTCCGGCGCCGCCGCATCATGCTGAAGGCCCGCGACGATGTAGTCCTGCATGAGCCGCGACGGGGTTGTTCCACGCCGATCAGCCTCGGCCTCCAATGCCTCCGACCACTCGGCGGGCAGACGCACAGAATGCACAATCTTCGCGCGTGGCCGGTCGGTGACAACCTCGGCGCCGGCCCAGTCGCGGTCCTCGAGTGCAGCTCGGATATCGCTGTTCTCCGTCATGGCTATCCCTTCAGCATCCGCTCGATCGAGGCAACCTCGACATCATCGAGATACCGCGCCCCTGCGACGGTGTACTGGTCGTCGCGCTGTGGATCCAGTTCGATCAACGCTACGGCCAGCCAGCGCCCTTGCCGGTCCCGGCCCGCAACGTTGAGGACCGCCCCGATGTGCCTGCGCACGACCGGCCGGCTCTGACGCAGCACAAACACCGCGTCCTGCCATGCCACACGGGCGGCACTCAGAGCGGTGTAGCTGTCATCGTTGAACTCGTAGTTCTACTCCACCACCCTACTGTAAACGCCACGTATACGAAGTCCAACCGTGCCTTCTGTGCGATGGTGCCCAGGTCGCTACCCTGGTCGCTGTCCGGGCGATCACAAAGCCGCGTTCGGCGTGCGCCGGGCCCCTCAGCTCCGGCCGACCGCGCGGCTAACTGCGGACCGTTGCCGCCGCGAGACGCTGGAACTCCTCGCGGGCGCCGTTGAACAGGAAGTCGACGGTCTGGGTCAGCGCGATCGCGGTCAGCCCCCGCTCCGGGTCGGTGAACCAGGTCGTGCCGTAACCGCCGTCCCAGCCGTACCGGCCCGGCCCGGAGACCTCGTCCGGGGTGACGCTGACCGCCATGCCGTACCCCCAGCCGTGCCCGGAGAGCGGGAACTCACCCGCGTCGGCGATCTGCTGCGGGGTGAGATGGTTCGTCGTCAGCCGCCGGGCCGACGCGGCGGACAGCAGGCGCCGGCCGCGGTGCACGCCACCGTTGAGCAGGAGCCGACTGAACGCGAAGTAGTCGTCGACGGTCGAGGCCAGACCGGCGGCACCGGACGGGAACGCGGGCGGCCGGCTCCACTCCTGGGGCGTCGACCCGGGTTGCGGTTCCAGCCGGCCGGTCTGCGGGTTCGTCGCGTACAGGCCCGGCAGCCGGGCGGCCTCGGCGCGCGGCAGGGAGAAACCGGTGTGCCGCATGCCGAGCGGCCCGAACAGCCGGCGGCGCAGGAACTCCCCCAGCGGCCGGCCGGCGGCGCGCTCGACCAGCACGCCGAGCACCAGCGCCCCGGTGTTGTACTGCCAGCGTTCTCCCGGCTGGTACATCAGCGGCAGGGTGCCGAACCGGCGGATCCACTCGTCCATGTCCAGCGGCGTCCGCGGGTCCGGCTGCGCCATCGCCAGCTGCAGCTCGTCGGCCGCGGCGATGATCGGGTACGGCGGTTGGACGCTGGGCTCGAAGAGGATGCCGTGCCCCATCCGGAAGGTCAGCACGTCCTCGACGGTGATCGGCCGGACCGCCGGGACGGTCTGGTCGAGCGGCCCGTCGAGGCGGGTCAGCACCCGCCGGCCGGCCAGCTCGGGCAGCAGCCGGTCGACCGGCTCGTCCAGCGCGAGCCTGCCGTCCTCGACAAGCATCATCGCGGCCGTCGCGATCACCGGCTTGGTCAGCGAGGCCAGCCGGAACGGCGTACCCCGGCGCATCGATGGTGTTCCGCCGGGCGTCAGGGTCCCGATGGTGTCGACGTGCACCCGCCCGCGGTGCGCGACCAGGTACACGATGCCGGTCAGCTCACCGCGCCCGACGCGGGCCGCCATCGCCGCGTGCAGCGCGGCCAGACCGGTGTGCCACGGCCCGCCGGGCGACGCCGACGCCGGTCCACCCGTCACGACACCTGTCGCAGCGGCGCCCGCGCCCGCCAGCAGTGTTCGCCTTCGCATCACCGATCTCCGTCCGTCTCGTCGACTCATACCAGTGGAGACCATCGGGGTGACGCGAACTCATCGGTCCGGGGCGAGGTCGGCGATCACGTCCGGCCAGAATCCGGTGTCCGGGCCGATCGCCGGATCGATCGCCCGGAAACGTTCCAAAACGTGGTCACACAACTGCTGACAGCCGCGATAGGGATCGTCGATCTCCGTACCGCGGCCGTCCTTCCACGCCTGGATCTCGGCCTCCCCGGCGGCGTTCTGCGCGTCGGCGAGCAGCGGGACGATCCAGTGCCAGCGCCAGGCGCACTCGACGAACGCCGGGATCGACGAGTTCACCGGCGTCGGCGTGATCCCCGAGGGATACAGACGGGCCAGATCCGGATGTACGGCGGAGGAGCGCGGAACGGCCAGGACCGCGTCCGAGCCCGGGACGGCGGCGATGATCGCCGAGCCGTACGAGCCCAGGACGTGATAGGCGGGCGCGGCGTCGTGGAACCCGCCGGCGACGCCCATCAGGCCGTCGGTGCGCTGCGGCGGGAGCCCGTAGGAGAGCAGGGCGGATTTCGCCGGGGCGGGCAGCCGCCAGTCCTCCAGCGCTGAGGCCGGAAGCACCGGCGGGCCGCCCGGCCCGGTCAACTCGCCGAGGGCGCCCTCGAGGATGCGGTCCACCGCGTTCCACGTCGTGCTCACATCCACGAGGACTCCCTGGATCTGCCGCGAAAGCCCACCGGAGACCGCTCGACGAATCGCCGAGAGCGCGTTGTCCACGCGCGAAGCTCCACGACAGTCTCGCACTCGTGTACCGCGGCATCCGCGCCGCGCGGTGGGGGCCGGTCGTGGGCATCGGATCCCGGCAGGCGAACCGGCCCGCGCCCGGGCCGTAGTGCGCGCCCGCAGATAGTAGTTCGCGCCCGCAGATAGTAGTTGCCGTCACCGGATGCCGGGTCCCGGTACTGGCCGGTGAACCGCATCGGGTTCTCGATGCTCTGCGCCCGGCGTCACCTGAACCGGGCGACCGAGCGGGTAACCGGCCGTCTCCGGCAACGGAAGACGGCCGCCCACGGCCACGGCTGACCACCGCGGCCGACGCCTCACTCGCGAGCCGCCAGCACCGCCACCGGTCGGTCCCGGGTCGCCGCGAACGACGCCACGGCGCTGGTGGCCCCAGTGATCATGAAACCACCGACGACCACCACCGCGATCAGCGACCACGGCAAGTCGAGGGTGGCCGCCCCGGACACCGCGCCGGTGGTGAGCAGCACGGCGAGCAGAGTGCCGCCCGCCGCCACCGCGCCGAGCGTCAGGCCGATCGCCGTGGTCAGCGCGGATTCGGTGATGGCGATGCGGATCACCTGGGCACGGGTGAACCCGGCAGCGCGAACGGCCGCGAACTCACGCCGCCGGGCCGCCACCGTGATGACGATCGCGTTGACCACGCCGACCAGGGCGTACACCACCCCGAGGCCCATCACGGCGATCAGCACGCCGGTGCTCGCCGCGGAACGCGCCGTGCCGTCCTGCCGCAGCCAGTCGTCGGTGGTGCGGACCGGGCCGATGGTGCGCAGGGCGTCGGCGACCGCCCGCACGTCGGCGGCCGGGTCGAGCGTGACGAAGCTTCGCCAGTTCGCGTCGCTGAGCTGGTCGGCAGTCAGCAGCCCGACCGGCAGGAGCACGGTGGCGCCGCCGCCGATCTGCTGCGGCACCGCTGCCACGACGGGCAGCGGGCCCAGGTCGGTGTCGCCGACCCGGATGCCGACGGTGTCACCCGGCGCGAAGCCGTCCGCGCCGGGGCCGGCCGCCACGGCGGCGCCGCGCAACGCGCTCAGATCGCCGGCGAGCGGATGCACCCGGGCGTACGCGCTCGCGTCGACCACCAGGGCGGAGGTGATCCTGGTGTAGGCGAGCTCACCTCTGCCCGTGGTCAGGGCGACGGGCAGCTGCGCCTCGGCGGCGGTGGCGGCGACGCCCGGCGTGGCCGGCAGGCCGGCGGCGCCCTCGACCACCAGATCGGCGCGCGTGTCGCGGTGCTGCTCCGCGCGGCCTGCCGCAGCGAACGACGACGCGGCGCCGGCCTGCCCGAGCAGCAGACCGGTCAGCACGAGCAGTGGCGCCGCGACCGAGGCGGCCCGGCGGGCGTCGTCCCGCAGGTTCGCGACCGCGAGCAGCCCGGCGACGCCGGCGCCACGGCCCGGCACGAGCCGCGCCATTGCGCGCACCAGAGCCGGGCCGAGCAGACTCAGCGCGATCACCGCACAGACGCTGACGCTGGTGGCCATCGCCTGGCCGCCGGTCGCGCCACCGACGGGCGCCAGCCCGGCCAGCACGAGCGCGCCCACGGCGAGGACCAGCCCGAGCGCCCATCTCCCCACGGGCACGGCGCTGACGACGTCCTCGGCGTCACGCAGTGCGGCCAAGGGCCGGATGCGGCCTGCTCGGCGAGCCGCGAGCAGCACACCGGTGACGGCAAGCAGCGGGCCGGTCGCCGCCGAGACGGCGACGATCCAGCCCTGCCAGTGGCCGGTGAACCCGTCAGGCGCGAGATTCAGCCGGTGCAGCAGGCCGGTCTGCACGGCCGTCGCGGCGACGCCGGCGGGGATCCCGGCCAGCGTGCCGAGGCCACCCAGCAGCAGAGCCTCGCCGAGCAGCAGCCGCCGCAGGTGCCGGCGGGTGGCACCAGCGACCCGCAGCAGCGCCAGTTCACGGCGACGCTGCTCGACGGCGAACGCGAAGGTGGAGGCGATGATGAACACCGCCAGCAGCGCGGCGAATCCCAGGCTGACGGCCAGCAGCGCCACCAGGGCCTCGTTGCTCTCGGCGAATCGCATCCGCGCGTTCGGCGAGGCGCCGGCGGGCGGGGTACGGGTCGCCGCCGTCACGAGCAGCAGCAGCGAGGACTGCACCAGCGCGACACCGAGGCAGACGGTCAGCGTGGCGCCGGCGAAGAGGGTCCAACGGTCGCGGAACCCGGCCCAGCTCAGTCGCATCATGTCAGGCCTCCAGGCCGACGAGCCGGTCGGTGACCTCACGGACATCGGGGCCGGCGATCCGGTCCACGATGCGACCGTCCCGCAGGAACACGACGAGGTCGGCGCGGGCCGCCGCGACCGGATCATGGGTCACCATCACGATCGTCTGCCCGGCGTCGGCGGCACGACGGAGCAGGTCCAGGACCGCACGGGCCGAGCCGGTGTCGAGCGCGCCGGTGGGCTCGTCGGCGAAGAGCACATCGGGCCGGGTGACCAGCGCACGTGCGACGGCGACCCGCTGTTGCTGGCCGCCGGAGAGCTCGCGCGGTTTGCTGCGGCGCCGCTCGGCCAGCCCCACCGCCGCGAGCGCGTCGCGGATCAGGCCGGCTTCGGGCCGGCGGCCCGCCAGGCGCAACGGCAGCGCCACGTTCTGTTCCGCGGTCAGCGAGCCGACCAGGTTGAAGCTCTGAAAGACGAAACCGATCCGGGTACGCCGCAGTGCGGCCAGCGCGTCGTCATCGAGGGTCGCGATGTCCGTGTCGTCGAGCACGATCCGGCCGCTGTCGGGCCGTTCCAGTCCCGCCGCGCAGTGCAGCAGTGTCGATTTGCCCGAGCCGGAGGGTCCCATCACCGCGGTCCATGTGCCCCGGGGGAAGTCGATGTCGATGCCGTCGGCGGCGCGGACCGCCGCCGGGCCGGTGCCGTAGGTGCGGCTCAGCCCGTGCACCGAGATCGCCGGAGCCGCGCCCACCAAGGAGTTGATCATGAGAGCAGCCTATTTATACTGCTCAGGGACGACCATGAAGCCGTCCCCCGGGTTCAGGGTAGGGCCTCCCCTACCACCGGGCCGGCCCGGACGGGTCACGCTGAGCGCGACAACCCGTCCGGGATCAACTCGAGATCAGCCCCGGCGCCACTTCTGGTTCGCGCCGCCGACGCAGTCCCAGAGGTGCAGGCGGGCGCCGTCGTTCGGGTTCCACTCCGCGATGTCGACGCACTTGTTGGCCTGCGGGTTGACCAGGTCACCGGCCGCGCTGAGCACGAACTGCTGTGCCGGGTTCCCGCTGCAGGTGGCGATCTGGATGACCGCGCCGTTGTCCCGTGAGCCCCAGGCGACGTCCATGCACTTGTTGCTCTGCGTGCTGATCGTGCCACCGCTGAACGTCCACGCCTGCGCGGCGGTGTTGTTGCAGGTCCAGACCTGCAGCGGCACCCCGTCGGAGAAGTTCGCGTTGTTCACGTCGACGCACTTGTTGTTCCAGTTGCTGAGGATCCGGTTGCCGGTGGCCGGCGGGTTCCCGCCCGCGCCGAACGGGCTCATCACGATGCCGGCCTGCTGCGGGTCGCCGTCGTGGACCAGTGACTCGAACCCGCCGACGTCGTCGTAGGCGAAGCCGTAGGCCTTACCGTCGACCATGTTCGCGTGGATGATCCGGGAGTAGTGGTTCGGCGCGCTGTTCTTGTAGAACGCGTTGGCGTCGTACACCGGCTCCTGGGTGGACGGGCCGAGCGTCCCCCGTACCAATGCCGTGCAGATGGTCCGTCGCACCTCGCTCTGGATGAACGGCGCCACGTTGGGGGCGTTGAAGACGCCGTCGCAGCCCCAGACGTTGGCGGTGCTGGGCTTGTCGACGGTCGCGACCTCGGCGCCGCTGCTGTCGGTGAAGCGCATGGTGTTGCCGACGGTCCGGCCGAAGAACCGGCGGTTCGGCTCGTTCTGGCGCGGTACGACGGTCAGCGTCTTGCTGGTGTACGCGCTCCACGCCGCGGTGATGTAGGAGTCGAGGTAGTTCGCGGGGAACTTCCCGGCGTCGGTGGCCTTGCCGGGCGCGAGCACCCGCAGCACGGTGCCGTCGACGCGGGTGATCACCGAGTCCTGCCAGCCCGGCTGCGCCTTGATCGCGTTGATGACCTTGTTGCGGCCGTCGCTGACCACGTCGCCGGTGCGTTTGGTCTGCCCGGCGCCGTTGGTCACGGTGACAGCGTGCGGGATGCCGAAGAAGTCGACCTGTGAGCTGTTCAGCCACAGCCCGGCGTCGTTGAAGGTGAATTCGCTGGTGTCGAAGAGGACGTTGTAGTTCGGGTCGCCGGACGCCCACGGCGCGGGCTGGACGAAGCCGTCCGGGGTGATGAAGAATTTGATCTTGTCGCCCATCGCCATGTAGACGCGGCCGGACAGGCCCTTGGGGATACGGATCGTCGTGGTCCCGCCGTTGCCGGGCCCGGCCATCGACACGTCCGGGGCGGGCACGGGCGGGAGGCCACCGGCCGGCCAGGGCGTGAACGCGCCGCCGCTGTTGACGTAACCCCAGCGCCCGTTCATGGTGCCGATGACGTAGAGGAACACGGCGTCGCCGCGGCCGGTGTTGTTGGTGACGGTCAGGGGGAGCACGGCGGGCGACGCCGCCGACGCGGGCGTGGTCACGGCCACGATCGGGGACGCCAGCGCGAGCGCGGCGACGGCGGTCAGCCATCTCAGTCTGGTACGCAAGCCAACTCCTCAGCTCTGTCCAGGCACACCCGGCAGGCTCGGGGAAGCGGCCGCGTGGCTGGTGGCGGCGAAGGGGACGTTCGCCGGCGCCGTCCCACGGCCAGCAGCCGTGAGAGCGCTCTCACAGCATCGTCAGGGTTGTTAACTGATGTCAACAGTGGATTTCATAAATGTTTCAGGCGGCGCCGAGCCGGTCCAGCGCCGCGCGGGTAAAAGCGGCGGTGTCGGCCGTGCCGCCCAGGTCGGCGGTGCTGACGCCGTCGGCCAGGACGCCGAAGACGGCGGCGAGCAGATCCGCAGCGGCTTCCGGGTGGCCGAGGTGATCGAGCATCATCGCCGCCGACCACATCGCGCCCACCGGGTTCGCCGTGCCCCGCCCGGCGATGTCCGGCGCCGAGCCGTGCACCGGCTCGAACATGGACGGGAACTCCCGGGACGGATCCAGGTTGGCCGCGGGCGCGACGCCGATGCTGCCGGCCACGGCCGCGGCCAGGTCGCTGAGGATGTCGCCGAACAGGTTGGAGCCGACGATCACGTCGAACCGCTCCGGCGCGAGGACCAGCTTGGCGGCGAGCGCGTCGATGTGCTCCTTGTCCGACCGGACCCCCGGATGACGCTCGGCGACCTCCGCCACCAGCTCGTCCCAGAACGGCATGGTGTGCACGATCCCGTTGCTCTTGGTCGCCGACGTCACGTGGTTGCCGCGGCTCTCGGCGAGCGTGTAGGCGTACTCGACGACGCGGGTGACGCCCCGGCGGGTGAAGACCGCCTCCTGGACCGCGAGCTCGTCCTCGGTGCCGCGGCCGAGCCGGCCGCCGATCTCGGAGTACTCCCCCTCCACGTTCTCCCGGACGACGACCAGGTCCACGCCGGTGGCGTCACGCAGCGGGCTCGGCACGCCGTCGAGCACCTTGATCGGGCGCAGGTTGACGTACTGCCGGAACGCCCGCCGGATCGGGATGAGCAGACCCCACAGCGAGACGTGGTCGGGCACGCCGGGCCAGCCCACGGCCCCCAGCAGGACGGCGTCGTGCCCGCGGATCTGCCGCAGCCCGTCGTCCGGCATCATCGCGCCCTCGGCGAGGTAGCGCCGGCAGGACCAGTCGAACGTGTCGTAGGCGAAGGTGACGCCGTGCCGGCGGCCGGCCGCGTCGAGCAGCGCACGGGCCGGGGGAAGCACTTCGGCGCCGATGCCGTCGCCGGGGATGAGCGCGATGCGGTAACCGGTCATGGGTCTCAGTAGACAACCGGATGCCGGGGCCGTCCATGCGTCGGTTCGGGCAGGACGAGCGGAGTGCCGGTCGTCGGGTCGGTGATGACCCGGGCCCGGACGCCGAAGACCGTCTCGACCAGCCCGGCGTCGACGATCTCGGCGGGTGGGCCCTGCGCGACCACCGCGCCGTCCCGCATCGCGACGATCTCATGGGCGTAGCGGCAGGCCATGTTGAGGTCGTGCAGCACGGCGACGACCGTGCGGCCGTCCGCGTTGAGGTCGGTGAGCAGGTCGAGGACCTCGAGCTGGTGGGCGAGGTCGAGGAACGTGGTCGGTTCGTCGAGCAGCAGCAGGTCGGTGTCCTGGGCGAGGACCAGGGCGATCCAGACCCGCTGCCGCTGCCCGCCGGAGAGCTCGTCGACGGGCCGGTCGGCCAGGGCGGTGATGCCTGTCGCGGCCAGGGCGGCGGTCACCGCCTGCTCGTCCGCGGGCGTCCACTGCCGCAGCCATTTCTGGTGCGGCTGGCGTCCCCGGGCGACCAGGTCGGCGACGGTGATGCCGTCCGGGGCGACCGGCTGCTGGGGCAGCACGCCGATGCGGGTGGCGACCTCGCGGGTCGGCAGCCGGTGGATGTCGGCGCCGCCGAGCAGCACCGTGCCGCTCTCCGGGCGCATCAGCCGGGCCAGGCCGCGCAGCAGCGTCGACTTGCCGCAGGCGTTGGGGCCGACCACGGCGGTGATCTTCCCGGGAGCGATCCGCAGGTCGAGGCCGGTCACCACGGCTCGGCCGTCGTAGGCGAGGCCGAGGCCGGTGGCGCGCAGGTCGGTCATCCTGTCCTCCCGATCCGGTTGGCTCTGGCGAGCAGCCAGATGAGCAGGGGTGCTCCGAGCACCGTGGTGAGCACCCCGACCGGCAGTTCGGCGGGCGCGAGGACCCGGCGGGCGGCCAGGTCCGCGCAGGCCAGCAGCGCGGCGCCGACCGCGGCGGAGGTGACCAGCGCGAGCCCGCGTTCGCGGACCAGGCGGCGGGCGAGCTGCGGCGCGGCGAGGGCGACGAACGCGATCGGGCCGGCCGCCGCGGTGGCCACGGCCGCGAGAGCCACGGCCGTGGCGAGCAGGCCGACCCGCGCCGGTTCGGCCCGGGTGCCCAGGGCCAGGGCCAGGTCGTCACCGAGTTCCAGGGCCCGCAGCGAGGCGGCCAGCCGCAGGGCGACCGGCAGCAGCGCCGCGACGGCGAGCAGGACGGGCAGCACGTGGCCCCACGACCGGCCGGCGAGACTGCCGGACAGCCAGATCGCGGCTTGCTCGGCGGTGTAGACGTCGGCGGTGTTGAGCAGGTACGCGGTCACCGACGTGAGCATCGCGGTGATCCCGATGCCGACGAGCACGAGCCGGTACCCGGTGACTCCGCGACGGCGCGACAGCAGGTAGATCGCCACCGCGGTCGCCAGCGCCCCGGTGAGGGCGCCGGACGCGACGGCGACCGGGCCGGCCGCCACGACCACCACGAGGAACACCGCCGCCGCGCCGGCGCCCGCGTTGATGCCGATGATATCCGGGCTGGCGAGCGGGTTGCGCACGACACGTTGGACGATCGCGCCGGAGAGCCCGAACGCGGCGCCGACGGCGAGCGCGCCGAGCGCGCGGGGCAGCCGCAGCTCGAGGATCACGTAGGCGCTGCGGCGGGTCGAGCCGTCGCCGCCGGCCAGGACCGTGACCACGTCGGTGAGCGGCATCGGGTAGTCGCCCATGGTCAGCGAGGCGATCGTCGCGGCCAGGGCGACGAGAAGGGCGGAGAGGCTCACCACGGCGGCGCGCGGGTGGACGCGCGTCATCACAGTCCGGCCAGCCTTCGGCGGCGTACCAGGGCGATGAAGAACGGCGCGCCGGCGATCGCCGTGACGATGCCGGCCTGCAGCTCCTGCGGCCTGGCGACCACCCGGCCGAGCACGTCGGCGGCGAGCAGCACCACGGGCGCCAGCACCGCCGCATAGGGCAGCAGCCACCGGTGGGCGGGCCCGGTCAGGGCGCGGGCCATGTGCGGCACGGTGAGTCCGACGAACGCGATCGGCCCGGCCAGCGCCACCGCCGTGCCGGCGAGCAGCACCACGGCGAGCGCGGTGGTCGCCCGACCGGCGGCGAGACGCCGCCCGAGCGATCGGGCCATGTCGTCGCCGAGCGCGATGGCGTCCAGCGCCCGGACCGACATCGCCGCCAGGACGGTCCCGGCGGCCAGGAACGGCAGCGCCGCGCCGATCACCGGCAGGCCGGCCGCGGTCAGCGCGCCCACCGACCAGTACCGGTACGCGTTGAACGTGTTGATGTCGAGCAGGGTCAGCGCCGTGGTCAGCCCGCCGAGCAGCGCTGTCGCGGCGGCGCCGCCCAGCGCCAGTTTCACCGGGGTCGCCCCGCCGCGGCCGAGCGAGCTCAGCGCGTACACCCCGGCGCCGGCCAGGGCCGCTCCGGCGAAGGAGAACCACACCCAGCCTCCGAACGTGTGCACGCCGAACACCGAGATCCCCAGCACCACGCTCAGCGCGGCGCCGGCGTTGACCCCGAGCACCTCCGGCCCGGCCAGGGCGTTGCGGGTCAGGCCCTGCAGCAGAGCGCCGGCCACCCCGAGGGCCGCGCCGGCCGCAACCCCCACGAGGGTACGGGGTAAGCGCAGGTACTCCACGATCCGCTGAGCGTCGGAGCCGTCCGGGTGCAGCCAGGTGCCGACCACCGTACCCATGCTGATGGTCTCGTTGCCGATCGTCAGGGAACCGAGGACCGCCGCGATGAGCACGACGACGGCCCCGGTCAGCCCGGCTGCGCGAGCGTTCAGAACCGCTCCGGGTGCAGCAGAGCGGCCAGGTTCGCCACCGCGTCGGCGTTGCGCACACCCGGCGTGACCTCGGCGAACGTGACCGCATAGATCCGGCCGTCACGGATCGCGGGCACATTGGCGAGCGCCGGGTCGGCCTTGAGCCCGTCGATGACGCTGCGAGCGCCGTCCGGTCCGACCTCGGCGCCGCAGCAGGCCGGCACCACGATCACCTCAGGCTTGCGCCGGATCAGCTCCTCGGTGCCGATCCGGGTGAGCCGGCCGGGCACGTCGTCGAAGACCTGGGTGCCGCCGGCCTTCTCGATGATCGTGGTGGCGACGTCACCGGCGCCGAAGACCCGCAGTTCGCCGCCGCCCGGCCGGTTCAGCATCGCGACCGTCGGCCGCTCGACCCCGGCGAGCTTGCCCTCCACCCCGGCGACGGTCTCCCGCATCGTGGCGACGAGCGCCTCGGCCCGCGCCGGGACGCCGAGGACCCGGCCCAGGTCGGTGAGGTCGCGGTAGACGCCGTCGAGCGAGACGTCGTTCTCCCCGAGCGATTTCTGTCCCTCGCCGTCGGCGGTCGGGCAGTACTGGCTGAACAGGTACGAGCCGATGCCGATCCTGTCCAGCTCGGCGCGGGTGCCCAGGCCCTCGGTGGTGAACGCGCCGGTGAAACCGGAGACGACGAAGTCCGGGTCGAGCCGCAGCACCTCCTCCCGGCTCGGGTACTCCTCCGGGTAGTAGGCCGGCTTCTGCCGATCCGGGTGGAACTGCCCGGCGTACCCGGGCAGCAGCGGATTGTCCAGGTAGGCCGCGCCGACGAGCCGATCGCCGGCGCCGAGCGCGTACACCGCCTCGATGCCGTTGTGGAACGCCGCGAAGATCCGGATGGGCGGCGCGCCGGCCGGCACGGCGACCCCGCAGTTGGCGACCGTGACCGCCCCGCTCGCGGTGGCCGCCTCGGGTCCGGCGCCGTCACCGGCACAGCCGGCGAGCGCGAGCAGCAGAACGGACAGTGGCGCGGTGATACGCCAGGGCATGGGGAACCGCACAGCGGGACCGCCTTCCAGCACCTCGTGGACGGGTCGAAGCGTGCCGTGGCCGGTCTCCTGGCTGACGGGATGGTGCGCCGGCGGCCGGCCTTCCCGGGCGAGAAGCACCCAGTGACCTCGACGCGCGACGAGGGCCGACGGCAGTCCCGTTCACAGTGGCGAGGGCCGCGCCGGCTTTACACCGGCTTCCCGAGCACCACGGCGGCGATCACTGTAGCCGCCCGGTCCGGCGGCCCGACCCGGGCGGTCGCGGGGCGAGGTTCGGATCACCCCGGGAACCATCACGGCGTACGGGCCGACTGATGTGCCGTGCGAAGTTCGCTGAGAACACCTGCCGTGGTGCTGGCCGTCGCGGCGACGGCCGGACTGGTCCTGATCATGGCGTTGCGGTTCGGCGGGGCGGTCGACGACACCGTGCTGCCGGGCATCCCGACTCCCGGACCGGTCACCCTGTGGCTGCTGCCGATCGTGCGGATGCTGGCGGATCTGCTCGGCGTGCTGACCGCCGGCCTGACCGTCACGGCGGCGTTCCTGCTGCCCGGCGACGGTCGCAGCGTGGCGGCCCACGGCTGGCTGCTGCTGCGCCGGGTCACCTGGCTGGCGCTGTCCTGGGGGCTCGCGTCCACGGCTCTGATCGTCCTCACCGTCTCCGACGTGCTCGGTATGCCGGTGACCCGGCTGAGCGGCCAGGCCGTGCTGAGCTTCGCGATCTCGATCTCGCAGGGGCAGGCGCTGCTGCTGCAGGCCGCACTCGCCGTGACGGTGGCGGTGCTGAGCCGGGGCGGGGTGTCGCGCGGGCTGGCCGCCGTCACCGCCGGCCTGGCGATGATCGCCCTGCTGCCACCGGCCTTCACCGGGCACGCGGCCGGCGCGGGTGACCATCAGATCGCGGTGACGAGTCTGGCGCTGCACGTGCTGGCGGCGTCACTGTGGATCGGCGGGCTGGCCGGCCTGCTGCTGGTGCGCCGGCATCGGCGGTTCGCCGACACCGCCGGCCGGTACAGCCGGCTGGCCCTCGCGTGTTTCGTGGCGACCGGGGTCAGCGGGGTGGCCAACGCCGCGGTCCGGCTGGGCGGGGCGGCGGCGCTCGGGGACTCGCGGTACGGCGTACTGGTGCTCCTGAAGGTCTTCGCCCTGGTGATCGTCGGGTTGATCGGGGTGGCGCATCGCCGCCGGACCCTGCCCGCGCTCCGAGCCGGAGCGCCGTGGGCGTTCCTGCGGCTGGCGGCCGGCGAGCTGGTGGTCCTCGGCGCGGCCGCCGGTCTCGCGGTGGCGCTGTCGCGCAGCCCGACCCCGGTTCCGGAGGAGACGGTGGCGCCGGATCCCCTGGTGGAGTTGCTCGGCTTCGACCAGCCCGGCCCGCCGTCGGCCGTGCGGATGCTCACCGGCCCGCTGCCGGACATGTTCTTCCTGACCGTCTGCGCTGCCGGGATCGCCGCCTACCTGGTCGGCGTGTGGCGGCTGCGGCGGGCCGGGCACGGGTGGCCGATCACCCGTACCGTCTCCTGGGTCTCCGGCATGCTGCTGCTGGCGGCGATCACCGGGCTCGGCGTCGCCCGGTACGCCTACGTGCTGTTCAGCGTCCACATGGTGCAGCACATGGTGCTGTCGATGGCGGTGCCGATCCTGCTGGTCGGCGGCGCCCCGGTCACCCTGGCGCTGCGCGCGCTGCGCCGCCCGGCGGATCCGCAGGTGCGCGGCGCCCGGGAGTGGCTGCTGCTGATCCTGCACAGCCGGCCCGCGCGGATCCTCAGTCATCCGCTGGTCGCCCTGGGCATCTACGTGGTGAGCCTGTACGGCCTCTACCTCAGTGACCTGCTCGGCACGCTGATGCGGTACCACCTCGGGCACCTGGCGATGCTGGTGCACTTCGTGCTCGCCGGCTACCTGCTGTTCTGGGTGCTGATCGGCGTCGATCCGGGACGCCGCCGGGTGCATCCGGCCATGCTGACCGTCGTGCACTTCCTGGCGATGGTGGCGCACGCCTTCTTCGGGTTCGTGCTGCTGCAGTCCACCACGGTGATCGCCGCCGACTGGTACACCGCCGTGCATCCGCCCTGGGCGTCGTCGCTGCTTGCCGACCAGCATCTCGGCGCGAGCCTGGCCTGGGCGTTCGGCGAGATCCCGGCGGTCGTCATCATGCTGGTGCTGGTCCGCCAGTGGATCCGGTCGGACGAGCGCGAGCAGGCCCGTCTGGACCGCGCCGCCGACCGCGCCGACAGCTCCGGTGAGCCGGACGACCTCGCGCGCTACAACGCGTTCCTCGCCGCCACGGCCGCGCGGGAGCAAGCCGGTGGGAACTTTCCGGCGCCGGACGCAGACCAATAGGCACACACCCCTTAACGAAACGGGCATCATGCGATTCACCTTCTTCGCCGGTCCCCGGCGCCGCGCCGCCGCCTCCGTCCTGCTGGCCGGAGTCCTGACCGCGGGCGGCCTGTCCGGCTGTGGCGGCACCGAGGCCACCTCGGGCGCCGGGACGACGCCGCCCAGCGCGCCGGCGGCCGCGGCGGCCACCCTGACGGTCAAGGACCCGTGGGTCAAGGCGGCCAAGGCCGGCGAGATGACGGCGGCGTTCGGCACGCTTGTCAACGGCACCGGCGCGGACATCACCGTGACCTCGGTGCAGACCCCGGCCTCGCCGGCGGAGCTGCACGAGATGGCCATGCAGGACGGCAAGATGATCATGCGGGAGAAGGAGGGCGGCTTCGTCGTCGCGGCCGGCGGAACCCACGAGCTGGCGCCCGGCGGCGACCACCTGATGCTGATGAAGCCGGCGCAGGAGATCAAGGCCGGCGACGAGGTGACGTTCACCCTCACCCTCGCCGACGGCTCATCGGTGCCGTTCACCGCGGTCGCCAAGCCGTTCGCCGGGGCCGAGGAGAGCTACGCCCCGGGTCACGGCATGCCGATGGGCAGCACGGCGCCGTGACGATCCCGCCTCCCCCGGTGAGCCGGCGTCGCCTGCTCACCGCCGGTGCGGTCACCGGCCTCGGCGTCGCTGCCGGGGCCGGCGTGCGGCCTGCGGCCGCGTCCGCCGCGGACACCTCCATCGGTACGGCCGTCGTCGCGTTCCACGGCCCCCGGCAGTCCGGGGTGGCCGAGGATCCACCGGCGCACGCCTCGTTCCTGGCCTTCACCCTCCAGGCCGGGACCGACCGGTCGGCGCTGGGCCGGATGATGCGGCTGCTCACCGACGACGCGTCCCGCCTCACCCGGGGCGAGCCCGCGCTCGGCGACACCGACGCGACGCTGGCCGTGCTCCCGGCCCGGCTGACCGTCACGTTCGGCTTCGGTCCCGGCCTCTACCGCGCCGCCCGCCTGCCGGCCCCGATCGCCGACCTGCCGGCGTTCCCGATCGACCGGCTACAGGACCGCTGGTCCGGCGGCGACCTGCTGGTGCAGATCTGCGCCGACGACCCGCTGACCGTCGCGCACGCCCAACGCATGATCATCAAGGACGCGCGGCCGTTCGCGGCGGTCCGCTGGGTGCAGATCGGCTTCCGGCGCAGCCCGGGCGTTCACGCGCCGGAGCACACCCAGCGCAACGTGATGGGCCAGCTCGACGGCACCGCCAACCCCCGCGGCGCCGAGATCGACCCGGCGGTGTGGAACCCGGACGGGTCCAGCACCCTGGTCGTACGCCGGATCCGGGCCGAGATGGAGGCCTGGGACAAGCTGTCGGTCTCCGACAAGGAGAACGCGTCCGGCCGGCGGATGGACTCCGGCGCCCCGCTCAGCGGCGCCGCCGAGCACGACCGGCCCGACTTCGCCGCCGTCGACGAGTTCGGCCTGCCGAAGATGCCGGACTTCTCGCACGTCACCCGGGCCCGCGTCGAGGATCCGCGACTGAAGATCCTGCGCCGGCCGTACAACTACGACGGCGTGCCGGACGCGCGCGGAGTGCCGGACAGCGGACTGATCTTCGCCGCCTATCAGCGGGACATCGCCGAGCAGTACGTGCCGATCCAGCGCCGTCTCGCCGAGAAGGACCTGCTGAACGAGTGGATCACGCCGATCGGCTCGGCGGTCTTCGCGGTGCCGCCAGGATGCGCCGAGGGCGGCTGGATCGGCGAGCAGGTGCTGACGTGAGGCTTCGCCGTGACTCTCGTGGCGGTGCCGGCGTGAGGCGGCTGGTCACGGCCGTGACTGTGGTGGCGGCGTGAGGCGGCTGGTCATCGTCGTGGCCGTCGTCCTGGGGGTGCTGGCGCCGGGCGCTCCGGCCTGGGCGCACGCCCAGCTCGTCGCGGCGGACCCGGCCAAGGACGCCGTCCTGGCCGCGGCACCGTCCGCCGTCACGCTGCGGTTCAACGAGCGGATCAACCCGGACTTCATCACGATCGTCGTCAGCGACCCGGCGAAGCAGCGGGTGCCGGCGTCCGAGGTGACCGTCGACGACGTGTCCGGGACGCTGACCCTCACCGGCGCGCTGGGCAACGGCGTGCACACCGTGGCGTACCGGGTGGTGTCGGTCGACGGGCACACCGTGCAGGGGTCGTACCCGTTCACCGTCGCCGACCCGGGCCTGCCGGCCGCGCCGGTGGCCGCCTCGGTGGCCGCCGCGCCGGCCACCGAGGGTGGATCCGGTGGTGTGCGGACCGGCCTGCTGGCCGGTGTCGGCGGCGCCGGCCTCGTGGTCGCCGTCGCCGCCGTCTGGCTCCGCACCGGTCGCCGGCGGTCCGGGTCATGAGACCGTCACCGCGTTCGTGGTTCACACCGTGAGTCGTCCGTAACGGCCCCGGCGTTCCTGGTGACCGACTCCCGCAGGTTTGGCCGCAAGTTGCCGATCAGACTGTCGAAGAGCGACACCTGCCGTCTCGTCACGAGGGGAGGTTGCGATGAATCGCACCCTGGGCGTACCGCGCATCGAAGTGAATGTGATCCAGGAGCAACCACTGCCCTGGCGGGCGCCGGAGGTGATGATCTCGTTCGGCAGCGGGCCCACGATCGTCTGCCGGGTCACCCGGCAGCCCGGCGACCTGCTGCGTGTCGAGCACGAGGGCGTCGGCATCGCCGAGGGAACCTCCGCCGACCTGCAGTGGACCCAGGACGGCCGGGGCAGCTTCGCCACCGGCACGGTCATCGCCCCGCCGCCCTCCGCCCCGGCCGGCATCTACATCCGGGTGGACCAGTCGGTCACCGGCATCGAGCGGCGGCTGAGCACGCGGGTGCCGGTCCGGGTGCCCGCCACCCTGCACACCGTGAACGACCGGGCGGTCTCCGGCTGGACCCGTGACGTCTCCCTCGGCGGCGCCAACATCCTGCTGGAGCTGCCCGGGCACGACGACGCGCGGGCGGCGCTCGCCGCAGCCGGGATAGCCGGTGGCGCCTCGGCCACGGTCGACCTGACCCTCCCGAGCGGCATCCACCACCTGCGGTGCCAGATCACCGGCGCCGACCAGCACTCCGCCGAGATCCGGGTCCGGTTCCTGCACCTGAACATCGCCACGATGGACGAACTCGGCACCTTCCTGCACGACGAGCAGCACCGCATAGCCCTGCACCCGGATTGAACGGCTCAGGTGAGCGACGGCGCGGCCGATCTGAAGGAGGGGCTCGTACCGACGAGAGGAACCGATGGCTGATCGAAACGCGCGGCCCGGATCCTCCGCCCCGACGGCGGCCTATGAGCTGGAGAAGCCGTCGCTGGCGACGGCTCGCGCCGCCCTGCAGGGCTACTTCGGGCCACATACCGAAGACCTCTGGCTCACGCTGTTGTTCGACGCCGGTCTGACCGGGGACGAGACCAGTCTCCGCGCCGTGAGCCGGTTGATCGCGACCATGCAGGTCTCCCACCCGATCGCGCGCCTGTGCGCCCGAAGCCTCGCGGTGCGGGTCGCGGTATACGAACGCCTCGTGGCCAAGGGATCCGAGACCGAGGTGACCACGTGAGCGCGGATCGGCACGATACCGCTGCGGGCTCGGACCGCTACGACGTCCTGGCGGACATCGATCTCGACGACCCGGAGCTGCGTGACCGCCTGAACCGGATCGCCGAGCGCACCGCGGAACGGCTCGGCCAGCCGATCGCCCTGGTCAGCATGGTGCTCGACACGGCACAGGTCTTCCCCGGCTCGTACGGGCTGACGGGCTGGCTCGCCGAGATGGGCGGCACCCCGATCGAGTGGTCCTTCTGCGTCAACGCCGTCAACTCCGGGACGTCCTACGTCGTGCCGGATGCCACCGATGACGCCCTGCAGTCGACCAACCCGCTGGTGACCAACGACGGCATCCGCAGCTATGCCGGGGTTCCCGTCGTGCTCGACGGCGCCGTCCTGGGAACGCACTGCGTCCTCGGGACGGCCGCGCACGTGTTCACCGACGCGGACCTGGCCGAGTTGCGCCGCGGCGCCGAGGAGGTCAGCGAACTGCTTCGCGCGTACCGATCGACGTGAGCAGCGGGCGGCCACCCGGTCAGGGGCGTGAGCGCCGGTAGGGGTTTCCCCACCACCGGACCATGGGTCGCCGTGTACTCCCGGCCTCCCCCGCCGACCAGGCTGATTCCCATGAGAATCAGTGGAACCGCGGTGGTCGATCTGACCGGTGTCACCAAGACCTACGGCAGCACCACCCGCGCCCTCGACGGCGTGTCCGTCGCCTTCGCCGCGGGCTCGTTCAACGCCGTCATGGGCCCCTCCGGCTCCGGCAAGTCGACGCTGCTGCACTGCGCCGCCGGCCTGGACCGTCCCGACTCCGGGCAGGTCCGGCTCGCCGGGGAGGAGATCGGCGGGTTGCGGGAGCCGAAGCTCACCCGGGCGCGGCGGCGCCGGGCCGGCTTCGTGTTCCAGTCCTACAACCTGATGGACTCGCTCTCGGTCTGGGACAACGTCCTGCTCCCGCAGCGGCTGTCCGGCGTCCGGCCGGACCGGGCCTGGGCCCGTGACGTGCTGCGCCGGGTCGGCCTGAGCGGGCGCGAGCACGACCGGCCCGCGCAACTCTCCGGTGGGCAGCGGCAACGGGTCGCGCTGGCCCGCGCGCTGGCCGCCCGGCCGGAGATCGTCTTCGCGGACGAGCCGACCGGCGCCCTGGACCTGTCGACCGGCCGCGAGATCCTGGCGCTGCTCCGCGAGGCGGTCGACGACCTCGGCGCCACGATCGTCATGGTCACCCACGATCCGGTCACGGCCGGCTGGGCGGACCGGGTGGTGTTCCTCGCCGACGGCCGGATCGTCGCCGATCTGGCCGACCCGACCCCGGAGAAGGCGGCCGCGCAGATGATGGCGGTGGCGGCCCGATGATCCGGCTCGCGATCGGCACGCTGCGCCGGCACCGCGGCGTCTACCTGGGCACCTTCGTCGCCGCGCTGCTGGCGATCGCCCTGCTCGCCAGTGGCGGGCTGCTCCTGGCGTCGGTTCTGACCGCGCGCCCGCCGGCTGACCGGTTCGCCGCCGCCACCGTCGTGGTGGCCGGTCCGCACGAGGTCAGCATCACCACCACGCAGCAGAAGAAGAAAGACAAGGTCAAGACGAAGGTCAAGACCGAGCAGCTCACCGGCGCGCCCACCCTGCCGGTCAGGCTCGCCGACCGCCTGAAAACCCTGCCGTCGGTCACGGCCGTCGTCGCGGACGCCGCTTTCCCGGTACGGGTCAGCGCGCCGGACGGTCGTGCGGTGCGCGGCGCCGACGGGGCGCCGGTGATCGGCCACGGGTGGGTCTCCGCCCCGCTGACCCCGTACACCCTGCGCAGTGGCCGTGCTCCACAGCCCGGTGAGGTCGTCGTCGACGCCGAGCTGGCCCGCCGGGCCGGCGACACCGTGGTGATCACCACCCGGACCGGTACCCGGCAGTTCCGGGTCGCCGGCGTCGCCGCCCCCGCCGGACGTGACGCGCTGCCGGCCCAGGGCGCGATCTTCCTGGCTGACGCGGAGGTCGCCGCGGTCTCCGGAACGGACGGGCCGACGGCGCTGGCGATCGTCGCCGAGCCGGGCGCCGACCAGGCCGCCCTGGTCACGGCGGTGCGCGAGGCCGCTGGTGACGCCGGCGTCTTCACCGGTGACGACCGGGCCCGCGCCGACCTGCCCGGCGCGCTGCCCGACTACATCGCGCCCATCTCGATCTTCGGATTCGTCCTGGGTCTGACCGGCTTCGCCGCGGTCTTCGTGCTGACCGGCACCGTGACCCTCGGTGTGCGGCAGCGGCTGCGCGAACTCGCGCTGCTCCGCGCCGTCGGCGCCACCCCGCGGCAGTTGCGGCGCCTGCTCGGGTACGAGAGCGTGCTGCTGTCCGCCGTGGCATCGCTCGGCGGGGCTCCGCTCGGTATCGTGCTGGCCGAGGCGGTGGCGGCACGGTTCCGGCAGCTCGGGGTGGTCCCGGCCCAGTTCGAGGTCCGGGTCCAGGGTTTCGTGCTGGTGGCTGCCGCCGTGGCGGGCATGCTGGTGACCCTCGCCGGCGCCCGGCTCGCCGCCCGCCGCGCGGTCCGGATCGCCCCGACCCAGGCCCTCACCGAGACCGCGATTGCTCCCACCGGCGCGCTCCTCCCCCGGCTGCTGATCGCCGCGGTGACCACCGCGGGCGCGATCACCCTGCTGGCGCTCGTGCCGCTCGACGGGCCACTGGGCATGGGCATGAGCTTCGTCGCGACGGCGCTGCTGCTCAGCGCGGTGGCCGCCCTCGGCCCGCTGCTGGTACGCCTGCTCACCGGGCCGCTGTCCCGGATCCTCGGCGCCGGCAGCGCCGCGGGCTGGCTGGCCGGACTGGTGACCCGGGCGGAACGCCGGCGGGTCGCGGCGGTCGCCGTACCGCTGGTGCTGATGTTCGCGGTCAACGCGGTGATGCTGCTCAACAACGCGCTGGTGGCCGACCTGACCGAGGCCGAGCAGGCCGCCCGCACCGCGCCCGCGACGGCGCAGCTCTCGGTGCCCGCCGGGCTGTCGCTCCCGGACGCCCGGCGGCTCGCCGCCACCGGCGGCGTGACCGGCGCCGCGATCACCCTGCCGACCCGGGTGGTCGTCGCGCAGGGCGGCAAGCCGCAGGACTACGCGGCGCAGGGCCTGCTCACCACCGGGACGGAGTCCGCACTGGACCTGGCGGTGCGTGCGGGAACCCTGGGCGGGCCGGGCACGCTCGCCGCGAGCGCCTACCTCGCCCGGCAGTACGACTGGCGGATCGGTGACCGGGTACCGGTCTGGCTCGCCGACGGCCACCAGGTCCCGCTGCGGCTGACCGCGGTGTACGACCGGGCGCGCGGCTTCGGCGATCTCGTCCTGGACGCCGGCGTCGTCGCGGCACACGATCCGGCCGGCCTGGTGGGCGTGATAGCGGTGCGGTACTCCGGGGGCGTACCCGATGGGCTTGCTGATTTTCCCGGTCTGCGGATCGCGCCGACGGTGGCTGCGGCACCCGGCGGCGACGTGTCGGAGCAGCAGGGCGGATGGGAGCTCATGATGATCATCTCGCTGGGATTCACCGCGATCGCGGTGGTCAACACGTTCGCCATCGCCACCACGTCACGGCGGCGGGAGTACGCGGGACTCCGGCTGGCCGGCGCCACCCCCGGACAGCTGCACCGGCTCGCGGGCCGGGAAGCGCTGATCACGGTCGCCGTCGGCCTGGCGCTGGGCATGATCGTGACGAGCGTGGTGGTGGGCACCTTCAGCGCCGCCCAGGACGGCCATGCACGGGTGATTGTGGACATTCCGACGTACCTGGCGATGCTCGCCGGTGTCGGCGGTCTCGGGCTGCTCGCCGGGGCGCTGCCGATCCGGCTCGTCGTCGGCCGTCGCAGCCTGCCCGCGTCGGGATCATGACGTGACGTCGGGGTCATTGCGTAGCGGCCGGATCGGTAGGATCAGCGCGATGCTGCAGCGGACGGGACGGGCTCTGGCGTACCTGATCGTGGGTCTGCCCGCCGGCGTCGCCGGGTTCGTGTGGAGCCTGGCCGCCACGCTCGTCGTCGCGCTGACCTCGATCACCCATCTCGGCGGGCCGGCTTTCCTCGGCGCCTCCTGGGTCACGCGCCGCTTCGCGGACGCGGAACGACGCCGGGCACGCTGGGTTCTCGGCACACCGATCCCTTCACCGTACGTTCCCACCGGCGGCCGCACCGTCGGCGAACGGGTCCGCGCCGTGGTCGTCCAGCCGGCGACGTGGCGCGACCTGGTCTGGCTCGTGCTGCTCTTCCCGATCGGGCCGGCCGCCGCGGTGGCCGGCATCGTCACCGCGGTCGTGGAGCTCGGCATCCTCACCGCCGTGCTGTGGGCGTGGGCGGTGCCCAACCCGCACGCGCCCGAGCCGATGCGGTTCCTGATGACCACCGTTCCCGGCCGGCTGGTCCTGACCGTCCTCGGCGTGCTGCTGCTGCCGGTGGCCGGGTGGCTGATCCGTACCCTCGGCGGGTGGCAGGGCAGGGCCGCCCGCGCCCTGCTGGCGCCCGGCATGCACCGCCACCTGGTCGACGAGACGGCCCGGCTGGCCGAGACCCGCCGCCGCGTCGTCGACGTGCAGGCCGCCGAGCTGCGGCGTATCGAGCGTGACCTGCACGACGGCGCCCAGGCCCGGATCGTGGCCGCCGGTATGACGCTCGCGCTGGCCGCCCGCAAGCTGCGGCGGGTTGAACCGAACCGGCACGGACCAACGAACCAGCAAGAACCAGCAAATCGGCAAGAACCAACGAACCAGCAAGAACAGCCGGACACCGCCGCCGACATCGACCTGGCCCGCCGGCAGCTCGACGAGGCGCTCGCCGAGATGCGCCGGCTGGTCCGTGGCATCCACCCGCCGATCCTCACCGATCGCGGCCTGCACGCCGCCGTCGCCGCGCTGGCCGGGGACAGCCCGCTCACGGTGACCGTCCAGGGTGATCCCGAGGACCGTTATCCGGCCGCTGTCGAGTCCGCGGCGTACTTCGTGGTCGCCGAAGGCCTCGCCAACGCCGCCAAGCACGCCGGCGCCGGCCGGTGCACCGTCTCCCTGGGCCGATCGAGCGGCCGGTCGACCGGCACGGTGCAGGTCACCGTCACCGACGACGGTGACGGCGGCGCCGATCCGGCCGGCTCAGGGCTCGACGGGCTGCGCCGCCGGGTCGAAGCCCTCGACGGCACGCTGACCGTGACCAGCCCGGCCGGTGGGCCGACCGTCCTGCACGCGGAGTTCCCATGCGCATCGTGATCGCCGAAGACCTGCTCCTGCTGCGGGAGGGCATGGTCCGCCTGCTGACCGACACCGGGCACACCGTGGTGGCCGCCGTCGACACCGCGCCGGACCTGATCGCCGCGGTCACCGAGCACCGCCCCGATCTGTCCATCGTGGACGTCCGGTTGCCTCCCGGTTTCCGCGACGAGGGCCTGCGCGCGGCCCTGGAGCTGCGGGCAGCCGACCCGGACACGAGGGTGCTGATCGTCTCCCAGTACGTCGAACGCGCCTACGCCGCCGAACTGCTCGCCGACGGCCGGGGCGGCGTCGGATACCTCCTCAAGGACCGGGTGACAGCCCTGGACGACTTCCTCGACACCGCCGACCGCGTCGCCGCCGGCGGCACCGCGATGGATCCCGAGGTCGTCCGGCAACTGTTCAACCGCAGCAGCCGCGACCACGGCATCGAGGGCCTCACCGCCCGCGAACGCGAGGTCCTCGGCCTGATGGCGCAGGGCCTGTCGAACTCGGCGATCTGCGGCGCCCTGTTCCTCGCCCCGGTGTCGGTGGAGAAACACATCACCAACATCTTCGGCAAGCTCGACCTCCCACCCGCCGACGACACCAACCGCCGGGTACGCGCCGTCCTGACCTACCTCAATCAGTAACGCCCGGGCGCGACCGTGGCCTGCCGGATGTCGGCGCCAGCGGTGCGCCCGACCGGGCCTGCCGAGTGGTAGGCGTACCCATGACACAGCAGGGTGGGCGGCGTTTCAGCGTGTCGTGATGAGGTCGCACGGAACCGGTTCGTGTGCTGTCATCCCTGCCCTGGCGTTGATGGATCGCCACGAAGGCGTTGCGTGCGACCTGATTGATGTGCCGCCGGCGTTGCGTGCGACCTGGTCCCCGCGCCGCCTGGCGTTGCGTGCGACCTGATCGATGCCGCGCCGGCGAGGCCGAGCCGGAGTCGATCCTGGGCATCCAGCTGCTGCCGCTGAACTTCGGTGGGCTCGCTGAGTTTCACCCGCGGCGGCCGCGTCAGCGGCGGCTGACCGCCACGACAAGGTTGACCACCCCGACGGCGGAGAGCGTCCCCACCGCGATCCACAACCCGTAGGTGTAGCCGAACATGTCGCTGACCTGACCGTAGTGCTCCCACCGGCGCACCTCCGGCGAGGTCGTCCTGCTCAGCACCGCTGCCACCGCGTCCGTCGCGTCCCGCCGCGCCAGCATGGTCGCCCCGACCAGGAGGACGGCCGCGGGAAGGGCGAGCCCGGCGGTGGCGGTCGCACGCCAGTACCGCGACGGCAGCGCTGTGGCGGCGAGCGCCGCCGTCATGAGCACCACGGCCATCCACGCCACGGGCTGCGGCGGCAGCGGCGTGGGTGACGTACCGAGCAGTTGCCGTTCCCCCTCGGCGTCGAGGGTGCGCATCGGCCGCCGGGTCACGTCGTCGGTGAAGGCGACGGCAGGCTTCCCGCCGGCAACGACATCCACACCGGTGTACGTGACGCGCCATCGCACCTGTTGCTGCCCGCTCTCGCACGACGCGCTCATGAAGGGCAGCAACAGGCAGAGCCCCGCCATGATCAGACCTGCCGGGCTGAGGAGCCGCCGGGCCCGTCGCACCCTGGGTCTCCGCGCCGGCGCCGGCGGCTGGTGCAGGTCGTCATCGCGCACCGATCAACCTTGTCCGATATCCCGGCCGGCCGCCACCCCGGGCCCGCGCTCATCCGACGGTGACGGTGACGGTGTGCCAGCCGGTCGCACCGTCGGGGAACGGGGTGACCCGGGACTGCGGCTGGACCGCGCCGGTGCGGTCGGTGGCGCGGACCGCCAGCGTGTGGGACCCGGCCGTCGCCGCCCAGCTGTATCGCCACTGCGTCCAGGTGTCGACGGACGCCGTGGGCAGCAACTCGGCCTGCTCCCAGGGGCCGCCGTCGACGCTGACCTCGACGGCCGTGATGCCCCGGCGCTGGGCCCAGGCGACGCCGGCGACGGTGACCGGCCCGGGGCTGAGTTTCGCGAACGGCGCCGGGCGGTCGATGCGCGACGCGGTCTTCACGGTGCCTCCCGGCGACCAGCCACGCTCGACCCAGTACGCGTCGACCTGCTCGAACGTGGTCAGCTCGATCTCGGTCAGCCATTTGCAGGCGCCGGCGTACCCGTACAGGCCGGGGGTGAGCATGCGCACCGGGAAACCGTGCTCCAGCGGCAGCGGCTCGCCGTTCATGCCGACCGCCAGCATGGTGTCGCGTCCGTCGAGCGCGGTCGCCAGCGGGGTGCCGATGGTCATGCCGTCGACCGAGCGGGCCACGATCTGGTCGGCGCCGGCCCGGATGCCGGCCTCACGCAGCAGCGCCGCGAGCGGCACGCCGAGCCAGCGGGCGGTGCCGATGTACGGCCCGCCGACCTCGTTGGAGACGCAGTTGAGGGTGATGTCGCGTTCGATCAGCGGCTGGCGCAGCAGGTCGGCCAGGGACACCTCGATCTCCCGGTCGACCATGCCGTGCAGGCGCAGCCGCCACGTCGCCGGGTCGATCCGGGGCACGCTCAGGGCGGTGTCCACCCGGTAGAAGACGTCGTTGCCGGTGGTGAAGCCCGGGGCGGTTCCGCGGGGCAGGGCGGGCGCCGGGTCGGCGGGGGCAGGCAATCGGAGCATTTCCCGGGTACGGCCCGCGGCAGTCTCCTGCCGGCCCGCCAGCGACAGTGCGGTGGCCTCCGCCGCGCCCGCGCCGGCCGCGAGCAGCGCCAGCCGCATGACGAGACGCCGATCCACGCCCGGCTGAGCAGGGGTGGCCGGGGCTGCCTCGCGAGGGACGCCGGGGGTGGCCGGCGCTGCCTCGCGAGGGACGTCAGGGGTGGCCGGCACCGGCCCGTGACGGTCATTCGCGGCGGCGCCACCCTCGCGGGGACGGGTCAGCCACCACAGGGCAGCCCCCGCCACCACGGCGCCCAGCAGCGACGGCAGCGCGTCGACCGGGGTGGCCGCGGGCCGGGAGAGCGCCGCCGCGGCTCCCGCGCCGCCGAGGATCAGCGCACCCGCCGGGACGGCGAGGCGCCACCGGGTCGCCGCCACCCCGGCCAGCGCGGCGAGCAGCGCCAGGACGACGGCGATGCCGGTGAGCAGGATCGGTTTGTCGTGAGTGCCGAACTCGCGTACGGCGAACTCCTTGACCGCGGTCGGCGTGGCGTCGATGACCGCCGCGCCGACCGCGACCAGCGGGCCGGCCTGCGGCCGGGTCGCGGCCGCGGAGAGTTCCGCGACTGCGACCCCGGTGCCTGCCGCGACGATCCCGCAGAGCGCGCCGGACAGTGTGCGGCCCATCAGCTCTTCGGCATCAGGACGGAGTCGATGATGTACACGTTGGCGTTGGCCGTCTGCACGTTGCCGCAGACCACGGACGCCGCGTCGGCGACCGTGAAGTCCTCGCCGCTGCCGGTGACCGTGACCTCGTCGCCCTCCAGCGTCTTGTGGGTGCCGGCCAGGTCCGCGGGCGTGAGCTTCCCGGGCACCACGTGGTAGGTGAGGATGCTGGTCAGCGTCTTCTTGTCGGCGAGCACCTTGTCCAGCGTGGCCTTCGGCAGCTTGCCGAACGCGTCGTTGGTCGGCGCGAAGACGGTGATCCCGTCGGCCGAGTTGAGCGAGTCGACCAGCCCGGCCTTCTTGACCGCGGTGACGAGTGTGGACAGCAGCGGGTTGCCGGAGGCCGCGGTGGCGACCGGCACCTGCGCCATCGCCTGGAAGCTGCCCGCGTCGGACGGGTCGGTCGGCACCGCCGCACAGCCGGGGCCGAAGTTCGCCATGGCGTCGCTGCCGGTGCTCGGCGCCATGCTCGATGCCATGCTCGGCGCCGCGCTGGTCGTCGCCGGTGCGGCAGCGGCCGAGTCGCTGTTGTCCTCGGAGTCGCTGCCGCAGGCCGCGAGGGAGACCGCGAAGAGCGTCGCGGCGGTCAGGGCGGTGAGCTTCGTTGCACGCATGGGTTCAATTCCTCCTGTATCGGTACCTTCACCGATGATTCGGAACGAACCCCGCGCCGGATTGGTGGAAGATCAAATTATTTTCACGCCGGCCGTCATGTCCGTCGGCGTGGCCGAGCCACCGGGCGGTTCGATCGAGACGCCGACGACCGTCGCGGACGCCACCCGTTCCACGATCGTCACGCTCGCGGCCTCGCCGGGCGCCAGCACCCCTTCGGACACCGCCGTGCCGGAACGGACCGTCCAGAGCTGGAAGACCCGGCCGCTGCCGGGCGCGGCGTCCGCGGCGAGCATGACCACGCCGGCATCCCGCAACCGGGAGTACGCCACGGTGACCCGCCCGCCGTCGCGCAGCGTCTCACCGCGCACCTCCACATCGGGCGACGCGAGGATGGTACGGACACGCGCCTGCTGGTCACGGGCCGCCTCGGCGACCGACCGCTCCTCGCGTACCCGACTCTCCTGCACCGTGTAGACCGCCGTGCCGGCGCCGGCCGCGGCGATCACCACGGCGGCCGCGGCGCTGAGCAGATGACGCCGCGACAGCCGCGCCCGCGCCGCCGGGCCACCGCCGGCCACGGTCGCCGTGCGCGGTGGCAACTGCCGGGTCGCGGCGATCTCGGCGAGCACGGTCTCGCGCAGCCGCGGCGGCGGCACCGACCAGACGCCGTCGGCCAGGCGGGCGGCGGCCTCACGCAACTCCGCCGACTCGATCCGGCACGCCTCGCACTCGGCCAGGTGCCGCTCGAACGCGGCCCGTTCCAGATCGTTCACGGCGTCGAGCGCGTACGCCCCGACCAGCGAGTGAATGTCCGAGGTCACGCCGCCACCTCCACGCCCAGGCAGTCCCGCAGGCGGATCAGCCCGTCCCGCATCCTCGTCTTGACAGTTCCCAGCGGTGTCTTGAGCAGCTCGGCCACCTGCGGGTACGCGTACCCCTGGTAGTACGCCAGGGTGACCACCTCACGCTGCAGCTCGGTCAGCGTGTCCAGGCAGTGACGCACCTGCTGCCGCTCCAGCCGGCCGGACACCTCGTCGGCGACCACGTCGTAGGGCGTGTCCAGCGACGACGCGCCGACCCGGATCGTCCGGTCGGCGGCCGACTGCTCGGCGCGTACCCGGTCCACCGCACGCCGGTGCGCGATCGTGAACACCCACGCGCTCGCGGAACCGTGCGCGGCGTCGAACCGGGCGGCGCTGCGCCACACCTCCACCAGCACCTCCTGCGTGACCTCCTCGGCCAGCGCCGGGTCCCGCAACACGCGCCGGATCAGGCCGTAGACCCGGGGCGCGACCAGGTCGTACAGGCGGCCGAAGGCCTGCTCGTCGCCCCTGCCCACCGCCCTGAGCAGCTCGTCGGCCATGCTCGGTGACGCCGGTTCCGGGTCGGTCACCGGCATCAGGTGCTCCGCCCGGCGGCTGGTGCCGCGTTCCGCCATGAGGTTCTCGCCCTTCCGCCCACACACTGATCCAACCGTGATTCGGAGTCCCGGCATGTGCGGATGGGTCTGATCCACGACGAATTTCGCGACGGGCGCCGCCGCGGCGGTCAGCCGGCGGAGCGGGTCACCTCCGATTCCGGCTTCTGCGCCAGCCAGCGTTCGATGCAGGCGAGCAGGTCCTCCGCGTCGACGGGCTTGGTGACGTAGTCGCTGGCCCCCGAGGAGAGGCTCTTCTCCCGGTCGCCGTGCATCGCCTTGGCGGTCACCGCGATGATCGGCAGGCGGGCGTACTTGGGCATGGCGCGGATGGCGGCCGTGGCGGCGTAACCATCCATCTCCGGCATCATGACGTCCATCAGGATCAGGTCGATGTCGTCGTGCCGGGCGAGCACGTCGATCCCCTTGCGGCCGTTCTCCGCGTAGACGACCTCCATGCCGTGCAGTTCGAGGATGTTGGTCAGGGCGAAGACGTTGCGGGCGTCGTCGTCGACGACGAGCACCTTGCGCCCGGCGAGATTCCCGGCGGCGTGCGCCAGGTCCGCGACCGTGTCGACAGGCATCGACGGGGGCATGACCGGCCTCCCGGCGTCCGTCGACATGTAGAGCGTGATCCGCTCCCGCAGATCGTCGAGGCTCGACAGCGACTCCAGCGGCCGGGTCTGGGCGAACGCCTGCAGCAGCGTGTCGTTGCCCAGGGACGCGAGCTGGGTCCGGTAGACCAGGACCGGCAGATCGCGCAGCCGCGCGTCGTCGTGCAGCGCCTTGAGGAACCCGGGCCCGTGATCGGCCGGCATCGCCAGGTCCAGGACCACGAGGTGGAACGCCTGGGAGCGCAGCTCGGCGATCGCGGCCTCCGGGTCGACCGCCGTCACGACGTCGATCAGCCCGTGCGTGTCGGCGAGCGTCGCGGCGACACCCCGGGCGATCAGCGTCAGGAGCCCTTCCGCCTGGGACTCCACGACCAGCAGCCGGTGGGGCCGGCTCAGGTCGGCCTGCTGCGGCAGCGCCGGCAGCCCGGCGCCGAGGACCGGTTCCGCCGCCGGCGTTCCGGCCGCCGGCGCCGTCTGAACCGGCATGTAGAGCGTGAAGGTGCTGCCCTGCCCGAGCAGGCTCTGTGCGCTGATCTCGCCGCCGAGCAGCCAGGCGATCTCCCGGCTGATCGACAGGCCCAGCCCGGTGCCGCCGTAGCGGCGGCTGGTGGTGCCGTCGGCCTGCTGGAAGGCGTCGAAGATCGCGGTGAGCTGCTGCTCGGCGATCCCGATGCCGGTATCGGTCACCCGGAAGGCGATCACCGTGTCGTGCTCGGCCAGCGCCGCGGAGAGCTCCTCGGGCCGGGCCCGGTCGATGCGCAGCCGTACGCTGCCCTGCTCGGTGAACTTGACGGCGTTGGAGAGCAGGTTGCGCAGCACCTGACGCAGCCGCTGCTCGTCGGTGAACAGCTCGGTCGGCACGTCGGCCGCCGTCGACACCTGGAAGTCCAGGCTGCGCGAGGTGGTCAGCGGGCGGAACGTCGCCTCGACGTAGCCGAGCAGGTTGCGCAGCGCGACCGTCTCCGGCGTGATGTCCATCTTGCCGGCCTCGACCTTCGACAGATCGAGGATGTCGTTGATCAGCTGTAACAGGTCGGTGCCGGCGGAGTGGATGACCGTCGCGTACTCCACCTGCTTCGGGGTCAGGTTGCGGTTCGGGTTCTGCGCCAGCAGCTGGGCCAGGATGAGCAGCGAGTTCAGCGGGGTACGCAGCTCGTGGCTCATGTTGGCGAGGAACTCGGACTTGTACTTGGAGGCGAGGGCGAGCTGCTGGGCCCGGGCCTCCAACTCCTGGCGGGCCTGCTCGATCTCGGAGTTCTTGGTCTCGATGTCGCGGTTCTGCCGGGCCAGCAGCGAGGCCTTGTCCTCCAGCTCCGCGTTCGACCGCTGCAGCTCCTCCGAGCGCGCCTGCAGTTCCTCGGACCGGGCCTGCAGCTCGGCGGCGAGCCGCTGCGACTCGGTGAGCAGCACATCCGTACGGGCGTTGGCGACCATGGTGTTGACGTTGACGCCGATCGTCTCCATCAGCTGATCCAGGAAGTCGTGGTGCACCTGCTGGAACGGCGCCATGCCGGCCAGCTCGATGACGCCCAGCGCCTGGTCCTCGACCAGGATCGGCACCACGACCACCTGCATGGGAGCGAGCGAGCCGAGGCTGGAGGCGACGGTGAAGTAGTCACCGGGCATCTCGTTGACGACGATGCGCCGTTTCGCCACGGCGGCCTGGCCCACCAGGGACTCGCCGAGCGCGTATCGGTGCTCGCCGGCCCGGTGGCCGTAGGTGCCGACCACGCGCAGATCCGCGCCCGTACCGGTCTCCTCGACCAGCAGGAACGTGCCCAGCTGGGCGTTGACCAGCGGGGCCAGCTCGTTCATCACCAGGGAGGCGACCACCTCGAGGTCGCGGTGCCCCTGCATCAGCGACGAGATCCGGGCCAGGTTCGTCTTGAGCCAGTCCTGCTCCTGGTTGGCCCGGGTGGTCTCGCGCAGCGACTCCACCATGAAGTTGATGTTGTCCTTGAGCTCGGCCACCTCACCCGAGGCGTCCACGGTGATCGAGCGGGTCAGGTCGCCGGTGGCCACCGCGCTCGTCACCTCGGCGATCGCGCGTACCTGCCGGGTGAGGTTGCCGGCCAGCTCGTTCACGTTCTCGGTGAGCCGCTTCCACGTACCGGAAACGCCTTCGACCTCGGCCTGGCCGCCCAGGCGGCCCTCGCTTCCCACCTCGCGTGCCACCCGGGTCACCTCGGCGGCAAAGCTGGACAGCTGGTCGACCATCGTGTTGATGGTGGTCTTGAGCTCCAGGATCTCGCCGCGGGCGTCCACGTCGATCTTCTTGGTCAGGTCGCCCTGGGCGACCGCGGTGGTGACCTGCGCGATGTTGCGGACCTGGCCGGTCAGGTTGTTCGCCATCGAGTTGACGTTGTCGGTCAGGTCCTTCCAGGTACCGGCCACGTTCGGCACCCGCGCCTGACCACCGAGCTGGCCCTCGGTGCCGACCTCGCGGGCCACCCGGGTCACCTCGTCGGCGAACGCCGAGAGGGTGTCGACCATGGTGTTGATGGTCTGCGCCAGGACCGCGACCTCACCCTTGGTCTCCACCGTGATCTTGCGGCTGAGGTCGCCCTGCGCCACCGCGGTGGCGACCAGCGCGATCGAGCGCACCTGGGTGGTCAGGTTGGAGGCCATCACGTTGACGTTGTCGGTCAGGTCCTTCCAGGTGCCGCCCACGTTGAGCACCCGGGCCTGTCCACCGAGCCGGCCCTCGGTGCCCACCTCCCGGGCCACCCGGGTCACCTCGTCGGCGAACGCGGACAGCTGGTCGACCATCGTGTTGATGGTCTCCTTGAGCTCGGCGATCTCGCCGCGGGCGTCGACCCGGATCTTCTGGGTGAGGTCGCCCTTGGCGACGGCGGTGGTCACCTCGGCGATGCTGCGCACCTGGGCGGTCAGGTTGTCGCCCATGACGTTCACCGATTCGGTGAGGTCCTTCCAGGTGCCGGAGACGCCCTTGACGTCGGCCTGGCCGCCGAGCCGGCCCTCGGTGCCCACCTCGCGGGCCACCCGGGTGACCTCGTCGGCGAAGCTCGACAGCTGGTCGACCATCGTGTTGATGGTGTTCTTCAGCTCCAGGATCTCCCCGCGGGCGGTCACGGTGATCTTCTGGGACAGGTCACCGCGGGCCACCGCTGTCGCCACCTGGGCGATGCTGCGGACCTGGTCGGTCAGGTTGCCGGCCATCGAGTTGACCGAGTCGGTGAGGTCACGCCAGGTGCCGGCGACGCCGCTGACCTGCGCCTGGCCGCCGAGGCGTCCGTCGGTGCCGACCTCGCGGGCCACCCGGGTCACCTCGTCGGCGAACGACGACAACTGATCCACCATCGTGTTGATGGTCGACTTCAGCTCGAGGATCTCCCCGCGGGCGTCAACGGTGATCTTCTGCGACAGGTCACCGCGGGCGACCGCGGTGGTCACCTGCGCGATGTTGCGGACCTGGTTGGTCAGGTTGCCGGCCATGAAGTTCACCGAGTCGGTCAGGTCACGCCAGGTGCCGGCGACGCCGGGCACCTCGGCCTGCCCGCCGAGGCGGCCCTCGCTGCCCACCTCCCGGGCCACCCGGGTCACCTCGTCGGCGAAGCTCGACAGCTCGTCGACCATGGTGTTGATGGTGTTCTTCAGTTCGAGGATCTCACCCCGTACGTCGACCGTGATCTTCTGCGAGAGGTCACCCCGGGCCACCGCTGTCGCCACCTGAGCGATGTCGCGTACCTGGTCGGTGAGGTTGCCGGCCATCGCGTTGACCGAATCGGTCAGGTCCTTCCAGGTGCCGGAGACCGCCGGCACCTCGGCCTGCCCGCCGAGCTGCCCCTCGGTGCCCACCTCCCGGGCCACCCGGGTCACCTCGGAGGTGAACAGCGACAGCTGGTCGACCATGCCGTTGAAAACGGTCGCGATCTCACCCAGCAGACCGTCACCGTCCTCCGGCAGCCGGGTCCGGAAGTCGCCGTCGCGCACGGCGGTGAGCCCGGCCAGCAGCTGCCGCAGATCGCGATCGGCCACCGCCGCACCGGTGTGCTGATGCATGGTCATCTCGTCGCCCACAGGACCTCTCCGGCTTCCTCATCCGCACCACCGCAGCCGCATCACGGTGATCATCGGCGGTAAGTATGCACGCAGAGGTGGATCACCCTTCTATCGAGCGACGAGGCGCTTTCCGAGCGCTTCGACCAGCACGCCCGCGATGATCGCCTGACCCATGGCGGCGAAGTGGATGCCGTCCCGGCTGACCAGTCCGGGCCGGTCGTTGAGCGGGTGGTCCCAGCAGTCGGCGACCGTCACGTCGTACTCCGCCGCGAGAGCCCGGGTGATGTCGTTGAGGCGGGCGACGCGGTCGGTGAAGCCGGGTATGCCGACCGTGAAGGCCCGCCCGAGGGTGAAGACGCTCAGCCGGGCGCCTGTCGAGGACGCCCAGGCGTACATGGTCCGCAGGTCGTTCTCGATCCGGCCCCAGTCGAGGGAGCGCCGGATGATGTCGTTGGCGCCGCTGTTGAGGTGGAGAAGGTCGGGACCGAAGTCCGCGATGCGATCGGCCTGCTCGGCGAGCGCCTGTGCGGTGGTGGCGCCGACCCGGGCGGTGTTGAGGTAGGCGAGGCCGGGCTGGACCTGGCGCAACGCTTGCTCCACACGGGACGGCCAGCCCAGGTCGCCGTAGCCGGGTGTGGCGTCGCCGACGCCGAGGGAGAGGCTGTCGCCGAAGACGGCGAATCGTTTCCAGACAGCGCCGGAGAGGATCTTCGCGGCCTGCGTCGGCGAAAGGACGTCGGGGTCGGTGGCTTCGCTCATCACTGCCGCTTCACCTGCCTGCTTCGTAGTGAGTTGGGCAATCAAACCGACCCTGGCAGGGTCGGTTTGAAATCACAACCCACTGAGGGGAGAATTCGAGCATGCCGACAGCGCCCGCGGACCGGACCCCCAGGGACTGCACGATCGCCGACGCGCTGGAGGTGGTCGGTGATCGCTGGAGCCTGCTGGTGGTGCGGGAGCTGTTCTATGCGGAACGGCGGTTCACCGACATCGCGGCCAATACCGGCGCGCCTCGGGACATCCTCACCGCCCGGCTGCGCAAGCTGCTCGACTGTGGCGTCATCGCCCGGGAGCAGTACAGTTCGCGGCCGCCCCGCTACGAGTACCGGCTCACCGAGATGGGGCGGGCGTTGTCGCCGGTGCTGCTGACGCTGAAGCGCTGGGGTCACGAACACGTCCGAAAAACCGACGATCCGGTACGGTTCGACCACTCCTGCGGCCATGAATTGGTGGCCGAGGTGCACTGCCGGGCGTGCGGCGACCCCCTCATCACCGAGCCGGACTGAGTATTTTCGCCACCGCCGCGATCGTCGGCCGTCTACCGCAGTCCGTCGGCTCCACCCTCGGCATCATCCCCAGGAACGACCGCTCCTGACCGGCGTGCGGCAGGTCCGCCCGTACCGGATCGTCAGATTTTGAGTGAGCTGGACGGCTGGGCCGGGGCCGCGGCGCACAGAGCTGCCTCGACGCGGCGGTTGCTGGTCATGGTCGCCGTGACGGCGGTCATCGCGAGCAGGAGGCCGGCCGCGACGTAGAGCGGCGTGCGCACGTCGAACGTGGCGGCCAGCCAGCCGGCGAGGAAAGCGCCGACCGGGGCGGCACACATGGCGAGCATCCGGGACGTGGAGGCGACCCGGCCGATCAGGTGGGCGGGGACGATCGCCTGCCGGAGGGACGGGGCCAGCACCATCGTGGCGCCCATGGCCGCTCCGCAGGCGGCGAGGGCGAGGCCGGCGACGTACGGGTTCGGGGCGGCGGCCAGACCCAGGACGGCGAGTCCCTCGACCGCGGCTGTGCAGGTCAGCGCGGTGCCGGTGCCGAGGCGCCGGCCCAGGAAGGAGGCGATGGCCGCACCGATCAGGCCGCCGGTGGCCTCTGCCGTGAGGAGCAGGCCGAAGCCGTAGGTCGCGATGCCGAGCCGGTCGTGCGCGAAGAGGGCGAGGACGGTCCCGACGGCGGTGAAGGCGATGTTCCCGATCGCCGGGCGGAGCGCGAGTCCGAGCAGTAACTGGTCCCGGAAGACATACGAGGCGCCGGCCCGCGCCTGCCGGAGCAGTGACTCGCGGGCCTGCGTGACGGGCCGGGGCATGGCGGGAAGCGACCGGACCAGCAAGGCGGAGAGCGCGAACGACACCGCGTCAGCGAGCAGCGGCGCCGCCCGCCCGAGCGAGAGCAGCGCGCTGCCCGCCGGTGGCCCCGCGAAGCCGGCCATGGCGGTCTGGGCTCCGCGCAGGCGGGAGTTGGCGCGCTCCAGGAGCGCGGGTTCGCGGCCGAGCAGGTCGGGCAGGTAGGCGGTGGCGGCCGTGTCGAAGAAGAGGCCACCGAGCCCGAGCAGGAAGGCGACGGCTGCGAGCAACGGGATGCTCAGCACGCCGAAGGCGGCCGCCCCGACCGGGATCGCGAGCAGCACCGCGCGTGCCACGTCCGCGACCCACATCGTGCGCCGGCGGTCCCAGCGGTCGACAAGCGCGCCGCCGATCACCCCGAAGAGCAGCCACGGCAGCGTTCCGGCGGCGGTGACCACGGCGAGCGCCATCGGGTCCCGGGTCAACGTCAGCGCGAGCAGCGGGAACGCGGCGTGGGTGACCCCGTCGCCGAGCGAGGACACCGTCTGCGCGGTCCACAGTCGCCCGAACCCGGCCGGCAGTTTCCGGACGTCTGCGGTCACTCGGCATCACCTCCGGCCTGCACGCGGGTTGCCGGGTGGAACAGCGCGAAGACCAGTGACGCGTCCGGCAGCGACGGATCGGACAGGTCCCGGTACTCGTCCGCAAGGGCCTGCAACCGCTCCCCCAGCTGCGTGAACTGCTCCTCGGTGAGCCGCAGATGCGCCATCCGCACCTGCCGCGTGCCGTCCGCCGGCGCTGCCTCCAGGTCCGCCACCGCGTTGCGCATCAGCACATCCGGCCGGCCCTCGCCCGGATCCGGCAGCTCGATCGACTGAGCGGCCATCGCGTAGTACCGCTCGGTGACTCCCCGCACCTTCCGGGTCCGCACCACCGTCACCAGGCCGGCCCGCTCCAGCAGCCGTACGTGGTAGCTGGAACTGCCCTTCGCCAGCCCCACCCGATCGGCGATCTGCGTGATCGTCGCCGGCTCGAAGCGGAGCACGGCCATGATCCGGTGACGGGTGAGGTTGGCGACGGCGCGTAGCTGCTCGGCCGTGGTGACGTGAAACGTCTCGGGTAGATCGTCCGCAGGCATGCGCTCAATGGTCAACGTTTCTTGACCATTGCGCAAGGCCTTTCCGCGCGATCGCGTCGCTTCGCACCGCCCGCAGTCAGGTTTCGCAGCGCAGAACTTGACCCGGCGGGCCGGGCCGCCGTCGACCGACGAGGCCGCCACCTTCTGGTCGACCGCCGAGATGGTGCCGTTCGACGAGGCCACCTGGCTCACCGACCTAGTGGCCCGAGGCAACGCATGAGTGCCTCCCCTTGTCGTGGCCACACTCTCGTGGCTCTTTGTGTCGCGATGAGACCATGTGGGCCATGAACGGCGAGGTCAGATCGAAAAGCGCGGCCGTCCAGTGTGCCCTCTTCGCCACGGGCATGACGGCCGGCAGCGCCGCCCTGCTCTTCCTGGGTGTCTTGGCGGGCGGCGGGCTCGAGGTGGCCTACACCGGGGGCGCGGTCCTCGGCATCGGATCCCTGATCCTTTACGGCACAGCTCTGTGGCTACGCCTGACCGGCGCACCACAGCGGAATGAGTAACGGAAGCTTTCGTTGATGACGGTTTTCGGCTGCCGAAACTGCGACGCCACACTGACGGTTCCGGTGTCGAGGGTGGCGCTGCCCGTCCACGCGGATCAGAAGTACGGGAACGGGCCGGGATCGCTGGCACCGGCGCTGGAGCCCGGCACGTTCGCGGTGGATCCGCTGCCCTCCGGTTCGCCGTGGCGCCGGTGGAAGGAACTCGAATCCGGTCAGGCCGAGTCGCTCGGCTGGTACGCGCCGAGGTTCAGCATCTCCACCGGGCCGGTCGGCCGGGTGCTGCTCGTCCCGGGGGACGTCCACGGCGCCGTCATCGACCCGGCGCTCGTCGGCGACTCCGCGTGCTGTGGCCTCGACGGCGGCGAACCCAACATGGCGTGCGACACCTGCGGCATACCCGTGGCCATCCGGATCGACGACTGCGGCCTGCGGCAGGCGATCTGGCTGGACCCGCGGACCACCCGCATGCTCGACAACGGTCCCGGCCCGCACCCGGTGCTCGACTGGACGGAACTGATCGACCAGCGGCCCGGCATCCCGCCGTCCGAACCGAGCGGCGGCTGGAACCCGATGTGGGCGGCCGCCGCAGCTTCGGCGCTGGCGCATCTCCTGACCGCTTCGGGCGGCGACCCGATGGCGATCCCGGATCCCCGGGTCGCCGAGGTCTTCCGGCCCACTCTCGACCGTCTCGTCGGCCCGGTCAGCCCGGGGCCGGAGCGCACCCTGGTCCTGGCAGGGCCCGGCCTTCCGGACCCCGACGGCGACGTCGCGCTCATCCCGGTGCATCCGCAGACCGGCGAACTCTGGCCGGTGGCCCCGCCGGTGAAACCGGTCCCGCTGGCCTGGGACGCCTGGCGGCACCTCGCCTTCCACGCAGCCCCGAAGCCGGTCGGGCGGACGGTCCCGATCCCGCCGGAAGCCCTGCCGGCGCAGCTCCCGGCTCACCGGTTCCAGCCCGACGGTCAGATCTTCCTCAGCGTCCTGGCCCGACTGCCCGAGGTCAGGCAGCCACGGTTGCGGGCCATCTACGAACGAGGCCGTCCCTACAGCTACACGGTCTATGCTTTCTGACCGCCTGGCTCGCCGTGACGGCGGCTTTACCCTCATCAGCAATCAGCACGCCTGAGGGCCGGAGAGTAAGAAAGCGTTACGCCGACCTGTCGATGGGGGCGTTGACGGTTTCGTGGAGCTTCATCGGCGGATCATCAAGCTGATTGGCGAACATTCTGCGATGTGAAATTCGGGCGGGATTGTTCGTTGAGTGGCCGCGGATTATCGGGTGATGGCGCAGCTTTCCTTGTTTCCCACCCGGAATCTTCGGGATCGGACGCTGCGCCGCAATTATTCTCCGGCGGCGGAGGAGTTCCGGCGGGAGCACGAGCGGCACCGTTCGTGGGGTCTCACCCAACGCCACGCCCGGCGCCTGCACCAGTTACGAGAAGCCGAGGAGCGCGCCGCGGTCTCCGCCCAGCCGCCGTGCGGGGCCCCACAACCCGATGGTGAAGCGCCACTCGACTGCGCGAGTGAGCCCAGCGCCACCCCGGACGATGCAGTCGTGACCAAGGCGGATCAGCGTGATGCGGGGAAGGGTGAAGCGCTCGTGCCGGACCCTTCGCCTGCCGCGACCGAGGGTGTGGAGGATGCAGCTGGAAACTCTGCCCAGGACGGAAGCCGAAAGGCCAAGGGCCCGCATTCCAGGTCACCGGAACCACGCGCGAAAGGGCTCCGGAAATGGGGTTCCTACGCCCTCCCGACGACCACCCGAAGTCGCCCCCGTTCGGCTATTCAAGAATCGGCGAAACGACCAGCTCGGGCCTCCACGGAGAACGCACTGAATTCGGCACGACAAGATGCCCTGTACGGCCGGCCACCAGCCATGACGGTGGCAGTCGGCCGCATTGCGGTCCTGCTGTGCCGGGGCACTGTGCGGCCTGCGAAGTCACCGTAGCGTTCGGACCGTGGGTGCCAAGACAGCGTTGCTGATGTATACCGATGGCGTTGTGGCCGAGGCGTTGCGGGGCACGGTCGAGGGCCCGGAGCACCGTGCCGGAGCCGGGTGACGGCGGGGCTCGTAAGGTCATCGGGTGAACGTCTATGACATCGCCGGTCGGCTGCCCTCGATTCCGGTGCTGCGCGACCGGTGCCGGGCACTGGCCGTTCTGGAGTTGATCCAGGGCACCGGGTACGAGTACTACAGCTACACCGCCTGGGGTGACAGTGAAGCAGCGCTGATGAGCAACGGCAGCGGCGACGAGTACACCATCGTCTTCGGCGACGCCGGCGTATTCATCCGGCTGTTCGACCACGAGTCCGCGATGTCGCCCTATGCCGCCGATGACGATATGGCGCTCTGGCCGGGACTGCTCGACGGGCTGCCGCCGGAGTTCGCCGGACAGGTCGCCGATCCGGCGTTCTGCGACGGCGACGACCTGATCGCGACAGCGGTGCTGTGGCGGCGGACCGGCGACGACCGCTGGCACGCCGGCGCCGGCATCACGTTCCCGCCGGCCCGCGGCCCCTACGACATCAGCCCGGACGGCACTGACCGGCTCAGCATCCTGTGCGACGACATCGTCGACGCGTACGTTGACTTCGCCAGCGACTACTACGAGACCGAGATCGACCGGGATGCGGTGGCGTACGTCGCGGCGCTGCGGCCACTCACCGACGACGTGGTCCGGGCGCTGAACCCGGAGTCGAGCCTCGCCGCCGTCCGTACGGAAGTGGCCGCGGCCGGCTACCCGATCGCAACGGCGGTCAGCTAGTGCTCTGACCAAGAGCGTCCTGGGCCAACCCGATCGAGGCACAGTTCGGACCGCTACGCACCTTCGTGATCGCCGGCTCGAACCATCCGAACCACACCGCCCTGGCCCGCAAACTGCACGCCTACCTGCGCTGGCGCAACACCCACGCACGCCACCCCGACGTCCTGGCCGCCCAACGCCGCGAACGCGCCCGCGTCCGCGTCCGCAGCGAGAAAGGCATCCGCTGGGGCGGACGACCTCTCGCCTGCGCCGCCTGAACTACCGTGCGGCCCGCAGTGCCGCAGCGACCTGCACAACATCCAGATCAACGACGACCTCCTCGCCGTCCCACACACCGCGCTCACTGACGGCCAGGCCGATCCAAGCCAGCTCGGCGGCGTCATCACGCAACTCGTACTCCTCGCGGCTCTCCTCGCCGATCTCGTCTGTCTCCTCCCGATCCCAGGCCGCGACCGCCGACTCGGCCAGAGACCGAGGCAAGCGCACGCTGACCCGATTGACCTGGGACTCCAACTGAGTACCAATCGCCGCCAGCACAGTTCGATCCTGCCGATATCGCACGTACTGCTCTTGGCCGCCCACGCCTCGAGGCTACTGGGAGCCCAGCCGGTGAACGTTATTGGTCACGGCACTAGCTGTGATGTCCAGGGACGTTGGTCGAGGAAGTGCGACCACTCGATCTGACGATCAAGACCTGATCTTGTGAACAGATGAAGGCCTCCAACGGTGCAGTGGAGCTGTCACGGAACCACTCTCACCAGGCTGGAGGCCTTCATGTCCCACGCTAACGCCGCGCTGACCCCACGAGCGCGATTGCGGCTGGCGCGTCTGATCGTGGACCACGGCTGGTCACCCGCACGAGCAGCCGAACGCTACGACGTGTCCTGGCGCACCGCCGCGAAATGGGCCGGCCGCTACCGCGCTGAAGGCGAAGCCGGCATGCACGACCGCTCGTCACGACCCCACCGACAGCCGAACCGGACCCCGGCACCGGTGGTACGCAAGATTCTGCACCTACGCCGTAAACGACGCTGGGGTCCGGTCCCGATCGCCGATGAGATCGGCCTGGCAGCTTCCACCGTGCACGCCGTCCTGCTCCGCCAGCGAGCGAACCGGCTGTCTCACCTCGACCGTGCCACCGGCGAACCGATCCGCCGCTACGAACACGCCCAGCCCGGCGACCTGCTGCATGTCGACGTCAAGAAACTCGGCAACGTGCCTGATGGAGGCGGCTGGCGCTACCTCGGCCGTCAGCAAGGCAAGAAGAACCGGGCCACCACGATCGGCAAGCCACGCAACAAGCACTACAACCCCATGATCGGCACCGCGTTCGTGCACACCGTCATCGACGACCACTCCCGCGTGGCCTACGCCGAAATCCACGACGACGAAACCGCGGTCACCGCCACCGCAGTCCTACGCCGCGCGACCACCTGGTTCGCCGAACGCGGCGTCACCACCCGGCGAGTGCTGTCGGACAACGGCTCCGCCTACAAATCACACCTCTGGCGAGACACCTGCGCCGAACTGGGCATCACGGTGAAGAAGACGCGCCCTTACCGGCCTCAGACAAACGGCAAGATCGAGCGTTTCCACCGCACCCTGGCCGACGGCTGGGCCTTCGCCAAGCTCTACACCTCGGAGAAAGCCCGCCGCGCCGCACTACCCGCATTCCTGCACGACTACAACCACCACAGACCCCACACCGCCATCGGCAAACTGGCACCCATCACCCGGTTGAACAACCTGGCTGGACATCACAACTAGCGCCGTCCAGGCTGAGGGCACGCATGGTCGGTTCGCGCCGACCCGGCGGGCCCGCTCGGCCGTACGACAGTGCGTTGGACCTTGCTGCGTTAATGGCAACGGGATGGGAAGCTGGATCGACACACCCCGAAGGAGCATCGAACATGCGGCTAACCGCAGCCGGCGCGGCACTGCTCGCCGTCAGCCTGACTGGCGCAGTAGTCAATCTGTGGGCGCGCGATGCGTTTCCTGATCGGTGGGGCGGTCCCAACATCGGGGGCGGGATGCTCCAATTGATGTTCTACGGTGGCGTGCTCGCCGGCGCTGCGCTGGCCGTCGCCGGCCTCACCAGGTTGCGGCGCGACCGCAGGCCGTAACCTCCGGCAGACCTTTCAACCAAGGGTACGCATCGTGTCCCAGACTCCGATTACCAACCGGAACCGGCGGCCCACACCTATCGAGATCTCATCGATGAACTCAGCGTGAGGCCGTGAGACGCGCTCTCGGGCGTACCAGGGTGTAGAGGATGCCCGCGAGGAGCACCGCGCCGACCGCCGTGAACATGACCGGGAAAGCCGTCCAGCCGTGCCAGCCGCGGACCACCCGGGCCCGCCCGGGCTGATCGGCGCGGTAGGAGAGCTGAACGGTCCGGCCCACCTGCGGCAGTTCCGTGACGGTCTTCGGATCAGCGAACGTCGCCGTCTCGCCGTCCTGTGTCTCAGAAGGTGTAGACGGGCCGATAGTGGGTGGTCCAGATCGTCCGGTCCTCGTTGGCGGAGCGTGTGGTGCGGAAGCTGGTCGTGGTCGCCGTCGTGACGATTCCGTCGCCGTAGGCGGACTGTTCCGACCGGAGCTCCCAACCGAGCCCGAGGAAGGTCGCCGCGGTCGCGGAGAGCACGACCGCAGCCCCGACATCAACGATCTTCATTGCGCCAGCGTAGGGACCCTGGTCAACGCGGTGCCTGATCATGGATACATGGATGAGACAGCGGACTTCGACCGGCTCTGCCGGATCGTCTACCGCGCGGCCCGGGCAGGAGCGGTGGACTGCACGGACACGTTCGACCTGGCCGCGTCCGTGCTGGAGTTCCGCCCGGCTGATCCGGACGCCACCGAGCTGGCGTCGCAGAGCCTCGATTGCGCCCCGGGGAGCCGGCTGCACAGGGCCGAACTCGCCCTCGTTGTCCTGGCGAAGGCCGACTTCGCTCCCGGCTTCGCGGAGGAGCCGGGTTGGCTGGTACGCCTGCAGGAGGCCATGCGCCTGGTGAACCGGGACATCGCGGCGAGCGGCCTGCCTCACGGCTGCCGGCTGCGCGTCCGGGAGAACGCCTATGCCGAAACCTGGGACGGTCACACCGGATCAGGGCAGGGAGTCCTCCCCGACTCCGGCGCCGACCCGGTGTCCGCGCTGGTGGCGGTGGCCGACGATGCGCAGGACGCGGTGATGCACGCGCTGTGGTCGGCATGGCCGGAGTGTCCCGCGCACCGGCGCGGGGTCCACGCCCGACGTCACGGCGGAGCCGCGGTCTGGTGGTGCACTGGTGAAGGAGGTCATGGTGTCGCCCGGATAGGCGACTGGCCACGCCCTTGACGACCCATCGAGGTCACCCGATCATCGGCGGGTGGCTCCCTCTCCGTACACACTCGACGGCGCGCGCGAAATTCTCACCGGACCGGTGGCAACCGTCTGACGAGGGATTGGATCTCGGGTGGCCGGGAATGTGCGGAACATGACGCCTTCCCGCGGATCCAGCTCCGTGAGCCGCCACGCCGACCGCCTGGTGCGCATCGATCGGTCACTGCCACGCACCGTGGGGCACCCGGTGCGCGCCGTGGTGATCGGCGGCGGCATCGCGGGAATGACATCGGCCCTGCTGCTCGCGGAGCGCGGTGTCGCGGTGACCCTGCTGGAACGCGACGAGCGGCTCGGCGGCCGGCTCGCGGCGTGGCCGAGACAGCTGGTGGACGGGTCAACGCAGATGGTCGGCCACGGGTTTCACGCCTTCTTCCGGCAGTACTACAACTGGCGCAACATCCTGCGCCGGATCGACCCCTCGCTGTCGTTCCTCCGCCCGGCCGAGCGTTACCCCGTGGTGTCCCGGGCCTGGCCGGACGAGGACTTCGGCGGGCTGCCCCGGACTCCACCCTGGAGTCTGCTGGCGTTGATCGCCCGCTCCCCCAGCCTGCGGATGCGCGAGATGCGCGACGTCGACGGCCCGGTGGCGATGGCGCTGCTGCGATATTCGCGTGCCCGGACCTACCGGGAGTTCGACACGATGTCGGCGGCGGACTACCTCGACCGGCTCGCCATGCCGGACCAGGCCCGCGCGTTGCTGTTCGACGTGTTCGCGCACTCGTTCTTCAACCCCGCGGCCGAGATGTCAGCCGCGGAGATGATCATGCAGTTTCACTTCTACTTCCTGCGCAACGCCGAAGGGCTCGCTTTCGACGCGCCCGACGACGACTACCAGACCTCGATCTGGACGCCGCTCTGCGAACGGTTGCAGGCGATGGGCGCGAACATCCGCACCGGCGCCGCCGTCGACCGGATCGAACCGGGCTGGACCGTCACCCTCACCGGCGATACCCGGATCCAGGCCGACCACGTCATCCTGGCGACCGACCCCGCATCCGCGCGCGACATCGTGGCCGCCTCCCCCGCCCTCGCCGAACAGGCGCCGGGCCTGGTGAAGAACATCGATACGGTACGGACCACCGCCCCGTACGCGGTCAGCCGGGTCTGGACCGATCGGGACGTCGCCGCGGACCGCGCGGTGTTCAGCAGTGTCGCCCGCGAGCCCCTGCTGGACTCGGTGAGCCTGTTCCATCGCGTCGAACACGGGTCCGCCCGGTGGGCGCGACGCACCGGCGGCGCGGTTCTGGAACTGCACGCCTACGCCGCCGACGCCGGTGTCAGCGCGCCGGAAGCGGCTCGCGACATGTGGTCGCAGCTGGCCGGGATCTGGCCGGAGGCGAACGGGTTGCGGGTGGTCGACAGCGACACCCGGATCGGTGGTGACGCTCCCGCGTTCGACGTCGGCAGTGACGCCACCCGGCCGGGCGTGTCCACCGACGCCGACGGGCTGTTCCTGGCCGGCGACTGGGTCCGCATGCCGTTCCCCTGCGCGCTGATGGAACGCTCCGCCGCCTCAGCCGCGACGGCCACCAACGCGATCCTGCGCCGCCACGGCGTACGCCCGGTGCAGGTGTACTCGGTCCCGCGCCGCGGGCTGCTGGCCGGACGCTGAGCACCACCGGGCCGGCGAGGTCAGTGGCGCGTCACAACACCGGGCCACGGGGGGCGACCTCGATGGCCGCGACCCCCCGGCCGTAGAGCACGATCAACCGTTCACCGTGTTTGCAGTGCAGCGCGCCGGTGTCCTCGGCCAACGTCGCGATCACGTGTTCGATCAGCTCGTCCTGGCCGGACATGCCCGGTCGCTCATAGGTGATGTCCATCCGGTCGCCGCCGATCAGGCGGACCCGGAGCACGGTACTGGCCATGTCGTCCTCAGGACCGTGCCGTCGGCCCGGCGGCGTGGGCGAGGGCCGACGGGGTACGGCAGCCGACGATGGCGGGCGCCTCCTGGACAAGCTCGTCGTCGGTCAGCGCCTCGACCATGAACTGGGCGAAGTCGATCCGCCGCGTCGTGTTGCTCCGGAGGATCGGGTCGCCGACGTGCCGGCTCCAGACGGGCAGTCCTTCGCTGTCGCCTTCTTCCAGATCGCTGCCGCGCACGACGGTCCACCGGGTGTCACTGGCGAAGACCCGCCGGCATGCCTCCACCTGATCGTCGAGATCGGCGAAGCGGACGAGTTTCGCCACCGGGCCGGCGATCTTCACGAGCGCTCTGAGCTTCCAGGAGTACGTGTCCAGGCCGTCGCGGGTGATGTGCCATCCGCACGAGAAGATCAGCCGGGCGCCGGGCTTCGCGCTGTCGAGGACCGCCTGGGCGGTTCGGGTCGAGTACCTGTCGACGCCGCGCGGAACCAGCACGGTCAGCACGCTGTCGCAGCCGTCGACGCCGCGTTTGACGACCGGGCGGCTGTCGGTTTGTCCCGGCACGATGGTGATCTGGTCGCCGAACACGTCGAGCTTGCCGACGCTGGCCTCCCGGCAGACGGCCACGACGTCGTAGCCGCGGTCCAGGGCGTGCCGCACCATGTAACGCCCGAGTTTTCCAGAGGCGCCGATGATGCAGACGCGGGGCTTCGCGGACGAGGTGCCGTCGTTGCGTGCGGGGGCTGTGTCCATGACTCTCTCCTCGGCCGCGGCCGGTTTTCGTGCGTGAGTAGTGCCTGCGTAAGGAACGCACTCGATCGCTGCGGCGGCGAAGAAGACGTCGGAGAACCCACCACGGCCGAATACCGGTCACCGAGGACCTGGGCGACACCTTCACCTTACGCCTGTTCGGCCCGGACCGGCGATGCGCGAGTCCGCCGCCCCGCCCGGAAGGGGGCGCCCGGGTCCTCGCCAGGTGCTTCCTTCCCGATTGACCGGCTCCGGTGTGGAACTCGCCATCATGTCCATCTGGCACGCGGCGCCCGCTGAGGCCGCCGCGTACACACGGGATGCCGTCAGCGCCCATCCCGGCCGGTTCCTGCTCGGCCTCGGCACCAGCCACGCCGTACTCGTCGAAGGCGACGGCACCGCGTACCGCAAGCCGTACTCGAAGATGGTGGCCTGCGCCGCTTCGGCTGGACCGACGACGACTTCGTCGGCGGCGGCAGCGACAGCCTCGTCGACGCCCTGATCCCCTGGGGTACGCCGGAGCAGGTCGCGGACGGGATCGAGAAACACTACCGGGCCGGTCCGGACGAGGTGGCGATCCAGGTCCTCAACGGCGGCGACGCGACGTCGTTCCCCGCCGCCGCGTTCCGCGACCTCGCCGCCATCCTCATCTGACGCCGCTGTCCCGCCGGGCTCCGATCCCGCCGTCGCGGGGTCGCCCGCGCCGGGGCATCGTCAGGTACAGGCACCGGCTGTGACGGCAGGCGGCCTCCACCCGAGGTTCACAGGTGTCCGAGATAGCGGTGCACGCCCGGCAGCCGCCCGGCGGTGACCACCGCGGCGGAGGCGCGGCGGAGGACCATGTCGGTGCCGGGGGCGGCGGCGGTTCGCACGATCACGTCACGGGGCTGCGCGTCCACGGTGATCGGCGCGCCGACGAACGCCTCCGCCACCAGCGGCGGCCGGGACTCCGGCGGCGCCGGCTCGGCGGGCACCTCCCGGCAGGTCAGGCAGGTGCCCGTGACGCCGCCGTAGACGTAGCGCCCGACCGCCTCCCGGTCCACCGGCCGCCAGCGCCGGTCACCGCAGCCGGAGCAGGAGACCCCCGGCACGTACGCCACCGCGACGGCGTGCGCGTCCTCGGCGTGGCGGGCGTCGTCACGGCCGTACCCGGAACCGGAGCCGCCGCCGAGCCACCGCGGCCGAGGCCCGGGGGCGCACGCCCAGTAGCGGCGCGCGCGGGGGTAGTCGGTAGCGGTCGCCCACGGATGGCTCCGGAGCACCAGTGAGAGCAGGATGCGCCCATCCCGGCCGGTCGTCAGCGCGAAGCGGTCTGCCTGTTCGGTCACGGCGGCCAGCATCGGCAGCCCGGGCCCCCGGCTGCGGTTTTCCCGCACACGCAACCAACCCGCAACCCGGGGCCGCAGGATCGGCCTACGCCGGCGCCGGCGTCAGCTTGTAGTGCAGGCGCACCACTGTCGCCGACCACAAGCGCAGTGAATGGTCCGCCCGGAGCACGCCTTCACGGTCCACGAAGACACGGAAATCCTCATGGATGGGCATTCGCGCGGCGTGCACACGGCCCCCGCCGCGCACGACGGCATAGGCGCCGTCCCGGCCGAACAGGCCCGCCGGTGAACTCAATTCCAGCGAATGGTCGGGGAGCACCTTCGGTCGCAGGAAGACCTGCACGTTGCCCTCGGGGAGGGGAAAGGCGACGTGCACGCTCGGTTGGGCGGACCCGGGCAGCAGCCGGGTGGAGTAGCACCCGCTGTAGACGTATTCGCCGGTGGAGCGCAGTGTCCGTAACCATCCGGCCGCCCGCTGCTCCCCCTCGGCGTCCACGATCGCCACCACCCGGCTGTCCATGCCGAGGGCGACATCGAGCGGCCTGGTCGGCAACGCCAGCTGCTGAACCCGGCGTCCGAAACCGCGCAGCACCAATTCGCCGCCGGGCAGGAAGAACGGGTTCCATTGCGCCCATACCTCCATCCGCCAGTTCGACGTGTGTTCGTAGAAATCGCGCACCTCGGGGCGTAAGGCGGACGCCCGGAATTCCGGTCCGTCGAGCTGTGCCATGTCGGCCAGGAGTCCACCGCCTGTCCGCTCGTGCGCGGCGCCGCCGTAGGACGCCGCGGCCTCCTCCAGCCAGGTGTCGCCGATCGTCTCGCGGTGGTGCATCGGAGCAGCCAGCCACTGATGGCGACGTGCCAGATCGACCGGACGGCCGGTGAGGCGCCAGAAGGCGCGGGTCAACCCGTCGACATGCGGCATCCATGACGTCATTGCCCGCACGGTTGCTCGTGGGCGCTCTTGCTGGCGAGCACCTCCCGCAGCTCCGCGAGCAGGTGGCGCGGGGAGATCGGCTTGGTGAGGTACCGGTCGGCGCCGGCGTTCATGCCCGCCGTGACCTCGCTGCCCAGCGCGTTGGCGGTGAACATCAGGACCGCGGTGCCGCTGCCCTCGGTGCGGCGTACCAGCCGGCACAGGTCGATGCCGTCGATCGTCGGCATCCGGACGTCAGTGATCACCGCCGTCGGATGCCGGGTGGTCAGCACGTGGGCGGCGGCTTGACCGTCACCCACGCTCACCGTCTCGTACCCGGCGGAGTGGAGGACGAAGTCCAGCATCTCGCGGATGTCAGCGTCGTCCTCGGCGATCAGGATCAGGTCCTCGGTCATCGGGCCCCCTCGTCCGCGTGCCCATTCTCATATCGGCCGGCGGCGGGAGTGCATGAGCGGGTACGGCACCGGACCGTTCACCCGTTCGGTCGCACGTCATCCCGGCGCCCGTCCCGGCACGGACCTCTTCGTCATCATGACCTTGACTGCGGTCCGCAGAAGAAGGCCGCAGAAGAGGGCCGCAGGAGAGGGCCGGGGAGAAAGCGGGGAGACCATGCCTTGGTGTCTGCGGGTGGCCGCCGCCTGCGTCGCGGTGAACCTCGTGGGGATCGCGGTGTCCGCGCAGCCGGCCGCCGCGTCGTTGGCGTTCGACGAGAAGACGGGTGTCGGTTTCGTCGACAAGGCGCATGTGCAACGTGCCTTCGGGTGGAGCGCGGCCATGATGCAGGAGAACGCCCGCCACGTGATGATCACAAGCATTCGCAAGCAGAGGTACGCCGCCACGTGCTCCCGTGCCGCCCCGCCCGGCGCCCGGAAGAGGACGATCCGGGTCACCGTGACGGCGGCCACCGTGATCAGCACCCGGGTCACCTACCAGCCCCGGGTCAAGAACCAGATGACCGGCATCGCCCTGACCGGACGCCAGTCCACCACCGTGAGCGGGGTCCTCCCCCGGCCGGGGCAGCCGTGCGGCGCCCGGTCCGGCAGGTGGACCCACGTCGACCGGACCGGCACGACGATCGCCGTACGCGCCCGGTTCGGTTCCCGGGTCGTGCGGCTGCGCTGACCCACCGCTCAGGCGGTGGACGGGAGGCTGGCCACGCTGCCGTAGAAGCGGTTGATCTGCTGCACGACCGCCTCGAACGCGTCGAGTTCCATCGGCTTGGTGATGTAGGCGCTGGCGTGCCCGGAGTAGCTGCCGACGATGTCCGGCACCGCGTTGGAGGTGGTGAGCACGACCACCGGGATCGCGGTCAGCTCGGCGTCCTCACGGATCTCGGCGAGGACCTCGCGGCCACCCATCCGGGGCATGTTGAGGTCGAGCAGGATCAGGTCCGGCCGCTGCACGCCCGCGTAGACGCCCTCGCGGCGCAGGTACTCCAGGGCCTGAGCGCCGTCGGCGACCCGGTGCACGTGCGGCGGGACCGCTGCCGTCTCCAGGGCCTCTTCGATCATCAGGGCATCCGCGTCGTCGTCATCCACGATCAGCACGTCGAGAGCCCGTGTACTCGTCACCACAGCCACCTCCTCCACCATCGTTCCACCTCGGCCTGAACGCTTGTTCGAGAGCAAACAATAGCGGCCCGGCCGGGGTAGGGACCCGGCACCCGCGGCCCGCCGGTCAGGCGGCCTGGAAAGAGCGCCGGGAGAGGCCGACGCCGTAGCCGTCGAGCGTCGTGACGACCGGCGCGGTGGGGTCGGTGGCCGCGCCGAGCGTCACGAACAGCGGGGTGAAGTGTTCGACGGTCGGGTGGGCGTAGGGCATGCCGGGCGCGGCGGTGCGGAACCGGGCGAGCTCGTTGACGTCACCGCGGGCCAGGGCGTCGGCGGCCCAGGCGTCGAAGTCGGCCGACCAGCCCGGCACCTTGTTGTGCATGATCATCTCGCGGTTCAGGAACGGCAGCCCGTGCGTCATGTGACCGGAGCCGATCACCAGCACGCCCTGCTCCCGCAGCGGCCGCAGTCGCCGGCCGAGGGCGAGCAGCTTGTCCGGGTCCTCGGTGGGCAGGCTCAATTGCAGCACCGGGATGTCGGCTGCCGGGTACATGATCTTCATGGGCACCCAGGCGCCGTGATCCAGGCCGCGCCGGTTGTGCTGGTGCACCTGTTCGGTGTCCGGCATCATCGCGGCGACCTGCCGGGTCAGGTCACCGGCGTCCGGGGTGTCGTACCGGAAGGTGTAGTAGAGCGCGTCGAAGCCGCCGAAGTCGTAGACCAGCTCGTCCGGCTGGACGGCGCTGACCGACAGCGGGGCCGACTCCCAGTGCGCGCTCACGATCAGGATCGCCTTCGGCTTGGGCAGGTTGCGTGCCCACGCGTGCAGCGGGTCGAGCCACTGCGGGCTCTCGAACGGCATCGGGCCGCCACCGTGCGAGAGGTAGAGGCTGGGCATCGGCCCGTCCTCGGGCGTCCAGGCACGGTGCGGGTCGGCCTGCTCGAGAGCGGCGACCCGCCGCAGGTGCGCGGCGAACGGGTGCTCGGCCGGAATACGGGCGTCGGCGATCGCGGTGGCTTCGCCGGGGCTGCTCGGGGTCACGGTCACTCCTGAGGGCGAATCTCTAATTGAACCTTCAACAACTCCCACCGTACGCCGTGAAGGTTGAATGTTCAATAAAAGTCCGCCAACTCCTCAGCCGGGGCCGATCCAGCCGCGTAGCTGCTGCGCGGCCTGAGCCGGGTCCATCGCCTGGATGGCGCGCTGCCGCTCCCGATCGTCACGGTGGGGCGCCGCGCTGATCGGTGCGACGGCGGTGGCGGCTACCGGCGAGGGCTGGAGCTGCGACTCGACGCGCAGCGGTTCCCGCCAGTCGGCCTGCACAGGGACCGCCCGGCTCCGCCTCCGCCGCCACCGCAGAGCAGCCAGCAGCATGACCCCGGCCAGCAGGAGAAGTGCCCCGGCGATGAGCAGCGCGGCGTGCGACTCGGTCTCCGGCTGGGCGACGGCGGCCGCCTCGGTGTGCATCGGCATGGCGGTGACCGTCACCCGGTCGCCGCGGCCGGCGTCGGCACCGGCCGCCACGCTGACCAGTTCACGGACTTGAGCCAGGTCGACCTTCGCCGCCGCGGTGTCGTCGACGAGGACGGCGACGGAGAGCCGGACGACGTCGCCGGGTGCCTGCCGGCGGGTCTCCCGCAGTTCGTCGAGCGCGGTGACCCGGGACTCGGTGCTGCTCTCGTACCGTGTGCCGCCGTTGCCGGCGGTGTAGGAGCGCGCGCTGATCCGCTCCGACAGGGCGCCGGTGGCCGGGTCCCAGGCGTGAGTGGTGCTGGAGGTGACGACCTGGTCGAGGTTCAGTTCGACGCTGGTGGTGACCGCCGAGCGGCCGGGGCCGAGGACGGCGTCCAGCATGCGCTGCAGGGAGCTGTCCAGCCGCTGCTGGAAGGCCACGCTGGCGGCGTCGGCGCCGAGCGCCGGCCGAGCGGTCGCCGGTCGTTGCGACACCGGGGATTCCGCGTACGCGGGAACGGCACTCCCCACCATGCAGGCGGCGAGGGTCAGGGCCAGGAGCGCCGCGACCGGCCTCCCGGCGCGCGCCGTCGCGGGCGAGTTCTGCACCGGCCTGCCTCCTCACGGATTCATCGGGCCTGACTCATCGCCCGGGAGCACGCCCAGTTGAGATGTCCGGCGGCGACCGATTCGCGTGTTCCCGTTCACAGATCAACACGACCTCAGCGTCACCGGGCATGAGCGTGGCGTACCGACAAACCTCGCAGCGGGCTTCCGAATCGGACATCGCCTCGCACCACGACCACTCTGTGTGAGCATCGGGGCGGAGGCGGACCGCTGCGGGCCGGGCTATCAAGGAGGGGCGGCGGGCACCTGCCCGCCGGTCGTGCCGACCGGACCACGCCGAGCCCTGCCCCGGTCCGGCGGCACGTGCCCGCATGACGAGTCATGAGGCATTCCGGGGCAGGGACGGGGGAACCACTATCGGTCCTCGACCGGCACGCCGCCCGCGGCGGCCGGAGAGTTGAGGACCTCGGGGTGAAGCCGCCGACGTGCGGCCGGGCATACCTTCGCGCCCGAATCCGACAGCTAACCTCGCAGGCGTGCCGGAGGGATTCCTTCACCGTGCGCGTACGCATCTCGAGCCGGCCCGCCCGTACGCTGGGAGCCGGCACCATCGCCCTGTCCGTGGGTCTCGGTCTTCTCACCGGCGGGGTCGGCACACCGCAGCCCGCCGTCGCCGCCCCGCAGACGACCGCGGTCGCCGCCACCTGGACGGTGTCGTCGGCCGGCGCGGTCACGAGCCGGGCCACCGTCAGCGCCTCCGCCAAGGCGAAAGCGGCCGGCAAGCGGGTCGTGTCCGAAGCGGCCCGGCACAAGGGCAAGAAGTACAAGTTCGGCGCTGCCGGGCCCAAGCGGTTCGACTGCTCCGGCTTCACGAAGTACGTCTACAAGAAAGCGGCAGGCAAGAAGCTGCCGCACAAGGCGAACTCGCAGCAGCGGTACGGCAAGGCCGTCGCCAAGTCCAAGAAGCGCCCGGGTGACCTGATCATCATCCGCAAGGGCACGCGCGGCACGCACGCCGGCATCTACGCCGGTGGCGGCAAGATGTGGTCGGCGCCGCGGACCGGCAAGACCGTCTCCAAGCAGAAGATCTGGAGCAAGAACTACGTGGTCCGGCGCCTGGTCTGACCCTGGCGCGACGCCGCCCGCACTCGCCGATCCGGCAGGTGCGGGCGGCGCGGCCGACAATAGGATTCGCCATCGGGCTCGGTCAATACTTTTTGTTTGCAGAAAAGTTGCAGTAGCACCTATCGCAAAGCGCGACCCGTTGACTCGTACATTAATTTCTCTCTATTCTCGCCAGGAAAGCGCTTTCCCCCCGCTAGAGGGCGCTGTCCATCCCCACATGAAGGTGAGAATTCGATGAGAAGAACGATCGCCGTCCGATGGCTGGCCGCGGCCGCCACCGCGGTCGCGAGCGCCGCGATCATGGTGGCGCTGCCGTCACCGCAGGCCCTCGCCGCCGACAACCTGAGCCTCGGCGCCGGCGCGGACGGCTCCAGCAAGGCCGGCGGCACCAGCTACGGCAACGTCCGCGACGGCAACACCGGCACCTACTGGTCGCCGGCGAGCGCGACCGGATACGTCTCAGTGAAGTGGAGCAGCGCCACCACGGTCTCCTCGGCCGTCATCAAGCAGGCCTCCGGCGGCGGCTCGATCAGCGCCTGGCGGGTGCTCAACGCCGACAGGAACAGCGTCCTGGCGTCCGGCAGCGGCAGCCCGAGCAGCATCACGTTCGCCGCGACGTCGCTGAAGAAGCTCACGTTCGAGATCACCAGCGCCTCCGCCGCGCCCCGGATCGCCGAGTTCGAGACGTACAACGGCGGCTCCACCCCGACCGGCAACCCGACCACCAGCCCCACCGCCGGCCCGAGCCCGACCAGCGGCACCGGCACGCCGACCGGCGCCTGGCCGTCCTCGGCCGGCAACGTGTCGATCAACGACACGATCACCGTCTCGGGCGTCTTCGACGGTGGCATGAAGACGTACTGCTGCATCGGTGACGGCTCACAGAGCGAGTCCCAGGACCCGATGTTCAGCATCGCCAACGGCGGCACCCTGCAGAACGTCATTCTCGGCTCCCCGGCCGGCGACGGCGTGCACTGCGAAGGCACCTGCACCATCCGCAACGTGTGGTGGAACGACATCGGCGAGGACGCCGCCACCTTCAAAGGCACAGGCGGGGGTACGAGTTACGTGATCGGTGGCGGAGCGAAGTCCGGCAGCGACAAGACGTTCCAGCACAACGGCAACGGAACCGTCAGCATCTCCGGCTTCTACCTCAGCGGCTCCGGCAAGCTCTACCGCGGCTGCGGCAACTGCACCAACTCGTACCAGAGGCATGTGCGCATCGACAACGTGCTGCTGAACAACATCGACATGGTCGCCGGCATCAACAGCAACTGGGGCGACACCGCCACGATCACCCGCGTCACCCTGACCAACAGCTCCGGCGCCACGGTCTGCGGCAAGTACCAGGGCGTCGCCAAGGGCAGCGAGCCCAAGTACCTCGGCGAGGGCTGGAACGACGCCAACTGCAAGGTCACCCAGAGCGACATCACGTACAAGTAGGCCCGGTTCGCGGCGGGCCCGGGAGGCGACTCCCGGGCCGCTCGCGCGGGTGGTCGTGACGAGTGGATGTCGGCCGCCGTTTCGGCGCGGCGGCCTGTGGCACACTGCGCACCATGACACCGGACGCCGCCGGCGCTGTCGCTCGATAGGCGCAGCGGTTCCACGCAACGGTCGGCGAGCGGCATCATGTCGCATCGCCGCTCGGAGCGTGGCTTCTGCTCGCGCTGTGCGCGTCGGCGAGCGACAGCACGACCAGAGCCGCGCTGACCGACACGCTTGGCATGGACCCAGCGTCCGCCGCGGAGATCGCCGCAACCGTGCTGGAGCGGGGGCACCCGCTGGTGGCGTCGGGCACTGCGGTCTGGCACCGGCCGGGCGCCGATTCCGATCCGATCCGCGATTGGTACTCGAGTCTGCCGGCGCAGGCTCACACCGGGCCGCTACCAGAGCCGGCGCTACTTGACGCGTGGGCCCGAGAGCCGCGATGGCCCGGTTCGGCCGCTACGGATTCGAGGCGGCCGCGGTCACCGGATTCGCCACTCATGACAGCGAGCCAGCAGCAGGCGTGATACGAACTGCGGATCTGCGGTTCGGGCATCCATACGCCGTTGTCGCCGTCGCGACGGACCTCGAATTCGACGCGTATGGCCGGCCGATGCGAGGCCCCTGGCATGGAGTTCCGGTGTTCTCCGGATGGGTCAGCCAACCTGAGGACGTACCGGACGACGAGCCTTCTTGAGGCCGAGGGATCCTTCGCCACCGCGGTCCAGCCGGCCGCGCCGGCCAACGCGCGCTGCGCGCCGCCCGCGACACCTTCGACAGCCTCGGCACCACACCCTGGGGCGACCTGGCCCGCCAGGAGCTTCGCGCCTCCGGCGCAACCAGCCAGCGCCATACCGTCGAGGCGCACGACCTGCTCACCCCGCAGGAACTGCAGATCGCCCAGATGGCCGCCGACGGCATGACGAACCGCGAGATCGGCGAACGGCTGTACCTGTCGCACCGCACGGTCAGCACCCACCTGCGCCGCATCTTCCCGAAACTCGGCGTCACCTCCCGGACCCAGCTCGGCGCGATGGTCCGCAGCCGCGCGAGCCGGCCCGTCTGATCACTTCACCGTACGGATGATCCGCGGCGCCTCGACATCCTCGTTGCGGATCAGAATGCCGGCCCGCTGCTGCGGCGAACAGGCGGCGAAGTAGATGCGCTGCGCCTCGACGTACCGTCGCATCTCCGGATGACCCGGATCGGGGTTCGTGCCGTCGCGGCGGGCCATCCGCCTCGCCGTCACCTCGAACGGCACCTCCAGGAACACCGACAGGTCCCACACACTGCCGATCTCGTCACGGTGCAGGAACAGCCCGTCGACGATCAGGACACTCCCCGGCGGCGCGGTCCGTGACGGCGGATCGAGAACCCCGTCGGTGGCCAGGTCGTGCGCGGCCGGCCGATAGCGCCGCAGACCGCCGGGACCGAAGGGATCGAGTACGTCGGCCCGGAACCGTTGATAGTCATACGAATCCCGCCAGAAGCCCTCCGGGGACTCACGCCCCAGCCGGTAGCGCACGGCCCGGACGTGGTGGAAGTCGTCCAGCGACACCCGGACGACCGGCCGCCCGAGCGCCCGCACGGCCGCGGCGAGCTCGTCCGCGAAGGTGGTCTTCCCGGAGCCGTCCGGCCCGTCCACGGCAACCCGGAGGCAGCCGCCGTCCCCGCGCACGGGAATCCGCCCCGCCACATGTCCGACAACATCGCGCCGCTGCTGAGACATCCCCACCGAGCCAGGATGCCAGGTCACCCGCAGCCGGCCACCTGACGGCCGCACTCGGGCACCCCTACGAGGACTCGGCGGGAAAGACGTGATGCTCGCCGCCCCTGACCAGGACACGCCACGACTCCACCCTTCCGGAGGAATCAATAAAGGCATTCAGCGAATAGTCGGGTGACCACGTGATAATGAGATCCCCCAACCCGCCCACGATAACGTCTTCAACCACGGGCTTACGGTGACCCAGTATCGCCGTGAAGCGCCTTGCCCGATCGTCAAAAACCGTCGAAAAATTGTTGAACGCCTCGGACCGGCTTCCCTTGAGTGGAAAATCGATGTCCCTGGAGCCCACGATCACGGCATCGCTTCGCTGCACCCGAAATGGACACTGGAGATGAACGCCGAGGACCTGGCCGTCTTCTCCGACAAGCTCCAGCACGCCCATGTCGGCAGCACGGCCCAAGCTCCGGATCGTCGCGCCGATCAGCAGAGCACGGACAGCCTCCGCATCAATCACAGGACCCGGCCATCCCTTCGCGCCGCATCTCCAGCCTTGAACGAGTTCGACGGAGGCAGTCGTGATCGGCTCTTATAAATCGCGAGGATAGATTCTCAATTCCGGCACCCTCAGCGCAAGACTCGCGCCCTCAACGACGTTGGTCAGCGGCCCAACCGGCTCGAGCAAGATGAGGTCTTGACCTACCCGAAATTCGATGATTCCGTCGTCTCCGATTCTTTCAGCGCGTCCAACGACGACAACCTCGCCGCCGCCCTGCGCCACCGAACTTTGGGGCACCACGAAAGCCGGACGAACCGAGATGATCCTTTCCTCGGAGACTTCTACCTCGGCTTCCAATTCTCGCCCGACCGGAATCTCTCCAGGCCCAGCCCAACACCCCACCACAGACTCACCACCGGACCGGAAGCGAACCTGCCCGCGGGCCGCGTCGAGGACTTCCTCAATTTCAATTCTCATAACGACTCACTTCAGTCTTGGTCAACCTGACCAGGCTTGAGGGGTCCGCTCACTGCCGGTATAGGTGACCACACTGCGGTCCAGAGGCGCCTCGTGGTGGTGGACCGCATCTCCGAACCGACGTGGAGGTCGCCGGCCGTTACTCGTTGGCAACGCTGCCGTCCTGGGTAAGGGAAAGGTATGAGCGAGCAGCAGTGGACGCCGATTGAGGAGACGCCCGAGGTGGCGGCCGCCGTCCGGGACGAGAGCACGGTCCCCGAACTGGCCAGCGAGGACGCCGCCGACGAGAGCCCGGAGTTCGTGGAGCCCGCCGAGGACAGCGACCCGCACTGAGGTCATGGTGGTCGTGGCCGGGGACCGATCTGCGAAGCGCTTCCCCGCACAGATCGGTCCTGGTCATCGATTGACGGTCATGCACCCTCGGTGAGGTTGCCGGCCGCCTCGTCGTAGCCGGCCGGCGCGGGCGGCTCGGACGGGGCGTAGACGACGCGGATGACGCCGGTCGGGTACGCCTCGGTGGCGATCACCTTGAGGTGGTACGCGCTGTCGCCCTCGTCGAAGAGGCGCTGGCCCTTGCGGGCGGCGACCGGGTGGACGAGCAGGCGCAGTTCGTCGATCAGCCCGGCCGCGAGCAGCTGCTGGACCACGGTGATCGAGCCGGGGATGAGGACGCCCTTGGTGGCCGGGTCGGCCTTGAGCGCGCGGACCGCGTCGATCAGTTCGCCGTCGATAAGCTCGCTGTTGCGCCAGGTGAAGGTGAGGTTCTGCCGGGAGACGACGACCTTGCGCAGGTCGCCGATCTGCTTGGCGAACGGGGCGTCCTCGCCCCCGGCGGTCTCCCGGTCCGGCCAGGCGCCGGCGAAGCTCTCGTACGTGCCGCGCCCGAGCAGCAGCGTGTCGGCGGTCTCGTAGTCCTCGTTGACAGCGCGTCCCATGTTCTCGTCGAAGTAGGGGAAGTGCCAGTCGGGGTCGATCTCGGCTACGCCGTCGGCCGAGATGAACAGCGTGGAGATGACCTTCGCCATGGTGGTGTTCCCTTCAGGTGAACTGGTTTCGCCGGGGTAGACCGGGCCGGTCGCCGGAACTCATCGGTCGTCCGCGAACATCTTCTTCCATTGACACTCAGGTGGGGGGGACGGATGCGCGAGCAGGGATCCTGGCGGATCGACGACACGAACGCGGTGGCGGAGTTCCGGTACGTGCCGGACGGCGCCGGTGAGCTGGTGGAACGCCTCCTCGGGCGGCCGGAGGAGGATCCCGAGCTGTGGGAGTCGGTGCTGATCGAGGAGATGTTGCGGGATCCGGCGATGGCGGGGCTGCGGTCGCTGCGGCTGTGCCTGACCGATTTCCATCATTCGGCGCGGCGGGCCGCGGTGGCGCTGGCCGGTCGGCGGTGGGAGCGGCTGACCGACCTGTGGTTCGGTCATGAGTACGAGTATCTCTACCAGCCGGCGATCACGTCGACCGGTCGCCGCATCGACCCGCTGGACCGGCTGCACGAGGGGTTCGTCGGGGACGCGGGCGACGCCATGTGGGCGGCGCTGCCGAATCTGCGGACCTTGACCGTCGAGGGCGCCCTGCTCTTCGACCGGGTCGTGTCGCCGTCGCTGACCTCGCTGCGGCTGCGCGGCGTGGTCGGCTCGGACGGGTCGGTCTGGCCGGGTCCGCTGCCGGCTCTGCGGTCCCTCGAGCTTGACATCCAATCCGATGTGTACGGCGTGGAGTGTCCCGTCACCCAGCTCGAATGGCTCACGGTGCGGGACTATCCCGCGCTACGGAGCCTGGATCTCAGGCGGGCCGCGTTCGACGTCAGCGACGGCGGAGTGCTGGAGATCCTCGCGGCCAATCCGATCGTGGCCCAGTTGGAGCGGCTGCGGGTGGCGGACCTGGACGAGGCGGTTCCGGACGGGTTCGAGCACCTGGAGCTGACCGTGGGCGCGCCCCTCGACGGGGAATGACTCCCGCCGATCTCCAGCTGACCCACCAAGCCCGCGAGCGCGGTCGGTGTCGTGCGGAGGAGACACGGTCGGGGGGTTCCGGATAACCGGTTGGCTCGTCTGGGGAACGACGACATACTGCCGCGATGAGTCTTCCCGTTCTGGTCGTCGGTGCCGGACCGGCGGGGCTGGTCGCCGCGCTCCAGCTCGCGCGCCGCCGCTGCGACGTCCGCGTCGTCGACCGGTCGGCGGGGCCGGCATCGGGTTCGCGGGCGAAAGGGATCCAGCCGCGCACGCTGGAAGTGTTCGAGGAACTCGGCGTCGTCGAGGAGATCGTGGCGTCCGGCGGGCCGTTCCCGCGGTGGCGGACCTACCGGGAGGGCCGTCTCGCCTGGGAGAAGTCGATCTACGACCTGCTCGGCACGGGTCAACCGGTCGCGGATCCGGCGATCCCCTACCCGGAGACCTGGATGATCCCGCAGTGGCGTACCGAGGAAGTGCTCCGTGACGCGCTGCGCCGGCACGGCGTGGAGGTCGAGTACGACGCGGCGATCGTCGCGCTCGACGACGGGTCCGGGGTCACCGCCACGATCCGCCGGCCCCGCGGAGACGAGCGCCTGCGCGCGTCCTACGTCGTGGCGGCGGACGGCGCCGCGAGCACCGTGCGGAAACTGCTCGGTGTCACGTTCGACGGGGTCACCCGGGACGATGAACGATATGTCAACGCGGACGTGCGGACCACCATGCTGGACCGTTCGTACTGGCACAACTGGTCGCAGCGGGACAACCCCGCGGCCCGGGTGTCGGTGTGTCCGCTGCCGGGCACGGACGTCTTCCAGTTCGTTGCCCCGTTGCTGCCCGGCGACGACTCCACGGTCGGCCTCGCCACGATTCAGCGACTGTTCGACGAGCGGTCCGACGGTGTGGCGGTGACCTTCGACGACGCTCCGTGGATCGCGGTGAGCCGGGCGAACGAGCGGCTCGCGAGTCGGTTCCGGATCGGCCCGGTGTTTCTGGCCGGCGACGCCGCGCACGCCGTTCCGGCAGCCGGCGGCCAGGGTCTGAACACCGCCGTTCAGGATTCGCACAACCTCGGGTGGAAGCTCGCGGCGGTGTTGCGCGGCGCGCCGGACGACCTTCTGGACAGCTACGAGGAGGAACGCCGTCCCATCGCGGCTCGCTTGATGAACGGACTGGACGCTACCGACGACCGCGGTGAGGTGACGGACATCTTCCAGCTCCGGAACAACTACCGCGGACGCCGGCTCAGCGTCCAGACCCGCCCGGCGCCGGGAACCGTGCACGCCGGTGACCGAGCACCGGACGGCCCTCTGAGCCTCCGGGACGGCTCGGCGCCCCGGCTGTTCCCCGTGATGCGGGACGTGGAGCTGACCGCTCTCGCGTTCGGGGCCAGGGCGGCCGAGGAGAGCGACGCGGTGCTCCGCCGCCACGCCCCGGCGGATTCCTTCCGCGTCCTCGACGTGCGCGAGCACTCGCCCTCCACCGCGGACACGATCGCCGCGATCTACGGTGTTGCACCCGACGAAGAAGCCCTTTTCCTGGTACGCCCCGACGGTCACATCGGGCTCGCAGCCGGCGACTGTTTCGCCGAGAGGCTGGACACCTACCTCCCGCACCTGACTCCCGGCGTCACCGCCTGACAGCGCCGATCCGGGGAAGGCCGCCCTTCTCCGTCACGCGCTGTTACCGTGAGTCCGGTGGGGGACGGTGATCCAGGCGATCTGCGCGACCGCCTCGTTCAGTACCGGGCCAACCGGCGGCTGCCCTCTGCCCAGGCCGGCGCCCGGATCTCCGCCTATGTCTACGGCAACATCATCGCGTTCGCCTCAGTGGTAGCGCTCAAGCCCGCCGACCTGGGGCACGGACATGCCCTGGCGCTGGTCGCCGGGGTCACCGTGTCGACGTTCGTGGCGCACGTCTTCGCCGATCTGGTCGGCAGCAACGCCGATGACGACGAGACCATGACCGGCTCGGCTCTGCGGCACGAGCTACGGGACTCGATGCCGGTCGTGACCTCCGCCCTCGTACCGTGTGTGTTGATGGGTGTGGGGTGGGCCGGATGGCTGAACCCACGCACCGTGATCGCCGCCTCGGCGTTCTATCTGATGGTGCGGATGGCGCTGGTCGGCTTCGTCATCGAGCGGCTGCGCCACCGCCGCCCGTCGCCGCGCACCCTGGTCGCCGGTCTGGCGTTGGCCGTCGCTGCCGCCGCGATCGGGCTGCTCAAGACGGTGCTCAGTCACTGACGCCCGGCCGGGACAGCAGCGGGCCCGAGCCGCCGGCAGCGACTCGGGCCCGTACCCGGGGATCGACCGTCAGGCTTTGCTGCGGTGCAGCAGGTGGATCTCCTCCGGCTCCGGCGGCAGGTCGCCGACGCCGGCCTGGACGGCCTGCTCGTGCCGCTTGTGCGCGCCGGGCAGGGCGAGCGCGGCGACGACCGCGAGGACGGCGACGCCGGCGCAGACCCAGAAGCCGTTGGTGAACGCGGCGTCGGTGGGCAGGCCCTGCGGCGTGGTGTTGGAGGTGATGACCGCCGCGACGACCGCGGTGCCGATGCTGCTGCCGATGGTCCGGGCGATCGTGTTGACGCTGGTGGCCTCGCCGGTCTGCGCGGCCGGGACGCTCTCGATGATCGCGTTGGACATGGCCGCGAAGGCGAAGCCGATGCCCGCGCCGGTGAGGATGCCGGACGCGAGGACCTGCCAGATGGCGCCGTGGCCGAGGGCCGGGATCGTGAACGCGACGACCACGAAGATCGCACCGAGGAACATCGGGAGCTTCGGGCCGTACTTGCGGTTCAGGATGCCGGCGAGCGGACCGAAGAACACCATCATGACGACGGTGGGCAGCAGGAACAGGCCGGCCTGCGAGACCGACTTGCCGAATCCGTAACCGGTCGCCTCGGGGAGCTGGAGCAGCGTCGGGACCAGCAGGAACGTGCCGAACATCGCGAAGCCCAGGATCAGCGCGACCAGGTCGGTGGCCCACACGCCGCGGACCTTCATGAGCTTCATGTCGATCAGCGGCTCCTTGACCCGCAGCTCGACCAGGACGAAAACGATCAGGCCGACGGCGCCCAGAGCGAGCAGGCCGATGGTCTTCGGCTCGCCCCAGCCCCAGGACTGGCCCTTGCTGATCGCCAGGAGCAGCGCGACGAGCGACACCGACAGGATGGTCGCGCCGAGCACGTCCAGCTTGCCGGGGGTGCGTACCGGGGACTCCTTCATGCCGAAGATCGCGCCGACCAGCGCGATGACGACGAGGACCAGCGGAAGCCAGAACAGCCAGTGCCAGGAGAGGTGCTCGACGATCGGGCCGGCGGCCACGATGCCGACACCGGCGCCGACACCGAAGATCGCCGAGATCAGGCCGACCGTGGTGGAGACCTTCTCGCGGGGCAGCTCGTCGCGGACCATGCCGATCGAGAGCGGAAGGATCGCGCCGGCGGCACCCTGCAGGACGCGGCCGACGATCAGCACCGCCAGGTTCGGGGCGAGCGCGGCGACCACGGTGCCGGCGGCGAGGGTGGCGAGGACGCCGATCAGGACCTTGCGCTTGCCGGCGATGTCACCGAGCCGGCCGAGGATCGGGGTCAGCACCGAGGCCGACAGCAGGTACGCGGTGACGACCCAGCTGACATCGCTGGTGGACGCGTTCAGCTCGCGGCCGATGGTGGACAGCGCCGGTGAGACGAGCGACTGCAGGACCGCGAAGGCCAGGCCGCCCAGCGCCAGGTAGAGCACCAGCAGATTTCCGCCGGAGCCCCGGGTCGCGGGCTCTTCGATGGTACGGGTCATGGTGTCCTCGACAGCTAGAAGTAAACGCCTGCTGACTTATTATCGGCAGCCAGGCACGGAAGTAAACGGTTGCTTACGTCACACCAGGGCCGGTGCCTGCACCCGCCTGAGCCGGAGGTACGCGGCCAGCCCGGCCGGCAGGAGCAGCCAGAACGTGGCGATCCGGTAGCCGAGCACGGTCGCGGCCGCCGCCGAGTGCGGGGCGCCCGCGGCGACCAGCCCGGCGGGGGTGCTGACGCCGCTGTGGCGGTACTGCCGGACGGCGAACGCCGCCGACATCGCCCCTCCGGCGGGCAGGACCATGCTCAGCGCCGACCGGCTGTAGGTGATCGCCAGCGTCACCCGGCGCGACACGTGCGCCGCCAGCGCGGCGAGCAGTGTCCGCTGCTGCCGCGCGAAGGCCAGCTGCGACACGACGTGCGCGAGGACCGCCACCACCAGCCAGCGCGGATCGGCGGCGGCCAGGACGTTCCCGACCTCCACCGGATCGGGTACGCGTCCGCGCAGCGCCACGGCAACGGCGGCCACCACGGCCGTCCCCGCCGCGATCCGGACTCCGTGCGTGCGCAGCCATGCCGCTACCTTCTTCGTCACGGTGCCCCGCCCTAGTAAACAATTGCTGACTCGCACCGTAGTGGTTGACGCCACCAAATCAACAACCGTTTACTACCCGTTGAACGATGGATCACAGTCGCGCGGGTGGGCAGAGAGGATGGCAGTGATCACGAGCGCGGATGGTGAGACCGCTTCCCGGCGGCGGCGCAACGCGGCGCAGACCCGGCAGGACCTCCTCGCCGTGGCACGGGCCCGGTTCGCGAAGGACGGCTACGCGGCGACCACGGTCCGCGACATCGCCGATCAGGCCGGTGTCAACGTCGCGCTGATCAGCCGCTACTTCGCGTCCAAGGAAGGCCTCTTCGAAGCGTGCCTGACCGACGCGATCTCCGACGTCGGCACCAACACCGACGACCTGGAACGCGACGACATCGCGGCCCGCCTCGCACGCCACCTCAGCGGCTCCCCCGACCGGGTCCAGCTGCGCAACGCGCTGCTGCTGCTGCGATCGTCAGGCGACGAACGCATCGACGGCCTGCGGCACGCCGTGCTGCGCTCGTTGAGCGAGAAGCTGGCGAACGCCGCGACCGGCCGGGCCCCCGCGGACGACGAGGTTCTGATCCGCGCTCAGCTCGTGCTGGGAACCGTCCTGGGCGTCGTCATGCTGCGCTCCACCCGCGCCGTCCAGCCGATCGCCGACGCCGGCGAGGACGCCCTGAACCAGGTGTTCGCCGAGCTCATCGACGCGCTGCTGCCCCACCCGGACAGCGGCTCACCGAGCTGAGGCGCCCCGCCCGGAGTTCATCGCTACCGGGACCCGATGACTGTCACGCCGCCCCGGAACGTCTTCGCGCGCCGCGCCCGGACGAACTGGACGGTCGCGAACACGACGAGCGCGAGACCGATGACGGCCGGGATGGCCGCCTTCCCGAGCGGCATCGCCAGGGCGGCCCGGTCACCCTTCACCCGCAGGTCCACCGGACAGCCCGGCGCCGCCAGGTGCGCCGGCAACTCCAGGGTGTGCGTCCGTTCCTGCCCACCGGCGTCCCAGGCGACGACGCACGTGTGGACGTTGCGCGCCCGCGATTTCGGGGTCGCCTCCGTCGTCGCCACGGTGCACGTCTGGACGGTTCCGGTGACGCCGCCCCACGCCTGGTTGCTCAACTGGACGATTCCGATCAGGAGGAAGACCAGCCCGCCCAGACCGAACACCACCGCCGAGATACGACGAAACAGACTCACCACGCGCGAGATACTACGATGATCGTCAATCATCTCGGTGACCGGCCATCCTCGGGTTCTCCTGCGGCACCGCGGGCGGGAGCGCCTACCCCTACCGCCTACCGCCTACCGCCTGCCGCCTGCCGCCTGCCGCCTGCCGCCTGCCGTCTCCCGCCTCCCGCCTCCCGCCTCCCGCCTCCCGCCGGGCCGACGGTGGCGGGTGCGGATGCGGATGCGGCTCGCCCCGAACGAATTGCCGACAGCCTCGGTGCTGATCCAGTTCAGTCGGACCGAACCGAGCTGAATGGTCATATCAAATAACGCCGACGCCACAAAACACCTGGTGTTATTTTGAGTCCGAAACCGAAAAAGGCGGGCCCTGAGAGGATCTCCGTTCGAAATGAATACTACTCGGCTATTGCGACGATCCTGCGTGGTCGCCATGGTGCTGACGTCCTCTGCGCTTGCCGGGACGGCTCCGGCCAGCGCTTATGCAGGCGCGTCTGCCCTCAAACCGGAGTGGACCTGTCCCGGTGGGACATTCTGCGGCTGGGACGGATACGATGCCCGCGGCACCATGATTGTGCAGCAAGGCCCCGAGTGCCGGTTGCACGACATCGGAAGCGCCGGCAATGGTGACCGCCTGATCTCTTACCAGAATCGCACCGGCGAAACGGTTGGCCTTTACAACTGGACGGGTACGCAATGGGCCCTTCTGGCGCGTGTGACAGATGGGCAGAGGGGCAACTTGCCGCTTTCCGCCATTCGCCAGACGGACGCCGTTCAAGTCTGCGACTAGGGAACGAGACAGCACACGGAGAGCGCCGGCCGGCGCGTGGTTCCTGCGTGTCAAATTCGGGCACGCTCCGCTCGCTCCGCACCTCGACTCCACACGCAGCGGGTCGGCCCGGGCAGTGTGTGGGGTCGGGGTCAGCGGGCGAGGGCCGGGTTGCCGGTCGAGCACCGTGATCATCGCCGGGGCGACCGGCTCCCGGCAGATCTTGGAAATGCCGAGGCCGGCTGGCGCTCAGCGCGGAAAAAACGTGCGGCCGACAGCACTGTTGACCAGCCGGGCGGGACGAGCTGGCTCCCAGTGCTGCCGGCATTGTGCTCGGACAGCGCTGACAGCCAGCCGGACCAGCTGGTCCACAGAGCTGATCAACACAGCTAGCTGATCAACAGCGCCGGCCCCCTTCGCGACCCATTCGGGCAGGTCGGCGTGGACCACGACGAAGAGGTCCCGTTCCGGGCCGATGAACTCCCGATCCGTGACAAAAGGCTGCGCGGAACGCCCCCTTCGATCACCGCGTGATGGAGCCTTCCGTAGTGATCCACGGCCGACATATTGACGGGAGCCAGGATGTGGCACAGGTCATCCTCCCGGACGTCACGGGCTTCGGCGGTCGCCTGTCATGGCTGATGACGACAGCCACGAGGGGGACGACGTGCACGCGACCATGGACCGGAACGAGCTCGACGAGGCGGCAACCGCCTTCACCCGGGTGCGCCCGCGCCTGTTCGGGATCGCCTACCGGATGCTCGGCAGCGCCACCGAGGCGGAGGATCTGGTGCAGGACGTCTGGCTCCGCTGGCAGAACTACGATCGCGGCGCGGTGCGGAACCCGGCGGCTTTCCTGGCGACGACGACGACCCGCCTCGCGATCAACAACCTTCAGTCAGCACGGGTACGGCGGGAGACCTACCTCGGCCCGTGGCTGCCCGAGCCGGTCGACACGTCGGCCGATCCTTACCTGGGTGCGGAGACCGGCGACGCCCTCGAGTTCGCCGTGCTGATCCTGCTGGAGAAGCTGACCCCCACCGAACGGGCGGCCTATGTGCTGCGGGAGGCGTTCGAATATCCGTACCCTCAGATCGCTGTCGTCCTGCGGACCAGCGAGCCCGCCGCGCGGCAGCTGGTGAGCCGCGCCCGCAAGCACGTGACGAGCGAGCGTAAGGCGCCCGTCGACGCGGCGGCCCAGCGCGAGTTGCTGAGCACGTTCCTCACGGCCGCCCGTGCCGGTGATCTCGCGGGCCTGGAGAACCTCTTCGCGGCCGGCGTCACCAGCATCACCGACGGCAACGGCGTCAAGCACGCGGCCCGCCGGGTGGTCGCCGGCGCGACACCGGTCGCGAAGTTCATCGCGGCGTTCTCCTCGTTCTGGTGGGACGGCGTGGAGGCCCGGTTCGTGACCGTCAACGGCCGGCCCGCCGCGGTCCTGCAGCACGCCGGCGGCGTCAAGGCGGTGCTGACGCTGACCGCCTCGGCGGACGGCATCGATCACCTGCTGTGGCTGATGAACCCGGACAAGATCGCCGCGTTCCGCTGACCGCGGGCGGCCCGCACATCGGTGTGCGGGCCGTCCGTCCGGCTACTTCCGGGCCGCGAGCCACTCACGGAAGGTGGTCGTGGCGAGGTGGGCATCGCCCCGGGCGATCAGCGCGTCGCCCGGCACCGCGGCGAACATGCCCGCCGCCGGATCCAGCACGACCGGCCGCTTGTCGCCGCCGGCCTCGAGCGCGATCCGCCCCAGCTCGTCGAGCGTGAACACCTCCGGCCCGGCGACGTTGCGGTACCCGTTGAGCGGCGCGCCGACGCTCACCGTCGCCACCTCGGCGGCGATGTCAGCCGAGGCGAGCGGCTGCACCGGGGTGGCGGGCAGGCGCACGGTGGTCTCGTCCGAGGTCCACGACAGCACCGCCGGCACGAACTCGAAGAACTGCGTGGCCCGCACGATCGACCACGGCACCGGTCCGGCCTTGAGGATGTCCTCCTGCAGCACCTTGGCCCGGTAGTAGTCGAGGCCGGGCACCCGGTCGACCCCGACGATCGACAGGATCACCGCGTGCCCGACGCCCTGCCGCTCGGCGGCGGCCACCATGGCGTCCATCGTGGTACGGAAGAAGTCCGGCGACTTGTCGTCGAAGGTCGGCGAGTTGGTCAGGTTCACCACCACGTCGGCGCCCTTGAGCCCGTCGTCCAGCCCGTCACCGGTGAGCAGGTCGACACCGTTCGACGGCGACAGCGGCGCCGCCTCGTGCCCGCGCTCGGTGAGCAGCCGGACGACCTGGGAGCCGATGAGGCCGGTCCCGCCCAGCACTGCGATCTTCATACGAACCACAACCCTTCGCTGTCACGTCCTTGTCACCACCACTGACCGGGCAGCCCGCGGAGTTGTGACATCAGGACGGCGGCGCTGATCTCTCCGCCTCCAGGCGTTCGGCCTCCTCGCCGCCGATCGCCTCGCCCCGTGCCACCATGCCGGCCACGTCGGACAGCGGGATCTCCTTGAGGAGGAGCGCGAGGACCAGCGCGATCACCATGAACGGGATGAGGTACCAGAACACCGGTGCCAGGGCGTCGGCGTAGGCGGCGACGATGCCGTCCCGTACCTGGTCGGGCAGTTGCCGGAGGACGGCCGGGTCGATCGTCGCGGTGGCCCGGCTCGCCTGCTCGGCGTCGGCGCCCGCGCCGGTGAACACGGTGGTGAGGTTCTCGGTGAGCCGGGAGGTGAAGATCGTGCCGAAGACGGCGATGCCGACCGCTCCCCCGACCTCGCGGAAGTAGTTGTTCGTCGCGGTGGCGGTGCCGATGTCGTCCGGCGAGACGGCGTTCTGCACCACCAGGACCACCACCTGGATGATCAGGCCCAGCCCGGCACCGAAGATGAGCAGGTAGACGCCGATGAGCCAGATCGGTGTGGAGGCGGTCAGGGTGGTCATCGCGGCCATCGCGCCACCGGTGATCAGCGTGCCGAGGACCGGGAAGATCCGATACCGGCCGGTACGGGTGATCAGCACGCCCGCCACGACGGAGGTCGCCAGCAGGCCGGCCATCAGCGGCAGCATGAGCAGGCCGGATGCCGCCGCCGAGGTCCCGGACGACATCTGCAGGAAGGTCGGGACGAACCCGAGCGCGGCGAACATGCCGATCCCGAGCGCGAGGCCGATCGCGGTGGCGTTCACGAAGATCGGATTGCGGAACATCGACAACGGCATGATCGGGTCGGCGGCGCGGGCCTCGACGACGACGAACAGGCTCGCGGAGAGGACCAGGCCGGCTGCCCATGCCCAGGTGACGCCGGCGGCCCATCCGTGGTCCGCCGAGCCGCCGGAGTCCGCGAAGAAGATCAGGCAGGTGGTCGCGGCGGAGAGGGACAGCACCCCGAGCCAGTCGATCGGATGGACCGCCTTCTTGTTCGGCAGCCGCAGCGCGAACACCGCGATCAGGAACGCGGCGATGCCGACCGGGATGTTGATGTAGAACGCCCACTGCCAGGTGAGATGGTCGACGAAGAAGCCGCCGAGCAGCGGGCCGCCCACCGCGGCCAGGCCGAAGATGCCACCGAGCGGGCCGAGGTACCGGCCTCGCTCGGACGCCGGCACGATGTCGGCGATGATGGCCTGGGACAGGATCATCAGTCCCCCACCGCCGAGCCCCTGGACGGCGCGGAAGATCACGAACGTCCAGAAGCCGGTGGCGAACGCGCATCCGACGGAGGCGGCCGTGAAGATCGCGATCGCGACGATGAACAGCCGCCGGCGGCCGAGCACGTCACCGAACTTGCCGTAGATCGGCATCACGATCGTGGTGGCCAGGATGTAGGCGGTGGTGATCCAGACCTGCGAGGAGACGCCGCCGAGCTCACCGACGATGGTCGGCATCGCGGTCGAGACGATGGTCTGGTCGAGGCTGGCCAGCAGCATCCCGGCGATCAGCGCGGAAAAGATGATCCAGATGCGGCGTCTGGTCAGCAGCAGCGGCGGGGCGGTGTCGGTGAAGCGGGTGGTGGTCATGCCTCCGTCAGCGCCTCTCATTCGGGAACGGCGTTCGCGAACGACGTTATCGTAAGGGTAGGCTGACGGCAAACAAGGAGGTAGAGCATGGAGACCGTGCCGGTGTGGCTCCGCGAGCGGCGTGCCGGAGTGGGCCGCCCCGCCGAGCGGTCCCAGGCCGAGGTGACCACCGCGGCGATCGCGCTGGCCGACCGCGAAGGCCTGGCGGCGGTCTCCATGCGGCGCGTCGCCGCCGAGCTGGGCACCGGGGCGGCTTCGCTCTACCGCTACGTCGACAGCCGTGACGACCTGCTCGACCTGATGACCGACGCGGTGGCCGCCGGATACCGGCTACCGCCGCCGGGCGGCCCGTGGCTGCCCGGGCTGCTGGAGGTGTGCCGGCAGGCGCGGGAGCTGATGCTGCAGCACGGCTGGCTGCCGGAGCTGGTCCTCACCCGCTCCACGCTCGGCCCGCACGGCGCCGACCTGCTGGAGCACGTGCTGGCGGTCCTCGCCGAGCACCCGGCGGACGCCGGCCGCAAGCTGGAGGCGTTCGCGGTGATGACCACGCTCACCGCGGCGCTGGTCCTGCACGAGATCGGTGGCGGCTCCGAGGCCCGGAGCAGGCAGGGCGCCTACCTCGCCCACGTGCTGGCGGCCGGCCGGCACCCGCACCTGACCGCGGCCCTCACCGGCGCGATCCCGACGCCGGCGCCCCGCTTCGAGGACACGGTGGCCCGCGTCCTCACCGGCCTGCTGGGCGGTTGAGCAGGTCATCCCGCACGTCCTTGACAATCGAATACCATTTGTAAAGCATCGATGGATGACTGCTGCCCTCGCCTGGCGCGACACCAAGCGGCCCCTGTGGCCGCTGGCCCTGGTCGTGCCCACGCTGCCGTTCGCCGCCCTCGCCATCACCCTCGCCACCGGGTCGGCTTGGGGCTGGTGGCTCACACCGGTCTTCATCCTCGGCGTGATCCCCCTCATCGACGTCCTGGTCGGCGACGACCGGGACAACCCGCCGGACACCGCCGTGCCGGCGCTTCTGGCGTCCCGCTACTACCGCTGGATCACCTACGTCTTCGTGCCCGTCCAGTACGCCGCGCTGGTCATGGCCTGCGCGGTGTGGAGCCATGGGATCGGCGCCCTCGGGGCGGCGGGGCTCGTGCTCACCGCCGGCCTGGTGAACGGCATCGCCATCAACACCGCCCACGAGCTGGGTCACAAGCGGGAATCGGTCGAGCGCTGGCTGTCCAAGATCGCCCTCGCGCCGACCGGCTACGGTCACTTCTTCGTCGAGCACAATCGAGGCCATCACGTACGGGTGGCGACTCCCGAGGATCCGGCCAGCGCACGGCTCGGGGAGTCCTACTGGCGGTTCTGGCCCCGTACCGTCGCCGGGGGTCTGCGATCGGCGTGGAACCTGGAGACCAACCGGCACCGGCTGCGTCAGCGCAGCCCCTGGAGCCGGCACAACGACGTCCTCAACGCCTGGGCGATGACCGTCGCGCTGTTCACCGTCCTGTGCGTCGCGTTCGGCCCCGGCGTGCTGGCGTTCCTCATCCTGCAGGGGATCGTCGGCTTCTCGGTTCTCGAGGCGGTCAACTACCTCGAGCATTACGGGCTGCTCCGGCAACGCAACGCCGCGGGCCGTTACGAGAAGGTCGATCCCCGGCACAGCTGGAACAGCGACCGGCTCACCACCAACGTCTTCCTGTTCCAGCTGCAACGCCACAGCGACCACCACGCCAACCCGTTGCGGCGGTACCAGACGCTGCGCACCTTCGACGTCTCCCCGCAGCTGCCCGCCGGATACGCGACGATGCTGCTGCTCGCGCTGATTCCGCCGCTGTGGCGACGGGTCATGGACCACCGCGTGCTGCGGCACTACGGCGGCGAGGCGGGCCGGGCCAACGCCGTGGCCGGTTACCGGCCGGCCCGGGAACATCACCCTGCCTAGAATTCAGGCCCTATGGAAGAGATCTCGTCCTACCGTGACGCCAGCCGGGCCAGGCTCCGCCTCACGCTCGTCGGCGCCGCCCGCGACCTGGCCATCGAGCACGGATGGGAGAACGTGCGGATGGCCCAGGTCGCCCGCGCGGCGGGCGTGAGCCGGCAGACGGTCTACAACGAGTTCGGCGATCGGGCCGGGCTCGCCCAGGCGCTGGCCGTCCGAGAGATCGAGCAGTTCGTCGCACAGGTTCGCTCCCAGCTCTTCGCACACGGGAGCGACGTCCGCGCAGCCGGGCACGCCGCGATCCTGCACACCCTGCAGGAAGCCGCCCGCAACCCGCTGGTGCGCGGCATCCTGACCACCGTGCGGGGCGGGCCCGAGGATCTGCTGCCGTACCTGACGACCCGGTCCGACGCCGTCCTCTCGGCCGCGGTCGAGGTGATCCGGGAGTGGGCCGGCACCCACGCGTCCGAGGTGGAGCCGGCCGCCGTGCTGCTGGCCGCCGATGCGACAGTCCGGCTGACGATCAGCCACATCCTCCTGCCGCCCGCCTCGCCGGCCGAGTCGGCCGACGCGCTCGCCGAGGTCCTCGTCCGCCTGCTGCGCTGATCACCGGTGTCCACGGGCGACCGAAAGGCGCCCGAGCATTCTGGGGGCGGAATCGGCCGGGCGCCTCCCAGCCATCCGGCAACTGTACACGCAGTGCCACAGTGTCAAAGGTTTTGACGCCATCGCATAGATTGACAACCCTGAGAACCGGCCGGGTCAGGCCGGCCAGGCGCGTACGACGTCGTCGGGTCCCCAGACGAGATCCACGGCGGCGTCCGGGAGACTCGTGCCGGAACGGCTGACGACCACCAGGCCGCTCACGCCGGGCTCGAAACCCGGGATCTGCAGGGCGCCCTGGCGCAGCTCGTCGAGATGACGCTGGTCGAAGGGCCCGTCCTGCCACTTGATCGAACCGGCGAAGACGATCCGGGACGCGATCGGGGCCCGGTCGGCGCCGACGAGATCGATCTCCGGGTTGGCCTGGCGATTCCACCAGCCGCCGACCTCCCACCCATCGCTCCAGGGCAGGTCCCCGGCTCCGGCGGCGACAGCGAGCGCGTCCCGGATGAGCGGCTCCACCGCGCTGCCACGCCAGCTGGACCAGCGCGCCTCGAGGACGTTCCGGGCGGCTGCCAGCCGGTCTCGCAGCACCAGCTGTTGGACGTCGCGCAGCACGGCCAGGTAGAGGCGAAGGTTGCTGTCGGCGATCCGGTACTGCGCCAGCTTGCTGGGCTTCGTGGACAGCGGCCTGTCCACGGCGAGGATCCGCTTCTCCTCGACCAGCCGGGTGAGCAGCGGAGACAGGGTGCCCGAGCTGACCGGTCCGCCCCGGTCCCCGGCGGCGGAGGCGATGTTGCCGAAGGTGCGGCTGCCCACGCCGCCGACCGCTTCCAGAACCCGCCGTGAGGTGTCCGGAGTGGGGAACTCCGACGCCAGGGACTGCTCAGGGACCGTGAACAGGGCGGACGTCTTGTTGGTGATCTCTTCGCGGAGGAAGTCGGCGGGCGGGGCGCCCGGCTCCCATTCGAGCGCGATGCCGGGCAGGCCCCCGGTGATCAGGTGGGCGTCGATGGCGTCCGCACCGCGCAGACCGGTCACGGCGGCGGTCTCGGCGAGGTTGAACGGGCCGAGGAGCATGTTGGTGGCCCTGCCGTAGAAGGGCCGGTCGTACTCGGTGAACCGCTGCATCATGTGCAGGTCGCTTCCGAGCAGCAGCAACAGGACGGGCTTCGCGGCCAGCAGACGATCCCACACGACCTGCAGGTGCCCGTCGAAGGTCGCGTCCTGCTCGGAGAGCCAGGGCAGCTCGTCGAGCACCACGATGCTCGGCGTGTCCGGCAGAACCCCGGCGAGGACGCGCAGCATGTCCCCCCAGCCACCGGAAGTGGGCCGGGAGGGCAGGAGATCCCGACCTGCCGGGGTGAGCAGCGTCGAGTCCCGCACCGACTCCAGGAAATAGCCGACCGCCTCGACGCTCGACGCGCCTTTGACCGCCGTATAGAAGCAGTACGGCAGGCCCGATCGATCGCAGAGCTCCTGGACGAGGCGGGATTTGCCGACCTGCCGGCGTCCGCGGAGGGCGACCGAACGGCCCTCACCGGTCCGCCGGACGCGGCCCAGGGCCTTCGCCAGCAGGTCGAGCTCGTCACGGCGTCCTACGAACATCGGTGCCCTATCCGAAGCTAGATGAGATCTTACTTCGGTCGAGTCTACCTATCGCGTGGACGCCGTGGCCTTGCTGCGTCAGTGGCCGCGCTGGGCGACCACGTAGGTGCGCAGGTTCGGGTCGGCTGCGATCTGGGCCTCGGTGTACTTGATGGTGTCCCAGCCCTTCCGGGAGTAGAGGCTCGTCTGGTCGGCGTACCAGGGTGAGTTCGGGTTCGTCGACTGGGAGTAGGTCAGGATCTGGCGGCCCGACGGGCCGTGCCGGCCTAGCTCGACGGCCATCACGAACGACGAGCCGTGCACGACCTTCGGGTAACCGACGCCCGGCACGAGCGGGTTCGTGATCACGTTGAAGACGCCGGCCTCGCCGCGGCCGCCGTGGATCGGGATCCGGCGGTGGCCGCGGGTGTCGGTGTGGATGTCGCCCAGCTTCGCGTCGAGCGGGATGCCGGCGAGCCGCTGCACGGCGTCGGCGAGCGCCGTGCGTACCCTCGGGTCCTGGGTGTTCAGACGGCGCGGGGTACGCACCGGATCGCTCACGTCGAAGGTGTCGGCGAACCGGATCCCGCCGGCGAGGGCGAACTCGCTGAACAGGTGCGCTCCCCGGCTGTCCAGGTTGACGCGCAGGTCGAAGCGGGCCAGCGCCTCGCAGGCCGCGGTCAGATCGACGGTCGCGCCGTTCGACGCGGTCGCGAGGGGCTCCCGGCGGCAGAGGGCGACCAGGTCGTCGCGGACCAGTTCGGCGCCGTGCACCCGGTTGCCGAACGTGGTCTGCCAGAGCCGTTCGGTGGTGAACCGCTTGCCGGGCAGGCCGTCCGTCCCGGCCAGACGCTGCTGGATCTGGTCGATCCCGAGGCGGGTGCGCAGGCTGCGCTCGGTGCGTTCGTTGCCGATGATCCGCGGGTAGCCCTCCAGCGGCGCGGCCGGGTTGGCCAGCCAGTGACTGTCGTTGGAGTTCGTCACGTAGTCGTCGCGGAACCGCACCGGCAAATTCGCCGGGCCGAGGATGCCCGGAGCCGCGGCGTCCGGGTCCCGGCCCAGCGCGCAGTCCGAGCGGGAGCCGTCCAGGACCGCCTGCCCGCTGCCGGCGTAGAGCGGCTGGAACGCCGCCGGGATGCAGGCCGCCGCGAGCGCGTCGGTGACCCGCGGGATGACCGAATGATCGCCGTAGAGGGCTTCGCCGCGCGCGTCGGCCGCGATCACGTTGACCCACGGCAGGAACTGGTGCCGGTCGAGCACCGCCTTGAGCTGGCGGACGTCCTTGGCCTGGCCCATCCGCAACCATCCGTCGAAGGAACGGTTGTTGCCCGCGTTGACATCGGTGATGGCGTACGCGGTGCCCGCCGTCCAGTCGAAGGTGCCCGGCACCACGACGACCGGCCCGTAGCGGGTGTCGTACAGGGTCCGGCTGACCGCGCCGGCGGCCCCGGCCTGGACCGTGACCGTGCGGGCGCGCATCTTCTCCGGCCGGCCGTCGACGTAGTAGGAGGTGGGGTCCCCCGGCACCAGGCTCAGCCGGTGCCAGACGAACCGGCGCGCCGTGGAGACGGTGTGACTCCAGGCCACCGTACGGTTGTGCCCGATCTCGATGATCGGGTCGCCGATCAGGGCGGCGCCCTCGACGTCGTAGCGGCCGGGCACCTTGAGGTGCATCCGGTAGAAGCGTTCACTGCCCTGCCACGGGAAGTGCGGGTTGGCCAGCACCATGCCGTTGCCGCTCGTGGTGGCCCGCGCGCCGAGACCGTAGGCGTTGCTGCCGATGCCGGCGCTCGCCCCGTCAAGCGCGGCGACCACCGCGGCGGCATCAGGCGCCTCGGCTGCTGTCGCGGACCCGGCTGCGGCCGGCGGAGTGGCGCTGACGATGCCGTCGAGCAGCGCCCGCGAGCCGGCCCGGACCATGCTGGCCCACGAGGTACGCCAGACGTCGGTGACGGTCAGGGGCCGTACCCATGCCTTGCCCCGGCAGGCGGGGTCGGTGATGTTCTGCACGCCGGTGCGGCGCAGGAAGTGGTTGTAGCCGGCGACGAATCCGCGCATCTGGTCACGGACGTCGTCGGACGGCGACCGCACACCGTCGCGAGGTCCCTCCAGCAGCCGGTCGACGACCCGTTCGTCGATCGCCTTGCGGTGGAACAGGTCGCTGCGCACGTTGGCGTCGTCCGGCCCGGCCGCCCCGAACCAGCGGGACCGCTCGCCGCTGACCGTCACCACGTCCTCCGCGATGACGCAGATGTTGTCCTCGGCCTGCACGTAACCGACACCGAAGCCGAGGCCGGCGAAGTTACCGGCGGTGATGTGCGGGACACCGTACGACGCCCGGCGGATCAGCGCCGCGTAGCCGCGATCACGCTCGAATCCGGAGGCCGGTGATGGCACGGCGGCGCCGGCGACGACCACTCCGGCGGCGACCGCCGCTGCGGCGAGGCGCACGGACAAGGCTCTCATGGAGGCATCCCCCTCGATGCGATACCCGGCGGCTCCACCGGGACTGTCACCTGTGGACATCCTGCCTGCCGACGGTGGCGCGCGTATACCCCGTACCCGGCATGGGCTGTTCGCCGCCCGTACCCCACGATGGGTCGGGCGGACGACGGAAGCAACATGTAGCAGCGGCGGCCCGGCCGCACATGAGGGAAGTATGAAACCACCTTCGGACGCCGAGGCGGCGTTCCGCGAGCTGTTCGAGGCGTCGTACGACGATCTGCTCTGCTTCGTCGAACGCCGCACTCATCCCGCTGTCGCCGACGACGTGGTGGCCGAGGTCTTCCTCACCGCCTGGCGCCGCTTCGACGACGTGCCCGACACACTGAGCGACGCCCGTGCGTGGCTGTTCACCGCCGCGCACCACACGCTGCGCAACCGGCAGCGCAGTGAGCAGCGCCGGCAGAACCTCACGCTGCGGATCCTGCGGGAACCGGACGATCCCGGGCACGCCGAAGCCGATGAGGTGGCCGCCCGCGTCGACCTGACCCGAGCCTGGAACCGCCTGCCCGTGAAGGACCAGGAGGCACTCACGCTCACCGTCTTCGAGGGCCTGACCGGGGCCCAGGCGGCCGCCCTGCTGAACATCTCCCGGCCCGCGTTCAGCCTGCGCCTGCTCCGGGCCCGCCGGCGCCTGCACCGGTTGCTGCGCCCGCACCTCGACGCCCGGATGCCCGAACCCCAGCCGCCCGCCCACCCCACCACCGCAGCAGGAGTCTCCGCATGACCCACCACCGCGATCTCGACCAGGCTCTGCGCAGCGCGGCCGAACCCGTACCCACCCGCACCCGGCAGCCGTCCGCGCAGGCCCTCCTCGACGGCGTCCTGCGCTCCGACCCGGCCACACCGGCCGAGCCGATCACGATTGCCGCGCGGCGCCGGCGGCCGCGGCTGGTCATGGCCGGCGCCGCCCTCACCCTGGCCGCCGCCACCGTGTTCGCCGTCAACGCCGTCGGCGCGGACCGGGCGTACGCCTCCTGGACCACCGACCCGAGCCCGCTGCCCGCCGCCGAGGCGCAGGACATCGCGAGCCGGTGCCTCCCCGCGCCCGGCACGCCCGGCACCCGGGTCGCGATCGGGGAACGGCGCGGGGATTACGCGTACGTCAATGTCCTCACCGACGGCGGGAGCGTCACGTGTTTCCGGGACCGGGACGGCCGGGTGCACGACACGAGCATCCTCGCCGCCCCGGTCGACGCGGCCGCCCTCGGTGCCCGGGGCATCGAGTTGTACGCCTGGCCTCAGGTCCACACCGACGAGGGTTACGCGCGGCTGATGGCCGGACGCCTCGGCTCGCGGGTCGACGCCGTCGAGATCACCGTGCGGGACCGGGACGGCGCGGCCGGCCCGACGATCCGGGCGACGGTGAACGACGGGTTCTTCGCCGCGTGGTACCCCGAAGGACTCGAGGAGTCGAGCACCAACAGCACCTCGCTGACGCTGCGCCTCACCGACGGCAGCGCCGTGGCGGACCTGTCCGCACGCGACCTCATGGAGCAGCCGAAGCTGGACTGACGGCGTCGTCGTAGGCGGCGCGGTGCTCGGACACCTCGTCGATGTGCGACTCGGCCCAGGCCTTCAAGCCCTGCATCGTCGCGTGCAGGGACAGGCCCAGGTCGGTCAGCTCGTAGGCGACCGTCACGGGCACGGTCGGCGTCACCGTGCGGCTGATCAGGCCGTCGCGCTCCAGGGACCGCAGGGTCTGGGTGAGCATCTTCTGGCTGACGCCGGCCAGCACCCGGGACAGCTCCGAATAGCGCATGGGGCGCGGGTCGCCGGCGCAGTCCGGCCCGCTGCCGAGGGCGGACAGGATGAGGGTGACCCACTTCCCGGAGATCCGCTCCAGCACCTTGTGGCTCGGGCACACCGCGAGGAAGGCGTTGTAATCCGCCTTGGCCTGTGCTTTCGCCGTGGCCGCCGTCGTGGTCGCCATCCCGCCTCCCCGGTCACCTGTTTTCGTCGAAGGCTATCTCCCGCCGATCCGGTCCAGCTCGGCCACGTCCTCGGCGGAGAGGGTGATCCCGGCGCCGGCGACGTTCTCCCGCAGGTGAGCGACGCTCGACGTGCCCGCGATCAGCAGGATGTTCGGCGAGCGCTGGAGCAGCCAGGCCAGCGCCACCGCCATCGGGCTGCTGTGCAGCCGGGCCGCCACGGCCGACAGCGCGCCGGACTGCAACGGCGTGAACCCGCCGAGCGGGAAGAACGGCACGTACGCGATGTTCTCGGCGGCCAGCCGGTCGATCAGCTCGTCGTCGTGGCGGTGCGCGAGGTTGTACATGTTCTGCACGCTGACGATCGGCGCGATGGACTGCGCTTCGGCGACCTGCTCCGGGGTGGCGTTGCTGACGCCGAGGTGCCGGATCAGGCCCTGCCGCCGCAGGTCGGCGAGCGTCTCGAAGGCCTCGGCGAGCGATCCGGGCTGCGGGCCCTGCGCGTCGCCCAGGCGCAGGTTGACCAGGTCCAGGGTGTCGAGACCAAGCGCCTCCAGGTTGTCGTCCACCGCACGCCGCAGCTGGTCGGGACGGCGGGCCGGCGGCCAGCCGCCCCGCTCGTCGCGGAGCGCGCCCACCTTCGTCGCGATGTGCAGCGGCGCCGGGTACGGGTGGAGCGCCTCCCGGATCACCTCGTTGGTGAACCGCGGGCCGTACGCGTCGGCGGTGTCGATGTGGGTGATGCCGAGGGCGACCGCCTCGCGCAGGACCGCAAGCGCGCCGTCGTGGTCGGCGGGCGGTCCCATGACCCACGGGCCGGCGAGCTGCATGGCGCCGTAGCCGAACCGGGTGACGGTCAGGTCGCCCAGGGTCCAGGTGCCGCCGGGAAGGGAGAGAGACATGCTCGAACCTCTGTTTCGTGAAGGGCCTCGGGTGGGGCTGCTCCACTATCGTTCGGTAACTCTCCATCGGGAAGTACGCACTTCAAGGTGCGTTACGCACGCCGGCAACCGATCCGCAACCCGGACGCAACCCGGGTTCTTCTCGCCCGTGGACGGTCATCCGCCGTTGGGGACGGCATGCGAACCAGCCTTCCGTCCGCACTGCTGTTCGCGGTGGCTGTGGCCTTCGGGTTCCAGGCTGCGGTGCCTCACCTGCCGCCCGTCTGGGGCTACACCCTCTCCGACTTCCTGATCATGCTGACGGCCGCCTACGCCAGCGTGGGGTACTGGCGCGGCGCCCGGCGGCATGCCGGCCGGGCACGCGCCGCGATGGTCGTCGGCGCCTGTTCCGCTGGTCTGTGGAGCCTGGGCAACGGCCTGTTCCTGCTGACCCGGTCCTCGCTGCTCGGCACCGCCGGCACCGACATCGGCGGGCTGCTCTCCCTGCTCGCCACGATGCTGCTCCCGGTGGGGCTGATCCTGATCGCCGCCCCGGCCCGGGGACTGGCCCGGGTCCGGCGGCTCATCGACATCGCCGCGGTGGCCGGCGCCATCCTGATCCTGGCGTGGCAGTTCATCCTCGCCCCGGCCGTCGCCACCACCGACCTGTCCGTGATCATCGCGGACGTCCACTTCCTCGTCCCGGAGGCGCTGGCCGTGGCCCTGGCGCTGGTCACGGCGTCGACCAGCGCGCCGACCCGGAACGCCCACGCGCTGCACCTGCTGGCCGGCGCGGCGGCGGTGCTGGCGGTGACGATGATGATCGTCGTCCACAACGGGGTACGGGGCTCGCTCTGGTACGAGCACGGCGTCGGCGCGGGCTTCGTCCTCGGCGCGATCCTGATGGCTCTCTCCAGCCGGCACGAACTCCCCGCGTCCGGCGAGGCCGACGTCCGCCGGATGGTGATCAGCGTGTGGGCGGTCCTGCCGTACATCCCGGTGATCCTCGCCGTGGCGGCGGTAGCGGTGGTGCAGGTGGTCACCGGACAGCTCGGGGCCGTCCTGGTGTGGCTGCTCCTGGGCACCTTCTGCCTGGTGCTGCTCCGGCAGCTGACGTCACTGGTGATGGTCGGCAGCATGGCCGTCACGCTGCAGGAACAGAAGGCGCACCTGGCCTACCAGGCACATCACGACCCATTGACCGGCCTGCCCAACCGGGCCGCCTTCCGGGAACGCGGCGCCGCGGCGATCAGCGACGCCGACCGGGTCGCGCTGCTGCTGCTCGACCTGGACGGCTTCAAGCCGATCAACGACTCCCTGGGCCACTCCGGCGGCGACGAGGCGCTGGTGACCGTCGGCCACCGGCTGGCCGCGGCGCTGCGCCCGGAGGACGTCGTCTGCCGGCTGGGCGGTGACGAGTTCGCCGTCCTGGTCACCGACATCTCCGACACCGACACCACGAGCCTGGCCCAGCGCCTGCTGACGACCATCAGCGCGCCGATGACGATTCACGGGTCGACGGTGGCCGTCGGGGTCAGCATCGGCATCACGCCGTCACAGCCGGGGACCGCGGACAGCCTGGACAGGCTGCTGCGGGAGGCCGACCTGGCGATGTACGACGCGAAGGCGCGCGGCAAGGGCGCCATCAGTTACTTCCGGGACGCCGGGTCCGGTCACCCCGGGTCGCGCAGGAACGGCCCGAGCAGCTCCTCGGCGCGGGAGCGGATGCCGGCGGGGTCTCCGCCCGCCTCGATGAGGCTGGACGCGCTGTAGACGATCGCGTTGATCATCTCGGCGGTGGTGGCCGGGTCGGGCACGCCCAACGCCCGCAGCGCGTCGATCAGCGGATGCGACAGCTGCCGGTGCATGACCCGGCTGCTGTCGTCCAGCTGCTGACCGGGCGCGATGGCGGCGAGGGCGCGGGCCACCGCGTGCTCGCCCTCGGCGACCAGCTCCAGGTTGGTGTCCACATATGCCAGCACCTGCGCGCCGGGTGAGCCCGCCGCGGCCATCGCGTCGGTCACCCGTTTCGACCAGCGCGGGAACACGTCCTGGATGAGGGCGTCGAGCAGGTCCTGGCGGGAGCGGAAATACTCGTACGCCGAGGAGCGCGCCAGACCGGCACGCCCGGCGACCGCCGCCAGTGACGGGGCGGCGCCCGGCTCCTCGGCCAGGATGGCACGGGCCGCGTCGAGCAGCGCGCGGTGCTTGGCGGCGCGGTGCTCGGCGACGGTGGGCGCCGAGATGCGCGGCACCGTGCCTCCTTCGGGTCGCCTAGCCGGACAACTGTCCGTCGACCATTTCTACCACCCGGTCACAGTGCTCCAGCACGTCAGTGTCGTGCGTGACCATCACGGTCGCCACCGCGGCGCGCCGGGTCTCGCGGGCCAGCAACTCGACCACCTCGTGGCTGCGCGCCCGGTCGAGCGCGGCCGTCGGCTCGTCCGCCAGCAGCAGCGACGGGCCGCCGATCAGCGCGCGGGCGATGCCGATGCGCTGCCGTTCGCCGCCGGAGAGCTGGTGCGGGCGCCGGTGCGCCTTGCCGGCCATCCCGACCTCGGCGAGCAACTGCTCGGCGTCGCGCGTCCCGGTCCGCCGGCGGTTCAGGTGACCGATCAGCCGCAGCTGGTCGAGCGCGGTCAGCGCCGGGATCAGGTTGCCGCTCTGGAAGACGAAGCCGATGTGTTCGCGCCGGTGGGCGGTGCGTGCCGCCGGCTTCATCGCGGTCAGGTCGCTGCCGTCGACGGTGACGCTGCCCTGGTCCGGCACGGTGAGCCCGCCGGCCACGGCGAGCAGGCTGGACTTGCCGGCGCCGGACGGGCCGACCACCGCGACCAGCTCGCCGGGCGCGACGGTCAGGCTGACCGCGTCGAGCGCGGTGATGGTGTCGTCGCCATCACCCAGGCGCAGGGTGACTCCGGCAAGGCACAATCCGGTACGGGTCGTGGCGTCGATCGTCATCGCTGTGCTCCCAGGGCGGCCAGCGGGTTCACCGTGGCGATACGGACGACGGCGGTCGCCGCGCCGAGCAGCCCGAGCGTGATCAGCAGCCCGGCCGCGGTCAGGACGGCCGGCGTCTCCAGGGCGAACGGCACGTCCCCGCCTGCGATCAGGGCGCCGACGCCGACACCGGCCAGCACTCCGACGGCGCAGGCGGCCAGCAGGATCAGCAGCGCCTGGGCGAGGCCATCGCGCAGCAGGTACGCCCGGGACGCGCCGATCGCCCGCAGGACCGCCAGCTCGTGCCGGCGGTTGATGGTCCACACCGTGAAGAACGCGCCCACGACCAGTGCCGAGATGGCGTAGAGGAAGACCTGGATGAGCGTGAGGGTCGAGGTCTCCGCGGTGTAGCCGGGCGAGGTCGCAAACGCGTCGGCGAGCGTCATGCTGGTGGTGCCCGCGGCGGCGTCCCCGGCCGCGAGGTCCAGCGTGGCGCCCTCGCGGGCCCTGATCGCCACCGCGGTCGCCTCCGCGTCGGCGCCGGTGTGGATCCGGCGCCAGGTGTCGAGCGGCAGGTAGGCCACGTCGACGTGCCCGAACGTACGCTGATCGGCCGTCGCTCCGACCACGGTGAGCCGCACGCCGGTCCGATCGACGGTGACCGTGTCACCGAGGCGCAGCCCGGCGTCGAGCAGTGTGCGCGAGACGACGAGCCCGTCCGCGCTGCCCAGCCGGGATCCGTCGGCGGGCGCCGGATCCAGGAACGAGCCGGGCCGGACGCCGAAGAGCGCCAGGTCGATCGGCGTCCCGGCGCCGCTGTGCGCGTTCACCAGCACGTTGCCGAACGGCTCGGCCGCCTCCACGCCGGGCTGCCCGCGCCAGGCCTGGACCTGTTGCGCGTCGACGACGCTGCGCGAGAACGCACCGTCCACCCGGGTGCCCTCGGCGAACCCGAACGCGGTGACCGGCATCCGCCGCAGCCCGGACACGCCGTCGTTCACCAATCCGGACGACAGCCCGGACAGCAGCACCATGAGCACCGCGATCAGCGCCACCACGGCGCCCATCAACGCAAACCTCGAACGCGCGAACCGCAGTTCGCGCACCGCCAGGAACATGACTCCTCCGATATCTTGCCGACAGAATGTCGGGAACTATACCGACACTGTGTCGGCAAGTTGGGAGACGGCGGCGGTGAGGCAGAATGCGCATCTGCAACCGGCGGTGGCCCGGGAAGCGAAGTGTCAGTGACGGAAGGAGGTCGATGAGTTCCGACGATGAGCTCGCCAGGCGCTTACGCGCCGGCGACGAGACAGCGTTGCGTGAGGTGTACGACCGGCACGGCGCGGCCGTGCTCTATCTGGCTCAGCGGCTGCTCGGCAACCGGGCGGACGCCGAGGACGTCACCCAGGTGACGTTCGTGGCGGCCTGGACCGGCCGGGACGGATTCGATCCGCAGCGCGGCACGATGCTGGGCTGGCTGCTCGGGATCGCCCGGCGCAAGGCGGTGGACCGGATCCGGTCGTCGGCCCGTGACCAGCGCACGGCCGAGACCGTGCAGGCGCAGCCCTCGGTGCCGCCGGTCGAGGAGTCACCGGAGCGCATCGTCGACCGGCTGCTGGTCGCCGACGAGCTGGAGCGGCTGCCCGGCGAACAGCGACGCACACTGGAGTTGGCGTTCTTCGACGATCTGACCCATCCGCAGATAGCGGAGGCCACCGGGCTGCCGCTCGGCACGGTCAAGAGCCATCTCCGGCGGGGGATGGCGAACCTGCGACGCCGTTGGGAGGTGGACGGTGCAACATCTGGATCCCGATCGACTGGTCCTTCTCGCACTCTCTGAGGAACTCGAGGAGCTGACCGAACTCGATCACCTGGAAGGCTGCGCCACCTGCCGGCACGAGATGCAGGCGCTGCGCCACGTCGCCGAGGTCGGCGCGCAGACCGCTGAGCTGCGCGACCTGCCCCCTCCCCCGGACCACGTGTGGCATGCCGTCCAGGCGGACATCGCGTCCACACGCCCACCCGCCGAGCAGCCGGCGCCCGTCGCCGAGCTGGCGGAACACCGGGCGCGGCGCTCCCGGCCGCGCTGGCTCGCTCCGGTTCTCACCGCGGCGGCGGCGGCCGTGCTCGCGGTGGCGGGCACGATCGGTGTCGACCGGCTCATCGACCGGGCACCGGCCGAGCAGGTGACGGCCCGGGCGACGCTCGCCCCGCTGCCCACGGTTCCCCCGGCCGCCGGCGGAGACGTGCGGGTGCTCTCCGGCGGGCAGCTGCGCATCGACGTACGCAATCTGCCGTTGACCTCGGGTTTTCATGAGGTGTGGCTGCTGGACCCGGACACGCCCGGCAAAATGGTGGCCGTCGGGAATCTGCCCGGCACGGAGGCCCTGCTGACCGTGCCGCCGGGCACCGACCTGAACCGGTACCGGCTCGTCGACGTCAGCGACGAACCGCACGACGGCGACGCCACTCATTCGGGCAAGAGCCTGCTGCGCGGAACTCTCACGAATTAACTGCATCCATCCGTACGGGACCGAGCGAAGTACGGGTGGTGGCTGTCGGAGCCACCACCCGTACCGATCGGAAAGAGGCTCGAAGATGAGGTTCACCCGTCTCGGCAAGCAGGCCGCCGCTGTCGCCACCGCCGCGATCGTCGCCTCCGCACTGGGCGCCGGACCTGCGCAGGCCGCCGGCAAGAAGCCGCTCAAGACCAAGTCCCTCGCCGCGGTGCTGACCGCGGACAAGAAGGGCTTCGACCACAACGGCCACGACTACGACATCCTGGCCGCCGCGGTGAAGGCGGTGCTGAAGGCCAAGCCGGGCAGCAAGGTCGGCGTCCTCGCCGACGGCAAGGTCGCCCTGACCGCGTTCCTGCCGAACGACCGGGCCTTCCAGCTGCTGGTCAAGGACATCACCAAGTCGAAGAAGCTCCCGGGCGAGAAGAAGGCGTTCACCGCGGTCGCCGGCCTCGGCATCAACACCGTCGAGTCGGTCCTGCTCTACCACGTCGTCCCGGGCGCCACGATCACCAAGAAGGCCGCGCTCAAGTCCGACAACGCCAAGCTCGCCACCGCGGCCGGTTCCAAGATCAAGGTCAATGTGTACGGTCCGCGCTGGCACAAGCGGATCTCCCTGATCGACGCGGACCGTAGCGACCGCAACCCGCGGATCAACCGGTTCGACATCAACAAGGGCAACCGTCAGATCGGTCACGGCATCGACCGGGTCCTGCGCCCGATCAACCTCCCCTGATCCGACTCGCGGTGAGCACGGGGCGCGGACCGTCACGGTCCGCGCCCCTTCCCCGCGTCGTCACTGCTCCGGCGCGCACTCCGGGAACAGGTAGAACTCGACGGCGAGGCCCTGCCCGTCGATCTCCAGCGTCTGCGTCGACGTGGCCGGGCAGTCACCGCCCACCGCGGCGGTCACCGCGTAGACGCCCGGCGTGACGCCGCCGACGCTGAAGGCGCCGTCGTCGCCGGTGCTGACCTGAAGCCCGCCCGGCGACAGGGTGACGGCGGCGCCCGCGATCGGCAGCCAGGTGTACCCGTTCAGCACCCTGCCGGTGAGCTCGCCGCCGGCAACCGGCGTGACGGTGACCGTGGCCTGGTTCAGCGGGCCGACCCGGCCGAAGCGGTCGACCACAGCCGCGTACAGCGGACGGTCACCGGTGATGTCACCGACCGCGAGGTCGACGGTGGCCGTGCCGCCGCGGACGCCGGCCGCAACCCTGGCATCGAGGGTTGCCGAACCGAAGCTGTATCGGAAGCCGGTGACCCGGCGATCCCCACCGGCGTCGAACGTGACGGTGACCGTGCCGCCGGCGACAGCTTGCGACCCGCCCGGCAAGGTGATCGCCGGCTGGGCCAGCCCGGCCCGCCGAGCCTGCGCGGGCGCCGCGCCGGCGATCAGGGTGAGACCTGCGAGCACCATCGCCATAGCGATCGTGAGCACTCGCCGGCCGCGTACGAACGTCATGAGAGCCTCCTGCTTTCCCCGTGGGACACAGGAATCCAAACAACCAAGATCACCAATGTAAAGTGAAGATCTCCTGAACCGTCCGGGCCTCGGGCACGATCGCGCGCCTCCGCTTCGTACTACCGGTCGTCACGGGAGCCGCTGGAGCGGTCGGCGCCACGTATAGTCGGACCTCGCCTGACCTGGAGGTTCGTCACCCATGCGGCTCCCCGTGGAGGAGGCCCGCCGCCGGTTCGCCGCCGCCCGGGTCGCTCGCCTGGCCACCGTCGCGGCCGGCGGGGAACCGCACCTGGTGCCCGTCACGTTCGCCGTCCTCGGCGAGCGGATCGTGTTCGCCGTCGACCACAAGCCGAAGAGCACCACCCACCTGCGGCGGCTCGACAACATCCGGGCACGGCCGAAGGTGTGCCTGCTCGCCGACGCCTACGACGAGGACTGGTCGCGACTCTGGTGGGCCCGTGCCGACGGTGCCGCCCGGGTCCTGGACACCGACGAGACGGCGGTGGACGCGCTCGCAGCGCGCTACTCGGCCTACGTCGAGCGGCGCCCGCACGGCCCGATCGTGTCGATCGAGGTGAGCCGCTGGAGCGGGTGGGCCGCGTCGTGAGCGCGTGCCGTCAGACGCTGTCCGCGATGCCGGTGGACATGCCCGGCGACCTGCGCCTGCTCGCCCTCTGGGCCACCGCGTAGGCCCCGGTCAGCAGCGCCGCCGCCGCGGTGAGCCCGACGAACCACGCGACGCCCGTCGCCAGCCGGTCCACCGAGGTCAGCGGCCGCCGCCCGTCGCGCAGCGTGCCCGCGGCAAGCACATCGTCCGCGACATCGATGCTCTCCGTAGCGGCAGCGGCCAGCTCGGCATGATCCGAGCCCGGCGTCAATTCCAGCACCCGCACGGTCCCGACCGTGGTGAGACCGCTCAGGCCCGCCTGCGTGCCGGGGTCGTCGAACAGCGTCGCCGGGGTGCCCGGCGCCGGGGCGTAGGCGACAGCCACCGGCCTGCCGGACGGCCACCAGCCGAGCACCCGGACCGCGTAGACCCCGTCCAGCCGGTACTGCGGGCCGGCGATGGCACCGGTCGACGCCGACAGGGTGGTGACCGTCCAGCTGACCGGGTAATCGCCGCAGGTGTCGCAGTGCTCCCCCGCGACCGTCAGCAGACCCTGGCCGTCCCGGGTCCAGGCGCCTTTGCCGGCCGGCATCGCCCCGCCGGGCGTCGGAATGTCCAGCATCGCCCCGGAGGCCAGGGTGAGAATCCGGATCCGGCCACCGGCGGGATACGCGAGCCGGGCGCCGTCCGGTGAGAACGCCGCCGTCCAGCCGTCGAGTCCGGGGCTGCTGCCCTCGAGTTCCGTGATCGCGCCGATCCCGGTGTCGAGCAGGGCGAGGGACTCGGGCGCCGCGTACGGCTCGTCGTCCACGGGCCGGCTGGTCACCACGAGCCGCGTGCCGTCCGGCGACCACGCCTGAGCCGCGATCTCCCGATCCGTCCACGCTCGCGGGTACGGCGTCCGGCGCCCGGCTGCGATGTCGAGGATGCCGTCGCCGGAGGCCAGCCGGCGACCGTCGGGCGACAGCACCGAGGCCATGCCGGCCGCGCCCTCGTTGTCGAGGACCCGGTAGTCGTCAGCGCCGGCGCCGACGAGGCCGCCGTAGAACTCCGAGTCGTCGGCGTACCAGGTGTTGCCGCTGATGAGAACGGCGGCGGCCGGGATCGGGTGCGCCATCGCGTCGGGAGTCCAGATGCCGGGGGCGCCCACCTCGGCCGGCAGGCTCACCCGGCCGGAGGTGTCCGCCGGCGATCCGGGTGGCAGCGGGCTCCAGCGGAGCAGCCCGCCGGTGACCATCATCAGGAACAGGAACCCGGCGATCGCCGCGAGCGTCACGCTGACCAGCGCGGCCGGGGCCGCCCATCCGCCCCGCCGAGGGGGCGCCGGGCGGAGGGTGTCGTCCAGCACGCACCGGACCCTACCGGGAGTCTCCGCGGAAGTCGGGGGCGTGATCACGTACCCATGCCTGATAGGACCTCGCCGGGTGACCTGTGACCTCCTCGACGTCCGTGGTGACCCGTTCCGGTTCGTCGGCCAGCCCGGCCCAGTACCGCAGCGACTGCTCCGCGGTCGACTCACCCATCACCCGGCTCAGCTCCTCGCGGGCCTGGTCCAGCGGCTGGGCCAGGACCCGCAGCCGGCGCCCCAGCACCTCACCGATGACGCGGACCTGATCCTGGCTGCTGAGCGCCTCCGGACCGGTGGCCACGTAGGCGCGGCCGGCGTGCCGGGGATCCAGCAGCGCCCGCACCGCGACATCGGCCAGATCCCGCTCGTGGACCAGCGACCGGACGGCGCCCGGATACGGCATCCGCACCACGTCGCCGCCGCGCACCTGCTGCGCCCACTCCAGTGTGTTGGCGGCGAACCCGCCGCTGCGCACGAACGTGCGGGTCCCCGGCGACCGCTCGATGATGCCCTCGACGTCGGACCACACACCCGGCATCGGGCCGTGCTCGTCGCGCTGCAATCGGGCCGCCGACAGGTACACCAGATGCGGAACCTGCACGGTCAGCGCCTCGACCACCGGTTCGGCGCCGGCGGCCGAGAAGCCCGGCCACACCAGGAACGCGGCATCGGCGCCGGCGGCGGCCTTCGCCACCGTCGCCGGCTCCCGCAGATCACCCTCGGCGACGTCGGCGCGCGCGGGGAGGTCGGCGACCTGGGGAGAGCGGACGAGGGTACGCACGTGAGCGCCGCTGCTCAGCAGAGCGTCCACGACGAGGCGGCCGACGCGGCCGGTCGCTCCCGTGACGAGGACGACGGGTCGGGATGTCATCGGTGGCAGTCCTTTCCGTTGGCGGACGGACCGAGCCTCGTACCTCAACGACGGTTGAGGTCAAGGCAGGCGGACGCGCCAGATATTTTCCGTGCGGTTGAAGGTTGCCATGATGGAAAACATCTGCAATAGTTTCCGTCATGGAAAACGACTCGCACGTTCCGGACCCCGCCGAGGCCCGTGAGGCGCTGGCCACCATCGACAGCGCCCAGCGCGCCGTGCGGGACACGCCGTGGCCCACCTGGATCTACCCGGTCAACGCTCTCCTGCTGGGGGCCATGACACTCACCTTCGCGCTCGGCGACGACGGCCGCACCTACTTCTTCGCCACCGGCGCCGCGCTCCTCGCGATCAACGTGCTCACCGGGTACCGGATGGGCACGCCGTACACCCTGCCCACCAGCCGCACCTTCCTCGCCCTGGTCTTCACCGCGATGGGCTGCCTGGCCGCCGCCTTCGTCGTCTCCGAGATCACCACGCGGTCCTGGCCGATCATCGTGCTCGCCGTCGCGGCGACCGTCCTCTACCTGGTCGCCGGCGTGGTGCACCGGCGCTCGACGGGCGCGCCCCGGTGACAGCCGAACTCGACCCGATCATCCACCCGACGCACCGGCTGCGGATCTGCGCGATGCTCGTCGCCGGGAGCACCGTGGAACTGTCGGTCATCAAGGACCATCTGGACCTGAGCCCGTCCGCGCTGAGCAAACAGGTCGCCGCACTCGTCGACGCGGGATACGTCAAGCAGGAACGACTCGGCGCCGACACCCGCCGCGTGTGGCTGTCGATGACGCGTGCGGGGCGCAAGGCGTACGAGGGGCATGTCGCCGCCCTCCGCGAGATCGTCAACGCGACGACGGTCCCCTCGGACAGTTAGCCGGGGCTCTGCAGATAACCGCCGGTGGCGAGGGCGCGCGCGTGCCTGTCGTAGTCGGCCGGGTCGGCGGGCAGCGCCGTGGCCAGGCCGTCGACGTAGCGGTTGAACATCGAGAAGGCCGCCGCGATCAGGACGGTGTCATGAATCGCCCGGTCGTCGGCTCCCGCCTCCCGGGCGGCGGCCACGTCCTCCGGGCTGACCGAGCGGCCGTCCACCCGTACCCGATCGGCGATGACGAGCAACGACCGCAACGTCGCGTCGGTGGCGTCGGCGCCGCCGAGTTCGCGTGCGACAGCCCCATGGGTACGGGCGCAGAACTCGCACCCGTTCTCCCGCGAGACGTGCGCGGCGATCGTCTCCCGCTGCGCGGGGGTGAGCGGCGACGGGCCGCGTAGCAGGGCTTCGGCGAGCTGGTTGAGCGGACCCGCGGTGTGCGGGTGCGCAGCGAGCAGTCCGGCGATGCCTGGCAGCGGGGGAAGATCGATGTGCGCCATCGTCCCAGCAAACCACGCCCGCGCGTCGGCCGGCAGGCCCGACCGGCGCGGTGAGTCGTTCGACCGACGGCAAGCAGCGGGACCGCGGGGAGGGTGGGGTCATGAGTGCGATGACGAAGCATGACCTCGCGTACGGACCGGCCGCCGAGCACCGCCTCGACGTCTACGGCACAGCGGACGAGAACTCTCCGGCTGTGGTGCTGGTGCACGGCGGCGGCTGGTTCCGCGGGGACAAGTCGAAGGAGGAGCGGCTGGCAACGATTCTGGCCCAGGCCGGTTTCGCGGTCTTCGTCCCCAACTATCGGCTCGCCCCCGCCCATCCGTTTCCCGCCGGGCGCGACGACATCCTGACCGTCGCCGCCTGGGCCGGCGATGTCGTCGGCCCCGGCCGGCTCGCATTCGTGGGCGGATCAGCCGGCGGCAACCTGGCGGTCGAGGCGGGCATCGCCACCGGCCGTCCCTCGGTGAGCTGGTCGGGCATCTTCGACCTCGCGTCGTTCGTCGAGACGACCGACGGCACCGCCGCCGCCACCCCCACCAGCCAGGATCTCGACGCGATGCGCAGCGCCGACATCGACCAGACCGGGCGCGACGACGCCTTCCTGCGCTGGTGCATCCTGCAGGAGGTGGGCGGCGACCGGTCGCTGCTGCCCCGCGCCTCCACCGTCGGGCACGTCACCGCCGAGGCCGGCCCGGTCTACCTGGCGAACTCGCTGTCGGAGTTCGTGCCGGTCAGCGACCCCACGGCGATGCAGCGCGCGCTCACCGCGGCTGGTGTCGCCAGCACGCTGCAGTTGATCCCCGGCACGGCCCACGCCGAGGGGTACCTCGACCAGGCCATCGACGGCACCCTGGCCTTCCTGGAAGGTCTGTGCGTCAGGGCGTGACCAGGGCGTCGGCGAGGGCGCGGGCCAGCCACTGCTCGTACTCGTCGGGTGACCAGCCCCGCTCCCCCACGAACAGGTCGAACACCTCGGGGGAGATGAGGGTCCAGACGATGTCGCGCGCCCGCTCCGCATCGAGGCCGGGACGCAGGCCCCCGGTGGCGGCGAGGTGGCGCACCACGCCCTCGGCGCCGATCATCCGCTCGTGGTTGGTGGTCTCCCGGAAGCGGGTCAGGTCGGGGTCGCCGCCGCGGGCGCCGGCGAGCAGTTTGGCGAGCAGCGGGCCCACGCGTTCACCGACCCGGCGGGCGGCGAACGCGTACCGGGCCAGTTTGTCGCGGGGGTCGGCCGCGGTGAACACCGCCTGGATCTCCGGGCGGTCGATCATCGGGATCGGCTCGTCGTCGCCGGCGAGCGTGACGTCGTAGACGTCCTTGATCAGGGCTGCCTTGGTGCCGAAGGTCTTGCGGACCGTCTCGACCGAGACGTCCGCGTGGGTCGCCACCGCGCGCATGGTGACCGCCGCGGGGCCGAGGTCGACGAGCAACTCCCGGGCCGCGTCCAGGATGCGGCGGCGGGTGAGCCGGGCCTGCTCGGCGCGGCGGGTGTTGTCGTAGACGCGACGAGACATTGAATACCGCTCCATGGCATTGAATACTTCGGGAGTGTAGTCAATACCTTCGGAGGGATCATGTCCACCATCGATGCGGAGACCTGCATCCGTTCCATGACCATCATGGGGTCCGGTGACCTCGATGAGTTGAGCCGGGTGGTTCATCCCCGGGCCACCAACCGGGAGGCGAAGGACGAGCCGCCGGCCTGCCGCGGGCAGGGACCCGCCGCGTTCGTGGCGACCGCCCACTGGCTGCGGTCCGCCTTCGCCGACCTCACGTTCGACGTGCACGACGCGGTGACCGACGGCGACCTCACCGTCGTGCACTGCACGATGTCCGGGCGTCAGGTCGGGCCGTTCGTGGCGTACGACGAGCGCGGCGCGGTGGCCCAGGCGTTCCCGGCCACCGGCCGCCGGTTCGCGATCACGCAGACTCACTGGTTCCGCATGAAGGACGGCCAGGTCGTCGAGCACTGGGCCAACCGGGACGACATGGGCCTGGCGCGCCAGCTCGGCTGGGTTCCGCCCAGCCCGGCGTTCCTGCTACGGATGGCACGGGCGACGCGCCAGGCCCGCCGTGCGGCAGCGTGAAGCGGATGGCACGGGCGACGCGCCAGGCCCGCCGGTCGGCAGCGTGAACCGGTTCAGTCCGCGTCGCCGGTGATCCAGTAACGGTCCGACGAGGAGTGCCGGCCCGGATGCCCCTCGAACAGCGAGCAGTCCGGTTCCACCTCCGGCGGTTCCTGCCGGACCGGGCACCAGGTGTACGGGTTGATCTCGGACGCGCTGAGCGTCCACTGCGCCCACCACATCGTTTCGCCGACCTGCTGCACGAGCGCGGCGTGCGATCCGTCGTGGCCTCGCTCGAGCTCACAGCCCAGCTCCGACTGTACGGCCGGTGCCGGCGCGGGCAGGCTGTCGACGAACTTTTGCTGCGCCGCGTCGAGCGTGATGCGGGCCGGACAGGTCATCAGTTCCGCTTCATCAATCGACATGGATGAGTTATTTCCGCGGAGGAGCCGGCTTAACCGGTTTTCCGCCGCCAACTCCACCGCAGGCCTGCGGGTCGTGATCAGTCGGAGTCGAGGCCGTGACAGACCGTCGCCGTGCAGCCCTCGCCACGGCCGTGGCAGGCCGGGCAGCGGTCGAGGTTCTCGGTGGTCGGGGCGGGGTCCTTCATGGCGTTCTCCTGATCTGTTGCCGTTCAGTGATCAGCTTCCCCCGGTGGCGCCGGAGCGGGCAGGGCCTTCCGGCCCGCGTCGGCGGGGAGGGCGGATCAAGAGCCGCCGGCGCGGGCAGGCGGCTCAGCAGCCGCCAGCGGCGGCAGGCGGATCAGGAGCCGGCCGCCGGGGTCATCGCAGCTTCTGACGCCCCTTCACCACGCCCAGCACGATCGACGCCAGCAGCGCGATCACCCCGATGATCAGCAGCCACTTCACCGCCTTGACGAGCAACCCCAGCAGGATCAGCACCACGGCCACCACGGCCAGCGCCGTCAACAAAGAACGCACAGCAAACTCCTCAGCTCAGCAGCGGACCGCCTCCTGGTTGCCCATATCCGGCAACCTCAACCGGAACAGCCGCCGTCGCCGGGCCCCGCGCGCACCGTGAGCGGCGCACGCGAGGCCCGGCGACGAGATCACCGCGAGGCGCTTACCGCTGCAGCGTCAGCACACCCGGCCGGTACGGCAGCAGCCCGTAGTCCCCGCCCGAGTTCGGCGACCGACCCTGGTAGAGCAGCTGCAGGTTGCACGGGTCGACGGTCATCGTCTGGTCGGCGGTGACCCGGATCAGCTCGCCGTGGCTGATGTCGTTGGTCCAGGTGGCGCCGCTGTTGGCCTTGCCCGCGAACGGGTTGCTCTCGGTCGCGGCCTGCGGCGTCCACGAGCCGCTGAGGCTGGTGGCGGTGAACGACCGGAAGTACCGGCCCTGGCTGCCGATCGCCTCGACGATCATCAGGTACTGGTTCTGCCCCTGCACCTTGTAGACCTGCGGCGCCTCGAACAGGTTGTTCGTCGAGTCGCTCATGATCGTGGTGTAGGAGGAGCCGAAGTTGCCGGGGAAGTTCCCGATCGGCATGCTCGCCCGGTAGATCTTGCCGTTGTCACCGGCGAAGAAGAGGTACATGTTCGTCCCGTCACCGATGATCGTCTGGTCGATCGGCCCGGTGCCGGACCCGGAGATGCTGCCGGTGAAGAGCGGCTGCGCCGACGACCACCCGTTGGGGTTGGTCGGGTCGCTGGAGGTCTTGTAGGAGAACGCCGTCCCACCCCACTGGTAGGTGAGCACCCAGATGTTCTTCGGCGCGAAGTAGAACAGCGTCGGCGCCACGGTGCCCTGGTTCATCGCGTTCTGACTGGCCGAGCCCATCTCGGACCAGTTGGTGAACGGGCTGAAGTTCATCGAGCCCCAGGACGAGCCGGTGTCGTGCGTGGTCGCGTAGACCAGGTGCTTGCCGTTGTAGGGCACGACCGTGAAGTCCTTCAGTGACACCCAGCCCGACCGCGGCTGGGCCAGCGCGCCCGTCGACGACCAGCGGTAGGTCGACGGCAGCGAACAGGCCCCGCCGCCACCACCGGAACTGCCGACCTTGACGAGCTGCCACTGCTGGTTGGCGCCGTTCCAGTCGCTGTACTGCACGATGTTCGCACCGTCCGCGGTGGACGCGCCCTGCACCTCGACGGCCTTGCCGCTGTTCCGGTTGATCAGCTGGATGTAGCCGTCGATGTCCTGCACGCTGAACTGCTGATTCGTCGTGTTGTTGTCGGTCCACTGCACGATCGCGCCACCGTCGGCGGTCGACAGGTTGTAGACGTCGAGGACCTTGCCGGAGTGCTTGGACTTCAGCCGGTAGTAACCACCACCGGAGCTGACGAACTGCCACTGCTGCTGCGCCTGGTCGTTGCGCGTCCACTGGGTGATCCGGGCGCCGTCGTTGGTCGCCAGGTTGTAGAGGTCGAGCGCCTTGCCGCTGTTGCGGTTGACCAGCACATACGACGCGCTCGTGTCGATCGTCGCCGCGGCGGCCGGCGAGGCGGTCACCGCCACTGCGCCACCGGACGCGATCAGGGCAAGAGCGACAAGCCATTTGGGTACGTGCATGCGGATGCTCCTTGAGGACGGATCGGGGATGGGTTGGGGGTTGGAGCCGTACATCAGGGGGTGGTCAGGTCGAAGCGGCGAACCGTGACCGAACCGCCCAGGGCCTGGGTGGCGTGGTTGAAGATGCCGAAGCGGTAACCCATGAAGAACTGCCAGGCGTTGGTGAGGGTGAACGCCGGGCCCAGCGTGGTGAAGGTGCTGCCGTTCGTGCTGTAGGAGAAGGTGGCCGTGCGCCCGGAGCCGGGCCGGATGTCGGCGGTGGCCCGCAGCCAGATCCGGCCGCCGCTGACCGGGGCGCCGGCCACCTCGCTGCCGGTGCCGGTGGTGGCCCAGCCGGAGTTCATGGTCAGGCCGCTGGTCATCGAGACCCGGGTGACGCCGTTGTCCTTGCGCACGCCGATCCAGGCCGAGGAGTCGCGGAGCATGGCCAGGCCGGACCGGTCGCCGTTGGCCATCGCGGAGTAGTCGAGCTCGATGGTCGCGGTCGACGACGGCCCCTGGATCCGGTGGGTCAGCGTGTTCCGGGCGTTGTACAGGTCGTTGGTGACCGTCGCGGTGGAGAGCCGCAGGCCGTTGCCGACGCTGAACCGGCTCGTGTCGGGATTGTGGTTCCACTCCCAGCGCGGCCCCAGCGTGCTGCCGGTGAAGGTGTCCGGGCCGATCATCGGCTGCACGGTCTTCGCGGTGGTGATGTTCGGTTTCGGGTACGTGTTCCCCCACCGCCCGTTGACGGTGGTCAGAACCGGCCAGTCGTTGCTCCACGTGATCGGGGCGAGCGTCGGCACCCGGCCGCCGGGGTAGGCGTCGGTGAACGCCATGTACCACCAGTCGCCGTTCTGGGTCTGCACCAGGCCGCCCTGGTGCGGGACCCCACCGCCGGAGATCGGCCCGGGGAGGTCGAGGAGCACCTGGCGCTGCTCGTACGGGCCGAACGGGCTGGTGGAGCGCAGCACGTACTGGCCGTTGGCCGGGCGGGTCAGCCAGATGTAGTAGTAGTTGCCGCGCTTGTACATCCGCGCGCCCTCGAGCGTGCCGATGCTGGACGGCGTGGTGTAGACGGTCTGCGCCCGCACCTGCGACGTCAGGTCCGGCGACAGCTGGGCGACGCTGATCGTGCCGTTGCCGTACGCCACGTACGGGGTGTCGTTGTCGAACATCAGGCCGGCGTCGTAGTAGCAGTTGTTGATCCGCGCCTTCTTCGACCAGTTCCCGTCGACCGCCGTCGCGGTGTAGACGTACGTCCGGTTGAACTCGGTGCAGCCCAGCCAGTAGTAGGTGCTGTTGCTGGGCCGGTAGTTGAAGGCGGACGCCCAGATGCCCTTCACGTACGCCCGGCCGCCGCTCAGGTCGTAGGCGCCCGAGTCGAAGTCCAGCCGGGGGACGGAGTGTCCGGCGTACTCCCAGTTGACCAGGTCGTAGGAGCGCAGGATCGGCGCGCCGGGCGAGTAGTGCATGGTCGACGCGGAGTAGTAGTAGGCGTCGCCGACCCGGATGATGTCGCCGTCGGCGAAGTCCTGCCACACCACCGGGTTGGTGAAGGTCCCGGTGGAGGGCGTGCCGCCACCGGCCTTCACGAGCTGCCACTGCTGGTTGGCGCCGTTCCAGTCGCTGTACTGCACGACCGCGCCGCCGTCCGCGGTCGACGCGCCCTGCACCTCGACCGCCTTGCCGCTGTTCCGGTTGATCAGCTGGATGTAGCCGTCGACGTCCTGGACGCTGAACTGCTGGTTGGCGCCGTTGTTGTCGGTCCACTGCACGATCGCGCCGCCGTCCGCGGTGGAGGCGCCGGAGACGTCGAGAACCTTGCCGGAGTGCCGGGACTTGAGCCGGTAGTAACCGCCGCCGGAGTCGACGAACTGCCACTGCTGCTGGGCCTGGTCGTTACGGGCCCACTGGACGATCTTCGCGCCGTCGTTGGTGGCCAGGTTGTAGACGTCGAGGGCCTTGCCGCTGTTGCGGTTGACCAGCACGTAGGACGCGCTGGTGTCGATCGTCGCCGCAGACGCCGGAGCGGCGCCGGCCACGAGGGTGAGCGCCGCGCCCAGCAGGGCGGTCAGGGCGGCGGCGAGCAGGCGCCGGGCTGTCATGCGAATCGCCACCAATCGACGTTGAAGAGGTATCCGCTGCCGCCGGTGAACCGCAGGTACAGGTCGCGGGAGCCGGTGGCGCCGCTGACCGGGCAGCTGACCGTGGTCCAGGTCTGCCAGCCGCCGGTCGCCGGCGCCGTGCAGGTGCCGGCGAGCGTGCCGGTCGGGCTGCCGAGCCGCAGTTCGATGCGGCCGCCGGCGGTCGCGGACGCCACCCGGGCGGTGAACGAGGTGGCGCCGGATCCGAAGGCGACGCCCTTGACCTTGATGTAGTCACCGTTGTCGACGTAGCCGACGTTCATGCCGCCGTCGCTCGCGCGTTCGGTCTCGACGCCCGTGCTCCAGGCGATCGTCTCGGCCTCCTGCCGGACGTACGGATCGAGCGTCCCGTTCTGCGGCGCGCCGCCGGTCGTCATCGTGATGGTCGGAATGGTCCCGTCGGCGTTGTAACTGAACCGCTCCACGGCCACCGAGCGGGTGTATCCGCCACCGCCGGGCAGCGCGCCGTTGTGGTAGAAGAAGTACGAGCTCCCCTTGAAGTCGATCACGCCGGCGTGGTTGGTGAAACTGCTGCCCTGCGTCGGCATGACGGTGCCGCGGTAGGTCCACGGGCCGGTCGGGCCGGGCGCGGTGGAGTAACCGATGAACTCCGAGCAGCACTTGGCCGCGAAGACGTTGTAGTAGAGGCCGTTGCGTTTGTGGACCCAGGGCCCTTCCTCGTACAGGGTGGGCCGGGCGGTGTTGCCGGTGCGGGTGCCGAATCCGCTGGTGGTGAGCGGGATCCGGGTCACCGCGCCGGTGTAGCTGATCATGTCGGGGTTCAGGCGGACGTACCAGAGGTTGGGGTTGCCCCAGTAGAGGTAGGCCTGGCCGTCGTCGTCGATGAAGACCGTCGGGTCGATCTCGCCGTTCTCGGCCAGCGGGCGGCCGATCGCGTCGGTGAACGGGCCGGTCGGGCTGGTCGCCACGCCGACCCCGATGGCCATCCGCCCGGTCGCGCGGTTGGTGACCGGGACGTACCAGTAGAACTTGCCGTTGCGGGCGACGACCTGCCCGGCCCACGCGTTCGCGCTGGCCCAGCTGAACGTGGTGAGACTCATCGGCGAGCCGTGGTCGGTCCAGTTGACCATGTCGGCCGACGAGTACACCCGCCACTCCTTCATGGTGAAGTAGGTGGAGTTGTCCTCGTCGTGGCCGGTGTAGAGGTAGACGCGGCCGTTGTGAACCAGCGGCGCCGGATCGGCGGTGTAGACGGTCTGCACGATCGGGTTGTCGGCGTGCGCGGCGGCCGGGACGGCGATGCCGGCGCAGATCAGGGCGACGACCCCGAGAAGCCTTCTCAGCATCAGACCCGGCTCCATCGCTGGTTGGCGGCCGTCCCGCAGGTCCAGAGCAGGACGCGTGTGCCGTTGGCGGTCAGGTTGTGGTCGACGTCCAGGCAGAGACCCGAGGCGGCGCCGCGGACGGTGCCGTCGGACTGGATCGTCCACTGCTGGTTGGACTGCCCGTTGCAGTCCCAGAGCTGGACCTTGGCGCCGGCGGTCGCGCCGATCGGCGCGTCCAGGCACTTGCCGAGGGCCTGGATGCTCGCGCCGGAGGTGGTCCAGCGCTGGTTGGCGCCGCCGTTGCAGTCCCAGATGACCGGCTGCGTGCCGTTGGCGGCATTTCCGTTGGGTACGTCGAGACAGCGTCCCGACGAGGCACTGACGAGCGTGGTCGTGGTGGAGGGGCTGGTCGTCCCGCCGCTGACCCGGTAGACGACCGTGCCGTGGCCGGGGACCGTGGCGCTGATCGTGCCGGAGGTGGTCGTCGTGCCGCCGGTCCAGGCGTCCTGGAGGGTGAACGCGCTGCCGCTCCTGCCGATCGCGGCAGCGGTGGTCGAGACGGTGGTCGCCGCGGAGCCCTGGTTGAAGAGGGCGACCGCCACGTCGCCGTTGGCGAGCCGCTTGGCCAGCACGCGACGCGTCCCGTCGTACGAGATCTGGTTGGCCTGGAGGCCGAGCGTGTCCTGGTTGATGGCGATGAGCCGGGGGTTCTTCAGGATGGTCTGGGTGGCCGTGCTCATCGAGCGCAGGTCGTTGCCGGCGATCAGCGGCGAGGCCATCATCGCCCAGAGCGCGAAGTGGCTGCGCTGCTCGGTGTCGGTCATCCCGCCCCGGCCGACCTCCATCATGTCCGGGTCGTTGAAACCGCCGGGCCGGGCGTAACCGGCGAGCGGCACGGTGACGTCCACGATGTTCTTGACACCCATCGGGTAGCCGTTGGTCTGCCCGGTGTCCCAGGCGTCGCTGATGTCCTCGGTGGTGCGCCACATGTTCGCGACGTCGCCCCAGTTGCGCTGCGGCCCGGTCTTGGCGTGGATGCTGTTCGGGTTGATGCTGTAGACGATCGGCCGTCCGGTGGCGGCGAGCGCGTCACGCATCTTGGCGAACGTGGCGACCTGGTCGTTGATCGTCCCGGTCGGTGAGCACCAGTCGTACTTGAGGTAGTCGACGCCCCACGCGGCGAACTGGCGCGCGTCCTGCGCCTCGTGACCCAGGCTGCCGGTGGCGCCGGGATAGCTGTTGAAGTACTGCGCGCAGGTCTTGTCGAGCGGCCCCTGGTAGATGCCGAACTTCAGGCCCTTGCCGTGCAGGTAGTCGCCGAGCGCCTTCATGCCGCTGGGGAAACGGGTCGGGTCGCCCTGCAGGTTGCCGGCGGAGTCCCGGTTCGGGTTGAACCAGCAGTCGTCGACGACGACGTACTGGTAGCCGAGGTCGCGCATGCCGCTGCTGACCATCGCGTCGGCCATGCCGCGGATCAGTCCCTCGTTGATGTTGCAGCCGAAGGTGTTCCAGCTGTTCCATCCCATCGGAGGGGTACGGGCAACACCGTTGTCGAGCGCGTGGGCCGGTCCGGAGGGCAGCGGCAGCAGCACGAGCAGGGCAGCTGCGAGCGTCATCGCCAGTTTTCTGATCATCTGCTTGTCCATCGCTGGTTGGAGGAGTTGGTGCAGGTCCAGAGGCCGACCGCGGTGCCGTTGGCGGTTGCGTTGCCGGTGACGTCGAGGCACAGGCCCGACTGCGCGTTGCGGACCGTCGAGCCGGAGACGAAGGTCCACCGTTGGTTGGCGGCGCCGCTGCAGTCCCAGAGCTGGGCCTTGGCGCCGGCCGTGGCGCCGGTCGGCGAGTCCAGGCACTTGCCCACCGCCCGCAGCGTCTGCCCGTCGTAGGTCCAGCGCTGGTTGGTCCCGCCGCTGCAGTCCCAGATGATCGGCTGGGTCCCGTTGGCGGTGCTGCCGTTCGGGACGTCCAGGCAGCGGCCGGATCCGGCGCCGACCAGGGCGGCGCCGGTGCCGGTGGCCGGGTCACCGATCACTCCGGGGACCGATCGCAGGGCCGCGTACCAGGTGGCGGCCATCTTGTCGTAGCCGCCGGCGGTCGGGTGGACGCCGTCGATCAGGTCGGCGGTGGTGAGCGCGGCGTGCATGTCGACCAGGTGGAACCGCGAGCCCTTGCCGTTCACGATGCCGGGCAGGGCGGCGTTGAAGGTACGGGCGGCGGCCTCCTGACCCGGGTTCGCCAGCGGGATCAGGGTCGCCACGAAGACGTCGGCCGAGGGCGCTGCGGCTCTGATCCGGTCGAGCAGGGTGGACAGCCGGCCCGGCGCGCCGCCGACGTTGTAGTTCTGCAGGATGTCGTTGGTGCCGATGTGCAGCAGCACCGTGCGCGGCGTGGTGGCGCGCAGCCAGCCGGTGACGTTCGCGTCGATCTGGTCGATCCGCCAGCCCGGGTGCCCCTCGTGATCGTGGTCGCCGAGGCCGGCCGGGCCGTTGAACGCCGATCCGACGAGGTCCACCCGGTACCCGGCGGCCGCCATCCGCTGCCAGAGCCCGATGCGGTAGCCGCCGGGCACCTGGGTGCCCTCGGTGATCGAGTCACCGAGCGGCATGACACGGGTGCCGCCGTTGGACTCCGCGGCCGCGACGCCGGGGGTGGCGGTGACGCCGAGGGCGGTCAGGGCGGCGGCGAGGACTGCGGCGAGCAGCCACGGTCTCCTTGGGAGCCGGCTTCTTCGGGGCATGGCGTTACGCCTCCTTGGATATTCCAAGCGGGGATGAGAGCGCTAACAACTTGATTCCGAAGATTGCCAGGATGTTTCCGCACATTCAAGAGGTTCTTTTGTACGTCCTGCGTATCGCCAGTTCAAGCCGTTTGCGACTCGTCAGCACCGGCTCATATAACACTTCTTGATCCAGTATTTTCGCGTCGATTCGGCACGTAGTAATCGTTATGCCGGCGCCGGGCCGATGGTCGCGTCTTGCCTTTCCGTGAAATGCGCTCAACCCTTGGTGGGAACGCTCCCACGTGAAAGGTCTCCCCCATGCCCCTGTTCCCCAGAAGCCGTTCCCTGCTGCTGGCCACGGCCGCCGCGGGCCTCGCCGTCGCGGCCGGTGTCACCGTGGTCGGCACCGCCGAGGCCGCCAGCACGCTCGGCGCCTCGGCCGCCCAGTCGGGTCGCTACTTCGGCGCGGCGATCGCCGCCGGCCGGCTCGGCGACAGCACCTACACCGGGATCCTGACCCGCGAGTTCAACTCGGTCACCCCGGAGAACGAGATGAAGTGGGACGCCACCGAACCGTCCCAGGGGCGGTTCACCTTCACCAACGGCGACCGCATCCTCAACCAGGGCCTGTCCAACGGCTCCAAGGTCCGCGGCCACGCGCTGCTCTGGCACGCCCAGCAACCCGGCTGGGCACAGGCGCTGTCCGGCAGCGCGCTGCGCAGCGCCGCGATCAACCACGTCACCCAGGTCGCGTCGCACTACAAGGGCAAGATCTACGCCTGGGACGTGGTCAACGAGGCGTTCGCCGACGGCGGCAGCGGCGGCCGGCGCGACTCCAACCTGCAGCGCACCGGCAACGACTGGATCGAAGCGGCGTTCCGCGCCGCGCGCGCCGCCGACCCGAACGCCAAGCTCTGCTACAACGACTACAACACCGACGGGATCAACGCGAAGTCGACAGGCATCTACACCATGGTCCGCGACTTCAAGTCCCGCGGCGTGCCGATCGACTGCGTCGGGTTCCAGTCCCACCTCGGCGCCGGCCTGCCCGGCGACTACCAGGCGAACCTGCAGCGCTTCGCCGACCTCGGCGTCGACGTGCAGATCACCGAGCTCGACGTCGCCCAGGGCGGCAACCAGGCCGCGATCTACGCCGGCGTGACCCGCGCCTGCATGGCGGTGTCGCGCTGCACCGGCATCACCGTCTGGGGCATCCGGGACAGCGACTCGTGGCGTACCGGGGAGAACCCGCTGCTGTTCGACAACTCGGGCAACAAGAAGGCGGCGTACACCTCGGTCCTCAACGCCCTCAACGCCGGTGGCACCACCTCACCCTCGCCGTCATCCCCGTCGCCCAGCACCAGCACGCCGCCGGTGCCCGGTGGGGACTGCACCGCGACGGTCTCGCTGAACTCGTGGAACGGCGGCTTCGTCGCAACCGTCAAGGTGACCGCCGGATCGGCCGGCCTCACCGGCTGGACCACCGCGGTGACGCTGCCCTCCGGCAGCGCGGTGACAAACGTCTGGAGCGCCACCGGCAGCGGCGCCACCGGTGCGGTGACCTTCCGCAACGTGTCCTACAACGGGCGGCTCGCCGCGGGCGCGGTCACCGAGTTCGGCTTCCAGGGCACCGGTGCCGGTCCCACCGCCACCCCGGCCTGCGCGGCCGCCTGACGCACGTCCCGGCGCCGGCCCCGCGGCCGGCGCCGGGGAAGGGAGATCTCCGATGTCACGACGACGTCTCGCACCGCTGACCGCGATCCTCTCCGCTCTGGCGCTGGCCGCCGCGATGCTCTCCGGCGTCCTGGGCGCTCCTGGCGCTCCTGGCGCTCCTGGCGCTCTCGGCGCTCCTGGCGCTCTCGGCGCTCCCGGCGCTCCCGGCGCTCCCGGCGCTCCCGGCGTTTTTGGCGCTCCCGGCGTGATGGCGGCCCCGGATGCTGCCGCGGCGGCCACTGCCGGGTGCGGGAAGGCGCCGACCCTGGCCAGCGGCACCCGCACGATTCGCAGCGGCGGTCAGAACCGCTCCTACATCCTGCGCGTTCCGGACGGCTACGACCGCAACCGCCCGTACAAATTGATCTTCGCTTTCCACTGGCTCAACGGGACGGCCGCCGATGTCGCGAGCGGCGGCGCGGCCGGCGCCACCTGGGCCTACTACGGGCAGCAGCGGCTGTCGGACAACAGCGCGATCCTCGTCGCGCCGCAGGGCATCGACAACGGCTGGGCGAACACCGGCGGCCGGGACCTGACCCTTGTCGACGACCTGACCGCCCTGATCGAGGGCGACCTGTGCGTGGACACCTCCCAGCTGTTCGCCCTCGGGTGGAGTTACGGCGGCGCCATGAGCTACGCCGTCGCGTGCGCCCGCCCGACGGTGTTCCGCGCCGTAGCCGTGCTCTCCGGCGCCAACCTCAGCGGCTGCGCCGGCGGCACCCAGCCGGTCGCCTACCTGGGCATCCACGGCACCCACGACAGCGTCCTGGGCATCTCCCTCGGGCGATCGATCCGGGACACGTTCGTCCGCGCCAACGGCTGCGCCGCGCAGAACCCGCCGGAGCCGGCCCGGGGCAGCCTGACCCACATCGTGACCGCCTACAGCGGCTGCCGCCCGGGATACCCGGTCGTGTGGGCCGCCTTCGACGGTGACCACACGCCGGAACCGGTGGACGGATCGACCGGCACGAGCGGCGCCCGGACGTGGACCGGCGGCGAGATCTGGAAGTTCTTCTCCCAGCTGCCGAGCACCACCCCGTCGTCGCCGACGCCGTCCTCCCCCGGCCCGTCGTCGCCCGGCCCGTCGTCGCCCGGCCCGTCGTCGCCCGGCCCGTCGTCGCCCGGCCCCTCATCCCCCGGCCCGTCGTCGCCCGGCGGGTGCTCCGCGGCTTATCGGGTGGTCAACAGCTGGCAGGGCGGCTTTCAGGCCGAGGTCACCGTCGCGAACACCGGGACCGCCGCCGTCACCGGCTGGCGGGTGAGCTGGACGCCGCCCGCCGGGCAGTCGGTCAGCCAGGTCTGGAACGGCTCGCTGACCACCACCGGCGGCGCCGTCACGGTCACGAACGCGTCCTACAACGGGTCCGTCGCACCCGGTGCCGGCACCACGTTCGGCCTGCTCGCCGCCGGCAGCGCGGCCACCACGCCGGCCCTGACCTGCACCGTCGCCTGAGCCCAGCGTCGAACGCTTGATCCACGCCGCTATTCTAGTGCTAGAATAGCGGCGTGGAGCTGACGCCCGCCGAGCTCACCGTGCTCGGCCTGATCATCGAACGCCCGCAGCACGGCTACGACCTGGAGCAGGTGATCGAGCAACGCGGCATCCGGCAATGGACGGACATCGGTTTCTCCTCGATCTACTACCTGCTCGGCAAGCTGGAGAAGCGTGGCTTGCTGCACGCGCCCGGCGGTCCGGCGAGCGGGAAGGCGCGCCGCGTCCTGCACGCCACCGCCGAGGGCCGTGAGGTGGCCGCGCGGGTGGCGCTGGCGCTGGTCGCCGAGCCGCAGCCGGTCCCGGTCCCGCTGCTCGTGGGCGTCGCCAATCTGCGCCTGCTCACCGAGCGGGACTACGCCGAGGCGCTGCGCACCAGGCTGACCGCGATCGACGCGCGGATCGCCGGGGTCCGGGCCGCCGCGGAGGCGCAACAGGATCGGGTCGCCCGTGAGGTGTTCTCGTACTCATTGAGCCTCATGCAGGCGGAAAGGCAGTGGCTCGCGAGTCGAGTCCAGGTGTCCGATGACGAGGGTGACCGATGATCAAGACTGATTTCAAGAAGAGCCTCGACGCCTATCAGGCGCGGCCGGGCCGGTTCCGGGTCGTGGAGGTGCCCGACATGCAGTACCTGGCGATCGACGGCCACGGGGACCCGAACACCTCCCCCGCCTTCGCCGAGGCACTGCAGGCGCTCTACCCGGTGGCGTACACGCTGAAGTTCGCCAGCAAGACCGAGCTCGGCCGCGACTACGTCGTCCCGCCCCTGGAGGGTCTGTGGTGGGCCGACGACATGGACTCCTTCACCACGGCCCGCGACAAGTCACGCTGGGACTGGACGCTGCTGCTCATGACCCCGGACTGGATCGGCGCGGAGATGGTCGCCGCCGCCGTCGAGCGGGCCGGCGCGAAGGACCGGCCGGCGCGTCTCGCCGACCTCCGCCTGGAGACCCTGTCGGAGGGCAGGTGCGTGCAGACCCTGCACATCGGGGCCTTCGACGAGGAGGCGGACGTGCTCGCGCAGCTGCACGACGACGTCATCCCGGGGCAGGGCTTGCGGATGACGGGCAAGCACCACGAGATCTACCTCAGTGACCGGCGGCGGACGGCGCCCGAGAAACAGCGCACCATCCTCCGCCAGCCGGTCACCGCGGAGTCCGCGCCCATAACGTGAGAGCGACGGCGGTCACCAGGAGGCCTTGCGCACGCCCGGCAGCTCGCCGCGCAGGGCCAGCTCGCGGAACCGGACGCGGGAGAGGCCGAACCGGCTGAGCACGCCGCGCGGCCGGCCGTCGATCTGGTCGCGGCTGCGCTGCCGGGAGCGGCTGGAGTCGCGGGGCAGTGCGGCGAGCGCGCGCACGGCGGCCGCCCGTTCCTCCGGGTCGGTCGACGGGGCGGAGATCGCGGTCTTCAGCGTGGCGCGCCGGTCGGCGTACCGGTCCGCCAGCTCGGCGCGGCGCTTCTCGCGCTCGGTGAGGCTGCGGCGGGCCATCAGCGGTCCTCCCGGAAGTCGACGTGTTTGCGGACCATCGGGTCGTACTTGCGCAGCACGAGGCGGTCGGGGTCGTTGCGGCGGTTCTTGCGGGTCACGTAGGTGTATCCGGTCCCCGCGGTGCTGCGCAGCTTGATCACGGGGCGGACGTCGGTGCTCCGGGCCATCAGAGCTTCACCCCCCGGGCGCGCAGGCGAGCGACGACGGAGTCGATGCCGTCCCGGTCGATGATCTTCAGTCCGGTGGTGCTGACGCTCAGGCGGACGGTCCGGCCGTCGGCGAGTCGGAAGCGGCGGCGCTGGATGTTGGGGTTCCAGCGGCGGCGGGTGCGGCGATGGGAGTGCGACACGGCGTTGCCGAAGCTGGGCTTCGCGCCGGTCACGTCACAGACGAACGACATGCCGCGATCCTATAATGAAAACCATTGTCATTATCAAGCCGGTGGGCGCGGATGGCCGCCCCACCTGCACATACAGCGAAACGACACGACGGCCGGAGCCCCGCGGGGCGCCGGCCGTCGCCATGTCCGGGATCGCGCCCGCCTTCCTCGCATGCTAGCGTCCTGCCGAAAATGAGAGTCGTTTTCGTTAACGCTTCTGTCCAGAAAGGAGGATGCTGTGCAGAGATCCGGCTTACGGGTCACGACCGCGATCACCGGTCTCACCCTGGCCGCCGTCACCGCCCTGTTCGCCCCCTCTCCCGCGCTGGCCGCCGAGGCCGTGGTGCTCGCCAAGGGGCACACCGACGCCGTCGACGTCCACTACGAGGACGGCGCGCTGAAGCTGAAGGTCAAGGACGACACTGTCAGCCCCGCCGTCGTCCGCGACCCGGCCGACGTCACGTTCCAGGTCCTGCCCGCCGCCGAGACCACGGTGCCGGACCTGCCCGCGTTCACGTTCCTCGGCGCGCCCGGCTCCAAGGTCTGGATGCTGCCGCAGGTCCAGGACGCCGGCCTGCTCTGGCCCGGGTGGAACACCACCACCCTGAAGTCCGGCGTCTTCGCCGGCGACAGGGTGTCGCTCAGCCTGGTCGGTGTGGACGGTCCCGGCGACGTGACCCTCTTCGACACCAACTCCCTCGGCACGCCGAGCATCAAGTTCCGCAGCAACGACGGGCTGCCCGATCGGCTCGACGTCCCGGTGCACACCCACGCCCACGCCGGATGGGTGTTCTCGAAGGAGGGCGCCTACACGCTGAAGTTCCAGGCCGACGCCACACTGAGCAACGGCACGACGCTGAGCACCGGACCGGTCGACTACCGGTTCGTGGTCGGTGACCTGCAGCCCGGTGGCGGCGACCTGAGCCTGAGCATCACCGGCATGGCGGACGGCGAGTACCAGCCGGGCGACGCCGTCACGCTGCAGGCGGTGCAGTCCCCGCAGGGCGCGCTGACGAAGTACCAGTGGTTCAGCAAGAAGCCGGCCGAGGAGGACTTCACGCCGATCGAGGGCGAGACCGGCGCGTCGTACAGCTTCACCGCGACGCGGGCCCTCAACGGCAGCCAGTACGTCGTCAAGCTCTACGACGGCGCGAAGGTCGTGGCGACCAGCCCGGAGTCCTGGCTCTGGGTCGCCTTCCCGCCGGAGGGCAGCCGCACGGCCAAGACGGTGACCGCCACCATCAACGCCGCCGACGGCGCACTCGTGATCAGCGTCGATCCCGAGCACCGCAACGTCACCCTGCCGGCGGCCGCGCTGTCACCGGCCGGCGACCGGTGGGAGAGCAGCGGCGCCCTGCAGCCGGTCACGGTGACCGACACCCGCGCCGCCAAGCCGGGCTGGACCGCGTCCGGCCAGGTCGCCGACGGTTTCCGCACCGAGGACGGCAAGACGTTCGCGGGCGGCTACCTCGGCTGGACGCCCAGCATCACCTCGCAGGGCACCCAGCAGGGCGTGGTCGCGGGTCCGGTGTCGTCGCCGTACGGCACCGTCCAGGCCCAGACCGGCCTGGGCGGCAGCACCGTCCTGGCCACGGCCCCGAACGGCAGAGGTCTGGGCACCGCCCAGCTGGACGCGGCGCTGAAGCTCAGCGTCCCGACCGACACGGCCGCCGGCACCTACACCGGCACCCTCACCCTGACCGCCATCTAGAGCGGGTCGCGGGGCGGGCCGCCGCCCCGCGACTCCGGCTTCCCACGAGAGATCCTCATGCGTACCCGCATCGCCGCCATCCTCCTCGCCGTCGCCGCCGCACTCACGCCGGCGCCCGCCCAGGCCGCGCCCGCAGACGCGCTGACCTGGTCGGTCACACCGTCGGGCCCGAAGGGACCGAACGGGCGGCCGGCGCTCGACTACAAACTGGACCCCGGCGCCACCGTCACCGACCATGTCGCGGTCACCAACCACTCGAAGCAACCGCTCACCCTGCGCCTCTACGCCCAGGACGCGTTCACCACCGCGAACGGCGGCTACGACCTGCGCGCCGGCAGCGCCGCACCCGAGGACGCGGGTCGGTGGATCAAGCCGCGCCGGGACCGCCTCACCGTCCCGGCCACCTCGCGCGTCGTCGTGCCGATCACGGTGAGCGTCCCGGACAACGCCACCCCCGGCGATCACGCCGCCGGCGTCGTCGCCTCCCTGCTGGCCGACACCACCGACGCCGCCGGCAACCGGGTCTCCGTGGACCATCGGGTCGGCACCCGCGCCTACCTGCGCGTCACCGGGCCGCTGCAACCGGCGCTCACCCTGCGCGACGTCGAGATCAAGGCCGCGACCACGTGGAACCCGCTGCGGCTGCCGCGGGTCACGGCCACCTTCACCATCGCCAACACCGGCAACGTACGCCTGAGCGGCGCACCTGCCGCACGGATCGAAGGCCCGTTCGGGTGGGGCGGCCGCACCGGCGCCGGCACCGGGTTCCCGGAGATCCTGCCCGGCGGCTCGCTGACCTCGGCCATCACGCTGGACGCGATTCCCGCGCTGTTCCGGGAGAACCTGACGATCGACGTGCTGCCGGCGCCCGCCGACGGCCGGCCCATCGATCCCGCGCCGGTGCGGGCGATCTCCGAGCACGCCCTCTGGCTCGTCCCGTGGCCGCAGCTGGCGCTCCTCGCGCTCGCCGCCGTCCTCGTCCTGGCCTGGCTGGCGACCCGCCGCCGACGCGGACGCCGCATGCGCGCCGCGCTGGCCGCTGCCGAGCAGCGCGGGCGTGAGCAGGCGAGCGCAACCCCGACCAAGGAGGGAACCCCATGACCCGGATCGCCGCCCTGGCGACGGCCTCGCTCGCCGTGGTGCTGACGGCCGGCGGGCCCGCGCTCGCGGCGCCGCCGGCCGACGGCGCTGACCTGATCGCCCTGTCCGTGGAGTCCGGCCAGCTCCGGATGAGTTTCCGCGGTCCCGGACAGGCCGCCACGGATCCGCAATCGGTGCGGCTCACCACGTCCGGGACACCGACCGGCGTGATCCCGGACGATCCCGCGTTCGGTTTCCTCGGGCGGCCCGGCGCGCCGGTGTGGTCGCTGCAGGAGGGCTCCCCGTTCTCCACCCTCGACACCACCGGGATCGACGAGGGGACGGTGGCCCTGGAACTGGCCGACGTGGACGGGCCGGGGTCGTTCGCGGCGTACACGCTGTCGCCGTGGGGGCGGCCCACGCTGCTGCTGGACAGCGACGACCGTACCCGTGCGACGCTGCCGGCCGGGCAACGGCTGGGCGGTGTGGTGTGGCTGTTCGACGCCACCGGGGAGTACCGGGTCACGGTGCGGGCGAGCAAACGCAGCGGGTCGCGGACGCTGAAGGACGAGGCGCTCTACACGGTGTCCGTGCCCGCCGCGGCAGGACAGAAGCAGACCGCCACGCGGCAGAAACAGGCCGCCACGCAGCAGAAACAGGCTACCGGGGAGCAGAAGCAGACCGCCAAGGCCGCCGCGGAACAAGCGCCCGCGTCCGCCCCGAAAGCGGCAGCCGCGGCCGGCCGCAAAGTCATCTCGGACGGGCACGTCGACATGGGACCGCAGCTCAGCGGCAACAAGCTGACGATCCGGATCAAGGACGACACGACCACGCCGGCGACCTGGCGCGAACTGTCCGACGTCACGCTCAAGGTGACCGACAAGGCGCGGATCGACGTCCCGGCCGGCGCCGGGTACGCCTTCCTCGGCAAGGCCGGCGAGAAGGTCCACCTGCTGCCCCAGTCGCAGCAGTCCGGCATCGTCTGGCCGGGCTGGAACACCCAGCACGAGTCGGTGGTGAAGGGCACCCGGGGCAACGTGGTCTGGCGGCTCAAGCAGGTCGACGGGCCGGGCGAGTTCAAGCTGTTCCTGACCGGCTCGTTCGGCACGCCCGAGGTGCTGTTCGACTCGGCGAAGAAGCTGCCGCAGCAGCTCGGCATCGCCCCGAACACCCACGCCCACGGCAACTGGGCGTTCACCGAGGCCGGGGTCTACAAGCTCACCGTGGAGATGACCGCGACCACGACCGCGGGCACGAGCGTGTCGGACACGAAGACGCTGACCCTCGCGGTCGGCGACGCGGCGAACACCGGCGGCGGAGACACCGGAGGCGGCAACGGCGCCGAGCCGGGTCCCAGCGCGAGCGCCGGCGCGGGCTCCGGAACCGGCAACGGCAGCGGTGAAGGCGGCGGCGACGGCAGCGGCAACGGCGGCGGCGGCGGTGACCTGGCCATGACCGGCATGAACATCGTCTCGATCGCCGGCGGCGGCGCCCTGCTGATCGCCGCCGGCGCCGCCACCGTGGCGCTCAGCCGCCGCCGGAAAGAGAACGGATGAAGCTCCTCCGAAACGCCTTGGCCGGCCTCTCGATCCTGCCGCTGATCGCCGGATGCGCGCCACCGCCCGCGCTCACCGACACCGACGGCCGCATCCAGGTCGTCACCACCACCGGCATCCTGGCCGACCTGGTCCGCAACGTCGGCGGCGACCGGGTGCTGGTCGACGCGATCGTCCCGGACAACGCCGACGCGCACGCCTACGAGCCGACCCTGCGCGACGTGCGCAACATCGTCTACGCCGACCTGGCCTTCAGCAACTACCTGATGCTCGAGGCGCAGAACGTCATCAAGACCCTGGACGCCAATCTGCCCGACGGGGTCGAGCAGATCTCGCTCGCCGAGGGCGCCACCAAGTACGCCGCCGAGATCATCCCGCTGGTGGAGGACGTCTCCCTGGACACCATCTGGCTGGGCATGCGCGCCAAGGGTGACGGCGCCGCGCACCGGGTGACCCGATCCTCGGACGTCCGGGTCTCCGCCACCGGCGTCACCGGACCGGGCCGGATGACGGCGTACCTGACCGAGTCGTTCGGCAACCCGGACACGTTCCTCGACTCCGGCGACGGCTTCGATCCGGCGAACGGCTTCCGGGACGACACGATGATCCTCCCGCCGGACGCGCACACCCACATGAGCTGGGCGTTCACCGAACCGGGCGTCTACCGGGTCACGATGCGCGCGGAACTCGTGGTCACCGCCGACAGCAAACCGATTCCGCTCGGCGACCAGACGCTCACCTTCGCCGTCGGCGTGGACCCGCACCTGACGCCCGGCGTGACGGTCCTGCGCGGCGGCCACACCGACGTCACCACCGACATCGACAGCGGCGAGATCTACCTCCGGGAAGACCAGGACGCCGGCGAGAAGCGGCACGATCCCGCCCGTACCGTGATCGAGGTCCCGGCCAAGGCCTTGAAGGAGGTTCCCGCCGGACCGGGGTTCCGCTTCCTCGGACGGCCGGGAACGAAGATCTACCAGCTGCCGCAGGCAGTGCTGGGCCGGCACGTGCACGGCGAGATCGACCCGCACCTGTGGCAGGACGTCGGCAACGCCCAGGCGTACACCGAACTGATCCGCGACACCCTGATCGCCGCCGACCCGGCCGGCACCGCGGACTACCACGCCAACACCGACCGTTACCTGGCCGAACTGAGCGCGCTCGACGCGTACGTCCAGGAGCAGATCGACCGCATCCCGCCGCCGAACCGCCACCTGGTGACCACCCACGACGCGTTCGCCTACCTGGCGAAGGCCTACGGCATCCCGGTGGCCGGCTTCGTCACCCCGAACCCGGCCGTCGAACCGAGCCTCGCCGACCGCCGCCGCCTCACCGAGACACTGCGCCACCTGCACGTCCGAGCGGTGTTCCTGGAACCGAATCTGCGTGCCCGCTCGTCGACGCTCGTCGAGGTCGCCGAGCAGGAGGACGTGCGGGTCTGCGACATCTACGGCGACGCCTTCGACGACCGGGCCACCGATTACACGGCGCTGATGCGGTTCAACGCCGACTCCCTCCGAACCTGCCTGTCCTGAGTGGTACCTGACTAGGGAAGATCCTTGATAAACGCACTTCTGGCGCTCACCCTCGCGGTGACGCCCACCCCCACCGCCGGCCTCGATCAGACGCTCGACGCCGGCCAGGCGCAGGCGACCGGCCGGGCGGTGCTGGAGACCGGCCACGTCGACATCGGCCCCCGGCTGCGCGACGGCAAGTGGACGATCCAGGTCCACGACGATCACGCGGTGCCGCCGGTGTGGCGCGATCCGGCGGAGACCGTGCTGCGGGTCCGCGACACCGCGGTGCAGCAGGTGCCCGAGGACGAGGCGTACGCGTTCCTCGGCGAGCAGCCCGGCACGCCGGTGCACGTGGTGCCGCAGACCGAGAAGACCGGCGTGGTGTGGATCGGCTGGAACACCCAGGATCCGGGCGTGCTCGGCGCGATCGACAGGGGCGTCACGCTGAACCTGCGCGGGGTCCAAGGTCCGGGCGCCGTGACCGTTTTCCTTCAGTCGGGCAACCTGGGTGCGCCGCAGGTGCTGTGGAGTTCGGCGAAGGCGTACCCGCAGCCGTTGTGGGTGGAGACCAACACGCACACCCACGCCAACTGGGTGTTCGGCAAACCCGGCGTCTACCTGCTGGCCGTCGAGGTCACCGCCGACCTCGCCGACGGCTCCACCGCGTCCGCGGGCACCGTTCTGCGCCTCGCGGTCGGTGACACCACCGAGCCCGATTTCGACACCGCCTTCACGGCCGCCCTGCCGTCCGCTCGCGCCTCTGCCGCTGCCGCGGCCGCCGATCAAGAGCCTTCCGGGGGTACGGGTGACGCCCTGCTGTTCGTGGCGATCGCGCTTGTCGCCGCCCTGCTGATCGTCGCGGCGCTGGTCTGGCGCCAGTCGTCGGTGCGCCGCCGCGCCGAACGGGAGAGCGCCCCGTGACCGCTCTGGAGATGACCGGGGTGGCGGCCGACCTGGGTGGCCGCCCGGTGCTGCGCGACGTGGACCTGCGCCTGGACGCCGGGGAGTTCGCCGCCCTGCTCGGCCCGAACGGCGCCGGCAAGACCACCCTGATGCGCGCCGCCCTCGGACTGATCAAACTGCGTGCCGGGACGGTCACCGCGGGCAGCACCGGGTACGTCCCGCAGCGCCACGAGTTCACCTGGGACTTCCCCGCCAGCGTGCAGGACGCCGTGCTCAGCGGCCTGGTCCGCCGGATCGGGATGTTCCGCCGTCCTACGGTCGCCCACTGGCGGGCCGTGTGGGCCGCCCTCGATCAGGTGCGCCTCGCCGACCTGCGCGGGCGGCCGGTCGGTGAGCTCTCCGGCGGGCAGCGGCAGCGGGTGCTGGTGGCCCGCGCGCTCGTCGTGGAGCCGTCGGTGCTGCTGCTCGACGAGCCGTTCACCGGTCTCGACATGCCGGCTCAGGAGACGCTGACCGAACTGTTCACCGAGATCGCCAGGGAACGGGCCGTCCTCATGGCCACCCATGATCTGACCGCGGCGGCGTACACCTGTGATCGTCTTTTTCTGTTGAACCGCACGGTGATCGCCGCCGGTCCGCCCGCGGACCTGAAGGACCCGGACCTGTGGATGCGGACCTTCGACGTCGGACCGGGCAGCCACCTGCTCAAGGCGCTCGACCTGGTGGTGGCCTGAGATGTCGCCGCTGCAGTTCCTCGCCGACCTGGCCAACCCGGACCTCGCGTTCCTGCCCAAAGCGCTGACCATCGCGGTGCTGTCAGCGGTCATGTGCGGCGTCGTCGGCTGTTACGTCGTGCTGCGCGGCATGGCGTTCATCGGTGACGCCGTCGCGCACGCCGTCTTCCCCGGCCTGGCGATCGCCTTCCTCTTCTCCGGCAGCCTGGTGGTCGGCGGCACGGTGGCCGGCGTCGTCACCGCCCTGCTGGTGACGGTGTTCGCGCAGAACCGGCGCCTCAAGGAGGACTCGGTCATCGGGATCTTCTTCGTGGCCGCGTTCGCGCTCGGCATCGTGATCATCTCCCGGGCGCCCGGGTACGCCGGCTCGTTGCAGCAGTTCCTGTTCGGCTCGATCACCGGCATCCCCGACCGGGACCTGTACGTCGTCGGCGGCACGACGATCGTCGTGCTGCTCGCGGTGTTCCTGCTGCACAAGGAGTTCGTCGCCGTCACCCTGGACCGGGAGATGGCGCGCGCGCTCGGGCTGCGGGCCTTCTGGCTCGACCTGGTCCTCTACGTGCTGGTCACCCTCGCCGTCGTGATGGCCGTGCAGACCATCGGCAACATCCTCGTCCTGGCGCTGCTGGTCACCCCCGCCGCGACCGCCCGCCTGCTCACCGACCGCCTGCCCGTGATGATGGCCCTCGCCCCGGCCGTCGGCGCCGGATGCGCGCTGATCGGCCTCTACCTGTCCTGGTCCTGGGACCTGCCCGTCGGCGGCACCGTCGTGCTCACCCTGACGGCGGCGTTCCTGCTGGCCCATCTGTTCGCCCCTCGCCACGGCATGCTCGCGCGCCTGGCCACCTGAAAGGACCATTCGTGACCGTCACATCCCCACCGCGCCGTACCGCGGTGGTGCTGGCGATACTCACCGCCGGGGTCGCCGCCGTGCTGGCCCCGGCCTCGCCGGCGACCGCGGCCGACGGGCCCGCCCCGCCACCGCGGGAACACCGGATCATCGCCGGGGTCCACACCGACGCGGTGTCCACCTTCCTCGACGACGGCAGACTCGCGCTGGGCTCGAAGGCCGACGTCGACGAGGGCAACGGCACCCGGTTCGCCGCCGACGACATCCGGTTCCATCTCGCCGGAGACGCCGAGCTGACCGTTCCGGCCGGCTACGAGTTCCTCGCTCCGAGCGGCAGCCGGGTGTGGATCGCGCCCGAATCGAACCCGGGAGCGGGCCGGCTGTGGCCGGGCTTCTCCACCGAGTCGACGCCGGCCGGTGACACCACCTTCGTCCTGACCGCGCTGGACGGTCCCGGCCGGCTGGAGCTGTTCACCTCGGCCGGGTTCGGCGGCGTCAAACGGCTCTGGTCCTCCTCGGACGGCCCGAAGTCGTTCACGGTCGGGCGCACCCACATGCACGCGAACTGGGCGTTCACCGCCGCCGGCACGTACCGGATCGGCGTGCGCGCCACGATGACCGTGTCCGGTGAACGGCAGAGCGCCGACGCCACCTACACGTTCGTCGTCGGCCCGCTGCCCTCGGCCACCGCGACGGTCACCACGCTGACCGCCGGCGCCACCAGCGTCGTCGCCGGCGACCGGGTGACGCTGGACGCGACGGTCACCCCGGCCGGCGCGGGCGGATATGTGGAGTTCCTCGACGGCTCGGCCGTCCTCGGGCACGCCGCCGTCTCCGGCGGGGGCGCCGGTCTCGCGGTGACCACCCTGCCGCTGGGCAGCCGGTCCTTGACCGCCCGGTTCGTGCCGCACGTGCTCAACGAGTTCGGTCGTTCGGCGTCCGAGCCGGTCGGCGTCACCGTGACCGAGAAGCCCGGCGGCGAGGTCTTCGCGATCGCCGGGCTCGCCGATCGGTACCGCGCCGGTGAGCAGATCGACCTGCGGTTCATCGGTGCCACCGTCCCCGGCGGCCACCAGGCGTGGTGGCTCCTGCGGCCCGCCGGGCAGAGCACCGAGTACCTCGTCGGCACCGGCGACCGGTACACCCGCGACGCCACCGTCGCCCTCGACGGCGCCGACATCAAGGTGCAGATCGTGGACGCCGCCAACAAGGCCGTCCAGGAGACCGCCTACCGCGGCCTGCACGTCGACGGTCCCAACATCGGATCGGGCGAAAAGGTCACCGTCACCGGCATGGGCGACAGCTACTACAACGGCGACCCGGTACGCGTCACCGTCGCCCACCGGGCCCTCACCGCCGGCGAGACCGGCCGCTGGGTGAACCGCTTCCTGCCCAGCGCGACCACGTGGGACGAGACGAACGAATGGTCCGCGCCGAAGCGGATCGGCGACGCGTACCTGATCGACACCTCGTGGCTCAACCAGGTCGAGTGGGCGTACGAGATCGTCGCCGCGGACGGCGCCGTGATCGGCCGCTCCCCCGCGCTCACCAGCACGATCAGAAACCGGGAGCTCCAGCTGTCCGGGATCCGCACGGTCTACCGCGCCGGCGACACGCTGCAGGCGGCATCCGAGCTGTACCCGGCCCGTGGCGGTGTCTCCTACGAGTGGGCGCTCGCCGAGGGCAACGACCTTGTGCCCATTCCCGGCGCGGTGTCGTCCTCGCTGGAATTGCCGGTCACCGCGGACCTCGACGGCCGGACCCTGTATCTGAGCGTCACCGACGCTGCCACCGGCCACCACGTCGGCGGCGCCCAGCAGCGACTGCGGGTCACCGACGCCGCGCCGGGTGACCAGCTGCTGTTCCTGGACTCGCTGTCCGGGCACTACCACCAGGGCAACACGATCCGGCTCAAGGCCTCCGCCGATCCGGTCGCCAGCGACACCGACACGTACCGCTGGCTGTGGAAACGCCCCGACCAGAGCGACTTCGCCACGATCGAGAAGGCCACCACCGCCACCCACGAGGTACGGGCCGAGCAGGCCCTCGACGGCACGCAGGTCAAGGCGGAACTGCGCACGGCCGGCGGCGAGCTGCTGGCCACCAGCGAGCCGTCGACCATCCACGTCGACGACCACGGCGCGGCGCCGCAGCAGAAGGTGACCGTCGAGCAGGCGGCCGGCAGCGACCGGGTGACCGCCACGGTGAGCCCGGCCTCCGTGCTGACCCGCTGGGAGTGGCACGTGCAGCGGCGCGGCGCCGACACCGCTCAGCCGGCGCCGGGCCAGCACGGCTCGTCGCTGACGCTGTCGGCGGCCGACGACGGCGCGAGCGTGTTCGCCCGGCTCACGTTCGACGACGGCCGCACGTACGCCGAGTCCGCGCCGATCGTGGTGCACGTGGACGGATCGACGCAGCCGGGTGACCCGGCACTGTCCGTCTCCGGTCTGAACGACGGCGAGTACCAGCCCGGCGACACCGTCACGGTGCAGGCCGTGCAGACGCCGCAGGGCCCGCTGACCGCCTACCAGTGGTTCGCCAAGCGGCCCGGAACCGCCGCGTTCGAGCCGGTCACCGGGGAGACCTCGGCGGCGTACAGCTTCACCGCCACCCGGGATCTGCACGGCACCGAACTGCTGGTCAAGCTCTACGACGGCGAGACCGTCGCGGCGACCAGCCCGGCGGTGACGCTGACGGTGGCGGCGCCACCGCAGGGCAGCGACGCCGCCAAGACGGTGACCGCGACGATCAGCGAGACCGAGGGCGCGCTGGTGATCAGCGTCGCTCCCGGCGATCGGGACGTCACGCTTCCGGCGGCGGCTCTGAGCAGCGCGGGCGACCGCTGGGAGAGCAGCGGAGCGCTGAAGCCCGTGACGGTCACCGACACCCGGTCCGGCGGCCCCGGCTGGACCGCGTCCGGGCAGGTGGCCGGCGGTTTCCGTACCGAGGGCGGTGCGGCCTTCCCGGGCAGCTACCTCGGCTGGGCGCCCACGGTCGTCGCGCAGGCCGACCGGCAGTGCGTGCAGGCGGGTCCGGTGGCCGTGCCCTCCGTGCCCGGGCGGCCGGGAACCGGTCTCGGGGACAGCGCGGTGCTGGCGACCGCTCCGGCCGGTGCCGGGCGGGGCACCGCACGGCTCGACGCGGAGCTGCGGCTCAGCGTGCCGACCGACACCGCCGCCGGCGCCTACACCGGCACCCTCACCCTGACCGCCATCTGATCGATCGGCCGCGACTGCGGTGAGCGGCCGGTGATGGCCGCTCACCGCAGTCGCGCAGAGTCCGACAAGCCGAGACCCGCGACCGGTCAGCGAACGGTGCTGTAAGGCGCGACCGTGACCTTGTCGATCAGCGGGGCGTACTTCGAGCGGAGCAGCACGCCCGGCCAGGTGTCCGAGGCGTACGTCGTCCCGTCGAAGTTCGGCAGTTCCGCGGACGAGAAGGTGACCGTGTTCTGGCCCCGCTTCAACGTCACCGGCACGGTGAGCTCCCAGAAGTTGTTGTCGTGGAAGCTGTGCGGGAACAGGGTCCGCTTCGCCGTGGCGCCGTTGATCGAGATGTCGGCGTGCCGGGCGAGCGGGTCCGGGTTGTAGTGCGTGGCTTCCGCCTGCTCGGGGTTGGAGTACCGGATACGCAGCGCGTAGGCGCCGGCCTTGTCGGCCTTCACCCGGAACGTCAACGTGTTGGCGTTGCCGGGCTCACCGCCCACACCGGTGACCACTTCACCGGCGCTGGCCAGGGACTTCGCCGTGACCGTGGCCGTGCCGGCCAGGGTGGCGTCCTCGGCTTCGTAGGAAACCGACGGCAGCGCGTCCGGCGCCTGACGCACGGTGATCCGATCGATCTCGCTGTGCCTCGAGGCGCCGGAGACGACGACCTTGTTGACGCCGCCGGACAGCGAGACCGCTGCCTTGCGTCCACCGACCGGGATGCCGTTGACCGTGACCTTCACGTCGCGGCCGACCGTCTCGACGATCGACGTGGCGTCGGCCGCCGAGTAGACCCAGAACGTGGCGGATCCACCGCGTCCCAGTTCGGCGCCACCGGCGACGGCCTTGGCGCCGTCCAGCGTGGCCAGCTCGGCCTCGTAGACGGCGGTCGCGGCGGCCGGGTTCGGCAGGGCCAGCGTGATCCGGTCGAGGATCGCGTCGCCCTTGGTGACCTTCGTGCCGTCCAGGCTCTTGGCGGCGAGCGAGATGGTGTGCGTGCCCTTGGTCAGGGCGACCTTGGTGTCGGTGTGGTCCCAGACCACCCACTTGTAGCCCAGGGGCAGGAAGATCTCCTGTTCGGCGGCGCCGTCGACACGCAGGAACACGTTGGTCGGGCCCTGCTCCTTGACCAGGTCGAAGGTGTTGAGCGAGTTCGCGAACACACTCAGGTCGTAGGTCCCGGTGGCGGGGACGTCGACGGTGAAGTCGAGGACGCCGTCGCTGCCGGTGCGCAGGCCGCCGACGTTGTAGCCGCCCGAGGTGTAGAACTTCGAGACGTCCGACGGTGAGCCCTCCGGACCGTTCTTGCTGTAGCCGCTGCCGGTGTAGGTGGCCGCTTCGGCTTCGAAGGATCCCTGCCAGAGGGTGGGGCTCTTGCCGGCGGAGGTCTTCACGGCGGGGCCGAGGACGATCTCGTAGGCGGAGGACTCGTTGAGCTGATCGAACTCGACGGCCACCTCCCCGCCCCGCACCGCGAGGTTCTTCTCGGCGATCAGTCGCGGCGGCGCCGAGTCACCGATCTGCCCGGTCCACGGGATCTCGCGGATCCACGCGTGCACGGTCTTGCCGAGGTACTTCGGGACGTTGGCGAACCGGATGTACCCGGCGCCGGTGGCCCCACCGAAGATCGTCCGGGCCTGCTTCTTGTTCCGGTCGAGGGTGGCGACCCCCTGCAGCGAATAATTCCTTCCCGGGTACGGCGGGTTCACCTTCACCGTGTCGCCGGTCATCTGGGAGTAGGCGTTGTAGAGCCACCACTGCCCGTTGCCCCGGTTGGCCTGCACCGCCGAGTCGGACAGGTTGCCGTCGATGTTCCAGTAGGCGATGTCCGCGTCGACCTTGGACTCCTCGATCGCCGAGATCCACTGGACCATCTGGCCGGGCACCGAGGTGTGGTAGTTGAACGCGTACTCGTTGATGTTGATCGGCAGTTGCCTGCCGAGGATCTCCTTCTCCCAGGTGCGGTACTTCGCGACGCTGTCACGGACCGCCTCGGGGTGGCTCAACTCGTGCCAGGTGATCACGTCCGGCACCGTCCCCGCCGCCTTGGCGTGCGTGAGGAAGCCCTTGACCTGGTCGAACAGGATGCTGGTGTTCGGACCGGCGATGCGCGCGGACGGGATGCTGCTCTTGATGATCGCGTAGACGTCGTCCCACGCCTGGAAGTAGTCGTCCGGGTCGGTGAGCCAGCTGACCCCGTCGTAACTCCACTCGCCGGTGCCGAACATGTTGCCTTCCGGCTCGTTGAACGGCACGAAGACGATGTTGTCCCGGTACTGCTCGTCGAGCCGGCGGACCTGGTCGACCTGCTTGGCGATCTTCTCCTTGAAGAGGCTCAGCTTCTCCTGGGGCGTGCTGCCCGGCCACTGGTACGGAAAGCCGCGGTGGATGTCGGTCATGTAGATGTAGACATCGCCGTCGGTCGCGTCGGCGAGCGGCTTCACCACCTCCAGGGCGTCGGCGCCGGGGTGCTGTGGCCCGTCCTGCGCCTTGGTCGAGACAGTGCGCAGGCCCATGCCCTCGATCAGATTGCTGGTCGGCAGGCCGTCACCGTAGAGGCCGTAGAGCGTGCCGGAGGCTCCGCCGTGGAAGGCGCCGGTCGTCCGGCCGAGGTCGACGGTGAGCTCGCCCTCGCGGATCACCGTGACGGTGGCGGTCACGGCCCGGCCGGCCGCGGTTCCGGAGACGGTGAAGGTACCGCGCTGGGCGTACCGTGCGGGGTCGACGGCAGCCCAGGTGATCGGGACGTCGCGGTCGTAGGAGTCGGAGAAGGTCGCCCGTTGCGAAGCCGGCAGCGCCGGCGCGGTGCCGATGGTGGTCCGCACGTCGAAGGCGGTCGAGGCCAGTCCGGTGACCGCCGGCGGGCTGCCGCCGAAGTCCTCGGCCACCTGAGCGGCGGTGAGCGCCGCGCCGTAGATCTTGAACGAGTCGATGGCGCCGTCGAAGAGCGGGTCGGCGTAGAAGGACCTGCCGATGTACCCGGCCACGGTGGTGCTCGTGTCCAGCAGGTCGGCGGCGGTGGCGGTGGTCGCGGCCGACGAGACGGCGACACCGTCCAGGTACGTGGTGATCCGTCCCGAGCCGAGCGTGACCGTCAGCGTCTTCCACGTGCCGGCCGGCAGTGCCGCATAGCCGGTGGCCTGCGCCTCGGCCCCGGCGAAGTCCTTGGTCACGGCGGTGCGCAGCTTGCCGTCACCGTTGTACGGGGTGCTGAACAGGTACCGGCTGGTGTCCTTGCCGAGCGCGTAGATCCACTGCCAGGGGGCGGTGGTGCCGTCCCATTTCACGCGGGTGGCGACAGTCAGCTCGGTGCGGCCCTCCAGTGCGGCGCGCGGGATCGTGACGTAGGCGCCGTTGGCGGTGGGCGAGCCGCCGGGCAGCGTCAGCGCGCCGTCGGTCAGGCCGGCGGTGGAGCCGTTGACGAGGGTGCCGTTCAGGCCGTTGCCGGAGCTGTCCTCGATGACACCGCCGGTGGTGGTGTCATCCTCGAACTCGTAGGCCAGCACCGGCGCGGGGAGGTCGCCGGCAGCCAGGGCGGGGGTGGCGGGATAGGTGGCGAGAAGGCCCGTGACCAGGAGAATCTTCCAAGCTCTCATACATCGCTCCAAGGCGGAGATGTGAGCGTTAACAAACGAACGCGGCGCAATCGATTGCGCGTTCGGTCAACGAGGGATTTCCGGTAGGTTACGAACTCAAGCCAGACCCGTCAATGGCTCCTAGGAAATCGATTGTCTGAGCACGGTTCCCACGGCCGCGTCACACCGCCGTCGAGGCGCGGGGTATCAACCGGCAGGGACGCGCGTGCTGGCCGTGCGCCGGGTTGCCGTTGATCGCGGCGAGCAACTGCTCGGCGGCCGACCGGCCGATGCCCTCCAGGTCCATGTCGACGCTGGTCAGGGCCGGCTGGCAGCCCTCGACCATCACATCCCAGTTGTCGAAGCCCACGAGGGCGATGTCACGGGGAACGTCCTTGCCCGCCTTGGTCAGGCCTTCGGCCAGGCCCCGCGCGATCTGATCGCTGCCGCAGAACACGGCATCGACGCCGGCACCGGCGTTGACCAGGATGCCGGCGGCCTGCCGGCCCCACGCCTCGCTCCACTCGCCGTACAGCGTGGGGAACCCGGCGCTCAGCCCCTCAGCCGCCAGCGCCTCGTCGGCGGCCCGGGCCCGGACGGTCGCCGAATGGTGATGTTCCGGTCCGGTGACATGGGCGATGCGCTTGCGGCCGACTGCCAGCAGGTGCTTGATGGCCCGGCGTGAGCCGTCGGCCTCGTCGGGAACCACGGAGCAGTCCTGCGGGTCGGTGGAGCTGATGAACGCGTACACCACCGGCACCGGCAGGCCGACGCCGATCGGCGTGCGGGCCTGTGTGCGGCGCCCGGTCACTATGATCCCGTCGACCTTGCGGCTGAGCAGCGTACGCAGGTAGTACTGCTCGCGGATCGGGTCGTCGCGGGCGTCGCAGAGGAAGATCGACATCTGGCCGGCGCCCAGAGCGTCCTCGGCGCCGATGAGCAGCGGGATGCTGAACCGGCCGATGCTGTCGGTGGTGATCATGCCGACCGTGTAGGTGCGGCCGGTCTGCAGGCTGCGCGCTGCCGCGTTGGCGACGAAACCGAGCTGCTCCGCGGCCTGCTGCACGCGCAATCGCGTCTCCGGCTTCATCGCGCCCCGGCCGTTGAGCGCTTTGGACGCCGTCCCGGTGGAGACCCCCGCGAGCGCGGCCACGTGGCTGATCGTGACGGCGCGATCCATGATGCTCAGCGTTTCCTCCCCAGTTGCGCAGCGAACTACCTAGGTTCGCTTCATGTGACCGTAACTTGCCCTTGACATGCGAGCAAGGCGCTGCCTAGCTTCTACGCAATCGATTTCCTTGCGTGCGACCAACCGGCACGCGAGCCCCTCCCGCGACACCTCCTCCATGTGCAAGGGGAACACGATATGACCGCAACCAGGGGACGTCTGCGCGCCGCAGCGGCTCTCACCGTCGCCGTCTGCCTGCTGGCCGGCTGCTCCACGTCCACCGACACCGCCGCCGAGGGCACCGGCTCCGCCGCCGGCGGCGAGTATCAGATCTGGGACCCGTACCCGCAGTTCGACGACAGCTCGGACTGGGTGAAGCTGCTGACCAAGTGCGGCACCGACGCCGGGGTGACGGTCAAGCGCACCGGCTACGACACCACCGACCTCACCAACAAGGCGCTGCTTGCCGCACAGCAGGGCAACTCGCCGGACGTGCTCATCGTCGACAACCCGGTCGTCTCCACGCTCGCCGACGCCGGGGTGCTCACCACCAGCGACGAGATGAAGATCGACACGTCGGCCGTCTCGCCGAACCTGCTCGCGGCCGGGCAGATCGGCGGCAAGACCTACGGCATCCCGATCGGCGCCAACACCCTCGCGCTGTACTACAACAAGAAGGTTCTGGACGCGGCGAAGGTCGACCCGACCGCGATCAAGGACTGGGCCTCGCTCACCGACGCGCTGAAGAAGGTGAAGGCAGCCGGCAAGAAGGGCATCACCTTCTCCGCGATCGGCACCGAGGAGGGCTCGTTCCAGTTCCTGCCCTGGTTCTGGGGTTCCGGCGCGAACCTGACCCAGCTCGACTCGGCGCAGGGCGTGGCCGCGCTGGACCTGTGGACCGGCTGGCTCAAGGACGGACTGGCGCCGAACTCGGTACTCAACAACACCCAGACCACGAGCTGGCAGGAGTTCGCCACCGGCGACTTCGCGTTCAGCGAGAACGGCACCTGGCAGCTGGCCAACGCCAAGAAAGCCGGCTTCGAGTACGGCATCATCCCGATCCCGTCGCAGGCCGGCGGCGTCGCTCCCGCGCCGACCGGTGGCGAGTTCGTGACCGCGCCGGTGCAGACCGAGACGGCCCGCTACGCCACTACCGAGAAGCTGGTCGCCTGCCTGACCAGCGCGGACAACGCCTACACCACCGACACGACGCTGTCCTACATCGCGGCCACCGACGCGGTGCAGCAGAAGCAGGTCGCCGACAACCCCGAGCTGAAGGTCTGGGTCGAGGCGGTCAAGGCGGCCAAGGGCCGTACCAGTGACGACCTCGGCACCAAGTACCCGAAGATCTCCCAGCCGATGTGGACCGCGTTCCAGGCCGCACTCAGCGGTTCGGCCAGTTCCTCGGATGCGCTGAAGACGGCGCAGACCACGGCCGCCGCAGCCACCAAGTGACGATGGCACACGACGTCATGACACGCGTTCCCGCTCCCGCTCCGGCGGGCGCGGGGGCGCGGTCCCCCCGCCCGAGAAAGCGCGGGAGCTGGGCGGCCTGGGCGTTCCTGGCCCCGATCGTGATCTACCTGCTCGCGTTCTATGCCTATCCGCTCTACCGCAACCTCGACCTGAGCCTGCGTCATTACACGGTGCGCTCGTTCGTTCAGGGCGACGCCCCATTCTCCGGGCTCGACAACTACCGCACCGTGTTCGACGACGCCGCCTTCGGGCCGGCGCTGGTGCACACCCTCGCCTTCACTTTCGTGTCGATCGCCTTCCAGTTCGCCATCGGGCTCGCCCTCGCGGTGTTCTTCGCCCAGAACTTCCGGCTGTCCGGCACGTTGCGAGCGCTGTTCCTCGTACCGTGGCTGTTGCCGTTGATCGTCAGTGCCTCCACCTGGTCGTGGATGCTCAACAGTGACTCCGGGATCGTCAACCACGCGCTCGGGCTCGTCGGCGTCGATCCGGTGAACTGGCTGACGTCGCCGGACTGGGCGCTGACCAGCGTGATCATCGCCAACATCTGGATCGGCATCCCATTCAACCTGGTCGTGCTCTACAGCGGCCTGCAGGCCATCCCGGCCGAGGTCTACGAAGCCGCGGCGATCGACGGGGCGAACAGCTGGCAGCGGTTCTGGCGGGTCACCTTCCCACTGCTGCGGCCGGTCTCCGCGATCACTCTGCTGCTCGGGCTGGTGTACACCCTCAAGGTCTTCGACCTGATCTGGATCATGACGAAGGGCGGGCCGGCGGATGCCTCGACCACGTTCGCGACCTGGTCCTACCGATTCAGTTTCGGCAGCCTGCTGCCCGAGTTCGGCCCCGGCGCCGCCGTCGGCAACCTGCTGATCATCATGGCGCTCTTCTTCGGCCTGCTCTACATCCGATTCCAGAAGAGGCTCGACTCATGATCAAGCAGCACGCGAAGACCGGGCTCGGGCTGATCTTCACGGCGATCATGCTGTTCCCGGTCTACTGGATGATCAACGTGTCGCTGACCAAGGACACGGACATGCGCGCCGACCCGCCGCACCTGTTCCCCTTCGACGGGACCCTCGAGGGTTACCGGGCGGTCATCGACCAGCAGATGCCGTACCTCGGCACCAGCCTGTTCATCGGGCTCGGCACCGTCATCCTGACCTTGCTGATCTCCGCCCCGGCCGGGTTCGCCCTGGCGAAACTGCGCCCGAAGGGCGGCGGCACGCTCAGCTTCGTGCTGCTGATCGCGCAGATGATCCCCGGCATCATCATGGCGATGGGTTTCTACGCCATCTACCTGCGCCTCGGCGTGCTCAACACCGTCGGCGGGCTGATCCTCGCCGACTCCACCATCGCCGTCCCGTTCGGCGTCCTGATCTTCACGGCGTTCATGTCCGGCATCCCGGACGAGCTGATCAACGCGGCGTTGATCGACGGCGCGTCGAAGTGGCGCACATTCGTCTCGGTGATCCTGCCGATCTCCCGCAACGCCATCGTCACCGTGTCGCTGTTCGCCTTCCTCTGGGCCTGGTCGGACTTCGTCTTCGCCACGACGCTCGACGGCGGCGGTGACGCACAGCCGATCACCCTCGGCATCTACCACTACATCGGCAACAACAACCAGCAGTGGAACGCGATCATGGCGACCGCCGTGGTGGCGTCCATCCCCGCGACGCTGCTGCTCATCCTGGCCCAGCGTTACGTGGCCGCCGGTGTGACCGCCGGCGCCGTCAAGGACTAAAGGAACATCATGAGCTTTGTTTCGCACGGCCCCGTCGTGCCCACGTCAGACGCTCTCGGCGTGCTGCGGCCGCTGCCCGCGGACGCGGTCCGGCTGGCCGCCGACGGGCTGCTCGGCGGCTGGCAGACCCGTAACACCGAAGCCACCCTGCCGCACTGCGTCACCCGGCTCAGTACCGAAGGCAACCTGGACAACCTGCGCCGCGTCACCGGCGACGCCGACACCGCGTTCCGCGGCTTCTGGTTCGCCGACACCGACGTGCACAAGACCCTCGAGGCGGCGTTCTGGTCCGGGACCGCCGCCGACTTCGCCGCCGACACCGCAGCGCTGCTGGAGAAGGCACAGGACCCGGACGGCTACCTGGACTCGTACTACCAGGACCCGGCACGGCGCTCGCAGCAATGGGCCGAGCTGCACTTCAGCCACGAGATGTACACGGCCGGCCACCTCATCCAGGCAGCCGTCGCGGCGGCCCGATCGGCGCCCGGCGACCCCGCCGCCCAGCAGGTCGTCGCGGTGGCGCGCCGCTTCGCCGACCTTCTGGTCCAGCGGTACGCCACGTCGAAGGAGACCGACGGGCACCCCGAGGTCGAGACCGCCCTGGCCGAGCTGTACCGGGTGACCGGCCACCGGCCGTACCTCGATCTCGCCGCCCGGTTCATCGAGAACCGCGGCCACGGGACGCTGGGTGAGGGCCGGTTCGGCGCCGCCTACTTCCAGGACCACGAGCCCCTGCGCTCGACCGAGGAGGTGACCGGCCATGTGGTCCGCCAGCTCTACCTGCTGGCCGGCGCCGTCGACGTGGCCGTGGAAACGCACGACACCGAACTGCTGGCCGTCGCCGAGCGGCTGTGGGACTCCGCGATCGACAGCCGCACCTACCTGACCGGCGGCCAGGGATCCCGGCACCGTGACGAGGCATACGGCGACGCCTACGAGCTGCCGCCGGACCGCGCGTACGCCGAGACCTGCGCCGCGATCGCCAGCTTCCAGCTCGGATTCCGCCTCTTGCTGGCCACCGGCAGCGCGAAGTACGCCGACGAGATGGAACGCGTGCTCTACAACGCGATCGCCGCCAGCACCGCCGTCGACGGAAAGGCGTTCTTCTACTCCCAGCCGCTGCAACGGCGTACCGGCCACGACGGCGGCGGCGAGAACGCCCCCGGTCACCGCCTCGACTGGTACGAATGCGCCTGCTGCCCGCCGAACCTGGCCCGGCTGATGGCGTCGCTGCACACGTACGCCGCCACCGGCGACGCCGGCGGCCTTGAGTTGCACCTGTACGGCAGCGGAACGTTCACGTCAGCGAACCGGTCCGTCGAGGTCGAGACCCGCTATCCGTGGGACGAGCAGATCACCGTCACCGTCACGTCGTCGCCGGACGACCCGTGGACCCTGTCACTGCGGATCCCGGCCTGGTGCGACGACGTCCGGCTCACCGTCAACGGCACGGCCGCCCCGGCCGGGCCCCAGATCCACGACGGGTACCTGCGCCTCAACCGGATCTGGCACGAGGGTGACCGGGTCGTGCTCACCCTGGCGATGCCGGCCCGGCTGGTCGCCGCGCACCCGCGGGTCGACGCCACCCGCGGCACCGCCGCCCTGGTCCGCGGCCCGATCGTCCACTGCCTCGAACACGCCGACATCCCTGCCACCGGGCCCTTCGCCGGGCACTGCTTCGAGGATCTGGAACTCGACACGGGATCACCGGTGTCGGTCGCGTACCACAGCAGCGGACTCGCCCCGGTCACCCTGCAGATCCCGCTCCGGTTGCAGAACCGCGGCGACGCTCCCCTCTACCGGGATCTGAACTCCACCGGCACACCGCCGGCAGCGACCGCCACGGTCACCGCCATCCCCTACTTCCTATGGGCCAACCGCGAGCCGGGCCCGATGCGGGTCTGGATCCCGCTGGCCGCACAGGAGGCGTAACACCGTCCCCCATCCCCACCTTCCACCGAGGTGAACAGTGCGACATCGAAAAGCAGCACTCGTCCCCCTGCTGGTCCTCGCCGGGCTGACCGTCCCCAGCCCGGCGCAGGCCGCCGGCAACACCCTCACCGTCGACGTCGGTACCGTCGTCCGTCCGGTCACGCACGTCGCGGCCGGCGGCCTCTACGCCACCGACACCGGCACCAAACCGCCGCTGGAGCAGATGTACCCGCTGCGGCTCAACCACCTCACCCAGCCGCCGCCCGGCGTCCAGCAGCTCGGCAACGGCGCGACCACGCCGTGCTGCGACGGACTCAAGGTGGCCGGAAAGGTGACAAGCGCCGGCGCTCAGCAGTTCTGGCGACTGCCGGACGTGTACAAGGACTTCCCGTACAAGTGGGTCAGCTGGGCCGACTGGGAGTCGAAGGTCCGCACCATGGTCAACGCCCGGCTCAGCGCCACGACGACCACCAACGTCGACGGCTACGAGCTCTGGAACGAGCCCGACTGGACGTGGAACACCGCGTCGGCCGGGTCGTTCAACGCCGGCTGGACGCGCACCCACAAGCTGATCCGCTCACTCGACACGGTCACCCCGATCGTCGGGCCCAGCCACTCGGTCTACAACCACGACTGGATGGTCAGCTTCCTCACCAACGCCCGCGACACCGGCACCCTGCCCGACGTGATCGTCTGGCACGAGCTGGAGAACGACAGGTACCTCGACGTCGCGGCACACGTCGCCGACTACCGGGCGATCGAGACGTCACTCGGCATCACTCCCCGGCCGATCTCGATCAACGAGTACGCGTCGCCGTCCCAGGTCGACATCCCCAGCGTCGCGGTGCACTACATGGCGGTCTTCGAGCGACACGGGATCCGCTCGGCGGAACGCGCCTACTGGTACGAGGCCGGCACCCTCAACGGGCTGCTCCACAACAACCTGCCGACCTCGTCGTACTGGACCTACAAGTGGTACGGCGACCAGTCGGGCAACATCGTCCGGACGGTCCCCGGCTCATGGTTGGAAGGCGTCGCCGCCTACGACAGCACCCGCAAGATGGTGAACGTGGTGTTCGGCGGTGACAGCGGCAACAACACGGTCCGGGTCACCGGGCTGGGCGCCCTCGGCTCCCAGGTGAGGGCGACCGTCGTGCGCAGCGGCACCACGGGGCGCACCACCAACCAGAGCGCGCCGATCGCCGTCTCCTCCGGCACCTACACGGTGTCCGGCGGGACGATCAGCGTCCCGGTGAACGCGATGCACGCCTGGGACTCGTACCAGCTGGTGGTCACCCCGACCTCGGGTGTGCCCACCTGGCAGCAGCGGTACGAGGCGGAGAACGCCACGGTCGTCAACGCCAACCGGTTCTCCGCGGGCTCCGCCTCCAACGGCGGTTACGTCGGGCAGATCGACGGTTCGGCCAACTCCCGCAACCAGTCGTTCGTCGACTTCCTGGTCAACGTGCCCTCCGCCCGCAACTACACGATGACCATCGGGTACGCGAACGGCACGGGCGCCACGGCCACGCAGGGTCTCGCCTACAACGGCGGCGCCTTCCAGACCGTGACCTACCCGCCCACCGCGGCGTGGGGCGTCTTCGGCACCACCGTCAACACCACGGTGACCCTCAAGGCCGGATGGAACATGATCCGCCTGGCCAAGGGGTCGCCCAACTACGCCGGTGGCACCGGGTACGCCGAACTCGACTACATCAACCTCTCCTGATCCGCTGATCGTCGTGGCCGGCCCGGTTCCACGGGCCGGCCACGACCGCGTTGTCCCTGGTCACAAGTGCAGCGAGCGGATTCGCCCGACCCCTGCGCGCGCTCCCCGGCAGCACTCCGCTAGCGTTATTGAAAATGAGTTTCGTTTCGCTATGGGGAGAACACACTGTGAACCGACGTGGCATCGCCTCAATCGCGGCCGCATCGCTGGCCCTCGCGGCCTGCGGCAACGAGACGACCGCCGCGCCTGAGGCGACGACCCCTGCCTCGGCCGCTCCGACCGTGACCGAACCGCTCGCCATCACCCACGACGCCGGCATCTACGTCCTCGACGGCGAGACCCTCAAGGTCGCCCACAGCGTCGCGCTCGACGGCTTCAACCGGGTCAACCCGGCCGGCGACGACCGCAGCGTCTTCGTCTCCACGGCCGCCGGTTTCCAGGTCCTCGACGCCGCCGCCGGCAAGCTCACCGACATCACCTGGCCCGGCGCCAAGCCCGGCCACGTGGTCCGGCACGGCGACAAGACCATCCTGTTCACCGACGGCACCGGCGAGGTCAGCAGCTTCAACCCCAAGGACCTGGCGCAGGGCAAGCCGCAGGCCCGGCAGTACAAGACCGCCCGGCCGCACCACGGCGTCGCGGTCGAGCTCGCCGACGGCACCATGATCGTCACCCTCGGCACCGAGGAGTCCCGGTCGGGCGCCCTCGCCCTGGACGCGAGCGGCAAGGAGATCGCCCGCAACGAGCAGTGCCCCGGCGTGCACGGCGAGGCCGTCGCCAAGGGCGACGTCGTCGCGCTCGGCTGCGAGGACGGCGTCCTGCTGTTCAAGAACGGCACATTCGAGAAGGTCGCCAGCGGCCGCGAATACAGCCGCATCGGCAACCAGGCCGGCAGCGACGCGTCCCCGATCCTGCTCGGCGACTTCAAAATCGACAAGGACGCCGAACTGGAGCGGCCGGAGAACTTCTCCCTGATCGACACCACCACCAACAAGATCACCGTGGTGCCGATGCCGAAGGGCGTCACCTACACCTTCCGCTCGCTGGGCCGCGGCCCCCAGGGTGAGGCGCTGATCCTCGGCACCGACGGCAAGCTGCACGTCATCGACCCCGCCACCGCGAAGATCACCAGCTCGGTGCCGGTCGTCGCCCCCTGGTCCGAGCCGCTGGATTGGCAGAAGCCGCGCCCCGCGCTGTTCGTCCGCGGCGCCGACGCCTACGTGACGGAGCCGGCCACCAAGAAGGTGCACCACGTCGACCTGACCACCGGCAAGGTCGTGGCCTCGGGCACGCTTGACGCCATCCCGAACGAGATCAGCGGCACCGTCTCCGGCCACTGACACCCCTTCCCGTCCTACCGGCCCGAGCCGGGTCGGCGCCGAATCCCGGCGCCGGCCCGGCTCGTCCGTCAGAGCCCCTCGGCCGCCGTCAGATGCAGGGTCCCGCCGGCCAGCGCGGCCTCCTCGTCGTCGTGCGTGGCGATGATCACGGCGGCGCCCTCGCGGACCCGGTCGGTGAGCAGGTCATGGATGCTGCGGCGGCTGGTGGTGTCGAGGGCTGCGGTGGGCTCGTCGAGGATCAGGACGCCGGCGTCCTGGGCGAAGGTCTGCGCGATCAGCACCCGCTGCCGCTGACCGCCGGAGAGCTCGCGCAGGCGGCGCCGGGCCAGGTGGGCGATGTCCAGGCGTTCCATCAGGCCGGTGACGGTGGCACGGTCCTGACCGGTGAGGCGGCGCAGCAGGCCACCGGGGGTGAACCGGCCGATCCGGACGCACTCGGCGACGGTGAGCGGGAGGGCGTCGATCTCGCTGGTGCGCTGGGGCAGCAGGGCGACGCGGACGCCGGGGCCGCGGCGCACGGCGCCCTCGGCGGGCGCGGTGATGCCGGCGAGCAGGTGCAGCAGGGTGCTCTTGCCGGAGCCGTTGGCGCCGGTCACGGCGGTCATGGACGCCGGCTCGGCGTGCAGGTTCACGTCGTGCAGCACGGGAACTCCGGCATATCGGAAGCCGAGGTGGGAGGCGGTCAGCATCGGTTCCCCTATCGGTAATGATTTTCAGTTGCAGTATATTCGGCCCGGTGCTGACGTCACTTCTCGAGCCGTTCACCGTCTCCTTCGTTCTTCGCGCCCTGGTCGGCGGCGTGCTGCTGGCCGCGGTGTGCGCCCTGGTCGGGGTGTGGGTGATCGCCCGCGGGATGACCTTCCTGGGCGAGGCGATGAGCCACGGCATGCTGCCCGGCGTCGCGATCGCCTCACTGGTCGGCGGCAACCTGGTCGTCGGCGCCGCCGCGAGCGCCCTCGCCATGGCGGGCGGCGTCACCGCGCTGCGCAACAGCCGCGAGTTCGGCCGCGACACCACGATCGGGCTGCTGTTCGTCGGCATGCTCTCGGCCGGCGTGATCCTGGTGTCGCACTCCCGGTCGTTCGCCACCGACCTGACCGCGTTCCTCTTCGGTGACGTGCTCGCGATCCGCCTGCCCGACCTCATCCTGCTGGGCGGTGCGCTCGTGCTGGTCGCGGCGGTGTCGGCGGTCGCGTACCGGCCGTTCCTCGCGCTCACCTTCGACCCGCGCAAGGCCCGCACGCTGGGCCTGCGCCCGGACGCCGCGAACGTCCTGATGATGGTCCTGCTCACCGTGACGATGGCCGTCGCGTTCAGCGTGGTCGGCACGCTGCTGGCCTTCGGCATGCTGATCGCCCCGGCGGCGGCCGCGATGCTCGTCGCCCGGCGGCTGCCCGCGGTGATGCTGACCAGCTTCGCGATCGGCTCGGCCGCCACCGTGATCGGCCTCTGGATCTCCTGGTTCGCCGGCACCGCCGCGAGCGCCACGATCGCCGCCGTCACCGTGCTGATCTTCTTCGTCCTGCTCGGAGCGCGCCGGGCCACGGCCGCGGCGACGACAGCGCGCCGGGCCATGGCCGCGGCGACGTGAGCGCCCGGGCCACGTCCGAAGCGACGTGAGCGCCCGGGCCATATCCGCGGCGACGAGTGCCGCCGGCCCCCGCTGACCTCCACCCCGCCCCTCACCGGAAGGACCCCCCTTGTGATCAGAATCAGCCTCAGCGCCCTCCTGGCCGCCGCCCTCGCGCTGGCCGGATGCGGCGCGGAACCCGAACCCGCCGCAACGCCGCACGGCTACGTCGCCGGTGCCGAGGAGCTGCCCGAGGCGCAGTCGGCCATCGCCTACGCCGCCCGCGGCGGACAGTCGCTGCGGCTGCTCGACCTCGGCACCGAGCAGGAGAAACAGGTCGGTCTCACGGTCGGCGCGCAGCGGCTCACCGAGGACGGGCGGTTCGTCTACGTCAGCGACGGCGATCGCACGCTGGAGATCGTCGACTCCGGGGTGTGGTCGGTCGACCACACCGACCACGTGCACTACTACCGGGCGCCCGCCCGCACGGTGGGCACTGTCACCTTCGACGCCCCGATCGCGTCGGTGGCCGGGTTCGGCGCGCACACCGCGGTCGGGACCACCGGCGGCACGATCCGGATCCTGGACCGTCGTCAGCTGGAGGAGGGCCGGATCGCGGAGGTCGCGACGATCGACTCCGGCAGTTCCACGGCACTGGCCGTCCCGTACGGTCAAGGCCTTCTGGTCGCCGTTGGCGATGATCGGAATCAGCCGGCCACCCGGATCGTGGCGATGAGCCCCGACGGCCGGGAGACCGGCGCCCTCCAGACCCCCTGCCGGGCGCCACGCGGGTGGGTGGTCCTGCGCGGCGGCGCGGTCATCGCTTGCGACGATTCCCTGGTACGGGTGAAGCTCGTCAACGACACACCGGCGGCTGACGTGATCGACGCGCCGGGCGGCCCGGTCCCGTCGACCGGCTTCGGCAACCGCCCGCGCAGCAACGAGGCGGCCACCGCCGATCGCGGCGGCATCTGGTCGGTGAACGCCGCGAAGGCCACCGTGCGGCACCTGCCCGCGGGCGGCCGTGACCTGATCGCCGCCGCCTCCCCGTCCGACGGCGACATGGTGCTCGCCCTGGACGCCTCCGGCACGCTGATCAGCTACGACGTGGTGAGCGGGAAGAAGGTCGCGGAGTCGGCGCTGCGTGCCACGACGCTGACGCTCGACGTCAACCGCGCCTACCTCGCCGAGCCGCAGGCCCGGGTCATCCACGAGGTCGACTACCGGGACCGGTTGCGCGTCGCCCGCACGCTGCGCGCCACCGACCAGCCCGATCTCGCGGTGGAGGTCGGCCGATGAGGCGCCTGACAGCCGCGGCCGCCGCCGTTGCGCTCCTGCTGACCGGCGGCGCCGCCTGCACCACCCGCGACGACGCCAGCATCGTGGTGACCACGAACATCCTCGGTGACGTGGTCCGCGAGATCGCCGGTGACCAGGCCGGCGTGACGGTGCTGATGAAACCGGACGCCGACCCGCACTCCTTCGCGATCTCGGCCCGCGAGGCGCACACCATGCAGAGCGCCGACCTGGTCGTCTACAACGGGCTCGGCCTCGAGGAGGGCGTACTGCAGCACGTCGAGGCGGCGAAGGGCGAGAACGTGCCGGCCGTCGAGGTGGGCGCCGCGATCGAGCCGATGGAGTATGCCGACGGCGACGCCGCCGGTGCGCCCGATCCGCACTTCTGGACCGATCCGGCGCGGATGGTCACGGCCGTGAAGCTGCTCACCGAACAGATCGTCACGCACGTCGACGGGGTCGACCCGGTCGTGGTGCGGGAGCGCGCGGCCGCGTACACCCGGCAATTGGAACTTCTGGACGCCGACCTGGCGGCGCGTTTCGCGGCGGTCCCGGCAGAACGTCGCGTGCTCGTCACCAACCATCACGTCTTCGGCTATCTGGCGCAGCGCTACGAGCTGGCCGTGGTCGGCGCGATCCTGCCGAGCGGGACCACCCTCGCCTCACCCAGCGCGTCCGACCTGGCGTCACTGGTCACCGCGATCGAGAAACACCGGGTGCCGGCGATCTTCGCCGACACCGCGCAGCCGGACCGGCTGGCTCAGGTCCTCGCCGCGGAGGCGGGCCTTCGGGTACGGGTGGTCGGCCTCTACTCCGAGTCACTCAGCGACGAAGGCGGAGAAGCGGCGAGTTACCTGGCGATGATGCGCTTCAACGCCGACACCATCATCACCGGCCTGTCCGGCCGGTGATGCAACCGTGGAGGGGATGGTGGTCTCAAGCAGAGCGGTGGCGGCGGCGGTGGCGTGGATGAGGCCACACGCAACGCCATCGCCGCATGGACAGGGCCACACGCAACGCCTCCGTGGCGATCCATCAACGCCAGGGCAGAGATGAAGACACACGAACCGTTTCCGTGCGACCTCATCGCGGCCAACGCGAATGTCGGTACGCCGCCGCCGTGACAGAGCCGCACCGGGAGCCGCCACCCCCGCACGAGCGCACCGTGAGCCGCCACCCCCGCACGAGCCCACCGTGAGCCACCCCTCGTCCACCGCCCGAACGGGAGATCAACTCAGGCTGAGTGGCATCGCAGCAGGCTTCGGAACAGACCTTCGAGGTCCTGTTCGCCGTCACGGGTCTGCGCGCCGTGTGCCAGCCCCGCGCCCATGAGTTGCGCTGTTCCGGGGCGGAGGACGAGTCCGGCCCACGCCTCGTTCTCACGGGCCAAGCCCTCGGTGTGCTCACGAGGGACGATGGCATGCTTGACCGCCGCGACGACGCCGTCCGGCAGCGCGGCGATGTTGCCGGCTAGACGGTCGACGAACTCGTCCAGTTCGCCGGCGGGGACGGCGCGGTTGATCCAGCCGTATCGCTCGGCGGTCTCGGCGTCGAACAGTTCGGCGCCGAGCACGACTTCCAGGGCACGGTTGCGGCCGATGCGCTCAGTGAGGTACTGCGTGGCACCGCCGCCGGGGACGATGCCCATGAGAGCTTCGATCTGACCGAGTCCGGCCCGCCCGATAGCAGCGAACGCCAGGTCGGCAGCGGCGACGAATTCGGCTCCGCCGCCGCGGGCCTTGCCGGCGAGCTTGACGATGGTCACCTGCGGCTGACGGCGTAACTGCTCTCCGACGGCCTGGAAGACATTGACGCCGTCCGGCAGGCCCGCCATCAGCCCGGCGAGGGCTTCGGGGGTGGCGGTCATGTCGACGTGGGCAAGGAAGAAGTCCGGGTCGGCGCTGTGGAACACGATCACGCGTACGGTGTCGTCGCCGGCCAGCGTGGTGAGCAGGTGCCGCAGCTCGGTCATGACGGCGACACTGAGGACGTTGATCGGCGGGTTGTCGATCGTGACGCGGGCGATTCCGTCCTGGCGGCTGACCCGTAAGGTCCGGTATGCGTCGTGATTCATGGGGTTCCTCCGCGGTATTCGCCAGGATCTTGGTTCCTGATGTATACCTACTCTGAAACCGGCTCTGAGCTGGGTCAATAACGCACTTTAGGGATCCCAGGGATCATGGAGGATACCGTCGTGGCCGCTTCTGAGCCCGTATATCGAGCCATCGCCGAGCATGACCTCGAATTCCGGTCCGACTGTTCGAGCCGGCCGATCCTCGACCAGATCGCCGACAAGTGGTCGATGATGGTGATGGCGGTCCTGGCTGAGCCACGCCGGTTCAACGAGATCAAGCGCCGCCTCGAGGGTGTGACCCAGCGCGTCCTGACGCAGACACTGCGCCGCCTGGAACGCAACGGGATGATCGAGCGCCGTGTACTGCCGACTTCGCCGGTCGGCGTCGAATACTCGCTGACCGTGCTGGGCGAATCCCTGCGCGAGCCGTTCGGCCACCTCTACGACTGGACCGTCGCCAACGCGACCGAGATCCAGGCTTGCCAGCGCGACTACGACCGGCGCATTCAGCGCTGACACGCAGTCCGGCGGATCGACTGGCGCGCCCGGTCGCTGATGCGGGAGTGCGCATCAGCGACCGGACCTCGTCTGCAGGGGGACATCACTCGCCGGAGGGGGCGGTGAGGGTTGCTCCGAGCCGTACCGGGGCGCCGAAGTTCGGGGTTCCGTCGGCGTTCCAGGTGAACTTCTGGGCCCGGGTGGAGCGGTTCATGTCGCAGCCGCCGCCGGCCGAGTCGTTGGCGTGGTAGACGATCCAGTCCTCGGTGCCGTCCGGGCTCTTGAAGAATCCGTTGTGGCCGGGCGCGTAGACCCCGTTGGCGTCGTTGCGCTGGAAGACCGGGTTCAGGCTCTTGGTCCAGTGTGCCGGGTTGAGCGGGTCGGCGCCGGTGAGGGTGAGCAGGCCGAGCTTGTAGTCGGGTCCCCAGCAGGCCGACGCCGAGTAGACGACCATGACCTTGCCGTTGTGGTACAGCGGCTCGGGCCCCTCGTTGACCGCGCCGGTCTGCCGCTCCCATGACAGCGTCGGCGAGCTGAGCCGCACCCGGGAGCCGGTGAGCGTCCAGGGGTTGGTCAGGCGCTGGATGAAGTTGCTCTGCCCGTAGGAGCCGCCGGCGTTGTAGGTGCCCATCAGGTACAGGTTGCTGCCGACCTTCAGGACGCTGGCGTCGAGCGCCCACTCGGTGCCGAGGTCGGCCTTGAACGTGTACGGGCCCATCGGGTCGGGGCCGGCGGACTCCAGGACGTGCAGCCGCTGGGTCGGGTTGTAGTCGGACACGTTCTGCCCGGCGGTGTAGTAGAAGTACCAGCGCCCGTTGATCAGGTGGAACTCCGGCGCCCACATGTTGCAGCAGCCGTTGGCCCGCCCGGCCAGGTTGAAGATCACCTGGTCGGCGGTGGTCGCCAGGCCGGCCAGTGTGGTGGACCGGCGCATGGTGATCGTCGAGTTCCACGTGGTGGTGGCGAGGTAGTAGTAGCCGTTGTAGTGCTGCAACCAGGGGTCCGGGCCGCCGCGTTTGATCGGGTTGGTGAAGGTACGGGCGGCGGCGCCCAGCGGCACCAGCTGCCACTGCTGGTTGGCGCCGTCGAGATCCTGGTACTGCGACACCTTCGCGCCGTCGGCGGTGGACCACTCCCAGACCTCGAGCGCCTTGCCGCTGGCCCGGTTGATCAGCCGCACCTGGCCGCCCGCCGAGTCGGCGAGCCGGAACTGCTGGCGGGCGTCGTTGCGATCGGCGTTCTGCACCAGCTGGACGCCGTCGGTGCTGGACGGCAGGTCGAGGACCTTGCCGCTGTGCGCCGACCGCAGCCGGTACCAGCCGGAGCCGGAGTCGAGGAACGTCCACTGCTGCCAGGCGCCGTCGTTGCGGGTGTACTGGTTGATCGGCGCGCCGTCGGTGGTGGCCAGGTTGTAGACGTCGAGGGCTTTGCCGCTGTTGCGGTTGACCAGCACGTACGGGGTGTCGGTCCGGACCGTGGCGGCCTCGGCGGAGGTCGTGACGACGGCGGTGGTGGCGAGCGCGGCGAGCATCGCGGCGGCCGCGATCACGAGACGGTTTCTCATGGCCGGCCTCCTAGTAGACGAACGGCCAGCCGGCCGCGTCGTAGCCGAGCAGGTTGACGCCGAGCCGGGACGCGCCGTTGTCGGCGTAGTAGTGGTAGACGAGCACCTCGGCGTCGGTGTCGGCGATGACGGCGTTGTGGCCGGGGCCGTGGATGCTGCCGTGCCCGGCGAGGATCTGGGTGCCGCCGCCGGCGGTCATGGCCTTGCCGCTGCGGTCCACGAACGGCCCGTTGGGGCTGGTCGAACGGCCCACCATGATCCGGTACGTGCTGGCCGCGCCCTGGCAGCAGCGGTCGAACGAGACCCACAGGTAGTAGTAGGAGCCGTGCCGGAACATGTGCGGCGCCTCGATCGCGCCGCCGTTACGACCGGCGATCAGACGGATCGACGAGTCGGCCCGCAGTCCCGTGGAGGGGTTCAGGGCGATCTGCTGCAGACCGGACCAGAACGAGCCGAAGTTCAGCCACCACCGGCCGTTGGCGTCCACGATCAGGTTCGGGTCGATCGCGTTGAAGTTGTCCGAGCTGCGTGACTCGATCACCAGGCCGCGGTTGGTCCAGCTGCCGGACGCGCCGGTGGGGCTGGTGGCCAGGAAGATCGCCGAGCGGTTGGAGCCGAACGTCGAAGCGGAGTAGTACAGGTAGTACTGGCCGTTGCGGTACGAGATGTCCGGCGCCCACAGGTTGCGGCTGCCGCCGGTGTAGGCGGTGGTCCACGGCGCCCCGCCGGGGAACGCCGCCCCCGCCTCCCGGAACGTGGTGCGATCGGTGGACGTGGTCAGCCGGATGTTGTCGCCGGTCTGCGCCACGATGTAGGAGCCCGCGGGCGTCTTGACCATCGTCGGGTCGTGGGTGCCGACGGCGCCCGACACGGCGCCGGGGTTGGGGTAGGAGCCCGGGGGTGTGGTCGGTGTCGCCGCGGCCACCACGGGCGCCGCCCGGTTCACGGCGACGGCATCCGGCCGTACCGCGGCTTCGGCGTGCAGCGCCACGCCGGACAGGACGGTGACGACGGCGGCCGGGATGACGAGGAGAGCCCGGCGGGGAATCCGGTTGCTCGGCATGTTTCCTCCGTTCGAGGGGTGTCTCCGCCTGCCGGGGGATGCGGACGGGGACGGGCAGCAGGGATGTTAGCGCTAACAAAATGCGCCATGATGCGGGGCATCCGGCCCGGCTGTACACCGGGGACGCCATACGCGGCACTAACTGTGCCTGCCGGACGCACAACTGTCAATCGATGTGGGTCAAAGTCGGTCGGGAACGGGCGGGACCAGCGATAATGACGGGAGCCGACACCATCGATCCCCGCGGAGCAGCCGGTGACCTACCCGTTCGACATCGAACAGATCTTCCCGGCGGAATCGGTCCGGCTGCCCCGGCGTCAGGCCGGCGGGTCACCGCAGGATCTGACCCTCACGCTGCTGGCCGACTACACCGCGTACACCGGGGCCTGGCTGCCGTCGGCCGCGATCGTGGCGCTGCTCGCCGAGTCCGGCGTGAGCACGGCCGGCGCCCGCGCGGCGGTGAGCCGTCTCGCCCGCCGCGGCGTCCTCGACGCCGGCCGCCAGGGCCGGAACACCCACTACCGGCTCGCCCCCGCCGCCGCCGCCGACCTGGTCGCCGGCGGACGCTGGATCGCCTCCTACGGAACCGACGCCGAGACGTGGGACGACAGGTGGACGCTCCTCGCGTTCTCGCTGCCCCAGGAGGCCACCACCCAGCGTCGCGCCCTGCGCAACCACCTGCGCTGGATGGGCTACGCGCCGCTGTACGACGCACTGTGGATCTCGCCCCGGGAGTTCTCCGAGCAGGCCTGGACCGCACTCACCGGGGTGACCCCCGACGCGGTGACGATCTTCCGGGCCCAGCACGTCGACCTGATGAACGGGTCGGGCCGCCACCCCCTCGACGCCTGGGACATCGACGCCATCGCCGCCCAGTACGACGCGTTCCTGCGGCGCTGGCTGCCGGCCGTCCCGGACATCCGGGCCGGGCGGGTCCCGGGCCCGGACGCGGTGCGCTCCCGCATGGAGATCATCGACGCCTACCGCCGGTTCTCCACGATCGACCCCCGGCTGCCGGACAAGCTCCTTCCGGAGTCGTGGCTCAGGCAGCCGGCCCGGGACGTCTTCGCCGCCGTCTACGACGGGCTGGCCGCCCCCGCCGAGCGGCATGTGCGGGCCGTCGTCGCCGCTCACAGCTCCGGGGCCGAGCCGCGGATCCACGCCAACACCGTCGGCGATCTGCTCCTCGGGCGGCTCAGCGACTAGCTCGGCCACATCTTGACAGTCATCCATGTGAGCGATAACACTTCCCAGGAAGCGGCCGGAAACCTGGCCGTAACACGCTGAGCATCCCCGCCCCGCCCCCATTCGCTCAGCGAAGCCGTCCGTCCCCTGCGGAAAGGCAACAGCCGTGCCTCTGTCCCGAAGAGAGTTCACTCGCCTCGCCACCCTCGGCGCGCTGACCACCGCCGCCGGCGGCGGCGCGCTGCTCGGCACGCCGTCCCCCGCTCTGGCCGCCAACGCCGCCTACGCCTTCGGGTACTTCAAGGAGACCCAGGACCAGAGCGGCGACAGCTACGCCCTGCACCTCGCCGTCAGCACCGACGGCCTGAGCTGGCGGCCGCTGAACCAGAACAACCCGGTGGCCACACCGACCGCCGGCACCCAGGGCCTGCGTGACCCGTTCATCCTGCGTAAACAGGACGGCACGTTCGTCGTGCTCGCCACCGACCTCAAGGGCCGCATCTTCAACCTCAACAACCAGTACCTGCACGTGTGGGACTCCCCCGACCTGCGCAGCTTCACCGGGTACCGCCGGATCCGGATGCACGGGCTCAACACCCACACGTGGGCGCCCACCGCGTTCTGGGTGCCGGCCCGCAACGAGTACGCCATCGTCTACTCGGCCAACAACGGCCAGGACGTGTTCATGGTCAACTACACGTCCGACTTCCGTACGGTCAGCGCCAACCAGGTCTACTTCAGTCCCGGATACCCGGTGCTGGACGCGGACATCGTGGCCGACGGGTCCACGTTCTACATGTACTACAAGAACCTCAACGACGGCCTGCTCTACGGCGCCCGCTCGTCGACCGGCAACCCGAACAGCTACAGCACCTACACCAGCGGCCTGCGCCAGGGCAGCGCCATCGAGGCGCCGCTGCTGATCAAGAACAACACCGGCAGCGGGTGGCGGCTGTGGGGCGACTCGTTCAGCCCGGTCAACAACGACTACTACGCCTGGTCCACCGGCAACATCGGCGGCAACGCGTGGACACCGCTCGGCCAGCGCGACTTCACGCCGCCGCTGAACGCCAAGCACGGCTCGATCGTCGGCATCACCTCCGCCGAGTACGACGGGCTGGTCACCCGGTGGGGACTGCCGGCCTGGGTGCGGCTCAAGTCGTACAACTTCCCCGACCGGTTCGTCCGCCACGCCGACAACATCGGCCGCATCGACGCGTACCCGTTCGACCCGCACCAGGACCAGCTGTGGCGGATGGTTCCCGGCCTGGCCGACTCAGCCGCTGTCTCCTTCGAGTCGGTCAACTTCCCGGGCCGTTTCCTGCGGCACAGCGACTACGCGATCCGCCTGGACGCGAGCGACGGCACCGCCACGTTCCGCGGCGATGCCACGTTCACCCGGGTCGCCGGCCTCGCCGACAGCACCTGGTCGTCGTTCCGTTCCTACAACGTCCCGGACCGCTACCTGCGGCACTCCGGGTACGTGCTGCGCATCGACCCGCTCAGCGCGAGCGCGAGCGCCACCGACCGGCAGGACGCGACCTTCCGTGTCTGCTGAGCCGATGACGCGTACCGTCGCGGTGATCGCCGCCCTCGGCGCGGCGGCGCTCGCGCTGACCGCGCCCGCACCGGCCGCGGCCGCTCCCGGCAGCCCCGCGGTCCGGCCGCCGCTCGGCTGGAACAGCTGGAACACCTTCGGCTGCGACATCTCCGAAGCCAAGATCCGCGCGGCCGCCGACGCCATGGTCAGCTCCGGCATGAAGGCCGCCGGATACCAGTACGTCGTCGTCGACGACTGCTGGCAGGCCACCACCCGCGACGCCGCCGGCAACCTGCGCTCCGACCCGGTGCGGTTCCCGTCCGGCATGAAGGCCCTCGGCGACTACATCCACGGCAAGGGCCTGAAGTTCGGCATCTACCAGGCGCCGCGCGAGGAGACCTGCGCCCAGTACTTCAACGCCCTCGGCGGCGCGACAGGCGCGCTCGGCCACGAGCGGCAGGACGCGACCACCTTCGCGTCCTGGGGCGTCGACTTCCTCAAGTACGACTGGTGCTCGCCGTGGGGCACCCTGAACGACCAGATCGCCGGCTTCACCACGATGCGTGACGCGCTGCGCGCCACCGGACGGCCGATCGTCTACTCGATCAACTCGAACAGCGCCCACACCAACACCGGCCCCTCCTACGACTGGGGCCCGATCGCCGACATGTGGCGCACCACCGAGGACATCACCGACACGTGGACCAGCGGCTGCCGCGCCGACTGCTTCATGGGCGTCACCGAGATCCTGGACGTGCAGGCCCCGCTGTACCCCCGGGCCGGGCCGCAGCACTGGAACGACCCGGACATGCTCGAGGTCGGCGTCCGTGGCACGTTCACCCCGACCGAGAACCGGGCGCACTTCAGCATGTGGGCGATCATGGCGGCGCCGCTGATCGCCGGCAACGACATCACCACCATGAGCGCCGACGTGCGCTCGGTGCTGACGAACCCGGACGTGCTGGCGATCAACCAGGACAGCGCCGGCCGGCAGGCCCAGCGGGTCCGCGACTCCGGTGAGACCGAGGTCTGGGCGAAGACGCTCAGTGACGGGTCGGCGGCGGTCGCCCTGCTCAACCGGTCGAACAGCGCTGCCACGGTCTCCACCACGGCCGCCGAGGCCGGCCTGGGCGCGGCGAGCGGATACCAGCTGTTCGACGTCTGGACCAAGGCCGCACGCAACACCTCGTCGGCGATCAGCGCGACAGTCCCGCCGCACGGCGTGGTCATGTACCGGGTCCGGACCGGCTCCACCGAGCCGACCCCCACGTTCAGCCTGCGCGGCGCGGGCTCCGGGCGCTGCCTGGACGTGCTCGGCGGCGCCCCCGCCGACGGCGCGCAGGCCGTCGTCTGGGACTGCAACGGCGGCATCACCCAGATCATCACCAGCGCGTCGGGACAGCTGCGCATCGGCGGCAGATGCCTCGACGCCGAGCAGAACGGCGTCACCGACGGCACCCGGGTGATCCTCTGGACCTGCGGATCCGGCGCCAACCAGCAGTGGACGCTGCAGTCCGACGGCACGGTCCGCGGCGCCCGGTCCGGCAAATGCCTCGACGTGAACGCCGCCGCCACCGCCAACAACAGCCCGATCATCCTGTGGACCTGCACCGCCGCCGCCAACCAGCGCTGGAGCCGCCTCTGACACCGATCCGGCCGGGTCATGGCGGCGGTGGTCTGGCCGATGCTGATGATCCTGACCGCGATCACCGCGATCAACGGCCGGCGGATCTGGCCCAACCCGGACGCCACGGCCGTGGAACGGCGGATGTGAGGCTCGGTCAGCCTCGCCGGCGCGGTCTTCTTCGTCAGCGACGCCTGGCAGTTCGGCACCTACCTGCGCGCGCCCACGAGCATGGCGGCGCTGATCGGCGGCCCGGCGTACAGCATCGGCATCTTCGCCGGGACCGCCTGCATGGTCGTCGCGCTGCTCGCCATGCCGATGGGGTTCGCCACCCGGCGTGAACGGGTGCGGTTCCTGCTCGACGCGGCCACGGTGCTGACGTTCGCGGCCACGCTGGGCTGCTACTACGCGGTGACGGCGGGCGCTGCCGGCATCGCCGGGGCGGGGCGGTCGTGGTCTTCCGCAGTTTCGCCCTGCTGATCGGGGTGCTCGCGGTGACCGGCTGGCAGACGGCCACCTGGATCGTGGTGGCGGGTTCGGCGGTGAGCTCGGCGCTGGTGGTGGTGCGGCAGCTGACCGCGTTCGCCGACAACGCCCGACTGCTGCGGATCGTCGACGCCAAGGTCGCCGAGGTGAACCGTCTCGCGGCGGAGATGGAGCATCGCGCGTTCCACGACGCGCTGACCGGTCTCGCCAATCGCGCGATGTTCCAGCGGCGCCTCGACGAGCACACCGACGCCCGTGTCGTTCTCCTGATCGACCTCGACGGATTCAAACCGATCAACGATACGTACGGGCACGCCGCCGGCGACGCGGTGCTCGCGGCCGTGGCGCTCCGGTTGCGCGAGTTCACCGGGCCCGGCGACGTCGCGGCCCGGCTGGGTGGTGACGAGTTCGGCATGCTCTGGACGCAGCCGCTGACCGGTGACGAGGCGCGTGCCCGGGCGGCCGACCTGGCCGCGGCGATCGGGCTGCCGATGATGGTCCTCGGCCAGGAGGTCCGGGTCGGCGCGAGCATCGGCGTGGCCATCGGTGACGCCGGGTGCAGCGGTGACGCGTTGCTGCACGAGGCCGACCTGGCGATGTACGCCCAGAAGGCGGCGAAGGCGCCCAGGCCCTCTGCGCCGCGTCAGGTGGCGCGGAGCCACCACTAGGTCAGTGGGACTCGCGGGAGACGCGGTCGCCGCTCGCGCCGCGCAGGAAGTCGCAGTCGGCGCCGGTGTCGGCCTGGCCGACGGTGTCGACGTAGAGACGCTCCCAGCCGCGGGACGGCGCCGCGTAGGCTTTCGCCGCCTCCGGTGACGGCTCGCGGGCGGCCCACTCCTCGGCCGGGACGTCGGCGTCGAGGCGCCGGTTCGCGACGTCGAGGATGATCATGTCGCCGGTGCGGACCCGGGCGAGCGGCCCGCCCGCCGCGGCTTCCGGGGCGACGTGCAGGACCACCGTGCCGTACGCCGTACCCGACATCCGCCCGTCGCAGACCCGGACCATGTCGCGGACCCCCTGTTCGAGGAGTTTCGCCGGCAGCGGCATGTTGGACACCTCCGGCATGCCCGGATAGCCCTTGGGACCGCAGCCGCGCAGCACCAGCACCGAGTCGGCGGTGACGTCCAGGTCCGGGTCGTCGAGCCGGGCGTGCAGGTCCTCGACGGAGTCGAAGACCACGGCCGGACCCCGGTGGCGCAGCAAGTGCTCGGACGCGGCGGCCGGTTTGACGACCGCGCCGTCCGGCGCCAGGTTGCCGTAGAGGACCGCGATCCCGGCGTGCGGCAGCAACGGTTCGGCCCGCGGCCGGATCACCTCGCGGTCGTGGACGCGGGCGTCGCCGAGGTGCTCGGTCAGCGGCCGGCCGGTGACCGTGATCGCGGACGGGTCGAGCAGGTCACGGACCTCGGCGAGGACGGCGTGCAGACCGCCGGCGCGGTAGAGGTCGTCCATCAGGAAGCGGCCGGCCGGGAGCAGGTCGACCAGCAGCGGAACGTCGGCGCCGGTGGTGTCGAAGTCGTCCTGGGACAGCGGCACGCCGAGCCGGCCGGCGATGGCCAGCAGGTGCACGACGGCGTTGGTGGAGCCGCCCAGGGCGGCGAGCGCGACGATCGCGTTGAGGAACGAGCCGCGGGTCATCACCTGGCTCGGGCGGCGGTCCGCGTCGACCAGGCCGACGGCGAGCACCCCGGTCGCGTGGGCGGCCTCCAGCAGCCGGCTGTCCGGGGCGGGCGTGCCGGCCACCCCCGGCAGGGTCATGCCGAGCACTTCGGCGAGCAGGCCCATGGTCGACGCCGTACCCATGGTGTTGCAGTGGCCCTTGCTCCTGATCATCGATGACTCGGAGCGGGTGAACTCGGCGGCGCTCAGGGTGCCGGCCCGGACCTCCTCGCTCAGCTTCCACACGTCGGTGCCGCAGCCGAGCGGCACGCCCCGGAAGGTGCCGGTCAGCATCGGGCCGCCGGGCATCACGACGGCCGGCAGGTCGACCGAGGCGGCGCCCATGAGCAGCGCGGGGATGGTCTTGTCGCAGCCGCCGAGCAGGACGACGCCGTCGATCGGGTTGGCGCGCAGCATCTCCTCGATCGCCATCGCGGCCATGTTTCGCCACAGCATCGCGGTGGGCCGGACCTGGGTCTCGCCGATCGACACGACGGGCAGGTTCAGCGCGACGCCGCCCGCCCGGTGGATGCCGTCGGCGACGCTGCGGGCGACCTCGTCGAAGTGGGCGTTGCACGGGGTCAGGTCCGAGGCGGTGTTGGCGATGGCGATGTGCGGGCGCCCGTCGAACGCGTCGGCCGGCAGGCCCCGGCGCATCCAGGCGCGGTGGATGTAGCTGTTCCGGTCGTCACCGGCGTACCACTGTGCACTGCGTCGCTGCATCGCCAGCCTCCTTCGTAACTTCCGGGGCCTGTGTAGGTCCATCCTTGACCACTTCCCCGCTCGTGCATAGATTGCGATCGTTGCTTCCGGAAAACCACCGAAACTTCCGGACGAAATCGCAAGGAGCTTCCATGCGTCGTCATCGACTTCTCGCCCCCATAGCCGGCGCCGCCGTGCTGCTGGCCGGACAGCTCGCGTTCGCCGGTTCCGCCACCGCGGTCCCCGGCCCGGCCGCCGACCGCCCGTCGGCCGGGCCGGCCTACCCGGCCGATTCGCTGCGGGCGCTCGGCGCGCGCACCGGCCTGCGCATCGGCACCGCCATCAACGCCGACGAGCTCGGCGCCAACGAGGAGTACACGCGGATCGCCGCCGAGCAGTTCTCCAGCGTCACCGCGGAGAACGTGATGAAGTGGGCCGAGGTGGAGGCCGTCCGCGGCGTCTACACCTGGGAGAAGGCCGACCAGCTCGTCGCGTTCGCCAAGAAGAACCGTCAGCTGGTCCGCGGTCACACGCTGCTCTGGCACAACCAGCTGCCCGCCTGGCTGTCCAGCGACGGCTACACCACCACCCTGTCCGACGACGAGGTGAAGGCGGCCCTCAAGAAGCACATCTTCGCGCAGATGCGCCACTTCAAGGGCCAGATCTGGCAGTGGGACGTGGTCAACGAGGCGTTCGACGACAACGGCGAGCCGCGCCAGACCATCTGGTACAAGGCGTGGGGCGGCACCGGTTACATCGCCGACGCGTTCCGCTGGGCGCACCAGGCCGACCCGAAGGCGCTGCTGTTCTACAACGACTACAACCTCGAGTTCACCGGGCCCAAGAGCAACGCGGTGTACGAGCTGGTCAGGTCGCTCAAGGCGCAGCGGGTGCCGATCCACGGCGTCGGTTTCCAGGGTCACCTCTCCACCCAGTACGGATACCCGGACCTGCAGAACAACCTGGAACGGTTCGCCGCGCTGGGACAGAAGGTCGCGCTCACCGAGGTCGACGTGCGCACCGCCACCAAGCCCGAGGCGGTCAACGAGCCGGTCAACCCGCTGGCCTCGTACGCCCAGGAGAGTTACTGGTCGCGGACGCTGAAGGCCTGCCTGGCCGTCCGCGCCTGCATCTCCTTCACGCCGTGGGGCTTCGGTGACGCGTACTCGTGGGTGCCGGGCTGGTTCGACGACCCGCAGGAGGGCGCCGCCCTGATCTACGACGAGCAGCTGAACCCGAAGGGCCAGTACCACGTCCTGCAGCAGGACCTGGCGCTCGCCGCCGGCGCGCCGCGCCGCTGAGCACCGGCGATCGGAAGGGCTGATCCCCATGGTCAGCCCTTCACCGCGCCCGCCGTGAGCCCCTCGGTGAGGAAGCGCTGCCCGAACGCGTACATGACCACCACCGGGATGCTGACCAGCAGCGACGCGGCGGCGAGCTGACCCTGCGGCACGACGTCCCCGGCGATCATCGACTGCATGCCGACCGGGAGCGTCTTGAACTCGTCCTTGGTGATGAACACGAAGGCGAAGAGGAACTCGTTCCAGGCGTTGGTCAGGGTGAACAGCCCGACCGCGAGCAGGCCCGGCTTGGCCAGCGGCAGCACCACCCGGCGGAACGCCTGCAAGCGGGTGCTGCCGTCGACCAGCGCCGCCTCCTCCAGGTCGACCGGGATCGACGCGAAGTAGCCGGTCAGCAGCCAGGTGGCGAACGGCAGCGTGAACGTCGGGTAGGTGAGCACCAGCGACCACAGCGAGTCGGTCAGCCGGGTCTCGATGAGCAGCTGGTAGAGCGGGATGAACAGCAGCGCGCCGGGCATCACGTAGGTGAGCAGTACCGTCACGGTGAAGCCCTGGGCGCCGCGGAACCGCAGCCGGGCCAGCGCGTACCCGCCCAGGGCGGCGCAGACCAGCGCCACCGCGGTCGACGCCGCCGACACCATGATCGTGTTGAGGTACCAGCGGCCGAACGGCTGGTTGGCGACGAGCGCGCCGAACTGTTCGAGGGTCCACGGCGCCGGCCACAGGTCGCTGACGCGCGAGACGATCTGGCTCTCCGATTTGAACGCGGTGACCGCGATCCAGTACATCGGACCGAGCACGAAGACGAGCAGCCCGGCCAGCGCGAGCGCCGACCCGGCTCGCGACAGCGCCGGGGATGCGGACGCCGCCCGCCCGACCGCGGCCGCGATCAGCAGGATCACCGCGAGGACCACCGCGGCCCGCCAGAAGATCTCCGGCGACGCCCCGAGGAGCAGGCCCGTGACGAGCGCGGTGACGCCCCATTTCAGCGCCGCGCGGGTGCGGCCGGACAGTCGTGGTGGCCGGTTGCCGGAGTCCTGGCGCAGCAGCCGGACCAGGACGAACACCAGGCCGGCGATGATCGGCAGCATGATCAGCGTGGCGGCCGCGCCCGCGCCGTACTGCAGTTGCAGGATCGCCTTGGAGTAGGCGACCAGCACGTACGGCGCTGTCACGTCACCCGGGCCGCCCTGGGTGAGCAGCCAGATGAGGTCGAAGTTGTTGAACGTCCAGATCGACGACAGGGTGACCGTCACGGTGATCACGTGGCGCAGGCCGGGCAGCGTGACGTGCCGCAGCTGCTGCCACGACGAGGCCCCGTCGATGGTGGCGGCCTCGTAGTGCTCGGCCGGGATCGCCTTGAGCCCGGCGAGGAAGCAGACGGTGAAGAACGGCACCCCCTTCCAGACGTTGACCAGGATCACCGACGGCATGGCCAGCCCCGGGTCGGACAGCCAGCCGGCCGGCCAGCTGTCCACCAGATGCAGACTCGCCAGCAGCGGGCCGATGCCCGAGGCGGTGAGCAGCGTGTTGACGCTGCCGAAGATCGGGTCGAGCAGAGCGCGCCAGCTGAACGCCGTGACCACCGTCGGCACCACCCACGGCACCAGCAGCAGCCCGGTCAGCAGCGCGCGGCCACGGCGCACCCGGTGCAGCAGCAGAGCCGCGGCCAGACCCAGAACGACCTTGAAGACTTCGGCGTACGCCGTGAAGACGAACGAATTCACCACGCCGGTACGGAACTGCGCGTCCCCGGCGAGCGCCCGATAGTTGTCGAGACCGACGAAGACGCTCGCCGCGCCGTGCCGCTCGGTGGTGCTGGTGACGAACGACTGAATGATCGGCACCAGCACCAGCGCGCCGACGAGGACGGCGGTGGGTGTCAGGAACAGCGCCGCGAGCCGCCAGTCGCGGCCCAGCCGCCGTTCGGCCGGGGTGAGGGAGCCAGGCCCCGGTGGTAATGGCTCCCTCACCACCGGGGCCGGTGGGGTGCGGACCGAGCTCACTGCGGCAGCCCCTGCTGGGCGAAGATCTGCTTCATCCTGGCGTCCGCGTCGGTGACCGCCTTCGCGGGCGCCGCCCCCTGCACGACCTGCTGCATCATGTCGGTCAGCACGTAGGCCGCGATGACGGCCTGCTGCCCGGCGCTGGCCTTCTGCGGGAAGCTCAGGCCGTTCGCGGTCTTGAGCGGCAGTGACTGCTGGGACATGGTGCGCAGCATCGGGAACGCGGGGTCGCCGCTCGCGAAGAACGGGTCGGCGTCCCACACCTTCGCCCAGGCGGGCATCGCCAGGCCGGGCGCCTCCTTCGCGACGCCGACCAGCGCGGGCGCGGTGATCAGGTATTGCGCCAGGAGCCGGGCCAGGGCGCCGTTCTTCGCGCCCTTGAACACGACGAAGCCCTGCGACTGGCCGAGCAGCAGCGACGTGTCGGTGGCCGGGCCGGTGCAGTCGGAGAAGACGTGCGTCCGGTCGTACACCGGGTTCTTCTTGGTCTTGGAGTCGGCGTAGACGCTGAAGCTGTTGCGGGTGTATCCGAGGACGCCGGCCAGCCAGTTCTCGTTGTTGCTGGTGTCGGTCCAGCTGTCCACGCCGGGCGGCAGCATCGGCTTGTACTTCGGGTCGGTGTAGATGTCGCCGAGGAAGGTGACCGCCTGCACGGTCTCCGGGGAGTCGAAGGTGACCTTGCGGCCGTCGTTGGAGGCGATCGCCCCGCCGTACGCGTTGATCAGCGCCTCGATCATGCCGTTGCCGTCGCCGGAGCGGTTGACGGACATCCCCCAGCCGAAGCGGCGCTTGCCCGGGTCGGAGATCGCCAGGCAGACGTCACGCAGCTCCTCCCAGCTGTAGGAGTCCTTGGGCGTGATCCCCTTTTCCTGCATCCAGTCCTTGCGCAGGAACGATCCGATCCCGATGAAGTGGTACGGGATCGCGTACCACTTGCCGTCGAAGACGCAGAAGTTCTTGGCCTCGGCGCAGGGCTCGCCGTACCGGGCGGTCAGCGCCTCGACGGTCTCGGTCACGTCCTCCAGGTCGCCCAGCGCGTGGAACTGCGCGATGAACCGGGAGTCGGTCATGAACGCCAGGTCGCGGGCCACACCGCCCTTGACCTCAGCGTCGATCTTCGCGACCACGTCGCCGGCGTCGGCCTGGACCAGGCTGTTCTCGATCTTCGTCCCGCTGGCCTCGGCGAATTTCCGGATCGAGGCGTCGAGCGCCTCGTTGGCCGCCGTCGAGTACAGCTTCTGCGACAGCATGCCCATCGCGGAGCCCTTGAGTCCCGCGGCGGCGTCGAGCAGTTCCTTCGGCACCTCCGCCGGGGCCGGGGACGGGGACTCGGACCCGCTGCCGCACGCGGCCAGGCCTGCCGCGCCGAGCACCCCGATGCCCATTCCCAGGAAGTCGCGTCTCTCCATGGCCGCTCACCCCTTTGTTCGAGATTTCGAACGTGGTTCGATATACCGAACCAGGTGGACGCGACGCTAGGACACACCTACGAGAGGTGTCAATGTTTCGATCAGTGCGAATCCGATCAGTGCGAAGTGGTGCGATACCCCAGCCGGGCGGAGAGCGTGGCCGCCCCCTCGCGCACCAGAGCGGTCCACTTCTCCGGCGACTGCGGGGTCCAGCGGATGATCGGCGCCGACACGCTCATCGCGGCGACCACCCGGCCCGCGTGGTCCCGGACCCCCGCGGCGACGCAGCGCATCGCGGTGTCGGACTCGCCGACGTCGGCCGCGACGCCCTCGGCGCGGACCTGCTCGAGATGCGCCCGCAGCCGCTCCGCGTCGGTGATGCTGGCCGGCGTCATGCTCGCGAGGGGGCCCTTCGCGAGCACGCCGTCCAGCGCCGGCCGGTCGAGCGCCGCCAGCAGGATCTTGCCGACCGCCGTGCAGTGGGCGGGCAGCCGGCGCCCCACCGCGGAGACCATCCGCACCGGGTGGGTGCTGTCCACCTTGACGAGATAGACGACGTCGGCGCCGTCCAGCACGGCCACGTGAACCGCCTCGTCGCAGGCGGCCGCCACGTCCCGTGTCACGCTCTGCGCCTCGCGGACCAGATCGAGCCGCCCGGCGAACGCCGAACCGAGCTGGAACAACGGCATGCCGAGCCGGTACCGCACCGGCTGCCCCGGGACGACGATCAGATATCCCCGCTCCACCAGCGTCACCAGCAGCTCGTGGACGGTGGTCCGGGGCAGGTCGAGCCGCTCGGTCACCTCACGGGCCGACAGCTCCGGCCGGTCCAGGAACAGTTCGAGGATGTCGAGCGCGCGGATGACCGCCGGTACCACACGGGCCACGTCGATAGTCCTTTCGGAGGGTCACATGCCGATATCCCTTCACCACCTGCGTGTTGGCGCCGGGTCACGCTGGACAGTGTGCCAGGACGGCGGCTGGGCGGAGCTCGGTGGCACTCTGGCCGACCTGCTCGCCGGGCCGCTCGATGAGGCCCGGGCCATGGTCGAGGCCGCCGTCCCCGGCGCGGGCGGTTTCCCGCCGGGAGCCTGCCTCCCACCCGTCGACCGGCAGGAGATCTGGGCGGCCGGGGTCACCTACCGGCGCAGCCGCGACGGGCGCCGGGAGGAGTCCGGCCACGGCGCGCTCTACGACCACGTCTACGACAGCGACCGCCCGGAGATCTTCTTCAAGGCCAGCCCGTGGCGCGTCGTCGGCGACCAGGACACGGTCGGGATCCGCGCCGACTCCGGCTGGGACGTGCCCGAAGCCGAGATCGGCCTGGTGCTCAACGCGGCCGGCGAGGTGTTCGGCTACACCCTCGGCAACGACATGAGCAGCCGGTCGATCGAGGGTGAGAACCCGCTCTACCTGCCACAGGCCAAGATCTACGACCGGTCCTGCGCGCTCGGCCCGGCGATCGTGCCGAGCTGGGCGGCCGGACCCGGCCCGTTCGACATCGGCCTGCGGGTGCTGCGCGACGGCCGGGAGGCGTACGCCGCCACGACCACCACCGCGGCGATGGCGCGCAGCTTCACCGACCTGGCCGGCTGGCTGTTCCGGGCGCTGAGCTTCCCGGCCGGGGCGGTGCTGCTGACCGGCACCGGCGTGGTGCCCGACGCCGCTTTCACGGCCCGCCCCGCCGACACCATCGAGATCCACTGCCCGCAACTCGGGACGCTGACCAACCGCGTCGTCGCGGTCGGGGCCGGGCGATGACCGCTGACATCCGGGGCGTCAGCGGATGCGCTGGGCCAGCTTCGCCACGGCGCCGCCGACGACCAGGCTGACCACCGGGGTGGCGATGACCGGCAGGCGGGTCTTGCGCATCACGAAAGCGGTGGCCGCGCTGGTCACCAGCGGCAGTCCGGTCCGCACGGCAGTGCTCACGGCGGAGTTCATGGCGGGTTCCTCTCGGTCGCTGACACCCCGGCCGGGAGGACCCGGCCGGTGAACATGCTTTCCGGTACCCGCCGCCCGCCACCCTTACGCACGGCGAGCGCCGGGGCGTTGCCGGGCTGCACTAGCCTGTCGCCGGATCAGCCTGTCGCGAGGAAAGAGGAGAGCCGTGACGGTTTCCGGCACCGCACGCCAGACCCGGCTGGAGATCGCCCAGGAGCTGGCCGCGCCGGTTCTCGGCCGCCGGGCCGCCAAGCGGATCGCCGCCTTCGAGACCGGTGAGCTGTACGTCGAGGCCGGCCTGATCGCCCGTACCCTGTCGTGGTTCGTCGATTTTCTGGTGTTCGCCGCCGGGGTCGCGGCCGCTTTCGTCGTGATGGCCGGCGCGACCGCCTCGGCCGACCTGTCCGACACCACGGTGACCCTGCTGGCGCTCACGCTGCTGGTGATCGTCCCGATGCTCTACGGGCTGTGCTACGGCAACGGCCGCGGGCTCGGCGCGATCCTGACCGGCACGCGGCTGGTCCGGGTGCGCGACGGCGGCCGCATCGGCCGGAAGGCCTGCTGGGCGATGCTGCTGCGGACCGTCCTCATGCCGCTGCTGATCATCGTCATGATCGTGAGCATGTTCGACGGCGGCGTCCCGTCGGCGGACGGCTCCGTCGTGCGGACCAGCATCGACCGGGACGCCACCGAGCGGCTGCGCGCCCTGGACATCCCGGAACGCTGAGGCCCCGGCCACGGCGGCAACCGCCACCGTAGCCGGGGATCAACAGGGTCAGACGCGGAAGCGGGACACGGCCCGGTCCAGGGAGGCCGCCAGCGCGGCGAGGTCCCCGGCGGCTCCGGCGGCACGGCCGGCGTTCGCGCGGGACTGCTCGGCGGTGGCCGAGACCTCGCCGACGCTGCGGGCGATGTCGTCCACACCGCTGGACGCCTGACCGACGCTGCGGGTGATCTCCTGGGTGGTGGCGGTCTGCTCCTCCACCGCGGAGGCGACAGTCATCTGGTGCTCGTTGATCCGCTCGAAGATTCCGCTGATCTGGCCGAGCGCGTCCGCCGCCTCACGGCTGCTGTTCTGGATGGCCTGCACCTTGCGGCTGATCTCGTCGGTCGCCTTGGCGGTCTCCTGCGCCAGGTCCTTGACCTCGGTCGCCACCACCGCGAAGCCCTTACCGGCCTCGCCGGCGCGGGCCGCCTCGATCGTCGCGTTCAGCGCGAGGAGGTTGGTCTGCTCGGCGATGCTGTTGATCACCTTGACCACGTCACCGACCTCCATGCTGGCCTCACCGAGAGCGGCCACCGACGCGTTGGTCTGCGCCGCGGTGGTGAGCGCCTGCTGCGCGACCTCGACCGCGCCCGCCGCGCTGCGGGAGATGTCGGCGATGGCCGCGGTCATCTCCTCGCTCGCCGCCGCGACGGTGCTCACGCTCAGCGCGACGTCGTTGGCGGCGTTCGCCGCGGTCTCCGAGCGGGTCGCGTTGCCCGCGGCGTCCTTCTCGATCTGCCCGGCGACGTGGTTCAGGTCGCCGGAGGCCGCGGCGAGACGGCCCGCCTGCTCCAGCACCTCGGCGACGCTGGCCCGCATCGAGTCCAGCGAGGCCTTGAGACCGCGGGCCATGGTGCCGACCTCGTCGCGCGTTCCGGGATCGATGACCTCCGCGGTCAGGTCCCCCTCGGCGACCCGGCCGAGCGAGGCGGCCACCGCCCGCAGCGGACGGCTGATGCCACGGGCGATCCAGAGCGCGAGGACGACGCCGGCGAGCAGCGCGAGGGCGAGCGTGGAGAGCGAGACGACGATCGCCGTACGGTAGGTGTCGTTGAGCTCGGCTGCCCGCGCGGCCGCCTGGGTCTGCTCGGCCGTGAGCATCTCCTTGAGCAGCGCCTTGCACGCTTCGTAGGAGTCGTTGGCCTCGCCGTCCTTGAGGGCGACGTAGGTGGCGATGTCGCCCGCGAGCGCGGCCGGGATCATCTTGCTCTCGGCGATGCCGGTGTAGGTGGCGAGTTGCTCGGTGAATCCGGCGACCGCTTCCTGCGAGGCCGCGCCGGGGCTGTACTCGGTGAGCAGGTCGTCGAGGGCGGCGATGTCGTCCTCGATGTCCTGGGCCTTCTCCGCCATGGCCTCCTTGTCGCCGGCGAGCAGCGCCAGACCGTTCTGATCGAGGCGCAGCAGACGGAACGTGTCACGCAGGTCGGAGGCGACCACCATGGACTGCACGTTGTCGGTGTAGATCTCGTTGCCCGCGTCGCTGACCCGGTGCGTCTCGTAGAGGGTCGCGCCGGTCGCGCCGGCGGAGACACCCACAGCCACCAGCACCGCGGTCATGATCTTGACACCGACCGGGAGGTCTCCCCAGGGGCGACGTGCTGTGGCTGTGGTCATGGTGTCCGTTCCCGTCGTTCGCGGAAGTCCCGTCGACAGACAGATCGACCGGAGTCGTCACCCCACTTAGTGGCACATCGGTTGCATCGCGGTCGCCGCCCCCGGCGAGCCGTGGCCCGGCCGGCTCAGGGCGCCGGGGCGAGCGCCCAGATGACCTGGCACTGTTCGTCGCCGTCACCCGCGTTGGCCCAGGTGTGCGGCTCGCGCCCGGGGAAGGTGAAGGCGTCGCCGGCGTCGACCAGCACCGACTCCTCGGCGAGGGTGAGGCGCAGCCGGCTACGGGTGACGTAGACGAACTCGACGTCGCAGTCGAGCGTGTACAGCTCGTCGCCGCCGCTGCCGCCGGGCTCGACCGTCGAGTGGATGACCTGCAGATGCGACTGGGTGCCGGGGGTCAGCAGCAGCTCGTTGACCTTGCTGCCGCCGAAGTTGATGGGGCGGCCCTCGCCGGCGCGGACCAGGGAGGTGGCCGGTGGCTCGAACAGCGTGCCGACCCGGATGCCGAGGACCTCGCAGATCGCGATGAGGGACGCCACCTACGGGGAGACCTCGTCGCGTTCCAGCCGGCTGATGAAACCCTTGTTCAGGCTGGTGGCATCGGCGACCTGCTGCAGGGTGAGCCCGCGGGCCTGGCGGGCGGCGCGCAGCCGTCCGCCGATCGCCGCCGCGGAGGCCGGCGGCTGGGCCACGCGTCGTACCTGGCCTGCCATCATTTCTCCAGCTGCATCGCGACCGCCCGGACCGGCGCCCCGTCCGCATTCTCCAAGGCGATCGGCAGCAGGGACACCAGGGGGTCCGGGAAGTCGACCCGCTCGAGGCCGCGGAGGTTCTCGCCGATGACGCCGCCGGCCCGGGCGATCAGGTGGTGCACCGGGTAACCGATCTCGGACGGCGTCTCGTCGATGTTGATGGCGTCGATGGCGAACGTGCGCACGCCGAGGTCGAGCATCCGGCGGCAGGCGCCGGCATCGAGGTACGGGTGATCGAAGTACCCGGGCGTCCCGTACTGCGCGGACCAGCCGGTGCAGATCAGCGCGATGACGCCGGGTCCGAGCCCGGCCGGGTCGAGCAGGTCCCAGGTGATCGGGGCCCGCGGGGCGAGGCCGCGCACGTCGAGCACGACGCCCCGGCCGGTGAACAGCGCGAGGTCGAGCTCGTGCAGCCGCGGGGCCGTCGAGTCGAAGTGGAACGGCGCGTCCACGTGGGTGCCGGTCTGCGAGCCCATGTCCAGGTGCAGCAGGTTGAAGCCGTCGGCCTCGACCGTCGCGTGGGTGGTCAGCCGCGGCACCGGATCACCCGGGTAGACCTGCGTCTGGGGGCCGACGGGCACGGACAGGTCGACGATCCGGCGTACACGCATGTTTTTCGCTCCTGACCTTTCCACGAAACAAAGATCCCCTGGTACGCAACACCCGGCGAGGCCGACTACATCGTCGCCCTGATCAACATCTCCCCCGCCTGGTACGCCGTGCTGCTCATCGCCGTGGCGTTCCTCGGCGGCCTCTCCGGCGGCGTGAACTGGCGCGGCATGGCGGCGTGGATCCCGGCCGCGATCCTCGGGCTGCTCTTCGCGAACTATCCGCCGCTGATCGAGGGTCCGCTGCGCGATGTCGCCGGCGGCGTGGACATCAGCCTCCACCCGGGACCTCACCGACGACGCCGAACTGGGCTTCCAGATCGTGCCGAGCGTCGAGATCGACGACCTGGGCGCGCGCGGCATCGCCGAACGCATCCAGGACCGGGTGGGTGAGCGCCCGGTCTATCTCTCCATCGACATCGACGTGCTCGACCCGGCGTTCGCGCCCGGCACCGGCACCCCGGAGGCGGGCGGCATGACCAGCCGGGAACTGCTCGCGGTCCTGCGCAGCTTCGGCACGCTCAACCTGGTCGGCGCGGACGTCGTCGAGGTGGCGCCGGCCTACGACCACGCCGAGATCACCGGCATCGCGGCGGCGCACACCGTCTACGAGATCCTGTCCGCGCTGGCGGTGCGCCGATAGCAGCGCGACGCGGGGCCGGCAACACCGCGCCCCGCGTCGCCCTACCGATGGATCAGGGGTACGCCACGACGGTGCGCGGCGTGGTGTTGC